>CAWAWN010000002.1:0-1714841 GCA_963785815.1 uncultured Microthrixaceae bacterium
CATCGGACCGACCGGCCAGCCACTCGGCGATGTCCTGCTCCTCGTCGGCCGACGAGTAGAACTCCATGGGCTGGTAGTCCGGAGCGAAGGTGGCGATGTCGCGGTAGGTGGCCATGCCCGTCCCGGCCGGGATGAGCTTGCCGATGATGATGTTCTCCTTCAGGCCGAGCAACGAGTCGCTGCGCGACTCGATGGCGGCCTCGGTGAGCACCCGGGTGGTCTCCTGGAAGGAGGCCGCCGACAGCCACGAGTCGGTGGCCAACGAGGCCTTGGTGATGCCCATGAGCTCAGGCCGGCCCTCGGCCGGCGTCTTGCCCTCGGTCACCAGGGCCCGGTTGGTGTCGGTGTAGGCCTTCTGGTCGACGCGCTCGCCCGGCAAGAAGTCAGAGTCACCCGGTTCCTGCACCGCGATGCGCCGGGTCATCTGGCGCACGATCAGCTCGATGTGCTTGTCGTGGATGGGCACGCCCTGGTCGCGGTAGACCTTCTGGACCTCGCCCACCAGGTACGCCTGCGTCTCGCGGACGCCCTTGATCTCGAGCAGCTCCTTGGGATCGCGGGGGCCTTCCACGATGGCGTCGCCGGCGTGGACCTCCTGGCCGTCGGTGACCTCGAGGCGGGCCAGGCTGGGCACCGTGTAGCTCTCCTCGCTGCCGTCGTCGGCCACCACGGTGACCACGCGCCCCTTGCCCTCGTCATCCGCGATGCGCACGACACCGGAGACCCGGCTGAGGGTGGCCTTGCCCTTGGGGCTGCGGGCCTCGAACAGCTCGACCACGCGGGGCAGACCGCCGGCGATGTCGCCGCCTCCGGCGATGCCGCCGGTGTGGAAGGTCCGCATGGTCAGCTGGGTGCCCGGCTCACCGATCGACTGGGCGGCGATGACGCCCACCGCCTCGCCGGTCTCGATGGTCTTGCCGGTGGCCAGCGACAGGCCGTAGCAGGCGGCGGAGATGCCGACCTCGGAGTCGTCGGTGAGGGGTGACAGCACCCGCACCCGGGTGACCTCGGGGTCGTCGCGCAGCGCCTCCATCTCGGCTTCCTCGATGGTCGAGCCCTTGGGCAGGACCCGGCCGTCGGAGAGCTTCACGTCGTCGGCCAGGACCCGGCTGTAGAGACGGGTCTCGAGCCAGGTGCGACGACCGGGCTGGTCGGGACCGACGTCCTCGATCCAGATGCCGCGCACGGCGCGGGGCTTGCCGTCGGGACCGGGGCTGAACGGGTCCTCGCTGTTGATGATGAGCTCCTGGGCCACGTCGACCAGACGGCGGGTCAGGTAGCCCGAGTCGGCGGTGCGCAGGGCGGTGTCGACCAGGCCCTTCCGGGCACCAGGGGTGGCGATGAAGTACTCCAACATCGTCAGGCCCTCGCGGAAGTTGGACTTGATCGGGCGGGGGATCATGTCGCCGCGGGGGTTGGCCACCAGGCCGCGCATGCCGGCGATCTGGCGGACCTGCATCATGTTGCCGCGGGCACCCGAACCCACCATCATGTCGATGGGGTTGAACTGGCGGGCCTTGAGCGACTCCTCCATCTTCACCCGCACCTCGTCGGTGGCGGTCGTCCAGATCTCCACCTCCTTCTGGCGGCGCTCACCGTCGGTGATGATGCCCCGACGGAACTGGCTCTCGACCTTGTCCGCCTCCTTCTCGTGGCGGTCGAGGATGTCCTTCTTCTCGACCGGGGTCTGCACGTCGTCGATCGACACGGTCAGGCCCGAGCGGGTGGCGAAGCGGAAGCACAGGTTCTTGATGGCGTCGAGGCTGGAGGCCACGTCGGCCTTGTCGTAGAACTCGGCCAGCGTGTCGACGATCTCGCCCATCTGGCGCTTGGTCACGCGATCGTTCACGAACTCGAACTGATCGGGCAGCGCGTTGTTGAAGAAGACGCGGCCCACGGTGGTCGGGTGATAGGTCGCGGCCTTGCCGTTGGCCGGGGTGGCCACCAGCTTGGGATGGCGGAACTCGATCTCGGCGTGCAGCGAGACGTCGCCCGCCTCGTAGGCCCGCTCGAGCTCGTAGAGGCTGCGGAAGACCCGGCCTTCCCCGGGCTCGCCCAGCACCTTCTCGGTCAGGTAGAAGGCACCGATGATCATGTCCTGGGTGGGCGTGACCAGCGGACGGCCGTCGGCCGGGCTCAACACGTTGTTGGCCGACAGCATGAGCACGCGGCTCTCAGCCTGGGCCTCGGCCGACAGGGGCAGGTGCACGGCCATCTGGTCGCCGTCGAAGTCGGCGTTGAAGGCGTGGCACACCAGGGGGTGGATCTGGATGGCCTTGCCGTCGACCAGCACCGGCTCGAAGGCCTGGATGCCGAGGCGGTGCAGGGTGGGCGCCCGGTTCAGCAGGACCGGGTGCTCCTTGATGACCTCCTCGAGCACGTCCCACACCTGGGGGCGACGGCGCTCGACCATGCGCTTGGCCGACTTGATGTTCTGGGCCAGCTCGGCGTCGACCAGCTTCTTCATGACGAAGGGCTTGAACAGCTCGAGGGCCATGAGCTTGGGCAGGCCGCACTGGTGCAGCTTGAGCGTGGGGCCGACCACGATGACCGAACGGCCCGAGTAGTCGACGCGCTTGCCCAGCAGGTTCTGGCGGAACCGGCCCTGCTTGCCCTTGAGCATGTCGGAGAGCGACTTGAGCGGGCGGTTGCCCGGGCCGGTGACCGGACGGCCGCGGCGGCCGTTGTCGAACAGCGCGTCGACGGCCTCCTGCAGCATGCGCTTCTCGTTGTTGACGATGATCTCGGGCGCACCCAGGTCGAGCAGGCGCTTGAGACGGTTGTTGCGGTTGATCACCCGGCGGTACAGGTCGTTGAGGTCGGAGGTGGCGAAGCGGCCGCCGTCGAGCTGCACCATCGGGCGCAGCTCGGGCGGGATCACCGGCACGACGTCGAGGATCATGGCCCGGGGGTCGTTGACCCGGCGACCGTTGTCGTCACGGCGGTTGAAGGCCGAGACGATCTTGAGCCGCTTGATGGCCTTCTGCTTGCGCTGGGCCGAGAGGGGGCGCTGGCCCTCCTGCGGGTCGATGGCGGCGCGGAGCTTGACCTCTTCCTCGTCCAGGTCGATGCGCTCGACCAGTCGGGCGATGGCATCTGCGCCCATGCCGCCCTCGAAGTACTCGCCGTAGCGGTCGGTCAGCTCACGCCAGAGCATCTCGTCTTCGATGATCTTGCGGGCGAACAGGTCCTTGAACTCGTCGAAGGCGCGCACCAGCACGTCGATCTCGAGGTCGAACTGCTCGCGGATGAGGGCGACGTCCTTCTCGCCGGCCCGCTGGCGGGCCTTGACCTCGGAGTCCTTGGCGCCTTCCTTCTCGAGGTCGGCGATCTCGCGCTCGAGCTCCTCGTAGCGCTTGGCGATGGCCAGCTCGCGGTCCTTCTCGACCGCTTCGCGCTCGCCGATCATCTCGGCCTCGAGGTTGGGCAGGTCCTCGTGGCGACGCTCCTCGTCGACCCAGATGACCAGGTTGGCCGCGAAGTAGATGACCTTCTCCAGCTGCTTGGCCTTGAGCTCCTCGCGGACCTCGGTTCCCATGAGCAGGTAGGCCAGCCACGAGCGGGTGCCGCGCAGGTACCAGATGTGCACCACGGGGGCGGCCAGCTCGATGTGGCCCATGCGCTCGCGCCGGACCTTGGAGCGGGTGACCTCGACTCCGCAGCGCTCGCAGATGATGCCCTTGAAGCGCACGCGCTTGTACTTGCCGCAGTAGCACTCCCAGTCCTTGGTGGGCCCGAAGATCTTCTCGCAGAACAGGCCGTCCTTCTCGGGCTTGAGCGTGCGGTAGTTGATGGTCTCGGGCTTCTTCACCTCGCCGTTGGACCACATGCGGATGGAGTCCGCGGTGGCCAGACCGATGCGAAGCTGGTCGAAGTTGTTGACGTCGAGCATGCTGCTAGCCCCTCTCCGCCTGGCGGCGGGCGTCTTCTTCGTCACTGCCCCGTTCGGGCCGTGACAGGTCGATGCCGAGTTCCTCGGCCGTGCGGAAGATGTCTTCGTCGAGCTCACGCATCTCGATCTCCTCACCGGTGGTGGAGAGGACCTCGACGTTGAGGCACAGGGCCTGCATCTCCTTGATGAGCACCTTGAAGCTCTCGGGGATGCCGGGCTCGGGGATGTTCTCGCCCTTGACGATGGCCTCGTAGACCTTGACCCGGCCCAACACGTCGTCGGACTTGATGGTCAGCAGCTCCTGGAGGCAGTAGGCGGCGCCGTAGGCCTCGAGGGCCCACACCTCCATCTCACCGAAGCGCTGGCCGCCGAACTGCGCCTTGCCGCCCAGCGGCTGCTGGGTGATCATCGAGTACGGACCGGTCGACCGGGCGTGGATCTTGTCGTCGACCAGGTGGGCCAGCTTCAGGATGTAGACGATGCCGACCGTGATCGGGTTGTCGTAGGGCTCGCCGGTGCGACCGTTGAAGAGCGTGGTCTTGCCGTCGGGCTGGATGAGCCGACCGCCGTCGCCGTAGCGGGGGTCGGTGGCCTCGGGCGTGAGGTTCTCGAAGATGGCCTTGATGGTCGGGTGCTTGCCGGCCCGGGCGTCCTCGTCCCAGTGGGCCCCGTCGAACACCGGCGTGGCGATGAGGGTGGCCGGCGGGGTGTTGGTGCGGGTCTTGGACTCGACGCCGCGGATGGGCTCGTCGCCCACCTGCTTGCCGTCGACGTCCCAGCCCCAGCGCGCCGCGTAGCCGATGTGGGCCTCGAGGATCTGGCCCACGTTCATGCGCGAGGGCACGCCCAGGGGGTTGAGGATGATGTCGACGGGGGTGCCGTCGGCCAGGAAGGGCATGTCCTCGACGGGCAGGATCTTGGAGATCACGCCCTTGTTGCCGTGTCGGCCGGCCAGCTTGTCGCCCACGCTGATCTTGCGCTTCTGGGCCACGTAGACCCGGACCAGCTGGTTGACGCCCGGGGGCAGCTCGTGGCTCTCGTCGCGGCTGAACACCTTGACGTCGATGACCTTGCCCTCTTCACCGTGAGGGACCTTCAGCGAGGTGTCGCGCACCTCGCGGGCCTTCTCACCGAAGATGGCCCGCAGCAGGCGCTCCTCTGGGGTCAGCTCGGTCTCGCCCTTGGGGGTGACCTTGCCCACCAGCACGTCGCCCGGGCCCACCTCGGCCCCGATGCGGATGATGCCGCGCTCGTCGAGGTCGGCCAGGATCTCCTCGGACAGGTTGGGGATGTCCCGGGTGATCTCCTCGGGCCCCAGCTTGGTGTCGCGGGCGTCGATCTCGTGCTCGTGGATGTGGATCGACGTCAGCACGTCGTCCTTGACCATCCGCTCGGACAGGATGATGGCGTCCTCGAAGTTGTAGCCCTCCCAGGTCATGTAGGCCACGACCAGGTTCTTGCCCAGGGCCAGCTCGCCGTTCTCGGTGGACGGACCGTCGGCCAGGATCTCGCCGCCGACCAGCTTGTCGCCCTCGCGGACGCGGGCCTTCTGGTTGATGCAGGTGTCCTGGTTGGAGCGCTCGAACTTGAGCAGGCGGTAGACCTTGCGGCCCTTGGTCTTGTACTCGACGGTGATCGAGGTGCCGTCGACGGCGGCCACGGTGCCCGCCTCCTCGGCGATGATCATGTCGGCCGCGTCGCGGGCCGCCCGAGCCTCGATGCCGGTGCCCACGTAGGGGGCCTCGGCCTTGACCAGGGGCACGGCCTGCTTCTGCATGTTGGCCCCCATGAGGGCCCGGTTGGCGTCGTCGTGCTCGAGGAAGGGGATGAGCGCGGTGGCCACCGACACGATCTGCTTGGGCGAGACGTCCATCATCTGGACCTCTTCGCCGGGCACGGCGGAGATGTCGGTGGTGGAGCCGAAGAACACGTCGCGCTCGAGCTGCAGCTTGAGCTCGCCCAGGGTGGCCGACTGCGGTGAGCGCCGGACCAGCACCCGATCTTCTGCGAAGGAGCCGTCGGGCTTGAGGGGCGCGTTGGCCTGGGCCACCACGTACTCCTCTTCCTCATCCGCGGCCAGGTAGACGATCTCGTCGGTGACCTTGCCCTTGACCACCTTGCGGTAGGGCGACTCGATGAAGCCGAACTCGTTGACCTGGGCGAAGGTGGCCAGGGCGCCGATCAGGCCGATGTTGGGACCCTCAGGGGTCTCGATCGGGCACATGCGGCCGTAGTGGCTGAAGTGCACGTCGCGCACCTCGAAGCCGGCCCGCTCACGCGACAGGCCGCCCGGGCCCAGGGCCGACAGGCGCCGGCGGTGGGTCAGGCCCGACAGGGGGTTGACCTGGTCCATGAACTGGGACAGCTGGCTGGTGCCGAAGAACTCCTTGATGGCGGCGACCACCGGCCGGATGTTGATGAGCGTCTGGGGCGTGATGGCCTCGACGTCCTGGGTGGTCATGCGCTCGCGCACGACCCGCTCCATGCGGGACAGGCCGATGCGCACCTGGTTCTGGATGAGCTCGCCCACCGAGCGGATGCGGCGGTTGGCGAAGTGGTCCTGGTCGTCGAGGCGGTAGCCCGGCTCGGCGTTGACCAGGTGCAGCAGGTAGGTGGTGGCGGCCAGGACCTCGGCCGGGCTGAGCACGGGCTGGTCGGGCTCGGGGCGCTCGAGCTTGATGCCGAAGATCTGCTCGATCTTGTCGATCTCGGGGCCGAGCTTGCGGTTGAGCTTGTACCGGCCGACGCGGCTCAGGTCGTAGCGGCGGCTCTCGAAGAAGGCGTTGCGGAAGTAGGCCTTGGCCGACTCGACCGAGGGCGGCTCGCCGGGGCGGGCCCGCTTGTAGATCTCGACCAGGGCCTCGTCCTGGGTGGGGGCCAGCTCGCGGTCCTTCTCCCACTGGCCTTCCAGGAAGTCGAAGTGGCGCACGAAGTTCTCGAGGAAGCCGGGGTGGTTCTCCTCGTCGTAGCCCAGGGCCCGGAGCAGGACGAACAGGCTCAGGCGGCGCTTGCGGGCCACCCGGCAGCCGGCGGTGACGTCCTTGCCCGGCTTCTGCTCGACGTCGAACTCGATCCACTCGCCGCGGTAGGGGTGGACGGTGCCGGTGACCAGCTGGTGCTTGGTCAGGTTGCGCAGGCGGAAGCGCTCACCCGGCTGGAAGATGACGCCCGGGGAGCGCACCAGCTGGGAGACCACGACCCGCTCGGTGCCGTTGATCACGAAGGTGCCCTTGTCGGTCATCATGGGGAAGTCCCCCATGAACACCGTCTGCTCCTTGATCTCGCCGGTGGTGGCGTTCATGAACCGAGCCCGCACGAAGATGGGGGCAGAGAAGGTCATGTCCTTCTCCTTGCACTCCTCGACCGAGAACTTCGGCGGCGGGCGCAGGTCCTCGTCGTCGGGATCGAACTCGAGCTCGAGTTGGAGGGTCTCGGTGAAGTCCTTGATGGGACTGATGTCCCGGAAGGTCTCCGCCAGACCCTGGTGCAGGAACCACTCGAACGACGACCGCTGGATGGCGATCAGGTCGGGCAGCGCCAGGACCTCGGGGAGGTTGGCGAACGAGTAGCGGTCCCGGATGGCAGGGCGAGCAGACAAGGATACCCCTCAGTGGCAGAACAGCAGGTGGTGACGCGGCATCCGTGCCCAGGCGCGCGAGGTCGCCAAACTGAGATCGGCGCGGGCGAAACGGACATGCACGGCAGGATCAAGCCTACGCTGGCACGCGTTGAAGAGCAACCCGGGGAAATGCTCCCAGGGCGCCAAGGCGGGGGATCAACCACTTCTTCCCCGTACAGGTTGCCGGCAGGGTAAGACGAACCCGCCGGCGGGTCAAGGGTTTGAGTGTACCGGCACGCGGCGACCTTCATCGCCCTCCGGTCGGCAAGCCTCCCTGCGGGCGCCTTCGGCATCCGGGTGGCACCGATCCAGCGGCTCCGGCCTGGCGGCCTGCCTGATTGGCCCTCCGGTCGGCAAGCCTCCCTGCGGGCGCCTTCGGCATCCGGTGGCACCGATCCAGCGGCTCCGGCCTGGCGGCCTGCCTGATTGGCCCTCCGGTCGGCAAGCCTCCCTGCGGGCGCCTTCGGCATCCGGGTGGCACCGATCCAGCGGCTCCGGCCTGGCGGCCTGCGCCTTCCAGGACGCGAGCCGGGCCGGGTCGTGAGACCCGGCCCGACCTCTTCGTCCTCGTCGGGCGCCAGGCCCGACCGTCCTACTTGAGCTCGACGGTGCCGCCGGCCTCTTCCAGCTGGGCCTTGGCCTTCTCGGCGTCCTCCTTGGACACCTTCTCGAGCACGGCCTTGGGGGCGCCGTCGACCAGGTCCTTGGCGTCCTTGAGGCCCAGGTTCGTGAGCGCACGAACCTCCTTGATGACCTGGATCTTCTTGTCGCCGGCCGCGGTCAGGACCACGTCGAACTCGTCCTGCTCCTCGGCTTCCTCGGCGGCGGCCCCGCCGCCACCGCCGGCCGGGGCGGCCACGGCCACGGGGGCCGCGGCGGTGACGCCGAACTTCTCCTCGAACTCCTTCAGGAGCTCGCTGAGCTCGAGCACGCTCATGTTGGCGATGCTGTCGAGAATGTCTTCCTTGGTGGCCATGATCAGTTGTCCTCCGTGGGGGTCTCCGCGGCCTCGGCCACGGCGGGTTCGGGTTGTTCGGTCTCGGGTTCGGTCTCGGCGGCCGCGTCGGTCGCCGGTTCGTCGGCGGCGGGGGCCGCGGTCTCGTCGGTGCTCTCGGCCGCTGAGGCGTCAGCCTCGGCGGTGCCGGCTTCGGCGTCGGGCTCGGCCGACACCTGAGGTGCGCCAGCCTCATCGGGCGCACTGGGTGCGCCACCCTCATCGGGCGCACTGGGTGCGCCACCCTCATCGGGCGCACTGGGTGCGCCACCCTGCTGCTCGATCAGGGCGGCCAGGCCGTAGGCGAAGTTGCGGGGCAGGGCCTCGAGCAGGCCGGCGAACTGCACCATGGGGGCAGCCAGGGCCCCGGCCAGACGAGCCAGCAGCTCCTCGCGGGGAGCCACGTCGGCCAGAGCCCGGGTGTCCTGGGCCGACAAGAGCTTGTCGCCCAGCACCCCGCCCTTGACCACCAGCTGCTCGTGGGTGCGGGCGAAGTCGCGCAGGGCCTTGGCCACCGCCACCGGATCGCCGTCGACGAAGGCGATGGCGGTGGGACCGGTGAGCAGGTCCTCGATCTCGAGGCCCAGGTCTCGGGCCGCGAAGCGCACCAGCGTGTTCTTGTAGATCTTGTAGTCGCCCCCGGCGGCGCGCAGGGCCCGCCGGAGCGCGGAGATGTCGGCGACGTTCAGACCCCGGTACTCGGTGAGCACGGCGGCCTGGCTGGCGCTCAGGCGCTCGCGCACCTCGTCGACCACGGCGACCTTCTCGGGTCTCGGGTTCTCCATCGCACCTCCTCGTGGTTCCAGGGCCGGTGGATCCGACCGGTCGTGCCTGTGCCGGGAACGACACAGGGTGCTCGCGCGCAGCGAACACCCCGGGAAACGAGAGGAGCGTTCACCTCGGCTGGCGGGCGGTTGCCCATTGGGTCCCGGAGGAGCAAGTCCGGCGGGACACCAGCGGTCTTCGGCGAGCGGTTGGTTCAGTTGTGCCGAGGCGAGGCCCCGGGAACAGCCCAGCCAGGCTAGCGGCCGATCCGGCCGATCCCAAATCACCGTGCGCGTCAGGGCCCCCCGGTACAGGCCACAGCAGCTGTGGTCCCGATGGGGATGGGCGCGCCGTGGTCGGGCAGGAACCGGAAGGTGTTGCGGCGGAAGAGCCGGTGGTGGACCCGGACTCGGCTTCCCGACGGGAACCCGGGGTACTCGAGCGACGACGGGAAACGGATCGCACCCGAGGGCAGCCGCACCGTTCCGAGGGGCCATTCGGAGGCAGGCACCGCAGCCGCCTGGCCGGCCGGGACGGTTCGACCCGCCACGGTCATCGGCCCCCGGTATAGGGTCTCGCCGTCGGCCTGGATCCATTGTCCGCATCGGCGAATCACGGTGGCAGACGCGGTGGTGTCCCAGCCCACGGTGGCGGCGAGGCCGGCCAGTACGACGGCTACGACCAGGACGGCCCACCCCACGCGGGCCAGCCAGTCGGGCCCCTTGCGCGTGTCCGCCGGTGGCAGAGCGGCCTCGGCCGTCACCTGTTGGTCGGAATCCCCGTCCACGGGGATCACGGTAGGACGATCCGCCAGTGGACGTCAGGACCGTTCGGCCCAACCGCTGAGCTCCAACCGGCGGCAATCAGTTGCGCCAGGGGCACGTGGTTGCCGCCGCTCAAGATCCCGACGACAAACTGGCGGCAATCAGTTGCGCCAGGGGCACGTGGTTGCCGCCGCTCAGAGAGAACGGGGGTCAGGCGGAGGGGCCGTCCTCGGCGGTGACCAGCATGCGAGCCGGGTCGATCTTGACGCCAGGACCCATGGTCGAGGTCAGGGTGATCCGCTGGAAGTAGCGGCCCTTGGCCGACGACGGCTTGGCCCGCTCCAGCTCCTCGAGGACGGCGCGCAGGTTGGCACCCAGGGCCTCGCGGTCGAAGCTGGCCTGGCCGATGGGCACGTGCACGTTGCCGAACCGGTCGGTGCGGTACTCGACCTTGCCGCCCTTGAAGTCGGACACGGCCTTGGCCACGTCGGTGGTCACCGTGCCCGTCTTGGGGTTGGGCATGAGGCCACGCGGCCCGAGCACCCGACCCAGCTTGCCCACGCTGGGCATGAGGTCGGGGGTGGCGATGGCCACGTCGAAGTCGAGCATGCCGCCCTCGACCTGGGCGGTGAGGTCGTCGGCGCCCACGAAGTCGGCGCCCGCGGCCCGGGCCTCAGCTGCGGCCTCGCCGGCGGCGAACACGGCGATGCGCACGTCCTTGCCGGTGCCCGAGGGCAGGGCCACGGTGCCGCGCACCATCTGATCGGCCTTGCGGGGATCGACGCCCAGGCGGACCGCCACCTCGACGGTCTCGTCGAACTTGGCCGTGGCCAGGCTCTTCACCAGGTCGACGGCTTCGGCCGACGAGTGCTGGGCCTCGCGATCGAATCGCTTCGTCGCGTCGTTGTAGCGCTTTCCGTGTATCGCCATGTCGGCTCCCTCGGGTCAGCACCCTGGCGGGTGCGGGGTGGACGGGCCCGGACGAGGTGGTTCCGGGTCACCGGTGGACGTCGTGGCGCTACCAGGTAGCGACGTGACGGTGGTTCGGTCGTGGTCGGGTCGGTGGGACAGCCTCAGCTGACGGTGATGCCCATGGACCGAGCGGTGCCGGCCACCTGGAGCTTGGCCGCATCGAGGTCGTTGGCGTTGAGGTCGGGCAGCTTGATCTGGGCGATCTCGGCCACCTGGGCCTCGGTGATCGACCCGGCTGTCTCGCGACCGGCGGTGTTGGCGCCCTTGTCGAGGCCGGCGGCCTGCTTGATCAGCACCGAGGTGGGCGGGGTCTTGAGTATGAACGTGAAGCTGCGGTCCTCGTAGACGGTGATCTCCACCGGGACGATCGTGCCGCGCTGGGCTTCGGTGGCCGCGTTGTAGTCCTTGCAGAAGTCCATGATGGCCACGCCATGGGGCCCGAGAGCGGTGCCCACCGGCGGTGCCGGCGTGGCCGCCCCCGCCGGGATCTGGATCTTGACTACGGCCGCAACCTTCTTCTTGGCCATCCGACTTCCTACTTCCTCACGTCAACGTCTTCGAGTAGCGACCGACAAGTCTGCCGGCTAGAGCACTCCCACCACAACTCGCCCCTTCTCACCACCAACACCTGCGACCGCGAGACCACCCACCGCCCACTCGCGTGGGCCGGCCACCGGCGAAGCCGGAGCCTCGGCCCGGAGCACCACGGGTGGCGCCGGTGGGGAGAGCTGCGGAGAGCGAGCGTCGCGAGCGGCCCCGCAGCGCCCACCGGCGACAGGACCCGTGGCGCGCAGGGCCGAGGTCGCGCGCCTAGAGCTTCGCCACCTGCGAGAACTCGAGCTCGACGGGGGTCTCGCGGCCGAAGATGTTCACCAACACCTTGACCTTGAGCTGATCCTCGTTGATCTCCACGATCTCGCCTGAGAAGTCGGCGAAGGGCCCTTCCTTGACCCGCACGGTCTCGCCCGGCTCGTACTCGTGGCGGGGCTTGCCCTTGCGGGTGGGCTCCTCGCCCTCCGGCTTGACCTGCAGGAAGGCCTCGACGTCGCGGCGGGGCAACGGGGACGGCTTGGCCCCCTGGCCCACGAACCCGGTCACGCCCGGCGTGTTGCGCACCACGTACCAGGAGTCGTCGTCGAGGTTGCAGCGCACCAGCAGGTAGCCGGGGAAGACCTTCTTCTGGACGACCACCTTCTTGCCGTTCTTGACCTCGACGACGTCCTCCATGGGGATGACGACCTCGTGGATCCGCTCCTCCATGTTCATGGACGAGATGCGGGCCTCGAGGTTCTGCTTGACCTTCTTCTCGTAGCCCGACTGGGTGTGCACCACGAACCACTGGCCCGGCCGGTCGAAGGGGCTCTCGACCGGGGCGGCGGCCTCGGCCAGCAGGTCGTCCTCGTCGAGCACCTCGAGCTCGGCGTCGACCGCGTCGGCCAGGTCGTCGAGCGCATCGGCCAGCTCGGCCTCGGCCTCGCCTCGTTCGATCTGCGCCTCGAGCTCGGCTTCGACTGCGGCTTCGGCGGACGCCTCGAGGATCGCTTCCTCGAGCTCCTCCTCGACCTCCTCTTCGATCGCGGCCTCGACGATGACCTCGGCGATCTCCTCCTCGATCTCCTCGAGCTCGGCCTCGGCCACCGCGCCGGCCAGGGCCACCTCCGCCAGGGCGACCTCGATGGCCTCCGCCTCCTCGCCCTCGAGCCCGGCGTCGACCATCTCCTCGAGCAGCTCGGCGGCGACCGCGCCCTCGACCGCCACCTCGCTGAGGACCTCGACCGCCTCGATCACCTCCTCGGCAACGTCCGCGCCCAGCTCGTCCTCGAGCTCCTCCTCGATCGCGGCCTCGGCCTCAGCCTCGAACGCGGCGTCGAGCTCGTCCGCGATCTCCTCCTCGAGCTCGGCTTCGGCGACCGCCTCGGCCACCTGCTCGATCTGGTCGTCGGTCAACTGCTCGTCAGGACTCATGGCCTCGTCGTTCGTGGGGGATGCAGGTGGTTCATCGGGGGTGGGGGTGTCTGCCATCGGCTCGCCTAGGCGTTGAACAGCTTCAGGACGAGCTGGCTGAACACCCAGTCGACCCCGAAGATGAAGGTGGTCAGCACGATGAGTGCCACCAGCACGATGATCGAGTAGTTGATCGTCTCGGAGCGGCTCGGCCAGGCCACCTTGCGCAGCTCGGCGGTGACCTCGCGCAGGAACTGGCGGGGTGCGGTGCGATCGGACTTGGTCCGGGCCGCGGGCTGGGGCCGGCCGCCGCCCTTGCTGGCGGGGCGCTTGCGGATCGGCTGGCCGTCCTCACCGACGTCGCCGCTGCGCTGCAGTGCCCGCTTCTGTTCTCGGTTCATCGCCATGACGGCACCTTCATGCGTTCGGGGACGACCCCGGGCTCGGCCGGCCGGGGGGCGAGACTGCGACTGGGTTCGGCGGCGCCGCAGGCGCGCCGGGGAAAGGGTACGGAATGGAGCAGGGCAGGAGGGAATCGAACCCCCAACCGCCGGTTTTGGAGACCGGTGCTCTACCAATTGAGCTACTGCCCTAGGGGGTTCTGGCCCAGCGAGCCAGGATAGCAAACCCCTCGACCATCCCGCCCCTCGCGATCGCCGTGAGCCCGGCTCCCGTCGGCGAGCAGCCGGGGCGACCGGCGACGGTCAGCCCGCCAGCGGCAGCCGTCGTCGGGTGCGGTTGACCAACACCACGGCGCCGCCCAACCCGGCCGCGGTGGCCGCCGCCGCCAACCCGCCGACATATGCCACCCGCCGACGGCCATCCGGCCGCAGGGCGGCGGGCACCCCCCGGCGGCTCGGTCGATGCTCGGCGTCGGTGTCGACCGCGGTCAACAGCTCGTCGAGCAGACCGGGACCGGGGGCGGAGAGCTCGTCGCGCAGGCCGCGCAGGGCTCGCCGCAGCTTGCGGTGCTGGACGGCCACGGCCTGGCAGCGCAGGCAGCCCTCCACGTGGCGACGCGCCGCCGCATCCAGCGACAGGGCGCCGTCGGGCGCGTCAGCCAGGCGCTCGCCCACATCGTCGCAGGTCAGGCGGGTCTCAGACCGCACGGGCACCTCCTCCGTCGAGCTCGCCGGCCACGTCGAGGCCACCGAGCTCGAGGCCCGGCTCCAGGAACAGCTCGTGACGCAACCGACGCCGAGCCCGGTGCAGGCGGACCTTGGCCGCCGACACCGAGATGCCCAGCTCGGCGGCGATGGCGTCGTGGGGCAGGTCGTAGACGTCGCGCAGCACCACCACCGCCCGCAGGCGCGGCGGTAGCTCGGACAGGGCCGACTCGAGCCGTTCGCGCAGCACGACGTTGTCGACGGCCAGTTCGGGCCCCGACGGGCCGTGGCCATTGGCATCCGCCAGCTCGTCGTCGAGCTCGTCGTGGCGGTGCCGGGCCCGGCGCCCCACCTCGGTGGAGGCGCAGTTCGCGGTGATGCGGTACAGCCAGGTCGAGAACTGGGCATCGCCCCGAAAGCGCCGAAGGCCCCGATAGGCCCGCAGGTACGACTCCTGGACCACGTCTCTGGCGTCCTCCTCGTCACCGGTGAGGCGCAACGCCAGCGTGTAGGTCTCGAGGTAGGTGTGGCGGACCAGGGCATCGAACGCGTCCCGGTCGCCACCGCGGGCCGCGGTGACCAGGCTGACGACCTCGTCGGGTGTCAAGGAGTTGGACCCGGCCATGAGCCGAAGGTTACGCGCGTCCGCTCAGCGGGTCTCCGCCCATCGGGAGACCGCTCAGCGGGTCTCCGCCCATCGGGAGACCGCTCAGCGGGTCTCCGCCCATCGGGAGACCGCTCAGCGGGTCTCCTTGTGCAGGGTGTGCACCCGGTCCCACTTGCAGTACTTCTTGATCTCGATGCGCTCGCGGTCGTTCACCTTGTTCTTGGTGGTGATGTAGTTGCGGCGCTTGCAGGTCTGGCACTCGAGGGTGACGGCGACCCGCTTCTCGTTCTTGGCCATCGGACTTCCTTCTGCTTGATGGTCGTGTTACTTGATGATCTTGGTGACGCGGCCGGCGCCCACGGTGCGGCCACCCTCGCGGATGGCGAACCGGAGGCCTTCTTCCATGGCGATCGGGTGGATCAACTCGACGGTCATGGTCGTGTTGTCCCCCGGCATGCACATCTCGGTGCCCTCCGGCAGGGTCACATGCCCGGTCACATCAGTGGTCCGGAAATAGAACTGCGGACGATAGTTCGAGAAGAACGGCTTGTGCCGGCCCCCCTCGTCCTTGGTCAACACATACACCTGACCCTCGAAAGTGGTGTGAGGCGTGATCGAACCCGGCGCCGCCAACACCTGCCCCCGCTCCACCTCCTCCTTCTTCGTGCCCCGCAACAACGCACCGATGTTGTCCCCCGCCCGACCCTCATCGAGGATCTTGCGGAACATCTCCACCCCCGTACACGTCGTCTTCGCCGTCGGACGGATCCCCACGATCTCGATCTCATCGCCGGTGTGGACCACACCCTGTTCCACCCGGCCCGTCACCACCGTCCCCCGACCCGTGATCGTGAACACATCCTCGATCGGCATCAAGAACGGCTTGTCCGTATCCCGCTCCGGCTGAGGGATGTAGGTATCCACCGCCGTCATCAACTCCAAGATCTGATCACACGCCACCGGATCGCCCTCCAGCGCCTTCAACGCCGACACCTTCACCACCGGCACATCATCACCCGGGAACTCGTACTCCGACAGCAACTCCCGCACCTCGAGCTCCACCAGATCCAACAGCTCCTCGTCATCGACCATGTCCACCTTGTTCAACGCCACCACGATCGCCGGCACCCCGACCTGGCGAGCCAACAACACATGCTCACGCGTCTGAGGCATCGGCCCATCCGCCGCCGACACCACCAAAATAGCGCCATCCACCTGCGCCGCACCCGTGATCATGTTCTTGATGTAATCCGCATGCCCCGGCATATCCACATGCGCGTAATGCCGATCCGGCGTCTCATACTCCACATGCGAAATATTGATCGTGATCCCCCGCTCACGCTCCTCCGGAGCCTTATCAATATTCGCGAACTCCGTGAACGAGTTGTTCGACGGATCCTGCTCCGACAACACCTTCGTGATCGCCGCCGTCAACGTCGTCTTCCCATGATCAATATGACCCATCGTCCCCACATTCGCATGAGGCTTGTTCCGCTCGAACTTCTCTCTGGCCATGATCGGGTCCTTCCGTGATCCGGGTGGAGCGTGGGGCTGCTGGTGGGTCGGGATGCCCGGTGAGCGGGCAAGATGGTGGCGGCGGTCGGACTCGAACCGACGACAACTCGATTATGAGCCGAGTGCTCTAACCGACTGAGCTACGCCGCCAGGACTCGACCGCCACCCACCTCGGGTGGGACGGCGGTCTCGCTGCGCGTGAGCCCCCTGACAGAATCGAACTGTCGACCTTTTCCTTACCATGGAAACGCTCTGCCGACTGAGCTAAGGGGGCATCCCGCTGTCACCCTGCGACAACGGACCGTCCATCATGCCACGCCGGCCCAGCCGCTCCCAACTCGCTTCGGGACGAGCCCCAGAAGGCGCAGGCCGCCAGGCCGGAGCCGCCGGGTGGATGACACCCAGATGCCGAAGGCGCCCACAGGGAGGCTTGCCGACCGGAGGGCCAAGAGAGTCGGCCCGAGAAGGCGCAGGCCGCCAGGCCGGAGCCGCCGGGTGGATGACACCCAGATGCCGAAGGCGCCCACAGGGAGGCTTGCCGACCGGAGGGCCAAGAGAGTCGGCCCGAGAAGGCGCAGGCCGCCAGGCCGGAGCCGCCGGGTGGATGACACCCAGATGCCGAAGGCGCCCACAGGGAGGCTTGCCGACCGGAGGGCCAAGAGAGTCGGTCCAGAAGGCCCACGAACGTAGGCCTTTCGGCTCAAGTCCGGGCCCGGGAACGCCGATCCTCCGAGGGTGCACTTCGAACGACTGGTGATCGAGGCGGGCAAGCGAACGTACTCCCTGGACCTCCACCGGCGGATGACCGTGATCGCGGGCGTGGGCCCGCTGGAACGCGAGGGGCTGATCACCGAGCTGATCGGTGGGCTCGGCGCCGGGCGATCCGGCGTGCACCTCGAGATCGTGTCGGATGCCGGGGCCCGCTACGCCATCTTCCGCCCCGAGGGCGGACGCCACCGGGTGGTCGACATCGACCGGTCGACGGACGTGACCGAGTCCTTCACCACTTCGGAAGGCCTCGACGTGCTGCGCCGAGCCGGCATCGACCCGGCCCACGCCCGTGGCCAGCTGTGCCTGGAGCCGAGCGACCTGGCCACCCGGTCCCAGCTCGACCGGCACCTGGCCACCCTGGCCCGGATCGACCAGTCCCGGCTGTGGGACGTGGCCGAGAAGGTCCGCGACCGTGAGCAACACCTGGCCGAGACGGCGCAGGCGGCTGGCTCCGACGCCGAGGACGCTCGGGCCTACGCCGGCATCGAGCAGCGCCACCAGGAGTTCGAGCAGGCCCAGGCCGACAACGAGCGGGTCCGCTACCTGTCCTTCATCGGGGGCGCGGGCGGCGCCATCCTCGGCATCGGGATGGCCGCCATCTACGGACCGCTCCTGGCCGTCCCGTTCCTCATGCTGGCCATCGCGGCCACGGTGGTGTCGATCACCTTCTGGCAGCGCCTCGAGCAGGCCCGCCGGCGGGAGGAGGCGGCGCTGGCCTCGGTCGGGGTCACGTCGTACCTGACCTTCCAGATCCACCGGGTCAACGGGCTGCTGGGCAACGACCAGGCCCGGCGGCTGATGATGCGGGCCGCCGAGGAGCACCGGGCCGCGCTGGCCGAGTGGCGGGTCCTGGTGGGTGACATCCCGGTGGCCTGGGCGGTGGAGCACCGCCGACAGGTCCGCCAGCTGGCCCGCGAGCGCGAGGCGGGGACCGCAGGCGGCCAGCACCCCGACGGGAGCGCGGCCCGCGGCTCGGAGGACAACCGGACCGAGCTGGCCCACACCCTGCTCCAACGCCTGGCTCGCCTCAAGACCCTGGGCGCCGGTGGCGAGAGCTTCCCGCTGCTGGTGGATGACGCCCTGGCCGAGGTCGACTCGGCCATCAAGCCCGAGCTGCTCGAGCTGATGACCAAGGCCTCGATGAACCAGCAGGTCATCTACCTCACCGAGGACCCCGACGTCGCCGCCTGGGCCCGGGTGGAGGCCCTGACCGGACAGCTGTCGATCGTGGAGCCGGTGGCCGACAAGCCGCCCACCGACCGGGCCCACCGCCGCATCCGCCCCAACATCGCAGTGTGAGGTGTCCGGCGGATAGCTTCGCCGGGTGGAGATCCGACTGGCCCAGGTGGGCGACGCCGAGGCGATCCGCCAGATCTACAACCGCGAGGTGTCGACCTCGACGGTGACCTTCGACCTCGTCCCCCGCACGCTGGCCGACCAGCAGCAGTGGTTGGAGGCGCGCTCGGGGGCCCACGCCGTGATCGTGGCCGTCGACGGCGACGAGGTGGTCGGGTTCGCCTCCCTATCGCCCTTCCGGGACCGACCGGCGTACAACTCGACGGTCGAGAGCTCGGTGTACGTGCGCCACGACCAGCGCGGCACCGGGGTCGGGCGCACGCTCATGACCGAGCTCATGTCCCTGGCCGCCCAGCACGGCTTCCACACCGTGATCGCCCGCATCGTCGGGGGCCACGACGCCTCCATCGAGCTGCACCGCCGCCTCGGGTTCGAGGAGGTCGGGCTGGAGCGAGAGGTCGGCCGCAAGTTCGGCAAGTGGCTCGACGTCACGGTGATGCAGCGCCTGCTCTAGCGACTTGGTGGGCCGGGGTGGATTTGAACCACCGTAGGCAATGCCGACGGGTTTACAGCCCGTTCCCTTTGGCCACTCGGGCACCGACCCAGGAACTTGTCACGTTATCGGCTCGGCCCACTCGGCTCGAAACGGGAACCGTCCCGGACTCTGACGCCAGCACTAACCTGCGCGGCATGCCCACCTTCGACGTCGTCTCCGAGATCGACCAGCAGGAGATCCGCAACGCGGTCGACCAGGCCGCCCGCGAGCTCGCCACCCGCTACGACTTCAAGGGGACCGGGTCCGACGTCGAGCTGGGCGACGGATCCATCGAGCTCAAGTCGGTGAGCGAAGACCGTCTCAACGCCGTGCGCCAGGTGC
This sequence comes from uncultured Microthrixaceae bacterium, assembly GCA_963785815.1. GTDB lineage: Bacteria > Actinomycetota > Acidimicrobiia > Acidimicrobiales > Acidimicrobilacustridaceae > UBA4742. The sequence goes on from CAWAWN010000002.1 coordinate 19,123, forward strand.
TCGAGGAGAAGCTGGTGCGGCGCAAGGTCTCGCTCAAGGCCGTGAGCTACGGCAAGGTCGAGGACGCGGCCGGCGGCACGGTCCGCCAGACGGCCACCCTCAACGCCGGCATCTCCAGCGACAACGCCCGCAAGCTCAACGTGTACATCAAGGGGCTGGGTCTCAAGGGCATCCAGTCCCAGACCCAGGGCGACCAGCTGCGCGTCAGCGGCAAGAAGCGGGACGACCTGCAGTCGGTGATCGCCGCCCTCAAGGAGCACGACTTCGGCATCCCCCTGCAGTTCAGCAACTTCCGCGACTGACCCGGCCCGCGTTACTCGTAGTAGCCGGAGTGGATGTACACGCAGGGCACGCCCTCGGCGTGGAACATGTCGTAGTTGCGCCGGTCGTCCTCGAAGGCCAGGCGCAGGTCGAAGCCGAAGGTGCGCAGCTCGTACACGGTTCGTCGCTTGAACTCCCGCGACGCCCCGTAGTCGCCGTAGTCGCGCATGATCAGCAGGTCCCAGCGCAGCTGGTACCGCTCGAGCCAGCCCAGCGTCTGGCGCTGGACCCGGATGGGCCGTGCCGTCAGCAGCACGATCTGGTGGTCCGGGCCGATCACCTCCAGCAAGCGGGCCACCTCGTCGATGAGCGGGTCGTCCCCGCACGCCTCGAAGAAGGCCTCCCAGTCGCGGAAGGGGCGCTCCAGGTAGTGCTGGCGACCGACGGCGTCCGACAGCACCCCGTCGAGGTCGAACACCACTGCGGTGCCCGGCGACACGGGTCCGTCGTGCCAGTACCAGTTGTCGGGGTCGTAGGACATCGGCGGCACGACCTCAGGGCTCCCCGACCGTGCCATCCACGGCGTCGTCCCCACCGCCTGCGTCGTCCGCCCCCGGGTCGGGCTCGCCGGCCAGCCGGCGGACCACCGCGCCGAATGCCCGCCGGGAGACGAAGAGCTGGTCGTCGCCCACCGAGACCTTGAGCCAGCGGGCGTCGAAGTAGCGATGCACTGCAACGGACAGCGCACCTCGCTGGTACGGCTCCAGCTCGCCGCGCCGCGACGTGAACACCACCAGCTCGTCCGGCAGCTCGGCCACCACCCGGGTGGTGTTGGCGAACCGCATCAGCGCGGCGATGGCCGCGGCCATGACCAGCAAGGCGGCCACCAGCAGCAGCGGGCGCTTGGTGGCCGCGGCCACGCCGACCACGACCACCCCGGGCAGCGCGCCGAGCACCGTCACCGCGTTGGGCGACAGCCCCGAGGTGCCGGAGAAGGCCGAGCGCACGCGCCCTCGAGGCAAGGCCTCCTGGACGCGGGTCACCAGCCGATCGACCGCGCCCACGTTCAGATCGGGTTCGGCAGCCCGCGCCGACCGGGCGGCCTTGTCCGATCGGGCCGCCTTGTCAGATCGGGTCGTGCGCGACGCGGACGAGGAGGGGGTCACGCGTCCGGAGTGGCCCTGGGACGTGCCTTTGGATCGGGATCGGGCCGGGGCGTTGCTCTTGCGCTTGGTCGACACCCCTCGTCAGCCCTCCGACGGCGCGTCCGCGGCCCGCCGGCGGATCTCCTCGACCACACCGGCATCGGCCAGCGTGGTGGTGTCGCCCAGGTCGCGGCCCTCGGCCACGTCGCGCAACAGACGACGCATGATCTTGCCGCTGCGCGTCTTGGGCAGGTCGGGCACCACCAGCACGGCCTTGGGACGGGCGGTGGGGCCGATCTTGGTGGCCACGTGCTGGCGGATCTCCTCGACCAGCTCGGGGCTCGGCTCGGCCGTCCCGCGCAGGATGACGTAGCCGATGATGGCCTGGCCGGTGGTGGCGTCGGCCGCCCCGACCACCGCCGCCTCGGCCACGGCGGGGTGGTCGACCAGGGCCGACTCGACCTCGGTGGTGGACACCCGGTGGCCCGACACGTTCATCACGTCGTCGACCCGCCCGAGCAGCCACAGGTAGCCGTCGTCGTCGACCTTGCAGCCGTCGCCGGCGAAGTAGCGCCCCTCGTAGGTGCTCCAGTAGGTGTCGCGGTACCGCTCGGGGTCACCCCAGATGCCCCGCAGCATGGAGGGCCACGGCTGGGTGATGGTCAGGTAGCCGCCGCCCCTGGTGATGGGCTGGCCGGCGTCGTCGACCACCTCCACCGAGATGCCCGGCAGCGGGAAGGTGGCCGAACCCGGCTTGGTGGTCACCACCCCCGGCAGCGGGGTGACCATGTGGGCCCCCGTCTCGGTCTGCCACCAGGTGTCGACGATCGGGCACCGCTCCCGCCCGATGTGGGTGTGGTACCACATCCACGCCTCGGGGTTGATCGGCTCGCCCACCGTGCCCAGCACCCGCAGGCTCGAGAGGTCGTGGCCGGCCGGCTCCTGGTCCCCCCACTTCATGAAGGTGCGGATGGCGGTGGGGGCGGTGTAGAGCTGGGTCACGCCGTAGCGCTCGACGATCGACCACAGCCGATCGCGACCGGGGGTGTCGGGCGTGCCCTCGTAGATGACCGAGGTGGTGCCGTTGGTCAGCGGCCCGTACACGATGTAGCTGTGGCCGGTGACCCACCCGATGTCGGCCGCACACCAGTAGATGTCGGTCTCCGGGTGCAGGTCGAACACGTAGCGGTGGGTGAAGGCCACCTGCGTGAGGTAGCCCCCGGTGGTGTGCATGATGCCCTTGGGCTTGGCCGTGGTGCCCGACGTGTAGAGCAGGTACAGGAGGTCCTCGCTGTCCATGGGCTCGGGCGGGCACTCCGTGCTGGCCTCGGCCACCAGCTCGTGGTACCAGTGGTCGCGGCCGGCCACCATCTCCACCTCCGTGCCGTCGGGCGACGCCGGGTGGCCGGTCACCCGCTGCACCACCACCACATCGGTGACCGAGGGCGTGGCGACCACGGCGGAGTCGACGGCCGGCTTGAGCATGCTCGGGACGCCACGGCGGAACCCACCGTCGGCCGTCACGATGACCTTGGCCTGGGCGTCGTTGACCCGGTCCACGATGGAGTCGGGCGAGAAGCCCCCGAAGATGCAGGAGTGGGCGGCACCGATGCGGGTGCACGCCAGCATGGCCACCGGCAGCTCGGGGATCATGGGCATGTAGATCCCGACCCGATCGCCGCGCTCGACCCCGAGGGACTTCAAGACGTTGGCGAAGCGGTTCACCTCGTCGGACAGCTCGGCGTAGGTGATGGTGCGGGTGTCGCCGGGCTCGCCTTCCCAGTGGTAGGCGACCTTGTCCCCCCTACCAGCCTGGACGTGGCGATCGAGGCAGTTCTCGGACACGTTCAGGGTGCCCCCCACGAACCACTTGGCGAAGGGCAGATCCCATTCGAGGGGCACGTCGAAGTCGCGGGACCAGGTGAGCAGCTCGCGGGCCTGGCGGGCCCAGAAGGCCACGTAGTCCTGGTCAGCCTCGTCGTAGAGCGACCGGTCGGCCACCAGGGCGTTGGCCTGGAACTCGGCCGACGGCGGGAACGTCCGGTCCTCGAGCAGGTAGTCCTCGATGGTCGGCTCGGCCATGCCTGTGATCCCCTTGCTCGGCGACGCTACGGGGCCAACCCTACTGCCCACCTCGCGGCGAACTGCCGGGCGTCACTCCCCCACGGCGGCCGGATCGCCGATCAACGCCCGCAGGGATTCGATGACCAGATCGAGGCACCGCTCGAACTCCTCGTCCCAGTTCTGGGCCACCAGGCTCTGGCCGAACTTGGCCGCCCGCTCGTGCTCCGGCGCCACCCAGGCCACGTACGGACCATCGGGATCCCCCGGGGATGGGGCCAGCCGACCCAGGTCGAGGCGCAGGTAGCCGAGCACGAAGGCGGCCACGTAGACCACGGCGTGCAGCCCCCGCTCGGTGGCGAACCCGGCGTCGACCAGGATCTCGTGGATGGCCTCGACCGGAGCGAAGCCCTCGGCCGTGGCGATCGGCCGGGTGCCGAACAGGGGGAGCACGCCAGGGTGCTCCAGGCCGGCGCGACGGATCTCGTTGGCCAGTGCCCGCAGCCGGTCGTCCCACGGCGCGTCGGGACCCGGGATGCGGATCTGGCACATGACCAGCTCGAGCATGCCGTCGAGGACGTCGTCCTTGTTCTCGACGTGGTTGTAGAGGGACATGGCCTCGACCCCGAGCGCGGCCCCGAGCTTGCGCATGCTCAACGAATCCAGCCCGTGGCGATCGACCAGGTCGACCGCTTCGGTGATGATCCGGTCTCGCGACAAAGGAAGACGATCCGCCGAGGACATGGCGACACCCTAGTAGTGCCGCGTCAGGTGACGTTCGCCCTGTCCCGAGGACCCGACGTCAGGCCTGGTGCCACTGCAGCACAGTGAACCCTCCCAGCCCGGCCGGGTCGCTCAGGGCCTCGCCCTCGCCCACCCGCGACCGGGCCCGGATCGCGGCCAGGTCGCCTATGTGGGCCCGCCGGGTCCACTCCTGGCGACCCTGTTCGACCAGCTCGGCCAGGCCGTGGCGCTCGAGGAACCCCGCCTGGGTCTCCACCCGATCGGCCGGCCGGACCATGGCGAGCTGGTCGGTCGCCACCTCGCAGGTGATGTCCTGGAGGCCCAGGTCGCGCAGCGGTGCCCCGCCCCGCCGATGCCCGTGGTAGGTCCGCACCCAGTCGGACATCGGCCGACCAGCCATGGACGCGGTGGTGTCGGCGTAGTCGATGACCACCAGCCAGCCCCGCTCCAGTCGGCCCAGCACGTCGGCCACCCAGGCGCGGGCCTGGGCCTGGTCGGGGATGCGGGCACCGGGCGCGGCGTCCGGGGCCAGCTGATCGGCGAGGGCCACCACCTCGGCGGGCGCCTCGGCTCGGGACTCGACCAAGCCCGCCCTCCCACCGACCTCACCGACCTCACCGACCTCGTCCTGCACGTCGACGCGGACCTCGGACCATCCCGAAGGGTCCCGTTCCAGCAGGCCGAAGGCCAGGTTGTCGAGCAGCTCGTTGGCCAGGATGACCCCGCGCCGGGGACCCGCCGGCAGTTCGGCCACCGACTCGACCCACGGTCCGGTCCCCGGTGGCCCGCCGGTGCCCGTCTGCGGGCGCCCGGCCAGCGGCAGGTGATCGCCGTGGCGGCTCCGCAGGACGTCGGCCCGCTCCACCAGCACGTAGTGCAACGCCGGCCCGCAAGCGGGCTCGGCGGCCAGCACGGCCCGGGCCAAGGACCCCACGCCGGCCCCGGCCTCGACCACGTCGAACCGCTCGGGCTCGCCCAGCTGCGTCCACCACCCGTCCAGGGCCCGGGCCAGCACCGCTCCGAACAGCGGCCCCACCTCGGGACTGGTCAGGAAGTCACCACCGCCGCCGGCCCGACCACCGGTGGCGAAGAAGCCGTGATCGGGGTCGTACAGGGCGCGCTCGACCACCTGGTCGTAACCCAACGGTCCCTGCGCCTTGATCTCGTCGATGAGCGCCTGCTCGAGCGGGGTGGGTGCCCCGGGCTGGCGGCCCGCCACCTACCGTCCGAGCGCGAAGGTCACCGTGTCGGTGAAGTGGGTGACCGCGGCGGGGAACACCCCCCAGATGAGGGTCACGCCCACCGTCAGCACCAGGGCGACGGTCAGCGACACCGGCACCCGGATGGGGGTCACGTCGCCGTCAGGCGCAGGCTCGAAGAACATGTAGCGAACCACGCGCAGGTAGTAGAAGAGGGCGATCACCGAATTGACCCCCACCACCACCGCCAGCACGTAGCCAGCGGTGGTGCCCGGCGCCACCAGCGTGCGGAAGATCAGGAACTTGGCGAACCAGCCGGCCATGGGCGGGATGCCGGCCAGCGACGCCAGGAAGAAGAGCATGGCCACCGCCAGGCCGGGCGCGTACTCGAACAGCCCCGAGAAGCTGGTGAGCTCGGCCGAGCGCGTCTTGCGGGCCACGGCGATGACCACGGCGAAGGCACCCAGGTTCATCACCACGTAGATGGCCAGGTAGGTCACGATGGCGCGCAGGGCGTCGGCGCCCACGGGACCGCTGCTGCCGGCCACGGCCAGGGGGGCCATGATGTAGCCCGCCTGGGCGATGCCCGAGTAGGCGAGCATGCGCACCACGTTGGTCTGACGCAGGGCGATGAGGTTGCCCACCGTCATGGAGGCCGCGGCCAGGGCCCACATGAGCGGCTCGTAGATGTTGTGGCGACCGAAGAAGCCCACGAAGATCAGCTGCATCAGGGCCACGAAGCCCGCCGTCTTGGAGGCGGTGGCCAGGAAGGCGGCCACGGGGGTCGGTGCGCCCTCGTAGGTGTCGGGTGCCCACGTGTGGAAGGGCACGGCCGACACCTTGAAGGCGAACCCGATGATCATGAACACGATGGCCAGGGTGACGATCGGCTTGGAGCTGCCCAGGTGGTTCACCTGCTTGCCGATCTCGACCAGCACCGTCGAGCCGGTGAAGCCGTAGATCAGCGACATGCCGTAGAGCATGATGCCCGACGCGAAGACACCCATCAGGTAGTACTTGAGGCCGGCCTCGTTGCTGCGCAGGTCCCGCTTGCGGAAGGCGGCCAACATGTAGGCCGGCACCGACAACAGCTCGAGGGCCACGAAGATGGTCACCAGGTCGCGGGCCGACGCCATGACCATCATGCCCAGCACCGAGCTGAGCAGGAGGATGTAGTACTCCCCCTCCCAGTAGTCGCCCTCGGCGATGTAGTTGGTGGACAGCAGCACCACGATGTAGCCGGCGACCACGAAGATCCCGTCGAGCACCAGGGCGAAGTGGTCCACCACGAAGGCGCCGCCGAACATCGACCGGTCGGTGCCGTGCACGGCCAGCGTGATCAGTGGGATGGCGGTGGCCAGCAACCCGATGCCGGCCAACGACGACAGGGCGCCCTTGGCGTCACGCCCGGCGAAGAGGTCCACCACGATCATCACCACGATCACCGCGGTCAACACGATGAAGGGCGCGAGCGCGTGGTAGTCGATCGTCGGGGCCTGCCAGGTGGACGCGGTCAGCAGCACGGGCATGGATGGATCAGTTCCCCGCGGCCACGCGGACGTTGCTGGCCACCACCTGGCTGGTGACGGCCGGGTCGGTGACCTTGAAGATGAGGTTGGGGAAGAAGCCGAGCAGCACGATCCCGGCCAGCATGGGGAGCCAGGCGATCCACTCGGGCACGGTCACGTCGTGCAGGTGCGGGTCGTGGGCGAACTCGTCGCTGGGCACGCCGAAGGCGGCCCGCTGGTAGAGCCACAGCAGGTAGCCGGCGGCCAGCACCGTGCCCAGGGCGGCCACCACCATGAACACCCGGAACAGGGCCAGGTTGGGCACGTTGGGCTGGTACGCCGAGAGGATGGCGGGGAACTCACCCCAGAACCCAGCCAGGCCGGGCAGGCCGAGCGAAGCCATGGTGGCGAAGCCCAGGATCCAGCCCATGTGCGGCATCGACTGCAACATGCCGCCCAGCCGCTTGATCTCGAGGGTGTGGTAGCGGTCCTTGGTGGACCCGGCCACGAAGAACAGGATGCCGGTGATCAGGCCGTGGGCCACCATGCCGAAGATGGCGGCGTTGATGCCGAAGGTCGTCATGGTGGAGATGGCCAGCATCACGAAGCCCATGTGCGACACCGACGAGAAGGCGATCAGCCGCTTCATGTCGGTCTGGGCCAGGCAGCACAGGGCGCCGTAGATGATGCCGATGACGCCCAGCAGGCCGATCCACGGCGCCCAGGTCTGCGCCGCGTTGGGCAGGATGGGCAGGGCGATGCGGATGAAGCCGTAGGTGCCCAGCTTCAGCAGCACCGCGGCCAGGATGACCGAGCCCACGGTGGGGGCCTGGGTGTGGGCATCGGGCAGCCAGGTGTGGAACGGGAAGATCGGCACCTTGATGCCGAAGCCCATGAACATGCCGCCGAAGATGACCAGGGCGGCGGTGGACGAGATGCCCCGGGCGGCGAGCGGCAGCAGGGTCATGTCGAAGGTGTGCATGGGCGGGCCGCCGTGCACGCTGATCGGGCTGGACAGGAAGTACAGGGCCAGGAAGCTGACGATCATCAGCGCCGAGCCGAAAAGTGTGAAGAGGAAGAACTTGATGGAGGCGTACTGGCGCTGCTCGCCGCCCCACACGCCGATCATGAAGTACATCGGCAGCAGCACGACCTCGAAGAACACGAAGAACAGGATGAGGTCCTGGGCCAGGAAGGTGCCGATCATCCCGGTCTCGAGCACCAGGATCAGGATGAGGAAGGCCTTCGGGTTGTGCGGCTCGGGGAAGTGCTTCCACGAGTAGACGATGCACAGGGGCACGACCAGCATGGTCAGGGCCACCATGGGCAGCGAGATGCCGTCGAGGCCCATGTGGTAGTGGCTGTTGATGATCGTGATCCAGTCCTTGTTGATCACGAACTGCAGCTCAGCCGAGCCTCGAGGGTGGGAGGCCGAGCGGGTGTAGTCGAAGTGGGTGAAGAGCAGGATCCCGACCACGCCCACCGCCAGGCTGGTGACCAGGGCCACGACCTTGTGGAGCTCCTCCTCGGCGCGTGGGATGAGCAGCATGACGGCCACACCCACCAGCGGGATGAACGTGGCGAGCGTCAGCCCCCAATGGTTGAGAAACGAAGTCATCGTGGGTGTCCCAAGCTCCTAGGTGGCGAAGACGAAGATGACGGCGAGGATGGCGGCGCCGGCGAACAACAGCGCGGCGTACTGCTGGACCTTGCCCGTCTGGATGTGGCTGAGCGCCTGCCCCGACACCTCGGCCCCGCCGCCGGAGGCGACGATCACGCCGTCGAGCGCCTTCTGGTCGAAGTCGGCGTAGACGACGCGGCCGGTGGCCACCGCGCCCTTCCCGGCGCTGTTGGGCACCGAGTCGATGATGCGCTGGTTGAACCAGTTGGCCCCCGCCGCGATGCTGCCCTTGACGGTGCCGGCGATCCAGTTGCTGTAGAGCACGTCCAGGCCGTACTTGTTCTGGAGCACCCGGTGGCACCAGGCGAAGAAGGCGTTGCGCTCGGTGAGGCCCATGAAGGGGCTGCGCTGCCAGGCGTAGTACTGCCAGGCGAGGAAGATGCCCAGCGCGGCCAAGCCGACCGACAGCACCGCGGTGATGGGGTTGAACTTGATGGTCTCCAGCGGCGGGAACAGGAAGGTGGGCTGCACGTAGGTCTCGAACTTGGTGAAGCCCGGCACGTTCAGCCAGCCGACGGCGATGGAGAAGACCGACAGGATGAGCAGGGGGATGGTGATCACGGCCGGCGATTCGTGGGGGGTGCCATGCCCGCGATACTCACCGAAGAAGGTCATCCACCAGGCACGGATCATGTACGCGGCGGTCATGAAGGCGGTGATCAGGCCGAACACCAACATCAGCCAGTAGGCGCCGCCGTGCTGACCTTGGGCCGCGCCGGCCAGGACCTCGTCCTTGGACCAGAAGCCGGCGAAGGGGGGCAGCGCGATGAGGGCGGCCATCGACAGGGTGAAGGCCCAGAACGTGCGCGGCATGTACTTGCGCAGTCCGCCCATCTCCCGCATGTCGAACGTGTGGTGGGCGGCCAGGCTGACCGACCCGGCACACAGGAACAGGCAGCCCTTGAAGAAGGCGTGGGTGAACAGGTGGAACACGCCGCCGGTCCACGCGCCCACGCCCAGGCCCATCACCATGTAGCCCAGCTGGGAGATGGTGGAGTAGGCCAGCACCCGCTTGATGTCGGTCTGCACGAAGGCCAGCGACGCCCCGAACACGGTGGTGAAGGCGCCGATGAAGGCCACGTAGTTGAGGTTGCCCGTGCCGATGTGGAGCCCGTTGAAGAACACCGGGTAGAGGCGGGCGATGAGGTAGACGCCGGCCACCACCATGGTGGCGGCGTGGATGAGCGCCGAGACCGGGGTGGGTCCGGCCATGGCATCCGGCAGCCAGGTGTGCAGCGGGAACTGGCCCGACTTGGAGGTGACACCCCCGAACAGGCACAGGGCGCCGATCAGCAGCAACGTGCCCGACACACCACCTGACAACGCCGCCTGGTTGATGTGCAGGACGTCGAAGCTCGAGGCTCCGGCCGCGAAGAAGGTCAGGACCACACCGATGAGCAGGCCCACATCGCCCACGCGGTTGGTCAGGAAGGCCTTCAGCGCGGCGTCGGTGTTGCGCTGCTCCTCCCACCAGTGCCCGATGAGCGTGAACGAGCACACGCCCACCAGCTCCCACCCGGTCAGCATCTGGAGGGTGTTCGAGGAGATGACGTAGAAGAGCATCGCCGCGCTGAACAGGCTCAGGAAGGCGTAGTAGTGGGTGAAGCGACGGTCGCCGTGGAGGTACTCCGTCGAGTAGATGTGCACCAGCAGCGAGATCAGGGTGACGGTGAACAGCATCATCACCGAGAGGCCGTCGGCCAGGGTCCCCAGCTCGAAGTGGACGCCGGCCACCTGGAACCAGGTGACGCGCTCGATCACCGGGCCCACCGGCTTCTCGTCCGCGGAACGTGACTCGCTGGCGGTGGGCCGACCCGGTTGGGTCACCCCCGAGACGGCCGGGCGCAGCGGTCGACCGTCCGCCTGCGTGTTGGCCGCGGTGAGAGCCGAGGACTGGACCCTGGGGGGATCGTTGACCCGCTGGATCCACTGGACGCCGGCCCAGCTGGACAGCACGAAGCAGACGCCGATGCAGGCGATGCCGATGCCGGCGCAGGCCTTCTCGGGCAGCCGCTTGCCGATCAGCAGGATGACCACGAACGACGTGGTCATCAGAGCCGGGATCATCCAGACGTGGCTGAGCATGAACGGGTCGGTCACGGAGCGGATCAGCCCTTCATGAGGTCGACGTCGTCGACATCGATGCTCTGGCGGTTGCGGTAGATCATCAGGACGAGGGCCAGGCCGACGCCCACCTCGGCGGCGGCCACGGCGATGACGAACAGGGCGAACACCTGGCCCGACGGGTCGTGCAGGTAGGCCCCGAAGGCCACCAGGTTGATGTTCACGGCGTTGAGGATCAGCTCGACCGACATGAGCACCATGACGCCGTTGCGCCGGGCCAGCACGCCGTACACCCCGGTGCAGAACAGCACCGCGCCGAGCAGGAGGAACTGGTTGAGCAGCATCAGTCCCGCCTGGCCAGCACGATGGCGCCGATGAGCGCGGCGAGCAGGAGGACCGAGACCACCTCGAACGGGATCAGGTAGGTGCTGAAGATCGTGTTCGAGACCTGCTGGGTGGTCTGCACCGACAGGTCCTGGAATTGCTTGTGGCCGAAGGCCTTCCACAGCGTGTAGCCCATGACGCCGAGCAGGATCACCGAGATGGCCGCGCCCACCAGGCGCTGCTCGTTGTCGGTGTCGTGCATCGCTCCCATGGGCGCCCGGGTCAACATGATGCCGAACAGGAACAGCACCACGATGGCGCCGATGTAGACCAGCACCTGGGTGATGGCCACGAACTCGGCGGCCAGCAGGATGTACTGGGCGGCCACCCCGGCCAGCACCAGGACCAGGTACAGGGCGGCGTGCACGATGTTGTGGGTGGTGACCACGCGGATGGCGCCCACCACCATGACGAGGGCGATGATGCCGAAGGCGATGTTCTCGGCCACCCAGAGCTGAGCCAGCATCAGGTCGGCACCTTCTTGACCTTCTGCTCCGATCCGGCCTCATAGGGCTCGAAGTCGGGCACCGTCTCCATCCACTCCCCCAGGCGTGACTTGTCGTGCAGCAGCTCGGCGATCCGGGGCTCGGAGTACTCGAACTCCGGGCTCCAGAACAGCGCTTCGAAGGGGCAGACCTCGACGCAGATGCCGCAGTACATGCACAGCGAGAAGTCGATGTCGAAGCGGTCGAGGGCGTTCTTCTGGCGGGGCTTGCCCCCCTCGCGCCGAGGCGGTGCCAGGTACTTGTGGGCCTCGATGTAGATGCACCAGTCGGGGCACTCGCGCGAGCACAGCATGCAGGCGGTGCAGTTCTCCTCGTGCAGGGCGATCACGCCCCGGGCGCGAGGGACCGGCGCCTCCTTCACGTGGGGGTAGTCGACCGTGGCGGGACCGCCGCCCATGCTCTCGGGCTTGAGCGTCTTGACCATCTCACCGAAGGTCACGCCCAGCCCCTTGATCAGGCCCTTGCCGGGGATGTCGGGCATCAGAACGCCACCTTCAGGATCGCGGTGACCAGGATGTTGAGCAGGGAGATCGGGATGAGCCACTTCCAGGCGAAGGCCTGGAGCTGATCCTCGCGGAAGCGAGGGTAGGTGAAGCGAACCCAGAAGATGATGAACGAGACGACCATGATCTTGACGAACAGGACCACCGGCCCGAGCACCCAGTAGGCATTGCTCGATGGGTTCACGCCGGGGAACCACCAGCCGCCCAGGAACAGGGTGGCGGCGATGCCGGCGAAGGCGAAGGCGGTGGCGAACTCGGCCAGGAAGAAGGTCAGGAAGCGGAACCCCGAGTACTCGACCTGGTACCCGCCCACCAGCTCGGACTCGGCCACGGGCATGTCGAAGGGGGGCTGGGTGAGCTCGGCCTGCACCGCGGCCAGGAAGATGAAGAAGCCCACGAACTGGGTGAGGATGAAGGGGTTGCCCAGACCGGAGAAGCCGAAGATCGAGCCGTTGGCCTGGGCCTCGACGATGCCGTTGAGGCTGAGGGTGCCGGCCTGGATGACCACCCCGACCACGGCCAGCACCATGGGCAGCTCGTAGGCGATGAGCTGGCCGCCGCCGCGCAGCGCCCCCATGAGCGAGTACTTGTTGGCCGAGCCCCAACCGGCCATGAGCACCCCGATGACCGACAGCGAGGACACGGCCAGGGCGAAGAAGATGCCCACGTCCAGGTTGGCGATGACCAGGTGCTCGCTGGCCGGGAGCACGGCGTAGAGCAGCAGCGTCGACATGAGCACGACCAGCGGGGCCGTCTTGAAGACGAACCGGTCGGCCTTGTCGGGGATGAGGTCTTCCTTCTGGACGAACTTCGCTCCGTCGGCCAGCAGCTGGAGCAGGCCGCGGGGACCGGCCTCCTGGGGGCCCTTGCGGCTCTGCATCCACGACATGACCTTGAACAGGAAGACGATGCCCAGGATGAGGGCCGTGGTGGGCACGACGATGGCCGCCACCACCAGCTTGATGAGGGTCGACTGCCAGTAGGCGGGCCGCAACGAGGTGAAGACGTGGATCATCGATCGATGTCACCGAGGATGAAGTAGAGGCTGGCCAGGATGGTGATGACGTCGGGAACGTAGACGCCGCGGCACACCCAGGGCACGATCGACACGTTGTTGAACGACGCCGACCGGATCTTGACCCGGAACGGCACCAGGTCGCCCTTGCTCACCACGTAGTAGCCCATCTCGCCGAGCGGGTTCTCCGTGGCCACCCAGGCCTCGCCCTCGGGCACCTTGATGATGCGCGGCACCTTGGCCATGATCGGGCCGCTCGGGATGGAGTCGAGCAGCTGGTCCACGATCCTGGTGGCCTCGCGCGTCTCCTGGAGGCGGATCCACGACCGGGCGAAGGCGTCCCCGTCGGGGTGGGTCCACACCTTCCAGTTGGCCTGGTCGTAGACCAGCCCCGGCGGGCACTGGTCGCGGCGCAGGTCCCAGTCGATGCCGCTGCCGCGGGCGTTGGGCCCGCTCAGGCCGTACGACTTGGCGATCTCCGGGGGGACGATGCCGACGCCGCGGGTGCGCTTCTGGAAGATCTCGTTGCCGATGAGGATGTCGTCGACCTCGTCGCAGAAGGCCCGGAGCTTCTCCATGGCCACGTGCGTCTCGGCGATCCACCCCTTGGGCAGGTCGTCCTTGAGGCCGCCGATGCGATCGAAGTTGGGGTGGAAGCGGCCGCCGGTGACCGCCTCGATCTGGTTCAGCACGAACTCGCGGTCGCGGAAGGCGTAGAAGCCGACCGACAGGCCGCCCAGCTGGATGCCCAGGTCACCCAGGAAGAGCGAGATGTTGGCGATGCGGCTGAGCTCGAAGAGGATGGTGCGGATGTACTGGGCCCGCGGCGGTGCCTCGATCTCCATGAGCTTCTCGGCGGCCAGGATGAAGGGCACCTCGTTGGCGAAGCTGCCCAACCAGTCGATGCGGTTGATCAGCGTGGTCACCTGCGGGTAGGTGCGCACCTCGGTCAACTTCTCGTAGCCCCGGTGCATGTACCCGGCGATGGGCTCGGCCGAGACGACCTGCTCGCCGTCGAGCTTGGCCACGATGCGCAGCGTGCCGTGGGTGGCCGGGTGCTGCGGTCCGATGTTGAGGGTCATGCCCTCGGACTCGTAGTCGACGTTGATCCGGTTGTCGGCGGCCTGGGCGGCCAGCGCCGCCAGCTGCGCCCGATCGGAGATGGCGGTCATCCGGCCTCCTCCGATCCCTCTGCGCCCCCCGCGTCCTCGTCGTCGCCGCCGGGCATGGGCTCCACGTCGACGATGCCGGGCCAGGGCTTCACCCGCCGGGCCAGCAGCGGGAAGTCCTTGCGCATGGGGTTGCCCTCGAAGTCACCCGGCAGGTACATGTGCACCAGGTGCGGGTGGCCGACGAAGTCGACCCCGAACATCTCCCAGGCCTCGCGCTCGTGCCAGTTGGCCCCGGCGTAGACCGGCACCCAGGTGGCCACCGACGGCTCGACGTCGGCCAGGTCGGCCTTGAGGGTGAAGCCGTAGCCGCCGGCCAGAGACGACACGCGGGCGAACACCTGCATGCGGGTGTCGCCGCCGGCGTACCCGGTGGCGATGGGGCCGGCGGGCTTGGGTTCGGCACCGTGGACGGCGATGTCCTCCTGGCTGTCCATGTCGCGCCCGTAGGGCGAGGGCAGCCAGTCGATGACCGACAGGAAGTCGAAGTAGGTGCAGTCGAGCTTGTGCCGGGCCACGTCACCAGCCGTGCGCCAGGCCTGGTTGGTCACCCGGATCCACAGGTCGTCGCCCGGGCGGATGTGCGAGCCGACCACGTCGTCGCCCAGCTCGGCCTGGAAGGACTCCAGCAGCGCCTGGCGCCGCTCGTCGATCTCGGGTGCCTCCTCCTCGGGCTCCGGGCTGGCGGCCTCGGTGGCCCCGCCGTCAGGCGACGACAATCGAATCACCTCGCCAGCGGGCCGACATGTCCTCGTTGCGGATGTGCTCCTGCAGCAACAGGATGCCCTCGAGCAGGGCTTCGGGCCGGGGCGGGCAGCCCGGGACGTAGATGTCCACCGGGATGAGCTGGTCGACGCCCTTGGTCACCGAGTAGCTGTCCCAGTAGGGGCCACCGCAGTTGGCGCAGCTGCCCATGCTGATGACGTACTTGGGGTCGGGCATCTGCTCGTAGAGGCGCAGCAGGGCCGGCGCCATCTTGTCGGTGACGGTGCCCGACACCACCACGAAGTCGGCCTGGCGGGGACTGGACGGGAAGGGGATCACCCCGAGGCGCATGACGTCGTAGCGCGGCGAGGCGAAGGCGGCGCCCATCTCGA
This sequence comes from uncultured Microthrixaceae bacterium, assembly GCA_963785815.1. Taxonomy (GTDB): domain Bacteria; phylum Actinomycetota; class Acidimicrobiia; order Acidimicrobiales; family Acidimicrobilacustridaceae; genus UBA4742. Next base: position 34,460 of record CAWAWN010000002.1, read on the forward strand.
TGGCGCAGCAGGCCAGGCCCCACTGGTAGACCCACATCGAGTACTGCCGGGCGCGGTTGAGCAAGGTGGTCAGCGGCTTGGGCATCTTGCCGCTCTCGACTAGACCCACTGCAGCACCTTCTTCCGCCAGGCGTAGGCCAGGCCGAGGGCCAGGATCACGATGAAGACCATCATCTCGACCAGCCCGAACGTGCTGTAGACCTCGAGCTGGGTGGCCCACGGGAAGATGAACACGGCCTCGACGTCGAACATCACGAAGAGGACGGCGAAGATGTAGTAGCGGACCTGCGTCTGGGCCCAGCCGGCCCCCACGGGGTCGACCCCGCTCTCGTAGGTGAGGTACTTCTGCTCCTGGGGCCGGTCGGGGCGGATGGCCCGTCCGACCACGCCGAGCAGGGTGCCGATCAAGACCAGAGCCAGCCCGCCCATGAGGGCGACAGTCAGGTACTCGCGCACGAACTCCGAGTAGGACATCGTCGTCGGAGCCTAGTGAAGCTGGGCTGGGGTCATGAAATCTCCGGACGGGCGCGCCACGCCGGGGCGAGCCAACGACTACTTGCCCGCGGGCGCGGCCGTGGGCGCCGGCGGTTCGACCAGATAGGGCACGCCGTGGGTGGCCGGTCCGTCGAACAGCTCGGGCATGATCCCCACCCCGATGGTGACCAGCAGGCACAGGGCGATGGCCAGCTTCGTGCCCGCCGGCACCGTGATGTGGGGCTCGGCGGGCGCCTCGTCCTCGTCGCTCAGGTACATGTAGACCACGATGCGCAGGTACAGGAAGGCGGCGATGGCGCTCGACAGCATGGCCACGATGGCCAGCCAGTACGTGTGGTTGTCGAGCACGGCGTCGACGGCCAGGAACTTGGCGAAGAACCCGGCGGTGAAGGGGATGCCGGCCATCGAGAGCAGGAAGACGGTGAGCGATCCGGCCAGCAGGGGGTTCGATCGAGCCAGGCCCCGGTAGTCCTCCAGCGTGGTGCGGCCGTCGCCGCGTCCGGCCACCACCCCGACCACGGCGAACGAGCCGGCCACCATGAAGGTGTAGGCGGCCACGTAGAACAGCACGGCCGAGGTGCCCGCGGCGTTGGCGGCCGAGACGGCCAGCAGCATGAACCCGGCGTGGTTGATCGACGAGTAGGCCAACGTGCGCTTCACGGAGGTCTGGACGATGGCCAGCACCGCGCCGAGCAGCAGCGACAGCGCCGACAGCACCCACAGGATGGGGCGCCAGTCGTTCACGTAGTTCGAGAAGGTGAGGACGAAGATCCGCACGAAGGCGGCGAAGGCGGCGGCCTTGACCGCCCCGGCCATGAACGCCACCGCTGGCGTGGGCGACCCGTCGTAGACGTCGGGCTGCCAGGAGTGGAAGGGCACGGCCGCCACCTTGAAGCCCAGCCCCACCAGCACCAGCACCAGGCCCACCAGCAACAGGCCGTCGTGCATGGGCACGTTGCCGGGGGTGGCGCCCGCGGCCGAGGTCCCGAAGAAGTTCTTGATGTGGATGAAGTTGGTCGAGCCGGTGGCGCCGTAGATGAGGGCGATGCCGTACAGCAGGAAGGCCGACGAGAAGGCGCCGAGCACGAAGTACTTCATGCCGGCTTCCTGCGACTGGGCTCGGCGCAGGTGCATGGCGGCCAGGATGTAGACGGCCAGCGACAGCGTCTCGAGCCCGAGGAAGAGCACGATGAAGTCGTTGGACATGGCCATGATCACGCCGCCGGCCCCCGACAGCAGCAGGAGGGCGAAGAACTCGGGGCCGTTGAGGTCCTCCCGGCGCAGGTAGGAGCCGGCCAGCAGCGCGCCCAGCACCACCGCGGCGCACACCACCACAGCCACGAACAGGCCGAAGCCGTCGATCCCGACCAGCCCGGCCACGGTCGAGAACGGCCCGCGCGGCGACTTGGGCATGGTGATCCAGCCCAGCTTGTCCCAGCCCTGCACCCGGGCCCACATGGGCAGGACCGACAGCGCGGCCAGCACGGCCACGGCGACGGTGAACGGCGCGTACCAGCGCGCCGTCGGGCGTTTGCGGGTGAGCGAGGCGATGGTGAGCAGCACGATGCCGCCCACCAGCAGGATGACGATGGGGGCCAACGCCGGCCAGTCGACCTTGGGGGTGGCCACCCGCGTCACCCCGGAGGCGGCCAGCAGGCTGAGCGAGGCGATCACGACCCGCTCCCCGAGCGGTCACCCGACGAGGCGCCGCCGGCCGACGAGGTCGATCCCGAGCCGGCGGAGGCGGACGAGGCGGTGCTCGACGACGCGTGCGCGGGGTGGGCCGTCGAGGAGGCCTGGCTCGAGCGGGGCCCGACGTTCGGGGTGGCGGCGTGGAAGGACGGCACCTCGACCTCGACGTGGGCGATGAGCAGGCGGACCGAGGGCTCGATGCGCTCGAGCAGCGGCTTGGGGTAGATGCCCAGGAAGACGATGAGCCCGATCAGCGGGAACATGACCAACTTCTCGGTGAGCTTGAGGTCGGGGAAGGCCTGGTTGGTCTGGTCCGGCTCGCCGTGGAACACCCGCTGGTAGGCCCAGAGCAGGTAGAGGGCGGCCAGGATCACGCCGCTGGCGGCCACCACCGCGTACCACCGGTGGGCGGCGAAGGTGCCGAGCAGCACCAGGAACTCGCCCACGAAGCCGTTGAGCCCGGGCACGCCGATGGACGACATCACGACCAGGATGAACACCCCCGCGAACCACGGGGCCACCTTGGCCAACCCCTTGAGCTCGGAGATCTCGAAGGTGTGGCGCCGCGTGTAGAGGAACCCCAGGAGGATGAACAGGGCGCTGGTGCTGATGCCGTGGTTGATCATCACCATGACCGAGCCCTCGAGGCTCTGCTGGGTGATGGCGAAGATGCCCAGCACGGCGAAGCCCATGTGGGCCACCGAGGAGTAGGCCACCAGGCGCTTGAGGTTGTGCTGCATGGTGGCCACGGCGGCCCCGTAGAGGATGCCGATGATGGCCAGCGTGAGCATCACCGGCGCGGCCCAGATGGTGGCCTCGGGGAACAGGTACAGGCCGAAGCGCAGGAAGCCGTAGGTGCCCAGCTTCAGCAGGACGCCCGCCAGGTCGACCGACCCGGCGGTGGGGGCCTCGGTGTGGGCGTCGGGCAGCCAGGTGTGCAACGGGAACACCGGTGTCTTGACCATGAAGGCGATGGCGAAGCCGACGAACAGCCAGCGCTGGGTGGTCTGGCTGATGTGGTGGCTGCTCACCACCTTGAGCAGGTCGAAGGTGGTGCCACCGTGGGGCCCGGCGTGGGAGAGCACGGCCAGGGAGATGATCGAGACGAGCATGAAGGCGGAGCCCGTCATGGTGAACAAGAAGAACTTGGTGGCGGCGTACACCCGCCGCCCGTGGCCCCACCGCCCGATGAGGAAGTAGAGGGGCACGATGGTGAGCTCGAACATCAGGAAGAACAGGAACAGGTCGAGCGAGACGAACACGCCCAGGCAGCCGGCCTCGAGCAGGGTGATCCAGAGGTAGTAGCCCTTCTCGTCGTGGTCGGGCTTGGCCGCGAACAAGGCGATGGGGAACAGCACGCCGGTCAGGACCACCAGGAACAGCGAGATGCCGTCGACGCCCAGGTAGAACTTGATGTCGTAGGTGGAGACCCACGTGTGGCTGACCACGAACTGGAAGCCCGGGTCGTGCACCTTGAAGGCGTAGAGCACGTAGAGGGACAGGGCGCCGGCCAGCATGGCCGTCACCACCGCCACCAGGCGGTGCATGTCGGGTCGTGACTTGGGGATCACGCCGATGACCAGCGCCCCGAACAGCGGGAGCAGCACCAGCGCGGTGAGGACGGGGAAGCCCGTCGAGACGTGGGGTTCGACCGCGGCCAGCATCAGTAGTTGATCCGCGTGAGGATGAAGATGAGCAGCACCAGGGTGCCCACCGTCATGGCCAGGGCATAGGTGCGCACGTAGCCGTTCTGGAGCCGGCGCACCATCACGCCCGACCCGCGGGCCACCGTGCCGATGCCGTTGACGGCGCCGTCGACGACCGTGCGATCGAACCAGGACAGCAGGTCGAACCAGCGCCGACCCGGTCCGCCCATGAAATCGGAGATGCCGATGTCGTAGTACCAGGCCTTGGCGAAGAGCTCGGGCTCGACCTTCTCGGTCGGGACCCGGTGCTTGATGAACACCAGGTAGGCCAGGCCGATGCCGGCGAAGGCCACCACCGTGGAGATGGCCAGCAGGCCCACGATCTGGGCGTTCGAGTAGGTCAGCACCGCGCCGTAGCGACCGGTCACCGGCTCGAGCCAGTCCTCCAGCCAGTGCTCGGCGCCGCTGAACGGCAGGTTCAGGAACCCGGCGATGGTGGCCAGGATGGCCAGGACCACCAGCGGGAAGGTCATGGTCCAGGGCGATTCGTGGGGGTGCACGCCGTCGTGCTCGCCCTCGTGGGCGTCCTGGCCGTGGCCACCGGTGTCGGCCACCGCGGTGCTGGCCGTCTCGTCGGCCCCAACCGCAGCCAGCTCTGCGTCAGCGTCGACCCCCGCCGCCACCGGAGCCGGGCGCTTCTCCTCCCACTTGGCCTCCCCGAAGAAGACCATGAACACCTCGCGGCTCATGTACCAGGCGGTGAGCAGGGCGGTGAACAGGCCGACGGCGTAGAGGGCCACGCTCTTGTGCAGGGCGTAGGTCAGGATCTCGTCCTTGGACCAGAAGCCCGAAAAGGGGATGACCCCCGAGATGGCCAGCCAGCCCACGATGAAGCAGCCGGCGGTGATGGGCATGAGCTTTCGGAGCGCGCCCATGCGGCGCATGTCCTGCTCGTCGTTCATGCCGTGGATGACCGAGCCCGCCCCCAGGAAGAGCAGGGCCTTGAAGAAGGCGTGGGTGATCATGTGGAAGATGGCGGCCCAGTAACCGCCCGACCCCACGGCCAGGAACATGTAGCCCAGCTGGCTCACCGTCGAGTAGGCGAGCACCTTCTTGATGTCGTTCTGGGCCATGGCGATGGTGGCCGCGAACAGGGCGGTGAGCACCCCCACCCAGGCGATCGCCGTGCTCAGCCACGGCGACGAGGCGTGCAACATCGGGTTGATGCGCACCATCAGGTAGACACCGGCGGTGACCATGGTGGCGGCGTGGATCAGGGCGGACACCGGCGTGGGGCCGGCCATGGCGTCCGGGAGCCACAGGTACAGCGGCAGCTGAGCCGACTTGCCCACCGCGCCGACGAACAGCATCAGCGAGATGAAGGTGGCCGTGGTGGTGGCCGCCGTCGAGGACATGGGCAGGAAGTGGGTGTAGGAGATCGACCCGAACGTGAGCCAGGTCAGGAAGATCCCGATCATGAAGCCCCAGTCACCCACCCGGTTGGTGATGAAGGCCTTCTTGCCGGCCGAGGCGTTCGCCGGCTTCTCGAACCAGAACGCGATCAGGAAGTAGGAGCAGACGCCCACGCCCTCCCAACCCAGGAAGGTGATCAGCAGGTTGTCCCCCAGCACCAGCATGAGCATGGAGAACACGAACAGGTTCAGGTACAGGAAGAACTGGGAGAAGCGGCGGTCGCCGTGCATGTAGCCGATCGAGTAGCAGTGGATCAGGGCGCCGACGCCGGTGACGAACAGGATCATGGCGCTCGACAACGGGTCGACCAGGAAGCCCACGTCGACGTTGAAGCGCCCCGCCGGGATCCACGTGAACAGGCTCAGGGTGTAGGTGCGGTCGGCGCGCCCGTGCAGGCCGACGAACACGACGATGGACACCACGAAGGCGGCGGCCACCAGGGCCGTGGCCAGCCAACCGGCGGCCGGCTCTCCCAGGCGGGGGCCGACCAGCAACAAGATGACGAAGCCCAGCAGCGGCAGGGCAGGGATGAGCCAGACGAGTGAGACCATGGGCGCGCTCGCCTAACCCCTCAGCAACGAGACGTCGTCGGCGTTGGCGTCGGGGCGACGGCGGTTGACGGCCACGATGATGCCCAGGCCGACCACCACCTCGGCGGCCGCCACCACCAGCACGAAGAACACGACGACCTGGCCCGAGACGTCGTTCAGCATGTGGGCGAAGGTCACGAACGTGAGGTTCACGGCGTTGAGCATCAGCTCGACGCACATGAGCATGACCAGCGGGCTGCGGCGGGTGAGCAGGCCCACCGCGCCGATGCAGAAGACCAGGGCACCGAGCACCAGATAGGACACGGGTTGGAGGGCGGCGAGCACCATCAGACGTCGACCCCCTGACCAGATTCCTGCTCGGCCTCGTCCTCGAGCTCGGCCTCGTTGCCGATGGGCTCGGGTTCGGGCAGTGGCTCGTAGGAGGCAGGGCGACGGGCCATGACCACGGCCCCGATCACGGCGATGGTGAGCAGGCCGGCGGTGATCTCGAAGGCGAAGACCCAGTCGGTGAACAGGGAGTGACCGATCTGGGACACGTTGGTCACCGGGCCGGTCAGCTTGCCCCCCTGGGATTTGGCCCCACTCAGGCCGTGCTTGGAGACGCCCGCGAACACCAGCACCAGCGACGCCAGCAGGCCGAGCCCGGCCACCACGGCCACGATCCGCTGGCCCACCAGGGGCTCGGTGGACAGGTCGTCCTCTCGATCGACGCCCAGCAGCATGATCACGAACAGGATCAGCACCACGATCGCGCCCGTGTAGACGATCACCTGGACGACGGCCAGCAGCTCGGCGTCGAGCTGCAGGAACAGGATGGCGATGCCGAACAGGGTGGCCACCAGGCTCAGCGCCGAGTGCACCGGGTTGCGCGAGATGACCACGCCGACCGCGCCGCACAGCACGATGGCCGCGCAGACAGCGAAGGTGGCGGTCTCGACCACTCAGAGCCCCCCTGCGCCGGTCGGGCCCGGATCGCCCGAACCGGTGACGCCGTGCTCGGCGGCCGACGAGTGGTCGACGGGCGCAGCCGGGTCCGAGTGGTCGTGGAGCACGCCGCCATCTTGGCCGACCACGGGGTGGGGGTCGGCCATCGCGTCCTTGGCCGCCTGATCGGCCTCGGGGGCGCGCACGCCGTAGCCGAGCTCGCCCGACCACGCCACCTTGCCCTCCATGGCGGCCGAGCCCGAGGGGGCGGTGGCGCGCATCCAGGCGGAGGTGTTCTGGTCCTCGCCCGGCCGCCAGTCCTCCCAGGGCAGGTGCTGGGGCTGGCCGTCGTCGGCCACCACCAGCTCGTCCTTGGTGTAGATGGCGTCGGACCGGTTGGTGAAGGAGAACTCGAAGAGCTTGGACTCGGTGATGGCCTCGGTCGGGCAGGCCTCCACGCAGAGGTCGCAGTGGATGCAGCGCAGGTAGTTGATCTCGTAGATGAAGCCGTAGCGCTCGCCGGGCGACACTGGGTCGTCCTGGGGGTTGTCGGCCCCGCGCACGTAGATGCACCGGGCCGGGCACACCCCGGCACACAGCTCGCAGCCGATGCACTTCTCCATGCCGTCCTCGTAGCGGTTGAGGACGTGGCGGCCGTGGCGGCGCAGCGCCTGGGGCGCCTTCTCCTGCGGGTACTGGGTGGTGACCCGCTGCTTGCGACCGATCTGGCGCAAGGGGACCAGGAACCCGTCGAGGTAGCCCATCAGGCGTCCACCTGCTCGAGACGACGGGCGCGGCTGCCCGAGATGGCGGCGCGCAACAGCCCGTAGCCGGCCAGCAGCACCGCCACCGACACCACCACCACGGCCACCGGGTTCCAGTTCTCGTCCTGGCCGATCTGGATGGCGGCCAGCAGCAGCGACCAGCCCAGGGCCAGCGGGATGAGCACCTTCCAACCCAGGTCCATGAGCTGGTCGTAGCGGAAGCGGGGCAACGAGGCCCGCAGCCACACGAAGCAGAACAGGAAGACCATGAGCTTGAGGAAGAACCACAGGCAGCCCCACATCCAGCCGGGGCCGAAGTAGGCGGGACCGGCGGGGCCACCCAGGAAGAGGGTGACGAAGATGGCCGACATGGTGATCGTGTTCATGAACTCGGCCAGGTAGAACAGCGCGAAGCGGATGGAGCTGTACTCGGTGTTGAAGCCGCCCACCAGCTCCTGCTCGGCCTCGACCAGGTCGAACGGTGGCCGGTTGAGCTCGGCCGTGCCGGCGATCACGAAGATCACGAAGGGCACCAGGCCGGTGACGATGACGGCCCAGTTGGGCACCCAGTTCCCCCAGCCCGGGCCGGCCTGGTACTGGACGATGCCGTGGGTGGTGAGGGTGCCGGCCTTGAGGATCACGGCCACCACCGACAGGCCCATGGCGGCCTCGTAGGACACCATCTGGGCCGAGGCCCGCACCGAGCCGAGCAACGGGTACTTGGAGCCCGACGACCAGCCGGCCAGCATGACGCCGTACACGGCGATCGACGACATGGCCAGGACGAACAGGATGCCGATGGGCGGGTCGGCCACCTGCATGAAGGTGGCGTGGCCGAACACGTGGATGATCCCGTGGTTGTCCCCGTTGAAGTCGCCGCCGATGGGCACGATGGCGAACAGCAGGAACGCTGGGACGAACGACAGGAACGGGGCCAGCATGAACACGGCCCGCTGCGCCCGATCCGGTATCAGGTCCTCCTTGAAGAAGAACTTGATGCCGTCGGCCAGGGTCTGGAGCACGCCGAAGGGACCGGCCAGGTTGGGCCCGACCCGGTTCTGCATGTCGGACACGAGCTTGCGCTCGAACCAGATCATCAACATGGTGGCCAGCAGCAACAGGACGAAGACGATGACCACCTTGGCCACCACGACGGCCACGATGCTCCAGTCGAGCCCGCCCAGCAGCATCGGGTCCTCGGCGATGATCACTGGTCACCCCCCGCCGTCTCCACCCGCACGTCGGTGACCGGCGCGGTCGAATCGATCAGCGAGCCGGCGTCCAGATCGGACTGGTTGAAGTAGACGCTGGCCGCTCCCCGGGGCAGGCCGGGGTCGGCGGCGATCTCGGCCCGCAGGTCGGCCCGCGAGGAGTGCAGCCGCACCTGGTCCCCCGCGGCCACGCCCAGGCGGTCGAAGTCGTAGGGGTTGATGCGCAGGATGCTGCCCGGGGCCAGCCCGGCCAGCGAGGGGGACTGCTGGACGGCCACGCCCTGGTCGTAGAGCTTGCGGGTGGCCACAAGCCGCAGCGAGTAGCGGTCGAGCGGGGGCGGATCGGCCGGGGCTCCGGGCACGAACGTGAGGAGCTCGGGCGCGCCGGCACCCGGGTCGGCCACCACCTCGGGCGCGTCATCGGTCGCGGCGTCGTCGCCGTCGTCGTCGGTATCTCCGCCAGCCGCGACCTCGGCCCGCGGCGCCGGGGGTTCGCTCGGCAACGGCACCACCACGCCGTCGGCCGAGCCGGCGGCCTCGATCACCGCTGGGGTGAGGCCCAGGTGGGACGGAGCCAGGCGAGCCACCTCGGTGCGGATGGCGTCGATCGACTCGACACCCAGGTCCGCTCCCAGGGCGGCGGCCAGCTCGACGGCGATGATCCAGTCCGGCCGGGCCGTGCCGGGCGCGGTCACCTTGGCGTGCAGGGCGCTGACCCGGCCCTCGAGGTTGGTGGTGGTGCCCTCCACCTCGGCGAAGCCCGCCGCCGGCAGGATGACCGCCGCGGTCGACGCGCTGGCCGTGGCGAACTGGTCGATGGCCACCACCGTGGTGGCACCGGCCAGGCCCCGCGTGGCCAGGTCGCGGTCGGGGAAGTCCGCCAGGGGGTCAGCCCCCAACAGGATCAGCACGTCGATGGCCCCGTCCGCCGCAGCCGACAGGATGCCCGTGCAGTCGAGGCCCTTGACCGCGGGCAGCCCCGGCCAGTGCGGCTCGAACCAGGACCGGGCCGACTCGAGCGCCACCCGACCCGGCAGCAGGCCGGGGGCCAGGCCCATGTCGAGGGCGCCGCGCACGTTGCCGCGCCGCAGCCCGACCAGGAAGCGGGTGTCGGGCTTGCGGGCCAGCAGGGCGGCGGCGGCGTCGACCACCGATCGATCGGACTCGGCCACCGACTGACGACCGAGCACCACCCGGACGGGGCCGGACGCCACCAGCTCACAGGCGGTGACCAGGTCGTTGGCGTCCACGCCTCCGGCATCGGTACCCGGCGGCGGGCCGTCGAGCAGCGCTCGGGCCAGCACCCCGGCCTCGCCCGGGCGCGGGTGCAGCGACACCGTGGCGTAGCGGCTGAAGCCACCGTGCTGGGGCGCCACCTCGACCACCTTCACCCCGCGGGACACCACCGCGTCACGCAGGCGCAGGTAGAGGACGGGCAGCTCCTCCTTGAGGTCGGGGGCGAGCAGCACCACCGTCCCCCCGGGCTCGCAGATCTCGTCGATGGTGGCCGCCGGCAGGCCCAGGGCGACCTCGGCGTCGATGCCGTCGCCGAGCTGGGCGTCGGTGTGGTCGGTGCCGATCACGCCCTTGGCCAGCTTGGCCCAGGCGTAGGCCGCCTCGTTGGTGAGCCGGGCGCCGCCGATCACGGCCACCCGGTCAGGTCGGCTGGCGCGCAGGGCGGTGGCCACCTGGCCCAGGGCGTCCGCCCAGCGGGCCGGGGCGTGGTCTGCGCCCTGGCGGACCAGGGGTTCGGTCAGGCGGTCGGTGCTGCGCTGGGCTTCAAAGCCGAACCGGCCCTTGTCGCACAGCCAGCCCCAGTTGACCGGGTCGACGTCCACGCCCTGGTAGCGCAGCACCTGGTTGCGGGACGACTCGACCGAGATCCGACAGCCCACCGAGCAGCCCTGACAGGTGGACTCCACCGCCTCGAGGTCCCACGGGCGGGCACGGAAGCGGTAGGAGCTGGCGGTCAGGGCCCCCACCGGGCAGATCTGCACGGTGTTGCCGCTGAAGTAGGACGAGAACGGCTCGTCGGGGAAGGTGTTGATCTCGGTCTCGTTGCCCCGGTTCATGAAGTGGATGAGCGGATCGCCGGCCACCTCCTTGGCGAAGCGGGTGCAGCGGTCGCACAGGATGCAGCGCTCGCGGTCGAGCAGCACCAGATCGCTGACCGGGATGGGCTTCTCCTTGTGGCGCTTCTCCTCGACGAAGCGGCTCTCGCCCGGGCCGTAGGCCATGGTCTGGTCCTGCAGCGGGCACTCGCCGCCCTTGTCGCACACCGGGCAGTCGAGCGGGTGGTTGATCAGCAGGAACTCGAGCACGCCGTCCTGCGCCTTCTGCGTGACCGGCGAGGTGGTGTCCACCTTCATGTCGGGTGTGCACTCCAGCATGCAGCTGGGCTGCAGGGCCGGGCCGCGGCCGGTGTCGACCTCGACGATGCACATGCGACACATGCCCACCGACTCCATGCGCGGGTGGTAGCAGAAGCGCGGGATGTAGATGCCGTTGCGCTCGGCGGCGTCGATGATGAGCTCGCCCTCGTGGGCCACGATGGCCCGGCCGTCGATGGTGACGGCCACGCCGTCGACCACGGGCGAGGCGGCGTCGGCGCTGGCGGTGTCAGACATCGGCACCGGCCCGTGCCGGGACCGCCACCGACACCCGCGACTGCACGGCCCTGGCGATGTGGGCGTCGAACTCGTCGCGGAAGCGGGCCACGGCCGAGGCGATGGGCGACACCGCCGAGGGACCCAGCGGGCAGATGGTCGTCTGCTTGGGCGGCCAGGCGATCCCGGGGCTGATGTTGTCGCACACGTCCATCAGCAGGTCGAGGTCGCTGGGTCGGCCATAGCCGTCGAGTATGCGCCGCAGGATCCGCTCCAACCAAGTGGTCCCCTCACGACACGGCGTGCACTTCCCGCACGACTCGCGGGCGAAGAAGCGCACCACGCGCAGGCAGGCCTTGACCGCGTCGGTGGTCTCGTCCATCACCACGATGGCACCGGAGCCGAGCATCGAACCGGCCCGGTCCACGGTGCCCTTCTCCAGGGGCAGGTCGAGGTGCTCCTCGTAGAACCACGGCGCCGAGGCCCCACCCGGGATGAAGGCCTTGATGGTGTGGCCGTCGCGGATCCCGCCGGCGTAGACCGGGGCGTAGATCAGGTCGCGGAAGGTGGTGACGCCGTACTCGACCTCGAACACGCCGGGCTTGTTGACGTGGCCCGACACCGCGAACATGCGGGTGCCCTTGGACGCCTCGGCCCCCAGCGCGGTGAAGGCGCTGGCCCCGTTGGTGACGATCCAGGGCACGTTCGACAGGGTCTCGACGTTGTTGACGATGGTGGGCTGGAGGTACAGGCCCTTGGCCGCCGGGAAGAACGGCGGCTTGAGCCGGGGCATCCCCCGGTTGCCCTCCAGGCTCTCGATCAGCCCGGTCTCCTCGCCCACGATGTAGGCGCCCGCGCCCCAGGTCAGCACCACGTCCACCGAGAAGTCGGTTCCCCCGATGTTGCGTCCCACCAGACCGGCGGCGTAGGCCTCGTTGAGGGCGCTGGCGATGCGCTCCTGGGCCAGGGCCATCTCGCCCCGCACGTAGAGGAAGGCCTGGGCGCAGCCCACCGCATAGCAGGCGATGAGGATGCCCTCGATGAGCTGGTGGGGATCGCGCTCCATGAGCATGCGGTCCTTGTAGGTGCCAGGCTCGCTCTCGTCGCCGTTGACCACCAAGTAGCGCGGCCACACGCCCGGCGGGCAGAAGCCCCACTTCACACCGGCCGGGAACCCGGCCCCGCCGCGCCCGAGCAGGTTGGCCTCCTTCACCTCGGCGGCCACCGCCTCGGGAGACATGGTCAACGCCTTGCGCAGGCCGGCGTACCCGCCGGTCGCCTGGTAGCGGCTGAGCGTGTACGAGTCCTCGTACCCGAACCGACCGGTGATGATCTTGGGTGCGTCGGTGATCGCCATCAGCTCGCCGCTCCGTCCGCGCCCTCGGGGCCGGGCGGCGGCGCGTTCATGCCCATCCAGGCCGGCTCCGAGCCACGCTCGGGTGACGCCGGCCCGGCGGCCCGATCCGCCGGGATGGACTGGCGGACCCGGGCCAGGGTGCCGTGCGGGGGCACCTCGTCGTCGAGGCGTCCGGCCCGCAGATCGTCGATCATCCGGTCGAACTCGTCGTTGGTGATGCGATGGCGGTACCGGTAGTTCACCTGGAGGCAGGGGGCCTCGGTGCACGCCGCGATGCACTCGACGTCCTCGACGGTGAACATCCCGTCGGCGGTGGTGTTGCCTGCCTTGATGCCCAAGGTCTGCTCGGCGTGGTGGAGCAGCTCCTCGCCCCCCATGAGCTGGCACGAGATGTTCGTGCACACGTTGACCAGGTAGCGGCCCACCGGCTCACGCTTGAACATCTCGTAGAACGAGCAGGTGCCGAGCACCTCGGCCGGGGTGACCCCCACCAGCTCGGCGATGTGGGCCATGGCGTCGGTCGTGACCCATCCGTCCTGGGACTGGGCCAGGTGCAGCAGCGGGATGAGGGCCGACTTGGGTCGCGGGTACCGGCCGATGATCTCGGTGGCGATCGCCACGTTCTCGGGGTCGAGTCGCGCCATCAGCGGTCGACCTCGCCCAGGATGGGGTCGACGGACGAGATGACGGCCACGGCGTCGGCGATCATGCCGCCGCGCAGCAGGTGGGGCAGCGTCTGGAGGTTCACGAAGCTCGGCCCCCGGATGTGCATGCGGTACGGATGCGAGCTCCCATCGGACACGATGTAGCACCCGAGCTCCCCCCGGGGCGATTCCACCGCGCAGTACGCCTCGCCCTCGGGCACCTTGAAGCCCTCGGTGAAGATCTTGAAGTGGTGGATCAGCGCCTCCATCGACTCGTCGATGCGAGCCCGGGGCGGCGGTGTGACCTTCTTGTCCTGGATGCGGTAGTCGCCTCCCGGCATCTTGTCCACGATCTGGCGCACGATCTTGAGCGACTCGCGGATCTCGTTGAGCCGGATGGCGTAGCGGTCGTAGCAGTCGCCGTAGGTGCCGACCAGCACGTCGAAGTCGACCTGGTCGTACGCCAGGTAGGGCATGTCGCGGCGCAGGTCCCAGGCGTACCCGGTGGCGCGCAGGATGGGCCCGGTCGTGCCCAGGGCCAGGGCCGTGGCCGTGTCGATCACGCCCACGCCCTGGAGGCGCTCGCGCCAGATGGGCTGGCCGGTCAGCAGGGTGTCGTACTGGTCGAGCCGCGGCGGGATCATGTCGACCAGCTTGCGGACGCCGTCGCGCCAGCCGTCGGGCAGGTCGGCGGCCACGCCGCCGGGACGGATGTAGTTGTGGTTCATCCGCAGCCCGGTGACCTCTTCGAGGAAGCGCAGCACCTCCTCGCGCTCACGCCAGCCGTAGAGCATCATCGAGATGGCGCCGATGTCCATGCCGTTGGTGGCCATGAACAGCAGGTGCGACGAGATGCGGTTGAGCTCGGTCATCAGCATCCGGATCCAGATGGCCCGCTCGGGCACCTCGATCTCGAGCAGCTTCTCGACCGTCAGGGAGAACGCCAGCTCGGAGAACAGCGGCGAGGCGTAGTCCATGCGGGTGACGTTGGTGCAGCCCTGGAGGTAGGTGAGCTCCTCGCCCGTCCACTCCATGCCCGTGTGCAGGTAGCCGATGATGGGCTTCGAGCGCAGCACCGTCTCGCCCTGAAGCTCGAGCATGAGCCGCAGCACCCCGTGGGTGCTCGGGTGCTGGGGGCCCATGTTGATGATCATGGTCTCGTCGTCGGGCACGTCGTCGAGGCCGTCGCTGGCGGCTTCAGTCGCGGCCTGCGCGCCGGCTGCCTCCAGCTCGGACAGCCGCAGCACGGCGCCGACCTCGATCATCCGCTCGATGGCGTCGGTCACGTGGCGGCTGGTCAGCTCCTGGCCGCCCTCCGACGTCTGGCCGGCGTCGGCGTAGCGGTCGTGGGTGCTGCTGGTGCCGTCCGGTTCGGTGGTGGGTTCGTGGGTGGTCGTCATCGCTGCCTCTGGCTCGGGTTCGCTCACCGGACGGTGGGCGCGCCCTTGAACTGCACGGGGATGCGGCCCGACTCGTAGTCCTTGCGCAAAGGGTGGCCCAACCAGTCCTCGGGCATCAGGATGCGGGTCAGGTCGGGGTGGCCCTCGAAGACGACCCCGAACATGTCGTAGACCTCACGTTCCATGGCCTCGGTGCCGGGGTGGACGGCGAACAGCGACGGGCAGGTCGGCTCGTCGCCGGGCACCTGCACGCGCAGGCGGATCCGCTGGCGCTCGCGGTGGGACATGAGCGTCACCACCACCTCGAAGCGCTCGGGCGCGATGCCCTTGGGCAGCGGCCGGCCCGGATGGGTCAGGTAGTCGACCCCGGTGACGTCCAGGCAGGTGAGGTAGCTGTCGTCGCGCAGGGCCGAGACCACGTCTAGCAGCTGGCTCCGCGACGGGTGCAGCACCCGCTGATCCCGGGACCAGCTGACGGGCACGCCGTGGAGCTGCTCGGGTTCGGGGTCCGGCTCGGTCGCGCCCTCGGGGTCGGCGACGTCGCTCATGGCTCAGTCGCCCCCGGCCGGCGAACCGGCTGCCACCGGCGGCGGTGGCGACAGCAGCACCTGGGTGCCCGGGTCGGTCTGGCCGTCGCGCTGCTCGATGACCAGCCCGGCGCCCTGGCCCTTGCGCCGGGTCAGCTCGCCGGCCCGGATCTTGGCGTGCAGGGTGAGGATGGCGTGCAGCAGGGTCTGCGGCCCCGGGGGGCATCCCGGGGCGTACACGTCGACCGGGACCACCTGGTCGACGCCCTGGACGATGGCGTAGTTGTTGAACATCCCGCCGCTGGACGCGCACACGCCCATGGAGATGACCCACTTCGGTTCCATCATCTGGTCGTAGATCTGGCGCAGCACCGGCGCCATCTTCTGCGACACCCGGCCGGCCACGATCATGAGGTCGGCCTGGCGGGGAGAGGCCCGGAAGACCTCCATGCCGTAGCGAGCCAGGTCGTAGTGAGCCCCGCCGGTGCCCATCATCTCGATGGCGCAGCAAGCCAGACCGAACGACGCCGGCATGACGCTGCGGGCCCGCGCCCACTTCACCAGCTCCTCGAGGGTGCCGGTCAGGAAGTTGTGTTCGAGGCCTTCGAGGCCCTTGTCGAGGAAGCCACCCGGCTCAGCCATCAGGCCGCCTCGCCCGTGCTGGCGTCGGCCGCCGGCTCGCGGCCCTCGAGGCCGACCCGGCGGATGGTGGTGGACATCGTGCGGGCCGGGTCGACCACGTCGACGCGGCGCAGCTGCTTGATCGGACCCCAGTCGAGGGCGCCGTTGCTGATCAGGTAGACGAAGGACTCGAACACGGCGGCCGCGAAGATCACGATGGCGAACAACCCGAAGGGCCCGAGGGAGCGGAACACCACGGCCCACGGGAACAGGAAGATGACCTCGATGTCGAACACGATGAAGATCATGGCCACCAGGAAGAACTTCACCGGGAAGCGCTGGGGCGGCTCGCGATCGGGGATGATGCCGCACTCGTAGGGTGCGCTCTTGGCCACCGTGGGGTTGCGCGGACCCAGCAGGCGCGAGGCCACGCGGCTGAGCAGCCCGAAGACGATGGCCAGGACCAGCAGGGCGAAGATCGGCAGGTACTGGGCCATCAGCTCAGACCTTGACGCTCTCCGCCTCGATGGCCTTGCGCTCTTCCTCGTCCTCGGCCAGGTTCCGCTGCAGCGTCTTGTCCCGGTAGTGCAGCAGCATCACGAAGAAGATGAACAAGGCGAGGGCGATGACGAAGATGGTGGCCGGCAGCATCCGAGCCTGGCCGAGGTCGCGGATCATGACCACGGCGATGACCGGCTGGGTCGTGTCCACCTTGGGCAACGGAGGGGCGTGGCCAGGGATGGTCGTCTGGGGCACCACCCGCTGGACCAGGACCACCTCGTAGTGCGGTGGGCTGTTCCAGTGGAACAGCTTGTACAGCTTGTACTGGATGCGGCAGATGGGGTCGCCCGGGATCAGGTAGTGGGTGCGGACCTCCTTCTTGGCCCCGCAGTACTCGAGTCGGGTGGGCTTGCCGCCGTAGTCGAACGTCCCCAGGATCTTGTAGTCGGTGGCCAGCTTGAACAGGCTGTTGCTTCCGGTGGTGAGCGTGGTGCCCGCCACCGTGCCGGCGTCACCCGCCGCCGACTGGGGCACGATCCGCCAGCCCCCCAGGTCGATGCCGGCCATGTACTTGGGCAGCAGTTCGGGGTTGTTGTTGGCGATGTCGGACAGCGTGGCCTGGGTGGGGTTCGGGTAGTTCTT
Organism: uncultured Microthrixaceae bacterium; assembly: GCA_963785815.1. Classification (GTDB taxonomy): domain Bacteria; phylum Actinomycetota; class Acidimicrobiia; order Acidimicrobiales; family Acidimicrobilacustridaceae; genus UBA4742. Next base: position 51,514 of record CAWAWN010000002.1, read on the forward strand.
CAGGATCTCGGGGTGGTCGGCGATGATCTGCTGGGCGGTGGGCAACTTCGACAGCGGCGGCAACGAGTTGAGCTGCGGTGTGCGGGCCGCGCCGGTGTCGGAGCCGTGGACGTAGATCTCGACCGGCTTCCACGAGGCGTTGCGACCCCGGGGGCCGTTGGCCGGTGAGTTGATCCACCAGGTCATCGACAGGATGGTCACCCAGCCGCAGACGGCGGCCAGCGCGATGAGCAGCCCGAGCCGGGCACCGGTGTTCGTGGCCAGCAGCAAGTAGACGGAGCCGGGCAGGATGGCCACGGCCAGGGCCACGACCAGGATGCCGCGGATGCCGGTGTTGAAGTCGATGCCGGCCAGGAGGTGGATGGGCATGTGGCTACAGGCTCCGCTCGTAGGCCACGATGGCTGCGACCTGGTTCTCGGTGTACATGACCTGGGACGGGCTCATGGTGGCCTGCGTGGGATCGATCGAGTTGGGGTTGATCCCCCAGGCCGGCATCTGACCGGTGCCCATCTGACCGTGGCCGTAGCCCTTGCCCAGCGTCGAGCCGGCCATCACGAAGGCGATCTGGTCCTGCGGGGTGTCGAAGGTGCGCAGCTCGCTGCCGTTGGTCAGGTTCGGGCCGAGCGAGCCACCGCCTCCGGGCACCGCCGGCATGCCGATCGACCAGCCCTTGGTGTGGCAGCGGGCGCAGGAGTAGGCGCCGGCGGCGAAGCCGTCGTACTCGCCCATGTTGAACAGGGCCTCGCCCAGCGTCTTCCACTGGGCGTCGGGGGTGGTGCCGTAGAGGGTGCAGATGTTGTTCGAATCGGGCTTGCACACCTTGGCGATCTCGGTGTCGAGCGCCTGGGTGGCGGTGTTGGCCGGCAGCTGGATGCTGCGCAGGTAGGCGATCACGTCGAGCAGCTGCTGGTCGCTCAGGGGACCGCCACCCAGCGAGCCCCAGGCGGGCATGGGTGACGGCGGGCGGCCGTACTCGAGGATGTTGTTCACCTCGGCCTCGGAGAAGCGGTAGAGCACGGTGTTGAGCGCCGGCGCCTTCCACTGCACGGCGGCCACGTAGTCGCCGTTCTCGTTGAGCAGGGTGTAGCTGGCGGCGCCGCCCACCCCGTTGGGGCCGTGACAGTTCACGCACTTGGCCTTGTTCAGGTAGACGTCGAGGCCACGGGCCACGAAGACCTTGTCGTAGTGCTGCACCTCACCCTTCTGGCGAGCCGGCTCGGCCAGCCAGTAGAGGGGCAGCGAGATGGCGATGACCATCATGAGGATCAGGGCCATGCCGAGCGTGCGGTCGAGCTTGCGACCCTCGAGCTCCTCGTCGCTGAGGTAGGGCTTGCGGTTGGCGGCCAGCTCGATCTCGGCGCCGACCTCGGCGCGGCCGCGCCGCATGTTGGACACCACCGCGATCACGAACCCGATCACGACGATCGCGACGATGATGCCGCCGATTGCGCCTTCGGCCGTGCCGAAGACCACTTGGGCCGCGAGGACAGGACTCATGGCGCTATCCGACACAGTGCGGTCCCTCAGCCTGCTGTCCGGTGGTGTCGGTCCCGATCGGCGGACCCTGGATGACGCTGCCGGTGTCGACGGTCAGGACGCCGGCGGTCACCGTGTTGGTGAAGCGGTCCATGCCCCGGGGGGCGGGGCCGCCGCGCTTCTCCCCGGCCTGGCTGTACTGCGAGCCGTGGCAGGGGCACTCGAACCACTGGGAGGTCAGGCAGGCCGGCACCCGGCAGCCGAGATGGGGGCAGGTCTGGTAGACGACGGTGACGCCGGCCTCGAGCGAGGGCAGCACGGCCGCCGAGTACACCTTCTCGGCCTTCTGGATGTCGGCCAGCGGGTAGGCCGTCATCCACAGGCGACCCTGGGCGAAGTAGAAGAAGCCGTTGGCGGCGGTGATCTCCGAGAGGATGTCGGAGATCTTGCCCACCTGGATGACCGAGCCGAAGCCGCCTTGGGGGATCGGCCACAGGAATGCCAGCACCGAGGCCCCGAACCCGGCCAGGCTGAGGCCGAAGAAGGCCACGATGCCGCGGTTCAAGAACTGGCGGCGGGTGACCCCGATCTGGTCGGGGTCGGGCGGCACGTAGCCGGCCAGCTCGGCACCGGCGGCCTTCTCGATCTGGGGCGGGCGCCGTTCGAGCGCGGCCGACTTCTCGACCTCGCGGGCCGAGGCCGGGGCGCCGACCAGCGCGGGCGTCTCGCCCTGATCACGCTTGCGCGTCTCACGCGACAGGGCGCCGGTGGCCGACTCGGTGTCGCGACGGCGCGCCGAGGCGAACAGGGCCATGGCGGCCAGCAGGATGAAGATGACGACGACGGCGACGATCAGGAATGTGGACATGGGGGACTCGGATCAGAGGTCGAAGAAGAGCCCGCCGCTCCAGGGGGCCGTGAAGTTGAAGCCCTCCCCCCGGAAGAACGAGCCCAGGATGACGAGTACGGCCCAGAACATGAGGAAGACCGTGAACAACGAGATCGCGAACTTGCGGTCCTCGGGCTTGTTGCTCGGGTTCTTGTCCATGTAGGGAGCCAGGATCAGCAGGAAGATGCCCATGCCCGGGACGGTCACGCCCACGACCATCGGGTGGAACATGGTGAGCAGTTCCTGCAGGCCGAGGAAGTACCACGGGGCCTTCGACGGGTTCGGGGTCGAGTTGGGGTTGGCCAGCTCGAGCAGGGGGGCGTTCACGAAGATCGAGAACATCAGCAGGAAGGTGGTCATCACCAGGGCGGCCAGGAACTCGACGGCCAGCAGGTGCGGCCAGACGTGGACCTTGTCGACCGGGGTGGCCTTGACGTCCTGGATGGACCCGGACTTGACCACGGTGAGCAGGCGCTGGGTGTGCCCGCCCGGCCCGGTCGCCGCCGGAGGAGGCGCGGCGGTGGCGATGGCCCCGCCGGCGGCCGGCGCCAGCGTGCCCACCCCGCCGCCGCCTTCGCTGGTCTCGGACTCGGCCCCGGCCTTGCGGGCCTTGGCCGCCTTGGACCGCTCGAGCAGGTGCGCCGGGATCTTGCTGTCCCCCGCCGAAGCGCCTGCACCCGCGTCGGCGCTGGCGTCCGCGGCCGGCGCCTCATCGGGCGCGCCCGCGCCAGCCTTGGCCGCCTCGGCCTTCTGCCGTGCGGCCTCGGCCCGCTTGCGGAGGTGTTCGGGGATCTCAGTCATGGCGTCTCGATTGGACTCGATGTGACCTAAAGCGGACCGGAGATGCCGCCGTCCTTGCGCACCCGCCAGAAGTGGATGGCCAGGAAGATGACGGTGACGAACGGGACGAAGAGCACGTGGAGCACGTACCAGCGCAGGAGCGTGCTGGTACCGATCACGCTGCCTCCTAATAAGACGAACCGCACTTGGGTGCCGAACACGGGCGTGTAGCCCATCATGTTCGTGCCCACCGTCACGGCCCACAGCGCCAGCTGGTCCCACGGGAGCAGGTAGCCGGTGAAGGACAGCAACAGGGTCAGGGTGAGCAGGATCACGCCGATGACCCAGTTGAACTCACGGGGCGGCTTGTACGCCCCGTGGTAGAAGACCCGGGCCATGTGCAGGAACACCGACAGCACCATCAGGTGGGCCGCCCACCGGTGCATGTTGCGCACCAGCAGACCGAAGGTCACCGAGGTCTGGAGCGTGTAGATGTCGCTCCAGGCGTTGGCCGACGTCGGTCGGTAGAAGAACATCAGGAAGATGCCGGTGATGGTGAGCAGGATGAACAGGAAGAAGCTCAACCCGCCGAGGCACAGCGTGTAGGAGACCTTGACCGCGTGCCGCTTCACCTTCACCGGGTGGAGGTGGTAGAGCACGCTGTTCATGATCACGTAGGACCGGTTGCGGGGGCTGTCGGTGTAGCCCTTGCGGAACACCGACCCGGGCCGGAAGATCGAGTTCCAGGCCTGGGAGCCCTGGACCGACTCGTTGAGCTCGGTCAGCCGGCTCTTGCCCTTGGGCTGCATGGTCTTGGCCACGTCAGTTCCTCTTCTGGGTCAGCTGGGTGGTGCTCATCCCAGGCGCATCCCGTAGCCGTAGCCGTGGGTGGGGGTGCGCTGGTGGATGTCGCCCGCCGCCGAAGGATCGCCCACCTTGCCCAGGATGATCACGCCGGTCGGGCACCGGTCGACGCACAACGCGCATCGGGTGCACACGTCGTCGTCGATGATGAACACCGAGTGGTCACCCGGGTCCTCGCCGGGCAGCTCGGTGAGGACGGCCTCGTCGATGGCGTCGGTGCGGACCAGGTGGATGCACTTCCACGGGCAGATGTCGACGCAGCCCTCGCAGGTGATGCACTCGGACTGGTCGATGTGGATGAACTGCTTGGGCTTGACCGCCTTGGACAACCAGGCGGCGTCGACCTCTTGCAGCACGTAGTCGTCGCGGAACTCGGGCAGCGGGGGGTTGGCATCGGTGCGGGCCATCTCAGCGCTCGCTCAGCTCTTCCGCACGAGCGGGCGCCCGTAGTCGGAGGTGGTGATGGCCGGGACCTCGGCGGCCCGCTTGGCCCGGTTCTGCCACCAGGCGAAGATCCACATCTGGAAGGCCAGGGCGGCCACGTAGATGCCGACCACCAGGATGTCGCGCAGCACCTGGTAGTTGAGCGTGAGCGGGAACCAGCCACCGGCCTTCTGGGGCTGGAGGATCTTGCCTGGCCCCAACCAGGCCTTGGTCGGTGTCCACCCCAGCTCGTTGGAGGTCCACGTCAGCCAGAGGTGCGGGATCATGGCGTAGGTCCAGAACATCAGGAAGTAGGCGTACACGGCGGCGACCATGGCCTCGCCCCAGGTCAGCGGGGTGCCGGGTGGACGACGCTTGGACACGGGGATCACCAGCAGGGTCAGCACGACCGCGATGAGCACCGCTGTGACGAACGCAACCACCTGGGTGGGGACCTCCGTAGCTGGACCGGATCAGCCTACCGCCGTCTCGGGACCCCCCTGGTCACCCGGGGAGCGGATCTGGCGGGACCGGACCGTGGTTTAGCACGACCTTCGCGGACCAGGCACATCCGCACCCGCGGCGGCGCACGCCGGGGGCGCGACGAGGCCGGCGGCAGGCTCGGCCAGGACCTCGTCGGGGGCGCGCGACCGTCTTGGCCTTGCACCGGGCCCGTGACCTAAGGTGCTCGCTGACACATCCGAAAGGCCCTCCCGGCGTCGACACGACGTCGGCGAGACACCCCGGATGGCCAAGTCGAACTGCCCCCCGGAGGCCGGCTGTGACCGAAGTTCCCGAGCATCTCCTGAAGCGCTCCCGCGACCGCCGTGCGGCGCTGGGTCTCGGGGGTGGGGACGCCGGCGACAGCGGCGGCGGCGGCGGTGCCGAGGCGCCCGGGTCGGCGTCGGCGTCCACCGGCGCGGTCGAGGCAGCCACCCCGGCAGCGGCTGCGGCTCGGCCGGCGGCGGTCGAGCCCATCGAGGCGGTGCCACCCCGGCGGGTGCCCAAGTACGTGCGGGCCTCGCTCGAGCGCAAGCGCATCCCCCTGTGGGTGATGCCGGTGCTGGCCTTCCTGCCCATCTGGGCCGTCATCTACGTGAACACCCTGTCCAAGCCGTACTCCAACGTGCCCACCCAGCTGGTCGACGGGGCCACCGTCTACGCCAACTGCTCGAGCTGCCACGCCGCTGACGGCTCGGGCGGCGTGGGCCGCCAGCTCAACGACGGCGAGGTGCTCAAGACGTTCCCCCACCTAGCCGACCAGCTCGAGTTCGTGTGGCAGGGCGACGTGGGCACCGGCATCGGCAAAGCCTACGGGGACCCCAACCGCCCGGGCGGCCCCCACATCGCCGGCTCGTACAAGGGCAACCAGATGCCGGCCTGGAACGGCAACCTGACCCAGTCCCAGCTGCTCGACGTCGTGCGCCACGAGCGCGAGACCATCAGCGGCCAGGTGGTGCCGCCCAAGCAGATCGCGGACGACGGCACGTTGCTGTGGCCCAACCTCACGCCGGTGCTCAACCCGACCACGGGCCTGCTGCAGAACCCGGACGGCACCGTGATGCTCGACCCCACCACCGGCAAGTTGACCAACCCGACCCTGGTCGACTCGGCCGCCGGCAACGCCTGAGCGCCACCCCACGGGTCCCCACCTGGATGCCTCGGCCGCGGCCGGCGCGCCGTAGGCTGGGGTGGTGAGCCAGCCCGATCCTCCGGCCTCGTCCGGCGAGCGCCACGAGGTGCTGGTCATCGGCGGCGGGCCGTCCGGGGCGGCCACCGCCTACTGGCTGGCCGAGGCGGGCCACGACGTGGTGTTCGTGGAGCGCAAGACCTTCCCGCGGGAGAAGACGTGCGGGGACGGGCTCACCCCCCGCGCCGTCCACCAGCTCCAGGACATGGGTCTGGGTGAGCGCCTCGACGACTTCCACCGCTACGACGGGTTGCGGGCCTGCGCCCACGGCATCGAGCTGGAGCTCAACTGGCCCCGCCACCCGATCTATCCCGACTACGGCTACGTGGTGCGGCGATCCGACCTCGACACGATGGTGGCCGAGCACGCGGTGAAGTCGGGGGCCGTGCTGCGCCAGGGCACCGAGGCGGTGGCCCCCCTGCTGGTCGACGGGCTGGTGGCCGGCGCCGTGGTGAAGGACAAGGAGTCGGGCCGAACCGAGGAGGTGCGGGCCCGCTACGTGGTCATCGCCGACGGTGCGAACTCGCGCTTCGGGCGCGCCCTGGGCACCAGCCGCGACCGCCGCTACCCCCAGGGCATGGCCATCCGCGGCTACTTCGCCAGCGACATCAGCGACACGCCGTGGATCGAGAGCGCGCTCGACGTCCGGGACCGCAACGGCAACTCGCTGCCCGGGTACGGCTGGATCTTCCCCCTCGGCGACGGGCAGATCAACGTGGGCATCGGGCTGTTGTCCACCTTTCGCGACTTCAAGTCGGTGAACACCACCCACATCATGAACGAGTTCGCGTCCACCGCCCCCGCGCGCTGGGGCATCTCACCCGAGGCGGCCACCTCCGTGCCCACCGGCGGCCGGTTGCCCATGGGTGGATCGGTGGGACCGAAGGTGGGGCCGACCTGGATCGTCGTCGGCGATGCCGCCGGGTCCATCAACCCCTTCAACGGCGAGGGCATCGACTACGCCTACGAGACCGGTCGCATGGCCGCCGAGCTGCTGCACGAGACCCTCGTGTCCGGCGACGGGATGGTGCTGAGCCAGTACCCGCGGCTGCTGGCCGACGAGTACGGCCTGTACTTCAAGGTGGCTCGCCTGTTCGCCCAGGTGATCGGCCAGCCCACCCTGATGCGGGAGCTGACCCGCGTGGGCATGCGGTCGCGCACCCTCATGGACTGGGTGCTGCGCATCATGGCCAACCTGTTGCGTGACGACGAGCTGGGCGCAGCCGAGGTGGTCTACCGCACGGTGGCCCAGATGGCCCGGGTCATCCCCGAACCCGCCGCCTGATCGCCCGTCCGTCCCCACCTTCCCGAAATCTGTGCACCTGTCGCGGTAGAACCGTGACAGGTGCACAGAGAACAGGCGGGGGCCATGTTCTCAGGCGGCGAGCTCAGCCAGGGCGCGACGGAGAAGTGCGACCACGTAGTCGGGGTGCTGGATGACTTGGGCCCACGTGAAGCGGAGGACCGTCCAGCCGCTGAGCTCGAGGTCGTTGGCCCGACGCCGGTCGTCCTCGAAGACGTCGTAGCGGCTGTGGGACTCGTAGCCGTCGACCTCGATGGCGAGCCGCCACGCCGGGAAGGCGAAGTCGAGCCGACGCCTACGACCCCCGACCACGACCTCGTGCTGGAACACGGGACGGGGCAGACCGGCGCGAGCGCACAGCCGGATCAGCTCGGCCTCGAGCCGGGATCGGCTCATCGTCCGCTCCGCGCCGGTCCGGTCGTCGAGCACCATCCGCAGCACCCCACAGCCGGACCGGCCCTTGGCCGCCAGGCGGTCGAGACGAGCGCGAGCCGCTCGGATCGTCACCAGCTTCCGGCCGATCAGGTCATCCAGCGCGTCCTCGACGAGCCGCCGATGGACGACCGCCCCCAGGTCGACCAAGGTCCGAGCGGGGTCGGTGACCGGCATCCCCATGCGGGTCACGACCTGATCAGGCGTCAGGTCCGTCGAGCGGTGACGCCGGGTGCCAGCTGGTCCCGAACCGAGCCGCACGCTCCGGGACGCCGACACCGTGATCTCGGGCACCAGCCCGACGGGCAGCTCGACGCCCCAGCAGCGAGCGGCGGCACGATGGGAAACCGCCACCAGACCGCCGACCGCCAGCGTGGCCGCCAGGCACTGCTGCCACGGCTCGACGGGTGACCCGCCGGTGCGGAACACACCCCGGTGGACGCGCTCGAGCCGGCCGGCGGCCAGCCACCACTGGATGGCGTGGTCCGTGATCCCGTGGGCGAGGAGTTGCGAGTGCGTGACCAGCCCGCGCTGGCTGGCCGCGAGGTCGAAGATCCGCCGTTCCTGGTCCATGGCCACAGCCCACCACCGGGGTGTGACAGTCAGCCGCTCCACCCGGTTCTGTGTGCACCTGCCGCGGCTGTACCGCAACAGGTGCACAGATTTCGGGTGGTGGGGTGCGGCGGGGGGTGGTGGGGTGCGGCGGGGGGGTCGGCGGGGGAAAGAGGGTGCGGGTCAGCGGGCGGCGGCGACGGCCTTGGCGGACTCGACGGCGGCGTCGACCACCTGGTCGAGCACGTCGTCGCGGTGGGTGGTCCCGGGGAACATGACCTCGTAGGCACCCGGGGCCAGCGCCACACCCCGTTCGCGCATCTCGTGGAAGAAGGCGGCGTAGGCCGCCTCGTCGGTGCGCTGGGCGCTGGTGTAGTCGACCGGCGCATCGGCGCCGAAGAAGAGCCCGACCAGGGTGCCGGCCACCGGGACCTGGACATCCAGCCCGGACCCGCCCAGGGCGTCGCGCAGCCCCTGGGCGAAGCGCTCGACGCGCTCGGCCAGCGCGGCGTAGGCGGTCGGGCTGAGCTGCTCCAGCGCCGCGCAGCCGGCTGCGGTGGCCAGCGGGTTCCCCGACAGCGTGCCCGCCTGGTACACGGGCCCCAGCGGCGCCAGCACGTCCATGATCTCGTGGCGGCCACCGACCGCCCCCACAGGCAGGCCACCGCCGATGACCTTGCCCAGGGTGGTCAGGTCGGGGGTCACCCCGAGCAGCTCCTGGGCGCCGCCCAGCGCCACCCGGAACCCGGTGATGACCTCGTCGAAGATGAGCAGCGCGCCCACCCGGTCGCACTCGTCCCGCAACCCCTCCAGGAACCCGGGCTGGGGCGGCACCAAGCCCATGTTGGCCGCGATCGGCTCCACGATGACCGCGGCGGTCTGCTCGTCGAGGGTGGGCACGACGTTGTAGGGCGCCACCACGGTGTCGGCCACGGCCGAGGCGGGCACGCCGGCCGAGCCGGGCAGTCCCAGCGAGGCCATGGCCGTGCCCCCGGCCACCAGCAGGGCGTCGGAGTGGCCGTGGTAGTTGCCGGCGAACTTCACCAGCCGGTCGCGCCCGGTGAAGCCGCGGGCGATCCGGATGGCGCTCATCGTGGCCTCCGTACCGCTCGACACCAACCGCACCCGCTCGATGGAGCCCACCCGCTCGCAGATCAGCTCGGCCAGGCGCACCTCGCCCGGGGTCGGCGCGCCGAACGAGGTGCCGTCGGCCGCGGCCACGCACACGGCGTCCACCACGCTGGGGTTGGCGTGGCCCAACAGGATCGCGCCGTAGGACTGGACGAGGTCGATGTAGCGACGCCCCTCGACGTCCCACAGGTGCGGTCCTTCTGCATGGGAGACGAAGTAGGGCTCACCTCCCACCGAGGCGAAGGCGCGCACCGGGGAGTTCACGCCCCCCGGGATGACCTGGCGGGCGCGTTCGAACAGCTCGTGGTTGGTTCGCTCGGTCATGTCCCTCGTCTCGTGGGGGTCGCGGCCTCGGCGGCCGTCGCCTGTGCCCGCTCGACTCGATCGCCAGCTCGACGCGACGAGTGGGAGTCGTGGACCCGCTCGACCCTCACGCGCCGGAACCCAGCGCCTCGGCCAGGGCGCGGGCGAAGTAGGTGAGGATGACGTCGGCGCCGGCCCGCTTGATGGCGCCGATGTGCTCGGCGGCCACCGCCGGACCGTCGATCCAGCCCCGCTCGGCCGCGGCCTGGACCATGGCGTACTCCCCCGACACGTGGTAGGCGGCGACGGGCACGTCGAAGCGGGCCCGGGCCTCGGCGATCACGTCCAGGTAGGCCAGGGCGGGCTTGACCATCACCAGGTCGGCCCCCTCGTCGAGGTCGGCCCGGATCTCCTCCATCGCCTCCCGGCCGTTTCGCCAGTCCTGCTGGTAGCCCCGGCGATCGCCCCCGTCGGCGATGGACACGTCCACCGCCTCCCGGAACGGGCCGTAGAGGGCCGAGGCGTACTTGGCCGCGTAGGCCAGGATGGCCACCTCGGTGTGGCCCGAGCCGTCGAGCGCGGCCCGGATGGCCCGGACCTGGCCGTCCATCATCCCGCTGGGGGCGCAGACGTCGGCACCCGCCTCGGCCTGGGCCCGCGCCACCCGGGCGTAGAGCTCGAGGGTGGCGTCGTTGTCGACTCGACCGCGGTCGTCGACCACCCCGCAGTGGCCGTGGTCGGTGTACTCGTCGAGGCACAGGTCGGCCATGATCACGACCTCGTCGCCCACGTCGTCACGCAGGTCGCGCAGGGCCTGCTGCACGATGCCGTCGGGGTCCCAGGCGCCCGAGCCGGTGGCGTCCTTGGCCACGGGCACCCCGAAGAGCATGACCGCGGGCACCCCCAGGCCGGCCAGCTCGGCCACCTCCTTGCGCAGGCTCTCCCGGGTGTGCTGCACCTGACCCGGCAGCGACGAGATGGGCACGGGGGCGTCGATGCCCTCGCGCACGAACAGCGGGGCCACCAGGTCGTCGACCGACAGGCGCGTCTCGGCCACCAGCCGCCGCAGGGCGGGGGTGCGTCGCAGCCGGCGCAGGCGGCGCTCGGGGAAGCTCACCCGGCCACTCTACGGTCCGCCGACGCCCAGGCCCTGGGCCACGGCGGCGGCCAGCCCGCTGGCCGTGTGCTCGGTGGCCTCGACGCCGACGGTCAGGCCGAGCCGCCGGGCCGTGGCCGAGGTCACCGGTCCGATGGTGGCCACCAGGTCGGGGACGGCGTCGAGGCCCACGTTGGCCACGAAGTGCTCGACGGTGGACGACGACGTGAAGCAGACGGCGTGGGCGCCCGCGATGGCCTGGCGGTCGGCGTCGGATACGGCGACCGCCACGGTCCGGTAGGCGGGGACCACCTCCACCGTCCACCCCCGCTCGGCCAACCCGACCGGCACCACGTCGCGAGCCACCTCCGCCTGCACCAGCACGACCCGCCCGGGGCCGGGTGGGAAGGCCTCGACCAGCCCCTCGGCCACGAACCGCTCGGGCACCAGGTCGGCCACCACGTTCCCCTCGGCCAGGGCGGCGGCGGTGGCCGAGCCGACCGCGGCCACCGACACGCCCCCCAGGTCGCGGGCGTCGTGCAGGGCGGCCAGGAGGCGGCGGGCGCCGTTGGGCGACGTCACCACCACCCAGTCGGCCTGGGCCAGGTGGGTGACGGCCTCGGCCAACGCCGTCCCCCCGTCGGAGGGCTCCCCGATCTCGATCATGGGGACCACCACCGGTTCGGCTCCCAGATCGACCAGGGCGGCGACCAGGTCGTCGCCGGGGCCGGCCGAACGGGTCACCACCACACGCCGGCCGAACAACGGCCTGGACTCGAACCAGCCCAGGTCGAGGGCGGCCACCTTGCCCACCACGATGGTGCTGGGAGGCTCCAGCTGGTGGTCCCCCAGGGTGGCCAGGGTGGCGCGGATGGTGCGCTGCTGGGGTCGGGTCCCCCACTGGACGGCGGCCGCGGGGGTGTCGGGCTGGAGCCCGCCGGCCTGCAGGCGGCCCGAGATGGCCGGCCAGCGACCCACCCCCATCAGCACCACGATGGTGCCGCCCAGGCCAGCCACGGCCTCCCAGTCGATCTCGGTCGTGGCCGACGGGTCCTCGTGGCCGGTGATCACGGTGAACATGGTGGAGCTGTGGCGCAGGGTGAGCGGGATGCCGGCGTAGGCGGGAGCGGCGATGGCCGAGGTCACCCCGGGCACCACCTCGAAGGCCACCCCGGCCGCGGCCAGCGCGGCCGCCTCCTCGCCCCCTCGGGCGAACACGAAGGGATCACCGCCCTTGAGGCGCACCACCTCGAGGCCGGCGCGGCCCCGCGCCACCAGCAGCTCGCCGATCTGGTCCTGGTCCATGGTGGCGCGTCCGGGGGCCTTGCCCACGTTGACCAGCTCGGCGCCGGGTGGGGCCAGCTCCAGCAGGCTGGCCACCGAGAGGCGGTCGTACACGACCACGTCGGCCCGGCGCAGCACGTCGGCGCCGCGGACCGTCAGAAGACCCGGATCTCCTGGTCCCGCGCCCACCAGGTAGACGGTCACCGGGCCAGCGTAGGGCTACTCACCGGCGGAACCCGCCCCCCAGGTGGCAGGATGGAGGGGTGAGCGTCACCGACGCCGGTCCTCGCAGCGCCCGCGCCGAACGCACGCGCGTCGCCATCGCCGACGCGCTGCTGAGCCTGATCGACGAGGGCGACCTGCAACCCACGGCCACCCGCATCGCCGAGCGGGCCGGCATCTCGCTGCGCCTGATCTACCACCACTTCGGCGACCTCGAGGCCCTGTTCCACGAGGCCACCGAGCGCGAGACCGTCCGGGTGCTGGCCCGGGTGCGTCCGGTGGCCCTCGACCAGCCCTTCGCCGGGCGCGTCGATGCCTTCGTCGAGCAGCGGTGCCGCCTGCTCGAGTGGATGACCCCGGTCTGCCGGGCCGCCGCCCTGCACACGCCGACCTCCGAGACCCTCCAGGCCGCCCGCCGCCAGGCCACCCGGGCCGGCGACCACGAGCTGACCCGGGTGTTCGCTCCTGAGATCGCCCGCCTGGGCGATGCCCAGCGGGCGCCCATCGTCGACGCCCTGTGCGTCCTCACCAGCTGGGCCTCCTGGGACGGCCTGCGCACCCGGGGCCGCAGCGTCGAGACCAGTGGCGAGGCCCTCCGCCAGTCGATCGAGGTCATGCTCGGCCCGTACGCCTGAACCGGACGTCGATCGTGTGGGATCGGGGGCAATCCGATCCGGGGGTCAGCTTCGAATGACGGGATGAGCGATCCCGGGGCTTCGTCGCGGGGATGGCCCCGGTTCGGCGTCGCACCACGGAGGCGTGCTGATGAGCACAGAGGTTGAGGACCTGCCCCCCGGTCCCGAGGTTCGTCCCCTTTCCGGCGACTGGGCCCAGGACGCGGCCTGCAAGGGCCGCACCGACCTGTTCTTCGGCCTGGCCGGCGAGCGGCCCGAACGGCGCATCCGGCGAGAGGCCCGAGCTCGAAAGGTGTGCAGCGCGTGTCCGGTCCAGTGGGCGTGTCGGACCAGCGCCCGAACCAACCGGGAGAACGGGTTCTGGGGCGGGGAGTCCGAGGAGGAGCGGGCCGCGGCCGGCTTCCCGCCCCGCTCGATCGCTCGTCGATCGGTCCAGGCTGCTTCCCCGCGCCGCGACGACGCCTCCGGACGGGAGCGGGCCACCGCCTGCTGAACCACCGAGCCACGGGTCGCACCGACCCGCTCAGGTGACGTCAGGTGGTCGGGTGGGTCCCCACCGCCGCGTAGGCGGCCAGGGCGCGCAGGCGGGCCTCGGCGTGGTCGACGATCGGGCGCGGGTAGTCGGTGCCCAGCGTGACCCCCGCCGCGGCCAGCTCGGCCTCGTCCAGCTCCCACGGGGCATGGATGGCCGTCGCGGACAGGGCGGCCAGCTCCGGGACCCACCGCCGGATGAAGTCACCGTCCGGATCGAACTTCCGGCTCTGGGTCACCGGGTTGAAGATCCGGTGGTAGGGCGAGGCGTCGGGGCCGGTGCCCGCCACCCACTGCCAGTTGCCCACGTTCTGGGCCACGTCGCCGTCGACCAGCAGGTGGCGGAAGTGGCGCTCGCCCAGCCGCCAGTCGATCAGCAGGTCCTTGACCAGGAACGAGGCCACGATCATGCGCAGCCGGTTGTGCATCCACCCGGTCTCGCGCAGCTGGCGCATGCCGGCGTCGACGATGGGGAAGCCCGTGAAGCCGCCCTTCCACGCCGACAGGTCGGCCGGCCGGTTGAGCCAGTCGATGCGGTCGAACTTCTCCCGGAGCGACCGGCGGGGCAGGTTGGGCAGCTCGAAGATCAGGTGGGCCCACCAGTCGCGCCAGGCCAGCTGGCGCACGAAGGCGTCGCGACCCGACGTGCCTTCGCCGGCGGCGGCGACCACCAGTCGGGGTGACAGGGTGCCCAGGCGCAGGTCGACCGAGAGCCGGGAGGTGCCGTCGTGGTCGATCCGGTCGTGCTCGTCGGCGTAGTCGTCGATGCGGTCCAGGAACTCGACCAGTCGCAGCTGGGCCTCGTCCTCGCCCTCGAACATGGGCGGTTGGCCGTCGAGGGGCGGGAGGGGCTCGCCCGGGTCGTCGAACAGGGTGGCGTCGCCGGGCGACGGCCAGTCGTCCCACTCGACGGCGATCCAGCGCTTGTAGAAGGGCGTGAACACCCGGGACAAGGACCCCTTGGCCGTGAGCACGCGGCCCGGCGCGTGCACCAGGGTGCCCCACCACCGCTGCACGGGGACGTGCAGGGCCGCCTCGACCTTGTCGTCGCGGGTGGTGGCGAACGGGGTGACGTCGGCGTTGAGGTGCACCGCACCGACCCGCAGGGCCGCCACCGTCTCGGGCACCACCACCTCGGGGTCGCCGATGCGCACCAGCAGGCGACCGCCGGACTGGGCCAGCGCGTAGTCGAGGGCCTGGATGGTGGCCAGCAGCTGGCGACGGCGGTACGGACCCGCCCGGTCCATCAGGCGCGGGTCGATGACGAACAGCGGGACCACGTAGCGGTGGTCGGAGGTGGCCGCCGCCCAGGCCGGGTTGTCGTCGAGGCGAAGGTCCCGCCGGAACCAGACCAGGCCGATCTCGTCGGAGATGGTCATGCCGGCTCAGCGTAAAGGCGCCCGCCATCGGCGGCCACTCGGCCCGAGGTCCCCATCAGGCGATCGGACGACCGAACGGGAGCTGTCCGCACCAGGTGGCCAGGTAGGCCTCGGCCCGGTAGCAGGCGGCCAGCAGCGGGCCATCCGGGTGGTCGACCACCTCGGCCATGACGGCGCGGATGGCCTCGGCCGCGGCTCGCGCCGGGTCGGTGGACGAGGTCTCGGCCGACCCGCTCGGGATCGGCGACCCACCGGCCGGCCCGCGGGCGGGCCAGCCGGCGAAGAGGGGTCCGGCCGTGCTCACGAAGTCGGGGACGACCACGGTGTCGGCCCGCCGCAGCCGGGCCAGGGCCTTGGCCGTGACCGGGGTCGGACCCGACGGCACCACGACCCGCACCCCCAGGCCGGCGGCCACCTCGTCGCCGATCACCCCCGGGCGCGATCCGGTCACCAGCAGGTCGGCCTCGACCCCGAAAACCGCTCCCGGCTCGGCCACCGACGACCCCGCGCCAACCAGCTCGGCCACCAGCTTGGGACCGTGCGCCGGCCAGAGCGCGGCCAGGGCGTCCGGGCCGAAGCCCGGTCCCGCGGCGGTGCCCTCGGCGGTGGACACGGCCACGATGCGCGCCCCCTGTTGGCTCAGTCCGGCGGCGATGGCCGGGCCCGCCGAGTCGAAGCCCTCGATGGCCACCGTGCGGCCCTCCAGCCCCCCGGCGGCCACGGCCGCGGCCACCGCCACGCCCACGCCGGTCAGGGCGTCGGCCAGCGCCCAGTAGCTCGCCGGCCGAGGATCGGCGGCCCGCAGCGGCGCCAGCGCGTCGGACTCGACCCCGCGTCCGGCCTCGGTCAGGAAGCGGCCCTCGACCACCAGCGGGCCGACCTCGTCCACGAAGGCGGCCACGGCCGCGGCCCGCTCGTCGGGACGGGCGTTGATGCCGGCCGAGGCCCCACCCACCTGCCGCTCGAAGCTGGCGAAGCGATAGGTCAGGGTGCGGGCCAGCGCCGTGGCCCCGTCCACCAGGATCTTGGGCGCCGCCCGGGTGACCCCGGCGGACGGCGCGTCGTCGAGGTCGAACACGATGAAGGCGTCGGTGCCCGTGAGCCGGTGGATCTGCACGGGCGCATTCTGGCATCCCGGCGTCGCCGGCGACCCGGCCGTGGCCCGAACCTGCCGGCCACGGCCAAGATGGCAGCCATGTCGACCGCCTCGGAGCTACCCGCCAAGGCCGACGTGGTGGTCATCGGCGCGGGCATCGTCGGGCTGGCCACCGCTCGGGCCGTGCAGCACCGCCGACCCGGCTGGTCGGTGCTGGTGGTGGACAAGGAGACCCGGGTGGCGGCCCACCAGAGCAGCCACAACTCGGGTGTGGTGCACGCCGGGATCTACTACCGGCCGGGTTCGACCAAGGCCGAGCTGTGCCGGTCCGGCCGGGCCGAGCTGCTCGACTGGTGCGACCGCCACCAGGTGGCCTGGCGCCGATGCGGCAAGGTGGTGGTGGCCACCTCAGCGTCCGAGGAGGCCGGGCTGGACGCCCTGGCCGAGCGCGCCGCGGCCAACGGGATCGAGATCAGCCGTCTCGGCCCGGCCGGCCTGGCCGACCTCGAGCCCCACGCCGTCGGGCGCGCCGCCCTGCACGTGCCGGCCACGGCCGTGATCGACTTCTCCCAGGTGTGCGCCGAGCTGGCCGCGGGCATCGAGCGGCGGGGCGCCCCCGTGGCCCTGGACGTGGAGGTGCGCCGGATCGAGCGACGCGCCACCGAGCTGGTGGTGCACACCTCGCAGGGCCCGGTGGTGGCGGGCCGGGTGGCCAACTGCGCCGGGCTGCACAGCGATCGGGTGGCGGCCGCGGCCGGCGACCGGCCCGGGGCGGCCATCCTGGCCTTCCGCGGCGAGTACCACGAGCTGGTGCCGTGGCGACGCCACCTGGTGCGCGCCCTCATCTACCCGGTGCCCGACCCCCGCTTCCCCTTCCTGGGCGTGCACCTCACCCGTGGGCTCGACGACACGGTGCACGCCGGGCCCAACGCGGTGCTGGCCCTGGCCCGCCAGGGCTACCGCCGGCGCGACCTGGTTGCGGGCGACATGGCCGCCCTGGCCACCGACGCCGCCACCTGGCGCCTGGCCCGTCGGTACTGGCGAACCGGTGGGGCCGAGGTGGCGCGCTCGCTCAGCCGGCACGCGCTGGCCCGGTCGTTGCGCCGGCTCGTCCCCGAGATCGAGGCGGCCGACCTGGTCGCATCGGGCAGCGGCGTGCGGGCCCAGGCGGTGGCCCCCGACGGCACCCTGGTGGACGACTTCGCCTTCGCCGGTGACGGCGGAGCTCCGCCCACCGGGCACGACGCGGCGCGGCCCGGTCAGGCGGGGCCGACGCCGGGGGCGGGCGGCCGGCTGGTGCACGTGGTCAACGCGCCGTCGCCCGCCGCCACCGCCTCGCTGGCCATCGGCCGGGTGGTGGCCGACCGGCTGCTGGCGGGCTAGAACCGGGGGATGTCCACCGCCGGCAGCAAGCGAGCGGTCTTCGTCGCCCTGCTGGCCAACCTGGGCATCGCCGTGGCCAAGTTCGTCGGCTTCGCCTTCACCCGCTCGTCGTCCATGCTGGCCGAGGGCGTGCACTCGGTGGCCGACACCGGCAACCAGCTGCTGCTGTTGCTGGGCGATCGCCGGTCCCAGCACGAGCCCACCGAGGCCCACCCCTTCGGCTACGGGCGCGAGCGCTACTTCTGGGGCTTCGTCGTGTCCATCGTGCTGTTCACGCTGGGCGCCGCCTTCGCCGTGGGCGAGGGCGTCGAGAAGATCCTCCATCCCCACGCCCTCGAGTCGACGGGCTGGGCCCTGGCCATCCTGGCCGTGGCCGCGGTCATGGAGGGCTCGTCGTTCCGCACGGCCCGGCGCGAGTCGAACGAGCTGCGGGGCGACGCCGGCTGGTGGGACTTCATCCACGGAGCCAAGGCCCCCGAGCTGCCCGTGCTCCTGTTGGAGGACTCCGGGGCGCTGGTGGGCCTGCTCATCGCCTTCGTCTGCCTGCTGGCCGCAACGATCACGGGCAACTCCCGCTGGGATGGCGCCGGCTCGGTGCTCATCGGCCTGCTGCTGGGGGCGATCGCGGTCGTGCTGGCCACCGAGATGAAGAGCCTGCTGATCGGCGAGTCGGCCAGCCGGGCCGACCGCGAGGCCATCCAGGCCGCCATCACCTCGTCGCCCCGGGTGCGCCACCTGATCCACCTGCGCACCGAGCACCTCGGGCCCGAGGACCTGCTCGTGGGGGCCAAGGTCGATTTCGACCCGTCGCTCAGCTTCGCCGAGCTGGCCGCCACCATCGATGCGGTGGAGGTCGAGATCCGTGCCGCGGTGCCCGCGGCCCGGCTCATCTACCTCGAGCCCGACGTGGTGCGCCCGGGCGAGGCCACCGCCGACCCGGCCGCGGGACCCCAGGGGTGAGGCACTACCGTCGCTGGCCATGACGGTCGACGACGGGGTGCGCGAGCAGCTCCAGGCCCTGGGCGCCTTCATCCGGACCCAGCGCCAGCAGGCGCAGATGTCGTTGCGCGACCTGGCCGAGAAGGCCAACGTGTCCAACCCCTACCTCAGCCAGATCGAGAGAGGGCTGCACGAGCCGTCGGTGCGCGTGCTCAAGTCCATCTCCGACGCCCTGGAGGTGTCGATCGAGACGCTCCTGGCCCGGGCCGGGCTGACCTCGGGCACCGAGCCCCGCGACCAGCCGGTGGACACGGCCGCGGCCATCGCCGCCGACCCGGCCCTGACCCCCGAGCAGCGCAGCTCGCTGCTGGCCGTCTACCACAGCTACACCGACGTGCACAGGTAGGGAACCGGAAGGCGCCGGCCGCCAGGCCGGAGCCGCTGGACCGATGGCACCCGAATGCCGAAGGCGCCCGCAGGGAGGCCCCGCCGACCGAAGGGCCACGAAGGCGCCGGCCGCCAGGCCGGAGCCGCTGGACCGATGGCACCCGGATGCCGAAGGCGCCCGCAGGGAGGCCCCGCCGACCGAAGGGCCACGAAGGCGCCGGCCGCCAGGCCGGAGCCGCTGGACCGATGGCACCCGAATGCCGAAGGCGCCCGCAGGGAGGCCCCGCCGACCGAACGGCCACGAAGGCGCCGGCCGCCAGGCCGGAGCCGCTGGACCGATGGCACCCGGATGCCGAAGGCGCCCGCAGGGAGGCCCCGCCGACCGAAGGGCCAGGAGAGTTGTGCCCCATGTCACGCTTGCAATTGCAAGCAAGTCGTTGACATGCCATGCAGTGCTTGGTTTACTTAGCGCATCAGCTGCAGGCAGCCCCCCGGCCTGCGGTCACGTCTCCGAGAGGACACCCACCATGGCTGCCACGGCCACCACCGTCATGAACACCCTCACCGACACCCAGGAGAAGCTGCTCGACGCCCTGGTCTCGGCCGAGGAGCCGGTCGTCACCTACGTGCGCAAGGCCGTCGACGCCGTCGAGGCGTCGGTTCCCGAGCTGCCCACCCGCGACCTGGGCGAGAAGCTGCCCACGATCAAGCAGTTCGTCGACAACCAGTTCGTGTTCGCCAGCAAGGTCCTCGAGTCGCAGCACAAGTTCGTGAACCAGCTCCTCGACGTGACCAAGCCGGTCACCGAGAAGGTGGTCGTGCAGAAGCCCGCCACCGGCGTGCACAAGGTCACCAAGACCGCCCGCAAGGCGGCCTGACCCGAACCCCCATCGCGGAACCGGTCCCCCCACCGGATCCGTCCCAGACCGACCGGCTTCCCCCCAAGCCGCAGGTCTCCTGAGAGGGCCCCCTGCGGGCCCTCTCGGTCGTTTTCCGCCCGCGGCCCCCGAGGCAACCCGAGGCCGAGCGCCCGAATCTCGACGGGCGCGCCGTATGCAGGGCAAGGAAACCCGACTAGGCCTGTCGGGATTTGTGCCGCCGCGCCTAGAGTGGTCCCCGCTTCGGATCATCGACAAGGAGGCCCACCATGGCCGTACGACTGGGCGACGACGCCCCGGACTTCACCGCCGAGACCACCGAGGGAGAGGTCCACTTCTACGACTGGAAGGGCGACAGCTGGGCGGTGCTGTTCTCCCACCCCAAGGACTTCACGCCCGTGTGCACCACCGAGCTCGGCACCGTGGCCAAGCTCAAGCCCGAGTGGGACAAGCGCAACGTGAAGGTGATCGGCCTCAGCGTCGACCCGCTCGAGAGCCATGGCGACTGGAGCAAGGACATCGAGGAGACCCAGGGCGCGGCCCCGAACTTCCCCCTCATCGCCGACCCCGATCGCAAGGTGGCCGACCTCTACGACATGATCCAGCCCAACGCCAGCGACACCACCACGGTGCGCTCGGTGTTCATCATCGGGCCCGACAACAAGCTGAAGCTGAGCCTCACCTACCCGGCCAGCACCGGACGCAACTTCGACGAGATCCTGCGGGTGATCGACTCGCTGCAACTCACGGCCAAGCACAAGGTGGCCACCCCGGCCGACTGGAAGGCCGGCGAGGACGTCATCATCGTGCCGGCCGTCTCCGACGAGGAGGCCAAGGAGAAGTTCGGCTCGTTCAACACGATCAAGCCCTACCTGCGCACGGTGCCCCAGCCCAGCTGAGGTTCCCCCGCCCACCGGCCACGACGCCTCGATCCGGGCGGCCTCCGGGCCGCCCGGATCCGCGCACGGGTTGGCTCCGGGCACCCGACCGGCGGTCGCCTCAGACGACAGCCGCGGTCGGGGCCAGCACCAGCCGGAACGCGGCGCGCCAGCCGTCGGCATCGATGCCCAGCGAGCGGAGCCTCCGCTCGGCTTCGTCAGCCTCGGGCCCCGCCGCCTCCGACCCGACCTGGTCGAGCACGGCGGCCCGCGCCAGGCGGGTGACGGCCTGGGCCAGCACGTCTCCGGTGGCGTCGACCGCCACCAGCGCGGCATCGAGCGACGACTCGGCGCCGGCATCGCCATCCCGGGCGTGCACCAGCGCCGCGGCCATGGCCACCACCGACGCGTCGAGGTACGTGACGTTGTCAGCGGTGAGGACCCGCTGCTCGAGCTCGAGGACCTCGTCGCGCTCGCCCGTGGCCGCCAGCGCCAGCGCCAACGAGCTGCGGGCGTAGGTGGACGGCAGCAGGTTCGACACCGCCGTGGCCTGGTCCGACAGCACGGCCACCGCCTCGGCCGGGCGACCCGACTGGACCAGGGCCAGGCCCCGCGCCACCTCGCGCTCGAGGGCACCGGCCCCCAGGCCGGCGGCCATGCCAAGCGCATCGTGGCTGGCCATGCGCTCGAGGGCGTCCAGGGCCAGACCCGGATCCCCGACGTGCACGGCCAGGTTCACCAGACCGGTGACGAGCGTGAGGCTCTCCTTGGACTCGTCGTCGGCGAAGCTCGCCTCGAGCGCGTCGAGCAGCATCGACGTCCCCTCCTCGACGCGGCCTACCGAAGCCAGGACCCGACCCAGGGAGGTGAGGGCCTGGGCCTGGCCGAAGCGATCGCCGATGGCGTGGAACAGGGCATGGGCCTGGCGGGCGTACTCGACGGCCTCCACCGTGCGCCCCGTCCAGCAGCGCACGCCCGAACCGAGCAGGAGCATCATGCCCTCGCCCCAGCGGTCGCCGCGCTCGCGGGCCTCGACCAGCACCTGTTCGCCCAGCTCCTCGGCCCGGGCCAGGTCGCCCTTGATGAAGCACACGTAGGCCAGCAACCCGAAGGCCCAGCCCAGCCCGCCCACGTCGCCGATCTCCGCGAACGTGTCGGCCGACCGGGACAGGCGACCCTCCGCCTCCTCGGCTCGCCCCTCGACGAACGAGATCCAGGCCAGGTGCTGCAACGCCCAGGCCTCACCCCGACGGTCGCCGACGGCGCGCGAGCCCTCCAACGCGGCCCGGATCGCCTCCTCGGCCCGATCGTTCTCGCCCAGGAAGATGCGCGACATGCCGATCTCGCGCATGGCCTTGGCCGCGCCCTGCTGGTCATCCACCGACGTGAAGTGCTCGACGGCCTCCTCCAGCGTGGTCACCGCCGCGTCGATGTCGCCGTCGTCGCGCTCCACCTCGCCCCGCACCAGCAGGCTGCGGGCCAGCACGGCCTCGTCACCCAGGCTGACGGCCAGCTGGTGGGCGGCCTCCACGTCGGCCCGGGCCTCGGCCATCGCCCGTCGTTGGGCGCACACCGCGCCCCGCCCCAGCAGCAGGTGGGCGCGCCGGGTGGAGGCCTCGTGGCCCAACAGCCCGAGCGCCTGGCTGTAGAGGCGCTCGGCCACCGGCAGCGCCTGGGCCACCTCGGCCCGGCGGGCCGCCTCCTCGAGCCAGTCGAGGGCGAGGGCGGTGACGTCGCCGGGCACGCCGCCCACATGGCCGATCTCGGCCACGATGTCGGCGGCCGCACCGAAGTGGAAGGCCACCATGTCGACCAGTCGCTCGGGTGCCTCCTGGCAGCTCGCCACGGTCGAGGACAGGTAGGCGGCGATGCCGTGGTGGCGCCGGGCCCGGTCGGCCTTGGTCAGCGTGCCGTAGGACACCTCACGGATGAGGTCCGAGCGGAAGGCCCAGTGCTCACCCTCGACCTCGATGATGTCGTTGGCCACCAGCCCGTCGAGCACCGGCGCCAGGTCGGTGATGCCGCGCATGACCTCGGCCATCATGGCCAACGCCTTGACCGGACCTGTCCGCCCCCACACCGAGGCGTCCTCGAGGGAGCCGCGCTCGGCCGGGGCCAGGCTGTCGATGCGAGCGGCGACCAGCCCCCGCAGGGTGTCGGGCAGCTCGGTCAGCGACGCCGTGCCATCGAGCAGGCCGGATTCGACCAGGTCCACCTCGCCGACCAGCGCCACCAGCTCCTCCAGGAAGAACGGGTTGCCGCCGCTGCGATCCAGCAGGAGGGATCGCACGGGCGACGGCACATCCGCGTCGACCAGGGCGTCGAGCAGGTCGCCGGCGGCGACGGCGTCGAGCGGGTCGAGGTTGACCAGCACCGTGTTGTGCCGCCCGGTGGGCGCCGTCCAGCGCTCGGTCACCGACTGGCGGGCCGTGGCCACCAGCACGAAGCGCTCACGGGACAGCCGTTCGACCAGGGTGGCCACCAGGTCGAGCACGAGCTGGTCGGCCCAGTGCAGGTCGGACAGGACCATCACCACCGGCCGCTCGGCCGTGGTGCGCTCGAGGAAGGCCAGCACCGCTCGGGTCGCCTCCTCGCGAGCCCGCTGGGGATCGATCTCGCGCAACGAGACCTCGTAGCCCATCAGGTAGAGCAGGCCGGTGGTCAGGCGCTGCACCTCAGCCGTGTCGCGGGCCACGGCCAGGGTGACGGCCACCACCTCGGCGCAGCCGGACTCGGCCTGGGGGAGGGTGGCGTCGGAGGCCACCCCGCAGGCGTCACGCAGCGCCTCGGCGATCGGCCACCACACGTTGGCCTCGCCGTAGGGCACGCAGCGACCCTCGAGCACCTTGGCGTCGTGGCGGCAGCGGGCCCGCTCCGCCACCTCCTCGGCCAGGCGGGACTTGCCCACCCCGGCGTCGCCGATCAGCAACAGGAGGTGGGCGCGCCGACGCTCGACCGCCGAGTCGATGGCGTGGCCGAGCACGCCCACCTCGGCCTCGCGACCCACGAACGGGGTCTGGGGCCGGTGGGGCCGGTGGCCGGGCGGCAGCAGCGCCTCGATGGCGGTCCAGGCCTCGACCGGCTCGTCGCGGCCCTTGACCTCGACCGACCCCAACGACTGGTAGGCCACCGACTCGCGGGTGGCCGCGTAGGTGGCCGGTCCGACGACCACCGCGCCGGGCGAGGCCAGGGTCTCGAGGCGCTGGGCGGTGTTCACCACGTCGCCCATGGCCGTGTAGTCGCCGCCGGCGCGCAACGCCCCGACCAGCACCTCTCCGGTGTTGACCCCGATGCGGAGGTGGACCGGGGCATCCGTGTCGGCCCGGTAGCCCTGGAGCGTCTCCTGCATGCGCAGGGCGGCGCGCACAGCCCGTTCGGCATCGTCCTCGTGGGCCACCGGGGCACCGAACAGGGCGACGATGGCGTCGCCGATGATCTTGTCGACCTGGCCGCCGAAGGAGGTGACGTCGCGCACCAGCAGCTGGAAGCAGGCGTCGACCAGGTTCTTCACCTGCTCGGGATCGCGGGACTCGCTGAGGGTGGTGAAGCCCACCAGGTCGGCGAACAGCACGGTGGCGATGCGGCGCTCGTCGCTGCGGCTCACGAGCGCGTGGCCGCAGGAGGCGCAGAACCGGGCCCCCTCCCCCACACCGGCTCCACAACTCGGGCACCGCATCCGCTCAGCATACGGGGGGTCCGGCGAAGCACCCCCGGGGTTCACGCTTGTCCGGCGCCCGTCGACGGGGGGAGACTCGTCGCCGACCGGCGCGGCACCGCCGGCGCGACGCGGAAGACCGACGACCGCCGCGTAGGCTCGTGTGGCGGTGCCGTCTCGCGCCACCCCGCCCCCCGAGAGGATCCCACGTGACCGCCACCGACATGATCCCCCCGCCGCCCCCGCCCATGCCGGGCGCCGACCTGGCGGCCCAGGCCATCCGGGCGTCCAAGATCTACGGCCAGGGTGACACCGAGGTGCGCGCCCTGGACGACATCTCGGTGCAGTTCCCCCGGGGCCGCTTCAGCGCCATCATGGGCCCCTCGGGGTCGGGCAAGTCCACGCTCATGCACTGCCTGGCGGGCCTCGACAACCTGACGTCGGGCCAGGTGTTCATCGGCACCACCGACCTGAGCCGCCTGTCGGAGAAGCAGCTGACGCTGCTGCGCCGCGACAAGATCGGCTTCATCTTCCAGTCGTTCAACCTGGTGCCCACCCTCACCGCGTCGGAGAACATCACGCTGCCCCTCGACCTGGCCGGACGCAAGGTCGACCAGGCCTGGTTCGACCAGGTGATCGACACGGTGCGCCTGCGCGACCGCCTTCGGCACCGGCCCAGCGAGCTCTCCGGCGGCCAGCAGCAGCGGGTGGCGGTGGCCCGGGCCATGGCCAGCCAGCCCGAGATCATCTTCGCCGACGAGCCCACCGGCAACCTCGACTCGCGGGCCGGCAGCGAGGTGCTCGACTTCATGCGCAAGGCGGTCGACCAGTTCGGCCAGACCATCGTGATGGTCACCCACGACCCGGTCGCGGCCAGCCACGCCGACCGGGTGGTGTTCCTGGCCGACGGCCACATCGTGGACGAGATGGCCGATCCCACCGCCGAGCGGGTGCTCGACCGGATGAAGGCGTTCGGGGACTGATCCCCCCACCGGCCCGCATCCGCGAGACGCGGGCGCCGTCATGCTGAAGGTCACCCTGCGCGGCCTGCGCGCCCACAAGGTCCGGTTCCTGGCCACCGCGGTGGCGGTGCTGCTGGGCGTGGCCTTCATGGCCGGCACCCAGGTGTTCACCGACACCTTCTCGAAGAGCTTCGACCAGATCTTCGTGAACGTCGACAAGGGCATCGACGCGGTGGTGCGCTCGCGCGTGGTGGTCAAGACCAACTTCGGCGACCAGCGCAGCCGGGTCGACCAGAGCGTGGTCACCCAGCTCGACCACGTCGACGGGGTGGCCGAGGCCGCCGGCGTCGTCAACGGCCAGATCCGCATCCTCGACAAGTCGGGCAAGGCCATGGGCGACCCCAACACCGGGCCGCCCACGCTGGGGCTCAACTGGATCACCCATCCCGAGCTCAACCAGTGGCACATCGTGGACGGCCGCCCACCGACCAGTGCCACCGAGGTGGTGCTCGACAAGGCCAGCGCCCGCGACGGGCACTTCCAGGTCGGTGACCAGGTGAGCCTCATCGCCGGGCAGGGCCACACCCAGGCCTTCACCCTGGTGGGCATCGCCAAGTTCGGCCAGCTCGACAACTACAGCGGGGCCAGCGCGGCCCTGCTCGACACCCCCACCGCCCAGGCCCTGGTGGCCGAGCCGGGCAAGTTCGACTTCGTGGCCCTGGCTGCCCAGCCGGGCGTGTCCCAGACCGCCCTGGTGGGCCGGGTGCAGGCGGCCGGGTTGCCGCCCGACACCGAGGCCATCACCGGCGCGGCGTTCACCAAGGAGAACCAGGACATCTTCGAGCAGGCCATCGGCACGTTCAAGACGGTGCTCGTGGCGTTCGCCCTGGTGTCGCTGTTCGTGGGCGCCTTCATCATCTACAACACCTTCTCGATCATCGTGGCCCAGCGCACCCGCGAGATCGCCCTGTTGCGCGCGGTGGGCGCCGGACGGGGCCAGGTGCTCGGCTCGATCTTCGGCGAGGCCCTGGCCATCGGGGTGGTGGCGTCGGTGTTGGGGGTGCTGGCCGGCATCGGCCTGGCCATCGGCCTGCACGACCTGCTGGCGCGCGCCGGGCTGGGCCTGCCCTCGACCGCGCCGGTGGTGTCGGCCACCACGGTCGTCAGCTCGCTGGCCGTCGGCGTGGCCGTCACCCTGGTGGCTGCGCTGTTCCCGGCCCGCCGGGCCGCCAGCGTGGCCCCCATCGCCGCCATGCGGCAGGTGGCCATCGACGTGTCCAACCGGTCACGCGTGCGCCTGCTGGCCGGGCTGGTGCTGACCGCGGCAGGCCTGGCCGAGCTCTACGAGGGGCTGTTCACCAGCACCGGCAGCCGCCTGCCCCACGTCGGCGTGGGCGCGTTCGGGATCTTCGTCGGGGTGGCCGTGCTGGGACCCAGCTTCGCCGGGCCGGTGAGCCGGGTGCTCGGTACGCCCCTGGCCGCTCTGGGGGTGACCGGCCGGCTGGCCCGCGAGAACGCCATCCGCAACCCCAAGCGCACGTCCGCCACCGCCTCGGCCCTGATGATCGGGGTGGGCCTGATCGTCTTCTTCGCCGTGGCCGGCCAGTCCATCAAGGCGTCGGCCAGCCAGGCCATCGACAAGACGGTCACCGGCGACTTCGTGATCGACTCCCAGTCGTTCGGCAACGGCGGGTTCAACCCGTCGCTGACCGGCCAGGTGCAGGCGCTGCCCCAGGTGGAGGCGGCCAGTGGCATCCGCTTCGGCTTCGCCACCGTCGACCACGTGGGCACGGTGGTGCTGGCCGTCGACCCGGCCACCTTCACCCAGATCGTCGACCTGCCGGTGGCCGCCGGGTCCTTCCACCAGCTGGGGCTGAACGGGGTGGCCATCCCCGAGACGATGGCCACCGAGAAGCACTGGACGATCGGGACGATCATCCCGGCCACCTTCACGGCCACGGGCAAGGTGCCGCTGCAGGTCCAGGTCATCTACAAGGCCACCCTGCCCGGCCAGGGTCGCTACCTGCTCAGCCTGGTCACCTTCGACGCCAACTTCCCGCTCAACCAGCAGGTGGACAACCAGATCTACGTGAAGCTCAAGCCGGGTGCCGACGCCGCCGCCGCCCGCCGAGAGATGACGGCGCTGACCGCCGCGTACCCCACCGGCAAGGTCGAGGACCTGCAGACGTTCAAGAAGGCCCAGCTGTCCCAGATCGACCAGCTGCTCACCATCGTGACCCTGTTGCTCGCCCTGTCCCTGCTGATCGCCCTGATCGGGGTGGTCAACACGTTGCTGCTGTCGGTCTACGAGCGCACCCGCGAGATCGGCCTGCTGCGGGCCGTGGGCGAGACCCGACGCCAGCTCCGACGCAGCGTCTCGGAGGAGTCGGTCATCATCACCCTGCTGGGCACGGTGCTGGGCCTGGTGATCGGCCTGTTCTTCGCCTGGGCCCTGATCCGGGCGCTGGCCGACCAGCACCTGAACGTGTTCTCGGTGCCGGTGGGCCAGCTGGTCGAGTTCGTGGCGGCGGCCATCGTGGTCGGGGTGGTGGCCGCGCTCTACCCGGCCTGGCGGGCGTCGCGCCTCGACGTGCTCGAAGCCATCGCGACGGATTGACTGGCCCTCCGGTCGGGCAAGCCGCCCTGCGGGCGCCTTCGGCATCCGGGTGTCATCGGTCCAGCGGCTCCGGCCTGGCGGCGACTCTCCAGGCCCTCCGGTCGGGCAAGCCGCCCTGCGGGCGCCTTCGGCATCCGGGTGTCATCGGTCCAGCGGCTCCGGCCTGGCGGCCTACGCCTTCCTGGGACTCCGAGGTCTGGCACACTCTCGGGCCATGAGCGCCGAGTCGATCCCGGAGCCAGCCCGTCCGCCAGAGCCGCTCACCGTCCTGGTGGCCCACCATCGGGCGGCCGACCTGGAGTCGCTCATCCGCTGGTTGTCGGCCGACGACCGGTTCTCGGTGATCGAGGGGCCGGATCAGACCGCCGAGCTGGTGGACCTCGCCGCCCGCCTCCACCCCGACGTGGCGATGATCGACATCGACCTGACCGGCCCGCCCTCGGGCATCGAGGTCATCGCCGAGCTGCGCGAGTCCCAGCCCGGCACGTCGGTGGTGGCGGTGGCCGACCACGATGACGACCGGGCCTACGCCGGCGTGCGCGCCGGGGCGGTGGGCTGCTACCTGTGGTCGGACCCGGTGAGCCCGGTCACGGCGGTGGCGGCCGGTGCAGCCCGCGGCGAGGGTGCGCTCACCCCCGGCTGGGCCGGGCGTCTGGTGGACGAGGTGGGATGGCTCAACCGCGAGCCCAGCCCGCTGCGAGCCCCGGAGCTGACCCCGACCGAGCTCGAGGTGGTGCGTCGGGTGGCGTCGGGTGCGTCACCCGCGGCCATCGCCACCCTGCACGGGGTGACCCAGCACGTGGTCAACCTGCACGCCCGCATCGTGATCGAGAAGGTCTTCCGCCACCACGACGACACCCGCCGACTCGGCCTGACCCCGCGCTGAGGCCACCGCTCCTGCAATTGGCCGGATGGCCGAGCTAATCCCCTTCGTAGGGCGCCATGTCGGCCATGTCCCAGTACGCGCGCAGCGAGGTGACCTTGCCGTCGTCGTCGAAGGCCATGACGTCGATGATGTCGACCGCCATCTTGGTGCCGCCCATGTCGGGGATGGCCCGCAGGTTCACGGCCACCTCGCCCCCGGCGATGCGGGGCGCGCCCGTCTTGACCAGCGTGATGGTGGGGGTGAGAGCCCGGACGCCGTCCCAGAAGGCGGCGATCTCGGTGGCGCCGGTCGCCACGTCGGCGCCGACGGGATCTTCCACCGTGGCCCCCTCGGCGAAGACGGACAGGTAGCCGTCCTTGTCGCCTTCGGTGAACGCGGCCACGTAGCGGTCGAGGGCAGCGTTGATCTGTTCGGCGGTGGCGGCCACGAGGTTCCCCCTGTGCGGTCGTGGGATGTCCGACCGACTCTAGTGAGCCGCCGACTCAGGGCCGTCGGAGAGCGGATGGGGCGAGTGGGGCAGGGCCTCGGGTCGCAGGATGAGTCTGGGCCCGCGGTCCCAGGTCAGGTAGTTCCAGGCCCAGTTGATGACCACCGACACGCGGTTGCGCACGCCGAGCAGGTACACCAGGTGCAGCCCCAGCCAGGCCAGCCAGGCCAGCGGACCGGTGAGGTTGAGGCCCACGGGCAGCTCGGCCACCGCCGCTCGACGCCCGATGGTGGCCATGGTGCCCTTGTCGTGGTAGCGGAAGGGGGTGCGGGGCCGGCGGGCGATGGTGGCCAGGATCTGCTCGGCCGCGTGCGCGCCGCCCTGCATGGCCACCTGGGCCAGCTGGGGGAGCCGGCCCCCGGCGCCGTCGTCGATGTCGGCCAGGTCCCCGATGGCGTAGACGTCGGGTTGGCCGGGTACCGACAGGTCGGGCGCCACCACGACGCGGCCGCCGCGGCCGCGGCTCAGGCCCAGGGTGTCGGCCAGGGTGGACGCCTTGACCCCCGCCGCCCACAGGACCAGGCGGGTGCGCAGCTCGCGGCCGTCGCCGAGGGTCAGGTGATCGGCGGCCACCGACGTCACCGCCGTGTTCAGGCGCACCTCGACCCCGCGCGCCTCGAGGACGCGCCGGGCGTATCGGCGGCTGTGCTCGCTGAACGGCGCCAGCAGGTGTGGGGCCTGCTCGACGAGCACCACCCGGGCCCGGCGCACGTCGAGGTCGTGGAAGTCCTGGCGCAGCACCTTGTCCACCAGCTCGACCACGGCGCCGGCCACCTCCACCCCGGTGGGTCCGCCGCCCACCACGACCAGGTTGAGGACACCATCGTCCAGCAGCCCGGGCACGGCCTCGGCCGCTTCGAACAGGCTGAGCAGGTGGTTCCGGACCCGCACGGCGTCCTCCAGCCCGTATAGCGGGAAGGCGAACTGCTCGGCGCCCGGCACGCCGAAGTAGTTGGTGGACGAACCGGCGGCCAGGATCAGGTGATCGAAGGCCACGGGCGGCTCGTCGCGCAGCAGGAGGGTCCGGGCCTCCCAGTCGACCCCGGTCACCTGCGCCTTGCGGAACAGGACGCGCTGCTGGCGCCGGAAGACCCCGCGCACGGCGTAGCCCACGTCGGCCGGGTTCAGCCCGGCGGTGGCGACCTGGTAGAGCAGGGGTTGGAACGAGTGGTAGTTGTGCCGGTCGACCAGCGTCACGTCGACGTGCTCGCGCTCCAGACGCTTGGCGGCGGTGAGGCCGCCGAAGCCGGCGCCCACGATCACCACGTGCGGCCGCGTGCTCATCCGCCCATCATGGACGGCCCGCGCGAGCGCCTCCAGCGGGTTCGGCCGGCGGCGCCGCTTGGCAGGTGGGACACCAGTAGGTGGCACGGGCGTGCGTGCCGACCCGAGTGGTGAGGATGCGGCTGCCGCATCGACGACAAGGTCGCCCGGCTCGGCCGTAGACGGCCAGCGCGCCGGTGCGGCCTCGGGCCGATTCGACCGGGGAGGCGCCTCGCACGGCCACGGTGGTCCGGGGACCGTCGGCCAGGTTGGTCCGCAGCAGGCGGGCGGCGGTGGCCAACAGGTCGGTGCGTAGGCCGTCGTCGACCGCAGCCAGCGGGGTGCGGGGGTCGAGGCCGCAGGCGAAGCAGACCTCGCTGACGTAGACGTTCCCCACCCCACAGGCCACCCGCTGGTCGAGCAGCGCTTCGGCCACCGGGGCCGCAGGGTCGACCACCGTGGCCAGCCGGGCCACGCAGGTGGCCAGGTCGGGATCGGCGCCGGCCAGGTCGGGCCCGAGGTGGTCCACGGCGGGCCGCCGCTCGAGCTCGGCCACCGGGGCGTCGAAGCACACCGCCTCCCATCCGTCGACGGTCACCACGGCCCGCATCCGGTGGCGCGGCCGGGGCCACGGTCGGCCCGCGGGGCACACGAACCACCGACCGTTCATGCGGAGGTGGCTGCGCAGGGTCACCCCGTTGTCGAAGCGGATCAGCAGGTGCTTGCCCCGGGCCTCGACGGCGTCGATGCGGGTGCCCGGCGGCGGGGGTCGCAACCCGGTGCGCGAGCCGCGGGCCAGCTCGAGGCGGACCAGCTCCTGGCCGGCCAGGACGCGGCCCAGCTCGGCGGCGAGTCGGTGCATGGTGTCGCCTTCGGGCACGCCCTCACGCTACGGCGCGGCCACACCTGCCGGCGGGCGAGATATCGACCATTCCCAGCACATCCCACCACCAAGAGGTGGCCAAACGTGCCGACACCCGGTCCCGCAACCAGGGTCACCGCCGGGGCCCGGCGTGGGTGGTCGCGTCAGAGGCGGAAGGTGAGGCCCTTGTAGCCGTCGACGAAGCCGGCGGCACGGAGGTGGTCGGCCACCGGGGACTCGGCCGCCGGGGCCGCGTCGATGCGGCCGATCTCGACCTTGCGCAGCCGCCCGTCCTTGACCAGGCGGACCAGCCCCTCGGCCCACCCCGGGTGATCGGCCACACCCGCGAAGGTGGACAGGCTCTTGGCCCCACGCTCGAGCACGGCCATGGGCCGACCGGCCACCGAGACCACGAAGGCCCCGGTGCTGCGGGCTGGTCGACCGCCGGAGTCGGGCCACGCCAGCGCGGCGCCGTAGGGCTGCGCCGGATCGGTGGCCGCCAGCACCAGCGGGGCGGCCTCGTGGTCGCCCAGCTCGAGCTCGACGTCGCGGGCGGCCCGGAGCCGATCGACCGCTCCCGGCAGCGCGAACTGGGCGGCACCCAGGCCGGCCACGAAGTAGCCGCGGCGCACCTGGCCCCGGTCTTCGAGCACCTTGAGCACGGGGTAGACGGCGGCGAAACCGCCCTCGACACCTTCGGCCAGGGTCGCCTCGCGCGTCAGCACGCCGTGGCGTTCGAGCAGCTGGAGCGCCTGGGCGTGCGCGGCCTCAGTGGGGGTGGGCTGGGGTCGCAGGAGCGGCGCCACCAGCGACCAGCGCCCGGCAGCCGCGGGTGGGCCGATTCGGCTGAGGCTGCGACCACCGGCCGCGCCCGCCCCGCCGCGGCGACCCACCGAGGGGCGGCCGAGCTGGGGGCGCAGCCGTAGGGTGCCGGCGGCGCGGCGGCCCCGCGCCGGACCGCTGGCTCGGCGACCGCCACCGGGACCCGACAGCGCTCGCAGCGGAGCCACGGCGTCGTTGGTGACCTCGCCGGCCCACACCAGGTCCCACAGGGCATCGAGCACGGCCGCGTCGTCCACCGCCACGTCGGCCGCGCCCTCGGCCACGGCCACCGCCGCCACCAGGTCGGACCAGAAGGAGGCGCCGTGGGCGGCCAGGTGGGCGCGCAGGACCTGGTGCAGCGGGCTGGTCAGCGCTTCGTCCACGTCGGCGGAGCCGGCGACCGGGTTGGGTGCCACCAGCAGGGCGGCCTGGTCGCGGAACAGCAGCCGGACCCGGCCGTCGGAGGGTCCGAGCGGGCCGGCACCGACCCAGACCACGTCTCCCGAGGTGCACAGGGCATCGAGGTCGGCCGGCTGGTAGCCGGCCACCCGCGCCGACAGCACGTCGGCCTCGAGGGTGGAGGCGGGCAGTGCCGCACCCTGGAGCGACCCGATGGCCTCGACCAGGGCGTCGAACCCCCGCCGCGGCGCGCCCACCCCCTGCCACTCGGGCAGGAAGCGGGCCAGCGTGGCCCCGTCCACCGGCTCGACCTCTTTGCGCAGCGCGGCCAGGGACCGACGGCGCAGCTGGCGCAGCACATCGTCGTCGCACCACTCGCGCTCGATGCCGTCGGGTCGGAACTCGCCGCGCACCAGGCGCCCGGCCGCCTCGAGTCGATCCAGGACCGGAGCGACCCGGTCGAGGCCGAGCCCGTAGCGCTGCGCCACCTGGGCGGCCAGGAACGGGCCGTGGGTGCGGGCGAAGCGGGCCACCAGGTCGAGCAGGGGATCGGGCACCGGTTCGGTGAAGGCGGTGGGCAACCCCGGCGGCAGGGCCGCGCCCAGTGCGTCGCGCAAGCGCGCCGCGTCTTCGGCCGCGGCCAGCCGCTCGTCGCCAGCGATGGACACCCGGATGATGCGACGTTGCGCCTCCAGCTCGTCGACCCAGGCCTGCGCCCGGCCCGAGCCCGACCCGGCGTCGGCCACGCAGCGCACGTCGATCTCCCACAGCGCCAACGGGCCGAGCACCCGCAGCAGGTCGTGGACCTCGTCGGCGTCGCGCGCCCGGCGCCCGTCGACCAGCCGCTGGAGCTCGAGCTCGAGGTCGGCCAGGACCCCCGGATCGATCAGCTCGCGCAGCTCCTCGGCGCCCAGCAGGTCGCGCAGCAGGTCGCGGTCGAGGGCCAGGGCAGCCGCCCGGCGCTCGGCCAGGGGGGCGTCGCCCTCGTACATGTACACGCCCACCCAACCGAACAGCAGCGATTGGGCGAAGGGGGAGGCGCGGGGGGTCTCGACCGCCAGCATGCGCACCTTTCGGGACCGCAGGTCGGTGAGCACCTGGCGCAGGGCGGGCAGGTCGAACACGTCGTTGATGCACTCGCGGGTGGTCTCGAGCAGGATCGGGAAGTCCGGGTGGTGGGCGGCCACGGCCAAGAGGTCGGCGGCCTTCTGCCGCTGCTGCCACAGGGGGGTGCGACGGTCGGGACGACGTCTGGGCAGCAGCAGGGCACGGGCCGCGCACTCGCGGAAGCGGGCCGCGAACATGGCCGTCTGGGGCAGCTGGGCCACCACCACCGCCTCGATCTCGTCGGGCTCGATGGCCAGCTCGTCGAGCGGGAGCTCGTCGATGGCCTCGGGCAGGCGCAACACGATGCCGTCATCGCTCCACATGAGCTCGAGGTCGACCCCCCAGCGCTCGGCCAGGCGTGCCTGCAGGGCCATGCCCCAGGGGGCGTGCACCTGGGCGCCGAAGGGGCTCAGCACGCACACCCGCCAGTCGCCGATCTCGTCGCGGAAGCGCTCGACCACGATGGTGCGGTCGTCGGGAACCAGGCCGCCGCAGGCCTCGGCCTGCTCGTCGAGGTAGGCCACCAGGTTGCGCGCCGCCAGGGGGTCGAGGCCGTTGTCAGCCTGGAGCCGATCGAGCGAGCCGGTCCCCTGCGCCCGCACCTCGCGCACGAACTGGCCCAGGGCCCGCCCCAGCTCGAGCGGGCGGCCCGGGCCGTCGCCGTGCCAGAACGGCATCTTGCCGGGTTGACCGGGGGCCGGGCTGACCACCACGCGCTCGTGGGTGATGTCCTCGATGCGCCAGGTGCTGGCGCCCAGCAGGAACGTCTCGCCCACCCGGCTCTCGTACACCATCTCCTCGTCGAGCTCGCCCACCCGGGCGCCGTCGGGCAGGAAGACCCCGTAGAGGCCTCGATCGGGGATGGTGCCGCCGCTGGTCACGGCCAGGCGCTGCGCGCCGGCCCGACCGCGGACCTGGCCGACGGCGCGGTCCCACACCACGCGGGGGCGCAGCTCGGCGAACTCGTCGGACGGATAGCGGCCGGCCAACAGGTCGAGCACGTTGGTCAGGACCTCGTCGCTCAGCTCGGCGTACGGGGCGGCTCGGCGCACCAGGTCGCTCAGCTCGTCGACCGGCCACTCGTCGAGGGCGCACATGGCCACGATCTGCTGGGCCAGGACGTCGAGCGGGTTGCGCGGGTAGCGGGTCTGCTCGATCAGCCCTTCCTGCATGCGCTCGACCACCACGGCCGACTCGACCAGGTCGTTGCGGTGCTTGGGGAACAGCTTGCCCCGGCTCGGCTCGCCCACCTGGTGGCCGGCCCGGCCGATGCGCTGGAGCCCCCGCGACACCGCACCGGGCGACGAGACCTGGATGACCAGGTCGACCGCCCCCATGTCGATGCCCAGCTCGAGCGAGCTGGTGGCCACGAGACCCTTGAGGTCGCCCCGCTTGAGCTCGTCCTCGATCTGCAGGCGTCGCTCGCGCGACAGCGAGCCGTGGTGGGCCTTGACCACCTCGCGACCGGGTTCGGGTGGGCGCCCCTCGGCCTCGGCCGCCCGGTTCTCGCCGTCGGCCGCCAACTCGTTGAGCCGCGTGGCCAGGCGTTCGGCCAGGCGCCGGGCGTTCACGAAGATGAGGGTGGAGCGGTGCTGTTGCACCAGCTCGAGCAGTCGGGGGTGGATGGACGGCCAGATGCTGCGCCGGGCCGGCGAAGCCGCGGGGCCGTCGCCCGGCTCGTCGACCAACTCGCCCAGGGCACCCATGTCCTCGATGGGGACGACCACCTCGATCTCGAGTGCCTTGCGGATGCCGGCATCGACGATGGTCACCGGGCGCGGCACCCGCCGTGCCGGCCGAGTGGGCTCGATCCCGTCGACCGTGGCCGGGCCCGGCGCGTCCGCAGCCGCGTCGGGAGGGGTGTGGTAGCCGCCCAGGAACCGGGCGATCTCGTCGAGGGGTCGTTGCGTGGCCGACAGGCCGATGCGCTGAGGCGGGCGCTCGCACAGGTCTTCGAGGCGCTCGAGGCTGAGGGCCAGGTGCGAGCCGCGCTTGGTCGGGGCCAGGGCGTGGATCTCGTCGATGATCACCGCCTCGACGTTGCGCAACGTGTCACGAGCGGCCGAGGTGAGCATGAGGTAGAGCGACTCGGGGGTGGTGATGAGCAGGTCGGGCGGGGTGCGGATGAGCCGGCGCCGCTCGTCGGCCGCGGTGTCGCCGGTGCGCATGCCCACGCTGGGCGCGTGGAACTCGAGGCCGAGTCGCTCGGCGGCCAGGCCGATGCCCATGAGCGGGGCGCGCAGGTTCTTCTCGACGTCGACGGCAAGGGCTCGCAGCGGCGACAGGTAGACCAGGCGGGTGCGGCGAGCCTTGTCGTCGGGAGGCGGCTGGGTCACCAGCCGATCGAGGCCCCACAGGAACGAGGCCAGGGTCTTGCCCGAGCCGGTGGGAGCCAGGATGAGGGTGTGCTCGCCCCCGGCGATGGCGGGCCAACCCAGGGCCTGGGCGGGCGTGGGCGTGCCGAAGGTGGTCGAGAACCAGGCCCGCACCGCGGGTGAGAAGGGTTCCAGGGGGTCGGGCGAGCTCACCCGACCAACGCTACCGGCGGGGTGTGACGCCGACCCTGGGCAGTGCCGGGGTCCTCGACGACCTCGACAACCACCCGGTGACGCGCCGGCGTGCCCGCCGTACACTCCGGGCGTGCCGACCTACAAGACGCCCGAGTACCACCCGGCCTTCGAGGAGTACTGCGAGACCATCTTCGAGCTGCGCGAAGACGACGTGGACGTCATCCAGGCCCGCATCGCCGAACGACTCGAGGTGTCCCGCCCGGCCGTCTCCGAGATGATCCACCGCATGCAGCAGCAGGGCCTGGTGCGCGTCGACGGCACCATCCGCCTCACCGACGACGGCCTGGGCCTGGCCGAGAGCGTGGTGCGTCGCCATCGCCTGGCCGAGCGCTTCCTCACCGACATCCTGGGCCTGTCGTGGGCCGATGCCCACGCCGAGGCCGGCCGGTGGGAGCACGTCATCTCCGACCCGGTCGAGGCCGCCCTGGTCCGCCTGCTCGGCGAGCCCACCACCTGCCCCCACGGCAACCCCATCCCCGGCTCGAACTACCAGGCCCCCGACGCCGTCCCTCTCGACGGGTTGGCCGTGGGCGACCGGTTCGAGGTGTCACGCATCCCCGAGGAGCTCGAGTTCGCCCCCGGCCTGCTCACGTTCCTGGAAGAGTCGCACCTGGTGCCCGGCACCCGCGGCGAGGTGACGGCGGCATCGCCCGACGGCACCCGCACCGTCGAGATCGACGGTCGCCACGTGGGCATCGGCACCTTCGCCAGCACCCGCATCCTGGTCACGAACCTCTAGACCCCGACCTGCCCGGTCCTCCGGTCGACAGCGGCCGACGGCCGGGGCCGCCTTCCCGCGGAAACTGGCCAACGAAATGCGCGAAATCGCCAGCGCAAAGATGCCCAATTCCCCGATTTCCGACTGCCGGGCCGAGCTACTCCTGGAGGGCCTCGGGCAGGTCGGCGGCGTGGACGATGGCCAGTCGCTTGGTGGCCCGGGTCAGGGCCACGTAGAGGGCCCGCAGACCCTGGGCCTCCTCGGTGACGATGGCCGCGGGCTCGACCACCACCGAGGCGTCCAGCTCCAGGCCCTTGACCAGCCCCACCGGCACCACCGTGATCTGGGCGTCGAGGCCGTGGCGGGTGGCCCGCCCGAACTCGCGACCAGCCATGGTGAAGGCATCGGACACCTGATCCACCATCGAGGCCGGCACGATCACGGCCACGTTCCCGTTGCCCACGGCCTCCAGCTCCTCCGCGGCCACCGCCACCACCCGCTCGGCCAGCTCGGCGTCGCCGGCCCGCACGATGCGGGGTGCGGCGCCGTCCTCGCGGATCGACCGGGGCGGCTTGAGATCGGGGTCGGCCACCGCCAGCACCCGCGACGCCAGCGCCATGTTGGGGGCCGGGAGCCGGTAGCCCACGGTCAGCTCGGCTCGGCGGGCCGGGCGGCGATCAGGCAGGTGGTCGAGGATCTCCTGCCAGCTGGCGTGGGCCCACTCGCCGGTGGACTGGGCGATGTCGCCCACCACCGTCATGGAGCCGTTCAACGAGCGCCGCTCGAGCATCAGCAGCTGCATGGGCGAAAGGTCCTGCGCCTCGTCGACCACGATGTGGCCGTAGGTGCGCACCTCGTCGTCCACCGAGTCGGCGCCCGGACGCCGGGTCCGCGGCTTGGGTCCCAACAGGGCTCGGGCCTC
The DNA here is from genome assembly GCA_963785815.1 of uncultured Microthrixaceae bacterium. Lineage (GTDB taxonomy): Bacteria > Actinomycetota > Acidimicrobiia > Acidimicrobiales > Acidimicrobilacustridaceae > UBA4742. The sequence continues at coordinate 89,336 of CAWAWN010000002.1, forward strand.
GTCGAGCAGGGGGGCGTCGTCGTTGGTCCACGCCACCCGGTCGACCGACTCTGAGCGGGGGCGCACCAGCGCCTGCCACTCATCGTCGGACAGCAGGCGCCGCCCGGCGTTACGCAGCAGCGCCCGCGACCCGAACAGGTCGTGGAGCAGCTGGGCGGGCGTGAGCACCGGCCACATCCACTCGAGCGCCTCGCGCACCTCGGGCGTGCCCCGCAGCCGGTCCCGCACCGTCGTCGTGGACAGGTCCTCGCGGGCCGAACGGGCCAGGGCGCCGTACACCTCGGACTCGACGAAGCGCCGGCCGGCGTTGTGGCGGTGGTAGCGCCGCCGCGCCTCGCTCACGATGTGCTCGCTCTCGGCCACCGTCAGGCGCAGGTTGGTGAGGCCATAGCCCACCAGCAGGTCTCGCCGCAGCGGACGTTGGCGGTCGTGCACCGCCCGACGCAGGACCTTGACCATGCGCAGGTCGCCCTTGACCCGCGCGGTCAGGCGGACGTCGCGCCCCTGCACCCGCACGTCGTCGACCAGGTCGGCCAGCACGGCCAGCTCGACCCCGGCCTCGCCCAGCGACGGCAGCACCTGTTCGATGTAGCCCAGGAACAACCGGTTGGGCCCCACCACCAGCACCCCCTGGCCCTCGAGCGGGAAGCGGTAGGTGTAGAGCAGGTAGGCGGCCCGGTGCAGGGCCACCACCGTCTTGCCGGTGCCGGGGCCGCCCTGCACCACGAGCACGCCGGGCAGCTCGGCCCGGATGATCTCGTCCTGCTCGCCCTGGATGGTGGCGGCGATGTCGCCCAACTTGCCCGATCGCGAGGTCTCGAGGGCCGAGATGAGGGCGCCGTGGCCGGAGATGCCGTTGGGCGCGGCCGACGGGTCGAGGCCCAGGGCGGCGGCCGCGTCGCCGAACAGCTCGTCCTCCAGGTCGAGCAGCAGCCGACCCCGGGTGGCGAAGTGCCGCCGCCGGGCCAACCCCATGTCGTGGCTGCCCGTGGCCCGGTAGAAGGGCTCGGCCACCGGAGCCCGCCAGTCGACGATGACCGGCTCCTGCTGGTCGTCGCTGACCGCGATCCGCCCGATGTAGTACGGCGTCGGGTCGTCGACCGCGTCGATCCGGCCGAAGCACAGCGAGGCATCTCCCAGGTGCAGCTGCGACAAGCGGTGCAGCATCGTGTCCCAGATGACGTCACGCTCGAAGCGGGCCTGTTCGGTGCCGCCCCGGCCGACCTCGACCATGGAGCTCAACCGGGTGGCCGCCTGCCGGGAGTCCTCGAGGAACTGGTAGGCCCGGTCTATGTAGGCCTGCTCCGCCTCGAGATCGGGGTGTGCCATGGGCTCCTCTGCTGGTGGATCGACCCCGCCCCGAGCCGGTCGGGTGAGGGGCCAGCCCGTGAGGGGATGGATAATCCTATCGGCCCTCGCCCCCGCTCAGGCACCCCCGACGGGACGCGGGCGACGCCGGCCCGGCACGTGCCAGCATGGGTCGGTGACCGACGACGGGCGCCCGAGCGACGAATCCGACCAGCCCGGACCCACGTCCGGACCGGCGCAGCCGGCACCAGATCGGGCTCCCGAGCCCGCCCGGCCGCCGGGTCGCACCAGCGTCGGGCTGGTGCTGGGCGCCGGCGGCGTGGCCGGGGCGGCGTTCCACGCCGGGGTCCTGGCCGCCCTGGCCGACGCCACCGGTTGGGACCCACGCCTGGCGGACCTGGTCGTCGGCACCTCGGCGGGTGCCTCCACCGCGGCCTCCCTGCGTGGCGGGTTGAGCCCGGCCGACCTGTTGGCCCGCGCCACTGGACGACCGCTCTCGCCGGCTGGCGCCGAGACGGTGGCGGGCTACGACGGCCCGCTGACCCTCGATGAGGTCGACGAGCCCCCACCCGGCTCGTGGTGGGACGGGCTCACCCGGTTCGTGCCCGCCGCGCCGTGGCTGGTGGGACCGGCCCTGCTGCGCGCCGGTCCGACCCGGTGGGGGGTGGCCCTGGCCGGGGTGGTCCCGGCCGGGCGGGTGCCCACCGACCTCATCGGCCGGCCCATCCGGGCCGCCGCCCCCGACCGGTGGCCCGACGAACCGACCTGGATCGTGTCGTACCGCACCGGGGACGCCCGCCGGGTCGTGTTCGGCCGTGACGACGTGGAGGTGCCCGACCTGGCCACCGCCGTGGAGGCGTCCTCGGCGGTGCCGGGACGGTTCCGGCCGGTGACCCTCGAGTCGGGCCGCTACGTCGACGGCGCCGTGTACTCGCCCACCAACGCCGACGTGGTGGCGCCCCTGGCCTTCGACCTGGTGGTGGTGTCGGCCCCCATGTCGGCCGACCCGACCACGCGGGCCGAGCTGACCGGCTGGCCGGGACGGGCGCGGGGCTGGTTCGCCGGCCTGCTCGATCGAGAGGTGGCGGCGGTGGCCCAGGGCGGCGCCGCCACCCTGGTCATCGAGCCCCGGGCGGGCGACCTGCTGGCCATGCGATCGGACCTCCCCGATCGGGAGCTCGGCCCGCTGGTGGCCGACGCCGCCTACGAGTCGGTCCGGGCCCAGCTCGACGACGGGGAACCCGGGCCCGGCCTCGACATGCTGGCCCGCGCCCACCGCTGATCCCTTCCCGGCCCACCGACGCGCGGACCCAGCTGGCGCCGCGGACCCAGGCGGCGGCAACCGCTTGCGCCACGGGCACGTGGATGCCGCCGCTTGATCGGGGTCGGGGCAACAGCTCGAGCGAGCCGCGGGGTCAGTCGCCCGGGTCCTGGCCCACCTCGCGCAGGGCGTCACGCAGGGCCAGACGCAGCCGGCGGGCGACCGACGGGCTCAGGTGGCCGACCAGCCCGGATCCGGCCCGGCCCACCTCCTCCACCGTGAGCACCACCCGCACCTCGGCGTCGTCGTAGTCGTCGCTGATGGCCACCCCCCACGAGATGGGGGTGAGCTCGTCCTGCTCGTAGTGCTCGGGGTAGTCGGCGGGGTCGAACGGGTAGTCGTCGATGGATCGGCGCATGCCGCCATTCAAGCCGAGCCGTCCGGCGCGTTGGGGCGCCGGACCCCGGGCTGTCTAGCGTGGGGCCGTGACCGACTCCGCCTTCCTGCGCGCCTGTCGCGGGGTCCCCGCCGACCCCGACCGGCCCGACGGCCACGTGCCGGTGTGGTTCATGCGCCAGGCCGGGCGGTCGCTGCCCGAGTACCGGGCCCTGCGCGGCGAGGGCACCATCCTCGACGCCATCGCCAAGCCCGAGCTGGCCGCGGAGATCACCATGCAGCCGGTGCGGCGCTACGGCGTGGACGCCGCCGTCCTCTACAGCGACATCGTGGTGCCGATCTCGGCCATCGGGTTCGGGGTGGACATCGCCCCCGGCATCGGGCCGGTGGTCGACCAGCCGTTCGCGGCGGCGGTCGACCTGGACCGGATCCGACCCCTGGAACCCGAGGTCGACACCGCCTACGTGCTGGAGACCATCCGCATCCTGGTCGGCGAGCTCGACGTCCCCCTCATCGGCTTCGCCGGCGCCCCGTTCACCGTGGCCAGCTACCTGGTGGAGGGTCGTCCGTCGCGCACCTACACCCGCACCAAGGCGCTCATGCACGGCGATTCCAGCCTGTGGCACGCGCTCATGGAGCGCCTGTCAGAGCTGGCCATCGCCTCGTTGCTCAGCCAGATCGCCGCCGGCGCCCAGGCCGTCCAGCTGTTCGACAGCTGGGTGGGCGACCTGAGCCGGGCCGACTACGCCCAGTTCGTGGCGCCCCACAGCGCCCGCATCTTCGCCGCCGTGGGCGACCTGGACGTCCCCCGCATCCACTTCGGCGTGAACACCGGCGAGCTGTTGGGCCAGATGGCGGAGGTGGGCGCCGACGTGGTCGGGGTCGACTGGCGCGTGCCGCTGGACGAAGCCGGTCGCCGGGTCGGGCCCGGTCGGGCCGTGCAGGGCAACCTGGATCCCGCCCTGTGCTTCGCCCCCTGGGAGGTGGTCGAGGCCCAGGTCCATCGGGTCCTGGAGGAGGGGGCCCGCCACCCGGGTGGCCACGTGTTCAACCTCGGCCACGGCGTCACCCCTGACATAGACCCCGACGTGCTGGGCCGCATCGTCGAGGTGGTCCACTCGTGGCCGGGGTCGGACGAGGTGGCGGGATGAGCCGCATCGGGGTGGTGGTCATGGCCTACGGCACCCCGAGGTCGCCCGACGACGTCGAGGCCTACTACACCGACATCCGCCGCGGTCGGCCGCCCACCCCCGAGCAGTTGGCCGACCTGGTCGGGCGCTACCAGGCCATCGGCGGGATCTCCCCGCTGGCCGAACGCACCGAGGCTCAGCGCCAGGCCATCCAGGGCGCGCTCGACGACCGTCGTCCCGATGCGTTCACGGTCGTGCTGGGCCAGAAGCACGCGTCCCCCTCCGTCGAGGACGCGGTGGCCACGCTGGCCGACCAGGGGGTCACCCGAGCTGTCGGGCTGGTGCTGGCCCCCCACTGGTCCGGCGCCAGCGTGGGCGAGTACCAGCGCCGAGCCGCAGCCGCCGGCGCGGAGGCCGGGATGGCCGTGGCCGGCATCGACAGCTGGCACCTCGAGCCGGCCTACCTCGACTTCCTGGCCGCCAGCCTGGCCCAGGCCCGGGCCCAGATGCCCGAGCACCACCACGTGCTGTTCACCGCCCACTCGCTGCCCGAGCGCTCGCTGGTCGACGACCCCTATCCCGATCAGCTGCGCGAGAGCGCGGCCGAGGTGGCCCGGCGCGTCGGCCTGGGACCGTGGGCCGAGTGGGCCATCGCCTGGCAGAGCGCCGGACGCACCCCCGAGCCCTGGCGGGGGCCGGACGTGCTGGACGTCATCGCCGAGCTGGGGCGCACCGGGCGCAGCCAGGGGGTGGTGGTCTGCGCGCAGGGCTTCGTGTCGGACCACCTCGAGGTGCTCTACGACCTGGACATCGCGGCCGCCGCCGCCGCCCGCGACGCCGGGTTGGCCTTCGCCCGCACCCGGTCGCTGAACGACGACCCCACCGTGATGGGGGCGCTGGCCGACCGGGTCGTGGCCGCTGCCGACGGGCCCACCCGGGACCGGGAGGGCTGAGGATGCGCGTGGTGGTCGTGGGCGGCGGGGTCACCGGGTTGAGCGCGGCCTACGAGCTGGTGCACGGGTCGGGCGGCGACACCGCGCCCGGGCTGGCCGACGACGAGATCGAGGTGGTGGTGCTCGAGGCCGACGAGCGCTTCGGCGGCAAGATCCGCACATCGACCTTCGCCGGCCATCCGGTCGACGAGGCGGCCGACGCCTTCCTGGCCCGGGTGCCCGACGCCGTCGACCTCTGCCGCCAGCTCGGGCTGGCCGACGAGCTGGTCACCCCGGCCACCCGCCAGGCGCACCTCTACAGCCTGGGCCAGCTCCGACCCTTCCCCGAGGGCCTGGTCCTCGGCGTCCCCACCGACCTCGACGCCCTGGCCCGGTCCGGCGCGGTGTCGGCCGATGCCGTGGCCCGCGCCGGCCAGGACCTGACCATGGGTCCCGACCAGGGACCCACCGGCGCCGGCCAGGACGAGTCGGTGGGCGCCCTGGTGCGGCGGCGGGTGGGCGACGAGGTGTTCGAGCGCCTGGTCGCACCCCTGCTGAGCGGGGTGCACGCAGGCGACGCCGACGAGTTGAGCGTGGCCGCCGGTGCCCCCGCCTTCGCCGCCGCCCTGCGCGGCCACGACAGCCTGATCGCCGGCCTGGCCGCCCAACGGCAGGCCGCGGCCGACGCCTCGGGAGCCGACGCGCCGATCTTCTACGGCCTGGCCTCGGGCAGCGAGCGGCTGGTGGACGCCCTGGTCGATGCCCTGCGGGTGGCAGGGGCCGACCTGGTGACCGGCGCCCGGGTCAGCCAGATCCGGCCCGACGGCGGCCGGCGCGCCCCGGGAGGTGGCCGGGTCAGCATCGAGGTCCACGTCGCCGGTCAGGGTCCTCCGATCGACGCCGACGCGGTGATCCTGACCACGCCCCTCGGCGTCACCGCGCCGCTGGTGGCGCCCTTCCAGCCGGACGTGGCGGCCCAGATGGCCGAGGTGGCCTATGCCTCGGTGGCGCTGGTGGCGCTGGCCGTGCCCGCCGCCGGGATCGACCGACCGCTCGACGGCAGCGGCTTCCTGGTGGCGCAGCCCGAGGGACTGCTGATCACCGCCTGCTCGTGGGCGTCGAGCAAGTGGGCGCAGCTGGCCGACCCCGACACCGCCCTGCTGCGGGCCTCGGTCGGGCGGACCGACGACACCCGCTGGTCGGCCATGGACGACGACGAGTTGGTCGAGGCGGTGGTGGCCGACCTGGCCACCACCATGGACCTGGTGGGCCCGCCGAGCGCCGCCCGGGTCACGCGTTGGCCCCGGGCCCTCCCCCAGTTCCGGGTCGGCCACCTCGAACGGGTCCGGGCCTGGCAGGACCGGCTGGCGGCCGACCAGCCAGGCGTGTGGGTGGCCGGTGCCGGGCTCAGTGGCCTGGGCATCCCGGCCTGCATCGGCCAGGGACGAGCCGCGGCCCGGGCCGTGCGGGCCGCCACCGTCACCCCCGGCGGCTCGTGAGCGCGCCCCGGCCGCTGGTCGTGCTCCACGGCTACGAGGACCCGCCCGGCCGGCGGCGGGTGGTGGCGCCCGACGATCCCGACTGGGACCTGCTCGAGCCCCGAGGTCCGCTGGAGCTGGCCGGCGGGCCGGCGTGGTTCGCCACCGATGACGACGGGCCGGTCGAGGCTCAGCTGCTGGCTTCGGTCCGCCAGGTGCGGGCCGTGGTGGGCGCGGCCACGTCAGCCGACGTCGCACGACACGCGGTGCTGGGTGGGTTCTCTCAGGGGGGCGCGGTGGCTCTGGCCGCCGCCCTGGCCTCGGGGACGGAGTCGACGGGGTCCACCCCGACCCTCCTCGTGGGCCACGTCTTCTGCGTGAACGGCTGGTTGCCGTTCGCCCCCGCGCTGGCCTATGACCCGGAGGCGCTGGTGGCGGCCGGCACCCGGGTCCTGGTGGTGGCGTCCACCGACGACGAGGTCGTCCTCGTCCAGCAGGGACGCTCGGCGGCTCGTTGGCTCGAGCGCGGCGGGGTGGACGTGACCTACGTGGAGCGGGCCGGCGACCACGCCGTGGGGGTCGATGCCCTGGCCACGGTGTCCCGTTGGCTCGGGTCGGGGGCCTGACCGAGCCGATCGGGCGCGGGCGGGGCACACTGGAGGGCCATGACCAAGCGCAAACGACGCGGCGGGCGGGTGACCGAGTCACCCCGCAACCAGAACCGATCCGGCAGCGACGGCCCGGGGGCGGCGACGTCGGCGCTGACGCTGCCCCGACCGGCCGCGGCGCGCACCCCGACGGCCCGACCGCAGCTCGGGTTGCGGCGCTCGGTGCCGGCTGGCATCGACCGGCCCTCCTACGCGGCCACGGGTCAGCCGCCACCCGGACGGGGACGCAGCGTCCAGACCCCCGAGATCATCGAGCGGATGCGCGTGTCGGGCGCCATCGCCGCCGAGGTGCTGCTCGAGGTGGGGGCAGCCGTCGCCCCGGGCATCACCACCGACGAGCTCGACGCCATCACCCACGAGGCCACCATCTCGCGCCAGTCCTACCCGAGCCCGCTCAACTACCGGGGTTTCCCCAAGTCGGTCTGCACGTCCATCAACGACGTCATCTGCCACGGCATCCCCGAGGCTCGGCCGCTGGTCGAGGGCGACATCATCAACATCGACGTGACCATCTTCCACGACGGCGTGCACGGCGACACCAACGCCACGTTCCTGGTCGGCGAGGTGGACGACGAGTCGCGGCGGCTGGTGCGCGAGACCCGCACCGCCATGTACCGCGGCATCGCCGCGGTCGTGCCCGGCGCCCACCTCTACGACATCGGCCGAGCCATCGAGGACCACGCCACCGCCTGCGGGCTGGGCGTGGTCCGCGAGTTCATCGGCCACGGGATCGGCGAGCAGTTCCACGGTGGCCTGCAGATCCTGCACTACTTCGACGATCGGGCCGACACCGTGCTCGAGCCGGGGATGACCTTCACGATCGAGCCCATGATCACGCTGGGCTCGCCCGAGCTGTGGGTGTGGGACGACGGATGGACGGCGGTGACCCGCGACGGCAGCCGCAGCGCCCAGTTCGAGCACACGATGGTGGTGACCGACACCGGGGTCGAGCTGCTGACCGTCACCGCCGACGGCCGGTGCGCCGCCGACCTGGCCGCCGACCTCTGAGCCATGGGCGAGCGAGACGCCGACTCGCCCGACCCCGGCCCCCAGCCGCCCCCGATCGAACCCCGATCCGGCGACCCGCGGACCGACGACCCGGCCGCGGACGGGCGGCCGGGCCATCCCGACCGGCGGCGCTTCCTGGTGTTGGCCGGCGCCGGCGCCGTTGCCCTCGGGGCGGTCGCCGCCGGCTGGGACCTGACCCGTGGGGCCACCACCCGGCCGACGGCCAGCCCCACCACCTCGGCGGCGCCCACCCGCCACCTGCAGGCCCGCTCCGACGCCGGGCCCACGCTGCCCATCCCCGATCCCCTGCCCGACCCGAACGCGCCGGCCAGCGGCATCGTGATCGGCACCATCGGCATCGCCCGACTCGGCCTGATGGCCGACATCCAGGAGGGCATGGCCCTGGCCGACATCGACCGGGGGCCGAGCCACTGGCCGGGCACCCCCCTGCCCGGGCAACTGGGCAACATGGTGCTCGCCGGCCACCGCACGACCTACACCGAGCCGTTCCGCCACCTGGAGCGGCTGCAACCGGGCGACCCGGTCGAGTTCACGGCGGGCGGCGTCACCTGGACCTATGCCACCCGGGGCGTGGTGGTGGTACCGGCCAACGCCGTGGACATCGCCGCCCAGAGCGACGCCCACACGGCCACCCTGTTCGCCTGCCATCCCCCCGGCCAGTCCACCGAGCGGATCGTGGCCAAGCTCCGCCTGCTCGACGCCGGGGGCGCCCCGGTCGATCCGGACACGGCCTTGCCGCCGCTCGAGGGCGGGAGCCAGACCGGCGGCCACGTCCTCACCGTCCGGGTCGATCCCCTGGGCGGGTAGTCGACGTGGGGGACGGGTGGGGCGAGCTCAGGCGACGACGGCGCGCACGCTGCCACCCATCCCGCCCTCCGTCTCCACAGAGCCAGCCCGGCGACGGGTCAGCCGACCCGCATCTCGCCGAGCTCGGACCAGCCATCCTGGTCGACCGTCTGGCTGACGATGCGCGGCGTCTCGACCAGGTAGGCCGGTAGGGTCGCGGTGGCCGTGCGGAAGTGCTCGGACTGCACATGGGCGGCTCCCGCGTCGCCGTCGCGGAAGGCCTCGACCAGCACGTACTCGGTCGGATCCTCGGTGCTGCGCGACCAGTCGAACCACAGGTTCCCCGGCTCGGCACGGGTCGCCTCGGTGAAGCTGGCCGTGAGGGTTGTCCAGTCCTCCGCGTGCTCGGGCTGGACCCGGAACTTCGCGGTGATGAAGATCATGACGAGACCGTAGTTGGCCGCGCTCAGATCTCGCCGCGGGGGAAGAAGCGGGGCCAGTTCGACTGGGACTCCGAGCCGTCGGCCACGATGGCGGCGCCGTTGACGAACCCGGCCGCGGGCGAGCACAGGAACAGGATGAGCGCCGCCACCTCCTCGGCCGTCCCCATCCGGCGCATGGGGCCGATGGCCTCGGACTCGACCGCCCACTCCGCCTCGGTGTAGCCGAGCTGACCCACCTCGTTCTCGTGCATCCCCGGGGTGGCGATGGTGCCCGGGGCGACGGCGTTGATGGTGACGCCGTGGTAGCCGAGGTAGGGGGCCAGCGTGCGGGTCATGCTGACCACCCCGGCCCGGGCCGCGCCCGAGTGGACGAACCAGGGCGCGCCGCGGTCGAACGAGAAGATGTGGACGACGTTGACGATGGTGCCCCGACCGGCGGCCACCATCGGCTCCATGAAGCGGCTCACCATGTTCCAGGTGCCGTTCAGGTTCAGGTCGACCACGGCACGCCAGCCGTTGTCGGAGATCTGGGTGGGGCGAGCCGGGAACTGTCCCCCCGCGTTGTTGACCAGGAAGTCCACCTGGCCGAACCGCTCGTAGGCCCTGTCGCGCAGGGCGTCGACCTGGTCGGGCACCCGGATGTCGGTGGGCACCACCAGGGTGGGGGTCCCGGCCGACGCCGCCGTCTCCTCCAGGGTCTCGCGCGTGCGACCGGCGAGCACCAGCGAGCCCCCGAAGCGGGCGAAGGCCAGCGCCGTGGTCCGCCCGATCCCCGAACCCGCCCCGGTGACCAACGCCACCCGACCTGCGAACAGGCCAGGTGCGAACACGTCGAGGGCGGTCGGGGGCGAGGCGTCGTCCGCCATGGGTGCGCACACTAGTGCTGCGCCCACCACCGCTCGTCGGGACGCGGCCGGCGCCCCCCGGCGGCCTGCATCGGGAAGGATGGTCGGCCGATGTCCCAGCCCGCCCAACCCGACGTACTGGCCGACGCCCCGGCCGAGCCCGCGCCCGCTCCGTCGCGGACCCGGCGCGCCAGGGCGGGCGCCCGTCTCCACGCGCCGACCCGCCACGGGTGGGCCGTGGCTGGTCGGGCCGTGCTGGCCGGGTCGTGCATCGCGGCCGCCATCCCTCCGTGGGGCTGGTGGCCTCTGGCCTTCGTCGGCATCGCGCTGGTCGACCAGCTCATCGCCGGACACGGTTGGCGTCGGCGCTTCCGCCGCACCTGGCTGGTGGCCTTCGCCTGGCTGGTGCCCGGGATGTTGTGGATGTGGGACTTCACCGCCCCCGGCTACCTGCTGGCCTGCGCCATCTTCGCCACCTACTTCGCCATCGCCGGCGCCCTGTGCCCGGCCGGACGGGCACGGTGGATCGCGCTGCCCGCCCTGTTCACACTGGCCGAGATGGCCCGGTGGCGGTTCCCCTTCGGCGGCGAGCCGCTGGCCACCCTGGCCATGAGCCAGGCCGATGCGCCGCTGGGCCAGACCGCCCGCCTGCTCGGGTCCTATCTGACGGTGGCCCTGGTGGTGCTGGGCGGGGTGGCCCTGTCCGCCGCCTGGGAACGTCGGTGGGCGGTCGGCTCGGGCGTGCTGGTCGGCCTGGTGGTGATCACGGCCGTGGCCGACGTCGCCCCCCGAGGCCACGTGGTCGGCCACCTCCGGGTGGCGGTGGTGCAGGGCGGCGGACCCCAGCACACCCGAGCCGCCGACACCGACAACTGGGTCGTGTTCCAACGGGAGGTCAAGGCCACCAAGACCATCAAGGGACCCGTCGACCTGGTCCTGTGGCCCGAGGACGTGGTCGGCCTGCAGGGCACCCTGGACCAGAACCCCCGCTACCGGGACCAGATCGTGGCCCTGGCCCGGCGCCTGCACACCACGATGGTGGTGGGCGTCACCGAGGCCATCAGCGACACCCAGTTCCGCAACGCGTCGATCGTCTTCAACCCGGACGGCTCCGAGGGCGACCGCTACGACAAGGTGCGCCGGGTCCCCTTCGGGGAGTACGTGCCCCTCCGCGGGCTGGTCGAGAAGCTGGCCGGCGCCAACTCGGGCCTGCCCAGCCAGGACGCCGTGCCCGGCACCAAGCCGGCCGTTCTGCACACGCGGGTCGGGACGATGGGCGTGGTCATCTCCTGGGAGGTGTTCTTCGCCGACCGGGCCCGCGACGCCATCGGCCACGGCGGCCAGGTGCTGCTGAACCCGACGAACGGGTCGTCGTACTGGCTCAACATCCTGCAGAGCCAGCAGATCGCGTCGTCCCGCCTGCGGGCCATCGAGACCGGCCGGTGGACGCTGCAGGCCGCGCCCACGGGCTTCTCGGCCATCGTGACCCCGACCGGCCACGTCACCCAACGAACCGGCATCAGCCAGGCCCGGGTGCTGACCCAGACCATCGAGCCGCGCCAGGGCCAGACCTGGGCCACCGAGGTCGGGCCGTGGCCGGTGCTGGTGCTGTCGGTGCTGGCCGTGGCCGCCGCCTGGGCGGTGGAGCGTCGGTCCCGCAAGGCGAAGGCCGCCAGGCCGGAGCCGCTGGGTGGATGACACCCAGATGCCGAAGGCGCCCGCAGGGAGGCTCGCCGACCGAAGGGCCAGGCAAGTCGGCCGCCAGGCCGGAGCCGCTGGGTGGATGACACCCAGATGCCGAAGGCGCCCGCAGGGAGGCTCGCCGACCGAAGGGCCAGGCAAGTCGGCCGCCAGGCCGGAGCCGCTGGGTGGATGACACCCAGATGCCGAAGGCGCCCGCAGGGAGGCTCGCCGACCGAAGGGCCAGGCAAGTCGGCCGGGCCCTGATCTACCTCACAGCTCCAGCGTCCTCGTCAGGTCCACCGAGTCGAGGAAGCGGCGGTCGTGGGACACCAGCAGCAGGGTGCCGTCGAACTGGGCGAGCGCCGACTCGAGCTGCTCGATGGCCTCGATGTCGAGGTGGTTGGTGGGCTCGTCGAGCACCAGGCAGTTGACCCCGGTGGCCATCGAGCGCGCCCAACTGCGCCCGACTGCGTTCGCCGGGGGACAGGTCGCGCCCGGCCCGGGCGAGGTGGTCCGCTCCCAGGCCGAACTTGGCCAGCAGGGACCGCGACTCGCTGCGGGGCAGACGGGTGAGGGCCTGGAACGTGCCCAGCACCGGTTCGTCGCCGGCGAAGCGCTCACGAGCCTGATCCATCTCCCCGATGCGGACCCCGGGGCCGATCCAGCGCCGACCCGACGCCAGGGGCACGTGGCCCATGAGCGCGGCCAGCAGCGTGGACTTGCCCGAGCCGTTGGGCCCCAGGACGGCGATCCGCTCCTGCCAGCTGACCTCGAGGTCGACCGGGCCGAGGCGGAAGCCCGGCGTGCCCTCCCCCACGCCACCTCGTTGGATCACGGCCTGCTCCAGGCGCACCACCACGTCGCCGCTGCGACCGGTTGCGGCCAGGCTGAGCTCGAGGCGCCAGCCCTCCCACGGCTTGTCGACCGTGGGCAGGCGGGCCAGCCGCCGCTCGGTGGCCTTGACCTTGCCGGCCTGCTTCTCGCTTCGCTCCCGGTTCGCGGCCCGGATGCTCTTGTCCGGTTCCCCGGAGGTCCTGGCCCGCTTGACCCCACGCTCGGTCCACTGCTTCTGGGTGCGCTGGCGCTCGACCAGCCGCTGGTGCTCGGCCTGGTACTGCTCGTGGGCCCGCGACTGCTGGGACCGAGCCAGGTCCCGGGCCGCGGTGTACTCCGTCCAGGCCCCGGCGAAGGTGCGCGCCCGGTGGCTGTGGCCGTCCAGCTCCACGACCCGCGTCACCGTGCGATCCAGGAAGTCGCGGTCGTGTGACACCACCAGCACGGCGCCGGCGAAGCGGTCGACGAACTCCTCCAGCAGGTCGAGGCCGGCGAAGTCGAGGTTGTTGGTGGGCTCGTCGAGCAGCAGCACGTCCACCCGCGACAGCAGGATGGCGGCCAGCGCAGCCCGGGCCGCCTCGCCCCCGGACAGGCTGGCCACCTCCTGGGCCATCCGGGCCCCCGCCCGATCGGCGACGGCCACCTCACCGTCGGCCGGATCGGACCCGACCAGATCGGACCCGACCGGATCGGACCCCGCGAGATCGGTCCCGAGGGCGCCGCGACCCAAGCCGACCGACGCCACCATGGCCGCGGCCCGGGCCTCGAGGTCGTCGCCACCCCGGGCCAGGAACCGGTCGAGGGCCTCGGCATGGGCCTGGTGGGTGGCGGGGTCCTCCGAGAGCTCGGCCGTGCGGCGATCGAGCTCGGCCGAGGCGGCGGCCACCCCGGTGCGCCGGGCCAGGTACCCGAACAGGGTCTCGCCCACCACCGCCTCGGGCTCCTGAGGCAGGTAGCCGACGGCCAGCTGGCGGGGGGCCCGCTCGATGGTGCCGGCGTCAGGCGGCTCGAGGCCGGCCAGCACCCGCAACAGCGTGGACTTGCCGACGCCGTTGGGTCCCACCACCCCCACCCGGTCGCGCCCGTCGAGGGCGATCGACACGTCGTCGAGCACGGTCTGGCCACCGAAGGCCTTCGAGATGCCTCGGGCATGCAACACGGGGTGGACCCTAGGCGTCGTCCGGCCCGGGTTCCCCGGCCATATCGAGCCGTGCCCGCTCAGACCTCGACCAGAACGGTCACCGGCCCGTCGTTGACCAGCTCGACGGCCATCTCGGCCCCGAACCGGCCGGTGGCCACCGTCGCCCCCTCGGCCACCAGCGCGGCCACCAGCTCGTCCACCAGCGGCTCGGCCTGGTCGGGTGGTGCGGCGGCTGCCCACGACGGTCGGCGACCCCGGCTGGTGTCGCCGTAGAGGGTGAACTGGCTGACCACCAACACCTCCGCCGCGGACGCCGCGGCCTGGTCGGCCAGCGAGCGCTCCATCCGACCCTGGCCGTCGTCCAGGATGCGCAGCTGCCACAGCTTGGCCGCCAGCCGCCGGGCGGTCTGCGGGTCGTCGGCGTGGGTGACCCCCACCAGCACGCACAGACCGGGGCCGATCCGACCCACGACCTGGCCGTAGACCACCACCTGGGCCCGGGTCACGCGCTGGACCAGGGCTCGCATGGCGGAGTTCTACCCGAAAATCCCCCCGCCCCACGGCTCCCGACCCCGACCGGCGGCAATCAGATAGCTCTAGGGCAAGTGGTTGCCGCCGCTTCGCGGGCGTCCGAGCCCGGCATCTAGCCTCGGACACCATGAGAGCCATCGTCTGTCGAGAGCTGGGACCGCCCTCGGGCCTCGTCGTCGAGGACCGCGACACCCCGGTGCCCGGACCCGGACAGCTGGTGGTCGACGTGGAGGCGGCCGGGGTGAACTACGTCGATGCGCTGTTCGTGTCGGGCGAGTACCAGATCAAGCCCCACCTCCCGTTCGTGCCCGGCAGCGAGATCGCCGGCACCGTGTCGGCGCTCGGTCCGGGCGCGGCCGAGGCGGCCGACGTGTCGGTGGGCGACGCCGTGCTCGTCTCCTGCGGGCTCGGGGGCTTCGCCGAGCAGGTGGCCGTGCCGGCCACCAACGTGGTGCGCCGACCGGCCAACCTCGACGCCGCCCGCGCCGCGGCCTTCACCCAGAGCTACGCCACCGCCCTGTTCGCGCTCCGGGACCGGGCCGACCTGCGACCGGACGAGACCGTGCTGGTGCTCGGCGCCGGCGGTGGGGTCGGCCTGGCTTGCATCGACGTGGCCCGGGCCCTGGGGGCGCGAGCCATCGCCGCCGCCTCCACCCAGGACAAGCGCGACGCGGCCGAGGCCATGGGCGCCGCCGCGGTGATCGACACCGCCACCGAGTCGGTGAAGGATCGGGCGCGGGAGCTGGCCCGCCAGCTGGCGGCCGACGCCGGCGCCGGGCCGGTGCCGAGCGGCGTGGACGTGGCCGTCGACCCCGTGGGCGGCGACCTGGCCGAGCAGGCCCTGCGCGCCCTGGGCGAGAAGGGCCGGTTCCTGGTCATCGGCTTCGCCTCGGGCACCATCCCGCGCCTGCCCCTCAACCAGGTGCTGCTGCGCAACCGAGCCGTGCTGGGCGTCGACTGGGGAGCCTGGGCCATGGCCCACGCCCCCGACCAGGCCGCTCGGTTGGACCAGCTGCTGTCCTGGGTGGCCGAGGATCGCCTGCACCCCCCGGCCCCCGCCACCTACGGCCTCGACCAGGCCGCCACCGCCCTGGAGGATCTGACCAGCCGTCGGGTGGTGGGCAAGGTGGTGCTGGTCCCCTGACCTGGCGGTGACCCTGGTCACAGCTGCGTGAACAGCAGGGGGGTCTACTTGACCGATCGGTCTAGGGCCAGGAGACTTACGCACTTATGCAGCCCGCCGACCGCCCTGTTCCGACGAGCGCCGGGTCTGGCGGTCCGCGGGGCGAGGAGCCGCTGAGCATCGCCTATCTGACCTATCGGGGCAAGCCCCACGTGGGCGGCCAGGGCGTGTACACCCGCCACCTGACCAAGGCCCTGGTCGACCTGGGCCACCACGTCGAGGTGCTGAGCGGCCAGCCCTACCCGGTGCTCGACGAGCGGGTCCCGCTGCACGACCTCCCCAGCCTGGACATCTACAACGACTACTTCCCCATGCGCATGCCGGGGGTGTGGGAGCTCAAGACCCTGGGCGACTGGGTCGAGGTGGGCGCCTTCATGGGCGGCACCTTCCCCGAGCCGCTGGCCTTCAGCGTCCGCGCCGCCCAGTACCTGCGCTCCCGGGTCAACCAGTTCGACCTGGTGCAGGACAACCAGTGCCTGGGCTACGGCCTGCTCGCCATGCAGCGGATGGGCCTGCCGGTGCTGGCCACCATCCACCACCCGATCACCGTCGACCGGCGCCTGGAGATGGAGCACTCCGAGACCACCCGCCAGCGCCTGTCCAAGGCTCGCTGGTACGCCTTCACCAAGATGCAGACCCGCGTGGCGTCGCGCATGAGCCGGGTCATCACCGTGTCCAAGAACTCCTTCGAGGACATCCACACCGACCACCAGGTGCCCCGCGAGCGCATGCACGTGGTGCCGGTGGGCGTCGACCAGGACCTCTTCCGCCCCCTCGACGACGTGGCCCGCATCCCGGGCCGGCTCATCACCACGGCCTCGGCCGACGTGACCATGAAGGGCCTGAAGTACCTGCTGGAGGCCCTGGCCAAGCTGCGCACCGAGCGCGAGGTGTCGCTGGTCATCATCGGTCGCAAGAAGGAAGGCGGCGTGTCGGCCCGCACCATCGACGAGCTGGGCCTGGCCGACTGCGTCGAGTTCGTGACCGGCGTGCCCGAGGAGCGCATCATCGAGCTCTACTCCGAGGCCGAGGTGGCCGTGGTGCCATCGCTCTACGAGGGGTTCTCGCTGCCGGCCATCGAGGCCATGAGCTGCGGCGTCCCCCTCGTGGCCACCACCGGCGGCGCCCTGCCCGAGGTGGTGGGGGCCGACAACGAGACCGCGCTGCTGGTGCCGCCCGGCGACTCCGAGGCCCTGGCCGCCCGCATCGCCACCGCCCTCGACGATGCCGAGCTGCGAGCCCGCATCGGCGCCGCCGGGCGCCAGCGGGTCATCGACCGCTGGACCTGGCGCCACACCGCGGTGGGCACCGTCGAGCACTACCGGGCCCTGCTGGCCGAGACCGCTCACATCCAGAGCCGCCGACCCGGCGGGGCGCTGGCCGCCCCGCGCTACCGGGCCGCGGCCCACATCGGTGCCGTCGCCGGTGGGCCAGACGGTCAGGCGGGCTGAGGTGCTCACCGTCGACTACGACAAGCTGGCCATCCGTCCCGGCGACCTGCTGCTGGACCTGGGCTGCGGATTCGGGCGCCACGCCTTCGAGGGGCTGCGACGCGGCGCCCGGGTGGTGGCCTGCGACATGGCCACCACCGAGCTGGTCGAGACCCGCAGCCTGTTCGGCGCCATGGCCACCGCCGGGGAGATCCCCCCGGACAGCACCGGTGAGTGCGTCAACGGCGACGCCACCCGACTCCCCTTCGCCGACGACACCTTCGACCGCATCATCGCCAGCGAGGTGATGGAGCACATCCCCGACGACATGGGCGCCCTGGACGAGCTGACCCGCGTGCTCAAGCCCGGCGGCATGATCGCGGTGACCATCCCGGCCTGGTTGCCCGAGAAGGTGTGCTGGGCCCTCAGCGACGAGTACCACGCCCCCAAGGCGGTCGGCGGCCACGTGCGGATCTACACCGAGAACGAGCTGCGCACCAAGATGCGCGGCGCCGGCCTCGACGACGGCGCCGCCCACCACGCCCATGCCCTGCACTCGCCCTACTGGTGGCTCAAGTGCGCGGTGGGCACCACCAACGACGACTTCCCGCTGGTCCGCTGGTACCACCGCCTGCTGGTGTGGGACATCGAGCGGGGCCCCAAGGTGACCCGGGTGAGCGAGCAGCTGCTCAACCCGGTGCTGGGCAAGAGCCTGGTGATCTACGCCACCAAGCCCATCAGTCGGACGAGCGCCGCCGCGCTCGAGGCCCGTGCCGCCACCACCCCACGACCGGATCGGGAGACCGCTGATGTCCTTGCCTGAGGTTCCCGGCATCCTCACCGCCGCCCAGGTGGGCGAGACGGTCGACGCCATCGCGTCGTGGCAGCTCCCCAACGGCATGATCCCGTGGTTCCCGGGCGGCCACGCCGACCCCTGGAACCACGTCGAGGCGGCCATGGCCCTGGCCATCGGCGGGCGCCGGGCCGAGGCCGAGCGGGCCTACGGGTGGCTGGTCGACACCCAGCGCGTCGACGGCTCGTGGCACCAGTACTACCTGGCCGATTCGATCGAGCAGGACAAGCTCGACGCGAACGTCATCGCCTACCTGGCCACCGGCGTGTGGCACCACCACCTGCTCTTCGACGACGACGCCTTCCTGGCCGCCCTGTGGCCGACCGTCGAACGGGCCATCGACTTCGTGCTCGACCTGCAGACGCCCCGGGGCGAGATCCTCTGGGCCCGCCACGGCGACGGCACCCCGTGGTCGTTCGCCCTGCTCACGGGCAGCTCCAGCATCTGCCACAGCCTGCGCTGCGCCATCGCCCTGGCCGAGCACCTGGGCCACGAACGGCCGGACTGGGAGCTCAGCGCCGCCCGCCTGGCCCACGTCATCAGCCTGCACGTGGCCGACGAGCTGCCCGACGCCTTCGCCCCCAAGCACCGCTGGGCCATGGACTGGTACTACCCGGTGATGACCGGTGTGGTCCGAGGCGAGGCCGGGCTGGCCCGGCTGGAGTCGCGCCGCGACACCTTCCTGGTCGACGGCATGGGCGTGCGCTGCGTGAGCGATCGGCCTTGGATCACCGCGGCGGAGACCTGCGAGTGCCTGCTGGCCTACCTGTCGCTCGGCGAGCGCGACCTGGCCCTCGACCTGTTCGCCTCGGCCCAGCAGCTGCGGGGCCCCGACGGCCACTACTTCACCGGCGTGGTGTTCCCCGAGATGGTGCACTTCCCCGGCGACGAGCTGACCACCTACACGTCGGCGTCCATCGTGCTGGCCGCCGATGCCCTGGAGGGGACCGGCGCCGCCTCCCAGCTGTTCGTCGACCACGACCTGCTGCCGGCACTGATCGACGCCGACTCGAGCGAGGCCGGCGACCTGGCCGCCGAGCAGGGCCGCGATTGACCGCAGGCCCGGGTCGGCCCATGGCGTGGCTGGCGGCCGTCTGACTTCGAAGGTCCCCGATCCGGCGTGCGGGCCGCCCTAGCGTTTGTGGTGAACAGCTCCTGGGGGAGCCGTCATCACGCGAGAGGGGAACGCGATGGATCGCAGCAAATCGACCATCTTCCTGGCCGAGACCGTCGGCACGTTCGTGCTGGTGCTCGGCGGGTGTGGGACGGCTGTGCTCGCCGGCAAGGTCGTGGGCGGCACCCTGGGCATCGCCATGGCCTTCGGCCTCACCCTGCTGTGCATGGCCTATGCCATCGGTGGCATCTCCGGGTGCCACATCAACCCGGCGGTGACCATCGGGCTGCTGGTGAGCGGTGACTGCGCCCCGGGCGACGCCCTCTACTACATCGTCGGCCAGATCCTGGGCGGCATCATCGCCGGCGGGGTGCTCTACGCCATCGCCCTGACCCAGGCCGGCGCCACCCGGGCCAAGATCGTGGCGGGGGGCTTCGCCTCCAACGGCTACGGCGCCCACTCGCCCGGTGGGTACAAGCTGGGTGGCGCCATCATCGTCGAGGTCGTGCTGACCGCCATGTTCCTGTTCATCATCGCCAGCACCTTCCACCGCAGCTTCCCCAAGGGCTTCGGCGGGCTGGCGGTCGGGCTGAGCCTCACGCTCATCCACCTCATCTCCATCCCGGTGGACAACACCTCGGTGAACCCGGCCCGCAGCCTGGGCGTGGCCGTGTACGAAGGCGGCTGGGCCCTCAACCAGCTGTGGGTGTTCATCGTCTTCCCGCTCATCGGTGGGGCGCTGGGTGCGCTGCTGTGGCGCCTCATCGGTTCGGGCGAGAAGGTGACCGACGAGCCCATGCCCGACATGGCCTGAGATTCCCGGGCGTCGCGCTGGTCGCCGAGCCGGCCAGCGCGACCGCGCTCAGATACCGGGAGCGACCCGACGCAGGACCCGCAGCGACCCGACGGCGCGGACCTCGGTGAAGGCGCCGCTGTCGAGGGCCCGCGTGTAGATCTCGAAGGGCGGGCGACCACCGTCGGCCGGGTCCGGGAACACGTCGTGGATGACCAGCAGGCCGTGCTCCTCGACGTGGGGCGTCCACATCTCGTAGTCGCGGTGGGCGGGGTCATGGCCGTGGCCACCGTCGATGAACAGCAACGACAGCGGGATCGTCCAGTGCCGGGCCACCGTGGGCGAGTCCCCTACCAGTGCCACCACCGAGGCCTCCAGCCCGGCCTCGTGCACGGTGCGGCGGAACGACGGCAGCGTGTCGATCCGCCCGACGGCCTCGTCCACCAGGTCGGGCTCGTGCCACTCCCAGCCGGGTTGGTTCTCCTCGCTGCCCCGGTGGTGGTCGAGGGCGAACAGGATGGTGCCCCGCACGGTGGCGCCGGCGCCCAGGTACACGGCCGACTTGCCGCAGTAGCTGCCGATCTCGAGCAGGGGCGAGCCGCCCGCCGGCACGGAGGCCGCCGCTTCGTAGAGGGCCAGGCCCTCGTCGGGAGGCATGAATCCCCGCGCCGCCTCGGCATGGGCCCGCAGGTCAGGATCCACCGTCAGTCCTGCGGGTGGGTCCGGCGCTCGGCCTGCGCCGCCTCGGCCGCCGCCACCGCGTCATGGCCCTCGATGGCCTCGGCGAAGTCGACGCCCACGAGCTCCTCGGCCAGCTCCGGGTTGGTGGCGAACAGGTGCTCGAAGAGGAAGAACCGCAGGATCCACAGGATGAAGAACGAGCCGGCGTTGACCAGGTTGGGCAGCAGCTTCTGCGCCAGGGTCAGCTGCGACGCCGGGGTGTTCACCGTCCCGGTCAGGTGCGACACCAGCGCCACCATCGCGGTGGAGAAGACCAGGCCGATGCTGATGAAGATCCAGAAGGGCAGCACCTCGGTCTTGAAGTGGCTCTTGCCGCTGCGACCCCACACCCAGGCCCGGCTCAGGTAGTAGGCGGGCACGGCGCTGATGCACACCGACACGGCGTTGGCCAGCGCCTGGTTCCAGTGCAGCACGGCATGGAACAGCAGCAGCAGGCCCTGCCCGATGACCACGTTGATCACCGAGACGCCCACGTACTTGATGCCCTTCTCCTTGACGGAGGCGACGACGCCGTCGACGAACGAGGGGGAGGGCATGGAGGCCCACGCTACTGCCACGGCGCGGGCTCTCGACAGTCAGCCGGGCCGGGCCGGTTCGGCGAAGCAGGCGGCCACGAAGGCGTCGAAGCGCGCCGGGTCGGGCAGCACCCGCAGGTGGCCCTCGTCGTCCCGCCCGACCTCCAGCGCGGGGCAGAAGAAGCCGCCGTCGCCGGTGAAGTAGTGCGGCGAACCGATCACCCCTCGTCGTTCGCCCTCGGCCCGGTCGGCGAGCACCACGTCCGGGTCGTCGGGGTCGAAGTCCAGCCCGTGGCGGGCCGCCACCCCGGACAGGACGGCCACATCGGCGATGTCGATGCCCTGTTCGAAGAGCAGGTCGCGCACCTCCAGGCTGACCGCCTCGCCCACGTCCAACCCCCGCTCGTAGGCCGCTGCGCTCAGGGCCAGGGCCGGCAGCGAGGTGGCGGGGAAGTGCTCGACCTGGAAGCCCCCGAAGAGCTCGGGCGCCACCTGGTGGCGCAGCTCGACCACCTCCTCGGCGATGAAGTCCGGGTCCAGCGGCGCGCCGTTGACCAGCTCCAGGGGCCAGCTGCGCACCCACAGGGCCACGTCCGACCGGCCGGCCTCGGCCCGACGCTCGACCAGGCGGCGCAGGCCGACGTGGGTGAAGGGGCAGGCCACGTCGGCGAACACCTCGATGACGGCGGGCACGGTGGCCATCAGGTGAAGATGATCTCGCCGCCGGCGGCCTTGTCGTAGAACTCGCCCACCGTGATGATGTCCTGCACCTGGGGGACGAAGTCGTTCTTCTCGAACCCGAACAGGTCCACCGAGGCCTTGCAGGCGTACATCCCGGCACCGGTGTCAGCGATCATCTCGATGAACTCGTGGACCGGCGGGATGTCGAGGTGGTCCATCTTCTTCTCCATCATGTGGGTGGCGATGCCCGACATGCCGGGGAGCCCGCCCAGGATGGTGGCCATGTGCATGCCCGGGTTGCCCACGGTTGCCACCTTGATGTGGTCGACCCGCTTGGCGTTGATGGCATCGAGGCCGAAGAACGTGAAGAAGAGGTTGGCGTCGATCCCTTCGGCGCGCGCCCCGTTGGCCATGATGAGGCCCGGGTAGACCCCGTCCAGGGAGCCCTTGGAGATGATGATGGAGACCTTCTCGATGTGATCGCCCATGGTGGGCTCCTCTCGTGGAAGCGGGATGGGTGGGCCGGCCGCCGCGGGTCAGATGCAGCCGCGGGGCTTGGGGATGCCGGCGATCTTGGCCGCCACCTTGGCCGGGCCCTTGGGGAACAGCTGGTAGAGCTCCTTGATGGGTACGCCGGACGTCTTGCCCAGCACCCGCACCGTGGGCCCGGTCCCGTTGGCCTCGTACGCCTGGCGCATGAAGTCGATCACCTGCCAGTGGCGGTCGGTGAGCACGTCGATCCCCTCGGCCGCGGCCAGGGTGGGGGCCATCTCCGGCCTCCACTGCTCGGGGTCCACGAAGAAGCCCTCGTCGTTGAGCTCGACGGCGACGCCCTCGATGGTGGCGGTGGTCATGGCTGCTCCTCTCGGGTGGTGGTCATGGGCGCGTCGGCCGGGGCCACGCGGAGGTCCTTGCCCGTGATCGGCATGTCCGGGCCGATCCCCGGGATGTCCCGGCCGGGCAGCAGGGCGTGCCAGTAGAACCACTGGAACATCAGCTTGCCCAGGTGGTTGAGCCGGGACTCCTTCAGCAGGGGCATGCCCACCGCGGACGGGTAGTGGCCCGCGACGGGTTCGGTGTCGTAGTTGAAGTCGATGAGCATGGCCTTGTGGAAGCCGGTCTCGATGAAGCAGTTGGCATGGCCGTCGTAGCTGGCGTCGAGCGGCTGGCCGCGCACGAACCGCTCGATGTTGCCCACCAGCACCTCGCCCTCGAAGTGGGTGACCGATCCGGCCTTGGACACGGGCAAGTTGGCGGCGTCGCCGATGGCGAAGATCTCCGGCGAGGCCTTGGACTGGAGGGTGTGCTCATCGGTGGGGACGAAGTCGAGGTCGTCGCCCAGGCCGGGCGAGCGCCCCACGTAGGCCGCCCCCGAGTGGACGGGGACGACCACGGCCAGGTCGAAGGGCACCTCACGTTCGTCGTAGCTGACGAGGCGGCCGCCGCTCCCGTCGACCTCGCCGGTGTTGAACTCGGTGACCAGCTCGATGCCGCGCTCGTCGAGCATCCCGCCCAGGGTGGCCGACGCCGTGGGCTTGGTGAAGGCCCCGTCGAGCGGCGTGACGTAGGTGATCTCCACCTGATCGCGGATACCGCGCTCGTGGAAGAACCAGTCGGCCAGGAAGCAGAACTCGAGGGGCGCAACCGGGCACTTGATGGGCATGTCGACCACGTTCACCACCAGGCGACCACGTTCGAAGGTGGCCAGGCGGGCGGCCAGGGCCGCCGCTCCTTCGAGGTCGTAGAAGGTGAAGACCCGCTCCATCCAACCCGGCCCGGTCAGCCCCTCGGTCTCTTCGGGGACCAGGCGGGAACCCGTGGCCACCACCAGCACGTCGTAGCCGAGCCTGCTGCGGTCGCTGAGGTGCACCACCTTGGCGTCGATGTCCACGTGGTCGATGCCCGACTGGTGGTAGCCGACGCCGCGGTGCAGCTGATCGGAGCGGGGGCGGACGATCTCACCGGGCTGGGCCATCCCGAAGGGGACGAAGAGCAGGCCGGGCTGGTAGACGTGGCGATCGTTCTCGTCCACCACGGTGATCGCGGCGGACGGGAGGGCTTTGTGCAGGCGGTTGGCGGTGAGGGTGCCGCCCGTGCCGCCGCCCAGGATGACGATGCGGGGCGAGTCGTTGGTTCGTTCTTCTTCCACAGGTGGCTCCGATGACCGAGCGGCGCGTCCGCGCCCCTCTGCCTTCGACCCTACGGAGGCGATGTGCCCAGTCGTAGAGGCGAAGGTCCCGTGTCGTCGATCCCGCCGCTCAGGGGTACTGGTTGGCCCCGGCGATCTTGCCCAGCCACTCGGCGCTGGGCTTCACCGTCCGGCGCTGGGTGGCGCGGTCGACGTCGACCAGGCCGAACCGGGGCTGGTAGCCGAACGCCCACTCGAAGTTGTCCAGCGCGCTCCAGTAGGTGTAGCCGCGCACGTCGATGCCGTCGTCCAGGCAGTCGAGCACGCCCTCGAGGGCACCCGCCACATAGGCGATGCGCTGGGTGTCATCGTCGGTGCCGATGCCGTTCTCGGTGACCAGGATGGGCACGTGGCCGGTGAGCTCCCAGGCCCGCCGGATGGTGGCGGACAGCGCCTGGGGGTAGAACTCGTAGCCCATGACCAGCGAGGGCACGCCGTCCTCGGCTCCCAGGTTGGCGTCGGCCGCCACCCGGGTCCGGCTGTAGGTCTGCACCCCGAAGAAGTCGTCGCCCCGGCACGCCTCCAGGAACACGTCCTCGGCGTGCCCGCGCATCCGCTCCAGCCGGGAGATGGCGGCCGGGTCGTCGGCCGGCACCGCCTGGTAGTCGCTCATGGACAGGGTCAGCCCCACCGGGAAGTCGCCCGGTCCCGCCTTGAGCACCTCGACGGCCCGGCGGTGCCCGGCGCGGAAGTGGTCGCTGGCCGCCAGCCAGCGGTCGCGGTCGCGGACCCCGGGCGGGAAGACGCCGCCGTAGTAGCCCAGGAAGCTCACGATGTTGGGCTCGTTGATGGTGCAGGCCCGGGTGATCAGGTCGCCCAGCGAAGACCCGGCCACCTCGCAGAAGCGTCCGAACCGATCGACGATGGCCGGGTTCGACCATCCGCCGTCGGCCGCCGCCCACCTCGGGGTGGTGAAGTGGTGGAAGGTCACGGTGGCGTCGAGGCCGCGCTCGAGGCAGGCGGCGCAGACGCGGCGGTAGTGGTCGAGCGCGGCCGCCGAGAACTGGCCCTCCTCGGGCTCGATGCGGCTCCACTCGACGGAGAACCGATAGCTGTTGAAGCCCAGGGCGGCGAGCAGGTCGAGGTCGGCGCCATAGCGGTGGTACTGGTCGCAGGCGTCGCCGCTGGGCTCGACGCAGCCCGAGTCGGGGGTGTGCTCCCACGCCCACCAGTCGTTGTTGACGTTGCCCCCCTCGACCTGGTGGGCGGCGGTGGCCGTGCCCCAGCGGAAGCCTTCGGGGAATGTGCGCGACATGCCCGGACCCTAACCCGATCGAGCGCCTGACCTCTTCGGAACTGGGCGTGGAAATACGCGATTTTGACGGCGCAAAGATGCCCAGTTTCCGAAAGCGGGCTCAGGTCCAGGCGGGCAGGAGCCGGCTGGAGGCCTCGGCGATCAGGATCACGAAGACGATCAGCGGCGGGGTGGTCAGCAGGTAGGCCACCCGCATGCCGAAGCGCCGGTAGAGGAAGCCCGCTCCGAGCACGGACAGGGCCAGACCCTGCAGGGCCAGCACCAGACCGGTCCAGGCCGAGGAGTCGCCGGTGATGCCCGTCTGGTCGGACGTGCGCCCGTTCTGGGCGGTCGGCGCGAACGGTCGGGTGGCCATGGTGGCGATCACCACGGTGCCCTTCGACCCGTTCAACGGCCAGGCGCTCGACGAGGTCACCAGGGTGAGCTGGTTCGCCTTGGTCGGCCCGTAGAGCTGCTCCAGATCGACCGACTGGGTCGCCTTCGCCGCCGCCACCTTCTGGCTCGAGCGGTAGAGCTGCTCGTTGGCCGTGGACGCGCCGCCCACGCTCGAGCTGCCCAGCTGGCTCGAGGTCGGCGCCGCGGTGGTGATGAGCTCGTGGCGCACCGAGGCCACCTTGTAGACGGTCTGGCCCTGCACGGTCGTGACCAGGATGCGGTCCCCCTTGCGGAGGTCGCCGATCGACCCGAACGGCCCGCCGTAGGTGGATCGGCGGCCGACCACCGCGCTGTTGCCGGGCTGGCCGACGGCCGCGGTGCCGGGCACGTGGCCGGGGCCGTCGGCCGTCTGCTGGGAGGACGCTCCCTCGACCACGGCCTGGCGCAGGCGGATCTGGGGGATCTCGAGGATGCCGACCGGGCGGCCCAGATCGGGCGCCGCCGTGGTGGTCTGGCCCCCGGTCAGCCCCGCGATGCTGTAGTGGGCGTGGGAGATCTCGGTCTGGTAGCTGCGGAGGAGGCGGGACTGGGTCCGCTGCTGGAAGATGGGCTCGACCAGGTAGAGCACCAGACCGACGCACACCACCAGGATGACCAGCCAGATCCCGATGAGCTGGGCCACCCGGCCGGGGGTCATCGGGGTGCGGGGTCGGCTCGGCCGGCGCGCGGGCCGGGCCGGAGCGGAGACCGAGTCGGCGGCGGTCGCCGACGCGGGCGAGGCTGCCACCTCGGGTGGCGACGTCACGGTGGTCACGGCGGTTCGGCGTAGTCCGGATCGGCGTCCGCGTCCCCGTCGGGATCGGTGTGGCCGTAGGAGCCGGGCGGGCCGCCGGCTCCGGCGGTGTACCGGGCGGCCAGCGTGATCAGCGCCACCACCGCCAACAGCGCGGCCACCGTGATCGCCGCGTTGGCCACGCCCGATCCGCCGTAGGGAGGGATGGACACCCTGGCCGCGATGACCTTGGACCCCTTCAGGGAACCGGCCCCGCCCGTCGAGCTGACCGAGTTGCCGTCGGGTCCCGCCGCCAGGTTGTCGGTGGAGCCGAACGAACCGGCGCCCGAGTCGGCCACGCCGGTGGCCCCGCCGTCTGCGGACCCGCCCGAGCCGGTGGACGACGCCGCCGGCGGCGGGGTGCAGGTGTTGGGGGTGGCACCCACCTGGGCGATGGCGGACACGGCCGCGGTGTGCAGCGCCGGGGTGAGCGGCTCCAGCCCGTCAGGGAGCACCGCCTGGCCGTCACCGATCACGTAGTTCAACCAGGTGGTCAGTTGCGCCTGGGTGGCGGCCCGAGGTGTGCAGGTGGCGTCGACCAGGGGCTGGGCGGGCACCAGCGCGTACTCGACGTAGGTGAGGGGGTAGGCGCTGGGGTCGGTGGGCTGCGGGTTGGGCTGGAGCAGGCCCTGGGCGTCAGGGGTCATGTCGGCCACGGCCGCGTCCATCGATGCCTGCGTGGGGGCCACGAAGGGCGCGGTGGCGGCCCCGCTCTGGATGGCCACCGGGGCCAGGCTCTCGGCCTTGGCCGTGGTGAGGTCGCTGACCACGAAGACGGCGCCGTCCAGGAAGGTGTTCTGCACGATGCGGAACAGCACGGTGTCGAGCGCGGGTCGCCCCGAGTAGGTGGTCAGCAGCGTGAAGTCCGGCTGGGCGGTGCCGAAGTCGTTGAACACGCCGCGGGGGTGACCGGCGTCGGAGCCGGCGGCGCCGATGTCGGGCACCTTCCAACCGTCCGGGGCGACGGTCGTGAAGTACTTCGACAGGTACCAGCTGGACGCCGACACCCCGCTCGGCACCCCGGATTGCATGTCGGTGGACGGGGCGAAGAAGAAGGGGGACAGCTCCGGGTTGCGGGCGACGATCGGCGCTTCCTGATCGGCGGTCATGTACGACCCGGAGCCCACCACGGAGGCGGCCTCGTCGGCCGTCAGGTCGAGGGTCGGGAACGGCACCTTGCGGCCGCCGGAGCCGTATCCATTGCCCACGGCCAGCGTCACCGCGCCGATGCCGACGGGGACGGCCACCGACGGCCGGGGCGTGCCGGTGGGGTCCAGCGCGACGTTGGAGTCGCTGCCGGCCGAGGTGTAGGCCAGGTCCAGCAGACCGCTGTCGTACTCCTGCAGGGCCTGGCCCTCACCCACGAACGAGGCCCGAGTGGCGGCGCCGGTCTGACCCGGCTCCTTGCACTGGTCCAGGGTCCACAGGGTCCAGGCGTCGACCAGGGCGTCGGATCCCCCGGTGGACAGGGCTCCGGCCGCGGCGCCGCCGCAGGTGGTCAGCGGGTCGCTGTCGGCGTAGGTGAGCTGGCGGACGAAGGGCACCCAGGTGGGCGGCGACGACCCGTCCTGGGGGCCACCGTAGAGCTCGACCACCAGGTCGCAGGGGCTCGAGGGTCCGCAGCTCAGGGTCTGCGCTTGATCGGTGTTGTCGGTCCAGCTGACCACGCCGACGCCCACCCGCAACGTCATAGTCTCGCCCTCGGGTGACGCCGCCCCGGTGATCATGTTGCTGTCCACCACGGCCGAGTCGGCCGAGCTGGAGATCGGCGCCAGCGAGCAGTTGGGGCCGTTGGGGAAGGCATCGGGGGCGTAGAGCGAATCGGTGCTGGTCTGGTAGGTCACCCCCGCCCGACAGACCGCGGCCCGACCCTGGTACACCACGTTGCCCGGGGTCGACTTCACGTTGATGGTCACCGCCTTGCCGTCGGTCAACCCGACGGTGGGCGTGGCCGTGGCCACGTACGCCGGGGCCGGATCGGCCGACGCCGCGTGGGCGAGACCGGTTCCGGACAGCGCGGGGGCGCCCACCGTGGCCAGCACCAGGATGGCCGCGGCCAGCCTGGGCGCGCGCCAGAGGCCGCGACGGGCGGCCCTGGCTGTCATGTCAGCTGAAGTAGCCGGCGACATCCGCGATGACGTCGACGTTGCCGGAGTGGTTGGCCATCGAGAGGTGCCCGGTGGTGCCCAGCTTGACGGTGACGGCGTTGGGGACGACCTCGCCGGGCACCCAGTTGAGGCTCGACGCGGTGGGTTGGGACGACCCGTTGGGCCACACGGTCAAGAAGCTCGAGCCGGTGGTGTCGGCCACCGTCACGTTCATGACCACCGAGTCCGCCGTCGATGGCACCCCCACCAGCCCGCCGACCGCCACGGTGCGCACCGTGGCGGTGGTCCACGGCGAGCTGTAGGACCCCACCTGGCTCGATGGGCGGCTGTCGAGCACCCGGGCCGGGACCAGGGAGTGGAACAGCTTGCCCGTCCCGGCCTGGTAGTAGCCGGCCACGTCGATGATCACATCGGCGTTGCCCGAGTGGTTGTACACCGACACCTGCCCCGAGGTGCCCAGCTTCACGGTCACGGCGTTGGGGATCACCTCCCCCGCCGCCCAGTTGAGGCTCGACGCCGTCGGCTGGGACGTCCCCGCCGGCCACACCGACAGGTAGCTCGACCCGGTGGTGTCGGCCACCGTCACGTTCAACACCACCGCATCCGCGTTGGTCGGCACCCCGACCAACCCGCCCACCGTCACGTTGCGCACCGTGCCCGTCGACCACGGCGAGCTGTAGGACCCCACCTGGCTCGATGGGCGACTGTCCAACGACCCGCGCCGGCGACAGCGAGCTGAACCCGTCACCGGTGTTCGAGTCGTAGTAGCCGGCCACGTCGATGATCACATCCGCGGCACCCGACTGGTTGAACACCGACACCTCACCGCTGGACCCCAACTTCACCGTCACCGCGTTGGGGATCACCGTCCCCGCCGTCCAGTTCAAGCTCGACGCCGTCGGCTGGGACTGCCCCGCCGGCCACACCGTCAGATAGCTCGACCCCGTCGGTGTCGGCCACCGTCACGTTCAACACCACCGCATCCGCGGTGGTCGGCACCCCCGCCAACCCGCCCACCGTCACATTGCGCACCGTGCCCGTCGACCACGGCGAGCCGTACGGACCGACCTGAGACGCCGGACGGCTGAATCCAACACCCGCGCCGGCGACAGCGCATGGAAGTACGAACCCGCCGGCGCCGACGGCGTGACCGGCGCCGAAGCCGCCGACGCCGGCCCGGTGCCGATGGCGTTCGTCGCCGTGACCTTGAACGTGTACGCCGTCCCGTTGGCCAACCCGGTGAACGTGCACGACAACGCGTTCACGTTCGTGCACCCCGCCGGCGGCGACACCACCGGCGTCGACGTCACGCGGTAGCCGGTCACCGGCGACCCACCATCCGACGCCGGCGCCGACCACGACACGGTCGCCTGGGCGTTCCCGGCCACCGCCGACGGCGTCCCCGGCGCACCGGGCGCCGTGGCCGCCGCGCCGAAGCTGATCGGGAAGCTCACGAAGTCGGTGTCGCCGGGCACCGACAGGAGCACGACGAGCTTGCAGACGTGCGTGGCGTCACAGGTGATGGTGTGGCTGTTGAGGTCCTCGTCCTGGAACGTCGTGGTGCCCACCCCCACGGCGAAGGTCATGTCGCCCACCGCGTTGGGCGGGGCGATCCCCACCACCGGGTGCAGGCTGCCGCCTCCCAGAGCCACGTTGGCGCAGTTGCCCCCCTGGGTGGGCGTGTAGTCGTACAGGAAGTCGATGGGCGCGGCGTCGGAGCACTCGCGGCCCTCGATGCCGAAGATCGAGCTGGCCACCGCGTTCGGCGGCGCCTGGGCGTCCACGTGCACCGAGACCACGTCACCGTCGCTCAGACCGGTCATGGTCTGGCCCGCGCTGTAGGTGTGGCTGTGCACGGTGGCGGTCACCGTCACCGGCGGGTCGGCGGTCTCGGCCGACACGGGGGCGGCCGACAGCGCGGCCGTGGCCCCGGCGCAGAGGCCGGCGAGCAGGCCGGCCAGGGCCAGGAGCAGCACAGCGAGGCGGGGGCGACGGAGCACGGTCATGGGTGGCGACTTCTCTCGGGTCGAGGGTGGCGGCCGGGGGCGCGATCGAGCGAGTGCGACGGGCCGACGACGATCGGTCAGAGCATGGCCAGAGCGGGTGAGCGCCATCTGTCCCGCATCCGAACGCGATGGCAACGCTGGGTGAACAGTGGGCGACGGGTGGTCGGACGACCTCAGCCCGCGAAGGTCACCGGGAAGGATCGGAACCCGAAGGCGTGGGGGTACTGCAGGCGCACCACCAGTTGGCACGGGTGGCCCGGCCCACAGGTGATCGCCACCTTCTGCAAGTTCTCGGTGGTGAAGCGGTCCGTACCGACACCGACCCGGAACGTCAGCGTTCCGGTGTGGTACGGAGGCGACACCGGCAGTTGCAGGAAGGCGTCCGAGTTGGCCGACAGCGGGTGCAGGATGCAGTTGCCGGCCGGGTCCGGCGTGTAGTCGTAGAAGGTCGTGATGGCGGGTGAGGCCGCGCACAGGCGGGCGTCGAGGCCGTAGAAGTCCGAGCCCGGATCAGCCGTGACCGTGACGGTGACGGCTTGGCCGTCGTGGAGGCCGGTGGTGGCGCTGGCCTGGACCTTCAGCGGGATCGGTTGGGTGGTCGTGGTGGCCGAACCGTTGCCGGGCGCCGTGGTCGTGGACGTCGTCGTCGGCGCCGGATCCGACGAGGTGGACCTCGGGCTGGTGGATGGCGGCGCACCGGGCACCGTGGTGGTGCCGGACGCGGACGAGGACCCCTTGGAGCCAGCGCCCCCGCTGACCAGCACCGCCACCACCACGGCGATGACCACGACCACGGCGGCGCCGGCGGCCACCAGGATGCGGGTGCGACCAGTCATGGATCTGTCTCCTCAAAGCGGTCCGAGGGGGCCGGGCGCGGGGACGATATCCAGGCTGATCCCCAGGGGGAAGTCGCCGCAGCGGTCTGACCGAGGTCTTCCACGAGCCGCCATCCACCCGTCTCCCGACGGCCAACTCCCGTCCACCTTGCCGTCACCTTCGGCCCGACGCGAGGGTGCCTCCCGAGGTCCCCGTCGCCACGCGGGCGGCGTCGGTGGCGCCGAGCGCGCCGAGGACGCCGGATCGTCGATCGGCCGATCGCCGGACCCGGGCGGACACCCCGAGCAGCATCCGGCCGGCCACGATCAACCCGATCGCCAGCGCCAGCAGGACGGGCAGGAGCGGCGCGCCGGTGTGGGGCAGGGTGCCCGACACGGCGGTCACCACCGTCGACCCGGCCGAGGCCACCGGCACCGTGGTGGGTGGCGGGCCGGCCGGCACCACCACCGTGATCGTCTGCCCGACCGACATCAGCGATCGAGGCTCGAGCTGGCGACCTCCACCGCGTCCGCGCCCGCGTCCGGTCTCGGTGCCGGCGGCGCGGGCGTCGAGGCCGCGCCGTCAGGCCTCCGGTTGCGGCGACGGCGCCGACGGCGCCAGATGCCCCACCCGACCACGAGGGCCACGATGAGCACCAGCACCCAGGGGATGGCCCACACGCTCGAGCTGGCGCTCGCGGTCGGCGGCGGGGGACGCAGCGCCCCCTGCTTCGAGTACGGGTGCACGGTCACCACCGACGAGACCCGCACCACCGGCAGCACGCCGGTCAGGTGCAGCCGGCCGCTGACGCTCCCACCGGGCAGCAGCTCGGGGACGTCGGCCGGCGCGTGGCGTTGCAGCACCCAACCGAACGGGCCCTCCACCTCCACCTGCTGGTGGCCCGCCAGGCGGACGTTGCCCTCGTTCACCACCCGGTAGCTGATGTCGAGCGAACCGCCTCCCACTGACAGCGCCGAATGGTGGTAGTGGCTCTGGATCCCGACGATGGCCAGGTGCGGGTGCAGCGGACCGGCCACCCGCACGTACAACGGCACGCCGACCCGGTGCTCGACGGCCACCCGCTGCCCGGTCGCCGTGGTGGTCGAGCCTCGGATGGCGGCCAGGATGCCGGCAGCATGGTCCCCCGGCGACGCGCCCTTGGGGACGATGACCACGAAGGGCACCACCACCGCGCTGCTGGCCGGCACCACCACCGCCGCCTGCTCGAGCTTGATCCACGACCCGGCGTCGGTGGGCCGCTGGTCGAAGCGCTTGAGGTCGAGCTGGCCTTCGGCGGTGTCCAGCGCGTCGTTGGCGTAGAGCTGGAAGGCGGTGGCGTGATCGGCGTAGTTGAACAGCGTGACCCGGTCGGCCGCCTGCCCACCGGGCGCCAGGTGGAACGAGTAGTCCGTGCGCGAGCCGGGCTGCGTCGGATCGGCCCCGGTGGGGGTCAGCGCGAACAGCTCGGCGGGGGTGGGCTCGGGCTGGGTCGGCTTGGTGGCCGCCACGCCCCGAGCCCC
The DNA here is from genome assembly GCA_963785815.1 of uncultured Microthrixaceae bacterium. GTDB lineage: Bacteria > Actinomycetota > Acidimicrobiia > Acidimicrobiales > Acidimicrobilacustridaceae > UBA4742. Next base: position 122,211 of record CAWAWN010000002.1, read on the forward strand.
GGCAGCCAGCGCCACCGCCGCCACCACGATCGACAGGGCGGCCAACACCGCCACCAGGTGCCCCGGGCCACGGGACCCGCGGGGCCGCGGGCGTCCGAGCCGGCGAGCGCGCCGCCGCGGTGCGGACGTCCGGGAGGGCGGACGGAGGGAGGTCATGCGCGGGTCCTGATCCTGTCGAGTTGCGAGACGAGAGCTAGGTCCGGGGGACGGACCCCGGGATACGCCGAAGGCTGGGACGGGACACGCCCGTCCCAGCCGAGGCGGGACAACGGTTGCAGATCGGCCGGGACCGGAGGAGGGTCCGGTCCCGGCCTACCTGCTGGGATGCCGCGGAACTAGTTGGTCAGCAGCGTGAAGGTGAGGACCGCGGTGTACGCCCCGGAATGGGCGCTCACCGGGATCTGCACGACCACGGCGCCGTTGATGAGCGAGTCACCCAGGCCGCCGCCGGCGTCGGCGTTGGCCACGGTGTGGGTGGTCGAGTAGCCACCGGCCGGGCAGCCGGCGGACACGGCGGTGCCGGCCGCCGTGCTCTGCACGTACGGGGCCAGCGCGCCCTCGCCGGACGCAGCCGGCGAGAAGCCGAAGTTGCAGGCCGGGAAGGAGTTGGTCCCGCTGGTGAAGGGGGTCAGCGAGGCGTCCACGTGCCAGCCGACATCGGCGTCACGCTGGTCGCGGACCTCGACGTCGTCGACGTTGCCCGAGGCCTGGTAGAAGCCACCGGTCTGGTAGACGGCCGTCCCGAGGTCGATGTTGCAGTTCTCGGGGTTGGGCGAGCCCAGGTACGGCTTGTCGGTGTAGGGGCCGTCGGCGTTGCCCGAGCAGGCCTCACCGATCACCAGCGCACCGGCCGGCTTGGTCACCGTGAACGTCTGGGTGACCGAACCGAAGTTGCTGAGCGGGGTGACCGCCGAGCTCGGAGCCGAGGGGCTGGTACCACCGGCGTAGGTGGCGGTGACCACGAACGTGTAGGGGGTGCCGTTGCCGAGGCCCGTGAAGGTGCAGGTGAGGGCGGTGATGTTGGTGCAACCGACCGGCGGGGCCACGACCGGGTCGGACGTCACGCTGTAGCCGGTGGGCGAACCCGAGGCGGCGGACCAGGTGAGGCTCACCTGCGCGTTGCCCGCCGTGGCGTTGGTGATGACCGCCGGGTCGGGCGCCGGGGTGAAGGTCACCGGGGCGGCGGTGCTGGTGAAGCCCGCCGTGTTGTGGGCCGCCACCGTGTAGGTGTAGGGCGTGAAGTCGGTGAGGCCGGTCACGTGCAGCGAGGTGCCCGTCACCGTCTGGGGAGCACCGGCCGACGGAGCGGTCTCGGTGACGATGTAGTTGTCGATGGGCGCACCCCCGGTGTTGGCCGGCGCCGTCCAGTTGATCGTGCCCGAGGACTCACCGGGCGTGGCGCCCACGGACGGCGCATCCGGCGCACCGGCGAAGGCCAGCGGGAAGCTCACGTAGTCGTTCCCACCGGTCACCGCCAGCGAGACCGTCAGCTTGCAGGCGTGGGTCGAGTCGCAGGTGATGGTGTGGCTGTTCAGGTCACCGTCGGTGAAGGTGGTCGTACCCACGCCGGCGGCGAAGTCGAGGTCGCCCGAGGCGTTCGGCGGGGCCGTGCCGACGGTCGGGTGCAGGCTGCCGGCACCCAGCGCCACGTTGGCGCAGTTGCCGCCCTGGGTGGGGGTGTAGTCGTAGAGGAAGTCGATGGAGTTGGTCGCGTCGCACTCCCGACCCTCGATGCCGAAGATGGGGCTGGTGCCGGCGTCCACGTGGATGTGGATGTTCTCCCCGTCGGTCAGACCGGTGATGGTCTGGCCCAGGGTGTAGGTGGTGCCACCGGCGGTGGCGGTCACCGTCACCGGCGGGCTGGCCGTCTCCGCCGAGGCGGTCGAGCTCAGCAGCGGGATGGTGAGCGCAGCCAGCGTCACCAGCGCCGAGAGGACGGCGAGCAGTCGCAACGGCGAGAAGCGACGGCCCGAAGGGCTTCTGGACATGGGTTGGTTCTCCTCAGCTTTCGGGTGTGGTTTCGTCTTGCGGTCAGGCTCGAGCCGAGCGCAGGCGCGCGGCGCGGAGGTGCGGACGCCGGGTGGCTCGGCCAGCGGTCGATGTCACCTGACGAGGAGGTTCGCCCGCTCCTCTCGGGAGCCCGGCCTCGGCCCCGAGAGGAGCTCGAGGTGGTGGGGCTCCCGAGAGGGAACGGACCGTGGTTCGCTACGGGTGTCGGTCCGAGGTTCGACCGACGATCAGGCGCCGTAGTTGCGGCAGGTGGAACCGGCCAGGTTGGCGGTGCCACCGCCCGCCGAGGTCAGGGCCGAGAAGCCAGCGCTGGACAGGATCGCCTTGTACTGGCTGGCACCGCTGCAGAGGCCGCTCTTGGTCCCGGCCGCCACGTTGTTGAACCCGACCATGGCCTGGGTCTCGGCGAAGTTCGGGTTGGCGGAGTCCAGGATGTACCAGACGTACCGGATGCCCGGATAGACGACGGACCCGCCGTTGGCGGCGATGTACTCCGAGGTGTAGAGCTCGTTGATCGGCGAGTTCGGGTTGGCCGCGTTCACCGCGTTGGGCTCCCACACACCACTGGTGTTCCACCGCAGGTAGTTGTCCGCGGGGTGGGTGGGGGCGTCAGCCGGGGTGAGGCCACCGATCTTGACGCCGTTGCGCAGATCGAGGGTGGGGTTCAGGTGGTTGTTGGCCTGGAAGACCCACTGGCCGACCGAGTAGGGGATGATCGCCGTCTGGTAGCCGGCGGCGTCCAGCTCGTTGCCGGTGTTCTCCTCCAGCGGCTTGCCGCTGTTGTCCAGCTGGGTGACGATCACAGCCGGGCAGCTCGCAGAGCTCACCAGCGTCGGGTCGTTGCCACCCAACAGGTTGGAGATGAAGAACCCCCGGGTGCCGGAGCTGGCCTGAGGGAGGTACCGCTGGATCGGATGTCCGGCGATGCCGCCGACCTGGCCCCAGTCGGTGTCGGTGCAGTTGTAGATGGCCTGCAGCTGGGCGTCGGTCATCGTGGCCGGGGCGTAGATGCTCGGGCTCGCCCAGCTCACCGCGTCCAGCGCGAAGGCGTTGTAGATCAGGTTGGGGCTGCCATCGGACACGGCACCCTTCGGACCCGACGAGGAGCGGCCGATCGAGATGCAGGCGGTGCCGGCACCGGTGTTGGGGTAGTTGCCGGCCTCGGCCGCCACCATGGACGACCGACCCTGGCCGGAGCCGTTCGGGGCCTGGAAGTGGGTGGCGTCGCCACCCGACTTGGTCGTGTAGCCGATCGGTCCGGCCGGGTTGCCGGCGCAGTTGGGCGAAGTCGGGACGGTGTAGGTCAGATCCGGCTGGCCGGCGCCGACCGCGGCGTGCAGGTTGACCGCCGCGTCGGTGGTGCCGTTGGCCGTGTTGTACGCGCTCATGGCGGCCGACAGGAGCGGATCGCTCACGTTCTGGATGGTGTCGGAGCCACCCACGACGATCTGCGTGGTCGGGTGCGTGACCGCATGGGCGGCTGGCGCCACCCCGGCGACCACGGTGCCGAGGGTGCAGAGCGCCGTGGCGGCGATCAGTCCCCGACGGAGGAGGGTTCTCTTCACTGTGGCAATGTCCTTTCACAGGTGGATGCGACGACCGCGGCCACAGGTGCTCCATTCGCCCCGGTCGGGCTCAGTTCTCTCACCCGCGCATGAACGCCCCACCCGCGCCGAGGAAACTCCGGATGAAGTGCGAGTCGCCGACAGGCAAACCTTTTTCCGAGCGGGGCGGATCCCGATCCCCTGAACCGAATATCACTCAACAGAGATTGACTCACTGTCTATGGAGTCGTACCGTACAGGCGTGAACTCACCTCCGAGCTTCGAGCTCAGGGCAGCGCGACACTCGGCGCTCGGGGAACCGGCCCGGTTGGCGCTCGTCGACGAGCTGGCCATCTCTGATCGGGCTCCCGTCGAGTTGCGCCGCCGCCTGGGCATGGAGTCCAACCTGTTGGCCCACCATCTCGACGTCCTCGAGCGCGTCGGACTCGTCGAACGCTCGATCTCCAGCGGCGACGGACGTCGCCGCTACGTGCACCTGGTGACCGACGGGCTCGCGGGGCTGACCCCAGGTCGTCACCTCCCGGTGGACCCCGCCATGTTCGTGTGCAGCGCGAACTCCGCGCGCTCGCAACTGGCCGCCGCCCTGTGGCAAGAGGCCACCGGCGAGCCGGCCACCTCGGCGGGAACCCATCCCGCCGACCGGGTCCATCCCGGTGCCGTGGCCGCGGCCCGGCGGGCGGGGCTCGATCTCGAAGGAGCGACGCCCCACGATCTCGCCGAGGTCGACACGCCGCCGGCGCTGGTGATCACCGTCTGCGACCTGGCCCACGAGGAGCTCGACCCGGATGACACCTGGTTGCACTGGTCGATCCCCGACCCGGTCCCCGTCGGGACCAGGGCCGCGTTCGACGCCGTTCTGGTCAACCTCCGCCACCGGATCGGCGATGCCTTGGCCATGGCGGAGGTGTCATGACCGACGAGCTGCATCTCAACGACGCCGAGCTCGGCGACCAAGTCGAGACCGGAACCGGCCAGCTCCACCTCGACCTCACCCGCCGTCTGGCGGCCGAGGCGTTCGGCACGGGCATGCTGATCGTCGCCGTGATCGGCTCTGGCATCGCCGCCAGTCGGTTGTCGACGGGTGATGTGGGCCTGCAGCTCCTGGAGAACGCCGCCGCCACCGCCGCCGCGCTGGTCGGGCTGATCTTGATGTTCGCCGCCGTGTCGGGCGCCCACTTCAACCCAGCCGTCAGCCTGCTCGACCGGATGTTGGGCACCACCAGAACCCGCGACACCGGGCTCTACATCATCGCTCAGGTGATCGGTGGCTGCCTCGGGGCGATGCTCGCGAACGTGATGTTCCAGCTGCCGGTGGTGAGCATCTCCACCCACATCCGGTCCTCACCCGCGCTGTGGGTGTCCGAGGTGGTGGCCACCGTCACCCTGCTGTTGCTGATCCAGGCATGCGTGCGCACCGGACGGGCAAGCGTCATCCCGTTCGCGGTGGGTGCGTGGATCGGCGGCGCCTACTGGTTCACATCATCGACCAGCTTCGCCAACCCGGCCGTCACCATCGCGCGCACCCTGTCGAACAGCTTCGCCGGCATCGCCCCATCCTCAGCGCCGATGTTCATCGTGATGCAACTCATCGGCATGGTCATCGCCTTCGGACTCGTCCGCCTCTTCTACCCCCACGAACATTCGGAGACGCCCGATGCCTGAAACCGACACGCCGGCCTCGCGCCCGAAGTCCTGTTCGTCTGCGTCCACAACGCTGGCCGTTCCCAGATGGCCGCCGCGCTGCTCGCCCACCACGCCGGTGACCGGGTCGTGGTCCGCTCCGCCGGTTCTGCCCCAGCGGAGGACATCAACCCGGCAGTCGTCGAGGCCATGGCCGAACTGGGCATCGACCTGCGCGCCGCCGGCGCCCATCCGAAGAGGCTCGACGAGGCCGCCGTCAAGGCTTCCGACGTGGTCATCACGATGGGTTGCGGCGACGCCTGCCCGATCTATCCGGGCAAGCGCTACGAGGACTGGAAGCTCGACGATCCCGCCGGGCAAGGCCTCGATGCCGTCCGGCCGATACGCGACGAGATCGACCGTCGGGTCCGCGCCCTGATCGACGAGCTGCTCCCGGCGGCAAGCCCACGAGCCTGAACCGACGCTCGGTGCCCGACCGCCTCATCGCCTCGCTCGGCGTCGAAACGACGTGACGGGAGAGCTGGTCCTACTGGGGGGCGAGGGCGGATCGCAGGCCTTCGAGGCGCTCGGGCACGACCCGGTACCAGGCCCACCGGCCACGCTTCTCCCGGGTGAGCAGACCGGCGTCGACGAGCATCGACAGGTGGTGCGACACCGTGGGCTGGGACCGGCCGACCGGCTCCACCAGATCACATGCGCACGCCTCACCCGACTCTGCGGCCGCGACCATCGACAACAACCGCAACCGAGCCGGGTCAGCCAGCACCTTGAAAGCCGCCGCCAGATCCTCGGCGTCGACCTCGGCGAGCACCCCGCCGGTCACCGGCGTGCAACATGGGTTGAACGCCTGAACGCTCACACCGACCTCGATCCCTGACTCGAACCACACGAACAATACATTGACATTCCTCGATGAGTCGGTAGAGTCAACATACATCGACCGTTGTCAATGAACCTTAGCCGGAGGAAGCCCGTGTCACGCATCCAGCTCGCTCTCAACGTCACCGACCTCGACAGAGCCGTCGAGTTCTACTCGAAGCTCTTCGCCACCGAGCCCGCCAAGCGCAAGCCCGGCTATGCCAACTTCGCCATCGCAGACCCGCCCCTCAAGCTGGTGCTGTTCGAAGGGCCCGAAGGGGCCACCCTCAACCACCTCGGCGTCGAGACCGAGAACGCCGCCGAGGTCGAGGCCGCGGAGGCTCGCCTGTCCAAGGACGGTCTGGCGACGACCGGGATCGACGACACCATCTGTTGCTACGCCACCAAGGTCGAGACCTGGGTGAGCGACCCCGACGGTGCCAGGTGGGAGTGGTACGTCAAGACCGGCGACTCCGACCAGCTGACCAATGAGGTTCTCGGCGCGGACGCCAGCGCGATGTGCTGCGCCCCCAGCACGGCCGAGCCTGTCACCCTGGGGCGGTCCATCGCCGGCGCCGAACCCGGCTGCTGCTGACGAAGCCCAGCGGCCGTGCCTCGCCACTCGTGATGCCGTTGGCGAAGGCCCGCGGCAGGAGGTTCCCTCAGGCCTTGCGGCGACGCGATCGGCCGAAGAGCACCGGCGGGATCACCAGCAGGGCCAGCAGGAAGAGGATCGGGGCGAGCACGTGGACGTCGGCGATGGGTCGCTGGTAGAGGACGGGCGAGGCGTCACGCCAGTCGGTGCTGCCCCCGGCCACCGAATGGGTCGAACCCGCCACCACTGCGGCCGAGGTGGCGGCGGCGGGACCGGCCACCGCCGCGGACGACGCCGCCGACGAGGCCGCGGCCGACGAGGCGCCCTTGTTCGCCAGGCTGGGGATGTTCTTGATGGGATCCGGCGGCGCGCCCGAGTCCGCGCCCAGCTCACCCTTGAAGCGCGGGTTGGCGCAGTTGGCCGCCGTCAGCGTCTCGGGCGCGGTGCCGTTCCCCTGCATGCGGGCGATGGCGTTGGCGATCTCCTGGGACAGGTTGGGAGGCAGCGGTGAGTACCCGATGGCCGCCATGTTCACCTGGCCGTCGCAGGCGATGTAGCGCAACCAGGCGGCGAAGGTCGAGGTGATCCCCGGGTTGCTGTAGGCGCCCTTGCACGTGGCCCGCTCGGGTGACGTGGCGCACTGGGTCACGATGTAGCTGTAGGCGGAGATGGGATAGGTGAGCGGGTTGGTGCTGGCGTACACGCCCGACAGGTCCTGGCTCAGGTCGGGGTTCAGCCGTGCCGCCTCCAGGGCCGCCGAGATGTTCTGGGCGTACGGCAGCTGGTAGGTGCCGGACGCGTTCTGGACCCACGCCGTGGGCACGTTGTACGTCTTGGCGTAGCCGAACTCGTCGTAGCCGATGCTCCACATGCCCTGGCCGCTGGCGATGTGCTCGGCGATCTGGTCGGATCCGTTGAGCGCCAGGGTGTGGCAGGCGAAGCTCGGGGTCGTGTCGAGCTCGATGATGCGGACGTTGGTCGGGATCGAGTTCTTGGCCGCCCAGGTGGCGAACAGCGCCGGGTCGGTGTGCTGCACGAAGTCGTAGAACAGGCCGGTGGTGCCGGACTGGCCGCCGCGGTACACGACCGTGATCGGCTGGTTGGGCAGCACCAGGCCGCGGTTGTCGGCCGTGATGGCCGGATCGTTCCAGTTGCAGATGTCGCCCATGAAGATCCTGGCGATGGTCTCGCGCGACAGGTGCAGGTAGGTCACCGGGCTGCCGGACGCATCCTGGACGTGGTACATGATGGCCACCGCCCCGGCCACGTCCGGGATGTACTGGTAGCCCCGCGCCGGGTCGGTGTTGCCCACCTGGAGCGAGGCGAACTCGGCCTCGGTACCGGCGAAGTCGATCAGGGACTGGCCGAACTCGGTGAGTCCCGGCGGCGAGCCCAGGGGCGTGTAGTTGACGTGCAGACCCTGCGTCTGGGCGTCGGCCACCCACTGCTGCATGGCCAGGGCCACGTAGGTGGATCCGGCTCCGTTGATGGCGGCGTTGTCGGCCGACGCCGGGGGCGAGGCCACCGCCAGGAGCAGCGCCGCCACCCCGAGCACCCCGCCCAGTCGCCACACCAGGCGCGACCGCCGGCCTCTGGCGGCACTGAGCCGCGCCCTCATCCGAAGCGCCCCTCGACGTAGTTGAGGGTGCGTTCGTCGTCGGGGGTCGAGAACATCTTGTCGGTGGGTCCTCGCTCCACCACGAACCCGGGCTCGTTCTCCTCGGCCAGGAAGAAGGCGCAGAGGTCCGACACCCGCTGGGCCTGTTGCATGTTGTGGGTCACGATCACCACGGTCACCAGCGAGCGCAGCTCGGCGATGGTTTCCTCGATGCGGCGGGTGGAGGTGGGGTCGAGGGCCGAGCACGGCTCGTCCATGAGCAGCACGTTGGGCTGGACGGCCAGCGAGCGGGCGATGCACAGCCGCTGCTGCTGACCGCCCGACAGCGCCCCACCGGGGCGGTCCAGCCGGTCGCGCACCTCGCGCCACAGCCCCGCCCGGGTCAGGCTCTGCTCCACCAGGTCGTCCCGTACGTTGCACCTGATGCGGGCCAACTTGAGCCCCGAGAGCACGTTGTCGCGGATGGTCATGGCCGGGAAGGGGTTGGGCTTCTGGAAGACCATGCCCACCCGCATCCGGATCTCCTGGGCCCGCCGCCCCGGGCGTAGATGTCCTCGCCGTCCAGCAGGACCTTGCCGTCCAGGGCCGCGCCCGGGATCAGCTCGTGCATCCGGTTCAAGAGGCGCAGGAAGGTGGACTTGCCACAGCCCGACGGTCCGATCAGGGCGGTCACCTTCCCAGCCGGCATGACCAGGTCGACGTCCTCGAGCACCAGGTGGTCGCCGAACCAGGCGCAGGCCCCGCGGGCCTCGAGCGTGGCCTCGCCCTTGGGCGGACCGCCGATGAGCTCGATGGGCCGGGGGTCGGCCGAGGCGCTCACCGGGCCGGGTGGCGCCGGCCGGTGGCCGATCGGCGGGGACACGAGATCGCTCATGAGGTTCCCTTGCTGAGGAAGGACGGGCGCCATCGGCGGCCCGATCGCTTGGATCGGTCGCGGCCGATGATGCGGGCCAGGATGAACAGGCCGAGCACCAGCACCATCAACACCAGCGCGCCGGTGTAGCCCCGCGAGATCGAGGCCAGGTCGGGCTTGCGGATGTTGTTGTAGACGAACAGCGGCAGGCTCTCCTGCGGGTTGGCGAAGGGGTTGCTGTTCATCAGGTCGTACCCGAAGGAGGTGAACAGCAGGGGTGCGGTCTCGCCCACGGCTCGGGCGATGCCCAGCACCACCGCGGTGGTGATGCCCGTGCGGGCGGTGGGGAACACGACCGACCAGGTGGTGCGGGCCCGCGACGCCCCCATGGCCAGGCTGGCCTCGCGCAGCCCGTCGGGCACCAGGCGCAGCACCACCTCCACGGTGCGCGTGATGGTGGGCAGCATGAGCAGGGCCAGGGCCAGGCTGGCCATGAAGCCGTTGAACCCGAAGATGGCGGCGGTGTGGGCGTAGGGCAGGATGAACACGGCGAAGATGAACAGGCCGGCCACGATGGAGGGCAGGCCGCTCATGGCGTCCACGAAGATGCGCACCGGGCGACGCCACCGGCTGCGCGACTCGTTGAGGAACACCGCCGCGGCCAGCCCCAGGGGCAACGACCAGATCAGGGCCAGGCCCACCTCTTCGATGGTGCCCACCAGCGCATGGGACCCACCACCGGCGGTGGCCGCCATGGTGGGGGTGATGCCGGCCTGGTCGCGCACGAAGAACCCGAGGCGCAGCGCCTTGATCCCCTCCAGAATGATGTAGCCCACCAGCAGCACCAGGGGCACCAGCACCACGATCCCGCCGGAGATCATGATCACCGTCATCAGGCGGTCGACGGCCACCGTCCGCCCGTAGCGGTCGGCCGTCACCACGCCGTAGAGGATCAGGAAGCCGACGTAGACGAGGAAGAAGAAGCCGAAGCCGCTCACGCCGGTGGCCAGGCGCGCGAACAGCAGCCAGCACAGGCACAGCGAGCTGGCCGCCGAGCCGACCAGGAGCCCGTAGTCGGCCGTGGTGAGCTCACGAGGCCGCCGACGGGCGCGCCGCCGAGGTCTCGGACGCGGAGGCCGATCGCCGTCCGGGGGGTAGCCGTGCCCGCCGTCGCGCACGTCGATCACCGAGGCCGGCGCCTGGGTGTCGAGGCTCACAGCTCCACCCCGACACCGGAACGGCTGCGGGACACCACCACCGAGGCGATCATGTTGGTGGCCAGCGTCATGAGGAACAGGACCAGGCCGGCGGCCATCAGCCCCGACACCGTGAAGCTGTCGGCGCCGGCCCGGTTGGCGATGAACCCGGCCACGGTGGCGCCGCCGTTCTGCAGGATCTGGGCCGAGACCGACGGGACCTGGGGCAGCAGCAGGACCACGGCGATGGTCTCGCCCAGGGCCCGCCCCAGCCCGAGCATGGTGCCGCCCACGATGCCGCTGCGCCCGTAGGGCAGCACCACGGCCCGGATCATCCCCCAGCGGGTGCTGCCCAAGGCCAGCGCCGCCTCCTTCTCCCCCGGTGGGGCCTGGGCGAACACCTCGCGCACCACCGAGGTGATGATGGGGATCACCATCAGCGACACGACGATGCCGGCGATGAAGATCGAGCCGGTGAGGCTGGCGCCCTCATCCGTCTTGAACAGGGGGATCCAGCCGAAGTGGTCGGTCAGGAACTGCGACAGGGGCACGACCTTGGACTGCAGGAAGAGGAAGCCCCACAGGCCGAACAGCAGGCTGGGCACCGCGGCCAGCAGGTCGACCACGCCCACCAGCCACTTGCGAGCCCGGGCCCCGGCGTACTCGGTGATGGCCAGGGCCGTGATCACGCTCAGGGGCAGGGCGATGGTCACCGCCACCAGCGCCACCAGCACCGTGCCCACCAACAGACCCAGCACCCCGATGCGGGCCGGGTGCACGTCGGTGCGCCACTCCGTGCGGGTCAGGAAGCGCAGCAACCCCGACTCGGCGATGGCCGTGTGGCTCTGGAACAGCAGGAAGACCCCGACCAGGGTCAGCAGGACCAGCACCGAGATGCCAGCCAGCAGGGTGACGCGGTCGAAGGTCCGATCCGCCCGGCTGGGCTCGTCGGCCACGATGCGGGGTTGGCGCGCCGGGGGCGCGGCACCGCCGTCGACCGGCGGACCGGACAGCGTGGTCGTCACGCGTCGCATGCTGGCAACGGTCGATGAACGACGGGCCTGCGGGAGGTGAACGGCGGGTGACGCCCGTTCGAACATCTGCCTCGAGAGGTGGGTCTGCGAGGATGCCGGGATGCAGCAAGCCCTGGACGCCCTGATCGCACTGCTCGACCTGGAGCCCATCGAGGTCAACATCTTCCGGGGCACCAGCCCCGACGTCGACGCCCAGCGCGTGTTCGGCGGCCAGGTGGCCGGCCAGGCCCTGGTGGCCGCGGCCCGCACCGTCGAACCCGACCGGCGCGTGCACTCGCTGCACGCCTACTTCCTGCGGCCGGGTGATCCCTCGGTGCCCATCCTCTACGAGGTGGACCGCATCCGCGACGGCCGCTCGTTCACCACCCGTCGGGTGGTGGCCATCCAGCACGGGCGGGCCATCTTCAACCTGCAGACGTCGTTCCACGTGGCCGAGGAGGGCTACGACCACGAGGCGCCCATGCCCACCAACGTCCCCGATCCGCTCTCGCTGCCCGACTTCAAGGCCCGCTGGGCGCCGTGGGCCGAGGCCATGGGCGCGTGGTACGAGCGGCCCCGTCCCATCGACACCCGCTACCTGGACTGGGAGCCCCAGGACCGCAGCCGGCCCCTGCCGCCGCGCCAACGGGTGTGGTTGCGCGCCGACGGGCAACTGCCCGACGACCCGGTGCTGCACACCTGCATCGTGACCTACGCCTCTGACATGACCCTGCTCGACACCACGCTGCTCCCCCACGCGGTCGGCGCCATCGAGCACAACCTGGTGTCGGCCAGCCTGGACCACGCCATGTGGTTCCACCGGCCGTTCCGCGCCGACGAGTGGCTGCTCTACGACCAGGAGAGCCCGTCCGCTTCGGGGGCACGGGGCATCGCGCGAGGTTCCATCTTCACCCACGACGGGCACCTGGCCGTGACCGTGGTGCAGGAGGGGCTGATCCGCATCAGGACCTGAGGGACGACGTCCCGCTCCGGGTCAACACCGGCACCACGCCCGTGAGCGCCTCGGAGCGGGCCCAGAGCCGGGAAGTGGCCGAGGTGGTTGGTGCCGAACTGCAACTCGAAGCCGTCGGCGGTCAGCTCGCGGTCGGTGTACATGACCCCGGCGTTGTTGATCAGCAGGTCGATGCCGGCGTAGGTCGCCCGCAGGTCATCGGCCGGTCTGGTCACCGATGTCGTCGTGGGTCCACTCGGGATGGGGCATGGTCGTCCTCTCGGCCTCTCGAGCTCTCGGCGCGGAAAGCTGTCGGCGAGGAAAGCTGTCTGCGCGGAAAACCGGGCGTCGAAACGCGCGATCTCCGACAGCCAAAGATGCCCAGTATCCCGCGTGGGGCGGTGCGGCCGGTCGGCCGAGTCCCCCGCGTAGGATGTCCTGATGCCCGATCCGAGCCCGCCGGCGCTCGACGAAGTCGCCCACGACCGCCTGAGCGAGGCGATCCTGCACCACACCACGCGCTGGCGGGGCGGGACGCGGCTGCGCACCGGCCACGAGATCTACTGGTGGGTCGAGGTCGGCATCGTGATGGTGTTCGACCTCATCTACGAGAGCCTGCGCGACCTCAACTCGGCCGGCACGGCGCACGCCTTCCACAACGCCATGCGCCTGATCGGCTGGGAGCGCACCCTCGGCCTCTATCACGAGCACGCCTGGCAGGTCTTCGCCCTGGCCCACGCCAAGTGGGCGGTCATCGCCGCCAACTACTACTACGGCGCCATCTACCTGGCCGTCACCATCGGTGCCCTCATCTGGTTGTACCGCCGCTTCCCGGACAGCTACCCCCTGATGCGCAACACCCTGGCGGTGGGCACGTTGCTGGGCCTCATCGGCTTCGCCACCTTCCCGTTGATGCCGCCCCGGCTGCTCGACACGTTCGGGCACCACGCGGCGTTCGGCTACGTCGACACCCTGGTGAAGTACCCGACCTTCTGGTCCTTCAACTCGTCGGCCATGAAGACCATCTCGAACCAGTACGCGGCCATGCCGAGCTTGCACTGCGGGTGGGGGCTGTGGGGGTGCGGGGTGTTCCTGCCCCGGGTCAAGTCGTGGTGGGCGAAGGCCCTGGCCATCGCCTACCCCGTGGCCACCGTCACCGTCGTGGTCATAACCGCCAACCACTACTTCCTCGACGCGGTCGGTGGCGCCGCCATCTTCATCGTGGGCTACGGCCTGGCTCGGGCCTTCACCCGCGCCGGCCGCGTGCCCAAGCCCGGCACCCCGGAGGCCGACGGGCTCGGCGACGTCGAGCCCGTCACCGCCTGAGCGCCCCGGCCAACCCGTCCTGACCGGCCAACCCGTCCTGCCTACCCGTCCTGCCCGGCGCCGGACCTGTCATCTCCGCGACGGCCGCGGGCCCGCTCCGCGGACAGGTTCGGCGGAGGGGTTCGGCTGAGGTTCGTGCCGTGCGTCAGCCGACGGCGGTCCGGGCCGTGCCCGTTCCCCGGCCCCGCAGCTCGATGGCCCGGCGGTAGACCTCGACGTTGACCGGCACGACGCGGCTCCAGTCGACGTTGGACGGCACCTCGCGGTTGTGGCTGGCGATGCGCTGGCGCAGCTCGGCATCGCAGATGAGCCGGAGCAGCTGCTCGACCATGTCGCGATCGCTCTGGGCCAACAGGCCCTCGCGGCCGTTGGCCACGAACTCGCGGATCCCCGTGCGGGCCATGGCCACCACGGGCAGCCCGGCGCAGCGCGCCTCGAGCGCAGCGATGCCGAACGACTCGAGGTTGGCCGGAGCGACGAACACGTCGGCGCGGGCGAAGGCAGATCGGATCTCGTCGCGGCGTGCGGCGCCCGACCAGGTCGACCACGTCGGTCAGGTCGTGGGCCTGGAGGTACTTCTCCAACGAGCCCCGCTCGGGGCCCTCGCCGATGATCTGCACCTTCAGGCGCACGTCGCCCGGAAGCCGCTCGTGCACGCGGTGGATCATCTTGAGCAGGTGCCGGGGTCGCTTGCGCGGCGCCAGGCGCATGACCGAGACCAGGGTCACCGTTCCCACCTCGCGCGGCACCGGGTTGACCGCCCAGGTGGCGTTGTCGATGCCATTGGGCACGACGGCCACCTCGACGTCGGGGCCGGCGATCTTGCGGATGGGGGCGGCAGCCACGTCGCTGACCGCGGAGAGCACCACCGGCCAGCGGCTCCAGCGGAAGCGGCGGTCGAGCAGGGCGAAGGCGGGCGCGGCGTAGCTCCACATGCAGTGGGTGGTGATGACCGTGGGCACCCCGTCGGCCTGGGCCCCGGCCGCGGCGATGAAGGCCAGCGGCGAGGCGATGCCGCCGTGGAAGTGGGCCACGTCGACCCGCTCGCGCTGGAGCAGGTCGCTGACCCCGCGGAAGGTGGCGGGGGTGAACGGGATGTCGAAGGGCAGCAGCGGCACGTGCATGCGGTGCACGCGGATGCCGTCGATGAGCTCGGGGCCCGGGGTGGGCGTGATCACGACGACCTCGTGGCCGGCGGCCTGCAGGCGTTGGGCCAGGTCGTGGACCTGCATCTCGATGCCGCCCAGGCGCGGCACGTAGCAGTCCGACACCAGGCCGATCTTGAGCGGGCGCGCCGGGCTGGCCGGCTCGGGAGCGGCCTCGGTGATGGGGAACGCCGAAGCCGAGCTGGTCATCGCCACACCGGTCAGGCTAGTGGGCCGGCTCACCGACGGTTCGGCGGCGTTGGGATGCGAGCCGGTCTGCTGGCTCCCGGGTTCCGGGCTCGATGCGGCAAGATTGAGCGATGCCGTACACCCTGGTGTGCTTCCACGCGCACCCCGACGACGAGGCCCTGCTGACGGCCGGCACCATGGCCAAGGCGGCGGCGGCGGGCCACCGGGTGGTGCTGGTGGTCGCCACCCGGGGCGAGGTCGGGCAGGTGGCCGGCGACTTCCTGGACGCCTCGGAGAGCCTGGCCAGCCGGCGCTGGGCCGAGCTCGAGCAGTCGGCCGCCATCCTGGGCGTGAGCAGGGTGGCGTGGTTGGGGTACGCCGACTCGGGCTCGGCGCCCGATCCGGCTCCCGCCACCGACGATCCGACCATGCGGTTCGCCGACGCCGACGTCGAGGAGGCCGCCGAGCGCCTGGCCGCCATCCTGGTCGATGAGCAGGCCGACGTGGTCACGACCTACGACGCCAACGGCGGCTATGGCCACCGGGATCACTGCCAGGTCCACCGGGTGGGTGCCCGGGCCGCCGAGCTGGCCCACACCCCCGTGCTGCTCGAGGCCACCATCGACCGTGACCTGATGCGCACCGGTGTCGACCTGGCCGCATCCCTGGGCTACGAGATCCCGGCCGACTTCGCGCCCGATTCGTTCGATCTGTGGTACACCCCGGCCCGGTCGATCACCCACGTGGTCGACGTCGGCGCCCACCTCGAGCAGAAGAAGGCTGCCATGCAGGCCCACGCCAGCCAGGCCACGGCCGCCGACCCCGGCGCCGACCGGACCCTCGAGCTGTTCCTGGCCCTGCCCGACGAGTACTTCGCCCTGGCCTTCGGCACCGAGTGGTTCGTCGAGCCGGGCCGACCCGACGGTGACGTGCGCACCGACGTGTTCGCCGACCTGGTCCCCACGTCGTGACCATCCGACCCGACACCTCCGGTCTGGCCGGCGCCCCGCCCGAGCCGACTCCGGCCAGCGTGCACGTCCATCCCTACGACCTGGACGACACGGTCGAGCCGCCCGACCCGTCCCGGGCGGTCGAGCACGAGCTGCACCGCAAGTCGATGCGACGGCGGGTGACCGAGGCGCTCATCTCGTTGGCCGCGCTGGTCGTGCTGTTCGCCCTGGTCATCCCCAAGGTCTCCGGCGCCACCTACCGGGAGGTGGCCCACCAGCTGCACCGGCTCAGCATCGCCGAGATCGCGCTGCTCACGGTGGTCTGGCTGATCGGCCTGATCGCCTACGCCGGCGTCCTCACCGCCTCGCTGCCCGGGCTGCGCCGCGCGCAGGGCTTCACCCTCAACACGGCCAGCAGCGCGGTGTCCAACGTGGTGCCCTTCGGTGGCGCCGTGGGTGTGGGGGCCACCTACGGGATGTGCCGCTCTTGGGGGTTCGGCGTGCCCAAGACCACGCTGGCCATCCTCGTGTCCGGCATCTGGAACGTGCTGCTGAAGCTGGGGCTGCCCATCATCGCCCTGGTGCTGCTGGTGGCCGAGGGCCGAGCCACGGGCGGGCTGGTGGGCGCGGCCATCCTCGGCCTGGCCCTGCTGGTGGTGGCCGTGATGGCCCTCACCCTGGTGCTGCGCAGCGACCGGCTGGCCCTGCTCATCGGGCGCTGGCTCCAGCGCCTGGTGTCGGCCGCGCTCCGCCTGGCCCGGCGACCCGACCACCCAGGCGTGCGCGACGCCGTCCTCGACTTCCGCCACCGCAGCGCCTCGCTCATCTCGCGCTGCTGGCCCCGCCTGACCTTGTGGATGCTCTCGTACTCCCTGTTGCAGTTCGCCCTCCAGCTGCTGTGCCTGCGCCTGCTGGGCGAGCACTCGTTGGCCACCATCCAGGTGTTCGCCGCCTTCGCCTTCGGCCGCCTGCTCTCCACCATCCCGATCACCCCCAGCGGGGTGGGCTTCGCCGACGCCACCGTCATCGGTGCCCTGGTGGCCTTCGGCGGCGACCCGGCCATCTGCACCGCCGGCGTGCTGCTGTTCACCGGCTTCACCTACCTGCTGGAAATCCCGGTGGGCGGCATCTCCTGGGTGGTCTGGAGCCGGATGTCGAGCTGGCGCACCCACACCGACCCGGCGCCCACTCCGGCCTGACGCCGCCCGCGCCTCATCGGCAGTTCCGGGCCGGATCCAAGACGAACCTTGTCTTCCTTCCGACAGGCACCTAATCTCGCTGGATCAACGCGCTGCCCGGACGAACGATCCGTGGTGGAGCGGAGGGCTGGGAACAGGAGGGAGACACACGTGTCCAGAATCGCGCGACATGCGAACCGGTTGGTCGTCCTGGCGGTGTTCATCACCAGCGTGGTGGGCGTCATGGCGGTCGGTGCGGCCCAGACGGCGTCGGCCGCCACCACCACCATCACCTCGTCGGGGCCGTTGACCTCGATCGGCATCTCGACCGACCTGAACTGCTCGGTGAACCACACCGGTGACACCTCAGGCGAGTTCTACGGCGGCACGGCCTGCGGCACGCTGGTCGTCCTGGCCGGCGTCCTCTACGGCCCGGCATCGATCCCCGCCGGTGGCAGCGCCACGGGTTCGTCCGGCTACACCGCCTTCACGCCGGTCAGCCAGACGCCGGTCAGCGGCGCCGGCACCTCGGCCAGCCCGTACAGCATCACCACCGTGGTCGACCTGGGCGCCACCGGCTTCCGCCTCACCGAGACCGACACCTACGTGGTCGGCCAGGAGGCGTACCTGACCAACGTGTCCATCCACAACTCCACCGGCTCGGGCCAGGCCGCCACGATCTACCGGGCCGGTGACTGCTACCTCCAGAACAGCGACACCGGCCTGGGCCAGATCGACGGCTCGGCGGTGGCCTGCAAGGCCTCGCCCAGCTCGGTCTCGCCCAACCGCATCGAGCAGTGGTACCCGATCACGCCGGGCTCGCACTACATGGAGGACAACTTCGACACCGTGTGGTCCACCATCGGCCAGCAGCAGGCGTTCGCCGACACGTGCCAGTGCACCAGCGACATCGACAACGGCGCCGGCCTGAGCTGGTCGCTGACCATCGGCGCCGGGGCCACGACCGCGGTGCAGCAGTACACCACCTTCTCGCCGCTGGGCATCCAGCCCATCACGGTGACCAAGACGGCTGACTCGGCCTCGGCCACCCCGGGTGGCAGCGACGGCTACACCATCTCCATCGCCAACCCGGGCAGCACGGCGGTGAACCTGGACACCATCACCGACTCGCTGCCGGCGGGCTTCACCTACACCGGGCCCACGACCGGTGACGTGACGGCCAACCCGACGGTGGCGGGCCAGACCCTCACCTGGGCCGGACCCATCGCCATCGGCGCCGGAGCCACGCTGCACATGCACTTCAACGTGACGGTGTCGACCACGCCCGGCACCTACACCAACAGCGCCACGGCCACCGGCAACGGCCTCATCATCATCGGTGCCACCGACGTGGCCCCGGTGACCGTCGCTGGCGCGGCGGCCACCACCACGACGGCCGCGCCTGCCACACCGGTCACGGCCACCCCGGCCTTCACCGGCTGAACCGGACCTCGCACGCTCGATGACGCCCCGGGCCCGAGCCCGGGGCGTCATCGCGTCTGCGCCTGCCTCGATCCCTCCTGTGATCAGGGGGGGCTCCACATCGCGGGGGTGCCAGCCACCGATTCGCCCCGAGCCCACCTGGTGAGATCGATGGTGGCCGGAGACGGGGATGCGCCCGGGCGCCCGTAGGGTGAGAGGATGAGCGAGTCCAACCTGTCGACCCCGGTCGGCCCGGTGATCGAGGTCGAGGCGCTGGTCAAGCGCTTCGGCGAGGTGGTGGCCCTCGACGGCATCGATCTGGCGGTGGAGCGCGGCACGGTCTTCGGGCTGCTGGGCCCGAACGGGGCCGGCAAGACCACCGCTGTGCGCATCCTGACCACCATCCTGAGCCACGACTCCGGCACCGCCCGGGTGCTGGGCATCGACGTCGACCAGAACCCCCAGGCGGTGCGTGAGCGCATCGGGTTGGCCGGCCAGTTCGCGGCGGTGGACGAGAACCTCACCGGCCGCGAGAACCTGCGCATGGTGGGCGAGCTGACCCACATGCCGCGCAAGACCACCTTGCGGCGCGCCGACGAGCTGCTCGACCGCTTCGGCCTGACCCACGCTGCCGATCGTCCGGCCCGCACCTACTCGGGCGGCATGCGGCGCCGCCTCGACCTGGGTGCCGCCCTGGTGCACCGACCGCCGGTGCTGTTCCTCGACGAACCCACCACCGGCCTCGACCCGGCCAGCCGCAACGACCTGTGGGTGGTGATCCAGGAGCTGGTGGCCGACGGCACGACGGTGCTGCTCACCACCCAGTACCTCGAGGAGGCCGACCGCCTGGCCGACCTCATCGCCGTGATCGACGACGGTCGCAAGATCGCCGAGGGCACGTCGGCTCAGCTGAAGGCCACCCTGGGTGCGACCATCGTCGAGATCGGCACCGCCGACGCCGAGCAGACGACGCGGGCCCAGAGCCTGCTGGCCCCGGTCGGCACGGTCGAGGCCGACGGCCGGATCGTCAAGGTCAACATCAACGAAGGGGCCCGGGGCGTGCTCGACGTGGCCCGCCTGCTGGAGCAGGACGACCTGGTGCCCGACAGCTTCACCGTGCGAGAGCCCACGCTCGACGACGTGTTCCTCAGCCTGACCGGCCACAAGGCCGAGCGGGGCGACGAGCCCAGCGACGACGAGCGGCTGGGGGATCGGCCCCCCGGTGGGTCGACGAACACCGCCGGGTCGGACGGCGACCGCCCGCTGGCCGAGGAGGCCTCCCGATGACCGCCACCCAGCTGTCCCCCGCCGACCTCGGCTCGGTCCCGACCAGCCTCGAGCGACGCAGCCCCTTCGCCTGGGCGGTGCGCGACTCGCGCACCGTCACCATGCGCAACCTCATCTCCATCACCCGCCAGCCCCAGCTGATCGTCTTCTCCACCATCCAGCCGATCATCTTCGTGCTGATGTTCACCTACGTCTTCGGGGGTGCCATCCACATCCCCGGGCCCTATCCCTACGTCGACTACCTGATGCCCGGCATCTTCTGCCAGACCGTGGTGTTCGGTTCGATCAACACCGGCATCGGCCTGTCGGACGACCTCCAGAAGGGCTTGATCGAGCGGTTCCGCTCGCTGCCCATGGCCCGCTCGGCCGTGCTGGCCGGTCGCACCCTGGCCGACCTGGTCCGCAACGTGTTCGTGGTGCTGCTCATGCTCATCGTCGGCTTCGCGGTCGGCTTCCGGGTGCACACCAACTTCCTCGGGCTCCTGGCCGGGATCGCCGTGCTGCTCTTCTTCGCCTTCTCCATGACCTGGATCTTCGCCATCGTCGGCCTGTCGGCCCCCAGCCCCGAGACGGCCCAGGCCATGTCCTTCCCGATCCTGGCCCCGCTGGTGTTCGCCTCCTCCGCGTTCGTGTCCACCGCGACCATGCCCGGCTGGCTGCAGGTGTTCGCCAACCACCAGCCGGTCACCGCCGCCGTCAACGCCACCCGGGCCCTCATGTTGGGGGGTCCGACCGCCACCTACGTGTGGCAGAGCTTGGCCTGGAGCATCGGCATCGTGGCCGTGTTCGCCCCCCTGGCCATCCGTCGCTACCGCCGCGTCGCCTGACCCCCCGCCCCGGGTCGGATGCTCAGAGGGCGGAGACCACCGCGGCCGCGAAGGCGTCGGGCGCCTCGACCATCGGGTAGTGGCCAACGCCGGCCAACCGGGTGACCGAGGTGTCGGGCCGGCGTTCGACCAGGCGCTCGACCATGGGCCACACGGCGATGGGATCGGCATCGCCCCAGACCACCGAGAGCGGGGACGGGTGGGTCTCGATGGCGTGGGCCCAGCGCTCGCCGTGCTCGCGGCGGTCCTCGACGTAGCGGATGGTGCGGGGCAGGAGGCGGTTGCCGCCGCTGAGCATCACCAGATCGGCACCCGCCCGGACCAGATCTGGGTCGGGCTGCGAGGCTCCGCCGGCCGGCCCGAACGTGCCCTCCAGCGAGCCGAGGATGGTGTCCACATCGGGAGCCTGGTCGATGGGCAGGGCGGCATCAGGCAGGTCCAGGAGGAACTTCTGGCCGTCGGAGAACTGGGTGAGGTCGTAGTAGATGCTGCCGTTGGCCATCACCCGGCGCCCCACCTCGAAGCCGAGCGTCCCCCGATCGGCGCGGGCCAGCAGCTCGCCGGTCACCGAGTCACCGATGTCGTGGCTGAGCAGGTCGACCCGCTCGAGGCCCAGGTGGGCCACCAGCGCCTCGGTCAGGTCCGCCTGGGTCAGCAGCGAGAAGCGGTGGTCGGGCTTGGACGACATGCCGAAGCCCAGGAAGTCGAAGAGCACCACCCGCCGGCCGGCGCTCAGGGCGGGCAGCACGGCCTCGAAGTCGATGGAGCTGGTGGGGAAGCCGTGCAGCACCAGCAGGGGCGTGTCCGACGGCGTCGTCCCGGGCGCGCTGGCCGCCGGCGGCACGTCGACCACGAAGATGTCCCGGTTGCCGATGGGGAGCAGGCTCCCCCGCTGTTGCCACTCCTGGATCCGGCCGACGGCGCTCATCCCCAGATCCTGCCAGGTCAGCCCGCGCCGGGCTCGATGCGGGTGACGGTGGAGATCCGGTCGATACCTCGGTCGAACGAGGCCACCGCACCCACTCCGGTGCTCTCCGCACAGGCCACCAGATACGCGTCGGCGAAATCCAGGCGATCGACCTCGTAGACCTCGAGAGCTCGGATCAGGAGCGGGCGTCCCTGCGCACGGATGGATGGCAGCGCCAACAGCGCACGCAAGACGTCGGCGATCTGGCTCCTCGGCGTCCGGTAGTACGACTCCAGCACGTAGACCGCCTCGGCCAGGATCAGGTCGACCAGGACGAGGTCCTCGGCCGTGGTCAGGCAGGCCGACGCCAGCGCGGCCAGCTCCGGCGGCTCGCCGGTGAGATGGCGGATGAGGATGTTCGTGTCGACGAATGCAGTCAATGTCGCTGCGCAGCCCGAGCCCGCCGCGCCTCGGTCCGAATCTCATCCCACGAGGCACCGCGCAGCTCATCCGGCACGGCGATGGTGCCGGCCAGCTCCAGGAAGTTCGGGGTGCGGGCCACGATGGCGTGGTCGCCCTCGACCCGGAAGATGAGCTGGTCGCCGGCCTCGAGGCCCAGGGCCTCACGCACCGCTTTGGGCACGGTGACCTGCCCCTTGGAGGTCATCCGAGCTGCTCGATCCATGGTTCTGCCCTCGGCCAGGGTCATCCCGCCTCCTGCTCGCCGCCGCGTCTGGATTCCTTACTCTTTCTCAATAGTAAGGAATTCTGATCCTCGAGGCAACCGATCCGCGGGGCGGTGGCGTCCTACCGGCGACCATGGACCTGGTGGAGCCCGACCTCTCGGCGGATGCCGTCGACCCGACGGAGGTGATCCCGGCCTCGGCGCGGAGCGGACCGGATCGGCTCGACGCCCTCTACGCCCGGCACCGCTCCGCCGCCTTCGGGTTCGCCTACCTGCTGTGCGGCGACCGGGACCGGGCCGACGACGCCGTGCAGGAGGCGTTCGAGCGGGTGATGCGCCGCGGCGGACGCCTCCGGCGACCTGAGGCCTTCGGCGCCTACCTCAACAAGACCGTGCTCAACGTCGTTCGCTCCCGGGCCCGCAGCGAGAGCCGAGCCCGGGCCCGCGAGCTGCGCCATGCCACCGAAGCCGGGCACCTACGGGGCCCGGTCCCCGCCCAGGCCGCGGCGATGCCCGCCCCCGACGCCGACCCCGACGGTCGGCTGTGGGCTGCCCTGCAGGACCTGCCCGACCGCCGAGCGCGCCGCCGTGGTGTGCCGCGTCTGGCTCGACCTGTCCGAAGCTGAGGCGGCCCGGGTGCTCGGCTGCCGGCCGGGCACGGTCAAGTCCCTGCTGTCGCGCGGCCTGGCCTCGATACGGGAGACGATCACCGATGGATGAGCCCCTCGACCTCGAAGCCCGCCTGGCCGCCATGGCCGGACGGCGGGTGGCCGCCAACGACCGACCGGCGGGCCTGACCGACGCCTCCCGTCGACGCATCCGCCGCGGCCAGCGCATCGGCGCCGCGGTGGCCACGCTGCTGGTGGTGGCCCTCTTGGCCGGCGGCGTGGCCCTGGCCCGCAGCGGCCGCCAGCCGGCCACCACGGTGCGGGTGGGGCAGGCCACCGGTGCCCCCCAGTGCGATCCGCCCGACCTCCCGCCCGGCTTGGCCGACCAGGTCCGGGCCCTGGCCCGGTTGGGGATCCGCGTACCCGGAGAGACGCCCCGGGCGCTCGTCGTGCACGGCCCGACCACCCCCGCCCCGGCCACACCGAGCACCTCGGCGGACCGGTCCGCAAACACCGTCCCGACCCCGGCGGCGGCCTGGGAGGTCGTGATCAGTGGCGAGCACTTCGTCCCCGAGTTCGTCCCACCGGGGTACACCGACCCCTCACCGCACATGGCCAGCAGCGAGAGCTGGGACCTCGACGCCAACTTGGGGGTGATCGGATCCGCCATCCCGGGCCCGAGCGCCAGCCAGCTCGCGGCGGCGGGCCCGGCGACGGCGGTGGCCCTCGACAACGGCTGCGTCCCGAGCTCGTCGTCCACCACGACCCTCGGGCTGGGACTGCGCACCTCGACCTCGAGCACCGAGACCCCCGTCACCACCCCGTCGACCCTTCCCGCGGCCGGGACCGCGCCCGCCTGCGTGGGCTCGCACGTCTCGGTCGACGCGACCACCGACCACGCCGCCTACGCGCCTGGCCAGACGGTGACCATCACCGTCACCATCCGCAACCCGGGTGCACCGTGCCAGAACTCCTCGAAGGCGGACCCCATCGACTCCTGTCCCCTGCTCAGGGTGACCGACCCGTCAGGCCACACCGTGTACGACCCCGGCGTGTTCTGCCCCCTCCCGCTCACCATGGCGGTGGTGCCCTCCGGCTACCACCGCGGGACGACCTTCACCTGGAAGGTCGGACAAGGCGCCGACACGTGCACCGGCGCGTCCTGTGATGGCGGCGTCGCCACCGGGACGTACACGATCACCCCCGCCAACCCCGAGATCGCCGGCATCCAGGTCCACGCCACCACCATCCGCATCACCTGACGCCGGACGCGCCTCCGATGGGCTCCTCGACGCCGCTCCGGGCTCACCGGTGACAGGATGGGGCGCAGCCAACCGCCGATGGAACCCAGGGGGATCGTCGTGGACGTCCGCAACGTGGCCGAGGTCGAACCGGAAGTCGAGCACAACGGCACGGTGCCGGTGTGGTGGCTCATCCGACCCGAGGAGATGAAGGCCATCACCGACGGGGGCTACCTGGAGCTGGCCAACGAGTTCGAGGTGGCCGTGGGTGGCGAGGTCTTCCCCCACTCCCACCCGACCCACGAGTTCTACTTCGTCATGACCGGCGAGGGCACCATGGTCATCGGCGGCGAGGAGCGGCCGGTGAAGCCCAGCGACCTGGTGTACATCCCACCGGACACCGTCCACAGCCTGCGCACCCTCGGCGACCAGCCGGTCCACTGCTTCTGCTTCGCCGTCGGGGTCAAGGGCGCCGGCGGCATCGACTACACCAACCACTGAGCCGACGTCCGGCAAGGGGGGACCATGGCCACCATCGACGGCACCTGCGACGAGCGCTTCGCGCCCGTCCGCGACGCGTTCGCGGCCAACTTCGACCAGGGGCTCGACCTCGGCGCGTCGGTGTCGATCATCCTCGACGAGACCCCGGTGGTCGACCTGTGGGGCGGCAGCCTGGACGGCACCACCGAGGCGCCCGGACCCACGCCGTGGCAGCGCGACACCATCACCAACGTGTGGTCCACCACCAAGACCATGACCGCCCTGTGCGCGCTGGTGCTGGCCGACCGGGGCGAGCTCGACCCCTCCGCCCCGGTGGCCCGGTACTGGCCCGAGTTCAAGGCGGCCGGCAAGGAGTCGGTGACGGTGGCCCACCTCATGAGCCACTCGTCGGGCTTGTCGGGCTGGCAGGAGCCCATGGCCCCCGAGGACCTCTACGACTGGGACCTGGCGTGCGCCCGACTGGCCGCCCAGGAGCCGTGGTGGGAGCCGGGGACGGCGTCGGGCTACCACGCCGTCACCCAGGGCTACCTGGTGGGCGAGGTCATCCGCCGAATCGACGGTCGGTCCGTCGGTCGCTTCTTCGCCGAGGAGGTGGCCGGACCGCTGGGCGCCGACTTCTTCATCGGCACACCCGCCTCGGCCGACGATCGCGTGGCCCGGGTCCTCCCGCCCCCCTCGCTCGAGGACCAGATCGCCGGCGCCGACCCCGACAGCATCGCGATGCGCACCCTGTCGAACCCGCCCCTGTCGGCCGAGCAGTCGTGGACCGAGGCGTGGCGTCGAGCGGAGATCCCCGCCGCCGGCGGCCACGGCAACGCCCGCTCGGTGGCCCGGGTGCAGGCGGTGCTGGCTCACGGCGGCACCCTCGACGGCGTGCGCCTGCTCTCGGAGGCCGGCTGTCGTCGAGCCCTCGAACCCCAGGTCCAGGGCGTCGACCTGGTGCTCGGCGCGCCCCTGCAGTTCGGCCTGGGCTACGGCCTGATCACGCCGGACACCCCGCTCAGCCCGAACGCGAACGCCTGCTTCTGGGGTGGCTGGGGTGGATCGCTGGTGGTCGTCGACATGGATGCCCGCATGTGCTTCGCCTATGTGATGAACAAGATGGGCGAAGGCACCATGGGCGACCTGCGGGCCGTCAACCTGCTGTTCGCCGCCTACGGCGCACTGGCCGGCTGAGGCCAGGGCCGCCACGTGAGCGCCACCGTCTCGGTCGATCGGACCATCGCCGCCCCGGCCGACGCCGTCTGGGCCCTGATCGCCGACCTGCCCCGCATGGGCGAGTGGTCACCGGAGAACACGGGCGGGCGCTGGCTGGCCCCGGCCGATGGCCCCGCCGTCGGCGCACGGTTCAAGGGCACCAACGCCCGCGGGAAGCGGCGGTGGAGCACCCAGGTGGTGGTCACCGATTGCCGGCCCGGCTGCAGCTTCGGCTTCGACGTGAAGGCCGGCGGGATGCGCGTCGGCCACTGGGGCTACGAGGTCGAGTCCACCGACGGCGGCTGCCGGGTCACCGAGACCTTCCACGACACCCGCGGTCGGACCATCACGTTCCTGGGCACCGTGGTGTCGGGCGTGTCCGACCGGGCCACGCACAACCGGGCCGGCATGGAGGCCACCCTGACCAACCTGGCCGCGGCCGCCGAGGCGGCTCCGAGCTGATCGCGGCGGGGTGCGCCGACGCACGTCCGTGGCGCAGCCTCAGCCCACGATCTCGCTGGTCTGGAGCACCGGGGCGATGTTGGTGTAGTTGGCCACGTCGGCCATCACCTCGGCGGTGCCGGCCGATCCCATGGCCGCACCCAGGGCGTCCATCGACTCGAAGGTGAAGTGGACGGCGGCCACGTAGGGCCCGTCGATGCCCTTGTCGATCTCGGCCCCGTCCAGTCCCCAGGACCTCACGGCCAGGGGCACGTGGTGGTCGCGGTAGTACTCGTGATCGAAGGTCGACCCTTCGCCAGAGGGGTAGAACACGCTCAGTCGGATCATGGTGCGGACGTCCTCTCAGGGTTGTGGGCGCACGAAGACTAGGGCGTCCGCGCGGGGGCCGTGCCTTCCGCGATGGCTTTGATGCCGGCCAGGTTGGCCGCCATGTAGGAGCGCCAGTCGTCGAGGCGCCGGGCGATGATGCGGGCCTCCTTGTCGGGCATGGCGTCGATGGCCAGGCTGAGTCCGGAACGGTCGGGCCCCATGCGCGCCCACTGGCGCACGGTGGTGGCCTCGCGGCCCGGGTCGACCTCGAAGCCCCAGGTGGCCATGTGGTCCTCGCCGGCGTTCACCGTCCAGCACCAGCGGCGGCCGGGCTCCACCTCGACCACCGTGCACTCGGTGGCCCACTCGCCCAGCGCCGGGTTCTGGTTGTGGCCGCGGAAGCGGTTGCCCACCGCCACCGCGGTGGCGTCGTCGAGCCACTCGACGGACTGGAGCTCGGTGGAGAACCGGGCCGGCAGCTCGATGTCGGTGACCAGGGCCCAGACCACCTCGGGCTCGGCCTGCACCCGCTCGGTGACCTCGACGGTGGGTTGGTCCCGGTAGCGCACGAGCGCACCATACTGACCAACACCCAGCGAGACGACTCGACCAGTTCGAGCGGTCGCACCATCGAGCGGTCGCGGCCCGAGCCGGCCCCGAGGTCCCCATGCGCATCGCCACCCTCATCGATCCCCACCAGCCCGGCGCCGACGAGCTCGCCCGCCGGGCCGAGGACGTGGGTGTCGACTCGCTGTGGGTCCCCGAGATCTGGGGCTACGACGCGCTCACCGGCCTGGCCCACCTGGCCGCCCGGACCAGCACCATCGGGCTGGGCACCTTCGTCGTGCAGCTCGGGTCTCGGTCACCGGCCCTGCTGGCCACCTCCGCGCTCAGCCTGCAGTCGCTGTCGGGGGGGCGGTTCCGGCTGGGCATCGGCGTGTCGGGACCCCAGGTCATGGAGGGCTGGCACGGGGTGCGCTTCGAACGGCCGGTGCAGACCACCCGCGAGACCATCGAGATCGTGCGCACGGTCAGCCGGGGCGAGGTGCTCGAGCACGCCGGAGAGGTCTACCCCCTACCGCTGCCCGACAGCCAGGGCCGGGCCCTGCGACCGCTGGTCGCGCCCCAGCACGTGCCCATCTACGTGGCCGCCATGGGACCGGCCAACCTGGCGTTGACCGGCGAGCTGGCCGACGGCTGGCTGGCCAACCTGTTCATGCCCGAGGCCGCCGACGCCTTCCTCGAGCCGCTGGCCCGGGGCGCGGCCCGGGCCGGTCGGGACCTGTCCGACATCGATCTGGTGGCCCCGGTGGCCGTCGAGCTGACCACCGACCCGGCCGCCACCGACGAGGCCGTCCGCCGTCACGCCCAGGGCTACGCCTTCACGATCGGGGCCATGGGCAGCGGCCGCACCAACTTCTACAACGAGGTGCTGGCCCGCATGGGCTTCGCGTCGGCGGTGGCCGAGGTGGAGGCCCTGTGGCGCGCGGGCCGCCGAGACGAGGCCCGCCGGGCGGTGCCGGTCGAGATCGGGGCGCGCACGAACCTCATCGGCACCCCCGAGGCCGTGGCCGCGCGCCTCGAGGCCTATCGGGCAGCCGGCATCACGACCGTGCTGGCCAAGCTCGACGGATCGGGAGATCAGCGCCTGGCCACGCTGGCCACCCTGGTCGAGCTGGCCTGAGCGCCGGTCCTGTGGGCCGACGTGGCGGTCGGTCGGTGCGCCGGGCGGGCATCTCGATCAGAATGGGGGCCATGTCCGAGAACCTGCGGTTGTTGGCCGAGTACAGCGACGCCATGTTCGCCGGCGACGAGCAGGCGGTGTTGCGGTACTGGTCACCCGACTTCGTCAGCCACGTGACCGCCCGGGTGAACCCCGACGCGGTGGGCACCGACGTGCGGGGCCAGGAGGTCGAGTGGTGGGCGCAGGTGCGGTCCGCCTTCCCGGACTTCACCTTCGACGTCGACCTCATCATCGAGTCGGGCGACCTCATCGTGTCGAACTGGACGGTGAAGGGCACCCACACGGGCACGCCCTTCTACGGCGTGGCCGCGTCGGGCAACCCGGTGGAGATCAACGGCACGGCCGTGCTGCGCATGCAGGACGGCCAGGTGGTCGAGCACTGGGGTGGCCCCCACTGCCAGGACGGCGTGGGCCTGACCCACTGAGACCCACGCCGGCGTCCCCGCCGCCGAGCCGTCAGGCCGCGGTGAGCTGGGCGACGATGGCGGCGGAGTCGATCCACACCTGCTCGCCGCTGATCAGCCCGTCGCGGAACCGGAAGACGTGCAGGATGCGGAAGGTGACCTGCCGCCCGTGACCCGCGATGCCGAGCATCTCTCCGATGACCGACCCGGTCATGGCCTGCTCCATGTCCTCCCTCGATCCAGGCCGACGGCCTGCGTTGGTGGTATCATAATGCGATGGCTCTCTCACGTCAAGATGCCTCTCGCAAGACAGGCCGGACGAACCAGAAGACCCGCACCCGTGCCGCCCTGCTGCGAGCCGCCGGGGAGTTGGTGCAGGAGGGCCGGCCACCCTCGATGCCCGAGGCGGCCGAGCGGGCACTGGTGTCGGTGGCCACCGCCTACCGCTACTTCTCGACGGCCGAAGACCTGTGGTGGGAGGCGTCGTCCATCGTCATCCAACAGATGGAGGCGGACATCGACGCCGGGATCGAGTCGGTCGGTGAGGACCCCCAGGCCCGGCTCGAGGTGCTCATCCGCAGCGTGAGCTTCCGCATGCTCGACGACCAGATGATCTTCCGCACCATCGCCATGCGGGCCCAGGAGCAGTGGTTCCGCCAGGCCGACACCCCCGACGACAAGCGGGTGCCGGTGCGCCAGGGGCGGCGCAACACCGAGATCCGAACGGCCATCGCCCCCCTGCGGGACCAGCTCCCCGACCCCGAGGTCGAACGCATCGCCCACGCCCTCGGGGTGGTCATCGGCACCGAGGCGGTGATCGCGCTCACCGACGCGGTCGGTCTCGACCGGGCCACCGCGGAGGCGACCCTGCTCGACGCCGGCCGCTGGCTCCTGGCCGGTGCCCTGGCCGAGATGAGCGGGTCGGGCGACTAGGACCCCGGCGAGCAGGAACCGGCCTCGACCGGGTCGTCAGCCGATGGGTGCAGAACCACG
The DNA here is from genome assembly GCA_963785815.1 of uncultured Microthrixaceae bacterium. Lineage (GTDB taxonomy): Bacteria > Actinomycetota > Acidimicrobiia > Acidimicrobiales > Acidimicrobilacustridaceae > UBA4742. The sequence goes on from CAWAWN010000002.1 coordinate 151,887, forward strand.
CCAACCGGCCGATGGGGAGTGGTGGATCCCGAGGCTGACGATCCAGGCACCGAGATCGGTCGGGCCGCCAGAGCGGGCGAGGCAGTCCGCGTCGCCGCGGACCAACGGCAACTCGACGCTCGGCGTCGGCGGCGCCGACATCGGCAGATCGCCGGCGTCGCGGTCGGCCTCGTGGTTGCGTTCTCGATCGGGGGCCTCACCGTTCGCACCATCTGGTTCGCACCGCCGGATCTGCGCGTGGGCTCACGACACCGGGTGACCCTCCGGCTCGGGCCGGGATGTCCTGGCCACCCGATCGAGGTGATCGAGCTCGCCGGTCGCCAGTGGTGGCCCCAGACCGACCAGGTCCAACAGACCGGGCCCGCCGAGGAGGTCGTCCACATGCTTCCCAATGCCACCTGGGTGCACGCGCCGAAGCGCGGCACCCTGATCATCCGGCGACCGCTGCGGCCGATCGATGCTCTCGGAGCGACCGGGGAACGCCAGGCCGACTTCGTGGCCGATGGCCGCACGCTGCCCCTCGACGGCGGCGTCCGCGGTTGGATCAGCACCTGCGCCATCCAGTAGCCGAAGAACGCCCCGATGCCGAGGGCGTCCAGGAGCGACTCGAGCTCAGGGCAGTGGTTGGACACGATCACCTGCCTCCAACCGGCATAGCGGAACATGCGCAGCGCCTCGACGGTGTCGTCGTGGAGGCGGAACGCCTCCGGTTGGACGTAGCACCAACGGACCTCGGCCGCGACGGCATCGGCGCTGACCAGGTCGAGTCCCGCAGCCGCGGCGGCAGAGGCCAACCCGGGCTCCAGCGCAGCCCAAGTCGCTCCGCCAACGTCTCGTCGAAGTCCCACAGGACGAGCTTCGTCATCCACCCACGGTTGCCGATCGGACAGGCCGACACCAACCCCCGACCCGGACCGTCGCCCCGGCCAACCCACGGGTCAGCCGGGTCGGCCCACGGGTGGCATCTCTGCCTTCCACCTATACCCTGGGGGGTATGTGTAGACGAGTGCAGTGCCCGAAGTGCCATCGCCCGACCTACGCCGGGTGCGGTCGTCACGTCGAGCAGGTCCTGGGCGACGTGGCGCCTGAGGACCGTTGCCGCTGCGACGAACCGTCGACCGGCCCCTCCAGCGCCCGGCCCAAGCGGTCGTGGTTCGGGCGTCGAGCCGCCGCAGGCTGAGCCCCGCACGCCCCGGCCATCGGCCTGGCGCGGGCGCTCGTGCCACGGGCGCTCGGATCGCTCGCGCACCGCAGCACCGGCCGCCGCTCAGTCCTCCAGGGCGATCCGGTACACGTTCGTCTCGCGGGGCTCGAAGCCGATGCGCTGGTAGAGCCGGTTGGCCGCCTCCCGTGACGGCCGCGAGGTCAGGTCGACGGTGCGGGCGCCCGCTCGGCGCGCCCGGTCCAGCGCCGTGCGGTTGAGCGCCTCTCCCACACCCCGACCCCGAGCCGCCTCGTCGACCACCACGTCCTCGATCCAAGCCCGGATGCCGGTCGGGATGGGGAACACGACCAACGTCAGGCTGCCCACGATCTCGCCGCCGGTCTCCGGATCGCGGGCCACCAGCAGGATGGCGGCGTCGGAAGCGGCGATGGCCGCCAGCGCCTCGGCCGACGGCGGCGGGTTGGAGCGCGACAGCTGCGGGATCAGCCGTTCGAAGGCCGCCACCAGCTCGCGGTCCACCTCGGTGACCTCGTGGACCTCGACCGGGCGCGCCATGGCGACAAGCTAGACGGTGCCTCGTCGGCCGCCGGTCGTCTTCGCCAGATCGTGGGCCGAACGCCTCATCCCCGTCTCATCCGGCGGCCGGATCGTGGGGCGACCAGGGCGCCGGCAGTACCCTCGACCCATGGCCGCCGACGACCCTGGGACGAGGCTCGAGCATCTCCGCTGGATCTCGCACCCGACCCTGCAAGCTCCGCTCGTGCTGGTGGCCTTCGAGGGCTGGAGCGATGCCGGCGACGCGGCCAGCTCAGCCGTGCGCTTCCTGGCCGAGGCCTACGAGACCACGCCCTTCGCCACCATCGATCCCGAGGTCTTCTTCGACTTCTCCACCACCCGGCCCCGGGTCCAGCTCGACGACGACCAGCGCCGCCAGGTGGTGTGGCCCGAGACGGTCCTGTCGGCCGGCACCGTGGCCGCCACCGGCCAGGGCCTGATCACCGTCGTGGGCAGCGAGCCCCAGCTGCGCTGGCGCACCTTCACCCAGCAGGTGGTGGGGGTGGCCCAGCTGCTCGGCGCCCGCATGGTCGTCACCTTCGGCGCCCTGCTGGCCGAGGTGCCCCACACCCGGCCGGTATCGGTCTTCGGCACCGCCGACGACGAGGAGCTCGGCACCCAGATGGGGCTCCTGCCGTCCCGCTACGAAGGGCCGACAGGTATCACCGGCGTGCTCCAGACCGCCTGTCGCGACGCCGGGCTGCGCTCGGCCGCGTTGTGGGCGGCGGTGCCCACCTACGTGCCGTCGGCCCCGTCGCCCAAGGCCACCCTGGCCCTGACCGAGCGCGCCGCTCAGCTGTTCGACCTGCCGGTGGTGACCACCGAGCTCGAGATCGCCTCGGCCTCCTACGAGCGCCAGGTCAGCGAGCTGGTGTCCGACGACACCGAGACCACCGAATACGTCGAGCACCTCGAGCACCGCTTCGACAACAACGAGCAGGACCCCTTCGCCGACGACGAGGAGAGCCTGGTCGACGAGGTCGAGCGCTTCCTGCGCGACCAGCACGACTGAGTCTCCACCCGCCCGCCCTACGCCAAGATGGCGCCGCCACCACGCCCACGGAACCTGTCAGCCGAGCGACCTCGTAGGCCCCGCTGGCCTGACAGGTTGCCCGTCGTTGGCGCGGATCAGGTTCGACGGCGGGCGCGCTGGGGTCAGGGCGACGGCGGGGCGTGGCGGGGCCACGGCTGGGCCAGCTCGAGCAGCCGGGCCAGGCGCAGCACCACGTCGTCGGCGTGGCGGCGTCCGTTGATCAGCAGGCCCACGGGCAGCCCCTCCGACGACAGGCCGGCCGGCACCGAGCAGGCCGGGTTCCAGCACAGGTTGGCCAGCATGGTGAACGGCACGCTCATGGCCCCCGCCTGCATGGCGCCGAAGCGGGCCACCAGGTCCTCGCCGGCGATGGTGGTGGGCGGCGGACCTTCGGCCGCGAAGGCGGGGACCGCCGTGGTCGGCGTGAGCAGCACGTCGACCTGGTCGAACAGGGCGGCCACGTCGGCCTCCAGCTGCAGGCGGCGCCGAAGGGGCTTGACCAGCGTGGGCACGGGTCGGTCCGCGCTGGAACGCAACCCGGCGGCCACGAAGGGGGTCAGCTCGTCGAGGCGGTCCGGGTAGGCGGCCCGGCCGGCGATGTCGAGCCACAGGCCGACGGCGTCACCGCTCAGCCAGGTGCGCACCGGATCCGTGAGGGTCACGTCGATCTCGACCAAGGGCAGGCCGGCCTGGGCGGCCAGCACCTCCGCGGCGCCCCGGGCCAGGTCGGCCACCTCTGGATCCACCACGGCGAAGCCGAGGTCGGTGGACCACCCGATGCGCAGGCCCGACACGTCCAGCTGCTCGATGGCGTCCGCGTAGGAGTCGCCGTAGGGCGGCAGGGAGGTGCGGTCGGTGTCGTGGGGCCCGGCGGCCACGTCCAGGTGCAGGGCGGCATCGGCCACCGTGGTCACCTCCACGCCCAGCGAGGTGGTCTGGCTGGTGCCGGCACTGGGTGAGGGGACCCGCCCGAAGCTGGCCTTCATGCCCACCAACCCGCAGAACGAGGCCGGGATCCGGGTCGAGCCGCCGCCGTCGCTGGCCGTGCCGAACGGGACCAGCCCGGCCGCCACCGCCGCGGCCGTCCCCCCGCTCGACCCGCCCGGGGTGCGGGTCGGATCCCACGGGTTGCGGGCCACCCCCAGCGCCTTGGAGCGGGTGTACTGGAGGGTGCCGAACTCGGGTGCGTTGGTCTTGCCCACCGGGATCGCTCCGGCGGCGCGCAGGCGGGCCACGTGCACCGAGTCGGCCGCCACCGGCCCGTCGTCCACGAACAGCATCGACCCCTGCGTGGTGGGCATGCCGGCGCAGTCCTCCAGGTCCTTGACCCCGAAGGGCACGCCGGCCAACGGCCCGACCGCTTCGCCGGCCGCCAGCCGGGCGTCGACGTCGGCCGCCGCCGCCCGCGCCCCGTCGGCATCCAGGTGGACGAAGGCGTTCAGCGTCGGGTTGGCCACCTCGATGGCCGCCAGGCACCGCTCGACCAGCGCGGCAGCGGTGTACTCGCCGCGGGCGATGGCCGCCGCGGCCTCGGCCATCGATGGCATCTCGTCGGACATGGTTCCCCCTGTTGTCGGTCGATCGGCGCGCCTTCGGGCCCTCGGTCTGGCTTCCCGGCCACGGTCAGCCGGATCGCCAGGTCGGCGCCCGCGGCTCGTCGTAGAGCACCTCCACCGGCTCTCCCCGGATGGCCGCGAAGGCCAACTCGCCCCAGTGGTCGACCCCGGCCAGCGGCTCGGGCAGCACTTCCTGGGCGAACCACCCCACCCCTCGGGTCTCCAGCGGATGGCCGGCCAGCTCGCCGCCCACGGCCTCGCAGTGGAACACCACCGAGTACAGCGGGATGCGGGTGAACTGGCGGCGCAGCCCGTCGAGCACGGCGATGAGGCGCACTACCCGGCAGTCGATCCCGGTCTCCTCGCGCACCTCCTTGACCGCCACCTCGCTGGCCGAGTACCCCACGTCGGCCCAGCCCGTGGGGTAGAGCCAGATGCCCGAGTCGCCCCGCTGCACCAGCAGGATCTCGCCCCGCTCGTTGCCCACCACCGCGCCCACCGCGATCTTGGGTGTCTGGTAGCCGGCCACGCCGTGGCCCACCATGCGCATCCACTCGTGCACCAGGGTGTCGGCCTCGAAGTGGCTGCCGGCCGCCACCCGCATGTCGGCGGCCACGGCCAGGACCTCTTCGAAGCGCTCCCGCTCGTACAGGTTCTCGGTGAAGCCCAGGCCGGTGCGGGCGATGCCGGCCAGCGCCTCGCTCCAGCGGACGAGGTCCTGGGCGCGGGGCTGGGGTTCCGGCACGGGCACCAGGCTACTGGTGCACTAGAGGGCGGCCAGGATCGACCGCTCGAGCTCGCGCAGGTAGTCGGGGTCGACGATCTTGTGACCCTGGCGGTCGCGGACGTAGAACGAGTCGAGCACGTCGAGGTCGATGCTCTGGACCTTGGCCGACCGGATGTCCACGTCGAGCTCCGCGATGGCCCGGGTGATGCGGTACAGCACGCCGATCTCGTCCGGGGCGCGCACCTCGACCACGGTGGCGGTGTCGGACAGGGCGTTGTCGAAGGTGACCTTGGGCTCGCTGGGCGACGCCAACGTGGGCTCGCGACGGGCGTAGACCCGGGCCCGCTCCCGCAGTCGCGCCTCCAGGGCCAGGCGACCGTCGAGCGCCTTCTCCACATCCGCGATCACCCGGTCCCAGGGGATGACCGGGCCCAGGCTGCTCTCCACCCGATAGATCTCCAGCGCCATGCCGGCGTCATCGGTGTGGGCCGCGGCCGACAGGACATCGAGGCCGTTGAGCGCCAGCGCGGCCGTCACCCGCGAGAACAGGCCGGCCCGGTCGGGTGAGATCACCAGCAACTGGTCGTCGAGGCCCTCCAGGATGCGACGGCCCTCGGCCAGCCGGGCCAGCTGGTCCGGAGTCGGGAACCCACCCCCGGTCACGTCCTCGTCGCCCCGACCCCCCGCCAGCACGTGAGCGGCCCGGGCGCCGAGCTCGGCCAGCAGCTCGGCCTTCCAGGTGCTCCAGGCCGCCGGACCGGTGGCCAACGAGTCTGCTTCGGTGAGCGCGCCCAGGATGCGCAGCAGGCTGAGCGAGCCGATCTGCTCGGCCACGAACCGCACCGTGCCCTCGTCGGACAGGTCCCGCCGGGTGGCCACGTCGGGCAGCAGCAGGTGGTGGCGCACCATGTCCTGCAGGATCTCGATGTCCTCGACCGGGTAGCCCATGCGCTCGCCGATCTTGCGCACCACCTCGATGCCCACCTCGGTGTGGTCGCCCGTGTAGCCCTTGCCGATGTCGTGGAGCAGGGCGCCCACCACCAGCAGGTCCGGTCGCTCCACCCGGTCGACCAGCGCCGAGGCGTTGGCCGCCGTCTCGCACAGGTGCCGGTCGACGGTGAACCGGTGGAACGCGTTGCGCTGGGGCCGGCTGCGCACCGGCTCCCACTCGGGCAGGAGGCGCACGAACAGGCCACGCTGGTCGAGCGCCTCGATCACATCGATGGCGGGCCGGCCGGCCGAGAGCAGGCGGGTGAACAGGTCCCGGATCTCGTCGGGCCACGGGGTGGGCAGATCGCCGGCCCCGGCGGCGCCGGCGGCCAGGCGATCGAGGGTGGTCCGCTCGATCCGGGCGTCGGCCTCGGCCGCGGCCACCGCCACCCGCAGGAAGAGCAGCAGGTCGCGCTCGGGATCGGCCTCGGCGGTGATCGACACCCGCCCCTCTCGCAGCACCACCCCCGGGGCCAGGGGCCGGTCGCGGCTCATGCGCCAGCCGCGGGGGCCCTTGATGGACGAGTCCACCCGTTCCCACACCTCGTCGCTGGTCCAGGCGATGGAGCGTGCGGCGGCGCTCACCGCCCGCATCAGGGCGTCGGCGTCCTCGTAGCGCAGGGCGTCGGCCACTGCGTCCTGCTCCTCGATCAGCAACCGGTTGCCGGGTCGGCCGGTGCTGCGGTGCAGCTCGACCCGGGCGGCCAGCAGGACGTCGTGGTCGCGGGCCAACACCGCCTCGTCGCCCTCCAACATGACGGCCTGGGCCAGCTCGGCCCACCGGATGGCGTGGACGTCGCGCAGGCCGCCACGCCCCTCCTTCAGGTCGGGTTCGAGCAGGAAGGCCACCTCGCCCGCCTCCTGCTGGCGTTGGCGCACCCGGGTGCTGATCTCCCGCAACCAGCGCGTGGCCCGCTTGCGCCACAAGGCGATGGCCCGTTCGGCCAGGTCGGCGGTCAGGGCCTGGTCACCGGCCAGGTGGCGGATGGTGACCAGGGAGGTGGCCGTGTCGAGGTCGTCGGCGGCCAGGGCCAACGCCTCCTTGGGGGTGCGCACCGAGTACCCGAGCTTCAGCCCTTCGTCCCAGATCGGGTACCACACCCGCTCGGCCACCGAGGCCACGTCTCGGGCGCCGGAGTGCAGCAGCAGCACGTCGATGTCGGACTGGGGCGCCATCTCCCGACGTCCGTAGCCGCCCACGGCCAGCAGGGCCACACCCGGCGCCCCCTGCGCGGCCCGGTCGAACAGGCCGGCCAGCCAGTCGTCCATGCGGTCGCTGTAGACGCGGCACAGCTCGACCCCGCGCCGGGACTCGTCGGCGAAGAGCTTCTCGCGGTCCAGCCCGACGGACCCGCCGGCGGGGCCGCCGGGGGGCGCCGCGGCCATCAGAGCGCGTCGGAGTCGAGCTCGCCCGTGCGGATGCGCACCAGGCGGTCGACCGGCGTGATCCAGATCTTGCCGTCGCCGATCTGGCCGGTGCGAGCCGCGTCGGCGATGACCTCCGCCAGCTGGTCGGCGGCGTCGTCGTCGGTGACGACCTCGATGCGCACCTTGGGCAGGAAGTCGACCTGGTACTCCGAGCCGCGGTAGCTCTCGGTGTGGCCGCCCTGGCGGCCGAAGCCTCGGATCTCGGCCACGGTGACCCCGGCCACCCCGGCCGACTTCAGGGCCTCCTTGACCTCCTCGAGGCGGAAGGGCTTGATGATGGCGGTCACGAGCTTCACGGGGTGCCTGCCTGGTCGGTGGGTGCGCCCCGGCGTCGGCTGCCCACGCGCGCCGCGGTGGCGATCGGATCCCAGAGCGGGGAGAAGGGTGGAGCGTAGGCCAGGTCGAGGTTGACCACGTCGTCCATGGTGAACCGGGCGGTGATGGCGGTGGCCAGGGTGTCGATTCGCAGGGCCGCACCGCGACCCCCGACGATCTGCCCGCCCAGCAGCCGACCCGAGCCGGCCTCGCTGACCAGCTTGACGGTGAGCGGGTCGGCGTCGGCCATGTAGCCCGCCTGGGTGGTCGACTCGATGGTGGTGGTCTGCACCTCGAAGCCATCTCGCTCGGCCTCGACGCGGGTCAGCCCGGTGCGGCCCACCTCGGTGCCGCACACCCGGGTCACGGCGGTGCCGGCCACGCCGGGGAAGGTGGCGTAGCCGCCCCCGATGTTGATGCCGGCCACCCGGCCTGCCCGGTTGGCCACGGTGCCCAGGGCCACGTGCACCGGACGCCGGCTGACCACGTGGAACGACTCGGCGCAGTCCCCCGCGGCCCAGACGCCCTCGGTGGCCGTCTGCTGACGGCGGTTGACCCGCAGCGCCCCCCGCACGCCGAGCTCGAGGCCCGCCGCCCCGGCCAGGGTGGTCTCGGGCTCGACACCCATGCCCAGCACGACCACGTCCGCCGGCAGCGTGCCCTGGTCGGTGTGCACCTGGCCCGGCTCGAAGCCGGTCACGCTCACGCCGGTGCGCACGTCGATCGACAGGCGCTCGAGGGCCTTGCGGACCAACTCGGCCATGTCGGCGTCGAGCGTGCGCATGACCTGGGGCCCGCTGTCGACCACGGCCACGTCGGCCCCCCACATCACGAACGCCTCGGCCATCTCCAGCCCGATGTAGCCCCCGCCCACCACCACCACCCGTTGGCAGCGGCAGGCGTCGGCATAGGCCAGGAGGCGCTCGGCGTCGTCGAGGGTCTGCACGCCGAAGACCGACTCGTGGTCGATGCCCGGCAGGTCGGGCCGGATGGGACGAGCCCCGGTGGCCACCACCAGGTGGTCGAAGCCGATGCGGAAGGTGCGGTCGCGGTTGAGGTCGCGCACCTCGACCTGGCGGCGGTCGACCTCGATGGCCACCACCTCGTGCTCGGTGCGGACGTCGATGCGCTGCGACTCGCGGAACTCCCGTGGCGTGCGGGCCACCAGGGCGTCGACGTCGGCGATCTCCCCGGCCACCAGGTACGGGATGCCACAGGCCGAGTAGCTGGTGCGCGATCCGCGCTCGAAGGCCACGATCTCGAGGTCGCTGCGCAACCGGCGGGCGTTGGAGGCCGCCGCCATGCCCGCGCCGTCTCCTCCGATCACCACCAGCCGGTCAGCCATGGAGGGCGAGGCTACCGCGGGGTCGCGCCGCTCCCGCCCGCGACACGTCCTCGAGTCCTGGGCCCGCCTGCCCGGGGGCCTGGTGCCAGGCCTGTCAGAATGACGGCATGGCCGTGCGCAAGGACTGCCGCCACTACTCGACGCGGACGACACCGACCGACGACGTGATCCAGCGCTGTCGCGTCGATGCCGCAGATCAGGCGCCGTTCAGCTGCCCCGACGGTTGCCTGTTCTTCGAGCCCCGCTCGGTCAGCAACGCCGGTTGGGAGCGCTTCGAGCAGACCGACGACGGCGACCAATGGGGCGAGTGAGCCCAGGCCATGAGCGGCGCGCCAGCGCCCCGATCACCACGTGGCCGCCGTCGACGAACCACGCTGACGGAGCTGACGGCACCTGACGAACGAACGAACTTGCGTTGGAAATCGCCCCTGGGAGGGCAAGAACCAACGCAAGTTCACGGAGTTCCTGCTCGGGTGACCTGAGGCGCCTCAGATCCGGCGGCGGCGGGCCAGGTGCACGTGCGCCTTCGCCGCCCCCCAGCGCAGCCCCGGCTCGACCAGGGCCGGATCGATGTCGGCGAACGAGGCCGGCGCCAGGTCGTAGTGGTCGTCGGGGTCCTGGCGCCGGGCGAACTCGTCGCGGGCGACAGGCGCCACACCGGCGGCCTCGAGGGCCTGGGTGGCCCACCGGACCTGGGATCGGGCGATGGCCAGGGGGGTGGTGGCCTGGGTGTCGATGTCGGCCCCGAGCAGCTCGCGCAGCGCGGGCTCGGCCGCGGCCCCGGCCCGCCGCCCGGCCTTGGACGCGGCCACCCGCTCGGCGTCGGTCACCGACCCACGCTGAGCCCGGATGCGGTCGAGGACCCGGCGCTCGATCCATGCGGGGATGGCGTCGGCCATGGACGCGGCCAGCTCGTCGGCGTAGCCGCGCAGCGCGGCCGCGTCGTCAGGGTCGTCGCCGGGGATCCGGTCCGGTGGCGGGGGAGGCTTGGCAGCAGGAGCCACGGCCACCATGCTGGCGGAATGAACGGGTCCTCGCGCCGCCGCCCCGCAGGGGGCCAGGACCGACGATGAGGATCCGGGCGCTGTCGGTGTTCGAAGGGGTCGTGTACCACTGCTGGCCGGTCGATCGCTCCAACCCCGGCCGTCCCGTGCTGGAGGTCGACGCCGTGCTGCGCGAGGGCGACGCCGACGCCACCAGCGGCCCCCTGCTGTTGACGGTGGCCGACTACGTGGCCATGGTGGGCGGGCTGGACCAGGCCCGCTCCCACCTGCGCGAGCTCCAGCGCCAGGGTCGCATCGTCGACCACCTGGGCGCCCAGCACATCAGCTTCCCCATGTGGACCCGGGTCACCGACGCGTGACCTCGGCGCGACAGGTGGACGGGCACCGGCCGAGTTCTCAGATCGTCCCGTTCAGGTTGCCCGAGCGCAGGCCCTCGAGGTCGAGGGTGACGTAGCGGTAGCCGGCGGCCCGGACGGCCTCGACCACGTCGGCGCGCCGGGCCAGCGCACGCTCGAGCTGGTCCAACGGCACCTCGATGCGGGCCAGGTCCCCGTAGTGGCGGACCCGCAGGTCGTCGAACCCCAGCGCCCGCAGACCGGTCTCGGCCGCCTCCACCTCGCTCAGCACGCGCAGGCTCACCGGCGTGCCGTAGGGGAGGCGCGAGGCCAGGCAGGCGGCGGCCGGCTTGTCCCACGTGCGCAGGCCCAGCTCTCGCGACGCGGCGCGCACCTCGGCCTTGGTGAACCCGGCTTCGACCAAGGGGAAGGCCGCGCCCCGGGCGGCGGCGGCCGCCTGGCCCGGGCGGTGGTCACCCAGGTCGTCGACGTTCACGCCGAGCACCACCGTGGCCTGGCGCTCGACGGCCAGCGGCTCGAGCACGTCCATCAACGCCGTCTTGCAGTGGGCGCAGCGATCGGTGTCGTTGGCCCGGTAGGCGGCGTCGCTGAGCTCGTCGGTGGCCACCTCGAGCCAGGGCAGCCGCCACTCCTGGGCCAGGGAGGCACAGTCGTCGCGCTCGAAGCCGGCCAACGACGGGGACACGGCGGTGACGGCCAGGACCCGGTCGGCGCCCAGCGCATCATGGGCCGTCCAGGCCAGGAAGGCGGAGTCGGCACCGCCGCTGAAGGCGACCACCACCCGCTCGTAGTCGTCGAGCCGACGGCGCAGCTCGGCCAGGTCACCCACGGCACCGACCTCTGAGGACCGACCCGAGGATCAACCCGGTGGCCAACTCGACGATCAAGTCGGGGCGAGGCCGCAGCTGGCCAGCACCGCGCCGATGGGGGCCACCATCCCCGTGTAGAACGGGCCGAACTCGGCGTAGCGAGCCGACGCCCGGTCGAAGCGCATGGTGTAGACGACCTCCTTGAGGTCATCGGGGTGCTGGGCGAACAGGGTGACGCCCCACTCGTAGTCGTCGAGGCCGGCCGAGCCCGTGATCACCTGGAGCACGCGCCCGGCGAACTTCCGCCCGGACGTCCCGTGCTCCATCATCAGGTCCTTGCGGTCGTCATAGGGCAGCTCGTACCAGTTCTGCTCGGGTTCGCGGCGCTTGGACATCGGGTAGAAGCACCACGCCGGCTTGCCCTCGGGAGGCAGCTGCGGGTGCAGCCGGGCCTCGCGCAGCGCCTCGGGGACGCCCTGCGCGTACTCGCTCAGCTCGGTCAGCGACACGTACGAATCGACCACCTCGAGCCCGGCCGCCTGCAGGTAGCCCTGGAGCCGGCGGAGCCGCCACAGGTCGTCGCCCAGGGCCATGAAGGCCAGATCGGCCTTGTGGCCGAGCATCGACACGGTCACGACCTGATCACCGTCCGCCTCGGCCCGCTTGACCGCGGCGGTGATGTCCTCGGCGTCGGCCAGCGGCCCCGCCTTGCAGAACAGGTGCAGGACACCCCAACCCACGTTCGGTGACACCGGATCGTCCACCGGCCCAGTCTAGGTCCGCCCTCTGGACCCCCCACTCCGCCGGGCCGGCTCGACCTTCTGGCTGATCAGCCGGTCAGCCGGGAGCGACGTAGAGGTTCATGCGCGGCCCCCGAACGAAGCCGGCCAGCACCAGGCCGGCCCGCTCGGCCGTCGTCACCGCCAGCGAGGTCGGGGCGCTGACCGCCACCAGGGCCGAGAACCCTGCGGCCCAGGCCTTCTGGACGAGCTCGAACGACGCCCGCCCGCTCACGTACAGGCCCTGGCCGGTGGCGGGAAGTCGACCGTCGAGCAGCAAGCGCCCCACCACCTTGTCGACCGCGTTGTGCCGCCCCACGTCCTCCCGGACGACGCCGAGCTGGCCGTCGCGATCGAACGAGGCGGCCGCGTGCACCGCGCCGGTGGCCTGGAACAGGGCCTGGTCCGCTCGGATGCGCTCGTCCATGCCGGCCAGCACCTCGAGCGGGATCATCTCGGTGGCCGGCAGTGGATCGAGTCGTCCGGCCAGCTCGTCGATGGAGGTCGAACCGCACAACCCGCACGACGACGAGGTCACGCCCAGGCGCGCCGTCGGGATCGGCGCCCGCCCACCGGTGTCGACCGACACCACGTTGAACTCGCTGTCGACCGCCGAGCCCGTCCCGCAGTAGCGACAGGTGCGCACCGCGGCGCCGCCCAGCAGGCCGTCGCTGAAGCAGAAGCCGACGGCCAGCTCGAAGTCGTGCCCCGGCGTGCGCATGGTGGTCGCCACCAGGTGGTCGTCGAGCCGGATGGTCATCGGCTCCTCGACGGCCAGCTCGTCGGGACGGCGCCGCACGTGGCCGTCCTCGATGGTGGTGGTGAGCACCGTCGCGGTGCGACCCCGGGGCACCTAGCGAGGCTACCGGCGGTCGGAGGATTGCCAGGTGCGTGTGGCCGAGACGCGACGGGAGCGCCCCGAAGGGCGCTCCCGTCTCACGAAACTGGGCACGGAAATGCGCGGATACCGCACGCAAAGATGCCCGATTTGGTGGTGAGCCGAAATCAGTAGTCGTCCACCGGCGACCGACTCAGTAGTCGTCCATCTGCTGCCGACTCAGTAGTCGTCCATCTGCTGCCGACTCAGTAGTCGTCCATGCCGCCGGGCATGGCCGGTGCCGCCGGCTCGGGCTTGTCGGCGATCACGGCCTCGGTGGTCAGGAACAGCGCGGCGATCGAGGCCGCGTTCTGCAGCGCCGAGCGCGTGACCTTGGCCGCGTCGATGATGCCGGCCTTGACCAGGTCGACGTACTCGCCGGTGGCCGCGTTCAGGCCCTCGTTGGCCGTGTCCAGACCACGCACCCGGTCGACGACCACGCCACCCTCGAGGCCGGCGTTGGTGGCGATCTGCTTGAGCGGCTCCTCCAGAGCGTGGGCCACGATGCGGGCACCGGTGGCCTCGTCGGGCGAGAGGTCCTTGGCCACGTCGAGCACCTTGGCCTGCGCCCGCAGCAGGGTGGTGCCGCCACCGGCGACCACACCCTCCTCGATGGCAGCCTTGGTGGTGCTCACCGCGTCCTCGATGCGGTGCTTCTTCTCCTTGAGCTCGACCTCGGTGGCGGCGCCCACCTTGAGGACGGCCACGCCGCCCGACAGCTTGGCCAGGCGCTCCTGGAGCTTCTCGCGGTCGTAGTCGGAGTCGGTGTTCTCGATCTCACCCTTGATCTGGGCGATGCGACCCTCGACGTCGGCCTTGTCGCCCGAGCCCTCCACGATGGTGGTCTCGTCCTTGGTCACCACGATCTTGCGGGCCTGGCCCAGCAGGTCGAGGGTGGTGTTCTCGAGCTTGAGGCCCACCTCCTCGGTGATGACCTGGCCACCGGTGAGGATGGCCATGTCCTGGAGCATGGCCTTGCGGCGGTCGCCGAAGCCGGGGGCCTTGACCGACACCGAGTTGAACGTGCCCCGGATCTTGTTGACCACCAGGGTGGCCAGGGCCTCCCCCTCGACGTCCTCGGCCACGATCACCAGCGGCTTGCCGGCCTGCATGACCTTCTCGAGCACCGGCAGCAGGTCGCGCACGGCCGAGATCTTCGACCCCACCAGCAACAGGTAGGGGTTCTCCAGCGAGGCCTCCATGCGCTCGGGATCGGTGACCATGTAGGGCGAGATGTAGCCCTTGTCGAAGCGCATGCCCTCGACCAGGTCCATCTCCATGCCGAAGGTCTGCGACTCCTCGACGGTGATGACGCCGTCCTTGCCCACCTTGTCGATGGCCTCGGCGATCATCTCGCCGATCTCGGCGTCGGCCGAGGAGATGCCGGCCACCTGGGCGATCTGGCTCTTGTCGTCGACCTCGTTGGCCTGCTCGTGGATGGAGGCCACAGCCGCCTCGACGGCCGCCTCGATGCCCTTCTTGAGCGACATGGGGTTGGCGCCGGCGGCCACGTTGCGCAGGCCCTCACGCACCATGGACCAGGCCAGCACGGTGGCCGTGGTGGTGCCGTCACCGGCCACGTCGTCGGTCTTCTTGGCCACCTCCTTGACCAGCTCGGCCCCGATCTTCTCGTACGGGTCCTCGAGCTCGATCTCCTTGGCGATGGAGACCCCGTCGTTGGTGATGGTGGGGGCCCCCCACTTCTTGTCCAGCACGACGTTGCGACCCTTCGGGCCCAGCGTGACCCGCACGGCGTCGGCGAGCTGGTTCATGCCGCGCTCGAGGGCTCGGCGGGCACCCTCGTCGAATTCGATGATCTTGGCCATGGGGAAATACCCTCCGTTGGGTTAGCACTCTCACGTCGAGACTGCTAACAGGAAACCAAAACCGCGCCCGAGCCGCAACCTGAGCGGGGGGATTGGGTGAACGAGTCCTGACCGCCACCTGCGTCGAGCCGGTGCGCATGGACCAGCGGCGGTCCGGGTACCGCTCGCCGTTGCTTAGGCTGCCCCCGTGGCGAGACCTCCCCGAGCCGACGAACCGATCGTGGTGGTGGGCGCCGGCGTGGCCGGCCTCGGCACGGCCCTCGCCCTGTCGCGGGCCGGGCACCCGGTCACCCTGGTCGAGCGAGACGACACCCCGCTGCCCCCCGATCCCGACGCCGCCTTCGAGTGGGACCGCCGGGGCGCGCCCCAGGTGCGCCACTCCCACGCCCTGCTGGCCCGGCTCCACAACCTGCTGCGAGACCGCTACCCGGACGTGCTGGCCGACCTGCTGGCCGCCGGCGCCACGGAGATGCGGTTCACCGACGACCTGCCCGAGGAGATCACCGACCGCGAGCCCCGGCCCGGCGACGAGGACCTGGTGGCCCTGGCCTGCCGGCGCACCACCTTCGAGTGGGTGCTGCGGCGCACGGTGCTGGCCAGCGACCTGGTCACCCTGCGCCACGGGGTGGTGGTCGAGGGCCTGGTGGCCACCCCGGTCGAGGGGCCCGACGGCTGGCGGGGACCCCGGGTCACCGGCGTGCGACTCCGGTCGACCACCGATCCCGCCGGCGGCGACCCGGAGCTCGTCGAGGCGCCGCTGGTGGTGGCCGCACTGGGTCGGCGCTCGGCCGTGCCCCGCTGGGTCGAGGACCTGGGCGTGGACCTGCCCGAGCACGAGGAGGACACCGGGCTGATCTACCTGTCCCGGTTCTACCGGCTGGTCGAGGGCGCTGTCCCACCACCCACCGGCGGTCCCATCGGCGGTGATCTGGGGTACCTCAAGTACGCCATCTTCCAGGGCGACAACCGCACCCACTCGGTCACCTTCGCCCTCGACACCGAGGACGCCGAGCTGCGCTCGCGCCTGGTCGACCCGGCGACCTTCGACCGGGCCGCGGAGGCCCTCGCGGTCACCCGACCCTGGGTCGACCCGGCCCTGGTCACGGCCATCACCCGGGTCCACACCATGGGCGGGCTCATCAACCGCCGCATCGACTACCTCGACGACGGGCGTCGACCCCGGCTGCTCGGGCTGCACGCGGTCGGCGATGCCCACACGTGCACCAACCCCCTCTACGGGCGCGGGTGCTCCCTGGCCATGGTGCAGGCCACGCTGCTGGCCGACGCCATGGCCGAGCACCCCGGCGCGGACCTCGAGTCGGCCGAGGCCCGGGCCCTGGCCTACGAGCACGGCGTCGAGCGAGAGGTCCTGCCCTGGTACCGGGCCGCGGTCAACCAGGACCGGCTCAACCGGCAGGCGGCGGTGGCGCGCGCCGCCGACCGCGCCACCCTCGACGACGAGCCGGTGGCGTCGGCGGGCGCCGCGCCAGCCCTCACCGGCGACGAGCAGGCCGTGCCACCCGACCAGGCCGAAGCCGCCCAGGAAGCGCGCGACTTCATGCAGTCGCTGATGCGGGACGGCCTGATGGTGGCCGTGCGCACCGATGCCACCGTGTTCCGAGCGTTCGTCCGGTCCTTCAACCTGCTGGACCCGCCCGAGCTGATCATGAACGACCCCGACGTGATGAACCGGGTGCTGGCCGCCTACCAGACCCGTGACGAGCGTCCCGCCGAACCGGCCCTGGGGCCGCCCCGGGACGAGCTCATGCCGGCCCTGGGCTGAGCCCCCGCGCCTGGGGTCCGAAGATCCGTTCAGCCGCGGCGCCCGGACGTCGATGCAACAGGAGACGAGCGACGGTACCCAGAGGAGCGGGCGACCGAACGGTCAACGACGACCTTCGGTCGCTCCTCCGGGCACCGGCTCAGCCGCGCTCTCGAAATTGGGCACCAGAATGCGCGAAAACCGCACGCAAAAGATGCCCGAAATGGGAAGGCGCGGGCTCAGCCGCCGGCGACGGCCTGCATGATCGACAAGGTGCCGCCGTCGGGCACGGCGGTGGCCAGGCCGTCGAGGAAGCGCACGTCGTCGTCGTCGACGAACAGGTTGACGTAGCGCACCAGCGCGCCCTGGTCGTCGAGGAGCTTGTCCTTGAACCCAGGGTGGGCGGACTCGAGGGAGGCCAGGACGTCGGCCACGGTGGCACCCTCGGCGTCGACCTGGGACGACCCGGAGGTCAGCGTGCGGAACACGGGAGGCACTCGAACGGTCACACTCATGGCGGGCAGCGTATCCGCTGCTACTCGCGGAACAAGATGGCCTCGAACTCGGCCAGGGGGTTGCGGGCCGGCTCGCCGATCACCCGCACCCGGGCGTCGTGGATCGCACCGGGGAACCCGAAGGGGGCCAGGTAGCCCGGCCCGATGGCCGGACCCATCTCGTACCCGCACGTCAGCCCGACGCCCGTGCCGGTGAACTTGGCCGGCGTGAACCGCTCGATGCGGCCCGTGACCAGGGTCTGGTCGTCGCACCACAACCGGACGTCACCCGCGTCGGTCCCCACCGGCACGAAGCCGAACCCCACCCGGTGGCGCCCCGTCGGGAGGGGTTGCGGCGCCTCGACCACGTCGACCTGCTTGCCGTAGAGGTTGTGGGCGTAGCGCAGGCGACCGTCGAGCACGTGCAGGGACCACCCGCCCAACGCCGACCCCAACGCCAGCAGCACCCCGTCGCCGGCCCCGGCGGTCGCGTCGGCGAAGGTGGCCTCGACCAGCAGCTCGTGGGCCCGGTTGCGCACGTCGACCGCCACCGCTTCGGGCACCGGCGACCCGAACGGCTGGTAGCGGTACTCGAGCCGGTCGCGCCGAGGATGCGGACGCGGGTGCAGGATCGTGTGGAGCACCCGGTTGTCGAGCGGCAGCACCTGGTTGCGACGGGCCTCGTCCCACCACCGCTCCACCATGGCCGCCAGCCGATCCGGCTGGTCGGCGGCCAGGTCGTGGACCTCGGACAGGTCCGAGGCCACGTGGTACAGCTCCCAGGGGTCGTCCTCGAAGCGACCCATCGGGTCGCGACCGTCGTCGTACATGGGTCCCAGCGGCTTGAACGTGACCGCCTTCCACCCCTGGTGGTACAGCGCCCGCGACCCGAACATCTCGAAGTACTGGGTCTCGTGGCGCTCGGGTTCAGCGGCGGCGGCGCCCCCCAGCACGTAGGCGAAGCTGACGCCGTCGATGGGGGTCTGGGGCACGTGGCCGACCACCTGGGGGGCGTCCAGCCCGACCAGCTCGAGCACGGTGGGCAGCACGTCGATCGCATGCGCGAACTGGTGGCGGATCGAGCCGGCGGCCGCCGCGTCGAGCCGGGCCGGCCAGCTCACGATGCAGGGATCGGCCACGCCGCCCTCGTGCACCTCCCGCTTCCAGCGACGGAAGGGGGTGTTGCCGGCCATGGTCCAGCCCCACGGGTAGTTGTTGTGGGTGCCGGGCCCTCCGATCTCGTCGATGCGTCGGCGCAGCTCGTCCGGGCCGGCAGGGTCGAGGTTGGTGAGGCGGGCGTCGTTGATCGACCCGCTCGCCCCGCCCTCGGCGCTGGCCCCGTTGTCCGAGACCACCACCACCAACGTGTCGTCCCGCTCGCCCCGCTCGTCCAGGAAGTCGAGGACCCGGCCGATCTGGGCATCGGCGTGGGACAGGTAGCCGGCGAAGCACTCCATGAACCGGGCGGCCACGGCCTGGTCCTGCGGATCCAGGTCGTCCCAGGCCGGCACCCACGGAGGTCGAGCCGACAGCTCGGTGCCCTCGGGCACCAGCCCCAGCTCGCGCTGGCGGGCGAACGTGCGCCGACGCCAGGCGTCCCACCCGTCGTCGAAGTGGCCGCGGTAGCGCTCGGCCCAGCCCGGCGGCGGCTGGTGGGGCGAGTGGCAGGCGCCGGTGGCCAGGTAGAGGAAGAACGGCCGCTGGTCGTCGACCGCTCGCAGGTCGCCCAGGAAGCCGATGGCCCGATCGGCCAGGTCCTCGCTCAGGTGGTAACCCGTCTCGTAGGTCCCCGGAGGAGCCACCGCGTGGTTGTCGTGGAACAGCGCGGGCGCGAACTGGTGGGTCTCCCCGCCGTGGAAGCCGTACCACCGCTCGAAGCCCCGACCCAGGGGCCACGTGCGCCGCGATCCGCCCATGTGGGCGTCGTCGTCAGGAGTCAGGTGCCACTTGCCGACCGCATAGGAGGCGTAGCCGGCCTGGCCCAGGATCTCGGACAGGAAGCCGTTCTCGATGGGGATCTGGCCCCAGTAGCCGGGGTAGCCCATGGCCAGGTCGGCCACCCGGCCCATGCCGTTGCGGTGGTGGTTGCGCCCGGTCAGCAGGCACGAGCGGGTGGGCGAGCACAGGGCGGTGGTGTGGAAGTTGGCCAGGCGCACGCCCGAGGTGGCCAGCGCGTCGATCACCGGGGTGTCGATGTCGGACCCGTAGCAGCCCAGCTGCGCGTACCCGACGTCGTCGAGCACCACGAGCACGACGTTCGGCGCGCCCGGCGGTGGCTGGGGCTCGTCGGGCCACCACGGCTCGGAATCCCGCCAGTCGGTCCCGATGCGTCCGGTCACGCCGCAAAACCTACGCCGCCTTGCCACGGCAGGCGGTTGTCGGTGACCATGAACGGGTGCCAGCGGCCATGCTGCGGACCTTCCGCGCCGGGGAGTTCGACCCCGCCCGCCTCGTCGCCGACAAGGCGGGACGGCTGATCTCGGTCTGCCTGCCGGCCCGCGACGAACAGGAGACCGTCGGCCCCATCGTCGAGTCCATCCGGGCCACGCTGATGGAGCGCTGGCCCCTGGTGGACGAGCTGCTGGTGATCGACGACCACTCGAGCGACGGCACCGCCCGGGTGGCGGCCGAGGCCGGCGCCACCATCCTGCGGGCCGACGAGATCCTGACCGGGTACGGCCACGGCCACGGCAAGGGCGAGGCGCTGTGGAAGTCCCTCTACGCCTCGCGAGGTGATCTCATCGCCTGGTGCGACGCCGACGTGCGCCAGTTCGATCCCACCTTCGTGGTGGGTCTGGTCGGACCCCTGCTGACCCGGCCCGACGTCGCGTTCGTGAAGGGCTTCTACGAGCGGCCGGTGGAGGGCGACCAGGGGGGACGGGTCACCGAGCTGGTGGCCCGACCGGTGGTGTCGCTGCTGTTCCCCCAGCTGGCCCCGTTCGTGCAACCGCTGGCCGGGGAGTACGCCGGGCGACGCGAGATCCTCGAGCAGCTCCCGTTCATCGAGGGCTACGGCGTCGACCTGGGCCTGCTCATCGACGTCGAGGCCCGGTTCGGTCTGGGCGCCATGGTGCAGGTCGATCTGGGCCAGCGGATCCACCGCAACCGCCCGCTCGACCAGCTGTCGCCCCAGGCCCAGGCCGTGCTGCAAGCCGCCCTGCACCGCGCCGCCCCCGATCTGGTCGGGACCACCGAGGTGCTGGTGCGACCCGGACACGACCCCGAAGTGGTGGACGTCACCGAGCGGCCGCCCCTGGTCGAGGTGCCCGAGTACCGCCGCAGCTCGGCCTGAGCTCGCGCCGCCGCCGCGCTCCCGCCGCGCTCGCGCCGCGCTCGGACTCCCGTTCTGGCGACGAATCGCGACGTGCACGCGTCGGGGATCGTCGCCAGAAGCCTGATCCGGGGGGTGGAGCCTCAGCCAGCCGACAGGCGGTCGGCCACCACCTCCTGGATGGCGGCCAGGGTGTCGTGGTGAGCCCGGTCGTCGCCGACGCGATCCACCAGCGACACCGCGTCGATCCGTTGGTCGGCACCGTCGAAGCAGTCGCCCGCCACGGCCAGCACGGGGATGTCGAGCTGGGCGGCCAGGGCGGCCACGCCCCCGACGGTCTTGCCCTCGAACGACTCGGCGTCGAGGAAGCCCTCGCCGGTGATGACCAGGTCGGCGTGCTCGAGGCGGTCGAACAGCTCGGTCTCCTCGGCCACCACGTCGAACCCGGCCTCCAGGGTGGCCCCGGCCGCAGCCAGGCCTCCGGCCAGGCCGCCGGCCGCGCCCGACCCGACGAGCGGGCGGACGTCGACGCCGTGGTCGTGGAGGTACACGTCGGCCAACCGCTCGAGGCGGGCGGTGAGCAGGCGGACCTGAGCCGGGGTGGCGCCCTTCTGGGGTCCGAAGAGCCGGGCCGCGTCGACGAAGGGGGTGCGCACGTCGCAGGCCACCACCAGCTCGACCCCGGCCAGGCGCGCCAGCGGGGACAGGGCCCGCAGGGCGCCCAGCCCGCCGTCGGTGGTGGCCGACCCGCCCACCGCCACCAGGATGTGGTTGGCCCCGCTGTCGAGGGCGGCGGCGATCAGCTCTCCCGTGCCGGTGGTGGTGGCGGCCACCGGGTCGTTGCCCTCGGCGCCGCCGGCCAGCTCCAGGCCCGAGGCCCGGGCCATCTCGATCACCGCCCGACGCCGGTGCAGCCGCCACCCCGCCTCCACCGGGTCGCCCAAGGGGCCGGTCACGGTGGTGGTGCGGTTGGCGCCGCCCAGCACGTCGAGCGTGCCCTCGCCCCCGTCGGCCATCGGGACCCGATCACAGGTGTGCCCGGCGGCCTCGACCGCCCGGGCGATGGCGTCGGCCACCTCGGCCGCCGACGCCGTGCCCCGGAACTTGTCGGGCGCGGCGACCACGTGCATGGTCCCCATGTGTAGCGGCTCGGGGCGCGGCTCCGCCGCCTCGCCGCGCCTGTCGGGTCCGCCCCGCTCGCCGCTGAGGCATGATCGTGCCGTGACCGACCACCCGGGCGGTGCCCGTTCGAACGGTGACCGGCCGCTCGTGCTGGTCTCCAACCGGGGTCCGCTGTCGTTCTCCCGGGGCGACGACGGCCAGCTGGTGGGGCGCCGGGGCGCCGGCGGTCTGGTATCGGGCCTGGCCCCGCTCATGGTCGGCACCGACACCCTCTGGGTGGCCGCCGCCATGTCCGACGGCGACCGGGTCGCGGCCCGGTCGGGTCCGACCCAGGCCGAAGGGCTCCACACCGCGCTGCTCGACCTCGATGCCGACGACTACCGCATGGCCTACGACGTGGTGGGCAACGCCACCCTCTGGTTCGTGCACCACGGCCTGTGGGAGCTGGCCCGACGGCCCCGCTTCGACCGCCACTTCACCCAGGCCTGGGACGCCTACCGGCGCGTCAACCAGGTGTTCGCCGACGCGGTGTGCGCTCGGGCGCCGGCCGACGCCGTGGTGCTGGTGCAGGACTACCACCTCAGCCTGCTGGGCCCGATGCTGGCCGAGCGGCGTCCCGACCTGGTGGCCGTCCACTTCTCCCACACCCCTTTCGCCGGGCCCGACTGGCTGCGGGTGCTGCCCGACGCAGTGGCCACCGAGCTGCTCGACGGCCTGGCCGGCCACCACGCCTGCGGCTTCCACGCCCCGCGCTGGCGCGACGGGTTCGAGGCCGACTGCCGGTTGTGGCTGGGCCGCGATCCCACGACCTTCGTGGCCCCGCTGGCCCCCGATCCCGACGACCTCCAGGCCGTGGCCACCGGCGACGCCTGCCAACAGGCGCTGGCCGAGCTGGAGGCCCTGGTGGGCGATCGCGCCCTGGTGGCCCGCGTCGACCGCGTCGAGCTGTCCAAGAACCTGGTGCGGGGCTTCCTGGCCTACGACG
Organism: uncultured Microthrixaceae bacterium; assembly: GCA_963785815.1. GTDB lineage: Bacteria > Actinomycetota > Acidimicrobiia > Acidimicrobiales > Acidimicrobilacustridaceae > UBA4742. The sequence continues at coordinate 174,286 of CAWAWN010000002.1, forward strand.
ACCTGCTGGGCCGCTATCCGCAGTGGCGTGAGCGGGTGGTGTTCGGGGCCTTCGTGTACCCGTCACGAGAGGGGTTGGCCGAGTACCTGGCCTATCGCCAGGAGGTGGAGCTCGTCATCGAGCAGGTCAATCGACGCTGGGCCACGCCCACCTGGACGCCGATCCTGGCCTTCATCGGTGACGACCACCCGCGTTCGGTGGCTGCGCTGCGCCGCTACGACGTCCTCCTGGTCAACCCGGTGCGGGACGGGCTCAACCTCGTGGCCAAGGAGGGGGCACTGGTCAACGAGCGCGACGGCGTGGTCCTGCTCAGCCCCGAGGCCGGGGCCTGGACCGAGCTGGAAGGGGTGGTGCGCCGCGTCCACCCCTTCGACATCACCGCCACCGCCGACGCCCTGGCGGACGCCCTGGCCACACCGGCGGACCGGCGAGCGCACGAGGCCGAGCGCCTGGTGCACCGGGCCCAGGCGCGCACCCCGCGCGACTGGCTGGCCGATCAGCTGGCCGCGGCCAGCGCCTGAAGCAGGTCCAGCGCGCCGGGCGGCCCGTCGACCACCACGTCGGCCCGCTCCACCAGCTCCGGGGCCACCTCGGCGCTGCGCACCCCCACCCGCACCGCGGTGGTGCCCGAACCGGCCAGCTGGTCGAGGGCGTCGAAGGCGGGCAGGTCGCCCACGTCGTCACCCAGGAAGCACACGGCCGACAGGTCGTCGGCCAGCTCGAGCAGCGAGGTGCCCTTGTCCACGTCGATGGGCGGGTGCAGCTCGTAGGACAGGCGGGCCGGCCGCACGTCGAGCCCCGAGCGTGCCGCCTGCCGCTCGGCCCAGCGGCGCACGTCGTCACGACGCTCGGGCCGGCCCCGGTAGTGCAGCGTGAGCGACAGGCCCTTGGCCTCCACCCGCATGCCCTCGGGCCCGCGGGCCTGGGACAGCGCGGCCACGTCGTCGACCGCCTCGCGCCACACCCCACCGAGGGGGTGGTCGAGGCGCTGCCCGTTGATGACCAGCTCCAGGCCGTAGAGCCCCGACAGCAGGACCTCCGGGGGGAACCAGGAGGCCAGGAAGGTCACCGGGCGCCCCGACAGCACGGCCACCCGGCCGAACCGGGTCGCCAGCTGGCCCAGCACCTCGGCCGCGCCGGGCAGGGGCACCGCCCGGCTGGGTTCGTCGACGATCTCGGAGAGGGTCCCGTCGAAGTCGGTGAACAACCCGGTTTCGCCGACCCGCGCCACCAGCGCGTCGATGACCTCGTCCCGTGGCTCAGCGCTCACGGATCAGGACTTCTTGGTGGTGGTGGTCGCCTTGGCCGCGGTCGTGGTCGTGCTGGCCGTGGTGGTCGGGTTGCCGCTCTCCACGGCGTCGAGGGCGCCGTCGGTGCCGATCACCACCAGGACCGTGGCCGACCCGAGGGAGGTCACGGGCGCCGGGCTGGGCATGGGGGCGACCGACGAGGCCGGCAGGTCGAGGCTGGATGCCACCAGCTGGGCCTGGGGGGCGTTGCCGGGCAGGTAGTACACCATCGTCGTGGCCGCGGTGGCGGCGTTGCCCACCGCCGGCGTCGGGTACTGCTTGCCGGCCAGGACGGTGCTCACCTTGGTGGCTGCGCCGGCCTTGCCGCTGGCGTTGGCCACGTAGATCTTCACCGTGGCCGGGTCGACGGCCTCGGTCGTGGTGGTGGCGTGCCCGGCCAGGGTGGAGGTCGTGTGCGACGCGCTGGAGGACTTCTTGCTGGTGGACAGGAAGCCGCCGTCGTCGCTGAACCCCTTGGCCAGCAGGATCAGGCCGATGGCCACCGCCACCACCACCAGGATGGCGCCGGCCACGGTGGCGCGCCGATCTTCACCCAACGGTGAGGCGCCGCCGGGACCGGAGCCGGCGCCGGACGGAGCGGTCACCGGCCGGGATGCTCGGTGGCCTGGTACCCCTCGTGGCGGGCCCGCCGCCGACGGTCGCGCAGCCGCCGGAGCCGACGGACGACCAGCGGGTCGTAGTCGTAGGCCTCGTCGCTCTCGAGCAGCTCGTTGAGGATCTGGTAGTACCGGGCCCCCGACAGCTCGAAGCGCTCACGGATGGCTGCTTCCTTGGGACCGGACTCGGTCCACCAGGAGCGCTCGAAGTCGAGGATGGCCCGATCGCGACTGGTGAACTCCATCTCGGAACTGTGCTGCACCGCTCCCCCCATTGCAAGCACCCTTCCTGCTTGGCCCTCCGGTCGGCAAACCTCCCTGCGGGCGCCTCCGGCATCTGGGTGCCGCCCCGCGAGCGGCTTCGCTCCGCTCCCTGGACCCGGGACCAAGGCCGCATAGGCTTGGACATCCGGTCCGGCGGCGACGGCGGCGCCGGACATGCCCGAGTAGCTCAGCTGGCCAGAGCGCCGCTCTTGTAAAGCGGATGTCGTGGGTTCGAATCCCACCCCGGGCTCGCGTGTGAGGCCGGGAGAGGTCGCCGAGCCCACCTCGGATGCCCGGCACGGACAGGCTGTGTCGGCACGAGGTCACCCTCGGGTGGCGGCCGCCAGCACCCGGTCGACGGCGGTGCGGGCGCGGGCGATCACAGCCGGGTCGTCGTGCAGGATGAACGCGGTGTTCGCGGCCACGACCAGGGCGTTCAGCTCGAACACGAGGATGTCGACATCGGTTTCCGGCGGCAGGTCCCCGGCGTCTCTCGCTTCGTCGGCGGCGTCGGTGAGCAGGCGCATCCAGTCACGCTGGTTGGCGGCGACGCGCTGCTGCAACGGGCCGGGTCGTCCGCCCAGCTCGGCGGCCGCGGCCGCGAAGAAGCACCCGCCGGGAAGGGTCCGGCTCTCTACGTAGGTCAGGAACGAGCGGCACAACCCTCGGAGCCGTGCGATGCCTGTCGCACCCAGCTCCGACGCGACCACCGCGTCGATGAAGAGCTCCCGGGCGGTGTCGATGGTGGCGAGCTGCAGTTCCTCCTTCGACCCGAAGTGGGCGTAGACGCCGCTCTTGCTCACGTCGGTGGCGCTCGCCAGCCGGCCGATGCTCAGCCCGTCCAGCCCTTCGACCGTCGCCAGGCGCACGGCGGTGTCGAGGATGGCGGCGCGGGTTCGCATCCCGTCGGATCGCGTCCGGCGTGGTGGGCGCTCCGAGGAAGGCAGCATCACTTGACAAGATAGCACGACCGATCGTACCTTCTAATGAGTCCGACCGATCGTGCTATCTAGGAGGGGACATGACCGATCCCGTTGCCGTCACGACCGCAGAGCGGCTCCGCCACAGCGACTGGCGGGTCGCCGGCCGCGGATGGGGGGCCAGGGCCACCGAGTGGGCGTACCTGTTCGAGCCGTATGCCCGACCGGCCAACGAGCTGTTGCTCGACGAGCTCGGGGTCGGCCGCGGCACGCGCGTGCTCGACATCGCCTGCGGCTCGGGCCTGGCCTCGCAGGCGGCGGCCCGACGGGGGGCGGCCGTGAGCGGGCTCGACGCCGCCGGGGGTCTGATCGACATCGCCAGAGCCCGCACCCCGGGCGGGGACTTCCACGTGGGCACCATGTTCGACCTGCCCTTCGACACCGCCACCTTCGACGTGGTCACGAGCTTCAACGGCATCTGGAACGGCTGCGACGACGCGCTGCGCGAGGCACACCGGGTGCTCGAGCCGCACGGACGAATCGGCTTGACCTTCTGGGGTTCCTACGAGCGCATGGGCCTCCTGCCGTACTTCCTGACCGTGCTCGAGCACTCGCCGCCGAGCCACCAGACAGCGACGCGTGACATCGGCGACACCGCGGCCGTGATCGAGGAGGCGCTGCGTTCGACGGGCTTCGCGCTCGTCGCCGCGGGCACCGTCGAGGTGGCGAACGAGTGGCCGGACATGGACACGGCCGTGCGGGCCCTGGCGTCCGCGGGCCCATCCGTCCCGGCCATCGAATCGATCGGGTACGACGCCTTCTGCGACGACCTGCGCGAGGTGGTCGCGCCCTGGCACGATCCCCGGATCGGCGTGCGCATCACCTCCGAGTTCGGCTGGGTGACGGCACGACCGGCCTGACCCAGGTCCCAGCGGACCGACGAGCCCGACCGGCGCACGGAACTGGCCGACACCCCCCGATCGGCGCCCGGTTGTGTCCGCCCTGCGTCCCGACGACACTCCCGGGATGGCGATCACCCACCTCGGCACCGTCCCCATCCTCCGCAGCTTCGACGAGGACAAGGCCCGCGAGTTCTATCTCGACTGGCTCGGCTTCGCCGTCGACTGGGAGCACCGCTACGAGCCCAACCTGCCGCTGTACATGCAGGTGAGCAGGGACGGCGTCGTGTTCCACCTCTCCGAGCACCACGGCGACGGCTCTCCCGGCAGCCACGTCCGCGTCCAGATCACCGGGGTCCACGACCTGCACGCCGAGCTGACCGAGAAGCGCTACAAGAACAACCGACCCGGCTTGGAGCGACCCCCGTGGGGCGGCACCGAGCTCACCGTCGTCGATCCGGTGAACAACCGCATCACCTTCGCCGAGGCCGACGACCCGGGAACCGCCTGAGGCGATGGCCTGGGCCCCGCCGGCCAGGTCGGCTACTGCTGATAGCCCTCGACCGTGCCGGCCGGACGCAGGCTGGCGCCGTCCGGGTCCTCACCGGCGCGACGGCGCGCCCGGCGCTGGCGGATGAGGTCCCACAGCCGATCGATCTCGACGTCGACCTGGCCCAGGCGTTCGGCCACACCCGGCTCGCCACCACCGCCCACGTTGGCCTGGGACAGCTCGTGCTCCTCGACCATCAGCGCGTGGATCTGGTCGAGGATGGCCTGGTCGCTCTGCTCGGTCATGGCCCCAGCCTAGGGATGCCGGGTCGGTTCAGCTGCCGAGGATCTTGGCCTTCTGGGCCGCGAACTCCTCGTCGGTGAGGATGCCCTGGGTGTGGAGGTCGCCCAGCTGCTGGAGCTGGGCCAGGGTGTCGCCCTCGCCGGGGGCGGCCGGCGCCGGCGCGGCCTCGGCGTAGGCCGCTTGCGGCGGCGGAGGCGGAGGGGGCGCGGCCTGCTCGGCCTGGTAGGCCGCGGCCTGCTGCTTCTCCATCTGCTTGTTCTGCTGGTGGGCCGACACGCCGCCCACCACCGCGGTGGCGGTTCCGGCCACGACCGCGGTGCGGGCCACGGTGCCGACCAGCCCCGGTCGTCCAACCCGTCCGATCCCCCGTCGCATCAATGGCATGGCAGTCCTCTCGATTCCGATCGTGCAGTTGGTGGTTGAGGTCGGTTCAGCTTCTCGTTGTCAGGCGTCTTCCAGGCCCGCCATGGCCGCCTGCACCACCGCCGCCGGGATGCGCTCATGGGCCAGGACCTCGCCCTTGGAAGCCTGCACGGCCGCCACGAAGCGCTCGGCCCAGGCGTTCTCCCACACCAGGATGGCCGCCGAGCAGTCGTTGGGGAGCGAGTCGGCCACCTCGGCCACGTCCTGGTCGCTGACCAGGCCGCCGACCGTGCCCTCCAGAGCGTCGAAGGCCTGGGCCACCTCCGAGTCGAAGTCGCCCAGCTCGAACCAACCCACCTCCCCGGCCGCGTCCTTGGTGACGAACAGCAGGTCGAGCAGGCGGACGATGCCCGCGTCGATCAGCTCGGCCACCGCCGGCGCCACGTCCCCGTTGAACTTGTTGCCGGGGAACTCGATCACGAGGTATTCGACCGGTGCAGTCATGGAGGCTGACTCTAGAGCACCAGATCTGCGCCCGCGTCGGCCGGGTCCCGGGTCGGTGGCGGATCGCCCGCGGCGGATCGGTGCGGCCGCGGCACGAGCCGATAGCGTCGGTCGCCATGAGCATCCTCGGTCATCGCGTGCTGCGCCGGGAGGACCCGGCGCTGCTCACCACCGGCGGCACCTACGTGGACGACCTCGACCTGCCCGACGCCGCCTTCGTCACCTACGTGCGCGCCACCATGGCCCATGCCCGCCTGGCCTCGGTCGATCTGGACGAGGCCCGGGCCATGCCCGGCGTGCTGGCCGTGGTCACCGCCGCCGACCTGGGCCTGGACGACCTGGGCGCCATGATGCCCATGTACAACGCGGCCATGACCCGGCCGCTGCTGGCCCGCGACACCGTTCGCTTCGTGGGCGAGCCCATCGTGGCCATCGTGACCGAGACCCGGGCCCAGGGTCCCGACGCGGCCGAGGCCGTCTTCGTCGACTACGAGCCCCTGCCCGCCCTGGTCGACCCGACTGCCGCCGTCGACGACCAGATCGTCCTGTTCGCCGACGCCGGCACCAACGTGGTGTGGTCGCTCGACCACTCCGGCGAACCTGTCGACTTCTCGTCCTGCGAGGTGGTGGTGACCCAGGAGATGGTCAACCAACGCCTGGCCCCCAGCCCCATCGAGGGCCGGTCGGGTGCCGCGTGGTGGGACGGCGGCCGCCTCATCCAGTACCAGTCGTGCCAGGGCGCCCACCCCGTCCGCGACGCCATCGCCCAGGTGTACGGCCTCGACCAGAGCGAGGTCCGCGTGGTGTGTCCCGACGTGGGCGGCAGCTTCGGGGCCAAGGCCGGCTCGACCCCCGAGCTGCTGCTGCTGGGCGAGCTGTCCCGTCGGGTCGGACGGCCGGTGCGCTGGTTCGAGACCCGCAGCGAGAACATGGTGGCCATGGGCCACGGTCGGGCCCAGCGCCAGGTGGCCACCCTGGGCGGCACCCGCGACGGCCACATCACCTCCTACAAGCTCACCGTCGTGCAGGACTCGGGCGCCTACCCGTCGATGGGCGCGGTGCTGCCCTACATGACCCGGATGATGACCACCGGGGTCTACGAGATGGGGGACGTGGAGTTCTCCGCCACCAGCGTGGTGACCAACACCACCCCGCTGGTGGCCTACCGGGGGGCAGGGCGCCCCGAGGCGGCGGCCTGCCTCGAGCGCATGATCGACCGCTACGCGACCGAGATCGGGATGGACCCGGCCGAGGTGCGCCGCCGCAACCTGCTGGCCGCCGACGCCTTCCCGGTGACCACCCCCACCGGCACCGAGTACGACAGCGGTGACTACGTCCGGGCCCTCGACCTGCTGCTGGAGACCGCTGGCTACGACGAGCTCCGAGCCGAGCAGGCCCGGCGCCGCGAAGCCGGCGACCCGCGGCTCATGGGCATCGGGCTGGCCGTGTACGTCGAGGTCACCGGAGGCGGGGCCGAGTACGGCGAGGTGCAGCTGCGGCCCGACGGCAGCGTGCTGGTCAAGACGGGTTCCAACCCCTACGGCCAGGGCCACCACACGGCCTGGGCCATGCTGGTCAGCGACCGCCTGGGCATCCCCATGGAGCGGGTCGAGGTCATCCACGGCGACACCGACGTGATCCCCACCGGGCAGGTGACCGGCGGCTCGCGCTCGGTGCAGCTGGCGGGCGCCGCGGTGCACGACGCCTCGGGCAAGCTGCTCGACCTGGCCCGCCAGCGCGCCGCCGACCTGCTCGAGGCCGCACCCGACGACATCGTCCTGGATCGCGACGAGGGACGCTTCCACGTGGCCGGCAGCCCGAGCATCGGTCTGGGCTGGGAGCAGCTGGCCGTCGAGGGCGAGGACCCGCTGGCCGGGCTGTCGGACCTGGCCGAGTCCAAGCCCACCTTCCCCTTCGGCGCCCACCTGGCCGTGGTCGAGATCGATCCCGAGCTCGGCCAGGTCCGACTCGAGCGGCTGCTGGCCGTCGACGACGCGGGGGTGATCCTCAACCCCATGCTGGCCGAGGGCCAGGTGCACGGGGGCCTGGCCCAGGGCGCGGCCCAGGCCATCTACGAGGAGGTCCGCTACGACGACGACGGCAACCCGCTCACGGCCACCTTCGCCGACTACACCGTCATCTCGGCCGCCGAGCTCCCCCTCTTCGAGCGCGTGGTCATGGAGACGCCGACCCCGCTCAACGCCCTGGGCGCCAAGGGCATCGGCGAGTCGGGCACCATCGGGTCCACCCCGGCGGTGCACAACGCCGTGGTCGACGCCCTGTCGCACCTGGGCGTGGCCCACCTCGACATGCCGGCCACCCCCGAGAAGGTCTGGCGCGCGCTGCTGCCTCATTAGCCCTCCGACCCCCTACGGGGTCGTGGTGGTTGCGGTGAAGCTGCTGCAGTCGTCGAAGGGCACCGAGCTGTCCGGTTGGACGCTGCTGGCCCCGAACTGCCATTGCAGGCTCACCACCGCCGGGATCTGGTCGAGCGGCACCTGGTACGACAACGAGTTGCCCTGGACGGTCACGGGCGCCCCCAGATCGGTCTTGGCCTCGTTGCCGCCCTTGAAGGTGTGCAGCACCACGTTCCAGGGCCCGGCTGGGTCGGCGGCGTTCGTGGGCTGGGCCCGCAGCTCGAAGCTGAGATCGGGGGCCACCGACGGATCGCCCTGCTGTACGTCGAACAGCGGTTGGGGCACCTCGGCGATCGGCCCGTTGGTGGTGAAGGAGACGGCCAGGACGTCGCCCTTGACCAGCGCCGAGGCCTCGACCAGGTCGATCCCGGCGGGCTTGGTCAGCTTGCCGGCCGCCGACGGATCGAGGCTGATGTCGCCCACCGGGTCGTGGCAGGTGTAGCCGGTCGTGTGCGGCAAGGTCGTCTGCTTGCCCACCGTCGAGCTCGACGAGGTGGAGCGGTTGGTGGGGCTGCAGGCGGCGGAGCCCAGCGCCACGGCCACGGCCAGCGCCGCCGCCCCGAGCCACGAGCGTCTCGACATCATCGGACCGGGCGGCGTCGCGCCACCTCGAAGCACGCCACCGCCCCGGCGGCGGCCACGTTCAACGATCCGAGCTGTCCGCCGAGCGGGATGGACACCACCTCGTCGCAGCGCTCGCGCACCAGGCGTGACAGCCCCGCCCCCTCGGCCCCCAGCACCAGGGCCACGGCCCGGTCCGCCACCTCCAGGTCGAAGAGCCGCCGGGCCCCGCCGGCATCCAGGCCGATCACCCACACCCCGGCCTCCTGGAGCTGGCGGATGGCGGTGGGCAGCCCGCCGACCAGGGCGAAGCGCAGGTACTCGATCGAACCGGCGGCTGCCTTGGTGACCGTGGGCGTGATGTGCACGGCCCGATGCCGGGGCAGCACCACGCCGGTCACCCCCGCGCACTCGGCCGAGCGCAGCAGGGCGCCCAGGTTGCCCGGGTCGGTGATGCCATCGGTGGCCAACAGGAACGGCGGCGGTCCCCCCTTGGGGGTGAGGACCATTTCGTCGAGGTCGGTCTCGGGCAGCGCCGTGGCCCGGGCCAGGACGCCTTGAGGTGACTCGGTGCGGGCCACCGACGCCAGCTTGGTGCGGGTCACGTCCTGCACCGGGACGCCCAGGCTCTGGGCCAGCTCGGCGATGTCGTCGAGCACGGCGGAGTCGTCCTGGTCGGCGGCGATCCACACCTCGCGCACCCGACGGGTGCCGGCCAGCAGCAGCTCACGCACGGCCTGGCGGCCCTCGACCTGGTCGCCGCCCAACCCCTTGGGGCCGGCGCGTCGGGTGGTCAGCTGATCGCCGCTGCGGCCGCCACGGCCCCGGCCGGCCCGCGACGAGCCGCCGGGCCGATCCACACGCCCGGTCGCACCGACCTTGCGGTCGGCCCGACCTGCTGCACCGACCTTGCGGTCGGCCCGACCTGCTGCACCGACCTTGCGGTCGGCCTTGCGCACCGAAGCGGCGGCATGGCGGGCCTGGCGAGCGGCGATCGCCTTGTCGGCGGCCGGCGAGCGGGGCGGTTTGGCCGAGGTGGTGCGTCCCCGGGCGGCCTTGGGCGGCGGCTTCGGGCCCCGGGCGGACGACGACCGGGGAGACTTGCGGGCCGGGCTCACGCCGTCTCCACCAGGGCCACGGCGTAGCAGGCGATCCCCTCGCCTCGGCCGATGGCCCCCAGCCCCTCGGCCCGGTTGGCCTTGACCGACACCGGCGCGCCCACCGCCGAGCTCAACCGCTCCTCCATCTCGGCGCGATGCGGCGCCACCTTGGGCGACTCCAGCACGACGGCGCAGTCCACGTTCACCGGCTGCCACCCCTGCGCCCGCACCTGCTCGCTGGCCGAGCGCAGCAGCACCAGGCTGTCAGCCCCCGACCACTGCGGATCGGTGTCGGGGAAGTGGGTCCCCAGGTCACCCAGGGCCGCGGCGCCCAGCAGGGCGTCGGCGCAGGCGTGGGCCACCACATCCGCGTCGCTGTGGCCGACCAGCCCGCGGTGGCCGGCGAACGGCACCCCGCCGAGGCGCAGCACGCGACCAGGCTCATCGCTGAAGGCGTGGACGTCGAACCCGAGGCCGACACGGATGGACATCCCCGGCAAGCTACTCGCTGCCGACGCCCGCCCAGGGGGCAGCCCCGCCGGCTCCGCGCATCCGCAGGGCCACCACGGCCAGGTCGTCCTGGGTGGTTATCTTGAGGTTGGTCGTCTCGCCGGCGACGACCACGACCTGGCCGCCGGCCGCCTCGACCAGCGCGGCGTCGTCGGTGGCATCGGCCCCCGAGGCGTGGGCCGTCCGCAGGGCAGCGATCCGAAACGCCTGGGGGGTCTGCACCGCCACCAGGTCGTCTCGGTCGATGGTCTCGGACACCCGACCATCGGCCACCCGTTTGATGGTGTCGGGGACCGCGACACCGGGGATGGCGGCGTCGGCCCCGGCCCGAACGGCGACCACCACCGCCTCGAACAGCTCGGCCGAGGCCAACGGCCGGGCCGCGTCGTGGACGACCACCACGTCGCAGTCGTCGGGCAGGACGGCCAGCCCGCACCGCACCGACGCCGACCGCGTCGACCCACCCGCCACCACCAGATCGGCCAGCGGCTCGGGTGCGTCGACGAACTCGGGTCGGGTGACCAGCACCAGGCCCGAGGCGATCGAGCGGGCGGCCTGCATGGACAGGTCCTGGACCCGCCACGATCCAACCTGCTCGTGCTGCTTGAGGCGTACGGGATCGAACCGCTGGCCTCCACCGGCGGCCACCACCACCGCCCACACGCTCACCGGGGTTCGACCATCGACAGCAGGCGTGGGCGCGGGCGCTCAGGCCAGCGCTTCGTCGAGCTTGGCTTCGGCTTCGTCTTCGGACACGTTGATGGCGAAGGTGAGCTCGGACACGAGGATCTGGCGGGCCTTGGCCAGCATCCGCTTCTCGCCCGCGGACAGGCCCTTGTCCTTCTCGCGCAGCGAGAGGTTCCGGACCACCTCGGCCACCTGGTAGATGTCGCCCGACTTGAGCTTCTCGACGTGGTTCTTGAAGCGGCGAGACCAGTTCGTCGGCATGCGCGCCTCCTTCTTGCGCAGCACGGCGAACACCTCCTCGACCTCCTCGTCGTTGATGACATCGCGCAAACCCACCTCGTCGGTGTTGTCGGCGGGCACCGACAGCATGAGGTCGCCATAGGCCAGCCGCAGCACCAGGTACTCGCGCTCCTCGCCGAAGACGAACTTCATCTCACGGCGCTCGATCACCGCCGCACCATGGTGGGGATAGACGACCTTGTCACCGACGTCGAACGACATGGTGCTCCCGGAAGGAAGAGTGCGACGACCAGATGCCTTCCCAGGCTAGGGATCGGGGCGGCGGTCTTCAAATGAGGTGGCGCCGGTGCCGGCCGGGCTCACCATGGGACGAGCGCGGCCCGATAGCATCGCCGCCGTGCCCGAGCGCGACCTGTTGGCGGCTGTCGAGCTGTTCGCCGACCTGGAACCTGGCGAGGTGGATGCCCTCGCCGACGAAGCCGCGGTGCGCGTGCTGAACCGGGGCGACCTGCTGTTCAGCGAGGACGACGACCCCCACGAGCTGTTCGTCGTGGTGTCCGGTCGGGTGGCCATCGCCAACCGGTCCATCGACGGCCGCGAGTCGGTGCTGGCCCTGATGGAACGAGGCGACCTGTTCGGCGAGATGCCGCTGTTCGACAACCTGCCCCGGTCGGCCGAGGCACGGGCCCTCGAGCCGTCGGAGGTGCTGGCCCTGCCCTACGAGCCGCTGCGCCGCCTCTACGAGGGACGACCGGCGTTGCTGTGGAAGGTGGTGGCCCTGCTGGCCGGGCGCATCCGCAACACCGACGAGGCGCTGGCCGACTCCGTGTTCCTGGACGTGACCGGCCGCACGGCCAAGCGCCTGCTCGAGCTGTCGGGCGACGCCGACGAGTTCTCGCTGCCCGTGACCCAGGAGGAGCTGGCCGGCATGGTCGGCGCCTCGCGCGAGCGAGTCAACAAGGCGATCGCCTCGTTCATCCGCCTGGGTTGGATCGACCAGACCGACCGGCGCTACCGCATCACCAACCGCGAGCAGCTCGAACGCCGGGCCCGGTAGCGAGAAGGCGCAGGCCGCCAGGCCGAAGCCGCTGGACCGATGACACCCGGATGGGCGAAGCCGCTCGCAGGCAGGCGTGCCGACCGAAGAGCCGGGCAAGCAGCGATCAGCTTCGCAAGAAGCTGATCGCTCTCGACCAGGCGTCGGCCGCGTCCTCGGCTCGATGGGTGGGACGGCTGGCGTCGTGGACGAAGCCGTGATCGGCCCCCTCGTAGATCACCACGGCGGCGTCCACCGCCTGCAGGTCGGCGATGTCGGCCATGGGCACGAACGGGTCCTCGCTGCCCACCAGCTCGAGCACCGGGCAGGCCGCGGGCGCGGTCACGAAGTCGATGGCATCGCCCATGGTCGGGCTCTTCCAGTTCTCGGGCATGCGGATCATCCCGTAGAACGAGACGGCTCGATGGAAGCGACCGGTGGCCGAGGCCTTGAGGGCCCACATCCCGCCCATGCAGAAGCCCAGCACGTTCACCCGCTCCGTGCCGGTGGCGTCGGCGGCGCGCTGGAGCGTGCTCAGGCCGACCAGGTCGTCCAGACCACCCACCGCCTCCATCCGATCCGACAAGCTCAGGTGCTCGCGACCGGGGAACGGCTCGGGGCACACCACCACCCACCCCTGCTCGTCGGCCAGCCGTTGGGCCAGCTCGTCGAACAACGGCCGCAGCCCCATGATGTCGGGGCACAGGACCAGCCCGGCGGTCGCCTCGCCGCCCTGGGGTCGGGCCAGCTCAGCCGGGGTGCCGTCGGTCAGCTCGATCCGCATCCGCCCGTTCTACCGCCCCGGCCGGAACTGGGCGGGAAAATGCGCGGAAACCCGGGCGCAAAGATGCCCATTTTCGTGGGGGGTCAGGAGAAGCGGTCGAGCAGGCTGGCCTCGGCGAGGCGGGACAAGCCCTCCTTGATGGCCCGGGCCCGACTCTCGCCCACGCCCTCCACGTCGTCGAGGTCGTCGATGGTTGCCCGCATGATCTTGGAAAGGGTGCCGAAGTGGTCGACGATGCGGTCGATCACCTGCTCGGGGATGCGCGGGATGCGCGACAGCAACCGGTAGCCACGCGGCTCCAGACCCAGGTCGAGGTCGTCGGTGCCCTCGGGCAGGTGCAGCACCTCGCCCACGGTGCGCAGGTCGACCAGGGCCTCGGTGTCGAGGCGGGCCAGGGCGTCCATGGCGTCGCCGAGGGTCCAGGCGGCGTCGGCGGTGAAGTAGTCGCGCACCACCGCCCGACGCTCGTCGGCGGTGGTGCCCAGCACCTCCTCGAGCTGGAGGCGCACCAGGCGTCCGTCGGTGCCGAGCTCGACCACGTACTCGTCGATCTCCTCGGCGATGCGCAACACCATCTCGGTGCGCTGCAGCAGCACCAGCACGTCGCGCAGGGACACGAAGTCCTCGACCTCGAGGGCCGACAGGTTGGCCGACACCTCTTCGAGCCGGGCCCGGTAGCGCTCCAAGGTCTGGAGGGCCTGGTTCGACCGGTTCAACAGCCGCGGGATGTTCTCCAACGGGTGCTTCTGGTCGGCGACGTAGCAGGCGATGATGCCCAGCTCCTCGGAGACCGAGACGACCGGCACGTCGATGGAGCGGGCGACGCGCTCGGCGGTGCGGTGGCGGGTGCCCGTCTCCGAGGTGGGTACGTTGGGGTTGGGCACCAGGTGCACGTTGGCCCGGGCGATGCGGCTGGCGTCGGGCGCCAGGATGATGGCGCCGTCCATCTTGGCCAGCTCCGACAGGCGTTGGGGGCTGAAGGCGGCGTCGAGCAGGAAGCCGCCCGAGCAGATGTTGAGCACCTCGGGCCCGTCCCCGACGACGATGAGCGCACCCATCTTCGACTGCAACACCCGATCGAGCCCCTCACGCAGCGGTTTGCCCGGGGCGACCACCGCCAAGGCCTCGAGCAGCGCGTCGCTTCGCCTGCGGGTCACCCCGGGAGTCTACCCGGCCGACCCCGAGCCACCCGGGCCGATGCCGACCACGTCGAGGGCGTCGGCCAGGGTCGCGGCCCGCACCACGTCGATGCCGTCGGGTGCCTCAGGGGCGAGCCGGGGGACGATGGCCCGGCGGTAGCCCAGCCGGACCGCCTCGGTCAGCCGGCGATGGCACTGCGCCACCTGCCGCAGCTCGCCGCCCAGCCCGATCTCGCCCACCACCACCAAGCCGTCGGGGAGGGCGACGTCGCACAGCGAGGAGGCCAGAGCCAGGGCCACCCCCAGGTCCGCCCCCGGATCGACCACCTTGACGCCGCCCACGGCCAGGGCGTAGACGTCGAGGCCACCCAGGTCGACCTCGGCCCGGCGGGCCAGGACGGCCAGCAGCATGGGCAGGCGGCCCCCGTCGAGCCCCTGGGTCGAGCGTCGGGGCGACGGCAAGGACGAATCGACCACCAGGCCCTGCACCTCGACCAGGAGCGGCCGGTGGCCCTCGATGGTGGGTACCACGGCCGAGCCCGAGACCCCGGGACGTCGATCGGCCAGGAACAGGCCGCTGGCGTCGGGCACGGCCCGCAGACCGCCCTCCCCCATCTCGAAGAGGCCCAGCTCGTCGGTGGTGCCGAACCGGTGCTTGACCGCCCGCAACAGGCGCAGGGCGTGGTGGCGGTCGCCGTCGAAGGAGAGCACGGTATCGACCGCGTGCTCGAGCACGCGGCGGACCGGCCAGGGCGCCGTCCTTGGTCACGTGGCCGACCAGGACCGTGGTCAGGTCACGGCTCTTGGCCAGGCGCACCAGCCGGGCGGTGCACTCGCGGACCTGCGCCACCGAGCCGGGAGCCGACGACAGCGCGGGCTCGAAGATGGTCTGGATGGAGTCGACCACCAGCAGGTCGGGACGGACCTCGTCGACCTGGCCCAACAGGTTGGGCAGGGCCGTCTCGCTGGCCAGGTAGAGGCGGGGGGCCAGGGCACCGAGCCGCTCGGCCCGCAGCCGGACCTGCTGGGGCGACTCCTCGGCCGCGAGGTAGAGCACGGTGGCGCCGGCCTGGGCCACCGACGAGGCCACCTGGAGCAGCAGCGTCGACTTGCCCACCCCCGGCTCGCCGCCCACCAGGCTGACCGAGCCGGGCACCAGGCCCCCACTCAGCACCCGGTCGACCTCGTCGGAGCCGGTGGGGCGCGGCTGCCACTCGGCCGAGTCGACCTCCGCGATGGGGACGGCCCGCTCGGCCGGCGCCACCAGCACCGCCTCGTCGACCCCGTCGAGCTCCTCGACCAGGGTGTTCCATTCGCCACAGGACGGACACCGACCGACCCACTTGGGGCTCGGACCGCCGCACTCCTGGCACCGGAACACCGAGCGGATCTTGGGCATCGCCCGACCCTACCCACCCCCTGTGACAGGACCGAGGTCCCGCGCCGCCGCATCCACCCTGCGCCCCCCACCACCTTCACCACCCGCAGCGGTGGCCGTGGGTCTGGTCAGTGCTGGGGTTGGTAGCTCTGGCGGTGACGGCTGTAGCGACGGCGCAGGAGGACCACGGCCACCACCAGCACCACCAGCCCGACGACCACGACCACCACCCCCAAGGCCCGGCTGACCTTGGTGTGGGTCACCGACACCGCCGTGGTCTGCCCGTCCGCCAGCTTGGGGGCGTATACCTGGGCGGCGCCGGGCAGCTCGACGCTGACCCGCACGTCGACCATGTCCGAGATGGGACGACCCTCGCGCTTCTCGATCTGGGTGATCATCGAGTCGTAGCCGTTGGCCCCCAACGCCTGGTCCAGCTTGGGGTCGCTGAAGGTCTGCATCCCCTTGCGCAGGTCGACGGTGCCCTGCACCTTCCACTGCGTCGACCACAGTGACGACGTGTGCGACACCTGCCAGTCGCGGAAGGCGCCGTCGGCCCCGTTCACCTCGTTCATCACCTCGGTGGCCTGCGCCGCGTCGGCGAAGGGCTTGGACGCTCGCACCCACGTGTAGCCGTCACCCTGGCGGGTCGGACCGGTCACCTTCCACCCCGCCGCCTCCAGGTCGCTGACCCGCAGCTGCTCGGACAGGTTGCCCACCTGGGCCGTGGCGCCGGCATCGAGCCCGACCGACACCGTCACGTTGCCCGAGCCGTCCGGGTTGACCCGCGTGTCGACCAGCACCTTGACCTGGCACCCGGCCAGCGCCACCACGCACACCAGCACCGCCAGGGCTCGCCCGGCGCGAACCGGCAGGGGGCGGGAAGCGGGCACGGCGGGTCAACGTAGCGCCGATCGCGACCCGGCCGGAGCCGGGCCACGACCCGCGACGGAACTACTCGGTGGGGCCGGCCTCGGCCATCTCGACCGGCGGCGGCTCGAAGCCCTCGATGGCGTGGAACGTCATCACCATCTCGCCCGACGCCGACTCGGGGTCGACCTCGGCGTCGACCACGATGGTCTCGCCGGCCCGGAACTCCTTCCACAGGAGCCGCTCGGACAAGGCATCCTCGACCAGGCGCTGGATGGCTCGGCGCAACGGCCGGGCCCCCAACGTGGGGTCGTAGCCCTTGTCGGCCAGCAGCGTCTTGGCCGCCGGGGTCAGCTCGAGGCCGAGGCCCTGGCCCTCGAGCTGCTTGGTCACCCGCTTGATCATCAGGTCGACGATCTGGGTCACCTCGCTCTTGGACAGCTCGTGGAAGACGATCGTGTCGTCGATTCGGTTCAGGAACTCGGGCCGGAAGTGCACCTTGAGCGCGTCGTTCACCTTCTCCTTCATGCGCTCGTAGCTGACGGCCTCGTCGGCCTTGGAGAAGCCCAGGTTGGCCTTGCGCAGGTCCTGGGTGCCCAGGTTGGAGGTCATGATCAGCACGGTGTTGCGGAAATCGACCGACCGGCCCTGCGAGTCGGTCAGGCGGCCCTCCTCGAGGATCTGCAGGAGCGTGTTGAACACGTCGGGGTGGGCCTTCTCGATCTCGTCGAACAGTACCACCGAGAAGGGCTTGCGCCGCACGGCCTCGGTGAGCTGGCCACCCTCTTCGTAGCCCACGTAGCCGGGGGGCGAGCCCACCAGGCGGCTGACCGTGTGCTTCTCCATGTACTCGGACATGTCGAGCTGGATGAGCGACTGCTCGTCGCCGAACAGGAAGTCGGTGAGCGTCTTGGCCAGCTCGGTCTTGCCCACGCCGGAGGGGCCCAGGAAGATGAACGAGCCGCTGGGGCGCTTGGGGTCCTTCAGGCCGGCCCGGGTGCGGCGGATGGCCTGGCTGACGGCCTTGATGGCGTCCTCCTGGCCGATGACCCGCTTGTGCAGCTCGTCTTCCATGCGCAGCAGCTTGGCCGTCTCGGCCTCGGTCAGCTTGTAGACCGGGATGCCCGTCCAGATGGAGAGGACCTCGGCGATGGACTCCTCGTCGACCTCGTCGAACAGGTCGATGCCCGAGTCCTTGATCTCGCGCTCCTTGGTCTCCTTCTCGTCGAGCAGCTCCTTCTCGCGGTCGCGCAGCTTGCCCGCCTCTTCGTAGCGCTGGGCCTCGACCGCCTCCTTCTTCTGCTGGACGACCTGGGCGAGCTGGTTCTCGAGCTCCTTGTAGTCGGGCGGGGTCTCCATGCGCTTGATGCGCAGGCGCGACCCGGCCTCGTCGATGAGGTCGATGGCCTTGTCGGGCAGGTGGCGATCGGAGATGTACCGATCGGCCAGGTTGGCCGCGGCCACCAGGGCCTGGTCGGTGATGGTCACCCGGTGGTGGGCCTCGTAGCGGTCGCGCAGGCCCTTGAGGATCTCGATGGTGTGGGCCACCGAAGGCTCGTCCACCTTGATGGGCTGGAAGCGGCGCTCGAGCGCGGCGTCCTTCTCGAGGTGCTTGCGGTACTCGTCGAGCGTGGTGGCGCCGATGGTCTGCAGCTCGCCCCGGGCCAGCATGGGCTTGAGGATGGAGGCGGCGTCGATGGCCCCCTCGGCCGCGCCGGCTCCGACCAGGGTGTGCAGCTCGTCGATGAACAGGATGATGTCGCCGCGGGTCTTGATCTCCTTGAGCACCTTCTTGAGGCGCTCCTCGAAGTCGCCGCGGTAGCGGCTGCCGGCCACCAGGGCGCCGAGGTCGAGCGTGTAGAGCTGCTTGTTGTGCAGCGTCTCGGGCACGCTGTCCGCGGCGATGGCCTGGGCCAGGCCCTCGACGATGGCCGTCTTGCCCACGCCGGGCTCGCCGATCAGCACCGGGTTGTTCTTGGTGCGCCGCGACAGCACCTGCATGACGCGCTCGGTCTCGCGAGCGCGTCCGATGACCGGGTCGAGCTTCTTGTCGCGCGCCAGCTGGGTGAGGTTCCGCCCGAACTGGTCGAGCACGAGCGACCCCGACGGGGTGGCCTCGCCGGAACCGCCGGAGGTGGCGCCGGCCGTCTCCTTGCTGCCCGGGCCGGAGTAGCCCGACAGCAGCTGGATGACCTGCTGGCGCACCCGGCTGAGGTCGGCGCCCAGCTTGACCAGGACCTGGGCGGCCACGCCCTCGCCCTCGCGGATCAACCCGAGCAGGATGTGCTCGGTGCCGATGTAGTTGTGGCCCAGCTGCAACGCCTCGCGCAGCGAGAGCTCGAGCACCTTCTTGGCCCGGGGCGTGAACGGGATGTGCCCCGACGGCGACGAGCCGCCCTGGCCGATGATCTCCTCGACCTGGCTGCGCACGGCCTCGAGCGAGATGCCGAGCGACTCGAGGGCCTTGGCCGCCACGCCCTCGCCCTCGTGGATCAGCCCGAGCAGGATGTGCTCGGTGCCGATGTAGTTGTGGTTGAGCAGCCTCGCCTCTTCCTGGGCGAGGACGACGACACGGCGGGCCCGGTCGGTGAATCGTTCGAACAAGGATTGCCTCCCTCGGAGGGCTCCACCAGCCTGAGGTTCGGGCTGGGGATCGTGGGCCAAGTGTAACCACCTCCCCCTGGATCGCACCGTACGGGGAACACCTGTGGCACAGGTCTCGCCGGCGGCTCGGGCCCGGGGCAGGACGCTCCTGTCGGCCCCGCGAACCGGGGTGTGAGGTGACCGATCACCGATGCCATCCGCCACCAACCAGCGACACGGTTCCGGAACCGGGTTTGGGCCGCCTCGAATGCCGGCCCGGCGATGATCCGCCGAGCTCGGCTTCGCCGATCTTGGTCCGGGTCGGGCCTGCTGCTCCGCCTGACGGCTCCGCAGCCAGTTCCAACTAACGTGGCGGCGGTGGCCGCCCCCAACCCCCTGCTCCAGGTTCCGATCCTCATGGACGATCTGGCGCGGGTCGAGACCGAGCTGCGCGGCGCGGTGGTGGCCGAGGACCCGTTCCTCACCGAGATCGCCAGCCACCTGATCAACGCCGGGGGCAAGCGCGTCCGCCCGGCGTTCGCGGTGACCGCGGCCGCCACCGCCCGGCCGCAGATGGCGCCGGCCGCCCCCGAGGTGGTCATGGGGGCGGTCTCGGTCGAGCTGGTGCACCTGGGTTCGCTCTACCACGACGACGTGATCGACGACGCCTCCACCCGACGCACCGTCGACACGGTCAACGCCCGGTGGGGCAACCTCAAGGCCATCCTGGCCGGCGACTACCTGCTGGCCCGGGCCTCGGAGATCGCCGCCGAGCTGGGCACCGAGGTGGCCGGGCTGCTGGCGGCCACCATCGCCCGGCTGTGCGAGGGCCAGATGCTCGAGCTGCAGACCACCTTCGACCCGACCCGGGCCGAGGAGAGCTACCTGGCCTCCATCACCGGCAAGACGGCGTCGCTGCTGTCCACCGCCTGTCGCATCGGCGGCATCGTGGCCGAGCTCGACCGGGCGGTCATCGACCAGCTCACCCGGTTCGGCCACAGCTACGGCATGGCCTTCCAGATCGTGGATGACATCCTCGACGTGGTGGCCACCGACGCCGAGCTGGGCAAGCCGGCGGGCAACGACCTGGTCCAGGGCGTGTACACGCTGCCGGTGATCCGGGTGCTGGCCACCGGCGGCCCCGACGCCGATCAGCTGGGCGCCCTGCTGGGCTCCCCGCTCGACGACGACCAGCGCGACCAGGCCCGGGCCCTGGTGCGGGCCAGCGGCCAGGTCGACGGCGCGCTGGACGTGGCCCGCGCCTACGCCGACGACGCCGCCGCCGCCCTCGAGGACGTGGCCGGCTCCGAAGCCGGAGCCGCCCTCATCGCCGCCTCCGACTACCTCATCGACGCGGTCCGCGTCGCGGGCGGTCGCTGACCCAAACCTTCACATCCCGGGCTCATCGGCCGATCAGTAGGACAAGCGTCTGGACACGTGGACCAGGCGAACAGGGGGAATGTCCAGATGCGTGCAGACCGCAACGTCTCGTCCGACCGACCGACCCGGGCCCTCGTCGCCCTGGTGGCCATCGGTGTCGTGGTGGCCCTGACGGCCGCCGCCTGCGGCAGCACCACGTCCAAGAAGGCTGCCACCACCTCCACCCAGGCCGCCGCGACCAAGCCCCAGAACGGCGGCAGCCTGGTGGTGGGCATCCGGGCCGAGACCAACGGCTGGAACCCGGCCCTCGACCAGTGGGCCGACACCGGATCGCTGGAGGGGTCCACGGTGCTCGAACCGCTGGCCACCACCGGCACCGACAGCGGGGCCAAGCCCTGGCTGGCCAAGAGCTGGTACCCCAACACCACGTTCGACAAGTGGGTGATCAACCTCCAGACCGGCATCACCTTCCAGGACGGCGAGCCCTTCAACGCCGACGCGGTGGTGGCCAACATCAACGCCTACGCCAAGGGCCCGCTCTCGGGCCTGGCCATCGGGCCGATGTTCAAGGACGAGAAGGCCCTCAACCCGACCACCGTGGAGGTCGACCTGACCCAGCCGTGGGCCGCCTTCCCCAGCAGCTTCCTGCAGGGCGGCTCGGCTCTGATGATGGCCCCGAACATGATCAACTCGCCCAACGGCGGGGTGAACCACCCGATCGGCACCGGTCCCTTCAGCTTCGACAGCTGGACGCCCAACGACACCTTCACGGTCAAGAAGAACCCCACCTACTGGGGCGGCCTCGACGCCAGCGGCAAGCCCCGCACCGGCCAGGGCCTGCCCCACCTGAACCAGATCCAGTTCAAGGTCATCACCGATGACTCGACCCGCACCGCCGCCCTTCAGAACGGCGACATCAACATGCAGTACACGACGTCGGCCACCGACGCCGCGAGCCTGGCCTCGAGCTACACCGAGCTGCGCGACTGGGACACCGAGCAGGCCTTCATCATGCCCAACACCGCCCCCACCG
This sequence comes from uncultured Microthrixaceae bacterium, assembly GCA_963785815.1. Classification (GTDB taxonomy): domain Bacteria; phylum Actinomycetota; class Acidimicrobiia; order Acidimicrobiales; family Acidimicrobilacustridaceae; genus UBA4742. The sequence continues at coordinate 195,650 of CAWAWN010000002.1, forward strand.
TCGGAGGCAAGGACAACCCGCTCAGCAACGTCCACGCCCGCATGGCCCTGGCGTATGCCACCAACACCGCCGAGGTGGCCAAGGAGATCGGCTCTGGGATCCAGGTGCCGAGCTCGCCGTGGAGCCCCAACAACACGTGGGGCATGCCCGCCTCGCAGAACGGCTACGTGAGCTACAACCTGGCCCAGGCCAAGGCCCAGGTGGCCCAGTACGACCAGGCCACCGGCCAGAGCGGCCTCACCTTCACCCTGTCGGGCCTGCCCAGCGTGGACGACGCCCGCACCCTCCAGCAGCTCCAGGGGCAGTGGAAGCAGGCCGGGATCACGGTGAACATCGAGACCCTGGAGCAGACGGCCTACATCACCAAGATCGCCACCGGTGGGTACCAGGCCGCCTTCTTCCGCAACTACGGCTATCCCGACCCCGACCAGGACTACTACTTCTGGTCGTCGACGACGGCCAAGGGCGTGGGCAGCGTCAGCATCAACTTCACCCAGTACACGACGCAGCAGATCGACAACGACCTGACCACGGGCCGCCAGAGCGGCTACGCCAAGATCCGCAAGACGGCCTACGACGACCTGGTGAAGCAGCTCAACGCCGGCTTCACCAACATCTGGCTGTACTCCACGCCCTACAGCTTCATCGCCCAGAAGAAGGTCAAGGGCCTCGACGCGCCGGGTGGTCCCTCGACCATCGCCTTCGGCAACTACTCGCCCAAGACCTGGTGGCCGAACATCTGGCTGCAGAGCTGATCTCCGCCCACCAGCGGTGGGTGGGGTTGGCACTAGCCTGACGCCATGGTGCCCGGGCGGCGGCCGTTCGATCCCGTGGCGCGACCCGTCGACCAGGTAGCGCTCGACCACGAGCTGGTCACCGGGGTGGTGGTGCTGCGCTGGGCCACCTGGATCTGGATGGCCGTGCTGGTGGTGGTGGACGCCCGCGGCCACCGCTTCGACCACCTGTGGGCCGCGTTGGCCCTGGTCGTCATGGCCCTGTTGTTCACGGCCTGGGCCACGGTGATGCTGCGGACCAACCCCGCGGCCCTGCTCCACCCCGGTGCCATCGCCGTCGAGCTGGTCATCGCCGGGTTGCTCCTCTTCTCCGATCAGTGGGTCTACGGCCACAGCCACTCCGAGTCGCTGGGCTCGGCCTGGCCCCTGGCCGCGGTGCTGACCGTGGGCATCGCCTACGGCATCCGGGCCGGGGCGGTCGCCGGCGCCGCCCTCGGGGTGGTGCACTGGTTGGGCGACCTGGCCTTCGAGATGCGGCCGTGGACCGCCGACCGGCTCAGCGCCCTGAGCACCCTGGTGCTGTTCACCCTGGCCGGCGCGGTGGCCGGCTTCGCCGCCCGCCGGGTGCGCGAGGCCGAGCTGGCCATCTCCGCGGCGCGAGCCCGCGAGGAGGTGTCGCGCACCTTGCACGACGGCGTGCTCCAGACCCTGGCTGTGGTCCAGCGGCGCTCCCAGGACGCCGAGCTGGTGGCGCTGGCCCGCGACCAGGAGCTCGAGCTGCGCGAGTTCCTGTTCGGTGCCGATCCCCGCCATCCCGGCCTGGGCTCCACCCTGCGGGCCGCGGCTGCCCGGGTGGAGCGCACCCACGGTCTGCGCACCCAGGTGATCTTGGCCGAGGAGCCCAGCGTGTCGGATCCGGTGGCCCGGGCCGTGGGCGGCGCCGTGAGCGAGGCGTTGACCAACGCGGCCAAGCACGGGCAGGCCACCGCGGCCACCGTCTACGCGGAGGCCCCAGACCAAGGCGGCGTGTTCTGCTCGGTGAAGGACGACGGGCAGGGCTTCGACCCGGCCACCGCGGTCGAAGGGGTGGGCCTGACCCGTTCGATCCGCGGCCGGATCGCCGAGGTCGGGGGACGGGTCGAGGTGGTGTCGCGGCCCGGCCGAGGCGCCGAGGTCAGACTGTGGATCCCGTGAGCCCGTCCGATCCGATCGATCCGACCACGCCCGCCGACCCGGCCCGGGTGGTCCGCGTGGTGCTGGCCGACGACCACCCCATCTGGCGTCGCGGGGTGCGGGCCGACCTGGGCGAGAACTTCACGGTGGTGGGCGAGGCCGGCGATGCCACCGAGGCCGTCACGGTCATCCAGCGCACCCAGCCGGACCTGGTGGTGTGCGACCTGCACATGCCCAACGGCGGTGGCATCGAGGTGGCCCGGGTGTGCGGGGCCCAGACACGGATCGTGATGCTGACCGTCTCGGAGACCGAGCGAGACCTGCTCGACGCGGTGGCGGCCGGCGCGGTCGGCTACCTGGTCAAGTCCACGCCGCCCGAAGAGCTGCGCCAGGCCCTGTGGCGCGCCGCCCAGGGCGAGCCGGTCTTCTCACCGGCGCTGGCCGCCCTGGTGCTGGGCGAGTTCCGGCGGCTGACCCGGGCCTCCGACGACAGCCAGCCCCTGTCGAAGCGCGAGCGAGAGGTGCTGCAGCTGGTGGCGCGGGGCCACACCTACCGGGAGATCGGCGAAGAGCTCTTCATCTCCACCAAGACGGTCGAGAACCACGTGCGCAACATCCTGGGCAAGCTCCACCTGAACCGCCGCCAGGAGCTGGTGCGCTACGCCCTGGACCACGGGCTCGAGTAGGCACGCCCGCTGACGGCACCCAGATGCCGAAGGCGCCCGCAGGGAGGCTCGCCGACCGGGGCGCAACCAGGCGCAGCCCGCCAGGGCGCAGCCGCCAGACCGACGGCACCCAGATGCCGAAGGCGCCCGCAGGGAGGCTCGCCGACCGGAGGGCCAGAGGTTTTGGGCCGCGCCCAGGCGATTTTGGGGGATGGACCCCATGGCCGGCGCCGGCCCGGCGCCCGACCCTGGAGCCATGGACGACACCGACCTGTTCCCACCCGCCCCACCCGCCGCTCCGCCGGCCGCCGGTCGCGCCGCCGACGCGTCCCGCGTCGGCGCGGTCTGGGTCACCGCCACGGGCGCCTTCCTGTTGCTGGTGGCGGCGGCCGTGTTCGTGGCCGTGCAGTGGGACCACATCCCCGACGCCCTCAAGCTGGCCGCCCTGGGCCTGCTGAGCGGCGGCTGCCTGCTCGCCGGGCGGGTCCTGCGCCGGTCGCTGCCGGCCACCGCCGGCGTCCTCTACCACCTCGGCGCGTTCCTGATCCCGGTGGTCAGCACCGCGATCGCGGTCCACGCCGGGGCCGGGTGGGCCGCCATGGTGCTGGTCGAAGGGGTGGTCGCCACGATGGCCTTCTGGGTGCTCGACCGGGTGGAGCACTCCTCGGTCCTGGAGTGGGCCACCACCGCCGCGGCCGTGCTGGCCGCCGTGGGGTTGGGGGCCCAGCGGTCGCTGCCCGTCCCGGTCATCCTGGCGGCCATGGCCGCGGCCGCCGCGGCGGTGGGCGCCTCCCGCCGAGCCATCAGCTGGGCCCTGGTGGTGGGGCTGGGACCGTTGGCCGCAGCCGCCGCCAGCCTGGTGTCGGTGGGCCCCGGCGTCATGGCCCGTCTCGGGCTCACGGGAGCCGAGCCTCGGCTGGCCGGTGCGCTGGCCGGAGGCGTCGCCGCCGTGGTGCTGGGACGCGAGGCGTCCCGGCGGCACAGCCTGGTGCTGGTGGTGGCCGCCGCCGTCACCGCCGCCGTCGGGTTGGCCGACGGCTGGGGCAGCGCCGTGCACCGGGGCCTGCCCGACCTGATCGGCGCCGCGGCCCTGTTCCTGCTGCTGGAGCTGGCGGCGTGGGCGACCACGACCGACCCCTTCTGGTCCCGGCCGACCCGGCTGGGGGCGATCGCCACCGAGGTGCTGGCCGGATGGGCCATCGGGCCGCTGGCCCTGGTGGCCCTGGCCCGGCTCTCGGTCCACTGGACCTCCGCCACCCCCGCCCCCTGGTCCGGTGCCCTGCTGGTGGCCGGCGGCCTCAGCCTGGCCGGCTGGTTCGTGGCCGACGTCCGTCGGCGCCAGGTCGACCACACCCCCCTCGGCATCGCCCTGCTGGTGGGCAGCGGCTGGTTGCCCACCAGCCTGGCGCTGGCCGCCACGTCGGTGGCGGTGGTGGGGGCCGCCACCGCTTCGGCTCCCCTGGTCGGGGTGACCGCGGTGGTCGTGGCCGCCTTCCTGGTGCTCGGCGGAAGACCGGGCGGCGCGGCGCTGGCCATCGTGTTGACGGTGCCGGCAGCCATGTCGGCGCCCACGCACCCGCTGTGGTGCGCCGGGCTGGGACTGGCCGGTGCCCTGGTGCTGGCCCTGGCCACCGTCGTGCGAGCCCCGCTGGTGCGCACCGACGGCGACCTGCAGGCCACCTGGATGCTGGCATCGAGCGCCATCCTGCCCGTGCTGGGCGCCTCGCTGGCCTGCCTGGCCCGGGTCGACGTGCTCGGGGTGGACGTGGGCGCCATCGTCGCCCTGTGGGCCGTGGCCCTGGTGCTCGACAACGCCGAGGTGGGGCCGGGGCTGACCGGGGTCGGGCTGGTGCCCCGGGCCGCGGCCGGCCTGACCCTGGTCACCCTGCCCGCGCTGCACCCCAGCGGCGTGGCCGTGGTGACCGGTCTGCTCGCCGCCCTGGCCCTGCTCGATGCCATCGCCTGGCGCCGGACCTGGATGGCGGTGGTCAGCGCCGCCCTGGTGCCGATCACGGTGGCCGCCGCCGCGGTGGCGGCCGGGGTGGATCGGGGCTGGGCCGCGCTCATCACCATGGGCCTGGCCGTGGTGGCCACCGCGCTCGACGACGTGGCCGTTCGGGCGGCCGGCCGATCCGCCCGCTGGGCCGGCCGGGTCATCGCCGCCAGCGCCGCTCTGGTGGCCCTCGGGGTGGCGGGGCCGGACCGGGCGGTGCTGGCCACCCTGCTGATCGCCATCGGCGGTCTGGGCGTCGTGTGGGCGGTCCGCCTCGATGAGCTGGACCTCGCCCTGGTCGGTGCCCTGCTGATCGTCGGCGGGACCTGGCTGCACCTCGTCGACCACCACGTCCGCATCAGCGAGCCCTACCTGGCCCCGGTGGCCCTGACCATGGTGCTGGCCGGCTGGCAGGCCCGCCGACGGATGGAGATCAGCTCGTGGGTGGCCTACGGACCGGCGGTGGCCCTGCTCGGCGGGGCCGCCATGGTGGAGCGGGTCACCGGCGGCGGGGCCGGGCACGCGCTGGTAGCCGGGGCCGTGGGCCTGGCGGCGGTCATCGTGGGCGGCCAACGCCGGCTGATCGCCCCGCTGCTGCTGGGCACCGCGCTGCTGGTGGTGCTGGCCGTGCACGAGTCGCTGGCCGTGACCGCCGGCGTGCCCACGTGGGGGTGGCTGGCCCTGGGTGGCGTCACCCTCATCGGGGCGGGCATCGCCATGGAGCGGGCCCAGTCGACCCCCCTGGAGACGGGACGCCGGGTGGTGGACGTGGTGGCCGAGCGCTTCAGCTGAACACCCCTCGGTGGTGGCGGGGAACCAACCGGCGGCAGCCACGCACCGTCAGGGTGCGTGGCTGCCGCCGCTGGGCCGAGGATCGATGCTCGCGTTGGGTCAGGCGGGCACGCGGGTCGAGGCGCTGTCCGAGGAAGGACAGGACCGTTCGGTTGAAGGTGGAGCCGTGCTCGAGCATGAAGCCGTGCGCCGCCCCCCGGATGACGGCCAGCTCGGCCCCCGGGATGCGTTCGGCCAGCTCCTCGCTGTCGCCCATCGGGGTCAGGATGTCCTGGCTGCCCACCAGGGCCAGGACCGGCACACCGATCCCGGCCAGCTCAGCGCTGAGGCGGTCGTCGGTGGCCAGGATGGCGTCGACCTGGGCCACGAAGGCGTGCGGGGAGCCAGTCATGGCCATGGGCCCGATGAGCCCGATGGCCGGCCAGACCCGGCGCAGCGAGCGAGGTCCGATCAACCAGCGCACGGCCTGCTGAGCGAAGGCGCCCATGCCCCGGTCGGCGGCCACGGCCGCCCACTCGGCCAGCAGCTCCCGACGCCACTCGTGATGGTGGCAGGCCGTGCAGGCCAGGACCAGCGATCGCGTGCGTTCGGGCGAGCGCACGGCGAGGATCTGGGCGATCACCCCACCCATCGACACGCCCAGCACGTGGGCACGCTCCACACCCGCCGCGTCGAGCACGGCCACGGCGTCGGCGGCCATGACCTCCAGGTCGTAGGGGCCCTCGGGGTGGTCCGAGCGGCCGGCGCCGCGGTTGTCGAAGGTGATGCAGCGGTACCGCGAGCCCAAGGCGCGACGCTGGCGGATCCAACCGCGGCTGTCAGCGCCCAGGCCCTGGATCAGCAGCAGCGGTTCGCCCCGCCGCGGGCCGAAGGCGTCGTAGTGCAGCCGGGTGCCGTCTGCTGCCAGGGCGGTGGCCACGGGGCGAACCTAGCCCGGGCTCGGGGCCCGACCGGTGTCAAGGCCGGTGCGCGGGGTCGAGGTGGTCCCGGTGGGACGAGGGGCGCGGCCCACCGCCTCCCGCCGAGACTCGGTCAACAGGGCCCGCACCGCCTCGCGGGTGGCTTCGCTCAGCTCGACAGGATCGCCGATGTCGCGCCGACGTCGGGTCGAGATGGGTGGCCCGATGCGCACGCTCCAGCGCCGGGCCGCCTCCAGGCCGCTCACCGCCACCGGCACGACGGGCACGCCCAGCTCGAGGGCCGACTGCACCGGCTGCGGGGGCACAGCCGGTACGTGGTACCGGTGGAACGGCTCGCGGGCCAGGGCCAGCCCGACCAGCTCGCCGCCGTGCAGCAGGCTGCGCACGTCGGCGCGATCCGAGGGCACGCCACCCAGCTGGCGGGCCGGCTGGGCCAGCGGTCCCCGGGCCGGCGCCCCCGTCCAGCGCAGGGGCCGACCGGTGGCGCGGACCACAGCCAGGGCCAGCACCGCCGGTTCCGACAGCCCCAGGCGGCGGTTGTGCACCAGCAAGGCCGGACCGACCTCGGGCAGGTGGTGGTCGCCCTCCACCCGGACCCGCCAGCGCAGGCGGGCCAGCGGGGTGATCAGGCGCAGCAGGTCGCGGTCCAGGCCGAACTCGTCGATGACGTAGGAGCCGGCCAGGCGGCGATAGGCCAGGGCGGCCGGGTCGTTGCGCTCCAGGTCGGGGTCCAGGGCATCGATGCGGGCCGCGTCGAGGCCGAAGTCGGGTTGGCTCATGCCGCCTCCGCGTCGGGCACGCCCAGATGCACGACCTCGGCCCAGGCGTACAGCTCGCGCAGCACCTCCGGGGTGGACCGCGCCGGGCGCACGCCCAGGCGCACGCCGGCCCGGGTCCCATCCGCGGTGCGGCCCCGCACCAGCAGCTCCTGGACGTGGTCGGGCACCGGCGCCCCGGCCAGCTCGCTGAAGCGGCGCGCCGCCCACCACCCCGGGCCCACCACCGGCACCGGGACCCGGCGCCCGAGTCGGGCGGCCTGCGAGGCGGTGGCCGCCCCGGGACCGACGACGTTCACCGGACCGTGCACCGGGCGGCGGAGCGCGGCGAGCAGGGCCGCGGCCGCGTCCTGCTGGTGCAGCAGGGAGAAGGGCGGGTCCGCCACCGCCGAGAAGGGGACGGCGGGCGTGCGCAGGTAGCGTCCGAGGGGGCTGGGGAAGTGCGGGCCGACCAGCGGGGCGAAGCGCAGGCAGGTGACCGGCGCGGCGGTGTGCAGGCCGGCCTCCAGGCAGGCGCGCTCGACGTGCACCAGCTCGCGTCCGAACGGGGTGGTCGGGTCGGGCCGCACCTGCTCGTCGGGCCGCACCGGTGAACCCCGGCGCCGGCCGTAGACCTCGATGCCGGATCGCACGATGATGCGATCCAGGGCGCCGGCGTCGGCCGCGGCGGTGACCGCCGCCACCGTCCCGGCCGCGGTCCGCTCGGCAGCCGACCGGGGGCTCGAGCGGGCGTAGGGCTCGTACACGCCCAGGTGGACCAGCGCGGTCGGCCGGAAGTCGGTGATGAGGTGGGTGATGCGCTCCCGGTTGCGGGGATCGACCCGGTGGAAGGTGCCCGGATGCCGTCGTCGGGGCGGGTCGATGTCGAGCCCCATGATGGCCTCGACGCCGCGGTCCCGGCCCAGTTCGATGGCCAGCCGGGTGCCCAGCTCACCCCCCATGCCCGTGATCAGCACACGCATCCGAGCCACCGTAGTTCGCGACCTCACCCGGATCTGACCATCCGTCAGATTGATTGGCCCTCTGGTCGGCAAGCCTCCCGACGGGCGCCTCCGGTCACGGGTTCTTCTCGTAGACCAGGCGGAGGCCGTGGAGGGTGAGCCACGGTTCGCTGTGGTCGATGCAGCTCGACAGCGGAGTGATCAGGTCGGCCAGACCGCCGGTGGCCACCACCGTGCACGGCCCCAGCTCGCGCTGGATGCGCTGGCACAACCCGTCCACCTGGGCCGCGAACCCGTACACGGCCCCCGACTGGATGCACTCCACGGTGCTCTTGCCCAGCACGCTGCGGGGCTCGACCAGCTCGACCGCCCGCAGCTGAGCCGCGCGCCCCACCAGGGCATCCATGCTGATGCCGATGCCCGGGGCGATGGCCCCGCCCAGGTACTCGCCGTTGGCCGACACCGCGTCACAGGTGGTGGCCGTGCCGAAGTCGCAGATGATGGTCGGCCCGCCGAACAGGTCGAAGGCGGCCACCGCGTTGGCGATGCGGTCGGCACCCACCTCCTTGGGGTTCTCGGCCAGGATGGCGATGCCGGTGCGCACGCCCGGCTCGATCATGACCGGGTCGAAGTCGAGGTAGCGCTCGGCCAGCTGGCGCAGGCTCTCCTTGACCCGCGGCACGCCCGAGGACACGGCCATGCCGTCCACGTCGTCGAGGGTGAGGCCCCGGAACGACAGGAACCCGGCCAGCAGCACGGCCAGCTCGTCAGAGGTCCGGTTGGCCTCGGTGGCGATCCGCCAGTGGTCGACCAGCCCGTCCTCGGCGCGGGTGCGCTGGGCCGGCTCCGGGCCGTCGAGGTCGTACAGGCCGACGACCGTCTCGGTGTTGCCGGCGTCGATGGCGAGCAGCACGCTCAGCTCCTACCTGTTGGGTCGAGGGTGTCGGGCGCGGAGGTCTCGATGTCGAGACCGATGTCGAGGACGGGAGCCGAGTTGGTCAGCCCACCCACCGAGATGAGGTCGGCGCCGAGCGAGACGTAGCGCCTCACGGTCTCGATGGTGATGCCGCCCGAGATCTCCAGCAACGGCCGGCCCCGACCGGTGGCCGCAGCCTGCTCGTCGGCGATGGCCACCGCCTGGGCCACCTCGTCGGGTGCCATGTTGTCCAGCAGCACGGCGTCGACGCCCGCGTCCAGGGCCTGGCGGAGCTGGTCGAGGTGATCGCACTCGACGTGCACGGTGCGCCCGGGCCAACGGCGTCGCGCCTCGTCCACCGCCCCGGCGATGCCCAGCACGGCCAGGTGGTTGTCCTTGAGCAGGATCCAGTCCGACAGGTTGCCGCGGTGGTTGGCCCCGCCGCCGGCCCGCACCGCTGCCTTCTCCAGGCTGCGCAGGCCCGGCGTGGTCTTGCGGGTGTCCCAGATGCGCGTCTGGCCGGCGGCGGCAGCCACCACCACGAAGCGCCGGGTGAGGGTGGCGATGCCGGAGAGGTGCCCGAGGAAGTTGAGAGCCGTGCGCTCGGCCGTGAGGATCGAGGCCAGGGGCCCGGACACCGTGGCCAGGGTCTGGCCGGGCTCGACGAGATCGCCGTCGGCCACGATCCACATCGGCGTCACCGAGGGGTCGACCTGGGCGAAGGCCTCAGTGGCGCAGGCCACCCCGGCCACCACCCCCGACCCTCGCGCCACGAAGGCGGCCGTGGCCGTGACGTCGGCGGGGATCAGGGCGGCGGTCAGGTCGCCCAGCGGTGTCAGGTCCTCGGCCAGCGCCCGGGCCACGGCCTCGACCACGACGGCGCGAGGCGGTTCCAGGGCGCTCATCGGCCGGCCGCGCTCGACCCGACCGACTCGGCCACACGCGGTCGCGACGCATCCAACACGATGCGGGCGCGGAACCTGGGGTCGGTGTCGGGGAAGTCGGCCCGGGTGTGCGAGCCCCGGCTCTCGGTGCGCTGGGTGGCCGACGCCAGCAGCGCCTGGGCCAGCTCCAACAGGTTGGCCAGCTCGCACACGGCCGGCTCGGTGTCGTCGGCCGACAGGGTGGCGGCCAGGCGGTTGACCACAGCAGCGGTGGCGGCCAGGGAGGCGGCGTCGCGCAGCACGCCGGCCCCCTCGGTCATGGCCCGTTGCAGGACCAGCCGGTCAGCTCGGGCGCGCGCCGCCTGGTCGCCGGGCGATCGGGCCGGAGCCGGCCCGCGGTCCGCGTCGGCCGGCGCCCGCAGCGGGCACCAGCCGTCGGCCCGGAGGCCACCGATGTGGCCGGGGTCGTCGGCCACGCCGGGGGCGTCGAGCAGCTCAGCCGGCTCGGTCCCTCCGTGCTGCGACTCGAGCACGGCTCGCATGGCCCCCGTCGGGCGAGCGCCCTCGCGACCCGACTCGACCGCCTCCACCACCCGCGCCCCGAACACCATGCCCTCCAGCAGGGCGTTGGAGGCCAGGCGGTTGGCGCCGTGCACGCCCGAGCAGGACGCCTCCCCCGCCGCCCACAGGCCGGGGATGGACGAGGCGCCGTCGAGGTCGGTGACCACCCCACCGGAGAGGTGGTGGGCGGCGGGGGCGATGGGCAACCAGTCGCGGGACGGGTCCAGCCCCACCCGGGCCAGGGCCGCGGCGATGGTCGGGAAGCGGTCGTCGAAGGCCTCGAGGCCGGTGGCGTCCAGCCACAGGTGGTCCACGTGCTGGTCGAGCATGCGCTGGGTGATGGCCCGGGCCACCACGTCGCGGGGCAGCAGCTCGTCCACGAACCGCTCGCCCCGGGCGTCGCGGATCAGGGCGCCGTGGCCGCGCAGCGCCTCCGAGAGCAGGGGCCGGGGCATCTCCGGGTGGTGCAGGGGCGTGGGGTGGAACTGCACGAACTCGACGTCGGCCACCGCCGCGCCGGCTCGCAGGGCCATGGCGATCCCGTCACCGGTGGTCTCCACCGGGTTGGTGGTCACCGAGAACAGCTGGCCGGCGCCACCCGTGGCCAGCAGCACGTTGCTGGCCTCCACCACCCGCACCGCGCCGCTGGCGTCGCGGGCCACCACCCCTCGACAGCGGCCGGCGGACACCAGGAGGTCGATGGCGAAGGCGTTCTCGTGGACCGCGGCCACCGTGGCCCGCACCGCCTCGACCAGCGCACGCTCGATCTCGGCGCCGGTGGCCGCGCCGCCGGCGTGCACCACCCGGGGCAGGCTGTGGCCGCCCTCGCGGGCCAGCTCGAGGCGACCCTGCTCGTCCCGGTCGAACATGGCACCCAGGGCGATCAGCTCGTTGACCCGCCCAGGGCCCTCGTCGACCAGCACGCGCACCGCGTCGCGGTCGCACAGCCCGGCCCCGGCGGCCAGCGTGTCGGCCAGGTGCAGGTCGGTGGAGTCGGGGTCCTCGCCCAGCACGGCCGCCACCCCACCCTGGGCCCAGCGGGTGGTGGACTGGGCCAGCTCGCCCTTGGTCAGCACCCCGACCCGCATGTGGTGGGTGCCGGCGGCCCGCACCGCGGCCGACAGCCCGGCCACGCCGCTGCCCAGCACGAGCAGGTCGAGGGGCGCGCCCGTGGGAGGATCCGCCGCGCCGCCGACCGGCCCGGGCGCCGGGCTCACCGGCTCACCGTGGTCGGACCGGGGTGGAGGTCAGACCCACTGGGGCACGGCCTCGTCCAGCGTCACCGGCCGGTTGCCGGCATCCACGTGGACGACCGCGGGCACGAAGCCGTCCAGCTCGGCGTCCTCGTAGTCGGCGTAGGTGATGACGATGACCTTGTCGCCGGGCTGCACCAGCCGGGCCGCCGCGCCGTTGAGGCACACCTCACCCGGACCGCCGGGGATGGCGTAGGTCTCGAAGCGGGCGCCGTTGTCGATGTCGAGCACGTGGACCTGCTCGTGCTCGCGGATGTCGGCCCGGGCCATCAGGTCGACGTCGAGGGTGATCGAACCGATGTAGTGCAGGTTGGCGTCGGTCACCGTGGCCCGGTGGATCTTGGACTTCATCATGCGTCGGCGCATGGGGTGCTCCTCGTTCGACTTGGCGCCCCGGAGGGGTCGCCGTGCCCGGACTGGGGTCTCAGTCCTGCTCGGAAGCGAGCACGGAGAGGTTATCCAACAACCGCGGTCGGCCAAAACGGGCCGCCACCAGCAACCGCACCTCGCCGCGCAGCCGCTCGGGCCGGCACAGCGTCGCGGGGTCGACCACCTCGACGTAGTCCAGCTCGGCCAGCGGCTCGGCCGAGACCAGGCCGGCCACCAGGTCGATGACCGCCTGGGGGTCGCGCTCGCCGGCCCTGACCGCGTCGGCCCCGGCCTGCAGGGCTCGGTGCAGCACCAGCGCGGCGGCCCGCTCGGCCGGGGACAGGTAGACGTTGCGGCTCGACAGCGCCAGCCCGTCAGGCTCGCGCACGAACGGGCAGGCCACCACCTCGACCGGGAAGGACAGGTCCACGGCCAGACGCGACACGATGACGAGCTGCTGGAAGTCCTTCTCGCTGAAGTAGGCCCGGCACGGCCCCACGATGTTGAACAGCTTGGCCACCACCGTGGCCACCCCGGCGAAGTGGGTGGGCCGCGACGCGCCCTCCATGGTGGCGGCCAGCTCGGCCACGGCCACCGAGGTCAGCGCCGGGACCGGGTACATCTCGTCGACGTCGGGGACGAACACCACGTCGAAGCCGATGGACTCGGCCAGCGCCAGGTCGTGGTCGAGGTCTCGCGGGTACTGATCCAGGTCCTCGCCGGCCGCGAACTGCAGCGGGTTCACGAAGATCGACAGCACGGCCACGTCGCACTCGGCCCGGACCTGGCGCATGAGGGTGGCGTGGCCTTCGTGCAGGTAGCCCATGGTCGGGAACAACCCGACCGTGCGACCCTCGGCGCGTGCCGCGTCCAGTCGGGCGCGGGTCTCGGCGATGGTGGTGAGCACCTGCACGACCCGATCCTGCCTCAGCCCGGGTCGACGCCGGGGCGGGAGCGCGACGCGGCCAGACGGCGGGCCAGGTCGGCCACCGCCGCGTAGCCCTCGCGCTCGGCCGGCTCGAGAGCGGCCAGGTGCGCCGCCACCGTGGCCTCGTCGCCGCGGGCGGCGGGACCGGTCAGCGCCGCGGCCGGACCCAGCTCGATCACGTTGTCCAGCGTCGCCCGGACCAGCTCCAGGTACACCTCGAACGGGATGCCGGCGCCCGACGCCACCCGCTCGGCCTGGCCCAGCACCGCCACCACGTGGTTCGAGGCGATGACGGCGGCGGCGTGGTGCGCCACCCAGTCCGGCTCCGCCACCTCGAACCACCGACCCCCCAGGTCGTCGACCACCTGGGTGACCAACGGATCGCCCGCCACCGCGAACCAGGCCCCGGCGGCCAGCCGTCGGGCGCCCGTGACCGGGTCGGGCATGGCCACCAGGGGATGCAGCACCGCGGTCCGGGGATGGCCCAGACCCTCGAACACGCGCCGTCCGGAGGCGCCGCTGAGATGGGCGACCACCGCACCAGGACGGGGTCCGATGGCGGCCGCCACCTCGGCGATGGCCGCGTCGGGCGTGGCGATGACCACCAGGTCGACGTCCTCGGCCGCCGAGCGTGGGTCGTCGTCACGACCCAGGATGCCGACCACCTCCCAGCCCACGTCGGCCAGGGCGCCGGCCAACGAGCGACCCGCCCGCCCGCCGCCGACCACCCGCAGGCGACGCCCCTGCGCCTGGCGGGGCGACATGGGGGGTGGGGCCTCGGTCACGTCAGGGGCCCGACCATCCGGACCCGGCCCTCGGCTCGCTCGCTCCAGTTGGCGGGAACCACGTCGGGGGCCAGCTCGGCCAACGGGGCCATCACGAACCGGCGCTCGAGCATCCGGGGGTGCGGGATCTGCAGGTCAGGCTCGTCGATGGGGTCGCCATCGGTCCAGAGGATGTCGACGTCGAGGGTGCGCGGGCCCCAGTGCTCCTGGCGGACCCGGTTGGCCGCCGACTCGAGGCGGTGGCACACGCCCAGCAGCTCGCGGGCCGACAGGGTCGTGTCCAGCTCGACCACCAGGTTCAGGTAGGCGCCCTGCCCTCCGGGACCCCCCACCGGATCGGTCTCGTACACCGACGACACACCCACCACGCCGGTGAGCGACTCCACCGCTTCGCGCAGGAAGGCGAGGCGGTCGCCCAGGTTGGATCCGAGCCCCAGGAAGGCCCGCACCGTCAGCGCACCCTGCGGATGCGGACGCCGGCGGTGTCGAGCTCGGTGGGCACCGGCGGTCGCAACTTGCGCACCGCCACGGTGACCGCCCGCACGCCCGCTGCGGCCAGCACGACCTCGGCCAGGCGGGCGGCCATGCGCTCCAGGAGCACGGGCTGCTCGCCGGTGATCACCTCGGTCACGGCCTCGGCCAGCGCGCCGTAGTCGACCGTGTCGCCCAGCTCGTCGGAGGCGCCGGCCGCGGCCAGGTCGACCTCCACGTCCAGGTCCACCTCGAAGGGCTGGGGCCGCAGGCGCTCTTCGGGCAGCGCACCGCAGATGCCCACGGCCCGCAGGCCACGCAGCTCGATGAGGTCTCCGGAGGGTTGGGTCATGGTTCTGGCGGGGCCGACCCGAAGGGGATCAGAGGGTGGCGGCCACGGCCACGAGCTCACGGCCGAGCGGCCCGAGCTGGCGCTGGGTGATCTGCTCGACCGCGGAGATGGTCCTCGGGCCCGAGTCGATCAGGCCGTCCCAGAGCAGGTAGCCGGCCACGGTGCCGCAGATGCGATCGCCCAGCTCCTCGCTGTGCATGAGCACCCGGGTGCCCTCGCCCACCAACTCCTTCATCTCGGGGTAGAGCGCCCCCAGGTAGGCGGATGGGTCATCGGTGGACCGGAAGGGGCGGTGACGCCAGGTGACGCCCAGGTCGTCGTAGTTGTGCAGGTTGTGCGGTGCCGGGATCAACGAGATCACGCAGCCGAAGCCCTGCTCACGGATCCAGATGATCTCCTCCTGGCGCCGGACGCGGCGGTGGTTGGCGCCGTACCCGCCCGGGCGCTCGCAGAGCGCGATCTGATCCTTGATGATCCAGTGGAAGTTCCGAGGGCGGATGCCCTGGGCCCACTTTCCCTTCATTGCCACGGGGCTCATGCTGCCACGACTTTCGCTGCTTGGACGGTTGGACCGACATCGTGGACCCGGACCATGCGAGCGCCCTGGGCCATGGCCCAGGTGGCGGTGGCCAGCGAGGCCTCCAGGCGGTCGCCGACCGGGGCGGGACGGGGAGGGCCCGACGCCGGCTCGGTCGAGCCGGTGGAGCGGGCCGCGGCCCGGGCGTCGGATCGGGCCACCAGCTGGCCCAGGAAGCTCTTGCGGCTGGTGCCGACCAGCACCGGACGGCCGGTGGCCACCAGCCGGTCGAGGTGGCGCAGCAGGCTGAGGTTGTGGGCCGGGGTCTTGCCGAACCCGATGCCCGGGTCGATCCACACCTCGTCGATGCCGAGCGCCTCGGCCTGCGCCGCCCGGTCGGCCAGGAAGGCGCTCACCTCGGACACGACGTCGTCGTAGCTCGGCGCCACCTGCATCGTCTTGGGGGTGCCCTGGCGGTGCATGACCACGTAGCCGGCGTCGAGCTGGGCGGTCACCTCGACCAGGGAGGCGGACACGTCGTTGACCAGCGTGGCGCCGGCCGCCACCGCGGCCCGGGCCACCTCGGGCTTGACCGTGTCGATGGACACCCGCACCTCGGGGGCCAGGGCCTCGATCACGGGGACGACGCGGGCCAGCTCCTCGGCCACCTGGACCGGCTCGGCACCCGGTCGGCTGGACTCCCCACCCACGTCGACGATGTCGGCGCCCGCCGCGATCATGCGTCGGCCCTGGGCCACCGCGTCCTCGGCGGCCAGGAAGCGGCCGCCGTCGCTGAAGGAGTCGGCGGTCACGTTCAGCACGCCCATGACCAGGGGGTGCTCGTCCGGGAGGGTCACGGCGGCAGGTTACAAGCCGCTGTCAAATCCGAACCGGCTTCGCCGCCGCCGTTCAGATGCCGCTGCTGATGAAGCGCATGGCCTCGAACCGGGTGGCCGTGTTCTCCCGGAACAGGCCCCGCACGGCCGAGGTCACCGTGGTCGCCCCGGGCTTGCGCACCCCCCGCATGGACATGCAGAGGTGCTCGGCCTCGATGACGACCAGCACCCCCCGGGGCTGGAGGGTGCGCTCCAGCTCGTCGGCGATCTGGGTGGTCAGCCGCTCCTGGACCTGCGGGCGCTTGGCGTAGGCGTCCACCAGCCGGGCCAGCTTGGACAGGCCGGTGACCTTGCCGTCGTTGTTGGGGATGTAGGCCACGTGCGCCTTGCCGATGAAGGGCACGAGGTGGTGCTCGCACATCGAGGTCAGGGCGATGTCGCGGACCATCACCATCTCGTCGTGGTTGGCCTCGAACTGCACCTCGAGGTGGTGGTGGGGCGATTCGCGCAGGCCGGCGAACACCTCTTCGTACATGCGGGCCACCCGACCGGGCGTGTTGAGCAGGCCGTCTCGATCGGGGTCCTCACCGATGGCGGACAGGATCTCGCGCACCGCCGCCTCGATGCGGGGCAGGTCGACCGGACCCAGGGACGGCGTGTCGGGCCGCGCCGCCAGGGGGCGGGACACGACCGGCGGTTCGGACCCGTCGAAGGGCGGCACGTCGAAGGGCTGGTGATCGGTCGCGCTCATGGCGGACTCCGGGGATGAGGGTGCTCGCCGCCGCCATCGGACGCCGAGCCGGGCCGGGTCAGGCTACCGGCGGGTCGGGCACGGCGGCGAGGTCTGCGCCGGGCGACGCCGGGGCCTCGGCCACGTAGGCGTGGATGGACGACAGGTTGCGGTATCGCTCGGCCACGTCCAACCCGTAGCCGATCACGAACTCGTCCGGGATGCGGAAGCCCACGTAGCGCAGGTCGGGCTCGACCTGCTGGATGCCGTCCTTGACGATCAGGGCGCACACCTCCAGGCTGGCCGGCCCCCGGGCCAGCAGGTTCTTGCGGAGGTAGTGCAGGGTCAGGCCGCTGTCCACGATGTCCTCGACCAGCAGCACGTCACGACCCGACAGGTCGAGATCGAGGTCCTTGACGATGCGCACCACGCCGCTGGTCTTGGTGGCGCTGCCGTAGGACGACACGGCCATGAAGTCGAACTCCACCGGCAGGTCGATGGCCCGGGCCAGGTCGCTCATGAACATGAAGGCGCCCTTGAGCACCCCGACCAACAGCGGACGACGACCGGCGTAGGCGGTGGTGATCTCGCGTCCCAGCTCGCGGATCCGGGCCTGGAGCACGTCGCGCTCGACGATCACCCGGCCCAGGTGGGGGTCGTCAGCCAGGGAGGCGGGCGGCGGCTGGTCCATGCCGGGCCGACCCTACAGCCGATCCGAACCCGGCCCACCACCGGCCTCGAGGTGCAGCCGACCCTCGGATCGACGCACCCGCCATCCCCCACCGACGTCGGTGGCGCGGGCCTCCAGGCGGGCCACGGCCAGCACCCGGGCCACCGTGGCCGTGTCCGGGGGGTGGCCCCCTGCCGATCCGGCCCGCAGCCAGGCTCGCACCGCTTCGGCCGCCACCACCGGCTCGGCGGCGGCCAGCGCGGGCGCATCGGTCGGGTCCACGGTCGCGGCCAGCCGGCCCAGCAGCTCGTCCACCTCGCGCAGGTGGGCGGCCTGACGAGCGATCACGGCCACCACGTCGCGCCCGGCCACGTCCGCCAGGAGGGGCAGCACCTCGCCGCGGACGCGGTTGCGGCGGTGCCGGGGGTCGCGGTTGGACGGGTCCTCGACCGGGGTCAGGCGCAGCACCGCGGACAGCTCTTCGGTCTCGCGGCGGCGCAGGTCGAGGATGGGATGGCGTCGATCCGCGCGGATGCCGGCCAGCCCGCTCACCCCGGCGCCGCGCACCAGGTTCAACAGCACGGTCTCGGCCTGGTCGTCGGCGGTGTGGCCCAGCAGCGCCTCGTCACCCAGGACGCGGTGGCGTGCCTCCCGAGCCCGGGCCTCCAGGTTCGGGCCCTCGGCCACCACCACCCGCTCGGCCCGGAAGCCGACCCCCAGCCCGGTCGCCACCTCGGCCACCACCTCGCCCTCGGCCGCCGATCCCGGGCGCAGCCCGTGGTCGACGTGCACGGCGGTGGGCACCAGCCCGGCCGCGGTGGCCAGCACCAGCAGGGACAGCGAATCGGCTCCGCCGGAGACCCCGCACACCACCGCGGTGCCGGCTTCGGGGAAGCGGCATCGCCCCAGGAGCCCCGACACGAGGGCTCCGGCGGGCGTGCCCGCGTCGAGGTGGCTCAGCTGGCCAGCGCCGGCGCGACCCGGGAGATCCACGTCTCGGGGTGCCGGATCTCGTCCAGGCTGGGCAGGTGTTCGGGGCTCTCCCAGGCCTCCTGCAGCAGCTGCGGGCCGCCGACCTGCTCGACGGCCTCGATGAACCGCTCGCCCTGGGCGTACTGGTTCATCTTGGCTTCGAGCCCGATCAGCTGCTGGAGCAGCCGGGCGAAGCCCTGGGTCGAGTCGCGCCGCTGGTGAAGCACCCGGGAGAACCGGTCGGCGTTGGGCACCAGCCCCCGACCGGCGCGGTCCATGGTGATGTCGCCGTGGCCCTCGAGCAGGCTCATCAGACCGCTCACCTGGTCGAGCACCTGGCGCTGCTCGGCCGAGGCCAGCAGCGCCATGATCCCGCCCTCGGCCAGCGGGTTCTCGCCCCGACGCAGGGCGTCAGCCAGCCGGCCGGCCACCTCGACGAAGCGCCGCGGGTCGGGGTCGACCGAGTCGAGCGTGTCGGACACCAGGCCGAGGAAGTGCGGGCGCATCCAGGCGATGCCGGTGAACTGCGCCCGGTGGGTGACCTCGTGCAGGGCCAGCCACAGCCGGAACTCGCGGGGTGGGAAGGCGAACTGCTTCTCCAGGGCCAGCACGTTCGGACCCACGTAGTAGACGAGGTCCTGGTCGAGCGGCGACTCCTCCTCGATGATCAGCAGGTCGTACTGCCCCAGCACCCGGGTCGACATCCAACCCAGGACCATGCCCACCTCGGCCCCGGCCAACTTCTGGGCCACCGGTGACAGGGCGTTGGCCTCGAGGCGGGAGCTGAGCTTGTCGATGATGGGTCGCAGCAGCCGTTGGAACGAGGCCACGTTGGCCTGGATCCACCCGGCCCGATCGGTGACCCGGGCCCGGGCCGGGCCGGCCAGCGACACCAGCCCGGTCTCGTCCGCCACCAGGCGCTCGGCCACCTCGGTGAGCTCGGCGAAGTCGGGCTCCAGCGAATCGGAGTGGTACGACTGGCTGAACGGCTCGCGCCCGGCCACGCGGGTCGCCACCCGCTGCGCCGTGTCCCAATCGACGGCGCCGGGCACGGTCAGTCCCTCGGGTACCGGGGAGCGACCACCTTGCGCACGTACAGCACGCCCGTGGCGATGATGGCGAGGAAGATCGGGATCACGAGGGCGACCGCGATCCAGAAGTGCCAGACGTGGGCGGCGAGAACGACCATGGGCAGATCCTAGAGGGCCCGCCGCGCCCACCGGCATTCGGCGACCCCAGCGAAGCCCCTCCAGCGAACATGCGTTGGAACTCGCCCTCCCAGGGGCAGGGACCAACGCCGGTTCGCCGAGTTGGCGGCGGAGCCGGCGTCAGTGCTCGACGGTGGAGTCGGTCGGGGGCTCGAGGATGCGGGCCACGGCCTCGCGCAGCGAGTCGGGCACCTCGTCACGGCAGCGGGTGGAGATGACGTGGCGCAGCTCGGCCTCGAAGTCGAAGGCCTCGAAGCAGGGACTGCAGTCGTCGAGGTGGTGCTCGATCTGGTTGCGCTTGTCGGTGGTCAGCTCACCGTCCAGGAACAGGTAGAGCTCTTCCAACGCCGCCTCGCACCCGACCTCGATGTGCTCGTGGGCGTGCTCGCCAGCCGATGAGGCCTCGCTCTCGTCGTGGTCTGATCCCGGCTCGGTCATCTCGGCAGATCTCTCAGTCGGCCAGCGCCGGCTGCCCGTTGGGGGCGACCGGCTCGCTGCGTTGGTCCTCGGACGGGCCCGAGGTGAGTCCTCGGCTGGTGGCGAACTCGAACAACGCCTTCTGCAACGCCTTTCTTCCCCGGTGCAGCCGGCTCATCACCGTACCGATCGGGATGTCGAGGATGTCGGCGATCTCCTTGTACGAGAAGCCTTCGACGTCGGCCAGCAGGACCGCCATGCGGAACTGGTCGGGCAACGACTCGATGGCGTCCTTGACCTCCTGGTCGGTGACCAGGTCCATGAGCTCGTCCTCGGCGCTGCGGCCCACGGCCACCGCCTCGAGGCCGCCCAGGCGGCGGTAGAGGTAGAGGTCCTCGACCTCGTCGAGCTCGGACTCGTCCGGGCGGCGCTTCTTGGCCCGGTAGGAGTTGATGAAGGTGTTGGTCAGGATGCGGTACAGCCAGGCCTTGAGGTTGGTGCCCTGCTCGAAGCCGCCGAAGCCGCGGTACGCCTTCAGGTAGGTCTCCTGCACGAGGTCCTCGGCGTCGGCCGGGTTGCGGGTCATGCGCAACGCCGCGGTGTAGAGCGGGGCCATGTACTCCATGGCCTGCTCCGCGAACGTCGCCTGGTCGGCCATGGGCGTCAGCCTACCCACCGTCCCCCGCCGTCCACCTCGACGACTGGGCGCAACCTGTCAGCCCAGCGAACGCATACGGCCCGCTCGGCTGACAAGAACCACGCCGGCCACGAACCTGTCAGCCCAGCCGACCGGAAGGATCCCCTCAACTGACAGGTTCGGCGACGGGAAGGTTCGGTGAGGGGTCGGCGGCCATGGTGAGCGCGCCTCGCGCGGGTCGCACGTGCACCACCACCCCGGGCGCCAGCGCCAGGCGCTGGGCCGTGTCCCGGGTGACCTGCACGTACAGGTCGGGTTCGCGGTCGCCCGGGTCGAGCCCGCCGGTCGCCCCCGGTGTGGACGGCCCGCCGTCGACCAGGCGCAGGTCCACCCGGACCTCGAAGCCGAGGCGGGCGACCCGCTCGACCACCACCGCCACCGTCGACGGCGCCGGGGCATCGACCAGCTCGAGGTCGTGGGGCCGCACCAGCTGGTCGCCGAGCCGGGTCACCGGGCCGAGGAACCCCATGACGAAGGCGTTGGCCGGCCGCTCGTAGAGCTCGTCGGGCGTGCCGATCTGCTCGACCCGAGCGTCGGCCATGACCACGATGCGGTCGGCCACGTCCATGGCCTCCTCCTGGTCGTGGGTCACGAACACGGTGGTCACGTGCACCTGGTCGTGCAGCCGCCGCAGCCAGTTGCGCAGCTCCTTGCGCACCTGGGCATCGAGGGCGCCGAACGGCTCGTCGAGCAGCAGCAGGCTCGGCTCGACGGCCAGGGCCCGGGCCAACGCCATGCGCTGGCGTTGCCCACCCGACAGCTGCGCCGGCATCCGGCCGGCGAACGCCTCCAGGTGCACCAGCTCGAGCAGCTCGGTGACGCGGTCGCGGACCTCGTCTCGGGGGCGCTTGCGGATCTCCAGGCCGAAGGCGACGTTGCCGAACACGGTCATGTGCTTGAACGCGGCGTAGTGCTGGAACACGAAGCCCACGTTGCGGCGCTGCGGGGGGAGGTCGGTGGCGTCGGCGCCGTCCAGCTCGACCACGCCGGCGTCGGGCGGCTCCAGGCCGGCCATGATCCGCAGCAGGGTCGACTTGCCACCCCCGCTCGGGCCGAGCAGCGCGGGCAACGATCCCGACGGGACCTCGACGGTCACGTCGTCGAGGGCCACGAACTCGCCGAACCGCTTGGTCACGTTCCGCGCCGACATCCCCATCAGATTGGCCCTGCTCTCTCGGCCCTTCGGTCGGCAAGCCTCCGTGCGGGCGCCTTCGGCATCCGGGTGCCATCCATCCAGCGGCTCGGCCTGGCGGCCTGCGCCTTCCGCTCCACCTGCTCGTCACCCGTACCCGGCGCACCGCCGTCGGACCATCGCCGTGTCATGTGTCGCCACCTGACCTGGGGCGCAGGAGGGTCATCAGCAGCAGGGCCACGATGGCCACCGCGGCCAGGGCGAAGGCCACGCTGTAGGCCGTGGTCGGGTCGAAGTTCTCGAAGCTCTGCTCGACCAGCAAGGTGGCGGTCTGGGTCTGGCCCACGATCCGTCCCGACACCACCGCCACGGCCCCGAACTCGCCTAGCGAGCGGGCCAGGGTGAGCACCACGCCATAGGCCAGGCCCCACCGGATGGAGGGCAGCGTGACCCGGCGGAACGTCTGCCACGACGAGGCGCCCACCGTGGCCGCCGCCTGCTCCTGCTCGTCGCCGATCTCCTCGAGCACCGGGACCAGCTCGCGCACGACGAGCGGTAACGACACGAAGCAGGTGGCCAGGACCATCCCCGGCAGGGCGAAGATCACGGTGATGCCGTGGCCGGCCAGCCAGCCGCCGATGGAGGTGTCCCGGCCGTAGACCAGGACGAGCGCCAGGCCGACGACCACCGGGGACACGGCCAGGGGCAGGTCGATGAGCTTGTTGAAGACGCTCTTGCCCCAGAACTCGTGGCGCACGATGAGCAGCGACGCCACCAGGCCGAAGATGGTGTTGCACACCACCGCGGCGCCGGCCACGATCAGCGTGACCTGGAAGACGTGCACGGTGTCGGGCGCGCGGAGAGCGTCCCACACCGGCCCGATGCCGTTGGCGAACGTGCGCCAGAAGATGAGGCCCACGGGGATGATGAGCAGGAAGGTCAGATAGGTCAGGGCCACGAGCCGGAAGATCCAGCGCGACCGGTTCCGCGGCAGTCCGGTGGTGCGGGTGTCAGCCACGGCGCGCCACCCAGTGCTCCACCAGGGTCAGGGCCACCAGCACGACCAGGGCGATGGCCAGCAGCAACGTGGACACGGCCGCGGCACCGCCGGGGTTGTCGCTCTGGATCTGGTTGAAGATCTCCACCGAGGCGACCTGGGTCTTCATGGGCAGGTTGCCCGAGATGAGCACGGTGGCGCCGTACTCGCTGAGAGCCCGGGCGAACGACAGGGCGGTGCCGGCCACGATGGCGGGCACCAGGTTTGGCAGGATGACGCGGCGGAAGGTGGTGAGCCGGCTGGCACCCAGGGAGGCGGCGGCCTGCTCCATCTCCGTGTCCAGCTCCAACAGCACCGGCTGCACGGTGCGCACCACGAAGGGCAGGGTCACGAACAACAGGGCCACCATCACCCCGAGCTGGGTGTAGGCCAGGGTGAGGTGCACCGGACTGTCCGGCCCGTACAGGGCCAGCAGCACCAGGCCGGCCACGATGGTGGGCAGGGCGAACGGCAGGTCGATGAGCGTGTCGAGCGCGCGCTTGCCCACGAAGTCGTCGCGCACGATCACCCAGGCGATCAGCGTGCCCATCACCGCGTTGACCAGGGCCACGATGAACGAGGCGATGATGGTGAAGATCAGGGCAGCGCGCGCCTCAGGGGTGGTCACCGCCGCCCAGAAGCCCGACCACCCCAGCCCGACGCCGTGCCAGACCACGGCGGCCAGGGGGATGACGACGACGAAGCTCAGGTAGAGCGTCGACAGGCCCAGCTCGATGCCCGTGCTGGGTCGTCGACGACGTCCCGCCGGTCGGACGACGACGGGAGGCGCGGGATCGGGCGGGACGGCGAGCGCGGTGGCCATGAGGGGT
Organism: uncultured Microthrixaceae bacterium; assembly: GCA_963785815.1. Classification (GTDB taxonomy): domain Bacteria; phylum Actinomycetota; class Acidimicrobiia; order Acidimicrobiales; family Acidimicrobilacustridaceae; genus UBA4742. The sequence goes on from CAWAWN010000002.1 coordinate 219,208, forward strand.
GCCCAGGCTCAGCTGGAGGTGGACACCCCGTTCGACTGCTCGATCTTGGTGATCACGCCGGTGCTCGGATCGAAGAACTTGCTGGTCACCGCGGTCCACCCGCCCAGGCTGTCGATGGTGAACAGCGCCGAGGGCGGCGGGAACTTCCCCGCCGGGGTGGCGCTCTTGACCACCGGCCGGTAGCCGTTGGCGGCCCAGATCTCCTGTGCCGCCGGCGTGTAGAGGTAGGCCAGCCAGGCCTTGGCCAGCGTGGGGTTCGAGGCCTTGATCGTGACCGCTGCCGGGTTCTCGATGAGGATGGTCTGGCTGGGGATGACGTAGTCGACGGGCTTGCCCTTCTGCTGGGCGAAGATGGCGTCGTTCTCGTAGTCGAGCAGCACGTCGCCTTCACCGTTGGTGAAGGTGGCCAGGGCGTTGCGGGCGCTGCTGTCCTGCACGGCCACGTTCTTGAACAGCGCGGCCAGGTACTGCTCGGCCTCGGCCGGGGTCTTGCCCAACTTCAGCTGGGCGCCGTAGGCGGCCATGATGTTCCAGCGGGCCGAACCCGACGAGAAGGGGTTCGGGGTGAGCACCGTGACGCCGGGCTTGGTCAGATCGGCCCACGTCTTGATGTTCTTGGGGTTGCCCTTGCGCACGATGAACACCACCACCGATTCGGTGACCATGCCGTGGTAGGCGTTGGCGCTCCAGGTGGGCGCCACCAGGTCGGCCTTGACCAGGCGGGCCATGTCGGGCTCGAGCGAGAAGCTGACGTAATCGGCGGCCTGGCCGGCCACGACGGCACGGCTCTGGTCCCCCGAGGCGCCATAGGATTCCTTGAAGGTGGCGCCGTGCCCGGCCGGCGTCTTCTGGAACGCAGCCTCGAGCTGGGTGTAGGCGGCCTGGGGGGTGGAGTAGGCCACCAGGTCGATCGTGCCGCCTGATCCGACGGAGCCACCGGTGGTGCCCCCGGTGGACGTCGACGCGTTGGAGCTCGAGCAGGCTGCGGCCAGCAGGGCGACCAGAGCGACCGTGGCGGTGGCCAGGACCAGACGTCGGGACGGACCCGTGAACATGTTGTGCTCCCTCGTCAGGGTCGGAGGCGCGCGGCGCCAACAGCAGATCGAGGGAGCGTACGGGTCTTCCTTCTCTATTACAACTAGATTCATAGGAATAACGTGAAATATGGGAAAGCTAGGAATCATGGGAACGAGGGAATGCCCGGAGCGCCGCCATGGCGGCAAGAACCGATGATCAGCGACGTCACGCGGCACCCGAACGCGGTTCGGCGGCGACACGGGTGTCGCCGCCGAACCGGGAGTATCCGAGCCGCCCTCGTGCCCATCCGATGAACGAGGCAACGAGGGCCGGCCCGGCGCCCTCCCCTCCTTCCAGGATCGGCCATTCACCCCTTGCTCCGACAGAGCCGTTCAGCCCAAAATCTGCGTCGGACGGCATCCGGAGGCGTCGCCGGGACGCGGCCGCGACCTGGGCCGCTGGTGCGCGCTCGACCAGGCCGACAGCCGGCTGGAGGTGGCCAGGACCGCCGGCCGCCGCCACCTCCGCTGGACGGCCCTGGTCAGACCTGGTGGGAGCCCGAGAAGGGAATCGAACCCTTGACCTGCTCATTACGAGTGAGCTGCTCTGCCGACTGAGCTACCCGGGCGGGTGGGAGGCGCAGGTTACCAGTCGGCTGTGGAGCGTCCCGAACCGGTTGGACCCGTCCGACGGGGCAACGACGCCCCATCCGGCCTGGCACCCCGGCCACGACCTCAGTGAGCCGGCAGCTGACAGGCGGCGTCGATGCCCAGCACGTGGTTGAGGCGTCCGAAGGCGATCCACGAGCCGATGCACATGGACAGCTCGATGATCTCCTCGTCGGTGTAGGCCGCTTTGAACCGGCGCCAGAAGTCCTCGTCCTCGTCCAGGCTGAGGTGGTCAGCGGCGAAGCGCTCGGCGTACTCCGCGGCCAGGCGCTCGCGCTCGCTCAACCCGTCGCCCTGGCGCCACGACTCGACCTGCCCGTAGAGCGCCTCGTCCACCCGCTGGCCGTCTCGCTCGGTGCGCCAGTCGAGGCAGAACGAGCAGTGGTTCACCTGGGCGATCCGGATGCGGGCCGCCTCGAACTCGCGCAACGACAGCGTCGAGTGCTCGTACACCGCACCCGAGAACTTGGCCGCCGGCACCCCGATGCGCGGCACCGCCTCGCCCCACACCCAGGTGACGGGTTCGCGATCCGGGGGCAGGTCGACGCGCAGAGCCATGGATCGACCGTAGCCCGCCCCCAACCCGCTCGGACACCCAAGCCTCCCGGGACGGGGCGCTCAGGCCAGGTCCCCCAGGCGCACGAACAGCGCCTGGAACTGCAGCAGCTCGTTGGGGTTGCGCACCAGCCCCTCGGCCGTGGTGGCGATGGCCTCGAGGGCAGCGGCGATCGGAGCGGGTCGGCTGGAGACGGCCAGCTCGTCGCGGTAGTGGCGGGCCAGCACGGCCAGGCCGAAGCGCAGCTCGTCGGTGCGGTGGCGTCGCAGCTCGCGCTTGTGCCGCTCGGCCAGGGCCTTGCGACCCGCGCCCCGCTCCCCCAGCTGGGTGACGCGCTCCTCGAGCGCCACCTCCTCGGCCTCCTGCCGGACCCGCAACGGCTCGGCCGCGTCGTCGATCATGGCGAACAGCTCGTCCACCAGGCGTGCCGCGGTGGCGCCCGTGCCGTCGAGGTCCGCGGGCACCCGGGTCCACGCCGCTCGGCGCAGGGCCAAGCGGGCGTCGGTGGCCAGCAGGCGGGCCCGCCCCAGATCCCCGGCCGACGCGGCCGCCGCCTCGGCCGCGGCCGCGGCCTCGATGCCCTCGGCCACCAGCCGCGCCGCGATGGTGTCGGTGGGGACGGCCCCGATGTCGATGCGCACGCATCGCGAGGCGATGGTGACCAGCTCGGGGGGCACCTCCTCGGCCAGCACCACGAACACCGTGCCCGGCGCCGGTTCCTCGATGGCCTTCAGCAGGATCGGCGCGTTGCGCACCACCAGGTGGAACTCGTCGAGCACCAGCACCTTGCGCGCCCCCTCGATCGGCGACCGGCTGGCGCGGTCGACGATGTCGCGGGCCTGCTCGGCGGTGATCCACGGGCCGGTGCGCTCGGTCACCACCAGGTCGGGATGGGTCTCGGCCAACGCCAGCGCCCGGTGCCGGTCGGCATCGGCGCCCGACCACCCCGCGGCCAGCAGGTCGGCCGCGAAGGCCCGAGCCAGCGCCCGCTTGCCGCTGCCCCGCGGCCCCACCAGCAGGTAGGCGTGCACCGGCGCGTCCACCGCGGCCCGCAGCTGGGCCGCGGCCCGGTCCTGGCCCACCACGGTGGCCCAGGGATCGATCGCCCCCGGCGCGGCGCGGTCGCCGGGCGGCGGGGTCGTGTCGTCCACCAGGGTCACGGGTCGAGTTGTAGCCGCTGGGCGACCGCCACGCGCACCCGCAACTCGACCTCGTCGATGGTCCCGGAGCCGTCGACCACCTCCCACCGGGTCGGATCGGCCGCGACCTGCGCCCGGAACCCGGCGGCCACCCGCTGGTGGAAGCCGTCGCCTTCCTGCTCGAAGCGGTCCAGGTCACGATCCAGGCGACGCCCGGCTTCTGCCGCCGGCACCTCCAACAGCACCACCAGGTCGGGCCACAGGCCGTCGCTGGCCCAGCCCGACAGCCGTCGCACCTCGTCGGGCGGCAGGCCGCGGCCGTGGCCCTGGTAGGCGATGGAGGAGCCGGCGTAGCGATCGCACACCACGTCGCGCCCGGCGTCCAGCGCCGGCCTCACCACCTCGGCCGCGTGCTGGGCGCGATCGGCGGCCATGAGCAGCGCCTCGGCCCGGGGCACCAGGTCGACGGTCCCCGGGTCCAAGAGGATGGCCCGCAACCGCTCGCCGATCTCGGTGCCGCCCGGCTCGCGGGTCAGCTCCGCGCCCAGCCAGGCGGCCAGCCGCCGGGCCTGGGTCGACTTGCCCGAGCCCTCGCCCCCCTCGAAGGCGATGAAGCGTCCGCGGATCATGCTGGGGCCTCCGCCCACGACGCGCCCGGACCCACCAGCCCGCGCTGGGAGGGGTGGGTGCCGGCCTGGTAGGCCTTGGTGCGCTGACCGGCCCGCACCGAGTGCAGGGCGAGCACCCCGGCGCTGATGATGATCGACCCGGCCAGCCACAGCGTGAGGCGGACACCGGGCAGGGCCACGTGCACGGCGGTCACGGTCACCGACCCGCCCAGCCACCGGTCCGACAGACCACCGAGCAGGGCGGCCAACAACGGGCCCACCACCATCGACACCAGCACGCAGAGCCGCACCAGCGTGTTGAGCGAGCTGAACACCCGGCCCCGCAGGTCGTCGGACACCTCCTCCTGCAGCAGCACGAACCCGACCACGTACACCGGCCCCACGGCCACCCCCATGAGCGCAACCAGCGCGGCGGCCAGGGCCAGCGACCCGGCGCTGGCCGCGCCCAACAGGGCCATCCCCGCCACCAACAGGCTGCCGGTGAAAACCCGCTCCTTGGGCATGCGCCGCTGGAAGACGGCCACCACGGCCGCCCCCACCGCCACCCCGAAGCCCAGCGCGGTGGTGAACAGCCCGTACCCGGTGGCTCCGGCGTGGAGCACGTCGGCCGCGTACACCGCGCCGAGGGGGATCAACATGCCGCCGCCCACCAGGCCGGTGGCCAGGCCGATGTTCACGGCTCGCACGGTCGGGTTGATGAAGATGTACTGCCAGCCCTCGCGCAGCTCGGCCAGGGTCTGACCCGGCCCCCAGCGCCCCTCGGCGCGTTCGCCGGCCGGGGGGCCGACGCGCCCGATGGCCAGCCGGCGAACCAGCACGGCCGAGGCCACGAAGGTGGCGGCGTCGACGTAGAAGGCCAGCGCCATCTGGTCGGGGGCCATGGCATGGGCCGGGCCCACCTGGGCCAGCCAGCCCGACACCGCGGCCAGCAAGGCGAACAGCAGCGCGGCGAAGGGAAAGGTCCCGTAGGCCGCGGCCAGCGAGAGCGAGTTGGCGCTGGCCAGGTGCGAGGGCGGGACGAGCTTGGGCACGCTGGCGTCCTTGGCCGGCGACCACAGCAGGGTGAGGGCCTCGAGCACCAGGGAGGCGGCCACCAACCCGAGCAGCGAGTGCACGAACGGCAGCGAGGCGATCACCAGCGCCCGCCCCAGATCGCAGCGCATCATCACCTTCTTGCGATCCCAACGGTCGACCAGCACGCCGGCCAGCGGGCCGAAGAAGAAGCCGGGCACGATCCGGGCGGCCAGCACGAGCGAGATGGCACCGGCACCCGCCCCGGCCCCGGCTTCACCACCCAGGCGGCCGGCCAGCACGATGATGGCCGAGAAGCCCAGCCAGTCCCCGGTCGCGGAGGTGACCTGGACGATCCACAGCCGGAAGAACTGGCGCGAGCCGAACAGGCGGGTGATCCGATCCGGGGCGCGCTCGCCCGACTCCTCCGTCGGGACGTCGTCGTCCCCCGCGGGATCAGGGCGCAGTGCAGCCACGATGCCAGACGTTAGGTCCGGCCCCGGGCCCTGGCCGGGCATGATCGCCACGCGGCGCGGTGGCGCGCGACGGGGGGCGGCCTAGAAAGGCTCGTCGATGTCGGCGGCCGCGGCCACCGCCGCCGGGGTGACGGCCCGGGCGACCTTCTTGCCGCCCGCCTTCGTGCCGGCCTTCTTCGTGCCGGCCTTCTTCGCCCCAGCCGCGGTGCCGGTCGACTTCCGTCCGGCCGCCTTCTTGGCCGACGTCTGCTTGGTGGTGCGGGCCGCCGCCTTCTTCTTGGGCGCCGGGCCTCGCTCGCGCCGGTCGGCCAGCAGCTCCGAGGCCCGCTCGTCGGTGATGGTCTCGACGTCGTCGCTCTTGCGCAGGGACGCGTTGGTCTCGCCGTCGGTCACGTAGGGCCCGAACCGGCCGTCCTTGATGACCATCGGCTTGCCGCTGACCACGTCCTCGCCCAGCTGGCGCAGCGGCGCCTTGGGCCCCTGGCCCCGACGCATCCGGGGCTGGGCGAACAGCGCCAGCGCCTCGTCCAAGCCGAGCGTGAGCAACTGCTCCTCGGTGGCCAGGCTGCGGCTGTCGGCCTTGCCTTCGGGCATCGCCTTGGAGATGTAGGGCCCGTACCGACCGTTCTGGGCCGTGATCTCCAGCCCGTCGGCGGGGTCGACGCCCACCACCCGGGGCAACGACAGCAGCTCGAGGGCCTGGGCCAGATCGATGCGCTCCAGGGTCATGGTGGAGAACAGCGACGCCATCTTGGGCTTGGTCTTGCCCTCGTCGTCGTACTCGCCCAGCTGCACGTAAGGACCGAAGCGGCCGCTCTTGGCGTAGACCGTCTGCCCGGTGGCCGGATCGGTGCCCAGGTCGCGCCCGCCCTTGGGCGCGGCCAGCAGCTCGAGCGCCTTGTCCACCGTGAGCTCGTCGGGGGCCAACGAGGTGGGGATGCTGGCCGTGTCGTCGCCCCGCTTGAGGTAGGGGCTGTTGTCCTTGCCCGGCTTGGCCACGATGAGCACGCCGTCGGGGTCGAGGCCGATGGGGATCGAGTTGACCGCCGCGGCGTCGATCTGGTCGCGCTCGGTGGCCCACCATCTCCTTCAGCCCACCCGAGCGCTGCCCGGTGGCGTCGGCCGGCCCGAAGTAGAACTCGGACAACCAGGGCACCAGCTCCTCGGTGCCACCGGCGATCTCGTCCAGGTCGTCCTCCATGCGAGCGGTGAAGGAGTAGTCGACCAGGTCGGGGAAGTGCTGCTCGAGCAGGTTGACCACGGCGAAGGCCTTGAACGACGGCACCAGGGCCGTGCCCTTCTTCCACACGTAGTCGCGATCCTGGATGGTCTTGATGGTGGAGGCGTACGTCGAGGGCCGGCCCACGCCCAGCTCCTCGAGCCGCTTGACCAGCGAGGCCTCGGTGAAGCGGGCCGGCGGCTGGGTGTCGTGCCCGTGGGGCTCGATGCTGCGCACGTCGACGGCGTCGCCCTCGGCCAGCGGCGGTAGCTGGCGCTCCTGCTCGTCGGCGTCGTCCTCCTCGTCGCGGTCCACGACGTAGGCCAACCGGAAGCCCTGGTGGGTGATGATGGTGCCGCTGGTGGAGAACTCGACGTCGCGCCAGGCGGCCTCGGGCGCAGCCGCGTCGGCCATCGGGTTGGTGGCCCCGAGCCGCACGGTCACCGTCTCGCCGGTGGCGTCGGTCATCTGGGAGGCGATGGTGCGCTTCCAGATGAGCTCGTAGACCTGGGCGTCGGCCCGGCTCACCTCGGCCGCCACCTGCTCGGGCGAGCGGAAGGTGTCGCCGGCCGGGCGGATGGCCTCGTGCGCCTCCTGGGCGTTCTTCACCTTCTTGGCGTAGTGGCGGGGCGCATCAGGCAGGAACTGGCGGCCGTAGCGCTGCTCGATCTCGGACCGGGCCGCCGACAGGGCGGTGTCGGACAGCGTGGTCGAGTCCGTCCGCATGTAGGTGATGTAGCCGGCCTCGTACAGGCTCTGGGCCGAGCGCATGGCCATGGACGACGAGAGGCGCAGCTTGCGGCCGGCCTCCTGTTGGAAGGTGGAGGTGATGAAGGGCGGCGAGGGTCGGCGGCGGTACGGACGCCGCTCGACCGAGCGCACCGAGAAGGTCGCCCCGGTCAGATCGGTGGCCAGGACCTCGGCCCGGGCCTGGTCGAGCACGGCCACCCCGCCCCGGACCTGGCCGTCCTCGCCGAAGTCCTTGCCGCTGGCCAGGCGGTCGCCGTCCAGGCTGACCATCGTGGCCCCGAAGGTGCGGCCGGCATCGGTGGTCCCGGCCTGGCCGGCCTGGGTGGCGAACTGGCCCTCGAGGTCCCAGTAGGAGGCGCTGACGAAGCGCATGCGCTCGCGCTCGCGCTCCACCACCAGGCGGGTGCCCACGCTCTGGACCCGCCCGACGCTGCTGCCCGGCCCCACCTTCTGCATGGCCACCGAGGCCAGCGGGCCGTAGCCGTAGATGCGGTCGAGCAGGCGGCGGGCCTCCTGGGCGTCGACCAGGCGGCGGTCGATGTCGCGCGGGTTCTCGATGGCGTGGCGGATGGCCTGGGGGGTGATCTCGTGGAACACCATGCGCTTTACGGGCATGGAGGCCGGCGGGTTGAGCACCTCGAGCAGGTGCCAGGCGATGGCCTCGCCCTCGCGATCCTCATCTGTGGCCAGGTAGAGCTCGGAGGCCCCCTTCAGCTCGGCCTTCAGCCGCTTGATGACGTCCTTCTTGTCCCGGCTCACCACGTAGAGCGGCTTGAAGTCGTTGTCGACGTCGATGCCCAGGATCTCCCACTGGCGCTTGTTGGCCTCGGGCACGTCGGCCGCGTTGCGGGGAAGGTCCCGGACGTGGCCCACCGAGGCGTCCACGGTGACCGACCCCAGGTCGGGGGCGGCCGTCACGCGGGCGTCGCCCGAGGCTCCGGCCGACGCCAGGAACCCGGCGATGGTCTTGGCCTTGGCCGGGGACTCCACGATGACTAGGGGGCTCGCCATTGCGGAAAGGTTGAGAGCACTTCGGCCTTCGTGTCAAGAACACCCGGCCCCGCCCGCAGCGCGGCCGCGCTTTCCCCGGACGGCTCACAGCGGCCATACTCGGCCCCCATGAGCGGACCCTCACCCGCCGCGGTGCCCGGATCGGACGCCGACGGCTCCGACCCCACCATCGATCGGCGCCCGTGGGGCATGTTCGAGGTCCTGGCCGACCACGACGACTGCAAGGTCAAGCGCCTCACGGTGGAACCCGGCCAACGGCTCAGCTACCAGCGCCACCAGCACCGCTCCGAGCACTGGCTGATCGTGACCGGCGAGGCACTGGTCACCCTCGACGGCACCGACCACCGCCTGGGGGTCGGCCAGGCCATCGACATCCCCAAGGGTGCCGCGCACCGCGTGGCCAACCCGGGCACCGTCGTCATGGCCTTGATCGAGGTGCAGCTCGGCGACTACTTCGGCGAGGACGACATCGAGCGGCTCTCCGACGACTACGGCCGGGTCGAGTGAGGGCCTGACCGCCCTCGTCCGCCTGCCCTGCCGACCTGCTGGTCCACCTGGCTCGAGACCGGCCGGAGATCAGTCCGAGACCAGCTCCGACACCACCTCGTCGGGCTCGACCGGGTCGGTGGTCATCTCGGTGGCCCGCTCGGCCACCTCGCGCACGTCGGGCGCCAACTGCAAGGGGGTCCGGGGGCGGTCGAGCTGCAGGCGGTCGTCCTGGAGCCGGGAGATCACGGTGCGGGCGGCCACCGCCACCGCCGCCCGCCAGAAGCGCCAGTCGGGCTCGACCCCGACCAGCTCGAGGTCGTCGACGGGGACGACGAGCTGCAGTCGCTTGGCCAGCCGGAACGGTGCCATGCGCAGCGACACGAGCAGGTCCAGGTCGATGACCCAGCTCTCGCGGGCCACCAGCGTGGGACCCTGCCGCCATTCGATCCGGTACCGCTCCACCTCACCCTTTGTACCCCGAGGCACCGCGCCGATGCGGTCACGGCGGCCAACTTCAGGCGGGATCCTCCGGTGGGTGGTCCCCACGACCGTGGAACACCACCAGACGTACGGTGGTTCCGCCGGCCGACGGCATGATCTCGGCCTCGTCGACCAGCTCGCGCATCAGCGGGATCCCCAGACCGTGCTCGTGGCGCAGCCGCTGGGGATCGTTGGTGTCGGGCACCTCTTCGAGGTCGTCCACCGCGAACCCCGGGCCCTGGTCGAGCACCTCCACCTCGATGCGGTCGTCGCCCAGGTCGCAGCGGATGACCACCTTCTCGTCCCGTGACAGGTCGGCGTGGGCCGTGATGGCGTTGGTGGTGGCCTCCGACACGGCCAGGCGCAGATCGTCGATGCGCTCGTCGCGGAAGCCCGACTCGATCTCGGCGGCCGCGGCCACCACCTGGCGGGCCAGGCTGATGTAGTCGGCGCGGGCCGGGATCTCGAGCGTCACCTCACCCACCGGCACCGCTCGCCCGCTCATGGATCTCGCCGCGACGAGTGCCCGGTGGGCGCCTGCAGGGCGGCGTCCACCGAGTCGTGCAGCTCGATGATCTCGTCCAGTCGGGTCAGCTCGAACAGGGACCGCACCCGAGGCCCCGCGCCGGCCACCACCAGCTGGCCGTCGCGGCTGCGGACGCGCTTGAGGGCGCTCACGACGACGCCGAGGCCGATCGAGTCGATGAAGTCGACCCCGTCCAGGTCGAGAACGATGTACACCCGACCGTCGCCCACCAGGCTCACCACCTCCTGGCGCAGGCGCGGCGCGGTGGCCAGCTCGAGCTCGCCGGTGACGGCGACCACGGTCCACGCGCCGCGAGGAGCGGAATGGATGGCGAACAGCACGGCACCAGTCTCTCAGATGGCTCACAGGATCCGCGACGACTTGCACCGCTGTAACTACGTCGGCGCAACCCGTACACTTGTCCGCACCGCCGACCCCGGCCCGCAACCGCGCCGACCAGCCGTCCAGGACCGCCATGGCCCTCGTCACCGTCCCCGATCCGGATCCGGTCATCCACCACCTGATCGCGGATCCGCGCCTGGTCCACCTCGAGGAGCTCCCGGCCCGCCCGGCGTCGTTCGGCCAGCTGGCCCGCCCGTTGCCCGACGTCCTGGTCGACCGCTTCGGCTCCCGACCCTTGTGGAGCCACCAGGCGACCGCCATCGACCTGGCCCGCGACCGGCGCAGCGTGGCCGTCGCCACGGGCACGGCCTCGGGCAAGTCGCTGTGCTACCAGATCCCCATCGCCGAGGCAGCCGTCGCCCCGGTGCGCCCGGGCACCTCGCTGCTGCTGTTCCCGACCAAGGCGCTGGCCCAGGACCAGCTGCGCGCCATCACCAGCTTCGACGTGCCCGGGCTGGTGGCGGTGACCTACGACGGCGACACCGGTCCCGCCGAACGCACCTGGGCCCGAGCCAACGCCAACATCGTGCTCACCAACCCCGAGATGCTGCACCACGGGATGCTGCCCCACCACCAGCGTTGGGCCACCTTCCTGATGCGGCTGCGATACGTCGTGGTGGACGAGCTGCACGTGCTGCGCGGCGTGTTCGGCACCCACGTGGCCCACCTGTTGCGCCGCCTGCGCCGTCTGTGCGCCCACTACGGCTCGGACCCCACCTTCGTGTTCTCGTCGGCCACCATCGGCCAGCCCGGTCGCTTGGCCTCGCAGCTGTGTGGCAAGGAGGTGTCCGAGGTGGTCGACGACGGCTCGCCGCGGGGCCGGCGCACCTTCGTGCTGTGGAACCCGGCGGTGGAGCTGGGCGCCGGACGCCAGGTCTCCTCGGGCGACGGGCGGTCGACCCCGGGAGACGACGGGTCGAGCCCGGGCGACGGCGGGACCCGCCGGCGACCGTCCGCCAACCGCCAGACGGCGGCCCTCATGGCCGAGCTCATCGGGCAGGGACGGCGCACGATCGCCTTCTGCCGCAGCCGCAAGGGCACCGAGTTGGTGGCCGCCGAGGTGCGTCGGCGCCTTCCGGCCGAGCTGGCCGAGCGGGTGCGGCCCTACCGGGGCGGCTACCTGGCTGGCGAGCGTCGGCTCATCGAGAGCGAGCTGTTCGGTGGCCAGCTCCGCGGGGTGGTGGCCACCACCGCCCTCGAGCTGGGCATCGACGTCGGCGGCCTCGACGCGTGCGTGCTCGACGGGTTCCCCGGCACCATCGCCTCGATGTGGCAGCAGGCCGGGCGGGCCGGGCGCCAGAACCAGGACGCCGTGGTGGTGCTGGTGGCGGGCGACGACCAGCTCGACCAGTGGTTCATGAGCCACCCCGACCAGGTCTTCACCCGCCCGCCCGAGCCGGCGGTCATCAACCCGGTCAACCCCTACGTGCTCAACGCCCACCTGGCCTGCGCGGCCTACGAGCGGCCCCTGAGCCACGACGACGAGCAGTGGTGGCCCGACGCGCTCGACGACGGGGTGCGCGACCTGGTGGTCGAGGATCGCCTCAAGATCCGGCCGCGACGCTTCGGCGGTCGCGACGAGCCTCTGGCCGTGTGGGCCGCCCGAGGCTGGCCCAGCCATGCCGTCGGGTTGCGCAACGGGTCGTCCCACGAGGTGCGCATCGCCCTGGCCGACGGCACGCTCATCGGCACCGTCGACCAGGGCCGCGCCGCACGCATGGTGCACCCGGGGGCCATCTACCTGCACCAGGGGCAGACCTACCGGGTGGCGCAGCTCGACCTCGACGACGGGGCGGCCATCGTCGAGCCCAGCGACGGCGGCGAGTGGACCCAACCCCGCAGCACCACCGAGATCACCATCCTCGACCACGACCGCACCCGGCCGGTGGGGGCCAGCCAGCTGAGCCTGGGCGCGGTGCAGGTGTCGTCCCAGGTGGTGGGCTATCGGCGCTTCGACACGACCACTGGCGAGCTGCTGGGCACCGAGGAGCTCTTCCTGCCTCCGGGCGAGCTCACCACCCGTGCCTTCTGGTACACGATCGAGCCCGAGTTGCTCGTCCGGGGCGGCATCGGTCCAGCGGCCCTGGGGGGCACCCTGCATGCCGCCGAGCACGCGGCCATCGGCCTGCTGCCGCTGTTCACCATCTGCGATCGATGGGACGTGGGGGGCGTGTCCACCCCGCTCCAGGCCGAGACGGGCCGTCCCACGATCGTCATCTACGACGGCTACCCCGGAGGCGCCGGCATCGCCGAGCTCGGCTACGACAACGCCGACCGCCACCTGGCGGCCACCCTCGACGTCATCGGGTCGTGCCCATGCGAAGACGGGTGCCCGTCCTGCGTGCAATCACCCAAATGCGGCAACGGCAACGAGCCATTGGACAAGGCCGGTGCCGTCGCCATGTTGCGCGCCATCACCGGCATCATTGCTCCCTGACCATCACCGCGTCGGCCACCAGGTCGACATCGGGCACCAGGGCGCCGACCACCGGCAGGTCGGTCCGGCAGCGGTAGGTCACGTGCACCCGGACGGTGCTCGGGGGGCCGCGGTCGTCGCTGGCGCTGGCCACCACGGTCAGGCGATCGGGGTCGAGCGGGCCGGCGTCGGCGGCCGCGGCGCGCACCAGGTCGGGCGAGTCACCCACCGAGGCGGCCCGCACCGCCTCCCGAGCGGCGTGGACCACCAGCACCTGGTCGCGCACCACCAGCCCCACCTGCACGACCAGCAGCAGCACCAGGATCACGAGGGGGAGGACCAGGGCGAACTCGACGGTCGACTGCCCCCCGTCGGCCCCGGCCCTCCGACCTCGCCGGCTCAACGCACCGAGCCGATGACGTGGGCCATCACGAAGTCCATCAGCCGACCCACGGCGTCGGTGCCCGACGCCCAGGAGATCACCAGCGAGGCGATGGCCGCTGCCCCGAGCAGGACGAGCGCGTACTCGGCGGTCGTCTGACCGGCGCTCCCCTGCAGCCGGCTGGGACCGCGATGCCGTCCCGACTCTGGCCGGATGGACCAGCCGCAGGACACGAAGGACGAGCAGAACGAGAGCAACACCTGCACCATGTCGGTACCTCCAACAATGGATCAATGAGGACGGCTGATCCGTCGATATGGAGCGGTCTCACCCCGCCAGACGCGGCCAGGACGCGGCCAGCAGGGGGACCACGGTCAACAGCGCGGCGGCGGGCAGGATGCACAGCACCAGAGGGAAGAGCAGCAGCACCGGCAACCGGCGGGCGGCCTCCTCGGCCTGGCGCCGCCGGACCTCGCGTGCCTCGGACGCGGCTCGGTCGAGAGCGGGGCCCAGGGGCGCGCCGTAGCGCTCTGCCGCGGTCAGGGCGGCGCCGAGGGGACGGAGGGGCTCACCCCGCCGAGCCAGGCCTTCGAGCCCGTCGGCCAGCCGCTCGCCGCCGTCCTGGCGGGCCACCACCTCGTCGAGGGCGTCGGCCCCCGGACCGTGCAGCCGCACCGCCAGAGCGCGCACCGACTGGTGGACGCTCAGGCCGGCACCGATGGCCAAGCGGAACAGCTCGACCAGATCGGGGACGTCCTCGATCAGGTCGCGTTGGCGGCGGCGACGCCGCGATCGCTCCTGCCAGGCCGGTCGGGCCCAGATCAGCCCGGCGGCGGCGACGCCCAGCACCGGGGAGACCATGGCGGCCAGCACGCCGAGGGTCACCGATGCGCCCAGCCGAGCGGCGCGGGCGGACGGGTCGTCACCCGAGGAACGAGGGATCAGGCGCAGCAGGACGCCGCCCGACCAGCCGGTCCAGCCGGTCCACGCCGACCGCCCTCGGTCGACCACCTGGCCGACGACACGGCGGAACCCAGGCCGTCCTCCCGCTGGTTCGGCGTGGTGCGGCAGCGGTCGGGGCGACGACGCCCAACGCCACGGTCCGCCCGCCAACACGGCCGCGACGACAGCCGGGACGAGGGCGATCGGCGCGCCGACCGCGCTCATCGGACCCGCCGGGACAGACGAGCCATCCACGCCGCGCCCGCTCCGTCGAGGGCGAGGCCGCCGACCAGGCATCCCCACCCGAGCGGCGTCGCGGTCAGGACCGTGGCGACGCGGGGGTTTGTGGCGGAGGAGAAGACGGCGAAGCCCAGTGGGGCCAACACCATGACCCCGGCCGATGCCCGGGCCTGGGAGGTGAGCGCTCGCACCTCGCGCTCGAGGCTGGCCCGCTCCCGGAGGCTGGCGGCCGCCGCGTCGAGGCATCGAGCCTGGGCCCCGCCCAGCTCGGCCCCCAGCGCCAGGGCGGTGCCCGCCATCACGCGAGGCCGAGTGGGAGCGGCGCCGACCCAGTCGTCGACCACCGCCACCACCGCCACCCCGGCATCGGCCAGGCGCACCGAGTGGGCCAGGGCTCGTCCCGGCGGCCGGTCGACCTCGCCAACCGCAGCTTCGCGCAGGGACCGGCTCATCGACTGGCCGCTGCGCAACGACCGGGCCACCGCCTCGAGCAGGTTGGCGTGGTCGCCCTCGTCCTGGCCCGGTCGCCCCCAACGCTCGTGGACGGCCCGACCCCGTGAGCCGAGCCGGTCGACCACCCGACGGCCGGCCCTGGAGACGCGGTCTGACCGACGGTCCAGGCCCGTCGTGGCGGGTTCGGCCTGGCCCACCAGGGCCCGGGCCCGTCGACGCACCCGGCCCGATCTCATCGGCCCACCCATCCCGGTGAGGCCTCGCCCGCCGGTGCGAACCGGAGGGGCCGCTCGGGCAGGGCCAGCAGCTGGGTGCCGTGAGCCAGGGCGCGCACGTGGACCCGTCCCTCGGCATCGACCCCGGCCGGCTCGGCCACGGCCACCACCCGACGACGCCCCTGAGGCTGGCGGGCGATGTGGACCACCAGGTCGACCGCTGACACCACCTGCTCGCGCACGGCCGCGTGGGGCAGGTCGACGTCGCCCATGAGGACCATCGTCTCGAGCCGGGCCAGCGCATCGGCGGGGCCGTTGGCGTGGCAGGTGGACAACGACCCCTCGTGGCCGGTGTTCATGGCCTGGAGCATGTCGAGGGCCTCGCCGGCCCGGACCTCACCCACCACGATGCGGTCGGGGCGCATGCGCAGGGCGGCCCGCACCAGGTCGCGGATCCGCACCTCGCCGGCCCCCTCGCTCGACGCCGGCCGCGCCTCGAGCCGCACCACGTGCTCGCCCGGCAGGCGCAGCTCGGCAGCGTCCTCGATGGTCACCACCCGCTCGCGGGCCGGCACCGACGCCGCCAGCGCGTTGAGCAGGGTGGTCTTGCCGGCCCCGGCACCCCCGCTCACCACGATGTTGGCCCGGGCGCGCACCGCCCAGTCGAGCAGACCGGCCGTGCCCGGCGAGGACACCTCGTCCAGCGCCACCGGTCGGGCGCCGAAGCGCCGGATGGTCAGGCACGGCCCGTCGACGGCCAGCGGACGAACCACGGCGTGCACCCGCGAGCCGTCGGCCAGCCGGGCGTCGACGATGGGGTTGGCCCGATCGACGTGGCGACCGAGCGGTGCCAGCACCCGTTCGATGAGGTGCAGGACCGTGGGCTCGTCGATGGACACGTCGGTGCGGATGAGCTCGCCGGCCCGCTCGATCCACACGTGGCCTCCTCCGTTGACCATGACGTCGGTCGTGTCGGGATCGCCCAGCAGGGGCTCGAGCGCGCCCAGGCCCACGACCCGGGCCAGCACCAACCGGCAGGCGTGCGCCGCGCTCGCGTCATCGAGCAGGGGGGCGGCCTCGGCCACCAGCTGCCGCACGCGGACGTGGTCGGGAGCGCCACCCCGCTCGTCTCGGACCAGGCGCCGGTGCACCTGGTCAGCCAGCAGGTCGAGTGCCTCGCTCATCAGCGGGCCCGGCCCAGGGCGCGTTCGAGGCCGCGGGGGAGCCGCGACGACAGGAGCCCGGCGTCGACCGCACGGGCCACCCCGGCCTCGACCGCCACCTCGGCCACCACCGCCGCGCCCACCACCCCTTCGACGTCGCCGCGCCCCAGCGCCCGACCCGGCTCGCTCACGAGCACCACCCCGGAGGGCCGCAGCGGCGCGGCCAGCAGCCGTCGCAACGACAGGTAGCAGCCCCGGGTCACCAGCAGGCTGTCGACGGCGGAGCCGGCCAGCACGGCGGCGGCATCGCCCACCCCCGACGCCGTCCACCGGGGTACGCCGCAGTCGACCACCACGGATCGGCGCTCGCCGGCCAGCACCTCGGCCAGCACCTCGGCCCGCTCGACCGGCTCGAGCCTCCCCTGGCCGCGCGGCAGCAGGTCGAGCCCATCGGCCACGGCCACCTCGAGGCGCCCCAGCCCGTCGGCCGGGACGTCGACCCCGGCTGCCAGCCAGTCGGCCAGGCCCAGCCCGGACGGATCCGCCAGCCCCAACACGGCTGGCAGGTCGCCGGCCAGGTCGACCAGCAGCACGCCGGACTCGTCGGAGCGGGCCAGCAGCACCGCCAGCGAGGCAGCTACGACGGTCGTTCCGGATCCGCCCTTGGCGGACCAGCACGATGCGAACACGAGCACCCTCCCGGGACGGTGCAGACGACCTCGGGAAAGGTGGGGTGACGGTAGCGCCGGGCGGCGACGCGCTCAAGGGTGATTCTGGTCACGGCCCGCCCCCTCGGCGCAGACCGCGGGCGGAGCGACCGTATGCTCGACCCGATGGAGGCGGCCTTCTTCGACCTCGACAAGACCGTCATCGCCAAGGCTTCCATGGTGGCGTTCGGTCGCCCCCTCTACCGGGCCGGCATGGTGTCGAGGTGGCTGGTGGCGCGCGCCCTGTGGAGCCAGCTGGTGTTCCAGCATCGGGGGGCCGACGAGGAGCGGATGCGCAAGTTCCGCGAGTCGGCCCTTCGCGTGACCCGCGGCTGGGACCAGGCCCGGGTCAGCGCCATCGTGCGCGAGACCCTGACCGAGGTCATCGACCCCATCGTGTACGACGAGGCCCTCGACCTGATCCGCGAGCACCAGGCCGCCGGCCGGCGCGTCTACCTCATCTCGGCCTCACCGGAGGAGATCGTGGCGCCCCTGGCCCTGTACCTCGGCGTCGACGAAGCCATCGCCAGCCGGGCCAGCCTGGACGAGGCCGGTCGGTACACGGGTGAGGTCGAGTTCTACAGCTACGGGCCGTACAAGGCATGGGCCATCGAGCAGGCCGCGGTCGAGCGCGACATCGACCTGGCCGGCTCCTACGCCTACTCCGACTCGGCCACCGACCTGCCCATGCTCGAGGTCGTCGGCCACCCGGTGGCCGTCAACCCCGACCGCGACCTGGCCCGGGTGGCCCGCCAGCGGGGATGGGAGGTGCGCCGTTTCCAGCACGGGGTGCCCCTGCGCGAGCGCGTCAGCATGCCGGCGCGACGTCAGACGGCCGTGGGAGCCGTGGTGGCGCTGGGAGGCGCCACGCTGGTGGCCGCCTGGTGGTTGTGGCGCCGCCAGGTGCAGCCCACCACCATCGGGTCGGACCCGGGCGCGCGCCTGCGGCTCCGGGGCGACCGGCCCGAGCGGGCAGGGCGCGCCGCGCCCCGAAGCCTCAGGCGTCCTGCAGCTTCTTCACCGCGAACGCGGCCAGGGCAACGACGACGACGAGGACCAAGAGCTTCTTCATGGCGCCCAGCTTAGGCGCGCGCCACCTGGTCGCGCCCGGGCCGGCCTACCCGCAGTCCTGACGGTGCTCCCGGGAACGTGATGCGCACCTGGGCGCCGCCCATGGTGGTGTCGTTGTCGGCTTCGATGCGGCCACCCTGAGCCCGAACCAGCGCGGCCACGATGGCCAGTCCCAAGCCGGTGCCTCCCGTGTCGCGGCCGCGAGCCGGATCGGCCCGGACGAAGCGCTCGAAGGTCACGGGCAGCATCGACCCCGGGAACCCGGGACCGTCGTCGGCCACGATCAGCTGGCACGTGTCGCCGACGACGTGGACCAGCACCTCGACCCGCGACGTGGCGTGGCGTCGGGCGTTGACCAGCAGGTTGACCAACACCTGGTCCACCCGGTCGGGGTCGGCCCAGGCTAGGCCCGATCCGGCCACCTCGATGCTGGCACCCTCGCCGTCGAGGGACCGAGCCACCCGCTCCGCCTCGGATCGCAGGTCGACCGACTCCAGCCGCAGGCGCAGCTCGCCCGACCGCACCCGAGCCAGGGCCAGCAGGTCCTCGGCCAGGCGACCCAGCCGGACGGTCTCGTCCAGCGCGCTGCGCAGCGACGCGGTGACCTCACCCACGTCGTCGGGTCGGGCCAGGGCCAGCTCCAGCTCGCCCCGCAGGATCGAGATGGGGGTGCGCAGCTCGTGGCTGGCGTCGTCGATGAACATGCGCTCGTTGGCCACAGCCCGTTCGATGCGGTCGAGCATGGCGTTGATGGTGCGGGCCAGGTGCTCGATCTCGTCGTTGCTCTCCGGCACCGGGAGCCGCCGGCCCAGCTCGTTGACCGAGATCTCGTCCGCCTCGCCGGTGAGGCGACGCACCGGCCGCAGGGCGGCGCCGGCCAGCAACCAGCCCGAGCCGGCCAGCAGCCCGATGAGCAGCGGCCCGGCCACGATGAGCACCAGCTCGAGCCGCTGGCGCGCCCGGTAGTAGTCGCCGATGGGCGAACCCACCACCAGGACCATGGGCGTGCGCCCCACCTGCAACGGGGTGGCCAGCAGCTGGCTGTCCCCGCCCAGCTCCCGCACGTCAGCCAGGAAGTAGCGGCTCCCGCCCACGGTGGCCAGCTGGGCGCGGGTCAGCGCCGGGACGGCCCGCTCCCGCGTGCCGGGGGACTGGTCCGCCACCCGGCCGTCGAGGGTCATCAGCTGGGCGAAGGGGTCGCGGTCGGGCAGCTGGCCGTGCTGGCTGGCCACCACCGCCAGGTCACCCGCCCGGCTGTGCAGGCCCTTGTCGACGGCGGACAGGAGTTGGGAATCCAGCACGTGGTACAGGGCGAAGGTGAAGACGATGAGCACCGCCGCCGACCCCATCGCGAACAGCACCGCCAGGCGGCTGCGCAGCGAGGTGGGCAGGAGGCGCACGGCGCAAGCCTATGGACAACGTCGCCCGAGAGCTGATCAGGTGGTCACGGCGTCGGAGGCGACGTCGCTGCGCAGGCGGTAGCCCACGCCGCGGACGGTCTCGATGTCGGCGCGACCGAAGGGACGGTCGACCTTCTCACGCAGGTACCGCACGTATACGTCCACCACGTTCGAGCCGCCCTCGTAGGCGAAGTCCCACACGTGCTCGATGATCCGGGTGCGGGTGAGCACCTCGTCGGGGTGGCGCATGAGGAACTCGAGAAGGGCGAACTCCTTGGCCGACAGGTCGACCCGCTGATCACCTCGGCGCACCGTGCGGGTCACCGGGTCGAGGTTGAGGTCGCCGACGGCCAGCACGATCGGGCGTTCGACCGGCCCCCGACGGGTCAGGGCCCGCATCCGGGCGAAGAGCTCCTCGAAGGCGAACGGCTTGGTCAGGTAGTCATCCGCCCCGGCATCGAGGCCCCGGACCCGATCCTCGATCGAGTCCCGGGCGGTGAGGATGAGCACCGGGGCCCAGCGACCTTCGTCGCGCAACGTGTGGCAGACGGCGAACCCGTCCGGCTCGGGGATCATGGCGTCGAGCACGATGGCGTCGTAGTCGCGCTCGCGCGCCGACCACAGGGCCTCGGCGCCGTCAGCGGCCACGTCGACGGCGTAGCCCTCGCGTTCGAGGCCGCGGCGGACCAGGGCCGCCATCTTGATCTCGTCCTCGACCACGAGCACCCTCACGAGCGGACCGTACCCCCGTTCTAATGAGAACGAGATGAGAAGATCCCTCCGGATTCTCATCATCCTCTAACCAGAGGTGTGGCACCCTGCGAGGCAGAAGGGCATCTGGCCCGCCACGGGATGCCTCGACCAGGAATCCCTGCCGGTGCCCTTCGGTGACCGCGGGCAGCAGGTCCGTCCCCAGCCGGACCTGCTGCCACGGTCTCGACCTTCTTGGCCCTTCGGTCGGCAAGCCTCCCTACGGGCGGGCTTCGCCCATCCGCGCCTCACCCCCCAGCGGCTCCGGCCTGGCGGCCTCGCCTTCCGACACGCCCGGTCGGCAAGCCTCCCTACGGGCGGGCTTCGCCCATCCGCGCCTCACCCCCCCAGCGGCTCCGGCCTGGCGGCCTCGCCTTCCGACACGCCCGGTCGGCAAGCCTCGCTCGGTGTGCCGGCCCGTCAGTTGGTCGTGGTGGGCAGGATGGCGGGGTTGTCCGAGCGCAGCACGCTGGTCACCTTGCAGCTCACCGACTTGGCGGTGGTCGAGCTGCCGGCGGCGCGGTAGGTGACGGTGCTGCCCGATCCGACGTGGTACACCTCGGCCACCCCGGTGCCGACCGCTTGACCCCCGGCGTCGAAGTCCACGGTGATCAGGTACGAGCTGGGGTGGGCGCTGTGGTTGTGCACCTGTCCGGTGGCCACGGCCAGCCCGTTGGCATCGACCGAGCACTTCAGCGGCGGCTTGTTCACGTCGAGCTGGGGCGGGTGCGAGCTGTCGAAGCCCAACGGGTTGGTGCTGATGCCGGTCTGCTTCTCGACCTTCGCCTCGGCCTTGGTCTGGGCCTCGAGCTGGTTGGCGTAGTGGTTGGCCACGTGTACGCCGGCGTCGACCACGAAGAAGAGCACCACCACGAGGCCGATCCCGAGCACGACCAGGATGCACAGCACGATCAGGAAGGCCTTCAGGCACCCGCTGCTCGACTGCTTGGGGGCTGCCGCTGGTGCCGGGGCGGCGCCGGGTGCGGCGGGTGGCGGTGAGGCAGGCGGAACCCCGGCCGTTCCGGCCGTCGCCGCAGCAGCCGCCGCGGGCGCGGGTGGCGGTGCAGCCGAACGCGGGGGCGGAGCCGTCGCGGGCGACGCCGGGGGAGCCGCGGCCGGCGGGGTGGGCGCAGCCGCAGTGGGAGCCGGCGCCGGTGGAGGCGCCGCCTTGGGCGCCGGGGTCGCCGGCGCAGGCGCGGCTGGCGGGGTGGGCGCGGCCGGAGTGGGAGCCGGCGCTGGTGGAGGCGCCGCCTTGGGCGCCGGGGTCGCCGGCGGAGCCGGTGCCGTCGCCGGCGTGGGAGCCGCCTTCTCCGGCGGGTACCACTTGCCGTCAGACGCCAACCACCATCCCGGGCCCTGCGATGCGTCGCTCACGCTTGCGTCCTCTCCCCACGCGTGGAAGGCGAAAGTGTACGTCCCGACGGTATGTCGACGCGCCGGTTACGCCGAACGCGTCATCGATGCACGCGCCTGCGAGGCGCCGGGGGCTACACCGCCAGGAGGTCGCGGGCGCCGGTGTCGCTGGAGGGGTGGCGGAGCTTGGACATGGCCCGCGCCTCGATCTGGCGGATGCGCTCACGGGTGAGGTTGAAGTGCTCGCCCACCTCCTCGAGGGTGCGCGGCTCGCCCCGATCGAGGCCGAAGCGCAGCTTGAGGATCTCGCGCTCGCGCTCGTCGAGCGGACCCAGCAGGCGGGCGATCTCCTCGGGCAGCAGCGCGGTGGCCGCCACCTCGAAAGGCGACTCGGCCGAGCGATCCTCGACCACGTCGCCCAGCTCGGCATCGCCGTCCTCGCGCAGCGGCTCGCTGAGCGACAGGGGCTCGGCCGCGAAGCGCAGGGCCTCGGTCACCTTGTCCTCGGGCATCTCCACCTCGGCGGAGAGCTCGGCCAGCGTGGCCGGACGACCCAGCTTGAGCTCGAGGCGGGCGCGGGCCTTCTGGAGGCGAGCCAGCGTGTCACCGGCGTGGACCGGCAGGCGGATGGTGCGGCCGGTGTTGGCGATGCCTCGGGTGATGGCCTGGCGGATCCACCAGGTGGCATAGGTCGAGAACTTGAAGCCCTTGCGCCAGTCGAACTTCTCGACCGCGTGCATCAGGCCCAGGTTGCCCTCCTGGATCAGGTCGAGCAGGGGCAGGCCCGACGCCTGGTACTTCTTGGCGATGGACACCACCAGGCGCAGGTTGGACTGCACGAAGGTGCGTTCGGCGTCCTCGCCGGCGCGCAGCTCGCGGCGCAGCTCGCGCTTGCGGGCGGGCGTGATGGCGCCCCCCACCTCGAGCTCGGCCCGGGCCGCGGCACCACCCTCGATGGCCTGGGCCAGGCGGACCTCGTCGTCCTTGGTCAGCAGCGGGTACTGCCCGATATCGGTGAGGTAGAGCCGGACGAGGTCTTCCTCGTCGCGTTCAACGCGCTCCTTGGGCAACATGCACCTCTTCGGTCAACTGAAAGGCCATCGGGCCTGGAAAGGATGGGGAGAACGCCGGTACGTCTCGTCCGAAAGGCGCCTGGGCAGGGCGGATGGCCCGGCGATGAGGCCCGACTTGGAGATCAGGATACCGAGGCGGTCAAGGGGCCCAAACCCGTATGCTCCAACTGGCTGGGCAAAGATCGCCGTCATGTCGTCACTATCGGTCGTCTTGACCCGCGTTCGAGCATTCTCCGTGGTATTCCGGCCAGCCGGCATCGAAGGAGGGCATCCGTGGGCGACGACCTCGACCTCACCATCGTGACCCTGGTGTTCGACGCCTCTGATGCAGAGCGCCTGCTACCGATTTTATCGAAATATGTCGTGGTGAGCCGAGGTCATCCGGGATGCCGGAACATCGACCTGGCGGCCTCGGCCACCGCCGCCGGTCGGTTCGTGATCCTCGAGAAGTGGGAGTCGGCCCAGGCCCAGCAAACCCACTTCGACTCGCCCGAGATGGTGGACATGGCCACCAGCTGCGCTGGCCTGCTCAGCCGACCACCGCAGATCGACCTGCTCTTCGGCATCAGCGCCCACGACCTCGCGTGACGACCAGGGGAGTCAGCCCCTGGACCGGTGATGCCCAGATGCCGAAGGCGCCCGCCGAGAGGCTTGCCGACCAGAGGGCCAGGAGGTCGAGGAGTCAGGCGATCACCGCTCGAGCCCCCTCGGACAGGCGCTCGATGTCGGACCAGGTGAGGTCCTCGCCGTCCCACAGCGCGTCGAAGGCGGCGTCGCCCACGTCGGTGAAGCCGTGGCGGTTGCGGAAGTTGTACAGCCGGCGCTGGCGCTGGACGGGGTAGCCGAGGCGGTCGAGCCGGCCCAGGGCGTACACGTCCCAGGCCACCCGGAGCGGCACCGACAGCTCGTCGTCGGGCGGCGGCGACCCGAAGGCGGGGTCGCGCCGGTCGAGGGACTGGCGCACCAACCGGCCCACCACCACCCCGACGGCATCCGTATCGAGCTCGCGGGGGTGGCGGGGGTCCTCGAAGGCGCCGCCGTCCACGGCCAGCACGATGGGGTCGACCGACCGGACCTGGGTGCGGGTCAGTGGGTTGGCCTCGTCCACCTCGATGCTCAGCTCCTCGCCGGCGGGCAGCCCCACGGCCGCCGCCGCGGCGTCGGCCGCAGCCACGATGGCGTCGTGATCGAAGAGCACCATGGTGAACGTGTCGGGGGTGACGGTGGCCACGTCAGGCCTCCGACGAGCTCAGGGCCCGGCGGCGGGCCACCAGCTCCTCGCGAGCCTGGTGCGACAGGTCGGCGATCTCGTCGATCTCCTCGTCGGCGAACCCGGCCAGCTCACGAAAGCGCCGGGCCAGCTTGATCGGGCTGTCGTCGTCCTCTCCCCG
Source organism: uncultured Microthrixaceae bacterium (assembly GCA_963785815.1). GTDB lineage: Bacteria > Actinomycetota > Acidimicrobiia > Acidimicrobiales > Acidimicrobilacustridaceae > UBA4742. The sequence goes on from CAWAWN010000002.1 coordinate 243,137, forward strand.
CACGCCGCCGATGGAGAACAGCTTGTCGACCACCCGCTGGAACTCGAGGGCCCGGGCCCGGCGCTCGGGGTCGTCGAGGGTCAGGCGTCGGAGCCAGTCCGATCCCATCTTCACGTGGGTGACCTCGTCGGCCAACATCCAGTCCTCGCAGAACTCGAGCACCGGGTCGCCGGAGCGCTGGCCGAAGTCGCGCATGGTGTTGAACACGTCGATGGCCAGGCCCTCGAGGGCGCGGTTGACGCCGGTCAGGCGCAGCACGGGATCGGGGTTGCAGGCGGCCTCGTAGAGGAACGCCGACTCGGCGAACTCGCCGATCTCCGTGCCCATCCAGTCGCCCAGCTTCACCGAGATCTCGCAGTGGCGGGCCTCGTCCCAGCACTGGCGGGCCATGTCGAGCTTGAGCTCGAAGGGGGCGTCGTCGGCGCCCTGGCCCACCGGGAAGTCCCAACAGGTCCGCCCGGCGCCTTCCAACGCCTGGATCTCACCGGTGAAGATGCCGTGCATCAACGAGCGGGCCTGATCCGGGGCGTTGGTGCGATCCGGGGTGAGGGCCGGCCTCCGGCCCCCGGACACCTCGCTGGGCATCGGTCTCGGGTCACGGGCCCGGGCCATCAGCTCGGTGCGCACGAAGCGCCCGTCACGAGCCAGCTCGGCGGCCGGGAGCATGCGCTTCATGCCGGCACCTCGGCCGAGGCCGGCGCGCCCTGGTCCCCACCGATCGATCCGGCGCCGGCGATGCCCCCGGCGGCCAGCATCAGCTTCTCCAGGCGCACCTGGTGGGCCGCAGCCCGCTCGACCTCGTCGGGGGTCTCGATGAGCGACTGGATCAGCATCTCGCCGTCGCGCCAGTCCTCGAACTCGTCAGCCAGGGCGAACCCCAACGACCGGATGGTGGGCGCGTCGGTGATCGTGCTCGTGTTGTTCAGGTGGTACGTGTAGGCCGCGATCTTGTGCGGGATGAGCACGCGGTAGACCCCGACCAGCTTCTCGATGGTCAGCTCGGGGGCCTCGGGCTCGGTCATGGCGTCGACGAAGGCGACCAGCTCGTCGTTGGCCGGAAGCGTGAGGCGGTCGGGGTTCATCTCACGCAGCTCGGGCAACCGCTTGTGCCACAGCTCGGCGTGCCAGGCGTGGTGGTAGCAGTGCGTCCCCAGGCGCATCTTCACGTCGAGCTCGGGCACGGTGGCCACCCAGCCCCCCAGCACCTCGAACAGGCGCATCTCGATCCACTTGTAGTTGCCCACCCGGCGGGCCGACTCCTCCACGGTGAACGCACCCGGGAGCTCGCGGCGGTCCCATGGCGCGAACGCGGCCCGCGGCTTGCTCGGATCGGCCATCGAAACCCCCAGGATGTGAGCCCGGACCCGTCACGCGGCCGGGACGACGCGACTGTATCTGTCTCACGTCGCACCCGCCGGACCACCCTATGATCCACGGCGCCAGGTGGGGGCGACCGCGCGGCACGACCGAAGGGGGCTCCGATGGGCAAGGGCACCGGCCGAACCGGCCACCACCGCATCCGGCGTGCACTGGGTCTGCTGGTCGTCATCCCGGTCGTGGCCGGGCTGGCCGTGGCCTGCACCCGCTTCGGTGCGACCCTCGCTCGACCCGAGGAACCGGTGGTGATGGACGGGTCGTCGTTCCCGAAGCTGTTGGGCGCCGCGCCCTCCCACGTCGTCGGGTTCGCCTGGGACGGCAAGGCGTGGAACCAGATCCCCACCCAGGTCGACCAGCGGGATTGGGTGAACCCGGGGCAGATCCTGAACCGGCCCGCCGGCGCCTACGCCAAGCTGCCCGACGGCTCGGCGTTCAAGGTGCTGGTGTACACCAACCCGGCCACGGCCAGCCCAGGCTACCACTGGACGCCCACCTACGCCGGCGTGGCCGGCCACACCGGCCTGGGTGCCGACGACGAGGTCTCGTTCCTGTCCAACGACGCCGGCCAGCTGGCCCCGGCCGGGACGGCTGCTCCCGCGGGGGTCGACGCGTCCACCCTCGAGCAGGTCAAGGTGGACGACAGCCTGGTGGCCAACGACGTCGGGTACGTCTACCTGTTCTCCAGCCCGACCCTGACGGGGGGCGGGGCCGGGACCGACGGGGTCTCCTACTCGTTCAGCCTCGACTCGGGGGACTACGAGTCCACGTACCACATGGGGTCGGGCGCCCAGGCGCCCAACAACTCGATCCTGCCCAACCCCGAGCACTCCACGGTGACCACGCCGTCGTACTCGCTCGCATTCGGTGATCGGTGGCTGAACGACGGCCTGGCCATCTCGACCGGTGGCGCGACCGACACCAACATCCTGGAGCGGGGCCGGGTCCAGTTCGCCCCGGGGGTGTGCGGCCGTTCCGAGGACACGTTCGACAACGTCATCGCCTCGACGCCCTACGAGGCCGGCTACATCGTCAACCTGAGCGGGCCCGTGCGGGCCATCCGCTCCTCGATGGGCGCCAACAGCGGTCAGTACACCGTCACCAGCGACGTCTTCTACCCCCAGCGCGAGGACACCACCGTTGACCTGAGGGTGCACACCATCCCGGGCGCCATGGTGTTCGACGACCTGGCCACCGGCACCACCGGCCTGACCTACTCGGACAGCAACATCCCGGCCGGCGTCCCCGTCGACGGCGTACCCGACGCCGTGCCCGCCAACCCGGCGTTGTGGCAGATGGTGTCCGGGCCCCAGGGCTCGTTGGTGACCACCCAGAGCCTGACCACCAACATCCCGTCCCCTACCGCCAGCACCTACTACCTCGACCAGGACCCGGCCAGCCCCAGGCCCTGCACCGGCGATGCCGCGGCCTGGGGCCAGAACGGGGTGGAGCTGACCGGCTCGGGCGGCACCAGCCTGGCCTGCACCGACCCCACCATCTACGGCTCGGGCAGCTGCCCGACGGTGAGCGGGCAGACGACGGCCTACTCGCTGAGCTCGACGCGCCACCGGTACTTCGAGGCGCCGGGCTTCACCTCGAGCCAGGCCTCGACCCTGGCCTCCGACACCCTCACGCCGCTCCAGACGAGCGTGTCGCCGACCATCGGCTGAGGGCGAACCCGACTCGGGTCGGCTCGGCCGCGCCGCCGTGAGGAGGGAGGCGTGGTCAGATCAGGTGGCGCGTGTCGTTGAACCCGCGCAGCACCCAGCGATCGCCCAGCACCACCAGCCGCGAGATCGAGGCGTTGTCGGCCCCGACGAAGGCCCACGGCCGCGAGCCGGTGGCCTGCGCCAGCGCTTCGCCGATCGTCCCCCCGTGGGAGACAACCACCACCCGCTGGTCGGGGTGGGCGGCGGCGATGCGGGCGATCCCGCGCCGGACCCGGGCCGCGAACTCGACGGCGGGCTCGGCCCCGGGGATCACCTCCCAACGCTGCTCCGCGGCCATCCGCAGGGCCACCGGATCGCCATCGGCCACCTTCTGGCGGAACAGCTCGCCCTCCCACTGCCCGAGGTGCACCTCGCGCAGGTCTGCCTCGACGCGGGGCTCGATCCCGAGGCGACGGGCCAGCGGGGCGGCCGTCTCGACGGTGCGCCGCAAGGTCGTGACGTAGATGGCGTCGATCGCTTCGTCGGCCAGGCACGCCCCCACCCGCTCGGCCTGCGCCCGCCCCTCGGGGGCCAGCTCGGGGTCACCGTGGCCGTCGACCAGAGGGAACGCCGTTCCCTCCACCAACGGCTCGGACTCCCCGTGGCGCACCAGCACCACCTCGGCCGAGCCCGGAGGCGGCACGAACCGGCTCTGGCGGAAGACCCGCCGGCCGGGTGGATCAGCCACGGTAGGCGTTGGTGATGGGCAGACGCCGGTCCTTGCCGAAGGCTTTGGTGGTCAGGCGGACACCCGGGGGGGTCTGGCGGCGCTTGTACTCGGCGCGGTCGATGAGGCCGACCACCCGCTCGACGGTGGCCGGGTCGAACCCCGCCTCGACCAGCTCGCCCGCGGTGCGATCGTCGGTCACGTAGGCGTCGATGATGGGGTCGAGCACCTCGTACGGCGGCAGGCTCTGGTCGTCGCGCTGATCAGGCCGCAGCTCGGCCGAGGGCGGCTTGACCAGGATGGCCTCGGGGATGAGCTCCCGTCCGGCCCGGGCGTTGCGCTCCCGGCAGAGCCGGTACACCAGCAGCTTGAGCACGTCCTTGATCACCGCGAACCCGCCGGCGGTGTCGCCGTAGAGCGTGCTGTAGCCCACCGCGCTCTCGCTCTTGTTCCCGGTGGTGAGCACCAGCCAGCCCAACTTGTTGGACAGCGCCATGAGGGTCACCCCGCGCAGGCGCGACTGGAGGTTCTCCTCGGTCAGGTCGGGGGCCCGCCCGGCGAAGCTCGGGGCCAGCATCTCGGTGAAGGCCAGGTGCGCCGGCTCGATGGCGATGGTGCGGTGGTCGATGCCCAGGTTGGCGGCCAGGGCCTCGGCGTCGGAGATGGAGTGGTCGCTGGAGTAGCGCGACGGCATGAGCACGCCGTGCACCCGATCAGGGCCGAGCGCGTCCACCGCGATGGTGGCCACCAGCGAGGAGTCGATGCCCCCGGACAGCCCCACCACCACGTCACCGAACCCGTTCTTCCCCACATAGTCACGGGTGCCCAGCACCAGCGCCTCGTAGACCTCGCGCTCGGTGGACAGCGCGGGCGCGGTGGGGGCCACCACCACCGGTGCCGCGGGCGCAGCCCCGCTCACCGCCACCGGTGAGCCGGGAAGCGGGCCATCGGTGCCGACGGGATCGACGGGCGCGGCCGGGCGCTCGGGCACGGCCAGATCGGTCACGAACAACAGGTCCTCGAACTGGGGTGCCCGGGTGACCACCTCACCCGTCGCGTCGATCACCAACGAGCCGCCGTCGAAGACCAGCTCGTCCTGGCCGCCAACCAGGTTCACGTAGGCGATCGGGCAGCCCGCCTCGGCGGCGCGGGCCGCCAGGGTTTGCTCACGCTGGCCCACCTTGCCGGCGTGGAAGGGCGAGCCGTTGATGTTCACGATCAGCTCGGCACCGGCGCGTCCGGCCAACGCCAGGGGTCCGTCGGGGGACCAGGCGTCCTCGCAGATCGTCACCGCCACCCGCAGGCCCCCGATCTCGAACAAGGTCGGGGACTGGTGGCCGGCACGGAAGTACCGGCGCTCGTCGAACACCTCGTAGTTGGGCAGCAGCTGCTTTCGGTACACGCCGTGCAGCCGGCCGTCGGCGCAGATGGCGGCCGCGTTGTACAGCCCGTCGTCGTCGCCGTCCACGAAGCCGACGATCGCCGCGCACCGCCCGCTGGCCGCCACGATGCGATCCAGCGCCCGGCGGTTGTCGGCCACGAAGGCCGCCTTCAACAGCAGGTCCTCCGGGGGGTAGCCGGTGACGGCCAGCTCGGGGAACGCCACCAGGTCGCAGCCGTCCGCCTCGGCGCTCTTCATCGCCGCCAGGATCTGCTCGACGTTGCCGTCGAGGTCTCCGACCACCAGGTTGAGTTGCGCCAGGGCGACACGCAGGCGGGCCATGCGTCCAGCGTAGAGCGCACGGTCGCGGCCCCGATCGCCGAGACGGACCGGCCGTGCGGCGCGCCACGACCCGCTCGACGGACGGCTGCGCTCTCGACCCCTACGCTGAGCGCGTGGCCCGCAGCGGAGTCCGAGCCGATCTGGACGAGGAGATCGAACGCGGCGCGGCCCCGGCTGCGGTGGCCGCGGCCGTCGACCAGCTGCGACAGCGGACGCCCGAGCTGGACGAGTGGCTGGCCGCCGGCGCGGGACGGGCGCGTCGCCTCGTCTCGGTGCTGGCCGCCAGCCGCGCCCTGACCCGGCTGGTCACCACGACCCCCGAAGCACTCGAGGTCCTGGGCGACGTCGAGCGGCGGGCGCCGGTGGACGCGGTGACCATCGATCGGCTCACCCGCTGGAAGCAGCTCGAGCTGCTGCGCCTGGCGGCCCGCGACCTCGACGGTCTGGACGACCTGGCCGCGGTCGGCCGCGGCCTGGCCGACCTGGCCACCGACGTGATCGAGGCGGCCTGCCAGATGGGCGGTACCCAGGGCCTGGCCGTCATCGGCATGGGCAAGTTGGGCGGACGCGAGCTCAACTACTCGAGCGACGTCGACCTCATCTTCGTGGGAGACGGCCCACCCGACGAGCTCGAGGCCGGGGCCCGACACGTCATGGACCTGACCCGGCACTGCTTCCGGGTGGACGCCAACCTGCGACCCGAGGGCCGCGACGGCCGGCTCGTGCGCACCATCGACTCCTACGAGGCGTACTGGGACCGCTGGGCCGAGCCCTGGGAGTTCCAGGCGCTGCTCAAAGCCGACCCGGTGGCCGGCGAGGCCGAGCTGGGCCTGCGGTTCCACGAGACCGCGCAGCGCTGGCTGTGGAGCCATCCCTTCAGCGCCGACGACCTGCGCTCGCTGCGGGCCATGAAGCACCGTGCCGAGGAGCTGGTCATCCGGCGCGGCCTCAACGAGCGCGAGATCAAGCGGGGTCCGGGCGGCATCCGCGACATCGAGTTCACCGTCCAGCTGCTGCAGCTGGTCCACGGCCACGCCGATGCCGACATCCGCTCGCCCAACACGCTGCTGGCCCTCCAGGAGATGGCCGCCGCCGGCTACGTCGACGCGAACGACGCCGACGCCCTGGTGCGGGCCCACGCCTTCCTGCGCACCGTGGAGCACCGGCTGCAGCTGGTCGACGAGCAGCAGGTGCACACCGTGCCCGACGATCCGGCCGCGGTCGAGCGCCTGGCCCGGGTCATGGGCTACCGCGACACGGCCGGCTCCGATGCCTCCGCCGCGCTGTGGCAGGAGTTGCGCCGCCAGCAACTCACCGTGCGCGGCATCCACGAGCGCGTCTACTTCCGGCCGCTGCTCGAAGCCTTCGCCTCGACCGACGGGGCGTTGAGCCCGGACGCGGCCGTGGCCCGGCTGGTGGCCTTCGGCTTCACCGACGCCCGCCGGACCCAGGCGGCGGTGCGCGAGCTCACCCGCGGCCTGAACCGGGCCAGCCGGCTGATGCAGCAGATGCTGCCCCTGATGCTCGACTGGTTGTCGACGTCGCCCGACCCCGACCTCGGCCTGCTGCAGCTGCGCAACCTGCTGGGTGCCAAGTCGCGCCACGCCACCCTGGTCGAAGCCTTCCGCGAGTCGCCCCAGGCGGCCCAGCGCCTGTGCGAGGTGCTCGGCACCAGCCGCCTCCTGGGCGACACCCTGGCCCACAACCCCGACCTGGTCGGCCGGCTGCCCGATCCGGCCCGCCTGGCCACCCCGGCTCGATCGGCGCTGGTCCGCAGCGCCTCCAGCGCGGCGTCGTGGCGGACCACCGCGGCCGAGCGCCAGGACGCCCTGCGGCGCTGGAACGACCGCAACCGGTTCGGGGTGGCCGCCCGGGACCTGTTCGGCCAGTCCGACGTGTCGACCGTCGGGCGTGACCTCACCACGCTGGGCGAAGCGGCGGTGGAGGTGGCGCTCGCCGACCTCGACCCGCAGGTGCCCTTCGCGGTGATCGCCATGGGCCGCTTCGGCGGGGCCGAGCTCAGCTACGCCAGCGACCTCGACGTGATCTTCGCCTTCGACGGAGCCGGGGCAGCCGACGCGGCCGAGGCCGATCGGGTCGCCACCGCGCTGGTCCGCTTCGTGGGCGGCCCCACCCCGGCCCAGCGGCTCTACGAGATGGACGCCGACCTGCGGCCCGAAGGGCGGCAGGGATCGATGGCGCGCAGCCTGGAGGCCTTCCGCTCCTACTGGGAGCACTACGCCCTCGTGTGGGAGCGCCAGGCCATGATCCGCGCCCGGCCGGTGGCCGGCGACCTCGACCTCGGCCAACGGCTGATCGACCTGCTGGCCCCGGCCGTGTGGGACGGGGGCCTGTCGGCGGAGGACACCCGGGAGATCCGCCGCCTCAAGGCGCGGGTCGAGCGCGAGCGCATCCCCGCGGGCGAAGACCCCGCGTTCCACCTCAAGCTCGGGCGCGGCTCGCTGTCCGACATCGAGTTCACCGCCCAGCTCCTCCAACTCCGCCACGGCGTGACGGGCACGTCGACGGTGGCCGCCCTCGAGTCGCTGACCGCCACCAGGGTGCTCGATCGGACCGACGCCGACATCCTCATCGAGGCCTACCGGTTCTGCGAGGGCACCCGAAACCGCTGGTACCTGGTCAACTCCAGCCCCGGTGACGCGTTGCCCGGCCAGCCCAACGAGCTGCTGTGGCTGGCCCGGTCGTTGGGCACCACGCCCACCGAGCTGCGCGAGCACTACCGCCGCGTCACCCGACGAGCCCGCCGGGTGGTGGAGCGGGTGTTCTACGGCCGCGACTGACCGGCGTTCCCCCTTCCCGAAACTGACCCACGAAATGAGCGATATCGCTCAGGCAAAGATGCCCAGTTTCGTGAGGTTGGGGGTCAGTGCTTGGCCGTGGTGCTGGTCGACGAGCTGGTCGAGGCCGGGGCCTTGGTGGTCGAGGTCGACGAGCTGGTCGAGCTCGAGCCACCACCGGTGGTCGTCGGCGACGACGTCGACGGGGCGACGGTGGTCGGGGTCGAGCCCGAGGCGTGGTGCACGCCGTGCTTGTGGCCCCAGGTGCGGTTCAGGAAGGCGTTCACCCGGGCGGCCAGGTCGGACTTCATGCTGGCCGCGTTGGTCTTGGTCAGGTGGTGGGCCGACACCCGGGCGTCGATGCCCTTTTCGAGCAGGGCCACGATCTGGTTGGCCAGCGTGGTGGGGTTGATGCCCTTGGCCGAGGCCACCTGGGCGATGGTCTGACCCGAGCCCAGGTCGGTGCGCAGGGTCTTGGCATCCAGGCCCAACAGGAAGGCCACCTTGGCCAGGTCCTGGCGGCCGATGGGTGGGCGCTTGGCCCAGAAGGCTGCCCGGTCAGCTCCGACCTGGCTGGAGATGGCGTCGGACTGCTTCTGGGTGATCGTGCCGTTGCCCACCAGCGTGGACAGGGCCTGCTGCAGGATGTTCTGGTGGCTGGAGCTCGTGGAGGTGCCCGCCAGGGCGTTGGCGGCCCCCACCGGGTTGAGGGCCAGGGTCAACACCGAGCCCAACGCCATCCCGACCACCAGCACGACCGCAGTGAACGACTTGCGCATGGACCTGCTCCTTGGTTCCGACTGGTTCCGAGACGCCCAGCGCCATGCTAGGAAGCCCCCACGCGGAAGTCCGGTCGCCCCCCCGGTCCGAAGCCAGACGTCGAGCGGGGGCGGCGCGCCGGCGCGCTCGCCTGACCGGCTGCGGACCGCACCGTGGTGGCCGGACCACCCGGTGGGATCAGCCCTTGGTGGTGGAGGGGCTGGCCACCTTGGTGGTAGTCGACGTGGTCGGAGCAGTCGTCGAGGTGCTCGACGGCGACGCCGTGGTCGGGGTGGGCACCGTGGTGGTCGGCGACGGGGCCGTCGGCGGCGTGACCGACGGGCCGGCCGGGGCGGCCGGGGCGCCGGGCCCGCCCGGGCCGAAGCCGAACCCGAAGCCGTGCGGCAGCGTCCCGTTGACCAGGTTCGTGATCATGGTGGCCAGGCCGCTCTCGATCTTGGTGGCCTGGTCCTGGGTGAGGTGACCGGCCGTGACCTGCTTCTGGATCTCGGTCTTGGCGTCGTTCTCGAGCGTGGCGATCAGCGTGTTCACGTCCACGCCGTTGGCCTGGGCGATCTGGGCGATCGTCTTGCCCGAGCGCAGGTCGGTCATCAGGGCCTGGGGCGTGGTCTTGAGCAGGGTGGCGAGCTGGGTGATCCCGTCACGGCCGAGCACGCCCAGGCCGCCCATCGGTCCCATGGGACCCATCCGGCCGAAGGCCGGGTGCGGCTGCTTGTCGTGCAGGTTCTGAACCTGCTGGCTCACGGCGTCGGACTGCTTCTGGGTGATGGTGCCGTTGCCCACCAGGGTGGACAGGGCCTGCTGCAGGATGTTCTGGTGGCTCGTGCTGGTGGAGCTGGAGCCCGCCAGGGCGTTGGCCGCGCCCACCGGGTTGAGCACCAGCGTGAGGGCCGACCCCAACGTCATGCCCACCACTACCAGCAAGGCAGCCAGGCTCTTCTTCATCAGTCACTCCCAGTGAGGACATTCGCCACGCTCAGTGAACCATCAGTCTGGCACACCGAAGTCGATCCGCGTCGGCGGCCCCGCCGGCCGCCCTAGCCTGGGCCGATGGCAGGGTGGCCGACTGCCGAGGTCGGGTGGTCCTGCGTCGGCGGTTGGCCTTCCCGTCCCGCGCCGGCGGTCTGGTCGGCTCCCTGGTCGGCATCGCCCTGTTCGAGGGGCGGTGGAGCATCCTCTTCGAGTTGTCGGCCCTCGCGCTCCTCTGGCTGGCCTACGTGGCGCTGGTGGAGGTGTCGATCGACCGCGATGCGGTCCGCGTCCGCACGCTGACCCGCCCCTTCGGACGGCGCATCCTCCGCCAGTCGATCCTTGAAGTCCGGGAGGTACCCGGACCTGGTGTCTCGCGAGAGCCGCGGTCCCGACGGGTCGTGCTGCACACGACCAACGGCACCGTGGTGCTACCGGCACCGCTGCTGGGCATCGAGCACTGGGACAACGATCCCGAGTACTTCCGCAAGCTGATCTGGCTGCACCACGAGCTGACACCGCTGCCGCCGCCCCCGACGCTCACCGACCACGACACCGTCGAGCGCGGACCCGGCGTGTCCGCCGCCAGCGGTGACGAGGCGGATGTCCGAGGCTGAGTGGGCTCAGCTCGAGCGGGGATACGGGCAGTGGCGGCAACCCGAGCCGCAGCAGGTGCCTCGGGCGGCCAGGAAGGCGGCGGTGAAGACCCAGTACCCGGTGTCGGGGTCGGTGTAGCCGTCCTGGCCCGCGGCCACCGCCGCGTCGTGCGCGACCTGGGCCGCCGCGCTGGGCTCCGCCGCCGGGGCCGTCAACCGACACCCGGACTGATCAGGCGCACCGTCGGGAAGTAGGTCGCGTACCGGGCCCGGTCCCGGGTGAGCAGGTCGAGGTCGGCCACCGCGGCGTGTGCTCCGATGTAGAAGTCGGGCAACGTGGATCGCTCCGTCCCACTCCGCCGTCGGTGCTGGACGAACGCCTTGCCGGCCAGGAAACCGGCCTCCCACGGAAGCTGGGCACGGCCGAAGTCGTCGGGCGGCAAGGCGTCCTCGAGGTCCTCGATGCGCGAGAACCCGACAGACACCTCGGCGTAGATGATCGGGTTGATCCACAGCGGACCGGTGTCCGCTGCTCGCGCCAGGGCTTCGCTCGACCAGGCCTGCCAGTCCGGGTCGACGGTCAGCACGTCGAGCAGCACGTTGGCGTCGACCAACGTGCCTCCAGCCACGGTCAGTCGCCCCGGGTGAGCGCCATGATCTCATCGGTCGTCATGGCGACGTCGCCCCGTCCGCGCAGCCGTGCCACCACCTGCTGTCCCCGCGTGGGCGCGCCAGGCGCCTTGCGTACGACGATGGTGTCGCCCACACGCTCGAGCTCGACCTCGCTACCGACGCCGATGCCGAGGGCATCGCGCAGATCCTTGGGGATGGTGAGCTGACCCTTCTCGCGAACCCGCATGGTAGGAATCCTACCAGTTGGATTCCTACTGGACGCCCTGGCCCCGCCGGTCGGCCGCGGGTCAGATGCGGTAGAGCGCGGCGGCGTTGCCGCCCATGACCTTGGCCCGGGTCTCGGGACGCAGGGCCAGCATGCGCGGCGCCACCGTCTCCAGTGGCTCGGGGTACAGGCAGGTGGGGTGGGGGAAGTCGGTCTCGAACATGACGTTGTCCTCACCGACGCGGTCGATCAGGTACTGGAGGTCGCCGCCGTTCTGCTCGAACCAGAACGTGGCGTACCAGTGGTCCTTGAAGTACTCGGACGGGGCCCGAGACAGCTCGGCCGCCTGCGCCGGGGCGTTCTCGAGGATCTCGTAGTCCATGGCCTCGAGGGTGAACGGGATCCAGCCCATGCCGCTCTCCACCGAGACCATCTTCAGCTTCGGGAAGCGGTCGAAGATGCCGGCATAGACGCTGTTGATGACCACACGGGCGTTGTTCAGGAACAGCATCGACCCACCGACCGCCGGCTTCAGGTTGTCGTGCAGCGAGGGCCAGAAGTACTTCCCGTAGAAGTTGAGCGACGTGAGGCTGGCCCCGATGTGGAAGTGGACCGGCAGGTCCAGATCGGCGCACACCTCCCACAGGGCGTCCCAGTCGCGGTGGGCCAGGTCGACCGAGCCGGCGTCCTGGGGATCCGAGGTCATGTTGACGCCGCGGAAGCCCAGGGCCGCGCAGCGCTGCGCCTCGGTCACGCACTCATCGATGCTCCACGCCGGCAGCACCGGCATGGGCAGGAAGCGGTCGTTCGACGACTCCTGCAGCTCGGCCATGGAGTCGTTGTAGATCTCCACGCACAGCCGGCGCAGCGCGGGGTCGGCGGTGGCCGCCGCCAGGTTCTGCCCGCCGATGCCCACCGCGTTGGGGTAGATGACCTGGGCGTGGATGCCGCAGGCGTCCATGAGCTCGAGGCGCAGCTGGGGGTCGTAGGCGGCCTGGTGGACCCGGTCGATGCCCCAGACCTTGGTCTCCTCGAACGGGTACTTGTCGCCGTCGCGGTCGATGACGCCCCCAGCCCGCGCCGGGCCGAGCGGCGCGCCCTCGATCGTCCACCAGGCGGCGCCGTCCACCTGGGTCACCCGCGGCACGCGGTCCTCGTAGCCCTTGGGGGCACGGGAGGTGAACAGGTCATGGCGCTCGGTCATGTGGGTGTCGGCATCGACCACCCGATCCACGTCTGCAAGCTTCATCGGATTCTCCCGGAGGCGCTCGGACGCGCCTCCCCGTCGGTTCGAGGTCGGCGCAGCATACCAGTAGTAAGCGAACGTTCGCTCAGTGAGCCGCGATGGCCGATCCGCCTCAGATCGCCGGTCCGGGGCCGCCCCGCGCCTCGGCGGCCAGCGCTTCGAGCCGGCCCCGGACGACCTTGCCCATGGCGTTGCGGGGCAGGCCCTCGGCCAGCACCACGTAGCGTTCAGGCACCTTGTAGGCGGCCAGGTTGGCCGCGCAGTGGCGACGCACGGCGTCGAGGTCGAGCAGCACCGAGGCGTCGGGCTCGATCACCGCCACCACCCGCTGGCCCAGCCGCTCGTCGGCCACCCCCACCACCGCGCTGGCCACCACGCCGGGGGCGTCGGCCAGGACGCGCTCGACCTCGGCCGGGTACACGTTTGCGCCGCCCCGGATGATCAGCTGGTTCTTGCGGTCGCGCACGTGCAGGTAGCCGTCGGCGTCGACGAAGCCGAGATCGCCGGTGCGCAGCTCACCGTCGCGAACCACCTCGGCCGTGGCCTCGGGCTGGCCTCGGTAGCCGAGCATGGGCCGGTACCGACCGGCCCACGGCCCCTGGGTGGCACCCGACACGCAGATCTCGCCGACCACCCCGGGGGCGGCGGTCCGGCCGTCGGCGTCGGCGATGCGCACCGCCAGGTGGGGCAGGGGCCGGCCGCTGGCCCCGGGCCGGTGGGCGCCGTCGATCGGGTCGATGCTCACCACGGTGGGGGCCTCGGTGAGCCCGTAGGTGGCGAGCACCCGGAGGCCGAACTTGTCCTCGAACCGGGCCCGCACCGCCTCCGGGCAGTCGCCACCGCCACTCCACACCTCCCGCAGCGAGGCCAGCTCGGACGGGCGCACCACGTCGTTGGTGGCCAGGCCGTGGAGCAGAGCCGGCACCCCGTTCCAGGCGGTCACCCGCTCGTCGCGGATCCAGGCGGCCACGCCCTCGGGATCGAGGCGGTCCATGGCCACCACACAGCCCCCGGCCTGGGCCACCAGCAGGGTGGTGAGCACCATCATGTTCAGGATGGTGAAGGGCAGGCAGTCGCCCTTGCGCAGGTCGGGTCCGTAGCCACGATCGGCCACCAGCACCGCTCCCGGCAGCAACAGGTTGGCCTGGCTGTGCACCGCCGCCTTGGGTCGCCCGGTCGTGCCGCTGGTGTAGGCCAGGCCGGCCGGGGCGGACGGGTCGACAGCCTGCGCCGGACGGTGGTCGTGGGCCGCGGCCACGGCGTCGCGCCACTCGGCGCCCTCGCCGTCGTCGCCGACGGTGATCAGGCGGGCGGCGCCGACCATCCCGGGCGCGGCCCGGGCCTGGTCGCGGGTGGCCGCATCGCACAGCAGCAGCGAGGCGCCGGAGTCGGCCAGGAGGTGGGCCTTCTCAGGCGAGGCCAGGGCGCGGTTCACCCCCACCCACACCGCCCCGATGCGCATGGCCCCGTGGAAGGCGACGACCACATCGGCGTCGTTGGGCAGGCAGGCAGCCACCCGGTCACCGGACCGCACGCCGAACGACTCGAGGGCATGCGCGGCCTGGTTGGCGAGCCGGTCGAGCTCGCCGTAGCTCAGGCGGCGGCCGCGGGAGACCAGCGCCTCGCGGTCGGGGTCGTCGGCCAACGTGGCGTCGAGCACCTCGGCGATCGACGCAGTGGGCGAAGAAGCCATCCAGTGACCATAGAAGGGGATGGGTACGATCGCCGGACCGTCGAACCAACCGGAGGCGCCGTGGCCATCGAGATCACACCGCTGTGCGCGGACGTCGGCGTGCAGATCACGGGCGTGTCCGGGTCCGGCCTGCTCGCCCCCGAGGTGGTGGACGAGATCCGCCGGGGCATCGACGAACGGGTCGTGGTCGTGATCCGCCGGGCGGCCATCTCCGACGACGACCTGGTGGCGCTGAGCGGGATGCTGGGCACGGTGGTGGTGCGCCAGGCCGGCGGCCTCCCCGACCACCCCGAGGTCGAGGCCATAAGCCTGGACCCGGCAGCCAGCGCCCTGGCCGACTACCAGCGCGGCACCTTCTTCTGGCACACCGACGGCACCACCTCCGACCAGCTCCCCCAGAAGATCACACTGCTCACCGCCATCGAGACGGCCGACGCCGGCGGCGACACGGAGTTCGCCAACGGCTACGCCGCCTACGAGGCCCTGAGCGACGAGGACAAGGACCTGTGCCGAGGGCTGCAGGTGGTGCACAGCTTCGCTGCCGCCCAGCTCCTGGCCGACCCCGAACCCACCGACCGCCAGCGCGCCGTCTGGGACCGGGTGCCACCGCGCCTGCACCCGCTGGTGTGGACCCGACGCAGCGGACGGCGTTCGCTGTTGATCGGGGCGACGGCCGGTGAGGTGGTGGGCTGGCCGGCCGACGAGGGTCGGGCCCTGCTCGACCGGCTGCTGGCGTGGACGACCCAGCCGCGCTTCCTGGTCCACCACCGGTGGGAGAAAGGCGATCTGGTGATCTGGGACAACACCGGCGCCCTGCACCGGGCCATGCCCTACACGGCCACGTCGCGCCGGCTCATGCACCGAACCACCCTGGCCGGCGACGAAGCCGTGGCCTGACGCGGCGTCGCCGCCGGGACATCACCCCGAGCCGTCGCCGGCGGGAGCGGCCCGGTATACGGTGCGGACCGCGGCGGCGACCGACGCCGACCTGACGGGGGAGGTCACATGGCTGGAGCAACCGAGGGCGACGCCGCCACCGCGGCGCGGCTGTCCCCCCTCGA
This sequence comes from uncultured Microthrixaceae bacterium, assembly GCA_963785815.1. Classification (GTDB taxonomy): domain Bacteria; phylum Actinomycetota; class Acidimicrobiia; order Acidimicrobiales; family Acidimicrobilacustridaceae; genus UBA4742. The sequence continues at coordinate 258,591 of CAWAWN010000002.1, forward strand.
CGGCGGCAACGGGGTGTTCGTCCTCTTCGGGGGCACCCCACGCGACATCGGCGCCGCCGGCTACGTCGAGAGCGAGTGGGCCGCGTCCGGGGTGGCCACCTCGTTCGCGCCGGTGGGCGAGCTCACCGCTGACGGGCGGTGGACGGTGCAGCCCGACGCCGCAGCCGAGTTCACCACCCGGGTGCTGGTCCGGCGACCGGAGGAGCCGGCCACCTGCAACGGCACGGTGGTGGTCGAGTGGTTCAACGTCACGGTGGGCATGGACACCGGCGCCCACTTCACCGTGGCCGCCGACGAGCTGCTGCGGGGCGGCTACGTCTACGTCGGGGTGTCCGCCCAACAGGTCGGCGTGGTCGGAGGCCAGCCGGCCATCGCCATGGAGGGCCTGGAGGACCCCGTCGGCCTGCGCGGCACCGACCCGGCGCGCTACGGCTCGCTCCAGCACCCGGGCGACGCCTTCAGCTACGACATCTTCAGCCAGGTCGGCCGGGCGCTGCGCGGACCGGACTCGCCGCTGGCCGACCTCGGCGCGCTGCGGTTCATCGCGGCCGGCCAGTCCCAGTCCGCCTTCCGCATGGTGAGCTACGTGAACGCCGTCCACCCCCGGGCCCAGGTGTTCGACGCCTTCTACATCCACAGCCGGGGCCGGGCCGCGGCCGGGTTGGGCGAGGGCGGCGAGGTGTCCGAGGCGCTGTCGGGGCCGCCGGTGCGCGTCCGCACCGACCGAACCGCGCCGGTCCTGATCATCGAGGCCGAGGGGGACCTGGTCGGCAACTTCCGCTACCCCGAGGCCCGCCAGGACGACGACGAGAACACGCGCCTGTGGGAGATGGCCGGCACCGCCCACGCCGACGTGTACACGGTCGGGCCGGCCATGGCCGAGTTGATCCCCACACCCAAGCCCATCAACGCCGGGCCGGCCCACTACCTGCTGGCCAGCGCTCTGCGACAGCTCGCCGGATGGGTGGCCGGCGGCGCCCCGGCCGCACGCGCCCCCCGCATCGAGATCGCGGCCGACGGCTCGGTGGTGCGCGACGAGCACGGCATCGCGCTCGGGGGCATCCGCACCCCGGTGGTCGACGTGCCGGCGGCGACGTTGTCGGGCGATCCGGTGGGCGACGAGATCATGTTCCACCTGTTCGGCTCGACCACCCCGTTCGATCCGGAGCAGCTGCGCCAGCTCTACGGCGACCGCGACGCCTACCTGGCCGCCTTCGACCGGGCCCTCGACGACACCATCGCCGCCGGGTGGGTCCTGCCCGAGGACCGCGACGAGCTGGCCGCCGAGGCCCGCGCCGTCGCGTTCTCCTAAGTTCGGCCGAGCACGGGCCCGACGGCGCGACCGCCCGGGCGGGCCGCCGACCCCTTTGGTCAGCGGTCTCGCCCGACGATCATCCGGCCTGGGGCACGCCCTCGGCCATGGCCTTCTGCTCGAGGTACTCCTCGAAGCCGGACACGCCCATCTCGCGGCCGATCCCCGACTGCTTGTAGCCCCCGAAGGGCACATCGGCGCCGTACCAGAGCCCGCCGTTGACCGACATGGTGCCGGTGCGGATGCGACGGGCCACCCGCAGGACGCGCTCGCGGTCCTCACCCGACACCCCGCCCGACAGGCCGTAGATCGAGTCGTTGGCGATGCGGATGGCGTCGTCGTCGTCCTCGTAGGGGATCACCACCAGGACCGGGCCGAAGATCTCGGTCTGGGCGATGTCCATCGAGTTGTCGACGTCGGCCAGCAGGGTGGGCTCGAAGTAGAAGCCCTTGTCGAACTGGGGAGCGATGTGGCCGCCGACCACCAGCCGGGCACCATCCGCGACCGCCTGGCGGACGAGGCCATCCATGCGCTCGAGCTGGGGTCGGTTGACGATGGCGCCGGTCAGGTTGGCCGGGTCCTCGGGATCGCCGTAGCTCATGCCGGCGATCATGGCCGCGGCGGCGTCGACGCCCTCCTCGTAGCGTGACCGGGGCAGCAGCAGCCGGGTGCTGGTGGCGCACCCCTGGCCCCCGTGGGTGCAGATGCCGAAGACGGCCGCCACCGAGGCGGCGCCGATGTCGTCCACGTCGTCCAGCACGATCTGGGCGGACTTGCCCCCCAGCTCGAGGAACACGCGCTTCACGGTGGCCGCGCCGGCCTCCATGATCCGCCGCCCGACGGCGGTGGAGCCCGTGAAGCTCACCATGTCGACGTCGGGGCTGGTGGTGAGCACCTCGCCGATGGTCTTGTCGGCCGCGGTGACCACGTTGAAGACGCCGGCGGGGATGTCGGTGCTCTCGGCCACCAGGCGGCCGAGAGCCAGCCCGGTCCACGGGGTGTCGGGAGCCGGCTTGAGCACCACCGTGCAGCCGGCGGCCAGCGCCGGGGCCACCTTGGCGATGTTGATCTGGTTCGGGTAGTTCCACGGCGTGATGGCCGCCACCACGCCCACCGGCTCGCGCTCGACCCAGCGGTTGCTCGGGCCGGCCATCGTCTCGGCCACGCCGAGCTCCTGGACCCACTCGTACTTCTCGGCCAGGTCCGCGTAGAAGGGGATGAACTTGAGGGGCTCGCCCAGCTGCGGACCGCCCATGAGCATGCGAGGTGCGCCCACCTCGGCCACGGTGATGTCGGCCAGGTCGGCTTCGTGGTCGACCAGGGCCTGGTGGAGCTGGCGCAGGCACCGGGCCCGCAGGGCCACGTCGCGCGACCAGTCCGTCTCGTCGAAGGCCCGCCGAGCCGCGGCGATGGCCCGCTCGACGTCCGCCGGCGAGGCATCGGCCACCGGGCCGATGACCTCTTCGTTGGCCGGGTTGATGTTGTCGTAGGTGGCGCCGCCTTCGGCCTCGACGAGCTCGCCGTCGATCAGCATGCGCTCCTCGTGCCACGAGTCCTTCGTCAGCGGCATCGAGCTCTCCTTCGTTGGTCCTGGGGGTCTGGCGATGAGCGAGGGACACCGTCGGACCAGGGGGAGCAACCCGCGCCTGAGGTCCGTCCCGGATCGGGGGCGACCTTCGGACACGAGTATGGCCCGTCGGCCGCCGCCAGGCTCCATCCGCGCCGCCGCGGGGACCGGACCGCCACCGGGCGAGCCCGCCGCCCGCCGATCAGGCCGGCTCGACGCCGGTCAGCTCGGCCAGGACGTCCATGGATCGGAGCCAGTCGTCGAGCTGGGTGCGCCACGGTGCGCACACCACGTAGTCGATGCCGGCCTCGGCATAGGCCTCGTGCTCGGCCCGGATCCGGTCGTGGTCCATGCCCAGGGGATCCCAACCGGTCCGCAGGGAGATGACGAACGCCGGCTCGGGCCGGGAGGCCCGGACCTCGGCGATCGGGGCCGCCGCCTCGGTGGACGTGACCCCGATGAGGTGGTAGCCGTCGCCCAGCTCGACGGCGCGCCGGCGGGCTCGCGGACCGGACCCGCCGACCCAGACGGGGATGGGGTGCGCCGGCTTGGGCAGCACCCGCAGGTCGGCGAACGACACGTGCTCGCCGGCGAACGAGCACGGGTCCTCGTGCCAGACCACCTGCCAGGCGCGCAGGATCTCGTCCATGCGCCGGCCACGATCGGCGAAGGGGTAGCCCATGGCGTCGTACTCGCCCTCGGACCACCCCACGCCGACGCCGGCGATCACCCGGCCGCCTGACAGCGAGTCGAGGCTGGCCAGGGTGTTGGCCAGCTCGAGCGGGTTGTGCTGGGGGACCACCACCACGCTGGTGCCCAGGTCGACGCGCTCGGTGATGGCCGCGGCCCAGGTCAAGGTGACGATGGGGTCGTACAGGTAGGGCGACGGGTAGTCCTGGGCCGCCGGCTGGACGACGTGGTCGCTCACCCAGACCCCGGCGAAGCCGAGCTCCTCGGCATGGCGGGCGGCCCGGGTGATGGCCGTGGGACCGGCCACGCGCCCGTACTGCGGGAGGTGCGTGCCGATCTTCACCCGTCCAACCTAACAAGGCATCCGTGCGGACCTGGGAGGGGTCAGGGGATCGGAGAGGCCTGGGTGGCGACGACGGCGGCGTGGCCGCTAAGGACCAGGCGACCGGAGCCGGCCACGGACGACAGGCGTGTTGCGGAGGTCTCACGAGTCGACCTGGCGGAGCATTCGCCGCAAGCGCGCCAGGCGCGGATGCATCTGGGGGCCCCGCAGGGCCAGCAGCTGATCCTCGACGTAGTCGACATCGAGGTCCGGTCGATACCGGCAGATGTTGCGGAGATCCACCCAATCCTTGTCGCGTCCGAACGAGAGCTTGAAGACCGTCAGGTCCTCGACGGAGAGGAACGGCAGCTGGCGCGTCGGGTCCCCGAAGGGCAGGTAGACACGACGACGGGCGATCTCGTCGTAGCGTTCACGATCGAGGGGGGGGAAGATGTCGAGCGGGAACGGGTCGGCCGAGCGACGGAGGCGAAGCCCGGCGATCGGCACGAGATCCGGTGCTTCGAGCTCCGGGAGGTAGCCGAGGGGCGCGAAGTTCGCGATCGTCTCCTCCAGGGACTGGGCGGGGAAGACGTTGACATCGATGTCGACCGTGGCCCGCGGATCGACGATCTGATCGAGCGCCAGCGCGCCGCCGAAGGCATGAGACACCCCGGTCGCATCGAGGTGGTCGTGAACCTCGATCACGACATCGGTGAGCCTCATGGGCGGGAGACCGCGTCGAGCACCGCGGTGACGATCCGAGCACGCTCGGCAACGGTGGTACGGGGGCCGACGACAGGCGGCTCGTCGGCAGGATCGTCCGGCAACACCGGCGGCAGGTCTTCGTCGGGGAACCAGCCGATGGCCGGCAGGGGTGCGTACACCCGGCGATCCCCGGCGACCGCGGCGAGCTCGTAGCCACAGGCGACCAGCAGGCGGTTCAACGTCTCCGCTGACGGAGACCGGCGGTCGTTCTCGATGGCCGAGATGTTCGGCTGGTCAACACCTACCACCTGAGCCAGCTGCGCTTGGCTCATCCCACGCGATTCGCGCACCTGCTTGACCATCGCTCCGAACATCGCCTGATTATATCGCTCTCGATATGGAATCGGGAGACCGACCAGCCGCACCCGTCCACCACGGTGTCCCCGGTCACGGCCGAGCATCCCGCCCCTGGCCGGCCGCCCCGGCATCGGGATCAGCCCACGTGGGTCATGCCGTCCACGGCCACGGTGATGGCAAGGATCAGCACCGGGTCCTCGCCCGCCGCCACCTCGACGCCGTAGGTCTCGCGCACGCGGAACCAGCGCTTCGAGATCTCCGCCACCTTGTCCCCGCCGCGCTCGATCTCGTACTCGTGGTCGACGATGTTGCCGTGCACCTTCAGGTCGGCCCCACCGTCGACGTCGACCTTGAAGTGGTCGCGCACGCCGACGACCCGCTTGGTGACCGTGGCGCTGCGCCCACCGAAGTCGATCTTCATCTTGTCCCGCACCGAGAGCGCCCGCTCCTTGATCTCGGCCACCTCGTGGTCGTCGGCATCCTTCAGGATCCACGTGTCCCGGAGCCGCATGGCCTTGCCGTCGACCAGGAAGGCCCGCTGACCGGACTCGTCCTCGATCCAGTAGTCGTCACCGATGCTCAGCATGCGCTCACGCAGCTGGAACCGTCGAGGTGGCGCACCGTCTCCCCCTCGGTTGCGCAGCAATCCCATAGAAGTCCCCTCCCCAGGCCGTCACGCGGTCATGATCAGTTGTCCCGATCTTTGCAGGCCGTCGCCGGGGCCTGGGTCGGATGAAGCGTGCGTTAGCGTCGTCGCCGACCTCGACCGAGCTGGGAGGGCCGGCGCCTTGGCCGCAGAACCGATGAGCGACCCCGAGCGCGTGGTGGCGAGGGGCTTCTCGGCGCTGTGGGCCGAGCGGGTGGCGACCACTCCGGACCAGGTGGCCGTGGTGGGCGAGGGTCGCACGCTCACGGTGGCCGAGCTGGACGGCCAGGCACGCGCCCTGGCCCTGGCGATGGCCGCCCAGGCCACCGACCGCCGTCGACCGGTGCTGGTGGTGGTGGGCTCGGGCGTCGACACCGTCGTGTGCACCTATGCCGGCTGGCTCGGCGGCCTGGGCCTGGCCCGGGTCGACCCCCGTCTTCCGCCCCTCCGCCGGCGCCAGCTCATGGCCGCGGTCGCGCCGCAGGTGGCCGTCGTCGACCCGGAGCACCGCCCGTTGCTCGACGACGGGATCCCGGTGGTCGACCTCCACACCCCCGCATGCGCCGCGATGGGCGAGCTGGTCCCGCCGGACGACGCCTGGCCCGAGTCGCTGCTGTTCACCTCCGGGTCGACCGGGTTGCCGAAAGGGCTGGTGGCGCCGTTCTCCTCGCGCGACGCCCGCATCGCCGCCCAGGCCAGCTGCTTCGACTACGGACCCGATGACCGCGTGGGGCTGAACCTGCCGGCCAGCTTCGGGGCGGCCCGCACCCTCTTCCACGCGCCGCTGTGGGGCGCGCCGCTCCACCTCCTCGACCCTGGCGTGGGTGGACGGGCGGTGGGGCGCTGGCTCGACGAGCAGGGCATCACGGTGGCCATGCTCTCGCCCCACCTCCTGCGCGAGATCATCGCCGCCTTCGAGCTGGCTGCGCCCGGCAGGTCGCGGACGTCGGGTCCGTCCGGCGCGCCTCGCCCAGCTCCCACCGAGCGCGGGGCCGAACCTGCGCTGCCCCGGTTGCGGCTCGTGGCGCCAGCCGCCGACAAGGTCACGGGCGAGGACGTCGAGGCGGTGCGCCGGGTCCTCAACCCCGACGCCGAGGTGGTGTGCGTCTACGGATCGAGCGAGGCAGGGCCCACCTCGGCCCTGCACGTGCGTCCCGGCGGCCTCGTCCCGGGCGGAGCGCTGCCGGTCGGGCGTCCGGTGGCCGGCGTCGAGTGGTGGATCGACTCGCCCGACGAGACCGGCGCGGGGGCCATCGTGGTGCGCACGGCCTGCGCCGCCTCGGGCTACTGGAACGATCCCGGCCTGACCCAGGCGGTGTTCCGACCCGACCCCGATCCGCGGCGCGCCGCCGCGGGCGGCAAGGTGGTGGTGACGGGCGACCTGGGCCGCCTGGTCGACGGCGACATGGTCCTGCTGGGCCGGCGGGATTCGGTCGTGAAGATCCGCGGCTACACCGTCGACCTGTCCGAGGTCGAGCAGCGCCTGCTCGCCCTCGACGAGGTGGCCGAGGCCAGGGTCGGTGTGGACGAGCTCCGCCCCGGGCGGGTCCGCATCGTGGCCCACGTGGTGCCCAGCCGGCCCGGGGTGACCGTGTCGCGGCTTCGGCGGGAGCTGTCGGCCTGGCTGCCGCGCTACATGCTGCCGGGGCGGGTGGTGTTCTGCGACGCCTTCCCCCGCAACGACCGCGGCAAGGTCCAGATGATCGAGCTGCCCGCCCCCGACCACCACCGACCCGAGCTCGACCGGCCGTTCGCCGAGCCCGCCGACGAGCTCGAGCGCCAGGTGGCGGCGGTGTGGTCCGAGGTGCTCGGCGTCGAGCCGATCGGGCGCCACGACGACTTCTACGACCTGGGTGGTGACTCGCTGACCATGGTCGAGGCCATCGATCAGCTCGGCATCGCCCTGGGTGCCGATCTGCCCATCGCCGTGTTCGAGGACCCCGTCCTGTCGGCCTGCGCCGAGGCCTGCGGCCGGTGGCGGCGCGAGGGCCGGCCGTCGCCCGTGCTGACCCTCCAGCCCGACGGTCCGGGGGCCCCCGTGTTCTGCGTGCACGGCCGCGGCGGTCGTCCCGAGATGTTCCTCGACCTGGCCATGGCCCTGGGTGGCTCGCGGCCGTTCCACGGCTTGCAGGTGCTGGGCACCGACGGGCTGGCCCGCCTGCGCTCGGTGGGCGCCACCGCGGCCGCCTACGCCGCCGCCGTGGTCGAGCACCACCCGCAGGGTCCGTTCGTGCTGGCCGGCTACTCCGGCGGCGGGACCGTGGCCGTCGAGATGGCCCGCCAGCTGGCGGCGGCCGGGCGGCGGCCAGACCTGGTGGTGCTGCTCGACGCGCACTTCGTGTCACGGCTGCTGCTGGGCCCCGAGCGGATCCGCCTGCAGTCGTGGATCGACGCCGGGCGGCGCCGGGCCCAGCAGCGGGTGGCCCTGTCGCCGGTGGCCGAGCGGGTGCCCCGGCTGCGACGGTTCCAGAACCCGCAGACCGTGGCCGAGGTCCGCGAGGCCCGGCGCCGCCTCCGCGAGGGCGAGCCCCTCGACACGGTGCTGCGCCGGCGCATGGCCCGGATCGAGATGACCGCCGGCCTGAGCCGGTGGGTGGCCCGTCGCTACGACGGGCCCGTGGTGGCGGTGTGCACGGCCCGCTTCAGCACCGCCGACCGCTGGCGGGCGGTGGTCCCCGACCTGACCGTGGTCGACGTGCCCGGCGGCCACGTGAGCTTCATCCGCCCGCCGCAGGTGGACCTGGTGGTCGAGGCGCTGGCTCCGTGGCTCGCCGAGATCGACGCTCCGGCCAGGGCATCGGCCCCCAGGCCCGGCGGGGTCACGGCGCCTCAGGAGGTGCGCCGATGGGCGCACCGACCCATGAGGTCCTCAGGCGGGGTCGAAGCCGAAGTGCGACCTTGACATCGGCCTCCGTCTGTTCTATCTGTTTATCTATGACCATAGGTAAAGAGAGCAGCGACGGCCCGGGCGGTCAGCCGCCTGGATCGGCCGTTGAGGGCGCGACGCCGAACGGCCAGTGCGGATCCCCGTCATCGCCGGTCCAGTTCCGACTGGACGCGGCTTCGGGGGTGCCCACCTATCGCCAGCTCGTGCACCAGGTCGAGCACGCACTTCGGTTGGGCTACCTGAAGCCGGGCGACCAGCTGCCCAAGGTCCGCGACGTGGTCGCCTCCTTGGCCATCAACCCGAACACCGTGCTGAAGGCCTACCGCGACCTCGAGATGAAGGGCCTCACCGTCGGGCGGCCTGGGCAGGGCACGTTCATCGAGGCGACCCTCGAGCAGGTCGCGCTGGCCGAGGTCACCGCCCTGCGCCGCTCGTTGTTGACCTGGGTCGCCAAGGCGGACGCGGCGGGGCTCGACGAGGACGGGATCGTGGCGCTGTTCAGCAGCGCCCTGCGGGATTTCGACGAGCGCCGTAGCGGCTCGCGCCTCCGCCGCGGCGCGGCGATCGACGACGCGGAGGGCGTGGCATGAACGTCATCGAGGCCAACGGCCTGGGCAAGCGATACGGCAGCACCTGGGCGTTGCGCGAGTGCTCGGTCGCGATCCCTGCGGGTCACGTCGCCGCGCTGGTCGGCCCGAACGGTGCCGGCAAGAGCACGCTCCTCAACCTGGCGGCCGGTCTGACCGAGCCCTCCGAGGGCACCGTGGCCGTGCTCGACGGCCGACCGCCGGGCTCTCCCGTGGCGTTGGACGGCATCGCGTTCGTCGCGCAGGACACCCCGATGTACAGGTCTCTGTCCGCAGCCGACATGTTGCACGTGACCCGCAACCTGAACCACCACTTCGACCGTGGTTGGGCGGTGGCACGTCTGGCGGAGCTGGGCATCCCCCTGAAGCGGAAGTCGGGCCACCTGTCGGGCGGCCAGCAGGCCCAGTTGGCGTTGACGCTGGGGCTGGCGCGCAAGCCGCGCCTGCTCGTGCTCGACGAGCCGATGGCGATGCTCGACCCGATCGCCCGCCATGACTTCATGGCCACGGTGCTGACCGCGGCGGTCGACGACGGCGTGTCCGTGCTGCTGTCCTCGCACGTGCTGGCCGAGCTCGAGCGGGTGGCCGACTACCTCGTCATGGTGTCGAGGGGCCGGGTGCAGATGGCCGGCGAGGTCGACGACCTGCTGGCGAACCACCGCGTGCTGACCGGCCCGGCCACCGAGGCCGACAGCTACACCGAACGACCTGTCGTCCACTCCCGCCGCGGGCAGTCCCAAGCGCATCTGCTCGTTCGGGCCACCGCCGACGATCCAGTCCCCATGGGCTGGGAATCCCATCCGGTCGGGCTCGAAGAGCTGGCGATGGCCTACCTCCGTGAACCCGGAGCCACGGCACTCCCGGGACCCAGTCGCCACCGCGGCGCGGACCCGTCGGAGGTCTGGAGATGACCGCGCTGGCCGTGCCCGTCGCCCGGGAACAGGAGGCGAACCTGCGGCCGGTGCCCTGGTCGCGGATGGTCTGGATCACGTGGCGCCAGCACCGGTTCGCACTGGGTGGAGCGGGTGCGTTCCTCGGCGCGCTCGCCGTGTACGTCTGGACCGCCGGACTGCAACTGCACCACGCCTACGCCACCGCCACCACCTGCAACCCCGCCACGGCCGCCTGCGGTGACCTGATCCAACGCCTCGACCAGGACTTCAACTTCGCCAACCACCTGCTCGTCGGTGGGTACGTGCTCCAGGTCGTCCCGGCGTTGATCGGCGCGTTCGTGGGGGCACCGGTGCTGGCTCGCGAGCTGGAGTCCGGCACCTTCCGCTACGCCTGGACCCAGGGCTTCGGGCGCTGGCGATGGACGCTCGCCAAGCTCGTGCTGCTGGGCGCCGCCGTGGCGGCCGCCGCGTTGGCCTTCAGCCTGCTGCTCTCGTGGTACTACCAGCCGTACCTGGCGACGGGGAACCAGGCGCTCTCGCTTCCCGAGAGCTCACCCTTCTCGACCGGGCTGTTCGATCTGCGCGGGCTCGCCTTCGCAGGCTGGGCGTTGACCGCGTTCGCCATCGGCGCCCTCGCCGGCGTGCTCGTACGCCGGGTCGTGCCCGCCATCATCGCCACGTTGGTCGCCTACACCGGACTCGCGCTGCTGGCCGCCAACCTGCTGCGCCGGCACTACCTGTCCCCCCTGTCCACCACGGACCCGAACCTGCCGGGTTCCGCCTGGATCTACAGCCAGCACTGGAGCAGGGACGGCAGGTTCGCGTTCGCCAGCTGGCGAGACGCACCCCGCGCCCTGCTCCAGCAGTGCGCGCCCGCACCGAGCGGGCGCATCAAGGCCGCCTTGGCGCCACTGGCGACCTGCTTCTCCCGGCACGGCTACGTGCAGCTGACCAGCTACCAGCCGGCCAGCCGGTTCTGGCCGTTCCAATGGATCGAGGGCGGCTGGCTGCTGGCGCTGTCGGCTCTGCTCATCGCGCTGACCGTCTGGATCGTCCGCCGCCGCGCCGCGTAGCACCGACTCACCGGCTCCCTGGACCCGCCCAACGGCCCCGCCGACCAGGGGATCCCGACGCGCCCGATCGACCCCTCGGCGCACCCGGGTGACCGAGGCGTCCCGGATGCCCAGGAGCCACCACCCGCGGCCCTGACTCGCTCCATCCATCGGGGCGGGGCGAGTCAGGGGTCGGATCGGCTAGATGTCGTAGTAGATGGCCAGCAGGGCATCTGACCAGCACATATGTGCCTTCCTAGGTGGTCCCTGCCACTTCCATGCCACACAGCGGAGAAGCCACTCGTCTGACGCTGCACTCCGCTGACCAGCGATCGAGGAATGTGAGAGGACCGCCGCTCACCGACCAGAACGGCATGGAAAGTGACGGCCCAGGCAATCACGTGATCCTGCTCGAGAAACGAGTGGCGACGCGGCGGAGATCGTCGGGCGTGATCGGAGCCGGGAGACTCATCCAGCGGTTGATCCGACCCGCGGTGACATCCGCGTTGGCCAGGAAACCCCGCCTGAGAAAGGCCGCCGTGAGCGCCGGGATGTCCCAAGGCGCCTCCGCGACCACCGCGGCGAGGGCACCATCGGCGTCGAGTCGGTCGAGCAAGGTGTAGGCGTCGAGGGCGTCGCTCGCCTTCTTCTTCTCGTTGGCGCGAGGTCGTGCCTCGGCGGCTCGCAGCTTCATCGGTATGAGCGCGGCCGGGTGAGCGAGTCGGATCGTCACGGTCGAGTGGACGGCCTCCGTGACCGGATCGAACGCGGTGATCGTCTCGGTCGTCGCCGAGTCGTAGGCCCAGCGGTGCGCTTCGATGAAGAGCCGGTTCGACTCGTCGTCGGGCAATCGGTTCGGATCGAGGTCGGCTACCTCGATGACGTCGAGTTTGGTCCCGTCGTCAAACACCACGCGGTGACCGTCGGTGTTCACCTCGTGGGCGATCAGCACCTGTTCGATCGCATCGTCCGATCGATTGAAGTACAGCCCGTCGACATCGTTGGTGACTCGGTGCTCGAAGCCAAGACGACACGACACGGTGAGACCACCGATCAGGACGAGCTCGCGCTTGAGGTCGTCGAAGAGCCCGTCGACGAGGGCAACGAACCGCGCCACCGTCGATCCGGCCAGACACGGCACGGCGATCACGCCAGTGGGATCGCCGGTCACGTCACCACACCCGATGCCCGGAATCGGGTTCCCACGACTCGAGCGCCTCGGGTCCGCGAGCCTGGTCGAGGGCGAGGTCGAGCGCAGCCGCGACCAGCGGTTCGACCGGCGAACCGATGCCTCGATCAACTCGCCGACGGCACAACACCGGCGTCGGCGCCACCGACACGAAGGCCGCCGCTCGCTCACCGGGGCTGGTCTGGCCAAGCGTCCAGCGCAACATGTCGAGCACGTCGAGCGACGGGACGTACCACTGGCGGGCACCGACGTCGCCACCCAGGGTCGGTGCGTGCCACGCGGCAGCGGCAGCGTCCCCCGCCACACACCACCCAGGCGCATCGAGGTCGACGAGGTTCGCATCGAGTCGGACGACGAGCCCAGCGTCGGCGTCGATCGGCTGGGCCAGGCCCACCCATCGAGGCCCCCAGTGCTCGACAGTCGCCCAGAACAGATCGGGCACGACCGGGCTGCCGTCCCCGTTGAGGTAACCCAGGGAGCGGAACGTCTTCATCGCCGTCGACGCCCCCGACACCGCGACGCCGGCCAGGTCAGCGATCTCACTGATTGTCGGAGCGACCGAGGCCCAATCACCATCGTCCGTGGACGAGGACGCGATCAACATGGCCAGAGCCGCGCCCACGCCCGTACGACCAGATGGGAACGCCAACCGCGGCGCCCTCGTTGCTGCCGCCGGCACATCGGCATCGATCAACAACCCCGCCGCCTGCACACGAAGATGACCCCGCCGGTCGAACCAGCCGACACCAGCTCTGGTCAGCACGTCGCGAGCGGCCGCCGGGATCCTCTCGGCGATCACCACCGGCACGCCCGGCCCCTCGTCGGCCACCGCCCGCACGACATCGTGCGCACGGCCGGCCGACAACACCGACCGAGACACCGGCCGAACCAGCACGACCACTCCGTCACCAACGGACACCTCGAGGCCGGGTGCGGACTCCGAGACGGTCGCACCAAGACGGTGAAGGGCTCGAACGAGGTCGCTCGAGCCCTTCACCGACGATTGCTTGGCCCGAGTCATGGCTTCAGGCTAGGATTTTCAGTCTTCAGTTGCAACTGATGCCTGAAATATGGATGTCGTAGAACCGAGGGGACGAGGCCTCCGAACTGGACATATGCACCCCTCAGCGGGGTTCATGCCACAGCCATGCCACCCGGCCGAGAACCCGCCTTGGCACCAGCGACCACGCGGGCCTTCTCGGCAGCGGCGCCGGCCGGCGGTCCGTTCGACCCCAAGGCGGCACGCCTCCACCAAACCCAGGGCGGTTCACCTCATCGGCGCCATGCTCGCCGACCAACTCGACGAGTGGGCCATCGCCCGGCGCTACCCCTCGAAAGGCTCGATGGCCGCCCTCAGCCAACCCCCGCGACGATGACCTCGACTGGCCCCAACTCGATGGGCTGAACACACCGAGGATCACACCTCGAACCCCACCACTTCGCGGGGCTCTGTCCCCGCGGGGATCGAGGCGGTTCATTCTCATGGGTAGCGCTGAGATTGCTCAGGGCATGTTGACGCCTCATGCAAGCGGCAGTAGCTTCCGCCCGACATTTCGTTGCGGCAGGATGTCGGGGGTTGGGCAACGGTGTCTTGGGCGAATTGAGGGCACATGTCCGACGGGACGAGAGGTATGGCCGAACTTGGCCGAGGGCGTCTCCTTGCCGCGCGGCCGTGGCGACGACGGGCGCATTGTGATGTCCGGGTCCGACCCGGTATTGCTTCCCTGACGCTGCTCACCGTGATCGCGGTGCTGGCCGCGGCATCTGCCCGGCCGGCGGACGCGCAGCCGGTTGCGGCTCAGACGGCGATGGTCCGGATCCCGGGTGGGTCGGCTCCCGGTCTCTCGCCTGATCAGGTAAGTCCAGTGGCAGCCAGCTCGACCGACCAGGACCAATCGCTGACCCTGACGATCACGCTGCACCGCAACGACGAAGCCGGGTTCCAGCGCTTCCTCTCGGCCGTCAAGGATCCCTCGTCTCCGGCCTATCGGCACTACCTCACCCAGTCGCAACTGGCCGACCGGTTCGGGCCAACCCAGTCCTCCTACGACGCCGTGACGAAGTGGGTCCGAAGCGAAGGCCTCACCGTTACGCAGAGGTCGACGAATCGGCTGACCCTCACGGTCAAGGGCACCCGCGCCGTGGCCGAGCGGGCCTTCCAGGTCGGCATCCACGACTACCGCGTCGACGGGCGAATCGCATACGCGAACGACCAGTCGCCGGCGGTCCCCCAGGCAATTGCACCGGTGGTCCAGTCGGTGGCAGGGCTGTCAACGCTGGCGCAGCCCGCCGCGTCTCCCGGTATGAAACGCGTCCCACCGAAAGCCCGGAACGCGTGCAGCAAAGCGCTGGACGATGTCGTTGAGTTCGCGCTCGAGACGTCCTTCATCTTATTGGTCGCGTTAGCCCTAGCACCCCTTCTCGGCGCTGCTCTGGCCGCAGACACCTTCATTGTCGGAGGGATGACCGGCTACGGGCTGGCGACCTCGTGGAGCTCCGCGCAGAGCGTGGTTGATGTCGCCTTTTGCGCCGCCTACTGGGCGGCGAACTCCAACTGGCCGGGCAAGGGCAACGGCGCCGCCACTCCTCATTCCGCCAGTGCCGCGGGCCCGAGACCTGCCGCGTCAGCCGCTGGGCAGAAGATCGGTCTGCTGGAGTTCGACACCTACCGCCCATCGGACGTGAGCGATTGGTTCGACCTTCTCGGACTGCCCGACCCCGCCAAGTCGACGCTCGAGGGGCAGCTGAGCGAGGTGCCGGTCAACGGAGGTGTTGTCAGCCCGGGGCCTGGCCAATCCGAGGTGTTGGTCGACATCGACAGCGTCATGGCCACGGCGCCGTCACCGTCGACGAGGTATGTCGTCTACGACGCCCCACAATCGACGAGCTTCGAGACCATGTTCAACACGATGATCGACGACGGCGACACGGTGATCTCGAACTCGTGGCAGCAATGTGAGGATCAGACGTCGCTGGCCGACGCCCAAGCCATCGACTCGATCCTGGCCGATGCCGCGGCCAGCGGCATCACCGTTCTCAACGGCAGCGGCGATGCGGGCAGCACATGCTCGGACGGCAGCCCGGACACGGTTGGCGTGCCCGCCGACTCGCCCAACGCCACGGCCGTCGGGGGCACGAGCCCGACGTTCGGACCGTTCTACGGCGACGCAGGCGAGACCTGGTGGGGGGATTCGGCCACCCCCACATCGGGCCAGGGCGGCTTCGGGGTGAGCAAGTACTTCGCTCGTCCGGCCCTGCAGAACGGGCTGACCGCGTCCCCCGGGCGCTCGGTCCCGGACCTAGCCATGAACGCAGATCCGAACGCGGGCATTCAGATCTGCGAGGCGGACGCGGGCGGCTGCCCAGAGAACGCCCTCTACGGGGGGACCAGCATGTCGACTCCCCAGCTCGCTGCGCTGGTCGGCCACCTCAACGACCAACTCGGCAGCAACATCGGCAACCTGAACGCAGCCCTCTACCCACAAGCCGGCACCAATTCCTTCCACACCATCGGTGGCGCAGACGGAGACTTCGCCCACGTCGGCCTCGGATCACCAGACTTCGTGAACATCCTCCAACGGCTGACAGGGACCTCGACGGGCGCGGTGAGCGGCTCTGCATCGTCGGCGAACGGCATGGGCACCTATAGCGACGGCACCACCCCTGGCTTCGTGCAGGTCCGCCTCCGGGATGGCAACGGGAACCCGGTCGGCGGCAAGCACGTCACGCTGACGCCGGTCGGCGGCGGAAATGCCGCCCTGGTGACACCCGTGAGCGCCGTGACCGACCCCACAGATGGCCAGGCCGTCTTCGACGTCACCGACACCGTCGCGCAGACCGCCACCTTCACGGCCACCGACACCACCGACAGCACGGTCGTGACGACACAACCAACCGTGACCTTCGCGCCCCCACCGGCGACCTCAGGAAGCATCGCGGCGGCACCGCCGATCGTGGCGAACGACGGCAGCTCCACCGCAACGATCACCGTGACCCTGCACAACGGCGCGAGCGCTCCAGCGCAAGGCAAGACCGTCACCCTCTCGGAGGGCCCAGGGGATGCACAGATCACCCCCACCGGACCCACGCCCGGGGTCACCGACAGCGCAGGCCACGCCACGTTCACAGCGACTGACAAGCAGGCCGAGGCGGTCACGTTCTCCGCGGTCGACACCACCGACGGCGATCTCCCGATACCCGGGACAGCTACCGTGACCTTCAGCGGCAACCCCTCCGCCGGCTGCTCGGCGGGCAACGCCACGGGCATGAACGGCAGCACCGTCACCCCGGTCCTCGGAGGAATCCCGACCGGGCCACAAGGGTTCAACGCCTGCGAGGGAGCTTTCGGGCTCGCCCTGGACGGCAGCGGTCACCTGCTCAACCTCGATCAGTACAACGGGAACATCTACAAGACGCCATTGAGCGGAGGTGCTGCCAACCCGTCGACCCAGATCGGACCGTCGATCGGCGCGGGAAGCACCGATCTCACCTTCGGCAACGACGGCGAGCTCTATGCGTCGGTGGCGCCTGGGGGCGGATTCGTCCCCACCGAGGTCGATCAGATCGACCCGGACACCGGTGCCGTTCTCCGCACCCTGACGAGCGCGATCGTCGACCCGACATGGCTCGCCACCGATCCGCTCACAGGTGACCTCTTCGTCTCCAACGGGGGCTCAGGGTCGAGTCTTTTCAGCCCCGACATCACCCGCATCGAGCACCCTTCGAGCGCCACGCCGACGATCACCACCTACGCCAGCGACTCCCAGGGATTCGTCCAACTCGCGTTCGCGCCCAACGGGACGCTCTACGCCGAAACCAGGGACAACCGCCTGGTCAGCTTCGGGGCCACCAACACCGCCCAGCCCGTCACCGAAACGACCGTGACCAGCATCCCCACGAACTTCGGTCTGGCGATCGGGCCGATCGCACCCGACGGGGTTCCCACCTCGATCTTCGTGTCGGGGGGTGGTGCCGTCTACCAGGTGGCGCTCCCCAGCGGCACGGCCACACAGCTCGTGGCTGACGGCGTCGGAAATCTCAAGGTCGGGCCCGACGGCTGTCTCTACGCGTCCGATACGAGCTCGGTGATCCGCCTCACGAGCCTGTCCGCCACCTGCGACCTCTCGCCGACAACCGGGGTCCCCCAGATCACACTCACAGGCCCCGGAGTCGCCAACCCTAAGGCGGGATCCGACGTGACGTTCACGGCTCGCCTCCAGAACGTGCCCAGCCCAGCCGGCACGCCAGTGCGGTTCGTCGTTGCGGGTGCGAACGGACAGGTCGCAATCGCTGAGGCCGATAGCAGCGGAGTCGCCACCTACACGTATGCGGCCTTGCATGCTGGAGCCGACACGGTGCAGGCCACGGCCACAATCGGCGCGAGCAACCCGAGCTCAAACCTGATCCAGTTCACATGGGCCGCAGGGAAGGACACGACCTACATCACCCTCAACGGCAGCCCCGAGATCGGCTCGATCGGACAAGCCGCGACCGTGACGGCGCAGCTCGCCGACATCAGCCAGGACCCTCCCACCGCCATCAACGGGGCCACGATCCACGTGAGCCTCGGGAGCCAGACCTGCGTCATCACCACGGGGACCGACGGCAGCGGAACATGTCCGGTCACGCCGGCCGCCTCTGGCATGGTCAGCCTGACCGCCACCTACGCCGGGACGAGTTCGCTCACCGCCAGCTCCACATCTACCCCCTTCGTCGTCGGCGGGCCCTCCACCCGCTCGGGCTCGTACTTCCACGCGTTGGCGCCTGTCCGGATTCTCGATTCGAGGGCGGGGGCGGGCAACGTCGGCGCATACGCCACACCGTGGGTCGCCGGTACCACTCGGTCGGTGGCTGTCGGCGGTCTGGGTGGGGTGCCGGTGGATGCCGATTCGGTGGTGCTGAACGTGACGGTTACCGATACGACCGGGTCGTCGTTCCTGACCCTGTGGCCGACCGGCCAGTCGCGACCCACCGCGTCGAGTCTGAACTGGATACCAGGTGAGGTGATCCCGAACTCGGTGACCGTCAAACTCGGCACCAGCGGAAACATCTCAGTCTTCAACTACTCCGGCTCCACCGACGTCGTCATCGATGTCGCCGGCTACTACGACGGGAACACCGGCGACGGCTACACCTCCCTGTCGCCTGTCCGGATTCTCGATTCGAGGGCGGGGGCGGGCAACGTCGGCGCATACGCCACACCGTGGGTCGCCGGTACCACTCGGTCGGTGGCGGTCGGCGGTCTGGGTGGGGTGCCGGTGGATGCCGATTCGGTGGTGCTGAACGTGACGGTTACCGATACGACCGGGTCGTCGTTCCTGACCCTGTGGCCGACCGGCCAGTCGCGACCCACCGCGTCGAGTCTGAACTGGATACCAGGTGAGGTGATCCCGAACTCGGTGACCGTCAAACTCGGCACCAGCGGAAACATCTCAGTCTTCAACTACTCCGGCTCCACCGACGTCGTCATCGATGTCGCCGGCTACTACGACGGGAACACCGGCGACGGCTACACCTCCCTGTCGCCTGTCCGGATTCTCGATTCGAGGGCGGGGGCGGGCAACGTCGGCGCATACGCCACACCGTGGGTCGCCGGTACCACTCGGTCGGTGGCGGTCGGCGGTCTGGGTGGGGTGCCGGTGGATGCCGATTCGGTGGTGCTGAACGTGACGGTTACCGATACGACCGGGTCGTCGTTCCTGACCCTGTGGCCGACCGGCCAGTCGCGACCCACCGCGTCGAGTCTGAACTGGATACCAGGTGAGGTGATCCCGAACTCGGTGACCGTCAAACTCGGCACCAGCGGAAACATCTCAGTCTTCAACTACTCCGGCTCCACCGACGTCGTCATCGATGTCGCCGGCTACTACCAGCCCGGAACCGGCAACCTGTTCCACGCGTTGGCGCCTGTCCGGATTCTCGATTCGAGGGCGGGGGCGGGCAACGTCGGCGCATACGCCACACCGTGGGTCGCCGGTACCACTCGGTCGGTGGCGGTCGGCGGTCTGGGTGGGGTGCCGGTGGATGCCGATTCGGTGGTGCTGAACGTGACGGTTACCGATACGACCGGGTCGTCGTTCCTGACCCTGTGGCCGACCGGCCAGTCGCGACCCACCGCGTCGAGTCTGAACTGGATACCAGGTGAGGTGATCCCGAACTCGGTGACCGTCAAACTCGGCACCAGCGGAAACATCTCAGTCTTCAACTACTCCGGCTCCACCGACGTCGTAGAAGACGTAGGCGGATGGTTTGGGTGACCGAGCGAGGGAGTGTCGCCTGAGTTGGGTCCCGACGCGGGGAGCCGGTGCTCCGGCTCCCCGGTCGGATCAACTACATCGGGTGGGATCAGGTGGGCGATTCCAGTCCCGTGACGGATGACTCTGAGGACAGCGGATCGCCCACGGCGTGCCAGCCACGAGAGGACGAAGCTCGAGTTCGCACAGTTGTATTCAAATGTCGTAGTAGAGGGCGAACTCGTAGGGGTGCGGGCGGAGGCGCAGCGCATCGATCTCGTTGATGCGCTTGTAGTCGATCCACGTCTCGATGAGGTCGTCGGTGAACACACCACCGGCGGTCAGGTAGTCGTGGTCGTTCTCCAGGGCGATCAACGCCTCGTCCAGCGACGACGGCACCTGGGGCACCAACGCCAGCTCCTCGGGCGGCAGGTCGTAGAGGTCCTTGTCGACCGGGGCCGGCGGCTCGATGCGGTTGGCGATGCCGTCGAGGCCGGCCATCATCATGGCCGAGAAGGCGAGGTACGGGTTCGAGGTGCTGTCGGGGCAGCGGAACTCGACGCGCTTGGCCTTCGGGCTCTGGGACGCCAGCGGGATCCGGCACGACGCCGAGCGGTTGCGCTGGCTGTACACCAGGTTGACCGGCGCCTCGTAGCCCGGCACCAGGCGCTTGAAGCTGTTGGTCGTCGGGTTGGTGAAGGCGATCACCGAATGGGCGTGGCTGAGCAGGCCGCCGATGTACCAGCGAGCCGTGTCGCTCAGACCGGCGTAGCCGGCCTCGTCGAAGAACAGCGGCTCGCCGCCCTTCCACAGCGACTGGTGGGTGTGCATGCCCGAGCCGTTGTCCTCGAAGATCGGCTTGGGCATGAAGGTCAGCGACTTGCCGGCCTGCCAGGCCACGCCCTTGAGGATGTACTTGAACATGAACAGCTGGTCGGCCATGCGCAGCAGCGTGTTGAACTTCATGCCGATCTCGCCCTGGCCGCCGCTGGCCACCTCGTGGTGGTGCAGCTCGGTCTCGATGCCCACCTGGTGCAGCGTGGCCGCCATCTCCGAACGCAGGTCCTGGTAGTGGTCCATGGGCGGCACCGGGAAGTAGCCCTGCTTGGTGCGGGGCTTGTAGCCCAGGTTCGGGCCCTCGTCGGCCCCGGTGTTCCAGATGCCCTCCACCGAGTTGACGTAGTAGTAGGACGAGTTGCCCGTCGTGTCGAAGCGCACGTCGTCGAAGATGAAGAACTCCGGCTCGGGACCGAAGTAGGCGGTGTCGGCGATGCCGGTCGACTTCAGGTAGGCCTCGGCCTTCTGGGCCACGTAGCGGGGGTCGCGGCTGTACTGCTCACCGGTGACCGGATCGGCCACGAAGCAGTGGATGACCCCGGTCTTGCGCTTCATGAAGGGGTCCACGTAGAAGGTGTCGGCATCCGCGATGAGCACCATGTCCGATTCCTGGATCTGCTGGAACCCACGGATCGACGAGCCGTCGAAGCCGTGACCGTCGGTGAACTGGCCCTCGTCGAGCAGGCTGGCCGGGATGGTCACGTGCTGGCACACGCCGGGCAGGTCGGAGAAGCGGAAGTCGATGAACTCGAGGTTCTCGGACTTGACCTTGGCGAGAACTTCGTCGGGGGTGCTTTCTGGCACGGTTCCTCCAAATCGGGATGCCTACGGCTCGTGATGCCGGGACGGCCGAAAGGCCGTCCCGGACACTAGCGACTCGAACCGGGCCGGGTGCCCGGACGTTACGGCTGAGCGGCGATCGCGCCGCGCGCTGGCCCTCTGCGGCCAGCCCTACCGTTCCAGCAGGCAGTTTCCGACCCGTTGCCCAGATGTGAACGCTCCATGAACTGGATCACGGCTTGTGCACTTCCGCACGAGCCCGTGCGAACATGGCCCGATGGAACGCCAGCAGGACTACGTGTTGCGCACGGTCGAGGAGCGCGGCGTCCGCCTCATCCGCCTGTGGTTCACCGACGTGCTCGGCCAGCTCAAGTCGGTGGCCATCTCGCCCGCCGAGCTCGAGAACGCCTTCGACGAGGGCATGCACTTCGACGGCTCGGCCATCGACGGGTTCAGCCGCGTGCAGGAGAGCGACGTGCTGGCCAAGCCCGACCCCAACAGCTTCGAGCTGCTGCCCTGGGCCAAGGGCGACGACCCGTCCGCCCGCATGTTCTGCGACATCCTCAACCACGACGGCGAGGCCTTCGAGGGCGATCCCCGTCAGGTGCTCAAGCGCAATTTGGACAAGGCCCGCGAGCAGGGCTTCTCGTTCTACGTGGCCCCCGAGATGGAGTTCTTCTACTTCGGTGACGGCGACCCCTCCGAGGCCCCCAAGCTGCTCGACAGCGGCTCCTACTTCGACCTGACCACCGCGGACGTGGCCAGCGACCTGCGCAAGCGGACGATCCACATGCTCGAGGCCATGGGCATCCCGGTCGAGTACTCCTTCCACGAGGACGCCCCCAGCCAGCACGAGATCGACCTGCGCTACACCGACGCCCTGTCGATGGCCGACAACGTCATGACCTTCCGCCTGGTGGTCCGTGAGATCGCGCTCGAGCAGGGCGTCTACGCCACGTTCATGCCCAAGCCGCTCAGCGGGGTGCAGGGCTCGGGTATGCACACGCACATGTCGCTGTTCGAGGGCGACACCAACGCCTTCCACGAGCCCGGCGACCCCTACGGCCTGTCCAAGGTGGCTCGGGGCTTCATCGCCGGCCTGCTGGTGCACGCCCCCGAGATCACGGCCGTCACCAACCAGCTGGTCAACTCCTACAAGCGCCTGATCGCCGGCTACGAGGCTCCCGTCTACGTGACCTGGGCCCGCAACAACCGCTCGGCGCTGGTTCGGGTGCCGGTGACCAAGGCGGGCAAGCAGTCCTCCACGCGCATCGAGTACCGCTCCCCCGACCCGGCCTGCAACCCCTACCTGGCCTACTCGGTGCTGCTGGCCGCCGGCCTGCGCGGCATCCGCGAGGGCTACGAGCTGCCGCCCGAGGCGTCGGCCAACGTGTTCGAGCTCACCCCCGAGGAGCGCGCCGCCGAGGGCATCCGGCCCCTGCCCCAGTCGCTGTCCGAGGCCCTCGACGTGATGGAGACCTCCGAGCTGGTGGCCGAGTGCCTGGGCGAGCACATCTTCGAGTGGTTCCTGCGCAACAAGCGGGCCGAGTGGTTCGACTACAAGTCGCAGGTGACCCAGTTCGAGCTCGACCGCTACCTGCCGAACTGGTAGGCCTGTTTCGCGTTCCATGGAACCTCTGCTGCTGTTCCCCGACCCGGTGCCACCCGAGCTGGCCCAGGCCCTCGACCTGGGCGGCTACCCGTGGAAGGCGGCGGCCGACGACTCGGCCGTCAGCCGCAGCGAGCCCGACGACGGCTGGGCCGGCGCCATCATCTGCGCTGACGGCGACCCCGAGGGGGCCTTCGCCCTGTGCCGCTCCCTGCGCAAGCGCGACCTGCCCCTCGAGCCGGTCCTGCTGCTCATCTCCGGCACGCAGCTGGGCGACCTCGAGCTGCGCGACGACCTGTTCGACGACTTCTGCCTGACGCCGTTCCACCCCCGCGAGCTCGAGGCCCGGCTCAAGCACCTGTTCTGGCGCACCGGGCGAGGGACCCGTCCCGACCTGGTCGAGTACGGCGACCTGGTGCTGAACCTGGAGACCTACCAGGCCGCCATCTCCGGCGAGCCGCTCGACCTGACCTACATGGAGTACGAGCTGCTCAAGTTCCTGTCGTCGCACCCCGGCAAGGTGTTCACCCGCGAGACCCTGCTGTCGCGGGTGTGGGGCTACGAGTACTACGGCGGCGCCCGCACCGTCGACGTCCACGTGCGACGCCTGCGGGCCAAGCTGGGCGAGGAGCACGCCAACCTCATCCAGACCGTGCGCTCGGTCGGCTACCGCTTCGGCCAGTCCCGCTGGAGCTTGTAGGAAAACGACGAGAGCCTCCCCGCAGGGAGGCTCTCGAACGGAGATGGGTGCAACTCAGACGAGCTTGACGTCCTGCGCCTGCTCGCCCTTGGGACCCGTCGTCACCTCGAACTCGACGGCCTGACCCTCCTCGAGCGAGCGGTAACCGGTCGCCTGGATCGCGCTGTAGTGCACGAAGACGTCGGGACCCCCCTCACGGGAGATGAAGCCGTAGCCCTTCTCGGCGTTGAACCACTTCACGGTACCGGAAGCCAATCCGATCCCCTTTCATGACTGCGGGGTCGGATGAAACCGGGTCCCTGCTGTTTGCTTTGCCGGCGAAAGGGTACATGCCCCAGAGCGGCAGGCAAAGAGGTGGGCCCGAGTTACTTCCCGAGCTCGATGTATTCGGTGTCGGCGTACTCGGTGGCGATGTCGTCGCGCACGTAGTGGCCCAGGATGGCCGCCCCGATGGCACCGGTCATGATGACGGCCACGGGGATGAGCACCAGCACGATGACGATGACGACGGCGCCGATCACGCCTTCATCCAACCACGTGGCCGACCGCGCAGCCAACCTGCTGGTCCCGCCTACGGCGGGCCTCGGCTTCGCCGATCCGGGTGGCACCAGGGCGAGCGGCTCCACCTGGCGGCTCCGCCACGTCGCTCAGGTGCCCGTGTAGGCCCAGGCCTCGATCTCCACCAGGGCCACGAAGGGCAGCTCGCTCACAGCCACGGCCGAGCGAGCCGGATAGGGCTCGGGGAACGCCTCGGCGTACACCGAGTTCATGAGCGAGTAGTCGCGCATGTGGCGCAGGAAGACCGTGGTCTTGCGCACGTCGGCCAGCGAGGCGCCCTTGGAAGCCAGCAGGTCGGCCACGTTGGCGATGGCCTGGCGCATCTCGTCCTCCACACCACCCGGCACCATGGCACCGCCGGACAGACCGATCTGGCCGGACACGACGAGCCAGTCTCCGGCCACCACCACGGGCGAATAGGGCAGCGCAGGGTTCGACATGGGACCTCCCGGGTTGGGCCCGGCGACGAGCCGGCCGCCCAATCATCGCAGGGATCGGCGGGTGGGCCAGTCCGTCGGGTGGCCCTGGGCCCGCCACACGGCGGCGGCCACCGCCGCGAACACGGCGTCGCCCACCGCCACCGGCGGACGGGCGATCTCCGCAGCCGAGGTGCCGACGTGGACCTCGATGGCCGGGGTGTCGACGGCACGGGGCACGCCGAAGGATCGGATGGTCAGGTCGTGCACCACTCCGGCGTCGTCCACGGCCAGGCCCTCGGAGGTGACCCAGCCCAGGGCCATGTGGGCCGCACCCGTGGCGTAGGAGGCCAGCACGACCTCGTCGAGCGGGTCGCCACCCGCCACGCGCACCACGATGGCGCCGGTCGGGCTGATCTCGGCCTCGGCCCGACCGCCGTCGGGGGTCTCCATGGACGTGCCGGCGCCGCTCACCGCGGCCCGCAGCACCGCCGCCTCGGCCCACCCGGCGCCGCGCAGGTGGCTCGACGTGGGCGGGCCCGGCTGGTCCACCTCGACCACCTCGAAGCCGGGCGCGGCGGCCCGGATCCGCTCCGCGATCCCCGGCGTGCGCACCACGTGCACCACGCCGGTTCCGTCGGCTCGAGCACCGGCGGCCACGGGCGGGCGCTTCGGGCCCAGGCGCACGGTGTCCTCTCGGGAGAGCAGCACCAGCACCGGGCGGCCGTGGCGGGCGGCCAGCTCGCGGGCCGCGGCCGGCGCCGGCGAGGCCGCCTTGGCCCCGAAGGCGCCGCCGTTGGCCAGGGGGGAGACGGGCTCGCCCCCCGGCCGGCACCAGGCGGCGTCGGGTTCGAGGTAGGCAGGCTCGACCCACGAGGTGCGCAAGGTCAGATCCCACGATCCGGCGGGCAGGTCCAGTGGCGGCTCGGCCGCCACCGTGGTGCGGCGTCCCTGCACCTTGCCGGCGGCGCGGCGGGCCTCGTCGAGCGTCTCGCCCACCGCCCAGCCGCCGGCGCCGTCGGGCACGGCCGTCAAGGTGTCGTCGGGGGCGGTGTCCGCCGCGAACCCGCCCGCGCCCAACGCCACCGCCGGGCCGACCACCTGCGGCGAGCCTCCCTCGAGCGTGGCCCGGCGCCCCGCGGCGGCCAGGTCTCGGCCCTGGTCCGGTCCGCCGCTGGCGCCGTCCCGGCCCGTCGACACCCGGTCGACGGCGTCGAGGATGGTGCGCCAGCCGGTGCAACGGCACAGGTGGGCCTGCAGGGCCCGTTCGGCCGCGTCCCGGTCGAGGTCACCGGCGCGCGCCCGCACCCCTTCGAGGCGCATGATGATGCCCGGGGTGCAGAACCCGCACTGGCTGCCGCCGGTGGCGGTCAGGGCGTCGGCCCAACCGGCCCGGACCTCGTCGTCCAGCCCGTCGAGCGTGGTGACCGAACGCCCGGCCACGCGCCGGGCCGGCGTCACGCACGCCACCCGGGGCGCGCCGTCCACCCACACCGTGCAACAACCGCACTGCCCCTGGGGGCTGCACCCGTCCTTGGCCGAGCGCAGGCCCAGGTCCTCACGCAGCACGTCGAGCAGGCTCACACCGCGGTCAGGTACCTCGACCGCCCGACCATCGACCACCAGCGCCAGGGCCGGTGGCGGTTCAGGAGGGGTCAGCTGAAGGACTGACCGCAGCCGCAGGTACGGTTGGCGTTGGGGTTGTCGATGGCGAACCCGGCGCCCTGCAACCCGTCGCTGTAGTCGAGCGTCGCCCCGGTCAGCAGCTGGGCGCTCGACGGGTCGACCACCACCTTGACCCCGGCGTAGTCGGCCACCAGGTCGTCGCCGGCCTGATCGGTGTCGAAGAACATCTCGTAGCTGAAGCCCGAGCAGCCGCCAGGCCGAACGGCCACCCGAAGCATCAGCGCCTCGTCGCCTTCCTGGGCGATCAGGTCCTTCACCTTGGTGGCTGCGTTGTCGGTCAGAGCGATCACGGAGGTCCTCCTGGGAGCACGGGGTGCATCTCTACGTTACCGGTCCGGCGTAGGCCGTCAACCTTCCGGACGAGCGCCCGAGGCACCCGTCAACCTCCCGGACGAGCGCTGGCCGTCGTGGCGACCAGCTCCACCTGGCACGGGCTGCGGTCGACCAGCGGGTGGAAGCGGGCCACGGCCACGCCCCCGAAACAGCCGACCAGGCCTTCCACCAGCCCGCGGTGCAAGGAGCAGACAAGGTCGGGGTGCTGCTCGGCCAGGTCCCGGAACGGGCAGTGGGCGAAGGCCATGACCTCGCCCCCGTCCAGCGCCACCACCGTGGGGTCGAAGCCCAGCCGGGCCTGCTCGTCGGCCAGCACCGCCAGCGCGTCGGCGTCGGCGGGCCAGCGGTCGGCGTCGCAGCGCCCCTGGTCACGACCGGCGTCCAGCAGCTCGTCGGGACCCAGCCCCGCGGCGTGGGCGGCGGACAGCACCGCGCCGGCCAGCATGGGCAGCGGGGAGGGCTCGAGGCCCAACCACGGTGCATCGGCGGCCAACGAGTAGCGGTGCTGGGGCCGCCCCACGTCACCCCTCGAGGTGGTGGACACCTCGAGCAGACCGACCTCGCGCATGCGCTCGAGGTGGGGCCGTACGGTGTTCACGTGCAGGTCGAGCACCTCGGCGATGTCGGCGGTGGACAGCGGCCGGGCCGACCGGGCCAGCTCGAGGTAGATGGCGTAGCGGGTGTTGTCGCCGAGGGCCTTGAGGATGTCCAGGCGCGGCGCCCGCGACCGGCTGGGCGAGGCCGCCGACTCACCTTCGCCGCGCGGCGGCGCCGTCCCTTCGGTCACCACACCAGATTACACGGGAGTTCCCGGTAAAATCGGGGGCATGGACGATCCGGCGATCGCCGCCCCCCGAACCGAGGCTCCGCCTCGTCCCGACGAGGTCATGGCGTTGCTGCGCGGGGTGATCGACCCCGAGCTGGGCAGCGACATCGTCGAGCTGGGCATGGCCAAGGGGGTCGAGGTCAGCCCCGAGGGCCGGGTGGTGGTGACCATCGCGCTGACCACCGCCGGTTGCCCGCTGCGGGCGCAGCTGCAACGCGACGTCAAGGCCCGCGTCGAGTCGCTGCCCGGCGTCACCGCCGTGAAGCTCGACTGGAGCGAGCTCACCGCCGAGGAGAAGGCCGCGGCCATGGCCAAGGCCCGCTGGAACGTGCGCGAGCAGGCGCCTGACACCGCCGTGCCGGCCAGCACCCGGGTGCTGGCCATCGCCTCGGGCAAGGGTGGTGTGGGCAAGTCGTCGGTGACCGTCAACCTGGCCGCCGCTCTGGCCGCCAAGGGCTTCGCCGTCGGGGTGCTCGACGCCGACATCTGGGGGTTCTCCGTACCCCGCATGCTGGGCATCGAGGGCCGGCTGGCCGGGGCCACCACCGGCGAGCGCAAGATCGCCCCCAACATCAAACCGCTGGGCCGGGGTCGCCTCGAGGTCGTGTCGATGGGGCTGCTGGTCGAGGACGAGGGCGACGCCCTGATGTGGCGGGGCCTCATGCTCAACCGGGCGGTCCAGCACTTCCTCGAGGACGTCGACTGGGGCGACCTCGACTACCTGCTCATCGACATGCCGCCCGGCACCGGCGACGTCCAGATGGGCCTGGCCCGGATGCTGCCGCGCACCGAGATGATCATCGTGACCACCCCGGCGGTGAGCGCCCAGAAGGTGGCCATCCGGGCCGCGGCCATGGCCAGCAAGAGCTACATCCGCATCGTGGGCGTGGTCGAGAACATGAGCACGTTCCGCTGCGACCACGGCCAGGAGTACGCGCTGTTCGGCCAGGGCGGCGGCCAGGCCCTGGCCCACGACGCCGGCGTGCCCCTGCTGGCCCAGATCCCCATCGAGACCTCGGTGGCCGCCGGCAGCGACTCGGGCCAACCGGTGGTGCTCGGCACCGGTCCGGCCGCCGAGGCCTTCGCCGGGCTGGCCACCCTCATCGCCACCGAGGCGGCCCCACCGGTGTCGATGGCCGGCTGCTCGGCCCGCATCCTCGACGCGGCCATGGCCGCCCTCGACGACCTGGACCGAACCTCCTAGCCCTCTGGCCGGCAAGCCTCCCGGCGGGCGCTTCGGCACCTGCGGCGGCATCCCACCTCGCCGGCCATCCGGAACACCTGCACCTCACACGGCGCCGTCCCGTTCAGGGTCGAGCGCGGCGGCCAGGCGCCCCACAACGGCTACCCAGAGGCCGCTGCCGCTGCTCTCTCAGCCCGGGCGGCCTGGCGGGCGGCGATGAGGCCCGGCACGGCCGCCACGCCGCGGGTGGGGTCGAAGCGGTCGCTCTCATCGGTCAGGCGGGCATCGTCGTCGTCGGACAGCTCCAGGTCGGCGGCGGCCACGTTGGCCTCGAGCTGCTCCACCGAGCTGGCGCCCGGGATGGCCACCACGTTGGGTCGGCGGATGACCCAGGCCAACGCCACCTGGGCCGGGGTGGCCCCGTGGCGCTGGGCGATCTCCCGCAGGGCGGTGAGCAGCCCCGAGGCCCGCTCCAGGTTGTCGGCCAGGAACAACGGGTTGTTGGTGCGCACCCCGGGCGGTGGCGGGTGGTCCACGTCGTAGCGACCGCCCAGCAGGCCCTGGCCCAGCGGGCTGTAGGCGATGATCAGTCGGTCGTTGCTCTGGGCGTAGCCCACCAGCTCGCGGTCAGGTTTGCGGGCCACCAGGCTGTACTGCACCTGGTTGGACAGCACCGGCGAGCCCAGCAGCCGCTCGGCCGTGCGCCACCGCAGCAGCGAGAAGTTGCTGACACCCACGTGCTGCACCACCCCCACCTGCTGGAGCCGACGCAGACCGCGCATGGTCGGGCCGTTGGGCGCGAACGGGTTCGGCCAGTGCACCTGGTACAGGTCGAGCGAGCGAACCCGCAGCCGACCGGCTGACTCGATGGCCCGCCACTCCACCACGGGCGGGATGGGCAGGACGGGGAAGAGCTTGGTGGCCACGAACACCTGGTCGCGCCGCTCGGCGATGGCGCGCCCGACGATCCGCTCCGACTCGCCGAGGCCATAGATCTCGGCGGTGTCGATCAGGTTGACCCCCCGGTCGAGGGCCCGGTCGACGATCTGGCGCGCCGTGCGGCGGGCGTAGTCCTCGCCGTATCCCCACTCCCTGGCCCCGAACTGCCAGGTGCCGACCCCGATGGCCGACAGCCGGACCCCGTTCACCTCGACGTAGCGCATGGGCCGAGCCTAGGGAGGCGCGCCGATGGGCGCACCGACCCATGAGGTCGGGGGTGTGCACCCGGCTCCCGCTCTGCGGCCATGCTGGAGAGGATCATGGCCAGCCTGCACCACCGACGACCGCGACGAGCACGCGCCGTGCGCCACCCGGGCCGCCGCTGGGGTGCCGTGGGCCTGGTCCTCGCCCTCGGTCTGGCCGCCTGCAACAGCAACCCGGGCGGGACCGAGGTGAGCTCCTCGGCCAACCGGGCCCCGATGGCCCGGCGCACCACCGCCGCCATCGTGGCCGCCAACGCCGCCCTCGGCACCGACCTGTACCGCCAGCTGACCCTCCACCACCAGAACTTCAGCTTCTCGCCCTACGCCGCCTCGGTGGCGCTGGCCCAGGTCGGCGCCGGGGCGACCGGGGTCACCGCAGCCCAGCTCGCCGCCGTGCAGCACATGGCCGATCCCGCCCAGCTCGACGCCGGGCTCAACACCCTGGCCCAGCAGATCGACAGCCGCGACGGCGACCGCCAGAACGATGTGCGCCAGGGCCACGTCACCATCCAGATCCCGGTGGCGGTGTGGGGCCAGCGCGACACCCACGTCGAGCCCCACTACCTGGACCAGCTGGCCCGGTGGTTCGGCACCGGCATGCGCCTGGTCGACTTCCGCTCCGACCCCCACGCCGCGGCCGACACCATCAACGACTGGATGTCGAGCGAGACCTCCGACCAGCTCCAGAGCGTGGTGCCGGCCCGCCAGACCACCGAGGCCACCCGGCTCCTCACCGTCACGGGCACCGCCATCGCCGCCCCCTGGGACCAGCGCTTCGACGTGAGCCGCACCCGTCAGGACACCTTCCACCGCGTGGACGGCCAGACCGAGGACGACACCACCATGAGCATCACCGCGGCGCGCGGGTTGCTCTACGACGCCGGACCCGGCTGGCGAGCGGTGATGCTGCCCTACCTGGGCCGACAGCTGGCCATGGTGGTCATCGTGCCCGACGCCGGGCAGTTCGGCGCCTTCGAGTCACGCCTCGACGGCGCGCTGCTCCAGACGGTGCTGGACGGCTTCGCGCCCACGTCGATCAACCTGGAGATGCCCCGCTTCCAGTTCACCACCCAATCCGATCTCTCCGGCCCGCTGACGACGCTGGGCGCCCCCAGCCTGTTCCAGCCCGGTCAGGCCCACCTGCCGGGCATCACCGCCGACGAGCAGCTGTGGCTGGCCGCGGCCGACCAGCAGTCCCTGATCTCAGCCGACGAGGAGGGCAGCCAGGCCTCGGCTCCCACCGCCGTGCTGGCCCCGACCCCGGTGAGTGCGGTGAGCGAGGCCCTCAACGTGGACCGACCCTTCGTGGTGGCCGTGGTCGACCGGGCCAGCGGCGAGCCGCTCCTCCTGGGCCGAGTGGTCGACCCGCTCTCCTAGCCCTTCGGTCGGCGGAGCCTCCCTGCGGGCGGGCTTCGCCCATCCGCGTCACGCGCCTCCAGCGGCTACTGCCTCGCGGCCTGCGCCTTCCCGAACCCGGTCGGCGGAGCCTCCCTGCGGGGCGGGCTTCGCCCTCCGCCGCGTCAGTGGATCAGGGCGGTGGCGTAGACGCGGGCGGTGTCGGGGCGGGGGTCGGTGAGCCAGATGCGCAGGGCGCCGTCGGGGCCCGGAGCACAGGCGATGGCCACCGGGTCCCCCGGCTCGATGGCCAGTCGGTGCTCCAGCTCGGCGTCGATGGGGCCGCGGCCTGGGTGGCGGTCACCCAGCACCTCCTCCACGGCCGCCCACGTGGCCGCGTTGTTGACGTGGCCCAGCAGGTCGAAGTCGGTGGCCCGCACGGCCCAGGGCCGCACGACGGCATCGGTCGGCGGCTCGGGATCGTGTTGGAGCCGGGTGGACACGACCCGGCCGGCCGCAGCCTGGTCGTACTGCGCGTGGAAGGCGACCGGCATGGGGGTCGGGCGTCCGGATCCGGGGTCGAGGTGGATCCACAGGGACACCGCCTCGATGGCCGCGCCCCGATCGCCCACCACCGAGACCCGGCGCTCGGCCCAGCGACGCCCCAGACCGGAGCAGAAGGTGCACAGCGTGAGCTGCTCGCGGAACCTTGGTGAGCGCCGCACCGAGACCTTGGTGCGTCGGACCACCCAGGCCACGTTGTCGAGCCCGGCGTCCACCGTGTCGTCGCCCGAGACGTCCTGCAGGTACCGGGCGATGGCGTCGAACCGCAGTCGCCCCTCTCGGTCCAGGTCGCCGAACCGAGCCAGCCGGGAGGCGGTGAAGGTGCGCCCGACGGTCGGGGGTGGCAGCAGCCGATCGGCGCCGAGCTCAGGCATCCGGCGGACCCTACCGGGCTTCATCGGAAATACAGTTGACGACCTCGTGGCCGCCGTGGTCCCATGGACCGCACTCACCTGAGCCGCTCCATCGGGACGCGGCCGGGTCAAGACCACACCCAACCGCACAGGGGAACCGACTGATGAAGCGCACCGCCGCCACGACCGGCCATCTGGCCTCGGTCGCTGCGTCGCGTCATCACGCGGCCTGCGGCCAGGTGTCCTACCCGTGGTCCATCGACACTCGTCCCATCACCGACAACGTGATGAACGAGTTCGCCAAGACCTCCAAGGCCACCCGGCGCCGGAAGGAGTCTTCGCCCTGAGCACCGCTCCAGCGAAGAGAAGTCTCCGAAAGGCCGCCGGGTTCACCCGGCGGCCTTTCTGCTTCTCGGGGCTCGAGCTCATCCCGCCCGAGGCCTGGTCTCGCACCTCCGATCCATCCACCCAACCACCTCCGTCCACCGACACCCAGAAAGGCAAACCGATGTTGGCCCCGCTGAGCAACGAGCAGTTCAACGAGGACTGGTGGGACGACGCCGCGTGCCGTGATGGCGAGGCGTCCCTCTCGGGCGTGTTCTTCTCCGAGGAGCTCCAGGACATCGCCCGGGCCAAGGCCATCTGCGCCGAGTGCCCGGTGATGGACGAGTGCCTCGAGGGCGCCATCGTGCGGCGTGAGCCGTGGGGCGTCTGGGGAGGTCAGCTGTTCCTCAACGGCAAGATCCTGGCCACCAAGCGGCGCCGGGGTCGCCCGCCCAAGCACCCGCGGCCCGAGGACCAGCTGCCCCAGATCCCGATCCCCGCTCACCTCGAGCATCGGGTCCAGCTGCGCACCGCGTGAGCGGCGCCGGTCGATCCCCCCGACCGGCCCGCCACGCGGGGCGTGGCCCCGTCCTCCATCCCGTCGATCGCCCGCTGCCCTCCCCCCTGGCCGGGCGATCGATGGGATGAGGCCAAGTAGCGTGGCGGCATGGGGATCATCGGGATCGACCACGTGCAGCTGGCCATGCCGGCCGGCGAGGAGTCCCGAGCCGCCGACTTCTACGTCGGGCTGCTCGGCTTCACCCAGGTGGCCAAGCCCCCGGCCCTGGCGGCCCGCGGCGGCTGCTGGTTCGAGACGCCGTCGGCCAAGGTGCACCTGGGCGTCGAGGCCGACTTCCACCCGGCCCGCAAGGCCCACCCCGCGCTGCTGGTCGACGACCTGGGGGCCCTGGGCGAGCGCCTGGCGGCCGCCGGGGTCGAGGTGCGCGAGGAGAACGGCCTGGAGGGCCACCTCCAGCGCTACGTCGACGACCCGTTCGGCAACCGGATCGAGCTGCTCCAACGCCTGCCGTGATCGATCGGGTCCGGCGCCGGGCGCCGCGGTGGCGGCATCGACGCCCAGCGATACCGTCGTAGCGCCCTCGGGCGAGCCTATGACCACCCTGCCCCCCGCCGACGACGCCTCGGCCGCTGCCGACCGACCGGCACCCACCCACCGTCGGACGCCATCACGGTGGCTGGCCTGGGTGGGCCTGGCCGTCGTGGTGGTGCTGGCCGGTGTGGCCCTCGTCGTGGTCTGGGATCGACCCACCAACGGGTCGTCCGCCACCCGCATCGCCCCCACCCAGCTGGTCGGGCACCGGTTGCCGGATGCCACCTACCAGCGCTTCGACGGCGGATCGGCCACCCTGTCCAGCCTGGAGGGCCGACCGCTGGTGCTCAACTTCTGGGCCGCCACCTGCGTGCCGTGTCGCACCGAGATGCCGGCGCTGCAACGGATCCACCTCCAGCAGGGCGATCGGACGACGTTCCTGGGCATCGACACGGGCGACGCCCAGTCCACCGGCCGTGACGCCGCCCGGCAGTCCGGCGTGACCTACGCGCTGGCCTCGGACCACCAGACCCGTCTGGCCGGTCAGCTCGGCGTGGTGGCCCTCCCCACCACCGTCGTGGTGGCCGCCGACGGGGTGGTCACCCATGTGCACGTGGGTGCGGTGGACCCGAACGCGCTCGAGCGTTGGATCGCCCAGGCGCGCTGATGGCCCTGGCGCGACCGTGATCGACGCACCCCTGGCCTACGCCTTCGGCGTGGGCATGGTGGCCACGGTGAACCCGTGCGGCTTCGCCATGCTGCCGGCGTACCTGTCCTTCTTCCTCGGCCTGGAGGGCGCCGATGCCGACGCCCGCGCCAACCTGCTGCGGGCCCTGGCCGTCGGCGCCACCATGACCGCCGGGTTCCTGCTGGTGTTCGGCCTGCTGGGCATCGTGTTGGACAGCTTCGTGAGCTCCATCGAGTCGTGGCTGCCCTGGGTCACCATCGTGCTGGGCCTCGCCCTGCTGCCGCTCGGCGTGCTGCTGCTGCGGGGCCGGGCCCTCAACCTGCACCTGCCCCTGCCCACCCGGGGCACCAAGGACCGCCAGCTCCTGTCGGTGTTCCTGTTCGGCATCTCCTACGCCCTGGTCTCGTTGTCGTGCACCATCCCGTTGTTCATCGCCGTGGTGTCGACCACCTTCACCTCGGCCAACTTCGTGTCGGGCATGGCCACCTTCGTGGCCTATGCCCTGGGCATGGGGGTGGTGCTCATCGCCCTGACCGTGGCCCTGGCCCTGGCCCGCCAGTCGCTCGTGCGCACGGTCCGCCGGGTGCTGCCCTACGTGTACCAGGTGTCGGGCGTGCTGCTGCTGGTGGCCGGCGTCTACGTGACCTACTACGGCTGGTACGAGCTGCGGGTCGACCACGGCGACACCTCGGGCGGGGCCGCCGCCGACTGGGTGTTCAACCTGAACGCCACCATCAGCACCTGGATCCAGCGCACCGGTCCCGTGCGGATCGGCATCGTGCTGGCCGCGGGCATCGGTGTGGCCATCGCCGTGATCATGAGCCGCCGCAAGCGCGAGGTGTAACCGTGTTCGCCGAGCTGCTGGCCCATCCCGGGGTTCGCGAGGTGGTGTCGTTGCGCTCGACGTTCGGGTTCCTGGCCTTCCACGGGGGGTCCTTGGAGAAGGGAACCGACGACATCGCCGAGGCCGCGGCCGAGGCCGCCGGCGCCTCGCTCTACGCCGTGGTCCAACCACCGGACCTGCGCTGGCACCTGCCGTCGTCCGAGATCGACCCGGCCGCGTCACCGGCCCTGCGCCAGTTCCTCGACCACGTCGAGGAGGTGGTGGCCGTCCACGGCTACGGCCGTCCCGATCGCTACACGACCATCCTGCTCGGCGGCTCCAACCGCGACCTGGCCCGGGACCTGGCTGCGCCGCTGCGCCAGGCCCTGCCCGACTACACAGTGGTGGACCACCTCGACGACATCCCCCGCGAGCTGCGCGGCCTGCACCCGGACAACCCGGTCAACCGGCCGTCGGGCGGCGGGGTGCAGCTCGAGCTGCCGCCACGGGTGCGGGGGCTGGGCCCCTTCTGGGACGACCCGGCTCGTCGGGGGTCCGCCCGGCGCGCGCCGCACACCCAGGCGCTCATCGAGGCGTTGGCCCAGGGCGCCCGGCGGCACCAGCCTGGCTAGTGTCCGCGGCATGGACCTGCGCATCTTCACCGAACCCCAGCAGGGCGCGTCGTACCTCCAGCTGCTGGCCGTGGCCCGCCAGGCGGAGGCGAGCGGCTTCGACGGGTTCTTCCGATCCGACCACTACCTGCGCATGGGCGACGGCGACCCGCGCCCCGGGCCGACCGACACGTGGGTGACCCTGGGCGCCATCGCCCGCGAGACCTCCACCATCCGGCTGGGCACGTTGGTGTGCTCGGCCACCTTCCGCCTGCCGGGTCCGCTGGCGGTGGCGGTGGCCCAGGTCGACGAGATGAGCGGCGGCCGGGTCGAGCTCGGCATCGGCGCCGGCTGGTTCGACGACGAGCACCTGGCCTACGGCATCCCCTTCCCGCCCATGGGACAGCGCTTCGACATGCTGCGCGAGCAGCTCGAGATCCTGACCGGGCTGTGGCGCACCCCGACCGACAACCAGTACTCCTTCGAGGGCGACCACTACACGCTGGTCGGCTCGCCGGCCCTACCCAAGCCTCGCCAGGCCGGCGGCCCGCCGATCATCATCGGCGGGTTCGGCGCCAAGCGGACGCCCCGGCTGGCGGCGGCCTACGCCAGCGAGTTCAACCTGCCGTTCGCGCCGGTCTCCGCCTTCGTCGACCAGCGGGCCAACGTGGCGGCCGCCTGCGAGGCCATCGGCCGCGATCCCGATGACCTGATCTGGTCAGTGGCCCTGGTGGCCTGCTGCGGACGCACCGACGCCGAGGTGGAGCGACGGGCCGAGACGATCCAGCGCATCATCGGTGGCGATCCCCGCCAGAACGGGGCCACGGGCTCGCCCGCCGAGGTGCTCGAGATCCTGGCCGGCTACGCCGAGGCCGGCGCCCAGCGGGTCTACCTCCAGATCCTCGACGTGGACGACCTCGACCACATCGCCCTGCTCGGCGAAGAGGTCCTCACCCTGCTGCCCTAGGTCCCGGGAGGCTCGCCGACCAGACGGCCAGGAAGGCGGAGGCCGCCAAGCCGGAGCCGCTGGACCGACGACACCCGGATGCCGAAGGCGCCCGCCGGGAGGCTCGCCGACCAGAGGGCCAGTCGGTCAGGGCGCGAGGCGCTGGATGACCCAGGTGGAGCCGTCGCGGGTGTAGCGGAGGCGGTCGTGCAGCCGCGAGCCGCGACCCTGCCAGAGCTCGATCTGGTCGGCCACCACGTCGAAGCCACCCCAGTGCGGCGGGCGAGGCACCTCGCCACCGCCGAATCGCGCCTCAGCCTGGCGGTAGGCCTCCTCCAGCTCGGCCCGATCGCGCAGCACCGAGCTCTGGGCCGAGGCCCAGGCCCCGATCTGGCTGTCCCGGGGCCGGCCGGCGAAGTAGGCATCCGACACCACCTCGATCGAGCGGTGGGCGTGGCCGGCGATGCGCACCTGTCGCCCGATGACGATCCACCCGAAGCAGCAGGCCACGGCCGGGTGGGCCTCGATCTCGAGCGCCTTCTGGCTGCGGTAGTTGGTGAAGAAGCGGAAGGCGCCGCCCTCGGTGGCCCGCATCAGCACGTGGCGGGTCGAGGGCATGCCGTCAGCCCCCACCGTGGCCACCGTCATGGCCTCCGGTTGGTGGACCCCGGCGTCGCGGGCCAGGGCGTACCAGCGCTCGAACTCCACGAACGGATCGGGATCGACGTCGTCCTCATCCAGACCCGCCGCTTCCAGCTCGGCCCGCAGCGCCGCGAGATCGCTCACCGCCGACCCACCCCCACGGGGTGCTGCACCCCATCGGTCCCGGTCATGACACGTTGAAGCTGAAGATGGTGGACAGGGCCACCAGACCGGCCGCCCCGAGGACCAGGCTCAACCCGGTGGTGACGGCCACACGGGTGGATGGTCGACGGCTGAGGTCGACCAGCACCGAGTTGAGGCCGATGCCACCGTGCACCAGGGCCAGGACCACCACCGCCCCGTCGAGGAGACGCCAGTAGCCGTGGTGCCAGCGGTCGACGTAGAGGGCCACGCCGAAGTGGCCGGGATCGTGCAGGACCCAGGTGCTGAGCACGTGGACGGGCAGCAGCACGAGCAGCAACCACGAGGTCACGGCCATGATGTGCCAGCTCCAGCTGCGCACCTCCGGCTCCGGCCGCACGGCCGATCCCGCCGGGGCGGAGCTGGTGGCGCCCCCCGAGAGCGGCGGCGTCACCGGGTGGTCTCCGACACCCAGGGCCACACGATGACCGCGAAGGCGGGCAGGGCCAGGGCCCAGGTGGCGAACAGGGCCGCGGCCCGCAGCCGGCGGTCCTGGCCGGCCAGCGACGGCGCCACGTCGGGCAGCATGCGCCGCAACCCGTCGAACGTGTGGAAGAGGGTGGCCAGCACCACCAGGCACAGGACCAGCCGCGCCCCCAGGCTGCCCATGGCCGCGCCCCACCGGTTGAAGCGATCCCGCGACGACACCTGGCCGAGCACGAGGCAGTAGGCCAGCACGTAGACCAGCACGACGGTGCCGGACACCGCCCCCCAACGAACCCGGCGCACGCGGCCCCCCACCGACGCCACCCGGACCCGCGGGCCCGACGGGCGCGGGGCGGTGCCCGCCTCGGCCGTCATGTCAGGCCGGTGGACCGATCCGGCTCACGCCGCCCAGGTACGGGTGCAGCACCTCGGGCACCAGCACCGAGCCGTCGGGTTGGCGGTGGGTCTCGACCAGCGCGGCCCACACCCGGGGCACGGCCAGCGCCGACCCGTTCAGGGTGTGCACCACCTCGGCGGCCCTGGACCCGGCCGGGCGGTAGCGGATGTTGGCCCGCCGGGCCTGGTAGTCGCCGAACCAGGACACCGACGACACCTCCAGCCACTGGCCCACCCCGGGCGCGAACACCTCGATGTCGTGGGAGCGGTGGTGGGACTGGCCCAGGTCACCGGCGCAGATGTCGAGCACCCGGTGGGCCAGGCCCAGGTCGCGGATGAGCTGCTCGGCCCGCCCCAGGATCTCCTCGAGCAGGTCCGGGGCCTGCTCGGGGGTGGCGTAGGCCAGCAGCTCCACCTTGTCGAACTCGTGGACCCGCAGCAGCCCGCGCGTGTCGCGACCGGCCGAGCCGGCTTCGCGGCGGAAGCAGGGCGAGTAGGCCATCAACCGCATCGGCAGCTGGTCGGCGTCGAGGATCTCGTCCATGGCCACCGAGGTCAACGGCACCTCGGCGGTGGGGATGGCCCACAGGTCGTCGCGCTCGAGGTGGTAGGCGTCGTCGGCGAACTTGGGGAGCTGCCCGGTGGCGGTGAGGGTGCGGGTCAGCACCAGGCTGGGCGGGCGGACCTCCTCGTAGAGGTCGCGGTTGCGGTCCAGCGCCAGCTGGCACAGGGCCCGGCTGAGGGTGGCGCCGAGGCCCCGGAAGAGCACGAACATCGACCCCGAGATCTTGACCCCCCGCTCGAGGTCGAGGATGCCCAGCTCGGCGCCGACGTCCCAGTGGGGCACCTGCTGGTGAGGCTGGTAAGCCGCCTCGTCGAAGTCCTCCACCCGCAGCACCACGTTGTCGGCCTCGCCGACCCCGTCGGGCGCGTCCGCCGCCGGGATGTTGGGGATGCGCAACAGCAGGTCGCGCATCTCGTGGGCCAGGGCCGCCACCTGGGTGTCGAGCTCCTGTTCACGGGTGCCCAGCGCCCGGCTCTCCTCGGCCACCCGCTCCGCCTTGTCCAGGTCGCCTTGCCCCCGAAGCGCACCCACCTGCTTCGACCGCGCCTTGATCTGGGCCCGCACCTCGTCGCGCTCGGCCGCCAGGCCGCGCTGGCGGGCATCCAGGTCGCGAACCCGCTCGAGCGAGGGCCCGAGGTCGTCGCCCCGGCGGGCCAACGCCTCGGCCACCGCGTCGAAGTCGCTGCGCAGGCGGCGGATGTCGAGCACGACAGCAAGGTACCAAGCCGGTGTCCGCCGACCCGACAGGGTTCCCCGCTTGGGCCTCGGCCGACCCCGGCGATAGCGTCGCCGCCGGTGTCCACCCCCCCGTCCGATCCCGATCGCCCCGACCCCGGTGGTCCCCGAAGCGAGGCGCCCACCCCGACCCTGCCGGCTGTCGAGGTGCGCGACCTGGTCATCCGCTACGGCGACCGGGTGGCGGTGGACCAGCTCAACTTCGCAGTGGCGCCGGGCACGGTGACCGCCCTGTTGGGTCCCAACGGGGCGGGCAAGACCTCGACCGTGGAAGCGCTGGAGGGCTACCGACGGCCCGCCTCCGGTCAGGTCCGGGTGCTGGGGCTCGACCCCGACGCCGACCACGCCCAGCTCACCCGGCGCATCGGCGTGATGCTGCAGGACGGCGGCGTGTACACCGGCATCCGACCCCTCGAGGCGCTCACCCTGTTCGCCTCCTACTACGACGACCCGGCCGACCCGGCCGAGCTGCTCGAGCGGGTGGGCCTGGGCGATCGACGGCGATCGACCTGGAAGACCCTCTCGGGTGGCGAGCAGCAACGCCTGTCGCTGGCCCTGGCCCTGGTCGGCCGGCCCCAGGTGGCCTTCCTGGACGAGCCCACGGCCGGCATCGACCCCAGCGGTCGCCAGCTCATCCGGCGGGTGATCGCCGAGCTGCGCCAGTCGGGGGTCACCGTGTTGCTGACCACCCACGACCTGGAGGAGGCCGAGAAGCTGGCCGACCAGGTGGTCATCATCGACCACGGCCGGGTGCTGGCTGCGGGCACACCGGGCGAGCTCACCCAGCAGGGCCAGCGCGACGAGATCCGCTTCGGCGCCGAGCCGGGCCTCGACGTGGCCTCGCTCAGCGTGGCCGTCGACGCCCCGGTCACCGAGGTCTCGCCGGGCGAGTACCGGGTGGACGGCGCGCCGGACCCCAGCCGCATCGCGGCGGTGACCAGCTGGCTGGCGGCGCGGGATCTGTCCCTGGGCGACCTGCGGGCCGGCCGGCAGCGGCTGGAGGACGTCTTCCTGCGCCTGACCGAGTCCGCCGCCGCGGTCGACGACGCGACCCGGACCGAGGCCGCGGTCCCGGCCCGGGGTCGGGGCCGTCGCGCCCGCCGGTCGAGCCGATGAGGCCGGAGCGATGAGGACCGGCCGATGAGAGCGCTCGGATGAGGGCGTACCTGGGCCAGACCCGGGCCGAGCTCACGCTGAGCCTGCGCCAGGGGGAGCAGCTGCTGGTCAGCGTGGCCATCCCCTGGCTGCTGCTGGTCTTCTTCTCGTTGGTCGACGTGCTGCCCAAGCCGGCCGCCCTGCACGACTACTCGATGATCGACGTGCTGGCTCCGGGGATCCTGGCGCTGGCCGTGATGTCCACGGCCATGGTCAGCCTGGGCATCGGGACCGGTTTCGAGCGCCAGTACGGCGTGCTCAAGCGCCTCGGCTCCACGCCGTTGGGGCGACACCGCTGGATCGCGGCCAAGATCACCATGGTGCTGGTCATCGAGCTCGGCCAGGTCGTCATCCTGGTCCCCACCGCCCTCGTCCTCGGCTGGGCCCCGGACGGCTCGTGGGGTCTCGTGATCCCGGCCTACCTGTTGGGCACCGCCGCCTTCGCCGGGATCGGCCTGCTCATGGCCGGCACCCTGCGGGGCACGGTGACGTTGGCCGCGGCCAACGGCCTCTACATCGTGCTGCTGCTGCTGGGGGCGATGATCATCCCGCTGTCCAGCCTGGGCGTGCTGCGCGGCGTGGCCGAGGTGCTGCCCGCCGCCCCCCTCAGCCAGGTCATGGCCGCCGCCTTCAACGCGTCGGTGCACGTCTCCACCGGCGACTGGGTGGTGCTGGTGGCGTGGGCCGTGCTGGCGCCGTTGGCCGCCGCCCGCTGGTTCCGCTGGGAGTGACGGCTGGCCCTCAACCGGCGGCAACCACGTAGCCGTGAGGCAAGTGGATGCCGCCGCTCGGGCGAACCCGCGTCAGGGGTGCGGGTGGCTCGGGTACCAGACGTTGAGGATGGTGAGCACGGCCACGTAGATGACCACGGCCAGGGCCAGGCCCGAGTAGAAGACGACGGTGAGCAGGCGCTTGTCGAACTTCAGGTGCATGAAGACGTAGGCCACCGTGAAGAACTTGACCGCCATCAGCAGCAGCAGGACGAAGGTCACCCCGTCGGTGCCCTGCCAGTACCAGGCCTGGAACTTGGGGAACAGGTAGGTGCAGACCTCGATGGCGGTCAGGATGGCCAAC
Organism: uncultured Microthrixaceae bacterium; assembly: GCA_963785815.1. Lineage (GTDB taxonomy): Bacteria > Actinomycetota > Acidimicrobiia > Acidimicrobiales > Acidimicrobilacustridaceae > UBA4742. The sequence goes on from CAWAWN010000002.1 coordinate 300,049, forward strand.
CCGATGGCGGTGAGCACGTAGAGCTTCTCGCGCGGGTACTCCTCGACGGCGCCGTCGAGCGCAGAGGTCGGGATGGGCTCGTTGGTGTCGGTCGTGTCGGTGACGCTCATGACCGCGCTCCTAGGGGATCAGGTAGACGACGCAGAAGATCACGATCCACACCACGTCGACGAAGTGCCAATAGAGGCCGACGCACTCGACCGTCTCGGCTCGGTGCTCGGGCAGTCGCCCGCGCAGCGACATGATGAGCAGCGAGACCAGCATGATGATGCCGATGGTCACGTGGACGCCGTGGAAACCGGTCAGCGTGTAGAAGGCCGACGACGACCGGCTGGTGGTGAAGCCCATGCCCTCGTGCACGAAGGCGGTGAACTCGTAGACCTGTCCGGCCACGAAGGTCGACCCCAGCAGGGCGGTGGCCGCCAGCCAGGTGCGAAGCCGGTGGTGGTCGCCCCGCTCGATGGCGGCCACGGCCAGCACCATGGTCAGCGAGCTCATCAGCAGCAGGAAGGAGCTGACCGAGGTGAAGCCCAGGTCGTAGACCTGCTTGGGGGCCGGACCCTGCCCTGCCACCGGCACCTTGTAGAGGATGTAGGTGGTGATGAGGCCGCCGAACAGCAGGCACTCCGAGGCCAGGAACAGCCAGATGCCGAGCTTGGTGTTGGAGATGCCCGTGTTGGTGTCGTGGGTGATGTGGGCCTTGGGCGAGAACTCGTCGCGGAGAGCCACGGAGATGTCAGCCAACGGTCTCGACCTCCTTCGTCGAGTCCGCCACATCGGTCCCGCCCGACGCCTCGTCGGCGCCGTCGGCTGCCACCTGGTGGTCGGCGTCACCCTCGGCGTCCGGACCGTGGTCGCCGCCGTGCCCACCACCGGGGGCGTCAGGCGGCTCGAGGGCCCAGCCGAAGATGGCCACGGCCAGCACGAGGCCGCCGACCAGGCACAGCCACAGCGTGTAGAGGAGGCCGTAGGCGATGATGGGCAGCGAGAAGGCGGCGATGATCGGCCAGTAGGACGGCGATGGCAGGTGCACGCCCTTGCCGTCGCTGTGCTGGGCCACCTCTTCGGTGGTGTGGATGCGCACCAGCTTGTTGTCGGCCGTGTCGGCGTACTTGCGGTACCAGAAGTCGTCGAGCCGGGTGACGGTCGGGATGGGGTCGAAGTTCCACTCGGGCACCGGCGACGGCGTCATCCACTCGATGGTGCGGGCGTCCCACGGATCCGGACCGGGGGGCGGCAGGTTCTTGGACTTCCGCCAGCTGTAGAAGATGTTGAAGATGAACATGGCCACGCTGAAAGCCAGGGTGAAGGCGCCGATGGTGGCCACCTTGTTCCAGAACTCGAAGCCGTAGCCGGCGTCGTAGGTGTAGATGCGTCGCGACATGCCCTGCAGGCCGAGGACGTGCATGGGGCCGAAGGTCAGGTTGAAGCCGAGCAGCATGACCCAGAAGTTGGTCTTGCCCACCCGCTCGTTGAGCATGTAGCCGAAGACCTTCGACCAGTAGAAGTAGAAGCCGCCCATGAACCCGAAGAAGGCGCCGCCGAACAGCACGTAGTGGAAGTGGGCCACGATGTAGTACGTGTCGTGCTGCTGGGTGTCCGCTGGGGCCACCGCGTGAGTCACGCCCGAGAGGCCGCCGATGGTGAACATCAGGATCAGGCCGATCGAGAACAGCATCGGGGTGGTGAACCGCAACTTGCCGCCCCACATGGTGGCGGTCCAGTTGAGGATCTTCACGCCGGTGGGCACGGCGATGAACATGGTGGTGAGGGAGAAGGTCGTCACCGAGATCGGGCCGATGCCCGACACGAACATGTGGTGGGCCCACACGCCCCAACCCATGAAGCCGATGGCGATGCCCGAGTACACGATGAACCGGTAGCCGAAGATCGGCTTGCGCGCGAACACGGGGAGCATCTCCGACACCAACCCGAAGGCGGGCAGGATCATCAAGTACACCTCTGGGTGCCCGAACACCCAGAACAGGTTCTCCCACAACAGGGGATTGCCACCGCTCTGCACGTCGAAGAAGTTGGCGTGGAACAGCCGGTCGAACATCAGCAGGAACTGGGCGGTGGTGAGCACCGGGATGGCGAACAGCAACAGGAACTGGGTGACCAGCGTCATCCAGGTGAACACCGGCATGCGGAACATGGTCATGCCCGGGCAGCGCATGTTCAGCACGGTCACGATCAGGTTCACCGCACCGGTCAACGAGGCGATGCCGGTGATGATCAGGCCCAGGTTCCAGTAGTCGATGCCGTGGCCCGGCGAGAAGATCACGCCCGAGTTGGGGGCGTAGTTGAACCAGCCACCGTCGGCGCCGCCGCCGAACAGCCAGCTGGTGTTCAGGAACAGACCACCGGCCAGGAAGCACCAGAAGCTGAAGGCGTTGATGCGTGGGAAGGCGACGTCGCGGGCCCCGATCTGCAACGGCATCAGGTAGTTGGCGAAGGCGGCGCCGATGGGCATGACCACCAGGAACACCATGGTGGTGCCGTGCATGGTGAAGACCTGGTTGTAGGTCTCGGCCGACAGCAGCGTGCCTCGGGGGGCCCAGAGCTGCGAGCGGATGAGCAGGGCCTCGCAGCCACCGATGACGAAGAAGCACAGAGCTGCCGCCCCGTACATGGTGCCGATCTTCTTGTGGTCGACGGTGAAGAGCCAGCGTCGCCAGGCCGCCTTGGGTTGGGTCGGACGCGAGAGAGCCCCCAGCGGCTCGAACGCGGCACCACCCGCTCCCGCCGGCAGCGCGAGCGGGGTGGGGTCAGTGAGGGCCATGAGCGGACTCCGTGACTGCGGACTGCGGACTGGGGATCATGAGGGTGGCGGTCATTTCAGCGTCTCGAGGTAGGCCGCCAGCTGGGCGACCTGGGTCTCGGACAGGTGGAGGTCGGGCATGCCCCGATGGGCGGTGGCCGCCTCGGGCAGGTCGGCGGGCGCGTTGCGGATCCACGCCTGCAGGGAGGTGGTGTTGAACTGGTAGGGCGCGCTGTCGCCCCCGAACAGGGCGTTGCCCGGGTTGCCGGCCAGCGACAGGTTGTTGGGGTCACCCGGCAGGGACGGGTCCTTGGGGTTGCTCGGGTCGTAGAGGTTGAACACCGAGCCGGCGAAGGTACCGCGGGTGGCGATGTGGGTGAGGTCGGGCGCGACGCCCGACACCAGCAGCTTCTTGGCCGAGCCGGAGGCGATCTTGGCGTCGTTGACGCCGCGGATCAGGTGGCACGACGAGCACAGCTGGCCCTTGAACACGGCCGCGCCGGCGGCGGCCTCGGTACCGGGCTCGGGGGTGGCGGCCTTCTGCTGCTGGTTGGCCACCCACTTGTTGAAGTCGGACACGGACACGACCCGCACGATCATGCGCATGTTGGCGTGGGAGAGCCCGCAGAACTGGGTGCACTGGCCCCGGTAGACGCCGATCTTGGTCGCCTCCATCACCAACGGGTGGTGCTGGCCGGGCACGGCGTCCTTCTTGCCGTTGAGGGCCGGGATCCAGAACGAGTGGATGACGTCGTTCGACGTGATCGTGAGCGCCACCTGGCGGTTCACCGGGATCACCATCTCGTTGGCTGTGATGATGTCGCCCTTGTCCGTCTGGGTGTACGAGCCGTTGTTGTCCATGTCGTAGTGGAACGACCACCACCACTGCTGGCCGGTCACCTCGACGCGCAGCGCGTTCTTGTCGGTCTGGTTGAGCTTGACGATGGTGGCCACCGTGGCCACCGCCACCACCGCCAGGATGAGCAGCGGGATGAGGGTCCAGGTGAGCTCGAGCTTGGTGTTGCCCTCGAGCTGGGTGGGGAAGTCGCCCTCGTCGTCCGGGCGCTCGCGGAAGCGCCAGGCGATGAACAGCACGATCCCGAACACGCCGATGAAGACCAACAGGGCGATGGCGAAGACCGGCGTGATCAGGGTCTGGATGTCCTGCGACTGCACGCCGTGGGGGCTCAGCGTGGTCAGCGGCTTGCCGCTGTTGCCGAGCACCCCGTCGAGCATCAGGGAGAGGTAGACCACGCCGACGATCACGGCCGCCACGGTGGCCAGGATCCGACCCACGCGGCGGCGGGTCTTCGACGACTTCGGCGGCTCGGCCGGAGAGAGCGGCTCCATCAGCAGATCACCTGGCCCGAGGCGCACGCCGGCCGGATCACGCCGGCTTCATGGCTGGGGTGGAGCATCGTCACCTTCCGGTCTCGGTCTGGACCTGCGGGCCGCTCGTGGGATCGTGGTGCTCGAAGGTGCGGGGGCCGCGGGCCGCTCCGACGATGCCGCCCACCAGCACCACCAGGCCCAGGATGAACAGCGCCAGCACCACCGGCGCCCGGCTGATCTTGGGTCGCAGGGCGATCAGCACGCAGCCGAGGAAGAGGACCGCGCCGATGATGCCGAACACCGCGGTGGACGAGTGCTTGTTGGGCAGCGTGAGCAGGATGCGCGACAGGCCACCCACGACCAGGCCCACGCCGAGCAGGGCCATCAGCGGCAGGCGCGCCGGCTCGACCACCTGCTGGTAGAGCTGGAGGTTGGTGCGATCGTCGCCGGTGGCGCGCTCGGCCCAGGCCCGCATGGTCCACATGACGACCGAGGCGCCCAGCACCACCGCGGCGGTCAGGGCCAGCCACTTCGTGGAGGTGGCCAGGCCGACCAGCACGGCGCCGACCGAGAAGGCGCTGACGATGGGCCAGTAGTTGGCGCCGATGGGGGCCCGGGCCAGGGGCACGGCCTCGAGCCCGGCGGATTCGGCCTCGGCGTTGGCGTCGGCGTCGCGCCAGGCCGTGAACAGGACGGCCAGGAAGATGGCGGCCACGGCCACGCCCACCAGCACGGTGTAGCCCAGGTGGTTGCCCACCCCGCCCTTCCAACCCAGGTCGAGCGGGCCGATGACCTGGTTGATGATCGAGCTGTGCTGGCTGGTCCAACCCACCACGACGGCGCCCACCAGGGCGGCGGCGGCCAGGGCGCCGTAGAAGCGCAGGCTGATGGTGACGGTGCGGGACTTGAACATGGCGGGGCCTTACTTCGTCACGTAGATCGCGTACCAGAGCAGCGCGTACATGGCCACGCTCGTCTGCCAGAAGAGGGCGGCCGCGAAGATGCCGTCGTACTGGCGGCTGGTGAACTGCCCGGCCAGCGCCCGGAAGCCCATCAGGGCCACGAAGATCATGGCCACGATCATCATGGCCAGCTGGGCCCCGGTGACCGTGTAGATCAGCACCGACGCCGTGTTGCCGTGCACGTCGAGGCTGATGAGCGAGTAGAGGTAGGCGGCCTGGTTGAGGAAGGCGAAGGCCAGCACGAGCGACACGCCGATGGCCAGGTAGGCGTGGCGGCGATCGTCGGCCTTGATGGCGTACACCAGCCACGTGATGGTGGCCGACGACATGAGCAGCGTGAACAGCATCACGTTGGGCTGGGTCAACGGGATGTGCACGGCCTGGGGCAACCACGTGCCGCCGTGGGCCCGCCCGATGGCCCGCTGGTTGAGGTAGATGCCCAGCAGGCCGAAGATGAACATGGCGCTGGCCGCGCAGGCGAACGCGGTGCCGACCAGCAGCACCCGAGGTCGGGCCGGCACCGGCGGCGGCGCGTCGGTCAGGTCGAGGGGGGCGTGGGGGTCGGCCAGCACGGGCACGGCCATCAGGAATCCTCCTCGGTCGCGGCCATGTCGAGCAGGGGCTCGGCCGACACCACCCGCTCGAGCACGCCGAAGCCGCCGGCGGCCGGTGGGCTCGACGTGGCCCACTCGAAGGTCTGGCCCCGGCCCCAGGCGTCGTCGTCGACGCCCTTGCGGCCCGTGGCCAGCGCCACCACGACGACGAGCACGGCCACGACCAGCAGGGCCGAGCCCACCGCCGAGGTGCCGTAGAGGAAGTGGGCGGACTTGGTCAGGCCGTGGTACTTGATGGCGAACCCGTAGACCAGCAGGGGCAGGCCGGCCACCAGGCCGCCGACCACCCCGACCATGGCCGCCAGCTTGGCCAGCCCCTCGTTGGCCGCCCGGCCGAAGAGCTTGGACGACCAGAAGGTCAGGGCCGCCGACATGCCGAGCACGACGATGCCGAGCACGAGCAGGAAGTGCCCGTCGGCGTAGGGCGGCGGGTAGCCCGTGCTGTTCCAGCCGGCGGAGTGCAGGTCGAAGAACTTGATGCCGAACACCGCGCCCGCCACCAGGGCCACCAGCAACAGCAGCGCCGCGCCCACCGCGAAGAGCAGGGGACTGGCCAGCTTGGGACGTCCGGCCTTGGCCACCGCGGCCCAGCCGCCCAGCACGATCAGGGCGGGGAAGATGATCAGGAAGGCCAGGACGATGAACAGCGCCTCGTTCTGGACGTCCGGGTAGAACGAGGGCTGGACGAAGGCCCCGAAGCTGAGGATGCCGAAGGCACCGATGGCGGCCATGAGCGCCTTGCGGCTGGGCTGGCGGGCGCCCGACAAGGTGGCGATGACGTCGGTGGCCACGCCCAGCACCGGGATGAGCACCGCGTAGATCTGCGGCTGGCCGAAGGCCCAGGCCAGCTGCGGCCACTGGTTGACCCCGAGGCCGAACAGCGAGGGCCTGCCGTAGTGGTGGTCGATGTAGATGAGCACCACGTCGGCCAGCAGCACGGGCAGGGTGAGCAGCCACAGGGTGCCGGCCACCAGCATCGACCACGAGAACATGGGCACTCGATCGAGCCACAAGCCCGGCGTGCGCAACGAGACCACCGTGGTGGCCACGCACAGGGTGGCCACGATGAGCGACACCAGCACCAGCGCCATGCCGACGAGGCTCAGGTCGACGGCCTTGAAGCGGCTGCCCGCCGGGCCCCCGTCGATGGCGTAGGCGGCCACCAGCAGGCCGGAGCCGATGAGCCACCCCCAGAAGGCCGCGGCCGCGGCCCGGGGGAAGGCGACCGTGTTGGCCCCCACCTGCAGCGGGACGATGAAGGTGCCCAGCCCGATGAAGAACGGGATGGCGAACAGGAGCACGCCGAGCGTGCGGCTGCCCGTGTAGATCTGGAAGACGTGCGCCACCGGCAGGAAGTGGTGGGCCTGGTGGGCGGTGAACAGCGTGTCGGCCACCAGCGCGCCCAGGCCGAACAGGACGGAGAGCACGACGTAGGCCCGGCCCAGCGCCCGGTGGTCGCCCGTGCCGATGAAACCGGCGAGGCCACCGAGGTCGGCGTCCGGGAGGCCGATGAATCGTTCCGGCTCGGCCGCGGCCTCGTCGGCCTCGGTGGGGGGTCTGGTCTCGGTGATCGCCATGTCAGTGCAGAGATGACCTCGTCGTCACCGCGGCGTCGAATCGAACGCAGACCACCGCGGGTGGTGGGCCTCGACCGTGGTCGCGGGGCCGGAGCAGGGAACGAACAGCGACTCTACACACCCTGTCACGGTCGACTGAAAACCCGCCGGGGCCGGGATCTGGTGCGTCGAGACCGCGTCGGGGACAAGTTCGTCGGCCATGCCGCTCACACCCCGTGGCGCACGAGCACGTCGACGACCATGGCCCCGAACAGCAGGGTCACGTAGGTGATCGAGTAGGTGAACAGGCGCATGGCCTGCTTGGGCGACTCGGTGCGCAGCACCTGCACGGCCAGGTAGGTGAACACGCCGCCCAGGGCCACCGCGCTGGCCAGGTAGATGACCCCCAGGTGGCCGACGGCGTCGAACACCAGGGTCAGGGCCCACAGCAGCAGGGTGTAGAGCAGGATCCGCACCGCGGTGGTGTGGAAGCTGGCCACGGCCGGGAGCATGGGGACATCGGCGGCGGCGTAGTCGTCCTTGTAGCGGATGGCCAGGGCCCAGAAGTGCGGTGGCGTCCAGTAGAAGATGACGGCGAACAGCACGAGCGGGGCCCAGGCCAGGTGGCCGGTCACCGCGGTCCAGCCGATCAGCACCGGCATGGCGCCGGCCGCCCCGCCGATCACGATGTTGCGGGTCGAGGTGCGCTTGAGCCACAGCGTGTACACGAACACGTAGAACAGGCAGGCGGTGACGGCCAGCACCGCGCTCGATGAGGTTGACGAAGGCCCACAGCCAGGCGAAGGCCACCACCTCCAGGGTGATGGCGAACACCAGGGCGTGGCTGGGCTCGATCAGGCCGGTGACCAGCGGACGGTTCTGCGTGCGCTTCATCACCGCGTCGATGTCGCGGTCCACGTACATGTTGACGGCGTTGGCCCCGCCCGCCGCCAGGGTGCCACCCACCACCGTGGCTACCATCAGCCACACCGGTGGGATGCCCCGCTCGGCCACCACCATCGTGGGCACCGTCGTGACCAGGAGCAGCTCGATGATCCGCGGCTTGGTCAGGGCCACGTACCCGGCGGCTCGTGACCGCAGGGAGGGACGCATCGTGGTGGCCATCGGAGTCCGATCGTAGGCATGTCCGGGACGGGCGGGACAATCGCCGCCGAGCCCTCACAGCCGACCCACAAGCCCTGCACAGCCCGTCGGGTCCGTCGGGCTCCGTCGGCGAGCCGTAGAGTCGGCTCATGCGCGTGGGGGTGGTGATCCTGCCGTCGATGCCGTGGTCCGAGGCACGCGACGTGTGGCGCGAGGCCGAGGCGCTCGGCGCCCACACCGGTTGGACCTACGACCACCTCACGTGGCAGGGGCTGCGCGACGGACCGTGGTTCGGCGCCGTGCCCCTGCTGGCCGCGGTCGCGGCCTCCACCTCCACCATGCGGCTGGGCACGCTGGTCACCTCCCCCAACTTCCGCCACCCCGTGACCCTGGCCAAGGAGGTGATGACCCTCGACGACGTGTCCGTGGGTCGCATCACCGTCGGCATCGGGGCCGGCGGGACGGGTTGGGACGCCACCGCGTTGGGCCAGGCCCCGTGGTCACGAACCGAGCGCACCAGCCGGTTCGAGGAGTTCGTGGGGCACCTCGACCGGTTGCTCACCGATCGGGCCACGCCGCGACTCGACGGCGAGTGGTACCAGGCCGTCGACGCCCGCACCCTTCCCGGCTGCGTGCAACAGCCAAGGGTGCCGCTGGCCGTGGCCGGCGGCGGACCCCGCGCCCTGGCCCTGGCCGCGACCCACGGCCAGGTGTGGGTCACCCTCGGCGATCCCCGTCGGGCGGCCGAGCTGGACGACGCCGCCTGCCTGGCCGTGGCCCGCCAGCAGGCGCAGGCGCTCGACCAGGCCTGTGAGGCCATCGGGCGCGACCCGGGCTCGATCGACCGGCTGTACATGCAGGGTGCCACCCAGGAGCCCTGGCTGACGTCGGTGGAGTCGTTCGTGGACCTGGCCGGCCGCTACGCCGAGGCAGGCTTCAGCGACCTGGCCCTGCACTGGCCGCGGCTGGAGCCGCCCTACGTGGCCGACCCCGACGTCTTCCGCGCCATCCTGGCCTCGTCCCCCGACCCCGGCCCCGAGCCCGGCGAACCTGTCAGCTCAGCGAACTCATAGACGTCGCTGAGCGACAGGTTCGGCGCACGGAGGGGCCCGTGGCGGGCGCGGGACAGCTCAGGGGTCGGAACGGGACAGGCGGCGGCGCCAGGCCACCAGCCAGGTGCCCGCCGTGATCAGCCCGGCCGCAGCCAGCAGCAGGATCATGGTTTCGGCCCCGGTCACGGGCAGGGAGCCACCCGACGAGTTCGGCGAGCCGGCGGCCGACTGGGTGGTCGGGGCAGGAGCCGAACTGCCCGGCGCGACGGTGGTGGCCGGTGGCGGCGTCGTGGTGGTGGTCGTGGGCGGGACGACCGCCGGGCTGGTGTCCACGCACGCCCCCGAGTTGAACGAGTCGCAGCCGTAGGAGCCCCAGGCCGGGGTGGCCGTGCCGGTGGTGTGCCACACGAGCAGGTAGCCGTCGCGCCGCTGTTGAGCCACCTCGAGGTGGCCGTCGCCATCCCAGTCGCCCACCGCCGGCGTCCCGATCGACCACCCCCCGGTCAGCTTGGGCCACCCGGCCGGCTCGTGACCCGCGGCGTCCACCGCGTCCACCGTGTAGAGGCCGTTGCCGGCGATCTCCTCGTTGTGGCCGTCGCCGTCGACATCCGCGATGGCCGGCGCCACGAACAGGGCCAGGTCGGTGGTGGTGTGGGGCGAACCGGGCAGCTCATCGCCGGTGGCCCCGTCCCAGGCCGAGAGCTGGTCGTCGTTGGGCAGTTGGAGGTCGTTGGCCAGCAGGTCGATGAACCGCGTCAGCCCGGCGGTGTTCGAGGCGATCTCCTTGGTCCCACCGCCCTGGAGCTCGCCCAGGGTCGGGCCGGACAGGCCCATGAGCGAGGCGACGATGTCGTTGGAGTTGCGATCCGCACCGAAGCGATCCGCGTTCTGCAGGGACAGGCCGCCGGCCCAGGTCACCGGGTTGTCACCCGCCGCGGTCGATCCGTAGACGCTGTGGCCCTGGGCATCGAAGACGTACAAGGTGCCAGCCGAGGAGGCGGCCACGATCTCGGGACCCGGGTTGGCCGGGTCGACGTCGCCCACCACGGCGGGCATGGCCACACCATCACCGATGGTGGGCAGCAGCGAGGTGGCCAGCTGGCTGACCTTGACCGGCCAACCCGGCAGGTAGGCCTGGGCGTCCGGGTTGGGCGACGAGTTGGGATAGCTGGCGTCGGTGCCGTTCGGGGCGACCACGTAGAGGCGGGAGTTGCCGGGGGTGCCCGCCGCCCCCAGCAGGCCCAGCACGTCGGCGCCGTCGCCGATGTTCGGTTGCTCCACGTACTGCTCCTGAGCCCCCACCACGATCTCGGGGTGGCCGTCGCCGTTGACGTCGGCCACCGTCGGGGTGGCCACCAGCTCGCCGCCCTCGCCCACGCCCGAGCCGGGCGCGAAGGTCACCTCGTGGCTGGTCGGATCGACCGAGGACACCTTGGTCGGATCCACCAGCAGCACCGGGAAGCCGGCCACCGGCGTCCCGTCGCCGTGCCAGGCGTAGACGTGGCGGTCCATGGCCGCGGCCACGATCTCGAGCTTGCCGTCGCCGTCGAGGTCGCCCAGCGACGGGGAGCTGGCGAACTGCGGCTTGGTCCGGTTGAACTCGTTCTGGTCGGACGGGTCGTCGCGCGAGTACGCCGGGTCGACCGACATGGTGGCCAGCCGTTGCCCCGTGGCCGACCACACGTAGGCCTTGCCGTCGAGATCGGTGTCGACGATCTCGAGGTGGCCGTCGTGGTAGAGGTCACCCACCGCCGGCGCGCCCACCCCGAAGGCGCCGCGGTGGATGGGGACGTGATCGGCGGTGGCGGTGGGCGAGGTGCTCGGCCACCAGGGCGACACGTCGGCCAGCAGCGGGAAGCCGGGCAGCTCGGTCATGTCGGGCCGGAAGGCGTGGATCTCGCCGTCGGCGGTGGCCAGCAGCAGCTCCTGGTGGCCGTCGCCCAGCAGATCCACGAACCTCGGGCTGGACGTGGACGCGCCGGGCACCGCGACCGGCATGCCGGACACCAGGTCGGGGTCGTCGTGCACGAAGACCTGCTTCTGCATCTCGCCAGCCAGCCCGTCGCCTGATCCGCCGTGGGCGGTGACCACCACCCGGATCCGTACCGAGAACTTCTCCTCGTCGGGCCGGTCCTGCATGCTCGGGTCGACCGGCGCACCCCGGGCGTCGTCGGGGAGGGCCGCGGCGATGGACGCCAGGTCGAGGGTGGCCAAGGTGCCGGAGGTGGGCGCGGTCAGACCAGTGCGCGATGCCACCGTGGTCCAGTGGTCGGTGGCCGGGTACAGCGGTGGCTCGAACCCCGGGGCCCACTGGACCTGGAAGTCGTAGGACTGGGCCCGCGGCGCGGCCACCCGACCGGTCACCGCGGCCGTGCCGGTGGCTCCGAGCAGGTCGAACCAGGCCGGGCTGTCGATCATGGCCTCGGGTGGGATGCGACCGTCGCGCACCGCCTTGAGCATCTCGTAGGTGTTGACCCGGCCGTAGCCGAACGTGGCGTCCCACCCCGGCGTGCTGGGGTAGCGCACGGTGTCGAGGATCGGGCTGCCGTTGGGGGTGCCGAAGTTGTTGGCCGGGTCCACCGCGTTGGGGGTGGAGAAGTCGATGTCGTCGGCGGTGGACCGCACGATCTGCATGGCCTCGTCGGCCGACAACACGTTGTCCCCCGGTCGCCAGCCGGTGAGGGCGGGGTTCGGGGCGATGCCGAGCTGGCGGGCGTAGCTCTCGACCAGCCCCACCATCCCGGCCGCCTCACCGGTGGCCTCCGACGAACAGGAGCTGGACGGGATGCTGACGAAGGTGTGGCCGCCGAAGTTGGTGCACCCGTTCAGGGCCAGGTAGCCCTCGTTGGTACCCCCGCCCAACGGGTTGCTGGAGAGGGTGGTCACCGAGTTCACGTCCATGGTGTGCTCGAGCGAGGCGGGCAGGTTCGGGTGCTTGGACGCCTCGTCGGCCATGGACGCCACCACCACCACACCCCGGTGGTAGGCCGCGTCGATGGCGTCCTGGGCCTGGCGCGGATCGTTCAGCGCGCCGAGGGCCTCCTGGATCACGTCCGCGCCGGAGTCGAGCCCGAAGAGCACGCCGGCCGCGAAGCGACCGCCGTCGGCGATGAAGGAGTCGCCCACCCGCACCGGGATGAACTGGCAGTTGGGGCAGGTGCCCACGTTGCCGGTGCCGTTGGCGGCCGCGCTCGAGTCCTTGGCCTCGCCGGTGCCGTGCCCGTAGCTGACGGTGTCAAGCGGGTCGTTGTCGCCGTAGAGGAAGTCCCAGCCGGAGATGTCGTCCACGTAGCCGTCGTGGTCGTCGTCGCGGTGGTTGTTGTAGGCCGGGTTGAGGATGAGGTCCTCGGGATCGGCCACGCCGTTGTGGTTGAGGTCGGGGATGGCGCCGAAGTCGGTGATGTTGAACACGCCGTCGTGGTTGCAGTCGCCGTCGGCCACCGCCGGCCAGCACGGCGGCTGGGCCTCCCCCAGGTTGATGTAGGCCTTGGTGGCCAGATCGGCCATGGAGGCGGTGTCCCGCCACTCGATGCCCGAGTCCAGGATGGCGATCCGCACCGAGGGGGAGCCCTCGGACAACCCCCAGGCCAGGTCGGTGGCCGAGCCCTTCTGCCCGCACAGGTTCTGCGGGGAATCGACCAGCGACGGGTTGGGGTCACGCAGCGACGTCCGCTTGTAGTCGTTGCGATCGAACTCGGCCGGCAGCGAGGCCGGCTCGTCGGACGGGCCGTAGCGCCAGTTGGTGCAGTCCAGCGGATCGCCGGGGATCCACTCGCCAGCAGCCTTCGGCTGCGGGGCCGCGCCGGCGCGGTCTGGCGCGCCCGCGGTCGCCACGGCGGTGAGCAGGCCAACGGCCACCATGCCCAGGAGTGCAGCTCGGTGCAACCTCTTGCCCATCGACCCCCCAACAGCTCGTGTGCCCGCGTCCCCCCGGCGACCGTGCCGATCAGCGGTGACAGGGCGACGCTACCGCGGGCGATTGGGTCGGGGCGGGGTGCGCCCGTAGCATCGAGGCGTGCGCCTGCCTCGCATCACGCTCGCGCAGTTCCGGATCATCACGCTCGTGGTCGTGGTGGCCGTGTCGGTCATCGTCGTGACCGGGGCAGCCGTGCGGCTCAGCGACTCGGGCCTGGGATGCCCGGACTGGCCCAACTGCACCCAGCATCACTTCGTGGCCAAGGCCTCGTTCCACCCTCAGGTGGAGCAGATCAACCGCGACTTCACCGGCCTGGTCTCGGTGGCCGTGGCCGTGGCCGTGCTCGGGTCGCTGGCCCTGGTGCCTCGCCGGCGCGACCTCATCGCCTGGTCGTTGGGGCTGGTCGGGGGCCTGGTGGCCGAGATCGTGCTGGGCGGCATCGTCGTCCTCTCCAACCTGTGGCCACCGTTCGTGGCCCTCCACTTCCTTCTGGGCATGGCCCTGGTCTGGAACGCGGTGGTGCTGCACGACCGGGCCGGCCACGCCGACACGCCCGGGGCGCTCACCGTCTCGCCCACCGTCCAGCCTCTGGCCCGGCTCATGGTGGTGGCGGCCGGCCTCGTGTTGGTGACGGGCACGATCGTCACCGGTACCGGGCCCAACGGGGGCGACCAGCACGTGAAGCGCCTGCCCTTCCTGGTGGAGGACGTGGCCCGCATCCACAGCCTGACCGTGTGGGGGTTCCTGGCCCTGACCGTGGCGGCCCTGGCGCTGCTGGTGCGGTCTGGCGCCAGCCGGCAGGTGCGCCGCCGCACCCTCGAGCTGGTGGTGCTCATCGTTGCCCAGGGGGCACTGGGCTACACCCAGTACTTCATGGGCGTGCCCCGTGGGCTGGTCCTGCTGCACGTGGTGGGCGCGGTGGCGGTGTGGATCGTGGCGCTGCGCTTCTACACCGGCCTCTACGCCCATCCCGAGCTGGACCGGCCCCCGCGGGCGCCCGAGGACGTGACCGTCGCGGCCGGATGAGGGACAATCGAGCCATGCCGGTCGTGTCAACTGGTCTGCCGGGGCTTCACCCCCCGAGCGAGCGCCTCTCGTCGACCAGCCCGGTCGAGGTGGACGAGCCCATCCACGACACCGACCTCGACCTCGATCGCCCATGGGTGGTGATCGTCTGGAACGACCCCATCAACCTGATGGACTACGTGACCTTCGTGTTCCAGAAGCTGTTCGGGTACAGCCTGGAGAAGGCCACCAGCCTGATGCTCGACGTCCACGAGAAGGGTCGGGCCAGCGTGTCCACGGGGCGCGCGAGAAGGCGGAGTTCGACGTGTTCCGCCTCCACGAGCACGGCCTGTGGGCCACCATGCAGCAGGACTGAGCATGGCCCGCTTGACGCGCTGGTTGGGCGCCTTCGGCTGGCGCCCGCTGGTCGACGTGGTGCCCGGGGGCTACCAGGTGAACCTGACCAAGCCCGAGCAGCGCGTGGTGCTGGACTCGATGGACGAGCTGCGCGTGATGATGGCCGACCACGACCCCGCCACCCGTCGGCTGTTCCCCACCGCCTACGTGGAGGACCCCCAGCTCGACGCCGAGTACCAGCGGCTGGTGGGCGACGACCTGCGCCAGGGACAGCTCGACGCCCTCGACGTGGTGGAGCGCACCATCGACGGCGAGGTCATCGACCAGGCCGAGGCCGAGGCCTGGATGCGGGCGGTCAACGGCGTCCGGCTGGCGCTCGGCACCCGACTGGACGTGAGCGAGGAACCGCCCGAAGCCCTCGACGCCGACGATCCGGACCTGCGCGACCGCATCGCCTACGAGGTGCTCAACATGCTGCTGGGCGCCTTCATCCACGCCCTGTCCGCCTGAGCGGCACGCGCCGGGGCGCGCGCTGCGCCTGATCAGTGGCAGGCGGCGATGGCCTGCTCGACCGCGTTCTGGTCGGCCTGCTGGGCCGAGTCGGAGTCGCTGACGATCTGGTCCAGCGTCAGGCGGTCGATGGCGCCGCGGCTGGCGCACTCGGCTGCTGTGTCCGGGACGCTCTGCTTGAAGAAGACGCCGGCCAGCTCGAGGCGGGCGGCGACCACCTCCAACGCATCGCTGGAGCGGTCCTTGCCGGTCAGCTTGACGTCGGCGCCGGGATCGCAGGCGTGCAGCAGGACGGTGCTGCCGTGCTGGCTCACCGTGGTGTTGGGGCTGGGGCCGACGGCCTTCCACTGGTCGAGCAGGCTGGTCATGGTGGCGGTGTCGGCGGCCGTGGTGCCCTGGTACTCGGCGTCGAGGCACACCACCCCTGAGGACTGGCGGTAGCCGATGCTGGTGTCGCTGTGCCAGCCGTCGACGGCCTGCAGGGCCTTGTGCACGTCGAGGCGCCGGGCCAGAAGCAGGTACCACTGGAGGGCACCGAAGGTGTTGTCGCCGTCGTCGGCCCGCTTGGCTCCGGTCGGCAGCAGCAGGGCGGGCAGGGTGGGCACATCGCTCGACGTCTGGTCGAGGTAGGTGAAGATGTTCATGAGCGCGGCGGTGCTGGCCGGCGGGGTGCGCAGGGCGTCATCGATGGCGCTGTTGCCGCCGCGGGCCTTGAGGGCCTCCACGAAGGCGGGCCCGACGATGTAGGGCTCGGAGTCCTGGGCCACGAGGATGTCCGGCACGTTCGAGTAGGCCTGGTCCGAGCCCTGGCTCTCGGCCTTGTTGTACTCGTCCTGGTCGGACTGGGACATGGTGGCGGCGTACGCGTTCTGCACCACGACCGCATCGCCCTCGATCACCGAGCGATAGGCCTGGGCCGAGTCGTCGGGCAGGGTGTCCTGGCGGCTCAGGTCGAAGTACTGGTCCTGGAGGGCGTGGGTGAGCTCGTGGGCCAGGGTCACCCGCACGTCGGGTGTGAGGGCGGTGCCCTTGACCCGCACCTTCTTGTCGTGGAAGTCGTAGTAGGCCAGGATCCCGTTCTCGTTGAGGCCGTTCTCCTGCTTGAACAGGTCCACCTTGCCGTCGATGAGGCCCAGGGCGCGCATGAGGCCAGCCTGGTTGGCGATGTCCTGCTTGTCCTTGGCGCTGAGCGAGTCGGACGAGGTGCTGACGGTCTTGTTGAACGCCTTGGGGGTCATGAAGATGACCTGCACGGGGTGCTTGAACACCATGCCCCGCTGCTGCTCGTCGAAGTGGACGATCGGCAGGATGCGGCTGTCCCACTCGCTCGGGTAGCTGGGCCCCTGGTCGCGCAGGGCGAAGGCGGCCACGGCCGCGCCGATGAGGACGACCGCCAGCACGCCGAGGGCCACGATCGGCTTGCGTGACCGCTTCTTCGGGGCGGGCTCGGCGCCCGGACCGGGCCCGAAGCCGGCCGGGGGCGGTCCGGCGGCGTTCCAGCCGGCCGCCCCACCGGCTGGGCCACCGGGACCCATGGGCGGACCGGCCGGCGGCGCCCCCCACGAAGTCGGGCTGGGCGGGGTGGGCTGGGCGGGCTGGCCCGGGGTCGTCGACCAGGACCCGGGCGACTCGGCCGGCGGACCCGACGGCGGCGCCCAGGTGCCGGTCGGCGTCGCCGACGGGGAGGGTGGCGGCGCCCACGAACCGGGCGGGGCGGCAGGAGGTGGCGCCTGCGGCGTAGGCGGCGGCGCCCACGAACCGGGCGGGGCGGCAGGAGGGGCCGCCGGCGTGGTGGACCACGGTGGCGTGGGCTGGGGGGTGGGCCAGGGTGGCGTCGACGCGGGCGGGCGGAAGGGGGCGGACGACGGTGCAGCGGTTGCAGGCGGCGTCGGCGCGGGTGGCGCCGGCCAGGCCGGTGCGGGTGGGGTCGGCGGTGCCGGTGGGCCCGACGATGGGCTCGACGGGGCACCGGGCGCCGACGGGGGCGGCGCGGCATAAGGTGCGCCCGTGGGGGGTGGGGGCGCGCCAGCCGCCGCGTGCTCGTCGTCCGGCGGCGGCGTCGGTGGCCCGCCCGCTGGGGGCACTTCGGTCATGGCTCGCCGACTATAGAGCCGGGGGGTGGCCCGACCGCCGCAGGTGGGGCCATCGGCCCACCTGGCCTCGGCGAGGGGATCGGCCCCGCCAGAGCTGTCCGACGGGGTGCTCTGATATCGTGGGAGGCCCCTCAGGAACGAGCCCCCATCGTCCAGTGGCCCAGGACGCCGCCCTTTCAAGGCGGTAACACGGGTTCGAATCCCGTTGGGGGTGCCACGCCGCCGGCCCGTCGACGCGGGCCCGTCACCAACCCAAGCAGATGGCGTGGGCCGCGCGGGAGCGTGTAGCGTGCCCTTCCGCCCCTGATCGACCTTGCGTCGCTCGAGGGCAGGTGGCCTTCACCGGCCATGAGGTCCCGTGGTGCAGTTTGGAGTGCACGCCGCCCTGTCAAGGCGGAGGTCGCGAGTTCAAATCTCGTCGGGACCGCGAGCCGGGCTGCTGGTCGGCCCGGCGCCGTTCGGCTGGCTTCGCCGCCCGCCGCCCGGTCGGGTAGCTCAGTTGGCAGAGCGTCCGCCTGAAAAGCGGAAGGTCACCGGATCGACGCCGGTCCCGACCACTCACGGAACCCCTGCTCAGCAGGGGCTTCTGCGCGTGGGAACGGCTCGGGGGGCTCGTGTGGCGGACCATGGCGCGCTCTTCTGCGCGGTCTTGCGGTATCCCCGGCCCGGCCCGGCGCGCGAACGCTCTCGATCCGCTTGCTCCCGCCGGTATCGGCGGTTGACGGTGTAGGCAGGCCACCGAGGCGCTCACCGGGCACGATGGCGTCGTGACCCGTGGTGAGCAGCTGCTCGAGGACTTCCGGCGGCAACGCCGGGCCGGTGACCCGCGCATCACCGCGGAGGGCCGAGAGATCCTGCTCCGCCTCACGGTCGGCGACCTGGCCGACGAGTTCGCTGACTCCCTCGCCGAGGTGAGCGCCGACGATCCCATCCTGTCCGGTCGGCTCGACCGCGACGCCGGGCTGGACTGACCAACCCCGGCGGAGACCTCATGATCGTCCTCACCGCGAAGGCGGTCTCTGAACCGCTGTCCATCCAGGCCCGAGTCAGCGACCACCGGCGCGAGGACCGACGCGTCAACGACGAGGACGCTCGTGGTCAGCGATTCCTGCCCTCGAAGTGCGTGACGACCGCGGCGACCACCACCACCAGGACCACGACGAGCACGAAGATCCCCGGCCCGACGATCACCCGTTCGAGCCTACGGCACGTCGTCGGACTGCCGCGCCCGTCCCATGCCCGATGACCGGGCACCGGGCGCTCCCCCATCGAAGCATCGGTCGGGTCGTCGCGCCGCCGGTGCGGGTCCGAACGCGAACGCGAGTGGCTGGCAACGAGCGTTGCCAACGTCGCGAGTCTGCCCCTACGGTGCGCATGAACCAGCCTCTACACCGGAGGAATCGCCAGTGCTGCAACAACTCTCAGACGTGTCAGAGCCCGTGCTGGGCTTCAGGGCCAGTGGAGAGCTCACCGCCGACGACTACCGGGCGGTGCTGCTGCCCGCGGTGGAGGCCGCGCTGCAGACCGAGGGCAAGGTGCGGCTCCTGTACATCCTCGGTGAGGATCTGCAGGGCTTCTCCGCCGGCGCCGCCTGGCAGGACACGAAGGTCGGCGTGGAGCACGTCACGCGGTGGGAGAAGATCGCCGTCGTGTCCGACAAGGACTGGCTGCGACACTCCGTGGATGTCTTCGGGTACCTGATCCCCGGCGAGATCCGAGCCTTCCCGGCATCCGAAGAGGCGGAGGCCCGCACCTGGATCGCGAGCTGAGCCCAGGAGGACGGCATTGCTGCCGGGCGTCTCCGGTGAAGGCCCACAGCAACGGCCAGGAGGGCCTCTCGGCCAGCCACCCGAGCACGAACCTCCAGTTCAGCCCCACCCGAGCCGCCGACCTCGACGCCTTCCGCAGAGGGGTGCACTGCAAGCCGAACGCCTACCTCGCCTGGTTCCTGCCCGAGGACACGTTCGGTGGCTTCTTCGTCACCCGGGCCAAGTTGCGAGCCAACCACATCCGGCTCGACCTGGTGAAGGGGTTCCCCGACGGTGCCTTCTACCGGCTGAGCGACGCGGACCAGGGATCCTGTTGAGGCCTGACGGCCGCCGAACCTCAGGCCACCGCCCGGCCGACGACGTAGGCGCCCAGCATGGCGACGGCCATGACCACGACCAGCAGATCGGTGAGCCGGCAGAGCTGGGGCGGTGCGTGGCGCACGTCCATGAACTCGCGCAGGATGATCCGGACCTTGACCAGCGCCAGGCAGATGGCACTCACCGTGATGGCCGCGCTGGCCACCAAGTGGTCACCGTGCTCGCTGGCGTGGTCGATCGCCAAGTACCCGACCGTGATGGCGGCCAGGACGAGCCAGGCCACGAACAGGCGCCGGGAGGACGAGGAGGTCACGGTCACCGCACCACGTAGAGCATGGCGAAGATCAGCACCCAGAAGAGATCGACCGTGTGCCAGTACGTGGCGCAGGTCTCGATCGTCTCCTGCGAACGTCGCCTCGGGTCGGACAGCTGGTGGAGGAGCACGCCCAGGGCCACGAAGCCGATCAGCACGTGCACCCCGTGGATGCCGGTGAGGAAGAAGTAGTACTGCGTGAACTCGTTCTTGGAGAAGGTGTCGCCCAGGTGGACCAGCTTGACCCACTCGACCATCTTCAGCCCCAGGAACACCACCCCCAGGCCGGCGGTGGCGTACACGAGCTTCCTGGCCGTCTGGTACCGGCCGGCCCTGACGTGCTGGACGCAGGCGGCGATGGCCCACGAGCTGGTCAGCAGCACGATCGTGTCGAGCACGCCGAGCCAGGGCGTGAGGTGGGACTGGGTCTGCAGGAAGACCCGCTCGTGCTGGGTCCGGGCGTAGAGGTACACGCAGAAGTACGAGGTGAACAGCAGGGACTCGAAGAACACGAAGAACCACATGTCGGGCTCGCCCGGCATCCGCCGGGTCGCCGGCGCGGGCGGCGAGTCGACCACCTCCGGCGCGGTCATGACGCAGCGGCCCCCAGCGCAGCCGCCACCCGTGACCGACGCCCGGCGGGCAGGGGCGGCAGCGGGCCGGTGCCGAAGTCCTCCCGGACGATGACGTTGCGCAGCAGGAGGATGAACACGACGGTGTAGACACCGAAGACGACCACGTCGATCCACCAGGCGATCACGCCGTTCCAGGCCAGGGGCCCCCGCTGGAAGATCCACGAGGGGGCGACGACCACCTCGGTGAGCGCGTTGCACAGGTTCAGGTAGGCGAACCACCGGGGGAACACGTGGTTCTTGTCCAACAGGATGGCGGTCATCCAGATGAGGGAGCCGACCAGGAACACGCCCATCGTCCCGGAGAACGACAGGAAGCCCAGGTCGTAGAGCGACTGCTGGAGGGCGGGGCTGCGCTCGGGGCGCATGGCGCCCGCGGTCATGGCCACGCAGATGAACAGGAAGCCGGGGACGGCGCTGACCGCGTAGAGCAGCAGGTACGAGTAGGCGAAGGCGCGGCTGACCGACATGCGTCGGATCGTGTAGGTGATCAGGGCGATGGCGGTGGCCGAGAAGCCGCCCAGCACGAAGATGAGCGCGAACCCGATGAGCAGGCCGGTGTGGCGGTCGGCGAACCAGGTCACCGCCTGGTGGGGCCCGTACCAGGGCTGGCCAGGGGGCTGGGTCCGGGTGATGAGGAAGAAGACGATCGAGTACAGGCTGTAGAAGGCGATGGTCACGTACCAGGCGAACCAGAGCTCGCGCTTGGGGTCGTCGAGCCAGGCCCGACGCTTCACGCCGCCACCTCCACCGGGGCGGCGTCACGCGGGAGGGTCTGGCCCAGAGCGATGGCCATGCCCACCAACCAGGCGGTGATGGCCAGGTTGCGCACCCAGAACGACAGGAACCCGTTCCAGGCGAAGGGCCCGCTCAGCGCCATCCCGGCGAAGCCGGCCGGGATGAGCGCCACCGCGATCACCACGTTGAAGCGCGCCACCCATCGGGGGAAGACCGGCTGGTCCTGCTCGTCGAAGAAGATGCCCAGGGCCAGGAAGAGGCACAGGGCCACCAGGAACGGGACGGCGCAGGTGAACGTGATCCACGCCAGGTCGTTGCACATCTGGGTGACGGCAGGGGCGCGATCGGGTCGGAAGGCGGCGATGAGCCAGAAGACGGTCGAGGTGAGGAACGCGATCGGGGCGGCCGCGGCGACGCCGATCACGCAGTAGCGCAGGATCGGCGTCCGGTGCGCCATGCCACGCATCCGCTCCACGATCAACATCAGGATCGGGATCAGCGCCACACAGAACCAGTTGAACAGGATCATGCTGTAGCGGATCCGGGCGGTGTGGAGGCTGTAGAAGGCGGCCACCTTGGCGGCCGAGGCCGTCGGCGACATGGGCGGGATGAAGCCCGGGAACAGGAAGAAGGCCGCCACCCACAAGAGGGCGACGACGGGCAGCGTCCAGAAGATGAGCCGTTCGCCGGCGGTCCTCATCGGACCTCCACCGCCCGCATGACGGTGGCGACGAGCTGGCGCAGGCGTGCCGTGCGGCCCCGGCTCCCGGCTTGGGTGACCAGGAGCCCGTACAGGGCCAGGAAGAAGAAGTTGGCGCTGTTGTCGGGATCGACCCCGTCGCTGAGCAGCCCAAGCTCCTGCGCCCGTCGGAACTCGGTGACGACCCGGGCGTGGACCGGGTGCTGGGGCCACAGCGACAGCTCGGGGCGCGCCGGCGAGAAGTAGAGGGCCAGCATCTCTCGGAACAGCACCGGTCCCAGCCGGCGTTCGATCGCGGCGATCAGACCCACGACCTTGGTCAGCGTCGCCGCCAGACCGCGCGGCACCCGCAGGTAGCTATCGAGCTGGGCGGCGATGCGCAGCTCCTCGCGCTGGCCAAGCTCGGCCAGGACGTGCTCCTTCGTCTCGAAGTGGAAGAAGAACGTGCCGTGGGCGACACCGGCCTGGCCGACGATGGCGCCGATGTCGCCGTGGGCCACGCCGGACTTCTTGAACTCGGCGACCGCGGCGTCGAACAGCCGCTCCCGGGTGGCCAGACGGCGTTCGTCGCGCGGCGTGAGACGCTCCCGGGTGCCCATGACAGTTCGCACCCTAGTCCATCGCTGACCTCAGTCGCTGACTCCAGTCAGCTCATGGGCCGCGCGCGCCAAGACCGTCCCGGCGGCCCGCTCACGCGTCCGCTCAGGCCCCGGTGGGGAAGCGCGCCTCACGGGCGCGCAGCACGGCGCACAGCGATTCGTTGTAGGGCGTGTCCAGCCCCAACGGCCGGCTGAGCTCGACCACCTGGCCGTTGATGACGTCGACCTCGGACCGGCGACGAGCCAGGTGGTCGAGGCGCATCGACGGGCTGGCATCGGGGATGGTGGCGGCGAAGTCGGTGACGTAGCGCACCGGATCGTCGAAGGAGAACGTGACCCCTCGGGCCTGGGCCAACCGGTAGGCCTCCATCATGCAGGCCAGGGCGATCGCCCAGGTCTCGTGGTTGGCCATCAGCTCCCCCACCGTGACGTCGAACGCGGCGGTGGGCGCGCTGAGCGTCACGTTGCACAGGAACTTCTCCCAGATCATGCGATCGACGTCGGCGAAGGCCCGCACGTTGAACCCGGCGTCGCGCCACGTCGCCTCGATGTGTCGCACCCGGTCGGTCAGCCCGCCACCCATCTCGCCGATGCGGATGAGGCGCATGCCGTTGTGGTGCACCGAACCGGGCTCGGGGATGGACGAGCCGAACCCCTCGGCGATGCCGACGACGATCTGGTCCTGGGGCACGTGGCGGGCGACCCGCTCGCCGGCGCCAAGTCCGTTCTGGAAGGGCATGACCACGTCATCGGGTCGCAGCAGGGGGGCGATCTGCGCGGTCACCGCATCGACGTCGGCCGCCTTGGTGGCGACCACCCACACGTCGCACGGCCCGGCATCGGCAGGCACCGTGCCGACCTGGAAGCCGTCGACCACGTAGCTGCCGCTGGCCCCCGACACCCGCAGCCCATCGGTGGCGATGGCCCGGAGGTGCTCCTGCCAGGGATCGATGGCCCACACCTGGTGACCGGACTTGCGCAGCAGCGCGGCGTAGACCGCGCCCATCGCTCCGGTACCGACAATCGCAATCTTCATCGCACTTCCATCACACGCTCGATCGGACCGGACAGCGTACATGCAAGACACACGACATCCCCAGCCCGCCCGAGGGCCAACCGGCCAGCCGCGCGGTCAGGCCGTGGGGCCGCTGCCCAGCCAGCCGCGGCGCTGGAACAGGATCAGCAGCAGCACGATGGCCACCAGCTCAGATCCCAGACCCAGCCCGAGGTACCACCACAGACCGATCTGGATGTGGGTGATGGGCCAGGCGAAGTTCTGCCCGAAGAAGCCGGTGAGGAAGCCCAGCGGCAGGAAGATGGTGGCGATGATGGCCAACTGCTTCATCACCACGTTGAGCCGGTTCGACACCATGGACAGGTGGGTGTCCATGGCGCTGCTGATGAGGTCGCGGTAGGCATCGGTCATGTCGCTGATGCGGATCAGGTGGTCGTACAGGTTGCGGAAGTAGGCCGTGCCCTGGTCGGTCATGCCGGGGATCTCGACCAGGCCGCCGTTGAGGCTGGCGATCATGTCGCGCTGGGGTCCGATCACCTTGCGGATCCGCATGATCTGGCGCTTCATGGCGAACAGCGTGCCCAGCTGCTCCTCGGTGGGCGTCTTGAGGATGGCGTTCTCGAGCTGGTCGATCGACTCGTCGAAGTCGGACAGCACCGGGAAGAACGAGTCGATGAGGGTGTCCATGATCAGGTAGAAGACCACCACCTGGGGGGCGGCCGAGTCGCTGGCGTGGTGGGTGCCGATCCGGCCGCGCACCGCCGCGAGGGCGGGGCAGTCGCCCTGGTGGATGCTGATGATCGCGTGCTCGGTCAGGAAGCAGTGCACCTCGGCCACCTGCTTGCCGTCGCCGGCCATGCCGAAGGTGACGATGTGCACGAAGTCGTCGTAGTCGTCGATGCGCGGGCGCTGGCCGAAGGTGTCGGCCGCATCCACCGCCACCGGGTGGAAGTGGAACCGGTCGATCAGCATGGCCTTCACGTCGTCGTCGGGCCCGGGGTCGTGCACGTCGAGGTCCAGCCAGAAGAACTCTCCCCCGGTCAGGGCCGCGGCGACGGCGTCGGGGGTCGCGGCTTCGGTCTGGCCGCCGTGGGTCAGGGTTCCCTGCATCCCGGCGATTTTCACCCGCTGACCGGGTTCAGGAGGGGGATGCTCCGTCGTCGGCCCCGAGCGGACCGTCCGCCTGGGCCTGCTCGTCGGCCGCGGCGTCTACCGCGGCGACCTCGTCGGGCGACGCACCGAGGCGGCGTTCGACGTCGGCCAGACGCAGGCTCAGCACCGACAGCTGGTAGCCCATGGTGGCGTGGCCGCGCTTGATCTCCTCCTTGTTGGCGTCGGTGTGCTCCTTCACGAACACCGACGCCACCGTGGCGGTCAGCACCCCGATGAGACCGATGCCGACCAGCATCAGCACCACGGCCACCGCCCGACCGGCACCGCTCACCGGGAAGCGGTCGCCGTAGCCCACGGTGGTGACGGTCACGATGGCCCACCACAGGGCGCCCGCGTAGTTGTGGATGTTGCTGCCCTTGGCGTGGTCCTCGACCAACAGCACCAGCCACGCACCCAGGAACAGCGTGGCGACCGCGGCGATCAGCACCCGGAACAGGCTGTGGTGCTTGAGGATGCTCTCGACCCGCAACAGGCCCTCGTGCACCAGCAGGCTCGCCTTCTCCATGCCCACCAGGTGCCAGCTCTCGAGCGGTGGCACGATCACGGTGGCCGGCTCCACCCAGCGCCGACGAAGGTAGCCACGGCTGTCGGGGCTGATGACCAACCGCACCAGGTACTCCAGCAGCACCACCACCCAGAGCACGAAGAGCAACCCGACCAGAGCGACCGACGAGGAGCCGTCCAGGTTCAGGCTGCCCACCACGATGAGGACGACCAGCCAAGCGATCCCCAGCACCACCATCGGGAACTTGGTGACGTCCTCGATGCGGTCGACCAGGTCGTGGCGTCCACCGGTCGGCTTGGCGCCGGCCACGCGCTGGCGACGGCGGTCCTCACGTCGCGCCTTCTCCTCCAACCGCTCCCGCTCCAACCGCTCCAGCCGCTGGATGCGTTCGATGGACGACGACCGCCGCGGGGGAGTCGGATCGGCGGGATCGGCGCTCGGGTTCGTGGTCACGCCCACTGGGACCTGACCGTAGTGGGTGGCGCCCTCAGCCGGCGCGACGGTACCGGGCTCGAGGGGCCACCGACGTCATCGGTCGATGGGTGACTCCGGCGGTTCCGACGACGAGGTCAGCACCGCGATCCGCCGCAGCACCGCGGCCACGAGCTCAGCGTCGGGCAAGGCGGCTCCTCGCCGCACCGCGGCGGCGAAGGGCCCCGGACCGAGCCGGACACGCAGGTCGTCGACCAGAGCGTCGAGCTGCTCGGCGCCAGCCGGATCGAAGGGCAGCGCGTAGGCGGCGCCGGCGGCGGTGAGCGCGCCGTGCGACCGCGGCGGCCTCATGGTCGCCCAGTTGGTGCAGGATGCCGAACACGTGGCGCAGCGACAGCCACTGGTTGGCCCAGTCCCCGCCCCAGGCTCACCAGGCGGTGGTCGCGCACCAGCTCGGTGAGCCGAACGACATCCGCGTCGCGACCGACCAGCGAGCTCGGATCCTCGGCGACAACCGTCGCCGGACGGGCACCCGTCGGGGCCGCCAGCTCCCGGCGAGCTCGCAAACGCGGATCATCGGCACGGATCTGCGCCTCGATCTCGCGGGACTCGACCGAGACCTCGAGGCCGAACTCGTCGCGCATGAGCGTGTGCAGCTGATGGGCACGACGGAGTGCCTCAGCCTGGCGTCCGCTCCGGTGCAGGGCCACCATCAACTGGCACCAGAACCGCTCCCGGAGCGAATGACCCGCCACCAGCCGTTCAAGGTCCCCGATCACGGCGAGGTCGTCGTCGACGCGCAGTCGGGTGTCGATCCAGCGCTCGGTGACCGCCAGGCGCAGCTCCTCGAGACGCACCGCCTCCCCGACCAGCATCTCGTGGTCGGCCACCTCCTCGTACGCCGCCCCGCGCCACAGCGCCAACGCCTCGCCATAGGTGGCGCCCGCGACCTCGTCGTCGTCGAGCGATCCGGCCAGTTCGGCCAGCACCTCGAACCGGTCGGCGTCGATCGCCTGGGCCGGGCTCTCCAGCGCGTAGCCGGGAGGACGAGCGGTCACGGTGGCCTCGGGCTCGATCACCCGACGCAGCCGCGACACGTGGCTCTGCAGCGTGGTGGCCGCCGATCCGGGCAGCTCGTCACCCCACAACGCCTGGCACAGCCCGTCGGTCGACACCACCCGGCCGTGGCGGGCGACGAGCACGGCCAGCAGCGTGCGCACCTTGGCGCCGCCCAGCGGTACCGGGCCTTGCGCCCGCTGCACGGTCACCGGTCCGAGGACCGACACGGTCAGGGCCACGCCACCAGCTTGCCCCGGCGCCTTGCGACACGCTGCAGAACCACGCCAAGTCCGGCTCCAGCCCATCGCCGCGGATCGGCCAGCGCCGAGCGCGATCGTGCACCGGTACCAGCCAAGGCGGTGGCCACCCGGGCCACCACCACTGCCCCGAGAGGACCGACATGCCTTTCCTGAACGTCAAGCTGATCAAGGGCGTCTTCAGCCCCGACGAGAAGCACGAGATGATCTCCAAGCTGACCGAGACCATGGTCGGCATCGAGGGCGAAGCCATGCGCGGCGTCACCTTCGTCACCATCGACGAGGTCGGGAGTGGCGACTGGGGCATCGGTGGCCAGTCGATCACCACCGACTACGTCAAGGAGCTCCAGGCCGGCCGGACCGGCTGACGACAGCCCTGATCGCCGGCGACGCGGGCTCCCGGGGCACTGGCCGTGGGAACCCGCCACCGGCGCCTCCAGTCCACGGCGATCAGCCGAGGCCGTGGGCCTGCCCGATGCGACCGGCCTCGACCCGGTTGGGAACCTGCAGCTTCCGCAGCAGGTTCGACACGTGGACGCTCGCCGTCTTCTTGGAGATG
This sequence comes from uncultured Microthrixaceae bacterium, assembly GCA_963785815.1. Classification (GTDB taxonomy): domain Bacteria; phylum Actinomycetota; class Acidimicrobiia; order Acidimicrobiales; family Acidimicrobilacustridaceae; genus UBA4742. The sequence goes on from CAWAWN010000002.1 coordinate 327,380, forward strand.
AACAGCGCCTCGGCGATCTCGCGGTCGGTGCGTCCCGCGGCCAGTTGGCCCAACACCTCGACCTCGCGCGGCGTGATGCCCAGATCGGCGCCGACATCGGGATCCCCGAGCTCGGGAGCGACCGGGCCGTCGCCCAGATCGATGCGGGCCCGACGGGCCAGGTCCTCGACCCGCTGGCCGAGGGGCCGCGCCCCGAGCTCCCCGCACAGCCTCCACGCCTCGGCCAACGCCTGGGTGGCCCGGGCGCGATCCGACGGCGCGGGCCGCCCGGACAGCAACGCCTCGGCCTCGCGATGGCGGCACACGGCCAGGCCGTAGGCCTCGTTGGCCGCCGCCCAGGCCCGCGCCGCCTCGGCCCAGAGCTCGGGGTCGGACACCTCCAGCCGCGACGCCTCGGCTCGCGCCTGGGCGGCCTGCGCCAGGACCCGGGGTGGGGCCTGGCCGCCGCGGCGGGTGAAGAAGGCGTCGACCAGGTCGTCCGCCTCGCCCACCAAGCCCGCGGCCAGCTGGCGACCCTTCTCCAGGTCGAAGGAGCTGCCGTCGACCCGACTGCTGGCGTGCTGCTCGGCCAGGGCCTCGACCGCCAGCATCATGAGCTCGGTGGTGTACAGCGCGTCGTCGGAGCCCGAGACGTGCTCGAGACCACGCTGGGCCACCTCGTAGGCATGTCCCGAGTCCCCCCGAAGGAGCGCCAGCTCGCCGACCAGCAACAGGTGCATCCCTCGCTGCTGCACGTCCGGGAGGTCACCGATGGTGGCGTCGGCCGCGGCCAGCAAGGCCTCGGCCTCATCGAACCTGCCGGTCCGGATCGCCATGGGAGCCGGCAGCAGGTAGGGGCTGGGCGCGCAGGCGCCGCTCAGCGTGCCCTCACCCAACTGGTCCAGCAGCGCCGAGGCCTCGGTGTAGCGGCCCAGGCGCACCATCGCCTCCACCGCGTTGCCGGCCGCGCCGTTGAGCCGCACGCCCCACAGCGCCTCACCCACCGCCGCGCTGTCGTAGAGCAGGGCCGTGGTCTCGGCCAGCCGACCGTACTCCATGAGCAGGTTGCTCAAGTTGGTGTAGGACCGACTCAGGTCGTCCGGGTCCTGGAGCTCCTCGGCGATGGCCATGGCCTGCACCAGGTGCTGTCGGCCCTCCTCGTAGAAGCCGAGCAGGCCACGACAGCAACCCAGGGTGCACAGGGCGTGGCCCTCCTCCGCCCGTGCCCCCACGGCGCGCGCCGTGTCGATCGCCGCCAGGCACCGCTCCGACGCCTCGACGATGCGGGACAGCAGCATGAGCCCGCGGCCCTCCTCGGCCAGGATGCGGGCCCGCACCGCAGATGGCGGCTCGACCGGCACCAGTTCGGCGGCCCGGCGATAGGCCTCGAACACCGCATCGGCATCGGCCACCGACCAGGCGTTGCGGCCCAGGGCCACGTAGGCCAAGGCCAGCTCGTCGGGCCCGACCACCCCGGTCGACTCGTCCACCAGACGGCGGGCCAGCTCGACCGACCGGGGACCGGCGCCGGCCAGGTAGGCGGCATCGCCGGTTCGGGCGGTGAGGGCCAGACGGGTGACCCCGGCCTGGGTCAGGAGGTCGTCGGCCACCGCGGGATCCGTGCCGTCGATGCGGTCCACGGCCTGGCCGGCCCGCTCCAGTTGGGCCAGCACCTCGGGGTAGGCCCAGACCTTGGCGGCGGCGTCGGCCGCCGCCAAGGAGGCCACCAGCGCCTCCGCCCACTGCTCAGCCGCCCACCAGTGGGCGGCCAGCTCGGCCGCGCCGGGCCCGGAGGCCCCCGACGCAGAGCCGTCGGCGGCCAGGGCGGTCGCGGCCCGACGATGGAGACGACGGCGCTCCCCCGGCAGCATGGTTCCCTCCACCGCCTCCCGGGTGAGCGCATGGCGGAACCGGTAGCCGGTGCGGCTGGGCTCGACCACCAGCACCTGGCGATCCACCAGCTCCTCGAGCGCCTGCTCGAGTGGGCTGGCACCTGACCGGTCGAGAGGGTCCGGGTCTTCGGACGTCCCCCCAGGTCCCTGGGCCATGGCCTCGAGCAGGCCGTGATCCACCGACAACCCGACCACCGCGGCCAGCCGCAGGACGCCCTGGGCGCCATCGGACAGCTCGGCCACCCGGCCGAGGATCACCGCCTGGAGCTCGGGCGGCAGGTCGTGGCGCTCGCGAGCGGCGACCAGCTCCTCGGCGAAGAAGGGGTTGCCCTGCGAGCGCGCCCACACCGCGTCCACCAAGGTCCACTGCGACGACTGGCCGAGGATGCCGTCGACCAACTCAGCCACCTCGGACCGACCGAGGCCCTCCAAGGCCACGGCAGCCACGGTGGGAACCCGACGCATCTCGCGCATCCACCCGTGCAGCGGATGGTCGTGGCCGATCTCGTCGGATCGGCATGTGCACACGAACAGGATTGGCCCGTCGGCCAGGTTGCGGATCAGGAAGCCGAGGAGATCCGCCGTGGCCGAGTCCACCCATTGGAGGTCCTCGAACACCAGGACCAGCGGCGAGCACTCGGCGACGGCCCGCAGGCCAGCCAGCTCGAGCTCGAGCAATCGCGTCTTGGCCACCTCGTCGAGACCCGGGCGCGGCGTCCCGCCGGCGGAGCCGGGATCGCGACCGGTAGGAGGCGCGCCGCGACCGGCAAGGCTGCTGGACAGGCCCGACGCCAGCGGACCGAGCAGGTCCCGGTCGTCGGAGGCGTCGAGCTGGCGCGACAGGTCGTCGAACAGGGCGACGAACGGCCCATACGGGGTGGCCCCACCATCGACGGGCACGCAGGTGCCTTTGGCCACCCGGGCGCCCGCGCCTCGGGCCCGGACCACGAACTCCTCCACCAGGCGGGACTTGCCGATGCCGGCCTCACCGGTGAGCAGCACCGTGCGCGTCGCGACCGATCGGGCCGCGCCCAACGCATCCTCCAGCGCCCGCATCTCCTCGACCCGCCCCACGAACTCCGGGCACGACAGGTGTTGCGCCACCCGTCCAGTGTGCCCCGCCACCTCGACCGGGTCGAGCGGATCGGGCGCGCCGGACGGGGACGCCCACGGGCTCGGCTCGGTCGAGGTGAGCAGGGCCACCGATCACGCCCCCTCTTGCACCGGCGTGATGTGGTCGGCCACCAGGCCGTGGGCCTCGCGGTGGACCGCAGCGGCGGCCGCCGCGTCGGGCGCGTCGACCAGGCAGAACACCTGCCCGGTGCCCTCGTCGAACCAGTACTTGAGGTAGTTGACCCCGTGGGCGGCCTGCACCTCGAGGTCGCGCTGGTGGGCGCCGGCCACCGCCTCGGCGGTCAACCCCTCGACGTGGTCGTGCACATCCATGAACAACGGCATGGGACTGCTCTCCTTCTGTTGGTTGGTGCTTGCTCGGCTTGCTTGTGGTTGGTGGATCAGCAGGGCCGGCCGAGCCGGCAGAAGGTGGTGGTCGGCGTCACCCGGGGCGTGCGCACGACGGCGGGGATGGCATGGGCCGAGGTGGCGGTGGCGCGCCCGATCACGAAGGCGCCGACCAGCATCACCACGATGACGAGGGCGACCAGCACGACGCGGCCGGCCCGGGACCACGAGCTCGAGGGCGGGGCGATCGATGCGACGGGTGGAGCTACGGCGGTGGCAGTCACGGCGGTTCCCTTCTCGCAGGGCGGTGCCGGCGAGCCGGCTCGGCCTCTGGGCCACCCGGTTGGTGACCTCCCGGACCACCATGCGCCTGAGGACCCGTCGGCCACATCGGGAGAGCTCCTCAGATGTGGGTCCCGCGATACCTAGCGCCGGGCCATGGCCACACCGCCGGCGGGACGCAGCGCGACCCCTTCGGACCGCAGCCGCCGGGCGTGCTCGTGCTCGTGGCCCGGCACCAGGCGCCCGACCGAGCTCACCACCCGCCACCAGGGCAGGGTCCCGTCGCTGGTGGCCAGCAGGTGGCCGACGGCTCGAGCCCGACCCGGATAGCCCGCCTCCAGCGCCACTTCGCCATAGGTCATGACCTCGCCGGCCGGGATGTCCGCGATCACGGCCCGCACCGACTCGTCGAACGAGCCGACGGCCTCACCGGGTGGCGGGGCACCCTCGGACGGGCTCATCGCTCCATCCTGGCACCTGCGGGCACCGCCGGGATCAGGCCAGGTCGAGCTCGTCGAGCAGCTGGCGGTGGTCGTCGATGACCAGGTCACCCTCGGGGCGGCTCGCGCCGTCGTCCCCCTCCGCCGTGGCCGGATCGTCGAAGGCGCCGCGATAGCGCACCGCGGTCATGCCCATGGCCTGGGCCCCGCCCACGTCGGTGCGGCGGAGGTCGCCCACGTGGGCGGTGTGCGCGGCCTCCACCCCGAGGCCGGCCAGGGCGTGCTCGAAGATCTGCGGCGACGGCTTGTACCAGCCGACGTCGTCGGAGAACGACCAGTGGTCGAACAGGTCGAGCACCCCGTGGTCGTCGAGCCAGCCCCGCAACACGGTGGAGGGGGTCAGCCCCACGTCGCAGATGATGCCCAGCCGGATCCCCCGTTCGTGCAGCGCGGCCAGGGTGTCGGCCACGTGCTCGGTGAGGCGCATGTCCAGATCGGCGGCGGCCTGGCTGTAGGCCACGGTCACCACCTCGCGCTGGTCCTGGTCCAGGTCGAGCTCGAGCAGCGACACCACCAGCTCGCCACCGTGGCGAGCGGTGAACTGGCGGTTCGACATCCAGCTGGTGTGGTGGGCCTCGAACGTGCGGCGGAAGGTGTCGTCGAGGACGTCGTCGTCCACCTGGTGGCCGAAGTCGCCCAGCACCGCCTGCACGGCCAGACGTCGGGCCCGGCGGGTGGCCTCGTCATCGGGGTGGACGAGGGTGTTCCAGAAGTCGAAGGTGACCGCCCGGATCGACCGCTCGCCTCCGCTCACCGCCGACGCACGCCCCTGGCCGCGACGCTCATCGGACCACCCCGTCGCGCACGGCCGCCTCGGCCGACGCCCGGGCCACCAACTCGACCACCCGCTTGTCGAACACCGAGGGGATGATGAAGTCGGGGCTGAGCTCGTTCTCGTCCACTGCTGAGGCGATGGCTTCGGCCGCGGCCAGCTTCATGTTCTCGGTGATGGTGGTGGCCCCCGCATCGAGGGCGCCCCGGAAGATCCCGGGGAAGCACAGGACGTTGTTGATCTGGTTGGGGAAGTCGCTACGGCCTGTGGCGATGACCGAGGCGATGCCCTCGATGGCCTCGGGCCGGATCTCGGGGTCGGGGTTGGCCATGGCGAACACGATGGGCTTGGGCCCCATCGTGCGCACATCGTCGGCGTTGATCAGTCCCGGACCGCTCACCCCGATGAACACGTCGGCCCCCGGCAGCACCTGGCCCAACGAGCCGGTCACCCGGTTCGGGTTGGTGTTCTCGGCGAACCACTGCTTGGCCGGGTTGAGGTCTTCCCGACCCTCCCAGATGGCCCCCTGGCGATCGGTGCCCACCACGTGGGCCACGCCCGCCTCGAGCAGCATCTTGGAGATGGCCACGCCGGCCGCGCCCACGCCAGCGATCACGATGTTCAGGTCGACCATCTTCTTGTCCACGATCTTCAGGGCGTTCTCGAGGGCGGCCAGCACCACCACCGCCGTGCCGTGCTGGTCGTCGTGGAACACCGGGATGTCGAGCAGCTCCTTGAGCCGCTCCTCCACCGTGAAGCACTGCGGGGCGGCGATGTCCTCGAGGTTGATGCCGCCGAACACCGGCGCCAGGCGCACCACGGTCTCGATGATCTCGTCGGCATCGTTGACGTCGAGGCAGATGGGGAAGGCGTCGACCCCGGCGAACTCCTTGAAGAGCAAGGCCTTGCCCTCCATCACGGGCAACGCCGCTTCTGGACCGATGTCGCCCAGGCCCAGCACGGCGGTGCCGTCGGTGACGATGGCCACGGTGTTGCGCTTGATCGTCAGCTCGTGCACCTTGGCCGGCTCGGCGGCGATGGCGTTGCAGACGCGGGCCACACCGGGGGTGTAGGCCATCGACAGGTCGTCGCGATCGCCGACCGGGGCCAGGGGCAGCACCTCGATCTTGCCGCCCTCGTGCATCTTGAAGGTGCGATCCTCATGGGCCAGCACCTCGATGCCGTCGAGCGCCTCGATGGCCCCCAGCACCTGTCGCTGGTGGTCCTCGCTGCGGCAGTCGACGATGATGTCCTCGTCGAGGAAGGCCTGCTTGGCCTCGAAGCCGTCGAGGCCGGCGATGTTGCCCCCTACGTCGCCGATGGCCACCGCGATGCGTCCCAGGTCGCCCGGCTTGTTGGCCATGCGGACCCGGATGCGGATCGAATAGGCAGCGGTCGGGGTGTCAGCCATAGGCGCGCGACGCTACCCGCCACAGGTCCGGCGGCCCCAACCCGTTACCCGCCTTCGTAGTCGAAGCCCAGGTCCGGCGCGGTGACCAGGGCGTGGAAGCCGATGCCCTCGGCCTCGGCCATGGCCGCGCAGGTGCCGCCCCGGTCGACCACCACCAGGATCATCACCGGCGTGGCCCCCAGCTCGCGCACCACCCGGGCCGCCTCCAGGGGCGATGCGCCCCGGGTCACCGTGTCCTCGGTGATGACCACCCGGTCGCCCTCCACCAGGGCGCCGGCCAGGCGCCCGGCCACGCCGTGGTCCTTGGCCTCCTTGCGGATGGTGAACGAGCGCAGGTCTCGGCCCCGGGTGGCGGCCACCGCGGCGATGCCGTAGGCGACCGGGTCGGCGCCGACGGTGAGCCCGCCGATGGCGTCGATGTCGGCCGGGATGGCCTCGAGCGCGAGATCGGCCGCCAGCAGCAGTCCCTCGGGGCGGCACACCGTCTGCTTGGAGTCGATGAACCACGTGCTCTTGCGGCCGGACTTGAGGGTGAAGTCACCGGTGCGCACCGAGTGGTCGAGCAGGTGTCGGATCAGGTCGGCCTGGCTCATCGAACGGCGACGCTACCCGAGGGCCGCCCTGGACCGAACCCGGTTCACGATGGGACGACCGAGACCGGCCCGCCTGGCTGGACAGATCCGACGGCACTGCGGCGTACGTCGGCGAGCGCAAGCAACGCGCCAGCGCGGATCTGGCCGCGGTCGTGAGCATGGCCCGGTAGTAGGTCCCTCCATGCAGGTTCTGGGCCACCGCCAGGCCGTTCGCCCCGACGGCCACCGCGACGGAGTGGGTGCCGGTCATGCCGGCGAAGCTCGACACCTCGGCCACGAGGCCGCCCGAAGCAGTGGGATCGCCGGGATGCCAGGCCCGCACGGCACCGCTGGCCGGGGCGCACGATCGGGCGGCGGCCTGGTGGTGGCAGGCGATCACGCCCACGGGCCAGCAACGCCACGCCCGCCGCCCCGGTCACCCGCCTGATCGCACTTCTGGTCACCCGACCCACCTACGGCCGAGCGGCCGTCGGACGATCCGGCTCAGCCGTCCGCCCGGCGGGAGCGACCACGCCCGGAAAGATCGACGTGCCTCGCTCGGACCCGCGGTGGCCCAGATGGGGGAACCAGTAGCCGTCGGCCTCGGTCGAGCCCCAGCAGCCCCCAGATCCACCCACCCATGCCCACGAGTCGAGCGTACTGGTCAGCCCACTTCCGGAACCGACCGCACGTCGGTCGCGGCCGCCATGGGCTCCTCCGGGGAATCCCACAGGAACATGTGGACCACAGGTCCGTGTGGCATATCCTGGCGCCATGACGAAGCGCAACCTCACGATCCAGGTGGACGATGAAGTCGTGCGACGCGCTCGGCTGCTGGCCGCTCGACGCTCGACCTCCATCAGTGGTCTGGTCGCGCAGCAGCTCGAACAGCTCGTTCTGGCCGACGCGGCGTACCAATCAGCTCGTCGCGAAGCAGTCGAGGCCATGACCCGCGGCTACCCCCTGGGTGGAGGCGCACTGCCCACCCGAGATCAGGTCCACGACCGTTGAGCGCGGACCGCACGTTCGTCGACACGAACGTCCTGGTCTACGCCTACGACCGTGACGCGGACGACAAGCACTGTCGAGCCGTGGAGATCATCAGCCGGCTCTGGGAAGAGCAGACGGGCGTGCTCAGCACGCAGGTGTTGCAGGAGTTCTACGTGACCGTCACCCGCAAGCTCGCACGCCCGATGACCAGGCTCGATGCCCGAGCCGTCATCAACACGTTGCGGTGCTGGCCGGTCCAGGGGATCGATGCAGATGACGTCGTCGCCGCGTCCGAGCTCGAGCAGCGCCACCGGCTCTCGTTCTGGGACGCCCTCATCCTCACCGCTGCCCGTCGGGCCGGGGCCAACCGGCTGCTCAGCGAGGACCTGCAGCACGGTCGCCACATCGCCGGTCTGGTGATCGAGAACCCCTTCCGCTGAGCGAACCTGTCAGCGGAGCGGAACCTGTGGCGTCGCTCCGCTGACAGGTTCGGGTAGGAGTCGCGGCGGGGTCAGACCAGCTCGACCCGGCCGTCGCCCGAGGTGATCGAGCCGATCACCGAGGCCCGCTGCCCGGCGGCCCGCAGCACGTCGAGCGCCTTGTAGGTGTCGGTCTCGGGCACCACCACGATCATGCCGATGCCCAGGTTGAACACGCGCGCCATCTCGTCCTCACCCACCTCGCCGAGGCGCTGGAGCTCGCCGAAGATGCGCGGGGATTCCCAGCTCGACCGATCGACCACGGCGTCGACCCCGGCGGGCAGCACCCGCGCCAGGTTGCCGGGGATGCCGCCGCCGGTGATGTGGGCCACGGCCCGGACATCCACCGCTCGCAGCAGCTCGGCCACCGCCGGGGCGTACACGACCGAGGGCTCGAGCAGCTCGTCGGCCAGCGTGTGGTGGGCGCCGGGGTAGGCCGGGTCGTCGAGGGAACGGCCGGCCACCTCGAACAGGATCCGGCGGGCCAACGAGTAGCCGTTCGAGCGCAGGCTGGGCGACGGCAGGCCGATGAGGACGTCACCCGGGGCCACGTGCTCGCCGGTGATCAGCCGGTCGCGCTCGGCCACCCCGACCGCGAAGCCGACGAGGTCGAACTCGCCCGGCTCCATGGCGCCCGGGTGCTCGGCCATCTCGCCGCCGATGAGCGCGCAGCCGGCCTGGCGGCACCCTTCGGCCACGCCTTCCACGAGCTGTTCGATGTGGTCGGGGTCGAGGCGGCCCACCGCGATGTAGTCGAGGAAGAAGAGCGGCTCGGCCCCCTGGCACACGAGGTCGTCGACGCACATGGCCACCAGGTCGACGCCGATGGTGTCGAACCGCCCCGCGGCCTGCGCCACCAGCGCCTTGGTGCCCACGCCGTCGGTGGACGACACGAGCACCGGCTGGCGGTAGCGGTCGGTTTCGAAGCCGAAGAGCCCGCCGAACCCACCGATGTCGCCGATGACCTCGGGCCGGAAGGTGGACCGCACCTTGGCCTTGATGCGCTCCACCGCCTCCTCGCCGGCCGAGATGCTGACCCCGGCCCCTTCGTAGGTCTCGCCCATGCCCCCGCCTCAGGGCTGGCGACGTCGGGCGTGCGCGGCGGGCAGCGATGCCTCGTCGTCGCGCAGCACGGACAGGCCGGGCAGAGGTTGGGGCGTCTCGTCGGTCGGCTCGACCTCGAGCACGTCCTTGCGCAGGCTGACGGGCACCTCGACCGGGTAGTTGCCGCTCAGGCAGGCATCGCAGAACCCGGCGCCCACCGCGCCGGTGGCGTTGATCAGCCGGTCGAGGGCCAGGTAGGCCAGGGTGTCGACGTTGAGGTAGTCGCGGATCTCCTCGACGCTCATGTTGGCGGCGATGAGCTCGCCCCGGTTGCCGGTGTCCATGCCGTAGTAGCAGGGCCACCGATAGGGCGGCGACGACAGGCGCAGGTGCACCTCGGCCGCCCCGGCCTCGCGCAGCATGCTCACGATGGCCCGGCTGGTGGTGCCGCGCACGATGGAGTCGTCGAGCACCACCAGTCGCTGGCCCTCGATGTTGTCGCGCAACGGGTTGAGCTTCATCCGCACGCCCAGCGCCCGCATCTCCTGGTTGGGGGCGATGAAGGTGCGGCCGATGTAGCGGTTCTTGACCAGGCCCTGGCCGAAGGGGATGCCGCTGCGCCGGGCGTAGCCCTCGGCCGCCGGCATGCCCGATTCGGGCACGCCCATGACCAGGTCGGCCTCCACCGGTGCCTGGTCGGCCAGCTCCTCACCCATGCGCACCCGGGCCCGGTGCACGCTCTGGCCGTAGAGCGTGGAGTCTGGTCGGGCGAAGTAGACGAACTCGAACACGCACAGCTTGGGCTCTACCTGCACGGCCGGGAAGGCACGCACGGAGCGGTAGCCCGAGGCGTCGATGATGACCATCTCGCCCGGCTCGAGCTCGCGCACGAAGTGGGCGCCGACCACGTCGAGGGCCGGGCTCTCCGAGGCCAGCACCCAGCCGTTGTCGAGCTTGCCCAGGCACAGGGGTCGGAAGCCGTGGGGATCGCGCACGCCGACGATGTGGCCCTCGTCCATGAGCACGAAGGAGAAGGCGCCCCGCAACGTGGGCAGCACCTCGAGCAGCGCCCGCTCGAGCGCCCGCCCGTCGGAGCTGGCCTCGGGATGGCGGCCCAGCTCGTTCGCCAGCAGCTCGGCCACCACGTCGCTGTCGCTGGTGATGGCACCGGGCAGCATGCCGGCATCGGCCACCAGCTGCTCGGTGTTGACCAGGTTGCCGTTGTGGCCCAGGGCGAAGGTGTGGGCCCCCACGTCGCGGTAGACCGGCTGGGCGTTGCGCCAGTTGCTCGAACCGGTGGTCGAGTACCGGTCGTGGCCGATGGCCAGGTGGCCGGTGAGCGCGGCCAGCGTGCGGTCGTCGAAGGCGTTGGACACCAGCCCCATGTCCTTGACCACGGTGATGGTCTGGCCGTCGCTCACCGCCATGCCGGCCGCCTCCTGGCCGCGGTGCTGGAGGGCGTAGAGGCCCAGATAGGTGAGGTGCGCCACCGGTTGGCCCGGCGCGTAGACCCCGAAGACGCCGCAGGCCTCGCGGGGGGTGTCGTCGTCGGCCCCGGCCGCCTGCGGGAGGGCCTCGGCGGCGCCGGCCGGGCGCGATGGATCCTCGGCGGCGTCGGGGGGGATCACAGCCTCCAGCCTACCGAGTCGTCAGGAGGCCACCGTGCCGGCGCCCAGCGCGTCGGGGATCCGATGGCGCCACCGCTGCGTGGCGTCGGCCAGGGACACGTCGAACAGGTCCTTGACCGACAACCGGTCACCGCCGGCCACCCCGATGCGCTGCTGGGGGACCCCGGCCTGGTCGAGGACGTTGAGCACCGCGGTCAGGCGGTCGGGGTGCACGCAGAGCACCGCCCGCGACGGGGATTCGCTGAACAGCTCGGCGTGGTCGTGGATCCGCGCCGCCTGGAAGCCGACGCCGGAGCGCACCGCCATCTCGGCCAGGGCGCCGCCGACCCCGCCGGAGCCCACGTCGTGGACGCCGAGCAGCAGCCCGCCCTGCACCAGGGCGCGCACGACGCCGGCCACCTGGGTGTGGATGGCGGTGTCCAGGACCGGCAGGCGCCCGCCACGATGGCCGCGGGCCCGAGCCCACGCCGAGCCCGAGAGCTCGGGCTGGGTCACCCCGACCAGCACCAGTCGAGCGCCGTCGACCAGGCCCACGCCCGGCGGGCGGGCGTCGAGTCGATCGACCAGGCCCAACATGCCGATGACGGGGCTCGGGTCGATGTCAGCTCCCCGCGACTCGTTGTAGAGGCTCACGTTGCCGCCGATCACCGGGAGCCCGAAGGCGCGGCAGGCCTCGGACATCCCGTCGATGGCCTCCGACAGCTGCCACATGACCTCCGGATGGGTGGGATTGCCGAAGTTGAGGCAGTTGACCACGGCCAACGGCCGTGCTCCCACACACGCCAGGTTGAGCAGCGATTCGGCCACCGTCAAGGCCGTTCCCTGGCGGGGATCGACGGCGCACCAGCTGTGGTTCCCGTCGGTGGTCAGCGCCAGTCCACGGCCGGTGTCGGCGCCGGTCACGGGATGGCGCAAGCGCAGCACGGTGGCATCACCGCCCGGCCCTTCCACCGTATTCAGGAACAGCTGGTGGTCGTATTGGCTCCACACCCAGGACGTGTCCATCAGCATGTCGAGCAGATCTCCACCCGGATCATCGGACCCCTCGGGCAGGGCGGGCCCGGCCAGGGTGCGGGTGGCGACATCCCATCCCGGCGGCGGTTGCAACGGGCGCTCGTAGAGCGGCGCGTCCTCGTGCAACGAGGCGGCGGGCACGTCGGCCAGCACCTCGCCCTCCCAGCCGTCGAGGATGCGCAGCCGCCCGCCCCCGGCCGCTGGGCCCTCGGTGACCCGGCCGATGACCGAGGCCCGGACGTCCCAGCGCTCGCAGATGGCCAGCACCTGCTCGAGGTCGGCGGGCTCCACGATGGCCAGCATCCGCTCCTGCGACTCGCTGGTCAGCACCTCGAAGGGCTCCATGCCCGGCTCCCGCCGGGGGATGGCGGTGACGTCGACGTCCATCCCCACGCCGCCGCGTGATGCCGTCTCGCTGGTGGCGCAGGTCAGGCCGGCGCCGCCGAGGTCCTGGATGCCGACCACCAGCCCGGCGTCGAGCAGGGCCAGGCACGCCTCGATCAGGCGCTTCTCCTCGTAGGGGTCGCCCACCTGGACGCTGGGCCGCTTGGCCGCGTCATCGGCGTCGTCGGAGAAGCCGGCCGACGCCAGCACGCTGACCCCGCCGATGCCGTCTCGACCGGTGGTGGAGCCCAGCAGCACGGCGAGGTTGCCCACGCCGGTGGCCGCGCCCAGCACCAGCCGATCGGTGGGCAGCGTGCCCAGGCACAATACGTTGACCAGCGGGTTCTCGGCGAAGGTCTCGTCGAAGACCGTCTCGCCCCCGATGGTCGGCACCCCCACCGAGTTGCCGTAGCCCGAGATGCCGCTGACCACCCCTTCGGCGATCCAGCGGCTTCGGGGGTCGTCGAGGGGGCCCAGGCGCAGCGGGTCCATCAGGGCGATGGGGCGGGCGCCCATGGTGAAGATGTCGCGCAGGATGCCCCCGGCCCCGGTGGCCGCTCCCTGGTAGGGCTCGATGGCCGACGGGTGGTTGTGGCTCTCGATGCGCAGCGCGGCGGCGATGCCGTCGCCCACATCCACCACCCCGGCGTTCTCACCGGGACCGACCAGCACCCACTCCGCCTCGGTCGGCAAACGCCGCAGGTGCAGGCGCGACGACTTGTAGGAGCAGTGCTCCGACCACATGACCGCGTACATGGCCAGCTCCAGGTGGTTGGGCTGGCGGCCGAGGATGCGAGCGATGTCGTCGGCCTCGTCGTCGGTCAAGCCGAGGGCGATGTGGAGGGATCCGGGCATACCGGCACGCTACCCGAGGCGACCCCGGGCCTCGCCCGCCGCCGAGAACGTCCCCGGGGTCCGGTGCGCAGAGAAAGTGGGTCGCCAGGTAATGGGATGGTCACCTAGCTTGCAATCACACATATAAATGTGATCCTCTGAGTGGTATGCCTACCACGAAGCGCAAGAAGACCACGATGTCCGACTCACACAAGGCGGCATTGGCAGAGGGGCGGGCCCAGGGTCGTGCAGTGCGCAACTACCTCGAGGCGATCGAGGCGCACAAGCCCAAGCGGGGGCGCAAGCGCACACCCGATTCCATGACGAAGCGTCTGGCCAAGATCGAGACCGAGTACGCCGAAGGAGACCAGCTCAAGCGGCTGCAACTGGCCCAAGAGCGGCTCGATCTGCAACGCGAAGTTGAGCGCGGCGCAGCACGCGGTCGACCTGTCCGCCCTCGAGGCCGACTTCGTCGCCGCGGCCAAGGGCTACGGCGAGCGCAAGGGCATCGGCTACGCGGCCTGGCGCGAGGTGGGGGTGCCGGACTCCGTGCTGCGCAGCGCCGGCATCTCCCGCAGCGCCTGACCACGCTCAGGGAAGGCGAAGGCCGCCAGGCCTGAGCCGCTGGACCGACGACACCCAGATGGCGAAGCGCCCGCAGGGAGGCTCGCCGACCGAAGGGCCAAGAGATCAGGCCGCCTTCAGCAGCGACTGCAGCAGCAGGACGCCGTCGCAGCTGCCCAACAGCTCGGCCGACGCCCGCTCGGGGTGGGGCATGAGCCCCACCACGTTGCGCTCGGCCGAGCAGACCCCGGCGATGTCGTCCATCGAGCCGTTGGGGTTGTCGGTGTAGCGCAGCACCACGCGCTCGTCGGCTCGGAGCTCGGCCAGCACCTCGGGCGAGCAGGTGTAGTTGCCCTCGAAGTGGTTGATGGGCAGCTGGAGGACCGACCCGGCCTCGGTGGCCGAGGTCAGCACCGAGTCGGTCGACTCGACCCGCACCCCGACGGTGGTGCACAGGAACTTGAGGCCGCGGTTCTTCTGCAGCGCGCCCGGCAGGAGCCCGGCCTCGGTGAGCACCTGGAAGCCGTTGCAGATGCCCACCACCGGGCCGCCGGATCGGGCGAAGCCCACCACCGCCTCCATGACCGGCGAGAAGCGGGCGATGGCCCCGGGGCGCAGGTAGTCGCCGTGGGCGAAGCCGCCGGGCACGATGACGGCGTCGACGTCGCCCACCGTGGGGTCGCGGTGCCACAGGATCTCGCCCTGGCCTCCGAGCTGGTCGATGGCGTCGACCGCGTCCTGCTCGCAGTTCGAGCCCGGGAACAGCACCACCCCGACCCGCGTGCTCACGAGGCTGCCGGCTCGGGCTGGGCCACCTCGATGCGGACGTCCTCGATCACCGGGTTGGCCAGGAAGCGCTCGCACAGGTCCTCGACCCGGGTGCGGGCCGTGGCCTCGTCGGGCGCCTCGATCTCGAAGCGGATGCTCTTGCCCACCCGCACCCGGCTGATGGCGTCGAAGCCCAGGGTGGGCAGGGCGCGCTCGATGGTCGACCCCTGCGGGTCGGCGATGCCGGGGCGGAGCTGGACGTCGACGTGGACGGCGAAGACCATGGGAGCAATTGTGTCAGGCACCGGTGGTGCCGCCGGGCCAGTCGGCCAGGTCGAGGCCGGTGATGCGCTCGTAGGCCTCGACGTAGCGGTCACGCGAGGCCAGCACCACCTCGGCGGGCAGCTGGGGTGGGGGCGGCTGCTTGTTCCAGTCGAGGCCGTCGAGGAAGTCACGCACCGGCTGCTTGTCGAACGACGGCGGCGTGGTGCCCGGGGTGGCCGCGTCGGCCGGCCAGAACCGCGACGAGTCGGGCGTGAGCACCTCGTCGGCCACCACCAGCTCGCCATCCACCAAGCCGAGCTCGAACTTGGTGTCGGCGATGATGATCCCGCGCTCGAGAGCCCGAGCCGCCCCCCGCCGGTACAGCTCCAGGGACACGTCGCGGGCCCGGCCCGCCAACTCGGCTCCCACCAGGTCGACGGCCTGGTCGAAGGAGATGTTCTCGTCGTGGCCCTCGGCCGCCTTGGTCGACGGGGTGAACACCGGCTCGGGCAGGGGCGAGGACTCCAGCAGCCCCTCGGGCAGCGCGGAGCCGTGCATGGTGCCGTTGGCGCGGTACTCCTTCCAGGCCGAGCCGGTGATGTAGCCGCGGACGATGCACTCCAGCGACAGCATCTCGGCCTTGCGGCACAACATGACGCGCCCGGCCAGGTCGGGGTGCTGCGCCCCCTCGGGCAGGTCGGCCAGGTCGGTGGAGATCAGGTGGCTGGGGGCCACGTCGGCCAGCTCGTCGAACCAGAACGACGACATGGCGGTGAGCACGCGGCCCTTGTCCGGGATCGGCTCGTTCATCACCACGTCGAAGGCGGAGAGGCGGTCGGAGGTGACCAGCAGCAGCCGACCCTGGCCGGCGTCGTAGATGTCGCGGACCTTGCCCGAGTAGAGGTGAGGGAGTTGGACCTCGTACGTCACGGATGCTCCTGGGGTGTCGTGGTTCGTTGGACGGGGGACGCGGGGTGGCTCGACGACCCTCGGGGGCTCGGCGGTCGTCACAGGATCGGGGCGGGGCGGTAGCCGGCGGCCTCGGGGTGGGCCACCACGATGGGCTCGACGGCGGCCACGAAGGCGGCCACCTGGTGGGGCGCCGCCCCCACGAAGTCGAGCGGATCGGCCAGCAGGTCGGCCAGGGCCTCGCCGTCGAGCCCGAGGCGGGGATCGGCGGCCAGGCGCGCCACCAGGTCGTTGCCGGGAGCACCCTGTTGGCGCTGGGCCAGCGCCACCGCCACCGCGTGCTCCTTGATGGCCTCATGGGCCTGCTCTCGGCCCACGCCGGCGCGCACCGCGGCCATGAGCACCTTGGTGGTGGCCAGGAAGGGCAGGTACCGCTCGAGCTCGCGGTCGATCACCGCGGGATACGACCCGAACTCGCGGAGCACCGACAGGAACGTCTCGTACAGCCCGTCGACGGCGAAGAAGGCGTCGGGCAGCGCCACCCGTCGCACCACCGAGCAGCTCACGTCGCCTTCGTTCCACTGGTCGCCGGCCAGCCCGGCCACCATCGTCAGGTGGCCGCGCAGGACCTGTTCGAGACCGTTGATGCGCTCGCAGGACCGGGTGTTCATCTTGTGGGGCATGGCCGACGAGCCCACCTGGCCCTCGACGAAGCCCTCGGTGGCCAGCTCCTGGCCGGCCATCAGGCGGATGGTGAGGGCCAGGCTGGAGGGAGCGGCCGCCGCCTGCACCAGGGCCGCCACCACGTCGAGGTCGAGCGAGCGCGGGTACACCTGGCCCACGTTGGCGAGCACGTGGTCGAAGTCCAGGTGGCGGGCCACGGCCGCCTCGAGCTGGTCGAGCCGTTCCAGGTCGCCGTCGAGCAGGTCGAGCTGGTCCTGCTGGGTGCCGACCGGGCCCTTGAGCCCGCGCAGCGGGTAGCGCTCGACGAGCTGGTCGACGCGCTGGTACGCGACCAGCAGCTCCTGGCCGGCGTTGGCGAAGCGCTTGCCCAGGGTGGTGGCCTGGGCGGCCACGTTGTGGCTGCGACCCACCATGACCAGCTCGGCGTCGGCCGCGGCCAGCTCGGCCAGGCGGGCCAGAGCGGTGACCATGCGGTCGCGGACGAGCTGGAGCGAGGAGCGGATCTGCAGCTGCTCCACGTTCTCGGTCAGGTCGCGAGAGGTCATGCCCTTGTGGACGTGCTCGTACCCAGCCAGGGAGGAGAACTCCTCGATGCGGGCCTTCACGTCGTGGCGGGTGACCCGTTCGCGGGCCTCGATGGCCTCGAGGTCGACCACGTCGACCACCTTCTCGTAGGCCTCGATGGCTTCCGCCGGCACGTCGATGCCCAGCTCGCGCTGGGCTCGGAGGACGGCCAACCAGAGCTGGCGCTCGAGCACCACCTTGGTGGTCGGGGTCCAGCGCTGGACCATGTCGGCGCTCGCGTACCGGGCCGCGAGGACGTTTGGGAGCTCTGGCGCCACTCCCTCGATCCTACCGGCCGCAACCGGTCGCCTCGAAAGGCCCCGCCGACCGGAGGGCCTAGGGAGATGGGTCGGATGCCTCAATTCCGGGCCGAAAGGCCCGATTGCATCAAGGCGTCGGATCCCTCCGTCGAAGTATCGCCAAGGAAAAGCAGCGAGCCCGACGCCGGCTCGTCGAGTGCGAGAGACAGAGGTATCGATCGATGGAAGAGCGGTGCGCGCGACACCAGTTCGAGGCGGCTGAGGACGTCTGCCGGAGTTGCGGGCACGACTTCTGCGGTGAGTGCCTGGTGTACGCCTTCGGCGCCAACAAGCCTCCGTACTGCCTCTCGTGCGCGCTGGCCGCATCCGGCGTCCGCTCGACCGCCACCATCCGGCCCGTGCGCTCCAAGCGGGAGATCAAGGACCGTCACAAGCAGTGGTGCCGGGCTCGCAGCTCTGGCCATCGGGAGACGACCCGGGTCGAGGTGTCCCCGTTCGACGACTTCGTCAGCTCGGCCCCCGTCCCCGACCTCGAGCAGGAGAACCCCCTGGCCTGGCTGGACGAGCACCTCGGCGGCACCGGCGAGCGCGTGCCCTTCTGATCTCCTGGCCCTCTGGTCGGCGAGCCTCCGCTGGCTTGGCCCTCCGGTCGGCGGGGCCTCCCTGCGGGCGCCTTCGGCATCTGGGTTTCACCGGTCCAGCGGCTTCGCTCTGCTCCGCCGCGCCAACCGATCTAGACCGGTTCAGGTGGCGGCAGCGCGCTGCTCTCGGTCGGCGGCCAGCTTCTCGGCCAGGGCGGGGTCGGAGATGGCCAGCATCTCGACCACCAGCAGCGCGGCGTTGAGCGAGCCGTCGATGGCCACGGTGGCCACGGGGATGCCCTTGGGCATCTGCACGGTGGCGTAGAGCGCGTCGACCCCGTTGAGGGCACCGCCCGACAGGGGCACGCCCACCACCGGCAGCGTGGTGTGGGCCGCCACCACCCCGGCCAGGTGAGCGGCCATGCCCGCCCCGCAGATGAAGGCCACGTAGCCCTCCTCGCGGGCCGTGCTCACCAGCTCCACCACCTGGTGGGGGTTGCGGTGAGCCGACAGCACGCGCACGTCCGCCTCCAGACCGAAGGACTCGAGCGTCTCGGACGCCGCCTTCATCTTGTCCCGGTCGTTCGGCGATCCCATCAGGATTCCAACCTTCACAGCAGCTCCTTCGTCGGGTGGGCAGCGATGTCGGTGCGCACGTGCAGGCCGGGCCAGCTCAAGCAGGCCACGGCCTGGTAGGCGCGTTGTCGAGCGGTGGCGATGTCGGGTCCGAGGGCGGTGACGTCGAGCACCCGACCTCCGGCGGTGACCAGCCCGCCACCGCGGCCGACCCCCACGCCGGCGCAGAAGACGGTCACGCCCTCGACGTGGCTGGCCGCCTCCAACCCGTGGATCTCGTCACCCAGGCGCGGGGAGCGCGGGTAGCCCTCGGACGCAACCACCACCGTCACCGCGGCGTCGTCCACGAACCCGGGCTCGGTGTGGATGGCCCCGGACGCGGCCTGGGCCAGCAGCTCGCCCAGGTCGCCGGCCATCCGGGGCAGCACCACCTGGGTCTCCGGATCGCCGAAGCGCACGTTGTACTCGATGACCTTGGGCCCCTCGGCGGTGAGCATCAGCCCGGCGTAGAGCACGCCCCGGTAGTCGATCTCCTGGGCCGACAGGGCGGCCAGGGTGGGATCGACGGCCCGCTCCATGACCAGGTCCATGACCTCGGCCCCCGCGGCCGGCACCGGCGAGTAGGCGCCCATGCCCCCGGTGTTGGGGCCCTCGTCGCCGTCGCCCACCCGCTTGAAGTCCTGGGCGGGGGCCAGCGCCACGGCCCGGTGGCCGTCGCACACGGCCAGCACGGACAGCTCGGGACCCCGCAGGCCCTCCTCGATGACCACGGTGCGGCCGGCGTCGCCGAACGCCTCGCCCGACAGGTAGGCCTGCACGGCGTCGCGGGCCTCGGACCTCGATTCGGTGACCAGCACGCCCTTGCCCGAAGCCAGCCCGTCGGTCTTGATCACGAACAGGTCGCCCATGGAGTCGAGGTAGTCGAGCGCCGGATCGACCTGGTCGAAGGCCTGGTAGCGCGCCGTGGGCACGCCGGCCTCGACCAGCACCTGCTTCATCCAGCGCTTCGAGCCCTCCAGTTGCGCGCCGTCGTGGCCCGGGCCGAAGACCAGCTTGCCCTGGGCCCGCAGCTCGTCGGCCAGGCCCGCCACCAGCGGCACCTCAGGCCCGATCACGAACAGGTCGGCATCGACCTCGGTGGGTGGACGGTCGGTCGAGCCCGGTATGCCGGGGTTGCCCGGGGTCACCACCACTTGGGCGTGGCGACCCAGCACGTGGGCCAGGGCGTGCTCGCGCCCGCCCGACCCCACCACGCACACCCTCGGGCTCATGGGGTCAGCTGGACGTACTGATCGCGGCCGGGGCCGACGCCGACCAGGCGGATGGGCACCCCCACCTGCGTCGTCAGGAAGGCGAGGTAGTCCGACGCCGCCGGCGGCAGCTGATCAGGCTCGGTGGCCGAGGTCAGGTCGCTGTGCCAACCGGGCAGCTCCTCGTAGACCGGCGTCACCTTGTGCAGCACCGACTGGTGGTAGGGCAGGTGCTCGAAGCGCTCGCCGTCGAGCTCGTAGGCCACGCACACCTTGACCGTGTCGAAGGTATCGAGCACGTCGAGCTTGGTCAGGGCCACCTCTGACAGCGAGTTGAGGCGGACGGCGTGGCGCATCATCACCGCGTCGAACCATCCGGGCCGCCGGCGACGACCGGTGTTGGTCCCGTACTCGCCGCCACGCTCGATCAGCGAGTCGCCCTGCTCGTCGAGCAGCTCGGTCGGGAACGGGCCGGCCCCCACGCGGGTCACGTACGCCTTGGCGATGCCGATCACCCGGTCGATGTAGCGCGGTCCCACGCCGGCGCCGGTGCAGGCCCCACCCGCCACCGGGTTGGACGAGGTGACGAAGGGATAGGTCCCCTGGTCGAGGTCGAGGAAGGTGGCCTGCGCCCCCTCGAGCAGCACCTGCTGGCCCGCCTCCAGCGACTCGTGCACCAGGTTCACGGTGTCGGCGATCATGGGCTCGAGCCGGGGACGGCAAACGTCGAGGTACTCCGCCGCGATCTCGTCGGCGGAGAGCGGCAGCTGGTTGTAGACCCGGCTGAGGACCGCGTTCTTCTCCTTGAGGACCACGTCGAGCTTCTGGCGGAAGATCTTCGGGTCGAGCAGGTCCTGCACCCGCAGCCCCACCCGGGACGCCTTGTCCGCATAGGCCGGGCCGATGCCCCGCTTGGTGGTGCCCAACTTGTTGGCCCCCAGGCGGCGCTCGGTGACCTTGTCCAGCTCCTGGTGGTACGGGAGGATCAGGTGCGCGTTGCCGCTGACCACCAGCCGGCTGACGTCGATGCCGCGAGCCGACAGCATGTCGAGCTCGGCCAGCAGCACCCGCGGGTCGACGACCACGCCGTTGCCGATGACCGGCGTGATGTGGTCGTAGAGGATGCCGCTGGGGACGAGCTGGAGGGCGAAGCGCTCACCGTTCACCACCAGGGTGTGACCGGCGTTGTGGCCGCCCTGGTACCGCACGACGAGGTGGGCCTCCTTGGCCAACAGGTCGGTGAACCGACCCTTGCCCTCATCGCCCCACTGGGTTCCGACGACGACGGTCGCTGGCACATGTCCTCCTTCGGCACACGTCGTCTTGCGGCGTGAGCCTAGTCGGCACCGATCAGGCCCCTGACCGGGCGCGGACCAGCCGGCGAGCCCGCTCACGAGGAACGGGGACGCCGGCTGGGCCGCTCAGCCCGGTGGGAGTGCGACTACTCGTCGACCTTGGCGGCCAGCACCAGACAACCGCCGGCCAGCATGAGCATCAGCGCGATGATCACCAGGTAGATGGTGTCGGGTGCGCCCGTGACCGGCAGGGTGGCCGGTGCCACGGTGGTGGGCGTGACCGTCTCACCCAGCACCTGTGTCAGCGGGTTCTGGAGCACGACCGACACCGTGTTGTTGCTGGAGTTGGCCGTGATGGTCACCGTGTTGGACGGGTTCCAGGTCTCGGTGCCCCACGTGTAGGTGGAGTTGGCCGTGGCCGGCTTGGCCGTCTCGGACAAGGTGCAGGTGGTGCCGATGGGCAGGTTGCCCACCGAGCCGGTGGCGCCGTTGGTCAGCGTCAGCGACCCATCGGTCCCGTCCGAGCAGGTGTAGCCGACCGTGAAGGTCGACCCGGCCACGTAGCCGGCGGTGGCCCCCGTGACCTGCTTGGTGACGTTGAAGCCACCCAGCACCCGCACCAGCGGGTTGTCGAGCACCACACCCACGGTGTTGTCCGAGTCGTTGACCACGATGGTCAGCGTGTCGGACGGATCCCACGTCTCGTCACCCCAGGCGTAGCTGGCGTCCTTGGTCGCCGGCTTGGCCGTCTCGGCCAGCGAGCAGGAGGTGCCGATGGGCAGGCCCGTGACGCTGACGGTCTGGCCGTCCTTGAGGGTCAGCGTGCCGTCCGTGCCGTCGGTGCAGGTGTAGCTGACCGTGAAGGTGGAGTCGGCCACGTACCCGGCCGTCTCGCCGGTGACGTGCTTGGTGACGGTGAAGCCACCCAGCACCCGCACCAGCGGGTTGGTCAGCGTGAAGGCAACCGTGTTGTGGTTGTCGTTGGCCGTGATGGTGACGATGTTGGACGGATCCCACGTCTCGTCACCCCAGGCGTAGCTGGCATCGGTGGTGGCGGGCTTGGCCGTCTCGGCCAGCGTGCAGGTGGTCAGCAGCGACAGGCCGCTGACCGTGCCCGTCTGGCCGTCCTTCAGCACCAGGGTGCCGTCGGTGCCGTTCGAGCAGCTGTAGCTCACCGTGAAGGTGGAGTCGGCCACGTACCCGGCCGTCTCGCCGGTGACGTGCTTGGTGACGGTGAAGCCACCCAGCACCCGCACCAGCGGGTTGGTCAGCGTGAAGGCCACCGTGTTGCCCGAGTCGTTGCCCACGATGGTCACCGAATCGGACGGATCCCACGTCGGCGTGCCCCAGGCGTAGCTGGCGTCCTTGGTCGCCGGCTTGGCCGTCTCCGACAGCGAGCAGGTGGTCAGCAGCGGCAGGCCGCTGACCGTGCCCGTCTGGCCGTCCTTCAGCACCAGGGTGCCGTCGGTGCCGTTCGAGCAGCTGTAGCTCACCGTGAAGGTGGAGTTGGCCACGTACCCGGCCGTCTGGCCGGTGACGTGCTTGGTGACGGTGAAGCCACCCAGCACCCGGGTGAGCGGGTTGGTCAGGACCACGCCGACCGTGTTGTCGGCGTCGTTGCCCACGATGGTCACCGAATCGGACGGATCCCACGTCGGCGTGCCCCAGGCGTAGCTGGCGTCCTTGGTCGCCGGCTTGGCCGTCTCCGACAGCGAGCAGGTGGTGAGCAGCGGCAGACCGTTCACCGAACCCGTCTGGCCGTCGGTGAGGGTGAGCGTGCCGTTGGTGCCGTCGGAGCAGGTGTAGGCGACCGTGAAGGTCGAGCCGGCCACGTAGCCGCCGGTCTCGCCCGTCACGTGCTTGGTGACGGTGAAGCCGCCGCGCACGCGCACCAGCGGGTTGGTCAGGGTGAAGGCCACCGTGTTGCCCGAGTCGTTGCCCACGATGGTCACCGAATCGGACGGATCCCACGTCGGCGTGCCCCAGGCGTAGCTGGCGTCCGCGGTGGCGGGCTTGGCCGTCTCCGACAGCGAGCAGGTGGTCAACAGCGGCAGACCGCTCACGGCACCCGTCTGGCCGTCGGTGAGGGTCAGGGTGCCCGACACCCCGTTGGAGCAGGAGTAGCTCACCGTGAAGGTCGAGCCGGCTACGTAGCCGCCGGTCTCGCCCGTCACGTGCTTGGTGACGGTGAAGCCACCCAGTACCCGCACCAGCGGGTTCTTGAGGACCACGCCCACGGTGTTGTTCGAGTCGTTGGCCACGATGGTGACGACGTTCCCCGGCACCCAGGTGGGCGAACCCCAGACGTAGCTGGCGTCCTTGGTGGGCGGCTTGGCCGTCTCCGACAGCGTGCAGGTGGTCAGCAGGGGCAGGTGCGAGACGGTGCCGGTCTGGCCGTCCTTGAGGGTGAGCGTCCCGGTCGTGCCATCCGAGCAGGAGTAGCCCACCGTGAAGGTGGAGTCGCCCACGTAGCCGCCGGTCGCGCCGGTGACGTGCTTGGTGACGGTGAAGCCGCCCAACACCCGGCTGATCGGGTTGTCGAGGACCACGCCCACGACGTTGGAGGCGCTGTTCTTGACGATGGTCAGCGCGTTGGACGGGGTCCACGTCGGCGTGCCCCAGGCGTAGCTGGCGTCCTTGGTGGGCGGCTGCGCGCCCTCGGACAGGGTGCAGGTGGTGAGCAGCGGCAGGCCGGTGACGGCCCCGGTGGCGCCGTCGGTCAGGTTCAGCGTGCCGCTGGCCCCGTTGGAGCAGCTGTAGTTCACCGGGAAGGTGGAGCCGGCCACGTACCCACCGGTCTCCCCCGTCACGTGCTTGGTGACCGTGAAGCCGCCCTCGACCCGCACCAGCGGGTTGGTCAGCACCACGCCGACGGTGTTGTCGGAGTCGTTGCCCACGATGGTCACCGAGTTGGACGGCGACCAGGTCTCGGTGCCCCAGACGTAGCTGGCGTCCTTGGTCGCCGGCTTGTTCGTCTCGGCCAGGGTGCAGGTGGTGAGCAGCGGCAGGCCGTTCACCGAACCCGTCTGGCCATCGACGAGGGTGAGGTTGCCGGTCGTGCCGTCCGAGCAGGAGTAGCTCACCGTGAAGGTGGAGCCGGCCACGTAGCCACCGGTCTCCCCCGTCACGTGCTTGGTGACGGTGAAGCCCCCGAGCACCCGGTGGATCGGGTTGTCGAGCACCACGCCGACGGTGTTGTTGGAGTCGTTCTTGACGATGGTCACCGAGCTCGACGGCGTCCAGGTCGGCGTGCCCCAGGCGTAGCTGGCATCGGTGGTGGGCGGCCGGGTGCCCTCGGACAGGGAGCAGGTGGTGCCGATGGGCAGGTTGCCCACCGACCCGGTGGCCCCGTCGACCAGGTTCAGCGTGCCCGACGCACCGTTGGAGCAGGTGTAGTTGACCGGGAACTGGGAGCCGGCCACGTAGCCGCCGGTCTCGCCCGTCACGTGCTTGGTGACGGTGAAGCCACCCTTGACCCGCACCAGCGGGTTGGTCAGCACGACGCCCACGGTGTTGTCGTCGCCGTTGATGGCGATGGTGACCGAGTTGGACGGGGTCCAGCCCTCGGTGCCCCACGCGTAGCTGGCGTCCTTGGTGGACGGCTTGTTCGTCTCCGACAGCGTGCAGGTGGTGCCGATGGGCAGGCCGTTGACCGAGCCGGTCTGTCCGTCGGTCAGCGACAACGTCCCGATGGTGCCGTCCGAGCACGAGTAGGCCACCGTGAAGTGCGAGCCGGCCACGTAGCCGCCGGTCTCACCCGTGACGTGCTTGGTGACGGTGAAGCTGCCGAGCACCCGCACCAGGGGGTTCGTCAGCACGACGCCGACGGTGTTGCCCGAGTTGTTGGTCACGATGGTGACCGAGTTCGACGGCGACCAGGTCTCGGTGCCCCACGCGTAGCTGGCATCGGTGGTCGCCGGCTTGCCGGTCTCCGACAGGGTGCAGGTGGTGCCGATGGGCAGGCTGCCCACGCCCTTGGTCTGACCGTCGGTCAGCGTGAGCGTGCCGTTCACCCCACCCGAGCACGAGTAGGCCACCGTGAAGGTGGAACCGGCCACGTAGCCGGCCGTCTCACCCGTCACGTGCTTGGTGACGGTGAAGCCACCCAGCACCCGGGTCAGCGGGTTGGTCAGCGTCACACCGACGGTGTTGTTGTTGGCGTTGGACTGGATGGTGACCGAGTTCGACGGCGACCAGGTCTCGGTGCCCCACGCGTAGCTGGCATCGGTGGTCGCTGGCTTGCCGGTCTCCGACAGGGTGCAGGTGGTGCCGATGGGCAGGCTGCCCACGCCCTTGGTCTGACCGTCGGTCAGCGTGAGCGTGCCGTTCACCCCGCCCGAGCACGAGTAGGCCACCGTGAAGGTGGAACCGGCCACGTAGCCGGCCGTCTCACCGGTCACGTGCTTGGTGACGGTGAAGCCACCCAGCACCCGGGTCAGCGGGTTGGTCAGCGTCACACCCACGGTGTTGTTGTTGGTGTTGGACTGGATGGTCAGGGTGTTCGACGGGGTCCAGGTCTCGGTGCCCCAGGCGTAGCTGGCATCGGTGGTCGCCGGCTTGGCCCCCTCCGACAACGTGCAGGTGGTGCCGATGGGCAGGTTCGAGACGGTCTTGGTCTGGCCGTCGGTGAGGGTCAGGGTGCCGTCCACCCCACCCGAGCACGAGTAGGCCACCGAGAAGGTCGAGCCGGCCACGTAGCCGCCGGTCTCACCGGTCACGTGCTTGGTGACGCTGAACGCGCCGAGGTCGGGGAAGGTGTTGGTGACCGTGATCGATGCGGTCCGGCTGGCCGGGGAGACGGTCACCGGGTTCGGGTTGATGGTCACCGTGTCACCGGGCAGCGGTGAGAGCTCGGTGAGGGTGTAGGTCCCGAAGGGCAGGCTCGACACGGTGGCCGTCTGACCGGCCTGCACCTGGACGGTGCCGCTCGTGCCCGCGCCGTTGTCGTACTTGATCGTGTACTTGGTGGCGGCCGGCGGCGCGCTCTGGCCGGTCACGGCCTTGGTGATCTTGAGCGTCCCGGAGCAGTCGCCGGTCAGGATGACCTTGTACGACGGCGGGTTGTTCTGCATGTAGTTGTCCGTCCACGTGCCGGCCACGGCCAGGGTGACGCTGGGCGTGGTCTGAGGAACACCCGTGGTGGTGAACTGGATGGACTTGTTGGCTGGGACCACGGTGCCGGACCCGGTGTAGGGGGTGCCGCCGTGGTAGCTGCCGTCGGCCGTCAGGTTGGTGGTGCCCACGTTTGGGGTCACCGAGAAGGTGTGGACGATCGAATCGAGTTGGTAGTCGTTCGAGAGGGTCCACGTGATCGTGTAGCTGCCGTCCTCCTGGCACGCGGCGACGCCGGTGAGCGACAAGGAGTGCGCGGAGGCCGACTGGGCGAACCCGATCAGACCGGCGAGCATGGCGAGCACGAGGCTCGCGGACGCGATGACGCGATACGGCAGTTTCCGACTGCGTGCGGGGTGTCTGGCCACGATCGTCTCCCTCGATCTGTTTGGCACAGACGCTGGGTGATCGTCCCACCACGAACAGCGGTCCCCGGCGTCATGCGCCTCGGGGCCGGGTTCGCTCTAGCTCCCCGCAGGCCAAGCGACCAATGACGCCTGCGGATCAACGCTTCCCCAAATTGTGGTTCGCCCTACAATCCCGGAGCTCGGTGGGGAGCCGGGATGTGGCTGACCTTACGACACTCTCCGTGGCTGACGCAACCCCGAGCGTGGACGTTGCGTGGTGGAGCGGTCGATCCGGCGCACCAGGGCCATGACGACCATGGCCGCCGGCACAGGGATCAGCACGTTGATGGGGACGTGGAAGCGCGGATCGCCGAAGAAGGGCACGACGGCGATGATCACGGCCACGATGGACAGCAGCAGCAGGAGGCGGCGGCGGTCACCTCCCCGCAGCAGCGCGGGGATGCCCACCACGGCCAGGCCGGCCACCACGTAGAAGTAGGCGTCGGCGATGTTGCCCAGCAGCCGGGCACGGCCGATCGGGATGAACGGGTCGTCGCCGTAGGACTGCACGGCGCCGAGGGCGTCGTGATCGCCCTGGAACTCCCAGTAGAAGCGCGACCCGATCAGGCGGATCTGCTGGGACGGGTGGTGGACGATCCACCGGATGGCCCGCCCCGTCTCCACGGAGTTGCGCTGCGTCTCGAACTTGGGTCGCACGCCGTCCGAGGGGATGTTGCCGTAGCAGAAGGCGGGGAAGCGGAAGTGGCCCTGCGCCGCCGGGTTGTTGCCGATGCACAGGTTGTCGCCCGTCGTGGTGCCGATCGGCAGGAACGCCTTCATCACCAGCTCGTTGCGGATGGTCCACGGGACCATCACCGCGATCACCACGCCCACCACCACCGCGAACCGCTCGAGGGCCAGACGCCCCCCACCCACCCGCCACAGGGCGATGAGCACCATGGGGATGGTGAGCAGCGCGATCGGACGCACCTCGATCGACAGGCCGAGGAGCAGGGCGAAG
The DNA here is from genome assembly GCA_963785815.1 of uncultured Microthrixaceae bacterium. Lineage (GTDB taxonomy): Bacteria > Actinomycetota > Acidimicrobiia > Acidimicrobiales > Acidimicrobilacustridaceae > UBA4742. Next base: position 354,817 of record CAWAWN010000002.1, read on the forward strand.
ACCACCAGGCGGGACCACGACGGGACCTGTCCGCTCCACGGTCGCCAGCACAGGACGAGCAGGGCGATCAGGAACACGAAGTTGAACGTGGTCTCGGTCAGGATCGTGGCCGAGTGGAAGATCAGGCTGGGGAACAGGGCCACGATCACCGCGGTCACCGCGCCCACCCACGGCCCCACCAGTCGCCGGGCCAGCATCGCGGCCAGCGCGATCGACGCCGTGGACATGATCAGGTTCAGCAGCTCGGTGGACACGATCCAGTGGTCGTGCAGCGGGGTGAGCTGGGTGAACCAGAGCCACGCAGCCAACATGGCCGGGTAGCCGATGGGGTAGTAGGCGGTGGGCTGGCCGTTGGTCAGGCGGTAGCCGTGGCCCTGCATCAGTCGTCGGGCGTAGAGCAGGTAGAAGGTCGGGTCGTGCAGGCCGCGAGGGACGCGCGCCGCGTAGAGGATCCACCCGGCCCGCAGTCCGAGCCCGACCAGCACGGCCAGCACCACCACCCGCCGGGGCCAGCTGCTCCACGCGGCGTGGACCAGGCGGGTCATCGACGGGGACCGGTGGCCGCGGGAACGGGCTGCGGGTCAGCCCCGGGCGCGAGTCCGGTCGAGGGGCCGCGTGCGGCACGGGCGCGGCCGAGGGCGCCGCAGGCGGCGTCGAGGGCGACCGCGGCCAGCAGGCACAGGGCACCCTCGGCAGTGGCGCGGAAGCGGGTGGCCGCGTAGAAGAGGGCGGCGGTGACGAGCACCGAGACCACCGGAGCCAGCAGGGGGAAGACGACGGTGCGCCGGCGCCGCAGCACGACGGCGCCCACCACCGCCAGCAACGCCATCGGGTAGAAGGTGTAGACGCCCCAGAAGGCCACCCACGAGGTGGTGTTCTCGAGGTAGACGTCGAGGTGGGCCTGCTGGCGGGCGTGGAACAGGTCGGCGATGCGCCCGACCCGGGCCGCCACCACCACCGGGACGCGGCCCTCGTGCGCCTCGATGTACTTCACCCCGCCGTTGAACTGGTCCCGGTCGGCCGCTCCGTTGAAGGCGAAGGGTCCGATGTGGTGGGCGGTGAGGATGTCCTGCCCGCACTGGTAGCTCCAGTACCCGAGGAGCCGTCCGTAGTAGACGGTGTCGCAGTTGGAGGTGGCGACGGTGCCGCCGATGTTCTCCGAGAGCAGCACGGTGTGGTCGAACCGGGCCAGGTTGAACGTCACCCAGGGGGCGAGCACGACCACGCAGGCGGCCGACCCGACCACCGCCCGACGGACCCGGCGGCGGGTGGAGGTCCCAGGGGTGAGCAGCGCCAGCGGCAGGACCAGCAGCGGCACGAACAGCACCAGCTCGCTGCGCGACAGCGCGGCCAACCCGACCATGGCCCCCACCGCCACCATGCGCCACCGCGTGGGGTGATCCCAGTAGCGGTAGGCCAGCCAGACCGTGATCAGGACGGTCAGGATCACCAGGGACTCCGACAGCAGCATGCCGTCGTAGCGGAAGGTGTTCGGGTACACCGCCACCAGCACGGCGGCCAACAGCCCCACGCGCTCCCCGCCGTGGTCCCAACGGCGACCGATCTCGCGCCCGGCCAGGCCGGCCACCAGGACCGACGCCGCACCCAGCAGGGTGGAGGCCAGCAGGTGGCCGGTGATGCTGCGCACGCCGACCAGCGAGAACAGCGCCAGGTACCCGATGTAGAGGGGTGGGTGGTCGGCGGCCTGCACGACCCGATGGCGGGCGAACGCGTAGGGGTTGATGAAGCCGTGGCCGGTGGCCAGCAGGTTGGCGCTCAGGTGGTAGTAGAGCGGGTCCCCGCCGTAGGACAGGTTCCGGCGCTCGAACCAGACGTAGGCCACGCGCAGGACCAGGCCGCCGACTACCACGACGGCCAGCAGGACGCGGAAGTGCCGCTGGGACCAACGCTGGGCGATGGCGGGCGCCGGTCGGTCGACCAGCTGAGCGTCAACCACTCGAGCTCACGGGCAGGGGCGGCTGGCCGTTGGCGATGTTGATCAGCGAGTTGCCCAGCCAGGGAGCCAGGGCCAACGCCGCCGGCTTGGCCCAGTGGATGCCGTCGGGGCGATCGGCCAGGCTCATCTCCCCCTCCGGCAGGGTGCGCATGTGGCGTTGCAGGTCGAGGATCTGCGTCCGGGGTTTGGTGGCGATCACCTCCCGGATCAGCTGGTTCAGCTTGTCCATCCGCGTCCGGCTCTCCTCGGGGAAGGTCCCCTTCACCCCCGTGTCGATGCCGTCCTGGATGTAGGGGCTGGTCAGCCAGACCACGGTGGCGCCCTGGGCGGTCATGGCGTCGATGGCGTTGGAGATCTGACCACGGAGCCACCTGTCGTACACCGGGTCACCGACGGCGCGCCACTGCGTGTCGCCCGGGATCAGCCGATCGGACACGTCCCACGTGCCGAACAGCACCAGGACGATCTGGGGCCGGATGCCGCTGATCTCCTGGGGCAGGGTGGTGGTCCAGTCGCAGTAGCTGTAGTCGTCGATCACCTGGCCCAGGTAGCGGATGGACCCGCCCAACCCGACCGGGCACCCGAGCTTGCCGGCGTCCCACACCTGCAGCTTGCCCGTGGCCGGCCCCCACTTGACCAGCCCGTCCCCCAGGGTGAGCGCGGCGGAGTCGCCGAAGATGAGGACCCGGGGCGCGGTGCCGGGCGGCACGGTCAGCTTGGGCACCATCGGCGCGCTGACCGCCTGCGCCCCCGCCGCGGTCGACGGTGTGGTGGACGGCGTGGTCGAGCTGGTCGGCTCGGCCTTGGGCAACGCCGGTCCGGCCGGGGCGGCGAAGCTGATGAGCCCGGTCTGGGGCTGGGCGGTCACCACCACCAGCGCGACCACCACCACGGCGATGGCGCCGGCGCTGAGCATCGAGGGGCGCACACGGGTGAGGAACCGGCGCTGGCGCACGGGCGCCTCGAGCAGCTTGGCCGACGCCAGCGCCGCGGCGAGGGTCACGGCCAGGCGCAGCCCGAACAACGGCCACAGCGAGAGGCCGGTGCGGGCGGGGGTGAGCCACAGGTAGATGGGCCAGTGGAACAGGTAGGCGCCGTAGCTGATGGCCCCCAGCCAGCGCAGCACCGGGTTGGCCAGCGCGGCGCGCAGCGGTCCCCGCCGTACGGCGGCCACGATCAGCAGGCACGACATGACCGCGTACCCGGCCAGGCCTCCCTCGTAGAGCCACGAGGCCGTCTGGGTGGTCGTGACCCACAGGGCCACCGTCACCACCGCGCCCACGAACCCGGCCACCTCCCACGCCCAGTGGGGCATGCGCAGCACGAACCCGGTGGGATGGGCCAGCACCATGGCCAGGAGCGCGCCGAGCAGCAGCTCCAGGGCGCGGGTGCCGGTGCCGTAGTACACGCGGGTCACGTCGTGGCTGCCCGAGTAGAGCACCAGCATGCTGGCCAGCGAGGCTGCCGACAACAGCGCCAGCACCGTGAACACGGCCCGTCGCGACCCCTTGAACACCTTGAAGGTGACCACGACCACCACGGGGAAGACCAGGTAGAACTGCTCCTCGATGGCCAGCGACCAGAAGTGCAGCACGGGCGACGGCGCCCGGAACAGGTCGGCGTAGCCCTGGCCGGTGACGATGAAGTGCCAGTTCGCCACGTACGCCAGGGCCGAGATCACGTCTCCCCGCAGCGTCGCCACCTGCCCGGCCGTGGCCACCGTGGCCCCGAAGAGCACCACGCCGGCCAGGCACAGCAGCGAGGCCGGCATGAGGCGGCGGTAGCGGCGGCCCCAGAAGCCGCGCAGGCTGATGCGGTTGGTGGTGGAGAACTCCCAGATCAGCAGCAGGGTGATCAGGAACCCCGACAGGGTGAAGAAGGTGGACACCCCGAGGAACCCGCCCTGCGCCCATGAGAACCCGTTGTGGTACAGCAGCACGGCCAGCAGGGCCAGGCCGCGCAGGCCTTCCACCCCGGGCAGGAAGGGGATGGTGGGTCGCGCCGCTTCGGGCGGGGCCGTCGGGCCGGGGGCTGGGGTGGAAGTCGTCACGGAGCTGCCGGCGCGCCGGATCGTCGGTGCTTCGGCGGACACCAGCGAGATGTTAACCCTGGCCTCGGACTCCGCCCGAGCAGGTCGGCCATCAACCGAAGGCCCGGTTCGGGACAGGTACCGTCCATGCCCAGGTGAAGACCCGCGCCGCCGCCCTTGGATACCGACCCGAGCTCGACGGGCTCCGGGCGCTGGCCGTCGCGGCGGTCATGTTGTTCCACGCCAACGTGTCGTGGGCCCGGGGCGGCTTCCTGGGCGTCGACGTCTTCTTCGTGCTGAGCGGCTTCCTCATCACGCGTCTCCTGCTGGACGAGCGCGAGCTGACCGGCCACCTGGCCCTGGGTCGCTTCTACCTGCGACGGATCCTGCGCCTCTACCCGGCCCTGGTGGTGGTCTGCCTGGCTGTGGCCGTCTACGCCCAGTTCTGGCTGCCCCACGACCAGTTGGTGCGCACCTGGCACGCCATCTTCGCCACGATGACGTACCACATGAACTGGGTGCAGGCCCTGCACCAGCAGCCCGCGTTCGGGCTGTTGGACCACGCCTGGTCGCTCAGCATCGAGGAGCAGTTCTACGTGGTGTGGCCGTTGGTGCTGATCGTGGCCCACCGGGTCGGCGGCATCCGGGCCGTGGGTGTGGTGGCGCTGGTCGGGGCGCTGGCCTCGGCCGGCCTGCGCGCCCTGTTCGTGCACCACGGGGTGCCCGTGCACCGCATCTACTACGGGCTCGACACCCACGCCGACGGGCTGCTGCTCGGGTGCGCCCTCGGCGCCCTCACCCTGCTCTGGGCCGGGCTGCCCGACGCCCTGGGCGGCACCGTCACCCGGTGGCTCGGGCCCCTGGCCCTGGTCGGGGTGGCGGTGGCCGCGTGGCGCGCCTCGTTCACCAGCCTGGCCCTGTACCGCTGGGGCTACCTGCTGTTCGTGGTCGCCGTCGCGGTGGTCATCGCCGACCTGTACAGCCGGGGCCAGACCCAGTCGCTGCTGCGCCGCCAACCGCTGGTGGCCATCGGACGCATCTCCTACGGGCTGTACCTGTGGCACTGGCCGGTGTACCTGGTGCTCAACGGCGGGCGTGTGCACTGGGCGTTCGTGCCGCTGACCATCCTGCGCCTGGCCGTGAGCGCGCTGTGCGCCACCACCTCGTTCTTCCTGGTCGAGCAGCCCTTCCTGCGACTCAAGCACCGAGCCGAGCCCAGGGCCCTGGCCGCCCAACGCGCACTCTGAACCCGCGACGACCACCACATCCCGAAGTCTGCGCGCTTCCTACGGCGTGGTCGTAGCAGATGCACAGATCTCGGGGATGGGCGGGCCCTCAGACGAGCTCGATGACGCCGTCGGGGGCGTCGACGGTGACGACGTCACCCTCGGTGAACCGGCCGTCGAGCAGGGCCATGGCCAGGCGGTCGCCGATCTCGCGCTGGATGAGGCGCTTGAGCGGGCGGGCGCCGAAGGCCGGGTCGAAGCCCTCCTTGGCCAGCACGTCGTGGGCCGCCTGGGTGACGACCAGGGTCATTCGCTTGGCCTCGACCCGCCGGGCCAGCACGGCCAGCTGCAGGTCGACGATCTGGCCCAGGTCGGCCTCGGTCAGCGACCGGAAGCGCACGATGTCGTCGATGCGGTTGATGAACTCGGGCTTGAAGAAGTCGCGGGGATCACCCGGCAGGTTCGACGTCATGATGAGCACGACGTTGGTGAAGTCGACCGTTCGGCCCTGGCCGTCGGTCAGCCGCCCGTCGTCGAGCACCTGCAGCAGCACGTTGAACACGTCGGGGTGGGCCTTCTCGATCTCGTCGAGCAGGACGACCGCGTACGGACGGCGCCGGACAGCTTCGGTGAGCTGGCCGCCCTCGTCGTAGCCCACGTAGCCGGGGGGCGCGCCGATCAGGCGCGACACCGAGTGCTTCTCCATGTACTCGCTCATGTCGATGCGCACCACGGCGCGCTCGTCGTCGAACAGGTACTCGGCCAGCGAGCGGGCCAGCTCGGTCTTGCCCACACCGGTGGGGCCGAGGAACAGGAAGCTGCCGATGGGCCGGTTCGGGTCGGACAGGCCGGCCCGGCTGCGGCGGATGGCGTTGGCCACCGCGGTGACCGCGTCCTGCTGGCCTACCACCCGGGCGTGCAGCAGCTCCTCGAGGTGGACCAGCTTGTGCAGCTCGCCTTCCATCAGGCGGGACAGGGGCACGCCCGTCCAGCGGCTCACCACTTCGGCGATGTCCTGGTCGTCGACCTCCTCCTTCAGCATCTTCTGGTCGGCCTGCAGCTCGGCCAGCGACTTGGTGGCCTCGTCGATGCGCCGCTCCAGGTCGGGCAGCTGGCCGTAGCGGATCTCGGCCGCCTTCTCCAGGTCGGGTTCACGCTCGAGCTCGGTGCGCTTGGCCTCGAGCTGCTCCTTGAGGTCGCGGATCTGGGCGATGGCATCCTTCTCGGCCTGCCAGTGCGCCTTCATGCCGGCCGACTGCTCGCCCAGGTTGGCCAGCTCCTCGTCGATGGCGGCCAGGCGCTCGAGCGACACGGCGTCGGTCTCCTTGGCCAACGCCACCCGCTCGATCTCTAGCTGGCGGATGCGGCGCTCGACCACGTCGATCTCGGTGGGCATCGAGTCGATCTCGATGCGCAGCTTCGACGCGGCCTCGTCCATCAGGTCGATGGCCTTGTCGGGCAGGAAGCGACCGGTCAGGTACCGGTCGGACAGCACGGCCGCGGCCACCAGGGCCGAGTCCTGGATGCGCACGCCGTGGTGCACCTCGTAGCGCTCCTTGAGCCCGCGCAGGATGGCGATGGAGTCCTCGACGCTGGGCTGGCCCACGAACACCTGCTGGAAGCGCCGCTCGAGGGCGGCGTCCTTCTCGATGTACTTGCGGTACTCGTCGAGGGTGGTGGCCCCGATCATGCGCAGCTGGCCGCGGGCCAGCATGGGCTTGAGCATGTTGCCGGCGTCCATGGCACCCTCGCTGCCGGCGCCGGCCCCGACCACGGTGTGCATCTCGTCGATGAAGGTGACGACCTCGCCGTCGCTGTCGGTGATCTCCTTGAGGACGGCCTTGAGCCGCTCCTCGAACTCGCCGCGGTACTTGGCCCCGGCCACCATGGACGACAGGTCGAGCGCGATCAGCCGCTTGTCCTTCAGGCTCTCGGGCACGTCGCCCTCGACCATGCGACGGGCCAGGCCCTCGACGATGGCGGTCTTGCCCACCCCGGGCTCGCCGATCAGCACCGGGTTGTTCTTGGTGCGTCGCGACAGCACCTGGATCACGCGGCGGATCTCGTCGTCGCGGCCGATGACCGGATCGATCTCGCCGGCGCGGGCCGCCTCGGTCAGGTCACGGCCGTACTTCTCGAGCGCCTGGTACTGCTCCTCGGGGTTCTGGCTGGTGACCCGGTGGCTGCCACGGACCTGAGCCAGGGCTGCCAGCAGGTCTTCACGCTCGACCCCCAGCCGCTCGGCCAGGGCCAGCAGCAGGTGCTCGGTGGACAAGTACTCGTCGTGCAGCTCGCGGCGCGCCGCATCCGCGGCGTCGAGCAGCGTGGTGAGGTCGCGGCTCATCCGGGCGTCGCTGCCGTAGGCCTTGGGCAGGCGCTCGACGGCGGCCTCGGCCTCGGTGCGCACCTGGTAGGGCGCCTTGCCCACCTTGGCCAGGATCGGAAGGACGACGCCCTCGTCCTGGCCCAGCAGGGCCACCACCAGGTGGTCGGGGGTGACCTCCGGGTTGGCGTTGGTCCGCGCCGCCTCGATGGCGTGGTTGAGCGCCTCTTGGGTCTTGATGGTCCAGCGGTTCGGGTCGAGCGCCAACGGGATCTCCCAGGTGCGTGGGGTGGATAGACTCAGGAAAGTTGATGCTAAGTATATCAACTTTGGACGGTCGTCGCCACCCGGATGTTCCAGGTCCTGGCCCCTCGGTTCACCCTCGCGCCGGTCCGAGCTGACGGCAACGGCCGGGGCCACCCCAGGTGGACCCGGGGGTCGATCCGCGAAATCTCCTCGCCCGTCCCGGGTAGGTGACGCGACTCATGGGTAGCGTGATGCGGATCGATGACACCGGACGACCAGAGGGGGGTGCGGTGAACGAGGCCAGCCATCGCAGAGCCGGGCCCCGGCTCGCCGTGCTGTGGCTCCAGCACGACTGGATCCGCCTGCCCGCCATCCGAGACACCGCCTGGGTGCACGCCCAGTTCGGTCACAGCTGACATGCCGGGCGCGCGTCGGTCGCTGGCCATGCACGACGTGGCCGAGCTGGTGGCCGAGGAGGTCTTCGGGCCCTCCGCCGACGCCCACGGGCTGGGCGTCGAGCTGGAGTGGCTCACCAGCCAGGGCCGACGCGACCGGCGCCTGCCGGTGGCCGCGGCCACCGGGCTCATCGAGCGGCTCTCGCCTCTGCCCGCCGGCAGTCGCCTGACCCTCGAGCCGGGCGGCCAGCTCGAGCTCAGCTCCGCTCCCTTCCGCACCATCGATGACGTGTGCCGGGCGGCGGCGGCCGACCTGGCCGTGCTCGACGAGGCCTGCGGGTCGTGCGGGGTCGAGCTGATCGCCATGGGGGCCGATCCGCTGCGCCCACCGGAGCGCGTGGCCGTCGCCCCGCGGTACCAGGCCATGGAGCGCTACTTCGACCACCTGGGTCGAGCCGGGCGCACGATGATGTGCAACACGGCGGCCATCCAGGTCAACGTCGGGCTGGGCGATGTCGACCAGGTGAGCCGCCGCTGGCGCCTGGCCAACCGGCTGGGCCCGACCCTCATCGCCTGCTTCGCCAACTCGCCCTTCGCCGGTGGCCAGCCCAGCGGCTGGCAGTCCAGTCGCCTGCGAGCCTGGTGGGCGCTCGACCCGACCCGCTCCGCGCCCGTCGCCTGCGACGGCGACCCGGTCACCGCCTGGACGAGCTACGCCATGGACGCCCGGGTCATGCTGGTCGACGTGGCCGACGGTGGGTTCGTGCCCATGATCGAGCCGCTGCGCTTCGGGGACTGGTTGGTCGGGGGCCACGAGCTGGGGTGGCCCACCCTCGACGACCTGCGCTACCACCTGACCACCCTGTTCCCTCCGGTGCGACCCAAGGGCTGGCTCGAGCTGCGCATGTTCGACGCCCTGCCCTCGCCGGCCTGGCAGGTGGCTGTGGCCGTGACGGGGGCCCTGCTCGGTGACGCGGCGCGGGCCGACCCGCTCGAGGCCCTGCTGGCCGACAGCGCCGAGCTGTGGGTCGACGCGGCGCAGCTCGGCCTGGGGCACCCGACGCTCGCCCGCTGCGCTCGGGCCGTGTTCGACCTGGCCCTCGCGGCCCTGGAGGACGCCGGCGTCGACACCGAGCGCCGCGACCTGGTCGAGGCCTACGCCGAGCGGTGGGTGCGTCGTGGCCGCTCGCCGGCCGACGACCGGGTCGATGCCTGGCGTCGCACCGGCAACCTCTTCCCCCCCGCCGAGCACGCGGAGACGGCGGTGGCGGCCGGGAGCCGCTGATGGAGACCACCGCCACCGACGTGGCGCCCGACGTGGCCTCGGTGGCCGACGCCCTCGAGCGCGCCCGACGACGCACGTTGGGCCTGGTCGACCCGCTGAGCGAGGCCGATCAGCGCGCCCAGGTCTCTCCGCTGATGTCGCCCTCGGTCTGGGACCTGGCCCACATCGGCAACTACGAGGAGCTGTGGTTGCTGCGGGCCATCGACGGCCGGGCGGCCATCGACGCCGACCTCGACGACCTGTACAACGCGTTCGAGCACCCGCGCTGGGAGCGTCCGTCGCTGCCCGTGCTGGGTCCGGACCAGGCCCGCGCCTACCTGGGCCGGGTGCGGGACGAGGTCCTCGACCTGCTCGCCCGCCTCGACCACCTCGACCTCGACCCGGCTGCTGCCCGACTGGTGTCGGACAGGTTCGTGTACGGGATGGTCATCCAACACGAGCACCAGCACGACGAGACCTTGCTGGCCACCCACCAGCTCCGCGGTTCGGCTTCCACCCCACCGCCGTCCATCCCGCCCCCGGCGACCCCCGTCCCGCCCGAGGCCGACGCCGGCGCGGCCGAGGCCGCCACCCCGGCCGACGAGGGGGTGCCGCGGGCCGGGCCCGACGGCATGGTCGGCGTCGACGGTGGCCGGTACCCGGTGGGCACGTCGACCGAGCCTTGGGCCTACGACAACGAGCGCGAGGCGCACGGGGTCGACCTGGCGCCGTTCCGCATCGATGCCACGGCCGTGACCGTCCGGGACTACCTCGCCTTCGTCGACGACGGCGGCTACCACGATGCCCGCCTGTGGGCCCCGGAGGGGTGGGCGTCGCGTCGCGAGCACCGGCTCGAGCATCCCCAGTTCTGGCAGCACCAGGCGCCGGGGTCGTGGACCGTGCTCCGGTTCGGGCACACGTCCGATCTGGCCGACCACCTGGACGAACCGGTGCAGCACGTCGGCTGGTACGAGGCGGATGCCTTCGCCCGGTGGGCCGGCAAGCGCCTGCCCACCGAGGCCGAGTGGGAGTGCGCGGCGGTGGGTCGCCCCGACGACGCCGGCTCGACCCGCTGGCCGTGGGGCGACGCGGCCCCGACCCCCGGTCAGGCCAACCTGGGCCAGCAGCTCGACGGACCGCGCCCCGCCACCGACACCCGCGCCGGGGTGAGCCGCTGGGGCTGTCGGGCCATGATCGGCGACGTCTGGGAGTGGACGTCCTCGGACTTCCAGCCCTACCCCGGGTTCGAGGCCTGGCCCTACCGCGAGTACTCCGAGGTGTTCTGGGGCGCCGATTACAAGGTGCTGCGGGGAGGCTCCTGGGCCACCGACCCCAGCGCGGTGCGCGGCTCGTTCCGCAACTGGGACCACCCCATCCGCCGCCAGATCTTCGCCGGCTTCCGCTGCGCCCGGGACGCCTGACGCCGTGTGCCGCCTGCTGGCCTACTGGGGTCCCGCCGTGCCCGTCGCCGACCTGCTGGTCGCCCCGGACCACTCGCTGCTGGTGCAGTGCTCGGCGTCGCGCCTCCAGACCAGCGGCACCGTCAACCCCGACGGCTGGGGGATCGCCTGGTACGACGACGATCCGGCGGCGGCACTGGCCGGCACGCCGCACCGATACCGCTCGGCCACGTCGATGCCCGACGACGCCGCCGGCCTGGCCGAGCTCGCCGCCCGGCGAGCCGGTCGGTTCGTGGCCCATGTTCGCCACAAGTCACCGGGCTCGCCCACCGAGGTGGCCGGCAACGCCCCCTTCGTGTCCGGCCGGATCGCCTTCGCCCACAACGGCTTCGTGGCCGGCTACCGGCAGGGCCGTCGGGAGCAGTTGAGGGCCCGACTGCGACCCCAGACCGCCGCGACGCTGCGCAGCGACGCCGACAGCGAGGTGCTGTTCGGGCTGGTGCTCGACCGGTTGGCGGACGGCCAGGACCTGACCGGCGCGGTGGCCGACCTGGTGCTGGAGCTGGCCCGACCCGAGCTCGACGGCCAGGCGCCGCGCCCCGACGAACCAGGTCCGGGCGACCTGCCGCTGGGCAAGTACAACCTCGTGCTCACCGACGGCCACGAGCTGGTGGCCACCCGCTGGGGAAACAGCCTGTTCCTGCGCCACGACGTCCCCCAGCCGGGGGCGGTCATCGTCGCCTCCGAGCCCTACGACGACGACCCGGACTGGGTGGAGGTGCCCGACCACACCCTGGTGCGGGTGGTGGGCGGCGTCGTCTCCTTCGATCAGCTGGGCCCGACGGCCGTGGAGGTCCACCCATGAACGAGCCCCTCGACTCGACGCCGACGCACCTGGTCGTCCCGGGCGCCGAACCGGGCGCCGAGCCGGTCCACATCGACGTGTTGATGGGCCCGAACGACCTGGAGCACGCATTGCGCGCCGACGTGCGCCGCGGCCTCGCCGCCGCCCCCAAGGAGCTGCCCCCCAAGTGGTTCTACGACGACCGGGGCTGCGAGCTGTTCGACGCCATCACCCGCCTGCCCGAGTACTACCCCACCGAGCGTGAGCGGGAGATCCTGCGGGCCGAGGCGTCGAGCATCGCCGAGCTGTCCGGCGCCGACACCCTGGTCGAGCTCGGATCGGGCACCTCCGACAAGACCCGGGTGCTGCTCGACGCCCTGGCCCAGGCCGGCCAGCTGCGTCGCTTCGGGCCCTTCGAGATCAGCGAGACCACCCTGCGAACGGCGGCCGAGGCCATCGAGCGCGGAGTACCCGGGCGTCGAGGTCCACGGGGTGGTGGGCGACTTCGAGCGCCACCTCGGACAGCTCCCCCGAGGCGGCCGGCGCCTCGTCGTCTTCCTCGGCGGGACCATCGGCAACTTCGCGCCCGCCGACCGCAAGCGCTTCCTGGCCGATCTGGCCGACGGCCTGGCGCCGGGTGACCGCTTCCTGCTGGGCACCGACCTGGTCAAGGACGTGGCCCGGCTGGAGGCCGCGTACGACGATGCCGCCGGGGTGACCGCCGAGTTCAACCTGAACGTCCTGGCCGTGGTCAACCGCGAGCTCGGCGCCGACTTCGATCTCGACCGGTTCGTCCACGTGGCTCGGTTCGACCCGACCGAGGAGTGGATCGAGATGCGGCTGCGCTCGCTGGCCGACCAGCGCGTGCGGGTGAGCGCGCTCGACCTGGAGGTGTCCTTCGCCGCCGGCGAGGAGATGCGCACCGAGATCAGCGCCAAGTTCCGGCGGGCCGGCGTGGAGGCCGAGCTGGCGGAGGCCGGCCTGCGCCTGGAGCGGTGGATGACCGACCCGGCGGGCGACTTCGCCCTCAGCTTGTCAGTGCGCGACTGACCCCTCCACCTCCACCGCGTCACCGACGTGGACGTGGCCAGGTTGGCGCACGGTGGCGTAGAGCCGGCTCCAACCGGGGTGGTCGTCGTGATCGATCCGACGGAACTCGCGGTCGGCGAACCACCCGGCGTTCTTGGCGCAGGGCGTGGCGTGCGACGAGATCTCGCCGACCACCGAGCCCACGCGCACCAGGGCGCCCGGTCGCAGGCTGGCCCAGTCGAGGCCGGCCACGGTGATGTTCTCGCCGGCCATCCCGGGACCGATGGGGTGGCCCTCGGCTCGCAGCTCGGCCAGGACGTCCTCGCTCCACAGGCACAGGGCCTGGAAGGGGCGGCCGTGGTGGCGGCGATCCCCCTGGACGTCGCCGTCGGCCCCCGACCACCCGACGTCGAACCCGTCGACAGCCGTCTTGGGCACGCCGCCGCCGGAGACGGCCAGGTGGGTGACCCGGCCCTGCTGCTGAGCCACGCCGTCGCCCAGTGCCACCCGGATGCGGCCGACGTCGTGGAGGTGGTGGGTGGCGTCGTGCACGGCGTGGCGGCCGACCCAGGCCAGGTCGACCAGCTGGTCGTCGACGGCGACGGTGGCCGACGGCCAGTCCTCGACCGGGACCTCGGCCAGGTCGCGGGCCAGTTGGGTGGCTTGGTCGGCCAGCCGGGTCCGCGCCGCGTCCAGCTCGACGATGGCGGGGTGCGGATCGAAGGGCGGGCGGCTCACGTGGCCCAGGTCGTGGCCCGGCGTCTCCCGGGCCACCCCCGCCAGGAACCGCATCGCCCACAGGACGTCGGCCAGGTGGTCGGTGTACTCGGCGATCGACCACTGCTCGAGATCCGGTCGGGTGTGCAGCACCCGGTCGTCGGCGCCCTCCAGGTAGCCGTTCCAGAGGCCGCCCATCGCCCGGAGGGTGGTGAGCACGTCCTGGTCGGTCCATCGCCCGCCGTCGAAGCGGCACTCGTCGCAGCGCTCGGCCGGCATGGGGGAAGTCTGGCAGTCGCCCAGACCGGGCGCCCGCCGTGAAGCCGGGTTCGCGGGTCCGCGCCGTCTGGTCCGCGCTCGTAGGCTCGTCACACGTTGTCACAGGCGAGTCGGCACGTGTGACAGATCGTGACAGCCTCGCGATGGACCGCCTGACGGCGCCGCACCACCGGCATCAGGAGCACCCATGGGCACCATCTACGAGGACATCGTCACCGCCGCCGACCAGATCGCCACCGAGCTGGGCGAGCACGGCTACCGACTCGACTTCACCCTGGCCAGCCTGGCCGAGGTGGACCGGTTCCTGGACGAGAACGCGGATCCGGGCTCGACGGCCACCGACACGCTGCTGTCGGGTCGGCTGGGCCCCTGGATGTTCGGCCTGGGCAGCTACAGCGGCGAGGTGCTGCGGCGGGCCATCGGCGGTGAGTGGCGCTGGGTCGGGCTCGACGACGACAAGGCGGCCTCGACCGACACCGAGCTGGTGCTGGTGGACGGCTCCCTGGTGTTCCCGCTCCAGCGCATCTGGAAGCGGCTGATGAGCGGGGACGAGGAATCGATGACCCGATGGGGCGCCGAGATGGTGGCGGCGGTGGAGCTGCCTGACGCCCCGGACGGATCGGAGGGGTGAGGCTGGACGGCCCCGGCGCTGATCGCCGAGATCGAGGCACGACGCGCCGCAGCCAGGTCCGATCCCTGAAACTGGACGCCGAAATGCGCGCCAAAAGGGGCGCAAAGATGCCCAATTTGCGGACCGGCGGTCGGCCGCCTGGCGCGACCCTCAGCGGTCGGTGAAGATGGCGCGGTCGCGGCCGTAGACCATGACGGCCTGGCTGAACGGCACCAGGTCGCGGCGGTACTTGCGGTGGGTCTGCTCGACGGCCTCGGTGGCCTGGGATCGGGCCTGGTCGAGCTCGCGGCGCAGCTGCTCGTTCTCGGCCTCGAGCTCGAGCACGCGCTTGACCCCGGCCAGGTTCAGGCCCGACTCGGTCAGATCCTGGATGCGTTGGAGCAGGTGGATGTCCTCGTCGCTGTAGCGACGGCTGCCCCCGCCGGTGCGGGCCGGCTCGAGCAGGCCCTTGCGCTCGTAGATGCGCAGGGTCTGGGGATGCACACCAGCCAGCTCGGCCGCCACCGAGATGACGTAGACGGCTCGGGATCGGGAGCTGTCGCTCATGGCTGGGAACCTCCCATCGATCACACCCCGAGATGGGTGCGGGGCGACGCCGTGGTCGCCTCGGCCAAGGCCTCGACGGCGCGGCGCTCTTCACTGGTCAGTTTGGTCGGTACGGCCACCTCGATGGTGACCATCAGGTCGCCGCGGCCCTTCTTGGCCGGCACGCCCCGCCCCTTGATGCGGAACACCCGCCCTGAGCTGGTGCCGCTGGGCAGCTTGAGGGTCACCGGGTCGCCCTCGAGCGTCGGGACCTTGAGCTTGGTGCCCAGGGCCGCCTCGGGGAAGGTGACCGGCACCGTCAGCGTGAGGTTGCGGCCGTCCCGACCGAACAGCGGGTCGGCAGCCACGTGGGCCACCACGTAGAGGTCGCCGTGCGGGCCGCCGTTGCGACCCGGGCCGCCCCGACCCTTGATGCGGATGCGCTGCCCGTCGGTCACACCGGCCGGGATGCGCACCTTGACCTCACGCCGCCGACGCTCGACCCCGAGCCCGTGGCAGGTGGGGCACGGCTCGGTGACCACCGTGCCGCGACCGCCGCACTCGGGGCAGGGAGAGCTGAACGAGAAGAAGCCCTGGTTGTCGTCGAGCACGCCCCGGCCGTTGCAGCGCGGGCAGGTGACCGGGGCCGTCCCCGGCTTGGCGCCGCTGCCGTGGCAGGTCGAGCAGGCCGCCTCGGAGGTCAGGTTGACCGACGTCTCCACGCCGTTGACGGCCTCGAGGAAGCCCAGGTGCAGCTCGGCTTCGAGGTCGACGCCGCGCTGGGGGCCGGGGCCGCGTGAGCCGCCCCCGCCGCCGCGACCGCCGCGGCCGAACAGCCCGCCCAAGAGGTCGTTGATGTCGGTGGACGTGAAGTTGAAGTCGGCGTGCCCGGCGGCCGGACCGGCGCCGAAGCCGCGGCCGAACCCCGGCCCTCCCGGACCACCGGGACCGCCCATGCCGGCCATCGGGCCCAGGCGGCGGACCTCGTCGTACTCCTTGCGCTTCTCCTCGTCCCCCACCACGTCGTAGGCGGCCGAGACCTCCTTGAACCGATCCTCGGCCGTGGCGTCGCCGGGGTTGGCGTCGGGGTGCAGCTCGCGGGCCAGCTTGCGGTAGGCCTTGGTGATGTCCTTGGCGGACGCGCTCTCGGAGACGCCGAGCGTCTTGTAGTAGTCCTTCTCGAACCATTCGCGCTGTGGCGCCAACGGACTGCTCTCCTGTTCCTGGCGGTGCCGATCGGGCACCGCCGATGGCTCAGCCCTTGACCTTGACCATGGCGGGTCGCAGCACGCGACCCTTCCACAGATAGCCCGTGCGCAGGCTCTCGATGACGACGCTCTCGCCGCCGTCGCCCGGCTCGTGCAGCACGGCCTCGTGCATCAGCGGGTCGAACACCTGCCCCTCGACCACCATGGCCTCGAGGCCCTGCTTCTGCAGCGTCTCGAGCAGCATCTTGGAGATGGGCCCGACGTCGGGTGCGTCGTGCACCACGGCGGCATCGCAGGCGTCCAGCACCGGCAGCAGCTCGACCACCAGCGATTCGGAGGCCCGAGCTCGGGTCTCGGCCTCGGCCTTGGCCGTGCGCTTGCGGTAGTTGTCGAACTCGGCCTTGAGGCGTTGGAGCGCCTCTCGGAACTCGTCGCGCTCGGCGACCAGGGCCTGGCTGTCGCCGCCGGCCAGCATCTGACCGAGCTCCTCGTCGATCTCGTCGGCCACGGCCTCGGCGTCCTCATCCGCGTCGCGCATCAGGTCGTCGAGCGCCGAGGCCGGATCGACCGGCTCCGCGGGATCGGACCCGGGAGCGCCGGTCGGGTCGGCGGGATCGCGTCCCGCCGACCCCCGGGCCGGCTGCCCCTGGGTGGGTTCGTCGTCGGATCGGGCCATGTTCAGCTGGCCTCGTCGTCGTCGACGATCTCGGCATCCACCACGTCGTCGTCGTTTGGCGCTTCGCTGGTCCCCGATGCACCGCCGGATGCCGCGCCACCGGCCGCGTCGGCCTCGGCCGCCGCCTGGTAGAGCTTCTGGGTGAAGTCCTGGCTGGCGTTCATGAGCAGCTCGGTGTTGGTGCGGATGGCCTCGACGTCGCTGCCCGACAGGGCCGAGCGCACGTCGGCCAGGCGGTCCTCGACCGTCTTGCGCTCATCGGGGGAGATCTTGTCGCCCTGGTCCTTGAGCAGCTTCTCGGTCTGGTAGACGAGGCTGTCGGCGTTGTTGCGGACCTCGGCCTCCTCCTTGCGACGACGGTCGTCCTCGGCGTGGGCCTCGGCGTCCTTGATCATCTGGTTGATGGCGTCCTTGTCGAGCGAGCTCTGACCGGTGATGGTCATCGACTGCTCCTTGGACGTGGCCCGGTCCTTGGCCGACACGTGGACGATGCCGTTGGCGTCGATGTCGAAGGTGACCTCGATCTGGGGCACGCCACGCGGGGCCGGCGGCAGGTCGACCAGCTGGAACTTGCCCAGGGTCTTGTTGTACGAGGCCATGTCGCGCTCGCCCTGGAGCACGTGGATCTCGACCGACGGTTGGTTGTCATCGGCGGTGGTGAACACCTCGGTGCGCCGGGTCGGGATGGTGGTGTTGCGCTCGATCAGGCGGGTCATGACGCCGCCCTTGGTCTCGATGCCCAGCGAGAGCGGCGTCACGTCGAGCAGCAGGACGTCCTTCACCTCGCCCTTGAGCACGCCGGCCTGCACGGCCGCACCGATGGCCACCACCTCGTCGGGGTTGACCGACTTGTTCGGCTCCTTGCCGGTGAACTCGCTGACCATGTCGGCCACCGCCGGCATGCGGGTCGACCCGCCCACCAGGATCACGTGGTCGAGGTCGCCCTTGGCCAGGCCTGCGTCCTTGACGGCCTGCTCGAAGGGCACCTTGCAGCGCTCGAGCAGATCGGCCGTGAGCTCCTGGAACTTGGAGCGCGTGAGCTGGTAGTCGAGGTGCAGCGGCCCCTCGTTGGTGGCGGTGATGAAGGGCAGGTTGATCTGGGTCTGCTGGACCGCGGACAGCTCGATCTTGGCCTTCTCGGCCGCCTCCTTGAGACGCTGAAGAGCCATGTTGTCCTTGCCCAGGTCGACCCCGTGGTCGCCCTTGAACGAGTCGACCAGCCAGTCGATGACGCGCTGGTCCCAGTCGTCGCCGCCCAGGTTGGTGTCGCCGTGGGTGGACTTGACCTCGAAGACGCCGTCGCCGATCTCGAGGACGGACACGTCGAAGGTGCCACCGCCCAGGTCGAAGACCAGGATGGTCTGGTCGGCGTCTTCCTTGTCGAGGCCGTAGGCCAGCGCCGCCGCCGTCGGCTCGTTGATGATGCGCAGCACCTCGAGGCCGGCGATCTGGCCGGCTTCCTTGGTGGCGGTGCGCTGGGCGTCGTCGAAGTAGGCCGGCACCGTGATGACGGCCTGGTTGACGGTGTCGCCCAGGTAGGCCTCGGCGTCACGCTTGAGCTTCATCAGCGTGCGAGCGGAGATCTCCTGGCTGGCGTAGTCCTTGCCGTCGATGTCTATCTTCCAGCTCGTGCCCATGTGGCGCTTGACCGACCGGATGGTGCGGTCGGGGTTGGTGATGGCCTGGCGCTTGGCCACCTCGCCGACGAGGACCTCGCCGTTCTTGGCGAACGCCACCACCGACGGGGTGGTGCGGGATCCCTCGGCGTTCGGGATGACGACGGGGTCACCGCCTTCGAGGACGGCAACGACCGAGTTGGTGGTTCCGAGATCGATGCCAACGGCCTTGGCCATGATGAATCTCCTGGAGGTGGGTAGGGGTGCAGGGATCTCCCTGCGGGGTCGAAATCTTGCGTTGCCATCCAGGATAAAACTTGAGTCGCTGACTATCAACTCGGGCGGGAAGAATTCTGTGGGTAAGGTCGGTTCCGTGACCCACACCCTGATCCTGTTGCGCCACGGCCAGAGCACGTGGAACCGGAAGAACCTGTTCACGGGCTGGTACGACGCCGATCTGACCGACCAGGGTCGGGCCGAGGGGGTGGCGGCGGGCTCGACCATGGCCGAGGCCGGGGTGGCGCCCGACGTGGTCCACACCTCGGTGCAGGTGCGGGCCATCCGCACCGCCGAGCTGGCCCTGGCCGAGATGGGGCGCTCGTGGCTGCCGGTGCGGCGCACCTGGCGGCTCAACGAGCGCTCGTACGGGGCCCTGCAGGGCAAGGACAAGGCCGAGACCACCGCCGAGTTCGGCGCCGACCAGGTGAAGGTGTGGCGGCGCAGCTACGACGTGCCACCCCCGGCGTTGGCGTCCGACGACGAGCGCCACCCCCGCTTCGACGCCCGCTACGCCGGCCTGGCCCCCGACGTGCTGCCGGCCACCGAGTGCCTCAAGGACGTGGTGGCCCGCATGTTGCCCTACTGGTACGACGCGCTCGGTGCCGGACCTGGCGGCCGGGCGCACGGTGCTGGTGGCCGCGCACGGCAACAGCCTGCGGGCGCTGATCAAGCACCTGGACGCCATCTCCGACGACGACATCGCCGAGCTCAACCTGCCCACCGGCGTGCCCATCCGCTACGAGCTGGACGACGAGTTCCGCCCGGCCGAGGCGCTGGCCGTCGACGACCGGTACCTGGGCGACGCCGAGGCGGCCCGGGCCGCGGCCGAGGCGGTGGCCCGCCAGGCCGAGGCCCGACCCTGATCGACGCGCCCTCGATCGACGCGCCGCCGGACCGGCGATCTCAGGCCTCGCGGACCTCCTGGTCCTCGTCGGCCGACGGGTCGGCGGCGGCGCGGTGGCCCGGCTCGAGCAGGTAGCCACGGGAGCGCACCGTCTTGATGGAGAGGTCGAGCACGGCGATGCGCCGGCGCAGGCGCAGCACGTGCACGTCGAGGGCGTTGCGTCCGGGCGCGCCCTTGGGCCATCCCGACCGGGCCAGCTGCTCGCGGCTCACCACCGTCTCGTAGCGCTCGAGCAGCGCGGCGGTGAGACGAGCCTCCACCGGAGGCAGGGAGACCCAACCGCCCGAGAACCGCAGCAGGCCGTCGTGGTCGAGCACCGGCCGGTCCTGGCCGTGGCTGTGGTGGCGGCGACCGAGGGCATCGATGCGGGCCCGGACGTCGGCCTCGTCCGCCGGGACCCGGATCCAGTCCTCCAGGCAGTCCTCGCAGCGCGGCGCGGCGGCCCCGCCCTCGACCAGCAGCAGACGCATCTGTTCCTCGGCCGCCAACCGCTGGCGACGCGGCTCCTCGAGCGGCCAGCGCAAGAGCACGACATCCATGGGGCTGACGGTACGAGACGAACATTTCGCAACTGTTTCCCGGGAGTGAACGGTCGCGGGCGGTCCTGTGAGAGCCCCGCGCCCCGCTCGACCGGCCGCCACCGCTGGGTGGAGTGGACCTAAGCTCACGCCATGGCGAGCCAAAGCACCTACCTCGAGCAGTTGGCCACCGTTCCACTGTTCTCGGCGTTCTCCAGACGAGAGCTGACCAAGGTGGCCCGGGCGGCCGACGAGGTGAAGGTGGAGGCGGGCCGACAGGTGGTGGTCGAGGGCAAGGTGGGGCGCGAGTGCTTCATCATCCTGGCCGGCCACGCGCAGGTGTCGCGGGACGGCAAGCCCATCGCCACCTTCGGGCCGGGCGACCACTTCGGCGAGCTGGCCCTGCTCGACGGCGGCCCCCGCACGGCCACGGTGACGGCCACCTCCGACCTGAGCCTGCTGGTGCTCGGCCAGCGCGAGTTCCTCTCGCTGCTGGAGGAGGTCCCGGCCCTGAGCCGCAAGATGCTGACCACCCTGGCCGGGTGGCTCCGCCAGCTCGACGAGAACCTCTACGGCTGATCAGCTCCGAGTCGAGCGCGGCAGCTCGAACCGCGTCCGCGGGTGCCGGGGGCAGCCCGGCCGATTCTCGCCGGGCCAGCAGCCGGATTGCAGTTCGGCCCCTGTGCCGCGAGTACGTTCAGTGACCGTATGAGTGGAAAGTTCGGCACGGCCCGCAAGATCATCATCGGCGTCGGCATCGCCTTCGCCGTCCTGACCCTGGCCTCCGGGCTCAGCGGCTGGGTGTTCTCCAGCTCCCAGGTCGACCACTCGGTGCAACAGCGCGAGGTGTTCGGGGGCATCCCGACCGCGCTGGTGGTGGCCTTCTACCTGGTCGTCCCCGTGCTGTTCATCTACGGCGCCGTGCTGTTCGCCCAGCGCACGAAGAACTGGGAGCGGGGCCGCCCCGACAACCGGGCCACCACCGCCGAGAACGTGGGCCGGCGCCTGCGCGACTTCCGGGCCGGGGCCTACATGCAGACGCTGCTGCGCGACCCGGCGGCGGGCATCATGCACTCGCTCATCTACTTCAGCTTCCTGGTGCTGCTGGGCGTGACCACGGTCAGCGAGATCAACCACCAGATGCCGACCAGCCTCAAGTTCCTGCACGGCGGCGTGTACGCCGGGTTCAAGGTGGTGGCCAACACGGCCGGGCTGGCGCTGCTGGCCGGCGTGGTGTGGGCCATCCTGCGCCGCTACGTGCAGCGGCCCTACCGCATCCGCATCAAGACCAAGCCCGAGCACGCCGTGATCCTGGGCGTGTTCCTCAGCTTCGCGGTGACCGGGTTCATCACCGAGGGCTACCGCATCGCCATGGTCGGGCTGCCCCCGGTCGAGAAGTGGTCGTACGTGGGCTGGCCCATCGCCAAGCTGGTGCAGCACACCGACCACCTGGCCGGTTGGCACGAGGTGTGGTGGATCATCCACGTGCTCACGTTCTTCGTGTTCCTGGCCATCCTGTCGACCACCATGCTGCGCCACATGTTCACCGCCCCCCTGAACATGTACCTGCGGGATCGGGACCGGCCCAAGGGCGCCATGAAACCCATGCCCAACCTGATGGAGACCGAGCTCGAGAGCTTCGGCGCCTCCACCATCGAGGACTTCACCTGGAAGCAGCTGCTGGACACCGATGCCTGCACCATGTGCGGCCGCTGCACCAGCGTGTGCCCGGCGCACGCCACGGGCAAGCCGCTGGACCCGCGCGAGATCGTGCTCAAGACGGGCGAGGTCATGGCCCGCACCGGTGACCCGGCGGTGTCGCCCCCCATCGGGGTGGATGCCGAGCTGGTGGTGTCGGCCGACTCGGTGTTCGAGCGCATCACCGCCGAGGAGGTGTGGTCGTGCACATCGTGCAAGGCGTGCGACGAGATCTGCCCGGTGAACATCGAGATCCTGGACAAGATCCTCGACATGCGGCGCTACCTGTCGCTGATGGAGTCGAACTTCCCCACGGAGCTGGGCAACGCCTACCGGTCGATGGAGAACTCGGGCAACCCGTGGGGCATGAGCCAGGCCGACCGGGCCGACTGGGCCGACAAGCTCGAGGGCATCGAGATCGTGGACGGCACCAGCCCGCTCGAGGCCGAGTACCTGTACTGGGTGGGCTGTGCCGGGTCGTTCGACGACAAGAACAAGAAGGTCACCCAGGCCATGTCCCAGCTGATGCAGCGCGCCGGCATCAGCTTCGCCATCCTGGGGCCGTCGGAGATGTGCACCGGCGACCCGGCCCGGCGCTCGGGCAACGAGTACATCTTCCAGATGCTGGCCACCCAGAACATCGAGACCCTCGACGGCATGGGCGTGCGCAAGATCGTGACCCAGTGCCCGCACTGCTTCAACACGCTGCAGAACGAGTACCCCCAGCTGGGGGGAAACTACGAGGTGGTCCACCACAGCCAGTTCCTCGAGTTCCTGATCGACTCGGGCAAGCTCGACCTGAGCGAGGCGCGACTCGACGAGCGGGTCGTGTACCACGACTCGTGCTACCTCGGTCGCCACAACGACGTGTACCTGGCGCCGCGCAACGTGATCGGCTCGCTGGGCGGCGTCGAGGTGGTGGAGGCCAGCCGCAACGGCACCAAGGGGATGTGCTGCGGCGCGGGCGGGGCGCGGATGTGGATGGAGGAGTCGATCGGCAAGCAGGTCAACGTGGAGCGCAGCCAGGAGCTGATCGCCACCGGGGCGAGCCGCATCGCCACCGCCTGCCCGTTCTGCTTCATCATGATCGACGACGGGGTGAAGAGCCAGGGCAAGGAGGAGGACGAGCTGAAGGTGGCCGACATCTCCATGCACCTCCTCGAGGCCATCGAACAGGGCGAACGAAAGAGCGAGCTCCTTGCTGAGACGGTCCAAGACTGATCGGGCGGCGGCCGCCGAGGCCGACGCACCCACCGACGTCTCCAAGGGCGTCCTGGTCGTCAACGACGACGAAGACATGTGCGAGCTGCTGTGCCGGGTGCTCCAGTCATCCGGCCACCTGGTGGCCTTCCGGGCCCACAGCAGCGACGGTGCCCTCGAGGAGCTGACCACCCACCACACGTCGATCGACGCGGTGATCCTCGACTTCACCGCCGGGACGGCCACCAGCTTCTCGGTGCTCGAGGCCATCCGGCGCAAGCCCGAGCTGGACAACCCGGCGGTGATCATCGTCGCCACCACCACGGCCAACCGGGTGCTGGCCTTCGACTCGGGGGTGGACGAGTTCATCACCCGCCCGTTCCACGCCAACGACTTCCTGGCCCTGGTCACCACCGTGCTGAGCCGCACTCCTGAGGAGCGCGAGGCCTACCGCACCCACCAGACCGTCGCCGGGCGAGGCCTCACCGACCTGCAGGGCTGAGGCGCCCGGTCGAACCCGCGAGAATTGGGCACCTTTGGCTGCACGGTTTCGCGCACTTTCACACCCAGTTTCCGCAGGTCAGGCGAAGTTCTCCCAGTAGCGGCTGGGGCGCGGGCCGCGCTGGCCCTGGTACTTGCTGCCCACCGCGGCCGAGCCGTAGGGCACATCCGCGGGGGTGGTCATGCGGATGAAGGAGATCTGGCCGATCTTCATGCCGGGGTAGAGCGTGATGGGCAGGTTGGCCACGTTGGAGAGCTCGAGGGTGAGCTGGCCGTCCCAGCCGGCGTCGACGAAGCCGGCGGTCGAGTGGATGAGCAGGCCCAGGCGGCCCAGGCTCGACTTGCCCTCCAGGCGGGCGACCAGATCGGTGGGCAGGGCGACGCGCTCGAGGGTGGAGCCGAGGACGAACTCGCCGGGGTGGAGCATGAAGGCGTCCTCCTCGGCGATCTCGACCAGCTCGGTGAGGTCCTCGAGGTTCTGCTTCACGTCGATGTGGCCCATCGTGTGGTTGCGGAAGACCCGGAAGTAGCGGTCGATGTGGAGGTCGACCGACGAGGGCTGGATGCAGGCGAGGTCGAGCGGGTCGATGACGATGCGCCCGGCGTCGAGCTCTTCACGGATGGTGTGATCGGACAGGATCATCGGCGGGACGTTAGTGCAGGGGCGACGGCACCGATTCGAGGCGCGCCGCGAGGCCGGGCCATCGGGAGGTTGTCGGCGTCAGCGGGTGGTGGGTCGCTCGTCGCGGAGGTCGATCACCAGGGGTTGGCTCTCGGGCATCCACGCCTGCTGGTCGTCGTCCCACCGGATCCAGCAGCCGTGGACCTCGTCCCACTGGGCATGGGGATCGGGCCGCACCGGCGGTTCGGGAATGGCGATGGGCCCCTCCGCGCTGTCGGCCATGGCCGTCTCGGACGGCCTGGCCCCGGTGATGATCACGATCTGGCCTGGGTGGGTTCCGATCTCGGACATGGGTGGTCCCTACCCGCGCCGCGGTACCGGCAGCACCGGGCTTGGGGCCGGGACGGCCCGCCCGGCGATCGCGATCGCCGTCCCGACGGCGGATCGACGTCAGATAGGGTGGCCCTGTCTGCGGGTGTAGTTCAGAGGCAGAACATCAGCTTCCCAAGCTGAGAACGCGAGTTCGATTCTCGTCACCCGCTCCGCGAGAAACCGGCAGGTCAGAGGCACTTTTCGGAGGCCTCAGGTCTGCCGGTTTCGTCGTCTCCAGGGCGCTGTGCCACATGCGTGCCACACCCGATCGGGCGTGTCATAGTGGCGTGACGCACGGGAGCGATCTGGCGCGGCGGCGCCGGTTCGGGATCAGGTCAGGTGATGCGCATGGCGGGCAAGGCGGCGTGGGGCAGCGTGCGGAAGTTGCCGTCGGGTCGGTACCAGGCTCGCTACCGGGTCGACGGGAAGATGGCCGCGGCGCCGACGACGTTCCGGACCAAGCGGGACGCCGAGGCGTACCTGTCGACGGTGCGGGCCGACATGGAGCGCGGCCAATGGGTGAATCCGGCCTCCGGGAAGGTCACGCTGCGCAGCTACGCCACGAAGTGGCTGGCGCAACGGCCGGACCTGCGGCCCCGGACCGTCGAGCTCTACGAGGGTGAGCTGCGACTGCACATCCTGCCGGTGCTCGGCGACGTCGAGCTGGCCAAGCTCACGCCGGCGAAGGTGCGCGACTGGCACGCCGACCTGTTGAAGGCTGACAAGCCCGGGAACACGACGGTGGCCAAGTGCTACCGCCTGCTGCACGTCATCCTGAACACGGCGGTGACCGATGAGCTGCTGGCGCGGAACCCGTGCGTCATCAAGGGTGCCGGTCAGGAGAAGACGCCGGAGCGGCCGATCGCCTCGATCCCGCAGGTCTTCGAGATCGCCGATGTGATCGAGCCGAGGTTCCGGGCCATGGTGCTCGTCGGGGCGTTCGTCGGGCTTCGCCTCGGGGAGATGCTGGCGCTCACCCGCGAGCGGGTCGACCTGCTGCACGGGCGCATCAAGGTGGTCGAGCAGTACCAGCAGCTGAAGGACGGCACCCTCGTGCTCGGCCCGCCGAAGTCGGATGCCGGCGTGCGGACAGTGGCCATCCCGGCGATGCTCAAGCCCGAGCTGGAGGCCCATCTCGCCCAGTTCGCCGCGTCGGGCAAGAAGGGCCTCGTGTTCTGCGGGCCCGACGGGCAGCCGCTGCGCCGGGCGAGCTGGTACACCGCCTGGGGCCGAGCGATGAAGAAGCTCGAGATCGAGGGGATGAAGCCCCACGATCTGCGCCACACCGGCAACACGCTGGCGGCGATGACGGGGGCGAGCACCAAGGAGCTGATGGCCAGGTTCGGCCAGTCAACTTCTCGAGCGGCGCTGATCTACCAGCACGCCACCCAGGACCGCGACCAGGAGATCGCCGACGCCCTCAACGGCTTGATCGAGGCCAGAGCTCGAACAGCAGCCGACCGGGACGGACGAGACCCGGTGATCCAGAGCGAGTGCTCCCCAGGACTTGCCTGTCGTGTCACGGGAAGCACAACTGCTACCGGGGAGCGGTCTAAGTAGCATTTATTGCGTAAATACTACCTAGAGCGGATCCCTCTCTCGATTTGGTGCTCCTATATCCGATTCTAAGTAGCACTTATTGAACATCTGCTACTAAGATGCAGAGGTGATGGCAGATCCTGCGACCGATCGGGTACTTGCCTGGCCAGCGCTCACGTACGAGCAGCTGCCGTGGTCACTTCCCGATGACTTCTCTGTCCCGCGGAGCCGGCGGTCTGAGTACTCACGTCCCTACGAGGCAGCCGTCCCACCACTCATCGCCGACCTCGACACCTCGTTGACCAGCGACACCTTGGCGGTGGCTGACGAAGCTTCAGCTGAGATCGCCCGCTTCGACGCCGAGCTGGGAGCCGATATCGCGCCCTACGCGCCGCTTCTGCTCCGCTCCGAGTCAGCCGCGTCCTCGAAGATCGAGAACCTGACAGCGTCGGCTAAGGCGATCGCGCTCGCCGAGTTGGGTGATCCCAGAAGGAACAACGCCAGGATCATCGTGGCAAACACCCGCGCCATGCAGGCTGCGCTACGACTCGCTGACCACCTCGACGAGCAAGCGATCCTCGACATGCACGAGGTGCTTCTCGGGCCGTCGCATCCCGAGTGGGTCGGACACTGGCGGACGGAGCAGGTCTGGGTAGGCGGAAGCGACTACGGACCCCAAGGCGCCTTGTACGTCCCACCTCGATACGAGCGCGTACCCGCGGCGGTGAGCGACCTCGTGGCCTACATGGGCCGGGACGACATTCCCCCGCTAATCCAAGCAACCATCGCGCACGCGCAGTTCGAGACGATCCACCCCTTCCCAGACGGCAACGGCCGAACTGGGCGGGCGCTCATCCACTCCTTGCTGCGAGCGAAGGGACTCACCCGCACGGTGACGGTGCCCGTGTCAGCTGGGCTACTCACGAACACCGACGCGTACTTCGACTCGCTCACGGCCTATCGCGACGGGAACCCGTCGACGATCATCAACCTGATCGCCGAAGCGACGTTCCGCGCGGTCGACAACGGCCGGGGCCTGGCCTCGGACCTCAACAACATCAGGCTCAACTGGGAGGACCGGATCACCGTTCGCCGGGGTGCTACCGCCCACCGGCTCGCCGATCTCCTCATCCGGCAACCAGTCGTCGACTCCCCACTCGTGACTCGCGAGCTCGGCGTAGCCGCGACTAACGCAAACGCGGCGATCGACCACCTCGTGGATAAGGGGATCCTCACGAAGGTTTCTGGCAACCACCGGTATCGGAAGTGGGCGGCTACTGAGGTCCTCTCCGCCCTCGACGCCTTTGCGGAGCGCGCGGGGCGTCGGGCTCGGTCGTCGTAGCAGGGCGACCGCGCCGCGAGGCCCGACGGAATCAGTGTTGTGTGCGCTCAATCCCTCGCCGTGGCAAGGAAGCTGATGACAGCGGCCAGGGCAACAGGCTCATCGATCGATTCGAGCTCGTCTGCGAAGGCAGTCACGCGACACGAGGGACCTGGTTGATCCCGCAGACAGCGAACCAGGCTGTCACGCACCCCTCGCAGCCCTTCAGGATCAGCGAGCAGGGCGCGCCACGTAATCTCATCCATGTCTGCACCTCTCTGCAGGTGTGGGCCGGGCCCCGGGGTGTTCCAGCACCGCCGGGGCCACTCAGCGGCCGGTGTCTACAACCATAGGCTAGCCAGGAGCCAGAGCGAGTGTCAATGGTTGTAGGCTCGCTAGCCAATGGGCCGGACTATCGACGCGGATGACGTCATCGATGCTCGGGGTGTGGCCGAGCTGCTGGGGCTCGCCCAGCCGAACACCGTGTCGCTCTACCAGCGCCGCTACCCGGACATGCCACGCCCAGTCATCGATCTCGGACAGGGTCGGTGCAAGATCTGGTCGCGAAGCGAGATGGAAAGCTGGGCCCGTCGGCGGCCGACACAAGCGCCTCGCGTTCGTCCTATTCGCGAATAGCACCCCATGGCCGAGCCCCGACCCTGTCACACCCCGTCGTTAGGGGTGGCCGTGTGCTCCCAGGCGGTCAGCCATCCGAGTTCGATGTGACAGAGGGACTTGACGAGCGCGGCTCCGGCGAGGGCGACCGCAATTCGACGGCCTTCACCGTGCGCGAGGTGTTGGCGGAGGCAGCCGCCCAGGGTTCGCGGATGCCAGCCTCAGCGGAGTGCATCGAGGAGATGCGAGCTGAGCTCGACGAGACGTGTTTGGAGGTCGTGGCGGGACTCAACCCGGCAGCGTTGCCGCTCCGAGCGCCAAAACGCCGGATCACCGACATGTTGAGCTGCGAGCGTTACACCCTCGAGCGACTCCTCAGCGGCCCGGTGACGGAAGCGTTGGTGCGGGGGACGCTCGTCGATCTGCTGGTGACGCACTACACGTTGCGGGGGGCGTGCGACGACCCGTTGAGGGTCACCACCGAGGCGCTTGAGGCGCAGAGGGACGTGGAGAAGCTGGGCTGGTTGGCGACCGCTGATCGGGATGCGGTGAAGCGCGTCGACGCGGCCCTGCAGGAGGCACAGGCGCACTTGGAGACGAGCTGGGGCCCGATCGACCGGTCATGGTGGCCACGCCATCAGGTCCAGGCAAAGGTGTGGTTGGCGGGTGGCGCGGTTCTGTGCTCCGCCCAGTTCGATCTGCTGTTGGGCGGGCCGCTCACGGGGCTGCCAGGCGTGCTGGTGGAGGTGAAGTCGGGAGTCCAGCGGGTCCACGAGCGCTACGACCTGTTCTGGTACGCGTTGTTGGGGGCGTTGAGCCAGGGTTGGGCGCCTTCGGTCGTGGCCACCTGGTCGGCGCAGGACGATGCGCTGCTGCCGGAGCGGGTGACGGAAGGGACGCTGGTATCGGCGGCGCGGCGTGGCATCGACGCGCTGACCCGGATCGCTGAGCTGGCTGGGGGTCGTGAGCCGACAGAGACGGTCGGGCCGTGGTGCCGTTGGTGTCCAGCTCGAGATGACTGCCCCACGTGGGCGGCCGGTAACGACAAGTCCGAGGCCGGCAGGGCGGCCGTCGATGACGACGACTGGGATTCGGACTGGATTGGGGATGGTGATGAGCCCTTCTGACCCGCAGGAGCAGGCGCGCTGGGAGCGCGGGGCGGCATGGCGGGCCAAGGCCGAGGACGTGCTCGCATCGGTCACGTCACAGCCAGAGCGCAGGCCGGGTCATAAGCCGGCGTGGGACGAGTTCCTGGTGCTCGGAACCTTCCAGGTCCGTGAGGCCGCCCGATGCACGGCGAGCTTGGCCGCCGCCGAAGAGGAGTACGTGGAGCGGACAATGTTCGCCCGTCGGCGAGTGGGTCTGGCGATCGTCGATGCGATCCGCCAGGACGACGCGGAGGATCCGGTGAGCGCATACGACGCCGTGAAAGGCGACCTTGATACCAGCGGCAAGCTCACCAGATGGGTCGCCGCGCAAGGCGAGGGCGGCGATTCGGCGCTGGCGGCAGCGGGCATCGCCTATGCGGCTGGCCTGATCAACTGGCTCCACCCGACTCCATTGGCCAACACTCGGGCTGCACCCTTCATCGGTTGGGAGATGAAGTCTCGGATCATCAAGCTCACGGCGCAGAGCGACGCCCTGTCGGGGCGGCGCAGCCCAGCGATGACACGGTTGCTCGTGGTGGTGAGCGGTGAGGGTGACGCGGAGCGCGTCGAATTGGAGCTCGGGCACGCGGCGCTGACATGGACGTTGATGACCGGCGCGGTGCCGGCCTGGATCACGTGGCTCCACCTGCCGTCAGGCCGCAGCGATAGGGTGGTCGTCACCGACGAGGTGCTGGAGGGTGCGCTCAGCCGGGCGGCCACCGCGCTTCATGGGCTTGCCGCGGCGAGATATGGCCCGCCGACCGAGGAGACGCCGGGCGGATGGTGCCGGCGCTGTAAGCGGCTCGACCAATGTCCAACTGGGCCGGCCTGGTTGGACGCTCAACCCGTCCGAATTGGTGGGCTGACACCGGCGGGTCTGAGTTAGCGCTGCGTGTCGAAACTCGCTCTTGGGAGTCGAGTCAAAGCGCGGGAGCATGAGCTGATGGTGACGACGAGGTCTGGGACGAGGCTGGCGGAGCGCAACGACCTCCAGATCTCGCTCGCGGTCTCCCATCCGGCCCAGGTCGATGCCGCCCAGCGGATCCAGATGTTGATCGGCTTCTTGCGAGAGGCCACCACCCCCCAGGAGCTCGACGACTTCCAGAAGTCCCTGTTCCAACAGGTGTTGACGGCCCAGGAGTACCGGGCCGAGGTCGCGAGGAACCGCAAGCGGGCCCTAAAGGACTTAGCCGACCAGGAGGAGCCGTTCGGCGGCTGGGACAGCGAGCTGATGGTGGCGGACCGTCTGTGCCGTCAGATGCGGGCGGTGGGCGACGCGCTCGCTTGGAAGGCGTTCGGCTTCGACCGGCGACCCCTCATCGCCCTCTCGCGCAACACGCCGGTCGGGCCCCTGGTCGGCAAGGAGGGACTCCCGTTCGAGCTGGGCGCGGTGGTGGAAGCCATGGAGCAGCGCGGCGAGTTCGCGTTGCTCCACGATCTGACCAACACGCTGCGGATCGGCGACGTCACCTATTTCACCGACGATGGCCCGAAAGTCGGCGAGGTGAAAGGCAGTGAGGCTTCGCAAACCGGTCAGCGGGCCTCAAAGCAGCGGCGCCGGCTTGAGCGCGCCATCGCGGCCATCAACGAGCAAGGCGCGCTCGACCCTGGTGGCTCCGTCTTGGCCCCTCAGACGCTGCCGCTCAAGTCGAGGGTTGGCGAGCTCGATCGGGTCATCACCAAGGCTCACCGCGAGGGCTCGGTGTTCGAGGTCCTCGGCGACGAGCTGGTCGTGTCGGTCCTGTCACGTCGCGGCGTCGATGTGCTCGGCGATGACCGAACTAACCAGGAGCAGGTTCTGGCAGGTCTGCGGGCAAGAGCGTTCGCCCAGGCCGGCCTGGATCGGGTCGAGGATCACCTCCAGAGCCACACCATCGACTTCGCCGACCGGACAGCGACCGTCGCCCCCTACACGGTGTTCCCGTTCGACGCCCGGACCTGCGCCGAGCTGACGACCGATCTGGTCTCCGTGGTCGTCACCTGCTCGTGGGATCTGCTGAGCCGCTCGTTCGAGCGACTGGGCTGGCGCACCGCCTGCCCCCTCCCCCACCAGCACAACGTCCCCACGCCTGACGACGTGCTGGTCGCGTGGAAGGGGAACCGACAGCTAACCCTCCACCGCGAGTCGGTGACCCAGCTGCTGGTCGAACTCCACGACTTCGACAACTTCGCCGAAGCGGTGCTTGGCGCCGCTGACGAACCTGGCCAGAACTCGGCGGTGGTGACCTTCGCCGAGGAACACCGTGTCTGGCGCTAACGATGGTTTGACCTCGCCCTGCGCGAACGGGATGGCGTTCTCGTCGCACAGCCGGCGGAGAGCCTCCAATGGGCGAGGCGCCGAGGCGCCGCTGGCCCAGTTCGAACGAGGGGAGTCTGGCGGCTGAGTCAGCGGCGCAGGGGTTTCGAACGAACCCGCTAGGTCGAAGAGCGCCCGGTAGGCGAGCCGTAGCGCTCACGGCAGCCCGGGCAACGCTTGGGCTTGCGGCCCGGGACCTTCGCACGCTCGAAGGGCTCGCCGCATGCTTCGCAATGGAGGGTCTCGACAACTGGCGGAGCACCAGTGACCACCGCCGCCGAGGTCGCCCTGCGGGGTCGAGGACCTGCGGATGGCTTCTCGGGCGGATGGAGGCGACGGTCGCACCGCTGGACGCGACGCTCGAGGTCCTCGACGTCCTCGGAGCGAAGGGCGTCGTCGCCGTACACCTCGAGGCCACGAGTCGCCCACCAGGTCGCATGCGTGAAGTCGTGCGCCTTCTCGTGGCGGATGGCAGCTTGGCGGTACAGCTCGAGCAGGGGGAGACCTTCGAACTCAGCGATTAGCGCCGGGCGGATCGATGCCATCTCATCGTCGTGCGCCTGACAGGCAGCGTCGTACTCGCCGAGCGCCGAGTCGAACACATCGCGGCAGCGGTAAAGCCTCGATTCGAGCTGGGCATACAGGAAGTGCCGCTCGACCGGGTCCGTCCGCTCACCCAGGAGACCGCGCAAGGTCTTAATGGCCGCCGCGTCGTTCGGCGGCAAGGTGGCCAGCCAGGCGAGCTGGCCTGGATGGGTCTCCGACTGACCAGTTCGGACATGCGGACCTTCGGGATGGGGTGTGGCCGCCAAGCCGAAGTCCGTCGGGTCGAAGTGGAGCCATACCCCGAGGAAGCCGATGCCACCGGGTCGAGGGCCTCCGCCGGTGATCACGCCGTTGAGTGCGACGGGCTTGTTGTGCTTGGTCATCAGCGCCAATAGGCCGGGCCGCATCTGCTGCGCCGACTCCCTACTGAGGTGCCCCACCTGGAGTCCTGCGATCCAGACGGTAACGGCGTTCGGGTCATGCGGGTTGTCACGTTCGGGCAGCAAGATGGCCACCGACTCCACCCTCACATGCTGGGATGTGTGACCGCCGACCAGCTGCCAGAGCTCCTCCTGGTGGAACGACTCCCCTACCACCTCGAGGTCGTCGCGCCCGTCGCACAGCACGGCCGTTACCTGGTTGTCGCGGATCTCGCCGAACTCGGGCGCGACCGTCGCCGGAGGTTGTGGCGTCGGCAACTTGCCTTTCCCCAGGAGCCTGCCGAGCATCCCCACCGACGAACCTCCCGCACCGGTCGCACCCAGCTCAGATGTGCTCTGAAGCACCTACCGCAAGCGCATCGACAATGTCGTCCAGTCTTCCAGCTGGGCTGCGGGGCCGCTGAGACGGGTGCGCTTAGCCGGATTCACCTTCGCGTAGCCGATTTCGCTAGTGCGCTGATGACCTCTTGCGAAACCAGGAACAGCATCGAGCACCTAGCCGAGGAGATCACGCACAACCTCATGGTCGATGCCTCGGCCGGGAGGCTCATGGTCTTGGGGGATGGCCATGACTTGGACGCGGGCTTGCATCTCGGCTTTGCCTTGAGGGCTGAGCAGCGACCAGCGGGCGGGCTGGGTCGGGTCGTGGTCGAGGCCGAGGAAGTGGCGTTCGAGGGTGGCGGCGGCGCCCAGCCAGATGGCTTGGTGGTCGGGGTTGGTGGGGACGGGTCCGAGGATGTGGAGGTGGTAGTCGCTCGGGTTCGCGGCGATCTGCCCGACCCGGTCGGTGATCTGGCGGTCGAGTTCGTGGTCGACGGCGTCGAGGAAGCCGGCGTCGTGGGCGTGGTCGGCCTGGAAGACCTCTCGTGCCGTCACTGTCGCTGTGGGCTTGGTCCAGCTCGCTGCTGACACGGTCGAGGCCCGCCGATAGCTCGCCGATCTGCTGGCGGAGGTCGCGCATCTCGCTGCGGGTTCCGGGGCCTCGGAGCTTGCGGTCGGCCAGCTCGTTGTACCGGTAGACGAGGGGCTCGAGGTCGTCGGCGACCTGGTTGCGGCGGGCAGTGAGGGCGGCGATGTCGTGGCTGCGGTCGGGCGGGCAGGCGGCCAGCACCCCGCTGAGCCGGTGCCTCTCGGTGACGAGGTCTTCGATGGTCCAGAGGGCGAGGGGTTCGCCGGTGTCGATGGCGAGGCGCTTGTCGTCTTGGCGGTGGAGCGCTTGTTGGACGGCTTCGACCGGCTCGCCGGCCAGGGGTGGTGGGCCGTGGCCGGTGGAGTTGTCGATCTCGGCGGCGCCGAGCAGGTAGAGGTGGTTCGAGATCCGACCGCGACTGAGCGCCACGTAGCCGCGTTCGCGGAACAGCTCGTCGGTGCCCAGCACGAGGCCACGGTCGACGGTGGCGCCTTGGGTCTTGTGGATGGTGGTGGCGTAGCCGTGGGCGACGTTGCCGTCGTCGAGGTAGTCCTTGGGGAGTCGAACTCGGCGGTTGTCGAACGTGATGGTGAGGGTTCCCCGGTTGATGTCCACGTAGTCGACGGTGGCTCGGGTGCCGTTGCACACGCCGAGGCGACGGTTGTTCTTGAGGCAGACGATCTGGTCACCCTCTTGGTATGGGCGGTCACCGAGGACGAGTTCGGGGCCCGAAACCTCGCCGGATCCGGACCAGGTAGGCGCGGGCCCGGCCGTTGAGGTCGTCGACGTCGTCGCGTCGGTAGGCGGTCATGGCGACGGTGTCACCGGCCAGGCGGTGGGCCCACCAGTCGGCCACCATCGTGCGCCGGACCTCGATCGCGGTGGGTGCCGACACGACCCGTTCGTTGTCCCGGTAGGCGCTGAACGCGGCGTCGATGTCGCCGCAGCGCAGCTCCTCGAGCGCCTCGCGTTCCCACTGGGCGCGCTGGCGGCGGTTCTCGGTCAGCTCGATCGGGCCGAGCCGTTTCGCGAGCCCGGTGAGGACGCCGCCGGCGTCGATCTCGGGCAGCTGGTGGGGGTCGCCGACCAGCACGACCTTGGCGCCAACCCGGTCAGCGGCATCGAGGATCGGGGCCAGGTTGCGGGTGCCGGCCATGCCCGCTTCGTCGATCACGATCACGGTCCGGTCGTCGAGGTGGACCCGGTGGGCGTCGAGATCGATCTGCAGCATGGCCAGCGTCGATGACCGGATGCCGGCGGTGGATTGGAGCTCTTGGGCGGCGATCCCGGCCAGGGCGGCGCCGATGACCCGGTGTCCGCTGGCTTCCCAGGCCTCTCGGGCGGCGTCGAGGGTGTAGGTCTTGCCGGTCCCGGCGGCGGCGCACACGACGTCGATGCCGTTCCCGCTCGTGCACAGTCGGGTCACCATGTCGGCCTGTTCGGCGCCCAGGGTGGGGCGGCGTTCCATGACCTGGGCGACCACCTCGCCGGGCACGACGCAGGCCCCTTCGTCGGCTCGGGCGGTGGATCGGGTCACCACGTGGCGTTCGATGCCGATCAGCTCGGCGGTCGACCAGCGGGCCTCGCCGACGCCGGCCGCGGCGACGACGGTCCCATCGGTTCGGCGGATGACGTTGGATGAGAGCAGGCCCGGCTGTTCGGTTTCGACGAGTCGGATGACCTCCCGTCGGGCGAGGAGTTGGTCGGCCATCTCCTCGATGTCGGCCACGGTGGCGCCCGCCGGGATCCGGTCACAGATCGCCCGCAGCAGGTCCCGCCGATCGAACGACGACGCCTGTTTGGTGAGCCCTTCGGCGCTCAACAGGTCCTCGTACAGCGGCTCCCGATCAGCGGCGACGGCGGCTCGGGGGACCCGGTCGAGGGTGTCGGCCAGGCTGGCCGGGTCCCAGCCGATCTCGAGGGCCTTGGCCTCCCAGACGTCGCGCATCGATCCCTGGTCGAGGGTCTCCTTCTTGGCTTGGCGGGTGGCCAGGGTGGCGAGCTCTGCGGCCCGGGCGGTGCGGAACCCGATCTCGTCGAGGTGCTCCTCGATCTGCTTGCGGCGGTCCGAGAAGTGGTCCCGCACCTCCTGGTCGACCCCGATCACATCGGCGATCCCGTTGCGGACCGGGCCCCATTCGACGCCGAGCCGGCGGGTGAGCTCGTGGCGCAGGTGGGCTTCGTAGAGGTAGCCGGCGGTGGCCGAGTGCAGGTAGAGCGAGCGACCATCCAGCGTCCGCCAGGTCCCGTCGGCGCCCTCGGCCATGTTCGCCACCAGCAGGTGGGTGTGCAGATGGGGGTCCCCGGCCCGGCTGGTTCGATGCCGGAACCCGGCCGCGACGAGCCCGTTGACCTCGATCTGGTTGACGCCGTTCTTCCCGGTTCGGGACCGGGCGGCCTCCCGTTCGAGGTAGTCGAAGGCGGCGTCGACGGCCGAATCGTGCGCGTCGCGCACCGCCCGGGCCGTGTCGGGATCGCCGAGCCCGGCCAGGATCGACACGGACTTGGGGGCCCGGAAGGTCAGGTCGAAACCCGCGATCTCGCGACCGGGGAACCGGCCGAGCTGCTCGCCCGTGGCTGGGTTCTGGCCGGCCCAGACGGCGTGGAGGTCGTCTGCGGCGACGTCGCCATCGAGGCCGAGCGGTCCCGCCGCGGTGCCCGTCCAGCGGCCGGGGGCTTCGCCGACACCGCGGTAGTACTCGTCGATTCCGTCGGCCACGGCCTTGAGGTAGTAGCCCTCGCCGGACAGCTTGATCTTGCCGATACTGAGCACCGGCGTGCTCCTTTCGTCGAGGTCCCACCCCGTGTCGCAATCCGCCGTGCCGGTCGGGACCAGCTGCGGGCACCAGTCCCGGGCGCATCGGGATGCAAGTTCGTGGCTGATGGTTGGGGTGCTTTGGGACACAGAGCGGGAGGGGCAGAGGGGTCCTGATTGCGCGCCTGAGAGGGAGTAGCGGTGGAGGGGCGCGGGTCGTCAGGTCAGGAGGCTGAGCTGGTCGCCGCAGGGAGTCGGGCGGTGGCGCGAGGAGGCCCTGGCGGTCGGTGCGCTGGCGGTGGTGTCCGAGACGGCGCGAACGGTGATGCCGGCGGCGGCCAGGTCGACGAGATAGCTGGTGGACGAGAACCGGCCGGAGCGATCGTCGCGGTGGTCGACGCGCTCGACGATCCCGACGGCGGCCAGTGACCGCAGGGCGCGGGCCACCGAGTCCTTGGACACGCCGACGACCTCGGCGAGTGACCGGGTGCTGCACGCCACCTCGACCACCGGTCCGTCCCCAGATGCGTGAGAGGCGATGGCCTCGAGCACCAGCCAGCCGGTCGGACCGACCTGGGCGTGCACGGCTGCTGCGGTAGCGAGGTCGATCACGAGCTGGAGCCGCTCAGGCGGCATCGGTGCCACCGAGCTGCGCGTCGATCCACGCGATCAGCGCTCGCTTCGGCACCCGCAGGCAGCGACCGATCCGGATCGACGGCAACCCCTCGGCGCCCCCGGTGCGCTGAAAGGCCGCGACCTCGTCGTAGGCCCGGCTGCGACTGATCCGCAGCACCGCGGCGGCCTCGTCGACCCGGAGCATGTCGGGCAGGGTGTCGATGTCCATGAGTGGTGTCTCCCGAAGATCGGCCGCGCCACCCAACGGACAGCGCGGGACGTGATCCGTCTCTAGACACACCCACCCCACGGGACTCGACTTGTCGCGAATCTTTGGAATTCGGGGGTCACTCGGGACTCAGGGGTGGAGGGGCCTACCTGCTGGACCGACCCCAAACCAGGCGAACCGTCGCGACCCGACCGTCGAGGGCTCACCCAGTCGAAGCAGGCGACTCCCTGCCCCGCCTCCCCGGATCCCACGGTGGCCCGGTGCCGGATTTCGAGGGATCGAAAGTCGCACGGCCGCAGCGCGTCGAGACCACCGATCCAGGCGACGCGGGCCCGATAAGTGCCCGGATTCCTCGTCTCAGGGCGCCGGCCACAGCTTGTCGTAGCACCCACGTCGAGGAGACCTAACGCCGGTTAGGGCTGCCGTCAGACGGCCTTGAGAGGCGGACCGTGGCGGTCGATGATGTCAGGGATGACCGAGACATTGAGCCCAGCCGATAGGCGGCACTCCGTCAGCGCTGGCCGCTGGCGCGTGACTCTCGTCCTCGCCGTGCTGTCCGCTGTCGCTGCCTCCGGCCTGGCATTCGCCGTGCTCACCGCCACAGGCCACGGCGACGTGACGATCAGACCTGTTCGTTCCAGTCATCACTACTGCCAAGCCTGGGAGACGAACGCGCATGGCGGCTGGTACGGCGGCTCGTCTGCCAGTGACTGGCCGACCGGGGCAGGCTCGGTCCACGGGCGGCTCGAAGTAACCAAGCCACCTCTCGAAGCGGTGTTCAGCAGCGGCAGTCACACCCTCACCATGTGGCCGAAGAGCGACGGCATCCCGTGCCAAGGTGACGGACCCAC
Organism: uncultured Microthrixaceae bacterium; assembly: GCA_963785815.1. Lineage (GTDB taxonomy): Bacteria > Actinomycetota > Acidimicrobiia > Acidimicrobiales > Acidimicrobilacustridaceae > UBA4742. The sequence goes on from CAWAWN010000002.1 coordinate 392,541, forward strand.
CGTTAAGGCGCGGTCGTAGTCAGCACAGAACGGCATGTCTGAAGGAGCGGTGTCGTGTCAAGAGATTCTTGGCGGGTTTCTCGTGGGGCAGGCGGGTGGTGTGGGGGCGGGACCTGGGAGCGGGCGCGCGCCGGTGAGAGGTTCGGGGTCAAGGTGGAGCGCCCGCAGCGAAGCGAGGACGAACGACCTTGACGCTGTCCTCGATCGGCGCAGGCTGTCGGTCAGGTTGTCGCCGCCGTCAACGGGGCGGGGGTCGCACCAGGGTTGGTCGAGTTGAGTGGGTGAGGTAGGCCAGCTCGGCTGGCAGGCATGTCTTCGCCCCGCGGTCGGGGGCATGGTGCGTTTCGGCCTCGGCCGGGTCGGGCTCAGTCACGTAGCCGGCGTCGCCATCACAGGGGTGGGCGCCTTGCCGTTTGTCGAGCTCGCGACCTGGTCGTGTCCGAGCGTCACGCCGCCTGGGGTTGGGTCAGGCAGCGGATCTCGCCGTCGCGGAGCCCGTAGTAGACGAGGGTGAGCACTCGTCGGGCGATAGCGACGTTGGCTTTGGTGGTGCCGCGCCGGTCGGCGATCTGGTGGAACTTGGCGGCCAGGTGGTCCCCGCCGTGGTAGCGGGCCACCGCTTCGATGGCAGCCCAGCGCACCAGCCTCGAGCCTTGCTTGGTCACTGCGCCCCGGTGCACCTTGGTGTCGGACTCGCGATGCAGCGGGGTCAGCCCGGCCCACGAGCACAACGCGGCCGGTGAATCGAACCGTTCGACGTCGCCGATCTCGGCCACGAACACCGCCGCGAACACCCGACCCACCCCATGTATCGCCTGGATGGCCTGATAGCCGCGATCGGCTCGCAACCGGCGATGGATGTCACGGTCGAGGGTCACGATCTGGTGGTCGTAGCCGTCGATGAGCTCTCGCAGCACCTCGAGGCGATGCGTGTACGCGTCGGGCAGGTCCAGTGAGTCGAGCTGGGCGGTGCCGGTCGGGCCCCACATGTCACCCACCGCCGGCAACACCCCGTTCTTGGCCATCACCGCGTGGGCCTGAGCCTTGAGCCCGCCCCGCAGGTTCACCAACTTGGCCCGGAACCGCACCAGCTCGCGCAGCTCCCGCACCGCCGGTGGCGCCACCCACGCCTCAGCCAGCCGGCCCAGGCGCAACAAGTCAGCCAGGTCCCGGGCGTCGCGCTCGTCGTTCTTCACGCGACGCTTGCCCCAGTCGTTGCCGTGCGGGTTCGCCAACCGCACCCGATACCCCAACTCGGCCACCAGATCCGCCGCCCAGTACCAGCCGTACGTGGCCTCGATCACCACATCCGAACCCGGCGCCGCAGCCGAGATCGCCTCGCCGAACACCGCCGGCTCGTTGGCCACCCGGACACAACTGAGCTGCTCGCCCGCCGCGTTCATCCGATAGATCACCGAACGCCGACGATGCAGATCCACACCGACGTACTCTCGCTCCATAGGGGCCTCCTCTTACTCGAGGGACAGGTGTGCAAACCCGAGTCTCCCAACCGAGACCCGAACCCACACGAGGAGCGGAGGCCCCGCTCCTTCATCGCATCACGTAGGGCGCTGACCGACCTCGCGGTCTGCTGTGCCCGGCTGACTTCGTCTGATCAGCCGCGCCGGTAGCCGCCGGACGCCCCACGGTCTGGGACATGCACGCCACCGCGGGCGAGGACATCTCGAACGGTCTCCCGGGTCACGAGCCAGCGGCCGCCATCTCGGATGGCGGCACCTTGGAACGGGATGCCCCCGGGACCAGCGTTCAGCAGAACTTGAAAGCGCACCTCCGCAGAATTGGGGGTCGGGAAGCGCATGGCCTCCACCCGAACCCGGAACTGCGTCATCGGTCCGAACTTCGTGCTGGCCTGCTCAAGCAACGGGATCAGCTCTTCGCTGTCCTCTAGCGATTCGCCAGATCGGTCACCTCCGCTACCGAAGGTGGACTGAAAGGCCTGGGCGACAGCTTGGGGCGCGTCAGGGTCTGGGGCCGAGCCATGTACACGCGGTGCGAGACGGATCTCGATGTTGCCCGAGTCGGTCGCCTCATCCATCGCGGTCTTGACGGCGTCAACACACCGGGAGCACATCACCACGCTGCCAGCCGTGATGGATCGGTCGACATCCCAGAGGTCGACGCCGCAGACCATGCAAGACGAACCCGGAGGGCGACCCATAACCATGACCACGGCCCCACGCTAGTAAGGAAGCTCCGGGCAAGCATGGTGTCGACCGCCAGCAAGTCGCGCACCGAACGGCACCTGGGCGCTCCTCGCGAAGGGTGCCCGAGGGCCGGTTCGGAGCTTCGTGACGGCCTACTGTCTGTCCATGGCCGAGCAGCCATCTGTCGGCGAGGAGGCACTCTGGCCAGACACACGCATGGAAGTACCCCGGTGTCACGGACAGGTGGGTTGTGGGGCTGAAGGCCCCGGTGGGTGATAGCAGATGGGTCGCTCGAGGGGCTTAGGAGCGATCTGAGGGGCCGGTTTTCGCGGGGTCACGCGGCGATCTCGGTGCTCGGGGCGTTGGCGGCCTCGAACTCGGCGGGGCTGAGCCCGCCGTTGTAGGAGTGGCGGCGGCGCGGGTTGTACCAGGTCTCGATCCAGTCGAACAGGGCCAGGGTGAGCTGTTCGCGGGTGTCCCAGTGGTGCTGGTCGAGCAGCTCGCGTTGCAGCCCGGAGAAGAACGCCTCGGCCGCGCTGTTGTCGAAGCAGTCCCCGACGCTGCCCATGGAGCCCAACAGTCCGGCGGCGCGGAGCCGGTTGCCAAACAGCCATGACGTGTATTGGGCGCCGTGGTCGGAATGGGCGATCACCTGATCGGGCGGCGGCCGGCGCCGCCAGGTGGCCATCTGCACAGCGTCAGCCACGAGCTCGGCGCGCATGTGATCGGCGATCGACCAGCCGACCACTCGCCGGGACCACGCGTCGATGACGACCGCCAGGTACACCTTGCCGGTTCCGGTGGGGTGCTCGGTGACGTCCATGACCCACAACCGGTCCGGGCCGTCAGGGTCGAAAGCCCGATTGACCAGATCGTCGGACACCTCGCCGTCACCAGGCCGCGTGCAGCCGCCCTTGCGCTTGTAGTGGATGCCCACCGCCCCGCACAGGCCCATCAGCCGGGCGAGGGTCGTGCGGCTGGCACCCTCGCCAAGTCCGAGGCGCAGCTCGTTGCGGATCCTCGGCATCCCATAGGAGTGCCGAGACAGCTTCCAGATGTCGAACACCGTGTTGGCCCGGTGCGCCTCGACCCGCTCGCGATCGGTGACCGGCTCGCTGCGCCGCTGATAGAACCCCGCCCTCGACACCCCCATCACCCGGCAGCACGCCGAGACGGGCAGATCCGAGCAACGCTCGGCGATGAAGGTGTGTCTCATTTTGGGAGCACGTTCTCCCTCGCGAAGTAGGCCGCCGCCCGCTTCAGGATCTCGTTCTCGAGCCGAGCGACCTTCAACTCCCGGCGCAGCTCGACCAGCTCCTCACGTTCCTCGCTGGTCAGCCCGTCGGAACGGCGGCCCTCGTCGAGATCGGCCTGCTTCATCCAGCCCCGCAGACAGCTGTCAGAGATCCCGAGGTCCTCGGCGATCTGCGCGACCGGCTTCTCACGCAGCCGAGCCAGCTCAACAGCCCGCTGACGGAACTCCGGCGGATGGGGACGTGGCATCTGGACTCCTTCCCGAAGCGACCAAGGTCGCCTCAGGCTCGGTGTCCGTCAACCCGGGGTACTTCCAGACCAAGCAGTGTCCAGGGTGCTTTGTCCGGAGGCCACTGTCGAGCTTTCCGGACGGCTCGGAGCTCTGCACCGACCAGTGCATCTGACTCTGCGGAGCCAGTGACCGGTTTGTGAGCCAGCGCTGGGACAAGACGCGCCGGTTCGCCGTCTAACGCCGGTGAGGGTCCCAGCGGGATCCGCTCTGACTCACGAGAGGCGCCGGATGAGCGACCCAAAGATCACGAACCAAGACCTGGCCGCCTTCGCCAAGCGAGCGATCAACCTGTCGAGCGACGAGGCCAAGGCGGGCCGCACCCGCGTCAAGAGCCTCCGCGAGCGGCTCGAGGACCACATTCGGGACCACCCGGGCTTCTCGTTGCGCAAGATGCGCCATGCTGGCAGCGTCGCCAAAGGAACCGCCCTCGCTTCGGTCAACGACATGGACGTCGCGGTGTACGTGGCCGCTGACGACGCCCCGGAGAGCGGACTCGTCGACTGGATGACCGACAGACTCCGCGACGTCTACGGCAAGACCGTCAGCCCCGATGCCATCCAGCCTGGGGTGCACTGTTCGACGATCACGTTCGCGTCAGGTCTGGCTGTCGACGTGGTGCCCGTCCTTTACGAGGGCGGCGCCGACGATCGTGGCTACCTGGTGGCCCGCGACACCGGGGACAAGCTCCTCACCAGCGTGTCGCTCCACCTCGAGTTCATCCGGTCGCGCAAGAGAGACCACCCACAGGACTTCGCCCAGCTGGTCCGGTACCTGAAGTGGTGGATCCGCGAGCGCAAGAAGGCCGACCCGAACTTCAAGTTCAAGTCCTTCATGGCCGAGCTGGTCGTCGCCCACCTCGCCGACGGCGGCCTCGACGTATCGGACCACACGGGGGCGCTGATCGGGATCTTTGACTACATCGCGTCAAAGGGCCTGTCCGAGCGCATCGCATTTACCGACTTCCACGCGGCGGGCGATTTACCCGATCCGTCCGGGCTGCCCATTGAGATCTTCGACCCGGTGAACCCGGACAACAACGTGGCGTTCCGCTACAGCGACACCGACCGCAGACGCATCGTGAACGCGGCCAGCGAGGCCTGTGATGCGCTCGTCGAGGCTGGCTTCGCCACCACCAAGTCCCAAGCGCTCGAGTGCTGGCAAGTCGTGCTCGGCACCAGGTTCAAGGGGTGATCATGACCTACACGTCCAGTTTCTCGGCCACCTTCACCATCGCCGACGCCCGCAAGGTGGCCTCGAAGGTGAAGACCGACCTCAAGCTCATGCAGCTCGAGTACGGCGCACCAGGCGACGCGCACATCGAGAACCTCGGCGAGGAGGCCGCCCAGCTGCTGAACCTCAGCTACCTCGACAACGTCACCTACGGGTTCCGCCGCGATGGCAAGTGGATCGTCGCGCTGCGCTACACAGCTCGCCGTGACGGCACGCTCGTGGCCGACGAGCGAGCCGGAAAGGTGCCCCGCGGCGTCGTTCTCGGCGGCGCTTCGTTCTACTCCTATCTGGTCCACAACTCGGCCTGGCATCAGCTCAGCCTGGCGGCCCAGCAGGCCATCGAGGCGGACCTGCCCATCCAGCGGACCGGCGCCCCGGAACCGGGGGTGGCCGGCGGCTACTGGACCGGGGGGCAGACCTACTCGTCGTCCGGGTCCGGTACGACACGGGAGACCTTCCAGCCATGGTGAACACCGACCTCTTCGACGAGGAGCTCGACCTCCCCGACCGACGTGCTCAACGCCGCTTCGATGCGCTGGTCGGGCTCGATGACGTGAAGGCAGCTCTGGCCGCCAATGCCGCTGTGCTACTCGATCCCGACGCCTTGAACGAGTGGTCCGAGCGTCACCACGGCACAGTCCTCCCGACAGTCGCGGCGTTTGGCTCGCGCACTCCGCTGTTCGTGCTGGCGGGCGACGTCGGGACGGGAAAGACGACCCTCGCGGAATCCTTCGCCCAGGTCGTCGCCACCACCCACGACATCTCGATCTCCGTGCTGAAGCTGAGCCTGCGGGCACGAGGCTCGGGGGCCGTCGGCGAAATGACGAAGCTGCTGGGCGACGCCTTCGACGAGGTTGTTCGCAGGGCCCGTCAGATGCCCAAGGACTCGGCTCTGGTCCTGGTCATCGACGAAGCCGACGCCATCGCCCAGTCGCGCGAGCTCGGCCAGATGCATCACGAGGACCGTGCGGGCGTCAACGCCCTCATCCGGGGGGTCGACACCGTGGCTGCAGAAACCCTGCCCGTCGTGATCGTGATGTGCACCAACCGTCTCGGGGCGTTGGATCCCGCGGTACGGCGACGCGCCGCCGCCGTCTTCGAGTTCGCCCGACCGAACCAGCTGCAGAGGGCCACAGTGCTGGCCGACGCCCTAGCCGGGTCGGGGATCACGAACGGTGAGATCGAAGAGCTGGCTGCCCTCGCCGGTGACCAGGGCGCAGGCTACGGCCACACCTACTCGGACCTCGTGAACCGGGCGCTACCAGCCGCCGTACTAACCGCCTACCCGGACGATCCCCTGACCGCGGGCGCAGTGGCCGAGGCCATCCGGGTTCACCCGCCCACGCCGCCGTTTACGGACTCGGCTGCTGCGCCATGACGACCCCAATACCCGCCCCTGCTCGTCCGAGCCCTTCAGGCGCACGTCTGACCGGAGACGACCTACAGCACCTTGTGGTCTGGTACTGGTGTCTAAAAGCACTGAGCCCCGGCAGCGGTGTCGTATCAGTCGCGGTCGAGGCTGACGCCGCCGGCGCGGTCGATGACGTCGTGGTCCGGTTCGCCGATGGACAGGTCCTTTACCTCCAGGTGAAGGCGTCGGTGAGTGCGGCAGGTCTCGCAAACATTGACTGGTTCACCGCACCGAGTCGATCGGGCGGACCGAGCCTGCTCGAGCGGCTCTACCGTTCATGGTGCGATCTGGGTCGACCATCCGGGGGCGTGGCTCTGCTCACAAGTAGACCCCTGGACCCCGGGGACCCGCTGCTGACCGGACTCGATCGCACCAGTCGGGTGGCCCTGCACCTCCGGCGGGCAGAAGACAAGCCGGTCAAGGAGGTCCGCACTCGACTCGCGGGCCATCTAGGTTGTGATGAGGCGGAACTATGCGCGTTCTTCGACGTGCTGCAGATCGATGTGGGACAGGTCGAAGCGCTGTGGCGACAGCGAGTCGGGGACGTAGCCGCCGCCGCGGGCGTGTGTAGCGACGAGGCGGCCGTCGGCGCCGCGTTGGGCGAGATCCGCAACTGGGTGAAGACGACCCGTGACCCGAGGTCAAGTGACGAGATCCTGGAGGCGGTCAACCGGCTGGGATTGCGTGCATCACCATCACGAGCGCTAGTGATTGTTCAGGCGCTCCGTCGATCGCCATCGGCGAGCGACGCTCTACTTGCCCTAGACTGGGTAGACCTCCTCGACGGCGAGTCGCCCGAAACCCGCCGCGGACTAACGAACCCCACGGATTGGGACGCCGTGTTGGCGCCCCAACTGCGGGAGATGTCCACCGAACTCCGCGCTCGAGGTGAGACGCGGGTGCTCGTTGGCGGAGATATGCGCCTCCCGGCTTGGTTCGCAGTTGGGTCGACGCTTCGTGAGGTCGCAGGATTCGACGTCGCTGCCCTCTACCACGGCGACGTGTGGCCAGCTGAGGCCGCGGGCGCGTCGCACACTCGCCTCCAAGTGCTGGCTGACGAATCCTTGAGTGACGGAACCGACCTGGCCCTTGTCGTCGCCGTGTCACACGACGGGACACTGGACGCCCGCCGGACGTTCGGCGGAGTGCCAGACATGGGCCGCCTGGTCACCCTCACCGTGGAAGGGGGCCCACACCGACGCGCACTCGGCGGATCAGCCGATGCGATGGCAGCCGCCGTAGCCATTCGGGACTGGGCAAGAGCCGAAGCTCGCGTTCCACGAGTCCATCTGGTACTGCTCGCCCCAGCCCCATTCGCTCTGTTCCTCGGCCACCTCTGGGACCGCATCGCGCCGACCACCATCTACGAAGACCTAGGCTCCAGCTACCAGGCGTCCTTCTCAATTCGTTAGTCACCAGCCTCCGCGTGGTGGGACCTCCGTGCCCGCCTGCCGCGCCCTGCACGCTGGCGACACGAAGGGCTACGGCGTATGGGCTGAAGCCTGTCGGCCTCCGGTTTCGATGGCGCATCCATGGCATGTCCGACGGCCTGGAATGGACGGCTGACCTGGTTGTCTCCGAACCTACGGATCGGACCGGCTCCACAGGAACCCGCAGGTCAGACGCACTTTCTGAGCGTCTCAGGCCTGCGGGTTTCGTCGTCTCCAGGGCGCTGTGCCACATACGTGCCACACCCGCCCGGGCATGTCATAGTGGCGTGACGCACGGGAGCGATCTGGCGCGGCGGCGCCGGTTCGGGATCAGGTCAGGTGATGCGCATGGCGGGCAAGACGGCATGGGGCAGCGTCCGGAAGTTGCCGTCGGGTCGGTACCAGGCGCGCTACCGGGTGGACGGGAAGATGGCGGCGGCGCCGACGACCTTCCGGACCAAGCGGGATGCCGAGGCGTACCTGTCGACGGTGCAGGCCGACATGGAGCGCGGGCAGTGGGTGAACCCGGCCTCGGCGAAGGTCACCCTGCGCAGCTACGCCACGAAGTGGCTCGCGCAACGACCGGACCTGCGACCTCGGACCGTGGAGCTCTACGAGGGTGAGCTGCGCCTCCACATCCTGCCGGTGCTCGGCGACGTCGAGCTGGCCAAGCTCACGCCGGCGAAGGTGCGCGACTGGCACGCCGACCTGTTGAAGGCTGACAAGCCCGGGACCACCACGGTGGCGAAGTGCTACCGGTTGCTGCACGTCATCCTGAACACGGCGGTGACCGACGAGCTGCTGGCGCGGAACCCGTGTGTGATCAAGGGCGCCGGTCAGGAGAAGACGCCGGAACGGCCGATCGCCTCGATCCCGCAGGTGTTCGAGATCGCGGATGTGATCGAGGCGAGGTTTCGGGCCATGGTGCTGGTCGGGGCGTTCGTCGGCCTGCGCCTCGGGGAGATGCTGGCGCTCACCCGCGAGCGGGTCGACCTGCTGCACGGCCGCATCAAGGTGGTCGAGCAGCACCAGCAGCTCAAGGACGGCACCCTCGTGCTCGGCCCGCCGAAGTCGGATGCCGGCGTGCGGACCGTGGCCATCCCGGCGATGCTCAAACCCGAGCTGGAGGCCCATCTCGCCACGTTCGCCGCGCCGGGCAAGAAGGGGCTGGTCTTCTGCGGGGGTCGTCACCGACGACGGCGACGACCCGGTTCTGCTGTATGCCGGCACCGACGCGCATCACATTCAAGTGGCTTCGCATGACGAACTATGCTGGCGTGTGTGGGGAGCCCTCTCGACGATGCGCTCGGTCGCCTCGACGCCGAGGAGGCCGCTGAGGCAGCGAGCGCCCAGCTGGCCGCGCAAGATCTGGCCCGGCGTCGCGCGCGGTTCTGTGAACTCACCGCGGATTTTCTCGAAAGGATGCGCGCGCTCGGGGACCCTGGGGCCAAGGACGGCTTCCCGAGCGGTCAGCGCAGGCCGAAGACTGTACGAACGTGGACGTTGCGCTACCGGGCTTCCACAGAGAAGGACATGTTCATGACGCTCACCGTGGACGGCGAGGTGCCCTTCAGCCGGAACGAATATGTGAAGGGACGCATGAAGTACGTGTCCGGGTTCGCGCGATATACCGCGGCCGAAGTCACTTTCCGGGACGACGAGCTGGACGAACTCGCTCTGAGTATGGCCGCAGTGATTCGGGCGCACTCGTAACACAGGGAGCGTGCCAGAACGGCTGTGGTGGGCCGGTTGTGCGACTGGCAGCCGAACGAGTGCCGCGTCAGGCAACGTTTGCTCCGTTGGGAGGGGTGACCCCGAGCGGGGGATAGGGCTCCTCGGATCTGAGCGGCCGGGTAGCGGTGGGTTGATGGTCCGCGGGCGCGGTACAGGGGCTCAACAGAATCAGTGGTTCCTACGCCAACCGAGCCCGAGGAGCCCCTGTTGGAGAGCGACCCTACGCGCATGTGCGACCTGTTGGTCGGACTGCCCGACGTCGACGTGATCGGCGTCGACGCCCCGGTGCCCGGCCAGCTCGTCGTGGCCGTCGAGGCCCGGGAATCGCGCCCGACGTGTGATCGCTGCCAGAGCTCGGCGTGGGTCAAGGACCGCCGCGCCATCGACCTGGGGAGGGGTCGTCAGGTAGCCCGGCAGCAATATTGCCTTGACGCTATAATAGTATAAGAGCCATACTCCGGCGTGTGGCCCGAGTCGAGTTCCACCCCTACTTCGCTGCCCAGTACGAAGCGCTCTGTGGTAACGAGGACCAGCTCGAGATCGCGGGTGAGATCGCTGCGCTGCTCGACGCGCTCGAGCGGCACGGCCACGGCATCGAAGGCGAAGCACCGGGCGACCCGAGCCATCCGATCGTCATCTCCCGGCTCCGCACCTTCGCACTTCGACGCACACCACCCACTGAGTACACGCCCTACGCCGATCGGCCACCGGTCATCCGCATCGCCTACGTCTGGTTCACCGACGACTCGAGCCGAGAGGAGCTTGCGGTCGTGATGCTGATGGGCGACAAGACAGCGACGGGCAGCCATTGGTACCCCTCGAAGATCAACGCTATCGAACGCACCCTCGTCCCCGACTGGGAACGAACCAACCCGAACCACCACGCGCAAGTGAGACGAACACGATGAGCCGACTCAACGACAGCATCGACCAGGTAGCCATGGACAAGCACCTCGACCAGAAGGCCGGCGAGGGCACCAAGCGCTACAAGGCGGCGCGGGCCAAGGCACTCCGGACACGGCGAGCCAAGGCCGCGCACAGCGAGCTCACCCACGAGATCGACGCGCACGTCGAACGCAAGCAGGCGACGCTCGCCCAGGTCCGCCAAGCGGTCGGGCTCACCCAGACCCAGCTCGCCGAAGAGCTCGGCATCGCGCAAGGCGACGTCTCCAAGATCGAACGGCGTGACAACCTCCGCCTCGCCACGCTGGCCCGGTTCATCGAAGCCACCGGCGGACACCTGCGCATCGTTGCCATCTACGACGACACCGAGGTCGACCTCGCCATCGGCGACATCACCGCCGACGCCTGACCAGCACGCGGCTGGTGCCCATGGCACACAGATGGCACATCCCACGTCATCCGAGCCCGTTCGGCGCGATCCACGAATTCGGAAACGGGCAGATCAACGGTCCATTCCGGTCCGAGCCGATCCGGTCGTATCAGCTTGATTCTGACTTTTTCCCAAGCTGAGAACGCGAGTTCGATTCTCGTCACCCGCTCTCTTGTGAAGTAGCTGGTCAGCGGCGGTGCCACGGGCTCGCGCCGAGCACGGTCACCGGAGAACTTGGTGCGATTGGGTGCGATTCGCCGGGGGTTCACCGCCGAGGCCGCCCGCGATGCCCGTGTTGGTGGGCCGGTGGATGAATCGGCGGGGTGCGATTCGGGTGCGATTCGTGGTCATCGTGGGCGATGACCAAACCACGCACGGGAACCATGACCGAACGATCGCCGGGCGTGTGGCGCCTGCAGGTGACCTCGGACCCTGACGCCGTCACCGGGTGCACGCGACGGCTGTCGCGCACGTCCCGAGGATCGAAGCCCGACGCGAAACGTGCGCTGCAACGCCTGGTCGTCGAGGCCGGCGCCGGCCTGCAGGGCGGCAGTGAGGTCACCGTCGGGGTGCTGTTGGAGCAGTTCATCTCCACCGCCACGCTGGCGCCGACCACCCGGGCCGATTGGGAGAGCGTGGTGAACCGTCATCTGGTCCCCGGACTCGGGACGATCCCGCTGTGGAAGCTGAGCGCCCGCGACTGCGACCAGCTGTACCACCGGATGGCTGCGTCGGGGCTGGGGCCGTCGCGGGTGCGGTGCGCGCACGCGGTGTTGCATCGGGCCGTCGCCCAGGCGGTGCGGTGGGGGTGGCTGACCCGCAACCCCGTATCGGACGCCACGCGGCCCGAGGTGCCCCGGGCCACGATCGTCCCGCCCGACGCCGGTCAGGTCCGCCAACTGCTCGCCGCCGCCCGGGCGCTCGACCCGACCCTGGCCTGTTGGCTCGACGTCGCCGCTGCCACCGGCGCTCGGCGGGGTGAGGTGTGTGGGCTGCGGTGGGCCGACATCGATCTCGACGCCGCCACCGTGCGGATCGAACGCTCGGTATCGGCAACCGCCCGCCAGGGCGTGTTCATCGACCACCAAGACCGACCGGTTCCGCCTGGTGTCACTCACCACTCAGGCAGTTCTCTCTCTCACTGAGCTGCTTGCGAGCACCCAGGCACCAGCGACAGCCTCGGACCGACCGTTCGAGCCGAGCAACCTGGTGTTCACCAACGACCCGGCCCGTCAGCGGCCGTGGCGTCCAGAGCTGGTCACCCGCCGATGGGAACGCTTGCGCAAACAGGTAGGACTCGAGCACGTGAAGATCCATGGGCTGCGACACTTCGTCGCCACCGAACTGCTCACCGCTGGCATCGACGTGCGTACCGTCGCCAACCGCCTCGGTCACGCCCGAACCTCGACCACCCTCGACATCTACTGGGCTTGGGTCCCCGCCAGCGACCGAGACGCGGCCGACCACCTCCAACACGTCCTCGGCCCACGCCCATCATGACGAACCGGTGCCGCCGTGAGCCTGAGCCGGCATGATCACGCCGTACCCCCGTCCTCCGAATCGGGGCACTTCAACAGCGGATCTGGGGAGGAGTAATGCCCCAGCCCATCGCTGGCGAGCCGGACGGCTCGAGAGGCTCCGGCGGTGATGCGAGGGTTCGTGGCCTGGTCGATGCTGGTCGTGTCGTCGAGGTCTTGGTGTTTGCGGTTCGCGGGTCGGTCGAGTAGTCGGTAGGCGAGGAGCTTCACTCGGTCGCTGAGGAGGAACCAGGCGAGGGCGTAGGCCCAGACGAAGAGGGCCCAGCCCCATCCGAGGGGGGTCATGAAGAGCCCGTAAACGGCGATGAGGGTGGCCAGGGTTTGGGTGCCGAGGACGGCCAGCCAGAGGATCCGGGCGGGTCGTATCGACCAGAAGGGTCCGCGGGTTCGGGTGAGGAAGATGGTGAGGTGCCCGGCGACCGACAGCAGGAGGTACATGAGGGTCTGGAGTTGGGGTCGTGGGAGGTGGAAGACGCGGTCGCCGAGGTAGAACAGGCCGAAGGCGGCGATCGGGCCGACCACGCCGAGCACGGTGGCGATGCCGAGCACGCGTCGCATGTTCCAGGCTTCGGGCTGGTGGCTGTAGTGGACGTTGTCATAGGCGATCGAGAGGATGGCGGCGTCGTTGAGCAGGGCCAGCATCACGATCATGACGGCGGTGACCGGGTAGAAGTTGAAGATCAGGATGGCCAGGGTCATGAACAGCAGGACGCGGAGGGTTTCGGCGATCCGGTAGATGGCGTAGCTGTTCATCCGTTGGAAGATCCGTCGGCTCTCCTTGATGGCGTCGATGATCACGGACAGCCCGGGGCTCATGACCACGATGTCGGCGGCGGCGCGGGCCGCGTCGCTGGCCCCGGAGACGGCGATGCCGCAGTCGGCCTCTTTGAGGGCGGGGGCGTCGTTCACGCCGTCGCCGGTCATGGCCACGATGTGGCCGCTGTGTTGGAGGACGTCGATGATGTGGAACTTGTGCTCGGGGAAGACCTGGGCGAAGCCGTCGGCCGCTTCGATGGCGTCGGCGGTGCGGGCGGTCTCGCGGGCGTCGACTTTGCCGAGTCCGGTGGCGTCGAGGATGTCGGTGCCCAGGCCGAGCGACCGGGCGGTCTCGCGGGCGATGGCGACCTGGTCGCCGGTGACCATCTTGACCGCCACTCCCAGTTGGTTGGCGGTGGCGATGGTGGAGCGGGCGTCGTCCCGTGGGGGATCGAACAGGGGCAGCACGCCGACAAGCTGCCAGGCGCCGTTGGCGTCGGTGCGGGCCACGCCCAGCGATCGGAAGCCGCGGGTGGCGAACTCGCGGATGGCGCGGTCCGCCGCTGGCTTGACCTGCTCGGCGTTGGCGGCCAAGGCCAGGATCACTTGGGGTGCGCCCTTGGTCACTTTGAACGAGTGGCCGTCGGGGCCGGTGACGTCGGCTTCGGTGCGTTTGTGGATGGGGTCGAACGGCTGGAAGTGGCCCAGGTCGTAGCCGTCCAGGACGGTGTTGTCGTCGAGGCCGGCGAGGACGGCCAAGTCGATCGGGTCGTCGTCGTCGGCCCGTGACGCCAGGGCAGCCGCGAGGATCACCTGGTCGGGGGGTGTGCCTTCGGTGGCGAAGGGTTCGCCGAGGGTCAGGGTGTTCTGGGTGAGCGTGCCGGTCTTGTCCGAGCACAGGACATCGACGCCGGCCAGCTCCTCGATGGCGACGAGACGGCTGACGATGGCTTGTTTGGCCGCGAGTCGTCGGGCTCCGACCGCCATGGTGACCGACAGCACGGTCGGCATGGCGACGGGGATGGCGGCCACGGTGAGGACTAGGGCGAACTGCACGGTGGTGAGCAGCGGGTCGCCGCGCAGGACCGAGGCGACGAGGATCAGGGTGACCAGGGCGGCGGCGAGCAGGATCAGGAACTTGCCGATCCGCAGGACCGCTTGTTGGAAGTGGCTGACGGTCACCGCGTTCTGCACCAGTTCGGCGGTCTTGCCGAAGTAGGTGTCGCCGCCGGTGGCGTAGACGACGGCACCGATCTCGCCCTGGCGCAGGATCGAACCGGAGAACACGGCATCGCCGGCGGCGTCGGTGACGGGCAGCGACTCGCCGGTCAGGGCCGACTGGTCGACCTGGACGGGGTCGCCGGCCAGCAGGCGGGCGTCGGCCGGGACGATGTCGCCCATGCGCAGGCGGATGACGTCACCGGGCACCAGGTCGCGGGCCGGTGCGGTCGCCCACTCGCCGTCGCGCTTCACCCGGGCGGTGATCGCCAGCTCGGCCTTGAGCGCGTCGATGGCCTTACCGGCCTGGTGCTCCTCGGTGAACCCGACCCCGGCGTTGGCCACCAACAGGATCCCGATGATGACGAAGTCCGGCCAGTGCCCCAGCGCGGCGGACAGGACCACCGCCACCTCGATCATCCACGGGATCGGACCCCAGAAGTAGGTGAGGAGCTTCAGGAACAGATTGGGCTTGTGCTCCTCGAGCTCGTTGGGTCCGTACTGGACGAGTCGCTGTTGGGCGACGTCCCGGGTGAGGCCGTCCGGTGACGTCCCGAGGCGATCCAGGAGGTCCTCGACCGGCAGCTTCGCGAGTTCGTCGTCGCGCGTCCGGGTCGCAGCGGGAGCCTTGCCGGTGGCGGGATGGCCCGACTCGGGCCCATGGGCGGGGGCTGGGATCGTCATGTGGGCCGGCCCGGGCCCGGGTCCTCCGGCTCGATCAACGTCCCTGCCTTTCCGCCCAGGAGTTCGACGGCGTCCTGCAGCCGGCCGATCATGGCCGGGCGGCCGGTGGCTTCCACGAAGCGGCAGGCGGCCTCGACCTTGGGGCCCATCGAGCCGGACGGGAAGGGCAGGGCCCGTAGCTCGGCGGGGGTGGTGTGGCCGATGGGTCGGGCGTTTGGCGTGCCGTAACCGATTTCGATGTGGGCCACGTCGGTGAGGATCAGCAGGGCGTCGGCGTCGAGGCTGGTGGCCAACAGGGCGGCGGCGAGGTCCTTGTCGATGACTGCTTCGGCCCCGTGCAGGTGGCCGTCGTCACCGCGGATCACCGGGATCCCACCGCCGCCGGCGCAGATGACGATGGCGCCTTCGCCCAGCAGCCGTTGGATGGTGGCCAACTCGACCATGGCCACCGGGTCGGGCGATGGCACCACCCGGCGCCAGGCGTCGCCGTCGGGCCGGATCTGCCAGCTCCGCTGGGCGGCCAGGCGTTCGGCCTCTTGGCGGGTGTAGACGGGCCCGACGAACTTGGTTGGGGTGGCGAAGGCGGGGTCGTCGGCGGCCACCTCGGTCTGGCAGATGAGGCTGACGACCACGTGGCCGGGCAGGGCGTTCTCGAAGGCTTGGAGCAGGAAGTAGCCGATCATCCCCTGGGTCTGGGCCCCGAGGACGTCGAACGGGTACGGGTGGGGCAGGACGGGGTCGAGCGCGCTCTCGTTGGCCAGCAGGCCGACCTGGGGTCCGTTGCCGTGGGTGATGACCAGGTCGTGGTCGCGGGCCAGCGGGGCGAGTGCCTCCACGGCGGTGGCGATGTGGGCCTCCTGGACCTCAGCCAGGGGCACCTCGCCACGCTCGAGCATGGCGTTGCCGCCCACGGCCACCACCAGGCGCATGTCAGTCGCCGATGGTGGCGACCATGGCCGCTTTGATGGTGTGGAGGCGGTTCTCGGCCTGGTCGAACACGATCGAGGCGGGCGACTCGAAGACGTCGTCGGTGACCTCCAGGGCGGTCAGGCCCCACTTGTCGTGGATCTGGCGGCCGACGTCGGTCTCGGTGTTGTGCAGGGCCGGGAGACAGTGCATGACCTTCACGTCCGGGTTGCCGGTCTCTTCGACCAGCGCCGCGTTGATCTGGTAGGGCAGCAGCTGGTCGATGCGCTCGTCCCACTCCGAGGGCGGCTCACCCATGGACACCCACACGTCGGTGTAGAGGAAGCTGGCGCCCCGGACGGCTTCATGGTGATCGGCGGTGACAGTGAGTCGGGCGCCCGATGACCCCGCCAGCCGCGTGGCCATCTCGCGAACGTCGGCCGAGGGCTGCAAAGACTCGGGCGCGGCCAGGCGCACGTCCATCCCCAGCAGCGCACCGGTGACCAGCAGCGAGTTGGCCGTGTTGTTGCGGGCATCGCCCAGGTAGCAGAGGGTCACCTCCGTCAACGGCCGGTCGGTGTGGTCGCGCATGGTGAGGACGTCGGCCAGCATCTGGGTCGGGTGCCACTGGTCGGTCAGCCCGTTCCAGACCGGCACCCCGGCCCACTCGCTCAGCGTCTCCACCACGGCCTGATCGAAACCGCGGTACTCAATGCCGTCGAACATGCGGCCGAGCACCCGGGCCGTGTCCTTCGCCGTCTCCTTCTGCCCCAGATGGGTCTCGGACGGCCCCAGATAGGTCACCTGCGCCCCCTGGTCGTGGGCGCCGACCTCGAAGGCGGCCCGGGTCCGGGTGGACGCCTTCTCGAAGATGAGGGCGATGTTGCGCCCGACCATGCGTCGGCGCTCGGCGCCGGATAGCTTGTCCTGGCGGAGCTGGTCGGCCAGGTCGACCAGGAACAGGAACTCGGCTTCGGTGAAGTCGACCTCTTTGAGCAGGCTTCGTCCGTGCAGGTCCATGGCGGCGTCTTCGGTCTGATCGGCGACGCGGGCTAGGCGGCGTCGCGTTGGATGGGACACGTCATGCACCGGGGTCCGCCTCGGCCGCGACCCAGCTCGCTGCCGGAGATGGTGACCACCTCGATGCCGTGCTTGCGCAACATGGTGTTGGTGGCCACGTTGCGCTCGTAGCCCATGACCACCCCGGGGGCGACAGCCAGGTAGTTGGTGCCGTCGTCCCACTGCTCGCGTTCGGCCGCCCGGATGTCCTCGTCGGTGGTGAGGACGGTGATCTCGGGCACCTCCAGGATCTCGGCCAGGGAGTCCCACAGGTTGTGGTTGCGGGTGATCGTGAGCTCGTCGGCCTGCTCACCCGGTGACAGCGTCCAACTGCGCAGGTGGCGGTCGAAGTAGGGGTAGAGCACGAACGTGGCCGTGTCGACCATGGACATGACCGTGTCGAGGTGCATGAAGGCGTGGCTGTGGGGCAGTTCGATGGCCACCACCCTCGTTGCCTGTCCCGCGTCGAACAGGGCATGGGCCACGGTCTCGACGGCCATGGGCGTGGTTCGTTCACCCATCCCGATGAGCACGGCGCCGTGGCCGATGACGTGGACGTCGCCACCCTCGATGGTGGCCGGCTGGTAGTTGCGGTCCTCGTCGCCGTAGTAGGTCACGAAGTCGGCGTCGGCGAAGCGCGGGTGGTAGCGGTAGATGGCCCGGGTGTGGAGTGACTCGCGCTGGCGGGCAGGCATGGCCATCGGATTGATCGTCACCCCGCCGTAGATCCAACAGGAGTTGTCGCGCTGGAACAGGTGGTTGGGCAGCGGGGTGAGCACGAAGTCGTCGCTGCGCAACATGTCCCACTTGAGGCTGTGGGCTCGCAGCGGGTGCAGATCGGCCTTGAGGATGCCGCCCACCAGGAACTCGGCCAGCGTCTTGCCGTCCAGGTCCTCGAACAGGCGGCGGACGGGTTCGACGAGCGAGGGCCCGAGGATCTCGGGCGTGCAGAGCCGGTCGAGCACGAAGGCGCGTCCGGCCGGGAGGTCGAGGGTCTCGGCCAGCAGCCGGCCGTAGTAATGGACCTCGACACCCTTGTCCCGCAGCGCCTCGGCGAAGGCGTCGTGCTCCTCCTTCGCCTTGGCCGCCCACACGATGTCGTCGAACAGCAGGGCGCCGATGTTCTCCGGGGTCAGGCGGGAGAGCTCGAGGCCGGGACGGTGCACGATGGCCTGCCGCAGCTGACCGGTCTCGGAATCCACGGAGAACGCCATGGCGTCGATCTTCCTGTCGAGGGTCGAGTTGGGTCGTGGTCGGCGCTCAGGTCGACGTCGAGAGGTCGATCGTCGGGTCCAGAGCCGGCAGGTCGACCGGTTCGGGCGCCTCGCCCAGTCGTTGGCGGCGGGCGTTGAGGAAGGCGTACAGCACCAGGCCGGCCAGGATGACGACCAGGGCCTGGTAGACGACCTGGTAGCCCGAGGCGAAGGTCACCCACATCGAGAACAGGATGCTGGCCCCGGCCACCGTGAGGTCGCGAGCCAACTGCCAGCCCTGCACCCGCCGGCGGCGCGACACCAAGTAGGTGAGCTGAGCGATGGCCGAGAAGAAGTACGGGATGGCCACGGTCACCACCGTGAGGTCGACCAGATAGGTGAACACGGTCAGCCCCGAGCTACTCGTGTAGCGCCACAGCATGAGCAGCGACGGCAGGGCGGTGCCCACCACGATGCCGAACCAGGCCGTGCCCCTGCGGTCGCTCCAGGCAAAGGGGTGGGGGAACATGTCGTCGTCCGCCATGGCCCGCGACGTCTCGGTCACGATCAGGGTCCAGCCGTTGAGCGCGCCGATGCCGGAGATGACGGCGATGGCGGCGATGAACTTCCCGGCCCAGGCGCCGTGGGAGAAGATGCTCTGGAAGGCGTTCACGAACGGTGAGCCGGTGCTGACCAGCGTGTGGTGGGGCACCAGTCCCATCACCGCCGCGGTGACCAGCACGTACAGCAGGGCGCTGGCCGCCGTGCCCAACAGCGACGCTCGGCTCACGTTGACCCGAGGGTTCTTGACCCGCTTGGCGGTCATCGCCGCGGCCTCGACCCCGATGAAGGAGAACAGGGCGACACCGGCGGCGATGCCGATGCCCGAATACAGGCTGCCACCCGAGGCGTTGAACGGACCGAAGTGGGCCGTGTCCACGAAGAACCAGCCCACGATGCCGACGAACAGCAGAGGTAGGAACTTCAGCACCACGGTGATGTTCTGGAACCACGCCATCTGGCGGACCCCGGCCAGGTTGATGGCGGCCGGCACCCACAGTCCGACGAGGGCGATGCCCCAGTTCGTCATGCCGCTGGGGTGGCCGAGACCGAACAGTGCGTCCACGTAGAACACCCACGACGAGACGATGGCCGCGTTACCGGCCCACGCCTGGATCCAGTAGCACCAGCCGACCAGGTACCCCGCGAAATCACCGAACTCGTGACGAGAGTAGGCGTAGAGCCCACCCTCGCTATTGGGGATCCGCCGGGTGAGCTGACCGAACAAGACCGCCAGCAGCATCGCACCCACCGCGATGACGGCCAGCACCACGATCCCCATCGTGCCCGCGCCAGCCAGCACCGCGGGCATGGTGAACACGCCAGTCCCCACGATGGAGCCGATGACCAGCCCCGTAGCCGAGGTCAGACCCAACGCGTGGGCCTTCTCGCGGTTCCGCGGCGACATGTCGGGCCCGGGAGGTGTGGTCTGCCCGGGCGGACGATCAGTGGTCAAAGCCATGGGTTCCCCCTCGAGGTCGGCCGCCGTGACGGTCCGCGGCACCGGTCACGCCCTCCACTCTGAACAAAGAAGCCGTGCCAGCCCAAGGGTCCAAGGTCCCGATCTCGGTCCCTCCCACCCGGTCGCACCAGAGGACCGCAGCGTCCAACGACGACGCCTTGATTGCCGTCAGCATTCCCGCTCGATCCATCACGTGGCAACGGAAGCGGGCACATCGTCGAACGGACCGCGCGCATAGCGCTCTCCTCGGTGGTGGGGACTTCCGTCACCAAGGTCCGGAGCGACGATCATCGAGCCGTCGACGAACGACGGACTCGGGTGACTGAAGCTATACCCGCTCGGCGGGCACCGCAACGGCTCAGAGCTACCAGTGGGGGTGGGCACGGGACAGGTGGAGCGAGAAACCGTGATCGTCGGAACGGCACACCATCGGGGCCAGCCGCGGTGAAGTCCCGCGCGACCGTGGTTCGCCGCGCTGGGCGGGGCCCCACCACGAATCGACAGACCCTTCGGGGTGCAGCCGATGGCCGCCCGGTGGATCCGCCCGCAGACGCGATGACCCGGCCCGGCGAGTTCCCGACCGCGGGCGGCCGTCGAGTGGACACCCCGGTAGGGTGCAGGTGACACGTCGTCTGGATTCCCGTGATCGTGTCTGAGCCTGGCCGAAGATTCGGCCTGTCTCTGGGAGCGTTGCTCCGGTCCCTGGTAGCGCCCGTCCTGACCGGCCCGTGAGGCGCCAGGCTCGGGCGGGATGGCCGCCACTACGGCGGTCATCGCGCTGGGTTCGTCACCTCTGTCAGCCAGAGGAGACGAACGTGCACGTGAGCGAGGACAACCACCGATCGATCACGGCAGGGCTCGCCTTCCCACGGGGGATCGACGGGTTCGCTTGCGGGGATGACGAGGCGTACTGGCGGGTCGTCACCGAGCCTGGCCGAGGCCTCGTTCAGCTCGTGTGGGGGCGGTGATGTTGCAGGGGAGGCGGTTCGTGATCACCGGGGTGGTGACCGTCGAGAGCATCGCCTTCGCGACCGCCAAGCGGGTCCTCACCATGGGCGGCGAAGTCCTGCTGACTGCACCCGACCGCGACCGGACCCGAGCCGAGGCGGCCGCCAAGGTGCTCGGCTGTGATGTCCACACTCTCGACGTCGAGGACCCGGCCACCTGGCCCGTCCTGGAGCTCGCGGTTCGCGACCGGTGGCCTCACCTCGACGGGGCGTTGCACGCCATCGCCTACGCGCCCCCGGATGCCCTCGACGGCGACTTCTTCGGGGCCGACGCTGCCGGGCTCACCCTGGCCTTTCACACCAGTGTCGTCTCGTACGCGGCGCTGGCCGCCATGGTCGGTCGGCTCGCTCCCGCCAGCGGAGGAAGCGTCGTCGGTGTGGACTTCGATGCTGGCGCCGCGTGGCCCACCTACAACTGGATGGGGGTGTGCAAGGGAGCGCTCGAGGCCGCCAGCCGGTACGCGGCCCGCGACCTCGGGCCTCGCCGGATCCGCAGCAACCTCATCGCAGCCGGCCCGCTCCAGACGCGAGCAGCCGAGGGTCTCGCCGGGTTCCCGAACCTGCTGCAGGCCTGGGCCGACCAGTCGCCCCTCCAATGGGACTCCACTGATCCCGACCCGGTGGCGGACACGGCCTGCTTCTTGTTCTCAGACCTGTCCCGCGCCATCACTGGCGAGATCGTCCACGTCGACGGCGGGTTTCATGCCATGGCCACCACCCTCAGATCACCGGGGCAGCCAAGGTGACGGGCTGGCTGGAGAACGGGCTACTTCCCACGGCAGTGCTCATCTTGGGCGCCGCGCTGGTCGTCCGCTTCGTCCGTTCGGTCGGCGCCCGATACCGGGCCAACCTCGACCAACAGATCCGCACGGAGTTCGACCAGGGCCAGAGCACCCCGGAGGCCCTCAAGCGCTCACGAGCTGTGGCCGACGTCGTCGAATGGTCCGCCATCGCGTTCACCTACGTCGCCGCCGGGATCCTGGCCATCCATCAGCTGGGCATCCCGTTGCCGACGCTGGTCGCTCCCGCCGCCGTAGTCGGGGTGGCCCTCGGGTTCGGCGCGCAGCAGGTCGTCGGCGACCTCCTCGCCGGGTTCTTCCTGCTCTCCGAGCGCCAGTTCGGTATCGGCGACCTCGTACGACTCTCGCTGCCGGGGGAGTCGGCTGGCATCACAGGCACGGTCGAGGAGGTGACGCTTCGGGTCACCAAGCTGCGCACCCCGGCTGGTGAGTTCGTGGTCGTTCCCAACAGCGCGCTCCGACAGGTCACCAACCTCTCGAAGGACTGGTCGCGGGTGGTGCTCGACATCCCCGTCGCGGCCGGCGAGGACCTCGATCTGGCCACCACCACGCTCCTGGACGCAGCCAACCTGCTCGCCGAGGAACCGGCATGGGCCGGTCTCCTGCTCGGCCACCCGGTGGTGGCGGGGGTGGAGACGATCGAGGTCGGCTACGTCCGGCTCCGCTTGGTGGTGCGCACCCTTCCGGGCCGCCAGTTCGACGTGAGCCGCCAGCTGCGATTCAGGTGCGCCTCGGCGCTGCAGCGGGCCGGTATCGGCGCGGCGCCGTTGACCGAAGTTCCGGCGGCCTAGTGGTGATCGTGGCATCGGTTCGAGCGGCCCTGGGTCGGCCCGTCAGCACCCGCGTGGCCCTGCGATGGTCGACATTGGCCATGACTGTCGGGTTCGTCGGGCTCGCCAGCGTCTACCTGAACGTCCGCGCACCGACGCCGCACACCACCCCGGTGGTGGTCGTCGTTCCCCCCACCACCAGCGAGCCAACCACGTTCCCCGGGCGGGCAGTCGTCGCACCCCCAAGCACCACGCCAGCCAAGTCGACCGCACCGGGACCCACAGCTACCACAGCGTCGTCGGAGCCCACGAGCGGCCGGCCACCGTCGCCCGCGACGTCGTCCGCGAACGCGACCAGCACCACGAGCCCAGTGGCCTCAACCACCCGATCGAGCTCGACCGGCTCGACGGGCACCACCGCGCCCCGCTGAGCAGGTTCCATCGGCGCCGGCCGGGGCGCGGCGTCCACGGCCACGTGACTCGCCTTGGCGCGCACGCCCTGTTTTCGTGCAACGGATCCCGTCCGGGCGCGCAGATCCCTCCGTCGATCGGCGGCCACTTGGTGCTGACGCCGAGGAGGCTGCCGACTCCGTAGGTGATCGTCGCGGCGATGGCAGCTGCGGCAAGTTGACATAAGGCGGTAAGGATCTTGCTGTGACCGGTGTAGGCGCCCATCGCGGCGCCGAGGCCAAGGGCGGAGACGGCTCGGGCCACGATCGACGAGATGATGGCCGGGGTCCCGGTCAGGTAGAACCAAGGGATCAGCGGAACCAGTGCCCCGGCGGCGAACGCGAAGAACGAAGCGACGGCAGCCTGGCTGGCGGAGCTGGACCGCTTGGGATCGACGCCGAGCTCCAGTCGCGCATGGGTGTCGAGCGCGACTGGGGTGTTGGCCATGAGGATTCTGGCCACGGTCCTGGCATCGGCTTCAGGGACGCCTTGGACCCGGTACATGGCGGCCAGTTCGCTCTCCTCACGCCCGGGTCGTCACGAAGCCCTTGGCCTGTTCGACGAGCTCATCCTGGGCCCGCACGGAGACGAGCTCTCCCGCGGCCAGGGAGAACGCTCCCGCGAGCAGGCCGGTGACTCCTGCGGAGGCGGGCGGTGCCGGCTCCCGGGTTGGCGCCTGCGACGCCCAGGATGAGTGAGCTGTTGGTAAGCAATCCCTGCCGACGCCCAACACGGCGGCCCGCCCGGCGTTTCCCTGGACGTCGCGGTGCCCTCCGGGGCGGCTCCGGCCTGGCGGTCTCGGCCCCCCGAGTCGTTTGGGGCGCCGACCCGAGGTCACGGGCGGGCGAGTGGGTCGAGGGAGTCGGCGGGGAGGGTTCCGGCGATGACGTCTCGGGCGACGTCGACGAGGCGGAGGTTGTGGTTGCGGGCGTGGTGGCGGAGCCGGTCGAAGGATTGGTCCATGGCCAGGTTGGTTCGTTCGGCCACCATCCCTTTGGCCTGTTCGATGACGATGCGGCTGTTGAGGGCGTGGGTCAGTTGCTCGTTGACCACCTGGGCCTCGGCCACGGCCCGCTGTTGGAGGATGGCGATGGTGGCCACATCCGCGAAGGCTTTTGCTGCGACCAGGTCTTGGGGTTGCAGGCCGCCCGGTGGACCGCAGAACAGATTGAGGGTGCCGATCATCTGGCCGCGCAGTCGCATGGGCAGCGCGTGGACGGATCCGAATCCGGCGGCCAGGGCGCGGGGAGTGAACCGGGGCCAGCGGTCCTCGGTCTCGCTCAGCTCCAGGTTCGCGACCGCCACCCCGGTGGCGAAGCACTCGGGGCAGGGCCCTTCTTCGGCCTGGAGCTCGAACAGCTCCAGGACGCGCATGGCCTCGCTGGAGGACGCCACCACCCGAAGTTCGCCTTCGGCGTTGGCCAACATGAGCCCGGCGGCGTCCACGTCGAGTACTTCGACGCAGCGATCGGCCAGCATGGTCAGCAGCTCGACCACGTCGAAGTCTTCGACCAGGGTGTCGGCCAGCTCGGTGAATGTCTGGACCAGTGCGGTCTCTCTCAGCATGGGGCTTCCCTTGTGGTGGGCTGGTGGCTCATGCGAGGTGGTTGCCCCCAACACGTATGGAGCACTGTAGGAGCGGGGGCTCGAACTGGGCGCTCGAGGTTTCGATCGGCCAGTGATGTCATAGGTCTGGGTCTTTGTCGAGGCGCAGGGCGCGGGCGACCACGTCGTCGGCCACCTGTTGGAGGGATCGGTCGTGGCTGAAGGCGTAGGCCCGCAGGCGGATCAGGGCCGTGGCCACGGTCACGCCGAGTTGGGCGGCGACCATGCCCGTGGCCTGGTGGATGACGGAGTGGAAGTCGCCGCCGGCTTCGAGTTCGGCTGCCAACTGGCCGGGTGCGGCGTGGGCCTGCATGGCCAGCACTGCTCGGGTGGTGATGTCGGCCATGGCCAGGGCGTCGCCGTGCTCGTCGTCGTTGAGCCCGCCCGGACGATCGCGGTACAGGTCGAGGGCGCCGAGGCGGACCTGGCCCAGATGGAGGGGAAAGGCGAACACGGCCCGGACCCCCGCCTCGATCGCGGCCGGGGTGAAGGCGGGCCACCGGGGGTGCTCGGGATCGGCCAGGTCCGGCTCGGCCACGGGTCGGTCTTCATGGAACGCGTCGACACAGGGGCCCTGGCCCAGGGTGAACTGCAGCTCCTCGATGGTGGCGCTGACCCGATTGGTCGATGTCAGGGTGCCCTGGGGCAGATCGCCCGACATCAACATGATGCCGGCCCCGTCGGAGCCGGTGACCTGGGCGCTGACCCGGCCCAGGCGCTCAGAGTTGAGCTCGGTGTCGTCCCCCACCAGCTTGGTCAACAGACGCAGGCGGCGTTCGCCGGTCATCGGCCCCGGCTCGACCCACGTCGGCCAGGCACGGTCACGCGCTCAACATCAGCCTGTCGGAGGTCACCTCGACCAGGTCGCTGAGCCCGCACATATCGAGGAGGCGTCGGCCGAACTTGGAGGGCGAGCGCAGCAACAGGGTCCGGGATCGGCGGGCGAGGAACGCCGAGGCCACGACCAGGACGCTGATCGTGGACGCATCCATGAACTTCACGCCGCCGAGGTTGACGATCACATCGCTATCACGTGCCGCGATGGCGCCCGACAGCTGCGAGGCCAGGGCCGACGCGTTGGTCCGGTCATACTCGCCACGGAGATGCACCACGGTTCGGGAGACCCCGAATCTCACCACCGTGTCGGAGTGCGATGCGGCGGACGGAGTGGATCGGTCCTGAATCATGGCGCTCTCCTGGCGTTCGATCTTGCTGATCGCGCTACCGAGGTCTGGAGCACCGCTCCCGGGCCGGCCGGCGGGCCGGCCCAACACGTGAGGGCTCTGTCGTGTCGATGGCGACGGTACACCCCACGCCGGGCATCCGCCCTAGCGAGCTACGCGGTCGCGTCGCGCCTCGACCGAGGTCGAGGGAGGACCGGGGGCGCCCCGATGAAACGATGGGTAGATGAACACTAGAAGTTGGATGCTAGCTACTGGAGCCGGGAGTACGGTGCGGTTGGGCCTACGAGTCGGGCCTGTTCGACGCAGTGCTCGTTGCGCCCCTGCCCCCGGCGCCTGATGGAGCAGGTCCCACGCCTTCAGCACCTCGACGGCCACCGAGATCCTCAAGGTGGGCAACGCCGACTTCAAGGTGGCCGAGAAGAACCAGGACATCCTGTCGGCTGGTGCGCCTGCACCATGGCCAGTTCGCGCTGCCCAGCGAGCCGGAGGACCCGGTCGACCCCATGGGCTGGAACGCTCCATCCATCCGTCGGGTTGACCGAGCCGAAGTCGCTCACCCCCCGTACGAGGACCCTTGGTCCGTTCGGGTCAGTTGAGGTGGGCTCGACCTGCTCGTTCGTCGGCTCGTGAAGCTCGTGCGTCGTCCCGAGCGAGCGCGGCCAGCTCTGGGGTGAGGCCACGACTGCGGAACGGGTTGGCTTCGGCGGCGCTGGCGAAGCCTGCGGTACGCCAGGCCCGTGCGCCCCAAGGGGTGATGCCCACCTCCAGCCAATCGGTGACGAAATCGAGGGGCAGGTGCATGGCGGCTGCTGCGTCAACCATGAGTTCCCTCTGGTGGGCTCGGTAGCCCTGTTCCGCTGCGACGGTGGTGAAGCGCCGTTCGGCGCCTACTGTTGGTTGGCGAGTTGTAGGAACTGATTCGGACATGTCTTGCCTCTCCTGGCATCGCTGCGTCGCTGATGAGTTCTGAGCACAGTCTCCGCTGGGCCGATGTCGTTGGCCAGAGCCAAAGGTCCAGAGGCCCAATCGTCGGCCCGATTGCAGGTCAGCGGTCCTCGGACGAAGAGCGCGAGCCACGGCGTTCCAGCGACGACACCACGAGCATGCCGGAGGAAGCGAAGATCGGAAGTATCGGTGGGGCCGCACGTCACGTCGGCGCTCCTGGCGGCAACGCCTGATGAGGCGCAGGTGCGTGATTCGAACCCTGGATGTCCGGACCGGTTCAGACGGTCCCAGATCGGTTCCGACGGGTTGAAGCGGAAGGTAAGGGCTTCACGGGCCGACTGTTGCTGTTCTGGGCTGCTAGCTGATCGCTGCCGCGCCCTGAACGTCCTCTCGGCACTCGTCCATGACATGAACATCGTGTGTCGCACCTGTTCGCGCTGGGGAAGTGTCGGGGAGCCTGGGTAGGTTCGGTGGTGACCGGCAGCGTTACCCCGTGGCCGTGTTGGATTCTGCTCAGCGACTGGGCAGGTTCCGGGAGCGTTGCTCCGGTCCCGGTGGCGCCCGCGTGCACATCCTCAGACGCCTGGTTGCGTAGAACGCCCCGTCCGTTATGTCGGGTATCGGCGAAACCGACGCCTCCTCACCTCAGTAGGGGTAGTCCATGTCGATCTCTCTCGGGCGTTCGTTGCTAAGCGCGTTTCTTCATGAGTGATCCTGAGCTTCATGTCGTGTTCGGCGGTGGCCAGGTTGGCTCCGCCCTCGTCGCGGCGTTGGCCCGGTCGGACGTCGCGGTCCAGGTGGTGTCACGAGCCCGACCGAACGGGTTGGTCGACGGGATCGACTGGCGGGTCGCGGATGTCGCCGATCCGGAAGCGGGCGAGCGACGCGGCCAAGGGTGCGGCGGTCGTCTATCAGTGTCTGAACGCGCCGTACACAAAGTGGCCCGCGCTCTTCCCGCCCCTGCAACGAGGCGTCATGGCGGCCGCGGAACGATCGGGCGCGCTGATGGTGAGCCTGGAGAACGTCTACGGCTACGGACCGCCGGGCGCCAAGCCGATGACTGAGGATCTCCCGCTGGTGGCGACCACGAAGAAGGGCAGCACCAGGGCAGCGATGACCAGCGAGTTGCTCGCGGCCGCAGAAGCCGGTCGGGTCCGGATCGCCATCGGTCGGGCATCGGACTTCTTCGGCGCCGGGGTGACCGAGTCGACGCTCGGCGAGCGGGTCTTCGGCAAGGCGCTGGCCGGTCGCTCCGCCGACTTCCTCGGCGACCCCGATCTTCCCCACACCTACAGCTATGCCCGACATCGCCGCCGGTCTGGTGGTTCTGGGCACCGACCCCCGAGCTATCGGCCAGGTGTGGCATCTGCCCGGACCCGAGACCGCATCCACCAGAACCGTCGTTGATCTGATCGCCGGTGAGGTCGGACATCCCGTCGGCATCCGAACGGTCCCGACGTTGGCGCTGCGAGCCTTCGGGCTGGTCAGCCCGCTCATGAGGGGCCTGGCCGAGATGTCCTACGAGTTCGAGCACCCTTTCGTGCTCGATACCTCGAAGTACCAATCGGTGTTCGGCACGGCCGGTACCCCACTGGCCGCGGCCATCGCCGAGACCGTCGCCTGGTACCGAACCCGAACGAGCCCGGCATGACTCTGGCTGAGTCAACGAAAGGGACCACCTCGAATCCGACGGTGGCGTGGTCGCGCCGCGTTCGCCGGATCGGGGGCTTCATCCAGCTCGCCTTCGCCGCCTTCTGGCTACTGCGCGGCAGCCACAACCTCACCGGCAATATCGGGTGGGCCATGTCTGTGGTGTCGTTGGTGGCAGCGGTCACCGTGGCCGGCTACGGCATTCGGGTCACCGCCGGTGTGGCCCCTCGGCCGGCCGGTCCCGAGGCCCGGCACATCGAACGAGCCGTGACCATCGCCACTGTGATCCAACTGGCGGCGTCGTTCATCGTGCCCCTCGTCGTCATCGCCGCCGGCAAACCCAACTGGGTCCTCCCCTCAATCGCCATCACGATCGGCCCGCTGCTGCTGTGGCTCGACCACCGCGTTCACATCCCCCGCTACCGCCCGGTCGGCTGGGCCCTGATCGTGGGGCCGCTGCTGCTCGCCGCCACCATGTCCGGGACCTCACTGGCAGCCGCCACAGGCATTGCCGCCGGCTCACTCCTCCTGGGCACCGCCGCCGCCGGCACGCGGGCTGCCTCGCAGATCGACAGGATCTCTTCTTGGACATCCGCGAGTCGCTCGTAACCGATCTCGATCGCCAAATCACCTCGGGCGATCATGACGCCGAACGGATGGCATCGTGCGCCCCGCACGATGATCTCGGGGAGGTTGGCGACGCCATCAGCGGTCTCGATCTTGGCGAAGATGGCGATGCGCCGCTCGCCACGACGGTCCAGTTCCTCGACGAGCGCATCCACGTCGTCCGCTCGGCGCACGAACGAGTAGCCGACGGCATCGGCGTTGTCGACCACCGCATTAAGCGCGGCCAGGTCCTCGGCGGTGAGCGATGGAAGGGGAAGGTCTGTGTCGGGGAAGTTGAGGCCCTTGTCCGCCTTGATGCGCGAGCCACCCGGCTTCGCCGATTCGATGATCAGATGCGCACCCTCGTCGTCGACCCAGTCGACGATTGCCCCGATGGCCCCACCGTCGATGAAGCCGCGATGCCCGGGACGGAGGTGGTCGATCGCTTCAGGCACACCGATGGGCATACGGGCCGGTTCTATCACCGAGCCGTCACGGTGGACCGAGGGTCGTCCAGAGGCTGCGCCGCGAGTCAAGATCAACTCGTCGCCGGCGACTACCCGTACCTGGGCCGGGGGAGCATCCACCGCACCGATGATCGCGGTCGAGGTTGGGCGCTCGTCGGCGGGGTGGTGGTGCAGCGTGAGGCCCGGGCCGAGGAAGCAGCCCGCTCTCGACTCGCAGCTCCGCTCGAGGGGCCCCGGTGCGTCGACGACCAAGAGCGTTCGGCGTCGACCCGGCAAGTCGGTCACCACGACCGTGTCACCGAGTTCCAGGCCGGTGACCCATAGCGGGTCGACCGAGACCCGAGCGTTGACACTGCCCCGACCCGATGATCCCGGTGCGCCAGTCCCATCCAGGATCAGCATGCCCGGCACAGTCACGTCGCCGGCCGCGTCGCGGCGGGGATGGACTCGGACGACGGCCGGGCCCGGACCGATCGGGCCCGTGCGCAGGCGCGGGCCGCTGAGATCCATCAGCACGCTGCAGGACCGCCCCGTCTCGAGGGCGGCTGCCCGCACGTTCGCGGCCATGCGAACCCATTGCTCTGGCGTGTCGTGCCCGCAGTTGATCCGTGCGCAGTCCATACCGGTCGCGACGAGCGCCTGTACGTAACCGGGATCGTCGGCGGCCTCGGCGGGGAGCGTGACCATGATGCGCGCGTGTTGTCCCCCGAGCGGGGAACCGAAGAGTGCGGTGCTGTTGCGCTGCAGCGTGGACCGCCCCGCGATAGCGGCTTCCGAGATGCTCGTCGGGGAAGATCGCGGATCGCCTTGGTCGACGCCGAGGGCGCGGCCGAGCATGGCGATGATGGCGTCGAACGTCGGCAGCACGTGTGCTTCGCAGCGACCCAACGACGACAGCCCAAGATCAGCGAGCGCAACCTGCACCTCGCGAACGTCACGGTCGCGCAACGCCAGGTAGGCCGCCAGGTTCACCGCCCCGAACCAGGACTCCGTCCCGACGGCGTGGGGCTCGTCGGTCCGCCAGCGATGCTGGTGCTGGTCGGCCTCGCCGGCAATGGCGTCCCGCAGTTCGCGCACCCGACTGTAGAGGGCCAACGGATCCCAACTCACAAGCGGCGGGCCCTGCTCGGCGAGCGTCTCTGGGGGGATCACGCCGGCAGTCTCGCGTGCTTCGCCACCACCCGATAGGGCCCGAGCCTTCCCAACGCGACCGTCCGCGAGATCGCATCAGAAGGTTCCCCGAGTCGTTGCCGAATGTT
This sequence comes from uncultured Microthrixaceae bacterium, assembly GCA_963785815.1. Lineage (GTDB taxonomy): Bacteria > Actinomycetota > Acidimicrobiia > Acidimicrobiales > Acidimicrobilacustridaceae > UBA4742. Next base: position 423,009 of record CAWAWN010000002.1, read on the forward strand.
CATCTCGGTTTGGTCCCAAGACCTTTCAAGCTTCGCAGCCCGCAGGGGAGCTCAGGGTGGTGTGGCTTGGTCGGAGGTTCTTGTCGGGTCGTTGTGCCCTACGACAGGACGACCCTCCGGCCCAATCGCCCGACCGAGTATCGGCGGCACTGAGGCCCGCGTTGTCGCCTGCGAGCCAATGCGGCATCATCAACTGGGGCACCCCTCTCGTCAGCGATTCCGGACGAATCAGGGCGTCGGTTAGGGAGCCTCCATGGCACACCAATGGCACATCCGCCGACGTCTGACGCAGTCCGAGCCCATCTGCCGATTCGGAAAGCCGCAGGTCAGGCGTCCGATGCCGTCCGACTGAGTCCCGTCCGGACCGCCGTTCTCTCCTTCCCAAGCTGAGAACGCGGGTTCGATTCTCGGCACCCGCTCAGCTCTCTTCTCTCCGACGAAGGCCAGATCAACTGCGCTTTCGCAGAACATGCCGGCCTCGAATGGGGACTTGAGACCCTAGAGAGCACCGGAGGGGGTGCGTAGGTTCACCTTCGCATGGACGTGGCGAAAGGGGCCACGAGAGGGACCACCGAGCGAGGGGGCAACGACGTGGCGAGAAGGTTCTCGGGGAAGATCGCCGTGGACATCCGGGACTCCGAGCCGGACTGGGCGCCGTTCCTGGCCCCGGCCGCACCGGCCGGTGCGCCGAACGTGTTGATGATCGCGTGGGACGACCTCGGGTACGCCACCATGGACACCTTCGGGGGCCCGGTGCAGTGCCCGAACATGGCCCGCATCGCGGCGCGTGGCGTGAAGTTCGCGAACTTCCACACCACCGCGCTGTGCTCGCCCACCCGGGCGTCGCTGCTGACGGGGCGCAACGCCACCACCAACGGGATGGCGACGATCGCGGAGTTCGCGTCCGGGTTCCCAGGCATCTCCACCCGCATCCCGTTCGAGAGCGGCTTCATCTCCGAGGTGCTCGGCGAGCACGGCTACAACACCTACTGCATCGGCAAGTGGCACCTGACGCCGGGCGAGGAGTGCAACGTCGCGGCGTTCAAGGGTCGGTGGCCGCTCGGTCGCGGCTTCGAGCGCTTCTACGGCTGGCTGGGCGGCGAGACGAACTGCTACTTCCCCGACCTCATCCACGACAACCACCCGATCGAGGCGCCGGGCCGCCCCGAGGACGGCTACCACCTGGCTGACGACATCGCCGCCAAAGCGGTCGAGTTCATCCGCGATGCGAAGGTGATCGACCCGGACAAACCGTTCTTCATGTACCTCGCCCCGCAGGCCGGCCACGCCCCCCACCTCGTGCCCCTCGAATGGGCCGACCAGTACCGAGGCGTGTTCGACGACGGGTACGAAGCGATCCGCGCGGGGATCCTCGTCCGGCAGATCGAGCTCGGCCTCCTGCCCGAAGGCACGCAGCTGTCCGCCATCAACCCGCACGGCGAGCCCGAGCGCACCGGAGCCGACGGCCAGCCCTGGCCGCAGCTGGACACCGTGCGACCGTGGGACACGCTGAGCCCGGACGAGCGCCGGCTCTTCACGCGCATGGCCGAGGTGTTCGCGGGCTACATCTCCTACCACGACGACCGCCTGGGCCAGGTCCTCGACTACCTCGAGGAGTCGGGCCAGATAGACAACACCATCATCGTCGTGATCTCAGACAACGGGGGCAGCGGCGAAGGCGGACCGAACGGCTCGTTCAACGAGTGGCGGTTCTTCAACGGCGTCCCCGACACCACCGCCTCGACGCTCCCCCACCTCGACGAGCTCGGCACCCCGGCCTCGAACAACCACTACAACACCGGCTGGGCGTGGGCGTTCGACACCCCGTTCCCGTATTGGAAGCGGTGGGCCGGCGCCGAGGGCGGCGTCGCCGACATGTGCATCATCTCGTGGCCGGCGCGGTTCCCGGCCGACGAGGCACCACGACAGCAGTACGTGCACGCCGTCGACCTCGTGCCGACGCTCTACGACCTGCTCGACATCGAGCCGCCCGACGTGCTCAAGGGCTACCCGCAGCTGCCCATCGACGGAGAGAGCTTCGCCGCCGCACTGACCGACCCCGACGCCCCGGGCCGCACCTCGCAGTTCTACTCGATGCTCGGTCAGCGCTCGATCTACCACGAGGGCTGGATCGCCAACACCGTGCACCCGCCTCTGTCGGGCTGGGGGAACTTCGAGCGCGACGAGTGGGAGCTGTTCCACCTCGAGACCGACCGTTCCCAGACCACCGACGTCGCCGCCGCCGAACCCGAGCGGCTCGAGCGCATGAAGGGGCTGTGGTTCTACTACGCCGGTCGCTACAACGGGCTGCCCGTCGACGACCGCTCCGCCCTCGAGCAGGTGCTCGCCGAACGGCCCCACGCCGCGCCCCCGCGCGACCGGTACACCTTCTACCCGGACTGCGCCGACGTGCCCGAGTCCGCCGGACCGCAGCTCCCCGGCCGCTCCTACGCTATCGCCGTCGGGATCACGATCGACTCGGACGACGCCCAGGGCGTGCTGTGGGCCGCCGGCGGCGTACCCGGCGGCCACTCGCTGTACGTCAAGGACGGCGCGCTCCGGTACACGTTCAACTGGATCGGCACCGTCCTGCAGGACGTCATCGCCACCGAGCCGATCTCCACCGGCGCGCACGTGTGCGTGGCGGAGTTCATCGCCGAGGGGCCCAGCACCGACCCCGCCATGCCCGGCACCAAGGGAACCCTCGCGCTGTACGTCGACGACCGTCGGGTGGGCCAGGGCGAGATCGTCACCCAACCCGGGTACTTCTGCCTCACGGGCGACGGCATCTGCGTCGGGCGGGACAGTGCGTCCGCAGTCACCCCCGAATACCAGGCGCCTTTCCCGTTCACCGGAGGCGCCATCGACAAGGTCGTCGTCGATGTCTCCGGCCAGCCCTACGTCGACCACGAGAGCCAGGTGCGCGCCTGGTTCAGCATCGACTGAAGTGAGCGGCCGCTCCCCTGGGGTCGGTCGGAGGTGTCAGGCGTGGGTGAGGCCGAGGTCGGACTCGATGGCGGCTCGCGGCTTGGCGCCGACGCTGCGGGCGACGGCCTGGCCCTCGCGGAACAGGGCGATGGTGGGGATGCCCTGGATCCCATAACGGCCGGCGATCGTGGCGTTGGCGTCCACGTCGACCTTCACGACCTTCACGGCACCATCGTGGGCCTCGGCGAGCTTCTCGAGCTCGGGGCTGACCATTCGGCAGGGTCCGCACCAGGCGGCCCAGAAGTCGACCACGACCGGCACCTTGGACTGGAGGACTTCGGTGTCGAAGGTGGTGGGGTCATCGGCGTGCGTGATGGTGGCCATGGAGCGATCCTTTCGGGAAGTGGGGTTGCGGCGCGGCGCTGATCTGGCCGTTCACCGCGTGATCTCGTTGCCAGGTCAGGCGGCGGACTTGTGGGCGTGGTCGGTGTGCAGGTGCAACGGCACATACAGCGGGCAGAAGCCCACGGCCGCGGTGGCGAGCATCACGACGGCCAACACGGTGGCGATCACCCCGGCCAGGGTCGACAGGCCAACCACGAAGGCCACGACGAGGAGGACCGGAGCGACGAGCAGCGCCCGGAGCAACCGATCGGTTGTGCCCATGTTCTTGTTCATGACGACCTCCGACATCTGAGCGGATCGAGCGACCCGTCACCTCCTCCAACCAATACCCCCAGGGGTATATTCCACGGGCGAGCACATCCGGTTCGGATACCTGGCGGGGTATCCTGACGGGAACAGTCGATCAGTCCAGGAGACGACATGGAACTGCCTGAGGAGATCATCGACGATCTGCGCAAGCGCCTGCGCCGGGTGGCCGGCCAGGTGCAGGGCGTCGAGCGGATGCTCGACGAGGGCCGCGAGTGCCGCGACATCGTCACCCAGATCTCCGCCGCCAACCGCGCCCTCGAACAGGCCGGCTTCCGGCTGGTGAGCGCCGGGCTCACGTACTGCATCGCCCATCCCGAGGAGGCCGAGGCCGACGGCTACCCCCTCGGCGAGGTCGAGAAGATGTTCATGCGTCTGGCCTGACCGCACCCTGACCGCGAGGCGCGGTCAGGGGCGGATCTCGTAGTAGAGGTTGGCTGGTTCGTCGAAGTCGAGCGGGCGGAACCGGGTGAAGCCGGCGCCGGTGGTGAGCTCGGCCAGCAGCTCGGGGTGCAGTCCGAGGGTGCCCAGCCCCGCCCCGCCGGGTTCGGACAGCGCGGAGGACATGCAGCTGGCGATGGAGAACCCGTACATCATGGCGGCCATCGGGTTCTTCAGGTTGTCCCGCGGTGCGGCTGCGCACCGGATGTCTTTGACCAGCCAGGTGCCGTCAGGCTCGATGGAGCGCCGGATGGCCGTCATGGTGGCCCGGGGGTCGGTCATGTCGTGCAGGCAGTCGAAGGTGAGGACGAGGTCGAAGGTGGGCTCGGCGGGCAGCGCATCGGTTCCAGCCAGGTGGAGCTCGACGTTGTCGAGGCCGGCCTCGGCCACCAGTTGGGTGGCGCGCTCGATCGCGTGGTGTGAGATGTCGTAGCCACAGAAGCGGGATGCGGGGAACTGGCGGGCCATGGCGATCAGGGCCACGCCGGCGCCGCAGCCGACGTCGGCCACGTCGGCTCCCGCCTGGAGCTTGTCGGCGACGCCGTCGAGGGCGGGCAGGATCGTGGGGACCAGCGCCAGTCGGGTCCACGGCCCGAGCATGCGCTCGGTCCGGTGCGCCCCGGCCGGGCCCTGTCGGTCATAGGGGAAGCCGAGGCCCGAGGTGAAGGCGGCCGCGAGATCGTCGACGAAGTCAGCGGTGGGTGGCGACCCGAAGGCGCCGGCCGCGAAGAACAGGCTGTCGTCCTCGTCGGCCAACACGGCCGCCGCGGTCGGGGTCAACTCGAAGCGTTCGTCGTCGTGCCAGACCAGCAGGCCGGCCGCGCCCTGCCCCCGCAGCCACTCGCGCAGCCACCGCTCGTGCAGGCCGGTGCGGTCGGCCAGCTCCTGCGGGCTGACCGGTCCGGAATCCCGCATCACCTGGTACAGGCCGAGGCGGTCGCCCAGATGGATCAGCAACGACACCATCTCGCCCTGCTTGTAGGTCCACACCTGATACGCGAACAGGCCGATCTCGTCCGCCGTCGGCTCGCTGGGGTCACCTGAGTCGGTCATGGCGAGAGTCTTCCAGGTGGGCCCGGCCGGCCGGGCCAGAACGGGACGAAGCGGGGGGTGCGGCGGGCGTAGCCGGCATAGCCGGGATAGGCGGCGAAGAGCTTGTCTTCTTCCCAGCGGGCCTTGAGCGAGAACCAGCCGGTGAGCGCGACGGTGGCGATCACGATCACCAGGTTCTGGCCACGTACCGCGGCACCCACCGTGAGGGCGATGATGCCGGTGTAGATGGGGTGGCGGACGAAGCGGTAGAGGCCGCCGGTGCGCAGCTCACCGTGGGCGACCGGGCTGGGCAGCGGGGTGATGGACCGTCCCAGGTTGACGATCCCGATCACCAGCACGACCATCCCGACCCCTTCGACCAGCCGGGCGGTCGCGGCCAGCCAGGTCGGCGTGGTCCAGGCGTCACCCGTGGGGAGCAGCAGGATGACGGCCAGCAGCGCGAACTGGACGATGACGAACAGCCAGGCGATGGCGGTGTCGCGGGGGGTGTCGGCGTTGAGCAGACCCATGGGCGCAAGGGTAGGGATCGCTCAGTGTGAGAAGTGGACGTCGGGGAGCAGCCGGCCGAGCCAGCTGGGGAGCCACCAGTTGCGGTCGCCGAGGAGCCCCATGAGGGACGGGACGAGCATCATGCGCACGATGGTGGCATCGACCAACACCGCCAGGGCCAGGGTCACTCCGAGCTCGGTGGGTGGGATGGGGCCGGTGACGCCGAAGGCGATGAACACGACGATCATGATCAGCGCGGCGTTGGTGATGGGGCGACCGGTTCTGGCGATGCCTTCGCGGATGGCGAGTCGGGTGTCGCCGGTGGCTTCGTAGCGCTCGCGGATGGCTGCCAGCAGGAACAGCTGGTAGTCCATCGAGAGCCCGAAGAGCAGGGCGAAGAAGAACAGTGGTGCCCAGGCGTCGACGAAGCCCTGGGGGTGGATGCCGAGCAGGCCGGCCCCGAACCCGTGTTGGAAGACGAGGGTGGCGAACCCGAAGCTGGCGCCCACGCTGATGAGGTTCAGCGCGATCGACGACAGGGCGATGGTGAGGCTGCGGAACACGACGAGCAGCAGCACGAAGGCGACGACCATGATGATGCCGATGGCCAACGGGGCTCGGCCGGTGAGCACGGCGGTCAGGTCGTGGTTCTGCGCCGCCGGACCTCCGACCAGGGCGTCGGGGACCTGGGCGCCGATGGTGGCCCGCAGGCGGGTGACGAGGTCGGAGGTGGCGGAGGAGTCCACCGGGCTGGCCGGGGTGACGCGCACGACGGTGCGACCGGTGGCCGCGGGTTGGGCCACGATGCGGGCGTCGACCACGTTGGTGTCGGCTCGGGCCAGTCGGACGACGGTATCGGCGTGGTTGGCGTCGACGGTGATGAACAGGGGTGCGGCGGCCCCGGGCCCGAAGGACTGGACGATCATGTCATAGCCGTCGCGGCTCGACCGCCCCTGATCGACCACCCGGGCTCCGGGCATCCCGAGGTGCATCCCGATGGCCGGGGCGGCCAACAGGAGGAGCAGGGCGAGGCCGGCGACGAGGGTGCGTCCCGGATGACGCAGGGCGTGTCCGGTCCAGCGGGCCCAACGGCCCTCCGCGGCCCGATCGGGATCCTGGTGGTTGCGGACCACGAGCACCCGATCACCTAGGGAGACCAGCACCGCCGGGAGCAGGGTCAGCGCGGCTAGGGCCACGGCCACCACCGACAGGATCATCCCCAGGGCCATCGATCGGAACACCATGACCGGCACGACGAACACCGCGGCCAGCGACAGCACCACGGTGAGCGCGGAGAGGAAGACGGCCTTGCCCGCGGTGGTGAGCGTGTTGGCGATGGCGTCGGCGGCGTCGTGGCCGTCCTCACGCTCCTCGCGGTAGCGGGACACGATGAACAGGCTGTAGTCGATGCCCACCGCCAGTCCGATCATCATCGAGAAGTTCATGGCCCACACCGACAGCGGCGTGGTGTCACCCAGCAGGTGCAGCGCGGCGAACCCGACGGCGATGCCGGCCAGGGCCAGCAGCAAGGGGAGGCCGGCGGCGATGGCTGAACCGAAGGCGATCAGCAGCAGGATGACCGTCGGGATCCCCGACAGCAGCTCGGCGCGGTGCAGCGCTTCGGCGTTGCTCTGGTTGAAGTCGCTCCAGACCGCCCATTCGCCCGTGACCTTGGCCATGGCTCCCGCCGGGAGTCGAAGGCCGGCGACGTGGTCGATGAGCTGACCGGCCGCTTCGGGCAGGCCGGCGTCGTTGGAGGCGGTCAGTTGCACGGGGATCAGCGCGGTGCGGCCGTCGCGGGCGATGAGGCCGGCCGAGGCCGGCTGGGTGGTCGGGTCGACGACCGCGTTGGTGCCGGGCGCGCCGTGCAGATCGGCGACGAGCTGCTCGAGGCCCGAGGGATCGGTGGCGATGGGAGCCTGCTGGCGGTACACGACGATGGCGGCTTCCGCACCCACCCGAGGGAAGTCCCGCCGCAGCTCGTTGCGGACCTGGGCCGACACGGAACCCTGGGCGTCCCAGCCGGCGCCCGACAGGGCGCTGGTGAGGGTGAGCGCGAGCGGAGCCGCGGCCAGGGTGGCGACCAGCCAGACGACCATCACCAGCCGGCGGCGGCGGGCCGAGAAGCGCGCCAACCGCGCGAACCACGGCTCCTTCGGAGTGGCACCACCGCCGGTGACCGCGGTCGTGCTGTCAGGAATCGGGCGGGTCGTGGCCATCGGCCTACTTTCGGTCGTCCGGTGCGGGTACCCCATAGGGTATCGGACTATACCCATGGGGGTATACAATGGATTGATGGCATTCGTCGAGTACGTCCTGGCTGGGCTCGGCGTGGGCTTCGTGTTCGGCATGTTCGGAGCGGGTGGCTCGGCGTTCGCCACCCCCGTGTTGGCCGTGCTCGGCGTACCCGGCCTGATGGCCGTCGCCTCACCGCTGCCGGCCATGATCCCGGCCGCGTTCGCGGGGGCCCGCCGCTACGTGCGCTCGGGGAACCTCGACCGCCGCGTGGCCCGCCTCGCCGTCATCGGGGGGATCCCCGGCACCCTGCTGGGCGCGCTCGCCTCCCGACTGGTGGGCGGCGACCGCCTGCTGGTCCTGTCGGGCCTGCTGCTGTTGGTCATCGGCGTCCGCCTGCTGCTGCCGGACCGGACCGGGGCCGCGGGGCGGGCCGCCGATCGCCGCGGCAACACCTCGATCGTGGTCGGTTCCTCGTTCGGGGTGGGTCTGCTCACGGGCCTGCTGGCCAACGGTGGGGGCTTCCTGCTGGTCCCCCTGTTCGTCCTGGTCCTGGGCCTCACCGCGGTGGAGGCCGCCGGGACCTCGATGGTGGTGGTCGGCATCCTCACCATCCCGACCCTGGCCACCCACTGGGCCCTCGGCCACATCGACTGGACCGTGGCCGCCGGGTTCGCCATCGGCCTCATCCCCGCCTCGATGGTGGGTGCCCGCGTCGCTCAGCGCGTGCCGGCCAAGCAGGCGCGCCTGGCCTTCGGGGCGATGCTCGTGGCGTTCTCGGTCTGGTTCCTGGCCCGCCGCCTCGGCTGAGCCCTCGAACGCGTCAGTAGTACCAGGGGTAGGGAGACCAGTCGGGGTCGCGCTTGTCGAGGAAGGCGTCACGACCCTCCACGGCTTCGTCGGTCATGTAGGCCAGCCTGGTCGCCTCGCCGGCGAAGACCTGCTGGCCCACCAGGCCGTCGTCGATCAGGTTGAACGAGAACTTCAACATGCGCTGCGCCGTCGGGCTCTTCCCGTTGACCTTGGCCGCCCACTCGAGCGCCACCGCCTCGAGATCCCCGTGGTCGACCACCCGGTTGACCATGCCCATCCGGTGGGCGTCCTCGGCGGAGTACTCCTCGCCCAGGAAGAAGATCTCCCGCGCGAACTTCTGACCCACCTGGCGAGCCAGGTACGCGGAGCCGAACCCACCGTCGAAGCTGCCGACATCGGCATCGGTCTGCTTGAACCGGGCGTGCTGGCGGCTGGCCAGGGTGAGGTCGGCCACCACGTGCAGGCTGTGACCACCACCGGCGGCCCAACCGGGCACCACGCAGATCACGACCTTGGGCATCATGCGGATGAGCCGCTGCACCTCGAGGATGTGAAGGCGGCCGACGCGGGCCGGGTCGACGGTGTCGGCCGTCTCCCCTTCGGCGTACTGGTAGCCCGACCGTCCCCGGATCCGCTGGTCGCCACCCGAGCAGAACGCCCAGCCACCGTCGCGGGGCGACGGGCCGTTGCCGGTCAGCAGGACGCAGCCGACGTCGCTGGTCTGGCGCGCGTGGTCGAGGGCGACGTAGAGCTCGTCGACGGTGTGGGGCCGGAAGGCGTTGCGCACCTCGGGCCGATCGAACGCGATGCGGACCGTCCCCTGGTGCCTGGCCCGGTGGTAGGTGATGTCGGTGAACGCGAACCCGGCGACCTCCTGCCAGGCCGTCGGGTCGAACAACTCGGAGACCATGGTCGATCCTCTCCTGATCCGGGACCACCGGATCCTAAGGAGGTGCGCCGGCAGGCGCACCGACCCATGAGGTCGGGCCGTGTCCGCTCGCCGCCACCTCACCCCTCGTCGAGCACCACCCGGACGCCCAGGAGGCGGATCGGTCGGTCGAGCGGGAACCGGCCGAGCACGACCAGGGCCCGGGCCGCCACCACCTCGGGCTCGGTGCTCGGCGCGTCGAGCTTGCTGATCTTGGTGCGCGTGAAGAAGGTGGCGGTGCGCACCTTGACCGCCACGTGGGTGACCACCCGCCCCTCGGCCACCACCGAGGCCGTGACCTGTCGGGCCAGCTCGGCCACGTGGTGGTCGATCTCGGCCCGATCGGCGAGGTCCCGGGTGAAGGTGATCTCCCGGCTGCGGCCCTTGGCCCGGCGCGGCTCGCCCCGGATGGGCGACACGTGGCCGCCCATGGCCACGAGCTTGAGGTTGGGTCCGATGGTCGGGCCGAACGCGGCGGCCAGGACGCGGTGGTCGGCCGCCGCCAGCTGGGCCACACGGGTCAGACCCAGATCGGCCAGCCGCCGTTGGGTTCGGCCGCCGATGCCGTTGAGGGCGGCCACTGGCTCGCCGCCCATGGTGGCCAGCCAGGTGTCGAACGTCAGGCGGTGGATGCCACCCGGCTTGGCGAAGCCGGTGGCCGTCTTGGCCTGGACCCGCGTCTGGCCGATGCCGACCGCGCACGTCAGGCCGGTCTCGCCCACCACCCGGGCCTGGATGCGGGCGGCCAGCGCCTCGGGGTCGTCGGCGCCGACCCCCAGGTAGGCCTCGTCCCACCCCAGCACCTCGACCGGGACGTCGAACGAGCGCAGGACCACCATCACCTCGTCGGAGGCCTCGTCGTAGGCGGCCCGATCCGACGGCAGGAACACGGCGTCGGGACAGCGTCGCCGCGCCTCGCCCAGCGGCATGCCCGAGTGCACGCCGAACGCCCGCGCCTCGTACGAGGCGGTGGCCACGACCTGGCGGGGCCGGCCGGGGTCGCCGTCGCCTCCCACCACCACCGGTCGACCGACCAGCTCGGGGCGTCGTCGCACCTCGACCGCCGACAAGAAGTGGTCGAGGTCGACGTGCAGGACCCACTGGTCGGGCCGGGCCTCGGCCGCGGGACCGCTCGACACCATGGCCGTGACGATACCGATCTGGTCCCGCGCCACGAAGGGCGGCCGTCACGTCCCCCGACCGGCGCGATAGCTTTGTGCAAAGCTACCCGACCCGCAGGAGGCGGCATGGGCAAGCCGCAGGCAGATGGTGAGACGGCCACGACCGGCGCACCGGAGGCGGACCCGAACGGACCGGGCACCGCCACCCTGCCCATCCCCGGGGTGGCACCCACCTTCCGCCACCTCGACGATCCGGACCTGACCTGGCAGCAGTGCCGGCGACAGCGCAACGCCGACGGCACCGAGTCCTCGGTCTGGGAGAAGTGGCTCGCCTTCTCGCCGGACCCGCAGTACCTCTCGCTCTACGCGCGCTACGACCCGGGCATGATCGTGCGCCGCCATGGGCACCTCAGCCCGCACCTGGTCTTCGTCATCGAGGGCGAGCTCTGGGTGGGCGACACGCACTGCCCCGCCGGCACCCACATCGAGCTCCCCTTCGGCGCCGCCTTCGGGCCCATCCGGGCCGGCGACGACGGTGCCCGCCTGTTCGAGGTCATGCTCGGCGATCCTCGTTCCTGGGGCGATCAGCCCGAGCGCTTCGAACAGGCGCTGGCCGAGCACGGCGCGGCCCCCCTCCCCGACGTCGAGCTCGACTACCCCGACTGGCTGAAGGACCTCCGGCACCACTGGGTCGGCGGCCCCGCCCACGACACCGATCCCACCGACGAGGCCGACGAGGCCTGTGAACAGGAGCGACCATGACGACGACCGCGCCCGTGGCGGTGACCCCCGCCGAGGCGGAGCTGCCCGAGATCATCTCGGTCGACGACCACATCCTCGAACCTCGCACCCTGTGGCAGGAGGAGCTCCCGGCCCGCCTGCGTGACCGCGGCCCGCGGGTCGTCCGCGAGAAGCTCTCCCTCCACTTCTCCGGCGGCCACTACGGCTTCACCCGCGACGCGCCGGACGGCGACTGGTGCGACCTGTGGCTCTACGACGACCTCGTCCTGCCCACCGGCCTGCTCCACGCCGCGGCCGGCGTCCCCAAGGAGGAGCAGCGCAACGTCCCCGCCATCTACGAGGACTTCCGCCCGGGCACCTACGACCAGCAGGCTCGGCTGGCCGACATGGACACCAACCACGTCGAGATCGCCCTCAACTACCCGAACACCTTCCCCCGCTTCGCCGGGCAGGGGTTCGCCGAACGCGCCGACAAGGACCTCAGCCTCCGCTGCCTGCAGATCTACAACGACTGGATGATCGAGGTGTGGTGCGGCGGTGACGGTCGGGGCCGGCTCATCCCGCTCACCCTCGTGCCGTTGTGGGACCCGCAGGCCGCGGCCGACGAGGTCCGCCGATGCGCGGCCAAGCACAGCTTCGCCATCGCCTTCTCGGAGAACCCCTCCAAGCTCGGCTTCCCGTCGCTCTACAGCGGCGAGTGGGACGCGTTGTGGCACGCCTGCACCGAGACGCAGACCACGGTCTCGATGCACATCGGCTCGTCGTCGACCATGCCGGCCACCAGCCCGGACGCACCGCTGGCCACCACCATGGCGCTCAGCTCGCAGAACGCCGAGGGCTCGCTGTGCGACTGGGTGTTCTCCGGCACGCTCTCGCGCTTCGGCGACCTCAAGATCGCCTTCGCCGAGAGCCAGATCGGCTGGATGCCGTACCTGCTCGAGCGCATGGACATCGTGGCCGAGGAGGCCGCGGCCGGAGGCGTGCACCTGGCCGAACGACCGAGCGACATCGTGCGCGGCCGGGTGTGGGGGTGCGTGTTCGACGACCAGCACGGCCTCAACAGCCGGGCCGACGTCGGACTCGAGCACATCTTGTTCGAGACCGACTACCCCCACACCGACGGCACCTGGCCCGAGTCGCGGGGCGTGGCGCACCGGCTGTGCGCCACCGCCGCCATGGACGCCGCCGAGTGCCACGCCTTCCTTCGGGGCAACGCCATCCGCTGCTACGGCCTCGACCGCTTCGGCATCGCCGAGTAGCGACGTCGCCGGCCACCACATGACCACGCCCACCACGGCCGCGGCCGCGCCCCCGGGTACCGCCGGTGCGGACGACCCTCCCCCGTTGGACCTGCCCGATGGCGGCCTCCTCGGGTCGATCGTCCGCCTGAACGTGGAGGTCGGGGAGGTGCTCGAGCGGGTGGCCGCCGCCTCGGGCCTGACCTTCGCCGACTACCTGGTGCTCGGCGTCGTGCGCCGATCATCCCACCAGCAGAGCGCGCCGACCGCAATCGCCACGGTGCTGGGCCGCACCACGGGCGGCATGACCCTGACCCTCGACCGTCTCGAATCGGCCGGCCTGGTCCGCCGGGCCGGTCACGCCACCGACCGTCGGCGGGTCGTGGTCGAGCTCACCCCCGCCGGCATGCGCCTGGCCACCCGGGTCAACGCCGCTCTGCACGAGTGGGAGGCCAGCCTCGACCTCCCGATCCCCACCGACCAGGTGGTCGGCGTCCTCGACGCGGTGACGGCCGGCGTGCAGGCCCACACCGGGTGACTCAGGTCTGGGGCCGGGAGGGCACGTCGAGCCGCTGATCCGGGGTGAACAGGCGCCGCTGCACGCCCAGCGAGACCACGGTGGTGGTCGTGGCCGTGGCCCCGAGGATGAGGTACATCACCGCCGCCTGGACCCGGACGGCGGCCAGCGGCGAGGTGCCCGCCAGGATCAACCCGGTCATGGCCCCGGGCAGGAAGACCAGGCCCACGGCCTTGGTGGTCTCGATCTGGGGGATCATGGCGGTGCGCAGGGCGGCCCGCACGTATGGACGGGCGGCATCGGGCGCGGCGATGCCCAACGCCAGTCGCGCCTCCACCTCGTCGCGCTTGTCTCGCAGCTCCTCGAGCACCCGGCGGGCCACCACCACGGTGGCGGTCATGGAGTTGCCGATCATCATGCCGGCCAGGGGGATGAGCGTCTTGGGCTCGAGGGGGAAGACGTGCAGCCCGAACAGGACGGCCAGCGTGACCGTGCCCGAGGCGACGAACGCAGCCAGCGACAACCGGTAGAGCTTCGGGACCTCGGGGGCACGGCGGCGGACGGTCTCCGCCGCGAACAGCACCATGCCGGCCACCCAGGCCCACGACCAGGCCAACGTCCGGTCCAGCACGAAGGTGAGGGCCACGCCCACCAGGAGCAGCTGCACCACGGCGCGCAGCGACGCCCAGGCGATGGACCGCTCCAGGTCGAGCCGGCGCCAGAACGACAGGACCACCGCCACGCCCACCAACACGAGCGACGCGGCCAGGCCCGACCAGCCGATGTCATTGGTCATGGTGCTCCTCGCGGAAGAAGGTCTCGGTCTCGGCGGGTTCGGCCAGGTGCCCGTCGACCATCACCAGCAGCGTGTCCGCCAGCCGACGCGCCTGAGCCAGGTCGTGGGTGACCCAGACGACGACCATCCCCTCGTCGGCCAGCGAGCGGGCCAGCTGCTCGATCGCCCGGGTGGCGCTCGGATCGACCGAGGAGGTGACCTCGTCGAGCAGCATCACCTCCGGCCCGGCCGCCAGCGAGCGGGCCAGGCACAACCGCTGCGCCTCGCCGCCCGACAGCTCGGTGGCGGTGCGGTCCAGGAACTCCGGGTCGAGGCCCACCCGCCCGAGGAGCTGGCGCGCCACCGCCTCGTCGAGCGTCGGGTCCGCCGTCGTCAGGTTGTCCCGACAGGTGCCCGGGAACGGCGTCGGCCGCTGGAAGACCATGCTCACGCGTCGACGATGGGCCAGGACCTCGAGCGTGGCCACGTCGTGGCCCCGGAACTCGACCGTCCCCGAGCTGGGCGCTTCGAGCCGATTGCAGCACCGCAGGAGCGTGGACTTGCCCGACCCGGACCGCCCGACCAGCACCGTGATGCCGGTCGTCGGGATCCGGCCGTTGACCCCCTGCAACCGCCAACGACCGTCGAGACCGGCCAGGCAGAGGTCGACGAAGCGGAACGCGGGAGTGGGCCCGGTCACCAACGACCGCCCACGGGAGCGTCGGCGGCGCGGCCCGCGGCGGAACCGAGGCGCTCGGACGTGCCGGCGTGGACCTCGGGCACGTCTATCGGGAGGTCGACGGGTCGGCGGGTTGGAACAGCTCGATGAGGTTCCCGGACGGATCGAGCGCCAGGATCTGCGAGCCGCCCGGCCCGACCACGACGTCGTTGCGGAACTCCACGCCGGCGCCACGCAGGCGACCGACATCCGCGTCGAGGTCGTCGGTGACGAAGTGGATGCGGTTCCAGCCGCCCGGCCCCGGGCGCGCGCCGTCGGCCATCGGGCGGCCAGCCGAGCTGGCCTGGCCGCTGAGCAGCAGCCGGAGGTTGCCCCGGGACACCTCGGCGAAGGCAGGCGCCGCGTCCAGCCCCACGGTGAACCCGAACTGCTGCGTGTAGAAGTCGATCGACTCGCGGACGTCGTCGACGAGGTATCGGACGCTGATGGTCGGGTCATCGCGCATGGCGGGGCTCCTTCTGCTCGGTCGCCATCCGGGACACCAGATGACGGACACGGATCTCGATGTCGGTGGCCACCGCCTCGAAGGCGTCGCGGTGGTGCGCGGCGTCGCCGGCGGCGGGGTCGGGGATGCTCCAGTGGGCGGTCGTCGGGTGCCCGGGGAACTCGGGGCAGACCTCGCGGACCTTGTCGCACAGGGTGACGACCTGATCGAAGCGAGTGCGCACGAACCGGTCGTAGTGCTTGGACTCGTGGCCGGAGAGGTCGATGCCCCGGCGGGCCATGGCCGCGACCGCCTCGGGATGGACGGGCTTGGGCCGGCTGCCGGCGCTGCGGCCCTCGATGGCCCCGCGGGAGAGGTCGGTGACCAGCACCTCGGCCATCTGCGAACGGCCGCTGTTGCCGGTGCACAGGAACAGCACCCGCGGGCGTCGCCGCCCGCGGCGCAGGGTGGGCGGGGGCTCGGCCGCGAGCCGCAGGCCCGGGTCGAGCGCCGCCCCCGCGTCGCAGAGCACCTGGGCGCAGCGGTCGAGGTCGACGCGGTAGTAGGTGTCGCGCCCGTCGAACGAGCTGCGACGCGACGACACCAGACCCGCGTCGCGAAGGCAGCGCAGGTGGTAGGAGACCAGGTTCTGCGGGTCGCCGGTCAGCCGGGTGAGCTCGCCCACCCGGTGATCGCTGGCCACCAGCTCGCCCAGGAGGCGCCAGCGGCGGGGATCGGCCAGGACCTGCAGCGTGCCCGGCGCGGCGAGGGTTGCCATGTGCGGGACATTACATCAATCTCCATTGATGTGTAAGGAGGTGCGCCGGCAGGCGCACCTCCCCCATGAGGTCGGTCGGTGTCCGACCGCAGCCCCGGGCGTAACGTGACCCCTGTTGGGCGCCATGGCCCGCTCGCGGAGGCCGCCACCGGACAACCCGCCGTCCGATCAGAGGAGCACGGAGCATGAGCGTGAAGGACAAGGTCGCCATCGTCACGGGTGGCAACAGCGGGATCGGGAAGGGCATCGTGCTGGCTCTGGCCGCCCAGGGCGCCAACGTGGTCATCGACTACGTCGCCGACCCCGAAGCCACCGAGGCGCTCGAGCAGGAGATCGCCGCCCTCGGGAGCAGAGCCATCGGGGTGCAGGCGGACGTCAGCCAGGTCGAAGACCTCCAGCGCCTGGTCGACGCGGCCGTGAAGGAGTTCGGCCGGCTCGACATCATGGTGAACAACGCCGGCATCGAGACCCGCACGTCGATCCTCGACACCACCGAGGAGCAGTACGACCGGGTGATGGACATCAACCTGAAGAGCGCCTTCTTCGGCACGCAGGTGGCAGCCAGGCAGATGATCGCCCAGGGCGGCGGGGGCCGGATCATCAACATCACCTCGGTGCACGAGGACTGGCCCATGCCGGGCAACACGCCGTACTGCCTGTCCAAGGGCGGCATGCGCATGTTGACCCGCACCGCGGGCGTCGAGCTGGGCAAGCACGGCATCCAGGTCCTCGGGGTGGGGCCGGGGGCCGTCGACACCCCGATCAACGCCGAGACCGAGGCCGACCCGGTCAAGATGAAGGTGCTCGACGCCGCCATCCCCCTCGGCCGCCTGGCCGATCCCAAGGAGATCGCGGCGGTCGTGGCCTTCCTCGGCAGCGACGGCGCCAGCTACCTCACGGCGACGACCGTGTTCGCCGACGGCGGCATCATGCACTCGAGCCCCGGGCTCTGAGGTCGATCCGCCCATGCACATCCTGGCCGTCAACCCCGTCCCGTGGGCCCGCTCGCAGATGGCGTTCACGTTGGCCTTCCACATCGTGTTGGTCCCGCTGGGCGTGTCGTGGGCGTTCTTCACCCTGATCGCCAACTACAAGGCGGTGAAGCACGACGATGCCGCCGCGCTGGCGCTGGCTCAGCGCTGGTCGAAGTTCATGGCCGTCACGTTCGCGGTCGGCGCGGTCACGGGCACGGTGCTCAGCTTCGAGTTCGGCCTGCTGTGGCCGCACTTCATGGGGCAGTGGGGCCCGGCGTTCGGCGTCCCGTTCGGCGTCGAGGGCCTCTTCTTCTTCACCGAGGCCATCTTCGTCGCCATCTACATCTACGGGTGGCGCCGCCTCGCCCCGTGGACGCACTTCTGGACCGGGGTGCCCATCGTCGTGGCCGGCATCGGCGGGAGCATCTCGGTGGTGGCAGCCAACGCCTGGATGAACGACCCCTCGGGCTTCACGCTCAACTCGGCCGGCAAGATCACCGCCGTCGACCCGTGGGGAGTCATCTTCAACGACGCCATGCCCCTCATGGCGGCCCACATGGTGGTGGCCGCCTACGTGGTCGGTGGGTTCCTGATCGCCTCGGTGTACGCCGCCGGCCTGCTGCGCGGCCGTGACGACCGCTACCACCGCCTCGGCTTCATGATCCCGTTCTCGGTGGCCGCGGTCGCCATCTTCGCCCAGATGGCCGTGGGCGACTCGCTGGCCCGCTGGGTCGCCAACAACGAGCCGGTCAAGTTCGCCTCCATCGAGCTCGTCCCGCAGACCCGCAGCGACGTCCCCGAGACCCTGTTCGGCCACCTCAACAGCAACGGGACGGTCACCGGGGGCATCCCCATCCCCGGCCTGGCCTCGTTCCTGTCCGATCCGCGGACGGGCAAGAGCACCGTCGTCCAAGGGCTGAACATCGTGCCCGCCTCCGACGAGCCCACCATCGGCGAGGTCAACGTGGTGCACCTCTCGTGGGACGTGATGGTCGGGCTCGGCACCCTGCTGTGCCTGCTGTCGGGGTGGTACTGGTTGGTCTGGTTCTTCCGACGACGCATGCCGAACGGCCGGTGGTTCCTGCGCTTCGCGGCCATCGCCGGCATCGCCTCGGTGGTCACCATGGAGGCGGGCTGGGTCGTGAGCGAGGTCGCCCGCCAACCGTGGATCGTCTACAACTACATGAAGGTCGAGGCAGCAGCCACCGGCAACACCGGCGTGTGGCTCACCTTCATCGGCGTCTTCCTGCTCTACGTCGGGCTCGGCGTGACCACCATCCTCGTGTTGCTGGGCATGAGCCGGCGCTACCGGGACGACGACGGGGGACCGGCCGACTTCGAGGAGAGCGACGCGCCCTACGGGCCGGCGGACCCGTCGCTCGGGGATGCCCCGGCCGATGAGCCGGTCGAGGTGGGGGCTCGATGAGCAGCGCGGTCGCCGTGGTGCTGTTCATCGGCGTGACCGCCTACGCCGTGTTCGGCGGCGCCGACTTCGGCGCCGGGATCTGGGACCTGCTGGCCGGCGGGTCGGCGCGCGGCGAGCGCCCCCGCGGGGTCATCGACCACTCCATCGGGCCGGTCTGGGAGGCCAACCACGTCTGGCTGATCTTCTGCTTCGTCGTGCTCTGGACCTGCTTCTCGGAGGCCTACGCGTCGATCACGCTCACGCTCTTCGTCCCCCTGACCCTGGCCGCGGCCGGCATCGTGTTCCGCGGCGCCAGCTTCGCCTTCCGCAAGTCGGTGTTCCGCAACCGCGACCGGCGCAACTTCGGGGCGGCCTTCGCCCTGTCGTCGCTCGTGGTGCCGTACTGCTTCGGCGCCGTGGCCGGGGCCATCGCCTCGGGTCGCGTCCCGTCCGGCGGCAAGGCCGGCGATCCCTGGCACAGCTGGGTGAACCCGACCTCGGTGCTCGGTGGCGTGCTGGCTGTCGTGGCCGTGGCCTTCCTGGCCTCGGTCTACCTGGTGTGGGACTCGGCCCGCCTGGGTGAGCGCGACATGGTCGAGTACTTCCGCCGCCGCGCCATCGGCGCGGCCGTGCTGGCCGGGGTCATCGCCGTGGTCGGGATCTTCGTGCTCCACGCCGATTCGCCGTACCTCTACCACGGCCTCACCACCCGGGGCCTGGCCCTGGTCCTGCTCTCGGGGGTCGGGGGGATCGGCGCACTCGTGCTGCTCGTGCGCCAGAACCACCGAGGGGCGCGGCTGCTGGCCATCGTGGCCGTGGCCAGCATCGTGGTGGCCTGGGGCGTGGCCCAGTGGGACTACATGCTCCCGACCAGCCTCACCGTGAGCCAGGCCGCGGCGCCGGACGGCACGCTCGAGGCCGTCCTGGTCGTCACCCTGGCCGCGGTGCTGATCATCTTCCCGGCCCTCGCCCTGCTCTACGTCCTCGACCAGCGCGGCTTCCTGGCGGCCGAGGGCGTGGCTGAGGCCGTGGCCGACGCCGTCGAGGCCGGCAAGGCGAACAGCTGACGGCCACAGGTCCACCCGAAATTGGTGCAAAGGCGTGCCCATGCGGCACCGTTCTGCACCAATTTCGCTGGGGTCAGCCCACCACGATGGGCATGCGCTCCCAGCCGCGGACCGTGGACGTCGGGGCCAGCTGGATGCCGTCGTAGTCGATGTCCCAATGGGGCCAGCGGTTCAGGATCTCGTCGAGGGCCACCCGGCCCTCGAGCCGCGCCAGGTTGGCGCCCAGGCAGTAGTGCAGGCCGTAGCCGAAGGTCAGGTGCGCGATGTCGGGCCGGCGGATGTCGTAGGTCTCGGCCTGGTCGTAGCGGCGCGAGTCGCGGTTGGCCGCGGCCACGATCAGCAGGACCGAGCTGCCGGCCGGGATGGTCACGCCGTGGGCCTCGAAGTCCTGCATCACGTAGCGGGCGGTGGCGTGGCCGGTCGGCTCGAAGCGCAGGGTCTCGTCGATGACCTGGGGGATGAGCGAGCGGTCCTCGACCACGGCGCGCCGCTGGTCGGGGTGCTCGGCCAGCACCTTGGCCAGCCAGCCGATGAGGCGGCCGGTGGTCTCGTTGCCGGCGCCGGCGATGACCGACGTGTAGGTGAGGACCTCGGGTCGGGTGAGGGTGCGCACCACGCCGTGCTCGTCGGTGAACTCGGCGTTGAGCAGCTGGGTCATCAGGTCGTCGGAGGGGTGCTCCGCCCGCCAGGCGACGTAGTCCTCGAACAGGTCGCCGCTGGCGATCCGCTCCTGGCGCACCTGCATGGGCTGGCCGGGGATGGTCCGCAGGGTCTCGTCGGTGCGGTTGCGCACCGCCACCTGGTCCTGTTCGGGGATGCCCAGCAGCATGCCGATCACCCGCATGGGCATGACCACCGCCAGCTCCTGGACGATGTCGAAGCGATCGGCGCCCACCAGCGGGTCGAGCGCCTTGACGCAGAAGTCGCGCACCTGGTCCTCGAGCATGGCCATGCGGCGCGGGGTGAAGACCCGAGACATGAGCCCGCGGTGCATGGTGTGGGTGGGTGGGTCCTCGAACAGGATGACCCCGGGGGGCAGCTCGATGCCCGAGCGGATGATGTCGAGGATGTCGCTTCGGGTGTTCGAGAAGGTCTGCCAGTTGACCAGGGCCTGCTGGACGTCCTCGTGGCGCGACAGGGCCCAGAAGTCGTAGCGGTCGTTGTGGTAGACGGGAGCCTCGTCCCGCAGGCGGGCGTATATGGGGTACGGGTCGGCGTTGATGTCGACGTCGTAGGGATCGAAGTACACAGCCGTGTCGTCCACCAGCGCCATCGGTCCTCCTGCCAGACAAATTGGAGCGATCGCTCTAACTCTAGAGAGGCCCCGGTCCAGGCGCAAGGGCTCCGGCGAGGAACCCACCGGGACGAGGAACCGACGGGGGCGATGGTGGATCTGGCAACTTGGTGGCGGTGACCCGACAACCCCGAGCGGCGACGGCCGAGAAGCGCCAGCGACTGCTCGACGCGACCGAGCGGATCATGATCCGCGACGGGTACGCGGCGGTGACCTCACGACGGGTGGAGGCCGAAGCCGGCCTCAAGGTCCACTACCACTTCCCCACCCTGGACGACCTGTTCATCGGCGTCGTGCGCCGACGCGGCATCTCCAACGTGGAGCTGCTGGGCGAGGCGCTGGCCTCCGACGAGCCGTTGCGGGCCTGGTGGCGCCTGGCCTCGGACCAGAAGGGCAACGCCCTGCTGGTCGAGTTGACCGCGGCCGGCAACCACCGACCCGCCCTCCAGGCCGAGGTCGCCGGATTCGCCCGGCAGGTGCGGGCCATGCAGATCGAGGCCTTGGACGCCGTCCTCGACAGCTACGCCATCGACCGCGCCGACTTCCCCCCGGCGCTGGTGGCCGCCGCCGTCCAGGGCCTGGCCTTCGTGATGGCGCACGACCAGGTGGCCGGGTTCGACACGGCCCAAGACGAGGTCGTCGGCGCCGTCGACCGACTGTTGGACCGCCTCGAGGCGTCTCGCCACCGACGCGATCGCCGCTCCGACGACCCGGGAGGCGCCGCCGCCCGCTAGATGCCGGTCGACCCCGACACGACCCCGCTGGGACGCGCTCGACGGGCGGCGCGCCCTGGCCGTGGCCGACGGCGCGCCTCGATGAGCACCTGCCCCGGCGGGTCTACTGGCCGCTCACGCAGGTCTCGAGGGGGTCGTTGACCCCCCCGGCCACCGCCTCGGGCGGGCAGACCAGCACCGGGCAGGGGGCACGGTGGATGACCCCCATGGTCACGCTGCCGATCAGGGTGCGGGCCGCCCCGGTCGGGATGTAGCTGGACATGAGGATGAGCCCGGCCTGCAGCGAACGGGCCTCGGCCGCGATGCACGCCGCCGGTGCCGATGACCACTGGAAGGCGGTCTTGACGTCCAGGCCGTGGCCGCGCAGCAGGCGGGCAGGCCGATCGAGGGCGTTGGCCGCGGTCTGGGCCACCTCGTTGTCGAACGGGTGGGCCACCTGCACGAGCCACGGCTCGAGGTGCCAGGTCCGCGACACCGAGGCGGCGTAGGGCAGGATGCGCTCGGCCCGGGGCGAGCCGTCGAGCGGGATGACCAGCCGCCCGCCGTCGATCCAGTCGGATTCGCACTTGGGTCCCACGACGAGCACTGGGCGACCGATGCGGCGCAGCACGGCCTCGGTGGTCGAGCCCAGCAGGGCGGCGCCCAACCCGGATCGCCCGTGGGCGGTCATGCACAGCACGGCGTCGTCGATCCCCTGCACCGTCCGATCGATGGCCTCGGCCACCTGCTCGGGATGGATCCGCTCGACCACCTCCCAGGTCACCGGCGCGCCGGTCTCGCGGTCCGCGGCCTCGGCCATGGCGACGTCGAGCCCGGCGGACGCCTCGGGCTCGGCCACCCGGATCAGGTGGACCCGCCCGTGCCGACGAGCGGCGAGGGCGCTGGCCACCGGGACGGCCTGCTCGGAGAAGTCGGAGCCATCCAGGGGCACGACGATGGTGGTCATCGGAACCTCGATCTCTGCACCGGGCGCACCAGTTGCGCCCGTCGACCCATCTGTACCTCGCTCCGATCCCCGGGGACAGGGTCCAAGGTCCCGCAGGGGTCGGTGGACCAGGCCGGAGGGTCGCCGCCGCACCGACCCGTCAACCGCCGACGGGCACCTGCCAGCTCAGCCGGGCGCCACCGGAGGGCGCGGCCACCAAGGCGCACGTGCCCTGCAGGTCGGTGGCCCGCCGCTCGAGGTTGGTGAGCCCGCGCCCGCCGAGCACCTCCTGTGGAGGGCCGTTCCCGTCGTCGGTGACGGTCAGGCTGAGCTGCTCGTCGTCCACCTCGACGACCACCCGCGCCTGGGTGGCGTCCGCGTGGCGGGCGACGTTGGCCAACGCCTCCCGCAGCACGGCGAGCAGGTGCTCGGTGAGCGCGGGGTCGAGGGCGTCGAGGTCTCCGGCCAGCTCCAGGCGGGGCTCGAACCCGAGGCCGGCGGCGGCGTCGGCGACCACGTCGAGCAGCTGGGCGCGCCGGCCAGCCGGGGCCATCGGGGGACCCTGGAGGGCGAAGATGGCGCTGCGCAGCTCCCGGATGGTGTCGTCGAGGTCGTTGACCACCTGTTCGATGCGGGTCCGGGCCGGCGCGTCGACCGCGGACAGGCTCGCCTGCAGCTGGAGCCCGGCGCCGAAGAGGCGTTGGATGACGGTGTCGTGCAGATCGCGGGCGATGCGCTCGCGGTCGTCGGCCACGGCCAGGACCTGTTCCGCCTCGCGCAGCGCGGCCTGGCTCTGACGCAGCTCCTCCTCGGCGACGAGCCGGGCGCGGATGTCGCGGGCCACGACCACGATCCATGCCGTGCGGTCCCGTCCGGCCGGCACCTCGTGGTACGTCTTCTCGACGGGCACCTCGTCTCCGTCCCGGGTCAGCAGGAAGGCGCGGCGGATGGCGGCCGGACTCGGCCCGTCGAGGAGCCGCGCCACGAGCTCGAGGTAGCTGTCACGCGTCTCGTGCGGGTTGAGGTGGACCGGCGTCATCTCGAGCAGGTCGTCCGCGGTGTACCCGGTCAGGCGCACGGCGCCCTGGTTCACGTACGAGTAGCGCAGGGAGTCGGCGTCGAAGATGAAGACGGCGTCGTCGCTGGCATCCAGGCTGACCAACACCCGGTGCAGGTGGTCCTCGGCCGCCACCCGCTCGCTCACGTCCCGCACGGCCGCCACCGTGCACTCATCGTCGCCGATCCGCACCGGGCTCAGGCTGATCTCGACCGGGAACTCGGATCCGTCGTCCCGGCGAGCCCGCAGCAGCAGGCCGGATCCCATGGTCCGCACCGTCGGCTCGGCCTGGTATCGGGCCCGGTGGGCCCGGTGGACGCCGCGTACGTCGTCCGGGACGAACTCATCGACCCCCCGACCGACGAGCTCCTCCGCCGGCAGGCGCATCACCTCCGACGCCCGGGAGCTGGCGAACACGATCGTGCCGCTGCGATCCACGATGAGGATGCCGTCAGGCGCCGCGTCGAGCAGCGCCCACGCGACCTCGTCGTCGAACGATTCGAGCAGCTTGGACCGAGCCATCGGCATCCTCCGCCTCCATCACGAGGTGAGGCCGTCCGACTCTAGTCCCTCCCGGCCGTTGGATCGCCAGGCTCAGGTGGGCCCGCGGCGCCAGCCTCGGGAGCCGAGCAGCGCCTCGCACTGGTACCAGGGACCCGGTCCCGGCGCGGGGTGGCGGGGGGCGGTGTAGAGCAGCGTCCCCACCCGCTCGAACCAGGCGTCAGGCAGGCCGAAGGGGTACACCAGGTCCTGCCTGATCTCGAAGCAGGGCCGGTCGGGGGGCTCGGTCGGGTTGCCGAGCCCGGCCACCACGACACCGTCGGCGCGCTCCAGGTACCAGGGGTCGGGCCGCCCCAGCGACGCCATGGTTCCGAACCGCGGGTGGCCGTACACCGGGTACCAGGCGCTGATCATCATCTCGGACGCGCTCACGTGGTCAGGACCCCTCCGAGCGACAGCGCGGGCTGAGCGTCGGCGGGGCTGGCGGCGAACCCGCGATCGACCAGGCGGTCGGCGAGCACCCGGTTCGAGCTGACGATCGGGCGCCGCGGGGCCACACCGGAGCGGTCCCTGCCTGCGGCCTCACGTCGGTGACTGCCAAGGTTCCCTCCCGGAGTCGGGCGCAGCGCGGCCCGTCGCCGTGAAGGTACGGGGGACGGCAGGTGCCCAGAAGGGCCAAAGGTCCCGAGTTGGACGCCCGTCAGGCCGGGTCGCGCCAGATGGGACAGGTCATGCAGCGCGGACCGCCGCGGCCTCGTCCGAGCTCGCTGCCGGCGACCGACACCACCTCGATGCCGTGGCGTCGCAGCATGGTGTTGGTGGTGACGTTGCGGTCGTAGCCGAACACCACCCCGGGCGCGACGGCCAGGAAGTTGGTGCCGTCGTCCCACTGCTCGCGCTCGGCGGCACGGATGTCCTCGTCTGCCTGCAGGACGGTGACCTTGTCGACTTCGAGGACCTCGGCCAGGGTGGCCCACAGGTCCGGGTTGGCCTCGACCCGCAGCTGCAAGGGCTCGTCCGTCTCGGCGGTGATGGTCCAGGATCGCAGGTCGGGATCGAGGTACGGGTAGGCCACGAAGGTGTCGCGCTCCACCATGGTCATCACCGTGTCGAGGTGCATCATGGCGTGCGACTCGGGCAGCGCCACCGCCACGACCCGGGTGGCCAGGCCGTGGGCGAACAGCTGGCGGGCCACGATCTCGACCGCCATCGAGGTCGTCCGCTCGCCCATGCCCACCAGGACGGCCTGGTGCCCCAGGACGTGCACGTCACCGCCTTCGAGGCTGGCCGGGAGGTGGTTGGCGTCGTCGCCACCGTAGAGGACGTCGAAGGTGGCGCCGGTGAAGCGGGGGTGGAACCGGTAGATGGCTCGGCTGTGGAGGGACTCGCGCTGGCGGGCCGGCTTGGCCATGGGGTTCACGGTGACGGCCCGGTAGATCCAACACGAGTTGTCGCGTTGGAAGAGGTGGTTGGGCAGCGGGGGCAGCACGAAGTCGTCGCCGGCCAGCGTCGCCCACCGCAGGCTCGACGCCCCGAGGTCCAGGTCGTCCTTGAGGACGCCGCCGATCAGGTAGCGGGCCAGCGAGGCTCCGTCGATCCGGTCGAAGAGCGCGTGCAGCGGCTCGACCAGGCTGGGACCGACCTGCTCGGGGGTGCAGACCCGGTCGAGCACGTGTTGGCGGCCGGCGGGGAGGTCGAGCACGTCGGCCAGCAGCCGGTCGAACTCCAACACCTCGACCCCCTTGTCGCGGAGGGCGTCGGCGAAGGCGTCGTGCTCCTCGCGGGCCCGCTTGGCCCACAGGATGTCGTCGAACAGCAGGCTCTCCACGTTGCTCGGGGTGAGCCGGGAGAGCTCGAGGCCGGGTCGGTGGACGATGGCGGTGCGCAGCCGCCCGACCTCCGAGTCGACGCCGACGCTGGTCGGGTTGGTCGTGTCGGCGAGCATGTCGTCCTCCCCAGGCCACGCCGGTTCCGGCGGATCGCTTGGCCTGCATGCAACGCCATCCCGCCCGTCGAGGTCAGGGTCTTTGGTCCCGAGCAGCGGGGTCGGAGGTCCCTGGCCCGACGACCTCGGGCCTGCCACCATCCACCTGTGGCCCCGACCAGCACGTCGCCGCGCGCCGAGGGCGAGCGGGCGGATTGGCGCGACCTGGACTTGACGACCGCGTCCCAGCTCCCCCTCGACGCCGTGCTGGAACGCCTGGGGACGCCACCCGGGGGGTTGGAGCCCGACGACGTGACGCAGCGACGCGACCAGGTGGGGGCCAACGTCATCCGCTCGCACCGGGTTCGGCCCTGGCAGGTGTTCGTCCGGCAGGTGCGCTCACCGCTGCTGGCCCTCCTGCTGGTCAGCGCCACCATCTCCTTCTTCGTGGGCGAGCGGGCCGACGCCGTCATCATCGCCGTCATCGTGGCCATGAGCGTGGGCCTCGGCTTCGTCAACGAGTACCGAGCCGAGCGCGCCGCCGAGGCCCTGCACCAGGAGATCCACCACCGCGTGACCGTGCGGCGCGCCGGGCGACCCGAGCCCTGCGAGGTCACCGAGCTGGTGCCCGGCGACCTGGTGCACCTCGACATCGGGGCCATCGTGCCGGCCGACCTGCGCCTGCTGCGCGCCACCGACCTGGCCTGCGACGAATCGGTGCTGACCGGCGAGTCGCTCCCGGCCGACAAGCAGACCGCGCCGGTGGCCGCCAGCCTGGCGCTGGGCGACCTGTCGTGCTGCCTGTTCATGGGCACCGTCGTCCACGAGGGCTCGGCCGAGGCGGTGGTGGTGGCCACCGGCGAGCGCACCGAGTTCGGCCAGATCGCCCAGGGGCTGGGGGAGCGCCAGGCCGACACCGAGTTCCAGGTCGGGTTGCGCAAGTTCTCGGCCCTGCTGGTGCAGGTGGCGGCCGTCCTGACCACCAGCATCTTCGTGATCAACGTCGTGCTGCACCGCCCGATCCTGGACGCCTTGTTGTTCTCCCTGGCCATCGCCGTGGGGATCACCCCCCAGCTGCTGCCCGCGGTGGTGACCACCAGCCTGGCCGCCGGCGCCCGGCAGATGGCTCGCCGCAAGGTGCTGGTCAAGCGCCTCGTGTGCATCGAGGACCTGGGCGACGTGGACGTCCTGTTCACCGACAAGACCGGCACCCTGACCGAGGGCCGCATCAGCTTCCAGCGGGCGCTCGGGATCGACGGTGCCGAGAGCCAGGAGGTCCTGACCCTGGGGCTGGTCTGCAACGACGCCGAGCAGGTCGGCGGCCGACCGGTGGGCGGCAACCCGCTGGATGTGGCCCTCTGGGAGGCACCCGGCGTCGCCGACCTGGCCGTGGACCCCTACCGGGTGATCGCCCGCCTGCCCTTCGACCACGACCGCCGGCTCAGCTCGGCCCTGGCCGAGCACGACGGCGACGCCATGGTCATCACCAAGGGCGCACCCGAGAACGTCCTGGCCCGCTGCACCACCGTCCCCGACACCGCCCAGCGCGCCCTCGACGCCGAGTTCGAGGCCGGCAACCGGGTGGTGGCCGTGGCCACCGGCCACCCCGCCCAAGCGGGCGGGCTGACCCACGCCGACGAGGCGGACCTGACCCTGGTCGGGTTCCTGGTGTTCCTGGACCAACCCAAGGCCGGGGCCGCGGCCTCGCTGGCCCGGCTCGACGCGCTGGGCGTGACCGTCAAGGTGGTCACCGGCGACAACGCGGTGGTGGCCGCCAAGGTGTGCGCCGAGCTCGGCCTGCACTCGACCGGCACCCTGGCCGGGTCGGAGATCGACGCCCTCGACGACACCGAGCTGGCCGCCCGGGTGGCCGGATCGACCATCTTCGCCCGGGTCAGCCCCCAGCAGAAGGCCCGCATCATCGCCGTCCAGCGGTCCAGCGGGTCCGATGTGGCCTTCCTGGGCGACGGGGTCAACGACGCCCTGGCCCTGCACCGCGCCGATGTGGGCATCTCGGTCGACTCGGCCACCGACGTGGCCAAGGACGCGGCCGACGTCGTGCTGCTGGAGAAGGACCTCGACGTCCTGGCCGACGGGGTGGCCGAGGGTCGGCGCATCTTCGCCAACACCATCAAGTACGTGCTCATGGGCACGTCGTCGAACTTCGGGAACATGTTCAGCGCGGCGGCCGCCTCCGCCTTCCTGCCCTTCCTGCCCATGCTCCCCGGGCAGATCCTGCTCAACAACCTGCTCTACGACACCAGCCAGCTCACCATCCCCACCGACCACGTCGACGAGGAGCAGCTGGCCCGACCGGCCCACTGGGACATCGCCTTCATCCGCCGCTTCATGCTGTGGTTCGGCCCCATCAGCTCGATCTTCGACTTCATCACCTTCGCCGTGATGCGCCGGGGCTTCCACGCCGGACCGGCGCTGTTCCGCAGCGGCTGGTTCGTCGAGTCCCTGGCCACCCAGACGCTGGTCATCTTCGTCATCCGAACCCGCCGCATCCCGTTCTTCCGCAGCCGGCCCAGCTGGCAGCTCGCCGTCGCCGCCCTCAGTGCGGTGGCGGTGGGCGCCTACCTGCCCGAATCCCCCATCAGCCACACGCTGGGGTTCACCCCGCTGCCCGGCACCTTCTTCGCCGTCCTCGTGTTGATGGTGCTGGTGTACCTGGCGCTGGTCGAAGCCGTGAAGCGCGTCTTCTTCGCCCGCTACCAGCCCAGCGCCAAGGCCGTCCGCCGCAGCCGCAGCCACCGCATCCAGCGGCGGGCCTCTCGCTGGCGTCGTCACGCCCTGCCGGCGGCGCCCCCACGGTGAGGACGTGCGCAAGCAGGCGCACCGACCCGTGGGGCGGTGCGCCCATCAGCCCCCACGGTGAGGATGGTGTCGGACTCGGCTACGCCGCGGGGGCGGCCGGCATCACCAGGACCGGGCAGGGCACGTCGTGGACCACGTCCATGGTCACGCTGCCGAGCACCATCCGGTTCACCCCCGGGTGCTGGAACGTGGACATCACGATCACCGAGGCCCCGACCCCCTCCGCCTGCTGGCAGATCTCGCGGGAGACGTCCGAGCTGAATCGCGTCTCCACCTTGGCGTCGACCCCGAGGTCGACCATGCGTTCGCGGGCTCGGGTCAGACCCTCGTCCACGTGCGCCAGGGTCTCGGTGTCGAGCGGGTGCACCACCTGCAGGAGCCAGGTCTCGAGGCCCCAGTCGGAGGCCAGGCCGGCGGCCTGCGGCAGGATCTGCTCGACGCGCTCGGAGCCGTCCAGGGGGACCACCATCCGGCGCCGGGCGGGCCAGTCGGCCGAGCAGTGCGGGCCGACGACCAGCACCGGCCCGTCGTGGCCGGCCAGCAGGTCCTCGGTGGTGCTGCCGAGCAGCCCGGCGCCGAGACCACCCCGGCCGTGCGAGGCGATGCACACCAGGGGGTCGGGGCCGGCGTCGGCCACCGCCCGGACGATGCCGTCGGCCACCGAGCCGACGTCGTTGCGGGCGACCAGCACGGTGGACGTGGCCACGTCCAGCTCGGCTGCGGCCTCCTGGAGGCGACGGTCGTCGGCCTCGGCCGACGACGATGTGGTGACCGCCATCAGCGCCACGTCGCGGTCGGTGTTGCGCGCGACCAGGCTGGCCACGCGCAGCGCTCGGCGCCCCAGGTCGGAGCGGTCGAGCGGGACGATGACGGTGGACATGTCGCAACCTCCGGCCGACGGGCAACTGCGGTCGAGGGTGGCATCGGCCCGCCGGCCGGCACAGGGCCGAAGGTCCCGACCTGGCGGCCGGTCAGTCGCGTCGGCGCTCGCGCTCCTGCAGGCGGGCGGAGTAGACCGCGGCCTCGGTGCGGCGGCTCATGCCCAACTTGGCCAGCAGGTTGGAGACGTAGTTCTTCACCGTCTTCTCGGCCAGGAACATCTGCTCGGCGATCTGGCGGTTCGACAGCCCGTCGGCCAGCAGCAGCAGCAGCTTGTGCTCCTGGGGCGTGAGCGAGGCGAGCTTGGGGTCCTCGGGGGCGCCCGCCTTGAGCCGCTCGATCAACCGCTGGGTGTCGGCCGGGTCGAGCAGCGACTGGCCAGCCGCCACCTTCTCGATGCTCGCCACCAGGTCGGCGCCGCGGATCTGCTTGAGCACATAGCCGGCGGCCCCGGCCAGGATGGCGTCGAGCAGGGCCTCGTCGTCGCTGAAGCTGGTGAGCATGAGGCAGGCGATGTCGGGGTGGTTCTCCCGGATGTCGCGGCACACCTCGATGCCGCTGCCATCCGGGAGGCGCACGTCGAGCACGGCCACGTCGGGATGGATGGCCGGCAGGCGACGCATCGCCTCCTCGCAGGTCCCCCCCTCGCCCACCACCTCGATGCCGGCATCGGCCAGCATGTCGCGCAGCCCCCTGCGGACGAGCTCGTGGTCGTCGAGGAGGAACACGCGCAGCGACATGCGCAGGATCCTAGGGCGAAGGCGACTCGGTGGGCGGCCGTGACGGCGCCGGGGTGGGGGCCACCGGGAGCACACCACCCCAGTACCACCCTCGGATGCGCCGGCCGCTGAGCACGTCCAGCGACACCACCACATATCGGTCGGCCCGCGGGTTGGCCCAGGGTGCGAGCGCGGCCCGGCTCGCCTCGGCCAGCTCGACGGGCGATCGCAGCACGCGGGCCGTGCCCTGCACCAGCACGCTCCAGCCGGTGTGGCTCACGATGTCGACCCCGTCGATCTCGAAGGCGACCACCGCCCCGTCGCAGGCGGCGTCCAGCTTGGTGCCGGCCCCGGTGCGGATGAGGATCCCCTCGTCCACCAGCAGGTAGTTGACCGGCAGCACGACGGGCAGGGCTCGCACCGACAGCGCCAGCCGTCCGACCGAGCCCTGGGCCAGCAGTCGGTGGCACCCGACCTCGTCGATGATCTCGACCCCGTTGCGATCGAAGAGCTGGTCGTGCTCGACGGCTGACGGGGGCGCGTTCACCTCTTGATCATGGGGATCGGTCCGGGGTCGCGACAGGGTCCTAGGTCACTGGCGGGGCCTCGTCCCGGCCTGTGGTTGAGGACCTTGGACCCTTGCGGGCCGGCCGGGGACCGACGCACGCTGCGTCCATGGGAGGCGACATCGAGATCCGCCCCATCCGCCCCGACGACGTGGCCGGGCTGGCCGCCCTGTTCGACGGCCTAGACGACGAGGATCGGCATCGACGGTTCTTCTCCGCCCACCACCCCTTGGTGGCCGAGCTCGAGCGCATGACCCAGGTGGACCAGCGAGGCGGGGTGGCCCTGGTCGCCGTGATCATCGACCGGAGCGGTCGATCTCGGCTGGTCGGCGAGGCCAGCTACGAGCTGCTCGACAACGGCGACGGGGAGCTGGGCATCACCGTGAGCTCCGCCTGTCGCGGCGGGCTCGGATCCCGCCTGCTGGACGAGCTCCTGGCCCAGGCCGCGGCGCGGGGAATCCCCAACCTGGAGGCGGACATCCTGGCCATCAACACGCCCATGCTGGCGATGGCCCGCGACCACGACGCCGTCAGCATGGCCACCGACGACTGGAGCATCGTGCGCATGCTCATCGGCAGCGGCACCGCCCGCCCCACCTGGCCCGGTCCCCGAGACCGGCCCCGGGTGCTGGTGGAGGGGGTCGGCGGCCAGACCGCCGACCCGGGTGTCCAGCACCTCGCCTGCCCCGGGCCGCGCCACCTCGTCCACGGCTGCCCCGCCCTGGCCGGCCGCCCCTGCGCCTTGGCCGGCGCCTCGGACCAGATCGTCGTCTCCGTCCTCGACCCCGTCCTGGCCGAGCAGCTCCGGTCCGCCCACCAGCAGCACCACCCCGACGTCGCGGTCAGCGTGGCCGGTCAGCGGGTGCCCGCGGCCGCCCGGGTTTGGGAGATGACTCGATGACCGCCGGCCGCGACCGGTTCAGCACCCTGACCGACCCAGAGTGCATCTCGTTGCTGACCCGCGATCACCACGGGTCGGCCATCGTGGTGCTGGGCGACGGCCAGCGGGTGCCCGTGACCTACGAGCTGGTGGAGGGCGTCGTCACCTTTGCCGCTCGTGACGGCCGGCTGGGCGTCGACGCCGATGTCGGGGTCGTGTGCTTCGAGATCGAGCGCTACGACGACCAGATCGACTGCGTCTGCCAGATCTCGGTGGTGGGCCGGGCTGTCGTCCTCGACGCCCCCGCGAGCGACCCGGAGCAGGCCGACGCCGACGTTCGGATCGGCCTCTGGTACCTCGAGCCCCACCGGGTCACCGGCACCCGCGGGCCGACGCCCGGCTGAGGAGGCCCGCCCGGACCGCACTGGAGGTCACGCGATGATGGGTCGGTGGCGACCGCGGAGTCCACGCGCCAGGGTGCGGAGCGATCGGGAAGGTCAGGATCCTCAGCCGATGTCGAGAGCTCGACGGCGGCTCCGTCCCCCTGGATGACGCGACCATCACGGGTCGCCACGACGGGCGGCCCCCGAGGTCGCCACCAAGGAGACGACACCATGGCCAAGTACCTGCTGCTCAAGCACTACCGGGGCGCGCCGGCGCCGCTGAACGACGTGGCGATGGACCACTGGGCGCCCGACGAGGTCGAGGCCCACATGCAGTTCATGCGGGACTTCTCCGACCGGCTCGAGCGCACGGGTGAGATGGTGGACGGCCAGGCGCTGTCGCCCGACGGCGTCTGGGTGCGCTCGGACCCCAACGGCTCGGCCCCGGTGACCGACGGCCCGTTCGCCGAGACCAAGGACCTCATCGCCGGGTGGTTCGTCATCGACGTCGACAGCTACGAGCGGGCCGTCGAGCTGGCCGGGGAGCTGTCCTCGGCGCCGGGTGCGGGTGGCCGGCCGATCCACGAGTGGCTGGAGGTCCGGCCCTTCCTCACCGCGCCCCCCACCTTCGACTGATCGTGGACGACGTCGAGCGCCGCGCCCTCGTCCCACGGGTCCTGAGCGTCCTCGTCGGGCGCGGCGCCGACTTCGCCACGGCCGAGGATGCCGTGCAAGAGGGGCTCATCCGAGCGCTGAAGGCGTGGCCCGACTACCCGCCCGCGGACCCGGAGGCCTGGCTCATCACCGTGGCCTGGCGGACGTTCCTGGACATGGTCCGATCCGACGCGGCCCGGCGCGACCGCGAGGTCCGCTTCGACCGCGACCCGCCGACGGGCCTGGTGCCGGCTGCAGACGAGACCCTGCGCCTCTACTTCCTGTGCGCCCATCCCGACCTGACCCCGTCGTCGGCGGTCGCCCTCACCCTGCGGGCGGTGGGCGGGCTCACCACCCGCCAGATCGCCCAGGCCTACTTCGTGCCCGAGGCCACCATGGCCCAGCGGATCAGCCGGGCCAAGCGCACCGTGGCCCGGGCCGGACTCGACCGCCCCGGCGACCCGGGCACCGTGATGCGGGTGCTGTACCTCGTCTTCAACGAGGGCTACTCCGGTGACGTCGACCTGGCCGCCGAGGCCATCCGCCTCACCCGCCAGCTGGCCACGCTGGTCGACGACCCCGAGGTCGACGGCCTGCTGGCCCTGGAGCTGCTGCACCAGGCGCGGCGCGCCAGCCGCACCCGACCGGACGGCACCATCGTGGTGCTGGCCGAACAGGATCGGAGCCGGTGGGACACCGCCCTCATCGCCGAGGGGATCGAGCGGCTCCAGGCCGCGCTGGCCCGCGACCAGCTCGGTGAGTACCAGGCCCAGGCGGCCATCGCCGCGCTGCACGCCGACGCCCCGCGCTTCGAGGACACCGACTGGGTGCAGATCCTGGAGTGGTACGACGAGCTGCTCCGCTTCGCCGACACGCCCATCACCCGGCTCAACCGGGCCGTGGCGGTCGGCGAGGCCGACGGCGCACCCGCGGGGCTGGCCGCGTTGGCCGACATCGACGCGGGCACCCCGCGCTACGACGCGGTGGCCGCCCACCTCCACGAGCGCAACGGCGACCTGGAGCAGGCAGCCCGCGGCTACGCCGTCGCCGCCCGACGCGCCCCCAGCCTGGCCGAGCGCGACCACCAGACCCGCCAGGCGGCCCGCGTCAACCAGCTCCTGCGCCACCGGTCGTGACCCCCCGGACACCTCGCCGGCGCCGGTGGACGCCGTCGCCTGGGGCGAGTAGCACGTGGTCGTGATCTCGACCTTCGACCAGGCCCGGGCCGCGGTGCGCGCCGGCACCTCGCCCGAGGCGGCCGCCACCGACCTGGTGGCGGCCATGACCGACGAGGAGCGGCTCTGGTGCCTCGACGGTGACGGCCCCACCTGGGCCGGTCTGCACTTCCTGGGCGACGGCGGCTACCACCAGGCCCCGTTCCCGGCCGCGGTGGTCGAGCGGATCGGCCTGCCGGGGGTCGTGTTCTCCGACGGGCCGCGCGGGGCGGTGATCGGCAACGCCACCTGCTTCCCGGTGTCGATGGCCCGCGGTGCCACCTGGGACCCCGAGCTCGAAGAGGAGGTGGGCGACGCCATCGGCCTCGAGTTGCGGGCCTCGGGCGCCACGATGACCGGGGCGGTGTGCGTCAACCTCCTGCGCCATCCCGCCTGGGGGCGGGCCCAGGAGACCTACGGCGAGGAGCCGCACCACGTGGGAGCCATGGGGGCGGCGTTCACCCGCGGGCTGCAACGCCACGTGATGGCCTGCGTGAAGCACTTCGCCTGCAACTCCATGGAGAACGCCCGGTTCTCCGTCGACGTCGAGGTGGACGAGGTGGCGCTGCACGAGGTCTACCTGCCGCACTTCCGTCGCGTCGTGGACGAGGGTGTGGCCTCGGTCATGTCCGCCTACAACGCGGTGAACGGTGAGTGGTGCGGACAGAACCGGGCGTTGCTCACCGACGTGCTGCGCGACGAGTGGGGGTTCGGTGGGTTCGTCATCAGCGACTGGATCTTCGGGCTGCGCGACGCCGCCAGGTCGGTGGCCGCCGGGCTCGACATCGAGATGCCCTACCGCATGGTGCGGGCGCAGCACCTGCCCGACGAGCTGGCGACGGGCGACGCGTCGTGGGCCGACGTCGACCGGTCCGTGTCGCGGGTGATCGCCACCCGGTTGCGCTTCGACGCCGTGCTCTCGTCGGAGGCGCCGGCCCGGTCGGTGATCGGCGCGGCCGAGCACCGGGCGCTGGCCCGCCGGGTGGCGGCTCGGTCGGTGGTGCTGCTGCGCAACGAACCGGTCGACGGCCAGCCCGTGCTGCCCCTGGCCGCCGACATCCGGTTGGCGGTGATCGGGCGGCTGGGCGACACGGTCAACCTGGGCGACGGTGGCTCCAGCGACGTGTGGGACCTCGACTGCCACACCGTGGTGGACGGCCTGCGCCAGGCCGGCGCGCCCCTGGTGCTCGACGACGGGAGCGATCCCGCGCGGACGGCCCGCGTCGCGGCCGAGGCCGACGTGGCGCTGGTGGTGGTCGGCTACACCTTCCGGGACGAGGGCGAGTACATCGGTACCACCGACCCGGCCCTGACCGACCTGTTCCCCGAGGGCGACGACCCGGCCGAGGCGGCCCGGTTCGAGGCGGCGATGGCCGAGCGGGCCGAGCGGGCCCCGACGGTCCGGCCCGATCGCATCGGCGAGCGGGCCGGCGGCGGGTTCAGCGTGGGCGGCGACCGCACCGGCCTGCGCCTGGCCGAGGCCGACGTGTCGCTCATCCGGGCCGTGGCCGCAGCCAACCCCCGGACGGTGGTGGCCATCCAGGCCGGCAGCGCGGTGGTGTCGACCGAGTGGATCGACGCCGTGGCGGCCGTGGTGCAGCCCTGGTACGGCGGCTGCCAGGCCGGACCCGGCCTGGCCGACGTGCTGCGGGGACAGGTGAACCCGTCGGCCAAGCTGCCCTTCTCGGTGCCGATGGAAGAGGACGACCTGCCGGCGTTCGACCGCGACGCCACCTCGTTCCGCTACGACCGCTGGCACGGCTGGCGCCACCTGGCCCGCACGGGTCGAGCCGCGGCCTTCCCGTTCGGCTTCGGCCTCTCGTACACGACCTTCGAGGTGGCGGACGTGGCCGCCGAACGTGACGGCGACCTGCTGGTCGTCGGGGGGCTGGTGCGCAACAGAGGGGACCGCGACGGCGCCGAGGTGGTGCAGCTCTACGCCGAGCTCCCCGACCCCGACGCGCCCGGCCGGTTGGTGGGCTTCGTCCGGGTGGAGGTGGCGGCCGGCGGCCAGACGCCCTTCGCCCTGGCCGTGCCCCTGCGCCACCTGGCCACCCGGGACCCCGACGCCCACACGTGGCGCCCGCCGGTCGGCGAGCACCGCCTCCGCGTCGCCCGCCACGCCGAGGACCCCGAGGCCACCACCGTCGTCGTCGCCCTCTGAACCTGGCGGGGGCTAGTGTTCGCACCCGGTTCGCAGTCCACGGGAGGGTGAGATGCGCAATGGGGTCGATGGCGTGGCCGGGAACATGGGGTTCCGGCCGGGCGACGAGCGAGGAGCGGTTCGATGACCACGCCCGACGAGGTCTCGGGGCCGATCGACTTCCTGATGCTCAGCTTCGACCCGTCGCTCACCGACGGACGCGCCGGCGCGGCCCTGGCCGCCCTGGTCGAGGCGGGCACGATCGCCCTCTACGACTTCTGCATCCTCCAGAAGGGCGATGACGGGTCGGTGGTGGCCGTCGACCTGAGCGCGACGCCGGCTGGCGCGGCCGCGGGGTTGCTCGAGTTCGCCGGGGCCCGGTCGGGACTGCTCACCGACGACGACATCGCCGAAGCCGGCTCGGCCATGGCGCCGGGTTCGTCCGCCGCCCTGTTCGTGTACGAGAACGCCTGGGCCCGACCCTTCGTGGCCGCGGCCACCGACGCCGGCGCGCAGGTCCTGGCCACGGCGCGCATCTCGGCGCAGGACCTGGTCGACGTGCTCGACGCGCTGGACGCGGCCGCCAACCAGGGCTGACCGTCCCCGACTGAGAGGAGAGACCCGATGCCAGGTCTGTTGAGAGGGGTGGCCCGCACCGCGGTGGTGGCCGGCACCGCCTCGGCCGTGTCGGGCCGGGTGGCACGCCACCAGGCCGAGAAGTTCGCCGACCGCGACCAGGCCATCATGGCCAACCGGGCCCAGGGGTGGGACCAGGGCGCCGACCAGGGCTACGCCCAGCCGCAGGCCTACGCGCCCGCACCACCACCCCCGCCGCCCGCCGATCCGCAGGCGCAGATGCTCGACCAGCTCAAGCAGCTCGGCGACCTGCACGCCAGCGGCGTGCTCACCGACGACGAGTTCGCGGCCCAGAAGGCGAAGCTCCTGGCCAGGAGCTGAGCCGGACCAGCGACGACGTGAGCCACGTCCGGCCGAAGCACACCGAGCAGAAGTCGAAGAAGGGGCGCGGGGCCGGCCGCCCCGATCCGCCGCGACCGGGCCGCCACCCGGGCGCCAGCTCACGCCAGGCGGCGCAGGCGAGACCGGAGCGGCTCGGGCGCAAGGAGTACGAGCACGAGCTGGCCCGGCTCCAGGTCGAGCTGGTGCACCTCCAGCAGTGGGTGGTGGCCACCCAGGCCAAGGTCTGCGTGGTGTTCGAAGGCCGCGACACGGCCGGCAAGGGCGGGGTCATCAAGCGGATCACCGAGCGGGTCAGCCCACGCGTGTTCCGGGTGGTGGCGCTGCCGGCGCCGACCGCCCGCGAGAAGACCCAGATGTACATCCAGCGCTACGTCCCCCACTTCCCGGCCGGCGGCGAGGTGGTGATCTTCGACCGCTCCTGGTACAACCGGGCCGGGGTCGAGCGGGTCATGGGGTTCTGCTCCGAGGACGAGGCCAAGCGCTTCCTGCAGCTGGTGCCCGGGGTCGAGCACGCCATGGTCGACGCCGGGATCGTCCTGTTGAAGTACTGGCTCGAGGTGGACGCCGACGTCCAGACCCGTCGGCTCGAGGCCCGCATCGACGACGGCCGCAAGACGTGGAAGCTCTCCGACATGGACCTGCTCTCGTACTCGCGCTGGTACGACTACTCGATCGCCCGCGACGAGATGCTGGCCGCCACCGACACGGCGCGCGCCCCCTGGTACGTGGCCGACGCCAACGACAAGCGCCGGGCCCGCCTCAACGTGATCTCCCACCTGCTGGACCAGATCCCCTACGAGCCCGCCCCGGGCCGCGCCGTGACCCTCCCGGCCCGCCAGCCCGACCCGGGCTACGTCGAGCCCGACTACCCGTGGCGCACGGTCCCCGCTCGGTTCTGAGCGCATGACCCCGCTGCGCGCCCGCACCGACAGGCACCCATCCGCATGAACGCCGTCGAACGCTGGCTCCCGGGGGTGCGCACGGCGCGGGCCTACGAGCGCGACTGGCTGCGGGCCGACCTGGTGGCCGGCCTGGTGCTGGCCGCCATCCTGGTGCCCCAGGGGATGGCCTACGCCGAGCTGGCCGGCCTGCCGGCGGTGACGGGGCTGTACACCACGGTGGCCTGCCTGGTCGGCTACGCCGTGTTCGGACCTTCGCGGGTGCTGGTGCTCGGGCCCGACTCGTCCATCTCGCCCATGATCCTGGCGGCCATCACGCCGCTGCTGGTGGCCGGCCACGACCCGGGCCGGGCCATCGCCTTGGCCGGCATGCTGGCCGTGCTGGTGGGTCTGGTCGAGGTGGCCATGGGCCTGGGCCACCTCGGGTTCATCGCCGACCTGCTGTCGAGCGAGGTGCAGGTCGGCTACATGAACGGGTTGGCCATCACCATCGTGGTGGGCCAGCTGCCCAAGCTGTTCGGGTTCTCCACCGACGCCAGCGGGTTCGGAGCCGAGGTCAAGGCGTTCGTCACCCACCTCGACCAGACCAGCGCCCTCACCCTGGCCATCGGGTCGTCGGTGCTGGCCATCCTCCTCGTCCTGCCCCGGCTGACCAAGAAGATCCCGGCCGTGCTGGTGGCGGTGGTGGCCGCCACCGTGGCCTCGGCCGTCTTCGCCTTCGAGAGCCACGGCGTGGCCACCGTCGGCGCCCTGCCCAAGGGCTTCCCGGCGCCGTCGCTGCCCTGGACCAGGCTGCGCGACGTCGGCCCCCTGCTGGTGGCCGCGGCCGGCATCACCCTGGTGTCGTTGACCGACACCATCGCCACCGCCTCCAGCTTCGCCGCCCGCCGGGGCGACGAGATCCAGCCCGACCAGGAGATGATCGGCATCGGGGCGGCCAACGTGGCCGCCGGCTTCTTCGGGGGGTTCGCAATCTCGACCAGTGGGTCGCGCACGGCGGTGGCCGAGCAGTCCGGGGCCCGCACCCAGCTCACCGGGGTGGTGGGGGCGGCGGTGGTCGTGGTCATGCTGGTGTTCCTCAACTCCCTGCTGGCCGACCTGCCCCAGACGGCGCTGGCCGCGGTGGTGATCGCCGCCGCCCTCTCCCTGGCCGACGTGGCCGTCCTGCGCCGCTTCGCCAAGGTGCGTCCCGGGTCCGTGGTGCTCTCGTTGGTGGCCACCGCCGGCGTGGTCGTGTTCGGCGTGCTGCAGGGCATCGTGCTGGCCATCGTGCTGGCCGTGCTGCTCTTCTTCCGGCGCAGCTGGTGGCCCCACGGCTCGGTGCTGGGCCAGGTCGAGGGCCTGGCCGGCTGGCACGCCGTCGACCAGCACCCCAGCGCCGTGGAGCCGGACGGCGCCGTGGTCTACCGCTGGGAGGCCGCCCTGTTCTTCGCCAACGCCGGGGAGTTCCGCCGCCAGGTGCGCCAGCTGGCCCGCCATCGCCAGCCCAGCTGGATCGTGCTGCAGTGCGAGGCCATCACCGACATCGACGTGACCGCGGCCGAGATGCTCGAGCGCCTCGACACCGAGCTCAACGCCGAGGGCATCCACCTGGCCTTCGTCGAGCTGAGGGACCGGCTGCACCAGCTGCTGCTCGACTACGGCCTGCTCGAGGTGCTCGACCGCCAGCACTTCTACCCCACCCTCGAGGCCGCCCTGGCCGCCATCGACCGGGGAGAGCCGTGAGCGATCCGGTCGAACCCGTGGAGGGCGCGGGCGGGCCCATCGACGGCGCTGGCGCGCCCGGCGACGGCGCGGGCGGGCCCGGCGAGTCGGGCGGCGACACCCGGCTGGCCCTGCTGCTGGCCATGGCCATGTTCGTGCTCGTGGTGGACACCTCGATCATGAACGTGTCGATCTCGGCGGTCGTCCACGACCTGGGCACCACGGTCAGCGGCGTGCAGTCGGCCATCGCCCTCGAGGCCCTGGTGTCGGCCGCCTTCATCCTCATCGGCAGCAAGACCGGTGACCTCATCGGCCGCAAGCGGGCCTACGTGCTGGGCCTGCTCGGCTACGCCATCGGCGCGCTGGCCATGGCCCTGTCCCAGAGCCTCACCGCCGTCATCGTGTTCTGGGCCATCGTCGGCGGCATCGGCGCCTCGTTGCTGCTGCCGGCCATGCAATCGCTCATCCACGGCAACTTCACGGGCGACGCCCAACGCAAGGCCTACGCCCTGGTGGGGGCCTCGGCCGCCGTGGCCGCCGCGGTGGGACCGCTGCTGGGCGGGTTCATCACCACCTACCTGTCGTGGCGACTGGCCTTCCTGCTCGAGGACGTGGTCATCGTGGTGGTGCTGTCGGGCATCAAGCTGGTCAAGGACGTGCCCTACACCGGTCCGCGGCAGGTCGACGTGGTCGGCGCGCTGCTGTCCGTCGTGGGCATGGGCGGCGTCGTGCTCGGCATCCTGGTGTGGCAGGAGGGCGGCGAGGCGGTCGGGGCGCTCATCGGGCTGGGCGTGGCCGCCATGGCCGGCCTGGCCTGGTGGCTGGTGCGGGCCAAGCGCCGGAAGCAGGCCACCCTGCTCGACCCGGACCTCTTCACGTCCAAGGTCTTCCGCTACGGCGTGACCGGCCAGATGCTCCAGCAGATCGCCCTGGGCGGCACCATGATCGCCCTCCCCATCTACCTGCAGATGGTGCTCGAGTACAGCGCCATGGGCGCCGGGCTCTCCATCGCCCCGCTCTCGCTGTCGATGTTCGCGGTGGCCCTGCTGGCCGCCCGCCGGGCCGGTGACCGCCTGCCCGCCGCCATCATCCGGGTCGGCTTCGCCCTGGTGGCGCTGGGCACGCTGATCCTGTTGCCCATCGTGCCGCGCGCCACCTCGGGCTGGTACCTGGTGATGCCGTTGATCATCGCCGGCTGCGGCCTGGGCCTGCTGGTGTCCCAGCTCAACGACTACACGCTGGCGCCCATGACCGAGGAGCGGGTGAGCGAGGCAGCCGGGGTCAACTCGGCCGCCGGCTCGTTCGGGCTGTCCTTCGGCCTCGCCTTCGCCGGAGCCATCATGCTGGCCACGCTGTCGTTCAGCTTCACCCACCAGGCCCAGAACAGCGCCGTGCTCTCCAACGAGCAGGCCCAACACGTCTCGACCGTGCTCGAGCACGACGCCGAGGTGATGAGCAACACCAAGCTCGACGCCCAGCTGGCCAGCCAGCCCCCGGAGGTGAAAGCCGAGGTCATCCACATCAACACCACGGCACGACCCCGGGCCCTGCAGGTGGCCCTGCTGGTACCGCTGCTGGCCGCGCTGGCCGGCTTCGCCAACTCGTTCCGCATGCTGCGAGCCGCCCGTGCACCCGGGACCGACCGCTCCCCGACCCGACCCGGAGACGGGGACGCCTAGACGCCGACCGCACCGCCCACCGACCCACCGACCCACCGACGCATCCCGTGACGGTGCCGCCCCGAAGCGCCAGAATCCCTACCGAAACACAGACATCGAGGAGAAGCCCATGGTTGCGTACACCTTCGGATCCGGCCAGCTGCTGTGGTCCATGTTGTGGTTCTTCATGTTCGTCATCTGGATCTGGATCCTGATCGCCCTGTTCGGCGACATCTTCCGCAGCGACGACCTGTCCGGTGGCATGAAGGCGTTCTGGATCCTCTTCATCGTCATCCTCCCGTGGCTGGGCATCCTCATCTACCTGATCGCCCGCGGCTCGGGCATGCAGAAGCGTGCCATCGAGCACGCCAAGGCCCAGGAAGCCCAGTTCCGCGACTACGTGCAGTCGACGGCCGGCGGCGGCAACACCGCCGACCAGATCGCCAAGCTCAACGAGCTGAAGAACCAGGGCGCGCTGACCGACGCCGAGTTCCAGGCCCAGAAGGCCAAGCTCCTGGGCTGATCGGGCAACGGGCGCGTCGGGTCACCGGCTCGACGCGCCCGCCACCTGGCCGCTCCGCCCGAGCGGCTCGGCTCCGGCCGGTCAGCGACGCAGCTTCTTCGGGCTGCAGCGACCGTCGGGGTTGGTGGGCGTGCGCGGCCGGCCGTTCGGCTGCGCCGACATCCAGCCCGCCCAGCTCCCCGCGAAGTACGGGCCGGGTTGGCCGTTGGCCGCGTAGAAGCCGTTGGGGTCGTACACCTTGGCCTCGGGATACGGATAGGGGCAGGCAACCGACGTGGCCGTCTTGGTCCACTTGATCACCGCGAACCCGAGCCCGTAGACGGCGTAGGCGGTCATCAGGACGCCGAACAGGACCGTGAAGGTGGCCAGGGCCGGCCGGCCAGGGAGCAGGCGGAAGCGCTGGGCCAGCTTCTCGGCCACGGTCTTGCCGGTGTCGTCGCGGTAGAGCAGCACGGCCGCCGGGATCATCACGACCGTGACCAGCGAGGACTCCCACAGCAGCGGGAACTGGTAGGCGTGGCCGGTGAACACCGAGCCGAAGGGCACCACCTGGGCGTAGATGTAGAGCCCGGCGCGGATGCAGAAGATCTCCAGGAAGGCGTCGTAGACGAAGCCGATCACGTAGACCAGCACGGCCAAGCTGATCAGGGGGTGGCGCCACACGAACGACTCCACCGGTCGACGACGTTGCACGCGGCGCAGGATCCAGATGGCCGGGAAGAACGGCAGCAGGTAGAAGGTCACGTACCCGAGCACCACGAACGGCTCGATGGTGGGCGACACCCGGGCCAGGGGCCACTCGGTCGGGAGGTGCCAGAGCTGGGGGTTGTACACCGCGTAGGGAGCCCAGTTCATGATCGGGTCCATCCACACGATGGCCGTGCAGGCCAGCGCCCCCAGCAGGATGGGGTGACGGGGGTGCCGCCGCCAGAACACCACCATCAGCACCACCACCAGCGCGGCGGTGGCGATGGTGCCCAACTGCATCTTGGTCAACCAGGTGGTGTCGCCGAACAGCGGCGTCACCGGGCGGGGGGCGCCGGTTACCGCAGGGTTGGCCACTCGGGGAGACAGCTGGCCCGGCGCCTGCAGGTGGTAGGAGACGAACACCACGAAGGCGAACAGCGCGAAGCCGAACAGCCCCCAGGCCACTCCTCCGGTCACGCTCTTGCGAGGTGCAGACACCTCTGAACCTGACATTTGTTCCACCATACCGATCCCCACCGCGGCCCGTCAACCGGTCAGGGCCGGGCGGTCACCGGGCGGCGTCGGGGTCGAGGTACACGTCGATCATCTCGAACAGCCCGGCGGTGGTGATCGGGTCGTCGGTGAGGGGTCCGGCGATGGCCGCCCGCGCCGCATCCCGCAGGCTGAGGCCCTCGGTGACCAGGCGACCGGCGGCGATCAGCACCCGGGTGGAGGCCACCTCGCGCAGGCCGGCGTGGTCGAGGCGGCGGACGAGCTGGCCGAGCTGCACCAGCTGGGCGGCCACATCGGGAGTGACCCCGGCCTCGTGCGCCACCACCTCCTGCTCCACCTCGGGTGGGGGGAAGTCGAGCTCGATGGCCACCATGCGCTGGCGGGTGGAGTCCTTCAGGTCCTTGAGGACGCTCTGGTAGCCCGGGTTGTAGGACACCACCAGGCAGAACCCCGGCGCCGCGTCGAGGGTGACCCCCAGGCGGTCGATGGGCAACTGGCGGCGGTGGTCGCCGAGCGGGTGCAGCACGACCGTCGTGTCCTGGCGGGCCTCCACGATCTCGTCCAGGTAGCAGATGGACCCGTCGCGCACGGCCCGGGTGAGCGGGCCGTCGACCCAGGCGGTGTCTCCTCCCTGCAGCAGGAAGCGGCCCACGAGGTCGGCCGTGGTGAGGTCGTCGTGGCACGACACCGTGATCAGGGGTCGCCCCACGTCGTGGGCCATGGCCTCCACGAACCGGGTCTTGCCGCACCCGGTCGGACCCTTGAGCAGGATCGCCAGCCCCTGGCGGAAGGCGGCCAGGAACACCTGCTCCTCGTTGCCCACCGGGAGGTAGTACGGGCGCGGGTCGTCGCTCACGACGCCCGCTCCGCGGGCGTCGCCCGATCGCGGGCCCGGCGACGACGTTGGGACTGGCGGCGCTGGGCGTCGGCCAGGCTCAGGGCCGAGCGGAAGAGCGGTCCGGCCACCGCCGCCACCTGGTCCACATCACCGAAGCTGGCGTGGGCCGCGGTGCCGAACACCCGGCGCAGGGCATCGGCCTCGGTGTCGGCGCCGATGCTCAGGCAGAGGCAGGCGGTGCCCCGACGCCGGGCCTCGGCCAGGGCCCGGCGGGCGTCGGCCTCGCCGTAGTCGGCCTCGTAGCCGTGGTCGTAGGCGAACCCGTCCGACAGCA
Source organism: uncultured Microthrixaceae bacterium (assembly GCA_963785815.1). Taxonomy (GTDB): domain Bacteria; phylum Actinomycetota; class Acidimicrobiia; order Acidimicrobiales; family Acidimicrobilacustridaceae; genus UBA4742. The sequence goes on from CAWAWN010000002.1 coordinate 467,213, forward strand.
CCACCAGCAGCCGCCGGGTCGTCCCACCCTCGGCCTCGAGCACGGAGGCGCCGTGGCGGATGGCAGCCCCCAGCCGGGTGTAGGCCCCCGGAGCGGTGGCGTCCAGCCGGCGCCTGGTCAGCGGGCCGAAGCGCTCCCCGAAGCGCTTGACCGCCAGCACGTGCACCGCCGTGCGGCCCTGGGACCGGAAGCCGTAGAGCGCCACGCGATCGCCCAGGTCGGCCAGCACCTGGGTCAGGGCCAGGGCCGCCTCCCGTTGGTGCTCGTGCACCGCGCGCCCGTCGGTCCCGGGCTCGCCCGCCGACCCGGACACGTCGAGCAGGATCAGCACGGCCACCTCGCGTCGGTCGCGCACCCGATCGATGTAGATGGCTTCGGTGGGGGCCGAGCCCGCGGCCAGCTCGACGCGCGCCTCGACGGTGGCGTCGATGTCGATGTCGTCGCCCTGGGGTTGGCGGTGGCGGCGTTGGCGGTCGAGGCCGAGCCGGGCCAGCGATCGGCGCAGGGCGTACGGCTCGGGGCCCGGACCGGCCGGCGCCTGGGCCGGGACCACGTCGACCTCGGTGACCGTGCACCAGTCGGCGCGGTAGCGCCCACGGTGGCGGTCCCACTCGGGATAGGTGGCCCGGGGCCGCTCGAGGAGCGCCTGGGTGTCGAGCCCGTCCACCCGCCGGTTCGACACCACCGCGGCGCGCGACCGGGTGGTGCCCCGGGTCGAGCGGTGCGTGCCGGCGTCGGCCCCCGGGCTCCCGGTGCCGGCGGCGCGAGCCGCGCCGAGCAGGCGCTGGAGCAGCCGCCCCACGGCCCCCCCGCCGCCGACGGGGATGGACGGGTCGAACCTGCGGTCGTCATCAGGGTCAGGACCGTCGTCGAGCTCGCGCCACGGCTGGTCGGCCGCCCGCAGGGGTTGCTCCGTCACCAGCGGATCACCGGGTGCCGAACCGATCGAGGCGTGGCCCGGACGGATGGTGCCGAACAGCGCCGGCGCCGAGGGGACGGGTTCGCGGCCGCGGGCGATGGCCAGCGAGCCCTCGGGTGATGCCGACCGGCCGGCCACCTCCGGATCGATCAGGGAGCAGGCAGCCGGGGGCAGCACGGCGCGGTTGGCGGCCAGCGCCCGGTGGCCCTCCACGGCCAGGTAGCGCGCCGTGCGCGGCCCTCGGCGGTCGAGCCCGCCGACCACCCCCGGCGCCAGGCTGCCGGCGGCCAGCAGCGAGGCCTGGAGCGACACCGCCGAGACCTGGTCACCGGGGCTCGATGCCGGGTCGACGAACACGACGGCGCCGTCGGTCCAGGACGGCTCGCCGGGCAGGCCGGGGGCCACGGCCAACGGGACCCCGGCGACGGCGGAGGCCAGCAGGTCCAGGCGACCGAGGGGCCGCGCCGAGGCGTCGGCCCCCGGCGCGGTGGCGCGCTCAGGCATGGGCCAACGCCCCGCGCAGCACGGTCTGGCGGGCCAACTCGAGCGCGCCGGTCACCCCGGCGTGGCGGATGACGTTGTCGGGGGTGAGCAGCACCTCGTACATCGAGCGCGCCCGCGTCACGGCGGAGCCCTCGCCGCTCCGCACGACGCCCTGACGCTCGCCGGCCACCAGCACGTCCTGGAGCTGGCGGAGCTGCTTGGGGAACGACAGCCCCAGGTCGACCGAGTCCGGCGGGGACTGGCGCAGCCACGCCATCTGGATCTTGAACTCCTCGCTGAAGCGGTCGAGCAGGTTGATGTTGATCCACAGGAGCGCGTCGAGCTGCTCGACCGGCGACGAGGGCGGGGCCAACACCGCGTCCCAGGCGTCGGACACCGTGCCCGAGAACGTCTCCATGATGGACACCAGCAGGTCGTCCTTGGACCGGAAGGTGCGGTAGACGGTGCCCGTGCTGAGGCCGGCGGCCTTGGCGATGTCGCGCATGGTGGTGGCCTCGAACCCGCGGCGACCGAACTCCGCACGACCGACGGCCCGCAGGTGCGAGGCCCGGTCGCCGGCGTCGACCGAGCTCCAGCCCGCGATCACCTGGCGAGCGGCCCGGATGGCCTCCGAGCGGTCGAGGGCGCGGGTCGAGGGTCGGGCCACGGCCACGCCGTGCAGGAACACCCGGCACTTGGTGGTCGGGAGGTGTCGGGAGGCCTGCTGACGGTGGAACACGCCCACGCCCACGTGCAGCATGCTCTGGCAGATCCGCTCGGCCACCAGGCCCAGGTCGATGCCCGACCGGATCTCACCGGATGCCCGCCCGGCCTCGAGCACGTCGGCCATCGCCGCGGTGACCGCCGTCGGCATCTGGCGGGCCAGGGCCAGCAGGTCCTGGCTGGAGGTCGTCGGGGGCTCGTACAGGGTCAGCAGCAGGGCGGCCCGATGGCGGACGGCGCAGGCGGCGATGGCCTCGCCCAGCTCGACCACACGGTCCTCGACCGAGCCGGCCTCGTGCGCCCCGGCCCGTGCCGTCCGCGCCACCTGGTCGAGGTCGTCGCGGTAGCGCTGCACCAGCTCGGTGATGAGGGCGTCCTTCGACTCGAAGTGGAAGTAGAGGCTGCCGGGCAGGATGCCGCAGGCGTCACCGATGTCCTTGAGCGAGGTGCGGATGCCCGAGGACGCGAACAACGTGGCCGCCGTCTCCAGGATCTCCTCGCGCCGCTCGCCGTCGGTTGGCATCGGCCAGGACCGTAGTGGATGGGCCAACGGACCGGTCGACCTCGGGCCGGCTCTGACCAAATGTTCGGTCCGCCACCGAATCGCGCTACGGTCGCAGCCGGACCGGCGATGTGGACACCGTCGCCCACGAGCCCGGAAGGAAGCCCCTTGCCCGCGATCGAGCTGAGCCCCCGCACCGAGCGACCGGCACACGTCCCCGAGTCGCTCGAGTACGACTTCGACTACAACGCCGATCCGGCCTACGTCGAGGATCCCCACGCCCGCGTCCTGGACCTCGTCGAGCACGCCCCCAGCATCTTCTGGACGCCGCGCAACGGTGGCCACTGGGTCGTCCTGGCGTACCAGGCGCAGCTCGACGCCTTCCGGAACTGGGAGGTGTTCTCCAGCGAGCACTTCACCCCGGAGGAGTACGAGGCCATGATGGCGGCCCTGCCGCCCGAGCAGCGCGTGCCGGCCCCCATCCCCATCTGCGTCGACCCACCCCTCCAAACCCAGCTCCGGGCCCCGCTGGTGTCCACCTTCACCCCCAAGGCGGTCAGGGAGCTGGCGGATCAGGTCCGGGCGCTGGCCGAGCGGCTGATCGATGACGTCGCCCCCCACGGGGGGTGCGAGTTCATGCACGAGGTCGCCGAGGTGTACCCCGTCGAGATCTTCCTGCAGATGTTCGGGCTGCCGGTCGAGCGGGAGCGGGAGTACCGGGCCATCGCCCGCCAGCAGCTCTCGGCGGCCACGCCCGATCCGATGGCGGCCATGTCGATGCTGCGGGGGATCGCGGACGTCATGCGCGACACCGTCCTCGACCGACGCGACCACCCTCGGGACGACGTCATCAGCCGGATGTGGGCGGCCGACATCGGGGGCGAGCCCATGACCCTGGAGATCATGGAGAGCTACTGCGCCATCCTGTTCATCGCCGGGCTGGACACCGTCGTGAACGCCCTCGGCTTCGGCGTGCGCCACCTGGCCGCCGACCCGGCCCTGCAGGACGTGCTGCGCGGCGACCCCGAGGCCATCGCCGACGCGTCGCGCGAGCTGCTCCGGTGCTACTCCTTCGTGGGGCCGATGCGCATCCTTCGCCGCGACATCGAGTTCCACGGGGTCTCGCTGGGCCAGGGGGACACGGTCCAGCTGTTCACGCCCGCCGCCGGCTACGACCGGTCCGCCTTCACCGACCCCGAGCGGTTCGACCGCCACCGGGAGGGACCACAGCACCTGGCCTTCGGCATCGGTCCGCACTTCTGCCTCGGTGCGCACCTGGCCCGCCTCGAGCTCGACACGATCTACGAGGTGATGCTGCGCCGGCTGCCGACCTTCCGCCTGGATCCGGATCAACCGCCCGTGTACCACGGAGGGATCATCGCCGGGGTGTCCCGGCTGAACCTGCTCTGGGACAGCTGAGTGGCCGAGCGGTCGGGTGGGCGCGACCCGATCGACCTCACCGACCAGGTCGACGCCTGGGCACCATCTGATCCTGCCCCCGCCGGTGCGGTCGCGCCGGCCGTGCGGGCGTGGCACCATCGCGACGGTGACCGCCGCCGCCGACGCCCAGCACCTCCGCGACCTGGCCCTGCTGCGGCGCGTGCGCGACCGCATCGACCGCGAGTACGACCAGCCCCTCGACGTGGAGGGCCTGGCCCGGGGCGTCCACATGTCGGCCGGCCACCTCAGCCGGCAGTTCCGCCAGGCCTACGGCGAGCCGCCCTACGCCTACCTCATGACCCGGCGCATCGAACGGTCGATGGCCCTGCTGCGCCGCGGCGACCTGAGCGTCACCGACGTGTGCTTCGCGGTGGGCTGCTCGTCGCTGGGCAGCTTCAGCAGCCGCTTCACCGAGCTGGTGGGCGTGTCACCCAGCGTCTACCGACGCCAGAGCGCGGAGGCCGAGGTCGAGGCCGAGGCCCCGTCCTGCGTGGTCAAACAGGTCACCAGACCCGTCAGGAATCGAGAAGCAACGGCCCGCGGGGCGGGCTTAGGTTGACCGGCATGGACCTCACCATTCACGCCGCCTTCCTGCCCCACGACGACCCTGAGGCCTCCCTGGCCTTCTACCGAGACACCCTGGGCTTCGAGGTGCGCCTCGACGTCGGGCAGGGCACCATGCGCTGGATCACGGTCGGCCCGCCCGAACCGTCGACCACCGCCATCGTGCTTCACCCCCCCGCCGTCGACCCGGGCATCACCGACGACGAGCGCCGCACCGTGTCCGAGATGATGGCCAAGGGCACCTACGCCATGATCACCATGGAGACGCCCGACCTCGACGCCACCTTCGCCCGCCTCGCCGCCGGCGACGCCGAGATCGTGCAGGAGCCGACCGACCAGCCCTACGGCGTGCGCGACTGCGCGGTGCGCGACCCGGCCGGAAACCTGATCCGCATCAACGAGCAGCGCTGAGCGTGGCCCGCCGGTCCGCCCCGCAGGCCTCCACCCCGCCCGGGAAAGACCGCCAGGTCGACCAGCGAGGCGACCGCCAGGTCGACCAGCGAGGCGACCGCCAGGTCGACCAGCGAGGCGACCACCAGGCCGACCGCCACGACGTGATCCGGGTGCACGGGGCCCGGGTCAACAACCTCAAGGACATCCACCTCGAGATCCCCAAACGACGCCTCACCGCCTTCACCGGCGTGTCGGGCTCAGGGAAGAGCTCGCTGGTGTTCGGCACCATCGCGGCCGAGTCCCAGCGCCTCATCAACGAGACCTACAGCGCCTTCGTGCAGGGCTTCATGCCCACCATGGCCCGACCCGACGTGGACGTGCTCGAGGGTTTGACCACCGCCATCCTGGTCGACCAGGAGCGCATCGGGTCCGACGCCCGGTCGACGGTGGGGACGGCCACCGACGCCAACGCCCTGCTGCGCATCCTCTTCAGCCGGCTGGGCCAGCCCCACATCGGCTCGCCCCAGGCCTTCTCGTTCAACGTGGCCTCCATCAGCGGCGCCGGGGCGGTGACCCTGGAGCGGGGCGGGCGCAAGACCCGCGAGAAGCGCAGCTTCAGCATCCTGGGGGGCATGTGCCCGCGCTGCGAGGGCCGCGGCGAGGTCAACGACATCGACCTGACCCAGATCATCGACGAGTCGCGGTCCATCAACGAGGGGGCCATCCTGGTCCCCGGCTACAGCATGGACGGCTGGTACGGGCGCATCTTCAACGGGTGCGGCTTCTTCGACGCGGACAAGCCGGTGGGCCGGTTCACCAAGCGCCAGCGCGACGATCTGCTCTACAAGGAGCCCACCCGGATCAAGGTCGAGGGCATCAACCTGACTTACGAAGGGGTGGTCACCAAGGTCCAGCGGTCGATGCTGAGCCGAGACGTCGACTCCCTCCAGCCCCACATCCGGGCCTTCGTGGAGCGGGCCGTGGCCTTCTCGGCCTGCCCGGACTGCGGCGGCACGCGGCTGAGCGAGTCGGCGCGGTCGTCGAAGGTGGCCGGCATCCACATCGGCCAGGCCTGCGCCATGCAGATCAGCGACCTGGCCGACTGGGTGCGCGGCCTCAAGGAGCCCTCGGTGGCCCCGCTGCTGTCGGCCCTGGTCGAGACGCTCGACTCGTTCGTGGAGATCGGCCTGGGCTACCTGTCGCTGGACCGGCCCTCGGGCAGCCTGTCGGGCGGCGAGGCGCAGCGCACCAAGATGATCCGCCAGCTCGGGTCGTCGCTCACCGATGTGACCTACGTGTTCGACGAGCCGTCCATCGGGTTGCACCCCCACGACATCGCCCGCATGAACGACCTGTTGCGCCAGCTGCGCGACAAGGGCAACACCGTGCTGGTGGTCGAGCACAAGCCCGAGGTCATCGAGATCGCCGACCACGTGGTCGACCTGGGTCCCGAGGCCGGGGTCGGCGGCGGTCAGGTGGTGTTCGAGGGCACCGTCGACGGGTTGCGGGCCAGCCGCACCCGAACGGGCCGCCACCTCGACGACCGGGCCCAGCTGAAGGACGACGTGCGTGCGCCCGCGGGCGTCCTCGAGGTGCGCGGCGCCGACACCCACAACCTGCGCGACGTCGACGTCGACATCCCCCTCGGCGTGCTGGTCGTCCTGACCGGCGTGGCCGGATCGGGCAAGAGCTCGCTGATCGACGGGTCGGTGGGCGGCCGCGACGGCGTGGTGGTGGTGGACCAGACCCCCATCAAGGGCTCGCGCCGGTCAAACCCGGCCACGTACACCGGAGCCCTCGAACCCATCCGCAAGGCGTTCGCCAAGGCCAACGGGGTCAAGCCGGCCCTTTTCAGCTCGAACTCCGAGGGCGCCTGCCCCAACTGCAACGGGGCCGGCGTCATCTACACCGATCTCGGGATCATGGCCGCCGTGGCCACCACCTGCGAGGTGTGCGAGGGCCGCCGGTTCGGGGCCGAGGTGCTCGATCACCACCTCGGTGGGCGTGACATCAGCCAGGTCCTGGCCATGCCGGTGGACGAGGCCGTGGGCTTCTTCGCCGGCGGTGAGGCGGCCACACCTGGCGCCCACAAGATCCTCGAACGGTTGGCGGACGTGGGCCTGGGCTACGTGGCCCTCGGACAACCCCTGCCCACCCTGTCGGGAGGCGAGCGCCAGCGCCTCAAGCTGGCCACCCACCTGGGCGAACCCGGCGGCGTGTTCGTGCTGGACGAGCCGACCACCGGGCTGCACCTGGCCGACGTCGAGCAGCTCCTCGGCCTGCTCGACCGGCTGGTGGACGGGGGCAAGTCGGTGGTGGTGATCGAGCACCACCAGGCGGTCATGGCCCACGCCGACTGGATCATCGACCTCGGGCCCGGCGCCGGCCACGACGGGGGCCAGGTCGTGTTCGAGGGTTCTCCGGCCGACCTGGTGGCCGACCGCTCGACCCTGACCGGCCAGCACCTGGCCGCCTACGTCGGCGCCTGAGCCGGCTGGCGATCAGGTGGTGGCGACCAGCAGGTCCTCACCGGTCGACGGGGCCAGCCCGTCGGATCGACCGGCGAAGTAGCGCTCGGCCAGCTCACCCGAGGCCACATGGCGGGCGTCGACGAACCCGGCGTGGCGAGCCAGGTCGATCAGCTCGGCGGGAGCGTAGAAGCTGATGAAGGGGGTGCCGGATGCCTCGGCACCCCGGGTGCTCATCTCCAGCCCGGGGCGGTCGGCGGCGTCGACCAGCTCGGCGGGGAGCAGGAACGACATCACCACGGTCGAGCCCGGAGCCAGGACGGCCAGCTGGGCCAGGGTGGCGGCCGTCGCCGCCTTGGTCAGGTACATGCTGACCCCGGTCGAGGCCACCACCGCCGGACGGTCGGGATCGAAGCCCGCCGCGCCCAGGCCGTCCCACCAGCTCTCGCCTGACTCGAAGTCGACGGGCACGAACGACAGCCAGTCGGGCACCCCGATGCCCGTCTCGGCGAGGCGACGCCGCTTCCAGGCCTGGGTGGCGGGCTGGTCGACCTCGAAGATGCGCAGGTGGGCGCCGAGGTCGGCGCGGCGCTCGGCCAGGGTGTCGATCCCCGCGCCCAGGATCACGTACTGGCCGACGCCCTCGGCCACCGCCGCGGCCACCAGGTCCTCGACGAAGCGGGCGCGGGCCACGATCGAGGCCCGGAACCCCCGGGTGCCGATCGGGTGCATGTCCCCCCGCTCGCGCCACTGCGGATCGGGGTCGATCAGCTCGGCGCCCAGGCGATCCTCCAGCACCGGCGGCGCCGCGTCCACCTCGAGGTGCCGCGCCCGCCACAGGGCGGTGCGGGCCGCGGTGCTGTCGGGTTCGTCGGTGGCGGTCATGGCGCACGACACTACGGCGGCCCGGTTGACGGGCGGCGCCGAGGGTGCCGGCACCGGTCATCGGGGCCTACGGTGTCGCCGCCCGCCATCCGCCCGCCACCCAACCGCCCGGCCGCCCGGCGCCCAGGAGCCGACCATGGACCGCACCGCCATCGATGAACTGCAGATGCACGGCCAGGACATCCCCTGGCTGCTGGCCCACTGGGCCACCCACAAGCCCGACCACCCAGCCCTGATCTGGGATCCGCCTGGTGGCGAGGGGCGCCGTTGGACCTACGCCGAGCTCCACCAGGCCACCCATGGCCTCGCCGCGGGCCTGGCCGACCAGGGCGTCGATCTGGGCGACAAGGTGCTGATCCACGCCGAGAACTCGCCCGAGATGCTGCTGGCCTGGCTGGCCTGCGCCACCCTGGGCGCGGTGGCGGTCACCACCAACACCCGCTCGGTGGTCAGCGAGATCGCCTACTTCGCCGAGCACACCGGGTGCGTGGCCGCCGTGGCCGACGCCCGCTACGCCGACGCCGTGGCCGAGGCCGCGCCGGGCCTCCGGTGGATCGCGGTGATCCCCGAAGGCGACGACCAGGCCACCGTCGACGAGCCCACCGTCGGTGGGGCGGGCCCGACCCGGTTCGCGTTCGCGGCCCTGGCCGGCGACGCCGCCGCCTGGGCCGGTCGGACCATCGAGCCCATGCGACCCTTCGGCATCATGTTCACCTCGGGCACCACCAGCCGCCCCAAGGCCGTGGTCCACACCCACGCCAACGCCGTGTGGGCCAGCCGGGTCGGTCCGCGCAACATCGACCTGGGCACCGACGACCGCTACCTCATCTACCTGCCCCTCTTCCACGTCAACGCCCAGAGCTGGTCCTTCTTCTCGGTGCTGGGCGTGGGCGCCACCGCCGTGCTCACCCCCAAGTGGTCGTCCAGCCGCTTCTGGGAGGTGGTGACGGCCAACCAGATCACCCACATCTCGCTCATGCCCTTCTGCATCGGCACCATCTCGGGACCCGATCGCCCGGCCGAGACCACGCTGCGGGTCGGCGTGTTCGGGCTGATCATGGAGGTGCTCGACACGATGCTGGGCATCGAGGTGTACGCCGCCTACGGCATGACCGAGACCGTCATCCATGCCACCAACGGCAAGCCGTCGCAGCGCCTGCCCGAGTGGTCCATGGGCCACGTCACCCCGGGCTACGAGTTCGCGGTGGTGAACAAGGAGACGGGGGTGCTGTGCGCCGAGGGCGAGGTGGGCGAGCTGTGGCTGCGTGGCACCCGGGGCATCCAGCTGTTCCTCGAGTACTACGACAACGAGGAGGCCAACGCCAAGGCGTTCGAGGACGGCTGGTTCAAGACCGGCGACATGGTCGTCCTCGGCACCGGCGGCAACCTCTTCTACCGCGAGCGCGACAAGGACCTGCTCAAGGTCGGCGGCGAGAACGTCTCGGCCCGGGAGGTCGAGGACGTCATCACCGCGGTGCCGGGGGTGGCCCAGGTGGCGGTGGTGGGCAAGCACCACGACTTCCTCGACCAGGTGGTGGTGGCCTTCGTGGTCATGGCCCCCGGCGGTGACGAGGCCGCCCTCGAGGCCCAGATCATCGACGCCTGCCACCAGCGGCTGGCCGACTTCAAGGTGCCCCGCGCCGTCTACGCGGTGGACGAGTTCCCGCTCGGCACGCTCGACAAGGTGCTCAAGAACAAGCTGCGCGAGATGGCCGACGAGCGTCCCCCGGTCTGACCGACCGTTGAGGATCGGAGCTCCGGACCGGTCCGGACATACTTGGTGAAAGTCGACTCACCACCAAGTACGCTGAGGACGTGGCCCGACTCCAGCAGTTCCTCGTCTCGTCCTCTGGTCAGATGTCCCTGCCGGCCGAGGCAAGGCACCGCTGGCATCTCGACGAGGGGGGTCCGGTCGATGTGCTCGACCTCGGGTTCGGGGTGCTGACCGTGCCTCGCGGCGAGGGTCGCCACCTCCTGGGCACCTTGCTGACCCGTGACGAGCACGCTGCCTTCGTCGCGTCGTTGGCCGGCGACGACGAGCTCGCCACCTCGTGACCCTCATCCTCGACGACCACCTCCTGCGAGACCTGCTGTCCGACGAGATCGGTGGAGGCTTGGCGGACACGCTGGACGAGCATCAAGCCGCCACCACCAACCTCTGGTACCTGCGGCTGTGCAAGAGCGCGGTGTCGGGCCGCGGCGGCACCCTGGTCGGGAACTGGCTGCCCCAGCAGCGCCTCGAGCTGGGCCGCCTGCTGCTGGCGCTGCCCGATCAGGTCCAGGTCGTGCCCCTCCGGGACCTCGCCTACCGGATGGCCGAGATCGGCGCCGGCTTCCCCGTCTCGGCGCTCGGCGCGGAGGTGGCGGCCGCGGCCGAGCGACTGGGTGCGGATGTGTGCGTGTGGGAGGGCGACGACGGCCCGGGCATCCGCGCCGCGGTGGCGTCGACGGGCCAGGGGTACCGAACCCTCTCTCGGTGAGGCGGGTCGGTCAGCGCCGGCATCGGGTGGTGGGCCACGCTCCCTAGACTGGCTCGACCCCCCAGCAGGGAGGGCTGCGTCCCGGCGTCGTCCGCCGGTCCGCCTCCCGCAGATGCAGAGCACGAGGATCGGATGAGCCAGGAAGCCGTCGAGCCGGACGTCGCCCACGATCCGGCGCGCTATGACCCCCTCGCCATCGAGGAGCCCATCGCCCGTCGCTGGTTCGAGGCCGGGACCTACTCCACCTCGCCCGACGCGGCCGACCCCCCCACCTACCTGCTGACCATGTTCCCGTACCCGTCGGGCGACCTGCACATGGGCCACGCCGAGATCTTCTCGATCCACGACGCCTTGGTGCGCCAACGACGGATGTTGGGCGAGCGGGTGCTCAACCCCATCGGCTGGGACGCCTTCGGCCTGCCGGCCGAGAACGCGGCTCGCAAGCGCGGCATCGACCCCCGCACCTGGACCTACGCCAACATCGAGGAGCAGGCCGCCTCCATCGCCCGGCTGGGCTATTCGTTCGACTGGTCCACCCGCCTCAACACCTGCGACCCGTCCTACTACCGGTGGACCCAGTGGGTCTTCGTGCAGCTCATGGAGGCCGGACTGGCCGACCGCCGCGAGGGCCTGGTCAACTGGTGCCCGGGCTGCGAGACCGTGCTGGCCAACGAGCAGGTGATCGACGGCCGCTGCGAGCGCAGCGACGACCTGGTCATCCGGCGGCCGCTGGTGCAGTGGTACCTGCGCATCTCGAGCTACGCCCAGCAGCTGCTCGACGACCTGGCCGGGCTCGACTGGCCCGACCGGGTGAAGAACATCCAGCGCAACTGGATCGGCCGCTCCGAGGGCGCGGTCCTGCGCTTCGGCGTCGTCTCCGACGCGGGCGGCGAGGCCGACGAGCAGGTCGAGGTGTACACCACCCGTCCCGACACGCTGTTCGGGGCCACCTACGCCGTCTTCGCCCCCGAGCACCCCCTGGTGCTGGCCCACATGGCGGGCGACCCCGAGTTCGAGGCCTTCCGGGCCGAGGTGACCATGCGCTCGGAGATCGAGCGGCTGTCCACCTTCGAGGGCCAGGCCGACAAGCGCGGGCTGCGCTGCAACTTCGACGTGGTCAACCCCATCAACGGCGAGCGGCTGCCGGCCTTCGCCGCCGACTACGTGCTGATGGACTACGGCACAGGCGCCATCATGGCCGTGCCCTTCGGCGACCAGCGCGACCTCGACTTCGCCCGCCAGCAGGGCCTGCCGGTGCGGGCCATCATCCGTCCCGCCGACGACGAGGCCGCGGCCGCGTCGGATCCCGAGACCATGACCGAGGCCTACGTGGGCCCGGGCACGATGATCAACTCCGGCGAGTTCGACGGGATGGACAACCGGGAGGGAGGCCGGGCCATCGTCGCCGCCCTGGCGGCGCGGGGCCTGGGTGAGGCCACCGTGAAGTTCCGCCTGCGCGACTGGCTGGTGTCGCGGCAGCGCTCCTGGGGTGCGCCGGTGCCAGTCATCCACTGCCTCGACTGCGGGCCGGTGCCGGTGCCGGTCGAGGACCTGCCGGTCGAGCTGCCCGACGACCTCGACTTCACCGTGAACGGCTCGCCGCTGGCCATGCACCCGACCTGGAAGTACGTGTCCTGCCCGCGGTGCGGACGCGACGCCGAGCGCGACACCGACACCATGGACACCTTCGTCGACTCGTCCTGGTACTTCCTGCGCTACCTGTCGCCCACCGACACCACCCAGGCGTGGCCCCGCGCCCTGGCCGATGCCGTGCTGCCGGTGGCCCAGTACACCGGCGGCGTCGAGCACGCCGTGCTGCACCTGCTCTACGCCCGCTTCGTGGTCAAGGCCCTGCGCGACCAGGACCTGCTGGCCGCCGACGAGCCGTTCCAGGCCCTGCTCAACCAGGGGCAGGTGATCCTCGACGGCGCGGCCATGAGCAAGTCGCGGGGCAACCTGGTCACCCCGGTCGAGGTCTACGGCGTGTACGGCGCCGACACGTTGCGGGCCACCATGCTGTTCGCCTCGCCCCCCGAAGACGACATCGACTGGGCCCAGGTGTCGCCGTCGGGCATGCACCGCTGGCTGAGCCGGCTCTGGCGCCTGGCCCTGCCCGACCCCGAGGCATCCGACGACTCGTCGGGCGGCCCGCGCGGGACCGAGGCCGACGTGCTGGCGCTGCGCCGGGCCACCCACCAGGCCATCGACGGCGCCACCGCCGACTACGCGGCCCACAAGTACAACACCGTCATCGCCAAGCTCATGGGCCTCACCAACGCCGTGCGCGAGGCCATCCGAGCCGGGGTGTCGGGCCCGCCGGTGGACGAGGCGGTGGACGCCGCCCTGCTGGTGCTGGCCCCGATCTGCCCGTTCATCACCGAGGAGCTGTGGACCCTACGGGGCCACGAGGGCTCGGTGCACGACCAGCGCTGGCCCCAGGCCGACCCGACCCTGCTCACGCAGGACTCGGTCGAGCTGGTGGTGCAGGTCGACGGCAAGGTCCGGGCCCGCATGACGGTCGAGGTGGGCACGGCCGAGGGCCGGTTGGCCGAGCAGGCCGCCGGCATCGAGGCCATCGCCGCCCTGCTGGACGGCCGCCAGGTGGCCCGCACCGTGGTGGTGCCGGATCGGCTGGTCAACTTCGTGCTGGCCAAGGCCTGACCACTCGACCCCGGGCTCGAGCGGCCGCAACCCGGTGAGACCCGCCGTGGCCGCCAGGTAGGTTGGGGAGATGGCCACCGTTCCCGACAAGCCCAGCCTCGAGGGCCTCGAAGCCAAGTGGAGCGCGGCCTGGGAGGCCGACGGCACCTACCGGTTCGACCGGTCCAAGCCGCGCCAGCAGGTGTACGCCATCGACACGCCGCCGCCCACGGTCAGCGGCCAGCTGCACCTGGGCACCGCCTTCGGCTACATCCAGGTCGACGCCATGGCCCGGTTCCAGCGCATGCGGGGCCGCGAGGTGTTCTACCCCATCGGCTGGGACGACAACGGCCTGCCCACCGAGCGTCGGGTGCAGAACCACTACGGCGTGCGCTGCGACCCGACCCTGGCCTACCAGCCCGACCTGGTGGTGCCCGACCCCGACGACGAGCGCAAGCTCATCTCCCGGGCCAACTTCCTCGAGCTGTGCGACGCCCTCACCGAGGAGGACGAGAAGGGCTTCGAGGACGTCTTCCGGGCGGTGGGCCTGTCGGTGGACTGGACCCTCAAGTACGCCACCATCGACGAGCGCTCGCGCCGGGTGGCCCAGCGCGGGTTCCTGCGCAACCACCAGCGGGGCGAGGCCTACCTGACCGAGGCCCCCACCCTGTGGGACATCGACTTCCAGACGGCGGTGGCCCAGGCCGAGCTCGAGGACCGGACCACCAAGAGCGCGTACCACCGGTTGCGGTTCGGCCAGGCCGACGGCCCCGGCATCGAGATCGAGACCACCCGGCCCGAGCTGCTGGCCGCCTGCGTGGCCCTGGTGGCCCACCCCGACGACCCGCGCTACGCCCCGCTGTTCGACACCACGGTCACCACCCCGGTGTTCGGGGTCGAGGTGCCGGTGGTGGGGCATCGCCTGGCCGACCCCGAGAAGGGTTCGGGCATCGCCATGGTCTGCACCTTCGGCGACACGGTCGACATCGTGTGGTGGCGCGAGCTGGACCTGCCCACCCGGTCGATCATCGGGCGCGACGGCCGCCTCAGCCGTGACACGCCGGCCTGGCTGCCACCGGCCGGCGCCGCCGCCTGGGCCGACCTGGCCGGGGCCACGGTGAACGCGGCGCGGCGCACCATGGTCGACCTGCTGGGCGCGGCCGGGGCCACCATCGGCGAACCCCGACCCATCGAGCACGAGGTGCGCTTCTTCGAGAAGGGCGACCGCCCGCTCGAGATCGTGACCAGCCGCCAGTGGTACATCCGCAACGGCGCCCGCGACGAGGCGCTGCGGGCCCGACTGCTCGAAGCCGGCCGCGAGCTCGAATGGCACCCCCCGAGCATGCGCATCCGCTTCGAGCACTGGGTCGAGGGGCTCAACAGCGACTGGCTGATCAGCCGCCAGCGCTACTTCGGCGTGCCCTTCCCCATCTGGTACCCGGTCGGGGCCGACGGCTCCCCCGACCTCGACCGACCCATCCTGGCCACCGAGGACTCGCTGCCCGTCGACCCCCAGTCCGACGCGCCGCCGGGCTACGACGAGTCCCAGCGCGGCCAGCCCGGCGGGTTCGTGGGCGATCCCGACATCATGGACACGTGGGCCACGTCGTCGCTGACCCCCCAGATCGCCTGTCGCTGGGAGGACGACCCCGACTTCTTCGAGCGCACCTTCCCCATGGACCTGCGGCCCCAGGGTCCCGAGATCATCCGCACCTGGCTGTTCTCGACCCTGCTGCGCTCGCTGCTCGAGGAAGGCGCCCGACCGTGGGACCACATCAGCATCAACGGGTGGATCCTCGACCCCGACCGCAAGAAGATGTCCAAGTCCAAGGGCAACATCGTCACGCCCGGTCAGCTGGTCGACGACCACGGCGCCGACGGCGTGCGCTACTGGTCCTGCAGCTCGGCCCCGGGGGTCGACACGGCGGCCGACGCCGGCCAGATGAAGGTGGGCCGGCGCCTGGCCCTGAAGCTGCTCAACGTCACCCGCTTCGTGCTGGGGCTGGGCATCACCGAGGCCGAAGCCCAGGTGGGTGCGCCCACCGCCGCCCTCGACCGGGCGCTGCTGGCCGGGCTGGGCCAGGTTGTCGACGAGGCCACCGCCTCGTTCGACGGCTACGCCCACCACCGCTGCCTCGAGCAGTCCGAGGTGTTCTTCTGGACGTTCTGCGACGACTACGTCGAGCTGGTCAAGTCGCGGGCCTACGGCGACGAGCCGGGCGCCGAGTCGGCCCGGGCCACCCTGGCGCTGGCCCTCGACGCCCTGCTGCGCCTGTTCGCCCCGTTCCTGCCCTTCGCCAGCGAGGAGGCGTGGTCGTGGTGGCACGAGTCGTCGGTGCACCGGGCAGCCTGGCCCTCGGCTGACGAGCTGGGCGACGCCACCGCGCAAGGCGATCCGCTGGTGCTCGAGATGGCCAGCGAAGTCCTGGGCCGGGTGCGCAAGGAGAAGTCGCTCAACCAGCTGTCGATGCGCGCCCCGGTCGAGCGCGTCACCGTGGTCGACACAGCCGAGCGGGTGGCCGCCCTGCGATTGGCGGCCGACGACGTGGCCACCGCCGGCGTGGTGGGCGACCTGGTGGCCGAGGTGGGCGACGAGCCCACCATCACCGTCGAGCTCCCCGTCACCGAATCCACCGCCTCGCCCTGAGCCAGGTCGCCGAACCTGTCAGCCCAGCGCGGCCCACGAGGTCGCTCCGCTGACGCATTCGTCCCCGGCCCCGTACCTGTCAGCCCAGCGCGGCCTACGAGGTCGCTCCGCTGACACGTTCGTCTCTCGCCTCGCCCGGCTGGGCCGCCGGGTGACCACCGAGCGCGTCACGAGTGGGCCAGCCAGAGCTGGTCGACGTTGACCACCCCGGAGATGACCGAATCGGTCTTCTCGCCGCTGGGCAGGGTGGTGGCGTCGAAGCCCCGCACGTCGTTGGCCGCGCCCACCATCCAGATGGTGTGGGACAGCCAGATGTAGGGCAGGTCCTTGGCCAGCTGGCGGGCCACGGTGATGTAGGCGAGCTGGCGTTGCTGCTTGATGTGGCTGGTCCGTCCGACGTAGAGCGCGGCATCGATCGTCGGGTCGACGTTGCGCGCCATGTTCAGGGCCAGCGGCGGCTTGGCGTTGGCGCCGTTCCACCACACCGAGTCGCCGTCGGGGTCCTGGCTGCCGAACTGGCGCCAGTCCGAGGCCTGGTAGTTGCCCGTGATGGCCGCGGTGATCTGGGCCGAGTCGTCCTCGCTCTGCACGTGGACGGTCATGCCGGCCTTGGCCCACTGGCTCTGGAGCAGCTGGCACATCTGCAGCTCGGCGATGTCGTTGCCGCAGATCAGCGAGAAGCTGAGTGGGGTGCCGTGCTGGGTCTGGTACTGGGCCACGAGGGCCTTCGCCTTGGCCAGGTCGTAGGTGGGGAACCCGGTGGGCACGTACCACTTCGAGCCGACCGCGAAGGGCCCGGTGGCGATGTCGCGGGGGTCGACCCCGGTGACCTTGGCGTACTCCTGGGTGTTGGTGGCGTAGGCGATGGCCTGGCGCACCGACAGCTCGTTCATGGGCGCAGCCTGCGTGTTCAACATCACGCTCTCCTCCTCCGACTCACCGGTGGAGTGCACCAGCTGCACCTGGTGCTTGCCCGCGGCCACGCCCAGCTTCTGCTCGACCTGGGGCACGCTGGTCTGGATGACGTCGCTGTCGCCGGTGATCAGCGACTGGTACGAGGTCTGCGGATCGGGCGAGGGCTTGAACGTGATCTGGTCGAGGTACGGCAGGCCCTTGCGCCAGTATTGCGGGTTGCGCACCACGGTCAGGCTGCCGTTGGGCACCCAGGACGTCATCACGAAGGGCCCGGTGCCGATGGCGTGCTGCGTGTCGCCCGACTGGATCTCCTTGGGGGCGTCGATGTAGCCGGCCTGGGTGGTGAGCACGGTGGGGAACACCGACCACGGGATGCTCATGTGCACGGCCAACGTGAGCGGGTCGACCACCGTGGTCGAGGTGATGGGCGCCACCGCCGTGCCGGTCAGGGTGGAGGCGGCCACCGCATCCAGGTCGGTCTTGACCGCGGTCGCATCGAGCACCTCCCCGTCGGAGAAGGTGATGCCCGGCCGCAGCACGATGTTCCAGGTCTTGTAGTCGGCGCTGTGGGTGAAGGCCTTGGCCAGGTAGGGCTCGGCGTCGTAGTTGGGACCCCAGGCGGCCAGCGGGTCGAGCATGGTCTGCGCCTCGGTGGTGCTCTGCGGAGCCCACTGGGCCGAGGTCGGGTTCCACCCGTCGGCTTCGCTGTCGACCGCGTACACGATCGACCCGCCGTGCTGGGGTTGGCCCGTGGTCGCCTGCAGGACGTTGGCCAACGTGGAGGGCGTGGCCGACGAGCTGGTCACGGCCGCGCCGGCCGACCCGGCGTGCGACGAGCTCGCCGATCCGCAGGCCGCCGCCAACAGCCCCACGGCGAGCAACGTGGCGGTGAGGACCAGCCAGACGGGTGCGGATCGCTTCACAGTTCGTCGTCCCTTCGGTTCGGATCTACGCCTTGACGACGCCCACGTCGGCCCGACCCGAGCCGTTTAAACCGAACGTGACCGATTTGTAGCCAGATGAGCAATTTGGACCCCCATCCTGGGGCGTGGAACCTCGGCCGAGCCGGGTGGGGGCCGGCGCCGATGCCGACCAGGGCCTCCGCCGCCGGTTGAGACATCTAGAGGTTTCACGGCTAGCGTCGGCGCCGTGCAACGACCCATCGCCGAGATCTTCACGTGGCCGTCCGACGAGCCCCGCCTCATCGGCAGCCGGTGCGACGACTGCGGCGCGGTGACCTTCCCCGCCCAGTCCCGATGCCCCCGCTGCAGCCGAGCCGCCATGTCCGAGCTGCTGCTGCCCACCACCGGCACGCTGGTGTCGTGGACCACGCAGGGCTTCCCCCCCGCGGTCGACTACATGGGCGATCCCACCGGGGCCTCGTTCGTGCCCTTCGGGGTCGGGCTGGTCCAACTCGACGACGTGGTGCGGGTCGAGGCCCGCCTGACCGAGGACGATCCGGCCAGGCTCGACTTCGACATGCCCGTCGAGCTGCGGATCGTGCCCTTCTACACCGACGCGGACGGCGACGAGATCCTCACGTTCGCCTTCGCACCGACCGCGGCCGCCACGCCGGCGAGTTGAGCTGAGGAGCTGACATGGATGACGTAGCCATCATCGGGGTCGGCCTGCACCCCTTCGGCCGGTTCGGCGACAAGACCGCGTTCGAGATGGGCGCCGAGGCCGTCGAGTTGGCGCTGGCCGACGCCGGGGTCGAGTGGAAGGACGTCTCGTGTGCCTTCGGCGGCAGCTGGGAGGTGGCCCAGGCGGATCCCCTCACCGGCATCCTGGGCCTGACCGGCATCCCGTTCATGAACGTGTTCAACGCCTGTGCCACCGGCGCCGCCATCACCCAGCAGGCGGCCGACGCCATCGTGGCCGGCAACGGCGACATCGTGGTGGCCGTGGGCATGGACAAGCACCCCCGCGGCGCGTTCAAGGTCGATCCCACGCTGACCAACGTGCCCGCCTGGTACGGCGACAACGGCCAGTTCACCACCACCAAGTTCTTCGGCATGAAGATCAACCGCTACTGCCACGACCACGGCATCTCGCACGAGACCCTGGCCAAGGTGGCGGCCAAGAACTACCGCAACGGGGTGCTGAACCCCAAGGCCTTCCGGCGCCAGGCCATCTCCGAGGAGGAGATCCTGGCCTCGCCCATGCTCAACTACCCGCTCACGGCCAAGATGTTCTGCGCCCCCGACGAGGGCGCGGCCGCCCTGGTCCTGTGCCGGGCCGACCTCGCGTCCCGCTACACGGACAAGCCGGTGTACGTGAAGGCCACCGCCCTGCGCAGCCGCAACTACGGGGCCTACGAGGTGAGCACCACCTGGGCCCCGGTCGAAGAGGACGTGGCCCCCACGGTGTACGCGTCCCGGGCGGCCTACGAGGAGGCCGGCATCGGGCCCTCCGACGTGGACGTGATCCAGCTGCAGGACACCGACGCCGGCGCCGAGGTCATCCACATGGCCGAGAACGGCTTCTGCGCCGACGGCGACCAGGAGAAGCTGCTGGCTGACGGCGCCACCGAGATCACCGGGCCCATGCCGGTCAACACCGACGGCGGGCTCATCGCCAACGGCGAGCCCATCGGCGCCTCCGGCCTGCGCCAGGTGCACGAGCTGGTCCTGCAGCTGCGAGGCCAGGCCGGCGACCGCCAGGTCCCCGGCGACCCCCGCGTCGGCTATGCCCAGGTCTACGGCGCCCCCGGCACCGCGGCCGTCACCATCCTGTCGCGCTAGGGACCCGCGCCGATGGGCACGGGGGGTGCACGAGAGGCTTCGTCCGATCCTCGGTGCGCGGCGGTCGGACACCGACCGACCTCACGGGTCGGTGCGCCTATCGGCGCACCTCCTGGGACGTGGCCGGAACCGGCTCGGCGTCGGACGCCACGAACTGCTGGTCGAGCTCGCCGATGCCCTCGATCCAGCTGTGCAGGTGGTTGCCGGGCCGGAGGTAGACCGGCGGTGTGCGACCCATGCCCACCCCCGGTGGGGTGCCGGTGTAGATCACGTCACCGGGGTAGAGCGTGACCACGCCCGACAGGTAGGCCACCAGCTCGGGCACCCCGAAGATCATGTCGGCGCTGCGGGCCTGCTGGCGCACCTCGCCGTCCACCTCGCACCCCAGGGCCAGGTCGTCGGGCCGGTCGAGCTCGTCGGGGGTGACCAGGGACGGCCCCATGGGGGAGAAGCCGGGGTACGACTTGCCCAGCCCGAACTGCGGCGCCGGCCCGCGCCGCTGCAGCTGGCGCTCGGACAGGTCCTGGCCCACGGTGAGCCCGGCCACGTGCTCCCAGGCCCGCGCCACCGGCACCTCGCGGGCAGTTCGACCGATCACTGCCACCACCTCGACCTCCCAGTCCACCGAACCCGGGGGCAGGACCACCGTCGAGACCGGGCCGGAGAACGAGCTCACGTACTTGGTGAACACCAACGGGGACGTGGGCACGTCGTGGCCCGACTCGGCCGCGTGGTCGACGTAGTTGATGCCGATGCCGAAGACCTGGCGGGGGGTGGGGCTGGGCGGACCCGCCTGATCGGGCACGAAGGCTTCGTCGGCACCGGTCACGCCGGAGGACCAGGCGGCCAGCTCGTCGAAGCGGTCGTAGGCGGCCAGGGGGTCGGCCGGCAGCCCGCCGCGACTGGCGCGCTCGACGTCGACCGCCCCGCCGTCGACCAGCACCTTCACCCGACCGTCCACGTTGGCGATGCGCATGGGCCGACCCTATCCACCGGCCCCGGTGGGATCCGGGGTTGACAGGCAGCCATTTAGCTGCACATTATACAGGCAGCTGATCGGCTGCCTTTTGGGAGTCGGGTCGGCGTCCCGAACCCCGAGACCGCTTGGAGCAGACCATGAGCGACATCCGACACCGCATCGGCATCGACGCACCCCAGACCCGGGTGCACCAGGCCCTCACCACCCGTGACGGGCTGGCGGGCTGGTGGACGCAGGACACCCGTGGCGACACGGGCCAAGGCGGCAAGGTCGCCTTCTACTTCGGCGGCGAGGACGCCGCCGCGGTCATGGCCGTCGAGCAGGTGGCCCCCGATCGGGTGGCGTGGCGATGCGTGGAGGGTCCCGACGAGTGGCTGGACACCACCCTCACCTTCGACCTCGGCCACGTCGACGGCGAGACCACCGTCGCCTTCACCCATGGTGGCTGGCGCGAACCGGTGCCCTTCCAGGCCCACTGCTCGACCAAGTGGGCCTACTTCCTGCTCGAGCTGAAGTCGCTGGCCGAGGGCGAGCCGGCGCACCCGTTCCCCCTCGACCGCAAGATCAGCAGCTGGGGCTGACGCCGGGCCACACTGCACCCGTGCCCGACACCGCCCCCGAACTGGACGACGTCTTCAAGGCCCTGGCCGATCCCAGCCGGCGCACCCTGCTCGATCGGCTCCAGGCCCGCAACGGCCAGAGCCTGCGCGAGCTGTGCGCCGGCCTGGGGATGGCTCGCCAGTCGGTGAGCAAGCACCTGGCCATCCTCGAAGCGGCGGGTCTGGTGGCCACCGTGCGCCACGGCCGGGAGAAGTTGCACTACCTCAACGCCGCCCCGATCCACGAGATCGCCGACCGGTGGATCAGCCACTACGACCGCGGCCGGGCCGAGGCCCTGGCCGACCTGAAACGAGCTCTGGAGGACACCCCCGTGCCAAAGCCCACCTTCGTCTACACCACCTACATCCGCACCACCCCCGCGCAGCTGTGGCAGGGCCTGACCGACCCCGCCTTCACCCGGCGCTACTGGAACCTCGAGTTCGAGACCGACTGGCAGGTCGGTTCACCGATGGTCTGGACCAACCACGGCGCCCGCATCGAGGACCCCGAACAGATCGTGCTCGAGTCCGACCCGTTCACCCACCTGTCCTACACGTGGCACACCATGACCCAGGAGCTGGCCGACAACCTGAAGTTCGACGACGACCTGGTGGCCCGCTGGAACGACGAGCCGCGGTCCAAGGTGACCTTCGACATCGAGGACGGCGACCCGCTGGTCAAGCTCACCGTGATCCACGAGGTGACCGACCCCGAGGGCGCGGTGCTGGCCGGGGTCAGCGGTGGGTGGCCCATCGTGCTGGCCTCGCTCAAGACCCTGCTGGAGACGGGCCGCGCCCCCGACGAACCCGCGCCCTGACCGCGCCAACGATCCGGGAAATTGGGCATCTTTGGCTGAGCGATATCGCGCATTCCAACGGCCAGTTCCCGGGACTTCAGTCAGGCAGGAGGGGCACGCTCGGGGTCAGGCGCTGGCCGACCAGCACGGTGCGGCCGATTGCCGACGAGCCGAACCGCCGGCGCACCTCGTCGAGGGCGTGGTCGAGCGACCCGTCGATGCGCCCGTCGAAGGGCAGGGCCAGCTGCACCGCTGAGGCGTCCGACAGGTTGGTCACCGACACGCCCACCAGGGTCAGGCCCCGATCGCCGATCTCGGCATCGGCCGCGGCCAGCAAGGCTCGCAGGGCCACCAGGATCGGCGCGGTCTGGGCGGTGGCCTCGTCGAGGGTGTGCGAGCGCGTGGCCCGGGTGAAGTCGGCAAAGCGCAGGCGCAGCATCACCGTGCGACCGACGCGACCGCTGTCGCGCATCCGGCGGGTGACCCGGTCGACCAGGGCCACCGCCACCGAATCGACCCGACCGGGGGTGTGCGGCCCCCGCCCCAACGCGCACTGGGCGCCCATGGATCGACGCCGGCCGCCCACCCGCACCGGCCGCGGATCCCGGTTGTGGGCCAGGGCGTGGAGGTGGCGACCCGACGCCGGCCCCAGCATGGCCACCAGGTCGGCCTGGTCGAGGGCAGCCACGTCGGCCACCGTGCGCAGCCCGCGGGCATGGAGCTTGTCGGCGGTGATGCGTCCCACGCCCCACAACCGCTCGACGGGCAGCGGGTGCAGGAAGTCCAGCTCCTCGCCGGCCGGCACCACCAGCAGACCGTCGGGCTTGGCCACCGCGCTGGCCACCTTGGCCAGGAACTTGGTGCTGGCCACGCCCACGGTGATGCGCAGACCCACCTCGTCGAGCACCTGCCGGCGCAGCCGGATGGCGATCTCGGTGGGCGTGCCCGACACCCGGGCCAGACCGCCCACCTCGAGGAAGGCCTCATCGATGGACAGCCCCTCGACCAGCGGGGACGTCCGCCGGAACACGTCGAAGACGGCCCGGCTGGCCCCCGAGTAGGCCGACATGCGAGGCGGGACCAAGATGGCCCCCGGGCACAGGGCCTGGGCCTGGCGGCCGCCCATGGCCGTGCGCACGCCACAGGCCTTGGCCTCGTAGCTGGCGGCCAGGACCACGCCGCCGCCCACGATCACCGGTCGCCCCCGCAGGGCCGGGTCGTCGCGCTGTTCGACCGACGCGTAGAAGGCATCGAGGTCGGCGTGCAGGATGGTTGCGGCACCGGACACGAACACATGTTCGCACACCGCCACTCTCGACGTCGCGTCGCCCTTGGCCAACCGACGCGCTTCCGGTTCTGCGTGCACCTACTGCGGCCCTGGCGCAGTAGGTGCACAGATTTCGAGGTCAGCACACCTGGGTGGGGACGTCGTCGACGTGGACCAGCTCTACCTGTGGTCGCGGGGGCACCTCGTCGGCCAGGAACCACCGAAAGGCCAACGCCCCCTGGGCGTGGTCCACGGTGGACAGGGCGTTGGGATGGGCCAGGGCTCGCCGGGCGATGACCGCGGTCACCGTGCCGTCGCCGTTGGGCACGGCCGAACCGATGTTGATCGAGGTGGGGGCGTCGCCCAGGTTGTGGCCGGCCATGAACGGGTTCCAGACGACCAGGTTCCAGAACCGGCACGTCGGCGGGCGGTGGGTGACCACCAGGGCCTCGTCGGGGCCGAGGTCGAAGTTGGCGAAGGCGTAGCAGGCGTCGCGGGCCGACCACCCGTAGTTGGCGTCGAGCACCTGGTAGGGCTCGGCGAACTCGTTGGCCAGCTGGGCCGAGTTGTGCCCCAGGGTGGTGTGGTCGCGAGGGGCCAGGGCCAGCGGCACGATGTCGAACATGGTGCGCACCCAGCGGAGCACCGACCCCAGGGCCTCGGCCGTGTCCTCGTCCCCGTGGCGCAGCGGCTCGGGCTCGTCCAGGGCCTCGATCGACCACGTCACCCGCCGGCCCCGGGCCGGATCCACCTGGTAGTCACGGGTCAGCGCGACGGCCGCGTCGTCGCTGAGCTCGATGAACGCCCCCTCGTGGTCGGCCGGCCGGCGCGGGCCCATGAGCAGGGAGAAGGTGCCGTCGGTCGGGTCGATGTCGAGGTCGGTGTCGTTGACGATCCCCACGATGCGATCCGACCAGGCCCCCGGCGACGGCTCGTTGTAGACCGTGAGCGAGAAGTAGGTGCTGTCGCCGCGCTGGCCCGAGACGCGGTAGGTCCGCGTCGGATCGATGGGCACCATGGCGTAGTAGGCGTCGGTGTTGTCGCCGCCCCAGCGGCGGTCGCGTCGGGTCGGGGTGTTGATGTCGACGAAGACCGGCCGGGAGCGGTCGGCGAACAGGTAGGCGTCGGCGGCCACCCCCAGGACCGAGAGCAGGAACCGGTAGCCCTCGGCCACCGACTGCTCGTCGTCGAGGGCCTTGGGACCGGCCAGGAAGGTCTGGTCGAGCTCGGCCAGCCCGGCCAGCAGGTCGCGCCAGGCCTGGGTCGCTCGCCATTGCGGTGTCGTCATGGTCCCCCCGGGTCGAGCTGCGGGCTGAGCGGTGGTTGCCCGACTGTGGGCGGCGCGCCGGTCGAGCCGAACGGCGGCTCGTACTGTAGAAGGCTCAGGACCACGACCACCGGGGGGACCGCGATGGCCGACGCCATCCACATCGACGACCTGAGCGCGCCACGGTTCAGCCCGGAGGTGGACGAGATCAGGATGGCCATGGCCGCCCTGGCGCCAGACTGCCCGCTCGACGTCGACGCCCTGCACCGCCGCGCCGTCGAGGAGACCGGCCTCGACGACTTCGGCCCCCGCGACTATCGCGAACGCCTCCAGGTGCTGGTCGACGCGCTGGTGGAGGTGGACGGCTTGAGCCCCATGGGGATCGTCACGTTCCACAGCCAGCTGCTCCAGCTGCTCCAGAACCGCCTGCTGCTCACCGACCTGCTGGCCCGCCACCCCGAGATCCACGAGATCGAACTGGCGCCGCCGATCATCATCGCCGGCCTGCCCCGCACCGGCACCACCCACCTGCACAACCTGTTGGCCGCCGATCCGGCCCTGACCACGCTGCCCTACTGGGAGAGCCTCGAGCCGATCCCCACGGCGGCTGAAGCCGACACCGACCCGGCCGGGCGACGCGGCCGGGCCGACGCCGCGGTGTGGTTCATGAACCAGGCCATGCCCCTGTTCCCCCTCATGCACGAGATGACCACCGATCACGTGCACGAGGAGATCCAGCTGCTGGCCATCGACTTCTCCACCATGTACTTCGAGACCTTGGCGCACGTCCCCTCTTGGGAGCGCTACTACCTGGACCACGACCAGACGCCCCACTACCGGTACCTGCGAACCATCCTCCGGGCGCTCCAGCACCTGCGCGGCGCCGACCGCTGGGTGCTCAAGTCACCCCAGCACCTCGAGCAGTTCGGGGTGCTGGCCACCGTGTTCCCCGATGCCACCGTGGTGGTCACCCATCGCGACCCGGTCGAGGTGGTGGTGTCGCTGGCCACCATGATCGCCTACACGGCGCGCATGCACGCCGACCCGGTCGACCCCGAGGGGTTGGGGCGGGCCTGGGCCGACCGGGTCGGGATCATGCTCGACGCCTGCGGGCGCGACCGACACCTGCTCGACCCCGAGCGCTCGGTGGACGTGCGCTTCGACGAGTTCATGGCGGACGACCTGGCCACCGCCCGGCGCATCTACGAGCTGGCCGGCCAACCGCTGACCCCCGAAGCCGAGACCGCGATGGCCGACTACCTGGCCGGGCACGAGCGGGGCCGGCTGGGTCGGATCGAGTACCACCCGGGCGACGTGGGTCTCGACCCCGACGAGCTGCTGGCGCGCTTCGCGCTCTACACCGAGCGGTTCCTGTCGAGCTGACGGGTCGCGCCGCCCACTCCCACCGGTCTGCGTGCACTTGCGACGACCCCAAACGCAGGAGGTGCACAGATCTCGGTGGGGGACCACGGGGTGGGCCCGGGAAGCTAGGTTCCGGCGATGCGCATCGTCGTGTTGGGAGCCGGGTTCGGCGGGTTGGAGCTGACCGCCGGGCTGTCCGAGCAGTTCGGCGACCAGGTCGAGTTGGTGCTGATCGACCGGAGCGACTCGTTCGTCTTCGGCTTCTCCAAGTTGGAGGTCATGTTCGGCGGGGCGCCGGCCGACGCGGTGCGCCACCCGTACTCGGCCATCGTGAAGCCGGGCGTGCGCTTCGTGCAAGCGACCGTCGAGTCCATCGACCCGGTGGCCAAGCGCGTGGAGACGAGCGCCGGCGCCTTCGAGGCCGACATCCTGGTGGTGGCCCTGGGAGCCGACCTCGACCCGGCGGCCACGCCCGGCTTGGTGGAGGCGGGCCACGAGTTCTACACGGTGGCGGGCGCCTTCGCCCTGCGCGACGTGCTGGCCGACTTCCCGGGCGGGCGGGTGATCGTGGCCGTGACCTCCACCCCGTTCAAGTGCCCTCCGGCGCCCAGCGAGACGGCGCTGCTGCTGCACGACTACCTGACCGACCGGGGTCGGCGCGAGGCCAGCCACATCTCGCTGGTCATGCCCATGGGCCTGCCCATCCCCCCTTCGCCCCAGGCGTCGGAGGCCCTGCTGGCGGCCTTCGCCGAACGGGGCATCGAGTGGCTGCCCGACCGCACGGTGAGCCACCTCGACCCCGAGCGAAAGGTGGCCGTGCTCGGCAACGGCGAGGAGCTGGCCTTCGACCTGTTCCTGGGCGTCCCCCGCCACCACGCGCCGCCGGTGGTGGCCGAGTCGGGCCTGGCCGTCGACGGGTGGATCCCGGTCGACCCGCTCACCCTCGAGACCTCGTTCCCGGGCGTGTACGCGGTGGGCGACGTCACCAGCGTGGGCACCCCCAAGGCCGGCGTGTTCGCCGAAGGCCAGGCCGCGGTGGTGGCCAGCGGGATCAGCGCCACCATCCGCGGCGCCACCGACGCCAGCACATACGACGGCCGGGGCCTGTGCTACCTCGAGTTCGGGTACGACCAGGTGGCCAAGGTGGACGTGACCTTCCTCGCCGGCCAGGCTCCGATGGGTGGCCTGGAAGGTCCGTCGGCCGCGCTGGCCTCCGACAAGGCCGAGTTCGGCACCAGCCGCATCCGCCGCTGGTTCGACCGGTCCTGGCCCGCCTAGGGACCCGCGCCGATGGGCCACGGGGCCCGCACGAGAGGCTTCGTCCGATCCTCGCTGCGCTGCGGTCGGACGCCGCCCGACCTCATGGGTCGATGCGCCTGTCGGCGCACCTCCCCAGCCCGGATGACCTTCGGCCCTGTCGGGCCGGATCGAGGTGGCCGAGGCTGAGGGGGTGAGACGCTCAGCTCCCGCCCGCGCCACCACCCACCGCTTCCGCCACCGGGGCCACCACCTCACCTACGACGAGTACGGCTCGGGGCCCGAGGTGGTCGTGTACCTGCACGCCCTGCTCCTCGACTCGGACATGAACCGGGACCTGGCCGTGGCGTTGGCCACCAGCGGCCATCGGGTGATCCTGCTCGACCTGCTCGGCCACGGGCGCAGCGACAAGCCCGAGCACGCGTCGCAGTACCGCATCGACGACTACGCCGCACAGGTCTTCGCCCTGCTCGACCACCTCGGCGTGCCCCGCGCCGTCCTGGGCGGGACCTCCCTGGGGGCCAACGTGAGCCTGTTGGCCGCGTCCCTCCGACCGGAACGGGTCACCGGGCTCATCCTGGAGATGCCCGTGCTGGAGTGGGCCGTCCCCCCGGCGGCCATCCTGTTCGGATCCCTCCTGCTCGGCGCCCACTACGCCCGTCGGATCCTGCCCGTGCTCACCGCGCCGCTGCGCAAGATGCCCCGTACCCGGTTCGGCTCGCTGAACAGCGTGATCGGCGCGGCCACCACACCCCCCGACGTCGTGGCCTCCGTGCTCCACGGCATCCTGGTCGGGCCCGTCGCCCCCACCGTCGAGGACCGCTCGAGGATCGCGGTCCCGACGCTCATCCTGGCCCACCGGTGGGACCTCATCCATCCCTTCGACGACGCCACCCGGCTGGCGAAGGTCATGCCTCACGCCACGCTGGAGCAGGCCCGCTCCCCCCTCGAGCTCCGGCTGCACCCCGAGCGCCTGTCGGATCGGATCGCCGACTTCGTGGACGAGGTCTACCGGTCGGACCCGCCCTCGACAGTCCCCCGCGCTGTCAGCTGATCGCCGCCGGTCAGCTGGTCGCCGCCGGTCAGCTGGTCGTCAGCCGCGACGACCGGCCTCGCCATCACCCACCACCTCCAGCTCGGCGGCAGATCCGGTGTCGCCATCGGGCGGCAGCTGGGATGGCCGGGGAAGCCAGTGGTGCAGATCCGCCCACACCAGCAGCGGCGGGAGCACGGTGACCGCGCTCAGCAGGGCGATGGCGATGGTGATGGCCACGATGGCGCCGAAGTCCCGCAGCAGCGGCAGGGGCGAGAACAACAGCACGGCGAACCCGCCGACGGTGGTCAGCGACGAGGCGAAGAAGGCCCGGCCCGTCCGGGCGGCGGCGATGTCGGCCGCCTCGTGGGGATCGCAGCCCCGAGCTCGCTCCTCGAGGTGGCGGAACAGGATGAGCGTGGCGAACTCGCCGCAGATGGCGATGACCAGCGGGCTGCCCACCGTGGTCAGCGGGCTCACCGTGATGCCCGAGAGCTTCACCACCGTGGCCGACAACCCCACGGCGAACACGACCGGGAACATCACCAGCACGGCCTTCACCACGTTGCGGAAGCGCAACAGCATCCAGAGGAACACGCCGCCCAGGGCCAGGTAGGTGAGCAGCAGCCGGTTGGCGGTGAGGTTGTCCAACAGGCCGACGCCGATCACGGCCAGGCCCGACGGTGTGGCCTGGATGCCGGCTGGCGGGTGCACCTCGGCGCGGATCTCCTCGATGACGGTCTTGCGCACGGCCAGCGTGGAGGGCCCGGTCTGGAACACCACGTTGGCGGCCGTGTCCCGGGCGGCCACCATCGAGGTCTGCAGGTCGTGCGGCGCGACGTCGTAGGCGGCCCGCAGGTCGGCACCGGTGGGCGCCAGCTTGGAGGCTCCGGGCACCGCCATGAGGTAGTAGACGGTGGTGGCCAGGCTCGAGACGTTGGTGAGCTTGCCGGGGAAGCGCTGGAGCTGACCGAGCGCGAAGGTGGTGGTGAAGGCGCTCATCTCGTCGGTGAACACGCCACGGGGGTCGGTGAGGTAGATGCCGAGCTCGCTGGAGGCGCCGGTGGTGGCCTGCATCGAGTTGATGTCGTGGATCACCTGGCTGCTCTGGTCCACCCACTGGTTGGGGTCGGTCTGGATGGGCGTGGACTCCTCGGCGAACAGCCCGCCCACGAACAGGGCCAGGCCCACCACGACCAGCGGGACCACCAGCCGGGTGGGCAGGTGGCCGAGCCGGGTCATGATCGCCTCGACCCGGACCTGGCGGTGCTCCTCGGTGGTCGGTCGCCGCCGCTCCCGGATGGACAGCAGGGCGGTGGGCACGACGATGGCGGCCAGGAACACGAACACGATCCCCACCGCCAGCAGGACCCCGAAATCACGGATCATCGGGGTGAGCGAGGCCTTCAGGGCCAGGCAGGCGATGACCGCCGCCACCGTCGCCACCAGCAGCGCGGGACCGATGTGGCGCAGCGACCGGCTCACGAAGCCACCTCCCCCGTCCGCTCCGGCCGGATCCGCCGGGACCGGCCCGGCCACGACCTCCTCCTCGATCCGGTTCTGCATCTGGATGGCGAACTCGACGCCCAGCCCGATGAGGATGGGGAGCCCGGCGATGGTCACGATCGACAGCTGGAACCCGACGTAGCCCAACAGGCCGAAGGTCCACACGACGCCGAGGGCCATCACGACCAGCGGCACCAGGCGCCAGCGGACCCGGAAGGCCGCCGACAGCACGACGACCATCACGACCACGGCGATCGCCCCCAGCACCAACATCCCCCCCATCAGGTAGTCGTTGATCACCTTCAGCAGGGCCGGCGCGCCGGTGGTCGAGGTGGTGAACCCGTCGAAGGACACGGCCTTCACGGCTCGGGTCACTGCGGTGGTGGCGGCCCCCTCCTGCTTGGAGGTCTGGTTGCCGTCGAGGCGGACGACCATCTCGGCCCGACGGGCGTTGGCGAAGGTCGGGGCCACCCCCGGCGGGTTCGGGAAGAAGGGCCGCAACGCCTCGCGGACGTTGCCCTGGTTGTCCACCAACAGGAACGTGACCCACCCCGGGTTGTTGTAGCTGTGCACGCCGGCCGCGCCCAGCCGGGTGGCGGTGGTGGCGGCGTCGGCCAGACGGATCTGGCGACGTGCCGGGTTCGTCTCGCGGTCGGCCGCCGACAACAGGATCTTGCCGGCCACGCTCGAGGTCGGATCGGTCGACCCCTTCGCCGGTGCCACCAGGGCCTGGTTCCAATCCATGGCCGTGAGCGGCGTCGCCGCGCTCTGCACTCCCTTGGTGTGATCGAGGGTGGCACCCAGCGCGGCCATCTTGGCGCGGTTGGCCGGCTCGAACAGCTCGAGGATCGAGTGGCCGGGGCGGGCGGTGAAGATCGTGACCAGTGCCTGGCCGCCGAACAGCGACTGGTACTGGCGGTTGTTCACCGCCACCTGGGACCCCGAGTTGAGGTAGCTGTCCTGGCCGGTGGCGAAGGTGAGCCGGGTGGCCCCGGCGGCCAGCACGACCGACAGCACGAGGGCTCCGGCCATCACCCAGCCCGATCGGCGGCCCAGGGTCCGGGCCAGGCGGTCCCAGGCGCGGCTCGGGCGCTCGCCGCTCATGACCCGACCGCCGTCTTCGTCCGACGCGACCGACGCGGCGGGCTGGCCAGCAGCTCGTCGAACCCCTCCCGCACCCCCTGGGCCAGCACCCCCAGGTCCGGGCAGGTGTCCCGGTCGGCGAAGAACCCGAGCGTGAGCTGCTCGTCGTAGGACAGCACCCCGACGCTCACATCCAGGTTCCCCCCCAGTGGCACCAGGGGGATGGCGTCGCGCAGGCGGGCCCCCAGGAAGTAGAGGGGCGACGAGGGCCCGGGGACGTTGGTCACGATCAGGTTGAACAGCGGCTGGTGGTGGATGCTGCGCGTCAGGGCAGCCAGCAACGCCGGGGGCAGCAGCTCGAGGCCCTCGACCAGCAGCTCGGTGCCCTCGGCCTGGTGGCTGGCCTTGTGCTCGGCCATGCCCTCGGCCACCCGGGACAGCCGCTCCGAGGCCGGGTCGGCCCCGATGGGCAACGAGGCCACGATCCCCGACACGTGGTTGCCGTACGCGCCCGCATCGGCCGCGCCGTGGGTCGACACGGGCACCAGCGCCTGCAGGTGGCGATCGGCCACCGCCTCGCCCCGAGCGGACAGGAGCTCACGGAAGCCGCCGGCCACCGCGGCCAGGACCACGTCGTTGATCGTGACCTGGCGTCGGTGGGCGGCATCGCGCACGTCGGCCAAGGGCACGACCACCCATTGCAGGTGCCGGCGACGGGGACCGATGTCGGCGTTCGTCGATGACCGCAGGACCTGGCGGGGGTCGCCGAGTGAGCTCACCCCGCCCACCAGGCCGCGGGTGCGTCGGACGGCGGCGGCGGGCGTGGGCATCAGGCCGTGCATCGTGCGCAGCCAGTGGATCGGTCCGACCACCTGTTGACGAACCCCTTCGGTGGCCAGGGCGACAGATCCCGGGACCGGTTCGGGCCGCCACCGAGGGACCACCGTGGGCGCCGGGTCCGGCTCCAGGTCGAGCAGGGCCGCGGCCACCTCGACGCCCGAGATGCCGTCGACCAGGGCATGGTGCACCCGCTCCACCATGGCCACCCGGCCATCGTCGAGCCCGCCCACGAAGCAGAGCTCCCACAACGGCCGGGACCGATCGAGCGGACGCGCGAACAAGCGGCAGCAGAGGTCGGCCAGCTCGGCTCGCGAACCCGGCTCGGGCAGGACCATGAGCCGAACGTGGTCGTCGATGTCGAAGTCGGTGGCATCCACCCACACGGGTCGGCCGAGCCCGAGGAGCGGGGTGGCCACCCGCCGCCGGAAGTTGGGGATGAGGTGCAGCCGCGAGGCCACGTGGGCCCGGACGTCGTCGAGGCGGAACTGGCCCCGCTCGTCGAAGAAGGGCGCACCGTCGAAGACCGTGAGCGAGCCGATGTGGAGCGGGGTCCGCTCGGTCTCGGCGTAGAGGAAGCTGGCGTCGAGGGCCGACATGGGCTCGAAGGCCTCCGGGTCGGCGATCAGGGCAGGGAGCAAAGACATGGCGCGCTCCTTCAGGCCGTGCGGACGGGGTGGTGGCCCACGACGGACACGACGTCGTCGATCCCCTCGAGCAGGCAGGCCACCAGGACGTCCTCGTCGGGGATGGCAGCTCGATCCACCACCACACCGATGCAGGCCCGGTCGAGGTGCGAGACCAGCGAGACGTTCAGGGCGGCGCCGCCGGTGGGGGCGAAGGCGTACTGCTCGAGGACCTCGGCCCCGGCCAGGTAGGACCGGGTGACCAGGCCCGGGACGTCGGTCACCACCGTGTCCACGTGGCGCAGCATGGCGCCCATGACGCTGACGGTGAGGGGCTGGGGCAGGCAGTGGAGGCACCAGGCGACCGCATCGGTGTGCGCCAGCGCCGGCTCGTGCCGCCAGCCCCGGGCCAGCTCGCCGAGTCGTTGCATGCGCCTCACCGGGTCGTCGATGTCGGCGGGGACCGAGAACCGGGCCGGTGCCCAGTGGTTGCCGCCCATCGGGTCCTGGTCGGTGCGCAGGTTGACCGGCATGTTGATGCGCAGGGCGTGGATCTCGGCGTCGTGGTGCTGGTGGTAGCGCCGCAGGCCCTCGACCACCGAGGCCATGAAGGCGTCGTTGACCGTTCCTCGGGCCGCGTGCGCCGCAGCTCGCAGGTCGGCCAGGGGGAGCTCGATGGTGTCGAAGGTCCGAGCCAGGCTCCTTGCACCGAGCATCCCCGTCTGCGACTCGGGCATGGGCGTCACCAGCTTCACGATCGAGCGGGCCATCCCCAGGGCCCGACCGGTGGCTCCGAACGGGTCGCGGACCACGTCCCAGGACGAGCGCACCGCGCCCGCCGGGGTCCGCCACAGGGCCCGGGCCGCGTCGGTCAGGGCCGAGCTCTCCGGGCTCGCCTCGGCCTCCGAGGTCGGCGCCGGGGCGCCCTCGCGCTGGGCGTCGAACATGGTCATGGCCAGCTGGACCGCGCCCACGCCGTCGGTGATGGTGTGGTGGAACTTCAGGATCAGCGCGGCACGACCCCCGGCCACGCCCTCGACGACGGTGAACTCCCACAGGGGCCGGGCCGGATCGAAGGCGGCCATGGCCAGGGGCTGGGCCATGTCGAGGACCTGGCGCAGGCCGCCCGGAGCCGGGGCCGACACCCACCGCAGGTGGTAGGAGAGGTCGAAGGTGGGGTCGTCGACCCACAGGGGCAGCGTGGGGCGCACGGGCAGGGTGACGACCCGCTGGCGCAGCCGGGGCACCTGACGACAGACCGAGCGGAGGCGATCATCCAGGCGGACGCGGTCCGGGGCCTGGTCGAGCACGGCCACCGCCACGACGGTGGACCGCAGCTGCGGATCACGTTCGATGTCCCACATCACGGCGTCGGAAGGTGCCATGTGACCCGGCAGCCGTGGCGTCGGTGACGTCCGTTCCTCGATGAGGCTCACGAGTCGAGCGTCGCGCCCCTCCGGTGGGGCCAACAGGGTCCAACGTCCCCACCCGGCCGACGGCCCGGCGCGGCGACGGGGCGGGCAGATGACCGCCGCTCAGCCGTGGGAGGGGGGCAGGCGCAGGACGGCGGCGCCGTCGACCCGGTCGGCGGCCAGATCGGCCAGGGCCTGATCGGCGCGCTCGAAGGGATAGGGGGTGGTCGTCGGACGCAACGGGATGCGGGCGGCCAGGGCCAGGAACTCCTCGCCGTCGGTGCGGGTGTTGGCCGTGACGCTGCGCACCTGGCGCTCCTCGAACAGGTCGGTGGCGTAGTGCAGCGGCGGGATGTCGCTCAGGTGGATGCCGGCGATCGACAGGGTGCCACCCCGATCCAGGGCCCGCAGGGCCACGGGGACCAGGTCCCCCACCGGCGCGAACAGGATGGCGGCGTCGAGCGGTTCGGGCGGCGGATCGAACGAGTCGCCGGCTGACGCCGCCCCCAGCTCCAGGGCCAGCTCCCGGGCCGCCGGCGACCGCGTCATCACGTGCACCGTGGCCCCGTGGTAGAGGGCCACCTGGGCGGCCAGGTGCGCGGATCCGCCGAAGCCGTAGATCCCGAGCCGGCCACCGGGCGGGAGCTGGGCCCGGCGCAGCGACCGGTAGCCGATGATGCCGGCGCACAGCAGCGGTGCGGCCGCCTCGTCGTCGAAGGCGTCGGGCAACCGGTAGGCGAAGGCCTCGTCCACCACGGCCAGCTCGGCGTAACCGCCGTCGTGGTCGTAGCCGGTGAACTCCGGGGCCAGGCACAGGTTCTCGTCGCCCCGGGCACAGAAGCGGCAGGTGCCGTCGGTGCCGCGCAGCCAGGCGATCCCCACCCGCTCGCCCAGCGCGAACCGCTCGGCGCCGGGCCCCCGACGGTCGACCCGCCCCACGATCTCGTGCCCGGGCACCACGTGGGAGCGGTGCACCTCGAGGTCGCCCTCGACCACGTGCAGGTCGGTGCGGCACACCCCGCACACCGACACCCGCACGCGGACCTGCCCCGGCCCGGGCTCCGGGTCGGGACGCTCGCCCGACACGAGCGGGTGTCCGTCGGCCACCGACCCGACCTCGTCCACCCACCACGCTCGCATGGGCACCTCCCTCCCGCACTCTACTGTCGTCCACCGCTCGCTCGACCCGCACCGCGGGCGCTACCCGGCGACGACGGTGCCGGTCATCTCCGGGATGTCACGCAGGCCGAACAACGGGGAGAACACCAGCCACAACGCGGCGGCCCACATGCCCAGTCCAGCCACGAACACCGTGGCCCGCACCCCGATGACCGTGCCCAGGAGGCCGCCGGCCAGCCCGCCCAGCGGCATGGTCCCCCACACGATGAAGCGGACCGAGGCGTTCATGCGGCCGAGCAGGTCGGGTGGGCAGATGGCCTGGCGGTATGACACCTGCCCGACGTTGTAGACCACGCCCGACAGGCTGAAGGCGAACCCGGCCACCGCCACCAGCGCCACCCCCCACCCCGGGAAGGCGAACGCGGCCAGCAGCGCGAAGGGCCCGGCCAGCACCTGGCTCATCCAGATGGCGCGGGCCGAACCCACCCGGTCCGCGATGCGGCCGGCGAACACGCCGCCCACCAGGCCGCCGATGGCGGCCAGGCTGAAGACCAGGCCGATCACCCCGGGCCGGGCGTGCAAGACGCGCACCAGGAACACCGCCTCGACCGCCAGGTAGGCGCTGGAGAAGAAGTTGCTGGTGGCCGTGCAGCCCACGATGCGCTTGAGGATCGGGTGCTGCACCACGAAGGCCAGGCCCTCGCGGATCTCGTCGCGGAGGCGCCGATGCCGCGGGCGAGGCGGCGGGGGTGGCTCGGGCCGACGGATCCCGGCGGTGGCCCCGGCCGAGACCAGGAACGACATGGCGTCGACCACGACGGCATAGGCCGCGCCCAACGCCCCCACCAGAACGCCGGCCACGGCCGGCCCGGCGACCTGGGCGAAGGACTGGCTGGCGCCCAGCTTGCCGTTGGCGTCGACCAGCTCCTCGGTCTCGACCAGGGCCGGGAGGTAGCTCTGGTAGGCGACGTCGAAGAACACGGTGAGCACCCCGCTGAGCAGGGCCACCACGTAGAGCTGGGGCAGTCCCAGCACGCCCAGGGCCTCGGCCACCGGGATGGAGCCGAGCAGCACCACCCGCCCCAGATCGCCCCAGACCAGCACCGGCTTGCGCCGCCAGCGGTCCACCCAGGCGCCGGCCGGCAGGGCCACCAGCAGGAAGGCCAGGCTGGTGCAGGCGGTCAGCAGGCCGACCTGGAAGGTGCTGGCGTCAAGGGTGATGACGGCCAGCAGGGGCAGGGCCAGCACGGTGACCGAGCTGCCCACCTCGCTGACCGTCTGGCCTCCCCACAGCAGCAGGAAGTCCCGATGTCGCCACAGCGAGCGGGACCGGGTGGGCATGCCGCCATCCTGGCGTCTCCCATTGGGAAATGTCAATCACTTAGACTGGCGGCATGGAGAAACGCCGACGGGCCACCCTGGCCGAGGCCCGGGCCATGGCCCACCCCGACCGGCTGCGCATCATCCGCCTCACCTTCGACGCCGAGCTGACCAACAAGCAGCTGGCCGACCAGCTGGGCCGCGACCCGGCCACCACCCTGCACCACGTGCGCACCCTGGTCGACAACGGCTTCCTCGAAGCGCGGCCGCCCCGGCGCGGGGCGCGAGGCTCGCGCGAGCGGCCCTACCGATCCACCGGCAAGTCGTGGACGCTCGAGCTTGGCCCCGAGCAGGTCGACGACGACACCTCGGCGGTGATCGACGCCCTGCGGGCCGAGGTGTTCGAGGCCCCACCCGACCAGCGCCACCTCACCCGCATGGCCATGCGCCTGGCCCCCCAGCAGCTGGCTGAGCTCGAACGACGGCTGGACGCGATGGTCGAGGAGGTGGCGTCGTGGGAACCCGTGCCCGACGGCGAGCCCTGGGCCCTGTTCGTGGCCTTACACCGTCGGCCGGACCTGCGCGAGGCTGGCGATCCATGAGTCCGACACCGCGGCCCCGTGCCACCACCGCCACCTCGCCCAACGTCGTCATCATCGTGTTGGACGACCTCGGCTTCGCTCAGCTCGAGCCCTTCGGCTCCGACGTGCGCACGCCGGCCATCTCCGAGCTGGCCGCCCAGGGCCTGCGCTACAACCGGTTCCACGTCACGTCGTTGTGCTCGCCCACCCGGGCCGCGCTGCTGGCCGGGCGCAACCACCACGCGGTGGGGATGGGCTTCCTCAGCGACCTGCCCCTGGTCTACCCGGGCTACCGCGGGGCCATCCCGCCCACCGCGGCCACGCTGCCCCGCCTGCTGCGCGACGCCGGCTACTCGACCCTGGCCGTGGGCAAGTGGCACCTGACGCCCCGCTGGGAGTCGAGCGCATCGGGCCCGTTCGACCACTGGCCGCTGGGCCTGGGCTTCGAGCGCTACTACGGGTTCCTGGCCGGCGACACCAACCAGTGGACGCCCTCGCTGATCCGCGACAACAGCGCCATCGACCCGCCCCGCACCCCGGAGCAGGGCTACCACCTGACCGAGGACCTGGCCGACCAGGCGCTGCGCATGGTGCGCGACCAGCACCAGGCCACCCCCGGTCGACCGTTCCTGTTGTACTTCGCCACCGGGGCCACCCATGCGCCCCACCAGGCCCCGCCCGAGTGGATCGAGGGCTACCGCGGCGCGTTCGACGACGGCTGGGAGGCGTTCCGCCACCGCGCCTTCGCCCGCCAGCTCGAGCAGGGGCTGGTGCCGGCCGACACCACCCTGCCGGATCGTCCCGACTGGGTGGCCCCGTGGTCCGACCTGAGCGCCGACGAGCAGCGCCTGGCGGCGCGGTTCATGGAGGCCTACGCCGGGTTCCTGAGCCACACCGACGCCCAGATCGGCCGGGTGCTGGCCGGCCTGGACGAGCTGGGCGTGGCCGACGACACCCTGGTCATGCTGCTGTCCGACAACGGGGCCAGCGCCGAGGGCGGGCCCACCGGCCTGCTCAACGAGCACCGCTTCCTGGGCGACGGCCGAGAGGACCCGGCCGAGCAGCTCGACCGCATCGACGAGATCGGCGGGTTCCGCGCCTACAACCACTACCCCTGGGGGTGGGCGTGGGCGGGCAACACCCCGTTCAAGCTGTGGAAGCGCTACGCCTGGCTGGGCGGGGTGCGCACCCCGTTGGTCATCCGCTGGCCCGGCCACATCGCCGACCCGGGCGGCGTGCGCACCCAGTTCGCCCACGCCATCGACCTCACGCCCACCGTGCTCGAGGCGGTCGGGCTCGAGCCACCCGGCATCGTCGACGGCGTGACCCAGCTGCCCATGGACGGCGTGAGCCTGGGCCCGACCCTGGCCGACCCGGCCGCACCCGAGTCCCGCGCCACGCAGTACTTCGAGATGCTGGGCAGCCGAGCCATCTACCACCAGGGCTGGAAGGCCACCACCGACCACGTGAGCGCGGGTCTGGCCGCCGAGTCGGTCATCCCCGGCAGCCGGCACTTCGACGAGGACCGGTGGTCGCTCTACCACCTCGACGCCGACTTCGCCGAGGCCCACGACCTGGCCGACGAGCAACCCGAGACGCTGGCCCGGCTGGTCGAGCGCTGGTGGAGCGAGGCCGGTCGCAACCAGGTGCTGCCCCTGGGCGACGACCTGATCAACCGGCTCGGCGCGCTGGAGCCCTCCCCGTGGGGGCCGCGGTGGCTGGTGGAGCTGGGCCCCGGCGGCGGGCCGGTGGCCGAGGAGGTGCTGCCACCCCAGCTGTTCGGGTTCGAGATCACCGCCACCATCACCACCGACGACCCGGTCGCCCAGGGCGCGGTGGCCACGCTGGGCGACTGGAGCAACGGGTGGGCCCTCTACCTGATGGCCGGCCAGCCGGTGTTCGCCCTGTGTGCGGGTGGGGCCACCACCCGCCTGGGCGGGGGTGAGGCACTGGCGCCCGGCTCCCACACGCTGACGGTCGCCTTCGACCACGTCCACCAGGACGACGACCAGCTGCGGATGGTGGTGGACGACGCGGAGGTCGACCGCGCGCCCATCGCCGAGCGCCTGCCCTTCCGCTGGCAGATCGGCGGGGCCGGCCTGCTGGTCGGGGCCCACTCGGGCTTCCCCGTGCACGACGAGTACCAGCCGCCCTTCCCGCTCACCGGCGGCACCATCCACCGGGTGGTGCTGGCCACCCCGGCCCTGGCCCCGTCCGACACCGACGTGGCCGCCGAGATCGCCGAGGCCCTCCACCGCGAGTAGCCCCGGCCCGAAGTCGGTGCGGGGCGCGGGTCCGAGCCGGCTCGACGGCACCGGTCCCGCCGGTGGTCAGGTGCCGGGCAGGCTCCAGGCCGTCAGGTGGCCGCTGTTGTCCTCCAACAGGATCACCCCGGCGGTCACCACCGGGCTCTGCCAGTGGATGCCGCCCACCGTGGTGGACCACAGCACCGCACCCGTGGTCGGGTCGTGGGCCGCCAGCGTGGTGCCGCCGGCCGTGTACTCGACGCCACCGGCCACCATCGGGGTGGTGGAGCCGGTGGCCAGGCTCCACTTCAGGGTGAGGGCGGGCACGTGGGTGGTGGGATCCAGCGTCAGCGTGTAGCCGGCCGAGTTGCTGCCCGTGCTCACCTCGACCCAGATGGTCCCGGACGAGTCGGTCCAGATGGTGGGCTCGGTCAGGATCTGGCCGCCCGGCCCGTTGATGAGCTGCAGCTCGCCACCGGTGTGACCGCATCCACCCTGCCCGCCACTCAGGTCGGCGGTGTCGAGCAGGCGCAGCTTGGCGTCCTTGCCCCCCTGGATGCCGACCTCGCTCAGCGGGGTCCCCGCCGCCGTCATCGCCCCGGCCGGCAGCTTCACCAGGGTGGGCAGGGTCGAGCCCAGGTCGGCGTCGGTGGTGTCCAGGGTCGCGAAGTTCGGCGGGGTGTAGCAGTCGACCGGGTCACCGGCGGTTCCCGTCCCGTCCGGGTGGAGGGCCAGCACGGTGTCGCCCCAGTCGTGGCCGGCCGGGCTGTAGGTGGCGTTGCCCGTGGCCAGGTAGATCCGGTCGGTGGTCGACGAGTAGGTGACGCCCGGGCGGGCCCACACGCCGCTCTGGACCTCGCCGCAATCGGGCGTGGCCGGCTGCTCGGCGAAGTGGACGGCCTGGTCGCTGCACAGCGTGTTGAACACCGTGGACGAGCCGTCGGCCAGGTCGATGGTGGTCAGGTGGCCCTGGTAGTCCCCCCGGTCACCCGGGTACCCGGCGGTGGTCATGTAGAGGTAGTTGTGGCCGTCGGCGGCCGAGGCCATGGCCAGCGCCGAGGAGCCCTTCTCGTCGAAGGGCTTCAACGTGACCACCACCGGCCACGGGGCGGTGGTGTCCTCCACACCGGTGCCGATGGCCACCTTGTGGACCTTGCCGTCGAGCCCGTAGCTGTAGACGAACCCGTTCAGGGGGTCGACCACCGGTGACGAGGTCGTGAAGCAGGTCGAGGTGCCGTTGTTGATCTTGCAGGTGCCCGGGCCGAAGGTGATCGACCACAGCTGGGCACCGGTGTGGAGGTCGAGGGCGACCAGGTCGCCGTACTTGGTGGTCACGAACGCCATGTCATGCGTGCCGCTCGGGGTGGACACGTCGAAGGCCACGCCCGGCGTGCCGTCGGCGAGGTGGGGCAGGGTGGTCTGCCAGCGCTGGGTCACCTGGGAGACGTTGGCCGATGTGATGGTGTTCTCGGCCGTGTTGTCGTTCTGGTGGTCGGCTCCACCACCCCACTGCCACCAGTTCACGTTGCAGCCGCCCAGCAGGCCGACCGCCGCCACCAGGACCACCACGGACATCCATCGACGACGCGTCATGCCCCGATCATCGACCCGCCGCGCTCGGAAGTGAAGCATCCCTGACCGACAGGGATGCGCGAGCGATTCGGTGGCCGGGCTGGCACCCTGGAAGCGCATGGTCGGACGCCACTTCCTGGTGGCGGCGATCGCCTTGGCCGCCGCCTTCTGTTACGCCGCCTCGAACGTCATCGAGCAGCGCAAGGCCGCGGCCGCCCCGCCCGAAACCTCGCTTCGCATCGCGCTGCTCTGGTACCTGGCCCGCCAGCCCATCTGGTGGTTGGGCATCGGGGCCGACCTGGGCGGCTTCGGGCTGCAGGTGCTGGCCCTGGGGTTGGGCACGCTCGTGTTCGTCCAACCCCTGCTGGTGTCCAGCCTGCTGTTCTCGCTGCTGCTGGGCGCCCTGGTCGGCACCATCCGCCTGACCCGCGTCGACGTGGGTTGGGCCGTCGTGTTCATGGCCAGCCTGTCCATCTTCCTGGTGGTGTCCGCGCCCAACGGCGGGGTCGACCAACGCGACCTGCGGGCCTGGGCCCTCCCCCTCGCCGTGGTGGCCGTCCTGGTACTGGGGGCACTGGCCCTCAGCCGCCGCCTGGGGTCCGGCTACCGAGCCGCCGCCATGGCCGCGGCCGCGGGCATGACCTTCGGCGTGAGCTCCACCCTGATGAAGACCTTCGCCCACCTGTTGGGCCAGGACGGGGTGGTCGAGACCCTGACCCACCACTGGGAGCCGTACGCGTTGGGGGCGGTGGTGGCCGCCGGGTTCCTGATCCTGCAGAGCGCCTTCCAGGCCGGCGACCTGCGCGCCGCCCTGCCCCTCCTCGAGGTGTCCGAGCCGGTGGTGGCCAGCATCCTGGGTCTGACCCTGATGCACGAGCGCGTCCACGCCATCGACGGCACGGCCAAGGCGGTGGTGGCCCTGGCCGTGGTGCTCATGGTGGTCAGCGCCGCCCGGTTGGCCCACGCCACGGCCCAGCACCGCGAGAACCAGGCCTCCGGCGACGTCCGGCCGGCGTCGGTCAAGCCGCTCCCGCCGACGGCAGACCGTCGGGTGCCGCCGTGGGGTGGGCGCCAGGGGTGACCGACGAGTCGAAGGTGAGGGCGATGGCCGCGCCGAGCGTCAACATGAAGCCGACGACAGCCACCCCGGCCCACCCGGGTCGGGCCCGGTCACCCAGCACCACCAGCCCGATGACGGCCGGGACCAGCGTCTCCAGGGCGTACTGGCAGGCGGTGGCGATGGTCACCGAGCCCCGCTGGAGGGCGGCTGCGTACAGGGCGATGCCCAGGGCGCCGAACACCAGCAGCGCCCACGACGACGGGTCGCGCACCACCTCGGACAGCTGGCCGTGGGCCTCCACCGCCCGGGCGCACAGGGCCGCACCCCCGAAGGCCAGGCCCGACAGCCCACCCAGCACCGCGCCGGCCCGGTCGCCGGTCACGGTGCGGGCCACCAGCGCGCCGCACCCGGCCACCAGCACCACCCCGATCCACATGGCCAGGGCGAACCCGGTCGGGGCGGCGGTCGGCCGGTCGGGCGACGCGGTGGCGGCCAGGGCGACCAGGCCCACCCCCAGCACGACCAGCACCACCAGCTGGCGGTGGCTGGGCCGCGTCCGGGTGCGGATGGAGGAGAGCACGGCGACCACGCCGATGCTGGAGGCGGCGATGGCCTGCACCGCGAACAGCGGCAGCCGCAGCAGGGCCAGCAGGGACAGCACGAACCCGGCCAGGTCGAGGCCCAGGCCACCCACGTAGGGCAGCTGGGTGGTGACCCGCACGAGCAGGCGGGCGTCGAGGCGGGTGTCGGGCGCCACCCGCTTGGCCGCGATGTCCTGCAGGATCGAGCCCACGCCGTAGCAGAGGGCGCAACCGAAGGCCGCGAGGTACGCCAGGGCCATGGGTGCGGAAGTGTAGGGCCGTCGACCTCCCAGGTCGGTGCGCCTCTCGGCGCACCTCCCGACCCCCAGGTCGGTGCGCCTCTCGGCGCACCTCCCGACCCCCAGGTCGGTGCGCCTCTCGGCGCACCTCCTATGCTCGGCGGCGTGAGCGACCCGGTCCGGCCGGACAACCTGGTGGTGGTCCTGCTCGACAGCTTGAACCGCCACCTGCTCGAGGCCTACGACAGCCACGAGTTCGAGACGCCGACCCTGGCCGCCTTCGCCCACCAGTCGCTGCGGTTCACCCGCCACCACGTGGGGTCGCTGCCCTGCATGCCGGCACGCCACGACATCCTGGTCGGCGCCCTCGACTTCCCCTGGCGCCCGTGGGGGTCGATCGAGATCTGGGAGGACGCCATCACCCGGGCGCTGCGGGCCCGGGCCGTGACCACCATGCTCGTCTCGGACCACCCGCACCTGTTCGAGGTGGGCGGCGAGAACTACCACACCGACTTCAGCGCCTGGGCCTACGAGCGGGGCCACGAGAGCGACCCGTGGCGCACGGCGGCCGACCCGTCGTGGGTGGGCACACCCACGCTGCCGGCGGCCCGCGCCGCCCATCCCCATGCCTACGACCGGTCGCGCACCTGGTTCCGGGCCGAGGAGGAGTTCCCGGGCCCCAAGACCATGGCCGAGGCCGCCCGCTGGATCCGCCAGGAGGCGCCGACGCACGACCGGTTCTTCCTGATGGTGGACGAGTTCGACCCCCACGAGCCGTTCGACACCCCTGCGCCCTACGCCGGGATGTACGACCCGGAGTGGGACCAACCCCTCCAGATCTGGCCGCCCTACCTGATCGACGCGGTGGCCAGCGGGCGGCTCGATCCCCGCGCCGCCCGCCACATCCGGGCCAACTACGGCTCGAAGCTGACCATGATCGACCGGTGGTTCGGGCACCTGGTCGACGCCATCGACCAGTCCGGCCTGGCCGAACGCACCGCAGTGGTGCTCTGCACCGATCACGGCCACTACCTGGGCGAGCACGACCTGTTCGGCAAGCCCGGCGCACCCGTCTACAGCCCGCTGGGGCGCATCCCCATGCTGGTGCGCTGGCCGGGCCAGCCGGCCCGCCAGGTCGACGCCCTGACCACCTCGGTCGACCTGCACGCCACCGTGGCCGACCTGTTCGATGCCCCGGTCGACCACCCCACCCACGGGGTCTCGCTGCTGCCCCTCATCGAGGGCACCGCCGGATCGGTGCGCGACCTGGCCCTGTTCGGCTACTGGGGCCGCGAGGTGGGCATCACCGACGGGCGGCGCCGCTACCTGCGGGGGACCGGCGAGCAGAACTTCCCGCTGTCCATGTGGTCCAACCGGTGGTCGACCATGCCGGTGCCCGCCTACCCCCAGATCCGCCTGCCCCGCCCCGACCGTCGAGCCACCCTGGAGACCATGCCCGGGACCGACGTGCCCGTCATCCGCCAGCCCTTCGTGGCCGGCGACCCGCTGCCGTTCTGGGCGGGGGCCACCCCGCCGGCCGACACCTACCTGTTCGACACCGACATCGACCCCGACGAGGTGGAGAACCGGGTGGGGTCACCGGACGACCGCGAGATGGCCGACGCCCTGGCCGGCGAGCTGCGCGCCATCCAGGCCCCGACCGATCTGCTCGAACGGCTCGAGCTGGCCTGAGGCGGTCGGCCGACGACGTGGGAGCAGAGGCGCTATGCGGCACCGTCGGGCGCCGAGCAATGGCTCAGGTCACCCGTGCAGG
The DNA here is from genome assembly GCA_963785815.1 of uncultured Microthrixaceae bacterium. GTDB lineage: Bacteria > Actinomycetota > Acidimicrobiia > Acidimicrobiales > Acidimicrobilacustridaceae > UBA4742. The sequence goes on from CAWAWN010000002.1 coordinate 511,533, forward strand.
CCTCGGCCCGCCACAGGTAGGTCGGATCGCCCGGCGAGGCCTGCTGCACCTGGATCTCGACCGGGGCTCGGGTCAATCGGGTTCGAGAACGACCCAGCCGCGGCGCTGGAGCTCGGCCGCCAGGTCCTGGCTGGAGATCGGCCGCAGCAGGCGCTCGGTCTTGGTCAGCCGCGCCGGGGCGGCCGTGGTCGGCCGCTCGCCCGGAGCGTCGGGACCGGCGGACGCGGCGGCTTCGGCCTCGCGTTGCAGCTGCTCGATGAAGGCATCGGCCTCGTCGCGGGTGAAGCGTCCCCCCGCCTGGCGTTGCGTGAACCCCATGGGGCCGCGGGCGTCGCGGAAGTCGACGTGGCCCGCGTCGTTGAGCAGGGCCAGCAACTCGTTCACCTGGCGAGCCGTGGCCGGCGGTCCGCTCTGCTGACCGAAGGCCATGGCGCAGTCTGGCCAGCCCACCACGCGCGGTCAAGGGGCGCGACGTCGACGCCGACCCGCGACGCGGCCCCACTCCGCCCGGGGGTCGTCAGATCTGCGGCGACGGCTGCGCCGACAGGCCCGGCAGGTTCAGGCCGATGAGGATGCCGAACGAGTTGTCCATGCCGTCGGTCAGGGCGTACGGCTTGTGCATGCGCTTGCCGGTGGGCAGCCCACTGGCCGGGTCCCGGGGCGAGAGGATGGCGTAGCCCGCCACCTCCCCGTCGCCGCCGGGAAAGGCGCGGTCCAGCACCAGTCGCAACACGCCCAGCTCGCCCTCGGTCAAGCCGTCGCCCCAGTCGTCCAGCTTGCGACGGAACCCGTCCACGTCGGCCTCGGTGATCTGGGCGCTGGTCATGGGACGGCTCCGTGCGGTCGATGGCAGAGGTGGGTGGCCGGGCGGTGCCTGGATCGCACCCGGGGGACAGGCCTGGTGACGAGGGCCGGCGCCCTCGGTTACAGGACGGCCGCCTGGGCGGCGGCCGCGACCCGATCCCTGGTCGTAACGGCATCGGCCGCCTACCGTCTGAGGGACGACCGTGCTCGCAACACGAGCACCCGACCCGCCGGAGATGACCGATGTCTGCTGAGGATCTGGCCCGGGGGATTGCCGCCCTGGAGGACGACGACGTGCGCGCCGCGGTGGCGGGAGGCGACCTCTCTGCCTTCGCCCGCCTGTCGCTCACCGCGGAAGAGGTGGACCTGATCGAGGGCGCGGCCAGCGACTACCCCGACGTGGTCGGCTTCGACATCCGGGCCGGGCTGCTCAACCTGGGCCTGCCCGCGCTCAAGATCGACCCCACGCCCGACATCACGGTGAACAAGGCCAAGACGGCCGACAAGGCGTACACGCAGATGGACGGCTACATCAAGCAGTAGGGGTGGTGGAGGCGCAGCCGGACGACCCAACCGCGCCCGAGGCCGGGTCGCCGACCGCGCCGCCGACCCGGCGCCTTGACCCCCTCCCCTGGACCGGGGTGGTCCTGGATGGCGCGGCCCGGGCCGCGCTGGCCCGGCTGGGCGACGCGTTGCGAGCGCCGGATCGCGGGTGGGCGCAGGACCTCTGCCGGGGCGCGCCCATCGCGTCCCAGGGCCTGGCGGCACACCTCGGACCCGAGGTGGTCGGCACGCTCATCGACGCCGGTCTGGCCGTCGCGTTCGAGGGTCGCGTGTGGTTGGCCACCACCATCTCGGACGTGGGTGGTGTGCTCACCGCCATCCCCGTCCACGGTTGGGGCGACGAGGTCGTCTACCTGGGTGAGGACTCGACCTACCTGGTGGAGGCCGCCCTGCGCCTGGCGCCGACCGGGGCCCGGGCCGCGGACCTGGGCACCGGCACCGGGTTGGCCGCCGCTGTGCTCGCCTCGCGCTACCGCGTGGCGGTCGGCACGGACCTGGCCCCGAGCGTGACCACGGCGGCCGGAGTGACCCTGGCCCTCAACCCGCCGGCCGACGGACACGCCGTCGGGCTGGTGCAGACCGACGTGGCCGGAGGCCTGCGGACCGGCGCGTTCGACCTGGTGGTGGCCAACGCGCCCTGGGTCCCGCTCGCCCGTGGGTCCCGCGCGCCCGCGAGCTCTTCGCCCACGGGGGCGCCCACGGCGTCGAGCTGCCCACCCGCTTCCTGCGCGCCGGCGCCGGGCTGCTCCGGGCAGGCGGGGTGGCGATCACCCTGGCCCTGGACGTCGAGATCGCCGGCCGGTACCGGCCCCTGGCCAACGCCTGCGACGCGCTGGCCGACCAGGGCTACGTCGTGGCCTGCCTGGCCACGCCGTTCAACCGGGACCGCCCCCACCTGGCCGAGGTCACCCGCCAGCGCCAGCCCGACCTCACCGCCGCCACCCACGTGGCCGTCGTTGTGGCCCGCCCGCGGCCCGAGGACCCGACCCGGCGCAGCCTGTGGGTGGCGGTGGACGCCCTGCGGCGGCGCTGGGATCAGGTGTCGGCCGTGGCCGAGCCATAGGTCGCCTGCGCCCGGTCGGCCACCGCCCGGTGGCCGGCCTCGACCTAATCTGGCGCGGTGGAGCCCACGAGCGACACGAGCGACACGAGCGGCGCGCTCGCGCTGCGCTGGGCCGTCGACCTCATCGGGCTGTCCGTCACCTGGTTCGTGCTCGGGCCCACGATCCTCGCGGTCATCGGCTTCGCCTGGGGCAGCTACGACCTGGGCGTCATGGCCCTACGCCTGAGCGTGGCCCTGGGCTTCGCCCTCCTGGTCGGCGCCGGGGCGCTGCTGGCCGCGGTGTCCGAACCGGGACTGGCTCGGCCCTGGCTGGTGGGCGGCACCCTGGTGGCTGGCGTGGGCACCCTGGCCGCGGTGATCGCACCCGTCGTCACCCCGTGGCTGGACGGGGCGGGCCCGCTCGCCGTGCTCATCCTGAGCGTGGCCGTGGCGTTGCTGCCGATCGCCGTCGTGGGTGCCCGGGGACGAGGCTGGTGGCGGACCGCTTCGGCCGTGGAGGCCGTCGCCGCCGCCGGCGCGCTGGTGGTGGTGGCCGTCGGGCCGACGCACCTCGGCTTCCGGCGGTCCCGATTCCAGACCACGGGGTTCAGCATCCGGCTTGGGGGGCAGGTGTGGGCCAGCAGCTCCACGCGAGGGAACCTGGTGGGCACCAGCCTGATGGTGATGAGCGCCACCGCCCTGGTCCTGGTCCTGGCGGCGGTCGTGGTGACCAGGAGCTGGGCCCAAGGCCAGCTGGACACCGACCGGCCACTCGATCCCCGTCGAGCGGCGGACGACGGGCCATGGCCACCCCCACCCCCACTTCCGCCGCCACCGCTGATTGCCACCTCCGTGCAGGTCGAGCGTCCCCCATGGGATCCAGACCGGATGGACCGGGCCTGGGCCGACATCGACCCGAGGGCCGACCAGGACCCCCTCCGGCCGTGAACACGGGCCACCTCGTCGTGCGGCTGGCGACCGGGCTCGCCCTGGCCGGCGTGCTGGCGGCCTGCTCGGTCACCGGGTCCGCCCACAGCCGTCAGCCCGCGGCCACCACCACGACGCGGGTGGCGCCGATCCTCCTCACCGGTGACACCTACCGGGTGCCCCACCCCCTGGCGCCGGGCGATCCCGGCGCCATCATCGCCCAGTCGCGGACCGGGGCCGACCCGTCCGTCGACGCCGGCCAGCGATGGGTGTTCCTCTACCACTCCACCGATCTGGCCGGCCACGACCAGGCCGTCAGCGGTCAGCTGGTGGTGCCTCGCGGGCAGGCGCCGGCCAGTGGCTGGCCGGTGGTCTCGTGGGCGCACGGCACCAGTGGGATCGCCGATCGCTGCACGCCGTCCCAGCACGACCTGTGGGACGTCGAGAACGCCCAGGAGGTCCGCACCTTCGTGGACGCCGGCTACGCGGTGGCGGCCACCGACTACCCCGGCCTCGGCACCCCCGGCATACACCCGTACCTGGTCGGAGTGGACGAGGGCAACGCCGTGGTCGACGGCGTCTCGGCCGCCCGCCACATCGACCCGGACCTGTCCCGCACCTGGTTCGCGGTGGGCCACTCCCAGGGTGGCCAGGCCGTGCTGTTCGCCACCCGCTCGGCGGCCCGCGCCCCCGACCTGCACCTGGGGGCGACCGTGGCGCTGGCCCCGGCGTCGGCCCTCAACGCCATCCTGCCGGCCGTGATCTCCCTGGGGGACCTCTCGGACCAGGCGTACGCCGTGTTCGCCCTGATCGGCCTGTCGGTGGCCGACCCCTCCGTCTCGCTGGCCGACGTGCTGGGCCCCGGAGCGAAGGCGCGGCTGCCCATCGCCCTCGAATCCGGCTGCATCGACCAGGCCGACGCCGCCTTCCGCCAGGTGCCCACCGCCGACCTGTTCGCCCTGAGCCCGGCCCGCATGGGCCAGCTCGATGACGAGCTGGCCCGCACCGGGAACCCCGACGAGGCGGCCACCGTCGGGCCGGTGCTCGTCCTGCAGGGCACCACCGACACCGACGTGCCCGCCGGGGCCACCGCCGCCATGGTCGCCCACCTCACCCAGCTGGGCTCGACGGTCACCGAGAAGACCTATCCCGGCCTGGACCACGATGGCGTGGTGGGCCCCTCGGAGTGCGACCAGCTGGCCTGGCTGGCCGCCCACGGCGGACGGCCGGTGACGCGCTGCACCCCGCACCGCACGGCCGGGACCTGACCCCGACGATGGCGCCCCCAGCCCTCGACATCGGGTTCCGACCGCTGGCCCGGGCCGACCTCGACCAGTTGGCCGCCGGGATCGAGCGACCACAGGTGGCTGAGTGGTGGGACGCGCCCCGGGGCCTGGCCGCGGTCGAGGCCGAGTACGGACCGTGCGTGTACGGGACCGACCCCACCCGGGTGTACCTCATCCTCGCCGGTGACCGGCCCGTCGGGCTGATCCAGTGCTACCGGCTGGCCGACGAACCCCGGTACGCCGCGGCGGTGGGGGTGGACGACGCCGCCGGCGTCGACCTGTTCGTGGGCGAGCACGACCCCGAACAGGTCATGGTGCTCGAGCGGGACCGGGCGGGAGGGTGATCCGCCACCGCACCGATCCGGGCTCGTGGTCGTGGTTCGCGCTGGCCGCGCTGGCCGCGCTGCTGGCCACGACGGCCCCGGCCTGCTCGACCACATCGGCCGGTGCGTCCGGGGCCCCGGGGGCTCCCTCCCACCTCACGGTGGACGACCAGGTCGGTCCCGTGGGCGTGGACGACGCCCGCCCCACCTTCGGGTGGCTGGTGGACGATCCCCGACCGGGAGCGGTCCAGGGCGGCTACCGGATCGTGGTCACCCGGGCGGGGCGCACGGTGTGGGACAGCGGCCGGGTGCGCTCCAGCGCCCAGAGCGAGATCGCCTACGGCGGGCCGGCCCTGCCCGCCGACCAGGAGCTGCGGTGGACGGTCCAGACCTGGGCCGGGTCCGGGGGTCCTGGCCCGATGTCGGCCCCGGCCACCTTCGTCACCGGCCTGGGCGACCACGACTGGCGGGCCGACTGGATCACCCGCGCCTCGAGCGACCTGCTCGACGCCACCGACGACTACACCTACGCCCGCCACGACTTCAGGGTGGGGGCCTCCCCCGTGGTCCGAGCCACCGCCTTCGTCTCGGCCGACCAGCAGTACCAGCTCCACCTCGACGGGCGCACGGTCGACGCCGGGCAGGCCTACAGCTACCCCGACTCGCAGTACTACCAGGCCACCGACGTCACCCGTTGGGTGCGGGCCGGGTCGACGCTGGCGGTCGGCCTGCTCACCCACTGGTCGGGCGTGGGCAAGGGGCGGCCGGCCGGACAGCCGGGGATGGTGGCCGAGATCTCGGTGTGGCACGCCGACGGCAGCCACCAGGTGCTGGGCACCGACGGCACCTGGGCCGTGACCCGAGCGCCGTGGCTGGCCGGGACGCCGCGCAACCTCCAGGGCGACCCGGTGGACCAGACCGAGCACCTCGACGGGCTGCACGCGCCCCTGGGCTGGGACCAACCCGGCTTCGACGCCTCCGCCTGGCCGTCGGCGCAGGTGATCGGCCGGCCGCCGGTCGCTCCGTGGACCCACCTGGTGGACAGCCGCACCCGCATCGTGACCCAGGCCCAACCGGCCCGGACCCTGACCCGCCTGGCCAACGGGGCCTACGTGGCCGACTTCGGGTCGGTGGTGGCCGCCACCCCCACCGTCGCCTTCCACCAGGGCCAGGCCGGCCGGCTGATCACCCTGCACGCCGGCTACCTGCTCGACCCCGACGGCTCGGTGTCGACCACCCGGGGCACCCAGGCCACCGACCTCAGCTACTCCTACCTCGAGCGGGCCGGCCGCCAGACGTTCCAGCCCTTCGACTACCTGGGCTTCCGCTACCTCCAGATCGACGACCCCGGCGAGGTGCTCCACGCCGACGACGTGGTGGCCCAGGTCCGCCACGTCGCGCTGCCGAGCGGCCCCGACGCCACCTTCCACTCGTCGAACCCGGAGCTCGACGCCATCTGGGCCCTGGCCGCCCACTCCGGTGAGCTCACCGCCCAGGAGCAGTTCATCGACACCCCCACCCGTGAGAAGGGACCGTTCCTGCGCGACGGCTTCAACGAGTCCGAGACGGACATGGCCGCCTTCGGGGAGCAGAACCTGACCCGCCGGGCGCTGCTCGAGTTCGCCCAGTCCCAGGCCCGTTACTGGCCCGACGGGCGGCTCAACGCCATCTACCCGAGCGGTCAGGGGGCCCGTGACATCCCCGACTTCACCGAGATCTATCCGGAGTGGGTCTGGCGCTACTGGCTGGCCACCGGTGACCGCCAGCTGCTGACCGCGGTGTACCCGGTGCTGACCAGGATCGCCGGTTACCTGCGCTCGGCCATCGACCCGACCACGGGGCTGGTCACGAACCTGCCCGGCGGCGACGGCGACTACCAGTACGGCATCGTGGACTGGCCGGCACCCATGCGGTACGGCTACGACATGGCCACCGCGGCCCGCACCACGGTCAACGTGATGGCGGTGGACGCGCTCGACCGGACCGCGCAGCTGGGCGCGGCGCTGGGTCGACCGGCCCCCGAGGTCGCCTCCCTGCGCGCCTCGGCGACCGCGCTGACCACGGCCGTCAACACCCGGCTGACCCGTCCCGACGGCACGTACGTGGACGGCCTGGAGGCGGACGCCACCGCCAGCACGTCGGCCTCCGAGCACGCCAACGCCGAGGCCCTGGCCTTCGGCGTGGTGCCGGCCGACCACCGGACGGCGGTGGCCGCCCGCGTGGCCACCCAGGGGATGCAGATGGGGCCCATGACGGCCCAGGCGCTGCTCGACGCCCTGCACGACGGCGGCCAGGACCCGGCGCTCATCCGGCTGCTCACCGATCCGACCCAGCCCGGGTGGGCCAACATCCTGGCCCAGGGGGCCACGTTCACCTGGGAGACCTGGGCCCCGTCCGACGCCGACGGCGACAGCATGTCCCACGGCTGGGGGGCCACCGTGCTGGTCGCCCTCCAGCAGGACCTGGCCGGGGTGACCCTCACCGGTGCGGGCGGATCGTCGGTGGCCGTGCGCGCCCCTCGACCGGGCGGGCGGCTGTCACGCCTGCGGGCCACCGTCCCGACCCCCCGGGGGGTGGTCTCGGTCAGCTGGCAGTTCGGGGCGAAGGGCTCGGTGGACCTGGACCTGTCGCTCCCGGCCAACATGACGGCCACCGTGTCGCTGCCCGGTGCGCCCGATCGCCTCGAGCGCGCCGGCCACCACCACCTGACCAGCGCCTGACCAGCCGGTGAAGGATCACTCATCGGCTCTTTGCCCAGACTTTGCCGGGATCGCGACCCCACCAGCAGGCGCCTCGGACAGGCTGGGGACCATGGACGAGACCCTGCGGACCCGGCCCCCGACCTCGGACGCACCGGGTTCGGTCGAGGCCCCCGGCGTGGCCGCCAACGCCCGCATCACCGGCGCCATGGGGGCCACCCTGTTCGTGCTGTTCGCGGCCGAGGGCCTGACCATCCTGGCCCACGTCGGTGGCCTGCTGTCCACCCACGTCTTCATCGGGATGATGCTGGTGCCTCCCGTGCTGGTGAAGACGACCAGCACCGGCTACCGCATCGCCAAGTACTACCGGGGCAACCCCGACTACGTGCACAAGGGCCCGCCGCCGCTGCTGCTGCGCCTGCTCGGGCCGTTCGTCATCGCCACCACCTTCCTGGTCATCGGCACGGGCATCGCCCTGCTGCTCGACCCCGGGGGCGACCTGTTGGGGGTGGCCCACCGAGCCAGCTTCGTCCTGTGGTTCGGGGCCATGACCCTCCACGTGCTCGGCCACCTGCTGGAGACGCCCCGGCTGGCCAGCGCCGACTACGGCCGTAGGGCCCGGGCCGTTCCCGGGGCGGCCGGCCGACGCCTGCTGCTGGTCGGCGTGCTGGTCAGCGCCGTGCTCCTCGGGATCTGGTCGCTCTCCTGGATCGGCACGAGCTGGCACCACCGTTCCGGCTGACCCCGCCCTCCGGACGCCGCCGGCCGAGAACCCGCGCGGATGGGCACCGGGGTGCACGAGAGGCTTCGTCCGATCCTCGCTGAGCGGCGGTCGGACACCGAGCGACCTCATGGGTCGGCGCGCCTATCGGCGCACCTCCTGAGCACCGGGGCTCAGCCCCCGCCGGGCGGCCCACCGCTGAACCCGCCACCGCCACCGCTGAACCCGCCACCGCCACCGCTGAAGCCGCCACCGCCGAGGCCGGTGGTCAGGCCGCTGCCCCCCAGCCCGCTGCGGCGGGTCGTGCTCGAGTCGCTGGAGGGAAGGGCCTGGCTGAGGTCGGCCAGCACGACCACCTGGCCCGCGTGCAGCCCGGACCTGACCTCGGTGAGCTGCGCCCCGACCACGCCGGTGGTCACCTCGACCGTCCTGGTGGTCGATCCGTCGAGGACGGTGACGGTGTGGACGGCGCCCGAGGTGTGCACGGCCGAGGTGGGCACGGCCGTGGCCGCCGTCACCGAGGCCAGGTCGATGGTCACCATGGCCGACGCCCCGTTGTGCAGGCCGTGGGGAGCGGTGGTGAAACCGATGACGACCGGGTAGGTGGTGGTCGTCCCGCTGGTGGTGCCGGCCACGCCGATGGCCACCACCGTGCCGCCCAGCACCTGGGTGGAGCCGTCGGCCACCACCGTGGCCTTGTCCCCCAGCTCGAGCTTGGTGCGGTTGGAGACGCTCACCGTGGTGGCCACCTCGTAGCCGCCGGGTCCGGCCACCACCACGGCCTGGGTGGACGAGTCGGCCGACACCGTGTCGCCCACGGCCAGCTCGACCGCGGCCACGGTGCCGTCGATCGGGCTCACGATGCTGGCCTGGTCGAGGGACTGCTGGGCCACGGCCACCTCGGCCTCGGCCGCGTCCACCGCGGCCTGGTCGGCCACCAGCTCCTGAGCCGACGGCGCAGTCGACGAGCTGGCGCGGCTCGACGAGGAGCTGGCGCTGGACGAGTTGGACGCGGGGCTCGACGTGGAAGAGGTGGACGAGGTGGAGGAGGTGGACGACGACAGCAGGCCGTCGAGGGCCCGCTCGGCCTGGGCCAGGTTCGTCTCGGTGTTCGAGACCGCCGTCTGATCGGTGAGCAGCTGGCGCTGGGCGGCCAGGCAGGGCGCGCTGGTGCTGCCGGTGGTCGGCGTGGTCGTGGCGGTGGTGCTGCTCGTGCTGGTGGTGGGTGTGGTCGATCCGCAGGCCGTCTGGGCCGCGGCCAGATCGGCGCGGGCCAGGGCCAGGTCGTGATCCAGCTGCTGCTGGTCCGACACCACCGCCTGCTGGGCCGAGGCCAGCGCCGCGCTGGTGGTGCCCGATCCGCTCGACCCGCTCGGTCCGCCCGTCCCAGGGCTGCCCGAGCCCGTGTTGGTCGACGCCGTCGTGGTGGTCGTGGCCGCGGCCGCCGAGCTCGAACCCGAGGGCTGGCTCGAGCCCGTGCCTCCCGAGGCCCCGAGGGCCGACGAGCTCTGGCCCGCCTCGGCGTCGGCCAGCGTCAACTCGGCCTGGGCCCGCGAGGCGCTGCGCTGGTCGAGGGTGGCCTGCAGGCTCGTCGTGTCGAGCGTGGCCAGCACCTCTCCGGTGATGACGGTGTCACCCACGTTCACCGCCACCGAGGCCACGGTGCCCGACGTGGGGAAGCTGACCGACGCCTCGGCCACCGGCTGGACCGTACCGCTGGTGCGCAGCTGCTGGGCCACCGTGGCGCGGGCGACGGTGGCGGTCCGATAGGTCGGACCCGACGAGGTGCGGGCCAAGGCGGCCGAGGTCACCAGGGCCACCACGGCCAGGGCCACCAGCGAACCGACCAGGGCGCGGCGTCCCCGGTGGGGATGGCGAGCCCGGGCGCGGCTCGCCGCGGCCGGCACCGCCGCCACCGGCGCGGCCATGGGTGGCGGTGCGTCGGCCGACACGTCGGCCGGGCGCGGATCGGGGACGGGGTCGGTCATCGGGACCTCACTCGGTGCGCAGGGCGTCGATGGGCGCCAGACGGGCAGCCCGGGACGCGGGGTAGACCCCGAACAGCACCCCGATGCCGATGGCCACGGCCACGGCCACGGCCGAGGCGCCGGGGGAGAAGGTGATGGGGTTGGAGATGAAGTGGGGCAGCACCAGCGAGCCGATGAGCCCGGCCGCCGCCCCGAGGACGCCGCCGGCCAGTCCCAGCACCGAGGCCTCCACCAGGAACTGGCGGCGGATGGCCCGGGGGCGGGCGCCCAGCGCCTTGCGCACCCCGATCTCGCGGATCCGCTCGGTGACCGACACCAGCATGATGTTCATCACCCCGATGCCCCCCACCAGCAGGGAGATGGCGGCGATGCCGGCCAGCAGCACGGTCAGCGTCTTGTCCACCGAGGTGGCCGCGCTGAGCAGCGACTGCTGGCTGGTGATGGTGAAGTCGGCGCTCGAGGCGGCGGAGATGCCGTGGAGCGCGAGCAGCTCCTGGTCGGCCTCCTGGTAGGCGCCCGACAGCGACGACGACGAGGTGGCCTCCACGTAGATGGAGCTCACCGAGGTGCGGGTGGACCCCCCGACCAGGCGTTGCGCGGCGGTGGTGATGGGCACGATGGCCAGGTCGTCGTTGCTGGTGGTGCTCGACGACCCGCTGGAGGCCAGCACGCCCACCACCTGGAGGGGCACCCCGTTCACGGTGACGCTCTGGCCGATGGGGTTGCGGCCCGAGAACAGCTCCGAGGCGGTGGTGGAGCCGATCACGGTCACCGCCGACGCCGATCGCTGGTCGGCGGCGGTGAGGAAGCGACCGGTGGCCAGCTTGCGGTTGCGCACCGACAGCCACGACGGCGTGGTGCCCACCACGCTGGAGGTCCAGTTGGTGGTGCCGGCGGTGAGGGTCTCCGAGGAGGTGGTCGTGGGGGCCACGGCCTTGATGTCGGGCGCGGCCGTCTTCGACCCGAGGGCGCTGGCATCCGACAGGGTCAGGGTGGAGGCCGAGCCCAGGCCCCCCCGGATGCCCGCGCTGCTGGTCGAGCTGCCGGGGGTGATCACCAGCAGGTTGGTGCCCAGGGCGTTGATGTCGGAGGACACGGCGTCCTGGGCACCCAGGCCCAGGCCGACGGTGAGGATCACCGCGGCGATGCCGATGAGGATCCCCAGCATGGTCAGCGCCGAACGCAGCCGATGGGAGCGCACCGCCTCCAGGCCGGTGCGGAAGGTGTCGACCCAGCTCATCGTGCGTCCGCGGCCACGTCCGAGACGGACCCGCGTCCCGACGCGACGGCGGGCGCGGTGGGGCGGCCGCCCGCGGCGGCGTCGACCAGCGCACCGTCGCGGATGCGGACCACCCGGCCGGCGGCCTCGGCCACCTCGGCGTCGTGGGTGATCAACACGATGGTGCGACCGGCGTCGTGCAGCTCGTGGAGCAGGGCCAGCACCTCCGCGCTCGACGCCGAGTCGAGGTTGCCGGTGGGCTCGTCGGCCAGGATCAGGGCCGGCTCGGTGACCAGGGCCCGGGCCATGGCCACCCGTTGCTGCTGGCCGCCGGACAGCTCACCGGGTCGGTGCTCGACCCGGTCACCCAGGCCGACGCGCTCGAGGGCGGCGATGGCCAGGCGGCGGCGGTCGGCCCGAGCCACCCCGGCGTAGGCCAGGGGCAGCTCGACGTTGCGCCAGGCGCTGAGCGAGGCGAGCAGGTTGAACTGCTGGAACACGAAGCCGATGCGGCGGTTGCGGACATCGGCCAGGTCGTCCTCGGTCATGGCGCTGACGTCCTCGCCGGCCAGGTGGTACCGGCCCGAGGTGGGCACGTCGAGGCAGCCCAGGATGTGCATCAGGGTCGACTTCCCCGACCCCGAGGGCCCGGCGACGGCCACCAGCTCACCGGCGCCGATCTGGAGGGTCACGTCGCGCACCGCCGCCACCTCCAGAGGACCTGACCGGTAGATCTTGGTCACGCCCTCCAGGTCGATGACCGGGGGCCTCGACGGCGGGGCGAGGGTCGGCGCCCCCGGTGCGGGAGGCGTCGCCGCCGAGGAGGTCGAGGCCGTCACTTGCCGGCTCCGGTCGAGCTGTTGCCGGTGCTGCCCGAGCCGCCGAAGCCGCCGAGCCCGCTGGGCGGACCGCCGGATCCGCTGAAGCCCCCGGCGCCAGACGGGCCCTCGAAGCCTCCGCGGCCCGAACCGGTCCCGGTGCGGGCGCGCCCGGCGGCGAAGCTCGGGATCTGCACCACCACCTGCTCGCCGGCCGACAGGCCGCTGGTGATCTGGATCTCGCCGTTGGCCTGGGTCCCGGTGGTGACGTCGCGGGTCTGGTGGCGGCCGTCGGTCACCACCACCACCGTCGACTGGCCGTTGCTCTGGCTCACGGCCGCGAACGGCACCTGGATGGCGTCGGTCACCTGGGAGTACACGATGGCCACGCTGGCCGTGTCGCCGCCGTAGAACCCGGTCGGGTTCCCGGTCACGGTGACCACCACGGGGAACGACGAGACACCCGAGCTGGACGAGGCGATGGTGCCGACCGAGGTCACCGTGCCCGTGGCCGAGGTGGTACCGCCCGACGGGGTGACCGTGGCCGTGTCGCCCTTGGCGATGTGGGAGATCTGCGTGTCGTCCACGCTCAGGTTCACCACGTAGGTCCCGGTGGAGATCACGGTGATCTCCGAGCTCGACGAGCTCGAGCTGGAGGAGGCCGTGCTGTTGGCGCCGCCCCCTCCGAGGCCCGACGACGAGCTGGAGCTGGCGGCGTTGTTGCCGCCGCCCCCGCTGCCGGACCCGGTCAGCGAGTTGCCGGACCCCCCGGAGCTGCCGAGCTGCTGGCCCACGGTGAGGTTGACGGCCGACACGGTCCCGTCGATGGGCGACGTGAGGCTGGCGCCGGCCAGCGAGGCCTGGGCCTCGGCCAGCTGCGACTTGGCCGCGGTGAGGGCCGACTCGTCGGCCGAGATCTGGGTCGACGATCCGCCGGCGGACTCATCCGAGGCCAGCTTGGACTCGTCGGAGTCGACGGTGGCCTGGGCCTGCGAAACCGAGCTCTGCAGTGACGCCGAGTCGACGGTGGCGAGCACCTGCCCCGTGGTGACGGTCTCGCCGGCCTCGATGTCGACGGCGGTGACCGTGCCCGACACCGAGAAGCTGAGGTCCTCGGTGCTCTCGGGCTCGATGGTGCCCGAGGCCGACACCGACTGGGCCATGGTGCCCTTGGTGACGGTGACCAGGCGCTCGGTGGTGGCCACGGTGGCCGACGAGGAGCTGGTCGTCGAGCGGACCCCCAGCCAGATCCCGACGGCCACCACTGCGATGGTGGGGGCGACGATGAAGGGGTTGCGCACGGCACGGCGCAGCGCAGATCTCACGCGACGGCTCCTCGGGATGGCACTCGATCGGTGCGCCCACGATGCGCGCCGCCCCTTGGTGTTTCCTGGGAACCCTCCGGGGAATCGCTCCGACTTCCCCGCCCCGTCTCTCTCTCCCGAAATCTGTGCACTTGCGACGACCCAGCCGTAGGCGGTGCACAGATTTCGGGGTCTTGTGCCTGATCCCGGGGTGGGGTGCGTGCTGCGTCAGCTGGGGGGGTCGGGCACCGGGCGCCAGAGCAGGGCCAGGGTGGGGCAGTTGGCCACGGCCCGACGGACGTGACCCTCGAGCCGTTCGGGGATCGGCGTGGGATCGATGATGGGGTAGCCCCACGGATCGAGGCGGATGCGCTCGGGAAGCAGCTCGGCGCAGATGCCGTGGCCCACGCAGGTGATGGGGTTGACCTCGAGCTTGCGGGTCACCGCCACCCTCCGGTCTGGGGCGCCGGCAGCAGCGGCTGCTGCGGGGGGCACGCACCGACGCGCAGGTGCTGGTTCACGTGGTCGGCGAACACCCGCAACGAGCTCTCCACGAACCGGGCCATGCCGTCGGGGTGCTTGCACGCCCCGCGACCCCGCACCAGCCCCATGATCCGGTCGGCCTGCGCCACGCCCGGCCGCCAGCCGCCCACGATGCCGTCGATGGTGTCGGCCAGGGCGGGCAGGCCGTTGACGCACGGTCCGCACTGGCCGGCGTTCTGGTCGGCCAACCACCGCGAAACCCGGGCCACCTCGACCAGCGGGCACGCCCCTTCGGGCAGGACGGCGACCACCCCGCACCCGAGGCTGGCCCGCTGGGCGGACAACGAGGCGGGGTCCAGACCGACCTGGTCGGCTCTCGCGCCCGGGATCCAGGTCCCGAAGTAGCCGCCCACCAGCACGGCCTGCACCCCGAAGGGCGCCCCGCCAGCGGCCGCGATGACCGAATCGAGGCGGCTCCCGCCCGGCGCCTCGCAGACGCCCGGTCGGGCCACCCCACCGGTGACGGTGAGCAGCGTGGTGCCGGGGGCCTCGTCGGAGCCCAGGGCGCGGTACCAGTCAGGGCCGAACCGGGCGATGAGGGCGAGCTGGGCGTAGGTCTCCACGTTGCTGGTCAGGGTCGGTCGTCCCCGCACCCCCCGCTCGAACGGTCGCGGGGGCACGAAGGTGGGCTTGGCCTCGCCGCCGCTGAGCCAGTGGACCAGCGCCGACTCCTCGCCGGCCACGTACCGATCGGGTGCCGAGAGCACCTGGAGGCGGTAGCGCCGGCGACCGGACGGACGCTGCCGCGCCGCGGCGATGAGGGTGGCCTGGAGGTCGGGCCAGTTGCGGTCGACGCACAGGTAGGCATCCACCGCGCCCAGCGCCTCGGCCGCCAGCTCGATGCCGTCCAGCACCAGGTGGGGGGCGGCCTCGAGCAGCACCTTGTCCTTGGCGCTGGCCGGCTCGCCCTCGGTGCCGTTGGCCACCACCACCGGGACCCGCCGTCCGGCGGCGACGGCCCGGAGCTTGGTGGCGGTCGGGAAGGCGGCCCCACCGCGGCCGCGGAGGCCGGCGGCGTCGACCAGGTCGATCAGCGACGGCGTGCCGGCAGGCCGCGGGCCGTACCGAGCCAGGTGGTCGCCCAGCGAGACGGTGGACGGGCTGGGCAGCAGCCGCAGCGGGTCGGTGGCCGACATGGCGATCGGCGGTGCGTCGGTCGGGATCATCGGTCCGTCCCCGGGTCAAGCCTGCACATCGATGGTCCCGGTGACCTGTTGGGCGGCGGCGTCGATCTGGAGGCGAGCCTGGGCCGTCACCGACGCGCCCCCGGACGCCTGGAGGCGGGCTGTCACCACGTCGCCGTCGAGCGAGGTGACCGCACCCTGGTAGGCCTGGGGCTGGGCGGCGGGACCCAGCGCCACGGTGCCGTCGCGCAGGGCCAGGCCACCATCGTCGAGGGCGACGCCCTGGAGCACGATCTGCACCTGACCGCGCCCCGCTCCGGAGGTGGCGTCCACCATCTGGGCCTGGATGGTGACGGTGCTGTGGCGATCCTCTCCCGTCTGGCTGATGGTGCCCTGCAGCGCGGCGTGCAGGGGTATGGCCAAGGTGCCCGTCGTCGACCCGGTCCCCGCGCTGGCGCCGGTCCCGCTCCCCGAGCTGGCGGGTGAGCCGGCGGCCTGGACCGAGCCCAGCAACGACTGGGGGGTGCCGGCCTTGCGCGCCCACCCCGGCTGGGTCGGACCGGTGGCCGCCCAGCCCAGCACCAGGACCAGCACAGCCGCGCTGCCCAAGGCGCCCACGGCCCGACGGGCCGGATCGAGCTGCCAGTTGGCACCCAGTCGCCAACCCACGGCGGCCAGCACCACGGCCAGGCACACCAGGTCGACGCCCTGGACCCACCCCACCCGACCGTCGCTCCCCGTGCCCAGGCCGTGGACGAAGGCGATGGGCCAGCTCAGGTAGGCGGCCCAGTGCACCGTGCGCCACACCGACAGGCCCACCCGCGAGCGCAGGAGGCTGGTGATGACCAGGGCCAGGATCAGGTCGAAGGCCACCGCCCCCAGGCCCAGCCACAGACCGCGGTAGGACGACGTGAAGGGCACCAGGGCCGACACCAGGTCGATGGGGGCGAAGGGGTCGAGCACGGCGGTCAGGATGTGGATGGCCAGGAAGACCACGGCCAGCAACGAGGCGTTGCGGTGCAGGGTGGCGGTCACGAACCGGGGCCAGCGCGGCGGGGCCCACCGCTGGACCTGGCTGATCCCGAGGGCCATGACCAGGGTCAGCAGCACCAACGAGACCAGGCCGGTCGATCGGGTCAGGTACCACAGGGCCTTGGTCCCCCCCGAGGAGGTGGCGGCGGCGATCACGGGCGGACCGGCCCGACCTCGTAGGCCGGTACGCCCATCGGCGCACCTCCGGCGGCCACGGCGCACGCCGGGTGCGCGGCCTGGGAGGCGCGCCGCCTCGTTGGCGCGGCCTCGGGGGCGGCGGACCCGACAACGCCGCCGTCGCCGTCCTCGGCGGGCCAGCCGGCCACGGCGGAGACGGCGCCGCTCACGGCGACCAGGCGGGCCGGCAACCGTCGGGCCTCCAGCCAGGCGGGCGCCTCCGGACCCAGCACGATGGCGGCGGTGGAGGCGACGTTGGCATCCACGCACGAGCCGGCGGCCACCGTGGCCGTGCGCCAGCACGACCGGGCAGGCTGGCCGGTGCGGGGATCGAGCAGGTGGTGCAGCACGACGTCGCCCCGCCGCCAGTGGCGCACCATGGTCCCGGACGTGGCCAGACCGCCCGCGCCGATGCAGACGGTCTGGCCGGCGCCGTCGTCGCGCTGGGCGTGGTCGTCGGTGATCAGCACCGACCAGCCGTCGCGCCGAGGGGGCCCGGCCACGGCCAGGTCGCCACCGATGCTTACCAGCACCGGGGCATCGGTGGCGCGGGCCGCGGCCTCGGCCGAGCGATCGGCGGCCAGCGCCTTGGCCGTGGCCCCCAGGTCGAGCTCGATCCCGACGGGCACCCGGACCGTGCCTGCTCGCTCGTCCACCTCGACGTCGCGCCAGTCGATCCGAGCGGGCAGGTGGATGATCAGCGGGTCCCCGTCCGGGGGCACCGAGCGGAAGTCGCGGTCGTAGCCGATGGCCTTCATCGATGCACCCAGGGTGGGGTCCACGCATCCATCCGAGGCGGCGGCCGCCCACAGCCCGGTCTGCACCGCCGCCAGCAGGAGGGGCGACACCGGCACGGCGCGTCCGGCGGCCTGGTTCAGGGCCACCAGCTCGGAGTCGGCGCGGAACCGCGAGCAGGCGGCGTCGACCCGGTCCAGCTCGCGACGGACGGCGGCCACCGCCGCCTCGAGCGCCGACCGCTCGGAGGTGATCACCACGGCGGTCGTGCCCAACGCCCGGAAGGAGGCGGTGTGGTCGGTCACGATCCGCCCGACGACACCTGGCTCGGCCGCGAGGAGGCCCGCGGCACCTGGATCGGCGGGTTCAGCGGAGGCGACACCACCACGCCTCCGTCGGGCGTGGCCGCGGGCCCGCTGGCCACGCCGCCGGTGTCACCGCCGGACCCCGACGTGGTCGTCGGGGCACCCGTGTTCGCCGACCCGTCGACGGCGCCCGGCGCGGTGGCCACCGGGCCGTCGCCGGTCGTGGTGGTCGTGCCCGCCGCGCCCGAGCTGGGATGGGGCTGGGCCAACAGGGCGACGAAGGCACCGCTGGCCACCACCGCCCCACCGGCCAGCCACCCGGTGAGTCGGTTGATCCGGGCCAGACCCCGGCGACGAGCTCGTTGATCCATGCAGGCATTGTCGGCGCGCCCGGCTGAGAAGCATCTGCGGGTCAGGCCAAGAATCGGCAAAGAAGCCGCAGTCCGACGCCAACGGCCACAACGCCACCGCCCCCACCGAAGGCGCCGGAACGACCTCATGGGGCGGGCTCGCCGGTCGGCGCCGGGTCACGGGTTGGGGTAGCTCACCACCGCATCGACCCCGCCTCCGGGGGCCTCGCGCAGCTCGGCCCGACCGCCGTCAGCACCCACCAACCGGCCCACGATGGCCAGGCCCAGCCCGCTGCCGCCCAGGCTGGGGCGATCGCCGGCCGGACCGGCCTCGGCCGACGAGCGGGGCGGGACCGAAGGCGAGCGCCAGAACCGGTCGAAGGCCCGACGGCGCTGCTCGGGGTCGAGACCGGGCCCCTGGTCCACCACGTGGACCTCGACCCGGCGCCGGTCGGACGACGGGGTGGCGAAGAGGTGCACCTGCGTCCCCGGCGCGGACGCGTCGGTGGCGTTGGCCAGCAGGTTGTCCAGCACCTGGGCCAGCCGGTCGGGCGACACCTGCACCCGCCACGACGACGGCTCCCCCACCAGCTCGACCTCGCACTCGTCCGCGATCGGTCGCCACGTGTCGATCCGCTCGTCGATGGCGGCGGCCACGTCCACCAGCTGGCGCTCGGACCAGTCCGTCCCCCGATCGGCTCGGGCCAGGGTCAACAGCCCGTCGATCAGCCGGGACAGCCGCTGGGTCTCGCGCCGCGCCCCGGCCAGATCGCCCTGGGCGTCCTCGCCCACGATCTCGGTCTCCAGGTTCTCGAGTCGCAGGCGCAGCGCGGTGAGGGGTGTGCGCAGCTGATGCGAGGCGTCAGCCACGAAGGCCTCCTGGGCGTCGACGAGCTGCTCGAGCCGGCTGGCCATGTCGTCGAAGGCGGCGGCCACCTCCTGCACCTCGGGCGGCCCCTGGGCTGAGCCGACCCGGGCACCGAGGTCGCCGTGCCCCAGGCGGATGGCGGCCTGGCGCATGGGGGCCAGGGGCTGGGTGACCCAGCGGGAAAGGACGATCCCCACCAGGGCGGCGGCGCCCAGACAGGCCAGGCCGGTGGCCAGCAGCAGCAACCAGTACCGGTGGATGCGGTCGTCGACCTTGTCGGAGCCGTAGCTCACCCGCACCGCGCCCAGCACCCGCCCGGCGCTGGCGACGGGCACCGCCGCCAGCAGGACCGAACCGCCGGAGGTGGGCTCGGACCGGCGGCCGGTGACGGTGCTCCCGGCCAGGGCGGCCTTCACCTCCGGGAGGCGGGCCACGGCGGCGGCGGCCACCGGTGGCCGAGAATCGGCCACCACCCGGCCCTTGGCATCCACCACCACGGTGTCGGCCCCCGTGCGCTTGGAGTAGTCGTCCACGTAGCGCTGGATGTCGGCGTGGGCGTCGCCCTCCAGCGTCTCCTCGGAGTAGTTGGCGATGACGTAGGCATCGCGCTCGAGCCCGGTGGCCACCTGCTGGCGCTCGCGCGCCCCGTACGACAGGGCCAGGGGCACCTCGAGGACGACGAGCACCACCAGGGTCAGCGCCAGGTAGCTGGTGAGCAGGCGGCGGCGCACGACTCGATCAGCGGTCGTCGCGCAATCGGAAGCCGACGCCTCGCACCGTCTCCACCATGCTCGGGTCGCCCAGCTTGCGCCGCAGCGACGCCATGTGGACGTCGAGGGTCTTGGTGGGCCCGTACCAGTGCGGATCCCACACCTGCTCGAGGATCTCCTCACGGGTGCGCACCGCGCCCGGATCGGCCGCCAGCAGAGCCAGCAGGTCGAACTCCTTGCGGGTCAGGCCCAGCTCGACGTCGCCCACCCGGGCCCGTCGGGTCCGCCGGTCGATCTCGAGGTCGCCGTTGGTCAGGATCTCGGCCGACCGGGCGGGGTCGGCCCGGCGGGTCACGGCTCGGATCCGGGCCACCAGCTCGCGGAACCCGAACGGCTTGACCAGGTAGTCGTCGGCACCCAGCTCGAGGCCGCGGACGCGCTCGGGCTCCTGGCCGCGGGCGGTGATCACGATGATCGGCACCGACGAGCCGGCGCGCAGCGACCGGCACACCTCGAAGCCGTCGACATCCGGAAGGCCCAGGTCGAGCAGGACCACGTCCGGGGCGGGGGCGGCCAACGCCTCGGCCCCCGAGCTCACCCGCTCGACCGAGTAGCCCTCGCGCACCAGGCCCTTGCACAACGGCTCGGCGATGGCGTCGTCGTCCTCCACCACCAGCACGTGCATCGCCTCAGCCTGCCTCGCCGGACTCGGGGATCTGGATCACTTTGCCAAGTCTTCACCCGGAGTGGCTGGACGCGCGCGCCAGGCCCGGCCTCACGGGTCGGTGCGCCGCGCCGCGCACCGGCCTCACGGGTCGGTGCGCCGCGCCGCGCACCTCAGCTGAGGTAGCGGTCGGCGTAGTCGGCGAACTCGTCGGCCAGGCCCGCGTACGTCCACCCGAAGGCGGCCGGGTCGTAGCGGTGGCGACCGAAGGCGTCCTGCGGGCGGTCGCGCAACCAGGCCTGCATGCGCCGCACGTGCAGGTCGCTCACCGGCTCCCCCACCGCCGCGTACAGGTCCGACACCGCGGCCACCGGGTCGTCGACCAGATCGTCGTACCGCAGGTGCCGGCACCACCCCTGGGCGTGGCCCCCGTCGTAGGCCATGGCCGAGCCCAGGGCGAACCGGCACTTGCGCCTCCACTCCTCGGCCGTGGGTCGGGGATCGGTGCGCACGGTGAGCGGGCGCTGGCCGGCGTTGGCCAGGCTGGCCAGCGAGGTGACCACCGGGCCGGGCTGGCGGTGGGTCCAGATGATCCGGGCGTCGGGGTAGGCCGCCACCAGGGCCTCGAGGTGCCACAGGTGGTTGGGCGTCTTGAGGATCCACCGCTGCGTGGGCTGGCGAGACTGGAGCACCTGGAGGGCCCGGCGGTGCTGGGCGTAGGCCGGGGCCATGTCGGCCTGCTCGAGCCACCGGGCGTAGCTGGGCACGTGGGCCTGGGTCTCGAGCGCAATGGTGCGCAGGTCGTACATGAACAGGGCCACGCACTCCTCGGCCAGCATGGAGCCGAACGGGTGCATGGCCGGCAGGGCCGGGTTCAGCTTCATGAGGCCGTCGAGGTCCTTGGCGTGGCGAGCGATCCGGGGGTCGTCCGCCGCCGTCTCCAGGGTGGGCGGCGGGACGGGGCGCGCCGCCTCCCACTGCCGGAGCGGACGGGCCATGGGATCGAGGCCGATCAGGTTGGACAGCAGGCTGGTGCCCGTTCGGGGCAGACCGACGATCACCCACGGTGCCTCGATGCGCTCGTCGGCCACCTCGGGGTGCTCGGCCACCCAACGGTGCAGCTCGGCTCGGTTGACCAGGGCCGAGGTCAACATGCGGGTGATCAGGAACCGGCCGAAGGTGGTGAGGTCGGCTTCGTCGGCCGCCGCGGCCAGGAAGCGCTCGAGCGGCTCGCGGTAGCTGTCGGATCCGAGGTCGGCGAGCATGGCCGCGTCCACGTCGGCCCTTCGCAGGGCGGCGCTCACCACCTTGTCGGGCGAGAGCGACGGGATCTGGGTGCCGGCGCGAGCCAGCCGCGCACCGAGCGCGTTGACCGCCCGGAGGGGACGGCTGCGCAGCGTGGCGTCGCGGTAGGTGACGTCGGCCGCACGGCTCACGGGGCCACCACCACCACGGTGCGACCCACGGCCCGGCGCTGGCGGTGGGCGTCCAGCGCGGCGCCGGCCTCGGCCATGGACACGCGCCGGCCGACGTGGGGCCGGATCCTGCCTTCGGCCAGCAGGTGGCAGAGCGCGGCGTGCACCTCGTCACCCACGTCGCGCCCGAACGGGTTGAACCCGAACCGGCGCATGCCGGGATCGACGCGGTCCACGTAGCCCATGACCACGCCCACGATGTCGATGTTGCCGATCGAGGCCATGCGCAGCGGGCGCCCGGTCATGCCGTTGTCGTCGTCGTCGGCGTAGCCCACGGCCAGGTACCGACCCTCCCGGGCGGTGCACGGCCAGGAACGGGCCACGAAGTCGCCGCCGGCCAGGTCGTAGATCACCTCGGCCCCGGCGCCGCCGGTGGCCGCCAGCACGGCTTCGGTGAAGTCGGTGGTGAGGTGGTCGATGATCAGGTCGGCTCCGAGCTCGGCGCACAGCCCACCCTTCTCGGGGCCGCCGGCCACGGCGATGACCCGGGCACCGGCCGCCCGGGCCAGCTGGATCCCGGCCGTCCCCAGCCCGCTGGCTGCCGAGTGGATGACCACCGTCTCGCCGGCGCGCAACCGACCGCGCCGCATCAGGGCCAGGTAGCTGGTGTGGAACGGCAGCAGGAAGGCGGTGGCCTCGGCGTCGTCCAGCTCGGGTGGTGCGTCGAACACCCCGACGGCCTCGGCGATGGCGTATTCGGCAATGCCGCCCAGCGCCATCCGGGCCAGGGCCACCACGCGCCGGCCCAACCAGGCCTCGGCCCCCTCGCCGGTGGCGTCCACCACCCCGCACACGTCCATGCCCAGCGTGTAGGGCGGCGGTGTGGGCACCGACACCAGCTTGCCCAGGCACCGGTCGATGTCGTTGAAGTTGAGGGAGGCGGCGGAGACCTGCACCCGCACCTCGCCCGGACCCGGCTCGACCTGGTCGACCTCCACCACGGCCAGCACCTCGCCGGGCGTGCCGTGGCGCGTGACCTGCAACGCCTTCATCGTCCAGCCTCCCCCTGATACGTGAGACGATCCTAGTCTTGCGTCTCGCTCGATGGCCCGGTGTGGTTGAATCGCGGGGCGGCCTGCTCTGACGCCGAGCTGGCCGGTGCAACCAGGGGGTGCGGCACCTGCCGCCAAGGGGGAGAACATCGTGCACAGCAGCCATCGCCGCGTCGTGGCGGCCACGCTCGCCGTCGTCCTAATCGCCACGGTGGCCGCCTGCTCGCGCTCGGGCTCCGACAACACCACCACTGGGACGGGCGCCAGCGGCACGTCCACGCCCAGCGCCTCGGGCCCGCCCATGAACGGCCAGTTCGGCACCATCACCAGCCCCGTGTGCGCCAAGGCGCCCAGCGGCTCCGCGGGCACCGTGTCTGCTGCCGACGTGGGCGCCACCACGGGCCGCAACGTCGAGGGGTTGACGGACTCGACCATCCGCATCGGCACCATCTCCGACGTGGGCTACGCGGGGTACCCGGGTCTCAACCAGGAGCTCTACGACGCCAGCGACGTCTTCGCCTCGTGGTGCAACGCGCTGGGTGGCATCAACGGGCACAAGATCCAGATCGACCACCTCGACGCCAAGCTGTTCGACTACCAGTCGGTGATCCAGACCGCCTGCCAGCAGGACTTCTCGCTGGTGGGCGGGGGCGGCGTGTTCGACAACACCGGCCAGGCCGACCGCCTGGCCTGCCTGCTTCCTGACTTCCCCGGCTACGTGGTGACCCCGGAGGCCCGCGGCTCGGACCTGCAGGTCCAGGCCACCAACGGGGGCTCCAACGGCGCGGTCATGTTCGGCCTGGCCAACTACCTGACCAAGACCTTCCCGTCGTCCATCCAGTCGGTGGGCTACATCACGGCCAACACCGGGACCACCATCACCAACAAGGACCAGTACCAGGAGGCTGGCGCCAGCCTGGGCTGGAAGACGATCTACGACACGCAGTACAACGCCACCGGCGAACCCACCTGGCTGCCCTTCGCCCAGGCCATCAAGGACAAGGGCGTGAAGGGCCTGTACTTCGTCGGCTCGGCCCAGCCCCTGGCCGCGCTGGTGGCCGCGCTGGCCCAGATCGACTACAAGCTCGACTGGATCGCCGGCCCGCAGAACATGTACGACCCGGCCCTGGTCAAGCAGGCCGGCGCGTCGCTGTCCACCAACCCGGTGTACATCAACGACGCCACCACGCCCTTCACCGCCACCGACGTGCCGGCCATCCCCCAGTACGAGCAGCTGTTCGACACCTACCTGCCCAAGGGTCTCAAGACCGCGTCGCTGGGGCTCAACGCCTTCGCCGCCTGGCTGCTGTTCGCCCAGTCGGCCAAGGCCTGCGGGAACCAGGTCACCCGCCTGTGCGTGTACGAGCACGGCATCCACACCACCGCCTTCGACGGTGGCGGGCTGAGCGGACCGGTGAACCCGTCGACGCCGCAGGTGCCGACCAACTGCTTCGTGCCGGTGAAGGCGACGCCGAGCGGCTTCTCCATCATCGACTTCAAGCCCAACCACGGTCCCTTCAACTGCTCGGCCAGCAACGTGTTCAAGCTGACGGGCAACTACGGCTCGTCGGTGAAGTTCGCCAACGGCCAGGGGTTGGACGGCCTGAGGTAGTCCGACTCCACTGGCCCTCCGGTCGGCAAGCCTCCCTGCGGGCGCCTTCGGCATCCGGGTGTCATCGGTCCAGCGGCTCCGGGCTGGCGCCCTGCGCCTACCTCAGGCCGAGTCCATTGGCCCTCCGGTCGGCAAGCCTCCCTGCGGGCGCCTTCGGCATCCGGGTGTCATCGGTCCAGCGGCTCCGGGCTGGCGCCCTGCGCCTACCTGAGGCCGAGTCCATTGGCCCTCCGGTCGGCAAGCCTCCCTGCGGGCGCCTTCGGCATCCGGGTGTCATCGGTCCAGCGGCTCCGGGCTGGCGCCCTGCGCCTACCTCAGGCCGACCTCCTTGGCCCGCCGACCAACCAGGTCGTCGAACGCTGGCAGGAAGAGGGTGGTCAGCTGACGCCGGATGTCGTCGCGGTCGAGGCCGGCCCTGCCGGGCACCGCCGCGTAGGAGATCAGGATGCGCAGCATCCAGTCGACCAGATCGGAGATGACCTGGTCGTCGACCGCGCCGTTCGAGGTCGGGCCCAGCACCGGGCGGATCCCGGCCTCTCCCAACTGGCGCAGGGCCGCCAACGAGACGGCCTGCGTGGCCGCCCACCCGGCGGAGTCGCTGGTGAACACGGCCGCGTGCACCGGGCGCAGCCGGACCTGCTCGATGGCGAAGAGCATGCCCTCGACCACCCGCTCGGCCGGGTCGGTGATGCCGGCCAGGTGGATCTCGCCGTCGCGGGCCATGGCCTCGGACTCACGGGTGAGCACGGCCAGGAAGATGCTCTCGTGGCTGCCGTAGCGGCGGTAGAGCGTGGCCCGCGACACGCCCGCCCGCGCCGCGATGTCGGCCGCCGTCGTCTTCTGCACCCCGAAGCGCAGGTAGCAGTCGGCCGCCGCGTCGAGCACCGCCTCGAGCTCGGGCGAGGGCGGCTCTTCGGGCATGGCCCAACACTAATGACCGGCGCCAAGCCGGCCGTCGCTCACTCGCGCACCACCTGGCGGGGGTCCTTGTCGTCGCGCAGCCCCTCGTAGGCGGGATGGCGCAACCTACCGTCGGGTGTCCACTCGGCGAAGCGCACCTCGACCACCAGCTCGGGCGACACCCAGTGGGGCGATCGCTCCGCGACGGCATCGGAGCCGAAGGGCGAGGCCGCCACCTCGAGGGCGTCGAGCCGGGCACGCAGCTGGGCCAGGGTGCGCTGCGAGAAGCCCGTGCCCACCTTGCCGGCATAGCGCAGCTGGTCGCCCTCGTAGACGCCGAGCAGCAGCGCACCCAGGCCGACCCGGTGGCCCTGGGGCTCGGTGAACCCACCCACCACCAGCTCCTGGCGCCGGATGCACTTGATCTTCAACCAGTCCCGCGAGCGCCGCGACAGGTAGCTCGAGGCCGCCCGCTTGGCCATCACCCCTTCCCACCCCCGCCGACACATCTCGGCGAACAGCGTCTCGCCGTCACCCGGCCAGGCGCCGTTCACCACCAGCACGTCGCCCGAGACGAACCGGTCCTCCAGCACCTGGCGGCGGACGGTGAGGGGCTCCTCGGTGAGGCGGTGCCCGTCGATGGCCAGCACGTCGAACACCACGTAGGCCACCGCCACCGGGCTGCGCTGCACCTGGGCCGGTTCCACCAGCCCGATGCGTTGCTGGAGGCGGGAGAAGCTGGGTCGGCCCTGGTCGAAGGCCACCACCTCGCCGTCGACCACGAAGTCGTCCGGCGCCTGGGCGCCCAGAGCCTCGACCACCTCGGGGTAGGTGCGGCCCAGGGGCTTGCGGTTGCGCGACCACAGCTCCACCCCCGACGCGTCGCGGTAGGCCAGCCCGCGCACGCCGTCGAGCTTGGGCTCGAAGATCCAGCCCGGGTCGGAGAAGGGCTCGTCGGCCAGCGTGGCCAACATGGGTGGGATCCACCCCGGGGGCCCCTCAGCCACGGCCGCGCCCCGGGGCGAACCACGTCGCATCCATGGCCCCAGTCTGTCGTCTGTCGTCCGTCGGCCGCGGCCGACCTGCCGTCCGCCGTCGCCCGAGAACGCTCGCCGGGGCACCGGTAGGGTGACCTCGCCGTCCGTCCACACGCCCGAGGAGCCTGCCATGTCCGAACGCCACGCCTACGCCCCCGGCACCCCCTCGTGGATCGATCTGGGCAGCCCGGACCCGACCGCGGCCGCCGCGTTCTACGGCGCCCTCTTCGGCTGGGACATCGCCATGGATCCACGTCCCGAGGCAGGGGGCTACGGCCTGTTCACCATCGGCGGGAAGAACGTGGCCGGGCTGGGCCCGCAGCAGAACCCCGACATGCCACCGTTCTGGGCCGTGTACGTGACGGTGGCCGACGCGGCCGAATCGGCCAAGGCCGCCACCACCGCGGGCGGCACGGTGCTGGCCGGTCCCATGGAGGTGCTCGAGGCCGGCTCCATGGCCGTGCTGGCCGACTCCACCGGCTCGTTCGTCTCGGTGTGGCAGCCCAACCAGCACATCGGGGCCGAGCTGGTCAACGAGACCGGCACCTTCACCTGGTGCGAGCTGGCCAGCGCGGATCTGGCCGAGAGCCGCGCCTTCTACCAGAAGGTCTTCGGCTGGGGGCTCGCCCCCGACGGCTCCAGCGACACCAGCGCCATCTTCACCGTGGGCGGCGACGTGGTGTGCGGTGCCCACGCGGCCGGCGACGGCGAGTTCCCGGCCTGGTCGGTGTGGTTCTCGGTGGAGGACTGCGACGCCTCGGCCGCCAAGGTGGGCGAGCTGGGGGGCTCGGTGTTCATGCCCCCGTCCGACATGGACTTCGGCCGCGGCTCGGTGGTGGCCGACCCACAGGGCGCGGTCTTCGGCATCGGCACCATGAGCTCGGCCACCGCCGCCTCGGCCGGCTGAGCTCGGCCGCGCCGCGCTCGCGGCGCGCAGCCGGGCGGTCCGACCCGGCCGGTGCGCCGCTCAGCGCTGGGTGCGAGCCGCGATGGCCTGGGCCTTGAACTCGGCCGACTGGATCTGGTTGGGCACGATGACCTCGTAGTCGTCGCGCACCCGGTACCAGGAGCCGTTCGGGTGCTGGGCCATCTCCCGGCCGAGCTGGCGTTGCTTGGCCAGCGAGTTGTAGTGCGAGATCAGGCCCGGCCGCATGAGCTCAGGCCGTCGGGCGCGCGACCCCTGGTGCAGCAGCGAGTGGTGCCAGATGAGCACGTCGCCGCGCTTGGGCACGAACTGCTGGGGCTCGAGCTCGCGCTCGACGAACATCTTGGCGCAGGCGTCGGTCACGAACGTCTCGGCGATGCGGTAGGCCGCGGGTGAGCTGCGCTCCTCGGGGGTGAGCCACTCCCACACCAGCTCCTGGCGCATGGAGGGCAGCTTGTGGGTGCCGGGCACGAACTCGTAGGGGCCGCTGTCGGGGTCGACGTCGCCCACCGCGATCCACGCCGCGCAGTAGTCGACGTTCTCGTAGCCGGGCTTCAGGTAGAAGTCCTGGTGCCACGTGCGACGGGTGGTCTCGAGACCCGACAGGGTCAGGAACAGCCCGACGGGCTCGCCGACCAGCCGTTCGACCAGATCGACCAGCGGCCGGTACAGGCACACGTCGCGCATGGACGGGATGGCCATGTAGCTGCCACCCCAGATGGAGAGGTCCTTGTCGGGGAAGGCGAGGCGGTCGGCCAGGTAAGGCTCGGTCAGCTCGGGCGGGATGAGGCCTTCCTTGATGAGGTAGCCGTTCTGGCGGAAGAAGAGCTGGTCGGGATCGAGGGCCGATTCGTCGAGGTCGTCGCGGTCGAGGAACCCACGGCGCTCCTGGGGGATCTCCATGGCCAGGTCGTCGAAGGTCGGCTGACCCGACCGCGCCGGGCGGCGCGCCGCCACGCCCCGCTCGACCTCGACCAGCTCGTTGAGCCGATCGACCTTCTCCTCGAGCGCCCTGGCCTTGCCCAGCAGCTTGGCCGTGTCCAGGGCCTTGGCCTTGGCCTTGTCGAGCGCGTGCGGCTTGTCGGCCGGCTTGGCCACCGCCTTGGGCGTCGGCTTGGCGGCCCCGGAGGTCGCCGGCGCGGTGGCGGTCGCCACCTGGCCCGCCGGATCGGTCGTCTCGTTCACCTGCCGACGGAAGCGCACGTGCTCTTACCCCCAGGTGGGTCACCGGTGCTCCCCGCAGCTTAGTGGTGGTGCCCCTCACCTGCGATCGGGCTCCAGCACCGCGTGCGGAAGGCCGATGAGGGTAGGGATGCCGCCTTCAGACGTCAAGTGGCGCGACGACGCCCGGGGCCACCGCTACCGTGGGTCCGTGGTTGGAGGGGAGGGAGCGCTGGAGCACTGCTTCGTGTTCGGTTGCGGGCGCACGGGCTCGACCCCCCTGGTGCGGCTGCTGGGCGCGCACGAGAACCTGGCCATCGGCATGGATCGCTACAAGCACGTGCTGCGCGACGTCCGCGTCCGCCGCGACGCCAGCGGGTTCGGGGCCTGGCTCTTCGAGCCGACGCGCTTCCTCGACTTCCGCGCCACCGACACCAACCTCCTGCCTCCCCGCTTCGACGAGCACTACGTCCCGATCGCCGGGCGGTTCGCCGCCGGCTCCGTCACCCAGGCCGGCGACAAGCTCGTCCCCACCGACGTGTTCACGCTGCGGGCCGTGGCCGACCAGTTCCCCCGGGCGCGCTTCATCTTCGTGTTCCGGGACCTCGTGCGGGTGGCCAACTCGTTCGAGCTGCGGGCCCGCGACGCCCGCGACGTCGACTGGGCCCCTGACCACGGTCACCGCCAGGGCTGCCGCCAGTGGACCGAGTCGTTCGACCAGGCCGACTCGCTCATCGCCCACGCCGGGGTGGACCGGGTGTTCCCGGTGCACACCAACCAGCTGTTCCAGGCCGACCCTCGCCTGCGGCGGGCCCTGTTCACCTTCCTCGGGCTGGAGGTCACCGACGAGGTGCGCCTCGCCTGCGACGGGTTGACGCGGGAGTGGGAGCAGCGCCAGGCGGTGCCGGTCTCGCTCGACCCGTCGGTCCAGCACGCCCTGCTGGAGCGGGTCGACCGACCGCAGGTGGACCGCTACGAGCAGTGGGTCGAGCTCGTCATCGACGCGGTCGACGGCGGCGACGAGGCCCGACGCCGCCTGGACCGCCACACCGCCATCCTGGCGACGGCGGCCGAGACCCGCGCCCGGGAGGTCGACGAGCGCGACCTGCAGTCGCGCCGCCGCCGCCGGGCCCTCCTGGCCGCCGGGTCCATCCGGACCCGCGACGACGGGGTGGAGCCGGCCGTGCTCGCCTGAGTACCGCGCTCCGAATACTACTTGCCAGATACTCTATTTCGAGTAACCTGGAAAGGTGCCTCGCAACCCCCGAGCCAACCCACTGGCCCTGGCCGTGCTGGTCTGCCTCTACGAGGCGCCCATGCACCCCTACGAGATCTCCCAGACCCTGCGGTCGCGGGCCAAGCACGAGAGCATCAAGCTCAACTTCGGCTCGCTCTACAGCGTCGTCGACGGGCTCGAGTCCCGTGGCCTGATCCACGCCCGCGAGACGGTCCGTGAGGGCCGTCGTCCCGAGCGCACCATCTACGAGATCACCGAGTCCGGCACCCGCGAGATGAACGAGTGGCTGTCCGAGCTGGTGGCCACGCCGGTGAAGGAGTTCCTGCAGTTCGAGGCGGCCCTCTCGCTGCTGCCCGGGCTGCCGCCCGACGAGGCCCTGGCCCAGCTCGAGCACCGGGCCGACGCCCTCCAGGTGCGCATCGCTCAGCTCCAGGCCGTGCAGGCCGCGGGCGGCCAGTTCGGCCTGCCCCGCCTGTTCGCGCTCGAAGGCGAGTACGAGCTGACCCTGCTGCGAGCCGAGCTGACCTGGCTCAACGAGCTCATCACCGACATCGCCACCGGCCAGCTGGCCGGCCTGGCCGAGTGGCGAAGCTGGTACGAGCCCGGCCAGCCCCACCCGGCCGTCGCCACCCTGGCCGGCCTGCGGGAGTGGCAGGCGAGCGCACCGCCCCAACCCGACGCACCTCGGGAGCTGCCCATGTCCGACAGCAGCTGATGTGGCTCCGGACCGACGTGTTGGCGCACGTCGATCCGGAACCACCACACCTCGAGCCGAACCCGCTACGGGTCCTTCCACAAGGGATGCAACCTGCACTGTAGGAGGTCCCGTCGCGGCAGTCGGCTCGTCCCCCTGGACCACTCGTCGTCCCGGACGACTGGTCCACCTGACGACTCGTCCCCCAGACGACTCGTCCACTGACGAAAGGACCCCGCGATGCCTCCCATCATCGACGGACGCGGCCTGACCAAGCGGTTCGGCGACGTCCACGCCCTCGACGGCCTCGACCTGACCGCCGAGTCCGGCCAGGTGGTGGCCCTGCTCGGCCCCAACGGCGCCGGCAAGACCACCTTCGTGCGCATGGTCGCCACCCTCACCCGACCCGACGCCGGCAGCCTCCACATCGCCGGCATCGACGCGGTGGCCCAGCCCGGCGCGGTGCGGCGCGTGATCGGCCTGGCCGGCCAGTACGCGGCGGTCGAAGAGACCCTCACCGGCCGCGAGAACCTGGAGATGGTGGCCCAGCTGTTCGGGCACCGCCGGCGCCAGGCTCGGCTCAACGCCGCGGCCGTCCTCGACCAGCTCCGCCTCACCGACGCCGCCGACCGCCGGGTGCGGACCTATTCGGGCGGGATGCGGCGCCGGCTCGACCTCGGTGCCAGCCTGGTCGGATCGCCTCGCCTGCTGCTGCTCGACGAGCCCACCACCGGTCTCGACCCCCGCAGCCGCATCGAGCTGTGGGACGCCATCCGGGCCCTGGTGCAGGCCGGCACCGACGTGCTGTTGACCACCCAGTACCTGGACGAAGCCGACCAGCTGGCGGCCCGGATCGTGATCGTCGACCACGGTCGCGTCGTGGTGGAGGGCTCGCCGGACGAGCTCAAGGCCCGAGCCGGTCGCGACGTGATCGAACTGCACCTGCCCGACGGCCACGACCTCGACCGGGTGGCCGAGAGCCTGGCCCCGCTGAGCTCCGAGCGGCCCCGGATCGACGCCTTCACCCGAAGCCTGGCCATCGCGGTGGACAGCGGGGCGAGCCGGCTGCCCGACACCGTGCGCGTGCTCGACCAGCTCGGCGTCACCCCCGACGACATCGCCCAACGACGACCCACCCTCGACGAGGTGTTCCTGACCCTCACCGGCGAACCCCCGACCCCCGTCGCCGACGGGCAGACCCGTGACCTGTCCGCTAGTGACCTGCCCACTCCGAACCAGAAGGAGACCGCGGCATGACCGCCATCGCTGCCCCGCTGCCCGTCGGACCCGGCGACCCCGACCACGCCGTCGCAGCCCCCGCCCTCAGCCGCGTGGTGGCTGCGGCCCACCCGGCGCGGCAGCTGACCACCGCCCGGGTGGTGGCCACCCGCACGGTGCGCAAGTTCACCCGCACCCCGCAGCTGCTGGTGGTGAGCAACATCCAGGGCGCCATGTTCCTGCTCATCTTCCGCTACGTGTTCGGCGGTGCGATCCACACCGGGCCCATCCCCTACGTCGACTTCCTGGTCCCCGGCTACGTGGTCACCAGCGTGCTGTTCACCGGCATGGGCGGCGCCACCGGGGTGGCCGAGGACATGGCCGACGGGTTCTTCGACCGGCTGCGCTCGTTGCCGGTGCGCCGCCGCGCCCTGGTGGCCGGCCGGTCGCTGGCCGACACCCTGCTGGTGACCGAGGGCCTGGTGGTCACCATCGCCGTCGGGTTCGCCATCGGCTTCCGCATCCACGCCAGCACGGGCGCCGCCCTGGCTGCCTTCGGGTTGTGCGTGGTGTACGGCTTCGCCTTCACGTGGCTCTTCATCACCATCGGCCTGCTGGCCGGCAACGCCCAGGCTGCCCAGGGGATGGCCCTGCTGGTGTTCCCCCTGACCTTCGTCTCCAGCGCCTACGTGCCCATAGAGACCATGCCCGGTTGGCTGCAGGCCTTCGCCCGCCACCAACCCATCACGCCCATGGTGGACGCCGTCCGCTGCCTGGTGCTCGGAGGCCCGCACAACGCCGGGCTGACCGGCGCCACCGGCCACTACGTGGTGGTGTCACTGCTGTGGTGCGCCGCCCTGGTGGTGATCTTCGCCCCCGTCACCGTGGCCCGCTACCGCAAGGGCTGACCGACCGACCTTCTCGACCCTCCGGTCGGCAAGCTCCCGGCGGGTGCCTCGCCAAGGCTCAATCCGTCGGGTAGCGGATGGTCCCGGCGAAGCGGGCCACATCGGGGTGGGCGACGCGGGCCGCGGCGCGCTGGGCGTTGCCCAGCGCCGCGATCTCCTCGCCCACCCCGTGCACGTCGTCGGGGTCGGACACGGTTCGGGGCGTGCCGAAGTCGACCAGGCTGGCGTCGGGCCCGTAGTCCACGAACAGCGGCACGACCACGACGGCCGGATCGTCACGGGCGATCATCTCGCGGGTGGTGCGCCCGAAGGGGTGCATCTCCACGTCGCCGGCCGCGGTCACCGTGTCGTGCGAGCCGCCACCGGCCAGCAGCACGATGTGGCCCGTCCTGGCGTGCACCAGGCGCTCGAGCTCGCGCTTGGTCTGGTGGTTGCACACCTTGCGGAACAGGCGCAGCAGCGGATCGAGGTCGTCCTCGCCCACCTGGGACTCGTCGAGGGTCTCCCCGCCGCTGACCGGGAACGACTTGAGCACGCCCCCGGCCTTGCGCAGGATGCCGTCAATGACGTTGAGGCCGCCCACCTCGTAGTACCCGAGCAGCCGGCCGACCATGGTGGAGATGTAGTGCTCGAGCCGGTCGATCTCGCTGGTGGCGTGGGCCGCCTTGTGGAAGTAGCCGAGCGTGAACCCCTGGTCGGGCAGGGCCAGGTGGTTGCTGGGGAAGATGTACTTGGCCCCGACGGTGACCCGGTCGAACAGCTTCTCGTCGCGGGCGAACTCGGCGAAGCGCTCGGTGAGGACGGGCACCTGGTCGCCCTGCATCACGTCGACGATGCCCAGGATGGCCTGCTGGTCGGCGGTGGAGGCCGGGTTGGGGCGCAGGTAGGCGTTGTGGTGGTCGACGGCGTCGGGTCGGGGATGGAGCCGCAGGTAGTCCTCGCTCACCGACTCGAAGAACTCGCCGGTGGAGGTGGCGCCGATCTGGCGGGCCATCTCCAGCATCTTGGCGTCGATGTGGTCGCTGAGACGACCGGCCACATCGAGGCGGCGCAGGTGGTCGGCCGTGTCCCGGGTGACGTCGCGCAGCTGGGTCAGGCGGTTCGTGGGATGGCGGTTGCCGGTCATGTCGACGGTTCCAGGATGAGCGCCTGGGTCGGTCCGAGCCGGCCCGTGAACACCTCGCCCTCGCCCACCCCGTCGCTGGCCACCACGACCGTCCAGCGCCCGCCCCCGTCGCCGGCCACGGGCTCGGCCACCACCAGCGCGTCGAGGTCCACGTCGACCGGCTCGGTCGCGAACGACACCAGGAGGCGTCGTCGATCGCGGCCGTGGTGGCGGTCCCAGGCGATGACCGGCTCCGGGCCGCCGACGAGCAGGTCGATGGCGCCGCGGCGCAGGGCCACCGACCGCCGGCGCTCGGCCAGCAGGCGCCGGTAGAGGTGCAGCACCGAGTCGGGGTCGTCGCGCTCTGCGGCCACCGAGCGCACGTCGGACTCGGGTGGGAACGGGAGCCAGGGCTCGCCGCCCCAGCCGTGGTCGGCATCGGGGGTCCAGGGCACGGGCGCCCGACAGCCGTCGCGGTCGATCGGGTCGAGCTTGCGCTCGGGCGGGATGACGGCATCGAGCAGTCCCAGCTCCTCGCCCTGGTAGAGGAACGGCGTCCCCCGCAGGGTGAGGGCCATCACGGCTGCGGCCCGGGCCGCCGCCTCCGAGCCCAGGTAGCGGGTGCGATGGCGGGGCACGTCGTGGTTGGACAGCACCCAGGTCGGCCAGCCGCCGATGGGGTCGAGCGCCTCGTAGGTGCGCTCGATGCGCCGACGCCAGCGCGACGCGTCCCACGGCGCCAGGATCTGGGGGAAGTTGAAGCAGAGGTGCAGCTCGTCGCCGTGGCCGTAGTAGGCGGCCATCTTGGCGGTGGACAGCACCGACGTCTCGCCCACCGACACCCGGTCGCCGGGGTAGCCGTCGAGCAGGCGGCGGATGTCGCGCAACAGGCCGTGGGTGTCGACCACGTCGAGGTGGGCGTCGCCGTAGAGGATCTCGTTGGGGTCGTCCAGGTCGGCGAAGTCGGCCCGCTTCAGCAGCGACTGCACCACGTCCATGCGGAACCCGTCGACGCCGCGATCCATCCAGAACCGCAGGGTGTCGTGCATGGCCGCCACCACCTCGGGGTTGCGCCAGTTCAGGTCGGCCTGCTCGGGCAGGAACAGGTGCAGGTAGTACTGGCCGGTGGTGGGGTCGAGCTGCCAGGCCGTGGGGCTGCCGAAGTCGCTGATCCAGTTGTTCGGGGGACCGCCGCCGGGCGCCGGGTCGCGCCAGATGTACCAGTCCCGCTTGGGGTCCTCCCGTGACGATCGCGACGCCTGGAACCAGGGGTGCTCGGTGGAGGTGTGGTTGGGCACCCAGTCGATGAGCACCCGCAGGTCGGCGGCGTGGCACTCGGCCACCAGGGCGTCGAAGTCGGCCAGGGTGCCGAAGAGGGGATCGACGTCGCAGTAGTCGCTGACGTCGTAGCCGTAGTCCTTCATGGGCGAGGGGAAGAAGGGCGACAGCCAGACGGCGTCCACGCCCAGCCAGCGCAGGTGGTCGAGGTGGACCCGGATGCCGTCGAGGTCGCCCACGCCGTCGCCGTTCGAGTCGGCGAACGAGCGCGGGTAGATCTGGTACACGACGGCCTCGTGCCACCAGGGTGTCGCGGGCGCGGCGTCGTCGCTCACCCGGCGGATCCCCCTCGCATCCTCCGAACCTATCCGGCCCATGACCTATCCGGGTTGAGCGAACAGGGTGCGACGCCAGATCTGGGCCACGGTGGTGGCCGCCACCTCGGTGGACACGTCGGCGCCGCGACCGTAGGTCTCGAGCAGGTAGCGCTCGGTCATCCACACCAGGGCCCGGGCCACCTCCTCGGGACCTTCGACGAGCACCCGACCGGACCGCGCCAGCGCCTCGATGCGCTCGCGGGCCTGGTCGATGAAGCTGCCCACCAGGTCGCGCCAGGCGGCTTCGACGTCGGCGCCGGCGGCGGCGGCTTCGGCGAAGGCCCGCAGCAGCGCGGCGTGGCGGCGGTAGACGGTGGCCAGGGCCAGGGCGGCGTTGGCCAGGCCGTCCTCGGGGTCGACGCCCGGTCGGGGTTCGAGCCAGTCGTCGGTAGCCTCGCCCAGCTCCTCGTTGATCTGGGCCAGGCGTCGCAGCAGCACGGTCTCGAGGTCGGGGAAGTAGCGGTAGAAGGCGGTGCGGCCCAACCCGGCCGGGGTCACCACCGCCTCGACGGTCAGCTCCCGGAACGAGTGGTCGGCCAGGAAGGTGTCGGTGGCCTCGAAGATGGCGGCTTCGACCGCGGCCCGGTGGTCACGAGCCTTGGCGTGCTGGCGCGGCTTGGCGGGAGACACCGTCGATCGGGTATCCTTTCGTGACGCTACGTCACACGGACTGTAACAGCGCCTGCGCTGCGGGTCGTCGACCCGGTCCGGACCTGCGATTCCCCCCAGGGACCTCCCCATGCCTGACTCCGAACCGGAGGACGTCGACGACCGCGTGTTGTCGGCCGCCATCCGCGTGTTCGCGTCCGAACCCACCAGCCAGGTCACCCTCAAGCGGGTGGCCCTCGAAGCCGGGGTGCCGGCTGACCAGGTCATCAGCCGGTGGTCGTCCACCACCGCGCTGCTGACCGGGGCTGTCGATCGCCTGACCGAGGACATGACCGCCGCGGCCGGCGGCGCGACCTCCACCCGAGGTGGCGACCTGTGCGAGCGACAGGACGCCCTGCTCGACCAGGCCGTGCACCTCTCGGCCCGGGCCGTGCTCGACCAGATCGACCCGACCGAGTTCAAGGGCCAGTTCCCCATGTCCGACACCCTGGTCCGCCACTTCGAGCGCCAGGGCGCCGACCTGCGCACCGCCCGCTACCGCGCCTACCAGCTGATGGTGATCGAGTTCGGCTACCGGCTCTTCTCGTCGTCGCTGCTGGTGGCCTGCGGACTCGAGGACGAGAACCCGTGCCAGGTGCGGGCCGAGATCGACGCGCTCCAGGATCTGGTGTCGCAGCGCACCGTCGACACCGACACCGCCGACCAGGTCGCCTGAGCCCGGACGCACAACGCGCCGGCCGCCAGGCCGGAGCCGCTGGGCCGACGACACCCAGATGGCGAAGCGCCCGCAGGGAGGCTCGCCGACCGAAGGGCCAGATCAGTAGGTCCTCGGCGCGTAGTAGGAGGGGTTGAGGTCGGGCGCGCCCCGACGTGAGGTCCAACGCCACTGGGCGGAGATCCGGCTGCGAACCGGGCCGCGGGTCTTGGGGACGGCGTGCAGCCACGCCCGCTGGGTGGCGCCGCCCATCACCAGCAGGTCGCCGCCGGTGGGGGCCAGGTCGATGGCGTCGTCGAGGTCGCCGGCCTCGGCCCGCTCGGTGGTGAGGGGTCGCACCAGCCAGGACCGGCGGGCACCGAGGGTCAGGACGCCGATGACGGTGTCGTCGAGCCACTTGAGCTCGCGGTCGCGGTGCCAGCCCTGGCTGTCGCGCCCGTCGCGGTAGCGGGCCAGGGCCACGCCGTCGAACGGCACCTGGTAGCGGTGCGAGATCCAATCCTGGGCCTCGGCCAGCGCGGGGTGGCGATCGGCGCGGGCCTGCCAACCCCCCAACCGGGGTTCGTCGATCCAGCGCTCGTAGCGGAAGACCCGGCCCTGCTCCCAGGCCACGTCGCGGATGAGGTCGTCGTGCACCTGGTCGGGTCGGTCGACCAGGCCGCGCACCACGTCGACCCAGCACCGACCGTCGAGGTCGATGCGCTCGACGTTCGGGTCGGGGATGAGCCAGCCCGCGGGGGCGGCGCAGTCGGCGTCCGCGGTCGGTCGGGGCGGACGGGCGTCGGGCCGCTCGGCGTCGCCCGGCTGGATCTCGACCTCGGCCGGACCGTCGCCCCGCGACTCGGGCGGCTGCCACTCGGTCACGCGCACAGTTCCACGGTAGCCCCGGGTCGGCGGGATCTACGCTGGGTCCCATGCTCGATCACGTCTCGTTGCAGGTCGCCGACCTGGCCGCCAGCGCCACCTTCTACGACGCCGTGCTGGCGCCGTTGGGCGGCCGGGCCGTCATGCGGGTGGACGACGTCGCCGTGGGCTATGGCACCGATCGGCCCACCTTCTGGATCGGTCGCCAGGCCACCGACCAGCCCAACAAGGAGGTCCACGTCGCCTTCGCGGCGGCCGATCGGGCGGCGGTCACGGCCTTCTTCGACGCCGCGGTGGCCGCCGGAGCCGAGGTGCTGCACGAGCCCCGGGTGTGGCCCGAGTACCACCCGAACTACTTCGGCGCCTTCGTGCGCGACCCCGACGGCAACAACGTCGAAGCGGTGTGCCACCGCCCGGAGTGAGGGTGTCCCCCCGGAGGCCGGCGGCAGGTCTCACGGGCGGGGGATGGCAAGCCGGCCCGGACCTGGCTCAGCCCCCGGGGGAGCGGCCGCGGACATCGGTCCAGCGCCGACAACGCCTATGGGCTAGACCGGCGCCATGTTCGACCTGGACCAGACCGACAAGCTGCTGCGCACCACCCGCTCGGTGCGGCGCCGACTCGACCTCGACCGGCCGGTGCCCCGCGACGTGCTGCTGGAGTGCATCCGCCTGGCCGTGCAGGCCCCCACCGGGGGCAACGCCCAGACCTGGCGCTGGCTCATCGTCGACGACGACGACACCAAGGCCGAGCTGGGCCGCATCTACCGCCAGATGGGCGACCGCTACCTGGCCTCCTACCGAGGCGGCGACATGTCGGACCAGACCATCCGGGTGCTCGACTCGGCCGACTACCTGGCCGAGGTGCTGGGCCGCGCCCCGGCCATGGTCATCCCCTGCATCAAGGGGCGCCTCACCGACACCTCTCCGGTGATGGCCGCCTCGTTCTACGGCTCGATCATCCCCGCCGTGTGGAGCTTCCAGCTGGCTCTGCGCAGCCGGGGTCTGGGCACCTGCTTCACCACCCTGCACCTGGCCCACGAGGCCGAGGCCGCCGGGCTGCTGGGCATCCCCGACGACATCACCCAGGTGGCCCTGCTGCCCGTGGCCTACACCACCGGCGACGACTTCAAGCCGGCCGCCCGCGGCCCGGTCGAGCACATCACCTACTTCAACCACTGGAAGGCGACGAGCTGACCGCCCCTTCGGCCGCCCACCCTTCAAGCGGCGGCATCCACGTGCCTCCAGCGCAAGTGGTTGCCGCCGCATGCGGATCTCCCTGAGCCACGATGGCACTCGAATGCTAGGACGAACCGTCCGACGGCTGGCGGGGCTCGAGCCCGGCTGCCCGGTAGATGTCGTCGATCACCGCCATGTTGGCCACGGCATCGGCGGGCGGGGTCAGCAGGGTGTCCTGCCCGGCCACCGCGTCGCGGAACGCCTCGAGCTGGAAGGCGTAGGTCGAGCGCCGGGTGACGTGCTCGACGCGTCGGCCCTCGGCCGTGCGCACCGACAGGCGGTGCAGCATCTGGGGCGCGAGCGGGTTGAACACGCGCATCTCGCCCGCGTCCCCGGTGGCCCGCACCGACAGGTGC
Source organism: uncultured Microthrixaceae bacterium (assembly GCA_963785815.1). Taxonomy (GTDB): domain Bacteria; phylum Actinomycetota; class Acidimicrobiia; order Acidimicrobiales; family Acidimicrobilacustridaceae; genus UBA4742. Next base: position 550,435 of record CAWAWN010000002.1, read on the forward strand.
AGCAGCGACCGCGACCACATCGAGCACACCATGGTCCCGGTGGCACCGTCGGGGAAGGCCAGCTCGGCCCGCATGGCCCGGTCCACCCCCGGCGAGCGCAGCTTGGCCTGGGCCGAGACCACCCGTGGACCGTCGAGCTCGTGGCCGGGCCGGGCGCCCACCAGGCGCAGCTGGTGGACGGCGTAGCAGCCGGCGTCCATGAGGGCGCCGCCGGCCAGGTCCAGGCGGTAGCGGATGTCGCCGAAGCGCGGCAGCGGGAAGCAGGTGTAGGCCTCGACGTGGCGGATGGCGCCCAGCTCGCCGCTGGCCACGATGTCGGCCATGCGCCGGGCCAACGGGTGGTACCGGTAGTGGAAGGCCTCGGCCACCACCAGCCCCGTGCGCCCGGCCACCGCCGCCACCTCTACCGCCTCGTCGCGGTTGGCCGTGAAGGGCTTCTCGCACAGCACGTGCTTGCCCGCCTCCAGCGCAGCCGTCGTCCACTGACCGTGCAGCCCGTTGGGCAACGGGTTGTAGACGGCGTCGACGTCCGGATCGCCCAGCAGGTCGGCGTAGCTGCGGTGGACCGTGGCGATGCCGTGTCGGGCCGCGAAGGCGTCGGCCCGGGCCCGGTCGCGGGCCGCCACCGCGGTGACGCGCACGCCGTCGACCTCGCCGGCCGGCTTGATGAGCGCGCCGGGGGCGATGCGCGCCGCGCCCAGGATCCCCACGCGCAGCTCGCTCACCGCGTCGGACACCTCGACCTCACCCGTCCCTCAGCCCTTGATCAGGCTGGCCAGGGCCCAGACGGCCGCCACCAGGCCGATGCCGATCATGACCACGCTGCGGGCCAGCGGGGGCCGGGCCAGCTCGCCGTCCTCCGGATCGCCCTCGCCCCGCACCAGGGCGAAGATCGTGCCCAGCGCCAGCGCCGCGCCCACGGCCAGCACCAGCCACGGCAACGGATCCCCGCCCAGCAGCTGGTCAGCGGCGACGAGCACGACAGCTCCCGAGCAGGCATGAGGGTACGGGACGGCGGACCAGCGGGTGGACCGGGCGGCGCCGGGCGGCGGGTGCCTCCAAGACGCCGCCGGACCGGAGGCGGTGCGAAAAATAGCTCAAGTGGCCTATGGACAAACCCGATGTAACGGTTGCCGGTGGCTTCGCCCCCACCGGTTGGGGTACCGGGCGGGGGTCACTCTCCCTCCAATGCATCGCCACCAGCACTCTCGGGTGCTGGGCGCCCTTGTGGCCTCCGCCCACCCCTCCCCGGCGCGACCAGCGACCGACCGACCCGGTCATCCGCCCGACTTCGTGTCGTAGCGCGAGTTGTAGGCCGGGTCCTGGCTGAGGCTGAAGTCGTCGTCGGTCACCTGGCCGGTCACGTGGGTGGCGGCGAAGACGTCGGTGGCGCCCTCGAGGTGGCGCTTCACGTACGTCATGGCCCCGGTGGCCGGGTCGAAGCACATGCGGGCGAAGCTCCCGTAGGGCGCGCTCGGGGTACTCCCGGACCTGGGTGAGCTCGAAGCACCCCGTGCCGGCGTGCACCACCCGGTAGAGGGGGATGGGACCGGTGAAGTAGCCCGTCAGGGCGCTCATCTGCGACGCCACCGACTTGTCGAAGTCCTCGGCCGTCGTCGTGGGCCCGCACAGGTACTGCTGGTTGGCCTGCAGGTCGCACGAGATCACATGGCCGTTGATGGCTCCCTGCACCTGGCCGTTCTCACGGCGCAGGTGGTCGGGCGGCCGCTGCGCCACCAGCGCGCCCGAGGTCAGGGTCTGGCCGTTGACGCACCGGCTCTGGGTGGCCAGGCACTCGATGGTGCGCGTGTAGGTGCCGTTGACGACGTAGGTGCCGGTCAGGCTGGCGTGGAAGGCGGCCAGGAAGTCGGCGGTGGCTGGCTTGGCCGGCGCGGCCGTGGCCCGGTCGTCCAGGCGCCCGCTGGCGATCAGGCCGGCTGCGGCCAACGCCCCGACGGCCAGGCCGGCGACGACGGCCAGGGTGGACAGGGTCGGGCGGGACACGAGCCGACGGTAACCGCCGACGCCCGACGAGGGACGACACCATCTGGCCCCGGGGTGGCCGATGTCGGCCGCGGCCGGGCATCATGGGGGGGTGGGCACGGGTGAGGGGGCACCGATCGAGCCGGTCGAAGCCGACGGACCGGACGTCGCGGCCGAGCCGGGCGACGAGGGCTACACCCTCGACCAGCTCGAGCAGCTCAGCGGCGTCCCGGGCCGCACCATCCGCTTCTACCGCCAGTCCGGGCTGATCGAGCCGCCGCGGCGCATCGGGCGCAACGCCTACTACGCCCGCGAGCAGCTGGGTCGGCTGCGCTTCATCGCCGCCATGCGCGGCCGGGGCATGAGCCTCGACGCGGTGGCCAAGTTCCTGGGCGACCCCGACGGGGAGCACCAGGCCTTCAGCGTGCTGTTCACCATCCAGGACCAGCTGCTCGAACCCTGGATCGACGACCACTCCGCGGTGGTCGACGGCGACGAGGTGCTGCGACTCATCGGACTGGGCGACCACCGGGTGCTGGCCAACCTGGCCCAGGTGGGCCTCATCGCCGAGGTGCCGGGCCAGCCCGACTCCTACGAGGTGCCCAGCCTGGTGGTGCTCGAGCTGGCCGCCGAGATGATCTCGGCCGGCATCGCGGCCGAGGTGTCGGTGGCCGCCTGGGCCAGCATGCAGGCGCGCATGGCCGACCTGGCCGACGAGCTGGTCACCCTGTTCGCCGAGCACCCCGACCACGGCTTCGCCGGCAACGACACGGCTGCCGAGATCAGCGAGGGCTTCCGCCAGCTGCGGCCCATCGCCCTGCGGGCCGTCCAGGTGGCCTTCGGCCAGGAGATCCAACGCTCGCTGGCCGGCTACCTCGACCTGGCCGCCAACCCCGACACCATCGTCCCCCACCGCGCCCCGACCACCTCCGCCGAGGCGCCGTGACCCACCGCATCCGGGCCGCGGTCCGACCCCGCCCGTGAGCGATCAGCTCGCCGGCTCCCAGGCCGACGCGCCTGCGTTCCACCACCTGCTGAGCCCGGGGCGCATCGGGCCGGTGGCCCTGCGCAACCGGATCGTGCTGGCCCCCATGGGCGATCGGCTGGCCAACGACGACGGCACGGTGAGCGAGCGCCAGGCCGCCTACCTGGAGGCCCGGGCCCGTGGCGGCGCGGGCCTGATCCTGGTGGGGTCGGTGTCGGTGGCCTACCCGTCGGGCTCCTACGCCCCCAGCCAGACCGCCATCAGCGACGACCGCTTCCGGACCGGCCTCGCCGACCTGGCGGCGCGGGTGCACGGCCACGGCTCGGCCATCGCCGCCCAGCTGGTGCACGACGGGGCCAACTCGCTGTACGACATCGCCCAAGGGCGGCCGCTGCTGGTGCCACAGGTCCCGCCGCGGCTGCGGCCCGACCGGCTGTCGGCCATGGTCACCACCGACGAGCTCACGGCCATGACCGCGCCCTTCACCGCGCCCGGCGCGGCCGTCGAGTACCGGGAAGCCGACGAGGACGACCTGGCCGAGGTCATCGACCGCTTCGCGGCCGCGGCCGTGCGCGCCGCCGAGTGCGGGTTCGACGGGGTGGAGATCCATGCCGGCCACGGGTACCTGATCGACAGCTTCCTGTCCCCGGCCCTGAACCACCGCCAGGACCGCTGGGGCGGATCCGCGAGCAACCGGTGCCGGCTGCTGGTGGAGGTGCTCAGGGCGGTGCGCACCGCGGTGGGGCCGTCGCTGGCCCTGTGGTGCCGCCTGAACGCGGTCGAGCGCTTCCGAGACGGGGGCGAGACCCCCGACGACCTCGTGGGCGTGGCCCGCCTGGCGGTGTCCGCCGGGGCCCAGGCGGTGAGCGTCAGCGCCGCCACCGACGCCGGCGCCGCCCTGGGCGTGACCGAGGCCCACACCCCCCACGAGCCCGGCCTGCTGCTCGGGTACGCGGCGCAGCTGCGTCCCCACGTCGACGTGCCCGTCATCACCGTCGGCCGCATCGAGCCCGCCGTGGCCGAGCAGGTGCTGGCGAACGGCGGCGCCGACTTCATCGCCATGGGCCGCAAGCTGCTGGCCGACCCCGACCTGCCCCGCAAGCTGGCCGCCGGGCGGGCGGCCGACGTGCGGCCGTGCATCTACCAGTACCGGTGCATCGGCAACATCTTCCTGGGCCGGGCCGTGGCCTGCGTGGCCAACCCGGCCGCCGGGCACGGCGACGCCGAGCTGACCCCGGTCGACCGGCCCCGGCGGGTGCTGGTGGTCGGGGGCGGCGCGGCCGGCATGGAGGTGGCGCACCTGGCCGCCGAGCGTGGCCACCAGGTGGTGCTGGCCGATCGGGCCGTCCAGCTCGGGGGGAGCCTGCGCCTGGCCGCCGCCACCGACGAGGTGCTGGACCAGCTGCTCGGCTGGCTCATCGGCCAGGTCGAGCGGACCGGTGTCGACCTGGCCCTGGCCACCACCGTGGACGCCGCGCTGGTGGCCGCCCTGGGGGTGTCCGACGTGGTCGTGGCCACGGGCGGGCGTTGGCTCGTGCCCGACGAGTCGGGCGGCGCGGGCGACCCCGAAGGCGGCACCTCGCGGGTGCGCACCGTGGCCGAGGTGGCGGGCTGGCTGGCCGCCTCATCGGGCTCGGGCCCACGCGGAGCCGGTGAGCATGGCGACCGGCTGCCGGACGGGCCGGTGGTGGTGCTGGGTGGCGGCAAGGCCGGGCTCTCGTTGGCCCGGTGGTGCGCGGCGCAGGGCGATGGCGTGCCCCGCGCTGTCACGGTGCTGGAGGCCGGTCAGGTCTTCGCCCCCCAGCTCGGTCCGCCCGGTCGGTTCCGCCTGGTCCACGAGGTCGAGCAGTTGGGCATCGTCCTGGAGCCCGGCGCGGAGGTCACCGCCGTGACCCCCACCTCCGTCTGCTGGTCCGGCCCCGACCAGGGCCGGCACGAGACCGAGGCGGCCACCGTGATCAGCACGTGGCAGGGCGTGGGCGGACCCGAAGGCGGCGACACCCTGGCGGACCGGTTGGCCGCCGGGCCCACGGCGCCGACCGTCCACGTCATCGGCGACGCCCGCGCCACCGACGGCCTGGAGGGCGCCCTGGCCGACGCCCGCCGGGTGGCCGAGCTGCTCGACTGACCGCCTTGCTCGGCCCTCCGGTCGGCGAGCCTCCCTGCGGGCGCCTTCGGCATCCGGGTGTCATCGGTCCAGCGGCTCCGGCCTGGCGGCCTCCGCCTTCTGGCTCCTGCGGCTGGTGGTCAGATCGGGCAGTCGTCGTCGGTGCAGGCATCGGCCGACGGCCCGGCGGTGACCACGACGGGCTCGGACTCGGCCCAGGCCCGGTCGAGCACCCGAGCCAGGACCTGCGGGTCCTGCGCGCCCGAGATGCCCAGGCGGCCATCGAACAGGAAGAAGGGCACACCCATCACGTCGATCTCGCGGGCCCGCAGCTCATCGGTGCGCACCGCGTCGCCGAAGTCGTCGCCGGCCAGCGCCCCGGCCACCGTGCCTGCGTCGAGTCCGACCTCGGCGGCCAGGCTCACCAGGGTGTCGCGGTTGCCGATGGGCAGGGCCTCGACCAGGTGCGCCCGCAGCAGCCGTTCCTTCATGGCGTCGCCCAGGCCGGCCCGGGCGGCCAGGTGGATGAGGCGGTGGGCGTCGAAGGTGTTGCCGCCGGCGGCGCGATCGAGGTGGTAGTCGAGGCCCTCGACGGCAGCCAGCTCGGTGATGCGGGCCTGGCTGGCCCGGGCCTGGTCGACCGACAGGCCGTACTTGCGGGCGATCCGCACGGCCGGGTCGCCCTCGCGCTCGGCCGGGGCCTTGGGGTCGAGCTCATAGGACCGCCACACGACCTCGACCTCGTCGCGGTGCTCGAAGCCGGCCAGCGCCGTCTCGAAGCGGCGCTTGCCGATGTAGCACCACGGGCACACGACGTCTGACCAGATCTCGACCTGCATGGCGACCACCTCGTCGATCACGCGCCCTCGGGGGCTCGAGGGACTCGGCTGGGCTCGAACGAGCCCGACCATGTACCCAACGCCGCCGCCCTGCGCATTCATCCCGGGGCCGACCACCGCCCTCTACGGTGACCGGGTGGACCTCGACGCCGTCACCACCCGCCTCGCCCTGCGGGACCTGGTCGACGGGTACGCCCGGGCCGCCGACCGCCGGGACCGGGTCGCCTTCGAGGCCCTGTTCGCACCCGACGCCCGCGTCACCGTCGTGCGACCCGGTCGCGAGCCCCACACCTATCGAGGACCGTCGGAGATCGGCGAGATCATCCCCAACCTCAGCCGCTACGCCCAAACGTTCCACCTGGTGGCCAACCACTGGTGCGACCTGGGTGCCGACCGGGCCGCCGGCGAGGCCTACTGCCAGGCCCACCACGTGCTGGTGCCCGACGAGGGCCAGCCGCTCGACGTGGTGCTGACCATCCGCTACCAGGACAGCTACGTCCGCTCGGCCCGGGCCTGGCGCTTCGCCCGCCGGGAGGTGCGCATCCTCTGGACGGTGGAGACCCCGCTGGCCAGCGGACCCTGAGCCTCCGCCGGCCGCCGGAGAAATCCCGGCGCGGCCAGCACCTGGCCTGGCTACGCTGACCGGCCCGTCCCGCCGCCGGCCCGTGGCCGGGCGGTCGATCCACGATGACGAGCCTCGATGACGCCCCACCCGTCGACCTGGCGGGGGAACGAGCCGCGCTCGACCGCGCCTGGCGGGCGGTGGACGACAAGCTCCTGGCGCTGGCCCAGATCCGCGCCGACGGCGCCGACGCCCTGTCCGAGGAGTACATCGCCAGCGTCGTGCGCGGGGCCATCGACAAGCTCCAGCACGAGCTGGTGGTGTTCGGCCGCATCGACGACGACCAGCCGTGGCGGGTCGGCCTCTACGGCATCGACTCGGGGGGCGAGCAGCTGGTCATCGACTGGCGGGCGCCCTTCGCCGAGCGCTTCTACCAGGCCAGCTTCGACGACCCCCAGGGGTTGGTCCGGCGCACGAGCTACGTGGGTCACATCGACGACCTGTTCGTGGAGGACTTCGCGTCGGGCGAGGTGGCGGGCTCGTCGCCGCTGATGGCCGAGCTGGCGCGCAGCCGCGGCCAGGCCATGCGCGCCGCGGTGGCCACCCTCCAGTCCGACCAGGACCGGCTGGTGCGCCTCGACCCCACCGCCCGCATGGTGCTGCGCGGCGGTCCGGGCACGGGCAAGACGGTGGTGGGGCTGCACCGGGCGGCCTGGCTGGTCTACAACGACCAGCGCATCACCGCCGACCGCATCCTGGTCATCGGGCCCAGTGACCGCTTCCTGCGCTTCGTGGCCGCCGTGCTGCCCACCCTGGGCGAGGCCCGCATCGCCCAGACGACGTTCGAGCGGCTGCTCGGCCCGGGCAGCGACGCGGGCGGCGACGAGCGCTGGATCGGTCTGCTCGACCGGTTCGAGGCCGGCCTCTACCAGCCCGCCGAGGTGCGGGTGGGTCCCCGTCGGATCCCGGCCGACGAGGTCGAGGCCCTCATGGCCCGGCTGGCCGGGCGCAACCTGCCCTGGCGAGACCGGCGTCGCATCTTCGTCGAGTCCCTGGCCCGCACCCACGAGCTGGCCCCCGGCGCGGTCAGCAAGGCCACGGTGAAGGTGTGGCCGCGGATGACCACCAGCCAGGCCTGGCGGCGGCTGCGCTCGCGCCGCGCCCTCGAAGCGCTCGGCGCCCCCGCCGACCTGGTCGACGCCTGGCTGCAGGCCGACGGCGACGGTGCCCTGGCCGACGAGGTGCGGGCCCGGTTCGAAGGGGTGCCGGCCCGGTACTCCCACGTGATCGTGGACGAGGCCCAGGACCTGACCATCCCCCAGCTGCGGGCCGTGATGCGGCGGGCCGATGGCCTCACCCTGGTGGGCGACGACGCCCAGCGACGGCTCGGCCACGGCATCGGCCTGCGCCGGGCGGCCGAGCTGCTGGAGGTGGACCTGGCCCAGATGGACACCGCCTACCGCATGTCGGCCGAGATCGCCGACTGGCTCAACCGGTGGGCCACCGACCACGGCATCGACGCCGTGCCCCTGATCGGCATCCGGCCCACGGGCGTGGCCGTCCGGCGCCAGACCGACGGCCAGCAAGCCCTGGCCGAGCTGGCCGGGCGCTGGGCCAACGTGGCCCGGATCACGCCCTCCGAGGTCTGGAGCCACAAGGGGGTGGAGTACGACGCGGTGGTGGTCGAGGCCCGCGGCATGGATGCCCACGAGGTCTACCTGGCCGCCTCGCGGGCCGCGCACGAGCTGGTGGTGGTCGATCCGGACGCCGGACGAGCCGCCTGACAGCGGCCGCTCAACGCGCTGGATCGACTACGTAGCGCGCGTGAAGGGGGCAGCTGCGCTAGACCTCACCTGACAGGATCTGCGGGGAGTGGGGACCGCCCGCGGACTCGGACCTTCCAGGGTTGGGGGAGATCGAGGTGGGCCAGGACTTGCCGAGAGCGCGCCGAGGGCGCCCGCCCAACGACGCCGACGCGCCCCGCGGCCCCGACGAGGTGGTGGCCGCCGTGGTGGCCGCCGCGGTCGACGAGCTCGCCACCGGCGGGATCGCCGGGGTCACGGTGCGCCAGATCGCGGCCCGCGCCGGCGTGAACCCGGGCCTGGTCCACCGCTACATCGGCTCCAAGGTCGACCTGGTGCGCAGGGCGGTGGCCGCCGCCGGCCACGACCTCGACCGCCACCTGGACGACGACCGATCCGGGCCGAACGACCAGGTGCTGGGCCAGGTCACGGCCCCCGAGTCGCTGGTGCGCTACGAGCAGCTCCTGGCTCACCTGGCGCTGGAGGACCAGGACCTCGACGGCCTCGACCTCGGCTCGCAGCTGTGGGCCGAGACCGCCGGCGACACGGATCGGGCGCTCGACCGGACCGCACGCCTGCAGGCCGTGAGCATGGTCGCCCTCGACCTGGGATGGCGGCTGTTCCAGCCGCTGGTGTCCACGGCCACGCGGCTCGACCCCGGCCAGGAAGCGCAGGTGTGGGATCACCTGCCCGCCGTGCAAGCGGCGCTGTCGACCCAGCCATGACCCTCGACCACAGCGGACCGCAACCGCCCCGAGGCCGCCCACCCAAGGACGGACTGGCACCGCGGGGACCCGAGGCCGTCCGCCGAGCCGCTGTGGCCGCCGCCACCGAGCTGTTCGCCCGCCGCGGCCTGGCCGGGGTGTCGGTGCGAGAGGTGGCCGCCCAGGCCGGGGTCAACCCCGCGCTGGTCCACCGCTACGTGGGGGGCAAGGACCCGCTGCTGCGGGCCGTCCTGGCCGACCTGCTCGACCAGCTGCGGACCGATCTGCCGGCCTTCGCCGAGCGGGCCGACCAGCCACTGCCCGAGTCCATGGCCGCCACCCTCGCCACCCACCAACGCATCGCGGCCCACCTGGTGATGGAGGGCCACGACATCGGCGACTACCAGTTCGACTTCCCGGTGATGGACCACATCGTGGCCGAGATCCAGCGGGTGCACGGCGTCGACGCGGCCACCGCCCGCCGACGAGGCGCCCTCATCTACGCCCACGACCTGACCGTCCGCCTGCTCATGCCCGTCCTGCTGCGCGCCGCCGGGCTCGACCCCTCCGATGCCGACGACCTGCGGGCCGCGGCACGCCAGGTGAACCTGCGCCTCAGCGAGATCGGCTGAGGCCCGGCCGCGGTTCGCCCCGGCGAGGCGGGGCGCCCCCGCTAGCTGCGCGGCACCGCCGACCAGGGCAGGTCCTTGTCGGTGCGCGGCTCGCCGGGCAGGCCCAGCACGCGCTCGCCCAGGATGTTGCGCTGGATCTCCGAGGTGCCGCCCTCGATCGAGTTGGCCCGGGACCGCAGGAACATCTTGCGGGCCGATCCGGGCGGCCCCACCAGGCCGAGCTGCTCGGAGCGCCGCATGGTGTAGTCGTAGTCGACCAGGGCGTCGGCGCCGAGCAGGTCGACGCACAGCGCGTAGATGCGCTTGTTGACCTCGGCGAACATGAGCTTGGCGATGGAGCCCTCGGGGCCCGGGTTGCCGATGCGGCGGTTCTGGCTGGCCCGCTGGTTGGTCAGGCGCAGCACCTCGGCCTCGATCCACAGCACCATCAGCCGGTCCTTGGCCGCGGCCGAGCGGTCGACGCCGCCCTGCTGCCACAGGCGCACCGCCTCGGCGATGGCGCCCGACCCCCGGGCCGGCGGTCCCGATCCCCCGCCGATGGTGGTGCGCTCGTTCATGAGGGTGGTCATGGACACGCGCCAGCCGTCCCCCACGTCGCCGATCCGGTCTGCATCGGGCACCCGCACCTCGGTCAGGTAGACCTCGTTGAACTCGGCCTCGCCCGTCATCTGGCGCAGCGGGCGGACCTCGACCCCGGGCGCGTGCATGTCCACGCCGAAGTAGGTCAGGCCCTTGTGCTTGGGCGCCTCGGGATCGGTGCGGCACACGAGCATGCCGCGATCGGCGATGTGGGCCAGCGTGTTCCACACCTTCTGGCCCGTCACGACCCACTCGTCGCCGTCGCGCACCGCCTTGCAGGCCAGCCCGGCCAGGTCGGACCCGGCGCCGGGTTCGGAGAACAGCTGGCACCATGCGTCCTCACCGGTGAACGTGCGCCGCAGGAGCCGGGTCTTCAACGCCTCGCTGCCGTGGGTGACCATGGTGGGCCCGGCCATGGCCAGGCCGAAGAAGTGGCGGGCGTCGGGCGGTGTCGCGCCCGCAGCCCGCAGGCGCTGGTCGACCCGGCGCTGCAGGCTGGGCGGCGCGTCCAGCCCGCCCCACCCCTCGGGGAAGTGGACCCAGGCCAGCCCGAGGTCGTACTGGCGGCCTCGCCGCGTCACCTCGTCGGCGGTGCGGGGGTCGAGCTCGGCGAGCAGCTGGTCGAGTCGTTCGTCGACCAGGGATTCAGGATCGGCCATGTTGGCCACGGTAGCCCTGCCAACCGGGCCGCACGTCGGTCGCTCGGACGGCCCGCCGACCCGGAGACGGCCCTTCACGTCGCCGGGGAATAGAGATAGCTTTTGCTTGTTTTGAAGGGGTGGCTGCGCAGCAGCCGTTCCGCCGAGACAGGGGGTCGCACCGTGGCCAGCGCCATCATCACCGGAGGATCGCAGGGCCTGGGTCGGGCCCTGGCCGCCACCCTGGCCCAGCTGGGCTGGCAGGTGGTCATCGACGCCCGCCACGCGGCCGAGCTGGATAAGGCCGCGGCCGAGCTGGGCGATCGGGGACTCGCCGTCGTGGGCGACATCACCGACGCCTCCCACCGGCGAGCCCTGGTCGAGGCGGCGGTGGCCCGGGGGCCCCTCGAGCTGGTGGTCAACAACGCCAGCACGTTGGGCCCGCTGCCCATGGCCCGCCTGGCCGACTACGACCTCGGTGGTTGGCGCCACGTGTTCGAGACCAACGTGGTGGCCCCGCTGTCGCTCATCCAGCTGGCGCTGCCGTCGCTGGCGCCCGGCGGGACGATCGTCAACCTCACCTCGGATGCCGGGGTGGAGGGATACGAGGGCTGGGGCGGCTACGGCGCCTCGAAGGCCGCGCTCGAGCACCTGAGCCGGGTGCTGGCCGCCGAGCACCCGGACCTGTCGGTCTACTGGGTGGACCCGGGCGACATGCGCACGGCCATGCACCAGGACGCGTTCCCCGGCCAGGACATCTCGGACCGCCCACCGGCGGCCGACAGCGTGCCGGGCCTGCTGGCCCTGATCCTGGGCGACTACCCCTCGGGCCGATACCAGGCCCACGACGTGGCGGAGGTGACGCCATGACCCAACTTGCGCCGGCTGCACCAGATGCACCAGATGCACCGGACCGCGCGACCACCCCGACCACCCCGACCAACCCGACCGGTTCGGGCGCGCTCGCTCCCGTGCCCGACACCGGGCAGGGGGCTCGGACCGCGGCGGCCGCCGCCGCCCACCGCCAGCTGCTGGCCCACCCGTCGCTCCCGCCGCTGCCCACCTCCAGCGTGCACTTCGACCTGCCGGCGGCCCTGGAGGCCTCCGAACCACCCGAGGCCCGAGGGACCGGCCGCGACGACGTGCGGCTGCTGGTGTCGGTGGGCACCGAGCCCCCGGTGCACGGCCGGTTCGTGGACCTCCCCGACTTCCTGGGCCCGGGCGATCTGATGGTGGTCAACACCTCGGCCACCATGGCCGCCTCGCTCGAGGCAGTGGAACCGGGCGGCCGCCGCCTGGAGGTGCACCTGTCCACCCGACTGCCGACGGGGCTGTGGCTGGTCGAGATCCGTGAGCCCGATGCGCGGGCCACCCGGCCCGACTTCGACGACCACGCCGACGCCACGTTCGGTCTGGCCGGCGGGGCATCGGTGCGCATCCTGGCCCGCTACCGGGGGTCGAGGCGGCTGTGGCTGGCCGTGTTCGACACCGGCCCGCTCACCCTCGACCAGCTGCTGGCCCGGTTCGGGCGCCCGATCCGCTACGGACACGTCCCCCACGACTGGCCGCTGTCGGCCTACCAGACGGTGTTCGGCGCCGTCCCGGGCAGCGCCGAGATGCCCAGCGCCTCTCGCCCCTTCACGCCCGAGGTGGTCGAGCGGCTCATCGCCGCCGGCGTGGAGGTGGCCAGCGTCGTGCTGCACACGGGCGTGTCGTCGCTGGAGGGCGGCGAGCGCCCCTACCCCGAGTGGTTCGAGGTGCCGGCGGCCACGGCCGAGCGCATCAACGCCGTGCGCCGCGCCGGCGGACGGGTGGTGGCCATCGGCACCACGGTGGTGCGGGCCGTGGAGAGCTCGTGGCGGCCCGATGGGCTGGCCCACGCCCGCTCGGGCTGGACCGACCTGGTGGTGACCCCCGACCGCGGCGTGCACCTGGTGGACGGCCTGCTGACCGGGTGGCACGAGCCCGAGGCGTCGCACCTGCTGATGCTCGAGGCCGTGGCCGGCCCCGAGGCGTTGCAGCTGGCCTACGCCGCGGCGGTGGCGCAGGGCTACCTGTGGCACGAGTTCGGCGACACCCACCTGATCCTGGAGGCCCGGTCGCACCCGGACGCCGGCACCAGCACCTACCGCAGCCCCGACCCCGGCACCGAGCGCAGCTCCGACCGCCGCACCGACGAGTCGAGTTGAGCTGACGTGGAGCAGGCACCCTCCATCTCCGACAGCCGACGCAGCGTCATCGATGCGCTCAAGCACCGGGGCGAGGCCGACGTGGACGAGCTGGCCGACGACCTGGGCATGACCCCGGCCGGCGTCCGCCAGCACCTGGCCACGCTGAGCCAGGAAGGACTGGTGACCAGCCACGAGGTGCCCCGGGTCGACGGCAGCCGGGGGCGCCGGCGCCGGCGCTACGCCCTGAGCCCGCGCAGCGAGCCCCTGTTCCCCAAGGCCTACGACGAGCTGGCCAACGACCTGCTGCGCCACGCGTCCGACGAGGACGCCACCCTGGTCGAGCGGATCTTCGTGCGCCGCCGCGACGGGCGCATCGCCAACGCCACCGCCCGGCTGGCCGACCGGCCCACGCTCGAGGCCAAGGTGGCCGAGCTGGCCGCCATCCTCGACGACGACGGGTACCTGGCCGAATGGGAGGTGCTGGACCACGGTCGCTTCCGCATCACCGAGCACAACTGCGCCATCCTGGCCGTGGCCAGCCACCACCCCGACGCCTGCCGCAGCGAGATCGAGTTCCTGCAGGCCGTGCTGCCCGAGGCGACCGTCGAGCGCGTGTCGCACATCGTGGCCGGCGCCCACCAGTGCGCCTACCTGGTCACCCCCACGACGTGACCCGAGGGATGCCCGCGTCAGGCCAACATGGCCTCCAAGAGCGTGCGGTGCATGATCAGGTCGTCCGGGTCGTCGGGCATCTCGGCCTCGCCGAAGTGGATCGACCGCTGCTGCACCCGGCTCATCACGATGCCGTGGCGGATGGCGGCGTAGACCAGGTAGAAGTCCAGGTGGCGCGGGGTGTGGCCGCTGGCCGCCTCGTAGCTGGCGGCCACGTCGTCCACCTGCATGAAGTCCGGCATGCCGGGCAGCTCCAGCTTGGCCGTCAGGTCCTCGAAGAACTGGTGCAGGAAGATCATCCAGGCGAGGTCCATCTCGCGCGGAGCCAGGCCCACCATCTCCCAGTCGAGCACCGCCACCGGCTCGAAGTCGCGGTAGAGCATGTTGCCGATGCGCGAGTCGCCCCAGCTGAGCACGGTGGGCCCCTCGTCGGTTGGCCAGTGATCCTCGAGCCAGGCGAACCCCCGCTCGATGAGGGGTTGCGGTCGATCCCCGGCCACCCATCGGTAGTAGTCCTGCTGGTCGGCGACGTGGCGCCGCAGGTGCGTCGACTCGGGCCGATCCAGCTCGAGGAAGCCCAGGTCGGTGGTGGCCGGCTCGAGCGAGTGGATCTCGGCCAGCACCCGGGCGGAGGACTCCTGGAGTCGGGCCTGGTCGGCCGGTGCGGCGTCGTACACCCAGCTGTCGCCGAAGTTGTAGGGCATGACGTCGGGCGGCACCTCGCCCTCCACGCGCTCCATGACGAAGAACGGTGAGCCCACCGCCGCCGCGTCGGGCTCGAACCAGGGCGCAGCCGGCACCGGTGCCGCCGTCTCGGCCGCCACCAGGCGCATGATGCGGAACTGCTTGTCGAAGTCGTAGGTCGGGAACACCGGCACGGCCGAGGCCTCGGGCGCCAGCCGGGCCACGTACGGACGGGTGGTCCGCGCCCCGTCGGCGGTGGCCTCCAGGTCGAACAGCACGGTCTCGCTCGACATGCCGTTGTGCTCGGGGGTGCGCAGGCTCGTCACCACGGGGTCGGCGCCGGGCTGGAGCTGGCTCACCAGCCACGCCTGCAGGCGACGTCGCAGCTCGTCGGGGTCGCGGGTGGTGGTCTGCGGTCGGTCGATGTCGGTCGACGGGTCGGTCATGGGTCCCCCTGAGCTGTCCCTCCGCTGATCACCAGCTGTCCCCTCGGGTCGGCACCCTACTAGAACGTGTTCTTGTTCAGCGGAGGGAGGCGTGCTCTACTCCCCCCGACGACCAAGGGGGAGCACGTGAGCTATTCGGTGATCATCGTGGACGAACCGGCCGAGGGGGTGCGCCGGATCACGCTCGACCGGCCGGAGAAGCGCAACGCCCTCAACCACGCGCTGCGCGGCGAGCTGCTCGACGCCCTGCGCCAGGCCGACGCCGATCCGACCCAGAAGGTGAGCATCGTGCGGGGCGGGGGCACCTGCTTCTCGGCCGGCTACGACCTGGGCGGCGGCAACGAGGGCCTGGACATGCCGTACTACACCCCCGGTGGCGACGGGCAGTGGCCCCGCCACGTGACCGAGGGGTGGATGAGCATCTGGGACCTGGCCAAGCCGGTGATCGCCCAGGTCCACGGCTACTGCCTGGCCGGCGGCAGCGAGCTGGCCACCGGCTGCGACCTGGTCTACGTGGCCGACGACGCCAAGATGGGTTATCCGGCGGTGCGCTTCGGCACGCCCGACATGCAGTTCCACGCCTGGTTCCTGGGCATGCGGGCGGCCATGGAGATGATGGTCACGGGCGACTCCATCTCGGGCACCGAGGCGGTGCGCCTGGGGTGGGCCAACCGGTCGTTCCCGGCCGACGAGCTCGACGACCGGGTGGTCGAGATCGCCCGGCGCATCGCCCTGGTGCCCTCCGACATCGTGCAGCTCAACAAGCGCACGGTGCACCGGTCCATGGAGGTCATGGGCCTGCGCACCGCCATCCGCAACGGCACCGAGCTGTGCGCCCTGGCCACCCGCCAGGACAGCTTCCGCAGGTTCATCGAGGAGGAGCTGCCCAAGGGCCTGACCCAGGCGCTCCAGGACCGCGATGCCCCCTTCGGTGACTACCGCACCACCGAACCCCACCTCTCCTGACCCCATCCCCCCACCCGTGCGGCGGCAACCACATGGCCAGGAGACAACTCAGTGCCGCCGCTCGCGCCCGTCAACCCGTGCGGCGGCAACCACATGGCCAGGAGACAACTCAGTGCCGCCGCTCGGGACGCGTCAGCGGCGGTGGTGGTGGCCGGAGGCCTCGAGGCGGGCCGCCACCTCGCGGTAGCGCGACACGGGGACCAGGTGCACGCCGTCGAACGCCCCCGAGGCCTCGATGGCTTCGAGCTGGGTGCAGGCCAGCTCGACCCCGCAGCCCGGGTCGCGCTCGAGCTGGTCGAGGATGGACGGCGGGATGTGCAGCTCCCCGATCTGGTCGGCGATGCGTTTGGCCATGGCCGGGCTGGCCAGCACCAGCACGCCGGCGTACACCGGGCCGTCGAAGTCGAGCGCCTGGCGCCAGGCCACCAGGGCATCGGCGTCGAACGACATCTGCACGAACAGGAAGTCGGCGTCGCGCTTGAACTCGGCCAGCGGCCCCAGCCGGGTGGTGGCCCCGACCCGGAAGGGCGGGTGCCCGGCGAAGCGGTCGGTGGACCCGAACGTGCGGATCTCCTCCACCATGGCGCGCACGCCCAGGCCGGGCGGGTCGTCCGGGCCACGATCGCCGGCCACCAGCAGGAACTGGTCGACGCCGTAGGCCGCGGCGGTGAGCAGATCGCGGCGCAGGCCGAGCCGGTTGCGGTCGCGACCGTTGAGGCAGGCGATGGAGCGACCGCCCATGGCCGCCACCTCGTGGGCCACGGCCACGCTCGACACCGTGGCCCGGCCCAGGTGGTTGTCGGGGATCAGGAAGGCCGAGGCCACCTCCGACAGCACCCCGATCTGGTGGCGGACGTGCACCAGGTCGGGTCGGGTGGGGGGCTCGACCTCGCACACCACCTCGAAGTGCTCGCCGGTCACCGTCGGTCCGCCGCTGCATCCATGGCCGGGGAGGCTACCGGGCGGCGCGGCCGGGTTCAGCGGCCGATGCGGGGACCGCCGGGAGGGTCGCCGGTGAGCACCGTGACGAGCAGGAACACCGCACCGGCCCCGATCAGGAAGAGCATCAGGACCGGGAACGACCCGGCCAGGGCCACGCTCACCGCCACCACCACGACCGCCCAGGCCACCGTGAACGCCCAGCCCTGCCAGGACGTGGGCCTCCAGCCCCACCCCGCGTATCGCTTGGGCCCGAACCACGCCGTCGAAGTCATCCGCTGCATGGCGCCAGCTTACCGACGCAGGCCCGACGCTGTTGCACGCAGGTGTGCAACAGCGAGCGCCTCGACGGCGTAGAGCGGTAGCGCATGGCCCGATCGACCACGCCCGGGGCGCGGGCGAACGGGGTCATCTGGCACACTCCCCCGGTGACGGACCAACCGACGACGACCCCGGCCACGCCGGACATCCAGGCCGTGGTCTTCGACATGGGTGGCGTGCTGCTCGACTGGAACCCACGCCACCTCTACCGGACCATCTTCGCCGACGAGGACGAGATGGAGCGCTTCCTCGACGAGCTCGACCTGGTGGCCTGGAACGTGGCCAACCACGACTCGGGAGCGCGACCGCTGGACGAGTCGGTGGCCGACATGGCCGCCCGCCACCCCCACTACGCCACCGAGCTAGCGGCGTGGAGCGAGCGCTACCACGAGATGGTGGGCGGCCCGGTGTCCGGCTCGATCGAGATCCTGGGCGAGCTGCGCGGCCGGGTCCCGCTGTACCTGCTGTCCAACGCGCCCCGCGAGCCCATCGAGCGCCTACGGCGCGAGTGGGCCTTCTTCGGCTGGTTCGACGGCCAGGTGGTGTCGGCCGAGGAACGCCTCATCAAGCCCGACCCGCGGCTGTTCCAGGTGCTGCTGGAGCGCTATGGCCTGGCGGCCGAGGCCACCGTCTTCGTCGACGACATGGCGCCCAACATCGAGGCCGCCCTGGCGCTGGGCCTCAGGGCGATCCGCTTCGAGTCGGCGTCGGCTCTCCGCCGGGATCTGGTTCGTCTGGGTCTCCTGCCGCCGCCGTGACCGGCAACCCGCCGGTGAAGGCCAGGGCGGTCAGGGCGATCAGGGCGGCCAGCATGAGCCCGGCCCGCAAGGCCTGGAGCTGGCTGTCCGAGTAGTGCTCGACGATGACGGCCGACTCCTCGGCCGACACACCGGCCTCGTGCAGGCCGGCCTCCACCTGGCTGACGGGCACGAAGCTCACGCCTGCCTCGAGGTGCACCCCGACCTGGCTCTTGACCGCCTGGCTCAGGCGCGGATCGGCGGTGACGTCGCGGCTCACCCCGGCGGCCAGCGCGCCGATCACCACCGCCCCGATCAACGCCGTGCCCAGGGCCGCGCCCAGCTGCTGGGAGGTGTACTGCAGGCCGCCGGCCTCGCTACGGGCCTCGGCGTCCACCGCCGACTGGACCACGTTGCCCAGCTGGGAGGCCAGCAGGCCGATGCCCACGCCGATCACGCCCATGGCCACCAGGAACGGCGTGGTGACGATGGCCGGCTTCAGCACCGCCACCAGACCCACCGCGCCGGCCATGAGCACCAGCAGTCCGGCCCGGATCACCCGGCGGGGGCCGAAGGTCCGAGCCAGCAGCGGGCCCGACATGGCCACCAGGAACAGGGTGACCGAGACCGGCAACATGCGCAGGCCGGTCTCGAAGGCGTCGTAGCCCAGCACCACCTGGAGGTAGAGCGGCACCACGAAGAAGATGCCCATCAGGATCAGGTTCTGGGCCAGGAACATCCACAGTCCGCTGCGCAGCGCGGGCAGGCGCAGCCGCTCCAGGCGCACCAGCGGATCGCGTCCCTGGGTCTCCCGGTGGTGCTGCCAGCGCACGAAGCCGGCCAGCACCAGGGCACCGCCGCTGATCACGAACAGGGTGAGGGAGAAGCCGAAGATGGTCACCGGCGAGTTGCGGGGGGTGACCCAGCCCCAGGTGCTCGACTGCAGCACCCCGGTCACCACCAGGCCGAGGCCCAGCGCGGACAGGACGGCGCCCACCCAGTCCAGCTCGGGTGGCTCCCCTTCACGGGGAGCATCTGATATCCAGCCCATCAGGGCCAGGATCGCCACCACCACCACGACCTCACCGATGAAGACCACGCGCCAGGTCAGGTTGGTGGTGACCCAGCCCCCGAGGATCGGACCCACGGCGATGCCGGCACCGGCCAGCCCACCCAGCACGCCGTAGGCCGCGGCCCGATCCCGGCCTTCGAAGTTGCCGGCCACCAGGGCGGCCAGGGCGGGCAGCACCAGGGCGGCACCGATCCCCTCCAGCACCGACCAGCCCAGGGCCAGCACGAACACGGACTGGGAGATGGCCGTGGTGAACGAGCCGACCCCGTAGATGACCATGCCGATGGCGAAGGCCCGGCGCCGACCCAGGCGATCACCCAACTTGCCGCCGGTGATCATGAGCGCGGCCATCACCAGCGAGTAGAAGGTGATGACCGCCTGGATGGTGGTCACGTCGGTGTGGAAGTCGGAGACCAGCTGGCTGATCGAGACGTTCATCACCGCCTGGTCGAGCACCATCAGGAACTGGGCTGCACCCAAGACCACCAGCACCCGACGGTTCACGGCTCGGACGTTAGGCGCGAGCAGACCCACAGCCGCGCCTCCATCATCGAACCTGTCGGCACAGCGACCGCACAGAGGTCGCGTGGATGACAGGTTCGGGGACGGGAGGGCCGAGTCGGATCACCGCAGGGCGGGGAACACCTCCGCCTGCAGCCGGTCGAGGGTGTCGAGGCGGCGCGGGAGCGGACCCATGGTCCAGTCGGGCACGATCAACTCGTCGAGCCCCGCCTCGCGGTAGGCGCCGATCTGGTCGACCAGCTCGGCCGGGGTGCCGATCAGCCGGGGCCGGTCGGACGGCTCGGCGCGATGGCGGTCGAGCCAGGCCTGGTCGTCGCTGCAGAACACGAAGGCCTGGGTGGAGCGGGCGACGGTGCCCGGGTCGCGTCCGACCTCGTCGCAGCGCTGGTCGAGCACGCCGGACCGATGGCGGAACTGGTCGAGGGTGCACCAGGCGTTCCACTCGTCGGCGAATCGGGCGGCCACGCGCAGGGTGCGCCGCTCGCCCTTGCCCCCGATGAGCAGGGGCAGGTGCGCCTGCACCGGGGGCGGGTCGCACGGGGCGTCGCGCAGCTCGTAGTAGCGACCGGTGAAGGTGGTGCGAGGCTGGGACAACAGCGACGTGACCACCGCGCAGGCCTCCTCGAAGCGGTCCAGGCGAGCCGTGATCCCGCCCAGCTCGATGCCGTAGGACGCGTGCTCGTTCACCTGCCAGCCGGCGCCGAGTCCGAGGGTGAAGCGCCCGCCGCTGATCTGGTCGATGGTGGTGGCCGCGTTGGCCAGCACGGCCGGATGGCGGTAGGTGACGGCGCACACGAGCGACGCCAGTCGGAGGCGGTCGGTGCGGCCCGCCAGCGCGGCCAGGGCGGCCAGGCACTCGACCACCGGCCCGTCGGTCGGCGTGGCGTCGACAGCGTTGGGCATGAAGTGGTCGGAGATGTAGGCGCCGTCCCAGCCCGTCGCCTCGGCGTGCTCGACCACGGCGAGGATCTCGGCCCACGGCCGCTCGGGATCGGGCCAGACGCCGAATCGCACGCCGCCCACCCTAGGGAGGTGTGCCCGCAGGCGCACCGATCCATGAGGTCAGGCGGTGTCGAGCACCGCCAGGATGGGACGAAGCCTGCGCCGCGGCCCCGCCCCCATCCGCGCCGGTTCTCAGGGGATCTGGCCCAGGTCGCGCAGCCAGGCGACGGTCTCCTCCACGGCCTGGCGGATGGGGACCGGGGCGTAGCCCAGCGTCTGGCGGGTGACGGTGTTGTCGAACCAGGGGACGGGCCATCGCCGGGTGGCCAGCTCGACCAGCGTGTCGCCGTAGAACCGGCGGGCCTCGGGATCGTCCGGATCCACGAGCACCTCGGCCACGCGGTGGTCGACCCCAGCCACCTCGCACGCCAGGTTGCAGAACGCCGCGCTGGTCTGGGCGTCCTCCCGGCCGAAGGCCAGGTACGTCTCGCCGCGCCTCCCGCGGTCGGCGGCCGCCACCACGCAGCTGGCCACGTCCTCGGCGCGCACCCACGGGATCGGGAAGCTGATGTACTGACGGATCTTGCCTTCCACGGCGGACCGGACCAGCCGGTTGTAGCTGGTGGCAGCCAGGGCCCGCTTGGGCGTCGGCGCCGGTCCGAAGGTGCCGCCGGGGATGGCGAAGACGATGTCGGCCCCGTCGGCCACCCGGCGCAGGGCCTCGCGGTGGGCGGCGGCCTTGGTCACGGTGTAGGGGTCGTCGCCGACCTGGTCCAGGGCCCGGGACCGCTCGTGGAGCGGCTCGACGTGCTCGAAGAAGGTGGTGGTGAGCAGCTCGACCACGCGCTGACCACCGGCCGCGGCCACGTCGTAGCAGTGCACTGAACCCCCGAAGTTCGTGGCCCACGAGGTCTCGAGGTCCTGGGTGGCCCCCCCGAGCAGCGCGGCCGAGCTCACGATCACCGAGGTGCCGTCGGCCGCCCGAGCCACGTCGGCCGCGGAGGTGACGTCACCCTCGACCAGCTCGACCCCGAGCGCGGCGAGCGGCTCGACCTCGCTGCCAGGCCGCACCAGGGCCCGCACGGGCCGGTCTGCGGCCCGCAGCAGACGGCACACGTTGGAGCCGATCAGCCCCGTGGCCCCCGTGATCATCACCGGATCGGTCATGGCAGCCCCCGGCGCGTCTCCGACGACCCGGACCTGGTCGCGGCCGCTCCCGCCGTCCTAGACGCCCTTGGCCATGTTGGCGAACTTGGTGTAGTGGTCGAGGAAGGCCAAGCGCACCATGCCCGTCGGCCCGTTGCGGTGCTTGGAGACCAGGATCTCGGCCGTGCCCCGGTCGGGCGACTCGGGGCCGTTGTAGACCTCGTCGCGGTAGATGAACATGACCACGTCGGCGTCCTGCTCGATCGAGTTGTGCACGACGATGCCGTCGGCCACGAAGTTGTGGGTGCCCAGCACGGTGGCGTCGAAGACCGGCCCGTCACCCAGCTCGGTGATGCTCACGATGGTGTCCCAGCGCACGTCGCTGCGAGCCAGGTCGGCCAGCAGCGGATCGGGCACCACCTCGGCCAGCCGGGCCAGCTCGGGGCGGGTCAGCGCGTTGGCGTAGAAGCTCTCGACGAAGTCGTCGAGGCCCAGGCGGGCCTCGACGTCGGCCATGGTCAGCCCGTGGTGGGGCAGGCACTTGCGGACGTAGCTCCACAGCTCGCGCGGCACCGTGTCGGGTGCGGCTTCGTCGCGCCCGACCGACGCCGGCCAGCCACCGGCGCGGGGCACGGCGATGGAGTCGCCCACGTCGAGCTTCTCGAGCGGGAACCAGCCCTCGAGGGCCAGGAACGGGTGGTTGGCGCTGGCCTTGACCGTGCGGCCCGAGGCCAACCGCAGCTCGTGGACCGTCTTGACACCGCTGGGGAACACGCGGGTCATCTCGCCCCGGACCAGCCGGTAGGACTCGTCGAGGGTCCAGATCGGGACCCGTTCGGCGCCCTGGGCCAGCAGCTCGCCCAGGGTCACCTCGACCCCGGTGTCGGCCCGGGTGACGCGGGTGTCGGCCGTGAGGCAGCCCGACTCGCGCAGGTCGGCCAGCATGGGGCGCTTGTCCTGGCGCATCTCGAGGCCACGTGACAGCTGGGACAGGGCCACCACCGGGCACTCGAGCTCGCGGGCCAGGATCTTGAGCCCGCGGCTGATCTCGGACACCTCGACCTGTCGGTTCTCGGCCGAGCTGCGACCGGTCATCAGCTGGAGGTAGTCGACCACCACCAGCCCCAGATCGCCGGTGCGGGCCTTGAGGCGGCGGGCCTTGGAGCGGATCTCCATGATGGTCAGGTTCGGGTTGTCGTCGATCCAGATGGGGGCCTCGGCCAGGCGCCCGGTGGCGTGGGCGATCTTCTGCCAGTCGGCCTCGTTGAGCTTGCCGTTGCGCACCCGCTTGGAGTCGACCCGGGCCTCGCTGCACAGCATGCGCTGGGTGAGCTCGAGGCGGCTCATCTCCAGGGAGAAGACCAGCACCGGTCGGCCGGCCTCGAGGGCGGCGTGGGTGGCCATGCCCAGCGCCAGCGCCGTCTTGCCCGCCGACGGTCGGGCCCCCACCACCACCAGGGCGTTGGGCTGGAGCCCCGACAGCAGCTCGTCGAGGTCGGTGAACCCGGTGGGCACGCCGGTGATGGACTCGCCGCGCTCGTAGAGCTGCTCGAGGCGGTCGAGGTTGGCGTCTAGCAGGTCGTGGATCTCGGCCATGGTGTCGGTGACCCGCCGTTGCGCCACCTCGAAGACCATGGACTCGGCGGTGTCGACCGCCTTGGTCACGTCGTCGGGCAGGTCGTAGCTGATCTCGGCGATGTCGCCCGCCACCCGGATGAGGCGCCGGAGCAGCGCGTGCTCCTCGACGATCTTGGCGTACCGGCCGGCGTTGGAGGTGGCCGGCGTGGCCGACTGGAGCATCACCAGGGTGGCCGGACCGCCGATGGCCTCCAGCAGGCCGCTGCGCCGCAGCACGTCGGACACCGTGGACACGTCCGCCGGTTCACCCGAGGCGTTGAGCGTGGTGATGGCGTCGAAGATGTGGGCGTGGGCGGGCTTGTAGAACTCGTCGGCGGTCAGGATCTCGGTGGCCGCGGCGATGGCGTCGCGCGACAGCAGCATGGCCCCGAGCAACGACTCCTCGGCCTGCAGGTCGTGGGGCAGGACCCGGGCGCCGCCGGCCGGGCGGGATCGGGTCGAGTCGTCGGTGATGCTCATGGCGCACCCACACTGACCGATCGTCCCTGGGGATTGGAAGGGGTACAACCTCGATAGTTCTGGGGATCGGCCTGGGGATCAGCTGTGGACACCGCCCCGCCGGCTGTGGGGCGCGCCCGCCGCGCCGACCCCGTGACCGGACGCATGCGCACCATGCCTGGCGAGACTAGGCAGGGGGTATGACAACGGGCGCGGATGGTGGGCCGGTCGACCCGCGGGTCGACCGGCACCGAAGCCCAGGGCGCGACTAGGAGGCGGCCACCTCGAGGCTGATCTGGAACTGCACGTCGCTGTGCAGCTTCACCGGCACCGCGTGGGTGCCGGTGTCCTTGATGTGCTCGTCGAGGTTGAGCGACTTGCGATCGAGCTCGATGCCCGTCTGCTGGCGCACGGCATCGACCACGTCCGCGGCCGTCACCGACCCGAACAGGCGACCCTCGGGACCGGCCTTGGCCGTGATGGTGATCACGGTCGGGACCAGGGTCTTGGCGATCTCCTCGGCTGCGCCCCGGTCGGCCGCGTCACGGACGTCACGGGACCGGCGCATGGCCGCGGCCTGCTGGTCGATGCCCTTGGTGGCGGCGATGGCCAAGCCCTTGGGCACCAGGAAGTTGCGGCCGTAGCCGTCGGCCACGTCGACCACGTCGCCCTTCTTGCCGACGCCGTCGACGTCGGCGCGCAGCAGCAGCTTCACTCGCTCGCCTCCTCGACCTCGACCAGCAGATCGCCCTCGGCCGTCTCGACCGCGGTGATCTCGAGCTCGTCGACGTCACCCCCGCCCACCGGCGGCGGGCCCTCGGGACGCGGCGGTGGCCCGTCGGCCCGGTTGCGATCACCACGATCGCCGCGGTCGCCACGCTCGCCCCGGTCGCGACCCCCGCCCCGCTGGGTGGTGACCCGGTTGGCGTAGGGCAGCAGCGCCATCTCACGGGCGTTCTTGATGGCCCGGGCGATCTCCTTCTGCTGCTGGGAGTCGTTGCCGGTCACGCGCCGGGCCCGGATCTTGGCCCGGTCGGACATGAACCGGCGCAGCAGGTTCACGTCCTTGTAGTCCACGTAGTCGATGCGCTCGGTGTTGAGCACGCTCGTCTTCTTCTTGCTGCGACGGGCGTTGTCCTTGTTCTTGCCCCGCTTGGGGGCGACCTTCGCCATCAGAACGGCTCCTCATCGGGTTGGAACGTGGGGGGCGGCGGCTCGTTGCCACCGGCGGGACGGCCACCGCCGCCCTCGAAGTCGCCCCCACGGCGCTCGTTCTTGGTGACGGCCGCGGTGGCGTAGCGCACGCTCGGGCCCACCTCATCGGCCACGATCTCGATCTTGGACCGCTTCTCACCGTCCTGGGTCTCCCACGAGCGCTGGTCGAGGCGACCGGTGACGATGACGCGGGTGCCCTTCTGGACCGACTCGGCCACGTTCTCGGCCAGCTGCTGCCAAGCCGTCACGTCGAAGAAGGACACCGCCTCCTCCCACTCGTTGGACTGGCGGTTCTGCCACCGGCGGTTGACGGCCACCCCGAAGGTGGCCACCGCCTGACCGCTGGGGGTGAAGCGCAGCTCGGGGTCGCGCGTGGCGTTGCCCACGATGGTGATGTTGTTGCCGTTTGCCATGTCGTGCTCCTCAGCTCTGCGGCGGGCCTAGCTGGCCTCGGCCGGCACGGGTGCCTCGAACAGGCCGCGTCGCACGGCCTCGCGATCGGGCAACCGCATCAACTTGTGGCGGACGACCTCGTCCGCGAGCCGAAGGGACCGCTCGACGTCCTCGAGGTCGACCGCGTCGGTCGTGATCTCGAGCACGACGTAGATGCCCTCGAACTTGTGGTTGATCTCGTAGGCGAAGCGCCGCCGACCCCACAGGTCGGTGGTGGCCACCGTGCCCTTGCCGGCTTCGACCTGCTGGCCGATGCGAGCCAGGTTGTCGGTGACGACCTGGTCCTCGACGTCGCCGTCGAAGATGATCATGAGCTCGTACGCTCGCATGGAGCGCATCACCTCCCTCTGGACCCGACCGGAGCCGGGGCCCCGACGATCGGGGCAGGGTCATGGATTGACCCGGACAGGCTAGTGGACCCGGTCGGTGAATCCCTCATCGGCCCCACTCTGCCCGCGGGGTGTGACAGCCAGCCACGGCGAAGCGCGCGATCCGGGCCCGCCCGCGGCGTTCGCCCACCCCGGGTCGATCAGGTGGTGCAGCGGCCGCCCACGGTCACCTTGGGTCGGTCGGTCGCGTCCAGGCCGAGCGAGCCGAGCTGGCCGACCGGGACCTCGATGGCCGAGCGATAGGGGGCGGTGGCCGGGTACAGCGGGCAGTTGGTGACCGTTGCCGGGCACGGGACCATGTCCGCGCTCGAGATCCGGCCCCCGTGGGCGTCGAGGAAGACCACCGACAGGGGGATGAGCGTGTCCTTCATCCAGAAGGTGCCGGTCACGTCGGCCGGGAAGGCGAAGAGCATCCCGGCGTGGCCGGCCAGGCTGGTGTCGGTGACCGCCATGAGCCCCCGGTCGCGGGTCGGGCCGGTGCGGGCCACCAGCATGCACGGCGTGGAGACGTGGCCATCGGCGGTCACGATGGTGACCTTGACCTGGTCGAAGCCGGTGAAGGGCGCGGGGGCCGGGGTCATGCCGGGAAGCGCATCGGCCGCCACCGGCGCGTCCATCGACGCGACGGTGGTCACCGTGGTGGCGGCCGGATCGGCGCGCCGACTGGACGAGCCGCAGCCGGCGGCCATGACCACCAGCACCGCAGCCGCCATCGCCCCAGTGGCCGCTCGACGGGTCAGGTGGATGTGGTCGCGCTCCCGTACAGGCTGAGCGCCTCGGCCACCTCGCCGTTGAGGTGGTAGCTCTCGGCATCGGCGGGGAACCGGCCTTCGCGGACGTCGGCCGCGAAGGCGGACAGAGCGGCCACCGCATCCTCGCCCAGCGACGCGTAGCGACGCACGAACTTGGGGGCCATGCGCTCCTCGATGCCCAACAGGTCGTGGAAGACCAGGACCTGGCCGTCGCACCAGGGGCCGGCCCCGATGCCGATGGTGGGCACGTCGACCGACTCGGTCACCAGGCGGGCCACCTGGTCGGGCACGCCCTCCAACACGATGGCGAAGCAGCCGGCGTGGGCCAGTGCCTTGGCGTCGGACACCAGCTCGAGCGCGGCCCGGGCCTCGCGGCCCTGCACCTTGAAGCCACCCATGGCGTGCACCGACTGGGGGGTGAGCCCCAGGTGGCACATGACCGGGATCTCGGCGTCCACGATGGCCTCGACCATGGCCAGGCGCTTGCGACCGCCTTCGAGCTTCACCGCCTGGGCGCCGGCCCGGATGAGGGCGGCCGCGTTGCGCACCGTCTCCTCGGTCGAGACGTGGTAGCTCATCCACGGGAGGTCGCCCACGACCAGGGCTCGTGGCTTGGCCCGGGCCACCGCCGCGGTGTGGTGCGCCATGTCGTCGATGGTCACCTGGAGCGTGTCCTCGTAGCCGAGCACCACCATGGCCAACGAGTCACCCACCAGGATCAGGTCGACCCCGGCGGCGTCGGCCATCCTCGCCCCGGGGGCGTCGTAAGCCGTGACCATGACCAGTGGATCGCTTCCCTCGCGCACCTTGGAGGCGCGCACCCGAGGTGCCGTGATCGAGTTGCCCATCGCTGAGCCCTCCTCATGTCCGTCCAGCGCCCCATGGCTGCCGGCGGTTCCCAGAATTCTAAGCAGATCGCCGGCCCGGCTGCCACCATCGCACTGGCCCTCCAGTCGGCAAGCCTCCCGGCGGGCGCCTCCGGCATCCGGGTGTCGTCGGTCCAGCGGCTCCGGCCTGGTGGCCGACGCCTTCTGGGACAGGGGTCGGCAAGCCTCCCTGCGGCCGCCTCCGGCATCCGGGTCGACCCGCGAGCGGCTGCGCCCTGCTCCGCCGCGTCGGTACCCTTCCCCCCATGATCGGGATCTGCGAGAGCTGCGGGCGCGACGACGAGGCGGTGCTGCTGGTCCGCCGCCTCTACGTCACCCCTGAGTCGTGGGACACGCCCGGCCGGGTGGACGAGGGCGACGAGGAGCGCTGGTGCTTCGTGTGCCGCACCCACTATCCCCACCAGCAGCTGGAAGACGGCCCCGGCCCCCACACGCCGACCATCTAGGGCGCCCGCCGGGAGGCTCGCCGACCAGAGGGCCATGAAGGCGCAGGCCGCCAGGCCGGAGCCGCTGGACCGACGACACCCGGATGCCGAAGGCGCCCGCCGGGAGGCTCGCCGACCAGAGGGCCATGAAGGCGCAGGCCGCCAGGCCGGAGCCGCTGGACCGACGACACCCGGATGCCGAAGGCGCCCGCCGGGAGGCTCGCCGACCAGAGGGCCAATCAATCAGGGCGGGAGCGTGGTGGTGGGTGGGACGGTCGTGGGCGGGGCGGTCGTGGGCGGGGCGGTCGTGGGCGGGACGGTGGTGGGGGTCACCGGGGCGGTCGTGGTGGTGGTCGACGACGGTGCGTGGCTCAAGGTCGTGGAGGTCGAGCCCGAGACCGTGCTGGTCGGGGGTGCGTTGATGCCGGTCCCGTAGTCGGTGACGCTGCCCGCGGCGTTGGACGGACGGTTGTAGGGACAGCTCTTGAGGCCCTGGGTGGCCTGGGTCATGAACTTCTTCCAGATGCTGGCCGGGATCTTGCCGCCGTACGCGTTCGTGCCCAGGTAGCTCATGGAGTGGCTGTCGCTGTCGGGGTAGCCCATCCACACCGATGCGGTCAGCGAGCAGGTGAAGCCGGTGAACCACCCGTCGGTGTTGGCCGAGGTGGTGCCGGTCTTGCCCGCCGCCGGTTGGCTGAAGGCGGCACCGGTCCCCGTGCCCTGGGTGATGACCTGGCTGAGGGCCCAGTTCACCTGGTCAGCGATGTTCTTGGACAGCACCCGGGTGCCCGACGTCGGGGCCTGGTAGAGCACCTGGCCCGACGAGTCGGTCACGCGGCTCACGATGTAGGGGGTGATGTGGAGTCCCTCGTCCATCAGCGTGGAGTAGCCGCTGGCCATGTCCAGGGGCGACACCCCGCTGGTGCCCAGCACCAGGGACGGGTAGGCGTTGAGCGGGCTGGTCACCCCCATGCGCTTGGCCATGTTGGCCAGGTTCTGCGGGTTGATGTCGGTGACCAGCTGGGCGAAGTAGGTGTTGATCGAGTTGGTCAGCGCCGTGCTCATGTTGATGCGGCCGAACGCCTCGCTCCGGCTGTCGTTGTGCACCGACCAGTTGTCGCCGGCACCGTTCCCGTTGGGCACCACCAGGCTGTAGGGCGCCGGGTAGGAGCGGTTCAGGGTCATGCCCTGGCTGAGCGCCTCGGCCACGGCGAAGGTCTTGAAGGTCGACCCGGCCTGGCGACCGCCACCGCCGCCCTGGCTGCCCACCGCCAGGTTCACCTGTGAGGTGGAGTAGCTGGTGGAGTTGGCCATGGCCCGGATCCGGCCGCTGGGGTCCACCGACACCAGCGAGGCAGCCGGGTCGGCCTCGAGGGTCAGGCTCGAGCTGATGGCGTCGAGGGCATCCTTCTGGAGCCCGTAGTCGATGGTGGTGTAGATGCGCAGCCCGCCGCCGTAGAGCTCGGCGTCGTTGAACTGGCCGGAGGCGATCAGGGTGTGGCGCACGTAGTCGAGCAGGTACTGGGTGCCCAACTCGGTGTGGGTCACCGTCGAGGTGCTGGCGCCCTGCGCCTTGGGCAGCACGTCGGTCCACGGCGAGGCGACCGCCGCGTCGCGCTGGGCCTGGGTGATGTAGTGCTGCTTGACCATGTTGTCGAGCACCGAGGTGCGCCGGAACTTGGCCGTGGCCAGCCCGCTGGCCGCGCCCGGATCCGACGCCGGCAGGGCGGCGTCGGCGGTCTCGGGTGAGCGGATGAGCCCGGCCAGGTAGGCGGCCTCGGGCAAGGTCAGCGAACCCACGTCCTTGCCGAAGTAGGTCTTGGAGGCAGCCTCGACCCCGTAGGCGCCGCGGCCGAAGTACACGGCGTTGAGGTAGCGGTTGAGGATCTCGGTCTTGGGCAGCTGGCGCTCCAGCTTGACGGCCAGCACCGCCTCCTTGATCTTGCGGGTGAAGCTGCGCTCGTTGGTCAGGTAGACGGTCTTGACGTACTGCTGGGTGATGGTGGACCCACCCTGCTCGGACGCGCTGCCGTGCAGGTCCTCCCACAGGGCGCGGGCGATGCTCTGGGGATCGACGCCGCCATGGGAGAAGAAGTTCTTGTCCTCTGCGCTGACGACCGCATCGATCAGGACCTGGGGGATCTGGTCGTAGTCGACGTCCACCCGGTCGACGCCGCCGCTGAGCTGGGCCATGGCGTTGTCGGCGTTGCAGTTGGTGGTGACGTCCGCCGCGCACACGAACGACGTCTGCAGCAGCGGGGGGTCCTTGGCCGGCAGGGGCACCTGGCTGAAGACGTAGGCCACACCCGCCACCGCCGCCACCAGCACCAACCCGACCAGGAAGAAGGCGCGTCGCCAACGCCAGAAGAACCCGCGACGGCTGCCGTCGGCCAGGGCCTGCGCCCTGGCCTGCTTGCGAGCCTGGCGCCGCGAGGGCGGCGCGGCGGAGCGGCGCGAGGTCACCGCGAGCCCATGGCCCTGACCGGATCGGTCGCCGGGGTGGCGCGACCGGGGGCCCGACCGCTCAGGCCGAGCGGGCCGGGTTCAACAAGAAGGTTCGGGCGAGGTGGTTCCAGGAGCACGAGGGGCAGACTTCGACGACGTAGCAGGCGAACTCGCCGGACCGGCGGGCGAGGGCCCGGAGCTCGGCCTTGGTCGTGATGCACCGCCCGTGGGACGGAAGCCGGGGACCGAACACGTACGAGACAAGCACAACGTTGTGCTCCTCGCAGATCGGGCACGGCATGGAGGTCGCTTCGCTGCACTCGCGCGCCGCCCGCACCAGCTCGGGATGGGCATCGCACACCTCGTGCTGGGCCAGGCGGCCCTTCTTGAACTCGGAGATGAGCGCGGCGCGGGCCAGCCGGTAGTCGATCTCGCCTGGCGTGGTGGGTGCGGCCCCCCGCAGCGATCCCGGTCCGAAGCTCATGGCGCTCCAGGCTAGCGAGCCGCCTCGACCGCATGCGCCGGTGAGCCGAAGGGCGGCCCGACCCCGCGACGCGGTGGTTGACGGGCGCAGGGTCCCCGACGATCCTCTCGGTCGATCGAGGTCTGCGGGTGACGCCGGGTGCTGGCGGCGCTGAACTGGTTCGCCACCGGGATCGACGACCACGGCAAGATCGTGGGCGTGGCCGAGTCGGCCGCCACCAGCCAGGGCTTCACGGCCGACGTGCCGCCTCGGCTTCGGGTCAAGGCCTGACGGCGGCGCTCATCACGCACTCCGGGTCCCCGGCGCGTCAAACTCAACGCATGTCCGACCGCTTCACCGGGCCCGGCGACATGCGCTCGGGCCACCCGACCACCCGGAACCTGGTGGCCGCGCCCGACGTCGAGCCGGTGCCCACCCTGCCCCTGTCGGCCACCTTCCCCGTCCAGGCCGACCTGATCGGCGAGACCATCAGCTACGGCCCCGACATCCCACCCGAGGCGCAGCTACGCCTGCTGGGCAACGTGGAGGGTCGCCGTCTCCTGGTGCTGGGCGTGGGCGCGGGCGCCGAGGTCGTGACGCTCGCCCGTCAGGGGGCACGGGTCATCGGGGTCGACCCCTCCCTGGCCCGCATCGAGGCGGCGCGGGGTGCCGTGGACGAAGCCGAGGTGAAGGTCGAGCTGCACCAGGCCGACCTGGCCGACCTGCCCTTCGTGCGAGCCGACTCCCTGGACGGCGCCCTGAGCGTGTTCGCCCTGGCCGGGGTCGACGACCTGGATCGGCTCTTCCGGCAGGTCCATCGGGTCCTGCACACGGCCTGCCACCTGGTGTTCTCGGTCCCCCACCCGGCCTACGCCATGCTCGATCCCGACGTCGAGCTGCCCGCCACCGTGGTCCGGCCCTACTTCGACCGCTCGTCGCGCCCGTGGTCGACCGGCGACCGCGCCGGCCACGAGTACCCCCGCACGGTGAGCGAGCTGTTCACCAGCCTCGGACGGGCCAACTTCCGGGTCGACATGCTGCTCGAACCCGAGCCCGACCCCAACGGGCGCCGCAGCGCGCACTGGCGCCCGGCCATGCAGTGGGCCCCGGCCACCCTCATCCTCCGGGCCCGCAAGGAAGGCATCTAGGAGGGTCTGGCGAAACGTGTAGCGAAACTCGGTCATCTGACTTCCAAGCTCTTGATGATGATCTCCAGCACGTTCATCCGCTGACTGATCTGGCCCGCGACCGGGTCGGCCAAGGCCGCTAGGAGCGGGTTCGGCGCAATCTCTCCTCTCCATTCTTCTTGGAGATCGGGGTGGGCCGACAGTGCCGAGTCAACTCCATCGATCCACTGCTCAACGCTCTTGTCGAAGCCCGCGGGAGCCTCTGCTGTGTCCTTCAGGGACGGTCCGCGGGCTTGAAGAAGCTTTCCTTTGGTCTGCAACTCTCGGAGACGGCTCAGGATCGAGTCCTCGGGCGATGGCTTCTTCAACTCCTCCAAGTCGACCCGCAGATGCTCGACTTCCTCGCGGAGCATCTTGAATGGTGCCCGGATGAAGAAGTAGCCCAAGGCGCAGAAAGGAATCAGGACGGCCGCTGCGATGGCGATCACGACAGCCACCAGCGCGTCGTGAACGACGGACTTGTCCGAACCTGATAGCCGGTAGTACCCGAAGGCCAGCAAGCCGGGCACGATCGCCCAGACAAGATCCTTCGGGCTGAACCACTCCCGTGCGTCGTGCCACGCCCGCCCCTTGTACGACTGCATTTCCGCAGGCTAGTCCGGATCAGTGAATCTGGCTTCTGACCTGCGTAAATGGCCCGATGGCTGTCATACCCCCCGCGTAAAATGGGGGGTAGATAGCCAAGACAAAGGCCCCCGCGGTGCGCTAACACCGCGAGGGCCCGGACCAACAGGAGATTGCGCCTCCCGTGGCCACACCCACGATACTCCCCACCCGCGACAGCCAACAGGTTGCCGCGCTGCTCGACTCCCGAGAGATCGCCGGGCTCGTAGCGAAACTCCAACAGACTCGCTGGACCGGCCGTCCCGGCTACCCGTTGCGGGCGATGGTCGGCATGGCGCTGATCAAGTCGTTGTACGCGCTCCCGACGTGGACGCGGGTCGCACGGCTCGTCGCTGACCACCAGGGCTTGCAGGACGTGCTCGGATGCTGCCCCTCGGTGTACGCCTGCTACCGGTTCACGACCAAGCTCCGCGCCAACGCCACGGCGCTGGCGGAGTGCTTGGACGCAGTGCTCGCATCGCTCGGTGACCTGATGCCCGACATGGGTGAGTCGGTCGCGATCGACGGTTCCGACCTGCCCGCCTATGCGAACGGGCAACGGTTCGTGTCGCGGGGTGGGCGGTTGCGGGAGCGGTACTCCGACCCTGACGCTTCGTGGGGACATCGGTCCTCCATCTCGACCCGCTCGGGTGGCGGGTACTACGGCTACAAGGTCCACGCCGCGGTCTGCACCACAACCGGGCTCCCGGTCGCGTGGCAGGTCGAAACCGCGAAGGATGCCGAGGTGCCGGTCGTGCCCAGACTGCTCGACATGATCGACGCCCGTGGCATCACGGTCCGTTACGCGGCGCTGGACCGGGGCTACGACGCCAACCCGATCTACGAGACGTGCGCCGACCGGGGTATCCGCCCGATCGTCCCACTGAGGATGACGGGTGCGGTGAAGGCCGGTCGGCATCTGCCCCGCGAGTGCGAGCACGGCACCTGGACGTTCGCCGGGGCCGACGACAAGCGCGGCCGGACGAAGTGGCGTTGCCCGACCGGCGAATGCGCTCCGGCGTCGGAGTGGGTGAAGGCCGACCGGCTCCATCCGCTGGTCCCGCGAGGGTCGGCCCGGTTCAAGCGCCTGTACCACCAGCGCGGCGCGGTCGAGCGGGAGTTCGGCCGGTTGAAGCACGAATGGGCGATGCTGCCGCTGCGGGTCCGGCGCATCGAACGAGTACGGCTCCACGTCGACCTGACGATCCTCGGCCAGTTGACGGTGGCGCTCGACAAGGCCCGGAACGAGAAGGAGACTCACGGCTTGCCGTCCGCTGCCTGAGGCGAGCGAAGGGCGCAACTATCGCCGACACTCGGAAGCCTCCCGTGCATGACCACCTTCTGAAGCTCCAACGAGCGCGGCGCCACCTGAAGGATCTGGAGGCCGCCGAAGAGGAATGGCAAACACTCGGCCACCACACCTACCGGAACGAACTTGATGCCCAGGGCTGGACGCACTTCATCGTGTCGCCCGAACAGCCGCCGACCTACCCCGTCAGTGTCATTCTTGGCGACTGCGTACATAACCTCCGGGCTGCGCTCGACGTGCTCGCTTTGAGCCTGGCTGAGGCCCACACCCCCAACTTGAGCGATGACGCTCGCCAGCAGTCGGAATTCCCGATCTATGGGGACACCGACCGGAAGGGGAGGCATGGTCGCGGTGCTGCCATGTTCGCCAATTCGGGCCTCGCGAAGATCGCCGGGTGGCACCCAAAGGCGCAAGCAATCGTGGAGGGATTTCAGCCATACCAGCGAGGTCAGGCGTTCCGTGACGATCCCCTCTGGCTTCTTCACCACCTCGACATCTTGGACAAACACAGAGCCCTGCACGTCTGCGCCGCGTGGACCGACTCCCTCCTCTGGGACCCGGATCGGTCGGTTAACTGCGACTTCAGTGTCGACTTCAGTCAGCCGCCCCAAGTCGTCGTCAATGCCGGCCCGGTAGAAGAAGGCACAGAAATAGGTAGGGCGCTCCTGCGGCCCTTGGACCCAACCCGCGAAATGTACGTGCACCCCCAGAACTCCCTGCGAATAGCGTTCAGCCCAGGGATAGGGGCCCTTCAGTACGAACCGGTGGCCCCCAAGCTCGGCGAGATCCACGCCATCCTCTACCGAACGATCATCGGGCCCTTGGAGGCGTTCTTGTGATCCCCTCACGGTTCACGCGCCGTGGGGTAACTGGCAACCGGATCAGGGGTACCGGCAATGACTCCATTGGCCCGATCCCGTGGGGGATGAGCCGTGCGGGTTTCGCTAGACCCTCCTAGAGGGACCGACGACCCCCAGATGGCGAGGCACCCGCAGGGAGGCGGCCGACCGCGGGGTCAACGGGGTTGCGCGCTCCACCACTCGTCGAGGCGACGGTAGGCCTCCTCGACCCCGAGCGGGCCCTCCTCCAGGCGCAGCTCGAGCAGGAAGTCGAGGGCCTGGCCCACCTCGCGGCCCGGAGCCAGCCCGAGGTGCTCCATGACCTGGCGGCCATCGAGATCCGGTCGGATGGCGGCGAGCTCCTCCTGGGAGGCCAGCTCGGCGATGCGGACCTCCAGCTCGTCCATCCGGGCCTTCAGCTGGCGGGCCTTGCGCTCGTTGCGTGTCGTGCAGTCGCACCGCGTCAACTCGATGAGCTGGGGCAGCAGGTCCCCGGCGTCGCGCACGAAGCGGCGCACCGCGCTGTCGGTCCACCCCATCTGGTAGGTGTGGAAGCGCAGGTGGAGACGGACCAGCTCGGTCACGGCCCCCACATCCTCGTTGCCGTAGTGCAGCGCCCGCATGCGATCACGGGCCATGCGCGCCCCCACCACCTCGTGGTGGTGGAAGCTCACCCCGTCGGGTCCGATGGCCCGGGTCTTGGGCTTGCCCACGTCGTGGAGCAGCGCCGCCAACCGCACGATGCGCTCGGGCCGGGTGTTGGCCACCACCGCGATCGTGTGGGCCAGCACGTCCTTGTGGCGGTGCACCGGGTCCTGTTCGAGGCGCATGGCGGTCAACTCGGGCAGGAACTCGTCGACCAGGTCGGTGTCGACCAGCAACCACAACCCGGGCGACGGGTCCGGGACCACCAGCAGCTTGTCGAGCTCGTCGCGGATGCGCTCGGCCGAGACGATGCGCAGCCGTCCCCGCAGATGGCGGATGGCCTCGACCAGCTCGGGCCGGGGCACGAGCCCGTAGCGCGCCACGAAGCGGGCGGCGCGCATCATGCGCAGCGGGTCGTCCGTGAACGAGTCGACGGGGTCCAGGGGGGTGCGCAACACCTTGGCCACCAGGTCGGCGGCGCCGTCGAAGGGATCGATCAGCTGCGGATCCTCGTCGCCGGCAGCCAGGCGCAGGGCCATGGCGTTGACCGTGAAGTCGCGCCGGGCCAGGTCGGCTTCGACCACGTCCGCGTACACGACCGACGGCTTGCGCGAATCCGGGGTGTAGGCCTCGGCCCGATGGGTCGTGATCTCGAAGTCGCGGCCGTCCTTGCGGCACCCGATGGTGCCGAAGCGCTGGCCCTGGCTCCACACCGCGTCGGCCCAACCCGACACCAGGCGCTTGGTCTGCTCCGGGCGGGCGTCGGTGGTCAGGTCGATGTCGGTCGCCGCGCCGATGTCGGTGCCCAACAACAGGTCGCGCACGATGCCGCCCACCAGGTAGAGCCGATGACCGGCCGCGTCGAACTGCTCCGCCAGCGGGCGCGTCTGTTCGAGGATCGGCCGCAGCCGCTCGGGCACCACCGGCTCAGTCGAGCCCGGCCTGTTGGCGCCGAGCCCGCACGGCGTCCACCACGTGGGCGCCGGGGCCCCCGCTGGTGGGCGCCTCGGGCCGGTACGCCTCGCCGCACAACTCCGACAGGGTGGCACCGGCGGAGTCAGCCACGCCCTGCAGGTCGTAGCCGCCCTCCAGGAAGATCACCTGGCGACCGGGAGGCACCAGCTCGTCGAGCACCCGGGTGAGGTCGGCGAAGTCGCCCGCCGACAGCCCCAGTCCGGTGATCGGATCGCGTCGGTGGCCGTCGAACCCGGCCGACACCAGCAGCCAGGTCGGCTGCCAGGCCGCGGCGTAGGGCGCCACCACCTCGTCGAGCGCCAGGCGGTACACGTCGCCGGTGGCCCCCGACGGCAGCGGGAAGTTGATGGTCGTGCCCCACCCGTCGTCGTCGCCCATCTCGGGCACGCCCCCGGTGCCGGGGTAGAGCGGGTGCTCGTGGAACGACACGTAGGTCACGGAGCCGTCGCGGTAGAAGGTGTCCTGGGTGCCGTTGCCGTGGTGGGCGTCGTAGTCGACGATGAGGACGCGCTCGCCGCGGTCGGCCAGGGCCCGGGCGGTCACGGCCACGCTGTTGATCAGGCAGAAGCCCATCGGCCGGGCGGGGGTGGCGTGGTGGCCGGGCGGGCGCACGGCACAGAAGGCCACGTCACCAGCCCCCTGGTCGAGCTGGGCCACCGCCTCGAGTCCCGAACCGGCGGCCAGCAGTGCGGCAGTGGGCGACGTCGGGCTGACCACCGTGTCGGGGTCGAGGTGGCCGCCCCCGGCCTGGCTGAAGGTCCGCAGGTGCTCCAGGAAGGGCTCGGGGTGGACGCGGGCCACCTCCTCGCCCGTGGCCGCCCGGGGCTCGAAGCGGACCAGGGCCTCGGACAGGCCGGCGGCGGCGATGCCGGCGTCGACCGCGGCCAGCCGCTCCGGGCGCTCGGGGTGGCCGCGCCCGGTGTCGTGGTGCAGGAACTCGGGGTGGGTGGTGAACAACACGGCCACAAGATCACGCTAGCGCTCCCTGTCTGGCCCTCCGGCCTGGCGGCCTGCGCCTTCCAGGGCAGGGGCCCGCCTGCTCAGAGGCCCAACCAGGTCCTATCCTCTGGTCTGGACTGGGGCCAGACCCGCCCGGGAGATGCTCGGGTGCACTCGTGGCGCCCGCCGTCTGCCATCACGAGGACGCACATGAGCAGGATCGACACGGTGCAGTGGGGCGCCCAGCGCCTGCGTGTCAGCCCCTGGCGGGGTGATCCGGCCGTGGCCTACGTGACGCCCGCCTCCGGCCACCCTCCGTCGGACCAGACCCTCCACGACTGCTTGCGCGCCCTGGTGGACCAGCACTACCGAGGAGTGCTCACCTCGGCCCTCAACCCGGCTGAGCAACAGGTCTTCCGGGCCTACGGCTTCGTGGTCCACGAACACCTCCACCTGCTGCGCCACCCCCTCGACCAGCCGGTCCCGGCCCGTCCCGGGGTCCGTCGCGCCCGACGAGGTCGTCGAGGCGACCGCGCCGGCGCCCTGGCGGTGGACCACCTGGCCTTCGAACCCTTCTGGCGGTTCGACCAGGCCGGCCTCGAGGACGCCCGCCGGGCCACACCGTCGTCGCGCTTCCGGGTCATCAACCGAGGCCACATCGACGCCTACGCGGTGACCGGTCGAGCCGGGTCGGTGAGCTACCTCCAGCGCCTGGCCGTGCGCCCCGACGTCCAGCGCCAGGGCCTGGGCACCGAGCTGGTGCTCGACGCCCTGCGCTGGTCGCAGCGCCACGGCGCCCGTTTCACCCTGGTCAACACCCAGGAGCACAACCACCGTGCCCTGGCGCTGTACGAACAGCTCGGCTTCGTGCGCCAACCAGTCGGCCTCGACGTGCTGGAGCTCGACCTGGGCACCAGCGACCCGACCGCGTGAGGACCGCCATCGGAGACGGCCCACGACGCCGAACCCGCCTCGTCGGCCGCCTGCTGGCCCTGGCCGGGATGGCCATCCTCCTGGTCACCGGCGCGACCCTGGCCGTGGTCGACCCGGTTGGCGCCCAGACCAACGCCCCGACCACGCCCGGCGCCCTCCGGCTCATCGATCAGTCCCCCTGGGTGGCCCCGACGGGCACCTTCGACCTGCGCGTCGACGCCGGCGCGGTGGCCGCCGACGCCCAGATCGTGGCCCGCATCTACGTCCCCATCAGCACCCAGGCCCAGCTCGACCGGGTGACCCGGGGCCAGTCGTTGGGCCAGCGGGTCGAGAGCGTCACGGTGCCGGCCGCGGGCGTGGACCGGGCCGCCGACGGCTCGCTGATGCTCAGCTACGCCATGGTGGCCAGCGGGGCGCGGGGACCCACCGGGTTCTTCCTGGCCAACCCCGGCGTGTACCCCTTCTCCCTGGCCGTGGTGGATGCCCACGGCGCGACCGTGAGCCAGCTCTTCACCCAGCTCATCCGGCTCCCGGCCGCACCCGTCGCCCCGACCGGGAGCTCGAGCTCCGGCGGCACCAGCGGCACCGCCGCCCCGCTGGCCGTGTCCCTGGTCCTGCCCATCGCCGCGCCGGTTGCCCACCGACCGGATCGGGCCGCCACCCTGAGCCCCTCGGCCCTGAGCGGGCTCGACGCCGAGGCTGACGTCCTTTCGCAGTACCCGACCGTGGCCGTCTCGGTGGCGCCGGCCCCCGAGACCGTGGACACCCTGGCGCAGCACGACCGCACCACCGGCACCCACCTGGTGGCCGATCTGCGCGCCGCGGTCGGGCACCGCCCGATCCTGTCCGGGCCCTACGTGTCGGTCGACAGCGGCGCCTGGGTGGCCCACGGGCTGAGCTCCGGCTACGACGCCCAGCTCTCCGGCGGTGCCCAGGCTCTGGCCCAGCTGGGCGCTGGCGTGACCACCGCGGTCGCCGTGCTCGACCCGGGCGCCACCCCCGAGTCGCTGACCCGGCTCCTGGCCCACGATGCCAAGCAGGTCGTGGTGCCTTCTGACCGGCTGGCGGCACCGAGCACCCGCAACGCCACCGTGGCGGGTCCGCTCACCCAGTGGTTCGACCTCAGCACCTCGGACGGCACCCACGTGACCGCGGTGCCCGCCGACGCCGGCCTGGCCGCCACGCTCTCGGGCAGCGGCGATCCGGTGCTGGCCGCCCACCAGGTGCTCGCCGCGCTGGCGCTGGTGTCGCTCGACCACTCCGGCAGCCAGGCCTGCCTCCGCCAGCCCGGTCAACCGTGTCGCCGGGGGGTGGCCGTGGAGCTGCCCGGTGCGACCACGACCGCCACCACGGAGCTGAGCGCGCTGCTGGCCGGCCTGACCGCCCCCACCGCCGGTGGCGCGGCCGCACCGCTGGTCCAGGCCACCTCGATCACCGACTTCACCAACCGGGTCGACCCCTCCTCGGCCAGCGACCGCACCACCACGGACGGGACCCAGACGCTGCGACACCTCGACGCCCGGCCGATCGCCGGCCTGGACGACTACCCCAGCCACTTCCAGGCCGCCACGGCGTCGATCGCCTCCTTCCGCACCTTGGCCGCCGATGCCGACGCCGCCGGCAAGCCTCTCGACCTGGTCGCCTCCTGGCACCAGCTGGCCCTGGCCTCTGGCTCCGACCAGCTGGCCACCGCGCAGGCCAACAGCTGGCTGGACGCCATCGACGCCGACATCAACTCCCAGCTGGCCCAGGTCACGGCCCTGGGCCAGCAGACGGTCACGTTGACCTCCGCGTCCGGGAAGATCCCCTTCAGCATCTCCAACGCCCTCGACTACCCCGTGCGGGTGCTGCTCGACTTCCAGAGCCCGAAGCTGCACTTCGTCAACGGCGACCAGCAGACGGTGACCATCCCCGCCGGTCAGCCCGCCCACCTGACCATCCCGGTCACGGTGCGGGCCTCGGGCGCCTTCCCGATGCAGGTCACCATCACCTCACCCGACCACCGCCTGGCCATCGCCCACACCCGATTCGACGTCCGCTCCACCGCCATCTCGGGCATCGGGTTGGTCCTCACCGTGGCCGCCGGGCTGTTCCTGGCCCTGTGGTGGGCCCGCAACGCGCGCAACACGCGGCGGCGGCGCAGCCTGGTGGCGTCCAACCACCCGACGCTGCGGACCTGATCTACGCTCCCCGACACCGTTCCAACAACCCGAGGGGGGCCATGCCCGGCGTGCGGATCGTCACC
Organism: uncultured Microthrixaceae bacterium; assembly: GCA_963785815.1. Taxonomy (GTDB): domain Bacteria; phylum Actinomycetota; class Acidimicrobiia; order Acidimicrobiales; family Acidimicrobilacustridaceae; genus UBA4742. The sequence continues at coordinate 590,664 of CAWAWN010000002.1, forward strand.
GACAGCTCGTGTGATCTGAGCCTGGAGGAGGCCGCCGACCTCGGGGTGGTGGTGGTGCCGCTCACGATCCGCTTCGGCGACCAGGAGTTCGTCGACCTCGAGGAGCTCACGGTGTCCGACTTCTACCGGCGCATGGCGGACTCGCCCACGCTGCCCGAGACGGCCGCCCCCGCGCCCGGGCAGTTCGAGCAGGCCTTCCGACGGCTGGCCGACGAGGGCGCCGACGCCATCGTGTGCATCAACCTGTCCTCCGAACTCTCGGCCACCATCGAATCGGCTCGCAACGCGGCCCGGGCCGTGGCCGACTCGGTGCCGGTGCGGGTCATCGACAGCCGGACGCTCACCGCCGGGCTGGGCACGATCGTGATCGAGGCGGCCAAGGCGGCGTCGGGCGGGGCCTCGGCCGACGACATCGAAGCGCTGGTGAACGGCCTGGCCGAGCGCACCCGGGTGTTCGCCACCCTCGACACGCTCGACAACCTCAAGAAGGGTGGGCGCATCGGGGCGGCCCAGCACCTGCTCGGCTCGATGCTCTCGTTCAAGCCCGTGATCAACGTGAGCGAGGGCAAGGTCGAGGAGGCGGGACGGGCCCGCACCCGCAAGAAGTCCCTGGTGTGGTTGCGCGACAAGCTGTTCGAGGAGCCCCAGGTCGAGCACCTGGCGGTGTGCGACGGCGAAGCCCCCGACGTGGACGAGTTCCTGGACCTGATCGCCGAGCGCTACCCGCGGGATCAGATCCGCACCGGCCGCATCGGCGCCGTCATCGGCACCCACGGCGGTCCCCGCCTGGTGGGCATCTGCTACCTCACGACGACTTGACTGGCCCTACCTGACCGGCCCTCTGGTCGGCAAGCCTCCCGACGGGCGGGCTTCGCCCATCCGGGTCTCGTCCATCCCGCGGCTCCGGCCTGGCGGCCCTGCTTGACTGGCCCTCTGGTCGGCAAGCCTCTCGCCGGGCGGGCTTCGCCCATCCGGCTGTCATCGGTCCAGCGGCTCCGGCCTGGCGGCCTGCGCCTTCTGCAGTGGCGTGCTCAGCTCCTCAGCAGCTCGTGCGCCCCAGGCACTGCCGCTCGTACATAGCTACGTCTCGGATCTGGGTGGCGGTGAGGGTGCCCTTCCAGGCCGGCATGCCGCCGTTCTTGCCGTCCTCGATCACCTTGATCTGATCGGCGATGTTGGGGAAGGTGTGCTCGACCGTGCCGGCCAGCTTCGGGCCCGAGCCACCACCGCCATCGCCGCCGTGACAGGTGGCGCAGTGGTCCTGGTACTGCTGCCACCCTTCGGCCAGCGTGGGATCGGTGGGCTTGGGCCCGGAGGCTTGGCTGGCACAGGCGACCACCCCGAGCGTGAGGCCGACCGCGCCCAGGACAACGGCCACCGGCGCCAACCGGTGACGGCTCCTCTCGAGCCCCGGCCGTCGCCGCCACCGCCGAACCGGGTTCATCGTTGCCATCATAGGGGGCGGCACCGGAGCCCCTCACGAACCGCGCCGCGGCGTCGGCGGCACTGCGGTGACCCTGCCCCCGGCCAGGCCGACGCTACCGTTTGTGCGCCGTGCGCGACACCCCGATGACCCATCAGCCGACGCCCAGCGCCTTCCTCGCGGGCCAGCGCATCGGCGGTCGCTACCGCTTGGAGCACCGCATCGCCAGCGGCGGCATGGCCGAGGTCTGGCAGGCCGGCGACGAGGTGCTGGGCCGCCACGTGGCCGTCAAGATCCTGCATCCGCACCTGGCGGCCGACCAGGCCTTCGTGGCTCGGTTCCGCACCGAGGCGATCGCCGCCGCCCGCCTCCACCACCCGGCGATCGTGGCCATCTACGACACCTGCCATGACGACGGGCTCGAGGCCATCGTCATGGAGCTGGTGCGGGGCACCACGCTGCGCGACCAGCTCGACGGGCGAGCCGCGCTCGACTACCGCGAGGTGGCCCACATCGGGGCCGAGGTGGCCGACGCACTGGCCGCGGCCCACCGCGCCGGGTTGGTGCACCGTGACATCAAACCCGCCAACATCCTGCTCTGCGCCGACGACCGGGTCATGGTGACCGACTTCGGCATCGCCAAGATCCGCGACGACACCGACCACACCCAGACGGGCACCATGCTCGGCACGGTCAAGTACCTGGCCCCCGAACAGGTCCGCAGCGAGCCGGTCGACGGCCGCACCGATCTGTACAGCCTGGGCGTGGTCCTCTACGAGTGCGCCTGCGGCCGGCCGCCCTTCACCGGCGACAGCCCGGCGGCCACCGCCCTGGCCCGCCTGCACCAACGGGCGCCCCGCCCCGCGCACCTGCGCCCGACCATCCCGCCCGGCCTCGAGCAGGTCATCCTGCGCTGCCTCGAACCGGACCCGGCGGACCGGTTCCAGCACGCCGACGAGCTGCGCTCGGTCCTGCTCGAGCCGGCACTGCTGCGCGACGAGGACGACCTCACCGTGGTCGAGGCGGTCCCGGCCGAGGACGCCGACCAGACCCACGCCTGGGCAGTCCCGGCCGCCGCGTCGTCGGCGGGGGTGGCCGCGGCGCAGACCACGTCACCACCGGGCAGCACCGACCTCGGCTTCATGGACCCGGGACCCGAGCCACCCCCGCGTCACGGCGTCTGGATGCGGCCGGTGCTGGGGGTGACGCTGGTCGTGGCCGTCCTGGTGGTGGCGTTCCTGCTGGTCGACCACACCTCCTTCGGCCACCAGCTCTTCGGGGGCTCCGACGGGCCCACCACCTCGGCGGCGCCGCCGTCGTCGGCCACGACCTCGCGGGTGCTCACCCCGGTCGCCGACCACAGCTTCGACCCCGAGGGCACCGGCACCCCGGGTGAGAACGACAGCCAGCTCCCGCTGGCCATCGACGGCAACCCGGCCACCGGCTGGTCGACCGAGTCCTACAGCGACCGGCAATTCGGCAACCTCAAGCAGGGCGTCGGGATCTCGCTCAGCCTGGCCCAGGCGGCCCGGTTGCGGCGCTTGGCCGTCACCTCGCCCACCCAGGGATGGGCGGCCGAGGTCTTCGTGTCCGACGCCGACGAGGTGCCCACCACCCTCAGCGGATGGGGCACCGCCGTCGCCCACCGCTCCGGCATCGACGGTGACGCCACCTTCGACCTGGCCAGCCACACCGGACGTCACGTCCTGCTCTGGATCACCGATCTGGGCAGCGCCCCGCCGCCGGTGCGCGTCGAGGTCGACGAGCTCACGTTGCGGAGCTGACCGATGGCGGCGGCGTCCGAGGACGGGGAGCTCCTTCGCCGGGCGCGCCAGGGCCACGAGGCCTCGTTGAACCAGCTGCTGGTCGAGCACTACGACCAGATCTACGCCGTCTGCCGGCGCATGACCGGCAACGACGCCGACGCCCTCGATACCGCCCAGGACGCCCTGATCGCCATCGTGCGCGGCCTCGATCGCTTCGACGGCCGCGCTCGCTTCAGCACCTGGGTCTACCGGGTGACCACCAACGCCTGCCTCGACCAGCTGCGACGGGAGCGCCGGCGGCCGGTCGGCCACCTCGACCACGACCCCGCTCCGGCCGACGCATCACCAGGGATCGACCAGGTCGTGTCCGATCGCCTCGTCCTCGACCAGGCGCTGGGCCGGCTGCCCACCGAGTTCCGAGCCCCCGTGGTCCTGCGCGACGTCATCGGCCTCGACTACGCCGAGATCGCCGAGGTGCTCGAGATCCCACCCGGCACCGTCCGGTCACGGATCGCCCGGGGACGCCGAGCCCTGGCCGACCAGATGCGCGACCCCCTCGACGACGATCACGAGACGGCCGCCTCACCGGCGGCCGCCCCGGCCACCGGGAACCGGCCGCTCAGCCCCGACGTCGGAGGAGGCAGCCCATGACCACGCCGCCCCACCCCCGCCCCACGCCGGGCCCCGAGCCCTGGCCCGTGCCACCCGCCGATGAGCTCGATCTGGCCGCATCCGAGCTGGTCGACCGGGTCGCGCCAACGTCGCAGGGCGGCCACGCCGAGTCCCCGACCGGGGGTCGAGCCGAGGTGGCCCATCCCGACCGCAGCCAGCCCGAGCGGAACGGGGCCAGCGCCGTCGAGGCGCGGGCGGCGAAGCTGCGACCCGTGGTCGACGCCCTGGGCGAGTCGATACAGCAACCAGATACAAGCGTACGCGACGCCCAGATCCGCCAGGCGTTGGCCGTCCGAGGGGCGGCCCAGGCGGCGTCCGCGCCCGCCGACGACGGGGTTCGCCAGATCCGTCCGTCGCGGCCGCTGGCCCGGCGCTGGTTGGCGGTGGCCGCCGCGCTGCTGGTCCTGGTGGCCGGCGGCTGGGTGGTGGCGCACCTGGCGGGCAGCTCCACGACCACTCGATCCGCCAGCATCGCCGGCCCGGCGAACGGGTCCACCACCTCGGTCCCCCGGGCGGCCTACGCCGCGCCCGCCACCGGGGCCGCTGACCTGCCCGATCTGGGCGCCGCATCGGACGGCGCCGACCTGGTGGCCCGCGTCCGCCAGCACCAGGCCTCGTCGGCAGAACGGGCGGCGTCCGCTCCGACCAGCACCGTGGTCCCGACGCCGTCGGCTCCATCGGCCGCCTCCGGCGAGCCGCAGGCCGCCATCGTCACGGCCTGCACCGGCGGGGTACGCGCCACCCACCCCGAGCTGGGACCGATCGACCTCGTGGCCCGGGCCACCGTGGGCGGCCAGGCCGTCGACGTCCTCGTCTTCGCGGCTGCCTCCCCGGCTGAGCCCGCTCGGGTGGTGGCCGTGCGCCCGACAGACTGCCGGGTCGTCGTCGACCAGCCGCTCTGAGCCGGCGCGCCAGCACGAGGCGGTGTTGGCCGGCATGCGGATCACGGCGACGGTGTCGACCGCACCGCTCGGCACGTCGGACCAGCCACCACACCGCAGCCCCGCTGGCGCGCCGCCGCTACGATGCCGGCATGACGAGCCCGGCCGACGGAGACCCGCCTGGCACCCAGGGGTCCGGGTCGTCGGACGAGCCTGCCGTGGAGGCGGCCGGGCCCGCACCGCAACTGCCGGCGACGCCGCGGCCCACCGCTGCTGGTTCGGCGACGACACCCGGGCGCGCTGCCCCGGTGCGAGGGCTCGGGAGCACGTTGGGGGCCACCGGGACGGCGGCCAGCCAGGTGGTGGCGGGCGACTGGCCGGCACAAGCCGCCGACCGCATCGTCGACCTGGTCGACACGGTACGGGACAAGACCACCGGCCCCATCCAGACAGCGGCGCGGGCCGCGGTGTACGGGTTGGTGGCCGCGATCCTGGGCGTGGTCGTGTTCGTGCTGCTGATCATCTTCGCCATCCGGGTGCTCGACATCGTCGTCGACGAGTTCATCCCGTGGGGCGGCATCTGGTTGCCGTACCTCATCCTGGGTGTGCTCTTCATCGGGGCCGGTAGCTTCTTCTTCCGTCGTCGGCGACGCGCTCCCGTCTGAGCCGTCCCCCGCCCGCCCGCACCCCGTTCATCCCCGGAGCCCGACATGCCTGCCGCAGCAGATCCCCTCGACGTCATCATCATCGGGTCCGGCCCCGCCGGGCTGACCGCCGCCGTCTACACCGCCCGAGCCAACCTTCGACCCTTGGTCATCGAGGGAGAACCTTCATCAACCAGCGACCAGCCTGGTGGGCAGTTGATGCTGACCACCGACGTCGAGAACTTCCCGGGCTTTCCCGAAGGCATCATGGGACCCGAGCTGATGATGAGGTTCCGGGAGCAAGCTGTGCGCTTCGGCGCCGACATCCGCACGCAGAAGGTGAGCCGGGTCGACCTCGACAGCCGGCCCTTCGGGGTGTGGGTGGGCGATTCCGAGGCCCCCACCCCCACCTACTCCGCCCACTGCATCATCGTGTCCACGGGTGCACAGTCCCTGATGTTGGGCCTCGAGTCCGAAGAGCGCCTGTTGGGCCACGGCCTGTCCACCTGCGCCACGTGCGACGGCTTCTTCTTCCGCGATCATGAGATCCTGGTGGTCGGCGGTGGCGATTCGGCTGTGGAGGAGGCGATCTTCCTGACCAAGTTCGCCCGGTCGGTGACCATCGTGCATCGCCGCGACGAGCTGCGGGCCTCGAAGATCATGCGCGACCGCGCCCTGAACAACGAGAAGATCTCCTTTCGCTGGAACTCGGTGGTCGAGGAGCTCAAGGGTGACGGCTCCCTCGAGGGCGCCGTCTTCCGCGACGTGCTGACCGACGAGCGCACCGAGCTGCCCGTCACCGGCGTGTTCGTCGCCATCGGCCACCGACCCAACACGGACCTCTTCAAGGGCCAGCTGGACATGGAGGACAACGGGTACCTCATCACCCGCCCTGGCAGCACCTACACCAACGTCGATGGGGTGTTCGCCTGCGGTGACGTGCAAGACCACACCTACCGACAAGCGATCACCGCCGCCGGCTCCGGATGCATGGCCGCCATCGACGCCGAGCGATGGTTGGAGGCTCGACACGACTGAGACCGTGTGACCGTCTGGAACACCCAGGAATGCCAACCAGTCCCGCGTGGTTGCATCTGTCAGTCGGTGAGCGTCGCGGACATCGGCTCATCGGATCGAACCCATCCCGCCCTGCGCGGCCCGAGAACAGGAAGCTCCATGGCCAACAACGTCAACACACTCTCCGACGCCACCTTCGACGAGGTCATCGGGTCCGCTGATGGCCCGGTGCTCGTGGACTTCTGGGCCGAGTGGTGCGGTCCGTGCAAGGCGGTCGCGCCCATCCTGGACGAGATCGCCCAGGAGCACGGCGAGAAGGTCCAGATCAGCAAGCTCAACGTCGACGACAACCCGGACATCGCCCGGCGGTTCGACGTCATGAGCATCCCGACCATGATCGTCTTCAAGGACGGCGAGCCCACCAAGCGCCTCGTTGGTGCCCGCGGCAAGGGCCAGATCCTCGAGGAGCTCAGCGACTACCTGTAGGTCCCGTCGGTCGATCCCGAGCTCGAAATCGGCCGCGGCCACCGCCTCCAGGTGGGGTTGCGGCCGATTCGCGTGCGGGCTCAGGGCATTCCCTCGGCTTCGGTCCACTTCTCCCCATAGCGAAGCCACAACCCTCATGTGACAGGGGCCACAACCATTAACCACAGGTTTGGCCACAGGTTGTGGATTGAGGGAAGCGGGTCTCGAGACCCAGCCGGCTGGGCGCTGATGGACCCAGATCTGACGGCCCGAGCCGTGCTCAGTCGGTGGCTTCCCGGCCGGTCGTCATCGAGCGATAGATGCGCTCGAGGTCCTCGACTGTGGCGAAATCGACCACCACGCGGCCACGCTTGGCCCCCATGGTCACCGTCACCCGGGTATCCAGGTGCGCTGAGAGCAGCTCTTCCAGCTCGAGCAGCCCGGCGGGACGCAACGCCCGGGTAGGCGTGGGGGTCGGCTCGCCGTTCTCGGCGTCCGCATCCACGTGCTCGCGGACCAACTCCTCGAGTTGACGTACGGACAGGTCCTCAGCCACCGCACGCCGAGCCAGCGTCTCTTGGAACAGGCGATCAGGTGACCCGAGCAGCGCACGGGCGTGTCCGGCGCTGAGCTTGCGCTCGACCACCAGCTTCTGCACCGAAGGGGGCAGCTGGAAGAGGCGCAACGTGTTGGTGACCGACGAGCGGCTCTTGCCGACGCGGTTGGCCACCTGTTCCTGGGTCAGCCCGAAGTCCTCCATCAACTGTTGGTAGGCACCAGCCTCCTCCAGCGCGTTCAGGTCCTCGCGGTGCAGGTTCTCCACCAGTGCCTGCTCGAGGGCGTCGGCATCCCCGACGGTTCGCACGAGAGCCGGGATCGTCTGAAGCCCAGCGCGCTTGGCTGCCCGCCACCGCCGCTCTCCGGCGATCAGTTGGAAGCGACCGTTCTCGTCGGGCCGCAGGAGGATCGGCTGCAGCACGCCGACGGCCGCGACCGAAGCCGTCAACGCGACGAGCGCCTCCTCGTCGAAGTAGGCGCGCGGCTGTTGGCGATTCGGATCGATCTGCGCCACGGGGACGTCCTGCAGCTCGGTGGAGGCGACGTCCGCGACCTCGGTGGTGGGGATGAGCGCCCCGAGTCCCTTACCCAGACCGCTGCGCCGTGCCACCGCTTACCTCCTTGGCCAGCTCGCGGTACGCGATGGCGCCGCGAGAGCTTGGATCGAACGTGATGATCGGCTGCCCGAACGAGGGTGCCTCCGACAACCGCACCGTTCGGGGCACGACGTTTCGACACACCGTGTCGCCGAAGTGCCCGCGGACCTCGCTGGCCACCTGATCCGCCAGCTTGGTTCGGGCGTCGTACATCACCAACACGATGGCACTGACCTCGAGTTGGGGGTTGAGGTTCTTCTGGACCAAGTCGACGTTCCGCAACAGTTGACCGAGGCCTTCGAGGGCGTAGTACTCGCACTGGATCGGGACCAACACCTCGGTGGCAGCCGCCATCGCGTTCACGGTCAGCAGGCCGAGGGACGGCGGGCAGTCGATGAGCACGTAGTCGTAGTCGGCCAAGACCTCCCCGATCGCCCGCTTCAACCGGAGCTCACGAGAGAAGGCGGGGACGAGCTCGATCTCGGCGCCAGCCAGATCGAGGCTGGCGGGAGCAACGAAGAGGTTTCGGACCGAGCTTCCCTCGATGCAATCCTCCAGCGGCACGTCGTTGAGGAGGACGTCGTACATGGACGACTCGAGAGCCCGAGGGTTGATCCCGAGGCCGGTGCTGGCGTTGCCTTGGGGATCGAGGTCGACCACCAGCGTGCGGTACCCCAGATCAGCGAGGCAAGCCCCGAGGTTCACTGCCGTCGTCGTCTTGCCGACCCCACCCTTCTGGTTGGCGACAGCGATGACGCGGGGAAGTTGTCGAACATGCGGTGTGGCCCCGTCCGTCGCAGGCGTCGGCTCGACGTGGTCCGCGGACAGGTCATCACCGGCGTCCGACGCCTCTGGGGTTGCCGCGTCGCCCACCGCGTGGGTGGGCAGGTACCGGGCCAGGTCGCCATCATCGGAGTCCGACGACGGGGGTGCTGACACGACCTGCGGGGCGTGGAAGGGGGACGCGTCGGGTGGAGGAGGCAACGTGGGATCGACCACGTCGGGGGTCGAGACCCCACCCGCTGGGTCGGGGCTGTGATCGGCTTGCATCGCAGGTTCCGATCTAGTTGTCGGTGACACCGAGTCAGCCGACCCGATCGAGCCTTGCGTGGCAGGCGCGCCGACCGCTTGGTGACCTTCTGCTGCCGGCGCTGACGGGGGTGGAGGAAGGTCAGCCGGATCCGGGGTGGTCACCGGCTCATCCTTCCTGGTCGGTTGTGCAAGGTCAAGACCGCGAGCAAGGATTCGGCCAACCTGGAAGGGATTTGTTGCGCCCAACCCGGCTACGTCCCCCTCGACCGTTCCCGTCGCCCGGGCATCGCTGTGTGGACCAGAGATCGATGGGGATGTTCCACGTGGAACATCGATTCCCACACCTGGGGTAGGCCGAACCGCGTCCGAGGTCCGCAGTGGGGTCACGGCTGCGATGTTTCACGTGGAACATCGGTGGCGGGTCGGCGGTCGCATATTGCTCAGAAGAGCGGCCGCTTGGCTGGTAGGCCGATCCTTCGGGGATACCGATCGCCGCTCAGATGGATCTGCTCGAACACCGCGTAGTTCGCCTGGGTCGGGGCGTCAGGATCGACCTGAGCCAATCCGAGCTCAGCCAAGCCCGCGGCGGACCAACGACCGGCTGCAAGTAGCTCATCCGTCGGGGGCTCGCTGACCACCAGGCGGCCGCCTACACGGAGGAAGGGAGCCGCGCACTCGGCGGTGACCGCTGGAGGTCCGAACCCTCGGGCCAGCACCACGTCCATCATGGCTCGGAGGTCAGCGCGGCGGGCCACTTGCTCAGCTCGATCGTGGCAGATCTCCACTCGACCCCTCCACCCGAGCCGCGCCACCGCATCATCGAGGAACTCGGCCCGGCGTCGCCCCGACTCCACCAACCAGAACTGCGCCGTCGGCCACGCGTGCGCCGCCACGAGGCTCGGCACGCCCCCGCCCGACCCCAGATCGACCACCCGGTCGGGGGGATCCGCGGAGCCCAGGACGATCACGAAGCCGCGCGCGTGGGCGATGTGGGACTCGATCGGTGCAGCCCCGAGGAACCCCAGTCGTTGTGCTTCGAGCAGAAGAGCTGTGAGCGCGTCGCTCATCAGCCCAGCTGATCAGGCGTCCGGGATGATCACCACGCGACGGCGCAGGTCCTCACCCTCCGACACGGTGGACACCCCGTCGATCTCGTTGACCGTGTCGTGGACCACCTTGCGATCGGCCGCGTTCATCGGCTCCAGGGCCCGTTGCACCCCGCTGGACTTCACATCCTCGGCCACCGTGGTGGCGAAGCGCTCAAGCGCTTCCCGGCGGCGCTGGCGGTATCCACTGATGTCGAGTCGGACACGACCATGGTGGGTTCCTGCCGCCTTGCGCTGAACCACGGTTCGACTCAGGTCCTGGATGGCCGCCAGGGTTTGCCCCTTCGGGCCGATGAGCAGGCCCAGGTCCGGGCCGTTCACCTGGATCTCGATGGTCTCGTCGTCGACCTGCTCGGAGGTCACCTCACCGGCCAACCCGTATGCGTCGAGCAGCCCCTCCACGAAGGCACTGATGATGTCGGCCTGCTCCTGCACCGTCACGTCGTCGTTGGTCATCGGGGCTTCCTCTGCTTGGGTGGCGTCACCCTGTGGTGGCGCCGTGGTCGATTCGTTGCGGGCTGCTCCCGCGCCATTCGCTTTGGCCTTCGTGCGTCCCTTGGATCCAGCGTCGCGCTGGGCGTCGGCTCCGCGGGACGCATCTCCTTCGCGGCCCGCGTCAGACGAGGCCGAATTGCGCCCGGATCGGGACCGCTCTCCCTTGCGATCGTTGCGCCCGTTCGCGCCGCTCGGCCGGCGTCGACGGTCCCTGCGGTCGACCTTGGGTCGGGGAGCCGTCGGCCGCACCCTGGCCCGCACGCGCGCCTCGCGCCGAGTCAGACCGAACAGACCGCTCTTCGGCTCCTCGACCACCTCGAACTCGGCATCGTCCTCGTGGACGCCGAGCTGGTCGAGCGCGGCGTCCTTGGCTTCCTCGAGTGTGCGGCCCGTGGTCTCCACCCATTCCACGAGCGCTACTCCCTCTTCTTCCGAGCCCGAGGCTGGAGGACCGGCTTGGTCGGCGCCGTGTCGGAGGCCGACTCCGGCGACCCGTTCTTGCCGTTGCTCGATCCCTTGGCCGGCGCCGTGGGCGGCGACTTCGTGGTTCGGCTCCCCGAGGACCCGGTCGACTTCGACGTGGTCTTGGCCGATGGCCGGCCGGCGTTCTTGGTCGGGCGGGCCGAACCGCTGGCCTCCTGCTCGGCCTTCGCCTGCTCTGCCTTGGCCGCCGCCGCGCTCATGGCTGCGGCAAGGCGACCCTGCTTCGGCTTGCTGCCCGAACCACCCTTCTCGCTGGTACCGCTGCCCGAGCCGCCAGTCGAGCCCGAACCGCCCTTGCCGCCACCTCGACCGCCGCCCGGGCCGGAATCGGACGCCGAGCCACCCGCCGAAGACTGGCCGGCATCCGTCGGCCCGTAGAGGCTGCGACCGATGAACCACTGCTGTGCCACCCGGTAGGTGTTCGACACGGCGAAGTAGAGGATCAGAGCAGCCGGCAGCGTGAAGCAGATCACCGGCAGGAAGAAGGGCATGATCTTCATCACGGCCTGCTGCTGCTGGGGCACCTGGGCGTTGGGGGTGCGCCCCTGGATCTGCTTCTGCTGCACCCACCCGGTGACACCGACGATGGCGATCAAGATGACGTAGGGCAGGGCTCGAGCCACACCAGCCTTGTAGGCGGTGCTCACGTTGGTGGCCAGGTCCACCCCGAGCGCCTTCATCGTGGTCGAGTGGCTGAGCGACTGGTACAGGTCGGTCTGGTGCTTCAGGTAGGAGGGGTCGAAGCACGCTCCGGGGGTGGCCGATGGGGTGGCGCAGTGGGCACCCGAAGCCGGGATGACCGGGGTGGGGGGCGTGACAAGGCTCACGGACTTGCCGAGCTGCCCGCCCGTGAAGCCGAAGTTGAAGCCGGTCGGGCTGGTCCGACGGGTCAGGCCGCGCAGAACCTCGTACAACACGAGGAACACAGGCATCTGCACCAACAAGGGAAGACAACCACCCAGAGGGTTGATGTCGTTCTCCTTGTAGAACTTCAGCAGCTCCTCGTTCAGCTTCTGGCGATCGTCCTTGTACCGGGTCTGGATCTTCTTCATCTCCGGTTGGAGCTGCTGCATGACCATCATCGACCGGGTGCCCTTGAGCGTCAGCGGGGTCAGAACGATCATGATGACCAGCGTCAGGCCGGTGATCGCCCAGGCGTAGTTGTTCCACAGCGCGTAGACGTAGGCGAGCAGGGCGGCGATGACGTCGAAGAACACACTCATGAGATCTGCTCTCTGGGGTGGTGAGCATGGCGGCGCTCGGGGACCGGATCCCACCCATGACGCCCCCACGGGTGGCAGCGGGCCAGGCGACGCACGGCGAGCCAGGTGCCCCGGGCCGCGCCGTGCACCTCCAGCGCCTCGATGGCGTAGCTCGAGCAGCTGGGCACGTACCGGCAGGGCGAGACCCGCCAGGAGAACGCGTGCTGGTACAGGCGGATCGAGGCGCGCAGGGCTCGAGTGATCAGGTTCGGTCGGGGCGGCCCCAGAAGGGGGGCGTCAGCCGACAAGACGTCCCCCGGACAGGGCCTCTGGGCCCAGATCTGATGCAACAATCTTGTTCAATGACATCTGGAGATCGCGTTGGAGATCCGCGAACGTGCTGGTCACCGCCCTGGGCTGCACGCCGACGAGGTAGGCCCCCGCCGGAAGTCGACCCGGCTCGGCCGCCAACTCGCGAAACATGGCTCGCAGGCGACGACGCAGGCGGTTGCGCACCACCGCGGAGCCCACCCGCCGGCCGATGGCGAAGGCGACCCGCGGGACCCCGTCGTCGGACGACGCGGACGCGAGGTGGGTCAAGGTCACGGCCCCGGCCCGCACACGGGTGCCCGACCGGCGGAGTTCGATCATGGTGTGGCGATCACGCACCCGCCAGATCAGGCCGACAGGCGATGGCGGCCCTTGAGCCGGCGGCTTCGCAACACCGCCCGGCCGGCGCGATCCGACATCCGGTGCCGGAACCCGTGGCGCTTGGCGCGCCGACGGACGTTGGGCTGATAGGTGCGCTTCACGATCTGCCTCCTGAACCACGAAGCCTCCCTGGCCCGCGGCGGGTTCCGACTCCCTGGGGGGTTTGGGAGCTGGCTGCGTCACGCCCGGATGAGCGCGGCGCGGCCGTCGTCTCGCTTCACGCGCCGAAGGGTCGCCGCGTGGCGTGATCAGAGGGTAGAGCGTGCAGGGCCGCGCCGGCAACCGGGCCACCGGAGCCACCGCCGACGCCCTCGCCGACGCCGCTCGAACGCCCCGTGCGCCCACGGTGGACCGGTGCTAGCGTCGCCACTTCACACCCTGGGCGCACCGGCACCGGTGCCATCCCGGGCCCATGTCCTGCTGACCGAGCAGGCATCAGACAGCCGCATCTCCGTTGTCCACAGGTGTGGACGTCGTTGTGGACTCTTGGAGCGGCATGGAGGCATCAAGGCTGGTGGACGACGCGGACATCCTGTGGACAACTTGCGCCGGCATGCTGCGCGAGCAGGTGTCCGAAGCCGTGTGGCAGACCACCTTCGCCGGCGCACGTCCCGTCAGAGCCGACGAGCAGGCCTTCGTGCTGGCCGTCCCCAGCACCGTCGTGCGCGAGCGCATCGAAGGGCGCTACCTCACACTGGTCAACAGCGCGCTGGCCGATGCCGGCGGCGGCAACGCCGCGCTGGTCATCGAGGTCCACACCGACGGCTCCGACCCTGGGCCCACCGATCGATACGACGACCCCATCGGCGACCAGTCCTTCCACAGGGACGACCTGCGATCTGTGGACAACCCACCCGCATCGATCCCGGGATCCCCCAACGGCAGCCAGCCGGTGAACCCGCGCTACACCTTCGAAGCCTTCGTCACCGGTGTGTCCAACCGCTTCGCCCACGCCGCCGCCCTGTCGGTGGCCGAGACCCCGGCCCGGTCTTACAACCCCCTGTTCATCTACGGAGACGCGGGGCTGGGCAAGACCCACCTGCTCCAGGCCATCGCCCACTACGTCACCGAGAACTACCCGGCCTCGACCGTGCGCTACGTCTCCACGGAGACGTTCATGAACCAGTTCGTGGATGCCATCCGCACCAACTCCCCGGCGGAGTTCAAGAAGCGCTACCGCGAGGTCGACGTCCTGCTGCTCGACGACATCCAGTTCCTCGAGGGTCGTGAAGGCCTGCAGGAGGAGCTGTTCCACACGTTCAACGCCCTGCACCAGTCGAACCACCAGATCGTCCTGTCGTCTGACCGCCCGCCCGACGCCATCCCGACCCTGGAGGACCGGCTGCGCAGCCGGTTCAAGATGGGCCTGATCACCGAGATCAACCCACCCGACCTCGAGACGCGCCTGGCCATCCTCCACAAGAAGGCCGAAACCGAGCCGATCACCCCACCGCCGGACGTGCTCGAGTTCATCGCCACCCACATCACCAACAACATCCGCGAGCTCGAAGGCGCCCTCATCCGGGTGTGCGCGTACGCCAGCCTGACCAAGGAAGAGCTGTCGATCGAGCTGGCCGAACGGGTGCTGGCCGACATCCTGAGCGACAGCGAGCCCCGCCCCATCACCCCCGAGCTGATCCTGCAGAAGACCTCGGAGATGTTCGGCTTCAGCATCGAGGAGATCCGGGGCAAGAGCCGGCGCCGTCCCCTGGTCACCGCCCGGCAGGTGGGCATGTACGTGTTCCGCGAGCAGACCGACCTCAGCTACCCGGCCATCGCCCGGGAGTTCGGCGGTCGCGACCACACGACCGTCATCCACGCGGTGGAGAAGATCGGTGCCCTCATGAAGGAGCGCCGCCAGATCTACGACCAGGTCACCGAGCTGACCCAGACGATCCGAAGTGGCGGGTGACGGGCGCCATGTCCGCCCCAGGCTGCTGCGTGCGCCACCTCGTCGACCCGGTGGATGACCTGTGGACGAAGCGGTGGCCCCGGTGGATGATGGCCGGGTTATCCCCCGGTCTCACGCCCATCCGGCACGATCCCCGCCCGAGCTGTGCTCGATGGGGATGACAGAGGGACAACGTCAGGGCATCTGACCTGCACAGATGCGCCGTTGTCCACAATCCACAGCACTTATCACCACTAGTACCAAGAGATGTCATACAGGAAACGAAAGCGAGCACCACGTGAAGTTCAGATGTGAGCGGGACGAACTGGTCGAAGCTGTCTCGGCGGCGGGCCGGGCCGTGACCAGTCGGGGCAGCTCGCTCCCGGTGCTCAGTGGGATCCGGTTCGAGCTCACCGGCGATCGGCTGCGCCTCACCGGCAGCGACCTCGACACCACGATCCTGGCCGACCAGGCCGTGTCCGGTGAACGGGACGGCGTGGCCGTCATCCCGGCCAAGCTCATCGGGGACATCGCCCGTGCGCTGCCACCAGGCCGGGTGGAGGTGGCGGTGGAGGGCGAGGACGCCACCGTCAGCGCAGGCCGGGCCGAGTTCAGCATGCGCACCATCCCGGCCAACGAGTTCCCTCGCCTGCCCGAGCCCGGTGAGGGCGCCGTGGTGCTGCCGGCCGAGGCGTTCGCCGAGGCGCTGCGCCAGGTCACGGTGGCGGCCAGCACCGAGGAGACCCGCCCCATCCTGACCGGTGTGCAGATGAGCGCCGAGGCCGACGGGCTGCGGCTGGTGGCCACCGACTCGTACCGGCTGGCGGTGCGGGACCTGCCCGGCACGTCGGTGCTGGCCGAGGGCCAGAGCGTCCTGGTGCCGTCCGGCGCCCTCAAGGAGCTGGGCCGGCTGCTGTCGGGCGCCAGCGAGGTCACGTTGACCCTCGGCGAGCGCGACGCCACCTTCGTGGTCGGCAACGACCGCTTGACCACCCGCCTGATCGAGGGGGAGTTCCCGAACTACCGGGGGCTCATCCCGGCGTCGCAACCGAACCGGTTGGCGGTGGCCCGTGAGCCGCTGCTCGACGCCCTGCGCCGCGTCCGCCTGCTCGCCACCGACGCCACCCCGGTCCGCCTGGTGCTCAAGCCCGACGGCCTCGAGCTGGTGGCCATCGCCCAGGAGGTGGGACAGGCCCACGAGGAGATCGACGCCAAGTACGAGGGGGCCGAGCTGACCGTGGCCTTCAACCCCGACTACCTGATGGCCGGCATCGAGGTCACGCCCGGTGACGAGATCACCTTGGAGACCACCGACTCGATGAAGCCGGCGCTTCTGAGGTCGATCGAGAGCTCGGACTTCCTGTACCTGCTGATGCCGGTCCGGGTCTCCTGAGGGATCGGCGACCCGCGGGCCTGGTCCGATCCGGTCACAGGAGCTGACCCGCGGTGCGGCTCCGCCACCTGTGGCTCACCGACTTCCGCAGCTACCACCAGATCGAGGTCGACTTCCCGGCTGGTCTGACCGCCATCGTCGGGGCCAACGGCGAGGGCAAGACGAACCTGCTCGAAGGGGTGGCGTACCTGGCCACCCTTGGCTCGTTCCGAGGGGCGCCGGTCGAGGCGTTGGTGCGGCAGGGCTGCCCGGCGGCCACGGTGCGGGCCCAGATCGACCGGGAAGGCCGGGAGCTGCTCATCGAAGCGGAGCTGGCGGCCAAGGGGCGCAACCGGATCCAGGTCAACCGCCAGCGGTTGACGCGTTCTCGCGACCTGTTGGGCGCTTTGCGGGTCTCGGTCTTCGCGCCCGATGACCTGGCCCTGGTCAAGGCCGGCCCGGCCGAGCGCCGGCGGTACCTCGACGACACGGTGGTGGCCGCCCAACCCCGCTACGACGCGGTGCGCAGCGAGGTGAGCCGCATCCTGCGCCAGCGCAACGCCCTGCTGCAGCAGGCTGGCGGCCGTCTGAGCGACGAGGTGGCCCTGACCCTCGACGTCTGGACCACCAAGCTGGTGGAAGCCGGCGAGGAGCTGACCCGGGCCCGGGTGGCCCTGCTGGACCAGCTCGAACCCGAGCTGGTCGAGGCCTACGGACGCCTGGCCGGCCGACCGGCTGAGATCACGGCCGAGTACCGCTCGAGTTGGCTGGGCCCGGACCGGATCGGCGAGGGAACCATGGATCTCGGCCTGGCCCGGGCCTTGGAGGCGGTGCGGGCCGACGAGCTGCGTCGGCGGGTGAGCCTGGTGGGCCCCCACCGTGACGACGTCGAGCTGACCCTCGACGGGATGCCGGCGCGCACCCATGCCTCCCAGGGCGAGCAGCGCACCCTGGCCCTGGCGTTGCGGCTGGCGGCCCACCAGGTGGTCACGGCCGCGGCGGGCACCGCCCCGCTGCTGCTGCTCGACGACGTGTTCTCCGAGCTCGACCCCGATCGCAGCCGGGCCCTGGTCGAGTCGCTCGGCTCGGCCCAGACCCTGCTGACCACCGCCGGGCCGCTCCCGCCCGGCGCGGTGCCCGAGCGCGTGCTGCGGATCGCCGACGGCACGATCCACCCCGGCTGACGGATATGTGGCGATGAGGGCGCCGCGCGAGACTCGTCGTGTGCCCTGGCAGCCCTTGCCGTCGGATCGAGACGTGGATCCGGCGCCGGTTCGCGACAGCGTGGATCGCCTGCTGCGAGGGTGGGGATCGGCGTCGGTGGCAGCCACCGGCTCGGTCTTCGCCGACTGGGAAGAGATCGTCGGAGCCCAGTTGGCCGGCCACGCGCGACCTCGATCGCTGCGAGACGGGGTGCTGGTGGTGGCGGTCGAAGACCCGGCCTGGGCCACCCAGCTGCGCTTCCTGGAGGCCGAGCTGGTGGGCCGGATCAGCCGCTCGACCGGCACGGACGAGGTGCGGGCCATCCGGGTGCGGGTGGTGGCTCCGGAGGGGTGATCCAGGGCCCGAGATCGTGCTCGAGATGAACCGGGCCGTCGTAGGTGTCTGGTAAGCTTGTCTCATCGTGAATCACGCTCCTGACCTGCGATTTTCCCCATTTTCCGGGTCGGTCGAAGTCGTGGACCACCGCTTGTTCCTCTCGTCCCGCGACGCCTGAAAGGCCGACGCCTTGGCCACCACCACCGACTCCTACGACGCCAGTTCCATCACGGCTCTCGAGGGTCTCGAACACGTCCGCAAGCGCCCCGGCATGTACATCGGCTCCACCGGTGTCGGGGGCCTGCACCACCTGGTCTACGAGGTGGTCGACAACTCGGTCGACGAGGCCATGGCCGGGCACTGCAGCCGCATCGACGTCACCTTGCTGGCCGATGGCGGCTGCGAGGTGGTCGACGACGGACGCGGCATCCCGGTCGACAAGATGAAGGACCCGAAGCTGAAGGGCATGCCGGCCGTGCAGGCCGTGCTCAGCCAGCTCAACACCGGCGGCAAGTTCGACGGCAACGGCTACAAGGTGTCCGGCGGGCTCCACGGCGTGGGCGTGTCAGTGGTCAACGCCCTGTCGATCCGCCTCGAATGCGAGGTCGACCTGCACGGTGACCGACACGAGATCGCCTTCGAGAAGGGCGGCAAGCTCAAGACCAAGCTCCACGTGGTCGGCAAGGCGCCGCGGGGTCGCACCGGCACCACCATCCGCTTCTGGCCCGACCCCGCCATCTTCACCGAGACCACCGAGTTCCGGGCCCAGGCCCTGCTCGAGCGCTTCCAGATGATGGCCTTCCTCAACCGCGGCCTCGAGATCCGCTTCCGCGACCAGCGCCCCGAAGGGGATCCCACCCCGGTCAACTACAAGTACGACGGCGGCATCAGCGACTTCGTGCGCCACGTCAACCAGACCAAGGAAGCCCTGTTCAAGAAGGTCGGCTACTACACCCAGAGCGAGGACGACCAAGAGGTCGAGATCGCCTTCCAGTGGAACACGGGCTACAACTCCGATGGGCTGCACAGCTTCGCCAACGGCATCGCCACCATCGAGGGCGGCATGCACGAGGAGGGCTTCCGCAAGGCCATCACCAACGTGGTGAACAAGTACGCCCGGGCGCAGAACCTGCTCAAGGAGAAGGACGACAACCTCACCGGTGAGGACATCCGTGAGGGCTTGACCGCCATCATCAGCGTGCGCCTGCGCGAACCCCAGTTCGAGGGTCAGACCAAGGGCAAGCTGGGCAACGTGTCCATGCGGTCCCTGGTCGAGCGGGCCACCAACGACCGGCTGGGCCAGTGGTTCGAGGAGAACCCGACCGAGGGCCGCAAGGTGGTGGCCAAGGCCATCCAGGCGGCTCGGGCCCGCCAGGCCGCCCGCAGCGCCCGCGACGCCACCCGACGCAAGTCCGCGCTCGAAGGCGCGGGCATGCCCGACAAGCTCAAGGACTGCGCCACCACCAACCCCGACGAGGCCGAGCTGTTCATCGTCGAGGGCGACTCCGCCGGCGGTTCGGCCACCCAGGCCCGCGATCCGCGCACCCAGGCGATCCTGCCCATCCGCGGCAAGATCCTCAACGTCGAGCGGGCCCGCATCGACCAGATGCTGAAGAACAACGAGGTCCAGGCCCTCATCTCGGCCATCGGGGCGGGCGTGGGCCAGGAAGAGTTCGACGTCAGCAAGATCCGGTACAACAAGATCATCCTGATGTGCGACGCCGACGTCGACGGCAGCCACATCCGCACGCTGCTGCTCACGTTCTTCTTCCGCCAGATGAAGGAGCTGGTCGAGCACGAGCACGTGTACATCGCCCAGCCGCCGCTGTACTCCACGGTGGTGGGGCGCGAGAAGGTGTACCTCAAGGACGACGCGGCCAAGGACGCCTTCATGGCCGAGAACCCGAACCACAAGCGCGAGTTCCAGCGCCTGAAGGGGCTGGGTGAGATGGACTTCGACGAGTTGGGCGAGACCACCATGGACGCCACCAAGCGCACCCTGCTGCAGGTCTCGGTCGAGGCGGCGGCCATCGCCGATGACGTCATCTCCCGTCTGATGGGCGACGACGTGGCCGCCCGCAAGCACTTCATCCAGACCAACGCCAAGGACGTGCGGTTCCTCGACATCTGAGGGATCGCACCAGAGGAGCAGTTCGTGAGTGATGTGACGCCTCCCACCGATGTCGACGCCGAGGCCGGCGGCGACGACCGGGTCGAGCCGATCGAGATCCAGGAGGAGATGGAGCGGTCCTACCTCGACTACTCCATGTCCGTCATCACCGCCCGGGCCCTGCCCGACGCCCGCGACGGCCTCAAGCCGGTGCACCGTCGGATCCTGTGGGGGATGTACGACATGCGGGCCCTGCCCGACCGGCCCACGCTCAAGTGCGCCCGGGTCACCGGCGACGTCATGGGCAAGTACCACCCCCATGGCGACTCGGCCATCTACGACGCCCTGGTGCGCATGGGGCAGGACTTCAGCCTCCGCCACCCCCTGGTGCACCCCAAGGGCAACTTCGGCTCGCTCGACGACCCGCCGGCGGCGGCCCGCTACACCGAGTGCCGACTCACCCCCATCGCCCTGCAGATGCTGGCCGACATCGACGAGAACACCGTCGACTTCGCCGACAACTACTCGGGTGAGGTCGAGGAGCCGCTGGTCCTGCCGTCGCGGTTCCCGAACATGCTGGTCAACGGCAGCCAGGGCATCGCCGTGGGGATGGCCACGAACATCCCACCCCACAACCTGGCCGAGGTGATCGACGCCACCGTCCACCTGCTCGAGCACCCCGAGGCCACCCCCGACGACCTGATGGCCTTCATCAAGGGCCCGGACTTCCCGACCGGCGGCCTGATCATGGGTCGCTCAGGCATCCTCGACGCCTACCGGACGGGCAAGGGCTCGATCAAGGTCCGGGGCAGGGCCGAGATCGAGGAAGGGCCGCGCAGCGATCGCATCGTGGTGACCTCGCTGCCCTACCAGGTCAGCCCCAACGCGCTGCTGACCAAGATCAAGGACCTCATCGACAGCCGCGAGCTCGACGGCGTGGCCGACCTCAACGACGAGTCGTCGGGCAAGACCGGCATGCGCATCGTGATCAAGCTCAAGCGCGACGCGCCCGCCCTGGTCATCCTCAACAACCTCTACAAGCGCACGCCCCTGCAGACCAACTTCGCGGTGAACACCGTGGCCCTGGTCGACGGCATCCCCCGCACGCTCAACCTGCGAGACGCCCTGGTGGCCTACCTCGACCACCAGGTCGAGGTCATCACCCGCCGGTCCGAGTACCGGCTGGAGGAGGCTCGCAAGCGGGCCCACATCGTCGAGGGCCTGATCAAGGCCCTCGACCTGATCGACCAGATCATCGCCGCCATCCGGGCTGCCGAGGATCGGCCGGCGGCGAAGGAAGCGCTGATGGGCGCGCCCTTCGAGTTCAGCGAGATCCAGGCCGACCACATCCTGGACATGCAGCTGTCGCGCCTCACCCGGCTGGGCCGGGCCAACCTCGAGGAGGAGATGGCCGAGCTGCGGGCCACCATGGCCGAGCTCGAGGCCATCCTGGCCGACGACGCCAAGTTCCGCGGCGTCATCAAGGACGAGATCGGCGAGATCAAGGAGAAGTTCGCCTCACCTCGACGTTCGGAGATCACGTTCGACGTGGGCGATCTCGACATCGAGGATCTGATCGATGACGAGGACCTGGTCGTCACCATGTCGGCCAAGGGCTACATCAAGACCGTGGCGGCTGACGCCTTCCGCACCCAGGGCCGCGGGGGCGCGGCGTGGCCGGGGCCAAGCTGCGTGACGAGGACTGGGTGAACCACATCATCCACACGTCAGCCCACGCCTACCTGCTGTTCTTCTCCAACCTGGGTCGGGTGTACCGGCTCAAGGCCCACGAGATCCCCATGAAGGACCGCACGGCTCGGGGCACGGCCATCGTCAACCTGCTGCCCCTCCAGCCCGGCGAGACCATCCAGGCCATCATCGACACCCGCGACTACGAGACCAACCGGTTCCTGTTCTTCGCCACCCGCAAGGGTCAGGTCAAGAAGACCAAGTTCACCGAGTACGACTCGTCGCTGCGGGCGGGCCTCATCGCCATCAACCTGCGCGACGGCGACGAGCTGGTCAAGGTGATCCCCACCAACGGGGGCGACGACATCTTCATGGTCAGCCGAGGGGGCATGACCATCCGCTTCGCCGAGGACGAGGTGCGGGCCATGGGCCGGGCCGCGGCCGGCGTGCGGGGCATGAAGCTCAAGCCCGACGACCAGGTGGTGTCGTGTGACGTGGCGCCGCGACGACGCGTCCATCCTGCTCGTGACCGACGGCGGCTACGGCAAGCGCACCCAGCTCGACAAGTTCAACGTGCAGGGACGCGGCGGCCAAGGGGTCAAGGGCATCAAGATCACTGCCCGCAAGGGCGTGGTGGTGGCCGCCTTCATGGTCGGGCTCGACGACGACATCTTCATCATCGGCTCCAGCGGCACCCTGATCCGGATGTCGGTGCGCGAGATCTCCTCGCAGGGCCGCGATGCCACCGGGGTGCGGGTGATGAACCTCGGCGGCGAGGAGACCGTTGCCTCCGTGGCGCCCGTGCTGCAGGCTGAGGAGTAGCCCGGGGTTCGTCGCCTCGTCTCGACGCGGTCCCGGCTGGACCCCACCTTCCCCCTGCTGGTCACCGAGCGGTGGAGGTGGGCGCCATGGCGCCACGGGCAGGGATGCGGGCCACGTCGTCGGCATCGAGGACGAAGTCGACCACGAGGTTCGGCGACGGTGGCCAGGTGCTCCCGCTGCTGGTCCTGGTCGTGCTGGTCGGCATGGCCGTGGCGTTGGCCATGGCCCGGCTGGGTGGTGAGGTGGTCGACCGGGCTCGGGCCCGCACGGCCGCCGACGCCGCCGCGCTGGCCGGCGTGAGCGGGGGACGGTCCGCGGCCGAGGCTGCGGCCCAGGCCGACGGCGGACGCCTCGTGCACTTCGTGTCGGCCGACGGCGCCACCGAGGTCGAGGTGCGGGTGGCCGACGAGATGGCCACCGCCCGAGCCCGCCCGGGTCCCTGAACCCGAGTGTTCCGGCACCCCGGGCTCGAGCGCACACAGCTGGTCACCAGATCGGTGGAACGCCACCGATGGCCAGCGACCGCTCGGAACCCAAGTGGATCAGGGCCCCCCGACACGCTACGGTCCATGCGCTCCAAGGGGCTATAGCTCAGTCGGTTAGAGCGCATCCCTGATAAGGATGAGGTCGTTGGTTCGATTCCAACTAGCCCCACCCTCCTTGGCGCTCCACCCGCCGGCGTGTCCCGCCTAGTCTGGTCGCCGCCATGACCCTGAACCGCCTTGCTGCCACCGCGGCCCTGGCTCGACGGGCCGGTCTGGCCTCGGGTGTGGTGCTCGAGCTCGGCGTGGGCGAGTACCCCTACGCCCGGTCGGCGACCACCGTCTCGCTCGACATCGACCTGACCTACGGCCCCGACGCCCAGGGCGACGCCCACGCCCTGCCCTTCGCCACCGCCAGCTTCGACACGGTGGTGGCGTCCCAGGTGTTCGAGCACCTCCACACTCCGGCGCGGGCGCTCGGCGAGGTGGCCCGGGTGCTGCGTCCTGGGGGACGGTTGGTGCTGGCCGTCCCGTTCCTGTACTTCGTCCACCAGGCGCCCCACGACTACCAGCGCCTGACCCGCTTCGGACTGGAGCACCTCTTCGCCGACCAGCCCTTCGACATCGAGATCGACGCCTTCGGTGGCCGTCTGCCAGCCGCGTTCGATCTGCTGTTCACCTCGACCAGCTCGTCGAGCGTGCCCCGGCGCGCCCTGCGCAAGCTGCGCAAGACCGTCGCCCCGCCGCGGCCCCAGGAGGTCACTCGCCTGGGGCGCTGGCTGGCCGACCGGGATCCCCACGAGTTCCCCATGGGCTACGTGGTGGTCGGCACCCGGCTGGCCTCGTGAGCCGGCCCGGCCGGTCGTCGCGCTAGGGTTCCCCCTCTCGTCGCGGCTGCGACGGGACCGGACCTGCCGTGTGGCGCGGCAGGACGAGGGGCACCGTGCCGTCTCCCCGGTTGTCGGATCGTCTCTCGAGGTGGCCAGATGAAGATGCTGCGCCGGGCGCTGGTGGCCCTGGGGATCGCCGGGGCCATCGCCGCGGTGCTGCGCGTGCGCGGGTCCGGCGGCACCCCGCCCCAGGAGGGTGGCTGGCGCGAGCTCGTCGACGGGGACCAGCCCTGATCTCGTCGCCACACCAGCCATGACCACCGTCGCGGTGCTGGGTGTGGGCGCGGTGGGGGCGCGGGTGGCCCGCCAGCTGCTGTCCACCGAGGGGGTGGACGAGGTGGTGCTGCGCGACGAGCGGGGACCCCGCCTCGAGACCATCGCCCGATCGCTGGGCGAGGGAGCCATCATCGATCCGGCCCCCTTCGCCGACTCGGTGGAGGGCGAGGTGGTGGTGCTGGCCGGTCCTGCGGGCGACCACGGGGCACTGGCCCGCCGGGCCGTGGCCCAAGGCCAGTCCGTCGTGTCCACCTCCGATGCGGTGGCCGACGTCCGGGCTCTGCTCGACCTCGACGTCGAGGCCCGAGAGCGCGGCGTGGTGGTAGTGGTGGGCGCCGGCTTCGGACCCGGCTTGACCTGCGTGCTGGCCGCCCGGGCCGCGGCCGGATTCGACTCGGTGGACGAGGTGCACGTGGCCAAGGTCGGCACCGGTGGGCCCGCCTGTGCCCGCCAGCACCACCAGGCGTTGGGCGGCACGTCGGTCGACTGGCGCGACGGGGGCTGGGTGCACCGACCGTCGGGCAGCGGGCGGGAGCTGTGCTGGTTCCCGGATCCGGTCGGTCCCGAGGACTGCTACCGCGCCGCGCTGCCCGATGCCCTGTTGCTGGTGCCGGCCTTCGCCGGGGTGCACCGGGTCACCGCCCGGCTGGCCGCCACCCGGCGGGATCGCCTGACCGCCCGGCTTCCCATGATGCGCCCGCCCCACCCCGAAGGCGGGCCCGGCGCGGTACGGGTGGAGGTGCGCGGCCGACGAGGCGCCAGCCGGGACGTGACGGTGCTCGGCTCGATGGATCGCCCGGCGGTGGCGGCTGGCGCGGTGGCGGCCCTGGCCGCCCTGCGGGCGGTCGGGGGGAGACCACCCGGTTCGGCGCAGCCGGGCTGGCCGAGTTGGTCGAACCGGTGTCCTTCCTCGGCGATCTGCGGCGTCGAGGGGTGCGCTCAGCGGTCTTCCAACGCAATGCAGGCGGCGGATCTGCCTGACGTCGGTCCGGTGTTTGCCCACTGATGGACGCAAGTTATCCACAGAATGAGGCTGAACGACTCAGGTGTATGGGTCGCACGGCCTACGGCGCAACCACCGCACGTAGTAGCAGGTCACAGCGTTACCACGGAACGTGGTTTATTCGAACTACACACATGAAATTCACCGGAATTCAGCTCAACTCCTAAAGTTCTCCCCAGGGCGCGACGAAGACTCGGTGCGTTGGAGCGAGGGAGGGCGACCGCCATGACGACCACCAAGACCGAGACCCAAGAGCTGTCCCGGCTCATCGAAGAGCACCTGCCCCTGGTGAAGCACATCGTGTTCCAGGTGGCGGTGCACTTCCCCCGACACGTGGACCGCGACGAGCTGGCCCGAGCTGGCGCGCTGGGCCTGGTCGAGGCCGCCCGCCGCTATGACGAGTCCCGGGGCGTGCCCTTCGACCGCTTCGCCGCGCAGCGCATCCGGGGGGCCATCCTCGACGCCGTCCGCGCCGCCGACTGGGCGCCGCGGTCGGTGCGCACGCTCGCTCGCCGCCTCGAATCGGTCGAGCAGCGCCTGGCCACCGAGTTGGGCCGCATCCCCTCGTCACCGGAGATGGCCAGCGCCCTCGGCATGTCCGACCAGGAGCTGGCCCGGCTGCGGGATCGCCTGTTCCGCTCCGTGGTGCTCGCCCTGGAGCACGAGGTCAACGACGCCGGCGATGAGGACCTGACCCTGGTCGACGTGCTGCGCGACCGCAGCACGGTCGAACCGCTCGAGGAGCTCGAGAGCCGCGAGCTGCACGCCTACCTCCGTGACGCCATCCACCTGCTGCCCGAGCGCCACCGCCTGGTGATCGTCGGCTACTTCCTGGAGAACCGCACCTCCCAGGAGCTGGCTCGCTTCTTGGGTGTGACCGAGTCGCGGGTGTCGCAGCTGCGCTCCGAGGCCCTCACCATGCTCAAGGACGGCATCGAGGCGCAGTACGCCGGACCGGTGGCGCCGCCCGAGGCGAGCATCGGCCGGGTGGCGCGTCGCAAGGCCAGCTACGCCTCGGCCATCGCCGAGGCCAGCGCCTGGCAGAACCGCCTCAGCGCGGTCTAGTTCTCTGGCCCTCTGGTCGGCGAAGCCTCCCGGCGGGCGCCTTCGGCATCTGGGTTCCCCGTCGCGAGCGGCTTCGCGTTGCTCCGCCGCGTGATCTGGTCGGCGAAGCCTCCCGGCGGGCGCCTTCGGCATCTGGGTTCCCCGTCGCGAGCGGCTTCGCGTTGCTCCGCCGCGTGATCGGGTCGGCGAAGCCTCCCGGCGGGCGCCTGCCAACACCCCTTGCTCCAGCTTAGTAATCGTGTAAGTATGTAATCCATGACAACGACGCGGGTGTGGTCGATCGGTGAGGTGCGCAGCTGGTTCGCCGGGCGGATGCCCGATGCCTGGTTCTCGGCCTCACCCGACGTGACCGCTGACCGCGACGAGATCCTGGTCGTGGGTGACCTGGAGGCGCCGGCGGCGGCCAGCGGGTTGAGCGACGACGAGGCCGAGGTGGCCCACCGGGCTCGCATCAGCGGCTTCCGCGAGGACACCCGCGACCACCGCGTCCGCATCGCCCGCGAGGCGGAGGTGCTGTGGGGTCGCAAGGTGTCCTGGGGCGCGCGCTGCGGTCCGGTCGAGGAGCTGTTCACCACCCACAGCGCCCCGGTGATGACCCGGCTGCGCATGCGGGAGCGGGCCGTCCTCGACACCCTCATCGACGCGGGTGTGGCCCGCAGCCGCAGCGAGGCGTTGGCCTGGTGCGTCCGGCTCGTCGACCGGCACCAGGGGGAGTGGATCGGTCAGCTCCGCGAGGCCATGTCGGCGGTGGAGCAGATCCGCGCCGACGGGCCCGACCGCCAGTAGCCGGGGCGGCCGCGTCAGCCGGCGGAGGCGGCGGGCGGTCCCGCCTCGCCCGTCGCCGAAGGCGCGACCGACGACGCGTCGGCGTCGCGCTCGGTGCGAGGCCGGCGATGGTGCAGGTAGAGCAGGACACCGCCCACCAGGATCACCAGGTTGACCAGGATCACCATCACCAGGCCGGTGGTGTTGCTGGGATCGCTGGTGGCCAGCTTGGGGTCGCCGAGCGGGAAGGTCGTCACGGTGCTGCCCAGGGTGTGGGCCACCGGCGTGACCGCCAGCACGGGCAGCAGCAGGCTCATGGCCGGTGCTTCGATGAGTTGGGGGGATCCACGGCCATGGCTGCACGGTATCGGTCCCCGAGCGACCACGGCCATCGGGGCCGCCGGCTCCGCCCATCCGGCTGGTCGGCCTCGTCGCCGCCCCTGCCGTAGCGTCAGGGGGATGACGGGCCAGGTGATCATCCTGACGGGGCCGCCCGGGTCGGGGAAGACGACGGTGGCCGCCATCCTGGCCAGCCAGGCGGCCACCCCGACGGTCCACCTGGTGACCGACCAGTTCTATCGGGCCATCCGCACAGGGTTCGTCCCGCCCTACCTGCCCGAGGCCGGGACGCAGAACGAGGTGGTGATCGAGGTGATCACCGCCAGCGTGAGCGCCTATGCCCGCGGCGGCTACGACGTCGTGGTCGATGGCATCGTCGGGCCCTGGTTCCTCGACCCGTTCCGGGCCATGGCCGAACGTCACGAGCTGCACCTGTCCTACGTCGTGCTCCGCCCCGACCTGGACACGGCGCTGGCCCGGGCGCGGGCCCGGGGTGGCGGGGAGCTCGATGATGCCGAGGCCATCACCGGCCTCCACCACGCCTTTGCCCAGCTCGATGCGCTCGAGACCCACGTCCTCGACTCAACGGGGATGGACGCGTCGACCACCGCGGCGGAGGTCCAGCGCCTCGTGATCTCGGGGCGCGGCAGACTCGGCTGCCCTGATGGCTAGGAGCAGGCACCGGCCAGCCGGGGCAGGTCGCGGAAGCGGGCCAACCACTCGTCGTGGAGCAGTCCGTTGGTGGCCAGGCCGCTCCCGCCCAGTCGGCCGTCGCCGCCGTCCAGGTCGGTGAAGCGTCCACCGGCCTCGGCCAGGATCACGGGCATGGGGGCCACGTCCCACCGGGCGACCACCGGATCGCACATGGCGTCGACCCGGCCGGTGGCGACCAGGGCGTAGCCGTACCCGTCCCCCCAGGTCCGCATGGCGGCGCCGCTGTCGCGGGCAGCCGAGACCATGGCGTCGCTCCAGTAGTCGTAGCCCGTGGCGCACAGGTACGAGCCGGCGACCCGATCCCGGTCGCTGACCCGGGCCGGGCGACCGTCCACGAAGCAGCCGAGCCCCCGGCCGGCGTAGACCGTCTCCCCCAGCGCCGGCAGGTTGATGACCCCGATGGCCGAGCCGTCCCCGTCCTCCACCGCCAGCAGGTTGCAGTACAGCGGCACGCCGTGGGTGAAGGCCTTGGTGCCGTCGATGGGGTCGATGATCCAGGTGCGCCCCGAGCCCCCCGCCGTGTCCGCCTCCTCCTCGCCCACCACGGCGTCGTCGGGGAAGCGCCTGGCGATCTCCTCGCGCAGAAAGCGCTCGGCGGCCTTGTCGGCCGCGGTCACCGGCGTGCCGTCGCCCTTGCGGTCGACGGCCAGGTCGTCGGATCGGAACCAGCGCAGCGTCAGGTCGCCGGCCTGTCGGACCAGGTCGACGGCCACGTCGAGCAGCTCGGCCAGCTCCGCGCTCGGGATCGCGGGCCCGGACGGCGGGGGGGAGGAGCTCCGGGGGGCGTCATGCCCGCATCATCGCACCCCGCCGGACCCGCCGGACCCGCCGTGGCTCGCGGGGTTCGGCGGAGTGGGTCGGCGGAGTGGGTCGACAGGTGGTGCTGTTAGCCTCCGGCCGACCAGCCTGCCCGCTCGGTCCACCAACGTGGCTCGTCCACCCCGCCCGTCGTCGATCGGAGCCCGTCATGCGCGCCGCAGTCCTGGAGGCACCCGGCACCCCGCTCGAGGTCTACGACGACGTGGTTATCGACGAGCCCCACGCCGGGGAGGTGCTCATCCGGGTGGCGCACTGCGGCGTGTGCCACAGCGACCTCAGCCTGGTCGACGGCGACCTGCCGCCGTTGGTCCCGGTGGTGCTTGGCCACGAGGCCTCCGGCATGGTCGAGGCCCTCGGGCCGGGGGTGACCGACCTGGCCGTGGGGGATCACGTCGTGCTGACGCCCTGCCCGCCGTGCGGACGCTGCTACTGGTGCCTGCGGGGCGAGGCCAGCAGCTGCGTGAACAGCCTGTCGATGATGAGCTCCACCCACCTCGACGGCGGCACCCGGTTGAGCCGGGGGGGCCAGACCATCTACCGGGGGCTGGCCGTGGCCGCCTTCGCCGAGCAGGTGGTCATCCAGCAGGAGGGCGCCGTGCGCATCGACCCCGACGTGGCCCTGGACGTGGCCTGCGTGATCGGGTGCGCGGTGCAGACCGGCGTGGGCGCCGCCCTCTACACGGCCGGCCTGCGTGCCGGCGACACCGCCGCGGTGCTGGGACTCGGTGGGATCGGCCTGTCGATCGTCCAGGGTGCCCGGCTGGCGGGCGCCTCGGTGATCATCGCCTCGGACCCGGTGGCCGAGCGCCGGGCCGCCGCGCTGCGCCTCGGTGCCACCCACGCCATCGATCCCCAGGTCGACGACGTGACCACGCTGGCCATGGACCTGACCGGCGGCATCGGGGTCGACGTGGCCTTCGACGCCGTGGGTCGCCCGGCCCTGATCAACGCAGGCCTGGACGCCACCCGCCTGGGCGGGACCACCGTCATGGTGGGCGTCGCCCCGCTCGACCAGCAGCTGGTCATCGAGTCCCCGACCGTCTTCGCGGCCACGGCCAAGCGCCTCATCGGCTGCCTGCTGGGCAGCGTCAACTCTCGGCGCGACATCCCTCGGTTGGTCTCGCTGTGGCAGGCGGGTCGGCTCGACCTGGAGGGCCTCATAACCGGCCACCAGCCGCTGGCCGAGATCAACCAGGCGTTCGACGACCTGCGCGCCAGCCGGGGCATCCGCACCGTGATCGACATCTGACGCGAGGATGGCCACGGCCGTGCCGTCGGGCGTGTCACCATTGGCATCGTGACTGACACAACCACCATGTCGGGCATCGGCCGACGTTGGCGACAGGTCATCGTCGTCCTCCTCGGTGTCCTCAGCTGCATCTCGTTGTTGGCCAGCACGGTTGGCGTCTGGACCCACCGCACCCTGCTCAACACCAACTCGTGGGTGAACGCGGTCGGCCCCCTGGCCAAGGACCCGCGCATCATCGACGCGGTGGCCAACACCCTGACCACCGAGGTCATGCAGGCGCTCGACGTCCAGCACCTGGCTGAGAACGCCCTGCCGGCCAAGGCCAGCTTCCTGGCCGAGCCGCTCACCACCGCCGCGCAGCAGTTCGTGGATCAGACCGTCACCAAGCTGCTCAGCACCCCCCAGTTCCAGAAGTTCTGGGTGGAGGCCAATCGTCGCGCCCACGCGCTGGCGGTGAAGGTGCTCAAGGGCGAGACGGTCAAAGGGGTGAGCACGGCCAACGGCGAGGTCACGCTCAACCTGTTCCCGATGATCAGCCAGGCGCTCATCGCCGTGGGGGAGAAGGCACCGGGCATCCTGGGCGGCGACAAGATCCCCAACCTGGTCAGCTCCATCTCGCCCGATCAGGCCCGCGAGAAGCTGAGCCAGGCGTTGGGGCGTCCCCTGCCCGAGAACTTCGGCGTGATCACCGTGTTCAAGAGCGACCAGCTCAAGGCCGCGCAGGAGGGCCTCAAGCTGTTCAACGCCGTGGTGGTGGGGCTGCTGATCCTCACCGTGTTCCTGTACGGGGTGACCATCGCGCTGGCCCGCAGACGCCGACGGGCGGTCATCGCCCTGGCCCTCGGATCGGTCGCCACGCTGATCCTGGCCACCGCCATCATGCGGGCGGTGAAGGACCAGATCATCGGGCTGGTGGGAAACGCCCAGGCCCGTGACGCGGCCAAGGCCACCATCGGCCAGCTGGTGAACCGGCTCGACCTGATCACCAACGCCCTGCTGGGCATCGGCCTGGCCATCGCCTTCATCGCCTTCGTGACCGGTGAGAGCCGCACGGCGCGACGGCTGCGCCGACGCACGGCCCACCTGGCCCGATGGCTGATCCGGTCCGACCAGACCGAAGAGGTGCCCAAGATCGTGCTGTGGGCCCGCCAGCACGTCGCTCCGCTGCGCTGGGGTGGGGTGGCGCTGGGGGTCGTGGTGCTGCTCTTCGTGGTCAGCGGTTGGGTGGGGCTGTTCCTCACCGTGGTGATCTTCGGCCTGTTCGAGGTGGCCCTCACCTACGTGGCCACCCGGCCCCTGCCGCCCACCTCCGGGGTCGCCGCCTGACCGAGCGCGCTCCGCGCCGGCCGGAGCGGAGCTGGACAGGTCAGAGGCCTTCGGTGGCCCGGATCCGCCCGTCGCGCACCGCCGCCGTGAAGCCGTCGTAGTCGCGCTCGTTCTGGTCGGCGTAGTCGACGGCGAAGGCGGCCAGGCTGTCGTCGAACTTGGTGCTCGTACCCAGGTAGCCGCTGATGAGCGCGGCCAGGCCGGTGCGGCCGTGTCCCCGGGCCAGGGTGGCGGAGCAGGCTGCGCCGTAGTCGCGCAGCTGGGTCGGCGTCATCGCGGAGGTGTCCGCCGCACCCTTCATGTCGCGCAGCTGGCGCACGTAGTAGCAGCGACCCTCGAACCCCAGCCAGCCCAGCATCATGTCGCTGACGCCCTGCATGAGGTGCTGGCCGACCACCACCCGCTGGCCGTGGTTGGACATCGTGCTCTCGCCCACGAAGGGTTCCAGGATGGAGGACTCGGCCTCCTTGACCTGCAGGAAGAGCGGCCCGCCGTTGACCCGACCCTCGAGCAGGATCATGAAGCAGCGCGTGCCCACGCTGCCCACGCCGACCACCTTGCGGGCCGCGTCGACGAAGCGGAACCCGCGCAGGAGCAGCTGGCGTTCGGCGGTCAGCGACCCCAGGTACGACTCCATCAGCTCGTTGGCGTGACCCAGGATGGCCGGGTCGTGGATGCGCTCCACCACCGGCGGCTTCTCGATCAGCTCGAGCTCCCCGTCGACCAGGTGCGCCAGCTTGTCGAAGGCGCGCAGGTTCGTGTTGGCTCGGGCCTTGGCGATGATGGGCTCGGCCGCGTCGATCAGCGGCGTCGAGTAGGGCGACGCCTGGGCCTCGTCCAGATCGGTGCGCTGGTACCACAGGTCGAGCATCAGCGTCCGGGCGTAGCCCGCCATGGCCGTGCGGTACGCCCGGCCCACGGCGGTGGCCGCGGCCACCGCCTTGGTCTCCCGGAACCCGTTGGCCCGGGCCGCCACCACCACGCTGGCAGCCAGGCGCTTCACGTCCCACTCCCACGGCCCCGGCAGCGTCTCGTCGAAGTCGTTCACGTCGAACACCAGGTGGCGGTCCGGCGCCGCGTACATGCCGAAGTTCATCAGGTGGGCGTCGCCGCAGATCTGGACGTTGATGCCGCTGGTGGCCGTGCGCGACAGGTCGCTGGCCATCACGTAGGGCGAGCCCCGGTAGTAGGCGAACGGCGATGCCAGCATCCGACCCCATCGGATGGGGATCAGCTCGGGCACGCGATGGCGGTTGGTCCACTCGAGCAGCTCGATCGGGTCGGGACGATCCGGAGGCGGGGTCCAGCCGGCGTGGGCCCGACGGGGCGACGCCTGGCGCAGGAGGCGGCCGCGCTCGTAGAGCGTCTCGCGGTCGTCGTCGGGGAATCGGGTCAGCTCGGCCTGGGCCGAGTCGATGGTGATGGTCATGGGCGTCCTCCTGACCCGGTCGACCGTCGAGCGTCGACCACCTCCTCGGCACAGCTCCCCGTGAACCTAGACCAGGGTGGCACCGTCGGCTCCGAGGCCCGGTCCCGGTCGACCAGGCGCCGTCGTCGCGGCGGCGCGGTGGTGCGCCGCCCTCAGAAGGTCCGTGGGGTCCGGGGCTGGGACGGGTCGCCCGTGCCTCCCGCCTGGCGGGTGGGCAGCGGCGGCAGCGGTGCCGCCGGGGCCGGATCGACCGCCGCCGGTCGGGGCGCCGGGTTGGGCGTGGGCGCCGGGGCAGCTGGGGCAGCTGGGCTCGCGGCGGCGACCGGGAATGGAGCTGGAGCCGCGGCCGGGGCGGGCCCGGGCCGAGCCTGGGCCGGCGGATCGGCCAGGGTGGCCTCGGCCATGGTGGCGCGGATCTCGCCGGCTCGCGTGAAGTAGATGGACGCCACCCGGTCGACCGCGGGCTGGTCGAGCACGAGGGCCGTCTGGTTGTAGGTGCTGACCGCCCGCAGGATCTTGCACACCTCCTTGGGCAGGTACGGCCGCAGGTCGCCGTCGCCCAGGTTGCGGCTCACCTCACGCAGGTAGTCGGCCGCCCCGGGGGCGATGGTGATGCCGGACACCTCGGCCGACCGCACCAGCACCTCGTCGAACTCGGCGTCGCTGATGGACGACACCAGGATCTTGTTCTGGATGCGCCGGTAGAAGGCCTCGTCGCCCAGCGTGTTGGGGTCCAGGTTGGTGGAGAAGACCACCTTGACGTCGAACGGGATGTCGAAGCGCACGCCGTAGGAGAGGCTCAGGTAGTCGACGCGGCGATCGAGGGGGACGATCCAGCGGTTCAGCAGCGCCTCGGGGCTCACCGTCTGGCGCCCGAAGTCGTCGATGACCAACAGGCCGTTGTTGGCCTGCATCTGGATGGGGGCCAGGTAGATGCCGTTGCTGGCCTCGTAGGTCAGGTCCATCATGTCGGTGGTCAGCTCGCCACCGACCACGATGCTGGGCCGGCGGCACAGGACCCAGCGGGGATCGAGGTCCGGGGGCTGGTCGTCGAGCGGCTCGTGGATGACCGGGTCGTAGACGGTGATGATCTGGTTGTCGATCTCGACGGCCCGGGGCACGTACACCGCCTCGGTGTGCACCCGGATGAGGCGCTCGGCCACGCTGGTCTTGCCGGTGCCGGGAGGGCCGTAGAGGAACATCGCCCCCTCGGTGAGCAGGGCAGGGCCCAGCTCGTCGAGCATGCGGTTGCCGATGACCAGGTCCCGGAAGGCGGCCCGCATGGACTCCCGGCTCACCACCGGTTCGGAGTGCTGGCTGGTGACCATGGCGTTGTAGTCGCGCAGGCTCACCGGCGCGATGCCGGCGTAGCGCGACAGCTCCATGCGCTCGCGGGCGGTGTCGCGGCCCTGCTCGGTCAGCTCGAAGATGTAGTCGCGGCCCTCGAGCCCCAGCAGGTCGATGTGGCGCAGGTCGCGCAGCTCCTCCACCACCGTGGTGATGATGGCCACGCTGAGCCCCAGCCCGTGGCTCAGCTTGAGCGTCGACGATCGACCCTCGTACAGGGCGCGACGAAGCGCCAGGTCCTGCACGAGCGAGCTGGGGATCCCCAGCTCCTCGATGCTGCGTGGCGCTCGCGGCATCCCCACTTGTCCCATACCGGCGGCCTCCTCAGCTCTACGTGGCGTCCTCTGACCATCGGCCGCCCCACCCGGGGTCTTGAGGGCCGGCGATCGGGGGTGGTTCCGGGCCAAGATGGGGCATGGGCCGCTCCCGATCGATGAAAGCCTCCACTCGTCGAGCCTGGGCGCCCCGGGTCCTGGGTCTCGGGTTCCTGACCAGCGGGCTGGTCCACATGGTCCACCCGTCGGTGTTCGAGCCGCTGGTCCCGCCCGAGCTGCCCGGGGCCACCGAGCTGGTCTACGTGAGCGGCGTGGCCGAGCTGGTGTGCGCCCTGGGCCTGCTCGGCCGGCGGCGCTGGGCAGGGCCGGCCAGCGTGGCGGTGCTGTTGGCGGTGTGGCCGGGGAACTTCCAGATGGCTCGCGACGTGATGGCCACGTCGGGTCCCGACGAGGGCCTGAAGCGGGCCGCGGTGCTGGCCCGGCTGCCGTTGCAGCTGCCGATGATGTGGGCCGCCATGCAGGGCCGACAGCCGGCGCCGGTGGCCCGCTCCTAACCGACGTCGGTGAGTGGGACCGGAGCCGGCGCGGGCTCCGCGTCGCCGCGGCGGGCACCGTTGGACACCGGGGACCCGGCGACCCGGCTCGTGACCCGGCTGCTGCGCACGTCGACCACGCCCAGGACGATCACCCCGGCGGCCACGGCCGCGCCGATCGCCGGTCCGGCGACGAGCCCGGCCGTCACCGCGGCCACCAGCTGCACCACGATGGCCAGCTGCCGGCTGGCGGCACCCAGGGCGTCGAAGCGCCGGTGGAAGGCGTGCAGCGAGGCTGGCGACGTGATGTGCACGGACAGCAGCACGGCCAGGCCCCGCAGCAGGCCGAACAGGGTGACCACGGCCAGGGCGGCGGCCGGGCTGGCGGTCAGGGCGGCGAGCACGACGAGCAGGTAGACGGCCGCGGTCATGATGTAGGTGGCCACGCCGGTGCCGATCTGCCAGCCGAACCCGCCGGCGTAGACCCAGCGTCGGTAGCGGCCCAGCCACAGCTCGTCGACCTGGCGGCGGTGGTAGGGCAGACGTCGTCCGAAGGGGGCCACGTCGGATCCGGCGCAGACCAGGCCGGCGACGGCGGCCACCAGCGCGGTGGCCTCGAGTCCGGGGCCCAGCGCCCGGACGCCCACGGCCAGGGCGGCGGCCACCAGGCCGAGGGTGGCGCCCCCGACCGTGGCGCCGGCCACGAACCAGGCCGCGGTCACCCCGAAGCGGTGTCCGCGGCTGCGTTCGGCCAGCGGCGTGAGGGTGGACAGCATCGACAGCCCGCACGGCGACCACGTCGAGCGGATGGCGGCGGCCACCGCCACGGCCACGCCCAGGGCCAGCATCAGGCTGTTCACCGACTCATGGTGCCACGCCCCGGGGCGGCCCGGGGAGCGAGCCCGGCTCCCGCCCACCGATGGTCGGGGGAAGCGCGGGTCAGCTGATGACGACGGTGTGCAGGATGCGGTTGAGGGGCCGGACGGTGGCCCGGCGCAGGAGGAAGCTGCCGAGCACGACGTAGAGGCAGAACGGACGCTCGGCGCGGGTGAAGAACCACTGCCCGCCGCCCTGTCCGGGCAGGGGCCGCTGCAGCCGGTTGGGGCCGAAGGCGTTGGGGTTCACGGGCCACGGCAGGTCGGGGCTGGCGAACAGGGCCGTGCCGACCGACTCGGGCCCGTACTCGAACAGCGACACGAAGATGTTGTGGGCGCCCATGAGCTCGACCGCGCCGCCTCCGAAATCACCTCGGTGGTTGGGCAGCGAGAAGTTGGCCAGCTGGAGGACGGGGTAGCGAACGGCCAGGGCTTCGGATCGAGGTTGGCTGAGGCCCGAGAGGCCGGCCCCACCCGGCGCCGGGGTGATCGGCGGAGGGGGCGCCGGCGCCTCGGGGGAGCGCAGGTAGATCTCCCCCTCCCAGCCGGTGCCCAGCTCGGCTGACAGGCCGTGGGCCTGGAGTCGGCGGCTCACGTGTCGGCTCTCGGATCGGCCGGCGTCGGCGTGGTGGCCGGGTCGGCCC
Source organism: uncultured Microthrixaceae bacterium (assembly GCA_963785815.1). Lineage (GTDB taxonomy): Bacteria > Actinomycetota > Acidimicrobiia > Acidimicrobiales > Acidimicrobilacustridaceae > UBA4742. Next base: position 627,169 of record CAWAWN010000002.1, read on the forward strand.
GCTCGACCGGCGGTGAGGGCGTGGCTGGCGTCCCCGGAGCCGACGCCGACTCGGGATCGGGATCGGGATCGGGATCGGGCAGGCCGTACAAGCTGGGATGGCCGGGCCCGATGCCGGCCCGGGCCAGCTCTTCGTCGGCTCGGCGCTCACGGCCCGGACCGTTGAGGCCGCGGCCCAGCCCCGAGCGGGCCGAGCCCGTGGACCCAGCGGTACCCGACCCCGCACCCGGGGCGGTGGGGACCAGGCCGGCGTCCGCGCAGGCCTGCTCGAGCAGCCCCGACACCTGGGCCCAGGTGGTGCCCGACCCCTCGCCCAGGACCTCGCCCCGGGGGCCGTCCACCAGCACGAAGTAGGGGCTGACCGGCACCCCGTAGTCCTCCCACGCCTCGGTGGACATCACCGTGCGCACCCGGTCAGCGGCCAGCTCGGCCACCTTGGACACGCTCTCGTTGTGCGGACCCTTGGTCACGGCCACCAGGTGGGTGTCGACGCCGGGCAGGGTGTCCTCGGCTCCCGCGGCGAACGCCTCCCAGAACCCCCGGCAGGTGGTGCAGCCAGAGGACAGGAAGGCGAGCAGGGTGGTGTGGGGGCGATCGACGACGCCGATCACCACCGCCGTCCCGTCAGGGGTGGTGCCGGCCAGGTCGAACGCGGGGGTCTCACGCGGGCGTGGCTCGGCCACGCCGGGCTGGGTGCGGATGGGGCTGGCCACGGCCGTGCGCGAGGTGGTCCGGCTGGTCTGGTCGGGGTCCGGGTCGTCGTACACGCCGGCCCCCAGGTCGTGGAGTCGGCGCAGGATCTCGGCGTGGGTGCGCAACAGGCCGACCACCAGCACGGCCAGCAGGGCCACGACCACGCCCTCGAGCACGACCAGGACGATCATCGGGTCAGCTTGAACTCGGTGGCGGACGGGGCCCGGACGCCCCGGCCAGCCACGGCGTCGAGGGCGTCGGGCAGCACGGTGAGCAGGGCCGTGAGCAGGTAGCCGCCCAGCAGGACCAACCCCAGGTAGACGAGCGTGTCGGGCATCGATCCGGCGTGGGTGGCCAGACCGGGCAGGCCGACGGCGGTGGCCACCACCAGCACGAGGGCGGCCAGCCCGTCGATGGCCACGTGCAGGGCCGATGGCCGCGACGACTGGGCCCCGAAGCAGCCGCACGAGGCGGCCTGGTCGCCCAGGGACAGCAGCCGAGCGCTGATCCCGGTGAACACGATGAACAGGGCTGCCCCCAGCGCGGCCAGCCACGGTGTGCCCACCACGACCAGCCCGACGCCCAGTGCCACCTCCACCCCGGCCAGGGCCCGCACCAGGCCCCGCCGTCCGGGCAGGCCCACCGCACGGAAGGAGGCCACGGTGGGGTCGGGGGCCAGGGCCTTGGACACGCCGCCGGCGGCCAGCAACACGGCCACCATCCCGACGATGCCGCTGAGCACGTTCACCCCACGATCTTACGGGCCGCCCTCGACGTCGGGGTCCCGCCCGGGCCCGGCCTCATGGGTCGGTACGACTCTCGGCGCACCTCCTCAACAGCCCGACCACTGGTGCTCGAGGCGGTAGATGATCACGCCGTTGATGTCGGACACCGGCTTGTACGCGGTCATCACGTTGGCCATCTCCGGCACGCTGAACAGCGGCACCTTGCCGGCGTCGCGCAGGCCGGCCGGGCTGGTGTCGATGATGAGGGTGGGCCGGCTGCGGTCGAGGTCGTGGCACACGTCGGCCAGCGCGCCCTTGGTGGGCTTGGCCTGGTCGACGCCGGTCACGAAGTTGGTGTGGGGGAAGCGGGTGGCCATGGGCCGGCCCGAGGCCCAGGTCACCTCGGAGTAGGACCCCCACACGAAGACCGACTGCTTGGGCGTGGTCAGCCGATCGACCTCTTTGACCACCGCCTTGTAGGGGGGCAGGTCGGGTCGGGGCATGGCGGTGGTCACGGCCAGCCAGGCGGCGGTGGTGGCGCCGGCCACGACGAGGGCCTTGCGCAGGGTGACCGCCGCGATCTGGGTGGCGCCGATGGCGGCCAGCGGTGGCAGGACCTGGAAGAAGTAGTGACCGAAGAAGTGGCCGCCCACGGCCACGCCCACCAGTGCCGAGAGCAGCCACAGCCACAGGTCGACCTGCTGGCGGCGCTCGGGCCAGGCCCGGGCCGCCAGCCACACCATGACCACGTGGCTGATGGCGTAGATGCCGGTGCTCAGGGCGGCCACACCCAGGGTGTCGACCAGCGAGTACACGCCGATGTAGCCGCCGTTGCTGGAGATGTTCCAGAACAGGAAGGAGCGTAGCCCGAACACGGTCGCCACCGCCGCGTAGGCGACCGCCCCGGTGATGGTGAACAGGGCGATCTGGCGTCGGCGGTCGGGCTGTCGCCACAGGTTGTACATGACGGGCAGGGCGGTGAAGGCGGCCGGCTGCTTGATCAGCACCGCCACCACCAGAGCGAGCGCGGCGGCCACACCCATGCCCTTGCGGCTGAACCACCAGGCCAGCGTGATGGGCAGCAGCATGGCCGCCTCGAAGCTGGCGGCGTGGGCGTCGTTGTAGGCGAAGGTGGCCGTGCCCAGCACGAACAGGGCGGCCACGGCCATGCGGTGGCGCCAGGCCTGGCACAGGGCCATGCCGATGATCAGGCCGGTCACCGCCTCGAGCCCGACGATCAGGACCCGCACCGGGATCAGCGTGTTGGAGTGGGTCAGCCAGAAGCTGCCGGCATAGAGGTAGAAGAGGCCCGGTGGCTTGCGATCGACCAGGTTGCCGTAGAGGTGACCGCCGCGCAGCAGGCCCTGGGCGATGGACCCCACGCTGGCCTCGTCGGCGTCGAGGCGGTTCGAGGTGAAGATGGGGAAGTGGACGAGGTAGGCCAGCCCCAGGATCCCGAGCAGGGCTAGCAGGCCGCGCTCGATGGCGCCCGCGGGTGACTCGGATGGTGGTGGGGGCGCTCACGCCGTCACTCTTTGCCTCTCAACTCGCTGACACCGTTTTACCGGACCCGGCCGCCGGCGGCCGGTTGGAACGACCTCCTGGGTCGGTGCGGGTGGGGCGCACCCCTCAGCTCGTACCCAGCAGGTCGACCACGAACACCAGCGTCTCGCCGCCCTTGATCACCCCACCGGCGCCGGCCTTGCCGTAGCCCAGGTGAGGGGGGATGACGATGCGGCGGCGCCCGCCCACCTTCATGCCGGCCACGCCCTGGTCCCAGCCCTTGATGACCTGGCCGGCACCCAGGCCGAAGCGGAAGGTGTCGCCCCGGTCCCAGGAGGCGTCGAACTGCTGGCGGGTGCTCCAGGCGACCCCCACGTAGTGGACCTCGACGTCGTGGCCGGCGGCGGCCTCGGGGCCCTCGCCGACCACCACGTCCTCGATCACCAGGTCGGTGGGCGGTGCCTCGCCGGGCGGGACGAACACATGGGGCTTCTCGTTGTCGGCCATCGGGCCACGCTACCGGCGGGAGGTTCGATCCTCGAACCCATGTGGCGTGCGATCCTCGAACCCGTGGGGGGTTCGATCCTCGAGCCCATGTGCTGATCCGTGATCGGCCAGCAGGTCGAGGAACGGCTGGGCCGGCAGGGCCTCGGGCCCGAGCACGCCCGTCCCGCTCCAGGCGCCGGTGGCCAGCAGCTCCACGGCCACGGCCGGGCCCAGCGCCGTCTGCCAGACCACGGCCTGGCAGCCGTAGTCGCGCATGGTCTGCTCGTTGTCGGCCACGTGGTACAGGTACACCTCCCGGGGCTGGCCGTCGGGGCCGAGGCCGGTCACCCAGGTGCCCGCGCAGGTCTTGCCGGTCATGGCGTCGCCCAGGCTCACAGGATCGGGCAGGCAGGCCGCCACCACGTCTCGCGGGCTCACCGAGGCGCCGCCCACCTGGACCGGCGTCGTCGAGTCGAGCCCGGTGCGGTGCAGCACCTGGAGCACCTCGATGAACTCGTCACCCAGGCCGTACTTGAAGGTGACGCGGTCGGCCTCGACCCAGCGGGGGATGAGCAGCACCTCCTCGTGCTCGACGTTGACGCACTCGACCGGCCCGATGCCCTCGGGGAACACGAAGGTCTCGGGCTCGCTGAAGGGCGCGGTGGTGAACCAGCCTCGGTCGCGCTCGTAGATCACGGGCGGGTTGAGGCACTCCTCGATGGTCGTCCAGATGTTGAAGGTGGGGGCGAAGTCGTAGCCGGCGACGGCCAGGTCGGCGCCGTCGCGCACCCCCACCTCGTCGACGCGGCTGAACAGCTCGTCGGCCGCGTGGCGGGCGAACACGTCGGACAGCCCGGGCTCCACACCCATGCCCACCAGGGCCAACTGGCCGCGGCGCTCCCACTCGTCGGCCAGCGCGAACTGGTCGTCGCCCAGCTTGATGCCGGTGCGGGCGTGGGGTTCGTCGGGGTGCGGGTGCGAGAGGCTCATGGCCATGTCCAGGTAGGTGACCCCGGCGGCCAGGGCGGCGCGGTAGATGGGCATCACGAAGCGCGGGTCGACGGCGTTGAGCACGGTGTCGACGCCGTGGGCCGCCATCAGCTGGCCCAGGGCGTCCTCGTCGCCGGCATCGACCTGCTCCGCCTCGAAGCGGGCGTCGCCGTAGCGGTCGACCACCGTGCGGGCCCGATCCTTCGAGTAGTCGGCGACCACCACGGCTTCGACGGCGTCGCGCCGGGCCAGGATGGCGCAGGTCGAGCTGCCCACCCCGCCGGCGCCCAGGATCAACAACCGCACGTCGACATCTCCGTCCCCCTCGTCATCGCCCCGGTGTCCCCCGAGATGCTAGGGCTTGGGGCCATGGACGAGGGCTTTCGGGTGGAGGTCGACGGGGGCGACGAGGTGCGCATCGGGCTCACCACGCCGGCCGACCACGATGAGCTCTTCACCCTGTTCGCGGCGGCGGTGGCCGCGGACGACGGCTACCCCCAGGAGCCCGCGGCCCTCGTGTCGTTCGAGGACTTCGAGCGCTACTGGCTGGCCCCGGCCGCGGCCACCTTGGTAGCGCGCTCGGTGGATGGCGGCGCGCTCGTGGGCGCGTGCACCATCAAGCCCAACGGGGTGGGGCGGGCCGCCCACGTGGCCAACGCCGGGTACCTGGTGGCCGCCGACCAGCGGGGCCGGGGCATCGGCTCGGCCCTGGTCGAGGCCTCGTTCGACGTGGCCCGATCGGCTGGCTTCGACGCCATGCAGTTCAACTTCGTGTTCGCCACCAACCCCGCCCGGCGGCTCTACGAGCGGCTGGGGTTCCGGTTGGTGGGCGAGGTGCCCGACGTGATCGACCATCCCGGCGCGACCAGCCGAGAGGCGGTCTGCATCTACTGGCGGGCGTTGTGATCTCGTCGTCGTGGCCTGGCGTCCCCTGCGCCGGATCGGCCGCTGGTTCCCGAGCGCACGGAGTTGGTCGCTGTGTCAGGATCGGGCTGTCCAGAACCACCTGGGCACGAGGGTGCGGCGGACGTCCGTCGCCGGGGGGAGCGAACATGCTCACGATCAACGTCTACCGGTGGCGCGACGACGTGCACAGCGTCGAGGACACCAAGCGCATCATGGAGGCCTTCGGGGAGCGCGGGTCGAGCCCCGACGAGGTCGCGCACTACGTCTTCGCGGACGGGACCGGCGGTGTCGTGATCACCGACGGCGAGGACGTCGGCTGGGCGTACCGCAACGCGCTGGACTTCGTCGAGTTCCTCGACATGGACCAGTCGTTCACGCAGATCGCCCTGCCGTTGGCTGACGCGCTCCCGCACGTCGTCGACCGCATGAGCTAGCAGGTCACCGGGGCCGTCAGGTCGGCCATGGCGTCGGCCACGGCCGCGTCGACGGCGCGCTGCATCCAGCGGCCCAGGCGGACCAGGCTGGGGACGCGCCCCGGGTGGGTCGCCACCAGCCGGGCCACCGCGGCCAGGTCGGGCGTGCCGTCTTCTCGGCTCAGGCCCAGCACGGCCTGGTCCACGCCGTCGTCGCTGGTGTGGTCGCTGATGCCCCGGTACGCCGTCCAGCCCATCCCCAGCTCCTGGCACACGCGGGCCACGGCCGAGGTCTCCATGTCGATGGCGGCGTAGCCCTGGTCCCGCAGCCGGCCGAGCTCGTCGGGATCGTCGATCAGTCCGTCGGAGGTGACCAGCAGCCCGTCGGTCGGGGCCGACAGGGGCGTGGCGGTGAACGCCTCCCCGCTGGCCAGGTCGAGCACCGACCGGGGCACCACCACCGAGCCGATGGGCCGGCTGCGGTCCAGACCGCCGGCGATCCCAACCACCAGCACGTGGTCGCAATCCGACAGCTCGATCAGCTCACGGGTCACCCGCTCGGCGTTGGCCAGGCCCATGCCCGTCTTCATGGCGGCCACGCCGACCTGGCCCACCATGCCCCGGTACACCGGCGGTTCGGCCCCCGAGCGGCGCAGGCCCATGGCCTTGACCAGCGGACCCAGCTCGGGCTTCATGGGCGCCAGCACCGCGACCTGCTTGGGGTGGGGGTGGGGATCGGGTCGATCGGGCATGGGACCAGTCTGTCCTGTGGCTGGAGGCGGCACCGGGTGCGCGCGATGCCGTGGCGAGGGCCAGACTGGAGGGCATGCAACCGCTGGCCGTGCACCACGTGTCGATCACCGTCACCGACGTCGACCGCGCCCTCACCTTCTACACCGAGGTGCTCGGCCTGGTGCCCCGCCACGATCGGCCCGACTTCGGGTTCGGCGGGGCCTGGCTCGACGCCGGCGGCCAGCAGCTGCACCTGGTCGAGGGCCGACCGCCCGAGGACCGGGGCCAGCACTTCGCCATCCGGGTGGCCGACCTGGACGCCACGGTGGGCGAGCTGCGCGCCGGCGGACTGGAGATCACCGACCCGTCGCCGGCTGGGCCGACCCGCCAGTCGTTCGTGCACGACCCGGAGGGCAACCTGGTCGAGCTGCTCGAGACGGTGGGCTGATCCCGCTTGGGCGAGATCCACCACCGCTTCCTGAACCAGGCCCTGGCCGAGATCGCCGCCACCCGCGGCCTCACCTACGAGGAGTGGGGACAGGGGTGGCTCACCCGGGTGGGTGACGGCCGGGCCGGGCTGTCCACCTACGGCTACCAGCTGTCGCTGAACAGCGCGGTGGCCGCCTCCGGCGCCCGGGACAAGGGGGCGGCGGCCGAGCGACTCGCCCGGGACGGGCTGGCCGTGGTGCCCACCCGGTTGGTGCTGGGTGACGTGCGCCAGTCGTGGCTGGACGGCCGCAAGGCCGTCGAGGTGCTCGACCAGGTGCTGGCCGACTGGTCGCCGCCGCTGATCGTCAAGCCCAACGAGGGCTCGTCGGGCGACGGGGTGTTCCTGTGTCGCAACCCCGACCAGGTGCGCCGACGGGTGGACCAGCTGCTGCGGCGCGAGCCCGCGGTGGTGGTGCAGCCCTTCCTCGAGCTGGCCTGCGAGGAGCGCTGGGTCGTGCTCGATGGCCGGCCCCTGCTGCGCTACACCAAGCAGCCAGGCGGGGACAGCACCGGTGAGGCCGGGCGCCGGGCCCCGTTGTTCAACCTGGCCCTGGGGGCCACCGTGGGCGAGTTCGGGCTCGATGGGGCCACCCCCGGCGCGCGGGAGCTGGCCCTGGCCGCGGCCCGATCGCTCGGCCTGCGGGTGGCCGCGGTCGACCTGGTGCGCGGGCTGGACGGCTCGGTCCAGGTGCTGGAGGTGAACTCCGGGCTGTCCTTCGAGCACCTGGTCCGGCTCGAGCCGAGCCGTCGGGCCCAGGCCGTGGCCGTCTACGACGCGGCGGTGACCGCCGCCCTGGCCGACGCCGGGGATCGGTGACCGCGGCCGGTCTCGACCGCCTGCGCCGGGGCTGGCGCCCCGAGACCATGGACGAGGTGCTGTCGTTCCTGCAGGTCGACCTGTTCCAGGCTCCTGACGGACTGTTCCGCGGTGGCGACGGGTGGGGCCGCTCGGCGGCCCTGCTGGCCGAGCTGGGCGATCCGCAGGACGCCACGCCCGTGGTGCACGTGGCCGGCACGGCGGGCAAGGGCACCGTGGCCGCCGGCATCGCGGCGGTGGCCCACGCGTCCGGCGCCCGGGTCGGGCTGCACCTGTCACCCCACGTGTACGACCTGCGTGAGCGCTTCTCGGTGGACGGCCAGTGGTGCTCGCCCGACGAGGTGGTCGAGCTGCTGGCCGCGGTCCTTCCCGCCGCCGCCCGCCTGGCCGACTCCGGCCACGGCCCACCCACCTACTACGAGGTCACGCTGGCCATGTCCCTGGTCCACTTCGTGCGCCAGGGTTGCGACCTGGTGGTGCTGGAGACCGGTGTGGGTGGGCGCTACGACGGCACCAACACCATCCACCGGTCGGACAAGCTGGCCGTGATCACCCGCATCGACCTCGACCACGAGGCGGTGCTGGGCCACTCGCTGGCAGCCATCGCCGAGCAGAAGGCCGGCATCCTGCCCGCCGGGGGCGAGGCGGTGGTGTTGCGCCACGGGGTGGCCGAGATCGACGACACGGTGGCTGCCGCCGCGATCGCCATCGGCTGTCGGTGCCACCTCGTGACATCACCGCCACCGCCGCCGGGCGGAGTGGGCCACCTGGTCGAGGACGCGGCGCTGGTGGGGGCGGCCGTCGGGGTGCTGGACGCGCGCCAGGGTCGCCGGACCGATCCGTCGGCCGTGGCCCGCGTCTTGGACCAGGTGACCCTGCCCGGTCGGTTCGAGCGGTTGCGCACCCCGGAGGGTGCCGAGGTCGTGCTCGACGGCGCCCACAACCCGGTGAAGTTGGCCGCCCTGATCGATCGGCTGCGGGCCCAGCCCGACGCGCCGCCCGGCGCACGCTGGCCCTGGGTGTTCGGCTGCCGACGCGACAAGAAGGCGCCGGCCATGTTCGCCCAGCTGGCCGAGGTGGTCGACCCCGATGACGGGCTGGTCCTGGTCCCGTTCCCGATCGTGGCCGGCGACGTGCCCGCCGACGTGTCCGCTGATCCGCGGGAGCTGGCCGAGGGGGCCCGGGCTGCCGGGATCGACCAGGTGCAGGTGGCCACGCTGGATGCGGCTGCGGAGCTGGTCCGGGCCCGTTGCGTCCCGTCGGAACCGGCCCGCCCGGCGACGGTGGTGGCCGGCTCGTTCCACCTGCTGGCAGCCATCCGGCCGCGCCTGGTCGATGCCGGGGCGGCGCGTCCGCGACCAGACGCCTAATGCCTGACGCGGCACTAGCTTGGGGGACGTCCCGGCCGCCACCTCCGCGGCCCGTCCATCCATCGCGGCTCCGTCGAGGGGTCCGCCGAACCTGGAGCGCAGATGCCAATCGATACCTTCATGGCCTACGTCGGGGTCTATGCCGACGTGGCCGATGCCGAAGCCGACTACGACGCGGTCAAGGCCCTGCACGTGGAAGCCGGCCTGATCGACGCCTACGACGCCGCCGTGATCGAGCGCCGCGAGGGCGGCAAGGTCAAGATCACCAAGAAGCACGAGACCCCCACGTGGGTGGGCGGGGTCATGGGTGGCGGGGTCGGCCTGGCCACCGGCCTGGTGGTGGCCCTGTTCCCGTTCGCGGCCATCGGCGGCGGTCTGCTGGCCGCCACCACCGGCGGTGGCGCCCTGCTGGGCGCGGTGGCCGGCCATGCCGCCGCCGGCATGAGCCGCGGCGACCTGAAGGAACTGGGCGAGAGCCTCGACGAGGGTCAGGCCGGCCTGATCGTGGTGGGCGTGTCCGACATGGGGGCCAAGATCGAGAAGGCCATGAAGAAGGCCGAGAAGGTGCAGGAGAAGGAGGTCAAGGCCGACAACGCCGAGATCGAGAAGGACGCGAAGGAAGCCGAGAAGTAGCCGCGCAGGCCACCGTTCGAACCGGTCATGTCAGCGACCGCAGTGGCGCCGCTGACATGACAGGTTCGGCGAGTGGATGACGGCCGCACCAGGGGGCGCGACCCGCATCGGGTGTCTCAGAGGGCGGAGGCGTCCAGGTCGGCCATGGTCGTCTCGGCGAAGCGCGACAGCGAGTCGAGCTGCACCGACAGGTCGGTGGGATCGCCGCCGTAGAAGTACCAGGGCACGGTCTGGGCCTCGGTCACGCCCAGCTCGGCCATGCGGGCGAAGCCGTCGGTGTCGGCCACGTCGAGGCACAGGGCGTTGATCTCGAAGGGCACGTCGCCCCGCCCCTCCTCGTCGAGCAGCTGGCGCAGGGCGGTGATGGTCTCGGCCAGCTCGTCCACGGACTGGCCGGCGGAGATCCAGCCGTCACCCAGCCGGGCGGCACGCCGCAGCGCGGGCGCGGAGTGGCCACCGATGAGGATGGGCACCGGCGTGGTGGGCGCCGGGCTGATCATGAGCCGTTCGAAGTCGTAGTGGCGTCCGTGGTGCTGCACCCAGGTGGGGCCGTCGCCGGCGCAAACCGCCCGGATGATGGTCACGGCCTCGTCGGTGCGAGTGCCGCGGCTGCGCATGTCGGTGTCGGTCCAGCGGAACTCCTCGGGCATCCACGACAGGCCCACGCCCAGCCGGAAGCGGTCCTGCGACATCACCGCGATGGAGGCCACCTGCTTGGCCACCAGCAGCGGGTTGCGCAGGGGCAGCTTGAGCACGTTGGTGAAGTACGTGATGCGCTCGGTCACCGCGGCCATGGCCGGGATGCCCACGAACGGGTCCACCATCGGCGTCTCGGGTGGCCACCAGCGCGAGCCGTCGGCGCTGTAGGGGTAGTCGGCCGACACCTGCTCGGGGAAGAACACGGAGTCGGGCAGGGCGATGGAGGCGAACCCGGCTGCGTCGGCGGCCCGGGCCATGGGCACCAGGTGGTCGGCGGGCAGCATGGGCAGCGGGACGGTGAAGCGCATGAGGCTCTCGAGCTCCTGGCGTTCGGGCGGCGGTCCCAGATCATGCCCTGCCGGCGTCCCGGCCGCCCGAGCGCGACCGACGGGCGGACCGCGTCTCCCTCGCGGTCCGCCCGCAGCCGTGGAGCGACGACGGCCAGGCCCGGGTGTCAGCCGGTGAAGGTGGGATCGGTGGCCACCGCCACGGGCGAGACGGCCACCGTGGTGGAGGTCGGCGCCGCCGCCGTCGACGTGGACGAGCTGGGTGCCGTGGTGCTGGTGGTCGTCGACGTCTGGGTGGTGCTGGTCGTCGAGCTGGTGGAGGTGGGCGCCTCGGTGGTGCTGGTCGAGGTGCTGGTGGTGGACGTGCTGGTGGACGAGCTGGTCGAGGAGCTGGTGGACGTGCTCGACGACGTGGTCGAGCCCGAGTCGCAGGCGTCGGCCACCGGGTCGTAGCTGATCACCACCTGGCCGTCGCCGCTCAGCCCGCTCAGGCTGGAGCTGGTGGCCGTGCCCTCGCCGTCGACGTAGGACGAGCCGCCCCCGCCCCCGCCGCTGGTGCTCGAGCCGCCGCCGCCGCCGAAGCCGCCGCCCCCGCCGGCGCCGTCGGCCTCACCCCCGCCGCCGCCGCCGCCGAAGCCGAGGCCGCCGCCTCCACCCCCGCCGGAGCCGTTGCTCGCGCCGGCACCCCCGTCGCCACCGGTGAAGTCTCCGACCCCGCCGGGGCTACCCGTGGCGGTTCCGGCCGCGCCCGTCCCGGTGCCCCCGACACCGCCGACCGTGCCCACGTGGTCGTTCAGCCCGGCGCCGCCTCCGCCGCCGCCCACGCCCAGGGTGCCGGTGCCGCCGTCGCCGCCCTGGGTGTTGCCCGAGCCACTGGCGAACACGCCGCCGCCGCCGCCGCCGGCCACACCGTTGATCCCGACGCCGCTGTCCCCGCCCTGGCCGGTGGAGGTCCCGCCGCGGCCGCCGTAGCCGCCGGGCCCGCCGGCGCCGCTGCCCGTGCCCCCGTCACCGCCGAGGACGCCGGCGTCGCCGCCGTCACCGGTGGTCACCCCACCGCCGGCACCACCGCCACCGCCGCCGGCCACCACGAGGGGGTTGATGTCGAAGCGCACGACCGAGGCGCCGCCGCCACCGCCGCCGGCTGCGCCACCCCCGCCGCCGCCGGTCCCGCCCACGCCGGATCCGGCGATGCCGTCGTCGCTGCCGGTGCCACCGGCGCCGCCGACGATGATGTCGAGGGTGTCGCCCTCGCCGACCACGAAGTGCCCGCTCACGTGCGCGGCGTCGCCGCCCGCCGAGCTGGACGAGCCGCCGGCGCCGCCGCGACCGCCGTCGGCCGCGATGGTGACGCCGCAGATGCCGGTGGGCACCACGTAGCTGGTGGCGCCCGGCGTGCTGAACACCGTCGCGGTGGCGGACACGGCCGCCACCGAGGGCGTCTCGGCCACGAGCACACCGCCGCCGAGCAGGACGGCCGCGCCCAGCAGGGACGCCAGGCGGGCGTTCTGGGGCAGTGAGCGGGGGGTGGGCATGATGGCGCTCCTGGGCAGCGGGGGGGGGGGGGTGGCGGGCCGGCCCGGTGGCCGCCCGTCGATCTGGGTGGAGGTGATCGTGCGTGAGGGCGCGCCGCTTGTCCTGAGTAGCGGTTACTCAACCGTCCGCGGACGGCGCCTCAGGCCCGGGGGCGGTGGCTCAGGACCCCGAGGCGGCGCTGCAGGCCGTGCACAGGCCCACCAGGTCGACGCGGTGTTGCACCCGGTCGAAATGGTGGCGGGTGGCGGCGGCGGCGAAGGCCGTCTCGAGCTCGAGCTCCAGGGGGGCGGGCAGCTCGAAGTCGGCCACCAGGCCGCAACTGGTGCACAGCAGGTGGTGGTGGTGGCTGGACAGGTCCTCGGCCAGCTCGAAGCGGGCGAACTCGTCCACGGCCACGATGCGGCGCACCACCCCGGCCTGGGTGAGCACGGCCAGGGTGCGATAGGCCGAGCTCTGGGGCAGGGTCGGGTTGTCGGCCAGGATCTCGGGGATGGTGAGGGGCCGTCCGGCAACCTGGAGGGTGTCCACCACGGTGCGGCGGCTGGTCGTGTAGCGCTGACCCACGGCGCCCAGACGGCTGGCGGCGATGGCATGGACGTCCAGACCCATGACCAGGACCCTAGTCCTGGCGAGCCTGGATGAGAACAGGAATAGGACTTGTTCTGAGAACCGTTCTTGACTACGGTCCGGGATGTGATCCGTCACCCCACGAGGCGCGCTCTCCTGCTGGGGGTGGTCGCCGTGCTGGTCGGGGGCTGTTCCGTCTTCGGCTCGGTGGGGTCGAACGCGCCCCGACCCGGGCGGGTGCTGCAGGTGGTGGCGGCCGAGAACGTGTGGGGTTCCCTCGCGGCCCAGCTGGGCGGCGTCCACGCCGAGGTGGTCAGCATCGTCGACCGGCCCGCCACCGATCCCCACGACTACGAGCCCACCGCGGCCGATGCCCGCACCGTGGCCGAGGCCCAGGAGGTCATCCTGACCGGGCTGGGCTACGACACCTGGGCGGCCCAGCTGGCCGCCGCCGACCAGGTGGACGGCCAGCGCCGCCTCGACGTGGGCCAGGTCCTCGGGCTGACCACCGGGGCCAACCCCCATCGCTGGTACTACCCCGCCGACGTCGAGCGGGTGGTCGACCGGATCACGGCCGACTACCAGCGCCTCGACCCGACCGATGCCGCCTACTTCGCATCCCGGCGCCAGCAGTTCCTCCAGGTCGGGCTGGACCGCTACCACCAGCTGATCGGCCAGCTCCGAGCGCGGTACGCGGGCACGGCCGTGGGCGCATCCGAGAGCATCTTCGTGGGGTTGGCCCAGGCCCTCGGGCTGCACCTCGTCACCCCACCCGCCTACCTGGACGCCATCAGCCAGGGGACCGACCCGACCGCCGGCGACCGGGCCACGGTCGAGACCCAGATCGATCGGCGCCGCATCGCCGTGTGGGTGGTGAACAGCCAGAACGAGACGCCCGACATCCAGACCCTGACCAGCCAGGCCCGCGCCCGGGGCATCCCGGTGACCACCATCACCGAGACGGTGAGCCCGGCCGGCCGGTCGTTCCAGGACTGGCAGGTCGCCCAGCTCGAGGCCCTGGCCGCCGCCCTGGCCCGCGGGACCGGCCGATGACGACGCCGATCCCGGGCATCCCGCCGCGTCAGGACGCGACGGCCCCGGTGGTGCGCCTGGTCGGGGGCTCGGTGGTGGTCGGCGGGCGCACCGTGTGGAGCGGTGTCGACCTCACGGTGGCCCCCGGCCACTTCGTGGCGGTGCTCGGGCCGAACGGAGCCGGCAAGTCCACCCTTATCAAGGCGGTGCTGGGGCTGGTGCCGCTGGCCGCCGGCGATCTCCGCGTGCTGGGGAGGGCGCCCGGCGAGGCCAACCAGCAGATCGGCTACCTGCCCCAGCGCCGCAGCTTCGATGCGGGGCTGCGCATCCGCGGGGTCGACGTCGTGCGCATGGGTCTCGACGGACACCGCTTCGGGCTGCCCTGGCCGGCGCGCTCGGCCCGGGCCCGAGCGGATCGAGACCGGGTGGACGGGGTCATCGAGCTGGTGGGGGCGGCCGCCTACGCCACCCGCCCCATCGGCCAGGTCTCCGGGGGCGAGCAGCAGCGCCTGCTCATCGCCCAGGCGCTGGTCACCGCGCCCCAGCTCCTGTTGCTCGACGAGCCGCTCGACAGCCTCGACCTGCCCAACCAGGCGGCGGTGGCCGCGCTCATCGCCAAGATCTGCGCCGCCGGGGTGGCGGTCATGCTGGTCGCCCACGACGTCAACCCCATCTTGGGCTACCTCGACCGGGTGATCTACCTGGCCCGCGGGTCGGCCATGGAGGGCACCCCCGACCAGGTCATCACCAGCGAGGCCCTGTCTCGCCTGTACGACACGCCGATCGAGGTGCTCCACACCCGTGACGGGCGTCCCGTGGTGGTGGGCCAGCCCGAGGCCCCCGGCCACCACCACGATCGCCATGGGTGAGCTGGTCGGATTCGGCCAGCCGGTGCTCAGCTGGAACCTGGGCTCGGACCTGCACCAGCTGCTGACCTACCGCTTCATGGTCGACGCCCTGCTGGCCGGCACCATCGTGGCGCTGGTGGCCGGGCCCATCGGCTGGTTCATGGTGCTGCGCCGCCAGACCTTCGCCGGCCACACGCTGGCCGTGGTGGGGTTCCCCGGCGCAGCTGGGGCCGCGCTCGTCGGGGTGAGCGCCACCTACGGCTCCTTCGCCTTCTGCGTCACCGCCGCCCTCGTCATCGCCGCCGTGCCCGGCGCCGGGTCCGGCCGCTCCCGCGAGGAGTCGGCCGTCATCGGCACCACCCAGGCCTTCGCCCTGGCCTGCGGGTTCCTGTTCGTGACCCTCTACGCCGGCAACGTGTCGGGGCTGGACAGCCTGCTGTTCGGCAACTTCCTGGGCATCACCGCCCGGCAGGTGGGGGTGCTGGGCGGGGTGGCGCTGCTGGCCCTGCTGGTGCTCGGCGCCATCGCCCGTCCGTTGCTGTTCGCCACCGTGGACCCCGACGCCGCCCAGGGTCGCGGCGTCCCGGTGCGGGCGCTGTCGGTGGCCTTCCTGGTGCTGCTGGGCGTGGCCGCGGCCGAGACCAGCCAGATCACCGGGTCGTTGCTGGTGTTCGCCCTGTTGGTCCTGCCCGCGGCCACGGCCCAGCGGCTCACCGCCCGTCCGGGTCGCAGCCTGGCCCTGGCCGTCGGGCTGGCCCTGGTCGTCACCTGGCTGGGGCTCTCGATCGCCTACTTCTCGCCGTACCCGATCGGGTTCTGGATCACCAGCGTGGCCTTCGGCACCTACCTGCTGGCGCAGGTGTGGGCCCGGGCCCGGCGCCGGGCGCGACGACCGACGCTGGGGGTCGGCCGGGCCGTGATCGGGCGGTCGGCATGATGCTGGCCGGGCTCGATCCGTTGGTGGGGCTCGCGCACCTGTGGGCGCACTCCTCCATGCGCTTCGGGCTCGTGGCCGGCACCGCCGTGGCCGTGGCCTGCGGCCTGGTCGGCTACTTCCTGGTGCTGCGCGGGCAGGTGTTCACGGGTGACGCCCTGTCCCACGTGGCGTTCACCGGGGCGCTGGCTGCACTGGCCTTCGGCTTCGACCTGCGCCTGGGGCTGTTCGTGGCCACCATCGGCGTCGCCCTGCTGCTGGGTCTGCTCGGCCCGCGGGCCCAGGCCGACGACGTGGTCATCGGCAGCGTCTTCGCCTGGGTCCTCGGCCTCGGCGTGCTGTTCCTGTCCATCTTCACGACCGAGCGCGCCACCGGCAACGGGGCAGCGGGCACCGCCGTGCTCTTCGGATCCGTGCTCGGCCTCGACGTCCGCCAGACCGTGGCGGCGGTGGCGGTCGGGGCGGTGGTGGCAGTGGCCGTGCTGGTCATCGCCCGACCCCTGCTGTTCTCGTCGCTGGACGCCACCGCGGCGGCGGCGCGCGGCGTGCCCGTGACCCTGCTGGGGTTCGGCTTCCTGGCCTTGGTCGGGGCCACCGCGGCCGAGGCCACCCAGGTGGTCGGGGCGCTGCTCCTGTTGGGGTTGGTGGCCACCCCGGCGGCCGTCGCCCAGCGGCTGACGCCGCGGCCCTATCGGGGCCTGGCCCTGTCGGTGGCAGTGGCCGTGTCGGCCGTCTGGATCGGGCTGGTCATGAGCTACGCGGTGGCCGACGTCCCGCCCAGCTTCGCCATCCTGGCCGTCACCACCGGCGCCTACGCGGCGGTCGCGCTGCGCGACCGGTGGCGCCACCGCCGTTCGACCTCGCCGGCCGGCGACTCGGACCCTCGTGCGATCGCTCGACAGGAGGCGTGACTTCCTGTCAGTCTCTCTGTCAATACCCACGGCCAGGGAGCCCCGGATCAACATGCGTCGTCCAGCCTCGTCCGCCATCGCGCCGTCCGGCAGGCTCCGTCCGTGATGGGCACCGTGCGCCGCGAGGTGCGCATCGCCTGCCCGGCCGACGAGGTGTGGGCCGTGGTGGGTGATCCATCCTCGATGGCGCAGTGGTTCCCGGGGGTCGAGAGCTGCACGGTGGAGGGCAACACGCGGACCCTCAACACCGCCGCCGGCCTGCCCGTCCCCGAGGAGCTGATCGTGGTCGACCCGCTCCAGCGGCGCCTCCAGTACCGCGTGCTGGCCCCCATCGTGCGGTTCCACCTGGGCACCCTCGACGTCATCGACCTCGAGGACGGGACGAGCCTGGTGGTGTCGTCCACCAACACCGAGCCGGCCACCCTCTCGCTCGTGTTCGGGGGCGCCACCGGCCACGCCCTGGGCGTGCTCAAGGACCAACTCGAACACCGCGATGCAGGCGGTGCGGCCTGATGGGGCGCAAGATCCTGCTGGTCACCACCGACCAGCAGCGCTTCGACACGCTCGGCTGCAACGGCGGCACGCTGGCGCGCACGCCGGTGGTCGACGGCCTGGCCCGGGACGGGGTGCGCTACGAGCGCGCCCACCCCCAGTCGGTGGTGTGCATGCCGTCGCGCGCCACCATCATCACCGGCCAGCACCCCTCCACCCATGGCGTGTGGATGAACGGGGTGCCGCTGCCGGTGGACGCGCCGTCGGTGGCGACGGTGCTGCACCAGGCCGGCTATCGCACCGCCCTGATCGGCAAGGCCCACTTCGAGCCCTTCATCGATCCGTTCGGGCGCTTCACCGAGAACGTCCTGTCGGTGACCGGTGAGGAGACCCGCATGGCGCCGACCCACGACGGCGGCCGGGGCCCCCACCGAGGCTTCGACCACTTCGAGTTCGCCACCCACGGCGCCATCGGCCCCCTGCACTACGCCCGCTGGCTGCGCGAGCACCACCCCGAGGCGGTCGGCGGCTTCTACAACCCGCTCGACGCCGAGTTCGAGGTCAACGCGGCCGGCGGCGGCGACACCGACGCCCCGCAGGTCAAGGTGAACCCGATCGAGCGCGGGTGGTACCACACCGACTGGGTGGCCGATCGCACCGTGGCCTGGCTCGACTCGCTCGGGGCCGACGACGACTGGTTCTGCTGGATGAGCTTCCCCGACCCCCACCACCCGTGGGACCCGCCCGAGTCGGAGATGGGCCGCATCGACTGGCGCGACGTCGAGCTGCCAGCGGGCTATCCCCGGTCGCGGGCCGAGCGCGAGCGCATCATCGACGGCAAGCCTCGGCACTGGCGGCTCTGGTACGACGGCGAGCTGGTGTCCAACTTCGAAGCCCCGGCCCGGTGGGTGCCGGCCACGATGACCGAAGACCAGGTGCGGGAGGTCAACGCCCGCAACGCGGTCGAGTGCGAGCTCATCGACGAGGCCCTGGGTCGCGTGCTGGCGACCATCGCGGCCCGAGGATGGGACGACGAGACCGACGTCGTGTTCACCACCGACCACGGCGAGCTGCAGGGCGACTTCGGCTTGCTCTTCAAGGGGCCGTACCACGTCGACGGGCTGATGCGCCTGCCCCTGGTGTGGCGCCCGGCGCCGGCTGCCGCGTCCCGAGCGGGGATCGGCCCGGCGGTGGTCACCAGGCCGGTGGGGCTGGTCGACCTGGCTCCCACCTTCTGCGCCATCGCCGGCGTGGAGGTGCCCGAGTGGATGCAGGGCCAGCAGCTGCCCACCGATGACGACGACGCCGAGGCGCGCGGGGTCGAGCGGGTGCTCACGCAGTGGGACAGCGAGCTGTTCGGGGTGGCCGTCCACCTGCGCACCATCTGCCGCGACGGGTGGTTGTGCACCGCCTACCTGCCTGGCGCCGTGCACGACGGCACCGAAGGCGAGCTCTACGACCTGTCCGAGGACCCGTTGCAGCGGGTCAACCGGTGGGACGACCCGGCCGTGGCCGCCCGACGTGACGACCTGCTGGCCGACCTGTGGGACCACCAGGCGCCGGCGCACCAACCTCGCCTGGCGCTGGAAGCCCCCGTCTGAGATCGGAGACGGGACGCTCGCTTCGGCGGATCAGCCGGTGAAGGCCGGCGAAGCGGTGACAGCCTGGGCGGCCGCCGCCGTCGTCGTGGTTGCCGGCGCCGTCGTGGTGGTGGCCGCCGCGGTCGTGGTGGTGGTGGCCGGCGCGGTCACCGTGATGGTCACGGTGGCGGTGGGGGAGCCCTCGACGTCCTCGAGCACGTAGGTGAACGAGTCGGTGCCTGTGAAGCCGGGATCGGGCGTGTAGGTGAACCCGCCGCCGGAGTCGTCGAAGCCGGTGAGCTGGCCATGGGAGGGCGACGAGGTCGAGATGACCAGGCCGTCGGTGTCGCAGAGCGTGTCGTTGGAGGTCACGCCGGGCTCGGACACCTCCAGCGCTGTGTCCTGCGGCGTGCTGTAGGAGTCGTTCGCCGGGGTGGGCACGCACACGGCGCGGGGGTGCGACGCGACGGCGCCGGCCGTGGTGACGCCCGTGAAGGGGATGACCGCCACGCAGGCGGCGGCGATGGCGATGGGGAGGCGTCGCGCCACGCGGACGCGGATCGTGGGGTTCATCGGTGGGATCTCTCCTGTCCGGCGGTTCGCGGCCACCGGCTGGCCGCCTCGCCGAACACTCGACGCTAGTGGTCAGGCCCAGCCGAGGCAACGATGCCGGTCCGGCACCACCTGCGTCGTGAGCTCGACGGCCTGGAACGACCCGCCGGGCTGGCCGACGGTGTCACCACCTGCGACCCCGGCACCGGCACCCTTCAGGATCGCGGACCGCGCGTCGGGCAAGCTGAGGGGATGGCCGACGCGGTGTTCAGCCGGCGGGCGCTGAACCGGGCCCTGCTCGCCCGCCAGCTCCTCCTGCGCCGTCACGACCTCGAGCCGCGGGCCGCGGTCGAGCACCTCATCGGCCTGCAGTCCCAGGCACCGGAGCCGCCTTACTGGGCGCTGTGGGCTCGCCTGGGCGGGTTCGAGCCGACCGGGTTGGCCGGGTTGCTAGTGGATCGCCAGGTCGTGCGCCTGGCCATGATGCGCTCCACCCTGTTCCTGGTCTCGAGCGGGGACGCGGCCGGCCTGCGCCGGCTGCTCCAGCCCGGGCTCGACCGGGCCCTGCGCGGCGTGATCGGCCCCAAGCTGGTCGGCTTGGACCAGGCCGCGGTGGCGGCCGAGGTGCGATCCCTGGTCGAGGCCGAGCCCCGCACCCTCGACGAGCTGGGTCGGCTCCTGGCCGGGCGTTGGCCGTCGTTCGACCCGGCCGACCTGGCGCGGGTGGCTCGCACCCTGGTGCCGCTGGTGCAGGTGCCGCCCCGTGGGCTGTGGCAGACCGGCGGCCCGGCCTGCCACACCAGCCTCGAGCAGTGGGTGGACCGGCCGACCGACCCGGCTGCGCCCCCGGGGCCCGACCTCGACCAGCTGGTGGCGCGCTACCTGGGCGCCTTCGGTCCCGCCTCGGTGGCCGATGTGCAGATGTGGTCGGGCCTGACCCGTCTGGGCGCGGTCCTCGACCGTCTGCGGCCCGGCCTGGTCTGCGGTCGTGACGAACACGGCGTCGAGCTGTTCGACGTGCCCGAGGCGCCCCGGCCCGATCCCGATGCCGACGCCCCGGTCCGACTGCTGGGCGGGTTCGACAACGTCCTGCTGTCACACGTCGACCGGTCGCGCGTCCTGGGCGAGCTCGACCACCGCCGGGTGATGACCCCCAACGGGTTGGTCCGACCGGTGGTGCTGGTCGACGGCTTCGTGGTGGGCACCTGGCGGATCGACCGGGTCGAGCCCGGTCGGGCCCGGGCCACCCTCACGCCCCTGGTGCGCCTGCCTCGTGCGCGCCGCGCCGCGCTGGAGGCGGAGGCCGGCGCGGCGTTGGCGCTGGCCGAAACGGACCGAGTGCCGGAGGTCCACGTCGAGCCCGCCTGAACCGCGCCGCCCGGACCGAGTCGGGACCACGCCCGACCTCGGAGCGCACTGCGAGCCCACCGGTCGGTGCACCGATCGGCGGACCGGCTCCTAGGGTGATGCGGATGGCCGAGCGTCCCGTGCCCGTCGAGGGCCCCCAGTCGGATGCCGACCAGGTGACCGACGACGCTGGCGAGGGCGCCGGGTCTCCGGGGATCACCGCCTCTGTCACCCTGTCGGACGCCGACCTGGCCGCGCTGGCGCCGTACGGCACCGAGCGCCGCGTCGAGGTGGGTGACGTGCTCTTCCGGGCGGGCGACGTCGATGTGGACTTCCACGTGGTGGTGGAGGGCGCCGTCGACATCCTCCGCGACGACCTCGACGGCGAGGTGCTGGTGGTCACCCACGGCGCGCACCGCTTCCTCGGCGAGCTCAGCATGCTGACCGGCCAGCGGGCCTACCTGACGGCTCGGGTGAGCCAGGCCGGGCGGGTGCTCGTGATCCCTCCCGACCAGTTCCGCCGCCTGGGCTCGGCGGTCCCCGAGCTGGCCGACGCCATCTTCCGCACCTTCGTGGCCCGACGCGAGCTGCTGCGCACCGGGGAAGGGGCCCGGGCCATCCGCATCATCGGGTCGCGCTACTCGGCCGAGGCCCTGGCCCTGCGGGCCTTCGCCAGCCGCAACCGGCTGGTGCACACCTGGATCGACCTGGAGGACGCCGACGACGTGGACGTGCTGCTGGCCGACCTCGGGTTGCGCGCCCGGGACACCCCGGTGGTCATCACCCCGACCGCCGTGCTGCGGCGCCCCACACCCGGCGAGTTCGCCGACCACCTGGGCCTGACCTACCACGCCACCCCTGGCTTCCTGTTCGACCTGGTGGTGGTGGGCACCGGCCCAGCCGGGCTGGCTGCGGCCGTGTATGGCGCGTCCGAGGGCCTGAACACGATCTCGCTCGACGCGGTGGCCTTCGGTGGCCAGGCCGGCGCCAGCTCGCGCATCGAGAACTACGTGGGCTTCCCCACCGGCGTCTCCGGCGGCGACCTCACCGCCCGGGCCGCCATACAGGCCCTGCGGCTCGGGGCCAAGCTCAACGCCCCCTGCGAGGCGGCTGGCCTGCGGGTCGAGCACGGCTTCCACGTGGTGGTGCTGACCGACGGCAGCGAGGTGGCGTGTCGGGCGGTGATCGTGGCCTCGGGCGCGCGGTACCGGCGTCTGGAGGTGGCCGACCTCGAGCGCTTCGAAGGGGCTGGCGTCTACTACGCGGCCACCGACCTCGAGGCCCGAGCCTGCCGCCAATCCCAGGTCGTGGTGGTCGGCGGGGGCAACTCGGCCGGACAGGCCGCGCTCTACCTGGCCCAGCAGGGCAGCCAGGTCATCATCGCCCTCCGTCGCGACGACCTGGCCGCCACCATGTCGCGCTACCTCATCGATCGCATCCTGGCCGACCCCCGCATCGAGCTGGCCACCACCACCGAGGTGCGGGCCCTGGGGGGCGACGACCACCTGGCCGACGTCACCCTGGAGCACACCCCGTCGGGCGAGCGCCGCGAGGTCGGGTGCGCCGGGCTGTTCTGCTTCATCGGCGCGGTGCCGGCCACCGACTGGCTGGGTGGAGCGGTGGCGCTGGACCGGTCGGGCTTCATCATCACCGATCGGGCGCTCGACCGCGACCTGGCCCGGGCCCCGGTGTTCGCCGGCCGGGAGCCGCTGCCGTATGAGACCTCGGCGCCGGGCGTGTTCGCGGTGGGCGACGTGCGCCAGGGGTCGCTCAAGCGGGTGGCGGCGGCGGTGGGAGAGGGGTCGAGCGCGGTGCGCTCGGTGCACGAGGTCCTGGCCGCCACCGCCTCCTGAGGTCCTTCCCGGGTCAGGGCCAGCGCGCGCCGACCTCGCCCAGCAGGTCGCCGACCACGCGGCTGTCGGTGTCGAAGCACATCGTGGCCCAGCCGTCGCCCCCGTCCCCGCCGGGCGCCGGGCGTCGGTACGCGGGCCAGCCGGCGTCGCCCGTGCGCACGAAGGACACCCAGGCCCGGTGCATCTGGTCGGCCACGGCCTGGGGCACGTCGGTCCCCTCCACCACGTCGACCCCGTCGGCATCGAGGAGGTCCCAGGCGAAGGGCAGGTCGAGGCAGTGCGCCGCGCCGAGGCCGCCCAGTGCCGGCGAGCGCCAGGCGAAGTCGTAGAGGTAGGTGGGCGCGATGGCATCGAGTCGGGCGTCGGCCGCCCGCCGCGCCGGGACGCGGAACCAGGCGTCGGTGGCGGCCCGTCCGAAGCGCTCGCCGTTGCCGGCGGCCTCGTCGGCTCGGTACGCGTCGATGCCCGCGGCGTCGAGGCCGAGCCGGCCCAGGCGTCGGACCAGCCGGTCCTCGTCCAGCTCGGCGTGGCGTGTGGCGGCCACCACCTCCTCACGGGTGGCACCCACCAGCAGGCCGACCTCGTGGGTGGCGCCGGCTGCGAAGGCGTCGGCGGGCATGGCCGTGATCAGCTCGCCGTCGAGCACCGGACGGAACATGAGGGGCCAGGTGCGGCCGCGGCCGCGGCCACGGCCGGGCTCGGGCTGGTCGCCGCGTTGCGAGGCTCGGACCTGGGCCTCGACCAGCTGGTCGGGCGAGCGGGTGGCCAGCGAGTCGGTGTGGGCGGGCACACCGGCCGCGGCGGCCACCGCCGCGGCCACCTCGGCGGCCTCGGACCGAGTGGCGCACGGCTGCACCGAGCCGCTCATGGCCAGCACCCGGTGGAACCGGCCCCGGGCCCGGGGCAGGGTGGCCAGCAGGGCGCAGGCGCCGCCACCGGCCGACTGGCCACCGATGGTCACCGCCGAGGGGTCCCCACCGAAGGCGGCGATGTTGTCCTGCACCCAGGTCAGGCCGGCCAACCAGTCGAGCACCGCCCGGTTGGGTGGGGCCCCGTCGACCAGGCCGAACCCCTCGAAGCCCAGGCGGTAGCCGAGCGACACCACCACCACGCCGTCCCGGGCGAAGTTGCGGCCGTCGTACCAGGGGCTCGACGGCGTGCCGCTGGTGTACCCCCCGCCGTGGATCCAGACCAGGACGGGCAGTCGGGCGTCACCGACGGCCGGGGTGAAGACGTTGAGGCTGAGGCAGCTCGGCGCGTCGCCGCCGTGGATGACGGGCTCGGGGATCATGGTGAAGCCCGGCTCCGGCTGGGGCGCGGTGGGGGCGGGGCGGATGGCGTCGCGCACGCCGTCCCAGCGGGCCACGCGCTCCGGCGCCGCGAAGCGGTTGGCGCCGAAGGGCGGCTCGGCGAACGGGACGCCGAGGAAGGCCAGGCCGTGGGGGTGCTCGATGCCGCGCAGGCGGCCCTCGGCGGTGCGGACCACTGGCTCCATGGCTCCTCCGGCGGTGCTCGGGCTCGCCCCGCCCCCCCGGGTCAGGCGGGGTTGGTCACGACGAGCGGGTGATGCCGGCGCGGGCCAGCACGGCGGCGGGCACGCCCACCTCGCGCCAGGCAGGGTAGGTGATGCCCTTGGCGTCGGCGAAGGGCTTGGCCACCTCGACGAAGGCTGCCTCCAGCTCGGCCAGGTCGTTCGGCGCGGCGCCCGCCGACAGCTCGGCGGTCAGGTCGAGCCGCTCCTGGATGAGGCGGACCCGGGCCATGGGCTCGGCCGCGGCCAGCGCCTCGTCGATGGCCTGGATCCGGTCCGCGATGCGCTCCGGGGCCCGCGGCCGACCCCGGCGGGACCGGGTCCCTTCCAGCGCCTCCAGGTAGTTCCGCACGACCCGGCTCTGACGGCGGCCCTGGGCCAGCGCGGCCTTGTGGGCGTCGGACATGGCGGCAGGCATCGGGCCGACTCTAGGGCGGTGCCGCCGGGGCGAGGGGTTCGATCGGTTCGAAGGGCCTCAGCTGACGTGGAGGCGGGTGAGGGTGGTGAAGGTGGACAGGTAGACGTCGTCGTGCCACCCCGCGGCCGGGAACAGCACGCACTGCACCGGGCTGGTGGTGTCCACCCGGGCCAGCTCCTCGCCCGTGGCCACGTCGAGCACCACGGCCTGGTCCAGGCCCCGCTCGTGGTCGTAGTCGTAGGTCAGCAGCTGGCCCGCGGGGCCGAGGCGCAGCATGTGTCCGGCGTGGTCCTGCGCCCGCCGCCAGATCACGTCCAGGCCGGGGCGGTCGATGTGGTACCGCCACGCCGTCATCTGGCCGTGCCCGCTGTCGTAGCCGACGACGATCCGTCGGTCGGGGTCGACCGCCGGTGGGTTGGCGATGACGCCGCCGGGCTCACCGCACACCTCGGCCAGTTCGACGAGCGGGATGGTGGCGGCCTGGGGGGACGGGCGGGGACGGCCAGCCGCATCGGCGGCGGGGGCGGCGTCGGCGTCCACGTCGTCTGGCAGCCTCAGGCGCACCAGGTGCAGCGGCGCCTGCGAGTGGCCCTTGCCCCGGAACGACCCGCCGAACTCCTCGCTGCCCTCGCCGTTGTCGAGGAACCACCCCGAGCCGTCGGCCAGCACGATGTCCCACCCGAAGGTCTGGCCGTCGATGGTCCGGTACGGAGGCGACCAGTCGGGGTCGAGCGCCAGCGTGGCCGTGCCCGGGTCGAAGCGGACCCGGTGGCCTCGCGACTCGCCCACCACGAACAGGTCGTCGCCCGCGGCCGACAACCGGGCCACCGAGCCCTCGGGCAGCTCCAGGCGAGCCACTTCCTCGAGGGTGCCGGGGGCCAGGATGACCAGCTCCGAGCCGGTGGCGTCGGGGGGCAGCCGGTGCAGGCCCTGGCCGCCGGCGATGTCCTTCATGGCCAGGTACCCGGAGTCGAGCACCACCAGCGAGTTGTAGGGCCGGTCCCGGGGGAGCCGGCGTTCGGCGGCCACGGTCAGGGTGTCGGCGTCCAGGCGATGGCAGTGGCGTCCGAAGGTGACGTAGAGGGAGCCGTCGGCGTGGGCGGCCAGGCCGCCGGGCCAGAACGGGCCTCCGGCCAGCTCGGGCGACGACTGCAGGGCCTCAAGCGACTCGGGGTGGATCCGCTCGACCCGCGACGCGCAGCCCGGTCCGACCGAGTGGGCCAGCACGAACACCTCGCCGGGCTCGCGGAGCACGGCCATGGTGCTGGCGAACAGGTCGCGGCCGGTCGCCCGCAGCCGACCCCGGTCCAGGTCGAAGCCCGCTGACCCCGACCGCGGCTGCTGCTGGCGACGCGGGCCGCCGTCCTCGCCGGGCCAGGGGCTGGGCCAGTACCCGGCGGCCGACGCTGGCGTCATGGCACCCTCACGCTCCTCAGGTTCGGTCACCGGATCGAAGCCCGGAGGGCCAAACAATTGACAATCGAACTGACAGAACCTTAGCGTCTGGGACATCGGGCGGTCGGGCCGAGCGCCGACCGCCGACGCAACCGGGGGTGCGACGAGAGATGGCTGACGACTCCGCTCGGCGGGTGGCCCTGGTGGCCGACGCCGGGTTCTACGTGGGGCCGCACCTGGCCCGCCTGCTGGCCGGGGCCGGCCACGACCTCGTGATCGGGGACCCCGAGGCGGGCCTGGTCGAGGAGCTGGCCGAGCTGGGAGCGGCCGTCGAGGTGGTCACCGGGGTGCGCAACCTGGCCGACCCGGCCAGCTCGACCGCCCTGGTCGAGGCCGGCCTGGGACGCTTCGGTCGGATCGACTCGGCCACGTCGTTCAGCGGGCGGGTGGTCACCGGCCGCTTCCTCGACTCGACGGCCGACGACCTGGCTTCGGTGGTGTCGGGGTGCCTCGAGTCGCCCTACCACTTCCTCAAGGCCGTCATCCCTCCGCTGCTCGAGGTCGGGGGCGGCCAGGTGCTGGTCATCACCTCCGCTTCGGGGGTGCGGCCCACGCCGGGCGCGCCCCTCTACTCGTCGGCTCGGGCCGCGGCCAACATGTTGGTGCGCAACGTTGCGGGCGAGTTCGCCCGTCGCGGGGTGCAGGTCAACGCGGTGGGCACCAACTTCATGGACTTCCCCGAGTTCCTGCGGGCCAGCGGGGCCACCGACCCCGACGTGCGTCCCCAGGTGGAGGCCCAGGTGCCCATGCGCCGCCTGGGGACCATGGAGGAGTTCGCCCACTTCTGCATGCCCTTCGTCGACGGCACCAGCGGCTTTGCCACCGGCCAGTTCGTGGCCTACGCCGGCGGGTGGGCGTAGTTTTCCTGGCCCTCCGGTCGGGCGGGCCTCCCTGCGGGCGCCTTCGGCATCCGGGTGTCACGGTGCCAGCGGCTTCGCCCTGGCGGGCTGCGCCTTCCGGGCCCCGTCTGATCAGACGGGCTTGCCGTCGGAGCACCAGGCGTTTGCCGGGACGCCCTGGCACGGGTTGGGCATCGAGGGCAGGCCGGACGGGAGCGGGTGCATCACCACCTTGGTGAACGGCGGGTAGTTGGTGCCGGCCGGGCACGGCGCGAACGAGGTGTCGCACAGCACCTGTGACTCGAGGTCCCCGCCACCGGTGGTGGCGGTGGTGAGTGGCCCGCACGTCGGCTGGGTCTGCTCCAGGTCGGTGGGCGAGCTGCCGTTGGGGGCGGTGTTGCCGGCGTAGCAGTTCTGCGCCCGGCCGGTCAGCACCGTGATCTGGCCGAAGTCGCCGTTGGTGGGGTTCGCGAAGAAGCCGTTGTGGCTGAAGTGGTTGTTCAGCAGGGCATTGCCGGCCGGGTCGTACACGCAGCCCAGGCCGGCCAGCTCCTGGCCGCCCGTGGCCGAGCAGGACTGGCCCAGGCTGGGCGTGCCGCTGTCGGGGAAGGGCACGAACAGCACGCCCCAGGCGCCGTTGTTGGAGAAGGTGTTGTCCATCACCGTGTCGTTCGAGCCGCCCGAGACGGTCATGCCCGTCCCGGTGGGTCCGTTGCTGGCCTCCCCGGCCTGGGGGACGTCCGGGTTGTTGTTGTCGTGGACGTTGTTGTGCATGAACACCCAGCACGAGGTGGTCTTGGTGATGGCGCTGCGGCCCCCGTCGGGGCAGGCCCCGTTCTGGGGGGCCGGCGGGTCCCCGTCGATCTGGGTGTTGGTGTCGAGGCCGTCCTTGTTCTGGTCGAACTGCGAGTTCTCGATGACCAGGCGACCCCCCGAGTTCGTGCCCGAGTAGCCCAGGGCGCTGTACTCCATCCAGGCGTGGTCGATGGTCATGTCGCACTGCTGCAGGCAGGCGCCCACGTACATGCCCGAGTCGTTGAAGTTGCTGGCGTAGACCTGGTCCCACGCGCCCGGGCCCTGCGAGTTCGAGGAGAAGATGCCGTACTGGGCCGCGGTCTCCTCGCCCCCGTAGTAGGTGGAGGTGGCCGTGAGATAGCTGCCCGAGTAGCCGTGCAGGCCGATCTTGCCGGAGTCGTCACCGCCGTTCCACCAGATCTCGTTGCCCGACGGGCCCGATCCCGCCAGGAAGTTGCAGGCCGTGAGGTTGTCCACGGTGACGCCGTCGGCCTTGTACACGAGGATCCCGTTGCGTCCGATCGGCTTGCCGTCGGATCCGGTGACGCCGAGGTCCTGGGCGGAGGCGGCCGGGTTGCAGGCCTGACCGGAGGAGGAGGGCTTGGTGCCGTCGACGATGACCGAGGCGCGGTCCATGCCCCGCAGGTGCACGTCGGCGGTGGTGATGAGCACCCCGCCGAAGCGACCGGTGTCCGGATCGGCGGAGGGCGTGGCGTGGTCGGCCGTCTCGTGGTAGTCGCCGGGGGCGACCAGGACCCAGTCGCCCGGGCGGGCGGCGTCGACCGCGGCCTGGATGGTGCGGTAGGCGCCGGCGTGGCCGTGGAAGGTGCCCACCAGCAGGACGCGTCCCGCGGGCGTGGTGGTGGCCGTCGAGCTCGTGGTCGATCCCGAGCTGCACCCGGCCAGCACCGCGCCCACCAGCAGCCCGGCGGCTGCGGTCCGCACCGCGGTGTGGGCGCGGGATCGGGCGGCGCGTCGCCGCGGCCCTCGCGATCGGATCGTCATCTCAGCCCCCTGATCGACTCGCCGGAGCCGGATCGGGCTCGATCGGTGCCGGTGCGTGTCGCCGCCACGCACCCTAGCCCGGAGCCTCGCCACGACCTGGCGGGCGAGGTCGCGGGATACTGGCGCCATGAGCGAGCGCAACGTGCGAGGTGGCGACCTCGAACCCTGCGGCACCGATCCGCTGACCGGCTTCTACCGCGACGGGTGCTGCACCACCGGGCCCGAGGATCTGGGCAGCCACACCATCTGCGCGGTGGTGTCGGCTGAGTTCCTGGCCCACCAGCGCAGCATCGGCAACGACCTGAGCACGCCCCACCCCGACTACGGCTTCCCCGGACTGGTGCCCGGCGACCGCTGGTGCGTCACCGCCCGCAACTGGCTGCGGGCCCACCAGGACGGGGCCGCGGCCTCGGTCGTGCTGGCCGCCACCAACGAGGCCGTGCTCGACCTGGTTCCCCTCGAGGTGCTCGAGCGCTACGCGGTGGACGTCCCCGCCGACCTCAGCTCGCTCGACCTCCCGCCCGACGACGACGTCTAGCTGGTCGAGGGTCGAGTCCCGCCGGCTACTGGCGGGACATGGCGGCGCGCTCGGCCACCGCGGCCTCGTCGCGGCCGGGTGACAGGAGTTGGATGTCCACCCGCTCGAGTCGGCCCTCGAAGGGGAACTCGCCGTCGTAGCGCGTGCTCACCGGCGAGCCGTGGTCGTAGCCGACGCTGGCCCCGACGCTGGAGATCATGCGCATGGCGAAGGGCACGTCGACCGACCCCACCGCGGCGCCGTCGATCACCAGCGTGGCGGTGCCCGAGCTGCCCGTGCGCCGGAAGCGCACCCCGACCACCGTCGCCCCCGGAGCCACCTTCACGTCGGAGGTGACCACGTGGTGGTCGCCGAAGCAGTTGTAGTCGAACACCAGGTGGTCGTCCGCCACGAACAGGCTGACGCCCGAGTTCTGCGTGCCGGTGGCGTAGAGCACCCCGCCGGCGCCAGCCACCCGATCGGTGATGGTGGCCTCGAGGTCCCAGCTGCGCCCGCCGATGGCCGCCCCCACCTGGGCCGGCATGGGCGTCAGCGGCGGTCGGTAGGTGTAGTGGCGGTCGGCCGGGTGGGGCGAGCGATCGCGGAAGCGGGCCCCGAACAGCTCGACGGTGCGGTCGTCGAGGGGCAGCACGCCGTGGACCTCGGCCTCCTCCCACCACAGGGCCACCAGCTCGGCCAGCTTGTCGGGCCGCTCGGCGGCCAGGTCGTGGCACTCGGAGCGATCCTCGGCCACGTGGTACAGCTCCCAGCGGTCGTCGTCGAAGCTGGAGCCGAAGGGGTGGTGGCGGGTCACCGCCTTCCAGCCGTCGGCGTACAGCGCCCGGTGGCCCATCATCTCGAAGTACTGCACGCGGGGGCCGGCCTGGGCCGAGGCGTCGGTCAGCTCGGCGGCCAGCGACCGGCCGGTGACGGGCAGCTGGTCGTAGCCCCGGTAGACGTCGGGTGGTTCGCAGCCCACCACCTCGTAGATGGTGGGCACGATGTCGCTGACGTAGTGGAACTCGTCGCGCACGGCGCCGGCGTCGGTGACCGTGCTCGGCCAGTGCACGATGAGGGGCACGTGCACTCCGCCCTCGTGGGTGTTCTGCTTGTACCACTTGAACGGGGTGTTGCCGGCCTGCGCCCACCCCCAGGGGTAGTTGGCGTGGCTGTTCGGACCGCCGATGTCGTCGAGCCGGCCCACGGCCTCGTCGGGCGTCTCCAGCAGGAAGTTGAAGAACTTCATCTCGTGGAGCACCCCGAAGGGCCCGCCCTCCTGGCTGGCGCCGTTGTCCGACAGCAGGAAGATCAGCGTGTCGTCGAGCTGGCCCAGTGACTCGAGCTCGTCGACCAGGCGGCCGATCTGGTCGTCGGTGTGGTCGAGGAATGCGGCGAAGGCCTCCTGCAGGCGCGCCGCCAGCTGGCGGTGGGTCTCGGGCATCTCGTCCCAGGCCTCGACCCCCTCGTTGCGGGGGGCCAGCTCGGTGTCGGACGGCAGCAGCCCCAGCTCGAGCTGGCGGGCGAACCAGCGCTGGCGCACCGCATCCCACCCCTCGTCGTAGCGGCCGCGGTACTTGTCCAGGTAGGCGGCCGGCGCCTGGTGGGGAGCGTGGGTGGCGCCGAAGGCGAGGTACATGAACCAGGGCCGGTCGGGGCGGATCGAGGTGGTGTCGTGCACGAACCCGATGGCGTGGTCGACCAGGTCCTCGCTCAGGTGGTAGCCCTGCTCCGGGGTGGCCGGGGGTGTGACGGCGTGGTTGTCGTAGACCAGCTCGGGGTGGAACTGGTCGGTCTCGCCGTCGAGGAAGCCGTAGAACCGGTCGAACCCCCGCTGGCAGGGCCACTGGTCGTAGGGCCCGGCGGCCGAGGCGTTCTCCATCTGGCACAGGTGCCACTTGCCCAGGGCGAAGGTGGTGTAGCCCTGGTCGCGCAGCACCTCGGCGGCGGTGGCCGCGTGGTTGGTGATGTGGCCGCGCATGTGCGGGTAGCCGGTGTCGAAGTTGGCCACCGACCGCATGCCCACGGTGTGGTGGTTGCGCCCGGTGAGCAGCGCAGCCCGGGTGGGCGAGCACAGCGGGGTCACGTGGAAGTTGGAGAACCGCAGCCCGCCGGCGGCCAGGCGGTCGATGTTGGGCGTGTCGATGTCGGAGCCGAAGCAACCGAAGTGGGAGAACCCCAGGTCGTCGAGCAGGATGACGACGACGTTGGGGGCGTCGGGCCGAGGCTGGGGCACCGGCGGCCACCAGGGCTCGGACTCGGCGTGGGTGCGGCCGATCCGGCCGCCGAACTCGCCGTAGTTGGCCATGGGGCCAGGATCATCTATTGACAGTTCGTCTGTCAATAGATGATCCTGACGGTCGCGTCTCGAGCCAGGGGGCCCCGATGAGCGATCACCTCGACCTTCCCATCCCGTCGGTGACGTACGCGTCCATCGACCACGACTACGCGGCGCGGCTCCAGGCGGCCGAGCCTGACGACGACGGCCCGGTGTGGATGGTCAACCTCATGGCCTACAAGGAGCGGGCCGTCTACGCCGACGGCCGCCCGACCGAGCTGACGGGCATGGAGGCCGACGACCGCTACGCACCCTTCGCCGAGCTGGCTGCCATCGGGGCCGAGGTCGTCTTCGTGGCCACCGTCGAGGCCCAGCTGCTGGGGGACTCGCCGGCGTGGGACCGGGTGGGGGTGGTGCGCTACCCCTCCAGGCGGTCGTTCATGGACATGCAGGCCCGCGAGGACTTCCAGGCCGCGCACGTGCACAAGGAGGCGGGCATGCGCGAGACGATCGTGATGGCCGGCCTGCCCCTCGACGTGCCCGACATCCCCGCCGACGCCCCGCGCTGGGACGAGGTGGCCCATCCGACGACGGCCGACGACGGTCCGGTCATGGTGCTGCACGTGATCCGCTACCGCGACGACCGCACCGGTGGCGACGACATGGCCAGCTACCAGCAGGAGGCCGGTGAGGTGGCGGTGCCCCACGGCGTGCGACTGGCCGCCTGGTTCGAGGTGGAGGGGACGATCCTGGGCGACGGCCGGTCGTGGGACCAGGCCCGGTTCAACGCCTTCCCCAGCCGAGCCGCGTTCGAGGCGGTGGTGTTCGATCCCCGCCGCCTGTCCGCCCAGGCCGACCATCGCGAGCCGGCCATCGCCGACACCTACACGTTGATCCTGCGGCCGCTCATCGACCGGCTGCACGAGTCGGTCGCCGGTTCACCGCTCGCCCCCTGAGGTCCGGGTGACCAGGCGGGTCCGCCCTCTCGTGCCGGGCCGATCCGCGCGATCCTGGGGTAGCCGGTTCGTCCGGCGAAGGGGGCAGCCATGACGGTGATCGACAGCGACCAGCACCTGGTCGAGTACCGGGGGTTGTGGCGCGAGCACATGGATCCCGCCGACCGCGACCTGGCCGTCGAGCTGGTCGACGACGACCTCGGCTGGACGCGGCTGATGTGGCAGGACCGCACGCTGGGTCTGGCTGAGGTGCAGGATCCCGGCCAGACGGCGGCGGTGGGCGCCCGCACCGAGCGGTGGCGGACCGGTGCGCCCAACACCGTCCCCTACGACGACGCCCTGCCCCGCGACCACTGGGATCCGGCGGCTCGTGTCGCGCGCCTGGACGTGCTCGGGCTCGACGGGGCCGTGCTGTTCCCGAACTTCGGGCTGTTCTGGGAGCGGCGGCTGTCCGATTCGCTGCCGGCGCTGCGGGCCAACATGGGTGCCTGGAACCGGTGGTGCGCGACCGTGGTCGACGAGGGCCGCGGGCGCCTCCACCCCGTCGGCCACCTCACGCTGCGCGACCTCGAGTGGTTCGAGCGAGAGGTGGTGCAGCTGGCCGCCGCCGGCGTGCACCTGGTCATGCTGGCGCCCGCCCTGGTCGACGGTCGCCCGCTGTCGCACCCCGACCTCGACCGGGCCTGGTCCCTGCTCGTCGACCACGACATCACGCCGGTGTTCCACGTGGCCGACCAACCGCGACCCTTCGACGACGGCTGGTACACCGAGGGCGACGACCTGTTCGTCCCGACCATCGACGCGGTGTTCATCTGGACGGCTGCCGCCCTGAGTTGCACCGACCTGATCGTCAACGGCGTCTTCGAGCGGCACCCCGATCTCCGGCTGGGCATCGTGGAGCTGTCGGCCATCTGGGTCCCGCAGTTCCTGCTCATGCTCGACGGCGGCGTCGACTTCACCAGCAAGCTCAACGGGCGGGCACCGGCGGCGTTGAGCCGACGGCCGAGCGACTACCTGCTCGACCAGGTCCGGGTGTCGTCGTTCGCCTACGAGCTGCCCGAGCGCATCGTGCGCCAGCTCGGCGGGCGTGACGTCCTCATGGCCTGCAGCGACTACCCCCACACCGAGGGGACGGCGGACCCGCTGGGCGACTACGAGCGTTCGGGGCCCGGCCTCTGGCCCGCGGATCGACCGGCCTTCTTCGGCGACAACGTCCGCTTCCTGCTGCGACAGGACGCCTGACCGGCCCTGGGCGTCGGCGCTAGCCCGTGAAGGACGCCGTGCCCGGTGTCGCCGGGGCCGGTGGCGCGGTCGTCGGCGGCGCGGTGGTCGGCGGCACGGTGGTCGGCGTGGTGACCGACAGCGACCGCGTGTTCACCACCACCGAGAAGGGACCGCCGCCGTTGCGCGCCCCACCCACGACGAACACCTGCACGAGCTGGCCGCTCGACACCGCCTGGGCAGACAGGTCGAAGACGTCCGGCAGGTTGCCGGTGCTGGCCACCCCACGCAGGTCGTGGGATCCGGCCGGCAGGTCCGTGCTCTGCACCTGCCCCTGGCCGATCTGGGTGAGCGCGGTCTGTCCGTCCACCAGCAGGTCGATCGGGCCGAAGACCACCGCGTGGTAGATCGCCACCCGGCCGTGGCCGGCGGCCACGGGGCTGGTCGGGTCGTCGAACAGGTCGATGAACGGCGACAGGTGGTTGGTGACCAACGACAGGCTGGCGCCCGACGCCACCTGGACCTGGGTGAGATGCTGCGGACCGGCCGGCGCGGCGCAGCTCGGGGACGACTGGTGGGGCACGGTCTTGAAGTCGTAGGTGCCCCCCGGCAACGTGACGACGACGGGGGCGCTGGCCACGTCGGTGGCCACCACGGTCGTGTCGGCGCACAGGTCGACGGACCCGTCGTAGCGGTCGCCGTTCACGAACACGAGCGTGGCGTCCGGCGAGGAGGACGAGGCGATCGACGCGGCCGGCGGCAGAGCCATTGGCAGCGTCATGGCCAGGAGGACGCCGACGGTGGTGGGGACAGCTCGCACGATGCACCTCTCTCCGGGCCGGCGCCGATCGGCGCAACGACCTAGCTCGGCCAGCTTGGCGGGGGACGGTCGCCGGCCACAGGGTCGAAGGTCCCGGGATGTGGACGCGAGGTGAACGGCGGGGGGCGGGGCGGTGACAACTCGTGGCCCTGGGCGGATCGTCGGGCAGGACGTCGCCCGGTTGGGGAAGAGTGGTTCCATGACCGAGAACGGCCCGGCTGCGGGCCTCGAGCCGGACCAGGTCGAGCTGCTCGACGCCTGGTGGCGGGCGGCCAACTACCTGACCGTGGGCCAGATCTACCTGCAGGCCAACCCGCTGCTGCGCGAGCCCCTGACCGCGGCCCACATCAAGCCCCGCTTGCTCGGCCACTGGGGCACCTCACCGGGGCTCAGCTTCCTCTACGCCCACCTGAGCCGGTTCATCCGCCGGGACGGGCTCGACATGATCTTCGTGACCGGGCCCGGCCACGGCGGTCCGGCCCTGGTGGCCAACACCTACCTCGAGGGCAGCTACACCGACGTCTACCCCGACATCAGCCGCGACCTGGTGGGACTCCAGGCGCTGTTCCGCCAGTTCTCCACGCCGGGTGGCATCCCCAGCCACGTCAGCGTGCCCACGCCCGGGTCCATCCACGAGGGTGGCGAGCTGGGCTACGCCCTGGTCCACGCCTTCGGTGCCGCCTTCGACAACCCGGACCTCATCGTGGCCTGCGTGGTGGGCGACGGTGAGGCCGAGACCGGCCCGCTGGAGGGCTCCTGGAAGGGCATCCGCTTCCTGAACCCGGCCCGCGACGGAGCGGTGCTGCCCATCCTGCACCTCAACGGCTACAAGATCAGCGGTCCCACCGTGCTGGGCCGGGTGGGCCACGACGCCGTGGTCGACCTGCTCGACGCCCACGGCTACCGGGCGCACCTGGTCGCCGGCCACCAGCCGGCCGAGATGCACCAGAAGCTGGCCGCCGCCCTGGAGGAGTGCCTTGCCGCCATCGCCCGCATCCAGGCCGACGCCCGGGCCGGCGGCCCGGTGCTGGCCGAGCCCTGGCCGGCCATCGTGCTGGCCACGCCCAAGGGCTGGACCGGCCCCGCCGTGGTGGACGGCGTCCCCGTGGAGGGCACCTTCCGGGCCCACCAGGTGCCGCTGGCCAACGTCCGCGACAACCCCGAGCACCTGGCCCTGCTCGAGGCCTGGATGCGCAGCTACCGGCCCGAGGAGCTGTTCGACGCCAACGGCCGTCCGGTGCCCTGGCTGGCCGACCTGGCGCCGCCCGGCGACCGGCGCATGGGGGCCAACCCCCAGGCCAACGGCGGGCTGCACCCCCGGCCGCTGGCCCTGCCCGACTGGCGGGCCTACGCGGTGGACGTCACCGCCCCCGCCATCCTGCACGTCGAGTCGACCGACCGCCTGGGCCAGGTGCTGCGCGACATCTACCGGGACGACGGGACCCCCGGCTCGTTCCGCCTGTTCTGCCCGGACGAGACCAACTCCAACCGGCTGGGGGCGGTGTTCGAGGTCACCGACCGGTGCCTGGTCGAGCCCACCACCCCGGCCGATGACCACGTCTCGCCCGACGGCCGGGTCATGGAGGTGCTCAGCGAGCACCTCTGCCACGGCTGGCTGGAGGGCTACACGCTGACCGGTCGCCACGGCCTGTTCGCCTCCTACGAGGCCTTCGCCATGGTGTCTGCCTCGATGACGGTGCAGCACACCAAGTGGCTCGAGGGCGCGCGCGACCTGGCTTGGCGCCGACCGGTGCCCTCGCTGAACGTGCTGTTGACCTCGACGTGCTGGCGCAACGACCACAACGGCTTCAGCCACCAGGGCCCCGGCCTGATCGACACCCTGCTGACCAAGCGGGGCACCGTGAGCCGCATCTACCTGCCCCCCGACGCCAACTGCCTGCTGTCGGTGGCTGACCACTGCCTGCGCAGCCGCGACTACGTGAACCTGATCGTGATCGACAAGCAGCCCCAGCTGCAGTACCTGAACGCGGAGGATGCCGCGGCCCACTGTGCGGCGGGCGCCGGCATCTGGGACTGGGCCGGCACCGAGTCGGCCGAGACCCGTCGGGCCGGGGAACCCATCGACGTGGTCCTGGCCTGCGCCGGCGACATCCCCACCATGGAGATGCTGGCCGCCGCCGACCTGCTGCGCACGCACGTGCCCGACCTGGTCTTCCGGTTCGTCAACGTGGTCGACCTGATGCGGCTGAACCCGGCGCCGAACCACCCCCACGGGCTGACTCCCGGGGAGTTCGCCGAGCTGTTCACCCCCGACACCGACGTGGTGTTCGCCTTCCACGGCTACTCCACCGCCATCCACGGCCTGGTGCACGGCCAGTCCCACGCCGACCGGTTCCACGTGCGGGGTTACCGCGAGCAGGGGACGACCACCACGCCGTTCGACATGGTGGTGCTCAACCGGATGAGCCGCTTCCACCTGGCCACCGAGGTGCTGCGCCGGGCTCGGCGCTCGCCGGCCGGCGCCACGGAGCTGGCCGAGCGCTGCCACGACCAGCTCGAACGGCACCATGCGTACGTGCGCGAGCACCTCGAGGACCTGCCCGAGATCCGGGACTGGACCTGGCCGACGTGAGTCGGCCGTCAGGTTCCCGCCCGCGCCACGTCCTGGCCGTCAACGCCGGTTCGTCGTCGGTCAAGCTGGCGCTGTTCGAGGTCACCGGTGAACCCGGGGCCACGGGCGGGGACGGGTCTGGTGGGTCTGGCGGGTCGGGTGGGGACGGGTTGGGCGGGGACGGGTCTGGCGGGTCGGGTGGGGACAGGTTGGTCGAGCGGTGGCGCTCGCAGCTCGACGTCGAGCCGGGCACCACGCCGGATCTGGCCCGAGCCGTGGACGAGCTCAGGGACCGGGACCTGCCCCCGCCCGACGCCGTCGGCCACCGGGTGGTGCACGGCGGACCGGATCACGTGGCCCCCGCTCGGGTGGACGACGCCCTGCGGGCGGACCTGGTGGAGCTGGTGCGGTTCGCCCCCCTGCACCAGCCGGCGGCGCTGGCCGGGCTGGCGGCAGCCGAGCGGGTGTGGCCGGGTCGTCCCCAGGTGGCCTGTTTCGACACCGCCTTCCACCGCAGCCTGGCCCCCGAGGCCTTCACCTATGCCCTGCCGGCCGCGGTCCGGGCCACCGGGGTCCGCCGATACGGCTTCCACGGGCTGAGCTACGAGTACGTGGTCAGCCACCTGGCCGAGCTCCACCCCGGGCGCACCGTGATCGCCCACCTCGGTTCGGGCGCCAGCCTGTGCGCGGTGGCCGGCGGACGATCGGTGGACACCACCATGGGGTTCACGCCCACGGGTGGGCTGGTCATGGCCACCCGGCCGGGAGACCTCGATCCCGGCGTGCTCATCGACCTGCTGCGCCGGCCGCCCGGAGGCCTGGGTCGTGACGGTTCTGGCCCGACCGGCCCGACCGGCCTGGGCGTCGCCGACGCGCTGGAGGACCTGCTCGACCACCGCAGCGGGTTGGCCGGGCTGTCGGGCGGCAACGGTGACGCCCGGAACCTGCTGGCGGTGCGAGCGGCCGGCGATGCTGACGCCGCCCTGGCCCTGTCCGTGTTCACCCGAACCGCGGCCAAGCAGGTGGCGGCCATGGCCGCCGCCCTGGGTGGGTTGGACACGTTGGTGTTCACCGGCGGGATCGGCCAGCACGCCCCCGAGCTGCGGGCCGAGATCGCGGCCCCGCTCGGCTTCCTCGGCATCGCCATACATCCCGAGGCCAACCGGACCTCCGCCGCGGTGATCTCGCCCCCCGGTGCCGGGTCGGTGCGCGCCGGTGGGGTGACCGTGCGGGTGGTGGCCACCGACGAGGAGCGTGTGATCGCCCGCCACACCGCCGCCCTGGTCTACAACTAGCGAGACCCCCGTGCCGGAACTGGGCATCTTTGGCTGTGGCAATTCGCGCATTTTGCCGGCCAGTTTCGAACAGGGTAGGGGCGGTAGGTTCAGGTGGTGGACGAACCGCGACTCGATGGCGACACCGACTGGGTGGCCATCACCAGGCGCAACGCCCGCAGCGTGCAGACCACCATCGGCTGGATCTTCTGGGATCCCGGGGCGGTCGCCCGCTACGAGGCGCTGGGCCTGAGCGGGCCGCTGGGCTACATCGCGGCCCGGGGCGCGCCCTTCGCCGGCGCCGGACCCGAGGCCATGGCCGCCTCGTTCGGCTCGATCAGCCCGCTGGGGATCATCCTGGTGTTCACCCAGCTGGGCTCGCCGGAGGAGTTCCAGGCGTTCTGGCTGGCCCGCGACCAGGCCGTGCTCGAGGGGCTGGCCACCCACGCCCCGGCCATCCTCGAGCCGCTGGCCGAGCTCGGTCCCGCCCTGTGGGACGTGGCCGGGCAGCTCCCGGTGGTGGGTCGTCCGTTCGCGGCCAGCCACCTGGGGGTGCCCCGGCCCGACGACCCGGTGCTGTCGGGCTGGCACGCCGTCAACTACCTGCGCGAGTGGCGGGGCGACACGCACTGGGCCCTGGTGGCCGGCCAGGCCCTGAGCGGCGACGAGGCCTCCATCCTCCACAACGCGTGGTTGGGCTACGAGGGCGACTGGTTGTCGCAGTCGCGAGGCAACACACCGGAGTCGATCGACGCGGCCTGGTCGGGCCTGGAGGCCAGGGGCCTGGCCGCCGATCGCACGGTCAACACGGACGGCGTGGCCCTGCGCCAGTGGATCGAGGACGAGACCGACCGGCGCACCACCCGACCGTGGGAGCTGCTGGGCGAGGCACGCTCGATCGAGTTCGCCGAGCGCCTCGAGCCGCCGTGCGAGCTCCTGTTGGCCCGGGTCGACCTGACCGCCGGGCCCAACTACCAACCGGCATCGCGCCTCCGCTCGTAGCCCTTCCTCTCGCGAAATGGGCATCTTTTGCGTGCCCGTCTCGCGCATTTCGGCGCCCAGTTCCAGCGGGAGGGGCGTCAGCCAGGGTGGTGGGCGAAGAAGTCGAGCATGAGCTGGTTGGCCTGGATCTGTCGGGTCGTCATCCCGCCCCCGTCGTCGGTCAGGGCGCCAGGCCAGCTGTGCCCGCCGCCCTCGACGCGGTACAGCACCACCGCGGTCCCGTGGGTGCAGCCGGGCCAGATCTGGCGCGTCACCTGGGTGCCGAGGACGGTGTCGGTGGAGGTGGGCGAGCAGTGGTCGAGGCGGGCCCAGTCACCCATGTTCAGCTCGGTCCCCCGCACGGCCACGTCGGGCAGCGACGCGCCTTTGACCCCGTTGGCGAAGGGCACGGCCGGGTCCAGCGTGCCGTGGAAGGCGATCAGCGAGATGGGCCGGGTGCAGCCCAGCTGGAAGTCGACGGCCACGGTCGCCATGGCCGCCACCTGGCCCTCGTGGTGGCAGGTGTAGAGGAGGGTGAAGGCGGCGCCGGCCGAGAACCCGGCGAGGTAGAGGCGCGCCTCGTCCACGCACCGGGTGGCCTCGAGGTGCGCCACGAGGGCGGACACGAAGGCGGCGTCGGTGCCCTGGGCATCGAGCTGCCAGGACTTGGTCGTGCCACCGACCTTGGGGTCGACCGAGCCGTCGGGGCTGGCCACCAGGTAGCCGCGGGCCGCGGCCTGCGCCGGGAGGTCGGTGTACTGGTCGATCCCCTCGCCGGATCCGCCGTAGCCGTGGAACAGCAGCACCAGTGGGGCCGGGCGGGCCGAGCCCTCGGCGGTGGCGGTGGTCCCGGATGCGGTCGACAGGCCCGAGCCGGCCGAGCCGGGCAGGGTCAGCTGGTAGCTGCGGGTCTGGGTGCCGACCACCAGGGTCTGGGCTCCGGCGGCGTCGACCGGGCTGTGGTCGTGGCAGCCGGACGAGGGCCGGGCGGCCGACGAGCGTGCAGTGCGAGGGGCGAACGTCGTGGCCGCAGGCCCGGCTCGGGAGGTCCCGGTGACGCAGCCGGTCACGGCCAGGCCCAGCGCGGCGGTGGCCACCAGACCGACGAGTCGGGCGGAGCGGAACCGGGCCATGGCCTGAGACTAGGAGGTCGGCCACGACGAGGACGGTCGAGGTCGGGTGTCCGCCCGGGTCGCGCTCGCCAGCCGCAGGGCCGTGAGCCAGTGGGCCAGGCGACGCGCCGGGAGACCATGGTTCACGTCGAGCCCGGCCCCTCGCTGCGGCTGTCGGCGGGCGCGTTCACGGGCCATCCATCCTGCTCGCCGCTCCAGGCGGCGCCGGTCGTGGGCTCGCGCCGGTCGCAGCCCGCCCTCGTACTGCAGGTGGCTCAAGGCGTGGCGGCCGACCAGCCCGTCGGGGAGCATCCGGCGCAGGTGTGGGAGCCGGTCCTCGATCGGCAGCTCGGCGGTGACGGCGATGGACCACCGGATGAAGTGGTCCAGCTTGTGGCTGCCCCAGCGGCGCCGCATGAGGACGCGTAGCTCGGCGTGGGCGGTGCGCGCGGGGTGGTGGCGCTCGTCCCACTCGTCGTAGCTGGCCGCCCCGTCGCCGGCGGGGTCGGCCGCCCCATCAGGTCGCGCAGCTCCTGGGCCACCGCCCGGGAAGCTGAGTGGCGGCAACCAGTTGCGCAGGAGCCAAGCCAGTGCCGCCGCTCCGTACTCGCGGATTTCGCCGACGGTCACGCCCCCAGCGGGCTGTCGGTGGTTGACAAGGTCGCTTAGGTCAGTGTCTACTAACGGTTAGTGACTGCTGACCTTCTTGCCCCGAAACGGGCGGTGGCGTCGGCCCTGGGCGAGGGGACGCGCCAGGCAATCGTCGAGCTGCTGGCCGAGCGACCCCGTTCGGTGGGTGAGCTGGCCGACCTCCTGCCCGTCACCCGTCCCGCCGTCTCCCTGCACCTGAAGGTCTTGCGTGACGCCCACGTGGTGCAGGCCACGCCGCTGGGCACCCGCCGGGTCTACCGCCTCGATCCCGAAGGGCTCGACCTGCTGCGCACCTACCTCGATCACCTCTGGGCCGGCGCGCTCGACCGCTTCGCCGTCGCGGCCGAAGCCGCCCACGCCGCCCGTCGCCCGGCCGACACCCCACCCGACCGATGACGCCCACCACCACCCCCGACCTGGAGGAGCCACCACGATGACCGACCCCACTGCCACCGTCGTCCCGCCCGTCGTCCGCCACCTCGAGGTGGCCGCGCCGGTCGACACCTGCTTCCGGGTGTTCGTGCACGAGTTCGCCAGCTGGTGGCCGCCCGAGCACCACCTGGGCGAGGGCCGCACCATCGCGGAGCTCGTGATCGAGCCGTTCGTGGGCGGCCGCATGTACGACGTCGACACCGACGGCGGCGAGTGCCAGTGGGGCACCGTGCTGGCCATCGAGCCGCCCGGGCGCTTCGTCTTCGCCTGGCACATCCAGGGCGACTGGACGGTCGACCTCGACCCGGCCGTGCAGAGCG
Source organism: uncultured Microthrixaceae bacterium (assembly GCA_963785815.1). GTDB lineage: Bacteria > Actinomycetota > Acidimicrobiia > Acidimicrobiales > Acidimicrobilacustridaceae > UBA4742. Next base: position 668,737 of record CAWAWN010000002.1, read on the forward strand.
AGGCCGAGGTGACCTTCACCCCCATCGACGCCACCCACACGGCGGTGCACATGGAGCACGGCCGGCTGGAGCGGCACGGGGCCGGCGCCGCCGGGGTGTCCCAGGGCGTCTCGAGCGAGGGCGGCTGGACGGTGCTGTTGGGCCGCTTCTCGGACGTGGCCGAGGGCCGTCCGCCCCGCCCCCTGCCCCCTCGACCCTGAGCCGCGCCGCGCCGCGCCGGCGCAGGCAGGGACGGGTGCGACGCGGTGCCGCGTCAGTCGAGCAGGGTGGAGCGCAGGGCCTCGACCGTCTCGGGGACCACTCCGATGGAGCCGGCGTAGCCCTCGATGGAGCCGTGCTCGGCCCGCAGCTGGTCGAGCAGCGCCCGCATGGCCCGGGGCGGCGCCTCCAGGAGCACTCCGGGCTGGTCGGTCATGGAGTCGGCCACCTCGGGGCGGTTGACGCGGATCCACTCGACCATCGATTGCATGCCCACCCGACTCAGCCCGTAGTCGGCGGCGATGGTCGCGTCGGGGACGCCCAGCAGGCCGAGCACCAGGGCGGCCAGCACGCCGGTGCGGTCCTTGCCCGCCGCGCAGTGGAACACCGCCGGGTACACCCGCTCGTCAGCCAGCACGCGCAGGGCGCCGGCGATGGCGTCGGACCCGACCTCGAGCATCTCCCAGTACCGGGCGGTGAGGAAGTCGGCACCGTCGATGGTGGCGTCGAGGGTCTGGCCCTCCCAGGTCTGCTGGAGCACGGGGAAGTGGTGGTAGTCGACCGGCATGGCCTCGACCGGGAAGCTGCCCCGCTCGATCCGCTCGTTCGGGGTGCGCAGGTCGACCACCGTGCGCAGGCCCAGGGCGGCCAGCCGCTCGAGGTCGTCGCCCTGCACCCGGTTGAGCCCGTCGGCCCGGTACAGGCGCTGCCAGCGGGTGTGGCGCCCGTCGGTGGTGGCGTAGCCGCCGAGGTCACGGACGTTGAACAGGGCGTCGAAGGACACGTGGCGATCGAGGTCCATGGTCACCCGTTCAGGATGCCAGCCCGACGTGATCCCGCAACGCCGTCCGGGTGTACCGGAGGTGAACCGCCCGTGACCGAAGGATGACCCGTGCCCAAGGCGGTGCGGTCGAGCGGGTCGGAACCGGCTCGACCGCACCGATCTCGTCGTGGACCGGCGCGGTCCGCGACGGTGCGGGCGGACGGGTCAGTCCGAGAGGATCTTGCCCGTCTCCAGCAGCGACTTGAGGTCGCTGATGATCCAGGCCCAGCCGCCGCCGCCCTCGCCCAGCCGGTCGCCGCCCTCGATCATGTCGGCCATGAGCGGCGCATCGGTCACGTCGTGGCTCACGGTCAGGCGGGTGACGTTGCCCTCGTCCTCGTGGATGTCCCACGTGACGGTGGTGAACCCCTCGGCCACGTGCTCGGGCATGAAGTGGAACCGCCAGGTCTGCACCAGGCGCTTGGGCGGGTCGGCCTCGATCACCTCGCCGTCGACCACCACGTCGGGCAGGCCCATGCCCAGCATCTGCTCGTTGGAGTGCGACGTGTAGGCGCCGCCCGGCCGCAGGTCGTAGTGCGAGGCGGTCTGGTAGCCGTAGCGCGCCGTCCACTCGGGGGAGGTGATGGCCTCCCACACCTGCTCGGCGCTGGCCTTGATGTAGACGCGGAACACCCGGACCGTCCGGGTGCGGCTGTCGGTGTCGGTGGTCGTGCGGGTGTCGGTCATGCGGTCGTCTCCAGTGCGTTCTTCAGGTCGGCGAGGGCCGCCACCTGATGTTCGGTGTACTTGTCGATCCAGCGGTCGTGGACCAGGCGGATGGGGACCGGGTTGAGGAAGTGCAGCTTCTCCCGACCGGACTTGCGGGTCACGACCAACCCGGCCTCCTCCAGCACCCGGAGGTGCTTCATCACCCCGAAGCGGGTCATGTCCACCTCGGACTCGAGCTCGGTCAGCGTGCGCCCGTCCCGCTCGAAGAGCAGGTCGAGCAGCAGCCGTCGGGTCGAGTCGGCGAGCGCCTTGAACACCTGGTCGTCGGTGCCCCGCTCCTCGCTCACGGGACCCACAATAGGTGACCAAATGGTCACCTGTCAAGGGTGGATCGCTCAGGCGGTGCCGTCCGCGTCGAGGGCGGCCGCGAAGGGCCGGGCATCGCCGGCACCGGGTGCGGCCCGGTCCCGGACCAGCTGGTGGGCCAACGACTGCAGGGCGCGGTTGACCGGGGTGGGGAGGCCGTGGCGGCGTCCGATCAGCACGATCTCGCCGTTGAGGTAATCGGTCTCCAGCCGCGGCGCGCCTCGGGCCAGGCTCTGCCAGGTCGAGCCCCCCGCCCGGTCCCGGTCGCCCACCGGTCGGATCGTCAGCAGGTCGCCCCGGCGCTCGTGGTCCTCGGCCGCGCTGGCCGCGTCGATGCCGGCCCCGGCCAGCGTGGCCCGGCCTTCGTGGCGGGCCTGCCGGGACAGCTCGGTGGCGGCCTCGGACGGGGCGAACCCGGCCTGCACCACGTTGCCCAGGTTCATGAGCAGCTTCGAGTACTTCCAGCGCATGATGTCGGGCCGGACCTCCGAGACGAAGGAGGCGGCACCCAGCGCGGCCGCCAGCTGGCTGGCCAGCCGGGACGGATCGGCACCGGCGTGGTCGCCGGGCGCGCCGTCGGCGGCGGGGTACACCCCGAGGTCGAGGATCCCGCTCACCGGGGTGGAGTTGGCCGCCACCACGCCCGGTTGGAGGTGGGTCGCCGGGCACATGACGCACATGGCGAAGACGCGGTCGTGGTGGCGCAGGGCCATGCGCTCGTTGGCCACGCCGTTCTGGGCGCACACCACCGCCGCCGGTCGGCCCGAGGCCAGGTCCAGCGCCTCGAGTGCGGCCTGGGTGTCCTGGGTCTTCGTGGCCAGGACGACCACGTCATCGGCCCCGAGCTCGAGCTCGGCCGGATGGGTGACCACCGGGATGGCAAGCGTGGCGGACCGGTCCGGGTCCTCCAGGCGGAGGCCGTGGTCGCGCAACGCTCGGGCGTGCTCGCCCCGGGCGATGAGCACCACGTCCTGGCCGTGCTCGAAGAGCCGACCGCCGATGACCCCGCCGATGGCACCGGCCCCGAAGATGACGACGCGCATGGACGTGACGTTCGCACAGTGGCATGGCCGCGGCGACCCGGCCGAGCCCGTCGCGGGTGGAACGGCCTGGCCTCAGGCGTCGGGGACGGTGAAGATCTCCATCCGGGGGCGGCCCTCGGCCCACACCCGGAGCTGGGTCACGAACTCGATCGATCCGGTTCGGCGGAAGTGGTCGTCGAGGGCGGCGCGGTCGGTCCAGCGCTCGACGAAGACCAGGCGGTTCGGGTCCTCCACGTCGACGTGCAGGTGGTGGGCCAGGCAGCCGGGCTCGGTCCGCGAGCGGTGGGTGTGGGCCAGGCCGGCCTCGAGCAGCAGCTCGCGCGCCGCGGGCTTGGCCAGGATCTCGCCGGTCACCAGGATCATGGCCCGTTCCTAGCAGCCGGCGACCGGATCAGCCGGACGGCGCGCCGTCCGAGGTGGGGTCGTCGCTCGGGTCCGGCTCCAGCGCCCCCGCCTGCCACGGGCGGACGTAGGCCAGCCACACCACGAACACCACCAGCAGCACCCCGCACAGGATCCAGCCCAGCACGGTCGTGCTCACCCCGACGTACTTCAGGCCCGAGGCGAAGATCACGAACGTGATGGCCGGGCGGATGTAGCGATCCGGGGCGCGCGACGACAGGAACGAGCCCACCAGCACGGCGGGCACGCTGCCGATGATGAGCGAAGCGGTCACCGAGAACTCGATGTGCCCGAAGGCCACCGCCCCGAGGGCGGCGGCGGCGGTGAGGGGCACGGCCTGGGTGAGGTCGGTGCCCACCAGCTGGTTGGCGCCCAGCATCGGGTAGAGGAACAGCAGCAACACGATCATGAGCGAGCCCGAGCCGACCGAGGTCATGCCCACGATGAGGCCCCCCACCATCCCGATGATCAGGGTCGGGGCGGGGCGGACGACCAGGTCGTGCACCGCCGCGGTGCGGCCCAGGCCGTTGCGGCGGTCGAGGACGTAGCGCGCCACCATGGCCGCCGCGCCGACGAGCAACGCCGCGCCCAGGGCCTGCTCCACGCGCTGGTCGGCACCCGAGGACTGGCCCACCACGTGCAGCAGGTAAGCCCCCAGGAAGGCGGCCGGCACCGATCCGAGCACCATCCAGCCCACCAGCCGCAGGTTCACCGTCCCCTTGCGCAGGTGCACCAGGGCGCCGATGGGTCGCATGACCACCGCCGCCACCAGGTCGCTGGAGATGGCGGCGACCGGCTTGACCCCGAACAACAGGATGAGCATCGGCGTCATGAGCGCGCCGCCGCCGGCTCCGGTCAGACCCACCAGGAAGCCCACGACGGCACTGCCCAACACGATGTACGGGTCGACGTGCACCGTGCTCCTCTCCCGTCGCCGGGCGCACTGTAGTGCTGCGTCCGACAACGTCTGACGCCGCAGGACGCGCCGGACCCCGGGCTCGGCACCGACCGCTACCATGTTGGGCCGCCGTGGGGGTGCGGCGCCGGCGCCGGACGCGCCGAGGATCGAACCGGAGGTCGTCGCATGGGATCCAAGGTGAGGTGTCCGGCCTGCGGGGCGAAGAACGACGCGGCCAGCTACCGCTGCCGGATGTGCACGGCGGTGATCAATGCCGAGGCGGCGCGACCCACCGAGGAGCCGGCGTCCGCCGAGGTCGCGCCGATGGACGACCACTTCGATGCCGGGGTGATCGATCGCCAGCTCCAGCCCACCCGCTCCAAGTTCGGGGACGACTCCGGCGGGCTGGCGGCCCGCCTGGCCGCGGCTCGGGCGGCCAAGGCCGCCAACCAAACCATGCCTGCCGCCCCGGCGGACCCGGGCGCGCCGGCCGCCGACTCTGCCGACTTGTCGACCGGTGCCCTGCCCGCCGGGCCCGCGACGGCGGGCTGGTCGAACGACGTCGTCTCGGGCCCGCTCCCGCACCTCCACCCCCGCCCGCACCGCCGGCTCGGCCCGGCCCGGCCGACGAACCCTTCGTACCGGTCGACCTCACCGAGATGCAGGCGCGCCACGCGACCCCCACCGCGCCCCCCATCGAACACGAGGCCGAGCCCTTCGACCCGGACGCGCTGTTCCGCGACATGACGTGACTCGCCGGGGCACGCGTCCCGTGGTCTGACCATCCCCCCACCATCCGAGCCGGAGTTGCCATGTCCACCGCCGAGCCCATCGGGCTGCCCGAGCCCCCTGCCCTCGGAGCCCACGCCCTCCCCGCCGACACCTACCGCGACGTCGTCGTGCTGATCACCGGGGGCGGCACCGGGCTTGGTCGGGCGGTGGCCACCGAGTTCGCTCGCCTCGGCGCCGACATCGTGATCGCCAGCCGCAAGCCCGATCACCTCGAGGCCGGGACGGAGGCCATGGAGGCGGTCGGGGCCCGGGTGCGCGCCGTGGCCTGCGACATCCGCGAGCCCGACCAGGTGGCCGCGGCCTTCGACGACGCCACCGAGGCGTTCGGCCTGCCCGGCGTGCTGATCAACAACGCGGCGGCCAACTTCCCGGTGCCGGCCGAGGACATGTCGCCCAACGCCTGGCGGACCGTGGTCGACATCACGCTCAACGGCACGTTCTTCTGCGCCCGCGAGTTCGCCCGGCGCCACCTGGCCGCCGGCACGCCGGGGTCCATCGTCAACATCGGGGCCAGCTACGCCTGGACGGGTGGGCCCGGCTTCGCCCACTCGGCCGCGGCCAAGGCCGGCGTCAAGAACATGGTGGAGACGCTGGCCGTCGAATGGGGGCCCTACGGCATCCAGGTCAACGGGCTGGTGCCCGGGCTCTTCCCCCACGAGGACATGACCGCCGACATCCAGGAGAACCTGGAGCGCACGAACGACAAGGACGTGTGCCAGCCGGCCCTGCGGGTCGGACGCGTGCGCGAGCTGGGCTGGGCCGCCACCTTCCTGGCCTCGCCCTACGCCCGGTTCATCTCCGGCCACACCCTGGTGGTGGACGGGGCCAACTGGCAGCGCCGCCTGCTCACCAACCCGCCGGTGGTCACCGTGCGCGACCAGATGGGTCGCGGCGCGTTCGAGCTGTCCTGATCGGCAACCTGAGCGAGCCGCGCGCCGTCGGCGGTCGGGCGCGCCCGGGGCTGGTCGTCGGCGCGGTGGGATCAGGGGCCGATGCGTTCGACCGGGGGCACGTGGTAGGTGCCGGCCAGCACCGACGGGGCCGGCAGGTAGATGCGCAGCGTCAGGTCGAACCCGCCGGCCGGGGTGGGCAGCCAGTTGGCCTGGTGGCCGGCGGGCGCGCTCGATTGCAGGTAGACGTCCAGCGAGCCGTCCGGGTTGGTCACCAGACCGGGGGTCCGGTCGCCGATGGCGTAGCGGTCGGCGGGGTTGGCGACCAGGAACCGGTCGGGGCCGTACAGGGTGATCGACCAGAAGGCCTTGGCGGGCGGGAGCGACCCCGCCGGGAAGTGCAGCACGTAGTGGTCGGCGCCCGACAGGGGGTGGCCCTGGCCGTCGGCGTCGGCGTGCAGGTACACCGCCTCCTGGGGGATGTTGGCACCCCAGCCGGATTGCGCCACGTCGGCCCGCAGCGCGAAGTCGGCGCCGTAGCGACCCACGTGCAGGTTCGTGATCCACCCGTTGACCCCCGTGGTGGCGCGCGCCCCGCCGACACCGACCGCCTTCGCGCCCTGCTCCGTGCCCTGCGCCAACGCCGCCCTCGTGGCCGGCGAGGCACCGTGGGTCGGGTGACGTCCCGGTCCGACGCCCAGCGGCGCCAGCTTGGCCAGCTCGGCCCGGTCGGCGGCGCTCGTGGGCGGGGCCACGGCCAGGTCGTCGCCCAGCTCGTCGAAGAAGGCGGCGCCGGCCAGGGACGCGTCCTGGGGGCTGCCCACCGGCGCGCCCAGCCCGGCCGGCGCGTCCCCGGTGCCCGGTTGCGCCCCCGCCGGTCCCGGGCGCAGCTCGACCTGGGCCATCAGGGCGCGGGCCGCGGCCAGGTCGCTCGCACCCGACACCAGGAACCGGCCCAGCAGGAACACCACCGGAGTCGAGGCCCGCACCAGCGTGTCGCCCGGCGGCACCGTCCCGTGCCAGCCGGGCGCCACCACCATCCACGACCCGCCCCGGCCGCCGGTGGCCCGGGTGCCGACGTAGGCGAACGACTCGGTGTACAGGTCCAGGAACTGGTACGTGTAGTAGCGCGAGGCGATGGGGGGAACGGTGAGCACCTCGGGTCCGCGGCGCAGGTCGAGCACCGCCACGCTGTAGAGGGTGTCCACGTTGGGCGCCACCACCAGCCGGCTGCTGGGGCCGCTGAGGGTCGACTGGTTGGTCAGGTGGTCGATGCCGATGAGGCGGGCGAACTGCTGCGACGTGCGCATGGAGATGACCAGCGGCAAGCCCCACACGTAGGCCTCGGAGGCCAGAGCGACGGTGGCCGCCGGCGACAGGGTGGATCGGGCCGCGGTCGACCCGGGGCTCGACCCGGGCGCGACGCCGACCGGGTCGACGACGAGCAGGCAGCCGCGCCCAGGGCCAGCGCGGCCAGCACGGCCACCACCCGCCACCACCGGATGGGCGTGGCGGCACCCACGCCTGGTCGGTCACCCATGGAGCTGACCCTATGTCCCGTGCGGCTCGGCGCCGGTGCAGCCGGGGCCCGGCGCGTGGCAACCTGCTGGGGCCGACCGGTCGCCCGATCCGGTCCCCTCGGTACCGGAGGCCCCGTCCCGTGAAGCACTGGATCACCTATCCCCTGATCCGCCACCCCTACGACCCGGCCTTCGTGACCAAGGACGCGGTGGTGCGCTTCGCCCAGGCCGCCGAGGCGGCCGGCTTCGACGGCATCGGCTTCACCGACCACCCGGCCCCCTCGCACCGCTGGCTGCAGGCCGGCGGCCACGACGCCCTCGATCCGTTCGCCGCCCTGGCCTTCGTGGCCGCGGTCACCGACCGCCTGCTGCTCATCCCCAACATCGTGGTGCTGCCCTACCGCAACCCGTTCATCGTGGCCAAGGCCATCGCCACCATCGACGCCCTGTCCGGCGGCCGGTTCGTGCTGGCCACGGCCACGGGGTACCTGCGAGGCGAGTACAAGGCCCTGGGTGTCGACTTCGACCAGCGCAACGTGCTCTTCGACGAGGCCCTCGACGTGCTGCGCGGCGTGTGGAGCACCGACGAGTTCGCCTACGAGGGTTCCACCTTCCACGCGTCGGGCCAGACCGCCAACCCGAAGCCGGCGCGGGTGCCCATCTGGATCGGGGGCAACAGCCAGGTGGCGCGGGCCCGGGTGGCCCGCGCCGGTGACGGCTGGAACCCGTTCCCGGCACCGGCCGCCCTGGCCCGCACGGCCAAGACGCCGGTGCTGGAGACGGTCGACGACCTGGCCGCCATGCTCGACGACCTGTGGCGCCGGATGGGCGACGCCGGCCGCGACCCGGCCTCGATCGACGTGGCCTTCGGCACCCCGGTCGGTGGCACGCCGGGCTCGGACGACTTCGACGCCGACGCCCACCGGGTCGCCCTCGACGAGCTGGCCGCCCTGGGCGTGACCTGGAACGGCGTGGCCATCCCGGGTGACAGCCTGGACCACGCCATCGAGACCCTGCAGCGCTACGGCGAGCAGGTCATCGCCGCGGGGTCGTGGTGAGCCGAGCCGTCGAGCGCGACACCGACGCGGTGCTGGCCGGCCTGGTGGCCTGGCTGGCCGCGTCGGTGTCGGTCGGCGAGCCGGAGGTGGTCGGCGTCGAGCGGCCGACCGTCGGCTACTCGACCGAGACGATCCTGGTCGACGTGTCCTGGCCGGGTGCGGCCGATCGGTCCGGCGAACGGTTGGGCGAACGGCTGGTGCTCAAGCTGCCACCGGCCGGAGACGCCATCTTCCCGACCTACGACTTCGTGGCTCAGGGCCGGGTGCAGGACGCGGTGGCGGCCGCGGGCATCCCGGCCCCGACCCCGGTGCGGGTCGAGCTCGACGAGACGTGGATGGGCACCCCGTTCCTGGTGATGCCGGCCGTCGCCGGCCACATCGTGGGCGAGCTGCCCCTGTTCGACCGGTGGCTGACCGACGCCGACGCCGACGCCAACGCGCGGGTGCACGGTTGCTACCTCGATGCGGTGGCCGACATCAACCGGGTCGACTGGCGGGCGGCCGGGCTCGACCGGGTGCTGCCCGCTCGCGACAACGCGGCCGAGCTGGCGCACTGGCGCCGGTACCTCGACTGGTGCGCCGGGGAGGGCGAGCCGTGGCCCACGCTGGTGGAGGCCCTCGACTGGTGCGCGGCCCACCAGCCCGCGGGCGGACCGGCGCCCGGCCTGTGCTGGGGCGACGTGCGCCTGGGCAACGTGATCTTCGACGACAACCGCACCCCGGTGGCGGTGCTCGACTGGGAGATGGCGTCGATCGGCGCGGCCGAGCACGACCTGGCCTGGTTGCTGACGCTGGAGGCCATCCCCCGCGAGCTGCTCGGGCGCACCGTGCCGGGCTTCCTCACCCACGACGAGGCGGTGGCTCGGTACCAGGCCCGGCTGGGCCGGCCGGTGATCGACCTCGACTGGTACGAGATCCTGGCCCTGGTGCGCAGCTCGGCCATCCTCACCCGCATCGCCCAGCTCGATGGACGGGCCGGTCGACCCGTCCCGTTCGCGCCCGCCGACCACCCCATCCTGGGCATCCTGGCTCGACGCATGGCCGAGGCCGGCTGATGGGGGAGCCGCTCGACACCGTGGCCGCGCTGGTGCGAGGGCGGGCCGGTGACCCCAACCTGGGCCTGCAGTTCGAGGGGCGGAGCTGGACCTGGGCGGAGGCGGTGGTCGAGATGCAGGTGCGGGCCGCGTGGCTCGGGGAGCTCCTGCCCGACCCACCCGGGCATCTCGGTGTGCTGTTGGACAACGTGCCCGAGTACCTGTTCCTGCTCGGCGGCGCGGCCCTGGCCGGTCGGGTGGTGGTGGGCGTGAACGCGACCCGCCGGGGCGAGGAGCTGGCCCGCGACATCCGCCACAGCGACTGCCAGGCCATGGTCACCGACGCCGCCTACGCCGACCTGTTCGAGGGCCTCGACCTGGGGTTCGACCCCGACCGGGTGGTCATCGCCGACACCCCGGCCCACGACGTCGCCCTGGCCCGCTTCCGTGGGCCCGAGGCTCGGGTCGCGCCGGCCGAGCCCCGACCCGAGGACCTGCTGGTGCTCATCTTCACCTCGGGCTCGACCGGCGCCCCCAAGGCGGTGCGCCTGACCCAGGGCCGGGCGGCCCGGGCGGCCACGCCCATGGGCTTCGGGCCCGACGACATCCTCTACTGCTCGATGCCGGTGTTCCACGGCAACGCGCTCATGTCGATGGTGTTCCCGGCGCTGGCCAGCGGGGCGTCGCTGGTGCTCAAGCGGAAGTTCTCCGCGTCGGGGTTCCTGCCCGACATCCGTCGCTACCACTGCACCTTCACCAGCACCATCGGCCGGGCGCTGGCCTACATCCTGGCCACCCCCGAGACCGACCACGACCGCGACAACGACCTGAAGTTCATGCTCTCGCCCGAGGCGTCGGTGGCCGACATGAAGGCGTTCAAGCGTCGGTTCGGACCTTCGGTGTTCGGGGGCTACGGGTCCAGCGAGAACGCCATCGTGATGATGCCGAGCTCGGGCCAGCCGCCCGAAGCGCTGGGCGTGCCCGCACCGGGCCTCGACATCGCCGTGATCGACCCGGCCACCGAGCAGGAGTGCCCACCGGCCCGATTCGACGCCGACGGCCGGCTCGCCAACGCCGACGAAGCCATCGGAGAGCTGGTCGGGCGCAACGCCCTCGATCGCTTCGAGGGCTACTACAACAACGAGGAGGCCACCCGCGAGCGCACCCGCGCCGGGTGGTACTGGTCCGGCGACCTGGCCTACCGCGACGCCGACGGCGTCTTCTACTTCGCCGGCCGCAACGCCGACTGGATCCGGGTGGACGGCGAGAACTTCGCGGCGGCGCCGGTCGAGCGGGTCCTCCAGCGCTTCGCCGGGGTGTCCGGCGTGGCCGTGTTCGGCGTCCCCGACGACCACACGGCCGACGACCAGATCATGGCCGTGATCGAGCTGGCCGAGGGCGTGGCCTTCGACCCCGCGGCCTTCGACGCCTTCCTCGACGACCAGCGCGACCTGGGCACGAAGTGGTCGCCGCGCTACGTCCGCATCGTCGAGGCCCTTCCGGTGACGGCCACGAACAAGATCGACAAGGCCCCACTGCGTCGGGCTCGCTGGACGGCCACGGGCGACGATGCGCTCTACTGGCGGCCCGAGCGGCGCCAGCCGCTGCGTCGGCTCGACGACGCCGACCGGGTCGAGATCGCGGCTCGGTTCGCAGCCAACGGCCGTGCCGAGGTCCTGAACCGCTGAGCCGCGGTCCGCACCCCGGACCTAGAGGCGGTAGAGCTTCACGGCGTTGTCGCTCAGGATCTTGCGGCGCACCTCGGGCCGCAGGTCGGCCAGGTTCTGCATGGCCGTCTTCAGCGGCTCGGGGAACAGGCAGGTGGGATGGGGGAAGTCGGTCTCGAACATGACGTTGTCCTCGCCCACCGAGTCGACCACCTGGGCCAGGTTCTTCCGCTCGAACCAGGTGGTGGCGTAGAGCTGGCGGCGGAAGTACTCCGACGGGCGCAGGCCCAGCTCGGCGGCCAGATGCGGCGCGTTCTCCTCCATCTCGTAGTCGAGCGCCTCCAGGATGAACGGGATCCACCCGCAGCCGCTCTCCACCGACACCATCTTCAGGTCGGGGTGCCGGTCGAGCAGGCCCGAGCAGATCACGTTCACCACCACCCGGGCGTTGCCCACGAACAGCAGGGTGCCGCCGATGCCCAGGGCCACGTCCTCCTGCTGGGAGGGCCACGGGTAGTTCCCGTAGAAGTTCATGGTGGTGAGGCTGGCCCCGATGTGGAAGTGGACCGGCAGCTCCAGGGCCGCGCACGCCTCCCACAGCGGGTCCCAGGCCCGGTTGGCCAGGTCGGGCGCGCCCAGGTCCTGGGGGTCCGAGGTCATGTTCACGCCCCGGAAGCCGGCGTCGGCCAGGCGCTGGGCCTCGGCCACGCAGGCCTCCACGCTCCACGACGGCAGGACGCCCATGGGCAGCAGCCGGTGGCCCGAGTCCTGCTGGACCCCGGCCATGTGGTCGTTGTACATGCGCAGCAGCTGCAGGCGGAAGGGCTCGTCGGCCACCACGTCGGCGATGCCCTGGCCGCCCAGCCCGATCACGTTGGGGTAGAGCACCTCGGCCCAGATGCCCGCCTCGTCCATCATCTCGACCCGGGCCACGGGGTCGTAGGCGCCCTGGTGGATGTCGTCGATGGTCCACTCGAACAGGCCCTTCTGGGCGTTGATCTTGGAGCCGTCGCGCCCGATCACGCCACCCCCGCCGGCCCGACCCAGCTCGGCGCCGTCGACCACCCAGGTGGCCACGCCGTCGACCTCGACGACGTGGGGCATGCGGTCGCGGGTGGCCGCCGAGGCCTGGCGGGTCCACAGGTCGTGGGGCTCGGTCAGGTGCGTGTCGGTGTCGATGACGCGGATCGGATCGGTGTCGACGGTCATGGCGCAGCCCCCCGGGCTCGTGGACGTGACCTGCGCGCACCCTAACCCCCGGCCGGTGCCGAGGCCCGACCGGGCGGATCAGTCGGGTTTGCGGGTCCGGCTGGGCGCCACCCGGGGTGGCTCGTTGGGCTGCTTGGGGTAGACCGGCGGCCAGGGCGCGTCCATCAGGCCCGCCTCCATGTCGCGGGCCGACCACGCCAGGAGCGCCTCGATGGACTGCGGGTGGTCCACCATGTCGGCCCAGGGATCGCCCAGGCGGTCCACCCGGTCGGGGACCGTGGCGATGGTCAGCTCGTCGGGGTGGACGGTCTCCACCTCGGCCCACGTGATGGGGGTGGACACCTGGGCGCCGGGCCGGGCCCGCACCGACCAGGCCCCGAAGATGGTCTTGTGCGGCGCGTTCTGGTTGAAGTCGATGAAGACGCGCCGCCCCCGCTCCTCCTTCCACCAGGCGGCGGTGAGCAGGTCCGGCCGGCGCCGCTCGAGCTCGCGGGCCAGGGCCACCGCCGCGGCCCGCACCTGGTAGGAGTCCCATCGGGGTTCGAGGCGCACGTAGATGTGCAGGCCCTTGTTGCCGCTCGTCTTGGGGTGCCCCTCGATCGCCAGCTCGTCGAGCAGGGCGTGCACCTCGCCCGCCGCCTCGCGGAGCATGGCGAAGTCGACGCCTGGGGTGGGGTCGAGGTCGATGCGCAGCTCGTCGGCGTGATCCAGGTCGGCGGCCTTGGACGGCCACACGTGGAAGCCCAGGCACCCCATGTTCACCGCGTAGAGCACGTGGGCGATGTCGGCGATCACCAGGGCTTCGGACGTGGTGCCGTTGGGTGTCGACACCGTGGCGGTGGCCACCCAGTCGGGACGACCCTTGGGCACCCGCTTCTGGAAGAACGACTTGCCGGCGGCGCCGTCGGGGAACCGCTGGAGCAGCACGGGTCGCCCACCCATGGCCGCCATGAGCGGCGCCTCCACGGCCAGGTAGTACTCGGCCAGGTCGAGCTTGGTGTCGCCCCGCTCGGTGAAGAACACCTTGTCGGGGCTGGACAGCTCGAGGTGGTGGCCGGCCAGGTCGAGCTCGACCGGCTCGCCGTCACCACCCCCGCGCGCCCGGCGGGCGGACGACTGGGGCGGGGGCACCTCTGAAACGCTAGCGCCGTGCCCGCCGGTGGTCGCGTCCCGACACGGGCTCGAGCGCGGCGATCCCGGCGGCCCCGGGGCGACCGATCCGGCTTCCGCGACCCGAGCTGCGCCCATCGGCAACACTCGGGGATGTGCCTGGCGAGTGGGACGCGGTGGTGGTGGGCTCAGGGCCCAACGGACTGTGCGCGGCAGCCACCATGGCCCGGGCCGGGTGGCGCGTGCTGGTGCTGGAGGCGGCCGACACCATCGGCGGCGGGACCCGTTCGGGCCCGCTCACCCTCGAGGGCTTCGTGCACGACCGCTGCTCGGCCGTGCACCCCCTGGGCGTGGCGTCGCCCGCCCTGGCGGCCCTCGACCTGGCCGACCAGGGACTCGAGTGGGTGTTCCCCGAGGTCGACCTGGCCCATCCCCTCGACGGGGGCCGGGCGGCCCTGCTGTCGCGGTCACTGGCCGAGACCGCCGACGGTCTGGGCGCCGACGGGCCCGCCTATCGGCGGCTGTTCGAACCGCTGGTGGCCTCGGCCGATGCCCTCACGGCCGCGGTGCTGTCGCCGCTCTCGCTCCCGCCCGTCGGCTCCTGGCCGGCCCTGGCCCGGTTCGGCGCCGCGGCCGCCTGGCCGGCCGACCGCCTGGTCCGACGCCGATTCGACACCGACGAGGGCCGCGGCCTGCTGGCCGGCCTGTCGGCTCACTCCATGCTCTCGCTGCGGGCGCCGGGCACCGCCGGCTACGGGCTCTTCCTCGGGTTGCTGGCCCACGCCGTGGGCTGGCCCGTGGCCCGCGGCGGCTCCCAGGCCATCGCCGATGCCCTGGTCTCGGTCCTCGTCGCCGCCGGCGGAGAGGTGGTCACCGGTCAGCTGGTCACCTCGCTCGACCAGCTCCCACCAGCTCGGGCCACCTTGGTCGACGTGTCGCCCCGCCAACTCCTGGCCATCGGCGGCACCCGGTTGCCGGCGCGCTACCGCCGGGCCCTCACGCGGTACCGATACGGCGCGGGGGTGTGCAAGGTCGACTGGGCCCTCGACGGCCCCATCCCGTGGGCGGCCGACGGGGTGGACCGGGCGGTGACGGTGCACGTCGGCGGCACCTCCGACGAGGTGGCCCGGGCCGAGGCCCAGGTGGCGGCCGGCCGGCACCCCGAGCGCCCCTTCGTCCTGGTGGTGCAGCCCAGCGTGGTCGACCCGACCCGGGCGCCGCTCGGCCAGCACGTGGGCTGGGCCTACTGCCACGTGCCGAACGGGTCGCTGGTCGACGCGAGCGACCAGATCGAGGCCCAGTTGGAGAGGTTCGCACCCGGATTCCGCGACCGGGTGCTGGCTCGCCACGTGTCGCGTCCCGCTGACCTCGAGCTCCACGACGCCAACTACGTGGGCGGCGACATCGCCATCGGCCGGACCGACCTGACCCAGTTGGTGACCCGGCCGGTGGTGTCGAGACACCCGTGGCGCACGCCGGTGCACGGGCTCTACCTCTGCTCGTCGGCCACGCCGCCCGGGCCCGGGGTGCACGGCATGTGCGGCTGGCACGCGGCGTCGCTGGCCCTGGCCGACGCCTGACCGACGCGGGCCGACGCACCAGACCTCCCTTCCCCGCTCTTTGATCTAGGCGTCGGTAGAAGAACGTGGCTCGACCGGTAGGCTCGCGGTCTCCACGTGGAGGGTCGATCGTCGTGAGCACGCTGCAGGAGCAGGCCCGGGCCCTGGGCGACCCGACGCGCTACGCCGTGTTCCGCTACCTGGCGGACGCCGCCGACCCGGTCGGTGTGGCCGAGCTCACCGACCATCTCGGGTTGAACCACAACGCCATCCGCCAGCACCTGGCCAAACTGGTGGCCGCCGACCTCGTCGTCGAGGAGCAGGGTCCTGCCGCCGGTCGGGGTCGACCCCCGCTGCAGTACCGGGTCGATCCCGGTGCGGACGGCCGGTGGGAGGTGACCGGTCCCTACGAGCGGCTCTCGGGGTGGCTCAGCCAGGTGATCCGCAGCGGCGACCCGGCTGTCGAGGTGGGGCGCCGTGAGGGCTCGGGCCGCCCGCTGAGCTCGGCCTCGCCCGGCGATCCGGTCTCGGCGCTGGTCGACGAGATGGCCCGCCAGGGCTTCGAGCCCGCCGTCCGGCGACGAGGGACCAAGGTCGACGTGGTCCTTCACCGCTGCCCCTTCGTGTCGGCCGCCGCGGCCGATCCGGACACGGTGTGCGACCTGCACCTGGGCATCGCCCAGGGGGTGGCTGGACAGATCGAGGGCCTCGAGGTCGAAGAGCTGGTCCGTCGGGACCCGGTCCGAGCGGGGTGCGTGCTCCGGGCCCGGCTTGGGAGCGAACCGACACCGGGCTAAATTATCTAGCACTCGCTAGAAAAAAGGTGACCCGCCATGATCCACGCCTCCCGCCCACGAGCGTTTCCCTCCCGCGCCGGGCGAGACTCGCCCCTCGAACCCCCGAACGCCTTGACCCGGGTCGTGGTGGGCGCCGTGCTCGGCTTCCTGGGCGTGGGCGCCGTGACGGCGCTGATGTGCTGGGCCGTGGGCATATCCGTCGGCCCCGCGGTGGGCGTGGGGGCGTTCGTCGCCCTGTTCGGCGGCGCCGGGTTCGGCGCCATGATGGGCGGCTCGGTTTCGGCGGGACGCGACGGGTGACCCCAGCTTCGAACGAGGCGGGTGACGGTCCCGGCCATCCGCGGGGTCGCGCCGCCGTGCTCATGATCGGGGTCCTGCTGGCGGTCGTCCTCCTGGCCGCCCTCAGCACGTTGCACCACGGCTGATCCCGACCTGGGCTCCCTCGCGTCCCCCTTGACACCTCCGGCGGCGATCCCTAGCGTTGAGAACAATCATTTGGTATCAGATCGGGAGGCCGCTGGTGGAGCTCGAAGACATGATCCTGGTGAGCATCGATGACCACTTCATCGAGCCGCCCGACATGTGGCGCAACCACGTGCCCCAGCGCTTCGCCGACGACGTGCCCAAGGTGGTTCGCAACGCCCAGGGCGTCGACGAGTGGGTCTTCCAGGGCTCGGCCACGTCGACGCCGTTCGGCATGGCGGCCACCGTGGGCTGGCCCAAGGACCAGTGGGGCTTCAACCCCGGGTCCTATGCCGAGCTGCGCCCCGGGTGCTTCGACGTGCACGAGCGCGTGCGCGACATGAACGCCAACGGCGTGCTGGCCTCCATGAACTTCCCGACCATGGCCGGCTGGAACGCCCGCACCTTCGCCGAGGGCGACAACAAGGAGCTCGGCCTGGTCATGCTTCGGGCCTACAACGACTGGGTGCTCGACGAGTGGTGCGCCGCCTACCCCGGTCGGTTCATCCCCCTCGGCATCGTCCCCATGTGGGACGTCGACCTGGCCGTCGAGGAGATCCACCGCATCGGCAAGAAGGGGTGCCGGTCGGTGAGCTTCCTCGAGACCCCCCACGTGCAGGGCTACCCCAGCTTCCTGTCCGGCTACTGGGACCCGATGATGCAGGCCCTGTGCGACGAGAACATGGTGCTCTCGCTGCACATCGGCGCTGGCTTCGACGTGATCAAGCGCCCGCCCGAGGCGCCGGTCGACCACCTCATGGTGCTGGCCTGCCAGATCAGCGCCATCACCGCCCAGGACCTGCTCTTCGGCCCCACGCTGCGCCAGTTCCCCGACCTCAAGGTGGCCCTGTCGGAGGGCGGCATCGGCTGGATCCCCTTCTACCTCGACCGCATCGACCGGCACTACACGAACCAGACGTGGCTGCACGGGGGCGACGACTTCGGGGGCAAGCTGCCCTCCGAGGTGTTCCGCGAGCACATCCTGGCCTGCTACATCACCGATCCGTCGGGCCTGCTGCTGCGTGATCGCATCGGCATCGACAACATCGCCTGGGAGTGCGACTACCCCCACACCGACACCACCTGGCCCGAGTCGCCCGAGTTCACCTGGAACGAGTTCGTGACCGCCGGCGTGACCGACGAGGTCGAGATCGACAAGATCACCTTCGAGAACGCCTGTCGGTTCTTCGACTGGGACCCGTTCGCCCACACCAAGCGCGAGGACGCCTCGGTGGCTGCGCTGCGGGCGCTTGCCACCGACGTCGACACCACCCGCATGCCGCGCGAAGAGTGGAAGAAGCGCAACGAGGCCGCCGGCATCGGTGTCTTCTGATCCGCTGAGCGACTGACCGACCCGCAGTGACGGCCGTCGACAGCTCCCGTCGGGAGCAGGTCCTCGAGACCGCGGCCCAGCTGTTCGCCTCGGGTGGCATCCGCGCCTCGATGCGTGAGATCGCCGACGCCTGCGGCATCCTGCCCGGCAGCCTGTACCACCACTTCGAGTCGAAGGAGTCCATCGTCGTCGAGCTGGTGACCCGCTACCAGTGCGAGCTCGACGACATCGCCCACGCCGCGCTCGACCCCCCGGTGGCCGCCGCCTTCTCGGGGGACCCGGCGGCCGACGGACGCGGCTTGGACCCCATCGCCGCGCTGGGCACCGCCATCGCGGCGTGCGCGGTGCGCAACCGGGCGGCGTTGCTGCTCACCTACTACGAGCCGCCGACCGGGTCGGGTCCGGTGCTGGCCGAGCTGGCGGCGCGCACGCCCGAGCGCATCACCGCGGCCATGTACGAGCTGCTGCGCCGGGCGACGGCTGACGGCTTCCTGCAGGGCGATGTGGACCTGCAGATCCTGGCCGACCGGCTGTGCCAGAGCATGCTGCACGTGGGCATCGGCGTCTACCACCGCCAGCGCGCCAGCCTGGGCCTGCCCGCCATGAAGTGCCGGATCCTGCTCGAGGGCCTGGCCGTGCGGTGCCCCACGGACCGGACCCTCGACGCCTCGGTGGCGCGCCGGGCGGCCGACCAGATAATCGAGGGCTGGGGATCCGGGGACCAGGGGGCCGAACGGGTGGCGCTCATCCGGTCGGTGGCCCGAGCCGAGTTCGGCCGGCGCGGCTACGAGGCCACCACCATCCGCGACGTGGCCGCCGCCGCCGGGGTGCGCCCCGGCAACCTCTACCGGGTCGTCTCCTCGAAGGAGGAGCTGCTCACCCTGGTGCTGCGCGACTACGCCGAGGCCGTCAACCGCGGTTGGGCCGCGGTCATGTCGTCGGACGGGTCGGCGATCGAGCAGCTCGACGCGCTCATGTGGCTGGGCATCAAGGCGCTCGAGCGGTTCCGCCAGGAGCATCGGATCCACTGGGGCTCGATGCAGCAGTCCCCGCCCGCCGGCCCCGACCTGGGCGTGTCGGTGGACATCCAGCTCCGCCAGCTGCAGCAGCTGTTGGTGCGCGCCGACCAGGCCGGTGAGATCGTCGTTCCGGGGTCGTCGCCCGACCTGCGGGCCCGCATGGTGTTCTCCCTCATCTGGACGCCCGAGAACCTGGTGCGCGACCTCGGGGTCGACCGCGCCCTGGCCTTCGATCGGGCCACGCTGCTGCGGGGGGCCGCCCACCGGGCGTGAGCCGACTCGGGACCACGAAATCGGGCATCTTTGCGTGGGCGCTTTCGCGCATTTTCGTGCCCAGTATCCGGGAGGGGTGGTATCAGGCCGCTCCGCCGGTGGCGGGCAGGGCCAGGGCCAGGAAGAGGTTGCCGTCGCGCATCATGAGCCCGCGGGCCACGAACTCCTCCAGGGCGTCACGCACCTCGGCCACGGGGTAGCCGAGGTGCAGGGCCGAGGCCACGCCCTCGGCCTTGATCGGTCGGTCGGCGCACGCCAGGTACACCGAGGCCAACGGGTCCTCGAAGGTGTAGGTGCCGGGCTCGTCGGGGTTGCGCTGGTCCTCGATCTGGAGCAGCCCGGGGCTGTGCCACCAGTGCAGCGCGGGCCGGTCGGGGGGCGCCGCCCGTTCCGGGTCCGTCGCGGGCAGCGCGCCCCGGCACTGGCTTCGGTGTCCACCTCGCCGGCGCGGTCGGCGCCGGCCTGCCACCGGGCGATCCAGGCGCCTGTCACCTCGGTCAACAACTGGTACGCCTCGTCGGGCAGCGTGTGCTCCAGCTCGTAGTCGAAGAAGAAGGCGGCGCGATCGAGGTCGACCGATTCGGGGTAGACGTAGGACAGGCTGGCTTCGGGTCGACGCCAGGAGGACGGGAACGCGTCCGGCTCGGTGAAGATCGGGCTGTGGCGCTCCATCCAGATGCGTCCCGTGCCCACCGGCGGTTGCAGGTGGGCCAGGTGGGGGATCAGGGCCACCTGCTCGTCGGCGTCGGCCTCGCGCTCGCCGGGGAAGCCGTAGAGCAGGTTCCAGCCCACGTCGAGCCCCAGGCGGGCGCACCAGCGGAGCAGGTTCACGTTGGTCGAGGCCCGCACGCCCTTGCGCATGAGGCCCAGGGTGTGGCTGCTCAGCGACTCGATGCCGGGCTGGACCATGCGCACGCCCCCGTCGCGCAGGGTGCGCAGTTGGGCGGGGGACAGGTCGGCCTTGATCTCGTAGAAGATCCGGTAGGTCGACCCGGCCTTGGCCAGCCGGGGGAACAACCCCTCCACGAAGCTGGGTTCGAGGATGTTGTCCACCGCCTCGAGGTCGAAGCTGTGGTAGCGCCTGGCCAGTTCGGCCATCTCGGCCTCGACCCGCCCGACCGACTTGGTCCGGAAGGCCATGGTGCCCCCGTTGAGCCCGCAGAAGGTGCAGTGGCGCTTGGCGCCCCACCAGCAACCGCGGGCGCTCTCGAACGGGAGCTGGACCCGCCGCCGGCCGGCGGGCTCGAGCAGCCCGAGCACGCCGGCCCGCTCGAAGTACTCGTCGTAGTCGGGCACCGGCAGCTCGTCGAGGCGCTCGAAGGGCGGCCCCGGCTCGGCCCGCACCAGCTCGCCGTGGCGTCGTCCCATGACGCCGGGCACGCGCAGCGGGTCGTCGCCATCGGCGAGGGCCTGGAGCACCTGGCTGAAGGCCAGATCGGCCTCGCCGTCCACGGCCAGGTCGACGAACGGCAGGGCCCGGGTCCACTCCGCGCCCATCTCGCCCTCGAAGTTGGCCCCGCCGAACAGGATCGTGACCTCGGGGCGCAGCTCCTTGATCCGTCGGGCCAGCGCGAACGAGGCCGCGTTCTGCTGGAAGGTGGACGTGAAGCCGACGACGCCGAACCGACCCCAGTCGGTGATGGCCATCATCTGGTCGAGGTACGCCGGCACCACCTCGTGGCGGACGCGGAGCAGCTCGTCGATCGACGAACCCACCGTCGCCAACCGGGGCTCGAGGCGGCGGCCGAAGCGCTCGATGAACGCGTCGGTGGGGTCGGGGTGGTCGTCACCGAAGGCGGCGGCCGAGAACAGCCAGTCACCGGTGGCCTCGCCCCGGTGCTCGCACAGCAGGCCGAACAGGGGACGACCGATGAGGGCGGCCAGCTCGAGGTTGAGGTGGAAGGTCTCGGTGGGGAAGCCGTGCGACTCGGCGATCGGCTTGAGCAGGCCGAGTTGCAGGGACGGCCGCGTGCACGAGACGAACGGCATGGTCACCAGGGCCACCGGCAGGGCTCGCCGGCGGGTCCGGGTGGCGGCGTCGAGCACGGACTGGCCCCCGAGCACCGCCCGGCGCCGGCGCTCCAGGCGGACGTCCATGTGATCAGGCGGCTGGCGGGGCCGTCGGGGCGCTAGTGGACGGACCCGACGGTGATGGTCCCATCACCCGGATCCGCGCCCATGTCGATGATGATCGAGTGGGAGCCGCCGAGGCCACCGCCGACGCCCGGGCTGAAGGCGTTGCGGAACCCCTCCGAGAGCGGCGCGTTGGGGGCGACGCCGAAGCCCGGTGAGCCGAAGGCGAACCCCTCGACCTCACCCTCGCTCTGGGCCTCCCGTGCCTCGATGGCCGCGCCCGCGACCCGGAAGACCGCCAGCAGCAGCGCCTTCTCGTCGGAGCTGAGCTGGTCGTCGAGCCGGTCGAGTTTGTCGGCCAGCGCGTTGACGTCCTCGACGCTCAGGGTGATCTGATCAGCCATGACAGGTCCTCTCGAATCCCTCTCCCGAAAGCGGTGCACGGACGTGCCCAGGGGCAGGCAGCTGCACCGATCTCGGCGAACCAGCGGGTCGTGGTCCTCCACCTGACGGAGGGCCTCCCGGTCGGTTACAGGTGACCAGGCGGTGTCCGATCAGGCGAGGGGGTCGACCCGCAGGCGGACCAGGCGCGACCGGCTGATGCGCCACCGGTCCTCGCGCCGGTACTCCTCCTCGTAGTGGCCGTAGCCCACCAGCCCGACCCGGGGGTCGTCCGCCTCCGTCGGCCACTCGACGTAGTCCTGCATGGCCCAGATGCCCCGGGCGGTGTCGGGGCCGGTGCGCTCGAGCTCGGGCATGTGCCCGTGGTGCACGGTCTGGGTCCCCACCAGCGCACCGCTGACCGACTCCACGATGGCGTCGCGACCGGTCACCACCATGTCCGCCTCGGGGACCTCGAGCACGGCGTCGGTGGTGAAGACGTCGGCGAAGCCCGTCCAGTCCTTGCGGTCGAGGGTGCGGAAGTAGCGGGCCTTGAGCTGGCGCAGCGCCTCGAGGTCCAGCAGCTCCTGCACGCCCGGCGCCGGCGGGTCGGTCGCCGCGGTGGGGTCGGTGGAGTCGGTCACGAGGCCCCCATCCGGGCCAGGGCGCGGTCCAGGTCGGCACGCCGACGCTCGTATACCGCCCGGTGGGCGCCGTGGGTGACGCTGTAGGGCTCGTCGGCCAGCACGTCGGCCAGCAGGTTGCGCACCGCGTGCTCGGGCGTGACCACGTCGTCGGCCTCGACCGGGCGGTGGGTCAGCATGGCGGTCAGGTCGTCGTCCTGGGCGCCCGTGCGGGCCAGGTCGGCCGGGCGGGCGGCGGCACTGGTCTCCAGGTGGCGGGTGATCATGCCGCCGGGGAACAGCACGGTCACGCCGATGCCCTCGTCGGCCAGCTCCTCCCGCAGCGTCTCGCCCAGGCCCATCACCGCGAACTTGCTGGTCTGGTAGGCGCCCATGCGCACGCCCGGGGCGAGCACGCTCTCCGACGAGGTCACCACGATGTGGCGCCGCCCGGCGCCCTGGCGCAGCAGCGGCAGGAAGGCCCGCACGGTGCGGGCGGTGCCGTGCACGTTGACGTTGAGGACGAAGGCCCAGTCGTCGTCGGTGAGCTGGTCGACCGCCCCGAACTGCTGGACGCCGACGTTGGCGCACAACACGTCGCAGCCCCCCAGGGTCTGGCCCACGTGGCGGGCGGCGGCCTCCACGCTGGCGGTGTCGCCCACATCGATGCGCGCCGAGGTGGTGGGCACGTCGTGGTCGGCGGCCAGGCTCTCGGCGGTCTGGGCCGCGGTCGTCTCGTCGATGTCCAGCGCGGCCACACCCATGCCGCGGGCGGCGAACACCCGCCCCATGGCCGATCCGAGGCCACCGCCGGCACCGGTGATCACGGCCACCTTCCCCCGCAGCTCCCCGCTCATCGGGATCTCCGTCGATCCATCGGTGCTCTCCTCGTGATGTCGGCGAACTCTAGTGCCTGCCCATCCCGTGAGCCGTTACGCTCCAGGCCACATCTGGCGACCGAGGGGGTCGGGCGTGGCTGACATCGTGGTCATCGGGGGCGGGATGGGCGGGCTGTCGACCGCGCTGCTGTTGGCCGGCGACGGCCACGACGTGACGGTCCTGGAACGGGATCCCGCCCCTCCTCCGGCCGCGGCCGACTCGGCCTGGGACACGTGGGAGCGCAAGGGCGTCAACCAGTTCCGGATGATCCACTTCTTCCTGCCCCGG
This sequence comes from uncultured Microthrixaceae bacterium, assembly GCA_963785815.1. Classification (GTDB taxonomy): domain Bacteria; phylum Actinomycetota; class Acidimicrobiia; order Acidimicrobiales; family Acidimicrobilacustridaceae; genus UBA4742. Next base: position 692,103 of record CAWAWN010000002.1, read on the forward strand.
TTCCGCCAGATCGTCGAGGCCGAGCTGCCCGAGGTGGCCGCCGCGCTCGACGCCGACGGTGCGCTGCGCCTCAACCCGGTGCGCAGCGCCCCTGACTTCATCACCGGTGGCGAACGTGACGGGGACGACCGCTTCGAATCCATGACCGGTCGTCGGCCGATGGTGGAGGGCGCCTTCGCCCGGGTGGCCGACGCCGCGCCCGGGGTCACCGTCCGCCGGGGCGCGATCGTGCGCTCGCTGCTCGCCGGCGATCCGTCCGCGGCCGGCGTGCCCCACGTGGTCGGCGTGGTCACCGACGCGGACGAGGAGATCCGAGCCGACCTGGTGGTCGACGCCAGCGGTCGCCGCTCCCCGCTGCCCAAGCTGCTGGCCGACATCGGGGCCCGGCCGCCGACCGAGGAGCTGGAGGACTCCGGCTTCATGTACTTCGGGCGCTACTACCGCTCGCCGGAAGGCGAGCTGCCCTTCGCCATGGGCCCACCCCTCCAGCACTACGACTCGTTCTCGGTGCTCAGCCTGGCCGCCGACAACGGGACCTGGGGGTTGGGGGTCATCACCAGCGCGGGCGACGCCGCCCTGCGCCCGGCCAAGGACGTGGCCACCTGGGAGGCCATCGTGTCGTCCTGTCCGCTGATGGCGCACTGGCTGGCGGGCGAGCCCATCACCGACGTGGAGGTCATGGCCAAGATCGAGGACCGCCACCGGTCCTTCGTGGTCGACGGGGTGCCCGTGGCCACCGGCCTGGCGCCGGTGGCCGACTCGTGGGCCTGCACCAACCCCTCCGTCGGCCGCGGGGCCTCCATCGGGCTGATGCACGCCCAGGCCCTGCGGGACCTGATCCGCCAGCAGGGCGTCGACGACGCGGGCGCCTTCGCCCTGGCCTGGCACGCCACCACCGCGGAGGCGGTCGAGCCCTTCTACCGCGACACGCTGGCGCTGGACCGCCACCGGCTGGCCGAGATCGAGGCCCAGATCGCCGGTCTGCCCTACGAGTCCGACGACCCGGCCTGGGCCATCAGCCAGGCCATGCAGGCCGCGGCCGGGCAGGACCCCGACATCTTCCGCGGCGTCATCGAGATCGCCAGCCTGCTGGCCCGGCCCGACGAGGTGCTCGCCCGTCCCGGTCTGCTCGACCGCGTGCTGGAGCTGAGCCAGGCCAGCACGCCCGAGCCGCCTCCGGGCCCGTCGCGGGGCGAGCTGCTCGATCTGGTGGGGAGGCGGTGACATGACCACCAACGTGATCCTCGAGGTCGGCCGCCCGGGGTTCGGCACCACCCGCCTCGTCGAGTCCGACCTGGCCCCGCTCGAGGACGGCCAGGTCCGCCTCCAGGTGGAGGACTTCGCCGTCACCGCCAACAACATCACCTACGCGGCCATCGGCGACATGCTCGGCTACTGGGACTTCTTCCCCACCGGCGATGCGGGGTGGGGTCGGGTGCCGGCCATGGGTTGGGCCACGGTGGCCGAGACCGCCCACCCCGGGGTGCCCACCGGCGGCCGCTACTACGGGTGGTACCCGATGGCCCGCTACGTCGACCTCACCGCCGGCACCACGGCCGAGGGGATCCGCGACGACGGCGCCCACCGCCAGGCGCACGCACCGGTGTACCGCAGCTACGTCGAGTCGAGCCGCGACCCGTGGTACCCCGACGTCGACGACGCCCACCGCCGCGACGCCGAGGACCGCCATGCCCTGCTGCGGGGCCTGTTCCTCACCGGCTTCCTGGCCGACCAGTTCTTCGCCGACCAGTCGTACTTCGGGGCCGACGCGGCGGTCGTGCTGTCGGCCTCGTCCAAGACCGCCATCGGCTTCGCCCAGCGGGCCCACGAGCGCGGCCTGGGCGCGGTGATCGGGGCCACCTCCCCCGCCAACGAGGACTTCGTCCGGTCCTTGGGCTTCTACACCGACGTGGTGACCTACGACGCCCTCGACGCGCTGGCGGTGGTCGACGCGGTGTCGGTGGACATGTCGGGCGACGCCGCCGCCCTGGCGTACGTCCACGAGCGGCTGGGCGACCACCTGCGCTACTCCATGATCATCGGCAAGAGCCATCACGATGCGCCCCCGGTGGCCATCGACGTGGGCCCGACCCCTGCGCTGTTCTTCGCCCCGACCGAGGTGAGCCGCCGGCTCGAGGAGTGGGGTCCTGAAGACTACCAGCGTCGCACCGCCGAGGCCCTGGCGGCCTTCGTCGAGGGCAGCCACCGGTGGTTGACGGTCGAGCGCGCCGCTGGCCCGGCGGCAGCCGACGCCACCTGGCGAGCGGTGCACGACGGGGCCGTGCCCCCCAGCGTGGGACGCATCGTGTCCATGCACGACCGTGGCTGACCTCGGGCTCGGGCCACGTCTTGCTCGCCCTCGCGGTCAGGTGCGATGATCAGTTTCGACGTCGAAGTCGAAACCTGAGAGGCCGGATCGAGCACGAATGACCATCCCTGCCGCGCTCGACGAGCTCACGCCCACCTGGTTCAGCCGGGTCCTCGACGCCGACGTGCAGGCGGTGGAGGTCGTCGACGCCCACTCGGGCACGACCGGGCGGGCCAAGGTGCGCCTGACCAGCTCCGACGAGGTGCCCGAGACGCTGTTCGTGAAGCTCCAACCCTTCGACGCCGACCAGCGGAGCTTCCTGCGCATGGTCGGGCTCGGGGTGGCCGAGGCCCAGCTGTACGCGGCGGTGGGCCAGGAGCTGCCGGTCCGCGTGCCGGAGGTGTGGCACGCGTCCTTCGACCGGTCCGACGACTCGTTCATCATGGTGCTGGAGGACCTCGACGCGGCCGGGTGCCGCTTCCTGCGCGCCGAGGACGACGACGTGGTGGCCGTGGCCGAGTCCCTGATGGACGCGCTGGCCGCGCTCCACGCTGCCTACTGGGGCCAGGAGCTGCCCTGGTTGGGCACCCACGCCCTCAGCTCGGGGGACTCGCCCGAGGCGCGGGAGCGCATGGCCATGGGCGCGTCGATCGTGGCTTCCGCCCTCGAGCAGTTCGGTGCCGAGATGCCGCCGGCGTTCGGCCAGATGGCCGAGATCTACATCGGGCGCAACCGTGACATCGGGTCGCTGTGGAACCAGGGAGCGCGCACCCTCATCCACGGTGACGACCACATCGGCAACCTGTTCTTCGAGGACGGCCGCACCGGGTTCTACGACTGGGCGGTGGCCAGTCGCCACCCGGGCATGCGCGACGTGTCGTACTTCCTGTGCAACTCGTTGCCGACCGAGGTCCGGCGGGCCGAGCAGGATGCGCTGGTGGCGCGCTACCGGGCCGGGCTGGCCGCCGCCGGCGTCGACCTCGACGACGCCACCGCCCACGAGCAGCACCGGCTCTTCTCCATCTACTCGTGGGTGTCGGCCACCACGACCGCGGCCATGGGCTCGAGGTGGCAACCGATCGAGGTTGGACGCCGGGCGATGGAGCGAACCACCCAGGCCCTCATCGACCTCGACGTGCTCAGCCTCCTGCACCAACGCCTCGGACCTGGCTGAGCTTGGAGACCACACATGCAACCTGAAGACCACTACGTCATCGTCACCGCCGACGCCCACGCCGGGGGCAGCCACCAGCAGTACCGCGAGTTCCTCGACCCGCGCTACCGCGACGAGTTCGATGCCTGGCGCGAGAAGTACAAGAACCCGTTCAAGGACCTGAAGAACACCGATCTGCGGGTGCGCAACTGGGACGGCGCGGTGCGCGACGAGCAGCAGCGGGCCGACGGGATCGTGGGCGAGGTGATCTTCCCGAACACGGTGCCGCCGTTCTTCCCCAGCTTCGTGCTGTTCGCCCAGCCGCCCACCCCCGAGCAGTACGAGCACCGCCACGCCGGGGTGCAGGCCCACAACCGCTGGATGGCCGACTTCGTGGCCCAGAGCCCGCAGAGCCGGGCGGGCATCGGGCAGATCTTCCTGAACGACCTGGACGACGCCATCGCGGATGTGGCCTGGTGCCACGCCAACGGCCTGCGCGGCGGGGTGCTCATCGGTTCGGTGCCCCCGACCTGCGGGTGGCTCAAGCCCCTCTACGACCCGTACTACGACCCGTTGTGGCAGGTGTGCGAGGAGCTCGGGGTGCCGGTCAACGCCCACAGCGGCGTCGGCAGCCCCGACTACGGCCCGGCGCCGGCCATGCCGGCGGTCCATGTGGCCGAGATGGTCTTCTACTCCCAGCGGCCGCTGGTGTACCTGATCCTGGGGGGCGTGTTCGAACGGTTCCCGCGCCTGACCTTCGTGCTCACCGAGGCCGGCTGCTCCTGGGTGCCCGGGGTGCTCGCGCAGCTCGACGGGGTGATGGCGATGCTGCGCCGCGGGGCCACCGGTGAGATGCGCTTCGAGGCCGATGCCGTGCCGCCCCGATCGGCGACCGAGTACTTCCACCAGAACTGCTACGTGGGGGTCAGCCAACCCCGCCCGTCCGACATCGAGGCCGCCCTGGGCCCGGTCGGGTTGGACCGGGTCATGTGGGGCAGCGACTACCCCCACGAGGAGGGGACCTGTCCGTTCACCCGCGAGCACCTGCGCCAGGTGGTGGGCCACCTGGCGCCCGACCAGGTCCAGCAGTTCGTGGCCGGCAACGCAGCCAAGGTCTACGGCTTCGACCTCGAGGCGCTGCGCCCCGAAGCCGACCGCTACGGGCCCACCGTGGCCGAGATCGCTCAGCCCCTGGTGGAGCTTCCCGACGGGGCCAACGAGGCCTTGCGCAACAGTGCCCGCGAGCTCAGCCGGGCGCGCTGAGCTCGGCGTCGCCGGCCAGCCCGATGGCGTTGGCCCACAGCCGGGTGAGCTGCTCGACGGCCTCGTCGAAGTCGAAGGTCTTCCATCCCGACCCGAGCCACAGCTCGGCGAAGCGACCCACCATGGCGCCGAGCGCCACCGCCGCGATCTCGGCGTCGACGTCGGGGTCGGCGGCGCCGCTGGCCTGGAGCCGGCGGATGGCGCGCTCGGCCCGCTCGGCGAAGTGCTTCTGGCGTTGCATGCGCCCTTCGTTGACCGAGGGGTCGTAGCGCGAGACCTCCTCGATGACCCCCATGATCCGGCCGTTGTCGCGGTAGCGCTCGAGGTAGCTGCGGTTGGCCCGACGGAGCCGGTCGAGCTCCGAGCGCGGGGCGTCGTCCCCCTCGTCGGGGCCCGGGGTCGGCGCGGTGAGCAGCGCTTCCTGGGCCTCGGCCACCTCGCGGAACAGCTGCTCCTTCGAATCGAAGTAGTGGTAGAAGGATCCGTGCGAGAGCCCGGCCCGGGTGGCGATGTCGGAGATCCGCGCTTCGAGGAAGCCCACCTCGGCGAACACCGCTTGGCCCGCCTCGACCAGGCGGGCCCGGGTGGCGACGCCCTTGCGCGACCGCGGGGTGGCGGCGGTGGTCGTGGCCGACGTGGGGGGCGCGGACTTGGAGGGGGGCATGGCGCTCAATTTAGGATATTGACGTCGAAGTCAACATGATGGGGCGCCCGACGGCGTGCTCCCTGGCCAGGAGGACCTGATGGAGCTCGGACTCAGCCTGATCGGTCGGTCCCTGGCCCCCGAGCGCCTCACCGATCTGGGCGGGCGCCTGGAGGCCGCGGGCTACGACTCGGCGTGGTCGGCCGAGGCGTGGGGCGCCGATGCCTTCACCCCGTTGGCCTACCTGGCCGCCACCACCACCCGGCTGAAGCTGGGCACGGCCATCGCCCAGATCTGGGGCCGTACGCCCGGGGCGACGGCCATGACCGCACTGACCCTGCAGCAGCTGTCCGGCGGGCGTCTGGTGCTCGGGCTGGGGGTGTCGGGGCCGCAGGTGGTGGAGGGCTGGCACGGGGTGGCCTTCCGTCGACCGATCGGGCGCACCCGCGACTACGTGGCCATCCTGCGTCGGGCCCTGGCTGGCGATGAACGGGTGGTGTACGAGGGCGCCGAGCTGTCGGTGCCCTACGCCGGCGACGACGCCAGCGGCCAGGGTCGCCCGCTGCGCACCACCCAGCCGGCGGCGCCCGAGACGCCGATCTACCTGGCTGCCCTCGGTCCCAGGAACACCGAGCTGGCGGTGGAGGTCGCCGACGGCCTGCTGCCCTACCTGTGGAGCCCGCGGCACTGGCACCAGGCCTGGGGACCTGCCCTGGCGGGCGCGCCCCAGGGCTTCGGGGTGGCACCCACCGTGGTGGCCGCCCTGGGCGACGACATCGTCGCCTGCCGGGACCAGGTGCGGCCCCGCATCGCCATGCACGTGGGTGGGATGGGCTCGCGCCAGGTGAACTTCTACAAGGACCTGGTCGAGCGCTACGGCTACGAGCGTGAGGCCACCGTCATCCAGGACCGGTTCCTGTCCGGTGACCGCGGCGGTGCGGTCGAGGCCGTCAGCGACGAACTGGTGGACGACCTGGCGCTCGTCGGGCCGGCCGGGCACGTGGCCGAGCAGCTCGCCGTGTGGCGCGAGGGCCCGATCACCACCCTGATCGTCGAGCCCACCCATGGCGCCGCCATCGACCAGATCGCCGAGATCTGGCACCGCCTCTGACGCTCAGCGCGCCACCGAGGATCAAGCTGGGCGGTACCACTCGGAGGCGATGTGGAACCCGTGCCGGCGCAGCAGATCTCGTCTCGGGTCGGGCACCGTCACCGGGACCACGACGACGGCGACGTCGCGGTCACCGCCGAAGGCCACCAGCCCATCGACCGCGTTGGCGGTGGCGGCGAAGGATCGGACCATGAGCACTGGCCCGCCCGGATCGTAGACGGGCGGTGCCGCGACCACGTCGGCCGAGAAGTCGGCCATCGGGGCGTCGGGGCGGGCGTCGTCGTCGGCAGCCCGCACCCACCACTTCTGCCACACCCGCAGGCCCGACGCGCTGACCACCTCACGCTTCGCATCGTCGCGGTGGCTGCTCACGACGGTCACCTCCGGCGAACAGGGCGACCATGTCGTCGACGTCACCCACCTCGGCCTCGCGCACGATGGGGGTCGGGTCGGTGGCCATGGCGATCGGTTGTACACCCGAGGAGCCGCGCCGATGGACCCGGGGCCGTCGAGGCAGGCTCGTCCGATCCTCGCTCCGCGTGCTCGGACACCGCCCGTCAGGCCTGCACCGATCGGATGACCGGGCTCTCCGACCTGTAGGGGAGAGCCCGTCCGACCTGCGGCTGATGACGGCTTTCGCCGCTGACCTGCCCTTATGGTGGCGGCCGTGGTGCGTGACGATCTCCTGGTGGCGACGGTTCCCGACCGCCCGCTGCCCCCGAGGCGGGTGCGCCGTCCGGGCCGGCCGCGCTACTGGTTGCGACGGACGGTCGTGGTCGCCGTGTCCCTCTTCGTGGTGGTCGCCGTCCTGTTCGGCGTCTCGCTGGTGGGGGCGGCGAGGACGCCGGGCAACGAGGACTTCTCGGCCAAGTGGGCGGACTGGTTGCGTGGCCACGACGCGTCGTTCCTCGTCAACCCGGTGGAGCAGTGGTACTACACGCGCCAGGCCCCGGCGGCGGGCGGCCGACCACGTCACCTCAACGCCATCCCGACCACGGCGACCACGGTGGCGCCGGCCACCACGCCCACGACGAAGGCCACCCACCACCTGAGCCCGCCGACGCCGGTGCCGCTGCTGGTGTCGCCGGCCCTGCCCGACGAGGGGCACTGGGTGCCGACCGGCCCGGCCGTCGACGGCGCGCCGGGGATGTACGTGGCCGAGTTCCGAGCCGATGCCACCTACACCAGCCAGATCACCAGCGCGGTGTGGATCGACCCGACGCGCCTGGTCGTGCAGCTCGTGCCCGGCGCGCGCGAGCCGGGCGGGACCTGGGCGACCCCGCCGTACGTGGGCGGCGCCGACCTGGCCCGGGTGGTCGCCGCCTTCAACGGCGGCTTCCGCTTCCAGGACGCCCACGGCGGCTTCTACCTCGACGGCCAGACCGCCGTGCCCCTGCAGGCGGGCGCGGCGTCGGTGGTGATCTACAAGGACCACCACGTGGACGTCGGGCTGTGGGGCCGCGACGTCACCATGACCCCGGACGTGGTGGCCGTGCTCCAGAACCTGGCCCTGCTGGTGGACGGCGGCCGCCTCGATCCGACGGCCAGCTACGGCGACACCAAGCTGTGGGGGCACACCCTGGGCAGCAACACGGTGGTGGCCCGATCGGGGATCGGAGTCACCTCGTCGGGTGCCCTCGTCTACGTGGCCGGTCCGGCGCTGACGGCGCGCACCCTGGCCGAGTCCCTCCTGCGGGCCGGCGCGGTGCGGGCCATGACCCTCGACATCAACCCCGAGTGGGTGACCTTCAACCTGTACCAGCACCCCGATCCGAACGACCCGACCGTGGTGACGGGCCAGAAGCTGTACCCCCAGATCCAACGGACGGCGCGGCGCTACCTCGCCCCCACCCGTGAGTCGCGGGACTTCTTCTCGGTCGAGACGCCCTGATCGATCGGCAACGGGCACCGGGGGGAGTCAACCCGCCTCGTTGACATCGACCCGGACCCTCCAGGCCGCGGCACCGGACACCTAGGCTGGGCCCGTGACCAAGCCGGCCCCCAGCCAGGAGCGCAGCCGGCGTCGGCGCGAGGCGCTGCTGCGGGCGGCCATCGCCGTGCTGGCCGAGAGCGGGGCCAAGGCCGTCACGCACCGGGCGGTGGCGGCGCGGGCCGGGCTGCCCCCGGCCACCACCACCTACTACTTCGACTCGATCCAGCAGCTCACGCGCGAAGCGCTCGAGCTGCACGTGGGCGAGCGCGTGAGCGAGCTGCGGGAGCTGGCCGCCACCATCGGCACGGGTGACAGCGTCGAGGTCATCGCCCGGGAGTTCGCCGAGGCGCTCACGCTGCGGTCACGCGACGCGCTCATCGCCATGTACGAGGTGTACCTCGAGGCCGGGCGCGAACCGGCGCTGGCCGAGACGGTGGCCGAAGCGCTCGCCGCCTTCGAGACCCTGGCGGCCGAGATCCTCGCCGCCCTGGGGGCTCGGCGCCCGACCGAGGCGGCCGAGGCGTTCGTGGCCATGCTCGACGGGTTCGCGCTGCACCGCGCCAGTCGCCCCCGCAGCGTGGCCCGTGACGCCGACGGCCTGTTCGAGGCCATGCGCGGGCTGTTCATCGCCTACGCCATGGACGCCGACGAGCTGTCCCGTTGGCACGGGGCGTTCGCCGAGCCGATTGCCCTGCCCCTGGGCGTGTCCCCTTCGGACGTGGCCGCCTCCTGACGCGCCGTGTCGCGCCACCCGACCGCCCTGGCCCGACGGCTCGCATCAAGCCTTGACATCTGTCACAAGTCGGTTCATGCTCGGAGAAATCCTGTACGCATGTATAGGTTTGGGGAGCGGCGGACGGCGGGGAGCATGGGGGCTCATCGCCGGCTGCGGCAGCGATGAGGGGGAACCTGTGCAACCACGAGTGCTTCGTCCTGACGTCCGGCGCGCCACCGGGGACCGGGGTCGGCGACCGCGGGCCACACGTCGCGGCCTGTTCCATCGCCGAGGCGTGGGCTGGACGCTGTGCGCCGGGCTGGCCCTGACCCTGCTGGCGTGGGCCGCGCCCACCGTGCCCGCGGCCCAGGCGTCGGTGCCCACCCCGCAGACCGATCCCTTCTACACCTACACGGGCGGGACGCCCCTGGCCAGCATCGCCCCGGGCACCGTGCTCAAGACCCGGACCGAGTCCTATCACGTCCTCGGGATCGCCCTGCCGGTCACCGTGGTCCAGCTGCTCTACCGCTCGACCGGCATCCTGGGCCAGCCCACGGTCAACGTGACCTCGGTGCTCGAGCCGCTGTTTCGCATCGGCGCACCTCGCGTCATCTCGTACCAGTCGTTCTACGACTCGCTCAGCCCCGACGACGAGCCCTCGTACCAGATCTCGGGCGGCGTCACCCTGGGCGGGTTGATCCCCGACGTCGAGTCGGTGCTGATCGCGCCCGCCCTGCTGGCCGGCTACACGATCGTGATCCCCGACACGGAGGGCGAGCCGGCCGACTTCGCGGCCGGGCCCATCTACGGCTACAACACGCTCGACTCGTTGCGGGCCGCCATGAGCTCGTCGTCGGCCCACCTGTCGGGCACCCACCAGATCGGCATGCTCGGCTACTCGGGCGGTGCCATCGCCACCGAGTGGGCCTCCGAGCTGGCGCCCACCTACGCGCCGAGCGTCAACAAGCTGCTGGTCGGCGCCACCTACGGCGGCGTCCTGGTCGACCCGGCGCACAACCTGCAGTACGTGAGCGGCAGCTCGTTGTGGGCCGGGGTCATGCCCATGGCGCTCATCGGCATCGCCCGGGCCTCCAACGTCGACCTCACGCCGTACCTGAGCCCGTACGGCCAGCAGCTGTTCAACCAGTTCCAGGGCGCCTCGATCATCCAGGGGCTGTTCGGGGGCTACGCCGGGCTCACCTTCAGCCAGCTCGTGAAGCCCCAGTACGCCAACCCCTCGAACATCCCGATCTTCGACTCCCTGGCCAACAAGCTCATCATGGGCACCGGGGGCACGCCGACCACGCCGCTGCAGGTCGACCAGGGGGCCGGCGGCACGATCGACGGGACCTCGGGCAGCACGCCCGGCATCGGCCCGGGTGACGGCGTGATGATCGCCGGGGACGTGCGCACCCTGGCCCGGGAGTACTGCGGGCACCACGTGCCCGTCCAGTACAACGAGTACGGCAGCCTCGACCACGTCGAGACGGCTCTGGTGTGGGTCGTCGAGGCCTACAGCTGGCTGCTCGGGCGCTTCGCCGGGTTCCCGGCCCCGAGCAACTGCTCCAGCATCGCCCCGGGCAACTCCCTGGCCCCTCTGCCCTGAGGACCCGCGCGAACAGGCACGGGGGTTCCCGGTCAGCCTGCGGCGAGCACGTCGCCGGCGGCGCGCAGGGCGGGGCGGGACCGGTCCACGAAGACCGGCGCGCCCGGGTCGTCCGAGAGCGCCCCGGGCTCGAGGTCGTCAGCCGCACCGGAGCGCACGGCCTCGAGCACCGACACGAACGCGTCGGGTTGGTCGTGCTGCAGGTAGTGGTTGGCCCGGGGGAGCACCCAGAAGGTGTTGTTCCCGGCCTTGCGCTCGAGGTGGTGCAGCCAGACGTGGTTGGCCACCCGCACCGGCGAGACGGTGTCGTGCAGACCCCAGAGCAGGGTGACGGGCACCGGCGACGCGGCCAGGGCGTCGAGCCACCCGGTCTCGTGCTGGGCGCGCTGGACGAGGTACTGGATGGTGTCGTGCACCACGTCGATGCCGTGGTGGGCGGCGAAGGTGTCGGCCAGGCCGCGGACGGCCGGGTCGGCCAGGTCGCGGGCCGGGGTGAAGGTGGACTGGCCCAGGCCGGCGGCGAGCATCTCGGGGGTCAGCACCTCGCGCACGGCCGGCCAGGTCGAGGCGTCCAACGCCTGGCGCTGGAAGCCGGTCAGGTTCGACAGCGGCAGGAAGATGTTGGCGTTGCTGAGCGTGAGGTGGGAGATCTCGAAGGTGGAAGCCCCGGCCGTGCCGCGGGCCAGCAGGGCGAGGGCCACGCTGTCCCCCCGGTCGTGGGCCACCACGCGGGCCCGCTCGACGCCCAGGACCTCGCGGACGTAGTGGTCGAGCAGCTCGGCGTCGCGGGTGAGGGTGTAGTCCTCGTCCACAGGCTTGTCCGAGAACCCGAAGCCGGGGAAGTCGACCATGCAGACACGGTGGTGCTCGGCGAGCGGCTCGACCACGTCGTACCAGTCGATGCTGCTGGTGGGGAAGCCGTGGACCAGGAGCAGCACCGGCGCGTCCGGGTCGCCCCGCTCGGTGTGGAAGATGCGGAGCCGCTCGGTTCGACGCATCGCCTCGGTGGGGGTCCAGTCGAACCGGTCGCCCGACTCGAGCCAGGTGCGGGCCCGGTCTCCCAGCTCGTCCGCGTCGATCCCCATCTCGTCAGCCATTGCGAGCCTCCCCCGGAACGTCCGGCACACGCTCAACCTACCGGGACGCGCCATCGACCCCGGGCCGCGGCCAGGTGCGGGCCCGGCCGGCTCCCCGTGATTCAGCCCGTGGGGGAGGAGGCGACCGCGGTGTCGGGGTGCGGGTCGCCCGGCAGCTCGGTCTGGGGTGGCACGACCACGACCGGGCAGGTGGCGTGCTCGGCGCAGTGCTGGCTCACCGATCCCAGCACGGCGGCGGCGAGCGCGCCGTGGCCGCGGGACCCGACCACGAGCAGGTCGGCGCCCGCCGCGTGCTCCGTGAGGCGCTTGGCCGCGTCCCCGAGCAGCACCGTGATCTCGACGGGACTCGTATCATCGAGCTCCTCGCTGAGCACGCTGGTCAGCAGGCGACGGCCGGCGGCGGTGGCCGAACGTCGGGAGTACTCGAGCTCCTTGGGGCTCTGGTCCTGGTCGATCCAGGCCAGATCTCGGGGGTAGACGTGGATGGCCTCGACCGTCGCCCCGGTGGCGGCACCGACGGCCACGGCCCAACGCAGGGCGTGGCGGGCGCAGGCTGACTCGTCGACGGCGACGGCGATCTTCGTCAGCGGCAGGGGGATCACGGGATGGCTCATGGTGGAGGACCTCGTCGTCGGCGGGCGCTGCTCCGCTCGATTGACGCATCTCGGCCGACCGGGCGACAGGGCCATTCGTCACCGTTCGTCCGATGGCCGCGTGGGCCCGCGCCGGTTGCCGACCCGGGCCGCCGGGACCTTCGACCCTGTCGCTCCGGGGTCGATCCCGCGACCCTGGCAGCGGAGGGGGTCAGGACGACCGAGGAGTCGTCCAGGTGGCCGACGTGGTGCCACCTTCGAGGTGCGCATCCCGATCGACCGGCAAGCCAGCCGCACAAGATCCCCGTCGCGGACGGCTCGCGGGTCGGTGGTGGTCGGGGCGGCGTGACCCACCCCCCGGGTCCCGCCCCGACCTCACCCACCCTCGTCGACGTGGTCGACGTACACGACCGGGACTGGACGGACCTCGACTGGCCTAGGTGAAGCTGATCGGGATGACCCGGGCCTGGTCGTGCTCGGCGGCGGGCACCTGGAGGACGACCTCCAGGACGCCATGGTGGTACGCGGCGCGGATGTCACGATCGGAGGCGCCCTCGGGCAGGATGATGTCGCGCTCGAAGGTCCCGTAGCGGATCTCCGACTGGTAGTCGTCGACCGGCCCGTCGGGCGGTCGACGTTCGGCCGAGATCTGCAGGGCGCGGTTGGTGACCGCCACCTCGATGTCGTCGCGCTCGGGGTCGATGCCGGGGAGATCGGCCCGGATGACCAGCCGTTCGCCGTCTCGGTACCGCTCGATCCGGATCCCGTTGCTGTCGCTCTCGAACTCCCAGAACCGGCGCCACGAGGCGGGGACCCCGTCGTCGTCACCACGTCGATGCGTGCTCATGGTCGATGTCCTCCTCCTGTGCGGCGTGTCAGCCATTCACACCCCGCCGCGCCGGCCGGGCCAGGGTCGAAGGGCCTTACCCGGGCAACGAGGTGGGGTCGATTCGCTGGCAGGGCGAGCACGTCCACATCCGCACGCCCCGTGATGCCGCCGCGCTGGGGATCGACACCGTGTACCAGGACCTGGCCCTGTGCGACAACCTCGACATCGTCCAGAACATGTTCCTGGGTCGGGAGCGCCTCCACCTGCACCTGCTGGACGAGGACGCCATGGAGCAGGCCGCAGCCGAGACGTTGCGGAGCCTGTCGGTGACCACCGTTCGATCGGTGCGCCAACCCGTGGCCTCGCTCTCGGGCGGTCAACGGCAGTCGGTGGCGGTGGCCAAGGCCGTCATGTGGAACTCGAAGCTGGTCATCATGGACGAGCCCACCGCCGCGTTGGGCGTGGCTCAGACCGCCATGGTGCTCGAGCTGGTCCGCCGCCTGGCTGACCAGGGCCTGGCCGTGCTCATCATCAGCCACAACCTGAACGACGTGTTCGAGGTGGCCGACCGCCTTGCCGTCCTCTACCTCGGGCGGATGGTGGCCGAGGGCTCCGCAGACCAGTTCGACCGCCAGATCGTCGTGGACCTGATGACCACCGGCACCTCGGACCGCTTGCCCGGTCAGCCGGACAGTCGGGGACGAACCGGGCCAGGAGGGCGTTGAGCCATGTCCCACACAGACGAGGCCGCGGCGGCCCAGCCCGATCCGGTGGAGACGGGGCACGACGCGGTCGACCAACCGGACGGTCCGGCACCGGCCAACCCCGAGACGGCCGCGGCGGTCGCCGAGGCGGAGCTGGCGGTCAAGCCGGAGATCGTGGCGGACTCGTTCGGCGAGTACGTGCGTGGCATCTGGGCCCGGTTGCGCGCCGGCGAGACCGGCGTGCTGCCCGTGGTCATCGGACTGTTCGGCATCGCCGTCATCTTCCAGATCCAGAACGACAAGTTCCTGTCGGCGCAGAACCTGGTCAACCTGTTGGTGCAGGGCGCCGTGTTCATGCTGCTGGCCATGGGCGAGGTCTTCGCCCTCCTGCTGGGTGAGATCGACCTGTCCATCGGGTTCGTGGCCGGCATCGGCGGCATCATCGCCGCCGAGCTGGTCAAGCCCGAGACCGGTTGGCCCTGGTGGGCTGCCATCGCTGCCGCCCTGGCCGTGACCGCTGCCATCGGCGCCCTGCAGGGCACGATCATCACCCGATTGCGCCTGCCGTCCTTCGTGGTGACCCTGGCCGGCCTGTTGGCCTGGGAGGGGGTGATGCTGCTCATCCTGGGCAACGGCGGCACCCTGCCGATCAACGACGACGTGCTCAACGACCTGGCCAACGGGCAGCTCACGCCCCTGGCCGGCTGGATCGTGCTCGTCGGCAGCGTCGCCGTGTACGGCTTGATGATGTGGCGGCGCGACCGCCGACGACGCGCCAGTGGCCTGGTGGTGCCACCGATGGGCCTGACCGTGGCCAAGATCGTGGGCATGGCCGCGGCCGGGGTGGGGCTGGTCCTCATCTGCAACGCCAACCGGGGCGCCCTGATCCCGATACGAGGGGTGCCCTGGGTGGTGATGATCGTGTTGGGCGTGCTCGTGGCCTGGACGGTGCTGCTGGGTCGCACCCGCTACGGCCGCTACGTGTATGCCGTGGGTGGCAACGCCGAGGCGGCTCGGCGGGCCGGGGTGAACCTGGCCCGGATCCGGACGCTGGCCTTCACCCTGTCGGCATTCACGGCGGGCATCGCCGGCCTCATCTACGCCTCCCGGCTGCGCTCGGTGTCCACCAACCTCGACGGCGGCCAGCTCGTCCTGTACTCGGTGGCTGCCGCCGTCATCGGGGGCACCAGCCTGTTCGGGGGCCGGGGCAAGCCGGTGCACGCGGTCCTCGGTGGCCTCGTCATCGCCGCCATCTACAACGGCATGGGCCTGCTGGGGCTCAGCGCGGCGCTCCAGTACGTGGTCACCGCCCTGGTCCTGCTGGCCGCCGTCACCCTGGACGCCGTGGCCCGCCGAGGTCGGGTCCAGACCTGAGCTCGGGGCGGGCGAACCGTCGGCGATCCGGCGGCAACCCTGCCTTCCGGCGTGGGACGTTCAGGGCGCGGGGTCGCCCGCCGTGCGAGCCGCCAGGTGGTGGCGCTGGGCCAGCACCACCACCTGGTGGTCGTCGACCCGTGCCGGCCCCGCCGACCCGGCCGGCTCGTCGGGGGTCGCCGCCGACCCGGCGCGTGGGCTGGCGACCAGGCACACCGGCACCCCGGGGTGCAGGTGCTCGTGGGCGTCGGCCATCGCCGGCCACGGCTCCTGCTCGGTGTCGGGCAGGACGATCGCATCGGCACCGGCCGCCAGCGGGCACGGCTGGCCCTGGAGCGCGGGACACCCGCCAGGCCGGTGCAGGGGGCCGGCGCAGACCACCACCGTGGCATCGTCCTGACCCCGGTCGCGCCGGTTGTTCCATCCGCCGCCCGACGCCTCCACCAGCACGTGCGGTCGGGCGTCGTCCGGTGGCCAGCTGGGTGGGCCTGGCCGCGTCCCGATGAGCAGGCGCACGAAGGTCCAGTCGGGCTGGGCCAGGTCGACGGCCCCGCGGCGGCGGGCCAGGGCCAGCATCGGGCCGTTGCTCACCAGCACGTCGGCCTCCAGGCCCGGGACCTCGCGGGCGGCGGCCACCGACAGCAGGTGGTCCAACAGGAACGGACCCAGCCATCCCCTCCAGGCCGTGGTGACGGTGATGCCCAGCTCGCCGTCCCCGTCGGGCAGCAGCTCGTAGCCGGCCTCGGCCACCAGGTGCGGGTGGTCCTGGTGGTCGTCCAGGGCGCACACCAGCTCGACGCCGCCGCGTGCCGCGGTCTCGGTCATGCGACGGAGGTGGGCCGGGGTGGGGCGGTAGGCCGAGAAGAAGCGTCGGTGGCGATCCTCGAGGTCGAGCGACTCGAACAGCTCGTCCAACCCGGCCACATCGCCGGTCTCGACGGGACGGATGGTGAGGCGGCCCGCGTCTCCCAGGTCGATCTCACGCCGGGTCGGCCCGGCGTCGTCCGACGCCGTCGGCCGGGAGGGCTCGGGCATGACCTCATGGTGGCCGGCAGGCGGGCTCGAGGCCAAGCGCGGGAACCCTCATCCGCGGCCAGAGAGGACCTTGGGCCCTATGTCGGTCCGCCGGCGCAGGAGGACACTGGCCACCGAGACGGGAGGACCATGGCGAACCACCAACACCTGCTGGACGACCTGCGCGAGCCGACCAAGTCGCTGCGCCACGCCATCCCCGACGCGTGGAGCGGCTTCATGGCCCTGCACCAGGGGGCCATGGCCGACGGGGCGATCCCCGCCCGGCTGAAGGAAGCCGCGGCGCTGGCCATCTCGGTGGCGAAGCGCTGCGACGGGTGCATCGCCTACCACGCCCGGGCCGCGGCCCGGGCCGGGGCCAGCCCGGAGGAGGTCGCCGAGCTGCTCGGCGTGGCCCTGCTCATGGACGGCGGCACGGCCTCGGTGTACGCGCCCAGGGCCTGGGAGGCCTACGAGCAGTTCCGAACCGAGATGGCCCCGAGCGAACCGGCCGACGCGTGAGCGCGGGCCAGACCCGGACCGTCTGGCCCGCCATCCCCAAGGGCGACTGGCCCGGTGGCGTGGTGCCCAACATCACGGACTACGAGGCCGCCTGCGCCACCTTCAGCTGGGAGGGCGCCCGTCAGGCCCTCGACGGGTTGCCCGGTGGGCGTGGGCTGAACATCGCCCACGAGGCGGTGGATCGCCACGCCGTCGGACCCCGCGCCGATCGGGCCGCCTTCCGCTGGATCGACCGGGCGGGGGACGCGCCGACGTGACGTACGCCCAGCTGGCGGGGCGCACCAACCAGGTGGCCAACGCCCTCGAGTCCCTGGGGATCGAGCCGGGCGACCGGGTCAGCACCCTGCTGGGTCGCGTGCCCGAGCTCTACCTCACCGTCATCGGGACCCTCAAGGCCCGGGCCGTGTACTGCCCGCTGTTCTCGGCCTTCGGGCCGGACCCGGTGTGCCAGCGCCTGCGCCTCGGCGAGGTGCGCGCCCTGGTCACCACGCCGACCTCGTATCGCCACAAGGTGCTGGCCCACCGTCGGGACCTCCCGTCGCTCGAACGGGTCCTGCTGGTCGGCGACCACGAGGACGGCGAGCGCCTCGAGGGGGCCGAGTGGTTCGACGAGGTGGTGGGCGCCGCGTCCCTGGAGTACGAGATCGCACCCACCCGCCCCGACGACATGGCCCTGCTCCACTTCACCAGCGGGACGACGGGGACGCCCAAGGGGGCGGTGCACGTCCACGAGGCGGTGGTCGCCCACCACGCCACCGGGACCTCGGCGCTCGACCTGCACGACGACGACGTGTTCTGGTGCACGGCCGATCCGGGTTGGGTGACGGGCACGTCCTACGGGGTCATCGCCCCCCTCACCCACGGGGTGACCAGCGTCGTCGAGGACGGCGACTTCGACGCCAGCCGTTGGTACCGGTTGCTGGCGGAGGAGGGGGTGACCGTCTGGTACACGGCCCCCACCGCCCTGCGTCGCCTGATGCGGGCCGGGTCCGAGCTGGCCGCCGAGCACGACCTGTCCCGCCTGCGGTTCGTGGCCAGCGTGGGCGAGCCCCTCAACCCCGAGGCGGTGGTGTGGGGCCAGGAAGCGCTGGGTCTGCCCATCCACGACAACTGGTGGCAGACCGAGACGGGCGGGATCATGGTGGCCAACCTGGCCGGAGCGGAGGTCCACCCCGGCTCGATGGGGCGGCCCCTGCCGGGGGTCGAGACCACCGTCCTGGCCCGGGGCGACGACGGGCGGGCCGCGGTGGCCGAGGACGGCACGGTGACCGAGCTGGACGACCCCGACACCCCCGGCGAGCTGGCCCTGCGACCCGGCTGGCCATCGATGTTCCGGGGCTACCTGCACGACGACGAGCGCTACCGGGCGGCCTTCGCCGGCGGCTGGTACCTGACCGGCGACGTCGTGCGACGAGATCGGCAGGGCTGGATGTGGTTCGTGGGCCGGGCGGACGACGTCATCAAGTCCTCGGGCCACCTCATCGGTCCCTTCGAGGTGGAGAGCGTGCTCATGGCCCACCCGGCGGTGGCCGAGGCCGCGGTCATCGGCCTGCCCGATCCGATGGCCGGCGAGGTGGTCAAGGCCTACATCAGCCTGCGGCCCGGGTTCGAGCCGTCCGACGAGCTGCAGCTCGACGTGCTCGGCTTCGCCCGCAAGCGGCTCGGGGCCGCGGTGGCGCCCCGGACGGTCGCCTTCGCCGACGACCTGCCCAAGACCCGCAGCGGCAAGATCATGCGCCGGCTGCTCAAGGCCCGCGAGCTGGGCCTGGCCGAAGGCGACACCTCCGCCCTGGAGTCGGCGCCGTGACCGTCGACCCGGACGGCACGGCGCTCGATCGCCTCCGCGACATGGTGCGCGTCCGGCGCTTCGAGGAGCGGTGCATCGAGCTCTACAGCGCCGGGTCGATCCGGGGCTTCGTGCACCTCTACATCGGCGAGGAGGCCGTGGCCGCCGGGGTGATGGCCGGGCTCGCGCCCGACGACAACGTGGTGGCCACCTATCGCGAGCACGGCCACGCCCTGCTCCGCGGTGTGCCCGCCCGATCGATCATGGCCGAGATGTACGGCAAGGCCGAGGGCACCAGCCGGGGTCGGGGCGGGTCGATGCACCTGTTCGACGCATCCCGCCACTTCTTCGGCGGCAACGCCATCGTGGGCGGCGGCCTGCCCATCGCCGCCGGGCTCGCCCTGGCCGACCAGATGCAGGGACGCGACCGGCTCACGGCCTGCTTCTTCGGCGAGGGCGCGGTGGCCGAGGGCGAGTTCCACGAGACCATGAACCTGGCCGCCCTCTGGCGCCTGCCGGTGCTCTTCTGCTGCGAGAACAACCTCTACGCCATGGGCACCGCCCTGGCCCGCTCCGAGTCGGAGACCAACCTGGCCTACAAGGCGGCCAGCTACGAGATGCCGGCCTGGGCCGTCGACGGCATGGACGTGCTGGCCGTGTCCGAGGCGGCCGAGCGGGCGGTGGCCGAGATCCGGGGCGGGGGCGGGCCGGTGTTCCTGGAGCTGCGCACCTACCGCTTCCGGGCCCACTCGATGTACGACCCCGATCGGTACCGGTCCAAGGACGAGATCGAGCGCTGGCGCGAGCGCGACCCCATCGCCGGGCTCCGCGACGTCCTCGTCACGGCCGGCCGGTTGGACGACGACGACCTGGCCAAGCTGGAAGCCGAGGTGGCGGCCGAGATCGACGACGCCGTGGCCTACGCCGAGGCGGGCACGTTGGAGCCCGTCGAGGACCTCACGCGGTTCGTCTACACCGAGACCGGTTCCGCCGACCCCGCCGACGCCGTGACCGCCGAGGTGGCGCCATGAGGACCACCTATCGCGAGGCCATCCGCGAGGCGCTGCGCGATGCGCTCGGGCGCGACCAGCGGGTCTTCCTGATGGGCGAGGACGTCGGCCGCTACGGCGGGTGCTACGCGGTCAGCCTGGGCCTGCTCGAGCAGTTCGGGCCCGAGCGCGTCCGCGACACGCCGTTGTCGGAGTCGGCCTTCGTGGGGGCGGGCATCGGCGCAGCCTTGGGCGGCATGCGCCCGATCGTCGAGATCATGACGGTCAACTTCAGCCTGCTGGCACTCGACCAGATCGTGAACAACGCGGCCACGCTGTCGCACATGAGCGGCGGGCAGCTGCACGTACCCATCGTGATCCGCATGACCACCGGTGCCGGCCGGCAGCTGGCGGCCCAGCACTCCCACAGCCTGGAGGGCTGGTACGCGCACGTGCCCGGGCTGCGCATCGTGGCCCCGGCCACCCTGGCCGACGCCCGCGGGATGCTCTGGACCGCCCTGTGCGACCCCGATCCCGTGCTTATCTTCGAGCACGGGATGCTCTACGCCACCGAGGGCGAGCTCGACGACGGGGCCGGCCCGACCGACCTCGACCGGGCCGTGGTCCGCCGGCCGGGCTCCGACGTCACCATCGTCACCTATGGCGGCACGCTGCGGCCGTCGCTGGAGGCCGCCGACCAGCTGGCGGCGGGTGGCATCGACGCCGAGGTCATCGACCTGCGCACCCTGCGCCCGCTCGACCGCGCCACCGTCGTGTCCTCCGTGGTGCGCACCCATCGGGCCGTGGTGGTGGACGAGGGTTGGCGGTCCGGTGGGCTGTCGGCCGAGATCGCCGCCTCCCTGGGCGAAGAGGCCTTCTACGACTTGGACGCCCCCGTCCAGCGGGTGTGCAGCGCCGAGGTGCCCATCCCCTACGCCCGGCACCTGGAGGAGGCGGCGCTGCCCGGGATCGGCGCCATCGTGGCCGCGGCCCGGCGCACCACGGGTGGAGGCGACGATGGGTGAGTTCCGGATGCCGTCGCTGGGGGCCGACATGGACTCGGGGAGCGTGCTCGAGTGGCGGGTGCACCCCGGTGACGTCGTCCACCGCGGCGACATCGTGGCCGTGGTCGACACCGAAAAGTCCGACATCGAGGTGGAGGTGTTCGAGGACGGCGTGATCGAGGAGCTGCTGGTCGAACCGGGGGTGGAGGTGGCGGTGGGCACGCCCCTGGCCCGGCTGGGAGCCGTGACGTCCGGACCCGCGGCGGCGCCCGAGGTGCCCCAGGCCGCCACGGCTCCCGACCAGCCGCCACCCGCCCAGCCGCCACCTGCCGAGCCGGCGGCCACGGCGCCGCGACCGACCGCGGCGCCGTCCGGGCGGGCGGAGCCGGGCCGTGCGCGCCCCGACGACTTCGTCCGGGCGTCGCCCATGGCGCGCCGTTTGGCGGCCGAACGCGACCTCGACCTGGCCACGGTGGCCGGGCGAGGGCCCGACGGCGCCGTGGTGGCCGCAGACCTGGTCCCGCCCGTCGCCCCGGCCCCGGACGCGGCGGGAGCCGTGTCGGGGCCCGCGTCCGCGGCTTCGACGACGGTGTCTGACCCGGACGCCCGCCTGCCTCGCGACCGCGTGGCCAGCGGTCGCCAGGCGATGGCCAAGCTCATGGCCCGCTCGGCGCGCGAGATCCCTCACTACTACCTGGCCACCGACATCGACCTGGCCGCGGCCGGATCGTGGCTGGCCGAGGCCAACGCGGCGCGGTCGGTGCGCGATCGCCTCCTGATGGCGGCCCTCCTGCTGAAGGCCTCGGCGCGGGCGGCGGCCGGGTCGCCCGATCTGAACGGCACCTACGTCGACGGCTACCAGCCGTCGTCCGACGTCCACCTCGGGGTGGCCATCGCCCGGCGCGGCGGCGGGCTGGTGGCGCCCGCCATCCACCACGCCGACCGGCTGTCGCTCGACGAGCTCATGGCCGCCCTGCGCGACCTGGTCGAGCGGGCCCGAGGTGGTCGGCTGCGCCGCGCCGAGATGGCCGACCCCACCATCACCGTCACCAACCTGGGTGACCAGGGGGTGGCGGAGGTGTTCGGGGTCATCTACCCACCCCAGGTGGCCCTGGTCGGGTTCGGCCGGTTGGTGGAGCGTCCGTGGGCGGTGGGAGGGATGCTGACCGTGCGACCGATCGTGCGTGCCACGCTGTCGGCCGACCACCGGGTGAGCGACGGCCGCACCGGCGCCGCCCTGCTGGCCACCGTCGACCGACTGCTGCAGACCCCGGAGGACCTATGACCGACGATGATGCCCTCGCCCTGCTGGCCCGGCTGCTCCGGCGCATCGCGCCCGAGGTCGAGCCCTCGGAGCTGGTGCCCGGGGCGCTGCTCCAGGAGGCGTTCGAGCTGGATTCGATGGACTTCCTCAACCTGGTGACCGCCCTGCACGACGAGACCGGCGTGGACGTGCCCGAGCGGGACTACCCCGAGCTGGCCACGGTCGGCGGCTTCGTGGGCTACGTGGTCCGGGCCACCGCCGCGGCTGGGTCGACATCGGAGCCGCGCCGCCAGGCGTGAGTCGATGCCGTCCCCGTCCCCGTCGACCCCGGCCGGCCGCGCCTCGCCGAGCGTGGTCTGCGTCGGCTCCGCCCTGCAGGACGTGTTCCTGCAGGACCGGATGTTCACGGCCCACCACGAGCGCGACGGCGAGTTCCAGGAGTTCCGCCAGGGCTCGAAGAACCAGGTCGAGGACATCACCTTCGCGGTGGGCGGCGGCGCCACGAACGCCGCGGTCACCTTCGCCCGCCACGGCCTCGCCACCTCGGTGCTCGGCCGGATCGGCGAGGACCACGCCGGCGCGGCCGTCACCGCCGCCCTCGAGGCCGACGGGGTCTCCACCGACCTGCTGCTGCGCTCCCCGCGGCTGCGGACGGGCTACTCGACGGTGCTGCTGTCCCCCGACGGGGAGCGCACCATCCTCACCTACCGCGGGGCATCGGCCCACTTCGGCTTCACCGCCGCCGAGCTGCGGGGGCGCCGACCGACCTGGCTGTACGTGTGCTCGCTGGGCGGCGACCTCGAGACCCTGGCGGTCATCCTCGACCACGCCCGGCGCCACGGCATCGCCGTGGCCGCCAACCCCGGCCTGGGCGAGCTGCGCCAGCGCACCGCCCTCGAACCCCACCTGCGGGAGCTGTCCATGCTCAGCCTCAACCGCGAGGAAGCCCGCATGGTCTTCCGGGGCGACGACGTCGACGCCCTGGCCGCCTCGGCCGGCGCGGTGGTGCCCGTGGCCCTGATCACCGACGGCCCCAACGGCGCCGCCGCCTGCGTCGACGGCGTGGTGCACCGCGTCGGCATCTACCGAGACGTCCGCGTCGTCGATCGCACCGGTGCCGGCGACGCCTTCACCAGCGGCTTCCTGGCCTCCCGCCTGGCGGGAGCCGCGGTTCCCGAGGCCCTGACCTGGGCCGGCGCCAACGCCACCAGCGTCATCCAGCAGGTCGGGGCCAAGGCCGGGATCCTCCGGTCAGGTCCGCTCGGGGGGGTCGGGCCCGTCGACCACGTCGGGGGAGGCCAGGCGGGCTGACAGCTGCTGGACCTGGGCGCGCAGGGCCCGGACCTCGTCCACCAGGGATCGCAGGACGTCCGGTTCGGACGACGCGACCCTGTCGAGGGAGGTGGCTGCCCCGCGGGCTCGGGCTCGATCCGGGTGGGCGCGTCCGGCGCCTCGGCGGCCGTCCCGGCGGGATCCGCCGGCTCGATCCGGAAGAAGCTGGCCAGCGAGCCGGCCAGCACGCCGAGGACGGCCACGCCGGTGAGCATGATGGCCACCCCGGCCCAGCGTCCGGTGGGGGTGTGTGGAACGATGTCGCCGTAGCCGACGGTGGTCAGGGTGACGATGCCCCACCAGAAGGCGTCGCCGCGGGTGGCGAAACCCGGGTTGGTCGCGTGCTCGGCGTGGTACGCCACCAGCGAGGCGACCACCACCACGCCCACGGCCACGATCGCCACGCGGCCCAGCCGTTCGATCAGCCGACGAGCACCGTGGCTGGCCATGACGAGGCGGGCCAGGCGGGCCAGGCGCAGCAGCACCACGAAGCTGCCGGCCTGCGCCCCCGGCAGCAGGAACCACGGCGCGGTCACGACCACCACGATCAGATCGAACCGACCGAAGGCCGTCTTGCGGTAGTGCACCCGCAGCCGCACGTTGACCGCGTAGTCGACCACGAAGACCAGCCAGCTGACGATGCCCACCAGCACCGGGAGCCAGGACCCGGCATCGGGGGCCACGATCAACGGCACCACCGCAGCCAGGATCAACGGCAGCCGGAGCGCCGACTCGAACCGGGCCAGGGCCTTGGCGTCGTCGGCCGTCCGGGCATCGCCGGGTCGGGTGCCCACCGCGGGGACCTGCTCCACCGTCGCTTGTTCGGTCGCCACCGGCCATCGGTGGACCCGCCTCTCCCCGGGAGGGAGCCAGCTCGTTCCTGCGGCCATCGGCCGCGGCACCGCCGCCCCCTACGAGGGCCAGGGGTCGTCGACGACGCCGAGCTGGATGAAGAGCCCGAGCTTGTCGGCCCCGATCCACTCCCGAACGACCTTGTCGCCCTCGAAGTGCATGATCGTGACCACCCACTCGTCCACCGCCCGGCCGGTGGGCGCCCGTCCCACGTAGCCGCCGGTGTCGGTGCCGCGGAAGGTGGCCCGCATGACGACGGTGTCGTCGGCGACGATCAGCTCCTCGATGTCGATGCGTAGGTCGGGGAACGCCTCGTGGTAGCGACGGATGGGCTCGACCCGGGCCGCCGGTCCGGCCCCGAACGGGTTGGTGTAGGTCGCGGCGAAGAGATCCGGCGCGGCGTCGTAGTTCCGACGGTTCCAGACCTGGTCCACGAAGGCACGCACCTGTTGCGCACGGTCAGCTGCCTGCATCGCTCACTCCGTTCGGCCGGTGGTCGCACGGCACCCTATTCGCCGGGTGAGGTGACGCACGGGGCGCTAGCTTCGGGCCCGGGGGTGGGGGCCCTCAGCGGAGGTCGCGCCGGTGCTCGAGCTGTTGGTCGTCAACGCCGTGGTGCTGGCGGTGTTCTTCGCCATGGTGGCCGTCCTGTGCATCCGCCAGCGCGACGTGACCCCCGTGGACGCGGCCTGGGCGTCGGGGATGGTGCTGCTGGCCGTGTCCAGCGCGCTGCAGACCGACGGGCTGGCCGCCCGGCGGTGGCTGCTCACGGTGCTCTGCGCGGTGTGGGGGGTGCGGTTGGCCACCCACCTGCTGCGGCGGTGGCGCCGCCGGGGACCCGATCCCCGGTACGTGGCCATCGTCGGGCGAACGCAGAAGCGCAAGGGCTGGAGCTTCGCCAGGGCCGCGACGTTGGTGTTCGCCACGCAGGCGCCGCTCCTGTTCATCGTGGCGCTGCCGGTGCAGCTCGGTCAGGTCGATCGGGAGCCCGGCCTCGGCCCGCTGGCCGTGGTGGGAGCCGTCCTCGCCATCATCGGGATCACCCTCGAGACCGTCGGCGACCTGCAGCTCAGCCGGTTCAGGTCCGATCCGGACCACGCGGGGGGCGTCCTGGACCGTGGGCTCTGGCGCTACACCCGGCACCCGAACTACTTCGGCGACGCCTGCACGTGGTGGGGGCTGTTCCTCATCGCCGCCGAGACGTCGACTGGTCGCTGGGCGTTCCCCGGTCCCATCCTGCTCACCTGGACGCTGATGCGGTGGTCGGGCGTCCCAATCCTCGAGCGCAAGCTGCGCAAGACCCGTGAGGGCTACGAGGGCTACATCGCCCGCACGTCGTCGTTCGTGCCGTGGTTCCCGAAGCGGGAGGCCCCGGATGGACACGACCGTCGTGCGACGCGTCCCGGAGGGGGCTGACCACCGGGCCGGGAGCGCGTTGCCCGAGGGCTTGCCCCCGTCGGGCTGATGTGCAAATCTACAACCAGATGGTTGTAGATCAGATGTCGGAGCAGGCGGCGGGTCAGCTGACGGACGCCGAGGTCGATCGCATCTTCCACGCCCTCGCCGACGGCACCCGGCGTGACATCGTCGCCCACGCCACCGGCGGCGGGTACAGCGTGTCGGCGTTGGCCAAGCGCTACCCGATGAGCTTCGCGGCGGTGCAGAAGCACGTCGCGGTCCTCGAGGGGGCCGGGCTGGTCACCAAGGAGCGGCGGGGGCGCGAGCAACTGGTGCGCACCCACGTCGACACCGTGCAGCGGGCCCGGGTGCTGCTGGACGGCATCGAGGAGCTCTGGCGGGCGCGGGTGGACCGGATCGACGACCTGTTGGCAGCCGAGAAGCAGACCACTGGAGGCAAGGGATGAGCGTGACCAGCGTCGACAAGAACCTGGAGGCCCTGACCATGACGGTCACCGCGGACCTGGATGCCACGGTCGAGCGGGCGTGGCAGCTGTGGGCCGATCCCCGGCAGTTCGAGCGGTGGTGGGGGCCTCCAGATCACCCGGCGACGGTGGTCGACCACGACCTGCGGGCCGGGGGGCGGGTCACCTTCTTCGTGACCGGTGACGACGGCGAGCGCCACGACAGCACGTGGGAGGTCGTGGCCGCCGATCCGCCCCGCCACCTCGAGCTGCGGGACGCCGACGTCGACGAGGACGGCCGCCCGAACGACGGCAACTCGATGACGGCGCTGGTGATCACCATCGAGGCGCGTGGCGGGGGAGCGGCCATGTCGGTCCGCACCCACTTCGACTCGCTGGCCGGCATGGAGCAGGTGCTGGCCATGGGCATCGAGGAGGGCATGCGCACGGTCCTGTCGCAGATGGACGCCGTCCTCGCCAGCACGTCGGCGTGAGGGCTCCAGCCGAGGTGATCCGTCTCGACCCTCATCTGGAACGGGCACGGTGAGCGTCGGCCTTCGCCGGCCCAGCGAGAGCGCGTGCTGCTGGTCGCGGGCGCTCACTCATCGGACGAGCAGGGTGAATCCGATGATGGCCGCCACGACCGCCAGGTAGGAGATGGCCACCGCCGCCACGAAGGCCCAGAGGCGTGAGCTGCCGGCGAGCGGCTGGAGCTCGACAGGTGGCTCCGGGCTCAGATCCCGAGTCGCCGGGTCGAGGTCGAGGTGGTGGTCGAGATCGGCGATGGCGGCCGCCATGGTGGGCTGACGGCGCTCGCGCGCTCGTCGGAGGGCGGTGAGTACGACGGCGTCGAGGCCGGGTGGAACCTCGGGCCGGAGCGCCCGGACGGACACGGGTTGGTGGCGGAGGTGGGCTTCCATCACCTCCAGCTCGGTGTCGCCGGTGAACGGGCAGTCTCCGGTGAGCAGCTCGTAGAGCACGACGCCCCAGCTGTAGAGGTCGCTGCGGGCATCGAGGTGGCGGCCCTGGATCTGCTCCGGGCTCATGTACTCGCTCGTGCCGCCCGCGATCTCGAGCACCTGGCGGGGTGGGGCGAGCGGGAGGTGGCGCATCTTGGTGGCCGCACCGAAGTCGGCCAGCTTCACCTCCCGCGTCAGGGTCAGCAGGGCGTTGTCGGGCTTGACGTCGGCGTGCACCAGGCCTTGGGCGTGGAGCGCGTCGAGCGCCTCCGCGAGCTGGCGGGCCCAGGCCACCGCCTCGTCGATCGGGATGGGCCGCGGCGCGGCCAGCTGGTGGCGGAGCGTGCCCCCGGCCAGGAGCTCGAAGGCCAGGTACGGCTTCGCCGGAACCCGGCCGAGGTCGACGCGCCCGACCAGGCGGGGGTGGTGGAGCTGTCGGGTGAGCCGTGCCTCCCGGCGCCAGGTTCGGGCGCGTCGGGGGTCGGTCAGCACCGCGTCGAGGGGGATCTTGATGGCCACCTGGTCGCCCGTGCGCAGGTCCACGGCCCGGTACACGTCGGCCGTGGCGCCGTCGGCCAGGTGCTCGAGCAGCTCCAGATCGTCGATCCGCGTCCGGGGGGCGAGCGCCATGCGGATGGAGTAGCGCGCCGGCGTCGTGCCGGGCGCCGTGGTTCACGAGATCTTCGCGGTGCGAGCCCAGGTTTCTACGCGTTCCTAGCGAGCCGAGCTGATGATCCGCGTCGGCCCCGACGCGTGGCCGACGCGTTGGGCCAGCCGCCCGCCCGGGAGATGGACTTCACCGGCATCTCCTTCGCCAGGAGCCTGCCCCCGAAGGGTTGACCCAGGGTTCAGGTCGGGCCGCCACCCGTGCCCTGCACGGGCCGCCGGGCGCGACGCACGACGACGGCCGCCACCACCACCCACACCACCATCAGGACCAGCGCCACGTTGCGCGCGTAGTCGAGCGGGAGGAGCGACGGGTTGTCGGCCCGGCGGCCGAAGTGGCGCAGGAGGGGATACGAGAAGGCCAGCACGACACCGGTGGCGGCCACCCCGGCGGCCACCGGTCCCCGCACCCCGCGGGGCAACAGGGCGGCCAGCGCCAGTCCTACCAGCGTGACCACCGGGGCCACCAGGGCGTCGTGGGCCACGGCCGATCCCAGGATCCACCAGACGGTTCGATGGGGATGGGTGGCGCTGGCGTCGTCGATGAAGCCCCAGATCCCGAAGGCCATGATCGCCCAGCCCACGGCCAGGCCGACCCAGAAGGCGGGGCCGCGATCGTGGGGCGCGCGCCGCCACGCCCGGCGGTGGGCTGGCCGGCGCCGTCATCGGACCTCGATCCGGCTGACCCACTTGGTCTGCATGACGCCCGGGCGGTCGGGGCCGATGAGCCGCACCGGGTAGCCGTGGTCGAGCGCGAGCACCTGCCCGTCGACCTGCAGGGCCAACAGGGTGTCGCGGTCGGCGACCTGGTCGGCGTCCACGTCGGCCCGGGCGTAGAGCCCGCCCTGTTCGAGGGACTGGACGGTCACCGCCGCGCCCGGCCGAGCGCCGGCCCGGGCCAGCAGGTCGGCCAGCGGCACCCCGGTCCAGCGCCGGTTGGCGCTCCAACCCTCGACGCACGCGATGGGCAGCGTGGCCGTCCGCTGGGGCAGGCCGCCCAGCTGGTCGACGCTCAACGAGAGGGGTCGGGTGACGGCCCCCACCACCTGCAGGCGGTAGTCCGCACGGCGAGCCGATTCCCGCACCCCCGCCGAGGCCGCCGACTTGTTCACCGGGAACCCCTGCTCACCGATGTCGGGGTGTCGGGGGGCCAGCAGGGCCAGTCGCCGCAGCGGCCAAACCGTCTGGCCGGCCACCGTCACCACCAGCAGCCCGCTCACGGCACCCGCCGTGGTGAGGAAGTGTCGGCGCGCCGCCGGGTCGACGGTCGCCGCCCCGGCCGCCGTGGCCGCCGTGGCCGCGGGAGCTGGAGCCACGCCGGCGTGGCGGGCCAGGGCTGATCGGGTGACGGTGAGCTTGGCGCCCACGTGCACGACCAGCGCGCCGATGGTGATCCACGCCGTCCAGTAGTGGATGGTGGGGAAGAACCCGGGCAGCGGGTACCAGCCGTCGATGTCGGCCAGGCCGGTCCAGAGCTGGAACAGCGCGCCGGCCACCAGGGGGACGAGGCTGAGCCGCTCCAGCCCGTGGGCGACCGAGGTGACCGGAGGCCACTGCAACAGGGCGGGGAAGACCGACCAGAGCTTGGCCAGCAGCAGCGGGATGGTGGCGATGCCGGTCAGGACGTGGACGCCCTGGGTGAACCGGTAGAGCCCGGCCGGGCGGGCCGGCAGGTGGAACCACGAGGTCGGGTGCTGGGCCAGGTGCGAGTAGAGCCCGGTGAGGAAGCAGACGGTGAAGCACACCCCGAGGGCGATCCCGAGCAGGGCGGCGGTCCGCTCGTCGTGGCGGGGGTCGTCGGCCGCCTGGTCGCGCCACCGGCGCACGGGCGCCGACAGGTCCCGGCGGGGCCGGTGGGTGGGACGCGCCGGCGTCGGGCTCACGAGTCGTCCGCCCCGAGGATGGCGAACCACCGGTGGTCGAGTCGCTCCCAGCCCTGGCGGACCAGCCCCGCCGCCATCCCCAACCCGTCGATGGCGTCGGCGGACACCCACGACCAGGGGAACCAGGCGGAGGTCTGGTCGCCGTGCTCGAGGCGGGCGTGGGTGGAGTGGCTGGCGACCCCGGGTGGCTCCACCTCGACCAGGGCTCGTCCGCTCGGCCCCAGCAGCTCGGCCACGCGGCGCAGCAGGCGCACGGGCTCACCGCCGATGCCCACGTTGCCGTCGAACAACAAGA
This sequence comes from uncultured Microthrixaceae bacterium, assembly GCA_963785815.1. Lineage (GTDB taxonomy): Bacteria > Actinomycetota > Acidimicrobiia > Acidimicrobiales > Acidimicrobilacustridaceae > UBA4742. Next base: position 721,857 of record CAWAWN010000002.1, read on the forward strand.
TGGTGGGCCAGCGCCCCTCGCCCGGCAGCGGATCGAACACCGAGTGGCGCAGGCTGGGCGCCCCCGCGGCCCGGGCGCGACCGATGGCCGCCGGCGAGGCGTCGACCCCGAGCGCGGCGGTGCCGAGCTCGTTCAGGGCCACCACCAGCCGACCCGGTCCGCAGCCCAGGTCGAGCACCGGCCCGGCCAGCGAGGCCAGGAGTCGTCGCTCGCCCGAGGAGGCGGGTCGGCACCAGCTGTCGACGGCGAGGGGTCGGGCCTGGCCGGCGCGGGTGCGCAGCAGCACGCTCACGGTCGGTCCGCCACCAGGGCCGTCGTGGAGTGGGTCACCGTGGGGTGGGCCACCGTGGGATCCGGACCGGGCGCGCCGTGGACGGCCTCACTCGTCCCGAGGGCCCGCGGCACCGCCCGCGCCGTGCGCGAGCCGGGGATCAGCCGGCTCACGGCCAGGGCGTCGGCGACCGTGTCGATGTCGCGGAGGGGGGCCAGCTCGGCGGTGACCAGGCCGAGGTCGGTCAGGCGTCGGCGCTGGTGCCAGGCGGTGTCCCGGGCGCTCATGGGCACGCCGTCGAACAGGCCGGCGTGGGGGCGGCGCTGACCGATGGCCCACCAGCCGCCGTCGGTCGCCGGCCCGAGCACGGCGTCGATGCCCGGTCGACAGAGCCGTTCGAGGCTGTCGTCGAGCAGGTCGGCGGTGACCTGGGGGGTGTCCATGCCGATCTGGAGGCCGGGACCGCCCGCGTGGGACCAGGCTGCGGCCAGCCGGTCGGCGAAGGTGGTGCCGACCTGGGCCACCACCTCGAAGCCGGACGGGAGCCACGGTCCGGGGGGGCCGGCCAGGGCCAGGATCCGCCGATCGGTCCCGCAGGCGGCCACCGCCTCGAGCGTGTCGGCCAGCGCGGCCTCGGCCACCGCCGCGGCACCGTCAGGGGTGCACGGCGGGCACAGGCGGGTCTTGACCTGTCCAGGCACCGGCGCCTTGGCCATCACCAGCACGTGGGTGTGCAGGCTGCGCCGAATGTGGTGGATGCGTCGAGCCCTCGGTGTGGTCATGGGTCGACCGTACGAAGGGGACGGCCGGACGGGAAGAACGAAGCGCGAACGGTTCGCGAAACAGGCGCGGCGACGGCGTCCCCTACCTAAACGAGCGCGAAACTCTGCGCCGTTCGAGCCCTCCGGCGTCCTGGCCCGTACCATCCTGGGGCGATGCCCGCCGATGCCCGTGCCCCGGTCGCCACGGCGCCGCGCGTGCTGGTGGTGGAGGACGACACCACGCTGGCCGAGGTGGTGCAGACCTACCTGGAGCGCGAGTCGTTCGACGTGTCGGTGGCCGCCGACGGCCAGACCGGCCTCGAGGAGGCGCTGCGCACCGCCCCCGACCTGGTGATCCTCGACCTCATGTTGCCGGTGCTCGACGGGTTCGAGGTGTGTCGGCGGTTGCGGCAGGTGCTGCCGATCCCGGTGATCATGCTCACCGCCCGCGGCGAGGAGGACGATCGCATCGCCGGGCTCGAGCTGGGCGCCGACGACTACCTGACGAAGCCCTTCTCCCGCGCGAGCTGACCGCCCGGGTGAACGCCGTCCTGCGCCGGGCGAGCGGCGGGCTGGCCCCGACGTCGCCCACGACGCTGACCGCAGGCACGATCGAGCTCGACGTGGTCGTGCACGAGGCCCGTCGCGACGGCCAGGTGCTGGCGCTGACCGCCAAGGAGTTCGACCTGCTGGCCTACTTCATGGCCCACCCGCGTCGGGCGTTCCGGCGCGACGAGCTGCTGGAGCACGTGTGGGGCTGGACCTACGGTGACACGGCCACCGTCACCGTCCACGTGCGACGGCTGCGCGAGAAGGTGGAGGCGGACCCGTCCCGGCCGGTGCACCTGTGCACCGTGCGCGGGGTGGGCTACCGGTTCGAGCCGTGACCGGACCCGAGGCCGAGGCCGGCCGTGCTCCCGCGGTCCCGTCGCCGCCGGCGGGGGCGGCCAGGCCCACCACGGCGGCCGACGCCCCGGCGTCCCGGCAACGGGTGGACACCCGGGCCCTCACCGCGCTCAGCGTCCTGGTGGGTGGTGTCGCCCTCGCCGTCGTCCTGTCCATCCACGACGCCATGTCGGCCCACGACGCCCTCGTGCTGCTGGGCGCGGCCGCCGGGGGCGCGCTGGTGGCGGCGGTCGTCGGCGCCCTGGTGCTGCGAGCGCTGCGTCCCCGATCGGTGGGGACCCAGGCCCTGGCCGTGGCGCTCATCGCGCTGGTCTCGACGGTGGTGGGGGTGGTGGTGGCGGCCCGGGCCATGTTCATCTCCGCCCACGACCTGCAGGCCCTCGTGGTGGTGGTGGTCATGAGCGCGGCGGTGGCCGCCGGGGCCGCCCTGCAGCTGGGCCGGACCGTCGACCGGGCCGCCCGGCAGGTCGAGGACATGGCCCGCCAGCTCGGCCAGGACGGCGCGCTCGATCCGACGACCGACGACCCGGTGGTGGGCGCGCCGAGCGAGCTGGCCGACCTGGCTCGCCAGCTGGCGGAGACCTCCAGCCGTCTGGCCGAGGCCCGCCGCCGCGAGCAGGCCCTGGATCGGTCCCGTCGCGAGCTCATCGCCTGGGTGTCCCACGACCTGCGCAGCCCCCTGGCCACCATCCGGGCCGTGGCCGAGGCCCTCGACGACGGCGTCGTCCAGGACGAGGCCACCGTGGCCCGCTACCACCGCCAGCTCCGCCAGGACGCCGAACGGCTGTCGACGCTGGTGGACGACCTGTTCGAGCTGTCCCGCATCAACAGCGGGACGGTGGGCCACGACCGCCAGGTGGTGCGCCTCCCCGACCTGGTGGGCCAGGTGGTGGCCGAGGCCCGGCCCCGGGCGGAGATGAAGGGCGTCGAGCTGGTCGACCACATGGCCGAGCTCCCGTCGGTTGCGGTGTCCAGCCAGGAGCTGCGCCGGGCCCTGCACAACCTCATCGACAACGCCATCCGCCACACGCCTCCCGGCGGGCAGGTGCGGATCGAGATCCTGCGCGACGACCACGGGGCGCTGCTCTCGGTGGCCGACGAGTGCGGCGGGATCCCCGAGTCGGACCTGACCCGCGTGTTCGACGTGGCCTTCCGTGGCGACCAGGCCCGAGCCAAGGACGACCGGGGCGGCGGGCTGGGCCTGGCCATCGCCAAGGGGTTGGTCGAGGCCCACGACGGCTCCATCGAGGTGGCCAACCAGCAGCAGGGCTGCCGGTTCACGGTGCGGCTGCCGGTCGACGCCTCTGCCCGCACCGAACCCGACCTCGGGGGAGAGGCGGTGGCGACCGCCGCCGGGCCCGACCTCGATGCCAACTGAGGTCGCGTCGGACTCCGTCCACGTCGCCCGGGCAGGCTCGGCCCCGAGGCGCCCGGTCGCTCCGGCCGGCTCGTCCGCCCTCGCCGACCGCCCGCCGCCGTCCGACGCGGCGCGGCCCGTGGTGTCGCGCCGGGGGCGCCACTCGTTGCCGGCCACCGTCGCGGCCCTGGCCGGCTGGGCGGCGCTGGTGGCGGTGGGCCGCGGGTGGGGGTTGTGGCTCTTGGCCCGAGGCCGCCGCCTCGAGCTGGCCCAACCGCCGCTGCTCGGCCGCCCCGGTCCGGGGTGGACGATCCGGCTGCTCGCCCCGCTGGTGGTGGGCCTGGCGCTGATGGGAGCCCTGCCGTGGCTGGCGGCGCGGTGGCGGTGGGCCACCACGGTGGTGGTGGCGGCGTTGGCCTCGTCGGCCTGGGCGGTGAGCCTGGCCGCGGTCGACGGACCGCGTTGGGCCAGCGGGTTGACACGGGGCGTGGCCGGCGGCAACGAGCTGGGCGCCGACGTCGCGCGGGTGGCCGCCGACCCCAGCCACTTCCTGCGCACCTTCACCCGCCAGATCGCCGGGTACCACGTCCAGGTGCGGGGCCATCCCCCTGGGATGGTCCTGATCCTGGTCGGCCTGCGCGACCTGGGTCTGGGGGGCAACGGGTGGGCCGCCGCGCTGCTGCTGGGGGCCGGGGCGGCCTCGGTGGCGGTGGTGCTGGTGGCGGCACGGATGGTGGCCGGCGAGTCGGCCGCCCGCCAGGCCCTGCCGTTCCTCGTGCTGTCGCCGGCCGCCATCTGGATGGCCACCTCACCCGACGCCTTCTACGTGCTGACCTGCGCCGTGGCCGTCGCCCTGACCCTGGCCGCGCTGGGTCTGCCCTGGTCGCCGACCCACGATGCGGGCGCGGCGGGGGAGGAGACCGGACCGGGCCTAGACCCGCGTCCTTCGGTCCGGACGGATGCCTGGGCGGTGGCCGCCGGCCTGGCCTGGGCCGGCTGCCTGTTGCTCTCCTACGGCCTGGTGCTGGTCGCGCTGGTACCGCTGGTCGTGGCCTGGCGCCACCGCCGAGTCCGGCCGTTGGTCGTCACCGCCGGGGTGGCCGCCGCCGCGCTCGCGGCCTTCGGGCTCACCGGGTTCTGGTGGCCGGCCGGTCTGCTGGCCACCCGCCACCAGTACGACACCCTCCACGTGTCGCGGCCGCTCTGGTACTTCGGGCTGGCCGACCTGTCGGCCTGGGCCCTGGCGCTCGGACCGGCGATGGCGGTGGCCGTGCTGCGCCTGCCGGGCTGGCCGAGGGTGCATCGCCGGGGTGGCGCCGGTCCCGAGGCCGGCTGGACGCGCTCGGGACGTGGGTTGGCCCTGGTGGTGGCCGGTGGGCTGGCGGCCGCCCTGGTGGCCGACCTGAGCGGCATGTCCGAAGGTGAGGTCGAGCGCATCTGGTTGCCGTTCACCGCCTGGGTGCTGCTGGCCGGGGTCAGCCTGGCGGCCCGAGGCCCGCGCCGGGCCCGCGCCTGGTTGGCGCTCCAGGCCGCCTCGGCGGTGGTCCTGGTCTCGTTGGTCACCACCCAGTGGTGAGCGCTCGCCCGCCCGCCCGCCATCGCGGTCGTTCGACGGGGTGGCGGTCATGAGGGTGCTGGTCACCGGCGGGGCCGGGTTCATCGGCTCGGCCGTGGTCGACCGCCTGGTCGTCGAGCAACCCGGGATCGAGGTGCGCGTCGTCGACGCGCTGCTGGCCGATGCCCACCGACGGCGACCCGACTACCTGAACCCGGAAGCCGAGTACCGCTTCGCCGACCTGCGCGACCCCGACGTGGCCGCCGACGCGGTGGCCGGGATCGACGCCGTGTGCCACCAGGCGGCCATGGTCGGACTGGGCGTCGACTTCGCCGACGCCTCGCGCTATGTCGGCCACAACGACCTGGCCACCGCCGTGCTCCTCGGCGCCCTGCACGACCGCGGCTTCCGCGGCCCCCTCGTGCTGGCCAGCTCGATGGTCGTCTACGGCGAAGGTCGGTACCGGTGCCCCGACCACGGCGTCGTGCGCCCCGCACCCCGACGGGTCGTGGACCTCGACGCCGGCCGGTTCGAGCCGGGATGCCCCGACTGCGGTCGCGAGCTGGCGGCCGAACCCGTGACGGAGGAGGCGCCCACCGATCCGCGCAACGTGTACGCCGCCACCAAGCTCCACCAGGAGCACCTCGTGGCTGCCTACGCCCGTGAGCACGGGGCCTCGGCCGTGGCCCTGCGGTACCACAACGTGTACGGACCCCGGATGCCACGGGACACGCCCTACGCCGGGGTGGCCAGCATCCTGCGCTCGGCCGTCGCCCGCGGCGAAGCGCCTCAGGTGTTCGAGGACGGAGCCCAGCGGCGTGACTTCATCCACGTCGAGGACGTGGCCCGAGCCAACCTGGCCGCGCTCGCCTACGGAGGTGGAGGGCGGCTGGAGCGACCGGGCGGTCCCGAGGCCGCGGGCGCGGAGGGATCGTTCGCGGCGTGCAACGTGTGCACGGGTGATCCCCACACCATCGGTGAGCTGGCCTGGGCCCTCTGGCGCGCCTCGCCCGGCCGGTCGCCCGAACCCGAGGTGGTGGGCGGCTACCGGCTGGGCGACGTCCGCCACGTGTTCGCCTCGCCCGAGCAGGCCGCTCGCCGGCTGGGCTTCCGAGCCGCGATCGGCTTCGACCAGGGCATGGCCGAGTTCGCCGACGCGCCGCTCAGGGACTGATACCAGCCGAACCGTGGCGACTGGTCAGGCCAGCTCGGCCAACTGGCGCCGCATGTCCCGCACCGCACGCAGCGTCCCCGACACCGTGCCGGTGACCTTGGACCGACCCTGGCGGGCGCGGTAGGCCACCGGCACCTCCTCGACCCGCCAACCGGCCCGACCGGCTCGCAGCACCATCTCGAGCGGCCATCCCGATCGACGGTCGACCAGCCCCAGCTCCAGCAGCTCCTGGCGGCGGGCTGCCCGCATCGGGCCCAGGTCGGTCACGGCGTAGCCATGGCGACGACGCACCTGCCGGGCCAACCAGCGGTTGGCAACCCGGGCGTGGGGTGGCCAGGCGCCCCGCTCGGCCCGCCGGGCGCCGAGCACGAGATCCGCCTCGCCCCGCTCGACGGGACCGGCGACCTTCGGCAGGTCCGACGGGTCGAGCGAGCCATCGCAGTCCATGAAGCACACGACGTCGGTGGTGGCCGCGTTCAGTCCGGCCCAGCAGGCGGCCCCGAACCCGCGGGCGCGCGTCGACCACCCGCGCCCCGAGCTCCCGCGCCAGCTCCGGGGAGCCGTCGGCGGATCCGTTGTCGGCCACGATCGCCTCGAAGCCGTCCGGCAGGCGACCCAGCACCCAGGGGAGGGCGTCGAGCTCGTCGAGCACGGGCAGGATGACCTCGACTCGCACCTCCCGTCAGCCCCGTCCCGCCACCGCGAGCCGTTGGCCGACGTCGATGCGGTTGCCGTCGGGATCGGCGAACACGAAACCCCGCAGGCCGTGGTCGGCATCTCGCAGGCCCTTGACGATGCGGACGCCCGCGGCGCGCAGGTGGTCGTGGAGGGCGGTCGCGTCGCTCACCAGGAGGTGGGCGACGTTGTGGGTGCCGGCCTGGTGGTCGCGCACGAGCGTCAGGTGGAGCTCGGCTGCGTCGCGGTGCAGGATCACGAACCCCACCGGGTCGCCGTTGGTGAAGGTCGGGGTCAGGCCCAGCACGCCTTCGTAGAACGAACGGGCGCGGCGCATGTCGGTCACGGGGATGGCGGCCGCGATGCGCCCGAACGGGGCCCCGGGGGGCGGTGCAGACTCGGTCATCGTGCTCCTCGTCCGCGGAGGCGGTGCTCCGAGGGCGGCGGTGGCGCGGCGGTGCGCGGTGGCCAGTACGGCAAGGCCGAGGCTAGCCCGTCGACGGACGCGGCTCGTCAGCGGGCAGGAGCGGGGTCGATGGCCCAGTCGAACGCGTCGCGCACCCTGGACGGCGGTCTCCGCGCCGAGTCGGCAGTCCGGATTCAGCGGGCGACGCGGAAGCCGAGGTTGCCGGTGGACGAGGCGGGTTCGGAGCCGAGGCGGGCCGCGACCCGGTAGCGCCGGCAGTAGGAGGCGTGGCAGAGGTAGGACCCACCCCGCTGCACCCTGGTCGTGCCCTCGGTCGGACCACGGGGGTCGTCGTGAGGGCTGGTGCGGTAGTAGTCCGGCGAGTACCAGTCCTGGCACCACTCCCACACGTTGCCGGTGACGTTGCGGAGGCCGAAGGCGTTCGGGGGGAACGAGTCGACCGGGGCGGTGGCCAGGAAGCCGTCGTCACCGGTGTTGTCGACGGGGAAGGTCCCCTGGAACACGTTCATGCGGTGCTCGCCACCGGGTACGAGCTCGTCGCCCCAGGGGAACGGCGTCGGCGACCCGGCACGGGCCGCGAACTCCCACTCGGCCTCGGTGGGAAGTCGGGTGCCCGACCACGTGCAGTAGGCCTGGGCGTCGTTCCAGGACACGTGGACGACCGGGTGGTCGGCTCGGTGCGCGATGGACGACGCGGGGCCTTCGGGGTGTCGCCAGCCGGCGCCGAACACCTGGCGCCACCACTCGGCGCCCACCACCCCCCGGGTCTCGGGGTGGTCGGGGGGCAGCAAGGCGCCGAACACGAAGGACCAGCCGAAGCGCTCGGCGTCGGTGGTGTGGCCGGTGGCGTCCACGAAGGCGGCGAAGGCGGCGTTGGTCACCGTGTGGGGATCGATCTCGAAGGGCCCCAGGGCCACCTCGTGCACCGGCCCCTCACCGTCACCCGGGTACGCCCAGCCCGAGTCGTCGCCCATCCGGAACGTCCCCCCGGGTACGTGCACGAGCGTGGAAGGGTGCGACCCTCGTTCGGTCGGGGCCGGGCCGGGGTCGCTCGAGCGACCGGCGCTCGGCGTGCAGCACGACCCTCGGACCTCGTGGTTCACGAGCAGGATGCTGGGTCGACGTCCGTCGACTTGGCCGGCCCCCTGGGCTGCATGTCGCCCACCCTAGCCACCCGGTCTGGATCGGCGCTCCGGACGACTTGCGCGAGTGCCACCGATGTCGTGCCCGCCGTCGGGAGCCTCAGCGCGAGGCGCGCAAGGCCGCCGTGACCGAGGCGGCGATGGCGCGCTGGCCGACATCGGAACGTCGGTTGCTCGTGTCGCCCAACGACACCAGCGTGGCCCCTGATCGGGCGGCGGCCGCGGCCACCGAGGCGGCCAGCCCGCCCGGCCCCCCGGCCGGCCCCACCGGGGGTGTGAGCATCAGGACGCGGGTGGCCCCGGCCCGGCGGGCCCCCGCCACCAGATCGACCAGCTCGGCCTGATAGGTGGCGGGAGGCGTGGCGTCGGCGGCATCAGCCGTCTCGGCCCAGATGGTCACGATGTCAGGGTGCAACGAGGTCAGCTCAGGGAGCTGCCCGGCCGCGACCTGGGCCGCGGTGGCATCCTCGCCGGCCAGATCGACCTGCACCGCCGCGGCGGGCAGGGCTTCGGTGAGCACCAGCTGGGTCCAGGTGTCACGTCGGTCCGTGCGGAAGTCCAGGTTGGAGGTCTCCAACCCGCCGAGCGCCACCATCACCGTCGGCCGGCCGGTCGATCCCGTGGGCGGCCGGGCGGCGATCGGGCTGCCCGACGAACAGGCTGCCGTGACCCAGGCCAGCAACCCGATCACCGCGATCGCCAGCGTCGCCTCTCGCCTGGGCCAGGTTCGCTCAGACACCGGCCACCGCTTCGCGCGCCGACATCCGGGCGGCCCGGGCGGCCGGCCAGGTCCCGGCCGCCAGCGCCACGATCGTGGACCCGGCCAACACGCCGACCACCAGGGGCCAGGGGAGGGACAGGTGCACCCCGGCCAGCCGCTGCTGAGCCAGGTAGCGGTTGACCACCTCGCCCACGGCCAGGGCGATGAGCCAGCCGAACACGGCCCCGAGGGCGCCGCCGATGAACCCGAGCGTGGCCGCCTCGAGCAGGAAGGTCCGGTAGACGTCGCGGTCGCGGGCGCCGATGGCCTTGAGCACGCCGATCTCGCGTCGACGCTCGCGCACCGCCGCCAACATGGCGTTGCTGATGCCGAGCGCGGCGACCAGCAGGGCGATGACCCCGACCGCCGACAGCACGATCTCGACCACCCGCAGGTACCGGCGGACCGAGGCGATCAGGTTCTCGGGGGCACTGGTCGAATAGCCGACCGCGGTGATCTCGAGCCGGACCTTCGCCACGTTGTCGAGCCCCCGAGCCACCACGAACACCCCGGCGTAGGGCGACAGCACACCATTGGCGTCCTGGGCCAGGAACCGGCCGTGGTCCTGGCCGCTCTCGGCCCAGGCCCGAGCCTGGTCGACCACGGCAGTGGTGGTCAGGAACTGGCCGTCGCCGGCGTCCTGGGCCACCACGCCCACCACCGCCAGCTTGGTCCACCGACCCTGGTACCGACCCCGATCGCCGTCCGGGCTGTCCACCAGCCGAGGCGACGCCACGACCACCGTGGTGCCCACCACCCGCGTGGCCTGCAGACGGCTCAGGCCGAGTCGTTCGAGATACCCCTCGGTCACCGCCACCTCATCCAGCGCGCCCGAAGTCGGCAACCGCCCCGCCAACAACGTGACGGGCAACTCGTCGACCTTGGTCACGTCCACCCCCACCACGTCGTCGAAGAACGGGCTGAGGCGCTGGCCGCTCGTGGTCCGGGTCGGGCTGAGCACCAGCATCTGCATGCTCACCACCGGCACCACGTCGCGCACCTCGGGCAGGGCCGCGATCCGTCGCACGGCCGCGTCGTCCAGCGGTTTGGGCTTGCCCGGGCGGGCGTTGTCCTGGTCGATCTGGGTCGGGTCGGGCGCGGCGGCCGCCACCTTGATGCCGGCGAGGGGACCGCCGGTGCTCAGCTGGTCGAGCACGCGCGTCTCGGCCGTGGTCGAGATGGTCAGCAACGCCGTGAGCAGGGCGGCGGCCAGCGCAACCGCAGCCACCGTCAGCACAGCTCGACCGGGACGCCCCACCACCGTGCGCACCGCCAGCCGGATGGCATCGCGCCAGGTCATGAGGTCTCCACCGCCTCGACCAGCCGACCTCCGGCCAGGTGCAGGCGCCGGTCGGCTCGCGCCGCCACGGAGGCGTCATGGGTGACCATCACCAAGGTGCAGCCGTGCAGCTTGGGCAAGTCGGCCAGGAGGGCCACCACCCGCTCCGAGCTCGCCTCGTCGAGGTTGCCGGTGGGTTCGTCGGCGAGCACCAGCCTGGGCCTGTTGGCCAGCGCCCGCGCGATCGCCACCCGCTGGCGCTCGCCCCCGCTCAGCTCGATCGGGCGGTGCCGGGCCCGGTCGGCCAACCCGACGGCCTCGAGCAGCTCCGCTGCTCGGCGGTGGCGCTTTGCCGGCCCGGTCCGGGCCAGGGCACACGCCAGCTCGATGTTCTCGGCCGCGGTCAACGCCTCGAGCAGTCCGAAGTGCTGGAAGACGAACCCGACCGTGTCGCGTCGGAACGTGGCCAGGTCCTGGCGCGAGAGAGCAGCCAGATCATGGTCCTCGACCCGCACCGAACCCTCCTGTGGAGCCTCGAGGCCACCCAGGATGCACAGCAGCGTCGACTTGCCCGACCCCGACACACCGGTGAGGGCGACGTGCTCACCACCGTCGACCTCGAGATCGAGGCCCCGGAGCACGGTCACGTCGCCCGCCGCGGACCGATACCGATGGGTCAGCCCTTCCACCACGATCCGTGCACCCGACACGATGGCCATACTGGCCCCGCCCACCCCGGAGGTGGAGGTCGGGGGGACGACGCGAGCAACAGTTTCTCGTTTGGTAAGGAGACCTGTGTGGCCCCGCGCGCGGAGCAGGCCACGCGGGAGCGCCCGATCGCCCGGTCCGGCTCGGGAGCCTTCTCCACCGGCGCGGGCCGAACCGTCAAGCGGCATGATCCTCCGGTGAGCGGTGAAGGGAAGCCTCGCATCGGGCTCGTCTTCAACGATGTGGCCGGTCTCTACGACCGGGTGAGACCGAGCTACCCCGACGAGCTGTGGGCCGACCTGGTGGCCATCACCGGGATGGACGAGCGCTCATCGGTGCTGGAGGTCGGCCCCGGCACCGGGCAGGCCACGCAGGCGTTGGTCGCCCTCGCCGGGACCGTCACCGCGGTCGAGCCCGGAGCGGAGCTGGCCTCGCGGCTTCGAGCACGCCTGGCCGCGGCGACCAACCTCGAGGTCGAGGTGTCGTCGTTCGAGGACTGGGACGACCGCGCTCGCAGGTTCGACACGCTCGTGGCCGCCTCGTCGTGGCACTGGGTCGACCCCGCGATCGGATGGCACCGAGCGCACGACATCCTGCAGCCGGGCGGATGGATGGCCTTGCTCGGGGCGGTGGTCGTCCGACGTCACGGCGAGCCCGAGGTCTATGCCGAAACAGCGGATCTCCACCAGCGGTTCGCTCCCGGCCACCCCGGCTGGGGCCACCCGCCGTTGGAGGACGAGGTGCGAGCCGTCGACTCGGAGTGGGGTCCGCCCAACGAAGCGCCACCCGGCCTGTTCGCTCCCACGACCATCAGGTGGCATCCGATGGTGCAGCAGTTCGACGGCGCGGGCTTCGCTGACCTCCTTCGGTCACACTCGCTCTACCGAAGGCTTGCGGCAGAAGCACGAGAGCCGCTCCTCGACGCGATCGCCGAACGCATCAGGACCCAGATGGGTGACGAGGTCTCCCGCCGCTACCTCGCCGTCCTTCGCGCCGGGCCGCGAACTGGCTGACCGCCCAGCGAGAAGTCTGCTTGGCGCGCATCCCTCTCACCGCGCAACCCGGACGCCCGACGACGGGACGCCATGAGGGCACCTCGGCGCACCAAGGCCTCGGACCGGCACATCCTGGGGTCAGGGGATGGCGGACGCTTGGGCGGCGGTGATGGCGCGGATGGCGTCGTCGGGGGTGAGGAAGCCGGCGGCCTCGGCCGCGTTGGCGGCGTTGGTGTAGGCGGTGACGTACGCGGCGTGGGTCGGGTAGAGCTTGGTGAGCGTCGAGCGGGGCAGGTCGAGGAAGTAACCCGACAGGAAGCACAGTCCGGCGGCGCGGACGGTGGCATCGGTGATGCTGCCGGTGCTGAGGGTCTGCAGGGCGCTGGTCACCTCGGACAGCAGGGCGGTGGGTGACAGGTCGCTCGAGCTCGTCTGGGAGAAGTTGATGGGTGAGTAGTTCTCGGTGGGCGCCTGGATCTCGGGGAGGCGGATGCCGCCGAGCGAGTTGCCGTACTGGTCGGTGTTCACCGAGTCGAACAGGCCGAACAGGAGCGGGGTGGTCGAGATCTGCGGGCTGTGGGGGGCGGGGGTGCCGGTGGTGACCCAGCGTTGCAGCGCGGTCACGGCCGCATCCTCGACTTCGAACAGAGGCATGTCGTTGGTCTGGTTGACGCCGTCGAGCAGGGTGCCGGTCCCTTCGATGGGGGTGCCGAACACGCAGTGCGGGACGGCCACGGTGGGTTGCTCGCGGGCGATGGTCTCGATCTCATAGGCGGCCTCGTGCGCGTCGATGTGCGAAGCCCCGGCGAGCTCCCAGGTGCGTAGGTCGGCGTTGTCGGGCTGGCGGGAGGCGCCGGCGTCGAGCTCGACGATGTCACCGGCGGTGTTGAGCTGGATGAACGGAGCCATGTTGTCGGTGCGGATCAGCGCCGGGAACGGCGAGGTGGCCACCAGGCCGGCGCCGATGGGGGCGGCCAGGGCGCCCCGCCCGACCGCCAGGAACGCGTTGAAGGCGTGGGTGAGTGGCTGGATGGCGTTGACGTAGGTGTCGACGCGGAACGCCGACTGCGAGTCACCGGTGCCGATCAGCTTGTTGGGCACCAGTCCGCCGAGCAGGGTCGTGTCGTCGGCGCGGGTGGCCTGGGCGGCCTGGGTGAAGATGTCGTAGGACTGGCCGTCGTTGCTGTCGCCCAAGGACCCGTATCGGGTGGGGTCCCAGGTCTTCAGGTCGCCCATCCCGGCGGTCTGGGCGGTCACCCCGACATAGGCGTAGCCCTGGGCGATCAGCTGGTGGTACAGCTCGGCCCAGACCGGATCCTGGTCACCGCCGGTGGTGTCGTTCAGCCACTCGAACACGACGGTCCCGTTGAACCGGGCCGGGCTGGTCGGGTACCGCACCAGCAGCCGGGTCGTGTAGGGCACCGCGGCCTGGGCGACCGACGCGCTCCAGCGGCCGTTCGACAGCCAGAACCCGTTCTGTCGGTACACCTTGGCGGTGCCCGACATGGTGAACTCGCGCTCCACGTACCCGGCCGCCGCCAGGTCGATCGACGGCGCGCCGGCGATCGCCGGGGTGGCCGGCACCGCGTCGTACGGGTAGCCGTGTTGTCCCGCCCCCGCCGACACGGCCGTCACGACGGGGAGACCGCCAGTCGGCGCCGCCACCGCCCGCGCCGGCGACCCCGGCGCCCCGGTCACCGCCACCGCAGCGACCGCCACGACGGCGATCGCGGCCAAACGACGTGCTCGCCCGAACCGATCTGCTCGCGGTCGCATCGGAACCCCCATCATTCGTAACAGTGCGTTACCACTTAGGGTGACAAACGGTAACACTGTCGTTCCAGATAGTCCACGGGTTCCTGGTGGCAGGTGGGAGACTGGGCTGGCCATGAGCGATGCCGACCCACCCGCCCGCCGCTACCGGGGCATCACCGCGCAGGAGCGCACGGCCGAGCGCCGCGAGCGGCTGATGGACGCCGGCCTCCAGGTGTTCGGGACCGAGGGGTACGCGTCCAGCTCGGTGCGAGCCGTCTGTCAGCAGGCGGCCCTCAACCCGCGCTACTTCTACGAGTCGTTCACCAGCCGCGAGGACCTGCTCTACGAGGTGTACCTCCGCATCGTCACCGGCATCGCCACCGAAGCCATCAACGGTGTGGCCGAAGCCACCACCATCGAGGACCAGGCCCGAGCGGGGCTGCACGCCGGCTGGGTCCTGCTCACCTCCGACCCGCGCAAGGCCCGCATCGTGGCCCTCGAGGTGGTCGGGGTGAGCGACCGGCTCGAACAGGCCCGTCGCGACACCCGCCATGCGCTGGCCGACATGACCGTGCGCAATGCCATGTCGATCGCGACCGATGGTGTGAAGCTGCGGCTCGATCCCGTGCTCATCGCCCGAGCCCTCATCGGAGGGGTCGTCGAGCTGCTCAGCGACTGGATCCACGGAGACCTCACCGCCACGCCCGACGAGGTCGTCGAGCACCTCACCGCCATCTTCGAAGCGGCCGCCTACGCGGCGATCGAACGGTCTGACGAGTGACAGCAGCCCGTTCGCGGCGCCACGAGTCAGATGGTCGGCACCCTCTCGTCTCCGGTGACGCCCGAAGCCGCCTCCGCCGTCGGAGCCCCGACGGAGCCGCGACGGTGCTGGGCACGGGAGTGACCCTTCGGGTCGTTCGAGGCTGACTCGACCGCGTGGTCGTCGGACCTGGACGACAGGCGCTCTTCGATGCCCACCAGCACACCCGTGGCCCTGCCTACGGGCTGGCAGCTCACCGGCGGCTACCTGGTGGGCAGCTACGCCAACCTGGCGGGAGCTGACCTCGACGGCGTCGACCTGTCCGGTGCCGACCTGAGCTTCGCCTCGTTGATCGGCGCGCAGCTCCAGCACGCGGACCTCACCGGTGCCGACCTGACCGGCACCGACCTCCGCGGCGCGGTGGTCGAGGCCGCCCAGCTGCCCGACGCCACCCTCGATCAGGTGTCCTCGGGCGGTCTGGTGGGCACGATCGGTCAGCTGCCCGACGGTTGGCAGCAGGTGGGCGGCTACCTGATGGGCGCGAACGCCGACCTGTCCGGCGCCGACCTCGACGGTGCCGATTTGAGCGGTGCCGACCTCTACTCGGCCAACCTGGACGGAGCGACGCTCGCCTCCGCCAACCTGACCGGGGAAAATGGGACCCAGATCATGGGCACCCCCGCCTCGCTGCCCAGTGGTTGGTCCCTCCGGCCCCTCGGGGGCTCGTTGAACGCGCTCGAGGGGCCGGGCTGACCCGCGTTGGCGAGCCGTCCGACGACTCGTCTGGCGGCTGCACCAATGGCTGCATCAGCCACGCATATCCAGATCTTTGTGTCGCAGCACCATGACTGACCTGCACGTTCAGCGCGCTCGGAGGGACTCGAACCCCCAACCTCCTGATCCGTAGGAGGCCAAGCGGCGTCCGTGGGCGTCCACGCGAGTCCCTGCGTGCCTGGTCAGAAGGGGTGTCGTGTCCATCCGCGTCCACCGCTGGTTCTGCGGATCCGCCGGCGTTGGCTCCCGACCTGGCTCCCGCTGAGGCCGCCTCTGGCCCAGAAGCTCGTCACTGACCGTCGGGGGGCGAATCGCCGGGTCGCCCGTAGCGGACTCCCGGTCCTCCTCGAGCGTCGCCGATCTTCTCGATCAGGCCTCGTGATCGCATGTCGGCAAGCAAGTTGCGCGCCCGGTACACGTCGATGTCGAACATCCGCTGAACGGTCTTGTTGGTTATGAACCCATATTCACGGATGTGGTCGGTGACCTTCTCGTCTGAGGCGTCGATCTGGCGCCGGTGATACGAGAGCGCGCGAGCCAGTCCTGCGATGGCCTCGGGTCGAAGTCGGTACGTGGGTGCCGGGTGCTGCGCAGTTCGTCGCGTCGGCTCGGTGATGCGTGCCTCCGACATGCGCTGGAGCACCCGCTGTGCCTCGGCCGGAGACCGTTGGATCGTCTCGGCAAGCGTGGGCGCGTCGAGTGTCCTCTTGCCTCGCAGGATCGAGAGCGCCAGGAGCACGTCGACGTCGCGCGAGAGATCGTCGGAGAGTTCAGCGATGTAGCGAACGAACGACTTGTTCCCCGAACCACCTGCGAGTGTTGCCTGGACGAGCAGCCGCTCGGTACGGAACGTCGGCGGTTCCTTACCGCTCCGCAACATCTCGCGGTAGGCCCTGTCAATCCCCTGGCCCGTTCGCTCGGCAAGTTGCAGCATTGCCACCGTCTCGGTCAGGAGACGATTTCTTGGTGTCGATGGATGAGTGAGGATGTTCTCGGGGGAGACGCCGGCGATGAGCGCGCCCGGGCTTGAGATCGTGAGTTGGTCGGTGGTGTGCTCCACGTCGACCGTGCCATGCGTCTCGTAGGAACGATGGATCAGTGCGTTCACCGTGAGCTCACGGACGGCGTCGATCGGATAGTCCGCGAGCGCGAGCTGGACGCCGCCCGGCAGGTTGAGTGGCTCGACCTGGATCCTTCTCGCGACTGCGTCGAGTAGGAGCTCGATCGCCCCGAGCAATGGTTCCCGGCCTCGGAGGAGATTGCTGGCTTCGGAACCTGACGTCGATCGGTACTGGTATGAGTAACCGTGTTCGGGGAGGACGGCCGCGAGACGCTCGGCCGGGGCGAGCAGGAGGGCACCAGCGCGCGTGACGGCACCGCCAGCTCCTAGGAGCCGCATATCTGTCAGCAGCTGAGGCGTGTCGCGCGCCGCGAGCTCGTCCCGCCCCGCTCGGCGCAACAGTTGACGAAGGCGCTCAACCTGTAGCGGCTCGAGGTCTCGCTGGTCGATCTCGGTCAGCTCAGCGGACCAGTCGATCTGCCCGCGGGAGGCCAACACCTCGCGTTGCTGGTCCGGTGTGAAGGGCAGGCACTCCGTGCCCATCCGCCGGGTCGCGAGTCCCGCCGAGTTCGAGCAGGTGCCAATGGACTGCGGTACCGACACGATGACGAGCCGGTGCCCGTGGTCGTACCGTTCGGTGACAAAGCACGTGAGACTCGGCCGCGTTCGGTCGAAGATGCCCTTCCGGATGGCATCGAGGCTGAGATCGGGTTGGACGTCGATGAAGGCATCCGGGCCACCCTTCTTGTCGTCGACGCCGAGGACGATGTCGCCTCCGCGAGCGTTTGCGAAGCAAACGGCTGCGTCGGCGAGCAGCCGCATTGTCGCCTTGGGGTCCGGATCGGGACGCTTGAACTCGAGGGTCTCATTCTCCAGGTGGCTTGCCTGTATACCCATGGCCAAACTGGCGAGAGCTGAGTCCGCTGAGCCGGCCGTGACCATGGAACTAGATCCTAACTGATTCCAATGCAAATGTGCACGATCTATCAGTTAGAGCTCCGTTCTGCCGTGTTCACCGCGGAAGGGGCCAGGCGAGCCGAGCTGTCTGGTCCAGGCCCGAGGTCGAGCGCTGGCCCCAGGTCGCCCCTGTTGATGACGTCTGGCGATGGCAACAGCTGCCCGGGGGTTATCGCCGCCGGGTTGTCCGCGTAGAGCTCCGCGACGGCGGCAGCGACGACATGGCACCTCCTCCGGCGGCAACGCGGCCTGAAGCTGTCACAACCGGACCTCGGGTGGTGTCTTCATGTCGACCGCATCAACAGGAGGTGCAGAGATGACCAGCGCAACGCGAGTTCCCAAGGCAGAGATCACCGGCTTCTACGGGTACCTGTTGAAGCGCTTCAGCCGGAAGCTCATCGGTGAGGTTCCCGAGCCCGCGGAGGTGATGTGGCACAACCGGAAGGTGCTCTCTAGTTTCACCGGCCTCGGTCGCAAGGCGCAGAAGTGGGATCAGCTCGATCCCGACCTGAAGTCCTTCTCGCACATGGCGGTCGCCGCGCTCATCGGCTGCTCCTGGTGCCTCGACTTCGGCTACTTCCACGCTCACAACGAAGGGCTCGACGAGGCCAAGGCGAGCGAGGTGCCCCGCTGGCGTCAGTCGCCCACGTTCACGCCCCTCGAGCGTGACGTCATGGAGTATGCGGAGGCGATGAGCGAGACCCCGCTGCGTGTGACCGACGAGCTGTCCGCTCGGCTGCTCGACCAACTCGGGGCGGCGGCGCTGGTGGAGCTCACCGCATGGGTCGCCTTCTCGAACATGACCACGAGGTGCAACAACGCGCTAGGGATCGAATCGCAGGGCTTCTCCTCGGCGTGCCCGCTGCCTCTGGCCCAGCCCTCGAGGGGGTATGTGATGTCGGCATGAGCACCACGAGCGAGGACATGTTCGCCCGGCACCGGGGCCTCCTGTTCACCGTCGCCTACGAGATGCTCGGATCCGCGTCCGACGCCGAGGACATCGTCCAGGAGACGTGGCTGCGGTGGTCCGGCGTCGACCACACCACGGTGCTCGAGCCGCGCGCCTACCTGGTCCGTATCGTCACCCGGCAGGCGCTGAACCGGCTCCGGATGTTGTCGAGGCGGCGCGAGGACTACGTCGGCGAGTGGCTACCGGAGCCGCTGGCCACGAGCCCCGACGTTTCGGCTGACGTCGAGCTCGCCGAAAGCCTCTCGGTCGCGATGCTCACCGTGCTCGAGACTCTGGCCCCGATCGAGCGCGCCGTCTTCGTGCTCCGCGAGGTGTTCGACACGCCCTACGACGAGATCGCCGAAGCGGTCGGCAAGTCGCCCGCGGCCGTGCGGCAGATCGCCCACCGGGCCCGCGATCATGTGGCGGCGAGGCGTCCGCGGATGCCGGTCAGCACCGCCGAGGTCCAGGAGGCGGTGAGCCAGCTCTTGGCGGCGATCCGGCAGGGTGATCTGAACGCGCTTCTCGACGTGCTCGCGCCCGATGTCGTGCTCGTGGCCGACGGAGGCGGGATGGCCGCCGCTGTTCGCCATCCCATCGAGGGCGCGCAACAGGTGGCCAGCTTCGTCATTCGAGTTGCCCAGCTGCCGGATATCGCGATCACGGCGGTGTCGCTCAACGGGTCACCGGCCGTCCAGATCGATATCGCCGGACAGCTCGACACCGCCGTGAGCATCGCGGTCGAGGACGGTCGGATCGTCCGGATCTACGCCGTCCGCAATCCGCACAAGTTGGGTCGAGTACACGAGCTCGTAGCCCTCACCCGCTCCTGACCGCACGCAGGGGCGCGGTGGCTCCCAGATGGCCCCCACCCGCATGCCGGCGGGCAATGGAACCGCAGTCGCGAGCCCCTGACCAGCAGATTCAGCGCGCTCGGAGGGACTCGAACCCCCAACCTTCTGATCCGTAGCACCGCTGGGGTGCGCCGGGTCGTGAGAGCCGGTCCTCGGTGATGTTGTCGAGGCCGACGGTACCAGGGCCGCCCGGCACGGGGAACCGGCGTGGTGCGGTTGGTTCGGTACCGGTCGGCTGCGGCTGTTAGCAGCTGGTTGCGGGAGAGGATGGCATGCATGCACTCGGAAGGTGCAAGCGGGCAGTGGCGCCTTGACCAACCCAAAGAGGCCTCGATGGGGCGACCGCCGAGCCGGGTACCGCGATAGTCAGGAAGAGTCTAGGGCCACGCCGGCGTCCGTTGAAAGTCTCCTACTGGGGTAGTAGAGTACGTCGATGCCGCGTGGGAATCCGTCTCCGAAGCTCGCCATCACCGTCGATCCTGATGTCCGCGACGGGGTGCTCGAGGCCGCCGAGGCTGAAGGCGTCAGCGTGTCGGCATGGATGACCAACGCGGCACGGCGTGCCCTGCTGACACGCGACGGGCTGGCCGCGATCGCGGAGTGGGAAGCCGAACACGGCGCCTTCACCGATGCCGAACTTGCGGCCGCCCGCCGTCGTGTGGCGGACCAGATCGCCGCGGCGACGTCGAAGCGGACGGCGTGAACGTCGTCTACGACGCCGGCATGCTCGTCGCGGCCGATCGCAATGACCGTCGGGCATGGGCCGAACACCGTGCCCGGCTCGAGATCGGGCTGACACCAATCATCTCCGCTCCGGTCGTCGCGCAAACCAGCAGATCGGGAAGTCAGGCGCAACTGCGTCGACTCCTCCGGGGCTGCGAGATCGTCGCCTTCGCGCCCCAGGAGGCACACCGTGTGGGCGCCTTGCTCGGTGCGTCCCGCACCACTGATGCCATCGACGCGCACGTCGCGACGTTGGCGTTCGACCACGACGCCGTCGTGATCACCTCAGACACCGATGATCTCGAACGCCTCTCAGCCTGCCTCCCGACACCGATCCACATAGAGCCGGCCTAGCAGCCAGGGCTACTCGAGCTCTGCGCGCAGGGAGCGCCGACGTGCCGATATGTGCGCCCGAGGTCCGGTTCTCCGGGGCAGTCGGAGGATCTGGCCCGAGAGCTGATCCCCCTCTGTATCACGCGTGATACGATCCTGCTATGTCCAACATCTCGATCCGCGACCTGCGGAACCACGGCGGTGAGGTGGTCGAGCGCGCCCAGCGCGGCGAGCGGCTGACGATCACGCGGGCGGGCAAGCCGGTCGCCGAACTCGTGGCGCTTCCACACCCATCTGCCTCTCTCGATGAGCTGCGCCGGCGTTGGGCCAAGCTGCCGCCGGTCGACCCTGCCGCGCTTCGTCGCGACATCGACGACGTCATCGACCCGGCGCTCTGAGATGGCTCGAGGTGTGCTCGACACCAGCACCCTGATTCTCTTGGGTCGGATCGAAGACGCCGACGCCCTGCCGACTGAGCCGCTGATCACCACCATCACGCTTGCCGAGCTTTCCGTAGGTCCGCTGGTCGCGGCGACCGAAAAGGAACGGGCCGCTCGTCAAGCACATGTCCAACAGGCAGAGGCCGATTTCGATCCGTTGCCGTTCGACTCGGCAGCCGCCCGCAGCTTCGGTCGAGTAGCGGCGTCGCTGCGGCGACAGGGTCGCAAGCCATCAGCCCGCGCCTACGACGCGATGATCGCGGCGATCTGCATGGCGACCGAGTTGCCGATCCACACCTGCAACCCGGATGACTTCTTCGGAATCGACGGGCTCGAAGTGATCGA
Source organism: uncultured Microthrixaceae bacterium (assembly GCA_963785815.1). Classification (GTDB taxonomy): domain Bacteria; phylum Actinomycetota; class Acidimicrobiia; order Acidimicrobiales; family Acidimicrobilacustridaceae; genus UBA4742. The sequence goes on from CAWAWN010000002.1 coordinate 742,817, forward strand.
CGTGCCTCAACCCGGCCGCTGACCCGGCCATCTAGGGCACCCCCGCGCAACGCCCTTCGTGATGCGATGAAGGAGCGGGATAGGCCGAAGGCCAATTCGTGTAGGGAGTCGTCAGCGACCGCGCCGCGCCTGTCGCTCACGGATCGGGCGGTGACTCAGCAGCTGGCCGGGCCGGTCGGGTCGTGTCCGACGTGGCCGCCGAGCTGGGTGCCAGCTGGCCTTCGGTCAACGACGCGGTCATAAGGGTGAGGAGGGTGTCGATCGCAGTCTCGAACGGTCGGGTACTCCGTTGCACCTGGGCGAGGAGAAGCCCTCCTTGGAGCGTGGCGAGCAGAGTGACCGCGAGGTCGTCTGGGTCGATGTTGGACGGGAGTTTCCCGTCGGCATGGAGTGATCTGAGTTCATCGCTGATGGCGGCTGCCCACTGATCGAACCCTGCCGCGATGAGCGCTCGGGCCTCGGGGTCACTCTCGGCGAGTTGACCAACGAGCGAACCAAGTTGGCAGCCGCCCTTCGCTTGGGTCCGCCTCGCTGCGGTGATCACCATGTTCCGCCAGGCTTCGACGCCCTTGCCGCTGCCGAGGGCATGCCGCTGGCGATTGACGATGCTGTCGGCTTGGAAGTCGATGACCGCCTGCACGAGTTCGTTCTTGTCGGCGAAGTAGTGGGTCACCTGAGACCCGCTGACTTCGGCCGCCGCCCTGACGTCGTCCAAGGTGGTACCCGCCACCCCGCGCTCATGGATCAGCGCGGCAGCTTCCTCCACTATCCGCGCCCGGGTCCGTGCTCCCTTGGGCGTGAGCCTCGGCCGGTCAGTCGTCTCGTCGACCATGCCTCGATGTTAGCAGGATTCTGGGTTTGACAACCCAGTCTGGGACTGTCAAAGTGGGTCGCTCAACCCATTTCTGACGAGGACCACATCACATGACTGACCTGAAGGGCAAGACTGCCCTGGTAACGGGCGCCAACGCCGGGATCGGCAAGGACGTGGCCCGGCAACTGGCATCACGTCCCGAGATCGCCCGCATCCTCCTGGCCTGCCGGAACCAAGACCGGGCGACAACCGCAAAGGCCGAACTCGAAGCCGCGACCGGCCGGCACATCTTCGACATCGTTCTCATGGACGTCGCCGATCTGGATTCGGTCCGCGGCGGCCTTGCGGCCATCGACGGACCCGTCGACGCGCTGGTCATGAACGCTGGTGTCATCGGCCCGCAGTCGATGAACTTGACCGCTGACGGGGTCACCACCGTGTTCGCGACGAACGTCCTTGGCCACGTCGTCCTCCTCGAAGGGCTCCTGGCCGATGACCGGCTTGGCGAGGTTGCAGTCCTTGCCGGAAGTGAAGCAGCCCGCGGACTTCCGAAGTTGAGGATGAAACGGCCGTCCTTTGTCTCAACCTCAGCCGATGAACTCGCCACCGTGATCGACGGCAGCTACTTCGCCAGCAGAAAACCTGACTTCAACCTCGCCTTCGGGCAGGCCAAGTACATCGGGGCCCTATGGATGGCCCACCTGGCCCGCCAATACCCCGACCGCCGCTTCATCACCGTGAGCCCCGGCGCCACCACTGGCACCCAAGCCTCCAACGGCGTTGCCCTACCGCTTCGTGTAGCGGCCAAGTACGTCATGCCCGCCCTAGGGATCTCCCACAAACTTGAGGTGGGCGCGAAGCGACTCGTTGACGGTGTCACCGACCCGAGCCTGTCCAGCGGCGTGTTCTACGCCAGCGCGGCCAACAAGCTGAGCGGTCCCTTGGTCAACCAAGCGGAGATCTTCCCCGACTTGGCCAACCCGACCTTTCAGGACCACGCCAACGAGGCCATCCACCGCTTCATTTCATGACGGCTCCTCGGCCGGGCGACGCGTTCGACCTTGACCTCGGCGGGACTGCGATCACCGGCCGCTACATCGAGGTCGATCCCCCGAACCGCCTCGTAATTGAATGGGACCTTCAAGGAACCGACAACGCGACGCCGACACCCGCACTCATTGAGATCACGGTCACCCCGACGGGTGACAGCACAGCAGTGAGGGTCCAGCTCTCCGGACTGAGTGCGGAGGATACCGCCCTCTATCGGCAACTCTGGGCGGGTCACCTTGACGGGATTGCAGCTGCCATTGCTGCCTCAGGTGACGACTAAATCACTCTCCTCCAGGCGAAGCGGAATGGGAACCTCCCGAATCGATCGAACTCGACCCGATGAGCTGACCTTCGAGCGCCCCAGCTGGGTGTACCGAACCGGCGTTATAGGGCGCTACTGGTTGATGCTGCGACAAGGTAATAGGGTGGCTTGATCAGACGGCCCTACCGGGCCCAGGTGATGTCGTCTGAGCTCGCTGGACGAGTCGATCGACCGAACAATCCACGCTCGCCGCTCTCACCGTTCGGATCCCCTATGACTCTCGCGCGGCTCCCTCGACGACCGCCGTGATTGACGCTCGTCAGCCCCCTCAGAAGCCGATCAAGTTCGGCACAGACTTGCCGGTTCCGCTCAGCGGAACCGGCAGACCTCAACACGGCGTCCCGGGCGCTGTCTCGGCGACGGCCGGATCAGCGGCCGGCATCTCCATCTCGAGCATCGCGTCGAAGGCTCGACGGGGTACCACGACGCGTCGGCCGAGGGTCAGTGACGGAATCTCGCCTCGACGGACGCACTCGTAAGCGCTGGTGCGTGAGATCCCGAGCAGTTCGGCGACCTCGATGACGGTGCAGGTGACCTTCTGGGGCATTGGTTCCTCCTGTGGGTGATGATCTCCAGGACGGGGTGTCCAGGAGACGGTGGTGCTGCAGGGGGATAGGCGCACGGGACGGACCTGACGCGACGAATGGCCCTTCGAGTGGCGGTTCGGTGCAGGCGCTCGTAGCGTTCCGTGCAGGTACTGGTGCAGGTCGCGTCGATCGATCGTGCAGGAACTTGTTAAGGGTCGAGCAGGGCGGCCGCGGCTTCTTCTTGCAGGCCGGGAACGAGGTGGCCGTACACGTCGAGGGCGATCGATATCGACGAGTGGCCCAGCCGGTCCGACATCACCTTCGGATGCATGCCGGTCGCCAGCGCAAGGGCGGCGGAGGTGTGGCGCAGGTCATGCAATCGGATCTTCGGCACGCCGGCTGCCGCGGTGGCCACGCCGAACAGGTGGCTGATCCGATCGGGGTCGAGTGGCTGACCGTCCTCGCGCACGAACACGTAGCCCGACTCGGTCCAGACCTCGCCGGCGTAGATGCGCTCGTCGTCCTGGCGTTGACAGTGACGCGTCAATGCGTCGACGGTTCCGGCGTCGAGCGCCACCAGCCGACGGGACCGGCGCGTCTTCGGTTCGGACACCGTCGGGCGGTCATAGACCAGGACTCGGGTGTGGCGGATCGCGAGCCGGCCGGCATCGAGGTCGACATCGATCCAGCGCAAGCCGGCCACCTCACCCCGCCACATCCCGGTGGCCAGGAACAGCCGCCACATGGCGGCCAGGCGATCCTCGTCGACGTAGGCGAGGAACCGACGAGCCTGCTCAGGCGACCACACGCTCATCTCCGTGTCAGCCCGTCGCGGTGCGATGACCATGTCGCAGGGATTGCGCGTGATCACCCCCCACCGCAGAGCGTCCTGCAGGGCCCGCCGCAACAGCCGGTGGCAGTAGCGAACCGTCGTCGGTGACAACGTCCCCTCGCGGAACCTCAGGGGCTTGCGCAGCAGCGCCGTCTGCCACGCCCGCACCTCGTCGGGTCCCAGATCTCTGAGGACCACGTCCCCCAGGTAGGGAACCACGTGATCTCGCACGCAGCGCTCGTAGGAGACCGAGGTCGTCGCCCTTCGAGTCGGCGCAGACTGCACCAGCCAGTCGGCCAGGAAGTCCGCCACCGTGGGCCCCGACGCCTCGGAGGCGCCGCCGGCGCTACCGTCCTCGAGCTCGACCAGGAACCGGCGCTCGGCCGCGGTCGCGTCGCGCTTGGTCCGGTACCCCCCTCGCCACACCTGCCGTCGGGACCGCCCCTCGGGCACCCAGACCACGAACGACCAGGTCTGGCCTCTCCGCATCACTGCCATCGCTACCTCCTCGGAACGCAAGAAGCGCACCGAGGACCGCAAGCGCGACACGGCCGGAACGAAGTTGGTTAGCAGATCGGGCCCGCCCGGCCCGTCGGAGGTGCCCCGATCAGACGGTCATGACCAGCGGAACTGGTCCTGACCTGCGGAGACGTTCAGCGCGCTCGGAGGGACTCGAACCCCCAACCTTCTGATCCGTAGGTCCAGAATCAGATGTCGAGGTGGTCCGGATAGGTCCGACTATGCAGGCCAAGGCGGGTGCTTGATCCGGCACCGTCCGGACTGATCGGAACTAATCCGGTCCCAATGGCACCGGCAATGGCACCGACGTCTCTCGCCTGACCTCGTCTCCGGCGATCGCGCGGGAGGAGGTGAGGAGCTGGTCGGGCTCGTCGTTGGCGACTCTCGAACAGGGCCATCAGGCTACCCCGGCCCAGTCTTGGTCGGTCGGGTCCGTCGGCGTCGGGTGAGAGCCCGCCGAGGCCGCGGAGCAGAACACCTCGGCTTTCTGCCATCAGAAACGCGCCGCGAATCTACGCGGTATCACGCGCTATCCACCACAAACGACAAGGGTGTGACTAGCGTGTAGACATGGCAGCCACAGGACGCCCCCGGGAGTACGCACCCGATCGGGTCACCAAGGCGGTCCGCGTTCCGCCGCATCTGGATGAGCGGCTCAAGGAAGCGGCGCGGGAGCGAGGTGTGAGCGTGAACCTGCTCGTGAACACGGCGCTTGAGGACTATCTCAGGCGACTCGTTCCGGTCGACCAGGTGCTGCGTACCGCGTGACACGGACTAAGCCGGGCGACGGAGGCAGCAAAACGCTGGGGAGTCGCTCCGTTGTCGAGGACTTTCCACCTGGTGAGAGTTTGGCAGCGGTTGGAGGTAGACGTCGCGTGGTTGGGCCACGCCCAGGGGTCGTCGGGCACGTCGGGGGACTCCGGTGAGCCCGAGGGAGATCTTCGTTGGTGGGCGGACCCTACGACCAACTGCCGTGTTTGACACCTACTGGTGCTTCGCCGCCTTGCGCCAGGAGCTGTACTTCGCTCGACAGGAGCAGCAGGTCGGGCCGTGGACTTCGGACCCGATTCTGAGGCAATACCGGTTTACGAATGCTTACCACGCGTCGGATCGAGTAACGCAGTACCTGATCCGTGAGGTTCAGTACGACTCGGAGCACACGGTGGAGGATCTGGTGTTCCGAACTCTCTTGTTCAAGTTCTTCAACAAGATCGAAACTTGGGAGTGGCTAAGCGACAGGCTTGGGCAGCCAGTTAGCTGGGGCTGCTACGACTTCGATGTATTCGACGCGATTCTCGAAGCTCGGCGTCGGAGCGGTGCTCGTCTCTACTCCGCCGCGTATGTCGTCCCGCCGCCAGCCTTGGGGGAGAGCTCTAAGCATCGCAACCACCTCCGACTAGCAGAGCTGATGATGGGCAACGGGGTGCCTGGCCAGATCGTCGAGGCCGGCGGGCTGGCGGATGTCTTCGCTCTTCTCCGGTCATTTCCGAGCATGGGCGACGTTTCTCGCGTATCAGTGGGCGATCGACCTGAACTACAGCAGCGCGATGTCGTTCTCGGAGATGGACTTCGTGATTCCTGGCCCTGGGGCGCACGACGGGATCGAGAAATGCTTTGGGCGGGACGCTCGTGGGATCGAGGCGGAGGTGATCCGTTGGATGGCGGAGCATCAGCAAGAGGAGTTCGATCGGCTCGGACTTGCGTTTCGGTCCTTGTGGGGTCGTCCCCTTCAGCTGATCGACGCCCAGAACCTGTTTTGCGAGGTCGACAAGTATGCACGCGTGGCACATCCCGACGTGGCTGGGCTGAGTGGTCGAACTCGCATCAAGCAGTCGTTCGCTCCGGCTGGGCCGATCCCGTCGCCCTGGTTCCCACCAGACTGGGAGCTGAACGACCTTGTGACTATGGGACCGGCGGTGGGCAAGCCCGAGCGGTACGTGCAGCTCGCCTTTGCCTAGGGTGCCACGGGCGTGGCGATGAGCGTTCCGGTGTCCAAGTCGCATCGGACCGTGCCGCCACCGGCCTCGTGCAAGGTGCGGAACGCGGCGTAGCCCTGCAGGATCGCGGACTCCCACTCGTTTAGGGGTCGAACACTCACCTCAAGGCCAGTGACACTCACCTGCACTGTCCTGAGGAGTTCCGAGTCGATGTGCTGGATGCCAGAGAAGAGGTCGTGTTGCTCCGCGTGGCGGAACAAGGTTGCGACGATCCCCTCTTCTGTGAAGATCGCACGTGCCCCATCCTCAGCCGAATCGACGTCCTCGTCGTACTTGCGCTTTCGATTCATCATGCTGCGTACGACTGGTGACCAGCCGAGGACGGCTGCGTTAGCGAGGTGGAATACGTCGTGGAAGCGATAGCCATCCTCTTGATGGGCATTGTCGTTGAGCGTCGCGCCAAGCTGCTCGCCGTCGTCACCGAGGATCCGGACGTGTCGACCGTCGTCGACGAATTCGACGGTGAACTGGCGGGGAAATTGCTGATCTGGCGGCGCGTCTGCGTCTAGCACGTGCGGGCCGGAGGACACGCCGCTCCATCGTTCCGCGCACTTCGCGAGGTTTCGCTCCGCTACCGCGGTGAGATTGAGGCCAAGCTCGGTAGCCAGCGCACTGGTGTACCAGAGGAGGTCCCCAATCTCTTCCTCCATCTTTTCCCGGAACCGCAGATGCGATGCGCCATCCCGAAGGCGCTTCTTGTATTCCGCGGCCAGTGTCCCAACCTCGCCGGCGACGCCGTGCAGATAGAAGGAGACTGGATCTCCACCTCGGTGCAGGTTCGTCTCTTGAGCCCGGTTCTGATAGTCGTTCAGGTCCATCAGGTCTCCCCGATCTGGGCCACGATTCGCTCGAGTACGTCGCGGAGGCTCCCCTTTGCACCGTCGACCTTGGCGTGGCCGGCCACGATCATCAACTCGCCGGGGGCAAGCCCTGCCTCGGCCGCGACGTAGTCTCGGAGTCGACCGAGCCCGACGTAGTTGCCCAAACCACGCTCGACGAGATGCTGGTTCCTGTACGTGGCGAGCAGATGCACCTGTTGCCCGTGGTAGTCGAGGTGAAACGCGCATGAACTCAGGCACGGGAACCCCATAGCTCGCTTCGAATCAGTGCGCGGGTGGTAGATGGGGCATTCGTACCGCGAGGTCCGATGCGTGCCCGTCGCTTCTGTCTTGAGCTTCTCGACGGTCTCCGTGAGCTGGTCCTTCGACCCGGCGCTGTCGGGGTAGGCGACGAGCCGACCGAAATAGGTCCCGTTCGCGTTCTTCGAGTACTGGCGGAGCCGCGGGTAGACCTCGCGGTAGCGCTCGCCCAGTGCGGCGACATCCAAGCCCCGAGCCATCGTCGCGGGAAAGATCGTGTTCGCGACGGTTGACACTGACTGGTGGTGGCGTTCCCCTAAGAGGGCATCGACCAGGACGACGACTCCCGCTGGGATGGGCTGGCCACCAATCCGTGCCACGGTGTGGAACGCCTCAGACCGTGGGAGGTCGATGAGCGCGTTTGTCATCTTCCACCATGCTGTTGCCGGATCTGCCGCGGTGATCTCCACCTCGTGTCTCCTAGAACCAAACCTCGGGCACGCCTTGCCGGGGCGGCTCGAGTGTGATGGGCAGAACGACCTCGTCGCTCTCAAGGTCGATCTTGACCGGGTGGACGGGAGCCGGAGCGGATGGGTTCAGAGAGGCCATTGATCGGACCCGAAGCCGGACCCGCGTTCCGGAGGCCTCCCTGGCTGTGTCGACGAGCTCGCCGAGGCCAGCGACGTCGATCTCGCGAACCACGTCAGGGAGATGAATGACGACAAGATCACCCGTGCCCACGGTCAAACTGTCCTCCAGCGGGGGGCGAACCGAGTGGACATCGGCTGCGCCGATTCCGACGGCTGGTTCACCCATCGTCAGCTGTTTGATGCTGGCCGGCGCCACCTTGAGCAAGGCGACCGTCGTCGCGTGGTCAATCGCTCGAAGATTCGCGAGCTGCCTGACAATCGCCGAGTAGCTCGAGCCGACGGCGAGGGCGAGCTGGTACACGCCCATGGGGGTGGCCGGGTCGAGGCGCAGCTCCTCGATCCGTCGCTGCACGAGACGCCGTGGCATGAGTAGCCAGGCCGCGAACGCCTCCGCCATCCGCTCCTGCTCGGGCGCAGACCCGGCGGTGGCCTGGTCCAGCTCGGTCTCCACGTCCAAGCTGGTGGCGTGTCCAAGAACATGGTGGCCGATTTCGTGCCCGACCGTGTACCGCTGTCGTGCCACCGGATGGCGATTGTTCACGAGGATCCCCGGATTTACGCCTGCTTGGGCGATGTATGCCCCGGAGAGCCGTGGGAGCGGGCCCGCGCGTAGCACCACACCAAGTCGTTCAGGGATGTCGAAGATAGGGATACGCGATTCCTGGTCCACCTTGAGGTCGCGCAGCAGCCTGGTGGTTGCCACCGCCGCGAGGCGGTGGGCGTCCCCCAGGACATGGTCATCGGTAGCTAGCCGACCTGGCTCGGCTTCTCAGGAACTCAGCGAAGCGGAGCACCTCAATGCGATCGCTCTCATCCAGTGCGGTGACCGTCCGGTTCAGCGCTCGTACCGCATCGTCGGGCTCTGGATCTTCAGCACCCAGGATGCTGTCTGTTGTACGGCCGTAGAGTGTGGCGAGTGCACGCAGCTCGGGGCCGCTGCACTGACGCTTGCCACGCTCGATGTCCGAGATTGCGGAGCGCCGAAGGCCTGTCCGGCTCGCGACGAAGTCCTGCGACAGGCCCACATAGCCGCGCGCCTCTCGAAGGCGCCGGCCGAGCTCGGCGGCCTCGTTCATGCGGGGATCTCCATCAAGCCGCGGAGCCGGCGTATCAGGCCATGGACGGTGCGGAGGGACTTTGCTGTCTCCGTGTCCATCGGAACCGTGAGCCCGAGATCAGCCTCCACGAGGACGAGAACCTCGACCAGAACGATCGAGTCGAACGGCCAGTCGTCCTCGGCCTCGGACAGCAGGGTCTTCTCCAGCTCCTCCAACGGTGTGCCCGTCACCTGATGCAGAGCTTGGAGTACGGCCGTAGTCACTCGGTCACTCACGCGCATGGGGGCTGCCTCCATTCCCGACATCGATGTGTCGGATTATCCGACAGACTACCAGCACTGCCGATGGAGCGCTGGTGGGGCTTGGCAGGTCGATCGATGGTCGGCAACCGGCAGGCGACGGGGGCCTGCAGCGTGGTGGGTGGATCGTTACGCCGCGCTCTCGACTACGCGAGCGGCTTCGGCAGGAAGAGGTCGTCGTTCGTTGCAGGCCTAGGTGTCATCCATGCAACCCTGACCTTGGCCAGCTGATATCGACTGCCCCCAGCGCCGGGCCGAAGGACGGTCCCGAGTTGGCTCTTGCTGTGGTAAGCCCGTGCCTTGCCGAGCCGCTTGTGCTCATCGGCGGTCACGAGGCAGCGGAAGTAGTTATCCGTGATGAACTCGAGGACGTAGCTCGCGTCTAGCGGACGTTCGATTGGTGCTTTGTTCCAGACCACAACCGCGTCGGGATTGTCTGGCTCATAGGTAGCTCGCTGGATGGCGTCATCGTTTCCAAGCAGATGGCGCACAATCTCGGACACCTCAATGACGTGTTCGATCTCTACCACCCCAAATGGGTCCGACGAGAGAACACCCTCGCTCTGAAGATCGCAGTCGTGGCACACGCGACCGCGGCACCACTGTCGCACCAGACGATTGAGCTCCCCGCTCGAGCGTCGCTCGTTGTCTTCATCAAGACTGAGCCGCTCAGCGAGGTCCGTAGCAAGCTTGACCCGTCGACCTTGGAGGAGCTCGGGCGGCATCCGGCGTGGACTCTGCCGGTGCTCACGCGCGTACCTGGGGAGCTGTCCGAACTGGGTCACGAGGACCAGCCTCGCACGGAGGACAGATGTGACTCCCAGCGTGTCAGAAGCCCGTGGGGGATTTGCCCAGCTGTAAGAGCTGGATGAGCCACAGGCCGTCCACGACGACAGCTGGACGGTCTGCGGCGTCGCCGATCACGTAGAACAAGCTCTCGTCTGGTTCGGCAAGCGCCGGGGCCGCAAGCGCTGGGGGCGGTGGCGGTCCGATCACCGTCTAAGGAACCGCCACATTCGGCGCGCCGACCGACCAACTGCTCGGTCGCGTTGACCCGGTATGGGCATGTAGGGCCGTGCTGCCTCAACTGCCGCGGCGGTGTCAGTGGCGCGGCGCGCCTTGTCGGCGGCAGCGTGCAAGCCGCTGACTTGTGGCCGTCGGTCGCCGACGCCGGTGGCCCGCTGGTAGGCGCAGTAGCTCTCGCATTCCGTTTCGTCCTCGTGGATGAGCTGGTGCGTGGCGAGCGTGTGCCTGAGTGGGCCGCCGTAGCCGATGCCTGCGGGGCCGGCGACGAGGGAGAGGAACTGCCCGAGGAGAGCCGATGAGACGGCCTGGGACAAGATGGCAACGTTCTGGTTTGCCGGCTCGGTGCGGCCTGGGGGGAGGTTGGCGATGTAGGTCGGGTTGGTCAGGCTGCCATCTCGTTCGAGTTGGACCTCTGATGGATCGAACTGGCCGATGCAGCGCATGCAGCGCTGGCCGGGCATGGCGATGTGGGATCGCCAAGTTGCGTTTCGCAGGCCACCGTGGGGGAGTGGGTCGAGCCGGAGGCCGCCGTCGATGACCGGGATGAGGTCGGTGTGGGCGATGGTGTTCAGGACGTGTCGGGGCCAAGGGCGATCGACACAGGAGAAGATCAGGTCATAGTCCAGGGCCACGGCGAGTCCGAGGTCCTCGCAGACGCTTCGTTGCCAGATGGGATTGTCGGGGAGGGCGGCTGTTGCGCTGGACCGGAGGATGCGGCGAGCGAGTTCAGCCTTCGGCAAATGGGATCGGGCGTCGGCGATTGTGGCGCCGTGCAGCCTGTCGAGGTTGACCAGCTCGACTCGGTCGAAGTCCATCACGGCGATGTGTTCGACACCCGTTCGTGCCAGGGCTTCGATGACCAGAGTCCCGACGCTGCCCGCTCCAACCACGAGCACCCGCGCACGGGCGATCTGGGCCTGGAGGTGCTCACCCCAGGCACTGATGGTGCGTTCTTGCGTCGGCTGAGGTTTCGGGATCGGCCGGAGACGGGGGTGGTAGTCGGCTCGCCAGATTGGCCCGACCACCCTGACCGCCTCGCAATCGGTGGACCCCGTGTCGTGACCGTGACCGCGATTCCAGATCCGCGCACTCCAGGTCTTGTCCCCGCAGGCGAGGGTCAAGCCGACGACCGGCAAGCCAGTCAGCGCTTGTGCCATGTTCCCGAGTGATCGCTCGGCTTGTGCGTCGGCCTCGCTGAGCTCCTGCCAGCCCTCCGCCACCGGATGGGAATGCAGCAGTGCCAGGCCACAGCCATCTGCTGACGCGATCTCGGCTGCTCGTCGGGCGTAGAACCGTTCGAAGGAGGCGTTGCCATGGACGTGCCGATCGCCAGCGCCTGGCGGCACGATCTGACCGAGCAACGCCGTCTGGCGAGAGGCTCCCGATGAGGGTGTCCACAGCGCGAAGCAGACGTCCTCCTGTTTGTCTGAGCGGATCAGGGCATCGTGCAGGCTGGCTTCGGTGGCTGCGGTCATGGCCACCTCGTAGTGCGTGGGGTTCATGAGACCGTTGCTTCGCGGAGGAGCGCGCGGGCCTGGGCGAGCCAGGCCGCGTGCACCGTCGGCGCCTGGCCGCCAGGCCTTGTGGGGGCGGCTCCACTTGCGATGGCCGGGGCCTAGCTCGGACGCCTGTCCTCCGCCATCCTTCAGCTCGATTTGGGTTGGGAGGTGGATCCAGTGCGGTGGCACGGTCGGGTAGTCGGCTGGCGGGTCCGTCGCGACCTCGATCGCTCCTTCCATGAACGCGCCGACGCCCGGCTCGAAGCACAGAACGACGAGGTCGCCTTCAGCGGGGCGGTGATACCCAGGTCGCGCAGTTCGGCGATGAAGGCTTCTACGCCGGCGCTCATCACTCGACCGGGGTCGGACCGATGTAGTCGGAGATGAACACCTCGCCCTCCTTCAGGTGGATCTCAGACCCCGTGTCGAGCACCTCGGTCTTGCCGTCTCGCTTCCGCTTGAGCAGCACGTAGTTCGCGGGATCCAGACCAGCCAGCTTGATCAGGTTGGACACCAACCACTTGCGCTGGCGAGTCTCGAACGGCTCGCCGTCGATCGTGAAGTGGATGACAGGCCGTCGGTGGACGTGGTGGCCCGGCAGGATGCCGGCCTCAACAACGGTCACCTCACCGTCGACGAGCTCGAGATCGATCTCCTCGATCCAGAGAACCTCCCCCTTCTGGGTGCCTGCCCGCTCCTGAAGGTCGAGGACGAGGATCCCCTCGTCAACTTCGAGGCAGAGCTCGCCCCCGTCCGGGTCCTTGATGTACACGTCCATGCGGACCTCCAAGGTCTAGGGTCGTGCGATGGACGTCGTAGAGCTACCATCGCTGTGGTAAGTCATCATACCAGATCGGTAAGTACTCGCCGGTGACATCCTCAGGTCTTTCCGCGTCGCTGGGGCGCAGGCTGCGAGAAGCCCGCGAGCGGCTCGAACTCACCCAGGCCGACGTTGCAGCTCGCCTTGGCAGGACGCCCACCGCCATCAGCTACTGGGAAAGCGGGCAGCGCAGCCCCGGCCTGGATGACCTCGTCGAGCTCGCTGAGGTCCTTCACCTCGAGCCCGGAGAGCTGCTGCCTCGCTCTCCCCGTGTGGTAGCCCGTGCCGAGGCGGCGCTTCTGAATGTCAGCGACCTGGCTGAAATCGTCGACTGGGCGCTCGATCAGCCGGGCCCTAGCGGGTCGCTGTCCCAGGTCCCAGACGCCCCGACCTCAAATCCAGCGGAGGCAGCAGGTTTCGCTCGCCGGATGGCGAAGCAGCTAAAGCCTCCCATCGACGTCGAACGAGTCCTCCGCGCCTGCGGATGCACTCACTTGGTCCGCTCGCTCCCAGAGGGACTTCAAGGATTCGTTGTCGTGGCAGACGCACGACCGATCGTGGTTGTAAACCAAGGTGACTCGCAAGGTCGACGGCGGTTCACCGCGGCCCACGAGCTTGGACACATCCTGCTCAACCACCACGACACCTTTCACGTCGATCTGGACTCGAACGAGGGATCGCCACCCAACTACAACTGGCGATTCGAACGATCGGCGAACGATTTCGCGGCGGCCCTGCTGATGCCCGAAGAACTGGTACGCCGCAGTGTCGAGAACCGAGTCCAGTCCGACCTCAAGGGCTTGGCACGGGAGTTCGATGTCAGCCTGCAGGCGATGTCCATCCGTCTCGCGGGGCTATCAATACAGATCTAGGACCGTTCGGTCGGGCGTGCCGTTCACCTCGATCAGGGGACGAAAGGGCCTTGGGTCGGAACCACGGCTCGCCCTGGGACCCCACGACGGCGCGCTCCCTCGGAAGCGATGGGACCGAAGCTAGACCCGGCGGCGTTGCCCTCAGACCACTTCATGTTCAGGTCACGGCTTCGAATCGCAGCAGCGGCGCGATTAGCCGGACAAGGGGCTGTAGCTCGCCCGTGACGAAGGCAGCGCGGGATGCATCCTCGTTCTCCGTGGCTGTCATGTCCTCCCAGGCGATCCGCCAACCGAACTGAGCTGCCCACTGGCGGAGAAAGCTCCGTTGAGTACGTCCGTTTCCTTCACGGAAGGGATGGAGTGGAGGTACCCCGGGTTGACGGACACCTGAGCTGAGGCGACGTTGGTCGCTTCGGGAAGGAGTTCAGATGCCACGTCCCCATCCGCCGGAGTTCCGTCAGCGGGCTGTTGAGCTGGCTCGGATGCGTGAGAAGCCGGTCGCTGAGATCGCAGAGGACCTCGGCATCTCCGACAGTTGTCTGCGTAACTGGATGCGCCAGGCCGATCTCGACGAGGGCCGCCGCAGTGACGGGTTGACCAGCGCGGAACGCGAGGAGCTGGTCGAGCTGCGCCGGGAGTTGAAGGTCGCTCGGCTCGAGAACGAGATCCTGAAGCGGGCGGCCGCCTACTTCGCGAGGGAGAACGTGCTCCCAAAATGAGACACACCTTCATCGCCGAGCGTTGCTCGGATCTGCCCGTCTCGGCCTGCTGCCGGGTGATGGGGGTGTCGCGGTCGGGCTATCACCAGCGGCGTGTCGAGCCGGTCACCGACCGCGAGCGGGTCGAAGCGCACCGGGCGAACACGGTGTTCGACATCTGGAAGCTGTCGCGCCACTCCTATGGGATGCCGAGGATCCGCAACGAGCTGCGCCTCGGACTCGGCGAGGGTGCCAGCCGCACGACCGTCGCCCGGCTCATGGGCCTGTGCGGGGCGGTGGGCATCCACTACAAGCGCAAGGGCGGCTGCACGCGGCCCGGTGACGGCGAGATCAGCGACGATCTGGTCAATCGGGCCTTCGACCCCGACGGCCCGGACCGGTTGTGGGTCATGGACGTGACCGAGCACCCCACCGGGACCGGCAAGGTGTACCTGGCGGTGGTGATCGACGCCTGGAGTCGGCGAGTGGTGGGCTGGTCGATCGCCGATCACATGCGCGCCGAGCTCGTGGCGGACGCGGTGCAGATGGCCACCTGGCGCCGCCAACCGCCGCCAGATCAGGTGATCGCCCATTCCGACCACGGCGCCCAATACACCTCATGGCTGTTCGGCAACCGGCTCCGCTCGGCCGGGCTGTTGGGCTCGATGGGCAGCGTCGGGGACTGCTTCGACAACAGCGTGGCCGAGGCGTTCTTCTCCGGGCTCCAACGCGAGCTGCTCGACCAGCACCACTGGCACAGCCGCGACCAGCTTGCCGTGGCGATCTTCGACTGGATCGAGTGCTGGTACAACCCGCGCCGCCGTCACTCCTACAACGGTGGGCTCAGCCCCGCCGAGTTCGAGACCGCCAACGCCCCAGACGCCGAGATCGCGGCATGATCGTCGCGGAACCGGCCCCTCAGATCGCTCCTAAGCCCCTCGAGCGACCCATCTGCTATCACCCACCGGGGCCTTCAGCCCCACAACCCACCTGTCCGTGACACCGGGGTACTTCCATTGGGCTTGGAGGATCTGGCCGCGGGCGACGAGGAAGGTGGCGACGTTGTGGCGGAGCCGATGAAGTGTGGCGTCCGGGACCTCGGCGGCGTCACGGAGTCGGGTGAAGCGGTGGCCGAGGGCTTCCGTGGTGAGTCGGTGATGGTGGCCAGGGTCGGGGCTGAACAGCCACGGCCCCAGTGGCGCGGGTTGTCGGGCCTGCCAGTCACCCAGCAGGACCCTCCACAGGCGGGCGGTGCTCGAGCCGAGCGTGAGCGTTCGGCCGTGGCCGGATTTGGGGGTGTCGATGACGTTCGCTGACGCGGCACGGCGGATGTGCAGCACCCGGCCATCGAGATCACCGAACTGCAGGGCTGCGAGCTCGCCGCGTCGTGCACCCGAGTCGGCGGCCAGGCGGACGAGGAGCAGATTCTGTTCGGCCACGTGCCGGGATCGGCCTCGATCCGGACGTTGGCCACAGCCTCAACCATCTGATGCTCGGCGACCGCCAACAAGCGGGTCAGCTCCTCGGGCTCGAGTGGACGCCTCGGCTCGGGGCGGCCAGGGCCGCGCATCGAGCGGATCGGGTGGTGGTCGATGATGCGCTCGTCATAGGCCCAGCCGATAGCGGCGCGTAGCACCCGGAACCGGCCACCGACTACCGAGGCGGAGGCGCCGGTCGCTTCCCAGCGGGCGAAGGTCCGGCGGATCTCGAGCGGAGTGAGCGACACCACCCGCAGTTGGGCCAGTCGCTGGTCGGCGACGAGGTGGCGGACGTTGGAGCGGTGGCCCACCGCGGTGGAGGGTTTCCAGGGGTGGTCGGCGATCAGCCACCGTTCCAGCAGCTCAGCCACAGTCAGCAGCGGCGCGGCC
The DNA here is from genome assembly GCA_963785815.1 of uncultured Microthrixaceae bacterium. Taxonomy (GTDB): domain Bacteria; phylum Actinomycetota; class Acidimicrobiia; order Acidimicrobiales; family Acidimicrobilacustridaceae; genus UBA4742. The sequence continues at coordinate 758,747 of CAWAWN010000002.1, forward strand.
CGGGTCACCGATCGGCGGGCCCGGTACTCGGCGGCCAGCTCGGACCGGTAGAGGTCGGCCTCGGCGGCGCTGCCCCGGTAGGTCACCGACCGCTGCAACGTGCGGGCGGTGACCGGGTCGGTGCCGACGGCGATGCGGATCTCCCACACCCCCGGTCGGCGTTCGCGCATCGTTCCTGTCCCACGGGTGGCAGCCATGGCTGCGCAATGTAGGGATGACGGGCTGCCGCGCCCCGCCCCGGCCACGGACCGGTGGGGCCGTGACCTGCAGATTCAGTCAGCGCGCTCGGAGGGACTCGAACCCCCAACCTTCTGATCCGTAGTCAGATGCTCTATCCAATTGAGCTACGAGCGCTGGTGGAGCGGAGGGGCAGTCTAGGCGACCCGGCGACGGGGTCCAAAGGCGAACGAAAACGTCAGGTGCCGCCGGGCGAACCGGCGGCACTGACCACTCCGCCCGCGAAGGGCGCCGCGAGCATACGGCCCTTGTCGCTGCACTGCCAGGGGTCGTTGGGCCCAGATCCCCCCACCCCTCGTTCTGGCGACGAAATCCGACCCACGCACGTCGTGATTCGTTGCCGAGACGGGCGGAGGGCAACGCGGAAAATCGCATCGGGGCCCTGCGATTCGCAAGGCCCCGACACCGGGCGGAGAGGGTGGGATTTGAACCCACGGAGAGCTTGCGCCCTCACCTCCTTAGCAGGGAGGCCCGATCGACCGGACTCCGGCACCTCTCCAGGCCCGTCGATGCTACACACCCGCCGAACACGGCGATCCCGAGATCCCCGTGGCGCCACCACACCTCCCGGCCGCCGCCCGGATTGGGGGTAGAAGCCGGAACGCGGTGGGGGCAGACTTGCGCGGGTGAGGAGCGTGCGCCGACCGTGGGCCGTGGTGGCCGGGCTGGCCGCCCTCGCCGCGCTGGCTCTGGCCCTGGCCTCCACCCCGAGCGTCGCGGCGCCGTCCGCCACCGGCCAGCACTCGCCCCGGGCCGCGGCCCCGGCCGACCACGTCGCCGTCGTCGGCGTCATCGACGCCCGAACCTCCGCCGCACTGGTCAACCTCTTCGGCTTGTTCGGCGCCGGCCTGCTCCTGCTGGCCGCCTCGTCCTGGTCGGCTGGCGGTTGCCCCCCACCGACCCCGTCGACCACCCACGGGCTGCGCCGTTGGCGGGCCCGGCTCGTCGGCGCGCCACCCGTCCTCTCCTGACCCGACCGCGCCCGCCATCGCCGGCGCACATCGACGCGGCCCACCCGGGCCGAACAGGAGACCCCGTGAGCCCTTCACTCGACACCCGCACCTGGGGCCGGGCCACACCCGCCGACCTCACCAATCGCCGTCCCCTGGTCGTCCTCATCGCCGTCGGCCTGGTGGTGTTCGGCCTGCTCGTGCCCCGCCTGGGCCTGCCCCCCAAGGTGCCGCCCCTGACCGTCGACAACCCCACCCCCTACACGGTGTTCATCGAGGCCCGCGACGGACCCCACGACGGTTGGGCGCCCATCGCCATCGTCCACGCCCAACGCACCGACACCGAGACCGAGCTCGTCGACGAGGGCGCCGACTGGGACCTGCGCTTCACCAGCCAGGGCGTCGTGTTGGACGGTTACCACGTGACCCGGGCCCAGCTGGCCGCCGACCACTGGCACTACACCGTGCCGTCCGACGTGGCTCGCCGGCTCGAGGCCCGAGGCGTCTCACCCAGCCCCTGATCGCTGCTTGTAGGCTGAGCTGCTGGCAGCGCCGCCCGCCGCCACGCCGACGAGTGTGGCCGCCACCGCCGCCGTGCACGCGATGGCCAGCGACCAGCGACGACGCGGTCGTGTGAATGGGATCCTGCCCATGTACCCCATCTCCTCGGTCGCGGACCAGTGGACTGCCGCCCTCGGTTCCCTACGACCGTCGCGTCCGAACGGTTCGCGGCGTGGCAAGCCTGGCGTGGGTCAGACTTGGCGGATGGGTCTCACGGAGCGGTCCGGCCTGGCCGACCGGGTGGTCGGCTGCTACCAGGACCTCGATGGCCTGTCGATGGCGCTGGTCACCGGCTCGGTGGCCCGAGGGCTCTCCGACGACGACTCGGACCTGGACGTCCACCTCTACTTCGACGAGGTCGATCGGGTCGCGCTGGAGGACGCACCCCGGGTCGACGCCATCGGGGGCCGACGCATCGTCGGGGTGACCCGGGCCACGGGCTACCTCGAGAAGTACTGGCTCGACGATCGCTACCTCGACGTGGAGTCGGTGTCCACGGTGGTGTTGGACGTAGCTGCGGAAGCCCTGGCCTCGGGGCAGGCCACCGACCAGGTGCTGGGTCTGGCCTGCTCGCTGCACGACGCGCTCGTCCTGCGCGGTGGCGACGACCTGGCCCGCTGGCAGGCGCGCCTGGTGTACGGCGACGAGCTGGCTCGTCACCAGGTGCGGTCGCGTGGCGTCCGGTTGCTGGCGCCGAGCGTGCTCTACCGTCTCAGCTTCGCCCGGGGCGACACCCTGAGCTACGCGGCGCGCGTGTCGGCGGTGATGCTCGAGGTGGTCGGCCTCCTCGGCGCCGTGAACCGGGCCTTCCTGCCCCTGTCCGAGCCGAAGTGGTTGCCCTGGCACCTCGATCGCCTCGAGCTGCGCCCGCCGGACCTGCAGGCCCGCCTCGACGCCGGGCTGACCCGTCCCGATCCCTCCGCGGTGGCTGACCTGGACCGGCTCGTGTCCGAGGTCCTCGACCTGGTCGACGTGCACGTGCCCGATGCGTCCACCGCGCCCGCCCGCTTCGTGCTCGACCTCGACCCGACCCACCCGCCCCGGCCATGAGCGCGCTGACCGACGACCAGCTGGCGCGCTGGCAGGCGGACGGCTTCGTGCGCATCGCCGGCTTCGCCGATCCCGAGGTGGGCGCGACCATGCTCGAGGCGGTCGTCGACCTGGTCCGCCGAGCGGAGGCCGGCGAGCCCGTCGACCCGGCCCTGGTGCTGCCCGAGCAGCAGCCCGACCTGCCCGGCGAGGCCGACGACACCCCGGAGCGCCACGTGTCGAAGGTGTTCCGCGTGGCCCGCCTGGCGCCCTTCCGCCGATTCATCGACCGCGACGACGTGGGTGCCATCGCCGCCGAGTTGATCGGCACCGACGACCTCGACTGCTTCCTCAGCCAGTTCATCTTCAAGAACCCGGGCGCCTGGGGCCAACCGTGGCATCAGGACTCCTACTACTTCCCGTTCGACCCGCCCGGACCCGTGGTCGGGCTGTGGCTGGCCGTCACCCGGGCCACGCTGGCCAACGGCTGCCTGCACGTGGTGCCCGGCTCGCACCGCGAGCCCGTGCACACCCACGTCCCCGACCGCCGAGCGGGCGCCAACTACGGCTACACCGAGATCGTCGACCACGACATGCGCGGGTCCGAACCCGTGCTGATGGAACCCGGCGACCTGCTCGTGTTCGACAGCCACTTGATGCACCGGTCCACCGACAACGCCAGCATCGACCTGCGCGCCGCCATGGTCTTCCACGTGGCCGCCACCGGCACCGTCGATCGGACCATGGCCGAGAAGGGGTACACGGTCAACGACTGGTTCTCGGTCCGATCGAGCGCCTGACCAGGCACCCGCAGGAGGAGCGCTCGCGTCGGTGATGGCGTCCGACGCACCGCGGACCCAGGCGTGGCGCGCCGCGAGTGGGATCAGCCGGCTCCAGTCGCCTGCGAACGGGTCCGGCTGCGCAGCGCCCGCAGGACGCTCACCACCAGCGCGGCTGCCACGAAGGCGACCATGCAGGCCCATCCGGCGAGCCCGTGGTGTGCGGCCAGGGCCGTGGCGCCGACGGCGGCGACCGCCAGGACGCCGATGACCGGGTCGTCACCGACGATGAAGTCGTACCAGAAGCGGCCGAAGGCCCCGACGTACCTCACGAGGCCGCCAGCCCGGTCGGGTCGAGGGCCAGCCAGCGACGCGCGAACGCGACCATGGCGAGCGACACCGCCAGGATCCCGGCGATGAGGGCCAGGATGGCGAGGTCGCCGCCCGGCCAGTCCGCACCGGCACCTTCGGCGCTCCAGAACGTGCCGAAGGAGGTGAGCATGACGCCGACCCCGAACTTGAGCGTGTTCTCCGGGACGCGGGACAGGGGACCGTGCACCACGGCCCCGGCGATGCCCACCACGACCAGGGCCGCGGCCGCCCCGGCCGCGGCCAGCCCGACGCTGCCCTGCGAGCCGCCGAAGGTGACGACGATGAACGCCACCTCGAGGCCCTCGAGGAACACGCCCTTGAAGGCCACCGTGAAGGCGTACCAGTCGTGGCCCGACGCACCGCGCAGCTCGTCGACCTCGTGGCGGTAGATGGCGTCCTCGTCATGGAGTGCCTTCAGCCCGCTGGCGCGCAGGATCGCCTTGCGGAGCCACTGCAGGCCGAAGATGAGCAGCAACGTCCCCACGATGACCCGCAGGGTGGCGATCGGCAGGCGGGTGATGGCGGGTCCGAAGGCGACGACGATGGCGGTCAAGGCGACGAGGGCCACGGCCGCACCCCACGCCGCCGACCGCCATCCCCGGGTGACGCCGACGGCGAGCACGATGGTGAGGGCCTCGACCATCTCGACCGCGCTGGCGGCGAAGGCACCGAGGAAGAGGAGGAGGTCGGTCATGAGGATCCAGGTTGGGTCGACCCACGCGAGCCGACCGGGCTGGCGGAGGGAGGGGGATCGTAGGGGAGGGCGTGCTTGGCGGTGAAGTGCTTGGTCAGAGGCTGGCGGAGGCTCGATGGAAGCAATGGTGGTAGCAACGGCATGGAATATGTGGAGGTGTGGATTGGTTGTGGGTTGGGGTGGTGGGGGGTGGGTGGTGTTGTGGTTGTTGAGGGTGTTTGGAGGTTGGAGTTGGTTGTTTGTGGTTGGAGGTTGCGTGGTGGGGTGAGGGTTGGTGTGGTGGTTGGGTGTGGTGGGTTTTGGTTTTGGTGGTTAGTGTTTGGTGTTGGGGGTTGAGTTTGGTTGTTGATAGATTTTGTTGGTTTGGTTGTTGGTTGTTATTGTTGTTTTGTTGGTGGTGGTGGGGTTGGTGTTTTGTGTGGTGTTGAGGTAGCGGTTGGGGTGTGAGGTTAGTTTGTTGTTTGGGTTTGTTTTGGAGTGCTTTGGTTGTTTTGGTGTTTGCGTTTTGGTTTTGTGTTGGTTAGGAGTTGGTGGTAGCGGGTTAGTTTATTGTTTTGTAGTGTTTTGTTGTTGATTGAAGTAGGTGGTGTTGGTTGGGTTGAGTTTTTTGTTGGTGGTGTGTGGGTGTGTGTTTTGTGTTGCTGGGGAGTTTAGCGTGGGTGTTGGCGTTGGTTTTGAGGTTGAGCAGCGTGTTCGTTGAGGTTTGTTGGTTGGTGGTTTGGTTAGTTTTGGTTTTTGGTGTAGGGGTTGTGCTGTGTTGTTGGCGTGTGAGCTGGGTTTGAGTTCGGTTGTTTGTTTGAGTTGGTTTAGTTGTGCGGGTTGGTGTTGGTGTTGGTGTGTGCTGCGTTTGGGTGTGGCTGTTGCTGAGCTGGTTGGCGATCGATAGAGTTTTGCTGCTATCTTGTTTTGTGTGAGGAGCTTGCGGGTTGCTGCTGTTGAGCTGGTTGTGAGCCTCGCTCGATTGCGCCTATGCTGTTGCTGTTCGAAGGCCCCAGCCGCCCCTATGTCGCCGTGGCTGCTCCTGGGGTCCGCCACTGGTTCGTCCATGCCCCTCTCCATTCGATCTGGATGCCGTTCTCGGAAACCCGGACCCAACTGAGAGTGGTTCTGAGAACAGTTTCGTTCCACTCCGAGAGAATGGTCTGTTTAGCGCCTGGCCTTGGATTGTGAGATCGGATGGGGTCTCGCGAACATCTGAGGATGTTCGGCGATGCGAGGTCCCAAGGCTGCTGGATGCGGTGGGGGGCCGGTTTCGTCACGTTGGCGTTGGTGGGCGAGTGGCTCGGCCACACCGTGACCTGGCTGTTGAGTGGTGGGGGCCGGGCCTGCCCTGTCGGGCCCGATGCACACCTATCTGGCTTTGTCGCGTGCCGTCTGGTCGCGGTGGCTGTGTCGTGGTTGACGTGGCGTGGTCTGTCGCAGCTGGGCCGCCTCACAGCGTCGTTGCATCGGGCCCTGTGCCGGATTTCGCTGTCCGACCCAGAGCTTCGCGACCAGGCACGATCCGTCGTCGAGTCCGGCGCCGCCATCCCGCCGCCGGGCCCGGTTCGGCTGTGGATGGGTCTTTTCTCGGTGCAGGTGGCGGTCTACCTGGCCCAGGAGAACCTCGAGATCCATCTGCTCGGTCTGCCAGCTCCCAGGCTGCACGTCCTGACGGCGCACTGGGGCCTGCCGTTGCTGGTGCACGGCGTAGTGGCCTTCGCCGGTGCCGTCATCGCCATCTCAGTCCTGGATCGGTGGGGCGCCCACCTCGACGAGGCGCTCCACGTGGCGAGGCTCTACGTCACCTTGGCGGCACCGCAGACTCCGGTGGCTACGTGGTCGGGCGATCTGGTCCCAGCCCCGTGCCCGGTCCGTCTGTTCGGGCTCTCGTTCCTTTCCCGGCCTCCGCCGGCGTGGATGGTCATCTGAGCGCACCCACCGGGTGCTGACCATCTATGTTCGCCGCGCCTGCGGCGGCACCATCGAGGGAAGGAACCTTCATGTCACGTCTCACGAGACGAATGGCTGGCGCGTCCGCTGCTCGTCGTCGCTCTGGTCGCTCTGCTCGCCGCACCTGCCTTCGCCCACGAGACCCGCCAGGTGGGCTCCTACTCGGTGGCGGTGGGGTGGTCCCACGAGCCCGCCTACGCGGGCGCCGAGAACGGCGTCCAGATCTTCATCCACGACGCCAACGGCAACGCCATCGACGACCTGGGCACCCCGACCAGCCTCAAGGTCCAGGCCATCTTCGGCGGCCAGACCAGCCCGTATCTGGGCCTGGAGCCGTCTTGGGACCCCGACACCGGTCTGGGCACCCACGGCGAATGGGACGCGGCGCTGACCCCGACCCAGCCGGGCGTGTACACGTTCCACTTCACCGGTTCGATTAACGGGCAGGCGGTCGACCAAAAGTTCACCGCGGTCCTGACTCCACCTTCGCGGTGGTCGAGGACCCGACCGGGATCGAGTTCCCCACCAAGACCCCGACCGTGGCCGCGCTGGCCACCGCCCAGACGAGGGCGGAGCCGAGAATCGCTGCCGCCCAGTCGGCGGCCGCCTCGGCCAAGGACTCGGTGTCCACCGCCAAGACCTTGTCGATCATCTCGCTGATCATCGCCGTGGTGGCAGTCGTGGTGGCACTGGTGATCGGTCTCAGGCGGCGCGGTTCGACGACGTGAGCCGCCGGATCGACCGCTGATGCGCGACCATCTGAGGACGACCGTGGCTGGTGCCGCGGTCGTCCTTGCGGCCGTCACGCTCACGATCTCTGTGCTGATCGTGGGCGTGACCCCGGCCGGCGCCCACGCGGCTGCGGGTCAGCTCATCACCTGACGCCGGGGCGGTGCTGAAGACGGCGCCGTCACAGGTGCTGGTCGTCTTCGGGGAGCGACCCGACCCGAAGCTGTCGAGCCTGCGCGTCCTTGACCCCTCCGGCCAGAACCGTGTCCAAGGCCCCACCCGGGTGGTGCCGGGCCAACCACTGAGCCTCGAGGTCTCGGTCGGTCACCTGGGTACAGGCGTGTACTCGGTCATCTGGACGACGATCTCGGCGGTCGACGGGCATCTGGCGAGCGGCACCTTCGCCTTCGGCGTCGGTGTCTCCGCGGTGAACCTGCCGGCGACCAGTGCGACCTCGGCCGCCCCGGGCCCGTCCCCACTGACCTCGGCGTCCCGTTGGCTGCTCTACGCCGGGCTAATGGGCCTGGTGGGCGCCGCGGTAGTCGGGCTCGTCTGCTTCGGCGTGCCCCGCCGGCCGGCCTGGCCGTGGCTGTTCGTGGTGGCCTGGGGAGTGGCCGTGGTCGGCGTGGTCGGCATCGGCGCTGGTGAGGCCCGCACCGCCCATCTGGGGCTGAGCCATCTGTTCGGTTCGACCTTCGGTCATCAGATCGCGGTGCGGGTGGTGCCGCTACTGGTCGGCGCCGCCGTAGCTGCCGTCGCTCTGCTCGTGTCTCCCCGGTCGTGGCGACGCCGGGTCATGGTGGCCGTGCTCGGTCTGGCGGGCTTGGCCGCCATGTGGGGTGACGTCACCGACAGCCACGCCGCGGCCGCCCGTTCGCTGTCCGGGCTGAAGATGGTCGAGCAGTGGCTGCACTTCGTGTCGGCCGGGGTCTGGATCGGTGGGCTGGTGACCCTGCTGATCGGGCTGATCGGCCTCCACTCGGCCGGGCGTGGACAGGCGGCCCGGCGGTACTCAAACCTGGCGCTGGCCGCGGTGGCCGTGCTGGTGGCCTCGGGGACGCTGCGGGCCATCGACGAGATCGGCAGCTGGAACGCCCTGTTCTCGTCGTCGTTCGGTCGCCTGATCCTGGTGAAGTCCGCGCTCCTGCTCGTCCTGGTGGGGTTGGGGGCTCGCAACCGCTACCGCTCGGTCCCCGAGGTCGAGGGATCCGCCCGGCCCCTCCTCACGTTGGGACGCGTCGAGTTGGGCCTGGCCGCCGTCGTGCTGGTGGCCACCGCCGTTCTACAGGGCCTGGCCCCACCCAGCTCGGTGGCCGCCGCCGCTCCGCCCAAGCCGCTGGTGGTCATCGGCCACGACTTCGGGACCACCGTGAAGGTGAAGCTGAGCATCTCGCCCGGCCTGACCGGCTTCAACCAGTTTGAGCTGGCCGTCGACGACTACGACACCGGCCGACCCGTGATCGCCAACCCGGTCACCCTGACCTTCTCCCAGCCCGACCGTCCCGACCTGGGCAGCTCCACCCTCACCCTGCACCGGGCCCCCGACCGGACCTACCAGGCGTCAGGCCCGAACCTGTCGATCACCGGCACCTGGCGCGTCATCGTGCTCGTGCAACAACCGGGCGGCGCCACCCAGGTCGACCTGTCGGTCACGCCGCGCACCCCGCCCCAGCACATCACCGTCAACCACAGCCCCGGCATCCCCGACCTCTACACCATCAGCCTCACCACCGGCGGGACCGTGCAGGTCTACCTCGACCCCGGAAAGCCCGGCCTCAACGAGTTCCACACCACCTACGTCGGCACCGACGGCCGGGAGACCCCGACTCGTTCGCTGTCGGTCCACGTGTCGGGCCCCTCAGGCCCGACTCGCCAGCTGGCTGTCCGCAAACTCGACACCATCGGCCACTTCGTGGCCGACCTGACCGGCGCGACCCGAGGCAAGTACCGCTTCACGCTCAACGCCACCTTCGCCGACGACACCCGCGCCGTCTCGACGATCACCATCTCCGTCCACTAGAGCGAAAGGCCGCCCCCGCCATGGCCAGCTCAACCAGAGGTGCCGGACCCCCGCCAGCATGTCGGTTCGTGTCGACCGCGGCCCGAACTGGGCGCCCGAGTAGGGGGAGCTCGTTCGGGCTGGTTGCGGTTGGGATCGCGCTGGCCCTCATCGTGGTGGCCGGGTGCGCCCCGGCCAACCCCTCGACCACGACCACCTCCGCCCGTCCGCGGACCCCTGCACAGCTGCAGATCTTGGCCCCCACCCCCAACCAGGTCGTGAACGGCTCAACCCTCGACTTGAAGCTGGCCATCACCGGAGCCACCATCGTCGCCCCCAGCCAGGTCACCGGCATCAGCCCGACCCAGGGCCACGTCCACGTCTCGGTCGACGGGAAGCTGGTCAGCATGACCTACGGGCTCAGCCAACAGCTGACCGGGCTGACTCCCGGCACCCACACCGTCCAAGCCGAGTTCGTGGCCTCCGATCACCGGCCCTTCGCCAACCGGGTCGTGGCCGCCGTCGTCTTCCAGGTCCAATGAGCAAGCCGATGCGGATGTCAGGCCGCCGGGTCAACCCGCATTCCGTCGTCGCGGCGTGCGTCCTGGCCGCCATAGGTGCCTTCTCGGTGATAGGGCTCATCGAGGGCCGCCATGACCTGGGGGCGGCCCTCAGACTGTCGGCGGTGGATCGGGCGTCGACCATTGCCTGGCAGGGCTGGTCCCGCACGATCCTGGACCCGTACTACTGGGGCTTCCTGGCCATCCTCACCGCGCTCCAGTGGTTCTTCCCTGCACGCCCGGACCAGCGTGGCCTCTCCGTCGGCTTCGGCGCGGATCTGATGTGGTTCCTGAGCTTCAACGCCCTGTCGGTGACCGTCGTGGCCGCCTACCTGGCTGCCCTCGACGTCGCCTACCGTCACCTGCTCGGCGGTTGGGCCCTGCACCTCCCCCTCGACAGCGCCGGGCTGTCGATCCTCGCCTTCGTGGTCACCGATCTGCTGGCCTGGTGGACCCACGTGCTGCACCACAAGGTGCCCGCCTTGTGGAACTTCCACGCCGTACATCACTCCCAGGAGTACCTGAACGGCCTGTCGGACAACCGCGAACACCTCGGCGAGACCGTCGTGGCCGCCACCTTGGTCTTCGTGCCGTCGCGGCTGCTCGGCCTCGACACCACCGCCGCAGCCGGGCTGACGTTCCTGATGATCTTCGTCAACGCCTTCATCCACGCCAACATCCGCACCAGCCTCGGGCCCCTCCGCCACCTCGTCATCTCCCCCCAGGCCCACCGCGTTCACCACTCCGCCGCCCCAGAGCACATCGACACCAACTTCGGGACCGTCTTCGCCTGGTGGGACTACCTGTTCGGCACCCGGTACCACGACCACCACGACTACCCGACCACCGGCATCCACGACCCGACGTTCCCCCGCGAGGACCCGGACCGACCCTGGGCCGTCCCGGCGGCATGGGCCAGACAGATGGCCTACCCCGTCCGCACCCTGTTCGGTCGCCAGGTGCGAGCCATCTCGGCGACAGCCAGGGCCGCGCCTGAACCCCTCCGCCGCCCGCTCAATGACCAGCCATCCGCGCCCCGTACCGAGAGGATCCCCACTCCATGATCGTGACCACGAACAGGCGCCTCGAACGAGCGCCCACCCGCCATGGTCGGCACGTCGCCGGCACCGTGGCCGCCGCGGCGGTGGCGGTCCTGTGTGTGGCCGTGTGCGGCAGCTCGTCGGCCCAGACCCAGACCACCGAGACCACGTTCACATTCGATGGTCACCTGGTGTCGAAACAGGCCCGGATGGTGTGTGAGCCCGAGGCCATCAGCGACCTCGCCCGCGATCTGGCCGTCAAGACGGTGGCGACCCCGACGCCGGGCTGGTCGAACGGGTCCTACACCTGCACGTACCGGTACCCGGGCGGCGCCAGCTTCGTCCTGTCGGTGCGCGACCTGCGGTCCACAGCGGCCGCCGGGACCTACCTGAAGGGCCTGGCCGCCACGCTCGGCCGCACCGACCAGCCCATCAACCTGGGGACCGAGGCGGCCTTCATCACACCCACCGGCACCGCGGTGGTGCAGAAGGACCACCACGTCCTGGTCGTGGACGTCTCGGGTCTTCCACCCACCTGGCTCACCCCGCCCGAAAGTCACAGCGTCGCCGCGCAGACCATCGCCGCCACCATCATGGGCTGCTGGATGGGGGGCAGTTGACATGAACCAGACCCTCCAAGCAGCGAGCGCCGAGCCCGCACCCGAGCCCCGCCGCCGCCCATCCGAGCGCTCGCACCGCGCCACCTTCCTGGCCATCGCCATGGCCGGGCTGTTGCTGGTGGTGGCCTCGATCGCGGCCGGTCTGGCCCACCGATCGACGGGGACGACCTGGGAAGGCACATTGGACACGCCGCCGTTCCACAAGCCCGAGTTCGTGCTCACCGACGACACCGGCCACCGCTACGACTTCGGCCAGCGGACCGAGGGCCAACTCACCCTCCTGTACTTCGGCTACACCCACTGCCCAGATGTCTGCCCCATCACCATGGAGACCCTGGCCGGCGCCCTCAGCGGCCTCCCCGACCAGGCCGTCACCGTCGTCTTCGTTACCACCGACCCCGCCCGCGACACCCCAACGGTCATCCACCGATGGCTTGGCGACATCAACCCGAACTTCGTTGGCCTCACCGGCACCCCCGCTCAGCTGAAGGCCGCTCAACAGGCGGCCGGGGTCTCGATCGCCATCCCCGATAAGCCCGACAGGAACGGCAACTACACCGTCGGACACGCCGCCTCCGTACTGGCCTACACCCCCGACGGGCTCCAACACCTGTCCTACCCCTACCCCGAGACGCAGGCCGACTGGGTCCACGACATCCCCCAAATCCTCTCGGTCAAGGCCTGGCAAGAGACACCCTGAACCACGACGTGAAGCAGCGGCGCTCAGTTCGAATGGTGAGCCCGAGATCGGAGAGCCGCTCTAACCGCCTGCCCCCGAGCCCCCGCGACAGGTACCGGAGCTACGGCGATCCAACCGAACCCCTGACGAGGTTCGCCGGGGCCCGGCGCCGCGCTACCAGCACCGCACCCCCAGCAGCCAGCCCGCCAGCAAGCACGACACTCACCCACCCACGCCGGCGTGCCCGCCCTACGCGAGACGAGCAGATTTGCTCGACGACCGTGGGCCGAGCTCCCGATCTCACATCCCGGGTGATCGTGGGGCGCGAGCCTTCAACAAGTGGGGAACCGCAGTTCACCCCAGCTGCGGTTTGCGATTGGGACAGTTCCGCGACGCCGTAGAGCAATACGAGCACGACTGCGAGCGACGCCAGGACGAACGCAACTGACCGCGGCATCAGACCTCCAACTCCGCCGATCCTAGGCGGGTGGTCCGACGACGATCGAGCGAGCGGGGCGCCACCGATGCCATCACTTTCGTCGGCGTCGTTTGGTCGGCTTCTTCCGGGCTCGATTGGATGACTTCGGGTGGGCTCTCGGTGGCGTCGGAGGCTGACGGGTGGACTCGGTTGGCGTACCTGGACGACGCTCGTTCTGGAGGGTGTGGGCGAGTGTCTGGGTCCGGGACCGCCAGTCGTCGACGATGGTTTGGAGGCGTTCGATGGAGTCCTCCAGCTCGGCCAGCCGACGTTCGCGTCGCCCGATCTCAGCGTTGGCTCGAGCCAATTCTGCTTCCAATTGACGGGTGCGCTGGCCCATCTCAGCGTTGACCCGGAGAGCCTGGCGTAGTTCCCGGCGGAGGCGGCTCGGCTCGGCGACGTCGACGGCCAAACGTTCGCGGTAGCGTGTTTGCGTTCGGCTTCGGTGGCCCATTTCCTGGGGCGACCTCCCCGATTTCGGGGCACCTCCGAGGTGTCTGCGGCCCGCATCGCTGGCTCAGCCGACGCCGCCTCCGGGGTCCCGAACGGCAGCGCTGGTTGCGGCTCTGATCGTTTGGGGACCATGCCGTCACGGTACCCGGACGAGACGAAACCTGGGTGCACACCTCCCGGTGATAGTCTGTGTTCGTTCTGATGGCCGGACACGTAGGTGGTCCCAAGTTGGGAGCGGTAGGTTGCTGCGTTGGGGGACGGCCCGGTGGGCGCGCGGTGATCGTGTTTGCGGCTGGGTTGACGTGTGAGGCGGTATGACGGCCGGGTACTTCGCGCGATGTACGGTTGGCCGTGATGTGGGCTGATCGAGCACAGCGCGCGACGGGTGGTCTAATCGCCGCCGATGACCACGGTCGGTAGCCGTCAGCTGGAACAGGTCACGCGCTGGGCCGCGGTCGGCATGGCGGTGATCGCCGCCACCTTCGTTCTGAGCGGCTGTGGTACCTCTGGCGGTCTCGCTGGGCACGCGCCATCGACGGACGCCCGGGCCACCACCAAGCTTGGGTCGCCCGAGTTCCCATCTGACCCGCAGACGTTTGCTCGATGCACGACCGCAGCGCTGAACAGGCCGCTGGCGGGATTCGTGGCGACGCTGGATGCGACGAGCGGCCAGCCGGGGGGATCCGCCGCCGCATCGGACATCTCCGGTGTCACAGTCCATTGCCTGGTGGAGGGCCGGTTCACCTGTGACGGGTCAGGCTCAACGACCCCGGCAGCGATCACGGACCTCCCTCGGCAGATCGTGGATGTGTCGCCCTCGTATCGGATCACCGTGGTCGTGTGCGGTGGACGGTGGACTGCATCTCGAGGCTCGACGCAGGCACCAGCAGCGGGTCGGAGCGGCCCTGCTGTGACCTGGCACGTCGCCGGGGCCCCGGGTTGCCGGGTCAGGGTTGGGTGGCGGCTGGGTCGAGGAGTTGGGCGGCTCGGGCGGCGAAGGCGGCGGGGCGGGTGCCGAGGTCTCGGACGTAGCCGGCGGTGGTGGCGGGGGAGGCGTGGCCGATGAATCGGGCGATCTCGTCGATGGATTCGCCGGCTTCGGCGTAGAGGGCGGTGACGACCGAGCGCCGGCCGGTGTGAGTGCCGAGGCCTTCGGTGGGAATGCCGGCGGTCTCGGCGGCTCGGGTGAGGCTCTTGGTGATCGATTGGCGGAGCACGAGCCGCCCGTCGGCGGTGGTGAACACCGGGTGCACGACCCGACCCTCATATGAGTGTTCGGGCCACGGGGCCGAGCAGGCGAGCCGTTCGGCGTTCTGGGTGACCCGTCGGGCTCGGAGCAGGTCGACCACGGTGGGCACGAGCTGGTGGGTGCCCATGACCCCGGCTGTCTTGGTGGGTCCCAGTTGGGCGCCCTGGTGGTTCACATACACACACGCCCGTTGGACTCGGGCCATCCCAGAGTCGAAGTCGACGTCCTCCCAGGCCAGGCCCAGGGCCTCGCTGACCCGCCACCCCTGGAAGAACAACAACGCCACCGCCGCCCCATACCGATCAGTGCGGGCGGCGTCGACCAGGGCCCGGGTCTCGGTGATCGACAGGGACCGGGCGTTCGTGGCCGGCACCTTCGGCGCCTTGACCCGCCGGACCACGTTGGTCGAGATCAGGCCGAGCTCGACGGCCTGATCGAGGACCTGGGCGAGGGTCTGGCGGTGATGTCCCACCGTCTTGGGAGCCAGCGATTCGAGCAGGGACCCTTGCCAGGCGATGACTTGCTCGACCTTCAACTTGGCGACTGGGACAGTCCCAAGGGTGTCCTCGATGCGTCGGACGCGGTCCTCGGCCTGGGCCCACGTGGTGGCCCGCACCTGATGGCTTCTGCACGTTGGTGAGCCACCACCGGGCCAGCTCCCCGATGGTGGTGTCCCCGCTCATGGTCCCGGCCGCTGCGATCGGGGTGAGGGGTTCCTCGGCCAGTTGGGCCAGGCGGCGTTCTCGGGCGGCGATGGCTTTGTCCCGAGTGGCTCCTGAGACGCTGCGAGGGCGTCCCTCACCCGGGATCCGGTAGGTGGCCCGCCAGCGGCCGTCCGCCGCGAAGTACACCGATCCCTCGCCGTTGGCCGCCCGGCCCCGCACCCGCACGGTCCCGTCGCTGTCGACGGAGCGCTTGCCAACTGGTCGTCTCGCCACCATCCACCTCCGCCTCGCCTGGCAGTAATGGTAGCTACCCGGAGCGAAAATGGAAGCTACGCCGGTAGCTACGGCCCCGGACCAACAAATCGGCCCTGCGGACCGCTCCGGACAAAACTGCAGGTCACAGGCCTAAAGGGCGGACTCTCTGAACTGCTGCGGACCGCTCGGGACCGTTGGCGGAGGGAGGGGGATTCGAACCCCCGGAGGGTTGCCCCTCAACGGTTTTCAAGACCGTCGCATTCGTCCGCTCTGCCATCCCTCCAGATGGCCGGGATCCCTGGAGACTCTTGGCATCCCGGTGGTCACTGCTCGGCCGGAGGGCCGATCCGAGGCCAGAGCGGTCAAGGATCGGTCACGGCCGGGGCACAGTCTTCCACCGTGCGGGGGCCGGTCAAGCAGCAGCGATCGGCGTGGTGCTTCATCGTCGACGGGCTGAGAGCGATCTCGGTTCCCGCCCCCGCCATCGGGGGATCCGCGACCCGCGGAACCAACAGCGGTGAGGTGGTGGAGTGCGCCCGACGCGGCGAGCGGCTGACGATCACCCGGGCGGGCAAGCCGGTCGCCGAGCTCGTGGCTTCCACGCTCGTCCGCTCCCCTCGATGAGCTGCGCCGGTTTGCCGAGCTTTCCGTTGGTCCGCTGGTCGCCGCGACCGACGAGGAACGAGCTGCTCGTCAAGCACACGTCCAACAGGCAGAGGCCGACTTCGATCCGTTGCCGTTCGATTCGCCGGCCGCTCGCAGCTTCGGTCGAGAGGCGGGGGTCGAAGGCTCAGGTCAGCTCGAGCAGCCCACCTAGGCGCTCGACGATGGCCAACATCGTCGCTTCGCGGGCTTGGAGGGCTCGGCGGTACTCGAAGTTGTCGGTGCCCGCCACCTCCATCCGCAGGTCGCGGAAGGACGAGGAGAGGACCTCCTGCAGCAGGGCGCGTTCGTTCTCGGTGAGGGACAGGTCCATGTGGCCAACCATACGGGACGGGGACCGACCTCCAGGAGCGACCTCCCGGATCGCCCTGCGCGATCAGCCCGCGCCGTCGTTGTCGACCTGTGATCGCAGCTCGCCCAACCACATGTCGGCCTGGCGCCAGGCGATGTCGGCCTCGCGCCGCACCGCCGGGCCGTGGGCCCCGGCCGCCGGGTACGAGCCCAGGAACTTGACGTCGTGCTTCGACTTCAGGTCGCGCAGGCAGTCGGCCACCAACTCGTCGCTGAGGTGCCCCTCGAGATCGATCAGAAAGCAGTAGTCACCCAGCCCCCGCTTGGTGGGCCGCGACTCGAGCTTCACCAGGTTGATGGCCCGGGCCGCGAACTCTTGCAGGATGGCCAGCAGCGAGCCGGGGGCGTCGGCGCGCTGGAACACCACGATCGAGGTCTTGTCGTGCCCGGTCGCCTTGGGGATGCCCTGGCGGGCCACGGCCACGAATCGGGTCGAGTTGTGGGGGTGGTCCTCGATGTCGGTGGCCAGCACCTCGAGGCCGTACACCTCGGCGGCGCGGGCCGGGGCGATGGCGGCGGTGTGGCGGTCGCCGCTGCGAGCCAGCTCGCGGGCGGCGTCGGCGGTGGAGTTGGCGGCCACCGACTCGACCCCCTCGGGCAACTCCTTGCGCACGAACCCTCGGCACTGGGCGATGGCCACCGGGAACGAGATCACCGTGGTGATCTCGTCGAGGCGCACCCCGGCCGGCGCCATCAGGCACAGGCTCACGGGGATGACCACCTCGCGCTCGATGAGCAGGTCGGACTCGAACGCCAGGGTGTCGAGGGTGACGTTGACCGAGCCCTCGATGGCGTTCTCGATGGGGGTGAAGCCGATGTCGACCTCACCCGAGTCGACCGCGGCCAACACGTCGGGGATGGTGGCCAGCGCCACCACCTCACCGGCCACCAGGTCGGGCTGGGTGTACAGCGCCTGCTCGGTGAAGGTGCCCACCGGCCCGAAGAACCCACGCGGGGCCCGTCGGCCCCGGTTGCCGCCGCGTCGCTCGACTCGGGAGATGCGGCGGATGCGGTCACGACCGGCCAGGATAGTGAGGTGGACGAAGCCAGCCTCCGTGAGTTGTTGGACGGGGTGCGCCAGGGCACCGTGGCACCCGACGACGCAGTGGCCCGACTGCGCCGCCTGCCCGTGGCCGACCTCGGCTTCGCCCGGGTCGATCACCACCGCGCCCTGCGGCAGGGCCTGGCCGAGACCGTCTACGGGCCTGGCAAGTCACCCGGACAGGTGAGCGCCATCGTGGCTGAGCTGCTGGCCGCCGGCCGCGCCACGGTCCTGGCCACCCGGGTCGACGACTCCCAGGCTGCCGAGGCCCTGGCCGCCAACCCGGGCGGCTCCCGCCACGGCGCCACCCTGGTGTGGCGCCCGGCTGCGGTTCGCGCCGAGCGCGTGGCCCTGGTCACCGCCGGCACCGCCGACCTGCCGGTGGCCGACGAGTGCGCGGCGGTGCTGGGCGCCCATGGCCTGCGGCCCCTGCGCATCAACGACGTGGGCGTGGCCGGGCTGCACCGCGTGCTCGACGCCGCCGACGAGCTGGCCCTCGCCGACATCGTGGTGGTGGTGGCCGGCATGGAGGGCGCCCTGGCCAGCGTGGTGGGTGGGCTCACCGCCGCGCCGGTGATCGCCGTGCCCACCAGCACCGGCTACGGCGCCGGCCTCGAAGGGGTCACCGCCCTGCTGGCCATGTTGGCCTCGTGCGCCGCCGGCGTAACCGTGGTGGGCATCGACAACGGGTTCGGGGCGGCCACGGCCGTGGTGCGCCTTGTGGGTGCCCTGCCCCGCGGCGCCCCGGTCGTAGCCACCGCGGTCGAGCCGACCGTCGAGCCGTCCGAGACGTCCGAGCCGACCGTCGAGCCGTCCGAGACGTCCGAGCCGTCCGTCGAGCCGACAGTCGAGCCATCCGAGACCGTGGTCGGCCGTGGCTGATCCCGCCGCGGCCCGGGCCAGCTCGGTCGCCTGGTTCCACTGCTTCTCGGGCATCGCCGGCGACATGGCCCTCGGGGCCCTGGTGGATGCCGGCGCCGACCTCGACGAGGTGCGCCGCCTGCTCGAGCTGCTCCCCGTGGGCGGGTGGGCGATCGAGGCCGAGCCGGTGCTGCGGTCCGGCATCGCCGCCACCCAGGTGCACGTGCACGCCGAGCCCTCCAGCGTGGTGCGCACCGCGGCCCACATCACCGGCATGGTCACCGAGGCCCGGCTGCCCGACCGGGTGCAACGCCGGGCCCTGGCCACCTTCGACGCCCTGGCCCGGGCCGAGGGTCGCCTGCACCGGCGCCCGCCCGAGAGCGTCCACTTCCACGAGGTCGGTGGTGTCGACGCCATCATCGACGTGGTCGGCACCTGCGCCGCCCTCGAGGTCCTGGGCATCGATGAGGTCGACGCCAGCGCCGTGGCCCACGGCACCGGCATGGTGCGGGCCGCCCACGGCCTGCTGCCCATCCCGGCCCCCGCCGTGGTCGAGCTGTTGGCGGGCGCGCCCAGCTACCAGCTCGACG
The DNA here is from genome assembly GCA_963785815.1 of uncultured Microthrixaceae bacterium. Classification (GTDB taxonomy): domain Bacteria; phylum Actinomycetota; class Acidimicrobiia; order Acidimicrobiales; family Acidimicrobilacustridaceae; genus UBA4742. The sequence goes on from CAWAWN010000002.1 coordinate 777,535, forward strand.
TCCCGGTCGAGCTCACGACCCCCACGGGGGCCGCCCTGTTGGCCTCGATGGTGACCGAGTGGGGGCCGATGCCACCGCTCACCATCGGGCGCACCGGGTTCGGCGCCGGCTCCGCCGATCTGGGGGATCGCCCCAACCTGACCCAGGTCGTGCTCGGCACCCGCTCCGGCGAGCTGACCACCGGCCAGCCGGTGGTGCTGGTCGAGGTCAACGTCGACGATGCCACTGGCGAGACCCTGGCCCACACCATCTCGGCCCTGCTCGAAGCCGGCGCGCACGATGCGTGGGTCACCCCGATCGTGATGAAGAAGGGCCGGCCCGCCCACACGGTCAGCGCCCTGGCCGACCCTGCCCTGGCCGGGCAGGTGGCCGGCGTGCTCGGTGCCGAGACCGGTTCGCTGGGGGTGCGCGGCCAACGCCTGGAGCGCTGGCCCCAGGCCCGGGAGCTGCACGCGGTGGAGGTAGACGGCCTGGCCGTGCGGATCAAGGTCAGCGCCGGTCGGGTGAAGGTCGAACACGACGACGCGGCGCGAGTGGCCCGGCGGCTCGGCCGACCGCTGCGCGAGGTGGTGGCGCGCGCCGAGCAGGAGTGGGCCACCTCCCACCCGCCGTCCTCCGCGGTCGACGGTCCTGACCTCCACGCCGTCGACACCCACGACCACCCGCATCCCCACGACGCCGGCTGAACCTGCGGGTCACAGCCGGCTGAGCCTGCGTGCCCGGTCAGGGTGCGGTGGTGCTCGTCCCGCTCGAGGACGCGGCCGCCGACGAGGCCGCGGTGGTGGACGATGACGTGGCTGGGTCGACGGGGGCGGGTCCGACCAGCGGGGCGATCAGGCGGGCCATGGCCTGCGCCCCGGCCGTCTTGAGGTGCAGGCCGTCGTTGTAGGTGTATCCCGGCGTGGCGCTGATGGCGGCCCAGTCGGCCACCACCACCCGGGGTCGGTACTGCACCGACGCCGTGCCGATGGCGGCATCGGCCGAGATCACCCCGGGGTTCCACGGGGTGCAGGTCACCCAGATCACCCGGTCGACGCCCGACAGCGCGGCCATGGCCTGGTCGATCTCGTGACCGAAGGTGGTCTGGCTCCAGTTGGTGCACAGGTGGATCACCACCACCCGCGGCCGTGGGCCGGTGCGTTGGGCCAGGATGGAGACCCCGGCGTAGATGCTGCGGCTCACCTTCGAGTCGAAGGTCACCTGCCAGCCGGGCAGGGCGGCCTGGATCTGGGGCTGGGCGCCGAGGATGACCGAGTCGCTCAGCACGAACAGGGTGGCCGGCCCCGACCCCAGGGCCGCGGGGACGGTGGAGGTCGTCCCGTTCGGCGGCGTGGTGGTCGTCGTCGGACGAGCCGGATGGGTGCGGCCCGAGCCGCCCAGGCCACCGGCGGACGCCTGGTGGTCCGCCCCGCTGCAGGCGCTGGCCGCCAGCACCATCACCAGGGCGGCGGTCAGCGCCGCCACACGTCTGGAAACTGGGCGCCGGAATGCGCGAAATCGCACAGCCAAAGATGCCCAATTTGCCGAATGGGAGGGGGTCAGCCCGAGGCCAGGTCCTTCCACAGGGCGGTGTAGCTGTGGTAGGTGAGCTCGGGGGTGACCCATCCGCTGGCCACCAGCTCGTCGTGCAGCCGGGGCAGGTTGTGGAACGGCACGCCCATGTCCACGTGGTGGGCCAGGTGCCATCCGGTGTTGAAGGGCACGATCCAGAACCGGGCGGGCCAGGTCTGGCGCACCACGTGAGTGGTCTTCCGCCGGTCGCGCGACCGGCCCATCCCGCCGTGCTCGGCGATCGAGCGCAGGCGGTTGAGCACGCGCCAGACGGTCATCCAGGGGGCCAGCCACAACACCAGGTAAGCCCACCACCGGCCGGTGATGACAGTCACCAGCACCGCCACCATGATCTGGCTGGCCAGGATGCGCAGCGCCACCGGTCGCCCCACGGGGCTGCGGAACGCTCCCAGCAGGCCCTTGAGGTTCTTCCAGCCCGAGTTGCCCAACGCGTCGCGGGTGAGCTTGCGCCGCAGCGAGGCGCGGGGGAGCGGGTAGCCCCGGTAGAAGGCCAGGTCGGGCTCGTCGGGGCCCATCTCGTCGCGGTGGTGGGAGAAGTGGCTGCGCCGGTACAGGTCGAAGGGCACGAAGGCCGGGTAGGACAACCCCCAACGCCCGACCAGGTCGTTGGCCCGGCGGTTGGAGAACAACAGGCGGTGGGCCGCCTCGTGGCCGAGGATGGCGTAGAGGGCGAAGGCTCGACCCATGAGCAGGAAGGCGATGGCCCAACCCCACCACCGGTCGAGCCAGGTGGCCACGGCCAGCACGCCGAAGGACTGCAGCCACACCGAGGCCACGTTGGCCACGTTGCGGGCGTTGGGGATGCGCCGCAGCGACTCGCGCACCTCGGGCTTGGGCATGCCGGAGGCCTGGAGGCGATCGGTGGGCAGCACGTCGACCAGCAGCGCGGCGTCGGGCACCATCGAATCGGCGCCGTGTCGCGGGATCGGGAGGTCGACGAGGCTCACCCCGTCACATTACACTTTGCGTACACATGGCACAACAACGTAAGGCCCCGAGCGCGGAGGTCGGCCGACCGCTCACCGCCCGCTCGGTGGTGGCCAGCACGTTGCTGGGGGTCGAGCCGCCGCGGCTGCCCACCCGCCTGCTGGTGCGCTCGGGCGAGCTGTTCGGCATCAGCGCCGGCACCACCCGGGTGGCCCTGTCGCGGATGGTGGCGGCCGGGGAGCTGGTGGTGGACGGCAACGCCCACGCCCTGGCCGGTCGCCTCCTCGACCGCCAGGCCCGCCAACGCGCCAGCCGGGCTCCCCAGCGCCGAGCGTGGACCGGCGAGTGGACCATGGCGGTGGTCACCGAGACGCGACGTCCGGTGGCGGCGCGCGCCGACCTGCGCGCCGCCATGGCGGTGCTGCGCCTGGCCGAGTGGCGCGAGGGCGTGTGGCTGCGGCCCGACAACCTCGACCACGACGAGCCCGGCTCCGAACCGGCCCACGGCGTGGTGGCCGCGCAGTGCCGGCGGTTCGTGGGCCGGCCCGATCCCACCGAGGATCCGCCGGTCGATCTGGCCGGCCGCCTGTGGGACCTCCCCGGCTGGGCATCGCGGGCCGACGACCTGCGTCGTCGCCTGGCCGCGGTGGTCGGCGACCTGGAGGCCGGCGACACCACGGCGCTGGCGGCGGGCTTCGTCCTGTCCGCCGAGGTCCTGCGCCACCTGCTGGCCGATCCGCTGCTGCCCGCCGAGCTGTTGCCGGCCGGCTGGCCCGGCGATCGGCTCCGAGCCGACTACGACGGCTACGACCGCGCCTTCAAGGCGCGGTGGCGCGACTGGTTCCGCCGGGAGGCCGATCCGGCCGCGCCGGGTCGCTCGGGCGAGCACGGTTGAGGCGGTTCGGCCCACCCGGATCCAGGTCGCGCAGCTGGGCCAGCAGCACCTCGGTCTCCACCATCGGCGCGCCGGCGGCCCGGGCCGCGGCGACCGGGGCGGCGTAGATGGCATCCAGCTCGAGCGGTCGGCCCGCTTCGTGGTCGAGCTTCATGCTCGTCTTGTACGGGATCATGGTCTCGGTGTTGGCCATCATCCGTTCGGCGAAGGTCGGGTCGAACCCGTGGCCGCAGGCGGCGGCGCCGGCCACCACCTCGTCCATCAGGGCCCGGGCCCGGGCCCGGGTGGCCGGGTCGGCCAGCATCTCGTCGGTGCCGGCGTCGAGCACCACCGACAATCCGTTGAACGGGATGTTCCACACCAGCTTCTGCCAGCGCCCCGTGACCAGATCGTCGACCGGCGTGGCTTCCACCCCACCGGCCACCAGGTCGTCCAGCACCGACGCCACGGCCGGGGTGGTGCCGGCGGCGGCGCCGTCGGGCGTGTGCTGGCCGAGGGTGACGGCGCCGTAGTCGAGGTGCACCACGTGGCCGGGGCCGGCCAGGTTGGAGCACATGAAGCACATGGCCCCCAGCACCGAGGCCTGAGGGGCGGCCTGCGCGAACGGGGCCTCCACGCCCAGCCCGTTCTGCATGACCACCACCACGGCGTCGGGGCCGGCGGCGCCGGCCAACTCGGCCACCGCCGGCACCACGGTCGGTGTCGACGTGGTCTTGGTGGCCACCACGATCACGTCGCTGGCCGGCACCCGGGCCACGTCGTCGTAGACCTCCAGGGCCACCTGCGCATCGCCGCGGGGGGACTCGACCCGCAGGCCGTGGCGGGCCAGGTGGTCGCGGTCGTGGCGGACCAGCACCCGCACCGGCGCGCCCGCCTGAGCCAGGCGCGCCCCGTAGTAGCCGCCGATGGCACCCAGGCCGATGAGGGTGTAGCTGCGCACGGCGTCACGGTACTGCGGGGCGATCCGTACCATGGCGGGATGGACGACCCCCTCTACTTCCGCCAGCTCCTGGCCGGCCGTGACTTCGCCCGCGGCGACCAGGTGGCGCGCCAGATGGTCAACTTCGTCTACCTGGTCGGCGATCGGCGCACCGGCGAGGCGGTGGTCATCGATCCGGCCTACGACGTGGCCGGCTTGGTCGACCTGGTGGCCGCCGACGGCATGCGCCTGGTCGGCGCCCTGGCCACCCACTACCACCCCGACCACGTGGGGGGCAGCATGGGCGGGTTCTCCATCCAGGGGGTGCGCGAGCTGCTCGACCTGGCGCCCGTGCCGGTGCACGTCCAGGCCGACGAGGCCACCTGGGTGACCCGGGTGACCGACGCCGGCCCCGACGACCTGGTCACCCACCGCAGCGGCGACGTGGTCATGGTGGGCGGGATCCCCATCGAGCTCATCCACACGCCCGGCCACACCCCCGGCAGCCAGTGCTTCCTGGTCGAGGGCCACCTGGTGGCCGGGGACACGCTGTTCCTCGAGGGGTGCGGGCGCACCGACCTGCCCGGCGGCGACCCCGAGGCCCTCTACGAGAGCCTCACCCAGCGCCTGGCCAAGGTTCCCGACGACGCCGTGCTGTTCCCGGGGCACCTCTACTCGGCCGAGCCCTCGGCCACCATGGGTGAGACCCGCAAGTGGAACTACGTCCTGGCCCCGAGGTCCGAACAGGAGTGGCTGGCCCTGTTCGGACGGTGATCAGGTGCCACGAGAGCGACCGAAAGCACCAAAGCAGGTCTTGCGACCTATTCATGTGGAGACGGATTGCGTCGATGACCTGAGCAACGGGTGGGGGGTGCCAACTCCTGTCGTGGGGAATTCCCCTCACTGGCACCACCCGCCCAGAGAGGCGATCGATGGTTCGCGACGAGCAGCGCAGCCAACCTGGACCCGGCCCCGACCCTGATGGCGTGCAGCTCCTGCTGCGCAGCTACAGCTCGGAGTTCGTCCTGGTGGTCTCGCCCAAGGGCGAGGTCGTGGCTGGTTCGCAGGACACGCTGCTCGGCTACACCCTCGATCGACTGGGGTCCCACGTCGGTGAGTACCTGCACCCCGACGACCTTCCCCAGCTGTTCCAGGTGCTCGAGCGGGCGCGCGCCACCGTCGGCTACCGCGACCGCGTCCGCCTGCGGGCCCGCCACGCCGACGGCTCGTGGCGCCTGCTCGACGTCGGGCTGCTGCCGCCGCCCGATGCCGGTCCCTTCGTGGGCAACGGCGTCCTGCGCATCCGCGACATCACCGACGAGGCGACCTGGACGGACCAGACCCCCGGCGAGGACCAGGACCGGTTCCTGTCGCTGGCCGAGTCGCTGCCCCTGGGCATCCTGTCCGCCGACGCGCGAGGTTGGGTGGTGTTCTGCAACGAGGCCGCCCAGCAGATCTTCAACCTGTCGTCCGACCAGCTCGTCGGTCACGGCTGGGAGCGCCTGGTCAACTCCGAGGACCTCCCCGAGGTCGAGGCGGCGCTGGCCGACGTGGTGCGCCTGGCCCTGCCCCAGCAGGTGATGTTCCGCATCGAGACGGGCCTCTTCGGCCGCTGGGCACTGGCCAAGTTCGTGCCCCTCGGCAGCCCCGACCAGGTGACCGGCTGGATCGCCACCGTCGACGATGTGACCGATCGGCGGCGAGCCGAGACCGAGCTCACCCATCAGGCCACCCACGACAGGCTGACCGACCTGCCCAACCGCATGGTGCTCGAGGACCGGCTCCAACAGGCATGCGGGCGCCTGCGGCGCGAGCGCGACGCGGTGACGGTGATGTTCATCGACCTCGACGGGTTCAAGTCGGTGAACGACAACCACGGGCACACGGTGGGCGACCAGGTGTTGGTGGAGGTGGCCAAGCGCCTGACCAGGATCGTGCGCAACGTGGACACCGTCGCCCGCGTCGGCGGCGACGAGTTCGTGATCCTGTGCGAGGGCCTGCCCGAGACGCAGGTCCACAAGATGGTGCAGCGCATCCACGAAGCGGTCTCGGTCCCGCTGATCATCAAGGGCCAGGCTGTGCGCATAGGGGCTAGCATCGGCGTCGAGATCACCCGTGACGAGGGCATCACGTTCGACGAGCTCCTCGCCCGGGCCGACCAAGCCATGTACCGAGAGAAGCGGCTGCACTAGCCGGGTCGGTCCGCTCGCCCGACCGGCGTCGCCGTCGACCGGACTCCGAGGGAGCGATGCACATGGGATGGACCAGACGCCGCGTGTTCGTCGTGGCCGGCATCGTGCTGGCCGTGATCCCCCTCATGGGCGCGAGCTGTGCGGTGCACCAGTCGTTCACGAACTCCGGAGCGCCCAAGATCCAGTTCGAGGGCGACAGCATCACGTTCCAGGCCACGGATGACATCAACGCCCACTTCGGGACGCAGGACGACGTGGCCATCAACGCGTACGTCGGGGCCACCGCGTACGAGCAGATGGGTTCGATCGCCACGGACGCGGCAAACCACCCCCAGGTAGCGGTGATCAACCTGGGTACGAACGACGCCTTGATCTCGATCACCGGCCGCACGGTCACCGTGAACGGCGTGACCAGTCAGTGGGACCCCGTCGAGCCGATCACCAACGTCGAGGCCCGGCTCGACACGATCGCTGCCGAGTTCGCACCGGCCTGCGTGGTGTTCGTCACCGTCGACACGCAGGACCCCACGTTCTACGGCACGAACGCCACGCAGGGGATCGCCAACGCCGAGGCCATCAACGACCACATCCGCTCCATGTCGGGCATCCAGGTGGCTGACTGGGATGCGAACCTGCAGGCCTCCTACTTCGACTCCTCCGACCAGGTGCCGCACCCGAACGAGGCCGGTCGGCAGGAGATGCTGACGCTCGAGGACCAGGCGATCAGTCGGTGTCCAGCCACCACGTCCACCACCTCGGCGACCTGAGCCTCGGCGAGTCGCCGCGCCAGCGGGTCGCTGCCCCCGGCTGCCTCAGGCTTCGACGCGGAACATGTGATAGCAGGACAGGCAGCTGAGGCTGATCGTGTGCCCGACGGTGTCGACCAGGTCGATCTGGGTGGGGCCACCGCAGTGCGGGCACTCGAGGCGGGAGCGCTCTCCGACCTGGGGCCCGGCCACCGAGACGTCGTCGGGCCCGCCGGACCCGGGTGGGGCCGACGTCTCCACGGACGACGGGGAGTCGCCTGTCGGTCGAGGAGGAGCGGTCGGTGCCTGTGGTGGTTGACCCAGCTCGATCACGTCGGCCCAGTCGGACTGGGTCAGGTCGATGACGGGATCGCCGGGTTGGCGGACATCGAGCTGGACGGGTGCCTGACCCGGCTCGCCGGGGCGATCGAGGTGGTCGACCGGCAGCCCGGCGGCTAGTCGACGGTCGTATTCCGCGGCCTTGAGACGTTGGGAGAGGCTCATCGTGCCGTCCAGGTGAGGCGGAGGTGGTGCACGGCCACTCTAGCGACCGGTGGGCCGTTCGGCCTACGCGCCTCCTGAATGTGGCGCAATGAGTACGAAGCGGTCCCTCGGATCCTCAGCCCGCGGTGGTGCCCCCGTCGATCGACAGGATGGCGCCGTTCACGTAGTAGGCCTCGTCTGAGCAGACGTAGGCGATCATGGCCGCCACCGACTCGGGCTCCTGCATCTCCCGCACCAGGAACGAGCGCGACACCAACGACATGCTGGCGCCCTCCGGCGGCAGGAAGTCGTTCATGATGGCGGTGTTCACCCCGCCCGGGCACACGGCGTTGACCCGCACGCCGGTGCGGCCCAGCTCGACGGCCATCGCCCGGGTGAGGCCGACCAGGGCGTGCTTGGAGGCGCAGTACGCGGACACGTAGGCCTGGCCGATGACCCCCGCGGTGGACGCCAGGTTCAAGATGTTGCCGTGGCGCTCGGTGAGGTGGGGCAGGGCGGCCTGGCTGAGCTGGAACGGGCCGGCCGCGTTCACCTGGAAGAACTTCAGGAACCGCTCGGGGCTCTCCTGCGCGAAGTGGGACATGCCCCCGATCCCGGCGATGTTGGCCAGGACGTCGAGCCCACCCAGCTCGGCCACCACCTGGTCGACCAGTGCCTGGCAGCCCGCGGGGTTGGTCACGTCGACGCTGCTCGAGCGCGCCGTCCCGCCCGTGGACTCGATGGCGGCCACGGTCTCGGCCACGCCGGCGGCGTTGATGTCGGCGCACCACACGGTGGCGCCCTCGGCCGCCAGGCGGTGGGCGGTGGCTCGGCCGATGCCCGACGCCGCGCCGGTGACCAGGACCACCTTGTCGTCGAACCGGTGGCCGATGGGGGTGCCGGCAGCGTCGGGGGTGGGGACGGGCATGGTGGCTCCAGCTGCTCGGCAGCTCGGTGTGGGAGATCGGGACCGATGGTCGCCCGGGTGCCGACCTCGTCGGGGGACGACCATTTCTGCAACACGTTCTAGTCGGCTCGACGGCGCGGCACCAGCGACGCGGCGGCTGCAACACCGCAAGAAACAATCAGGCTTGACTGTTTGTTATTGGGGGCGCATGATGACGGGCATGGCTCGTGACGCCGCGTCCCCCACCGACCGCTCCCGCCGCCACGCGGCGCGTGCCGGCCGACCCGTCCATCGCGAGCGGCGCACCCAGGCCGAGCGCAGCGCCGCCACCCGGGCCAAGCTGCTCGACGCCACCGCCGCCAGCCTGGCCGAGGTGGGCTACTCGCGCACCTCCACCAGCGACATCTGTCGCCGGGCCGGGGTGTCCCGGGGGGCCATGCTCCACCACTTCCCATCCAAGGCGGTCCTGGTGGCCGCCGCCTGCGAGCACGTCTTCCAGCACCGCGTCGACGAGTTCCGCGCCGCCATGGCCAAGGTGCCCGAAGGCGACAACCGGCTCGAGGCCGCCATCGACGTGCTGTGGGACCTGTTCCGCAGCGACACCTTCGCCGCCTGGTACGAGCTCATCGTGGCCGGGCGCACCGATCCTGACCTGCACCCGCACGTGGCCCTGGTCGCCGGTCGGCTGCTCGAGACCGTCCGCGAAACCTGGAACGAGCTGTTCGTGTTGCCGCCGGGCACCTCACCCGAGATCGTGGCCCAGTTCGCCACGGCCCCTGTCCTCATGTTCGCCGTGCTCGACGGGCTGGCCCTGGCCCGCATGACGGGCGCGCCCGGCGTCGATGCCGACGCCGAGCGGGTCCTGGCGCTGGTCAAGGCGGCCGCCGAACCGCTCGGCCCCGTCCTGCCCCCGTCCCCGGCGACCTGACCGTCCGACCGCGTCGAGCGGCCTGCCTCGACGACCCAGCACTCCGCACCCCCATCGGAGGATGACCATGTCCCTCACCCAACTCGGACCTCGACTCGACCCCGAACCCGACCGCCCACTCGACCAGGAGATCGACCCGGAGGTCGCTCCCGCCGAGTCCGGCGCCGATGCTTTCGAGCGCCTGGTGGCCCGTCTGAGCCGCCAGTCGGTCGACAAGCACTACGACGCCTACGCCGACATCCCGTGGGACGACCCGGCCTACGCCATCGATCCCGACGACCCCCGGTGGGAGCTGTCCGACAGCGACCCGCTGGGTGCCACCGCCTGGTATCGCAGCCAACCCCCGGGGGTGCGCTCGCGCATCGGTCTCTACCGGGTGGCCAGCGCCATGAAGATCGGCCTGCAGTTCGAGAACATCCTCAAGCGGGGCCTGCTCGAGCACGCCTTCGCCCTCGACAACCGCGACCCCACCTTCCGCTACGCCTACCACGAGGTCATCGAGGAGGCGCACCACGGCATGATGTTCCAGGAGTTCGTGAACCGCTCGCCCTTCGAGCTTCCCGGCCTGCCCTGGATCATGCGCATCGGCTCGGACCGCATCGTGAAGCTGGGTAGGCACTTCCCCCAGCTGTTCTTCATGTTCGTCCTGGGCGGGGAGGACCCCATCGACCACGTGCAGCGCGAGATGCTGCGCGGCGGCGAGCACCTGCACCCGTTGGTCGAGGTGATCATGCGCCACCACGTGACCGAGGAGGCGCGCCACCTGTCCTTCGCCCGCAACTACCTCAAGTCCGAGGTGCCCGGCCTCAGCTGGGTGCGACGCCAGGTGCTGGCCGTGGCCACACCGGTCATCCTGGGCACCATGGCGCAGCTGATGATGCGGGCCCCGGGCGACCTGGTGGCCACCTTCGGCGTGCCCCAGGCGGTCGTGCGCGAGGCCTACCGTGACAACCCCGACCACGCCCGGGCCACGGTCGACTCGCTGCGCAAGGTGCGGCGCCTGTCGCGCGAGCTGGGCATCGTGAACCCGCTGTCCAAGGTCCTCTGGCAGCGCCTTGGCATCTGGGCCGACGACTGACGGCGGGGCTTGGAAGGCGCGGCCCGCCAGGGCGGAGCCGCTGGGTCGGTGACACCCGGATGGGCGAAGCCCGCCCGCAGGGAGGCTTGCCGACCGAAGGGCTAGTCAGATCGGGCGTACGTGACCACCAGGGCGCGGTGCTCTGATCCCAGGTTGGGCCCGCGGTGGCGTCGGATCACGGTGATGGCGCCCGTGTACACCGACTGGTCGATGGCGATGCCCGCCGGGCGGAACTGGCGTGGCCAGGTGGCCTGGATGCCGAACCCCACCTGCGACGAGGTGGCCCCGGCGCGGTGCAGCAGGTCGGTCACCTCCGGTGAGTAGTAGGTGGCGTTGAAGTCGCCGAAGGCCACGGCCGGCCAGGGCGCCGCCTTCAACCACGTGCCCACGGCCGTGAGCTCCGAGTCCCGGACCGACTGGCGCTCGGCGGTGCCCGGCGACAGCGTGTGCAGCCCGAGCAGGGTCATGGCGGTGCCCCCGAGCCGGGCCTGGATCTGCACCGCGGCCGACGGCAGGCCGGGCAGCGTCGGGGTGGAGGCGGTGACGCCGGCCCGATCGGTCAGCACGATGACCTCGGGCGAGGACGGCTCGAAGTGGTGCCGGGAGGGCGCGCCGGGGCTGCGGACGTGGGGGTACACCATCCGGTAGGGCCCGTCTCCGTCTTCCAGGTGGATGGCGGTGGCGCCGGTGGTGTGCAGGAAGACCACGATGTCGGCGGGGCGGGTGGCCAGCCACTGGTCCATGGCCGGGAGGTCACCGGTGCGGCTCTGCAGGTTGAGGTGGGCGATGGTCAGGGTGGGCGAGCCGGGTCGGGCCGAGGCCTGGTGGCCGATGAAGACCGGAGCGACCTGGCCCAGGTTGAGCAGGAGGGCCAGCACCGCCACCGCCAGCGTCTTCCAGCACCGCAGCACGGCCAGGGCCACCACCCCCACCCCGAGCACCAGGGCGAACTGGGGTCGATAGCTGGTGAGGATGTCGAACACCCACCACAGCCGCGCCGCGAAGGCCACCACCGTCAAGGTGGCCGTGGCCAGGGTGACGGTCACGCTGACGATCACCGCGGCGATGACCAGCGGGTGGCGGTTGGCCAGCCGGGCCAGGCGGCGCGGCACCGGCCGAGCGGAGGCTGGCGCCGGCGGAGGCGCGGGGGTCGGCGACCTCGGGTCGGCCGAGAGGTCGTCGGTGGTGAGGGGGGCCAGGGCGTGGCGGTACGGCGGGGGTACCGGTGGCCGCTCGACGCTCACGGCGAGAGCGTAGGGGTGCCACCGCGCCGCGCGGCTGCAGGTCCGGCTCGGACCCTCGCCGAGCGGCACGGGGCGGCGCGGAGGGCTTCGTCCGGCCCTCGCTCAGGCGGCGTCGGGGCGGAAGCGGCTGCGATAGGCGGCTGGGGCCACCCCGAGGTGGCGAACGAAGGTGCGACGCATGGTCTCGGCGGTGCCGAACCCGCAGGCGGCCGCCACCTGCTCGACCGGTTGGTTCGACTCCTCGAGCCGCCGCCGGGCGGCTTCGAGGCGCACCTGTTCGACGTAGCGGGCCGGGGTGACCCCCACCCCGTCGGCGAAGACCCTGGCCAGGTGGCGCGGGCTCATGGCCACCCGAGCGGCCAGGCCGTCGACGGAGCAGTCGGCGCCGGGGTGGTCGGCGATCCACTGCTGCAGCGACCGGACCTCGTCACGGTCGGCCAGCTGGGTGGCCAGCTGGGCGCTGAACTGGGACTGGCCGCCCGGGCGCTGCAGGAAGAGCACTAGGTGGCGGGCCACGCTGAGTGCCACCTCGCGGCCCAGGTCGTCGGCCACGAGGGCCAGGGCCAGATCCATCCCGGCAGTCACCCCGGCGGAGGTGTACACGTGGCCGTCGCGGGTGAAGATGGGATCGGGTTCGACTTGCACGCGCGGATACCGCGAAGCCAGCTCGGCGCAGCGCGTCCAGTGCGTGGTGGCGCGCCGCCCGTCGAGCAGGCCGGCCTCGGCCAGCACGAACGCCCCCGTGCACACCGAGGCCACCCGCCGGGCTCGACGAGCCAGCCGGACCACGCCGCGCATCAGCGCCGGATCTCCCAGCGCGCCCCGCGCCCCGTCCCCACCGGCCACCACCAGGGTGTCGACCGGTCTGCGGATGGCCCGGATGGCGGCGTCGGGCACCACCGTGAGGCCGCTGGCGCTGTGCACCGGATCGGGGCTCGAGGCCACGACCGTGGTGGTGTACGCCGGATCGGCCAGTTCGTGGTGGCGTCGATGGGTCTCGGCCCCGGCGAACACCTCGAGGGGCCCGGTCAGGTCGAGGCTCTGGAACCCGTCGAACACCACCAGCACCACGGTTCGATCCGGCCTGGTCGTCGAGGTCATGCCCCCATCCTGGACCTGGCCGGGGTCTGGCGGCAATGACCAACAACCCACGATTTCGGACAGAGGTCTGCGAGACGGAGAGCGGGACGGTTGAGGCACACTGGCCCGGTCCCGTTCATCGGCGCCCCGGTTCGGAGGCCACGTTGACGCTCAGCCCGTTCCTGCACCCGTTCGCCAAGCCGGCGGCCACCGACTTCATCACCATCGTGCGCGGCGAGGGCGCGGCGGTGTTCGACGACGCCGGGAAGCGCTACATCGACGGCCTCGCCAGCCTCTGGTACTGCAACGTGGGCCACGGCCGGCGCGAGATCATCGAGGCCGTCACCCGACAGATGGAGGTGCTGGAGAACTACAACACCTTCGACATCTTCACCAACCAGCCGGCCGAGGACATCGCCGGCCAGCTCTCCGCGCTGAGCCCGATCCCCGACGCCCGGGTGTTCCTCACCGGGTCGGGTTCCGAGGCGGTCGACACCGCCCTGAAGCTGGCCCGGCTCACCTTCAGCCGGACGGGCGAGCCCGAGCGCCAGATCCTGGTCGGTCGGCGGCTGGCCTACCACGGCGTCAACTTCGGTGGGGTGTCGGTGCAGGGGCTGCCCCTGAACCAGCAGGGGTGGGGCGAGCTGCTCGGCCCGGTGGCCCAGATCGACCACGACGACCTGGGACGGGCCGAGGCGCTGTTCGAGCAGCAGGGGGAGCGGATCGCGGCGGTGATCGCCGAGCCGGTGATCGGCGCCGGCGGCGTCCACCCGGCCACGGTCGAGTACCTGCACGGCCTGCGCAAGCTGTGCGACGAGGCGGGAGCGCTGCTCATCTTCGACGAGGTCATCACCGGGTTCGGTCGGCTGGGCTCCTGGTTCGCGGCGGATCACTACGGGGTCGTCCCTGACCTCATCACCTTCGCCAAGGCGGTCACCTCGGGGTACCAGCCCCTCGGCGGCGTCCTGGTCGGCCCGCGGGTGCGCCAGGCCATCGAGGACGACCCCGAGTACGTCCTGCGCCACGGCTACACCTACAGCGGCCATCCGGCGGCCTGCGCGGCGGCGTGCGCCAACCTGGCCATCCTGCGCGAGGAGCGCCTCCTGGACCGGGTGCCCGAGCTGGCCCGGCGCTTCGGCGACGGCCTGGGTGGGCTGGCCGACGACGGCCTGGTAGCCGAGGTCCGAGGCGAGGGAGCTATCTGGGCGGTGGCCATGCCCGAGTCGGTCAGCGCTTTCGACGTGCGTCGGGGCCTGTTGGATCGCGGCGTGATCGCCCGGCCCATCGGCGAGGCGGCCATCGCCTTCTGCCCCCCGCTGGTCATCGACGACGACGACGTGGAGCGCTGCCTGAGCTCGTTGCGTGAGGCGCTGATCGCCGCGCCGAGCGCGCCGGAGGTGCGCCGATAGCACGTCGACGCGCCGGCGGGTCAGCCGTTGCTGCAGTGCACCTTGATGTAGGCCGCGAGCCGAGCCCGATCCGTGGCCGTCAGCTGGGGCGCCGCCGGGTTGGCGGCGCCAGCCTGGGCCGGGTTGTCCAGGGACTGGGCCACAGCGGCCACGACTGCCCCGTAGCGTCGGGCCTCGGGCGCGATGGCAGCCGGGGCGTGCGTCTCGAAGGTGGTGGCGATGGCGTGCAGGGCCTCGATGTGGCGGGCCACGTCGGTGACGGAGGTGTCCTGGTTCAGCTGGTCGAGCTGGTACCAGGCGGCGCAGAAGGCGCGGTCGGTTCCTGACGCCTGGGTGGTGTTCGTCGCCACCCGCGAGGTGCTGGTCGACGACGAGCAGCCGAGCGCGCCGAGCGCGCCCAGCCCGGCCAACACCAGCACGACCCCGGCCCGGGTCCCTGGACGCGTCATGGCTGCACGCGGGCGACGCTCACTTGCAGGTGGCGTACCACCAGGTGACGAACGGCCGGGATGCCTGCGCGGAGAGGAAGGCGAGGGTGCCGATGGCCTGCTCGGCCTGCGTGTGGGTGGTGGCGCTCGACAGCTTGTCGGCCGCCTTGTTCATGTCCGCGGCGAAGGACGAAGCGCTGGCCGACAGGCTGGGCGGCGCGGTGGTGGCGAGCTGGGGAGCGATCTGGCGGAAGGTGGCGGCCGCGGCCTGGAACTCGGCCGGGGTGGTCCCGATGTGGACCAGCTTGGCCGCGAACGGTTGGTAGAGGGCGCAGTTCTTGGCCTTCACCGCCGGGTCGACCTTCGATGTGGTGGACGTCGTCCCGGCCGACTTCGAGGACGAGGAGCAGGCCGCCATGACCAAGACCAGGCCGCACGCCACCGCGGTGACCACCAACTTTCGCATGACATCCTCAAAGGGCCGTAGGGATGATCGCCCCCTCTGGTGAGGGTGCCGAGTGTTTAGCACCATTCGGGCCGCGCAGCACCCGCGGGCGGTGGTCAGGCTGGCTCACCGGAGGCGCAGCCGGCGTGCAGGTCCGGTTGTCCCGCGGGGGTCAGCGCGTGCCCCAGCTGTAGGTCTGCTTCTGCAGGTGCAGGTAGGTGAAGGCGTCGGCCGCCACGACGCCCGGCAGGGCCCGGATGACGTCGTTGAGCAGGCTCAGGAGCTCTTCGGTGCCCTCGCACACCACCTCGGCCAGCAGGTCGAAGCCACCCGAGGTGATCACCACGTAGGCCACCTCGGGCACCGCGCTCAGCTTCTCGGCGATGGCCCGCAGGTCGCCCTCGGCCCGCAGCCCGATCATGGCCTGCAGGCTGAACCCGACGCGCAGCGGGTCGGTGACGGCCACCACCTGCATCACCGAGTTCTCGATGAGCCGCTGCACCCGCTGGCGCACCGCGGCCTGGGACAGCCCGACGGCCGGACCCAACTTGGCGTAGGGCATGCGGCCGTCGACCTGCAGCTCGCGGATGATGGCCTTGTCGATCTCGTCGAGGGTGACCGCGCCGGCCCCACGTTCTGGAGTGCTCATGGCATTGCCTCGCCTGTCGTGATCGCCGGGCGATCCGGAGGACCATCTTGGCCCATGGGGCTGCCCGCGCCCGCTCGCCTCAGCCCGATGACGGACCGTGGGCCTGGTCCAGCGGGACGTAGGGGCGTTCCAGGGCGTCGGCCACCGCCTGGTTGGTGACGTGCCCGGCCACGGTGTTGAACCCGAGCGCCAGCACCGGATCGCGCCGGGCCGCCTCGGCCACCCCCAGCCGGGCCAGCTCGGCCAGGTAGGGCAAGGTCACGTTGGTCAGGGCGTAGGTGGAGGTGAAGGGCACCGCGCCCGGCATGTTGCCCACCGCGTAGTGCACCACCCCGTGCTCGACGAACACCGGGTCGGCGTGGCTGGTCTCGTGGCTGGTCTCGATGCAGCCGCCCTGGTCGATGGCGATGTCGACCACGACCGCCCCCGGCTTCATGGACCGGACCATGTCCTCGGTCACCACCACCGGGGCGCGGCCGCCGGCCACCAGCACCGCGCCGATGACCAGGTCGGCCTCGGCCACCACCCGCTCCACCTGACCGCGGTTGGAGGTCAGCGTGGTGATGCGTCCCATCTGGATCTGGTCGATGAACCGCAGGCGGTCGACGTTGCGGTCGAGCAGGTCGATCTCGGCCTCGAGCCCGGCCGCCATCCAGGCCGCGTTCCAGCCCACGTTGCCGGCCCCCAGCACCACCACCCGGGCCGGGCGGACGCCGGGCGCGCCGCCGAGCAGCACGCCGCGCCCACCGTTGTGGCGCTCGAGGTAGTGGGCGCCGATCTGGATCGACATGCGACCGGCCACCTCGCTCATGGGGGCGAGCAGCGGGAGGGCGCCGTCGGCCGCGGTCACCGTCTCGTAGGCGATGCCGGCGGTGCCCGACGCCAGCAGGGCGTGGGCCACCTCGGGGTAGGCGGCCAGGTGGAGATAGGTGAAGATGGTCAGGTCCGGGCGGAAGAGCGGGAACTCGCTGGCCTGAGGCTCCTTGACCTTGCAGATCAACCCAGCGCGCTCCCACACCTGCGTGGCGTCGTCCACGATCTCGGCCCCGGCCCGCCGGTAGTCGTCGTCGGGGAAGCTCGAGTCGGCCCCGGCGCCGGCCTCGACCAGCACCGACACGCCGTACTGGCCGACCTCGCGCACCCCGTCGGGCGTGATGGCCACCCGGTGCTCGTCGGCCTTGATCTCGCGGGGTACCCCGATGACCAGGGGCTCCTCACCGCCGCGGGCGCCACCGCTCGACGAGGCGCTCATCGGGCCAGCTCGGCCATCGACTCGATCAGGGCCTGGCGGATCACCTGGACCATCAGCTCGAACTCCTCCGGACCGGCCACCAGCGGTGGTGACAGCTGCAGGACGGGATCGCCCCGGTCGTCAGCCCGGCAGTGCAGTCCCAGGGCGAACATGCGGGGCGAGAGCAGGTGGCGCAGCAGCTGCTCGCCCTCGGCGCCGGTGAAGGTCTCCTTGGTCTCGCGGTCCTTGACCAGCTCGATCCCGTAGAAGTAGCCCATGCCCCGGACCTCGCCCACCCAGGGCAGGTCCTCGAGGGTGCCCAGCGCCTCGCGGAAGATCGGCTCGTTGGTCATCACGTGGCTGAGCAGGTCCTCGCGCTCGAACACGTCGAGGTTGGCCAGCGCCACCGCGCAGCTGACCGGGTGCCCGGCGAAGGTGATGCCGTGCAGGAACGACCGGCCCGGCTCGAGGAAGGGCTCGGCGATGCGGTCGCTGATCATGACGCCGCCCAGCGGGGCGTAGCCCGAGGTCAGGCCCTTGGCCATGGTGATCATGTCCGGTTGGGCCCCCACCCGCTCGGAGCCGAACATGGTGCCCAGCCGACCGAAGGCGCAGATGACCTCGTCGCACACCAGCAGCACGCCGTAGCGGTCGCAGATCTCGCGCACGCGCTCGAAGTAGCCGGGCTGGGGGACGAAGCAGCCGCCGGCGTTCTGCACCGGCTCGAGGAACACGCAGGCCACCGTCTCGGGACCTTCCTGCAGCAGGGTGCGCTCGATGTCGTCGGCACAGCTGAGCGTGCACGCCTCGGCGTGGGCGCACAGGTCGCAGCGGTACCGGTTGGTGGTGGCCACGTGGAAGGTGCCGGGCACGAGCGGCTCGAACGGGGCCTTGAGTCCGGGCAGCCCGGTCAGGGAGAGAGCGCCCATGGTCACGCCGTGGTAAGCGATGGTGCGGGCGATGGCCTTGTAGCGGCCCGGTTGGCCGATGGCCTTGAAGTACTGACGGGCCAGCTTCCAGGCCGACTCCACGGCCTCGGAGCCACCGGTGGTGAAGAAGACCCGGTTCAGGTCGCCGGGGGACAGGGCGGCCAACCGGGCGGCCAGCTCGATGGCGGTCGGGTGGGCGAAGGTCCAGATGGGGAAGTACGCCAGCTCGGCCGCCTGCTTGGCTGCGGCCTGGGCCAACTCGGCCCGGCCGTGGCCCACCTGCACGGTGAACAGGCCGGCCAGGGCGTCGAGGTAGCGGTTGCCCTGCTGGTCCCACACGTAGCAGCCCTCGCCCCGCTCGATGATGGGCGGCTCGTGGCCGGGCTCGTGGACCAGGGGGCTGAAGTGGCCCCACAGGTGGGCTTGGGCGAGCTGACCCAGGTCCTGGTCTGGCGTCATTCGGCGCGTCTCCTCACCCCGGCGGCATCGTTCGGACGTCGAGTCCGTTCAAGCGAGTTTCGCCATGTTCGGGCCCGATCGCAAGTGAATCCTTCGCATATGACGGTGATGAAACAGGAATCACTTGTACACCGCGGGAGCGGCGATCGTGCGCCGCGGGCGGCGCAGCCGGTGACCCGGGGCTCAACCGGTGACCTGGCGGTAGAGCGCGTCGGCTCGCTGGGCGGTGCGGGCGTCGAGCTGACCCCACATGACCAGGCGTGACCAGACGGAGGCCGGGGGGTTGACCAGGGGATCGTCGGCCAGCGCCGGATCGACCTGTGCCAAGGCGCGGGTCATGTCGCTGAGCACGACGGTGGCCCGCACCGACGCGATGAGCTGGGCGTGGTGGGACCGGTCGTAGCTCCAGTTCATCCACGACTCGGCCGCCACCGGATTGTGGCCCGCGTCGGGCACGACCATCTCGCGGGCGAACAGCGTGGAGCCGGCGGCGGGCACCACGAACTGCAGGGCGGGGTTGGCCGTCCGCAGGCCGCCCACATCCCCCGATCGCACCTGGGCCATCACCATCTGGCCCGACACCAGGTCGGCGAAGTCGGCGTTGCCGGTGAAGCGGGCCACCTGGCCCGACAGGCGGGCCTGGCCCACGGTGTCGACGGCCTGGGTGATCCCGGCCAGGCTGGGACGGGCCGGCGAGTTGCCCTGCCCGAGCATGACCATGCCCAGGCCGTCGCGCCGGTCGGCCAGCATGGTCACCCGGCCCTTGAAGGCCGGGTCGAACAGGTCGTCCACCGTGGTGACGGGGCGCCCGGTCAGGGCCGGGTCGTACGCCAGCCCGGCCATGCCCGCGGTCCAGGGCAGGCTGCGCCGGCGGTGGGGGTCGTAGCCGGGCGAGGCCAGCTCGTGGCGCAGGTGCCCCCGGTTGGGGATGTTGGCGTCGTCGAGGGTCGAGAGCCGACCGGCGGCGATGAGCTGGCCCACCACGTCGTCGCCCAGGATGTCGAGGTCGGTGCCGATGTCGTCGTGGTGGGCGATGACGGGGGCGACCGACGTGAGCCAGGCCTCGTCATCGGCCACGTCCTCGTAGTAGTCGACGGTCACCCCGGTGGCCAGCTGGTAGTCGCGGACGGTGTCGGGCCCGATGGCGCCCGGGCGGTTGGCGATGCGCAGCAGGCCGCTCGGCGCCTCCGGGGTGTCGATGGCCTCGTTGAGGTTGGCCTCGTGCCGTGGCGCCGGCGGCCGGGTGGTGGCCACCGGCACCGCCGGCCCGGCCCGGTTGGGCCCGGTCTTGCCCGCGCATGCGGCCAGCCCCGACGCGCCGACGGCCAGACCGCCGGCCAGGACCGCGCTGCGTCGCAGGAACTCGCGTCGCGTCGTGCGGGGGCCGGCCATCCCCCCATTGTGGGCCTCTGCGGCGGCGCCGGGCGGGCGCCTCACCGGGGCAGGGCACCTGTTGGTCAGGGAACGAGTCGCGGGCGTGCACCGGGTTCCCGTGGCGTACCGGAGTGGAGTGGGCCACCGGGCCTGCGGGCGGGTCAGTGGGCGGTGGTCGGGGTCACAGCGGGGACGGTGCTCGCCCGGCGGGCCTGGTCGTTCAGCGCCGAGGTGGTGGTGCCCAGCAGGCGGGCCTCCTGGTCGAGCAGGGTGCCCCCGGTGCTCAGGCCAACCGCTGGGCTGCGGCCCAGGGTCAGCGACGTGTCACCACAGGTGCCCGAGACGACCAGTGCCGCGGGCTGGCCGGGCCCGGTGAAGCGGAGCGTGTAGCGCAGACCGACGTCGGCGGGGCAGCTGTGGACGCCGGGCAGGGGCATTGACAGCCCGTTCACCGTCCGTCGCAGGGACTCGATGGTGGCGTGGTCGGTGAAGGTCGGCGCCGCCGGCGGGCGGGGACCGGAGGTGCCGTCCCAGGTGACCGACACCGACACCGCCGACATGCCCGCGGCCACCACCGCGGCGGGCGGACGGGTGGGCACCCAGGTCACCTGCACGTCCATGCGGACGGCGGTGCCGCCGCCCGGCAGCGGAGCCGTGCTGACCAGCACCTCCTGCCCGAAGTCGAAGTCGGTCCCGTGGCGCGGGGCGAACGTGGTCGTGCGCAACGTCGTGCCGGATCGGTCGGCGAGCGAGCCGGAGCCGGACTGCCCCAAGCCCGACGGCGGGTGCGCGGCGATCCAGGCGTCGGTGTCGGACCACGAGGACGGGCTGGTCCAGCGCTCCGTGATGGTGGCGAGGTTCGGGGTCCCGGGGATGGACGGAGGCTGGGACATCACGGCCACCGGCAGCGTCGCCACCACCGTCCACGCCGGATCCACCTGCATGCGCCGGGCCAGGTCCTCGGCCGTGGCCTGGGCCTGCGTCTCGTGGGGATCGATGGTGGACGCCGGGGCGGGGGCGGCGGTGGCCGACGTGGTCCCGGACTCGACCCGTGTGCCCGCCGGGTGCAGCGCCGCCACGGCCAGCCCGGCGACCGCCAGCACGAGGACCACCGCGGCGGCCACCAACCACGGGCGCCGATCTCGACCCCGGGAGGATCCGGCCAGGACGACCTCGGTGGTCGTGTCCGTCGCCGACGCCTCTCGCATGACCTGGCCGTAGCGCGGGAGCTGTCCGGCCAGATCGATCGGATCCTGGTGCTCGCCCGGGTCGGCTACCCCCGGGTCGGTCGGCTCTGCTCTGGCCTCGCCGCCCGGCTCGGCGGCGGTGGGATCGTCAGTCATCGGGTCCTCCCAGCAGGGTGCTGGCGGCTCAGCCGTGCCAGCGCCGCGGGCAGGCCGGATCGATGTCGGCGGCGCGCTCGTCGGGCACGGGCGGCATCACCACCGTCCGGGGCCAGCGCAGGTGCCGGCGGCTCGGCTTGTTGATCGACCACCACATCCCCCAAGACCCTCAGGCCGTCCAGAAGTGTCACACTGGCCGCTGGCGGCGGCCGCGACCCCGGCCCCAAGCGATGAATTCGATCGTCAGACACCGATCTGACGATCGAATCGCTTGCGTTGCGGGCTGGGGCACGCGACATTGCCAGGAGGTGCCATGACCTTCGGGCGTCCGTCCCGGGTCCGAGCGAGGGGAGCTGCTGTGGCCCACCAGAACTTCATCGGCGGGAAGTGGGTGCCCGCCGCGGACGGCGCCACCGACCAGGTGCTCAACCCGGCCACCGGCGAGGTGCTGGCCGAGGTGGCCTCCGGGGGCGCGGCCGACGCCGACGCGGTGGTGGCCGAGGCCGCGGCCGCCTTCCAGACCTGGGGGCTGACCACGCCCCGCGAGCGCTCGGAGAAGCTGCTGGCCCTGGCCGCCGCCGTCGAGGGCGACCTGGACGAGCTCAAGGCGCTGGAGATGGCCAACGTGGGCAAGCCGGTCTCGATCATCGAGTTCGAGTTCGACCTGCTGGTCGACAACCTGCGCTTCTTCGCCGGCGCGGCCCGCACCCTCCAGACCCAGGCCGCCGGCGAGTACCTCGAGGACCACACCTCCATGCTGCGGCGCGACCCCCTCGGCGTCGCCGTCGGCATCGCCCCCTGGAACTACCCGCTGAACATGGCGGTGTGGAAGATGGGCCCGGCCCTGGCCGCGGGCAACACCTTCATCCTCAAGCCGTCCGAGCTGACCCCGCTCACCGCCCTGCGGGTGGCGGAGCTGGCCGCTGACATCTTCCCGCCGGGCGTGTTCAACGTGGTGACCGGCCAGGGCGAGACCCTGGGCGACGCGCTCGTCCGCCACCCCGACGTCGCCATCGTGTCCATCACCGGCGACGTGGCCACCGGCAAGCTCATCGCCCGCAACGCGGCCGACACCCTCAAGCGGGTGCACCTCGAGCTGGGCGGCAAGGCCCCGGTGGTGGTGTTCGATGACGCCGACATCGGCCTGGTCGTGTCCACCCTGGCCGACATGGCGTATTACAACTCAGGGCAGGACTGCACGGCTCCGTGCCGGGTGATCGCCGGGCCGTCGGTCTACGACGCGCTGGTCGGCGACCTGGGCGATGCGGTGGCCGGCATCAACGTGGGTGATCCCACCGACGCGGAGACGGCGGTCGGGCCCGTCATCTCCGCCGACCAACAGGAGCGGGTGGCCGGGATGGTGTCGCGGGCCGTCGAGGCCGGTGCCGAGGTGGTGGCCGGGGGCGCCAAGCTGGATCGACCCGGCTTCTTCTACCAGCCCACGGTGGTGGCCGGGCCCGCCCAGGACAGCGAGATCGTGCAGCGCGAGGTGTTCGGGCCGGTGGTCAGCGTGCAGCGCTTCAGCGACGAGGACCAGGCCCTGACCTGGGCCAACGGCGTCGACTACGGCCTCTCGGCCAGCGTGTGGACCACCGACGTGGGCCGGGCCATGCGCATGTCGCGCCAACTCCAGTTCGGGTGCGTGTGGGTCAACGACCACATCCCGATCATCTCGGAGATGCCCCACGGCGGGTTCAAGCAGAGCGGCTACGGAAAGGACATGTCGGTGGCGGCCATCGAGGCCTACACCGAGCTCAAGCACGTCATGGTGAAGTTCTGATGCCTCATCTCGATCCCACCACCGGCCTGTTGGCCGAGTCCCCCGACAACGCCGACGGCGACCGCCTGAGCGCGCGCGCCTCCGAGATCGCCGCGGCCGAGGCGGCTACCTTCGCCTCCCGCACGGTGGCCTCGAAGGCCCTCTACGAGCGGGCGTTGCGCTCGATGCCCCTGGGCGTGCCCTCGTCGTTCCAGGCCGGCGACCCCTACCCCATCTACATCGAGCGGGGTCAGGGCTCCCAGGTGTGGGACGTCGACGCCAACCGGTACACCGACTTCCACGGCGGGTTCGGCGTGGGCGTGACCGGCCACACCCACCCCAAGATCGTCGAGGCCATCACCCGGGCGGCCAACTCCGGCACCCACTTCGCCGCGCCCACGCCGGTCACGGTGGCGCTGGCCGAGGAGCTGTGCCGCCGCTTCGAGCTCGACCAGGTGCGCTTCGCCAACTCGGGCACCGAGGCCACCATGGACGCCATCCGCATCGCCCGGGCCGCCACCGGTCGCGAGCTGGTGGTCAAGATCGAGGGCTCGTACCACGGCCACCACGACACCGTGATGTTCTCGGTGCTGCCCAACGCCGACGTGGTGGGCGGACGGGACCTGCCGGCCACCACGCCCATGTCCAGCGGCATCCCGGCCGACGTGGCCAAGCACACCGCGGTGGTGCCCTTCAACGACGCCACGGCCTTCGAGGCGCTGCTGGCGGCCCGGGGCGACGAGGTGGCCTGCCTCATCCTCGAGCCGGTGATGATGAACATCGGCATCGTCGAGCCCGATCCCGGCTACCTCCAGGCCGTGAAGGACCTGTGCGAGCGCCACGGCGCGGTGCTGATCTTCGACGAGGTGAAGTCCGGCGCCACGGTGGCCGAGGGCGGCGCCGGCCAGCGCTACGGGGTGCGCCCCCACCTGGCCTGCTTCGCCAAGGCGCTGTTCGGGGGCACGCCGGGCGCGGCCTTCGGCGGCGACGCCGCCATCATGGAGGTGATCGGCAAGGGGGCGGCCCAGATGGGCACCTTCAACGGCAACCCGCTGGTGGCCGCGGCCGGCCTGGCCTGCCTGACCGAGGTGCTCACCCCCGACGCATACGTGCGCCTGGGCGAGCTGGGCGAGCGCCTGGCCGCCGGTTGCCAGGCCGCCATCGACGCCAACACCATCCCGGCCCACACCGTCGACCTGGGAGCCAAGGGGTGCGTGTCGTTCCGCAAGGAGCGCTCCCACAACTACCGGGACTTCCTGGCCACCAAGCCCGAGCTGTTCGGCGCCGCCTTCCCGTGGGCCATCAACCGAGGGGTGTTCATGACCCCGGGCGACGAGGAGCAGTGGACGCTCTCGGTCCAGCACGCCGACGCCGACGTCGACCGCTACGTGGACGTCTTCACCCAGTTCTGCGAGACCCTCGCCAGCTGAGCCGCCCCCTTGCAAACTGGGCATCTTTGGCTGAGCCTTTTCGCGCATTTCGACGGCCGATTCGGGAGGAGGTTCCGGCTGAGCGTGGAGTTCGACCTGGTGGTGGCCGAGGGGGTGCCGGCGTCGCCGGCGCGCACCCGACCGGCCGAGCGCGCCCCGTTGCGGGTCGGGGCCGTGCAGGTGGCCTGGTCGGCCGACGCTGAGGCGCACCGGGCCAACCTGGCCGCCGGGGTGGCTCTGGCGGCGGAGGCGGGCGCCCGACTCGTGGCCCTCCAGGAGCTGACCCTCAGCCCCTACTTCGCGGTGTCCGATCGCGGCCCCGGCCCGGGCTGGGCCCAGCCCGAGCTCCTCGACGGTGGCGGGACCCGCGTGCTGGCCACCGAGCTGGCCACCCGCCACCGCATCCACGTCCACGCCTCGCTCTACGAGGAGGTGCCGGCCGCCGAGGGCGGTCCGCCCGCTGACGGCCGGGGCTACAACACGGCCATCGTGGTCGGACCCGACGGCGAGCTGGTGGCCCGCACCCGAAAGGTGCACATCCCGGTGACCGCCGGGTACCACGAGGACCGCTACTTCCTGCCCGGCGACGGCGGGTTCCCGGCCGTGCCGGTGGCCGATGCCACCTTCGGCTTCCCCACCTGCTGGGACCAGTGGTTCCCCGAGACCAGCCGCGCCTACTCGCTGGCCGGGGCCGAGGTCCTCGTCTACCCGACGGCCATCGGCTCCGAGCCCGACCACCCCGGCTTCGACACCCAGCCACTGTGGCAGCAGGTGATCGTCGGCCAGGGCATCGCCAACGGCACCTTCATGGTGGCGGTCAACCGCATCGGCACCGAGGTCCTCACCCTGGTGGACGGCACCCCCGTGGCCAACGCCGATGGCCAGCGCCTGACCCCCATCACCTTCTACGGCTCCTCGTTCATCAGCGACCCGTACGGGCGGATCCTGGTGCAGGCCCCCCGCGACCGCCCGGCGGTGCTGGTGGCCGACCTCGACCTCGACGCCCGTCGCGACTGGCTCGAGCTGTTCCCGTTCCTCGACACCCGTCGACCCGACCAGTACGACCCGCTCACCCGCACCTGACCACGAGCGGCCGGCTGGGACCGGGCGGTTCGGTGGTGGAGCACGACCGCTGATCGAGGGATCGAGGAGCCGCCGCCGACTACGCTCCGTGCACAATCGAGCACAGGTCGCGCGTGCAGCTAGGGCGCGGTGTGCAGCCAGGAAGGCGAAGGCGATGGGTGGGATGGCGCGTCGGATCGGAAGGGTGGTCCCGGTGGTGGGGGCCGCGCTGTTGTTGGTCTCCTGCCAGTTCCAGCTGGGCGGGCCGGGCAACGTGTTCGGCAACGACCTGCCCGCGGGCTGCATCAGCACGACCAGCACGGTGTCGCCGTGCCCCAACCCCAACCTCCAACCCTACGTGTGGGCCGCCATCCAGGGCCCGTTCTCCCGGCACCAGGACGGCGATCCCTACGCCACCATGTGCAGCGGCGACACCGAGACCCGGTCGACCTGCGACCCCGGCTACCCCGCCCAGTACGGCAGCGCCGGCGCCGCCTTCCAGAACTCGGGCTACAACGGCAACGGCTACAGCTGGGCCGTCGACGTCCCCAGCGCGGATGTGGGCCAGCCGGTGACGGTCGAGATCTACGACCCGTCCGTGTCGAACACCGGTGCTCCCCTCTACGAGAGCTCCGGCGACCCGACGCTCGACTTCCACACCTCGTTCGGTCTGTTCCAGACCACCGGCGACGCCAACAACCTCTCCGAGGACCCGTCGTTGTCGATGGCCGGCCACTGCGACGCCGGCCCGGGCTCGAACGTGTTCGGCTACGGCACCGGGGCCGGCACCTACTTCGAGCAGTGGTACAAGTTGTGCACCTTCACGCCGACCACCGCGGGCATCTATCCCCTGCAGGTGAAGACGAGCGACATCCCGGGCATCGCCGATGCGGGCACGGGTTGGAACATCTACGCGGTGAAGGCGGTGGCCCGTGGCGGGACCGGCACCCAGCCCAACGTGTACGCCCTGGACAAGCTGTCGATCTACACGGTGCCTCCCGGCGGCCAGGCCAACGTCTACCTGGCCAACGTGACGTCGGCGTACGCCGGCGACACGGTGAACATCGACATGTTCGACCCAGGTGACGGCGGCTCGTCGCTGTCTCAGTACACCCTCCAGATCCTCGGGCCACCGTCCGGCTTGGGCCGGGTCCCGTTCGGGGGCAGCCCCATGACCTGCAGCTACGACTCGTACCCCGGGGCCATGATCGGGCCGCCCGCCGACACCACCGCGACCCCGTGCACCGTCGTCACGAAGACCGCCGGCGCGTCCAGTGGCATCTACAACGGGGGCTGGCTGCGGATCTCGGTCCCGGTCCCGGCCGACTACACCTGCTCCACGGACTGCTGGTGGTGGGTGCACTACGACCTCGGTGCGACCTCCAGCGCTCCGAACGACCGCACCACCTGGCAGGTCGGCTTCGTCATCCCGCCCAAGTCCTGACCAGCGGGGACGCGGTCGGGCGGCCAGGCGCTAGCGTGCGCGGCGACCCGACAGGAGATCCCCCCATGTCCACCCAGTCCGACTTCACCGATGCCGAGTGGAAGGCCGTCACCGAGGCCCCGCTGCTGATCACCGCCGCGCTGTTCGCCGCCGGCCAGCACGGCCCCATCTCGATGGTGAAGGAGTCCGCGGCCAGCGCCAAGGTCATCACCAACCCCGGCAACCGGGGGGCGGCCAACGCGCTGATCGCCGAGATCGAGCCCGACGCCCAGTCCAAGCAGTCCCGCCACGACGCCGAGCACCACAAGGGCCAGTCCATCGCCGCGATCGTCGACGCCTGCCTGGCCGATCTGGGACCGGCCGCCGCGGCCCTGGCCAAGCTCCCCCAGGACGAGGCCGCCGGGGTGGCCGGGTGGTACCTGGACATCGCCGTGGCCGTGGCCAAGGCGTCCAAGGGCGTGAGCGACACCGAGCGCGACGCGGTGGATCGGGTGGCGACCCTGTTCAAGCTGGCGCCACCCTCGCTCTGACCCCGAGACGGCTCCCGAGCGGCGCACGGCCGCTTGCCCGGGGCCGTCAGGGGCGGCGGTCCTCCCAGGCGAGCCACTGGCCCACGACCGGCAGGTAGGCCCGTCGGGCGCGGTGCAGGGGCACGGCCGGGAAGCGGGTCTCGGCCAGCGCCGGGCTCGGCCCGCCCAGCACCACCGACGCGGCCTGGGTGCCCATCCAGCTGTTGAGGGCCACGCCCGAGCCGTTGCATCCCGTGGCGTAGAGGGCGCCGAGACCCGTACCGGACGGCACCCGCCCGAAGTGCGGCATCCGATCCAGGGTCATGGCCACGTCGCCACCCCAGGCGTGGGTGATCCGCGTGCCGGCCAGCTGGGGGTGGATGGCCACCAGGGACCGGTAGAGGAAGTCGCGGGCCTGGCCGATGGTGCTGGGCGCCAGCGAGCGGCGGCCGCCGAACAGCACCCGGCCGTCGGGTGATAGCCGCCAGTAGAACAGCAGGTTCTTGGTGTCGACCATCATCCGGTCCCGGGGGCTGACGGATCGGGCCAGCTCGGGGTCGAGCACCTCGGTGGCGATGATGAACGAGCCGATGGGGACGACCCGCTGCGCCAGCCATGGCACCAGGGCGTCGGCGTAGGCGTTGGTGGCCACGATGACGTCGCCGGCCTCGACCCCGCCCCGATCGGTGATCACCTGGTGGCCGCCCCTCGGGCGAGGCTCGAGGGACACCGCCGTGGTCCGGTCGTGGATGTCGGCGCCGGCGTCGAGGGCCAGTCGGGCCAACCCGGCGTGGTACCGGGCCGGGTGGAGGGCACCGGTGCGGGCCAGCACCACCCCGGCGTGGAAGGCGGTCGAGCCGATCTCGTCGCCCAGCTCGACGCCGGGCACGAAGTGCACGTCCTCTCCCCGCTCACCGCCGTGCTCGTCGGCCATGGCGGCCAGGGGGTCGACGTGGGCCCGGTTGTGAGCCAGGTAGAGCTGGCCGGTGCGCCGGTAGTCGCACTCGATGCCCTCGTCGGCCACCAGGGCTTCGAGCTGGTCGAAGGCCTGGTTCACCTCGTCGTACATCCGCGGCCCGACCGGTCCGTAGCGCCGGGCCAGGTCGGCCGGGCCGGACTTCAGCTCGGGGATGACCATGCCCCCGTTGCGGGTGCTCGCGCCCCGCCCCAGCGGGTCGCGGTCGACGACCACGACCGAGCGCCCGGCCCGGGCCAGCTCGCGGGCGGCCGACAGCCCGCAGTAGCCAGCGCCGACCACCAGCACGTCCACCTCGGCGGGCAGCGGGTGGTCGACCACGCTGGGCGGCTGGGCCTGGTTCTGCCACAGGACGTCCTCGGCGTAGTCGACGGCCAGCAGGGCCTGGGCGGGCCCGGACGGGGAGCGACGCGGCACACGGCACCCTACGCGATGGTGGTCGGCCTCGACCGGCTCGCCGGGGCGCTCCACCGTCGACCGGCTCGGCGGGGCTCGGGGCGCTCCAGCGGCTCGGCCCGGTCGCCGGGTTCGGCATCGGACGGCGGGGGCGGCGATGGCAGACTGGCCGCCGGCCCCGATCCCGTCGATCGCGGCGCACCACTCGTCCGGAGAGCAGACCAATGAGCGACATGACGCCGATGCGCATCGGGCCCGACCGGGTCACCACCGACGAGGTCTCGGAGGTGCGCTCGCCCTTCGACGACCAGCTGGTGGGCACCGTGCCGGTGGGCACCGAGACGCACCTGGACGCGGCGGTGGCCGCCGCGCTGGCGCGGCACCGCCAGGGGGCCTTGCCCGCCTACCAGCGGGCCGAGATCCTCGACCGGGCCGCGCTGGCGCTGGCCGAGCGCAAGGAGGAGTTCGCCCGCTCCATCGCCACCGAGGCGGCCAAGCCCATCCGCACGGCCCGGGTCGAGGCCGAGCGGGCGGTGGACACCTTCCGGTTCTCGGCCGCGGTGGCCCGCACCCTGGCCGGGGAGATGGTGCCGCTCGACGCCAGCTCGGCCGGAGTGGGCAAGCTCGGCTTCATCCAGCGGATCCCCATCGGGGTGGTGGCCGCCATCTCCCCCTTCAACTTCCCGCTCAACCTGGTGGCCCACAAGGTGGCCCCGGCCATCGCCGCCGGTTGCCCGGTGGTGCTCAAGCCGGCCTCGGCCACCCCGCTCACCGCCCTGCGCCTGGCCTCCCTGCTGCTCGACGACTGCGGCCTGCCCGACGGCTGGCTGAACGTGGTGACCTGCAGCGGGCGCACGGCCAACCACCTGGTCACCCACGACGACGTGGCCATGATCACCTTCACCGGCTCGCCGCCCGTGGGCTGGGGCATCCGTGCCGCCGTCCCTCACAAGCGCGTCGGCCTCGAGCTGGGCAACAACGCCCCGGTGGTGGTCGAGCCCGACGGCGACTGGGCCGGCGCGGCCCGCAAGATCAGCGTGGCCGGCTTCTCCTTCGCCGGCCAGTCCTGCATCTCGGTGCAGCGCGTGTACGTCCACGCCTCGGTGGCCGAGGGCTTCGTGGACGAGCTGGTCACCGCGGTGAAGGGCCTGAAGGTGGGTGATCCGCTCGACGAGGAGACCGACGTCAGCGCCCTCATCGACCCGGGAGAGACCGACCGGGTGCACGGCTGGATCGACGAGGCCGTGGCCCAGGGCGCCACGGTGGCGGCCGGCGGCAACCTCGAGGGCGGGGTGCTGGCCCCGACCGTGCTCACCGGGGTGGCCCCCGACATGGAGGTGTGCCGCAACGAGGTGTTCGGCCCGCTGGTCGGGGTGGCCATCTACGAGGACTTCGACGAGGCGCTGCGCCTGGCCAACGACAGCCGCTACGGCCTGCAGGCCGCGGTGTTCACCCACGACATCGCCAAGGCCCTCGAGGCGGCCCGGCGCCTGGAGTACGGCGGCGTGATGATCAACGAGGTGCCCACCTGGCGAGCCGACCAGATGCCCTACGGCGGCCTGCGCGACTCGGGAAACACCCGTGAGGGGCCGGCCTGGGCGGCGCGGGAGATGACCGAGGAGCGCCTGGTGGTGATCCAGCCCTAGCCGGGGAACGGTGTCGTCCGACGAGTCGAGACCGGGGTGACGGAGGTGGGCAGTAGCCTGACGCCGATCACCGTCGACGCATGGGGGACGCCCCCGGGTGAGGGACCCGCGTGAGCCGCACCATCCGAATCCTGCCCTGGTGAGCGGCCCGCACCGCTTCGCGGTGGACGGGGGGCGCGACCTCGACGACCTGGTGGCCGGGCTGGCCGCGCGCGGGTTGGCCCGGGACGCCGACCGGGTGGTGGACCGCACCGTGTACGACACCTTCGACTGGCGGTTGTGGCGCCGAGGCACCCGCCTCGAGCACGAGGTGGTCGTGCCTGAGCGCCCTCGCCGAGGGGCGGAGGCCGACACGCCGTGGCTGGTGTGGCGGGCCATCGACTCGGGCGAGGTGCTGGGACGGCTGGCCGTGGCCCGGGTGCCGACCTTCGCCGGCCACCTGCCCGACGGTCCCACCGCCGACCGGCTGGCCGCGGTGGTGGAGATGCGGGCGCTGCTGCCGCTGACCACGGTGCACAGCCGCCAGGTGGGGCTGGTCTCGACCGACGACGAGGGCAAGGTCCAGGCCCGGGTGCTGATCGACCAGGCCACGGGTCCCGACGACCAGCCCCTGACCACGGTGGTCGAGGTGATCCCGGTGCGCGGCTACCCGAGGGCCGCGGCCCAGGTCACCGACCTGTTGTCAGCCCAGGTCGTGCTCGAACCGGTGGCCGACGACGCGGTGGACCAGGCCCTGGACCGCCTGGGGCTGCACCCCGGCTCCTACAGCTCCAAGCTGAGCCTCACGCTCGATCCCGGCGGCTCGGCGCTCGACGCGGTGGCCACGGTGGTGGCCACGTTGCTGGGCACCATGGCCGCCAACCTGGCCGGCACCGTCGCCGACACCGACTCGGAGTTCCTGCACGACTTCCGGGTGGCGGTGCGTCGCACCCGCTCGGTGCTGGGGATGGCCACCGACGTGGTGCCGCCCGACCTGCTCGGCCAGCTGCGGGCGGGCTTCAAGTGGCTCGGCGACATCACCACGCCCACCCGCGACCTGGACGTCTACCTCCTCGACTTCGACCAGTTCGAGGCCGCCGTGGGACCGGCCCGGCGGGGCGACCTGGCCTCGTTGCGCTCCTTCCTGGTCGAGCGCCAGCGCCAGGCCCATCGCCAGCTGGTCGAGGGGCTCGAGTCGGATCGCTACCCCCAGCTCATCGATCTGGCCTCGGCCTGGGCGGCCGACCCGCGAGGCGTGGCCGGCGCCACCGATGCCGACCTGGTGCCCCTGGCTGACCAGCCGGCACCCGAGCTGGCCGCGGCGCGCACCTGGAAGGCCTATCGGCGCCTGGTCCGCGACGGGCGGCGCATCACCCCGGAGTCGCCCCCCACCGCCCTCCACGACCTGCGCAAGGACGCCAAGAAGCTGCGCTACACGCTCGAGTGCTTCGGCAGCCTGTTCGACGCCGAGGACATCGCCCTGGGGGTCAAGGAGCTCAAGGGCGTGCAGGACGTCCTGGGCACCTTCCAGGACTGCGAGGTGCAGAAGGCGTCGCTGGCCAGCCTGGCGGCCGAGCTGATCGACGAGCGCGGGGCGTCCCAGGCGGCCACCCTGCTGGCCATGGGCACCCTGGTGGAACGCCTGGACGAGCGCGAGGCGACGGCCCGCGCCGCCTTCGCCGACCGCTTCGACCGCTTCGACGACGCGGTGGTGCGGGCCCGCTTCCGCCGTCTGTTCCGTCCGGACGATGATCATGCGGCGTCGGACCGCGGGGCATGATGCGTG
Source organism: uncultured Microthrixaceae bacterium (assembly GCA_963785815.1). Classification (GTDB taxonomy): domain Bacteria; phylum Actinomycetota; class Acidimicrobiia; order Acidimicrobiales; family Acidimicrobilacustridaceae; genus UBA4742. The sequence goes on from CAWAWN010000002.1 coordinate 809,760, forward strand.
GGTGATCGAGCGATGAAGGTGCTGGCCACCTACAACATCAAGGGGGGTGTGGGGAAGACGGCGGCGGCGGTCAACCTGGCCTACCTGGCGGCCGGATCGGGCGCCCGGACCCTGGTGTGGGACCTCGACCCGCAGGGCGCGGCCAGCTTCTACTTCCGGGTCAAGCCCAGGGTGAAGGGTGGGGCCGAGGCCATCATCGGCGGGCGGCGGGCCCTGGACCGGGCCATCAAGGGCACCGACTACGACAACCTCGACCTGATGCCGGCCGACTTCTCCTACCGCAACATGGACCTCGACCTGGACGGCACCAAGAAGCCGACCCGGCGCATCGACCTGCTCCTTCGTCCGCTGGCCCGTGACTACGACTACGTGTTCCTGGACTGCCCGCCCAGCATCTCGCTGGTCAGCGAGAACGTCTTCCGGGCGGCCGACGCGCTGCTGGTGCCGCTCGTGCCCACCACCCTCTCGATGCGCACGTTGGCCCAGCTCGACACCTTCCTGGCCGACCAGCCGACCAAGCGCCGGCCCCGCCTGCTGCCCTTCTTCTCCATGGTCGACCAGCGCAAGAACCTGCACCGCGAGCTCATGGCCCAGGTCCGCGCCGATCGGGACGACATCCTCGAGAGCCAGATCCCGGCCAGCACCGACGTCGAGCGCATGGGGGTGCACCGGGCGCCCCTGGCCAGCTACGCGCCCCGCACCCGGTCGGCCGCGGCCTACCGTGACCTGTGGGCCGAGATCGCGGCCCGACGCTGACGATCGGGGGTCGCCTTGAGCGAGCAGACGAGCGACGTGAACCGCCAGCTCCGGCTGGCCCGGCGACCGAGCGGGCTGGTCGAGCCGGAGGACTTCGTCCGGGTGGACGAGCCCCTGCCCACCCTGGCCGAGGGCGAGGCTCTCATGCGGGTCATCTACCTCGGCATGGATGCCACCGTGCGCACCTGGTTGAACCGCGGGGAGGGCTACCTGCCGGCCGTGGAGGTGGGCGAGGTCGTGCGTGGCAGCGGCATCGGCCGGGTGGTCGCCACCCGCTGCGACGCCTACGAGGTCGGCGACGTGGCCTACGGGCTGCCCGGCTGGCAGGACTACGCCATCATCCGCGACGACTTGTTCACGACCAAGCTGACCGACGTGACCGATCTGCGCTCGATGATGAGCGTGTTCGGCGCCACCGGGGCGGCGGCCTACTTCGGCCTGCTCGACGTGGGCCAGATCGCGGCCGGCGAGACGGTGGTGGTGTCGGCCGCGGGCGGTGCCACCGGGTCCATCGCCGGCCAGATCGCCAAGATCCAGGGCTGTCGGGTGGTGGGCATCGCCGGCAGCGACGAGAAGTGCGCCTGGGTGGTCGAGGAGCTGGGCTTCGACGGCTGCATCAACCACCGCACCGCGGATCTCCCTCGCGAGCTGGCCGAGCTGTGCCCGGACAAGGTCGACGTCTACTTCGACAACGTGGGCGGTCCCATCCTCGACGCCGTGCTCGGGCGGCTCAACCAGCACGGTCGGGTGGTGCTCTGCGGTGCCATCTCCACCTACAACGACCACGGTCGCCCGCCGGGACCCTCCAACTACCTGAACCTGATCTCGCGTCGGGGCCGCATGGAGGGCTTCATCACCTTGGACTACTGGGATCGGTTCTCCGAGTGCTTCGACCAGCTGCGAGCCTGGGCCGAGGCCGGTCGCCTGCACTGGCGCGAGCAGCGCTACCAGGGCCTGGACTCGGCCCCCGAAGCGCTCAACGCCCTGTTCACCGGAGCCAACACCGGCAAGGTCATCGTCCAGGTCGGGCCTGATTGATCGGCCCTCCGGTCGGCAAGCCTCCCTGCGGGCGCCTTCGGCATCTGGGTGTCACCATCTCGCTGCTCCGCCTGGCGGCTGCGCAGCCTCAAGATGCTCGTCAAGCCTCCCTGCGGGCGCGTCATCGCGTTCCGAGGGCGGCGGGCAGCTCGGCCCGGCCGGCCACCCCGAGCTTGGTGTAGGCCCGCTGGAGGTGGTTGTCGATGGTCCGCACCGAGAGGTAGAGCTGGTCGGCGATCTGGCGGCTGGTGTGGCCCTCGGCCGCCAGCAGGGCGATCTCGCGCTCGCGCGACGACAGCGGATCGACCTCGGTCTCGACCCGCAGAGCCGGCGTCGCCGGGCGCTCGCAGCGCTCGGCCAGGCGAGCCGAGCGGGCCGCGGCGGCCGAGGCCCGGCGGCTGAGCCCGGCGTCGCGGGCCCGTTGGGCCTCGAGGGCCGCGGCCTCGGCCGCGAAGAGCAGCGCACCGATCTCCTCGAAGGCGTCGGCGACCTCCCGGGCCGGGTCGGGATCGTCGGCCATCACCGCCCGACCGTGTTGCACGCGGGCGGCCATCAGGGCACCGTCCACCTGCTCGGCCAGCTGCTCCAGGCAGCGCCAGCGCGTCGCGGTCGCGACCGAGCCGGATCAGGTCGTGGGCGGCCGCCGCCCCCAGGGCGAACTGGCCGCGCTCGTCGGCCATCGCCACGGCGTGCCACAGCTCGGCCCGGGCGGTGACCAGGTCGCCGTTGGACACGGCCACCCACGCCCGGCCGCGGTGGAGCTCGACGTCCATGAGCTGCACCGGGGTGGGGGCGACGGCCTCGAGCTCGGCCAGGGCGTCCATGCCGGCCTGGCGATCACCCATCTGACCGGCGACCAGGGCCAACCCTCCCAAACCCCAGCGCTGGCCCGGGTGGGTGAGCCCGGCGAACAGGGCGGCGACCTCGCCGAAGTACCGGGCGGCGGTGGCCAGCTGGCCCTCGGTCATGCGCACCTTGGCCAGCATCGAGGCGAACCAGGCCTGGCCCCCGGCGTTGGACTGCTCGACCGACTGCTGGTAGCCGAACTCGGCCAGCTGGCTCGCTTCGGGAAGTCGACCGGCCTCGCACAGGGCCACGCACTGGGCCACCACGTACACCCCTACGGCGGAGAGGTGGTCCTCGTCGTCGAGGTGGATGCGGGTGGCCAGGGCCTGTTCGGTGTGGCGGATGGCTTCGGCGGTGCGCCCGGCCAGGGCCAGGGCGGTGCCCGTGTCGAGCGAGGCCTGGGCGAAGGCGGCGTCACCGGCCCGGGCCAACAGGGGCTCGGTCAGGGCCAGGGCCTTGGTGACCTGGCCCGACAGCAGCAGGTGATCGGCCCGCAGGGCCTCGAGCTGGCGGCGGCACAGCTCGTCGCCGACCAGCTCCAGGGCGTCGACCACCACCTGGTCGGCCTCGTCGGCGCGCCCCAGGGCGCGGAACAGGTTGGAGGCCCGCCGCACCGCCATGGCCGTGCGGATGGCGTCGGTGGTCGCCTCGGGCCAGGCCGCCGAGAGGACCTCCTCGGCTTCGTCGGGGCGGCCCTCGAAGTCGAGGGCCTCGCCCAGCACGTAGGCCGCGTCGGCCCCGCCGCCGTTGTCGCGGGCGTGCGCGGCCAGCCGGGTGGCCAGCTCGTAGTCGCCGCTGCGGAAGGCAGCCCGGGCCGCTTCCAGCGAGGTGTCCGGTCGGCCTCCGCCGCCTCCGTCGAGCCGCCAGACCGCGACCCGCAGCACGTCGCGCGGGCGCAGCGAGCCCTGTGCCTCCACGGCGTCGGCCAGCGTTCGGCACAGCCGGGCGCGCCGGACCGGCGAGAGCGCGGTCCGCACCGCCTCGCCGTAGAGGGGGTGGGCCAGGCGCACCTCGAGGCCGGCGCGGCCCTGGCTGGCCTCGAGCACGCCCCGGCGTTCGAGCTGCTCGACGGCATCGCCCGGCACCAGCGAGCTCAGCAGGTCGAGATCGAGCGGATCGCCCAGGGCCACCAGCTCGAGGGCCTCGAGCTGGTCGTCGGGCAGCCCCCGGACCCGCAGGCCGATCTGGTCCTGCAGGCGGGGTGAGCCGAGCAGCGTGCCGTTCAGGCGCCACAGGCCGAACTGGTTGACCAGGGCGCCCGAGTCCAGGGCGCCGTCGACCAGCTCGCGCAGGAACAGCGGGTTCCCGGCGCTGGCGGTGACCAGCGTCTGCATGGTCGATCCCTCGATCGGGCCGCCCGCCCCGATGGTGGCCAGGGCCCGGATCTCGGCGTCGGCCAGTGGGCCCAGGTCGATCCGGCGGATGCGGTCGTCGAGCCACGAGACGGCGATCTCCGTGCCGGCTTCCTCGCGGCGCACGGTGAGCACCACGAACACGCAGCCGATGACCACGAGGTGGTCGAGCAGTGCCACCGAAGCGTCGTCGAGCTGCTGGGCGTCGTCGACCATGAGCACGAACCGGCCGTCGCCCCGGCGGGCGTCGATGGCGTCTCCGGCGGCCCGGAACAGCGCCGTGCTGGCCTCGGTGGGCAGGTCGACCTCGGGCAGCAGCGAGGCCAGGGCGGCGAAGGGGATGCCCGAGGCGCTGCGGGTGGCCCGGATGGCGGAGGTGGCCAGCCCCCGACCGGTGGCCATCTCGATGGCGGCGCCGGCCAGCCGGGTCTTGCCCACCCCGGCCGGTCCGATGAGCACCACGCCGCCGCAGGTGGGATCGTCGATGGCGATGGCCAGCCGCGCCAGCTCTGGATCGCGGCCCAGCAGCGGCCATGGCGTGGCACCCATGGCGGTGATCGTAGTGGGGGGCATCGGGGGCACTGACGGTGCCGGGCGAGTTCAGTAACGCCTGTTCGGTGAGCCAATTGAGTAACGCCTACTCATCCGCGCGCCGGGGGGACCGGAGGACACTCGATCCGCGGGGAGTGGCCCCGCCCGACCCGAGGAGGTCCCCATGGGGCTGTTCAAGCAGATGAAGGACATGAAGGAGACGGTGGCGGCCGCTCCCGACATGATCGCCAACGCCCAGGCGCTCGGCGCCAGCGCCCAGCAGATGGCCGCCGCCCAGCAGGCCCAGGCCCAGCAGGCCGTGGCCGCCCAGCAGGCGGCGGTGGCCGCGGCCGCCACCGGTCCCGACTTCGAGCCGATCGCCGGTGTGAGCCTGGACCTCTACGCCGACATCTCCCGCGACCTGGCCACGGTCAACTACGACCAGTCCCAGGCCCCCGGCCTGGCCCTGTCCCGGGGCGTGACCGGTGACCGCTGGCAGGAGGCGCTGGACGGCTGGAACGCCCGCATCCAGGCCAACCCGACCGTGGCCCAGCGCTTCAACCAGCTCTACACCGGGCGGGCGTGATCATGGGCTTCTTCAAGGATCTGAACACGGTCCACAAGCAGGCCAAGGAGATCGACAAGGACTTCCACCCCGGGCAGATGTCCCGGGATGCCAGCGCCCGCATGGCGGAGATGAACGCCCAGATGCAGGCCACCACCAAGGCCATGACCGCGCCTCCCGGCGACGGGGTGGACGCCACCGCCCAGGTGGTGTCGATCGGCATGACCGCCGGCATGGTCAACATGGACCCGATCGTCCCGGTCGAGCTGCTGGTCACCCAGCCGGGCATGCCGCCCCGACCGGTCTCGGCCTCCATCGTGGTGCCCCAGATGCAGCTGACGCGCCTGCAGGCCGGCGCCACGCTGCCCATCAAGATCAGCCTCTCCGACCCCACCGCCGTGGCGGTCGTCTGGAACTAGAGGTCGTGTACGGCGCGGTCGACGGCGTCGGCCAGGCGGGTGCCGGGGCGCTCGGCGGCCAGGGCGACGGCGTCGTCCACCCCGACCAGGTCTCGCAGGACCTCGGCGACCGCCACCCGGTAGCCGCTGGCCCGCAACCGACCGATCTGGTCCTGGGCGGTGTCGTCGTCTCGCGCCGGCACCCCGGCGAACGCGCCCGGGTGCAGGTACGAGAGCCCGATCATCCAGGTCCCACCCCCGGGGGTGGCGCCCACCACCGCGTCGGCCGTGGTGTCGAGCAGCATCCGGGCGGTGAGCAGGTGCTCGGGGGTGACCTGCGGCGTGTCCATGCCCAGCAGCACGACCGGCTCGTCGGACACGTGGAAGCAGTCCTCGAACGCCCCGAACAGCCGGTTGCCCAGGGTGCCGCGCCGCGGCACCACCACGTCGAAGCCGCTCGGGAGCCACGGGCCCGGTTCGCCGTCGAGGGCCAGCACCCGGCGGCTGGCGTCGGTGGCGGCCACCGCCTCGAGGGTGTCGGCCAGCGCCGCCTCCCGCACGGCCGCGGCCTGGGCCAGCGTCCAGGGCGGGCTCAGGCGACCGTCCATGGTGTCCGCCCGGGGCTCCTGGGCGATGACCACCAGCTGCACGTCAGAGCCCCAGCACCAGGCGCAGCACGCGATCCTGCACCATGTCGGGGGTGAGCCGGTTCCCCAGGCGGATGGCCTGGGCGTCGAGGCCCACCAGGTAGCGGGGGCGGGGCAGGCGGGCGTCGAGCGCGCCGACGATGACCTTGGCGCACTGGTCGGGGCTGCCCATGATCGGCTCGATGAGCTGCTGGAGCTTTCGGGACCGCTCGTAGGCCGGGGTGTGACGGGACCCGGCGCGGCGGTGCCGCTCGATGTCGCGGGTCATGTCGGCCCAGATGCCGGTCTTGAACCCCCCGGGCTCGACCAGGCAGACCGCCACCCCGTCGCCCGCCACCTCGATGCGCAGGGCGTCGGTCAGGCCCTCGAGGGCGTGCTTGGCGCCGGTGTACCAGCCGGCCAGGGGCGAGCTCACCAGCCCGGCGATGGAGGAGACGTTGACGATCCGCCCACCGCCGCCCGCCCGCATCCCCGGCAGGGCCAGGCGGGCCAGCCGCATGGGAGCGAACACCATGGTCTCGAACAGGGCGCGGGCCTCGTCGTCGGTGATGTCCTCGATGGCGCCGGTGAGCGCGTAGCCGGCGTTGTTGACCAGGCCGTAGAGCTGCAGGCCGGCCATGGTGGCCCGGCAACCTTCCTCGTCGGTCACGTCCAGGCGCAGGGTGTCGACCTCGACCCCGGCATCGGTGGCGGCCTGGCGGACCTGCCTGGCCTTGGCCTTGGACCGCACCGTGCCCACGGCGTGGTAGCCGCGCCGGGCCGCCTCGATCACGGTGGCCAACCCGATGCCCGAGTTGGCCCCGGTGACGAGCACCGTGCGCCCGGCCCGACCCGACGGGCGGGCCCGGCTGGAGGATCGGGCCGGACCGGAGGCCCCCGATGGGCGGGAGCTCGTCGGGCTCACGAGCCGTCCACGACCAGCTGGTCGCGCAGCTCGCGCTTGAGGATCTTGCCGGTGGCGCCCCGCGGCAGCTGCGAGTCGACGAACACCACGCGCGACGGCACCTTGAAGGCGGCCAACCGCTCGCCCACGTGGGCCTGCAGCTCGGTCTCGTCCATCTCGTGGCCCGGCTTCACCAGCACCGCGGCCACCAGCTCCTCGCCCAGCCGGGCATGGGGGATGCCGAACACCGCGGCCTCGTACACCGCGGGGTGGTCGTAGATGGCAGCCTCGACCTCGGCGCAGTAGATGTTCTCCCCGGCGCGGATGACCATGTCCTTGGCCCGGTCCTCGACGTAGATGAAGCCCTCGTCGTCCAGGCGGCCGAGGTCGCCTGTGCGCAGCCAGCCGTCCACGATGGCCTCGGCCGTGGCGTCGGGTCGGTTCCAGTAGCCCCGGATGACCATCGGGCCGCGGAAGCAGATCTCGCCCACCCCGCCGTCGTCCACCGGCCGGCCGTCGTCGCCCAGGATCCGGATGTCCATGACCGGCACGCAGCGGCCCGAGCTGTTCGGCTTGCGGACGTAGTCGTCGCCGGTGTTGCCCGGCCCGTAGGCGTTGGTCTCGGTCAGGCCGTAGCCGATCTGGGGCCGTCCCCGGCTGAAGCCCTCCTCCACCCGTCGGACCAGCTCGGGCGGGGCGGGCGCGCCGCCGCCGCCCACCGCCGCCAGGCTGGACGTGTCGCGGGCCGCGAAGTCGGGCGACTCGAGCAGGTCCCACGACATGGTGGGCACGCCCACGAACTGGGTGATGTGCTCGCGCTCGATCAGCTCCAGGGCCCGCTCGGGGTTCCACTTGTACATGAGCACCAGCTTGGTGCCCGCGGCCACGGCGTTGAGCATGACGGCCACGCAGCCGGTCACGTGGAACAGCGGCACCACCAGGATGAACGAGGTCGGCCACGGGGCCGGTTCGGTGGGCGGGTTGAGGACCACGTTGGCCGTCGCCCGGCAGCCGAAGGCCATGATGGCGCTGATCACCGCCCGGTGCGTGGAGACCGCGCCCTTGGGGTGGCCGGTGGTGCCCGAGGTGTAGAGGATGGTGGCGTCGTCGTCGGGGTCGATGGCCACCTCCGGCATGGGCGCGCCGGCCACGACCACGTCCTCGAGGCGGTCGCACCCCGGCGGCAGCGGGCCCGACGCCCGCACCACCAGGGTGCGCACCCCCTGCAGGTCGAAGGCGCCCTCCGCCCGCTCGGCGCGCTCCTGGTCGGCCACGAGCACCTTGGTGCCCGAGTCCTCCAGGCCGTAGAGCAGCTCGTCGGTCGTCCACCAGGCGTTGAGCGACACGGCCACGGCGCCGATCGAGATGGTGGCCACGTAGGCGATGATCCACTCGGGGTAGTTGCGCATGCCGATGGCCACCCGGTCGCCCTTGGCCACGCCGTAGCGGTCGACCAGCACGGCACCCAGGGCGTCGGCCTGGGCCATGACCTCGCCGAAGCTCAGGCGCTCGTCCTCGTAGACCAGGAAGGTGTCGTCCCCCCGCGCCCGCATGGTGTCGAACAGGGCCCGCAGCGACGGAGGCGCGTGTTCGAAGACCTTGAGGCGCTGGCCGAGCACGTCGGCCTCCACGATCGAGAACGGTTGGCCGGGCGCGGTGACCGCAGCCACGGCCTCGTCGAAGGTCATCCCCATCGTGTCCCCTTCATGCGGTGCGACTTCCCCCTGGCCGACCCGGCACGTCGCCACCGGGCCTGCCGATGCTAGAGGCACAGCCCGGCGCCGGTCCGAGGCGGCCGCCCGGGAGTCGGTCGGGTTCGTGACGGGTTCGTGTCCGTGGCCATCTCCGCCCCGACCCTAGGTCTCGGTGGATGGGGTGACGAGCTGGAGCCAGGTCGGTTGTGCTCGACCCTCAGCGAGGGGTGATCGCCGGGCAGGAGGCGCCGCACCACGTCCTGGTAGAAGGATCGGCCGTCGGGGTCGTCGGTGAGCACGACGACCCCGACGCCGGTGTCGGGGCTTCCGATCACGAAGTGGCTGACTCCGGGGTCCAGGCCCCATTGCCAGCCGTACGTCGGGGGTCCCAGCTCGAGTCCCCACCCCGCGCCCCACCCCAGTTCGTCGTCGATGACGACCTGGGGCACCCATCGCTCGTCGTGGATGCTCAACACATGGGCGAGGAAGCGGCCGTAGTCGTCGGCGGTGGTGCGCAGTGGACGGTGGCCGTGGCGATCGGCTTCGGGGTCGAGGAACCGGGTGGAGGTCATGTTCAGGGGCGTGAACACGTGGCGGCGGGCGATCGCGTCGAGGTCGTCGCCGGTCCGTCGTTCGATCTCGTCGCCACGGGCTCGTCGAGGTCCTCGATCAGCTCCAGTGCCAGGTGGCCGAGCAACGGCTTGCTCAACGACGCGGCCCGGAACGGATCGGCGGAGCCCTCGATCCCGGCCAACTCCCAGGCCCGTACGGACGCGATCGAGTACCTCACCGGCGACGCCGGCTCCGCACCCGGTCGATCGATGCCCCGCCATCGATCCGCGGGGCGATCGGTGGACCCAAGTGCGGGTGGTTCCCCGCGTGGCGCACCCGCCGGTCCAAGGCGTACACCGGCCTGAGCGTACGCGTCCGCTCAGGACCCGCGCGGATAGGCACGGGGGTGCACGAGAGACTTCGTCCGATCCTCGCTGCGCTGCGGTCGGACACCGACCGACCTCCTGGGTCGGTGCGCCTATCGGCGCACCTCCTCACGGGCTGGTCCGAGCCGACCCACCGGGGCACGAAAGTTGACCCAACCGATCGACTTTTGGCCCTGGACGGGTAGCCTGGACGTCGTGCCCTCCCCCTTCAGCTTCCCGAACCCGGTCAACGAGGTGTCGGCGCGCGGGGTGGCCGCGGGCACCGCCCTGATCGGGCTGGCCTGCCTGGTGTCGCACCAGCCGTGGCTGATGGTGGTCCTGTGCCTCGAGTTCGCCCTGCGGGTGGCCTGGGGTCCGCGCTTCGAGCCGCTGGCCCTGCTCGTCACCCGGGTGATCACCCCGGCCCTGCCCGTCGCCGAGCGGCCCACCCCCGGCCCGCCCAAGCGGTTCGCCCAGGCCATCGGCCTGGTGGTCACCGGGCTGGCCTCGGTGCTCTACTTCGGCTTCGGCCTGGCCTGGGCCGCCTACGGGCTGATCGCCGTGCTGGTGGTGTTCGCGGTGCTCGAGTCGGGGTTCGGCCTGTGCATGGGCTGCAAGGCCTTCGCCCTGCTGATGCGGCTCGGCGTGGTCCCCCAGTCGGTCTGCGCCGAGTGCGACGACCTGAGCCTGCGATGGCGTCGCCTCGACATGTCCTCGCAGTAGGCCGGCGACGGCCGACAGTGAGGTAGGCCGGCGGGTTTTCGACCGCCGGTCGAGGACCTTGGAGTGATAGGAAGGGTCCGCAACCGATCCCCACGCCGACGGGCGCGATGTCAAGGAGGTGACCACGTGCAACAAGACGAGCCCCCGAGTCGTCCCGCTGCTCGACCGTCACCTACCGCCGCGGATCGGATCTGACGCTGACCTGACCGCTCGGTCCCGGTGACGTCGCTGTTCCGCGCTCGTACCGGAGGATCCGATGCAACGTCCCGTGCTCAAGGCCCCGCCGCGCCCGCGTCGGGTTGCGGCGCGCCTGCTCAGCGACGCCCGCGTCTCCGGGTCGTTGATCTCGGTGGCGGGCCTCATCGGCGCGCCGGTGCGCAACCAGGCCGGCGCCGAGGTGGGCACGGTCGACGACGTGGTGGTGCGGTGGCAGGGCGAGCCCTACCCGCCCATGACCGGCCTGCTGGTCAAGGTCGGCCGGCGGCTGGCCTGGGTGGCCGCGGCCCAGGTGGAGACGCTGGGCCGGCGCGAGGTCCAGCTCAGCTCGGCCCGCCTCGACCTGCGCGACGCCGAGCGTCGCCCGGGCGAGGTGGCGCTCAACGACGACGTCATCGACCACCAGATGGTGGACGTCGACGGCGTGCGCGTGTTCCGGGCCGCCGACCTCTACCTGGCTCGACTCGACGGGGTGGTGCGCCTGGTGGGCGCCGACATCGGCTTCGCCACCTTGCTGCGCCGGCTGGGCCCCACCCGCTGGCGGGGGGTGCCGACCCCGGACCGCGTGATCGACTGGGCCGCCATCCAGCCCTTCACCAAGGGTGACCAAGACGAGCTCGCCGGCGAACCGGTGCGGCTGACGCGTGCCAACGAGGACCTGCACCGCCTGCGTCCGGGCGAGCTGGCCGACCTGCTCGAGGACCTGGGCCGACCCCAACGCGAGGAGCTCCTGGCCGCCCTCGAGACCGGCGAGGCGGCCGACGCCCTGGAGGAGATGGAGGTCGACGACCTCATCAACCTGCTGCGGGAGCTGCCCACCGAGCAGACGGCCAAGGTGGTGGCCGAGATGGCGCCCGACGAGGCGGCCGAGGCCCTGCGCGAGCTCGATCCGGAGACCCGCGACGAGCTGCTCGAGGCCATGGACCCCGAGGTGGCGGCCGAGCTGAGCGGCCTGCTGGCCTACCCCGAGGAGTCGGCCGGCGGGGCCATGACCACCGACGTGGTGGCCCTGCACCGCGGCTCGACCGTGGCCCAGGCCCGCGAGCACGTGCTGGCCATGGGTGAGGACGGCCACGAGCTCACCGCCCTGACCGTGGTGGACGACGAGGGCGCCCTGGTGGGCGACGTGGGGGCCATGGACCTCTTCCTGGCCGGGCCCGAGCAGCTCCTGAGCGAGCTGATCAGCGACGACGAGCCGGTGTGCGTGAGCGCCCGGGCGCCGTTCTCCGATGTGGTGGAGGCACTGGTGGAGGCGCGCAGCCCGTCGGTGGTGGTGGTGGACGAGAGCGGTCGTCCTCTGGGTCGGGTGGTGGCCGACGACGTGGTGGACGCCCTGATGCCGACGCGTCGCGTCCGGTTCCCGAGGTTGCTCCGTGACTGAGGAGCTCGAGGCGGCCCGCGAGCCGACGGTCGGGTCCCCGTCGGGCTCGGCGTCGGACCCGACGACGGACGCGACCTCGGACGTGGCCTCGGACGCGACCGCCGAGGCCAAGCCGCCGGCGCGTCGCCGACGCCGTCCCCGCTGGATCATGTACCTGGCCATGATCGGGCCGGGCCTGATCGCGGCCAACGCCGGCAACGACGCCGGTGGCATCGCCACCTACGCCTCGGCCGGGTCCGAGTTCGTCTACAGCACGCTGTTCGTGATGGTCCTCATCACCGTCGGGCTTGTGGTGGTGCAGGAGATGTCGGCCCGGCTGGGGGCCTACACCGGCGAGGGGCTGATGTCGCTGATCCGCGAGCAGTTCCCGCTGCGGTGGGCCACGTTCGCGGTGGCGGCCCTGGTGGTGGCCAACGTGGGCCTGGTGGTGTCGGAGTTCGCCGGCATCGGCGCCGCCTTCCAGCTCTTCGGCGTGTCGCGCTACCTGTCCATCCCCATCGCCGCCGTCGTCATCATCGCCGTGGTCGTGTTCGGCTCCTACCGCTATGCCGAGCGGGTCTTCCTATTGCTGAGCGTGGCCTTCGTGGCCTATCCCATCGCCGCCGTGCTCAGCCACCCCGACTGGAAGGAGGTGGGCGCCAACCTGCTGTGGCCACACTTCCACGCCTCCCAGGCCTTCCTGCTGCTGGTGGTGGCCCTCATCGGCACCACCATCACGCCGTACATGCAGCTCTACCAGGCGGCGGCGGTGGCCGACCGGGGCGTCGACCCCGAGGAGTACCCGGCTACCCGGTTCGACGCCGTCAGCGGGTCGATCTTCGCCAACGTCGTGAGCTGCACGATCATCATCGCCACCGCCGCCGCCATCGGCGGGTCCGGCGTGCTGACCTCGGCGGCCCAGGCGGCCAAGGCCCTGGTGCCGGTGGCCGGGGTGCACGCCGAGGCCCTGTTCGGCATCGGCCTGCTGGGCGCGTCGGCGTTGGCGGCCGCCGTCGTGCCCCTGTCGACGGCCTACGCGGTGGCCGAGGCGGTGGGCGTGGAGCGGTCGGTGTCGCGCAGCTTCCGGGAGGCGCCGCTGTTCATGGGGCTGTTCACGGGGTTGATCGTGATCGGTGCCGGGGTGGCCCTGCTGCCCGGGAACCTCATCACCCTGCTGCTGGACATGCAGGTGCTCAACGGCCTGATCACACCCATCGTGCTGGTGTTCATCCTGATCCTGGCCAACCGGCGGTCGGTGCTGGGCAGCGCCGCCAACGGTCCGCGCTTTCGGATCGTGGCCCTCATCTGTGTGATCACCGTGGCGGTGCTGGCCCTCGCCGTGGTGGTCATCACCGTCGCCGGCTGGTTCGGCCTGACCTGATCGCCCCGACGGGCCGACCTCAGCGGATCGACCCGACGGATCGACCCGACGGATCGACCCGACGGATCGTCGGGCCGGCCAGCGTCGAACCTGTCATGTCAGCGCGCCGGCTGGGCCCGCTCAGCTGACAGGTTCGGGGAAGGGCGCGCGGGTTGCGGAGGAGGGACCTTGGTGTGTGGATCGGGTCAGACCCGACCGAACCAGATGCCCTCGCCAGCCCAGTAGTGGATGCTCTGGTACGTCACCGTGGCGCCGGTGTGCGGGGCGTGCACCATGGTGCCGCCGCCCACGTAGATGCCGACGTGCTCGATGGAGCCGGTCGACGTACCGAAGAACACCAGGTCGCCGGGGGCGAGCTGGGACTCGGAGATGTGCGTGCTCATGTTGTACTGGCCCTGGGCCGAGTGGGGTAGGCCCACGCCGCCCTGGCTCCACGCCCACATGGTGAGGCCCGAGCAGTCGAAGGCTCGACCCGGGGTGGCGCCGGCCCACACGTAGGGCACACCGATCTGGCTCTCGGCCGCGGCCACCGCGGCCGCGGCGCCCCCGCCGGGAGGCGGCACGAACGTGGTGCTGCCCGGGGGCGGGTTGGTGGTGCCGGTGCCCGTGCCGGTGTGGGTCGGGCCCTTGGTCGGGACGGTCGCCGTCGGGGACTTGGCGGCCGCGGTCGCTGCCGCCTTGGCGGCGGCCTCGGCCTTGGCCTGGGCTGCGGCCTGCGCCGCCGCCTGCTGGGCCAGGAGGGTCTTGATCTGACCCGTCACCTGGGCGTTGAGGGCGCTCTCCTGGGCCAGCGTGGCCCGCTCCTGCTGGGTGGCGGCGGAGAGCTGGTCGGCGATCTTGGCCGCGCTGTCGCGGGCGGCGTTGAGCTGCACCAGCTGGGCGTTGGCCTGCTGGCGGGTGCTGTTGAGCTGGTCGATGATGTCCTGGCGGTTGCCGGCCGCGGCCTCGAGGTAGCCCTTGCGCTCGGTGGCCGAGTTGCCCTCGCTGGTGAGGACGGCCTCGAGCGACGGGGCGTCGTCGCCGTCGACGTAGGCCTGCACGGCGTAGGTGCGCAGCTGGGCGCTGTCGGCCGCCAGCTTCTTGTTGGTCTCGTCGAGCGCGCGCTGGCCGGCCGCGATGTTGGTGTTGGCCGTGGCCAGGTTGAGCTTGGCCTGGTTGTACTGCTCGTCGAGGCGGTCGAGCTGGTTGTTCAGCTGGTTGAGCTGACCGGCGATCTGCGCGGCGCGCGCCTTGGCGTCGCTCAACGCGTCGGCCCCGGCTGAACCGGGCAGCGCCGCCGACAACGTGATGGCCAGACCGGCGATCACCGTCACGGTGATCCGCACAGGATGGTCGAGCACGCGGGAGAGGGGTGTGGTGGTAGCCATGCGTTGTTACGAAACTGTTGCAGATCTCGGGCTCGGGCGCCAGTCAATGTGGCGGAACGGGTCCGGTTGCCGCAACCTCCGACACCCGCTCGCAACGTGCTGGGCAGGCTCGACTTGCCCGTCGTGGCAAGGGATCGCGGCCACCGCGACCCCCGGGCATGGGCCGTTCGGCCCGGTCGCGAGAAATGTCATCCCCGCTTCATCGTCACAACCGCGTCGCGCCTTCAGTCGCAATTCGGACACATGGAGATCCGGCGAGGTGATCAGCCGATCTGCGCTCAGTCGGGCAGGGCGGTGGGCGCCCGGTGCTCGCCGTAGCGGTCGGCCGGGGCCTGCCCCGAGTACGAGTCGCCGTAGCTCCAGTCGGGTTGCTTGGTGCGGTGGCGCTCGTCGAGGATGGCCGTGTCGTCGTCGATGGTCACCAGCTCGGACACCAGCATGGGCTCCACCCCCGGGAGCCGGCGGGTGAGGTGGCCCTGCACGACGTCGTCGAAGCGGTCGAGCAGGCTGCGCACCACCACCTCCTGCTGGGAGGCCAGGAAGCACCGGGCGCCGTCGGCCACCGTCTCCACCCGCTCGTGGATGGCGGCCAGGTCGCGCTCGTCGGCGGCCGACCGGCTGAGCTTGTCGAGCAGGGCGGCCAGGGCCAGCCCACCGTTCTTGCACGGCGTGCACTGCCCGCAGGACTCGATCGACAAGAAGCGCGACACGCCGGCCACCGCGGCCACCAGGTCGTCGCGGTCGTCGTACACCACGAACCCGGCCGAGCCCAGGCCGCTGCCCGCCGCGGCCAGCCCCTCGTAGCTGACGGGCGCGTCGAGGTCGTCGGGGGTGAGCAGCGAGTTGGACACGCCGTTGAGGATGCCGACGATGGGGCGGCCGCCCTGGATGCCGCCGCCGATGGTCTCGATGACCTCGCGCAGCGGGGTGCCCATCAGGAACTCGGCCACCCCGGCGTGGTTCACCGCGCCGCTCACCGTGCACACGATGGTGCCGGGGGACTGGTCGGTGCCCTCGGTGCGGAACCACGACCCACCCCGGGCCACGATGCCGGGCACGTTCGCCAGGGTCTCGACGTTGTCGACCAGCGCGGGCGGGGCGCCGGTCTCGTTGAAGGCGCCGGCCATCTCGACGTGGCTGGACTGGCCGCTGCCACTGGTCAGGTCCTTGGCCGTCTCCACCACCTCGTCCACGCCCCGGCGGTAGGGCGGCGCCAGGCGCGGGAAGGGATAGCGGCCGTCGATGGCCTCCAGCAGCGCCGTCTCCTCGCCGTAGAGGTACTCGTCGGGTCCCTCGAAGGCGACGACCTCGATGCCCGCGGTCCACCCGGCCTCGTCCATCTCGGCGATGGCGGCGCGCACGCGGGCCACCACCTCACCGAACGAGTGCTTCAGCCCGAACACCACCCGATCGGCGCCCACTGCGATGGCGGCGATCAGCGCGCCCTCGATCACCTCGTAGGGGTTGCGGCTGAGGATGGTGCGGTCCTTGAAGGTTCCCGGCTCGCCCTCGGCCCCGTTCACCACCACGGTGGTGCCCTCGACCGCGGAGGCGAAGTCGCGCACGGTGCGCCACTTGACGTGGGTGGGGAAGCCGGCGCCGCCGCGGCCCCGGAGACCGGCGGCCTGCATCTCGTCGATGATGGCTTCGGGCTCGACCTCGCGGGCGATGGTCAGGCCCCGGCCACCCCGGCGCTTGACGTGCTCCTCGAGGGAGCGGACGGGGTCAGGGGGCAGGACGCGGTGCACCTGGGTCATGGGCAACACGATCCCTTATCCCCGGAGGTCGCACAAACGAGCGGCCAGCGCGGTGCACAGGTCGGGCTGCTCGGCCATCTCGGCGATGGCGTCGGCCAGCCCGGGGCGGTGCAGGTCGTCGTCGGCCACCCACCGCAACAGGACGCTGAACCACTCGAGGGCGTCGTCGCCGGCCGGCACCGCGGCGCCGGCCGACTCGAGGCGTCGCCAGGTGAGCGACGACCCCGCGACCGAGGTGGGCTGGTCGTTGGCGGCCCGCCGTTGGGCCGCCAGCACGGCGCGCTCCTCCACCAGGCCCAGCGCCCGCCAGCGGCGCACGAGCTCCACGTACTCGAGCGGTGGACGGTCGGGGTCGAGCGCCGCCACCAGCTCGCCCAGCGGGCGATCGCCCAGTGCGGCCCACAGACCCCGCGCGCCGGGTGCGATCTCGTAGGCCATCCGACGCTCGGGGACGAGCACCATCGAGTGCCCGCCCACCTCGGTGTAGGGCCGGTCTGGCCGTCGGGCGAACCACGACCCCGCGCTGACCGGCCGGCGCAGTCCCGGCGTCAGCTCGGTCACTGGGCCAGGGCGGCCATGACCTGTGCCACCATCTGGTCGACCGGGCCCCGCGTCACCCGGATCGTCGGCACCGTCTCGGCCACGGTGGCCAACCACTGGAGGGCTTCCTGGTCGGCGAAGCTCTCCCGGAAGGTGACGCCGACCAGGTCGAGCACGTCGCGCACCGGTGCGGACGCGTCGGCCTGGTCGCCCCGGATCTCGTCGTCGAGCAGCACGATCAAGGCCAGCTGGCCGCCGGGGGAAGCCGCCCCCAGCCGGGCCACGGGCACGGGCTGGCGACCTTTGCGGGTGTGGGGCCCGTCCGCGACGGTCAGACCGAGCTGGTCGCACGACGGGCGATCCAGGTCGAGGGCCTTCGGGTAGGCCAGCACGGACAGGTTGGCGGGGTCGACCGCCAGCAGCTCGTCGGTCAGGTAGGCGAAGCCGTGGCGCACCAGCGCGGCGGTCAAGGTGCTCTTGCCCTGCCCGCTCTGGCCGGTGACGGCCACCACCCGGCCGTCGCGCTCGACCCCGCCTGCGTGCCACAAGAGGTGGCCGACGGTCCGGCTGGTGGCGGCCAGGGTGATCTGGGACAGCACGTCGGCCAGCAGGTCGTCGGGGTCCGCCCCCCGCCACTGGCGGCGACCGTCGACGTAGACGCGGTAGCGGCTCGGGCCGGGTCGCCCGTTGTCGTGGGCCGAGATCACCACCGGCTCGGAGGTCGGGTCCGGATGGCCGTCGGCTGGGGACGAGGGGCCGGGGCTCGGCGCCAGGGCGGCCAGCGACGCGGTCAACACGGCGGCGGTGGTGGGTTCGTCGCTGCGGACGATCACGTCGACACCCGCGGCTCGCACCGGGCCGATCTCCACCGTCCAGCGCCTCTGGTCGAGGCGGCGCCGGGTCACCGCCGCCCAGCGCTCGACCCGGGCGTCGCGCTCGCCGACCCATGCCGGCGGCCGATCCCCGTCGGGGTCGGCCGCGGGGCCAGGCTGGGCTGGCCCCTCGTCGGTGACGATCCGCGACTCGACGAAGCCCCCGAGGGCGTGGCGGACGTCGGGGCCCAGGGTGGCCCGGTCGACGCCGGTGTCGGCCTCGAGCACGTCGATGATCTGGGCGACGGTGCGCTGGCCGTCGACGGCGGCCCACACGGTCGCCGCGCTCGCGTTGAGGACGTGGCTGCGGATGCGGGCCGGGTCGTAGAGCACCACCTGGCCGTCGACCACCGCGAACTGCCCGCCCGGGACCAGGCGGTAGATGTCGTGGTCGGTGACCTCCCGTGGCGCCGGCGGGTTGAGCGAGAACTGGCGCACGCGCTTGTGCTCCCCGCACGGGATGCAGGGCTCGTCGGCGTCGATGGACGCGGGGTCGCCTCCGAACAGGGCGGCGAGCCGCCGGCCGAGCTTCACGGCGCCAGGCTACGGCGACGCCGGGCCGGCTCTGCGCCTGCGGGCCCGAGCGCACGACGCAACGGGTGCGGCGTCACCCCGCGACGGACGACCGTCAGGGGGTCAGGCGCCGGCCGGGGGCGACGTACCGATGAGGATGTTGCTCCACTTGTACTCCTGGTACCGGTTCCAGTCCTCCACGGTGACGGTGAACGACCCGCACGTGTTGCCGAAGAGCAGCGAGATGTCGATCTTGCCGTGCCAGGGAGTCATGACGGTGTACCCCGGATTGCCGACGGAGGTGGTGGCGGTCATCGAACCGTTGGGTTGGCTGTTCGTCCACCAGGTGGTGGGATCCGTCGTCTGGGAGGAGCCACCGGCTGGTTGCGGAGGGAGGTAGTCCCACGTGTTCGCGTCGAGGCCGCTGTAGACGCGCTGGGTCGTCGTCGAGGACACGAGGGTGGTCGGAACGTTGCTGCCGTGCCGGCAGTAGTTCTGGAAGCGGTAGATGTTGCCGTAGCGCGTCACCCCCCCGACACGGTTCTCGGTCACGGTGACGATGCCGATGTCATCGAACAGCGGTGCGTAGGTGTACGCCGTGTCCAGAGGGTTGGCCGTACCCCAGAGGTACACCGGCTGGGTGGAGTCGGACCGGCAGAACGTGGCCAGCGTGCCGGTGGCGCCGGTCGTCGGCTTGGAGCAGCTCGTCGGGGTGCCCGCAACGGCCGTTCGAAGCGAGAGGAACGTGTACTGGGCGGTGGCACCTCCGCACGAGCAGGAGGAGGCGGCTGCCGGTGAGGCGTCGAGCGCCACCAGGGTGGGCGTCACCCACAGCGCGGCGCCGGCGATCCCCGCCGTCTTGAGCAGCCGCCGACGATCGATCGACCCCGAGGGTCGTCCGGGATCGTCGGCCACATCGACGCCGTCGGGGCTGGTTGCAGGGGGCTCGTCGGAAGGCACGGGTGTTCTCACGATCATCGCAGGCGACGCGGCATGACCGCGCCGCCACGGGGGGTTGGGGCAAATGTAGTCGATACCACACACATCATGGCCAGCTATGAGGCGTTCTACCCATGAGATCGGTCCGGGCGGACCGGTTCGTGAGGCTCTCCGCGATCTGGGACGTACGGACCAGCTTCCGGCCCAGCGAGCGGGCTCGCCGGCCCGGGCTGGCCCAGGTCCCCGGTGCCGGCCGCAGGGTGGCTCGGATCAGCTCCCAGCGGGCCTGCCTGCTGGGCAACTCGATCAGGGTGGCCACCGCCTCCAGGCCGGGCACCGGCTGGTCCGGGCGCTCCACCCGGAGCCACAGCCGATCCCGGGTGGTGACGGGGTAGCCGGCGGCCCATCGGCCCAGCTCGTGGGCGCCCAGCTGGGGCAGGTCGAGCTCGGCGACGGTCATCATCACGGCCGACGCCAGCAGCCCCTCGGCCCCCCATTGACGGGCCCGCACCAGCAGCCCTTCCACGTCGAGGGCGGGACGGGTGGCCAGCTGGGCCACGTCGCGCAGCTCGAGGGCCCGGCGCGAGCCCAGCACCAGCAGATGCGAGCAGGCGTGCAACAAGGTGTCATGGGCGCTGAGGGTGCGCAGCGCCCGGCCGTCGACCGTGAACCGGCGTTCGGTCTGCCACAGCAGGTCGGGGTCGAGGCGCACCCCGAGCGGTCCCCAGACCAGCAGCCGGTGCAGGTCGATCTCGCCCTCGTCGGCAGCGTAGGTCGCTCCCTTGGTCACGCGCTGGCACAGGCCGGGAACCGGGTCGGGATCGGTGCGGGCGCCGCCGGTGGCCTCGATGGCGTGCCCGGCCCGACCCAGATCGTCGCCGTGAACCAGCAGATCGACATCGCCGGTGGGGCGCAGCTGGGCGTCCGGATAGTCGAGGGTGGCCACGGCCAGCCCCTTGAGCACCCGCACCTCGACCCCGGCCGATTCGATCAGGTCGACCACCTCGACCAGGCGTCGCTCCTGCCACAGCCGGGCCCGGGTCAGGTCGATCTCGAGCTCGGCCACCTCGTCGGCCTGCCGAGCGGTGACCCCCAGCGCGTCGGTGGCCACCGCGTCCACCAGCAGGCCGTCGAGGCGGTGGGTGGTCGATTCGGCCCGCAGCTGCTGCCAGGTCGCGTCGTCGAGCACCCCGGGAGGTGGTCGGTGGCCGGTGGCCAGGCCGTGGGCCAGCACCCACCGGCTGGCCGGCGACAGGTCGTGGTGCCAGCCCGGCGCTCGCGCCACCGCTAGTGGGCCTGGGCCGGAATCATCGGGTCAGGGTACCGACTACCCTCCCGCCGGTGGATGCGGGTCGCAACCGACTGGGTGGGGGCGACGTGTCCGGTCCGGTCGGCGGCCTGGCTCCCATCGACGTGGCCCCGGTCGACGTGGTCGTGATCAGCTACAACTCGGCGCCCCACCTGGGTCGGGCCCTGGCCAGCATCCCGGCCGGGGCTACGGTCACCGTGGTCGACAACGCCTCGTCGGACGACTCGGCGGACATCGCCCGCCAGGCCGGCGCGCGTGTGGTCGTCAACCCGGTCAACGTCGGCTTCGGCGCCGCGGCCAACCAGGCAGTGGCCCTGGGTCACCACGAGCTGGTGCTGCTGCTCAACCCCGACGCCGTGCTCCGCCCCGACACCCTCCAGGTCCTGGTGCGGGCGCTGGCCGACGATCCCGGCCTGGCCGTGGTGTCTCCCCGGGTCGTGCGCCCCGACGGGAGCGACGAGCGGGTCCGCTGGCCCTTCCCCTCGGCCCGCGGGGCCTGGCTGGAGGCGTTCGGCCTCCACCGGCTGGGATGGCCGGGCCGATCCGGACCGAACGGGTCCGTCGGTGGCCCTGAGCCTGGTTTCGTGATCGGCGCCTGCTTCCTGGTGCGGCGCGCCCTGTTCGAGCAGCTGGGTGGGTTCGACCGGCGGTTCTGGCTCTACGCCGAGGAGTCCGACCTGTGCCGGCGCCTGGACCAGGCGGGGTGGCGGGTGGCGGTCGTCGAGGGAGCCGAGGTCACCCACGTGGGTGGAGCCAGCTCCGTCGGCATCGAATCGATCACCGCCGAGCACTTCGCCCGGGGGGCCGAGCTGTTCGTGGCCAAGCACCAGGGTCGCTCGGCGCTGGTCAGCCTGCGCCTGGCCCAGCTGGTCGGCTCCGCGCCGCGGGCCCTGGTGCTGCGCGACCCGGCCCGCCGACGCTGGCACCGGTACCGCCTGTCGCGGGCCGCGCGCCTGCTGGTGACCGGACCGACCCGCATCCCCGACGACAACCCGCTGGCGGTCGCCTCCCCCCCGGCCGTCCCGGGGTCGGCGTCGAACCCGATCGGAGCGGCGCCGGGGGACCTGGTCGTGTGCTCCCTGGAGGCGTGGGACGACGTCTGGCGCCGAAACCAGTTCTTCGTGCGCGAGCTGCTGGCCCTCGACCCCACCCGGCGCGTCCTGTTCGTGGAGCCGCCCTTCGACGCGGTGCACGAGCGTCGACGCCGATCGGGGCGCCGCCGACAGCCTGGTCTGCGTCCCCTGCCGTCGGACCCCCGGGTGGTGCGCCTGGAGCCGTTGAAGCTGTGGCCCCGCCGAGCCGGGCCCATGGCCGACCGCTCGTTGCGACGCCAGGTGCGGGCCGCGGGCCGCCGCCTCGGCTTCACCGATCCCGCCTTGTGGGTCAACGACGCGTCCTACGCCGGCCTGGCCTCGGAGACGGGTTGGCCCGCGGTGTACGACATCACCGACGACTGGACCGTCTCGGGCGACGGACCCCGCGCCACCGAGCGGATAGCCGACCAGGAGGGGCGGCTCTTCGACGAGTGCCAGCGGGTGGTGGTGTGTTCGCCAGGGTTGGCGACCAGTCGGTCGGATCGGCGTCCCGACGTGGTGGTGATCCCCAACGGCGTCGATGTGGCCCACCTCCAGCGTGGTCGCCCCCGGCCGGCCGACCTGGCCGAGGGCGACCAGGCGGTCTACGTGGGCACCTTGCACACCGATCGGCTGGACGTCGACCTGGTCGAGTGGCTGGCCGACGCCCGGCCCGATCTGACCGTCACCCTCGTGGGCCCCGACGCCCTCGATGACGCCAGCCGGGCGCGCCTCGACGCCCACGACAACGTGGCGCGGCTCGGTCCTCGGCCCTATCAGGAGGTGCCCGGGTACCTCCAGCACGCGTCGGTGGTGATCGTGCCCCACGTGGTGTCAGCCTTCACGGAGAGCCTCGATCCCATCAAGGCCTACGAGTGCCTGGCGGTGGGTCGACCGACCGTGGCCACCGCGGTGGCCGGGTTCCGCGGCCTGCCCGAGCCGATCCGGGTGGTCGGGCGTGACGAGTTCGTGCCCGCGGTGCTCGAGGCGCTCGATCGGCCCCAGCCCTCGCGCCCGACGATCGCGGCCACCTGGTCCGAGCGGGCCAGGGCCTTCGACCGCCAGCTGCGGGGGGCCCAGGCCGACGCCGCCAGCTCCGGTGCCCCCACCGGGTTCGGCCAGGGCTCGTCGGGGACCCCCCCTACCGGGGGCGCCCGGATCGTGTGGGTGGACCGTCCGACGCGGGTGCTGGGCGGGCTGGTGCAGGGGTGGTGGCGGCGGTCGGCGGTGGTGATCGAGGGGGGCGAGCAGGTGCTGGAGGGGCGCGGCGGGGTGGCGGCCCGGGCCCGGCGGCTGGCCTGTCGGATGGCCAAACCGGTGGTGCTGGTCGACTCGCCGGGCGCTCGCGACCGCCTCGGGGCCATCCCGACGGCCCTCATCCCTCCTGGCCCCGCGGGGCGATCCGAGGCCCTGGAGGAGCTGACCCGTCGGCTGGCGGCACGCGGCGCCCCGAGGTTCGTGGCCGTCAACGGGCGCTACCGGTCCCGACCCACCACCGGCGTCGAGCGGGTGGCCGCCGCGGTGGTCGCCCACAGCCTGGGACCGATCGCCGTGTTCGCCCCCTCGCCCCGCCTGGGACGCGGCCCGGTTGGGCACCTGTGGGAGCAGGTGGTGCTGCCGCTGCGCCTGCTCGCCCACCGCAGCCGGTTGTGGAGCCCGTGCAACTTCGGTCCCCTGGTGGTGCGCAACCAGATCCTCACCATCCACGACGTGGCGCCGCTGGACCGGCCCGAGTGGTTCGCGCCCGGCTACCGCCGGTGGATCCGGGCCCAGTGGTGGCTGCAGTACCACCGGGTGCGCGCCGTCACCGTGGTGTCGCAGTTCACCCGCGACCGGTTGGTGGCCCGCTGGGGCGAGCGCGACCGACTGGTGGTGATCCCCGACGGCGTCGAACCGGTCGAGCTGGATGACTCGGACCCTGTGGCCGATCAGGCCGCTCCAGCTGACCCGACGGTGTGCGTGGTGGGATCGCTCGAGCCGCGCAAGAACCTGGCCACCCTCGTGGCGGCCATGGTCCGAGTGCGCGCCGGGCACCCCGACGCCCGCCTGCTGGTGGTCGGTGACGTGGGCGATCCGCGGGTGTTCGCGTCCTCGGCGCCGGACCTGTCGGCCGCCTGGATCGAGCGGCGAGGTCGGGTCGACGACCAGCAGCTGGCGGCCGCCGTCCGGGCCGCGTCCTGCCTGGCCTACGTGTCGTTGTACGAAGGGTTCGGGCTCCCGCCGCTCGAAGCCATGGCCCTCGGCACCCCGGTGGTGGCATCGGACCTGCCGGCCATCCGCGAGGTGTGCGGTCCGGCCGCGGTGCTGGTCGACCCGACCGACCCCGACGCGGTGGCTCAGGGGATCCTGTCGGTGCTGGCGATGTCGCCGACGGCTCGGGCCGAGCTCAGCGCCGCCGGTCGGCGTCGGGCCGCCGAGCTCACCTGGACGTGCGCCGCGGCGGCGCTGGAGACCCTGATCTGGTCTTGAGCTCGAATCGGCGCCCGGAGCAGCTCGCCACCGCTCGACCGGCGGGTGAGGACGGTCGACACCACGCTCGCGAACCGCTCCATGGCACGCGTCGGCGGGGCCGAGACCTTCCGGCGTGCCGACCCGGCGGTCCCCGTCCACGATGTCTCGGAGGCGAGACCACCCCCACATCGGGCCATCCGGACGGTGCTCGGCGACCCTCTACACTCACGCGCATCGTGAGCACCGATCGCGTAGCCCTCCCAGCTGCCAGCCAGCCCAAGCCCCTGTTGACCATCCGGCCGCGGCGATCGTGGCTGCCCGCCAGCCCCGGTGAGCTGTGGCGGTTTCGTGAGCTGCTGGTGCGCTTCGCGGCCCGCGACATCACCTTGCGCTACCGCCAGGCGGTGCTCGGTGTGGTCTGGGTCGTCGTCGTGCCTCTGCTGGGGGCCGGGATCCTGACCTTCGTCTTCGGCGGGGTGGCCAGCCTGCAGGCCCCGGCCGGCATCCCCTACTTCGTGTTCACCCTGGCTGGCATGGTCACCTGGACGGCGTTCAGCCTCATCATCACCCGCGCCAGCGGCGTGTTGGTGGGCAACGCCCAGCTGGTGGGCAAGGTCTACTTCCCGCGCCTCCTCCTGCCCCTGTCGGTCGTGTTGTCGAGCATGGTCGACGTCGCCGTCTCGCTGGCCCTGCTCGTGGTCACCATGGCGCTCAGCGGGGTGCATCCCGGGCTCGGCGTGATCACGCTGCCCATCTGGTTCCTCGCCATCGTGGCCATCGCGCTGGGTGGCGGCCTCTTCTTCGGGGCGCTGATGGTCCCGTACCGCGACATCCAGTACATCGTGCCGGTGGGCATCCAGTTCCTGCTGTTCGCCAGCCCGGTCGCCTACTCGCTGGCCTCGGTGCCCGCGAGCTCGAGGTTCTGGTTCGAGCTGAACCCGCTCACCGGGCTCATCGAGGGGATGCGTTGGGCCCTGATCGGTACCCCGAGGCCACCGTGGGGGTTGACGGCGTATTCGCTCACCTTCTCGCTCGGAGCGCTCCTGCTGGGCACCGTGGTGTTCAGCCGGATGGAGAGGCAGTTCGCCGATGTCATCTGACCTCGCCATCCGGGTCGAGGGGCTGGGCAAGGCGTACACGATCCGCCACCAGCACAACGACCACGTGACCCTGGCCCAGGTGGCCCTCGATCGGGCCATGCACCCGTTCAGGCGTAATGAGCGCGAGGAGCTCTGGGCCCTGCGAGACATCAGCTTCGAGGTCAGCCGGGGCGAAGTCCTTGGCGTCATAGGGCGTAACGGGGCCGGCAAGTCCACAATGCTGAAGCTCCTCACCCGAATCACTCATCCAACCTCGGGTCGCATCGACCTCTGGGGTCGCGTTGGGTCATTGCTTGAGATCGGCACGGGTTTCCATCCCGAACTCACTGGCCGCGAGAACGTCTACCTCAACGGCTCGATCCTTGGTATGACTCGGAAGGAGATCGATCGGCAGTTCGACGCGATCGTCGACTTCGCTGGGGTCGAGCGATTCCTCGATACACCCGTGAAGCGCTTTTCCAGTGGGATGTATGTTCGCTTGGCCTTCGCGGTAGCTGCCCACCTCGAGACCGAGATCCTTCTGTTGGACGAGGTCCTGGCCGTGGGCGACGCTGATTTCCAAGACCGCTGCTTCAGGAAGGTGGAGGCCATGGCGTCAAGCGGGAGAGCCGTTATTCTCGTGTCGCACAACGTCGCAGCGGTCCGCCAGTTCACGACACGGAGCCTGCTGCTCGAGCACGGTTCGCTCGCCACAGCCGGCACGACCGCTCAGGTCCTCGAGCGGTATGCGAGCACGGACTCGGGCGCGGCGAGCGTGGACACTCGACTGCTGCCGCGTGCCGACCGCTCTTGGGGAACCCATTGCCGGATCGTCCAAGTGACCGTGAACGAAGGGGAGCAGGTGGCGGAGAGCGGTGCCCCGATCCAGATCGTCCTGGTCATTCAAGCTGACCGCTCCTACGAAGGTTTGCGAGTTTCGGTCCAGATCACGTCCCTTGCCGCGGGCGCGGTCAGCCACGGATTCAGCGCGCCCGTTCTGGCCCTCCGAGGGGGCAACAACTCCATCGAGGTGACGATCCCCGAGCCGCGCCTCGCCCCGGGGCGCTTCACCGTCGGCGCGGCAGTTGGCACAGGTGACCTGTATGGCGGGCTGGACAACTTGGACGGCCTTCTCGATACCGCAGTGTTTGAGGTTGGTCAGCCGATCGCGCCGGACGGGCGGCTCGGGAGTTGGAACCCTGCATGGGGCACCACGATCTACCCGTCCATCGAAGTTCACCGCCGCGAAGCGGCGAAGGCGTGACGAGGAAGCTGCGTTGAGCGAAGCGGGCGTGGGCGTGGGCGGGGCCAGCCCGCGGCCGGACGCCCCTGACCTGTACCTCGACCTCCTGATGCGTGTGCTGACGCGCTATCTCCTGATCGACGAGGAGGTCTGGGACGTGGGCCAGAGCCCCCAAGGCTGGGCCCACAAGCGAGACACCCGCTCACGGATCAAGCAGTTGGTGCGCGGCGCGCTGGCTCGTCGCGGTCTCCGGTTGGTCCGGACGGGAGGGAGTCCTCAGCTGCGCGAGGTGGGCGAGGACTGGCCGCCAACGGCTGAGACGATGGTAGGGCTGAGGCGACTCGAGAACGTCCGCGACTGCATTGATCTCGTTGTCCAGGAGGAGATCCCAGGCGACCTGATCGAGACGGGGGTCTGGCGGGGTGGCTGCGCCATCTTCATCCGCGCTGCCCTGGCGGCCCACCAGGTGGAGGATCGCGCCGTGTGGGTGGCGGACTCCTTTCAGGGTCTGGCTGCGCCTGACCCCGTGGCCCACCCGAAGGAGTTCGGGGTCGACTTGTCAACCTTCGACGAGCTGGCCGTGGGGTTGGAGCAGGTCAAGAGCAACTTCCGCCGCTACGGGCTCCTGGACGAGCAAGTGCGGTTCCTGCCCGGCTGGTTCGCGGACACGTTGCCGGCAGCCCCGATCAAAAGGCTCGCTCTGATTCGCCTTGATGGTGACTACTACGAGTCGACCATGACGGCCCTTCGGAACTTGTACCCCAAACTCTCCTCCGGCGGCTTTGTGATCGTCGATGACTACCAGATCGAGGCCTGCCGGGAGGCGGTCGCGGACTACATGGCCGAGGTGGGCGAGCGGTTCGCGATCGAAATGGTGGATGCGTCGAGCGCCTTCTGGAGAAGGGGGTGACGGTTGATCGGGCCGAATCGTCGTGCGAACGGAGCCCGCAGGAGGATTCCATCTTCGTGGCGATCCTTGGCTATGGCGACCTAGCGCCAGCCAACGCCCTTGCCAGTTCCCTGTTGGCAGGCGGTTGGGACCCATCCGATATCGCTATCGTGCTCAATCCGAGCGGCAGCACAGAGGAAGCCGCGCCGCCAGTCGTGCGCCTTCATCGCCTGTCGCACAACGTCGGGTACGCCGGCGGCATGAATGCTGCTCTCTCGCTGATGGATAGCGCTGGGTATCAGGTCGGCGCGCTTCTGACGCACGATTGTGCCATCTCAGCCGCGTCGCTTCGGCTGCTGGCTTCGCACCTACTTGCGCATCCGCGTGTTGCGGTTGCCGCTCCAACGTTGAACTGGCGTGATCGACCGGGAGTGTTCAGCTCAGGGGGCATCCTTGGGGCCAGGGGGCCAGACCACCAGCAAGATGCCCTGCCGCCAGGCACAGCTCGCAAGGTGGAATGGGCGGACGGTGCTGCCGTGGTCGTACGACCCTCCGCACTCAAGTCGATCGGAGGGTTCGATGAGCGGTTCTTCATGTATGTCGAGGACGTCGACCTAGGGCTGCGTCTTGCCGCTGAGGACTGGGACGTGGTCGTGCTCGCAGACGCCCACGCTACACAGGACAGCGGAATCCCCAGGCGCTTGCCCGCCTACGGCTATCTCCACGCCAGGAACACAGCCGTCACTCTCGTGAAGGCGAGGCGTTGGGCGCAACTTCTCACCTTCGTTGCTTCCGTTGTGATGAAATCAGCGCCGCGCCTGTGGCGGTCGCGCGCCGTCCGGGGGCTGCGTGACGCGGCCGTCGGCCGCCTCGGGCCTCCCCCCGATGATCTCATCGTGGGAACCGACATCTCGCTCTGAGGGGCGCGGTTCGTAGTCTCCTCGACCCGTTGAGACCTCCTCGACAGGGGACCGTCGGCCGGTCGTCACGACAGGGCACCTGCCGACGGGGACCAGCGCCCTCGCATCGTGGTGGACCTAGCCCCAGAGCTCCTGCAGCTGACGACCGACCACTTCAGGCCGGTGGTATCGCTCGATGTGGGCTCGGGCCGCTTCCCCCAGGCGGGCGGTCTCGCCCGGGTCGGACAACAGGCGCGCGAGGACAGCCTGGAGACTGCCCGGGCGCTCGGACAGGTCGACGCCGCCGCCGTCGGCAAGACAGGCGGCGGAGCCCCGGGCGTCAGTGGTCACGACGGCGCAACCCGCAGCCATGGCCTGCACGATCGGGCCGCTGACGGCAAGCGGATTGCCCCCCACGTCAGGCCGCCGGGCCCGAACGACGATCTCAGCCTCGTCGAACGTCTCGCTGAGCGCCCGTTCGTCGAGGAACCCTGTGAAGGACACCCGGTGGGAAAGGCCGAGATCGGCGGCCCGGCGCCGCAGCGAGGCCTCATCCTGCGTGGGGACGTTGCCCACGAGAATGTGGTGGTCGGCCGATGAGGCGGCGACGGCAGCCATCACTTCCAGCCGCGCTCGGCACGCTGAGGCGCGCGGGGATGTAGACGACGGGCCGCTTCGCTCGCGGGGGACAGGCGCGGGCGGGGAGCTCGACGGAGGTCACTCGCGCATCCGGGTAACGGCGTGCCAGTGCGTCAGCCCCAGCCGCGGAGAACGCGATGACTGCCTCTGCGGCGTCGGTGAGGCGCCGCTCGAGGGGCTCGCCGATCAGCTTGGATGCGCGCACACCGACTCGTCGGCCGCCCTTGCGGTCCAGCCCTGTGGTCATCAAGGCCGGGCCCACGAGAGACGGGACATCATGCACCACGAGCCAGAGCTGCGGCGGCGTGCGTAGCCGTCGGGAGCACAGCGCGGCGTAGAACTCGGCCAGGGCCCGCCCCGACAGCTGCACCACCAGGAGGTCGGCTCCGGTTTCTCCGACGGTTCGGAGCGTGTCGCGGATCGTCTGCCCGACCACTACCGCTCGCTGGGTGTCGGCCGGGTCGCGGTCGACACCGATGGTCGTCACCGGCCCGACGCACGCCAAGGCGCGTTCGAACGCGGGAGCGAACGTGGCCACCCCGCTGGCGCAGGGAGGCACCTTTGTCAGGTGCGCGATGCGGGGCTGCGGGCGAATCGCACTGCAGCCTCGAGGGTGCGCGCCCCCCGCGTCAGTAGAACTCGGGGCCATAGTTGATCTCGTAGTGCTGGTCGCGGGACCGGCGGCCAAGAGGGCGGGCCGGTACGCCGCCCACCACGGTCCAAGGGGCCACGTCCGCGGCGACAACTGCGCCGGCGGCCACAACTGCACCTTCGCCGATGGTCACGTTCCGCAACACCGTCGTGCGGCTGCCAAGCCAGGCCCGGTCCCCGATCTCGATCGCTCCAAGGCGGCCGGTGAAGCCGGGGTCGTCCGGGTCATGGTCAGCGGTGATCAGCAAAGAGTGGCTTGCAATGACGACGTTGCGTCCGAGACGGATCCCACCGCGTGCGTCGATCTGGCAGTACCGGCCGACGTGCACCTGCCCCTCGATGACCAGGTTGCGGGGCGCCAGAACCTCTGAGCTCCCGAAGAGATAGGTGTTCGGCCCGAGCTGTGCACCAAGCGCGCGCAGCGTGGTGAGGCGCACCGTGTTGGATGGGATGTGGGTGATCACCCGATTCCACAAGAGCTCGGCTGGCTCACGCAGTCCACGGCCCTGCAGCATCCCGGAAGACTAGGCGCCAGGCTCACTGGCCCGGGCCCACGACCGAGCAGTCCGAAGGAGTCTCGACCGCTTCTCGACCCATCCCCTGGCGAATCCACCCGAGCTGTCCATCGCCTACCCCGCGGTGAACTCCTCGAGCGCCGAGACGAGGCGCCCTCGGCTGTCGCTGACCAGGCCGGACATCCGGCGACGGATCTCGCCGAGCAGTTGCTCGTCACCGAGGTAGGACCCGATGCGAGCGGCTTCGGTGCTCGGCGAACGCCACAGCGACGTGGTATCGACCAAGAGCCCCAAGGCCTCGATCGTGGAGTACAGATCACGACGCTTGTCCCTCGCGCTGTGCGGATCGCCAGAATTCACGCTCCAGGTACTGCGAGGCGAGTCGATGACGCAGACCGCCGGTGTCCCTACGCGCCACGCGTTCACCGCCAGGTGATAGGTGTCAGTCACGACGAGTGAATGAGTCGCGAGTTGCCGAAGCAGCTCCTTGGCCGCCGGCTCGGCCCGCGTGTTCGGGGCATCGCCACGTCGTGCGATCACCTGGCGGTAGGTGCTGACCAGCTGGCGAGCAGAGGGGTCGGCCCGCTTGTGCTCAAGGGCTGGCCAAGCGAGCCTGAAACGTCTGCGCTCACCCATCGGCCAGAAGGCCGGCTCCCGACCCCAGTGGATCCACTCCGGCCGAAGATCTTGGCATCTGGCGACCAACCGACCGAATCGAGCAACGGCCTCTGGGCGGAGTGAGGATCTTCCGAAGTAGACGCCCATCGAGCCCGTGCGCCCCGGGCTCTCCTCCACCGGCAGGAGGAGGGCGGCATCGACGCCGAAGCAGCGAGTGTCCCATTGGGGCCGCGCCTGCTCGGCGACGACGGCCGAATATGGATCGCGAAACCACACCTGCCTGCACCGTCCGATGAAGGAGAAGAGATCGTCGCCATATGACCCCGCGTAGTCCGACGCCGAGTTGAGCCCCAACGTCGTTCCATAGGAGAAGACCTTCTGCATCTCGCGGTCTGGCCGACCTCGTAGCAGCAGATGGCGCGCCACGAAGTCGCCTGCAATGGTGCGTTCGCGACACACTCCCAAGTGCCTCGAGAGAATGTCTGCCGCATCCCGCTGGTAGGCGGCGAGATGGTGAAAGTCTCCCCAGTAGATGACGCAATCGGCGTCGAGTAGCTCCTCCACTCGGCCGCGTAGGTTCTCGTAGAGCATCCCGGTGTCAGGGTCGAAGAACCGACCATCGGCCGTGACCTCGGAGCCGCCGGGGACAGACAGCCACTCAGCCTGGTCCCAGAGCCGCCAATAGGTCGGCTCCACGTCAGCCAGGTCTCGGAGGATGGACGAGGCTGCGAGGTCGACCGACGCCATACCGGGGTTTCGCCCGTTGGGCGGCGCGCGAGACGATGTTCACACGCGGCGCAGCGGACGTGTGCGGCGTTGGCTGAATGGTCCTGGTCCTTCGCGTGATCGTTGAGCTGTGCTGCTGTCCCTCCGCGCGGCTCGGCTATTGCGAGCGCTTGTCGAGGGCCTCTCGGCCACTGTCTGGAGCCGGGTGATGCGCCGAGGCAGGGACCGTAACATGGGGTGACCCAGGTTCACGCCGGGCCCTGGCCGGGGGTCGGCTGTCGGCGACCGCTTGGTACAGGTCGAGGTGTGCCAACGCGGCGCGCTCCCAGGTGAACTCACGCGCCCGGCCGAGGGCTCGCGATGACCATTCACGACGCCTCTCGTCCGTCCACCCGATGACTGAGACGATCATTGCCGCCAGCTCGGCCGGATGACGCGCGTCGACCAGGCTGGCGTGGCCTCCCGAGACCTCCGCCACCGCCGAGCCGTTGTGACCGACGACCGGGCAACCACTGGCAAACGCCTCGAGGATCGGGAGGCCGAAGCCTTCGTAGAGCGATGGGAAGAGGAGGAGTGCCGCGTTGGCCAGAAGGGAGGCCAGCTCGTCACGGGTCCGGTATCCGAGGTCTATCGCAGCGCGAGCGCGAACCAGATCCGAGACCGCGGAGGGGTCCGACGAGGCCGCCTGACCAGCAAGGACCAGGAGGAGGTCGTCGCCGCTCGCCCTCCGGGCCTCAGCGAAGGCTTGCAGGCCTCGTGCCACGTTCTTGCGTTTGGTCGCGCCTCCGACCATGAGTACGAACGGTCGTCCTTGGATCCTGGTGGCCAGATCCGCGGGGAGGCCCCGGCCCGGTCTGAATCGCTCCAGGTCGCATCCGTTGGGGATCACCTGCACTTGGTCGGCCGGTAGGCCGTAGGTTTCCTGGATCTCCTGGCGAGAGAACTCCGAGACGGTGACGACGCGTCGAGCTCGTGCCAGCAGGGCGCCAGCGCCGGCCGAACGTCCCACTTCCGACTCGGCCCATCTGGCACCCACCGCGTCGTGGAGCGACACGACCAACGCTTCGCTCGCCGCTGGCGGATTGAGGCTGGTGCCAACCTGATGAAACACGTCGAACGAGCCGACCAAGGGGTTTCGCAGGATGCGAGGTGCGTGGTGCAGTTGGCGATACGCGCGGGTTGGCAGCGGTGTCCTTCGGAACTGCGGGCGCGGTGGAGCCGGGAAGAGCGCGATAGGGTCGACGCTGCCCGATCGTCCCCACCACTGATACGTGATCTCGGCGCGGCCGGGCGCGAGAGCGGCCAGGGCGCCCAACAGCTCGACCGCGTGAATACCGACACCGAACGGCCGAGGGCCGATGCGCCCCGGGGAGAAGGTCACGCGTACCATCGAGCGAGCGTACCGGCCGCCACAGATCAACAAGGTCGACGCGACTTGGGACGACCGGACCGCCTGAACATCTGGCTGATGCCGAGCAGCGTTCCACCCCCACCTCGGCGGAATCGAGACCGTTACCGCCCAGCTGGGGGACGCGCTCTCGAAGCGCGGGCATCGGGTGTTGGTCGTGACGAACCGTCACCCCGCCCACCTTGCCGCAGCCGAGACGCACGGCGGATTGCGGATCGCCCGAATCGCCTTCCCCGCGTGGCGTCGCACTCCGGGTGGGGCGGCCCGCTACCTCCGCACCCGGCGAAGTGCGCGCCTGTCGGTCGAGCAGCTTGGCGTGCCGGACCTCATCCACATCCACGGCGTGTCGACCCAGGCCGACGCGGCTCTGCACATGCATCGACATCATGGTGTCCCCCTTGTGATCTCGACCCACGGCGAGATCACGGGCGACGCCCATGGCCTCTACCGGCGAGCGCACGCGCGCCGATCCTTCCGAGCCCTGATCGCCGAGGCGGCGGCGGTGACCGCTCCTTCCGTGCGGGTGGCTTCGGACGCGGCCGATGCTGGCCTGGCGTTGCCGGACGACGTGCGCGTCATCGGCAACGGCATCGATCTGGACTTCTGGCGGGCTACCCCGTCGGTTCCCGACGCCGCGACGGTTGGGGCCTGGGGCCACGACTCCCCCGAGAAGGGTTGGGACCGTTTGCTTCTCGCGTGGCCCCTGGTCCTCCAAGACGTACCGCAGGCGACGTTGTGGATCGGTGGGGACGCGGGGCGAGCGCTTGACGAGAAGGGAGTTGGTGCGTGCGACCGCGGCGTCACTCTCCTGACCGACGCGTCGACCCCCACCCAGATTCGTGAGCAGCTGGGACTCACTCGGGTGGTTGTGGTGCCGAGCCGGGTGGAAGCTTTTGGGCTCGTGGCCTTGGAGGGTCTGGCCGCGCGCAGGGGTGTTGTCTACTCGACGGGTACGGGGATGGACGAGACCGTCGGGGACCATGGCCTGGCGGCGAACGCGGATGACCCGAGCGCACTGGCGTCTGCCATCGTCAAGGCGCTTCAGCGCCCCGTCACGGTTGCCTCGGACAGCGCTTTCACCTCGTGGAGCGATGTCGCGGACGCGTATCTCGCACTGTACAGAGAGGCGCTTGCCGGCTGACCCTCCACGCCCGAGCGGCTCGGGCCAGGGCCCAGAGCGTGCGGGGCCGGTGCAGGCCGCATCGGGTGCTGCGGGGCCCCCGGCCGCCGAGCGCTCGGACCGATCGGCAACCGGCCTCTACTGCTGAGCTCAGCGGCGTTGCTCTACACGGCGCAGGGCGCAGCACCACACGACGGAGGGCTGGTCCCCTGGGCCAGCGGGCGCCCGACGGCTGCCCGCTAAGGTCCGGTTCGTGGGCGCCGAACCGATGCCGAGGTCTGGCGACCTCAGCGTCGAGGCCGCGGCTCGGTACGCCTTCATCGAGCGCCTGCTCACCGGCGACTTCCGGCCGCCAGCCGCGGTCGTGGAGCTCGGCGCCGCCCCGGGGGCTCAGATCGCCCGCTACGCCGATCTGGGCTACCGAACCACGGCGGTGGACATCGGGATCGCGTCCGATGCCTGGGGTTCGGGTGACGAGGGCGACATGGCCCGGCTGTTCGCGGACCATGGCGTGACCAGCATCACCTGGGATCTCGAGGTTGCGCCCTACCCCCTGGATTCGGAGGCCTTCGATGCGGTGATCATGACCGAGGTCTACGAGCACTTGCGGGACTACCCGATCCGTTCGCTGGAGGAGTCGGCTCGCATCCTTCGTCCCGGCGGCCGCCTGTACTTCACGACGCCCAATGCCGCCTACTTCGTCAACCGAGCGCGGCTGGTGGCCGGGAAGAACGTGGCCACGCCGCTGCCCGACTGGATCGGCGGACTACCCCATGCTCGCCACGCTCGTGAATACCTGTTCAGCGAGGTCGACGAGCTGATGAGGCGGGTGGGCCTGGAAGTCGAGCTCCGGACCAGCAGGCACTTCCACGTGGGTTCCGGGCGGGGCGACCCGTTCTCCCGACTGGTCAAGCAGGGCGTCGACCAGTTGGCGCGTCGGCGTCCGACCCTGGGTCCGGAGATCGTCGTCGTGGCCGAGAAGCGGATCTGATCATCTCGGCGTCGGGGCCCCAGATCGTCGCGGACACGGTTGCCTCCCGAGCCGTCAGTCGGCCGAGACCGGTTCCTCGGCCAACAGCTGACCCAGGGCCTCGAGCTGGCGGCTGGCGCCCCCCAGGGTCAGCTCCAGCTGCTTGGCCCGCAGGTAGTAGCGGTGCAAGGGGTAGTCGCGATCCACGCCCACGCCGCCGTGGAGGTGCTGCGCGGCCCGCACCACCCGCTGGCCGGCGTCGGCCGCGAAGTACTTGGCCACCGCCACCTCCTTGGCCGAGGGGCGCCCGTCGGCCAGCGACCAGGTGGCCTTCAGGGTGGTCAGGCGGATGCCCTCGGTGTCGATGAAGGCGTTGGCCGCCCGCTGGCCCACGGCCTGGAAGGTGGCGATGGGACGGTCGAACTGCTCGCGGGTCGAGGTGTACTCGGCGGTCAGGCGCAGCGCCGCCTCGGCCACCCCGGTCATGACCGAGCAGATGGCCGCGGTCACGTGCTCGATGAGCCACGACACGGTCGTGGCCTCGGCGTCCACTGGGCCGATCACCGAGTCGGCATCCACGTACACGCTGGTCAGCTCGACCTGCGCCTCGGGGATGCGGGTGATCGTGTCCTGGCGTTCGATGTCCACCCCGTCGGCCGACGGGTCGACCACGAACAGCCCGACCCGGCCGTCGAGGGTGGTGGCCGAGACCAGGATGCGGTCGGCGACCAGCCCGGCCGGCACGCAGGTCTTCAGCCCGTCGAGCACGTACCCGCCGTCGTCCACGGCCTCGGCCGTCGTAGTCGGTTGGTGCGGGTCCCCCACCGGTTCGACCAGGGCCGCGGTGAGCACCGTGGTCCCCGCCACCACGCCGGCCAGCAGCGCGTGGCGCTGGGCTTCGGTGCCGAACTCGACCAGGGGCGCGGCGCCGTAGGCCAGCGTGGCCAGGACGGGGACCGGCGCCACCGTGCGACCCACCTGTTCGAGCAGCAGGCCCAGCTCCACCGGACCCAGGCCCAGACCGCCCTCGGACTCGGGGATGGCCACCCCCAGCAGGTTGGCCTCGGCCAGCTTGGCCCACAGGTCGCGGTCGAACACGAGCGGGTCGCCGTCCTCCAGCTCCTTGATGCGGGCGGGTGTGGCCAGGTCGTCCAGCAGCTGGGTCGACAGGTCGGCGATGGCCTGCTGCTCATCGGTCAACGAGAAGTCCATGGGGATCTCCGGGGTTCGCTCGATCGTGGTGGGTCGGCGGGCGTGATCAGCGCGACGCCATGGGCATGTTCAGGCCGAACACGCTGATGAGGTCACGCTGGATCTCGTTGGTGCCGCCGCCGAAGGTGAGGATGGTGAGGCCCCGGTACAGGTGCTCGAGGCGCGAGCGCAGCACGGCGCCGGGCGAGCCGGTCTTGAGGTACCCGGGCTCGCCCAGGATCTCGAACAGCCAGCCCAGGGCGTCCATGTAGAGCTCGGTGCCGAACACCTTGGTGGTGCTCGAGTCGGCCACCGACAGCTCGCCCTGCTCGGCCTGCCAGGCCACCTTCCAGTTCTGGAGGCGCAGGAACTCGAAGCCGGCGTAGGCCTTCGCCAGGTTGGTCTGCACCCAGGGCTGGTCGATGACGCGCCGGCCGTCGGGCAGTCGGGTGTCCTGCGCCCACTGGCGCACCTCGGTCAGGGCCCGGTCCACCATGCCCGGACTGCACAGCGTGACCCGCTCGTGGTTGAGCTGGTTGGTGATGAGGGTCCAGCCGTTGTTCTCGCCTCCCACCAGGTTGGCCACCGGCACGCGCACGTCGTCGTAGTGCACGGCGCCGATCTCGTGCTCGCCCATCAGGTGAAGCGGCTGCACCTCGATGCCGGGCGTGTCCATGGGCACGATGATCATGGACAGGCCCTTGTGCTTCTTGACCTCCCGGTTGGTGCGCACGGCCAGCCAGCAGTAGTCCGCGCTCTGGGCGTAGCTGGTCCACATCTTGTTGCCGTTGATGACGTACTCGTCGCCGTCGCGCACCGCGGTGGTGCGCAGCGCGGCCAGGTCGGTGCCCGACCCCGGCTCGCTGTAGCCGATGCAGAAGTGGATCTCGCCGGCCAGGATCTTGGGCAGGAAGAAGTTCTTCTGCTCGTCGGTACCGAAGTTCATGATGGTCGGCCCCACCGTGTTGATGGTGAGCATGGGCACCGGGGCGCCGGCCCGCATCGACTCGTCGAAGAAGATGAACTGCTCCATGGGGCCACGGCCCTGGCCGCCGTACTCGGTGGGCCAGCCGATGCCCATCCAGCCGTCGGCCGCCATCTGCTTGACCACCGAGCGCATGACCGGCCCGGTCAGGTCGGCGGCCAGCGCCTCCTGCGTCTCGGGGTCGAGCAGCTCGGCGTAGTAGGCGCGCAGCTCGCGGCGCAGCGACTCCTGCTCGTCGGTGTAGGCCAGGTGCATGGCGGTTCCTCTGTTGTCCCCTGTGGTCCCCGGTGCGGGTCGGGCCGACGGGCACCGACGGCTGGGACCGGCTGCCTCACCCTACTGCGCCCTCCGGCGCGGTTCTGACGGCTCGTCAGATCTCGTGCCGGTCCGGTTGGTGCCTCGCCCCGATCTGGGCGGAGCGCACCGGGCCAGAGGTGGAAGACTGCAGCCATGAGCTCGATCATCGTCGTGGCCGTCGACGGATCCGACCTCTCCTTGCTGGCGGCGGGTGAGGGCCTGTCGGTGCTGCGGCCGCCCCATCGGGTGGTGGTGGTCACGGTGGGCCACGCGCCGGACCCGGCGCTGGCCTCGGACGGCTCGGGCCACGCCGGAGCCAGCATGAGCGAGTCCGAGCTGGACGACCGGCGGGCGGAGGCCGAGCACGAGGCGCGGACCATCCTCGACCACGCCGTGAAGGAGCTGGCCCGCGAGCTGGAGGGCGCCGAGGTCAGCACCCAGGTGCTCGAGGGCAGCCCGGGTCGGGCGCTGTGCCAGTTCGCCGAGGAGGTCGACGCCACCGCCCTGGTCATCGGCACCCGAGGCCGCGGCGGGGTGAAGCGGACGCTGCTCGGCACGGTGTCGGGTCACGTCACGCGCCACGCCGTGTGCCCGGTGGTCGTGGTCAACCCCAAGGCCGCCACCGACTGAGGTCAGGTCAGGCGTCGACCACGACCAGGGCGTGGTCGGTGTGGTTGAGCGCCCGGGGGCCGGCGTCGGTGGCCACCACGATGTCCTCGATGCGGGCACCCCATCGGCCCTCGATGTAGATGCCCGGCTCGACCGAGAAGGCGTTGCCGGCCACCAGCGCCCGGTCGTTGCCGGCCACGATGTAGGGGTCCTCGTGCTCCTCGATGCCGATCCCGTGCCCGGTTCGGTGGATGAAGGCGTCACCGAAGCCCCCGGCGGCGATCAGGTCGCGGGCCGCGGCGTCCACGTCGGCCGCCGGCCGGCCCACCGTGCCGGCCGCCACCGCGGCGGCCTGGGCCGCCTCGAGCACCGCGTAGAGCTCGGCGAACTCGGCTGGGGGCTCACCGGTGTGGACGCAGCGGGTGGTGTCCGAGCAGTAGCCGGCGCCGTCGGGGCCGAGCATCGTGCCGCCGAAGTCGCACAGCACCACCTCGCCGGGACCGATCACCCGGTCGCTGGCGTCGTGGTGGGGGCTGGCCGCGTTCTCGGCCGCACCCACGATGGCGAAGTTGACCCGCTGGTGCCCCTCGGCCAGCAGACGCCGACCGATCTCGGCCGACACCTCCGCCTCGGTGTGGCCGATGAGCGCGATCTCGCCGCCCTGGAGCGCCTCGGCCACCCGGTCGGCCGCCGCCCCGGCCCGGGTCAGCACCTCGATCTCGGTCGCGTCCTTCACCGCCCGCAGGGGACCGGTGACCGTCGAGGCCCGGGTGTAGCGGGCGTCGGGTCGGCGCACCTGGAGGTCGAGCACGAACCGGGCCCAGGTGCGGTCGTCGATGGCGATGGACGTGGCCGTCCCCACCAGCCCGGCCACCAGGTCGAGGGGGTCCTCGGTCTCGGCCCACGGTCGCAGGGTGAACTGGTCGGGCCGCTCGACCACCCGGGGCGCCTCCAGCCGGGGGATGACCAGCTCGGGGTCGCCTTCGCGGGGCACCACCAGCATGGTCAGCCGCTCGAGGGGCATGGCCTGGTAGCCGATCAGCCAGGGCAGGTCCGGCCCGACCGAGAGCAGGAGCACGTCGACACCGCGGTCAGCCATGGCGGCGCGGACCCGATCCAGGCGCTGGCTGCTCACGGCCTCAGGCTACCGTCCGCCCGGTCCCCGGATATCGGGGGCAGGAATGCGCGATCTGCCACAGCCAAAGATGCCCAATTTGCTGCGGGCGGGTCAGGGGGTTCGGCGGGACAGGGCGAAGGGGGAGTAGCGGGCGATGCAGTAGATGGCCCGCACGCCGTCGCGCCAGCCGATCTTCTTGCCCTCGTCGTAGGTGCGTCCGGCGTAGGAGATCCCCACCTCGTAGACGCGCCAGCCCTGGGCGGCCACCTTGCCGGTGATCTCGGGCTCGATGCCGAACCGGTCCTCCTCCAGCACGAAGCTGTCGAGCACGTCGCGACGGAACGCCTTGTAGCAGGTCTCCATGTCGGTCAGGTTCAGGTCGGTGACCATGTTGGAGGCCAGGGTCAGCGCCTTGTTGCCCACCGAGTGCCAGAAGTAGAGGACCCGATGGGCCTGGCCGCCCAGGAAGCGGCTGCCGTAGACCACGTCGGCCTTGTCGGCCACCAGCGGGGCCAGCAGCTCCGGGTAGTCGGCGGGGTCGTACTCCAGGTCGGCGTCCTGCACCACGACGTAGGCGGCCTGGGCCTCGGCGAACCCGCGCCGCAGCGCCGCGCCCTTGCCCTGGTTGTGGGGCTGGAGCAGCACGCGCACCCGGTGATCGTCGAGGCTGGCCAGGTGCTCGCGGGTGCCGTCGGTCGAGCCGTCGTCCACGATGATGAGCTCGGCCACCTGGGGCGACGCCAGCACGCTCGCCACGATCTGGTCGATGGTGTCCCGCTCGTTGAAGCACGGCATCACCACCGACAGGCAGGCGGCGGGTGGGATCGCCGACTCGGTTTTGCTCACGGTTGGACTCCTGACGCGATCGGAACCCCAGCGCCGGAGATTCTCGCTCAACTCGGCCGGGCCATCGGCCACGGGTGGGGTTTTCCCCTCCCCGCCACGGGTGGCTGCTCCATGGTCGGGTCCGGACCGGCTGCTTAGGGTGGGGCTGTGCCGGTGACCCAGCTGCTCCGCCCCTGGGGGCGGACCTCGACGTGGTGGACTCTCGTCCACCTGCTGCTGGACCTCCCGGTGGGCGTGGTCACCTTCACCGTCATCGTCACCCTGGCCGCCACCTCGGTCGCGCTGCTCATCACCTTCCCGCTGGCCGTGATCACCATCTGGCTCCTGTTCGTGGCCGGCCGTGGCCTGGCTGCGGTGGAACGGACGCGAGTCGCCGCCCTGTTGGACCTGGAGCTGGCCGATCCGGTGTCACCCCTGCCCCAGGCCAGCCTCTGGAAGCGCTGGACGGCCCGCTTCACCTGCCCGGCCCGGTGGAAGGAGCTGGGCTACCTGGTCCTGGCGCTGCCGGTGGGCGTGGTCACCTTCTCGGCCAGCCTGGCCGTCTGGTGCGGGTCGGCCGCCCTGCTGGGCCTGCCCTTCTACGCCGGCCACCTACCGGGCGGGGCCGCCCACTTCGGGCTCTTCTCGGTCGGCCCCGGACCGGGGGCGTGGGTGGGGTGCGCGGTCGGGTTGGTGGGGCTGGTGCTGGCGGCCCCCTGGCTGACCGTGGGGCTCGGCCAGCTCGACCGGGGCCTGGCCCGACTGCTCCTGGCACCCAGCGACCGGGCCCGGCTGGCCGCCCAGGTGTCCGCGCTCGAGACCAGCCGGGTGGCGGCGGTGGACAGCGCCGAGGCCGAGCGTCGACGCATCGAGCGAGACCTGCACGACGGCGCCCAGCAGCGCCTGGTGGCCCTGGCCGTGACCCTGGGCGAGGCCCGCCAGCGGATGGCGCAGGATCCCGCCGCGGCCGAGGTGCTGGTGGCCGAGTCCCACGAGGAGGCCAAGGCGGCCTTGGTCGAGCTGCGCGACCTCGTCCGGGGCATCCACCCGGTGATCCTCGAGGACCGCGGTCTGGACGCCGCCCTGTCGGCGGTGGTGGCCCACACGCCCGTGCCTGTGACCCTGGACGTGGACGTGGCCGAACGCCCCCCGTCGGCGGTGGAGAGCGCGGCCTACTTCGTGGTGTCCGAGGCGCTGACCAACGTCGGTCGCCACGCCCAGGCCACCCGGGCCTGGGTCACGATCGTGCGCCACGGCGATCGGCTGCTGGTGGAGGTGCGCGACGACGGCATCGGCGGCGCCGTCCGCCCGGCCGGCGGTGGTCCGGGCAGCGACGACCGCTCGGCCGGCGGTGCTCCGGGTGCGGGCGCCCGATCGGATGGCACCGGTCTGGCCGGCCTGGCCGATCGGGTCAGCGCGCGCTGGGCGGCCGGCTGGACCTGATCAGCCCGCCGGGTGGGCCGACGACGCTGCTGGTGGAGCTCCCGTGCGCCTCGTGATCGCCGAGGACTCCGTGCTGCTGCGGGCCGGGTTGACCCGGCTGCTCATCGACGCCGACGAGGAGGTGGTGGCCGCGGTGGGCGACGCCGAGACGCTGATCGAGGTGGTCGAGCGCCACCAACCGGACCTGGCCCTGGTGGACGTGCGCATGCCGCCCACCCACACCGACGACGGCCTCCGCGCCGCGCTGGAGATCCGCTCCCGGTGGCCGCAGGTCGGGATCGTGGTGCTGTCCCAGTACGTCGAGGAGCGCTACGCCACCGAGCTGCTGTCGGTGGCCTCGCAGGGCGGGCTGGGCTACCTGCTCAAGGACCGGGTGGCCGACGTGGACGCCTTCCTGGCCGAGCTGCGCCGGGTGGCCGACGGGGGCACCGCCCTCGACCCGGAGGTGGTGGCCCAGCTGTTGGCCCGCAGCCGTCGCCGTGACCCCCTGGATCGGCTCTCGGGGCGCGAGCGCGAGGTGCTGGGCCTGATGGCCGAGGGCCGGTCCAACGCGGCCATCGCCCGGCTGCTCACCGTCAGCGCCGGCGCGGTCGAGAAGCACGTCAGCAACATCTTCACCAAGCTCGACCTGGCGCCGGCCGACCAGGACAACCGCCGCGTGCTGGCCGTCCTCCAGTGGCTCGAGTCATGAGCGTCCCCGCACCGAGGAGCGGTCGGCCATGAAGGTGTTCTGGCGGGTCCTGGGCAGCGTGCTGGCAGTCAGCCTGCTCGCCTTCGGCGTGCCCCAGGTGGTGTCGGTGCTGGCCCACCACGAGACCACCCTCCACTCGTCGTTCACCACCGCCGGCCTGCACGCCTTGGAGATCGACAGCGACAGCGGCTCGGTGCACCTCATCGGGCTGGACGCGTCCAGCCGGGTCGGCCAGATCACCACCCGGGTCAGCGACGGCCTGCTGCCCACCACCCACCACCAGCAGCGCGTCGGTGATCGGTTGGTGCTGCGCCGCGTCGTGTCCGACCCTGTGGTCGGCGTTCTGCTCGGTGGACTACGTGGTGGCCGTGCCGAGCTCGGTCTCGGTGGTCGTGCGCACCGACAACGGCTCCATCCGGGCCCAGGGCCTGCACGCCGGCGCCGACCTCGAGACCGACAACGCCGGCATCACGGTGGACGACCTGAGCGGACCGGTCAGGTTGAGCACCGACAACGGGGACGTGACCGGATCGTCCCTCGGATCCCGGCAGGTGTCGGTCGACACCGACAACGGCTCCATCACGCTCACCCTCGGGGTGGTTCCCAACTCGGTGCGCACCCAGAGCGACAACGGCTCGATCACCCTGGTGGTGCCCGACACCACCGACGCCTACCGGCTGGACGTGGGGACCTCGCAGGGGTCGGTGACCACCCCGGTGCGCACCGACCCCACCTCGCCGCGGGTCCTGTCGGCCCACACCGACAACGGCGACGTGACCATCAGCTACCCCGGTCGCTGAGCCGGTCGACATCGGGGTCGGTCGGTGGGGGGATATCCCCACCGACGAGACGCCGGGCGCCCCCATTCAACGCCGGGGAGCGGATTCGTACCGTCGGAGGTGCACGTCACCGCTGTCGGACAGGGAGTCCACCATGGTCGTCACCTCATCAGATCTGCTCCAGCCCACCGGAGCGCCGGGGCCATCGGTGGTCCCCGGCCTGGCCTCCGGACCGTCTGGAGACGGCGCCGCCATCGCGGCGCGCACCCTCGACGCGGTCAAGGTGCACGGCCAGGGCGACACCCGGGTTCGTGCCCTCGACGGCGTCAGCGTGGAGCTGGCCGCGGGCCGCTTCACCGCCATCATGGGCCCGTCGGGCTCGGGCAAGTCCACGCTCATGCACTGCCTGGCCGGGCTCGACACGCTCACCTCGGGCCAGGTCTGGCTGGGCGACACCGACCTGGCGCGGCTGTCCGAGCGCAAGCTCACCCGGTTGCGGCGCCAGCGGGTGGGCTTCGTGTTCCAGTCCTTCAA
The DNA here is from genome assembly GCA_963785815.1 of uncultured Microthrixaceae bacterium. Classification (GTDB taxonomy): domain Bacteria; phylum Actinomycetota; class Acidimicrobiia; order Acidimicrobiales; family Acidimicrobilacustridaceae; genus UBA4742. The sequence continues at coordinate 853,116 of CAWAWN010000002.1, forward strand.
CCTGGTCCCCACCCTGACCGCGGCCGAGAACATCACCCTGCCCGTCCGCCTGGGGCGCGGGACGGTGGACGGGGCCTGGTTCGACCAGGTGCTCGACACGGTCGGGCTCCGCGATCGCCTGGACCACCGACCGGCCGAGCTCTCCGGAGGCCAGCAGCAACGGGTGGCGGTGGCTCGGGCGCTGGTCTCGCGACCCGACGTCATCTTCGCCGACGAGCCCACGGGCAACCTCGACTCCCGGGCGGGCGGGGAGATCCTGGCCTTCATGCGCCGGGCCGTGGACGACCTCGGCCAGACGGTGGTCATGGTCACCCACGACCCGGTGGCCGCGGCCCACGCCCACGGGGTGGTCTTCCTGGCCGATGGTCGGGTGGTCGACCAGATGGACGCCCCCACGGCGTCGGGGGTGCTGGAGCGCATGAAGGCGTTCGGGGGCTGATCCGATGATCGCCACCACCGTCGCCAACCTGCTGGCGCACAAGCGGCGCCTGCTGGGTGCCGCCCTGGCCGTCGTGCTGGGCGTCGCCTTCCTGTCCGCCACGCTCACCCTGGGCGCCACCCTCCGAGGGGGCTTCGGCGACCTGTTCGACTCCGCCGACGCCGGGACGGCTGCGGTGGTGCGCAACCCGACCCAGGTGGGTGACGGCAACGCCCAGGCCCGCGGGCTGGTCGACCCTGGGCTGGTCGCGGCGGCGGCCTCGGTGCCCGGCGTGGCTGCGGCCGTGCCCGAGGTCGACGGGACTGCGCAGATGCTGGGGACCGACGGCCAGCCCATCGGCGGGGGCGGCCCACCCACCCTGGCCGGGTCCTGGCTCGGGTCCAGCCCGCTGAACCCGTACCACCTGGTGGCCGGCCGGGCTCCGGTGGCCCGGGCGGCCGGTCCGGTGGAGGTCGTGATCGACAGGCGGTCCGCCCGCGCCGGTCACCTGGCCGTCGGGCGGGCGGTCACCGTCCTGACCCCGCAACCGGTGCGGGCCGTGGTAGTGGGCCTGGCCGGCTTCGGGTCGGGCGACAGCATGGCCGGTGCGACCTACACGGCCTTCAGCCTGTCCGATGCCCAACGGATCCTGCTCGTCGGTCGCCCCCAGGTCAGCCAGGTCCGCGTGGCCGCCGAGCCCGGCGTGAGCCAGGCCGAGCTGGCCCGACGGCTGCGCGCCGCGTTGCCGGCCCACACCCAGGTGGTCACCGGCCACGACCTGGCCCGGGAGCAGCAGCGCGACGTCGAGGGCTCGCTCGTGGATCCGCTCGAGACGTTCCTGCTCATCTTCGCCGGTGTGGCCGTGCTGGTGGCCACCTTCAGCATCGCCAACACCTTCACCATCCTGGCGGCACAGCGCACGCGGGCCTGCGCGCTGCTCCGCGCCATCGGCGCCTCGCGCCTGCAGGTGCTGGCCTCTTCGGCGCTGGAGGCGCTGGTGGTCGGGGTGGTGGCCTCGGTCGTCGGGGTGGCGGCCGGCATCGGTCTGGCCGCCGGGCTGCACGCGCTGCTGGGCGCCAGCGGCACCGGGCTGCCGGTGAGCAGCCTGGTCGTGCCCGCCTCCGCCGGCCTGCTCGCGGGCGCGATCGGTCTGGCCACCACCCTGGTGGCCAGCGTCGTCCCCGCCGTGCGGGCCTCTCGGGTCGCTCCGGTGGCGGCCATGCGCGACGTGGCCACCGGCCGGCGGTCCATCGGTCGTGCCCGTCTGGCCGTCGGTGCGTCGGCGGCGGCAGCCGGCCTGGCTGCCCTGCTGGCCGGCGCCACCGGTTCGGGTGACGTGGCCCTGGCCGGGTTGGGCGCGCTGGTCACCCTGGGCGGTGCCGTCCTGGTCGGTCCGGCGGTGACCCGACCGGTGAGCGCCGTCCTCGGTCGACCGCTGCGGCTGGTGCACGGCATCAGCGGCGAGCTGGCGCAGCTGAACACGGCCCGCCAGGCGCGGCGCAGCTCGGCCGCCGCCTCCGCCCTCATGATCGGCGTCGGGGTGGTGGTGCTGTTCACCGTGTTCGCCGCCTCCATCAAGACCTCGTTGGACCGATCCGTGGGGCGGTCGTTCCGGGGTGATCTGGTGGTCTCGCCGGTGGGCGCGGGCACCGACACGGGGCTCAGCCCCGGCGTGGTCGCCACCTTGGCCCACGTGCCCCAGGTGCGGGCCGCCGCCGGCCTGGCCAACGGCGCGGTGACCCTGGCCGGCTCGTCGCTGGCCGCCACCGTGGCCGACCCGGGCCAGCTGGCGGCGGTCACGAACCTCCACGTGCGCGCCGGGTCGCTGTCGCGGTTGGGTGGCGACCAGCTGGCCGTCTCGGTCCAGTGGGCCGACCAGCACCGCTGGCAGCTGGGCACGCCGGTGGCCGCCGAGTGGGCCGACGGGGCCACCCAGACGTTGCGAGTGGGGGCCGTCTACCGCGACCGGGGCGTCCTGGGTGACGTCATCCTGCCGGCGTCGGCGTTCCAGGCCCATGCCACCGCCCCGCCCACCGACGTGGCCGTCCTGGTCGGGTTCGCGCCCGGGGTGGAGGCCGCCGTCGGTCGAGCCGAGGTGACGGGGGCGTTGGCGCCCTTCGAGCCCTTGCAGGTGCAGGACCGTCAGGAGTTCACCGCCTCGGTGGGCGCCCAGGTGGATCAGCTGCTGAAGGTGGTCGACGCCCTGCTGGCCATGGCCGTGCTGATCGCCGTGCTGGGCATCGCCAACACCTTGTCGCTGTCCATCCACGAGCGCGCCCGCGAGCTGGGGCTGCTGCGAGCGGTGGGCCAGTCGCGACGTCAGCTGCGCTCGATGCTGCGCGACGAGTCGTTGATCGTGGCCCTGTTCGGGACCCTGGGGGGCCTGCTGCTGGGCAGCCTGGCCGCCTGGGCGCTGGTGCGCGCCGGGTCGAGCACCCTGAACCTGGACGGGTTCAGCGTGCCCGTCGCGCCGTTGCTGGTGGTGCTGGCCGTCGGTGCCGCCGCCGGTCTGGCCGCCGGCTGGCGTCCCGCTCGCCGCGCGGCGCGGATGGCCGTGTTGGAGGCGGTGACCACCGACTGATCCGCAGGCCGCGACGGTGGGCGGCCGCTCGGCCGCGGGCGCCTCGAACTACGTGGCCCTCCGCCCCGTGTCAACGTGTCGGGGGGCCTCGGCGTTGAGAGAGGTGATGACCGCGAACGCGTCGGAGTTCGACCACCGAGCCGGGGAGCTGGGAGCGGTGGCCCACCAGGTGGCCTTCCGCATCCTGGGCGACCGAGAGGACGCCCGCGACGTGACCCAGGAGGCCCTGGCCCGCGCCTATGCCCACTGGTCTCGGGTGGGGCCCTACGACGAGGCCTGGGTCACCCGGGTGGCCGCCAACCTGGCCCTCGACCAGGCCCGCGCCCGATCCCGGGCGCGCCGCCCCGAGCGGGAGGCCCGACTCCGCCGGCGCGTCCGGACCACCCCCGACGGGCCTCGATCCCGCGGCCGTGGTGGCCGACCGCGACGCGCTGGTGGCCGTGCTACGCCGGCTGTCGCGCCGCCAGCGGGAGGTGGTGGCCATGCGGTACCTGGCCGATCTGCCCGAGGCGGAGGTGGCCGCGGCTCTCGGGTGCTCGGTGGGCACCGTCAAGCAGCACGCCTCCCGAGGCCTGGCCGCCCTGCGCGCCGCCCTGCAACCGGCGAGCGGTCCCATCGGCGCGCCGCCGACCAATCGGCGCGCCTCGACGACGCCGACACCCCGGGGGACGACGCCCGGGCCGATGTCCCCCGAAGGAGCTCCGTCATGATCGACACAGACGAGGCGGAGACCCGCGCCCGACTGGCCCGCCTGGACGACCCGCGGGCCTTCACCCTCACCCCCGACCTGGCCACCGCGGCCCGCACCCGAGGCGTCCGCCTGCGTCGCCGTCGCCGCATCCGTCAGGGCCTGGTCGTCGTCCCGCTGTTGGCCCTGCTGGTGGTGGCGGGCTCGGCGGCGTGGGTGGCGCACCGCGCCGACCAGGTGTCCCGGGTGCACGTGGGGGCCGGGGTCCTGGCGCCGGTCGAAGGCGGGCGCCCGCTCAACGTGCTGGTCGTGGGCACCGACGGACCCCGGGGCCAGGCCGGCGTCCACACCGACACGATCATGGTGGTGCGGATCGACCAGACCGCCAACCGCGTCCGGGTGCTGTCCATCCCCCGCGACCTGTTGCTCGATTCGACGAAGATCGATGGGATCTACGGCCGAGCGCGGCGCCCAGGCGCTCATCCAGACGGTCGAGCAGCGGCTGGGCCTCCCCATCAACCACTTCGTGGCCATCGACCCCGACGGCCTGGCCGCCCTGGTCGATCAGGTGGGTGGGGTGCGGGTGCAGGTGGACCAGCAGGTGCAGGACGCGCAGACCGGCCTGGTGCTGACGCCCGGCTGCCACAGCCTGGACGGCCAGACCGCGCTGGCCCTGGCTCGATCCCGCGAGCTGCGGGTGCAGGACGCCAGCGGCCGTTGGACCTACCTGGAGGGTGCCGACCTGCAGCGCGAAGCCGATCAGCAGGTGCTGGTGGCCACCATCGGCCGACGCCTGCTGACCCTGTCCCCGAGCCCCTCGACGCTGGCCACCCTGCTCGGCGTGTTCGCCGACCACACCACCGTCGATACCGGGTTCGGCCTGGGCGAGCTGACCTCTCTGGCCACCTGGGGTGGTGGGCTGTCGGCCGACGACCTGACCACCCAGACGCTGCCGGTGACGCCGTTCGTCCGCAACGGGGAGGATGTGCTGCTCCCGCAGCCGGCCGTGGAGCTCCCGGTCGACTCGCCGCCCATCTCCCCGCCGGTTCGCGGGGTGGCTGGCTTCCTGGCCCCGTCCTCGAGCGCGAGCAAGGGCCCGAGCGGCGTCTCGGCCGGCCCTGGCGGCTCGACCACCACGACCTCGCCGCCCGGCACCAGCCCGGTGTTCACCCCTTGCGGCTGAGGGCGGCGGCCGCGGGGGCCGGGCCCCGGGCCCCGTGCCCCGCGGGTGGCTGGGCGGCCAGGTCGCCGGCCAGGCCGGGCAGCACCCGGCGCAGCGCCCAGGTGCAGAACTGCCAGTCGTGCCCGTCGGGCCCGGCGAACCAGGTGGCGCGCAGGCCCGCCCGGCGGGCGGCGCCGGCCTGGCGGCGGGCCAGGTGGAGGTGGGAGCTGTCGCCCACGCCGGCGCCGAACCAGGCCGTGAGCGTTCGGTAGGACCCGGCGGGGTGGGCCAGCAGCCAGGCCGGTTGGTGCTCGCGCATGGCCGTCCGGGACCCGGCGTAGAGCTGGTGGAGGGTCGAGCCGACCACGTTGGGGGCGGCGTCGCCGGCCAGGTCCACCACGTAGTGGAACAGCCCGGGGTGGCGCAGGGCCAAGTCGTACGCGCACGTGCCGCCCTCGGAGAACCCGACGATCCCCCACCGCGCGGGATCGGCGCTCACCCCCAGGCGCTGGGTGGCGAAGGACACCACGTCGCGCGTGAGGTAGGTCTCGGCCCGACCTCGGGTGCTGTCGACGCACTCGGTGTCGCCGCTCCACGAGCCGTTGGCGTCGATGAACAGCAGCACCGGGGCGCGGCCGTGGTGGGCGCGGGCGTAGGCGTTGGCCGTGTCCAGCGCGCCGCCGCCGGAGGCCCAGATCGCCGGCGAGCTCGGGGTGCCGGCCAGCAGGATCAGCACACCCAGTTGGGATCGGGCCGCGGTGAAGTAGGCCGGGGGCAGGTAGACGTAGTCCCAGCGGTGGGCGAAGTGCGAGGTGGTGGCCGGGATGTCGACGGCCGCGAACTGTCCGGCGGTCACGGCGGGGACGACCGATGTCGTCGGGACGGACCGGGGCGCGACGGAGCTGGGTGGCGCGCGGGTCGCCGCCGCGGTGGCCGGAGGCACCTGGCCCAGGGCCGACCCCGACAGGATGGGGGCCACGCGTCGCGTGGCCCAGGCGGGTGGCCGCTCGGCGCGGGCGCCGGCGCGCCCCGCGGCTGGGCGGCCCCGCGCCAGCGCCGCGTGGGTGGCGTCGGCCAGCTCCCGGCGGAAGGTGGCCGCGCTCACCTGGCCGGGCAACGGGTGGCCCAGCACGTCGCCCAGCGTGGGCCAGTAGCCGTAGTGGCTGTTGATGAGCAGGAAGGCGGCGGCCACCGACACGGGGATGGCCAGCGCCCCGGCCAGGCGGCGGCCGTAGCCCGCCGACGCCCAGCGGGCCGCGAGCGCGGCCGGGGTGAGCAGCGCCAGCCCCACCCACACGAAGAACGACGCCGGGTATCGGTCCACGATGGTGCCGCTGGCCCGCAGGTACCAGGCTCCCGCCCACTCGACCGCGGTCACCCCCGCCACCAGCCGCGGCATCGTTCGGGTCCACCACCGGCGCGACCGGCCGATGGCGACCAGCGCGACCAGCCCCGCCGCGCCCAGCGCCACCGGGGCCACCGTGGCCGGCTGATCGATGCGCAGGCCGTCGAGCCAGCCCAACGTCGCGCCCACCGTCCCCAGCACCGCCAGGGCGGTGGTGGTCGCGGTGGCGACGACGGTGGCCACTCCCGCCCCCGTCGCCGGCCCGGCGCTCCTGACATCCACCTGACCAGTCTGGCGGTGGTCGGAGAACAATGGATAGCAGTCAAACAGTATGAGAACCCTCTAATGAGAGGACTCTCACCGGCCGGAGCGGGCGCCCGACGAACGGCGGGGCGGAGGCCGGCATCGGAGGATGGGCGAGGCCGGGGTTCGCGGCGGCCTCGGCCGGGTGGACATGACAGGATCTCGCCATGACCGAGACGCTCGAGGCCGAGGTGGTGGCCACCGGACTGCGCTTCCCCGAGGGTCCCGTGGCCAGACCCGACGGCCAGGTGCTGTTGGTCGAGATCGCCCGGGGGACCCTCAGCACCGTGGGACCCGACGGCTCGATCGAGGTGGTGGCCGAGGTCGGCGGCGGTCCCAACGGGGCGGCCATCGGGCCCGACGGTGCGGTGTGGTTGTGCAACAACGGGGGCTTCTTCACCTGGGTCGAGGTAGGTGACGACCTGCTGTTGCCGGGTGAGACGCCCGCCGCCTGGCAGGGGGGCAGCATCCAGCGCGTCGACCCGGCCACCGGCGCGGTCGAGACGGTGGTCACCGAGTGCGACGGCCACGGGCTGCGCGCCCCCAACGACCTGGTCTTCGACGCCGGTGGGGGCCTGTGGTTCACCGACCACGGCGTCACCGCCACCGAAGGTGCCGAACAGGCCGGCCTGCTCTACCGCTCTCCCGATGGCGTCGTCGCCGGCGCGGCCTACGGGCTCGAGTCCACCAACGGCGTCGGCCTCAGCCCCGACGGCACGCGGCTCTACGTGGCCGAGACCCACACCGGCCGGGTCTGGGCCTGGGACGTCGCCGGACCCGGTCAGCTCGGGCGCGATCCGGCCAGCGACGCTCCTCACGGCGGCACCCTGCTGTTCGACGCCCCGGAGGGGCACCTGTTCGATTCGCTGGCCGTCGACGGCGACGGCTGGGTGTGCGTGGCCACCCTGGGCCAGGGCGGCATCACCTGCGTGGCTCCCGACGGGTCGCGGTCCGAGCACCTGGCGTGGACCGATCCGCTGGTCACCAACATCTGCTTCGGCGGCGACGACCTGCGCACCGCCTACATCACGTCCTCCGGACGGGGCGAGCTGCTGCGGGGCCGCTGGTCACGCCCCGGCCTGGCGCTGGCGTTCGGCTGAGCTCATGGAGCGCGGCCTGTTCACCGAGGAGCACGACCTGTTCCGCGACAGCTTCCGGCGGTGGCTGGCCGCCGAGGTCGTGCCCCACCACGACAAGTGGGAGGCGGCGGGCATCGTGCCCCGCGAGCTGTTCGCCGCCGCTGGCGAGCACGGCTTCTTGGGCATGGCCGTGCCCGAGCGCTACGGCGGCGGGGGCATCGACGACTTCCGCTTCAACCTGGTCATCATCGAGGAGGTGCAGCTGGCGGGCGTGCCCGGCGCCGGTCTGGGCCTGACCCTGCACAACGACATCTGCCTGCCCTACTTCCTGCGCTACGCCACCGACGACCAGCGCGACCGCTGGTTGGGCGGCATCGCCTCGGGCCAGCTCATCACCGCCATCGCCATGACCGAGCCGGGCATCGGCTCCGACCTGGCCTCCATGTCCACCACCGCCATCCGCGACGGCGACCACTACGTGGTCAACGGGTCGAAGACCTTCATCACCAACGGCATCAACGCCGACCTGGTCATCACCGCGGTGAAGACCGACCCCGGCCAGCGCCACCGCGGGATGAGCCTGCTGGTGCTCGAGCGCGGGATGGACGGCTTCGAGCGCGGGCGCAACCTGGACAAGATCGGCTTGCACGCCCAGGACACGGCCGAGCTGTTCTTCTCCGACGTGCGGGTGCCGGTCGCCAACCTGCTGGGCGAGCAGGGCCAGGGCTTCGTGGAGCTGGTTGCCAACCTGCCCCAGGAGCGCCTGTCCATCGCCGCCGCCGGGGTGGCGGCGGCCCGCGCCGCCCTGGGCTGGACGGTCGACTACGTCGGCCAGCGCCAGGCCTTCGGCCAGCCGGTGGGCACCTTCCAGAACACCCGCTTCGTGCTGGCGGAGGTGGCCACCGAGGTCGAGGTGGCCCAGAGCTTCGTCGATCGCTGCGTGCTCGGCCTCAACCGTGGCGACCTCACGGTCGAGGAGGCGGCCATGGCCAAGTGGTGGTGCACCGAGCTGCAGAAGCGCACCGTCGACCGCTGCCTCCAGCTGTTCGGCGGCTACGGCTACATGAACGAGTACCCGATCGCCCGGGCCTACGCCGATGCGCGGGTGACCACGATCTACGGCGGCACGACCGAGATCATGAAGGAGATCATCGGCCGGAAGCTCGGGGTGTAGCCCGTGTCCGGGGTGAACCTGTCAGGGCAGCGGCCCGTTCGTGCCGTGGGGATGACAGCTTCGACGGATGGGGGGCTATGAGGACGGTCCCAGGGAACTCCCAGCCTGTGCAGCGTCGGCGCGGAGGCGGCGCCCCCAAGCTGGTCGCATGCGCACCTCGCCGCGGCGACCATGACCGCCAGCACCACCCATCTTCCGGGCGGTCGGCCCCCGTCCCTGTTCGAGCCGCGGGCGATCCCTGACGTGGACGACCTCACCCGCGACCGGCCTGCCCTCTCCTCGCAGGCATCGACCGACGTCCCCATGGTCGACGTGGTCGTCCCGGTCTACAACGAGGAGGCGGCCCTGGCCGCCAGCGTGGAGCGGCTCCACCACTACCTGGCCACCCAGTTCCCGTTCACGTGGCGCATCACCATCGCTGACAACGCCTCCACCGACAGCACCGCGGCCGTCGGCACCGGGCTGGCCGAGCGCCTGCGGGGCGTGCGGTTCCTGCACCTGGATCGCAAGGGACGGGGTCTGGCGTTGCGCACGGCATGGACCAACAGCGACGCGGCGGTGGTGGCCTACACCGACGTCGACCTGTCGACCGGCCTCGACGCGCTGCTGCCCCTGGTGGCGCCCCTGGTGTCGGGCCACTCCGACCTGGCCATCGGCAGCCGGTTGGCGGCCGGGGCCAACGTGGCCCGCGGGCCGCGGCGCGAAGCCATCTCCCGCACGTACAACCTCATCCTGCGGGTGCTGTTCGCCAACCGCTTCCGCGATGCCCAGTGCGGCTTCAAGGCGGTGCGGGCCGACGTGGCCCGCACGCTCATCCCCGCCATCGAGGACGACGCCTGGTTCTTCGACACCGAGATGCTGTTGCTGGCCGAGCACAACGGCCTGCGCATCCACGAGGTGCCCGTGGACTGGATGGACGACCTCGACAGCCGGGTGGAGGTGGCCCAGACGGCCCGCGACGACCTGCGGGGCGCGGTCCGCATGGCGTGGCGGTTCGCCTCGGGGCGGGGTCGCCTCGACTTCGGCGGCGACGCCCGGCGACCGTACGCCGACGACGGCGGACGCCACCTGATCACCTTCGCCATCGTGGGTGTGGTCAGCACCGCCGCCTCGCTGGTGCTGTTCCTGCTGCTGCGCCCGCTGCTGGGTGCCGAGGCGGCGGTGGCCGTGGCCCTGGCCGCCACCGCGGTGGGCAACGGCTGGGCCCACCAGCGCTTCTCGTTCCGACACGGTCGGGGCGACGTGCGCATGCGCCGCCACGTGAAGGCCAGCGTCGCCGTCACCGTGACCGGCATCGCCTTGTCGGTGGCGGCCGTCTTCGGCGTGCACGTGGCCGGCGGTGGCCTGGTCGGGGAGCTGATCGCGTTGACCGTGGCCTGGAGCCTGACCACCGCCCTGCGGTTCAAGCTGCTCCACGGATGGGCCGAGCAGGGCTGAGCTGGGACCGGGGCTCGTGCCTCGGGCCCTACCCGCCGAAGGACACCTGGCGGACGGCTTCCACGGCGTCGGCATCGCCGTCGAGGTCGACCTGGGCGGCACCGGTGCGCCCCGAGACGAAGAGGATGACGTCGGCCACCGGCCCTCGGACCGTCACCGTCGGGCCTCCGGGGTCGGGGTCGGGCTCGTGGGCGGTGATCGGGTCGTGGCCCGGAGGAGCCAGGACCAACCCCACGGGCGACGGCCGGCCCATCATCTTGGCCATGGCCTTGACCCGGACCCAGGCCTGGGCGTCGCGGTCCGGGTCGTCGGGGCGGGTCCAGTCGGGTTGGGCGCGGGCCACGTCCTCGTGGTGGACCAGGTACTCCAGGCCGTTGACCACGGCGTCCAGCTTGGCCAGCCGCACCGGGTACATCGGACCGCCGCGCACCAGCGCCACCAGCCGCGGGTAGTCGTGGTGGTCGCGACAGGTGACGCGCACCTTCTCGGTGTGGGCGCTGAAGGCCGGGATCATCAGACCGGGTAGGCTGTCGACCCGCCGGTCGCGCACCACCAGGTGGGCGGCCAGGTCGCGGGTGGTCCAGCCCTCGCACAGGGTGTCGGCCTCGGGGCCGACGGCCTCGAGCAGGTCGCACAGGTCGTCGCGCTCACGTCGAGCCAGGGGAGCCATGCCGCTCAACCTACCTGGCCCCCCGGTCGGCGAGCCTGCCTGCGGGCGTCCTCACCCGACCGGGATGCGCCGGGACGGCGGCGTCAGACCCAGGGTGTGGTCAGAGGGTCGGGCGAGGTGGGCGCAACCGGTCGACCTCGGCGCTGAGCTGGTCGAACAGGGTCAGCTGGGCATCGCTGGGACCGGCCCCGGGGGACCGTCCGCCCAGGGCGTCGAGCCAGAAGCCGGTGCCGTCGCCCCGTTGCACGTAGGGGGTCTCGATGGGCTGGCTCAGACCCCGGGGGGTGGCGAACTGCCGCTGGCTCAAGCGGATGGCGTAGATCTCGGCGACGGGGACGCGCTGCACGCGGCCGAAGCGGTTGTGGGCGACCAGTTCGTCGCGGCTGACCTCGACGCGCTGGCGGACCAGGGCCAGGCCCTGGGCGCCGGCGGCGAAGGCCACCACCGCGCACATCACCACGAACAGGACGGTGACCACGTTGTCCAGCGTCGAGGTCGACGCGCCGGTCGCCACCTGCAGCACGCCCCGCACGGTCAGGTAGGCCAGCCCGGCGGCGGCCGCCAGCAGCATCCCGGCTCCGATCACCTCGGGCGGCGTGGCCTTCACCCGGTAGACGCGGGGCCCGCCGGCCGCGGCGGTGGACACCGCGGCCGCGGTGCGTCCCGTCAACTCCTCGGGGATGCCCGGGTGGGGGTCGGTGGTCGCGGTGTGACCGTTCGACTCGGCCGCGACCGGGGTCGGGGTGGGGGTGGAGGCCGTCGGCGCGGGCCCGGCGGTCGAGGCGGCCCCGGGCGGTGCCACCACCCGCGCCCGGTCATCGCCGATCGGGTCGGCTCCGGTCACGAGGTTCTGCGGCAGTTCGATGAGCGGCGGGGGCGGGGTGGCCTCGGCCTCGGCCTTGCGGGCGCGCTTGGACCGCCGCCGCTTGGTAGCCGTGCCGGTGCCCCCGCCCGCCGCCTCGGCCTGGTAGAGCGTGGGCGAGATCCACCCGGCGGGCATGAGGGACTCGGGGTCGTAGCCGCACAGCTGGCACCAGTCCCAGTCGGGTTGGACGGGCGCGCTGCAGCTGGGGCACTTCGGAGTCACGGCGTCCATGCCCACATCATCGACTGCTCGACCCTCCGGAGTAAGCGCGGATCTGGGTGCCGGTCGGTCGAGGTCGCGATCCCAAGGCGGGCAAGGGATCGCGGTGTTGATCAGTCGGCCAGGACGGCCTGCGTGTACGCCGTAAGGGTGTTGTTGTCGACGTAGAGGTGCTGGGTGCCGGCTGACAGGTCCCGCAGGCAGCGCTGGATGGCGCTGGGGTTGCGCAGCGCGCTCGACCCGGCCCAGGTGTACGCGAACCGGGCGGCGTCGGCCGCCACCCGGGTGGCGTAGGTGGTGGCCTGGCGCATCCGCTGGCCCTGGATGACGGAGGGCGCGCCGTCGTGGCGTGCCGCCGCTTCGGCCTGGGTGAACGCCTCGAAGGTGTAGGCCCGCGCCGCCCCCAGCGCCGCGTCGTGCATGGCGAAGTCGTGTTGGAAGAGCTGCTGGTCGGCGATGGGTTCAGCGCCCAGGCGCTGCTTCGATCGGGCCACGACCACGATCTCGTCGAGGGCCCGCCGCCCCACCCCCAGGGCGAAGGCGGCGTGGCCGATGGCGGTGAGGCCGAACAGCCCGATGTCGTAGACGGGCCCGCCGCGCTGCCGCGTGGCTTCGAGGAGCAGGAAGGTGAAGGCCTCGGGTACCGGGACCCGATCGAGCCGGTAGTCGTAGCTGCCGGTGCCCCGCAGACCGAGCACGTCCCAGTTGCCCAGGAAGGTGACCTGGTCACGGGGGACGAAGGCCACGCGCATGGCGGGCAGTCCCAGCTCGGACACGGCGGGCTCGCCATCCACCATCTCGGTGGTGCCGGCGCCGATCCAGCTGCTGTGGCCCGACCCGCTGGCGAACTGGTACGAACCCGACACCTCGAACCCGTCTGTCACCCGGACGGCTTGGCCCATCGGCCCCAACATGCCGGCCAGCACCGGCTGGGGGTGGGCGGAGCCGTCGGCGTCGGCCGAGCCGAAGATGGCCTCGACGGCCTCGTCACCGGTGTAGATGGCGGCGAAGCAGGTGGTGGTGGCGTTGGCCATGATCGACCACCCGGCTGAGCCGTCGGCCCTCGCCAGCTCCTCGAACACGGCCAGCGCGGTGGCCGTGTCGGCCTCGGCCCCGCCCAGCTCCGCGGGACCAGCGTGGTGAACAGCCCGGCCCGCTCGACCGCCTCGACCACCGGCGCCGACAGCGTCCCGGCTTCTTCGGCCACCTCGGCCTCGGCCTCGATGAGCGGGGCCAACGCGTGGGCTCGCGCCACCAGCTCGGTGTCGACGGTGATGGTCATGGTCGGTCGTCCCCCCTGTGTCGGCCGCCGGCGACGGTGCCGCCACGCGGTGACGCTCGACCGAACGTCTGTCACATGTCAAGGCCACCAGGCCTTGGGTGCTTCGAAGGCGGCCCTTCGCGAGGGTGTCATGCCGACCAGAGGGCTGGGCAGGTCGGCCGGTCTGGTTGCCCAGTCAGATCGGGAGCCGGATGCGGAAGATGGCGCCGCCGTCAGGGGCGTTGGCCGCCTCGGCCGTTCCGCCGTGCTCGGAGGCGATGCCGGCCACGATGGCCAGGCCCAGCCCGGCGCCTGATCCGGTGCGCGACCGGTCGGCTTGCCAGAACCGGTCGAACACGTGGGTCAGGGCCTCCGGGTCCAGCCCCGGACCGTGGTCGCGCACGGCCACCTCGGCCCAGTCGCCATCGCGTCGGGCCGACACCTGCAGCGCCGAGCCCGCCGGGGTGTGGCGCAGGGCGTTGGACACCAGGTTGGCGATGGCCTGGCGCAGGTGGGCCTCGTCGCCCTGCACCACCACGGGCTCCGGGGCGTCGAGGGTGACAGGACGATCCCGGGCGCCGGCCACCGCGTCGGAGCAGGCGTCGGCGGCCAGCACGGCCAGGTCCACCGGCTCGGTCTCGGCCTCGCGCACCTGGTCGAGCTGGGCCAGCAGCAGCAGGTCCTCGACCAGCAGCCGCATCCGGGCCGACTCCTCCTCGATGCGGCGCAGGATCGTGGGCAGGTCCACCTGGGCGTGGTCGGCGCCCACCCGGAACAGCTCGGCGAAGCCCTGGATCGAGGTGATGGGCGTCCGCAGCTCGTGCGAAGCGTCGGCCAGGAACTGGCGCAGCCGCTGCTCGGTCACGTCGCGCTCGGCGAAGGCCTCCTCGATCTCGTCCAGCATGGTGTTGAGGGCCAGGCCGAGCTGGCCCACCTCGGTGGGACCGCCCGACGGGCTGACCCGCTGCGTGAGGTCACCGGCGGTGATGGCCCCGGCGGTGGTGGACATGGCCTCGAGGGGGTGCAACCCCCGGCGCAGGATGAGCCACGACCCGGTGCTCAGGGCGATCAGCAGCGCCAGCGCGGCCGCCACCTCGATGAGGACGAGCTGGTCGAGCGACGAGGTCACGTCGCCCAGGGGGACCGCCACCACGATGGAGTGGTCGCCGTCGTTGGCGGTGGCGCCGGTGACCATGACCCGCCACTGGCCGGAGCCGCTGACCGAGTCGGTGGTGAAGAAGCGCTTGGTGCCGGGCGCCGTGTGCAGGTTGTCGGGCAGGTCCGGCTTGGTGGTGGCGTTGATGACCTGGACGCAGGCCTGCACGGCGCCGTCCTGGTCGCGCAGCTCGGCGTAGGTGTCGGGTGGCAGGTTGACCGGCCGCTGGCCGTGGCTGCCCCCGGGTCCGCCGTCGGGGAAGAACTGGCCGGGTGGCCCGAACGAGGGGTTCCCGGCGCCGGTGCCGCCCGAGTCCCCGTCGGTCGTGGTCGACGTGGTGGTGGACGAGCTCGAGGCCTTGGAGGTGCTGGCGCCGGCCGTGCACGACGTGGTGCCGTCGCTCAGCAGCTGGATGGTCACCGCGTTCACCGACGAGGCGATCTGGTCGTCGAGGTGCTGGTACTGGGCGTGGGCGTAGAGCGAGTAGGTGGCGAACCCGAAGATGGCCAGCCCGACGGTCAGCAGCACCACCAGGGCCAGCACCAGGCGCAGGCGCAGGGTCATGGCGTGGCCGCCGACGCGTGGGTGCGGACCGGGCGGGACATCGACCGCGATGGTGGCTCATCGGAGCCGGTGCGTGCCGGGATCATGCGGCCGCGGTCAGGTGGTGGTCGCGCCGGGGGCGTCGGCTGGACCGGAACAGCACCCGGTCGAGCAGCACGTACTGGACGACCCACAGGGTGGCGAAGGTGGCCACGTTGGCCGCTTCGCTGGCGACCGTCCGACCGGTGGTGCCCAGCTGAGCGTCGGTGGCCCAGCGGGCGGCCAGGCTGACGGCCAGGGTCGACAGCGCCAACCCGGTGAAGGACAGGGCGGCGAACGGTCCCATCTGGGTCAGCAGCCGACGCCGGTCGGTGCGGCCCCAGACCCACCGCCGGTTGAGCTCGAAGGACGGGACGGTGCCCACGCCGGTGGCCACCACGTTGGCCCAGCCCGCAGCCAGGGCGCCGGTGGCCACCAACGTGCCCAGGACCGTCATGCTGGTGGCGGTGGCCACCACCGAGGCCGAGGCGTAGCGGCCCAGCTTGCGGATCAGCGCGGGGTGCGGTGGCCGCACGCGGGGTTACCCCCGTACCAGTGGTTGGTCGGGCGGCGTGGTGGGCCAGGCCGAGGTCGCGGCCCGCGGCGCAGCGGAGGCGGCGGCGTGCGGCCGGCTGGGGCGCACCGACGCCGCGGGCACGGCCGCCCGGGGGGTCGAGGCCGCGGGTCGCACCGGGCGCGGGCCCCGGGTGGTGCGGGTGGCCCCCCGGGCGGGTGCCGGCTCGACCTGGGTCACGTCGAGGACCCGCCGGGCGGTGAGGGCGGCGACGGCCAGGATCACCGGCACCGCCGTGCCGATGAACAGCAGGGACCGGGCGTCGGTGCCGGCGGTGAAGGCGTGGAGCGTGGCCAGCCCGAACAAGGGGAAGCTGGCGCCGTGGATCAGCCGCCATGCCTTGCGGGGCAGTCGGCGGCGGGCCAACGACGTCAGCTCCACGGCCAGCATGAGCCACATGGCCACGACGCCCCACGCCACCGCCGCGGTGCGCCAGGCGGCCGTGAAGGGCACCAGCACCGAGACGACGGAGAAGTTGACGAAGGAGTCCAGCAGGATGGCGACGATGTGCACGCCCACGAAGATGGTGGCCAGCCCGCCCAGCCATCGGTGCAGGTCGAGCATCCAGGCCGGGCGAGGCTTGTGGCCGAAGGGGCGGGCCTTGTTGGTCATGGTCAGTCCCCAGATGACCGAGGCGCTCAACAGGGCCCATGCCACCAGGCCGGCGGATCGGGCGATGTACCAGGGCAGGGTGCCGTTCATGCCTCCACTGTCGGTCCCATCGCTCCACCCGCCCTCCGCCGCGCCTCAGAACTTCCTGGGGAGTCGGAGATGGGACACCTTCGCACCCGGAACCGGGTGCGCATCTGCCCGGTTCCGGGATCGAGGGGTCCGGACGCGACACGACCCGGGGCCGGAGCCCCGGGTCGTGCCACCCGGTAGGAGGTCTAGAGGTCTCGGTTGGATCGGTCAGGCGGCCGGCGGCGGAGGGGTCGGTCCGGGCCGGTGGGCGTTGAGCAGGGTGGCGGAGCCGTGGTCACCGGCGCCCAGCCAGGCCTGGCGGCGGCGATTGCGCCAGCTGCGTGGGCGGCCGGGGGTGAGGCGCGGCGAGGGGAGGTCGGACAGGCTCGACAACGACAGCGAGGGGTGGGCGAAGGCAGGGTCCGAGCTCGAGGCCGGGCGGGGGTTCGGCGATGGCGACATCGGGGTTCCTCTCGTTCGTCGCCCCTGGCGGTCGAGCCGGACGATGGGAGGGCATCCGGCTCGACCGCTGGGGTGGGGGCTTGATGGTTCGAGCTTCGAGCACCGCCCTGGGCCCCGCATCGGGATCACCTTGGAGTTCCCGGGGACTTGCCGAGCGGCGAACCTGTCAGCCGGGTGGACTCGTCGGGTCCGCTGGGCTGACAGGTTGCGGGGACGGAGCGTGGCCCGACGCGGCGGAACAGCGGGAAACCGCTCGACGGGCGACACCCGGATGCCGAAGGCGCCCGGCGGGAGGCTTGCCGACCAGAGGGCCGATCAGCTCGGCAGGCGCAGGGTGTAGCCGACGCCGCGCACGGTGTGGATGAGGTGGGGTTCCACGTCGTCCACCTTGTGGCGCAGGTAGCTGATGTAGGTCTCGAGCACGCTGGCGTTGCCGGCGAAGGTGTAGTCCCACACGTGCTCGAGGATCTGGTCCCGGGTGAGCACGTGGCGGGCGTTCGACAACAGGTAGTGCAACAGCTTGTACTCGGTGGGGGTGAGCTCGATGAGCCGTCCCCCACGCCACACCTCGCGTGTGTCCTCGTCGAGCTCCAGGTCGGCATGCGACAGGCGGTGCTCGCCTGGTCCCAGCCCCGAGGCGCGCCGCAGCACCGCCTTCACCCGCTCCACCAGCTCCTCGATGCTGAAGGGCTTGGTCACGTAGTCGTCGCTGCCCAGGCGCAGGCCCTGGATCTTGTCCTGGGTGGCGTCGCGGGCGGTCAGGAAGATCACCGGCACCCGCGTGCCGGCCCCCTCGGCCTCGCGCAGCCGGCGGGCGACCTCGAACCCGTCCAGGTCGGGCAGCATCACGTCGAGCACGATCAGGTCGGGCCGGGCCTTGTCGACCTCGGCCAGCGCTTCGCGACCCGTGGCCGCCCGGGTCACGTCGAAGCCGTTGTAGCCCAGGCCCATGGCCACCAGCTCGGTGATGTGCTCCTCGTCGTCGACGACGAGCACACGGGGCTGGGAGCTGGCGTTGGACATGGGGGCCTCCGACCCGATCAGGAGCCGGCGGTCGTCACGGGGGTCAGGCCGCGGCGTGCCGGTGGTCGTCACCGTAGGCGGCGTCACGAGCCGCTGGCCTGACGGGGTCCACCGAAGCCGCCTGGCCCGAAGCCGGCGCTGCCGGCCCGGATGGCGGTGGCGGTGATGACGTCGCCGCTGGTCGTGCCGGTGACCCTGACCTTCTCCCCCGAGGTGAGGTCGGAGAGCGCGATCGACTTCTCCACCGTGACGGTCGCCCCCGAGCCCACGGTGACCGTGTAGGTGGTGCCGGCCGTCGACTTCACGGTGAGGGTGGAGCCGTCCACGCCGGTGACCGTCCCGGCCACCGGCGCCGCTCCGGACCCGCCACCCGCGCCCGGGCCACCGTTGCCGCCGGCCGCGCTGGGTGGGCCCTCACCGGCGGCGGCACCGGGGAAGCCCTCGGCGCCGGTCGGCGGTTGGCCGGTGGGTGCGCCCTGGCCGGACGACGAGCCCGATGCGCTCGACGACGACCTGCCCGAGCCCGATGGCGGCCCGCCGCCGAACCCACCGCCGAACGTGTCCGAGGCGCTGGCCGTGCCGCTGTCCACGACCCGGTCGGCCGCCACCTTCGTGCCCGAGGTGGTGCCCAGGACCACCACGTGGTCCCCGGTCTTGATCTGGCTCACCGATCCGGTCACCGACTCGGTGATGGACGTGGACGACGTGGTCTTGACCGTCACCTGCTTGGAGCTGGACGAGCCGAAGCTGGTGGTCTTCATGGTCAGGGTGGAGCCGCTCACGCTCACGACCGTGCCCCCGTCGCCGCCCCGGCCGGCGAGGCCGTTGGCTCCGCCGGGGCCGTAGCCGCCGGGCCCGGCGAACGCGCCGGCCCCCTGGTTGACGGTGCTGGCCGAGGACTTGGCGTGGGAGCTGGCCAGGCTGATGCCGGCCACGGCCGCGGCCGCGATCACGGCAGCGCCGACGCCGGCGGCCACCCAGGTGCGCATGCTGTGGGGCTTGGTCGCCGACGCTGACCCCGAGGCCGCCGCGGCCGGATCGGCCGCGAACCAGGCGTCGTCGGCCGCGGGCGGGGTGGGCCCCGTCGCGGCCGGCGCATCGGCGGCCGCGAACCAGGCGCCGTCTCCCGTCCCCGGCGCCTCGGTGGCCGAGGGGGTGGTGGGCGGCATCAGGGGTGGACCGGTCGGTGGGCCGGTGGGCGGCGCCGACGGCGGCACGGTGCCCGGGGAGAAGGGTTGGTCGGGGGTGAGGTCATCGGTCATCGGGGGGATTCCTTTCAGCGAATCGGGGGGAAGCGTTCGAGGGAAGCGGAGGTCGAGGATCAGGCGTGCACGAGGTAGAGGGTTCCCGAGGTCGACCCGCCGATGGCCGAGGTGGGCACCACGGTCCCGTGGCTCTCGACCCAGCTGTCGATGGCCGAGCCGGCGGCCCCTCCCGGACCACCGGCGCCGCCCGCGCCGTTGCCGGGGAGGCCGCCGCCCGCGAGGCCTCCACCACCGAAGGCGCCGCCGACCAGCACGTAGCGGACCTGGCCGGTGGCCACCAGGTGCTCGAACTCGGACAGGGTGGGACTGGGGTCGCTGCCGTTGAACCCACCGATGGTGATGACGGGCTTGCCCGAGGCGATGATGATCGAGGCCGTGGTCTGCGAGCCGTTGCCGGCCACCAGGTACTTGGCCGTGCCCTGGTGGGCCTCGAGGTAGGCGACCAGCGCGGTGTCCACGCTGGCGTCGCGGCCGGGGCCGCCCGCACCGCCGCCGAAGCCGCCCGACCCACCCGCGCTCGGTCCGGCCGAGACCAGCGATCCGGTCACGGGGTGGCGGATGGTGGTGACGGCGTAGGCCGCGGGCCCGGCCAGCAGCGCGGCCACCGCCACCGTGCTGGCGACCACCACCACGTCACGTCGGCGCAGGCGCGCCCCGGCCCACAGCCCAGCCGCGCCCAGGGCCGCCCCGGCCACGATGAGCGGCACCAGCCACGGGTCGTAGCCCGCGGTGCGCTCCAACAGCACGACGGCCCAGCCGGCGGTGACCACGACGGCGGCGGGCAGGGCCCAGGCCATCAGCCGATGGGTGCGGCCCAGACGCCACAGGGCCAGGCCGCCGGCGCCGGCCAGCGCGGCCACCGCCGGAGCCAGCTGCACCGCGTAGTACGGGTGGAAGGTGCCGCTGGACAGGCTGAACACGGCCGCACAGGTCAGGGCCCAGCCGCCCCACAGCAGCCAACCGGCCCGGCCTCGATCGGTGCGCGGGCCGCGCCGGGTCAGCCACAGGCCGGCGGCCAGGCCGGCCAGGGCCAGCGGGATGAGCCAGGCCACCTGCCCACCCAGCGCGGTGTTGAACAGGCGCAGCGGTCCGGACGCCCCGCCGAAGCCGACGCTGGCCCCACCCGGGCCACCGCCGGGTCCGCCCCCGCCGCCCGGGCCGCCGCCGGAGTTGCCGAACAGGCGGGACAGGCCGTTGTAGCCGGTCAGCAGGCTGATGATCGAGTTGTCCTGGGTGCTGCCCACGTACGGCCTCGACCCGGCGGGGGTCAGGGCCACGATGGCGACCCACCAGCCGCCGGCCACCAGGAGGGTGACCGCGGCCAGACCCAGCTGCCAGATGCGCTTGCCCAGCTTGGGCGGTCCGGCCAGCAGGTAGACGCCGATGAAGGCGGGCAGCACCAGGAAGGCCTGGAGCATCTTGGTGTCGAAGGCCAGCCCGATGAGCACGGCCGACACCAGCAGGTGGCGGGTGCGCCCGGTCTCGAGCGCCCTCCACAGGGCCCAGGCGCCGGCCAGGCAGAGCAGGGTGAGCAGGGCGTCGGGGTTGTTGTAGCGGAACATCACCACGGCCACCGGCGTCAGGGCGAAGGCCAGGGCCGACAGGTGGGCGGCGGTGTTGCCGGCCCAGCGCTTCACCAGGTGGTGCAGGATCAGCACCGAGGCCACGCCAGCCAGCGCCTCGGGAAGCAGCATCGACCAGGTGGAGAAGCCGAAGATGCGGCCCGAGAGCTCCTGCACCCACAGGGCCGCGGGGGGCTTGTCGACGGTGATGAAGTTGCCGGGGTCGATGGAACCGAAGAAGAAGGCCTTCCAGCTGACGGTGCCGGCCTTGACCGCAGCCGTGTAGTAGCTGTTGGCGTAGCCGACCGAGGACAGGCTCCAGGTGTAGAGGACAGCGGCCAGCGCGCCGATGGAGGCGGTGATCCAGCCGGACCGGCTGATGCGGCGCGCCGACGGGTCAGGCACCTGGTGCGGCGCCACCTCGACCGGTGGGACCGGTGTCGCCGCTGGGCCGGGGACGACCGACGGCGCCGGTGACGAGGGGGCCACGGCAGCGGTCCCGTCGGCACCCTCCACGATCGTCTCCATCTGGGCACGGCCTCCCGGGTCGCTGGCTGCAGGCCGAGCACGGTGCTCGGCGGTGGCGCTCGGCGCTAGGGCCGGCGCCGGTCCTGGATCGAGCATCGGGTGGTCACCTCAGAGGAAGCTTGGGACGTGCTTGGTGCTCCCACCGATTTGTCCGAAGCGGCGGGACCAGGTTCCAGGAGCAATGGAGGGCCTTCCCAGGGTGCTCGGAGGGTCCGGTCGCAACGTGGTGGCCAGACCGGTTCACGACCGTGGACCGGAAAGGAGCACCATGTCGCCCACCACCCCACCGCCCCGTCGCCGTCGCCACGCCGCGGCGCGAGCCCGGGTCCTGACCGGCGTGGCCAGCCTGGCCGGCCTGTTCGGGATCACCGGCTACCTGGCCGCCTCACAGGCAGCCACCCACGCCACGGCGACGAGCGCGGCCAGCCAGGCCACCGGCTCGACCGGATCCACCACCTCGACCACGACCCGCGCCTCCGACGACTCGGAGTCGGCGTCCACCTCGGCCACGGCGGCGTCGACCTCGGCCACCGCCGCCGCCCCGTCGGCCACGGCCAACACCTCGAGCCATGGCAGCTGAGCGCCGGTTCCGGGCCATGGGTAGCGACGGCCACCTGGTGGTGGTCGGTGGCGCGCCGCACCTGGTCGATCTGGCCCTCGACCGCATCGAGCAGCTCGAGTCGCGTTGGAGCCGGTTCCGGCCCGACAGCGAGGTCAGCCGGCTCAACGACCGTGCCGGCCAGCCGGTGCGGGTCTCGTCCGACACCGTCGAGCTGGTCGAGCGGGCCACCGCGGCGTGGCGGCTGTCGGGCGGGGCCTTCGACCCCACCGTGCTCGGCCCGCTGCTGCGCGCCGGCTATGACCGCTCGTTCGATCAGCTCGAGCGCCCGTCGCCGCTGACCACCGGCGAGCGCGCCTCCGAGCCGGTACCGAGCACGGTGTGCCACCTCGACCCGACCCGATTGGGGTTGGGTGCCGCCGACATCCGGGTCGAGGGGGACGTCGTGACGCTGCCATTCGGCACCGGCTTCGACCCGGGTGGGATCGGCAAGGGGCTGGCCGCCGACCTGGTGGTGGCCGACCTCCTGGCGGCCGGGGCGTCCGGCGCCTGCGTGAACCTGGGCGGAGACGTGCGGGTGGCCGGCGAGGGGCCCGAGGCGGCCCACGACGGCGTGCCGTCCGGCGCCTGGACCGTGGGCGTGTGGCACCCCCACCGCCCGGCCGCGCCGCTGGTGCGCATCGGGCTGGCCGGCGGGGCGGTGGCCACCTCCACCACGTTGCTCCGTCGCTGGTCGTCCCAGGATGCGCCGGGGCGCGGCCGGGCCGAGCGCCACCACCTCATCGATCCCCGCTCGGGTCTGCCCTCCGACACCGACCTCGACTTGGCCACGGTGGTGGCGGCCGAGGCCTGGGTGGCCGAGGTGCTGGCCAAGTCGGTGATCCTGCGGGGCTCGGCCCACCCCTTCGACACGGTGGACGCCACCGCCGCCCAGGCCCTGGCCGTCGATGACCAGGGCCGGGTGCAGGCCACCGCCGGCCTGGCCGACCACCTGGGCGGCCAACCGGTGCCACATCGCCTCGACCCCGACGGCCGGGTGCGACCCGTCGCGGCCGATCGACGGGGCGACCGGTCCCCGCTCCGGGAGGCCTCGTGACCCCCGATCTGGCCGACCTGGCCCGACAGGGCCGCCTCGGCGGCGTGACCGGCCCGGTCCCCCCGGCGCTAGGGTCCCGACGATGGCTGCTCCGTCGGTCGAACACCTGCTGGACGTGGCCTTCGGGGACGCGGCCCACCACGGTCTGACCCTGGCCGTGGTGGCCATGGCCGCCGACGGCACCCTGCTGGCCGAGCGATACGGGCCCACGGCCGGGCCCGACGAGACGCTGATCTCCTGGTCGATGGCCAAGTCGTTCACCCACCTGGCCGCAGGGGTCGCCGGCGTGGAGCCGGCCCGGGCCGAGCTGTTCGACCACTGGGACGACGCCCGGGCCGACATCACGGTGACCGACCTGCTGCGCATGCGCGACGGGCTGGCCTGGAACGAGGACTACGTCGACGCCGGGACGTCCGACGTGATCGAGATGCTGTTCGGGTCGGGCGCCGATGACGTGGTTGGGTTCGCGGCCGGGCGTCCCGCCGAGGTGCCCCACGACACCCGGTGGCGCTACTCGTCGGGCACCACCAACCTGTTGGCCGACGTGGTGCGCCGCACCGTCGGCGTCGATCGGGGTGATCCGTGGCGGCAGTGGCTGATCGACGAGGTCTGCCGCCCGGCCGGCATGCAGGCACCCGACCCGCGCCTCGACGCCGCCGGCTCGTTCGTGGCCTCGTCCTACCTGTACGCCACCGCCCGCGACTTCGCCCGCATGGGCCTGGTCTACCTGCACCTGGGCGACGGCCTGATCGACCCGGCCTGGGTGGCGGACGCCCGCCGGCCCACCGACGGGGTGGACGAACCCGGCCGGGGCTACGGCGCCCAGTGGTGGCTGTGGCCCGATCACCCCGACTGGCTCGGGGCGCACGGCTACGAGACCCAGCGCACCCTGGTGGCCTACGACCGCGAGCTGGTGGTGGTGCGCCTGGGCAAGACCCCAGAGGAGCTGGGCGGCGACCACGTGGACGCCTGGCTGGTCGAGCTCATCGACGCCCTCTGACCCCAGACCGGTTGGTTCACGTGCAGGAAGCTCGAACAACAGGAGGCAGATGATGGCGTTCACGGGGTTCTCACCCGACGAGCGGGCGTGGTTGGCGTCGCAGCGACTCGGCCGTCTGGCCACGGTGTCACCGGAGGGTGTGGTCGGGAACGCACCGGTCACGTTCTTCGTGCGAGCCGACGACACCATCGACATCGGCGGCATGCACATGGGCGACACCAAGAAGTTCCGCAACGTCCTCGCCGGCTCGCGGGTGGCGTTCGTGGTCGACACGGTCGACACGTCCTCGGGATGGGATCCCCACTACCTGGAGATCCGCGGCACGGCCGAGGCCCTCAGCGACGTCGAGCCGCCGAGTGACGGCTTCTCCCGGGAGATCATCAAGATCCACCCGGACTGGGTCCGGTCCTTCAACCTCCCACCGGCGCCTTAGGAGGTGCGCCGACAGGCGCACCGACCCACGAGGTCGGTCGGTGTCCGACCGCAGCGGAGCGAGGATCGGACGAAGTCTCTCGTGCACCCCCGTGCCTGTCCGCGCGGGTCCTCAGGCGGGCTTGAACACCAGCAGGAACTCGACGGTGCCGTGGTCCTGGGTCGTGACCACCCCGGCGGCGCTGGGGTTGGCGATGTCGTAGTCGGCGAAGGCGATCGGGATCGACCCGCTCACCTGGATGACGTTGCCCGACCGGCGGGCTTGGAGGGGCACGGTCACCGGTTTGGTCACGCCGTGCAGGGTGAGGTTGCCCGTGGCCGTCGGGTGGATGGTCACCCCGTTGGCCGGCACGGGCGACAGGGCGATCGGCGCGGTGGTGGCGAAGGTGGCGTGGGGGAACTGGTCGGTCTGCATGATGCGGCCCTGGAACTGGTCGTCGCGCTGGCTGCGGTCGCTGCGCACCGTGGTCATGTCCACCGTGAACGACGCCGAGGTCACCTGATCGCCGGCGATCACCATCTGCCCGGTGACCGACGAGGTGCGGCCCACGGCGGTGGTGGACTGGCCGAACAGCACCTCCTGCACCCGGTACCCGGCCTGCGACCCCGACGTCACCGTCCACGTCCCGGCGAGCGGCGCGGTGGCCGCGCCCAGGGTGGTGGTCGTGCCCGACGAGCTGCGGTCGGAGATGGACAGCTTGGCCGGCGCCTTGCTGGTGAAGAAGTGGATGTAGGCGAACGGCCCGCCCACCACCAGGACCACCACGACGACGACCACGATGGCCGCGATCTTCCAACCCCTGTGTGAGGACTCGCCGGGCATCGGGCCAGCTTCGCGCGCCGTCCGTGTCGAGCCCGGGTCAGGCGCGAGGCTTCAGGGGAGGGTGTTTCCCGTGGCGCGGGACCGCACCGTTCAGACGAAGGAGGCCAGGACCTGGTCCCAGCGACCGTAGGCCACGAAGTGGGTGCCTCCCGGGACGGGGTGCAGCGTGGCGTCCGGGATGGCGTCGGCCAGGCGGGCACCCCAGCTGGGCGGCACCAGGTCGTCGGCATCGCCCTGCCACACGTGGGTGGGACAGGTGATGGCCGAGGGCTCGAACCCCCACGGCGCCCCCATGCAGGCGTACTCGTCGATCACGCCGTGGGCGTGGCGCAGCCCCTCGGCGATGGCCGCAGCCAGCACGTCGGCGTCGTCGGGGGGCAGGTGCGAGGTGCGGGCCAGCACACCCGGTGCCCGTCGGGCCATCAGGCGCAGCGTGCGGAAGAGGGTGCGGTCGACCTTGGCCCCCCGCTGGTGCAGGCCCAGGAACAGCCGGTCCATGCGGTTGAGCTCGCGGTCGGCTCCGGCCCACGTCGGGGGGATGGTGCTGGCCACCAGGGCCAGGCCGGTGACCCGTCCGGCCAGTCCCACGGCGGTGGACTGGGCGAAGGCGCCGCCCAGCGACCAGCCCAGCACACCGAAGCGATCGATCCCCAGGTGGTCGGCCAGCTCGGCCACGTCCGCGGCCCAACCGGCCGTGGTGCGTCCGGGCTGGAGGTCCGACCGGCCGACGCCTGGGCGGTTGGGGGCGATGATGCGCACGCCGGCGGCGGTGGCGGCACCGGCCGCGGGCACGACGTCGAGCGCGCTCGGAGAGCCCGCCGTGGTGGTGGATGACCGGGGTCCCGTCGGGATCGCCCACCTCGAGGTAGACGAGCCGACGGCCGTCGGCCAGCCGCACGACCTGCTCGGGGGGCCGGGCGGACGCCCCCGAACCGGTCGGAGGTGGGGTGGGCGATGTGGGAGCCATGGTCGGTCAGTCTGGCGCGCCCGCGCCCATGGGTGCCGATCGGGCGCCGGGGTGGCACGCTGGTCGCCATGGCCGACCAGTGCACCCACCTCGATCAGATCCTGCCCGTCGAACCCAGCGGCAACGGGTGCGTGGAGTGCCTGTTGATGGGCGGGCGCTGGGTGCACCTGCGCCGCTGCACCGAGTGCGGGCACATCGGCTGCTGTGACAGCTCGCCCAACCGACACGCCACCGCCCACTTCCACGAGCAGGCCCACCCGGTCATCCAGTCGTTCGAGCCGGGTGAGGAATGGTACTGGTGCTACCTCGACGAGGTGGCCTTCGAGCTTCCCGAGGACGCGCCCAGCCCCTCCCACACCTGATCGGCGGACCGACAACCGATCGATCGGGCCGGGGCGCGCACGTGTTGAACCGATGGTGGCGGGACTACCGCGAGCTGTGGATCGTGGTGCTGGCCGCGGCGGTGGCCGTCGCCGCCCCAGGCCCGGGACGCTGGCTGGCCGACCACCACGGCGTGGACGTGGCCCTGGCCGCGCTGGTGCTGGTCACCGCCCTGGCCGTGCCGGTGGGAGCGGCCGCGGCCCTGGCCCACCACCGGGTGCGCCTGCTGGCCACGCTGGGGCTGGCTGCCGTTGTCCTGCCGGCGTTGGGGTGGGTGGCGGCCCACCTGGTGGTCGACCAGGTCCTGCGCCGCGGGGTGCTGGCCCTCGGGGTGGCTCCCGCCGAGGTGGCCTCGGTGGCCACGGTCGGCGTGGCCCAGGGCGACACCGCGGCCGCGGCCGGGCTGCTCATCGGCTCGACCGTGCTCACCGTGGTGCTGGCCGGCCCGGTGCTGGGTGTGCTGGGCGGCTCGGCCTCGGTGGACGTGGGTGCGGTCCTGGTCAACCTGGTGGTGGTCATCGCCGCACCCCTGGTCGTCGGCCTGGTCCTGCGCCCCCGCCTGCCCACCGGTGCGGGACGCCAGCGGGTGGAGTCCACCGGCCCGGTGGTGCTGGTCACGGTGCTGGTGTTCCTCGTGGCGTCCGAGGTGAGCATCACCCGGGCCTACGTCGGGGTCCTGGGCGCGCTGGTCGTGTTCCTGGTCGGTTCCACGGTCCTGGGCTGGGTGGTGGGTCGCGGGGCGACGCCCGCGCTGGCCACCGCCACCGTGCTGACCACCGGCATGCGCGACTTCGCCATCGCGGCCGGCATCGCCGCCGCCGCCTTCGGGGCCGACTCGGCCGGACCGCTCGGTCTCTACGGCGTGCTGGTCATCCCCTGGGGTCTGGCCATCGCCGGCACGCGTCGCCGCGCCGCGTGACGAGGTGCGCCGGTGAGTTGCCGACGGCGGAGGACGCGAGGAAGCTGCCGGGCATGGACATGGTCGAGGTGTTGCGGACCACCGGCGCGGTTCGGGAGTTCACCGACGAGCCCGTGGCCGACGAGGTGCTGGCCCGGGTGCTCGACACCGCCCGCTTCGCTCCGAGCGGCGGCAACGGGCAGGGCTGGCGTGTGGTGGTGGTGCAGGACCCGGCCACCCGCGCCGGGCTGCGCGACCTGTACCTGCCCGGTTGGTACGACTACCTGGCCATGCACCTGGCCGGCCTGCGTCCCTGGTCGCCCCGCAACGACCGCCAGGCCGAGGCCGAGGCCGTGCGGGAGGCCACGGCGCTGGCCGAGCAGGCCGCGGCCGGTCCGGGCGGTTTCGCCGAGCACCTCGACCAGGTGCCGGTGCTGCTGGCCGTGTTCGCCGACCTGGGGGCGCTGGCCGCGGTCGACCGCGACGCCGAGCGGTACAGCTTCGCCGGCGGGGCCTCGGTCTACCCGTTCGTGTGGAGCGTGCTGCTGGCCGCCCGGGCCGAGGGCCTGGCCGGCGTGATGACCACCATGCCCATCCGCCGGGAGGCCGAGGTGCTCGAGCTGCTGCACGTCCCCGAGGGGATGGCCCTGGCCACCGTGGTCGCCCTCGGCCATCCCGTGCGCCAACCCCGGCGGCTGACGCGTGCTCCGGTCGACGCCTTCACCACCGTCGACGCCTTCGACGGCCCGGCCTTCGTCGCCGGCCGCTAGGGTCGCTCGGGCCACGACGACACCGGCCGACCTGGCTGCCCGACGCTGGAGGCGGCGTGATCCACTTCGTCTTGACGCTGGGCCCAGCAGGGTCGTGCGGCACGATGGGGCCGGCCCTGGCCGAGGCCCTGCGCGACACCACCGGGATCGGCGGTGCGGTCATCGAGGCCGACTCCCCCTCCGGCGCCTGGTCGATGCGGGCGGTGGCCGCCCGAGACGCGGTGCTCGATCCCCGCTGGTACGCCGACGGGGAGGGCCTGGTGGTGTGCAACGGCACCGTGACCGGCGATCCCCGGGCGGTGTCGCCCGCCGGCATCCTGCGCCGGTTCCGCCAGGGCGGGCAGGGCTCGGCGGTCGGACCGCTGACCGGCACCTACAACCTGGTGTGCTGCGCACCCGAGCACGGCCTGACGCTCAGCGGTGACTTCGTTGGCCTCTACCCGCTCTACTACGGGTACGACGCGGGCCGGGTGGTGATCTCCAACCGGGCCTCCACCGTGGCCGCGGTGTCGGGTGCGACCGGGTGGAACCGCCAGGCGCTGGGCTGGGTGCTCGGTGCGGGGCACCTCTGCGGCGAGGACATGGCCGTTGCGGGGGTGCGCGCGTTGCGCGCCGGCCAGGTGGGTCGGGTGGGATGGGGCCGGTCCTTCCTCTCCGAGGGGACGCCGCCGGACGTGCTCATGCCGCCGCCCGGGACGGGGGTGGGCCGACCCGATCTCTCGCCGGCCGAGTGGGATGCGGTGACCCAGGACCTGGTGCGTCAGGTCGAGGGGGTGGCCGCCCTGCGCACGCCGATGTACCTGCAGCTCTCGGGCGGGAAGGACTCGCGGCTCTTGCTGTCGCTGCTGGTGGCGGCGGGATGCACCGACGTCGAGTCGTACACCTCGGGCCCCCCGGACGGCGCGGAGGTGCGGTGCGCGTCCGAGGTGGCGGCGGTGGCGGGGATCGCGCACGTCCAGGGGATGCCACGGGCGGCGCGGATCGATGTGCGGCGCCGCCACGTCGGGGGCGAGCGGTACGCGGGCGACCTGGCTCCGATCTGGCGACAGGTCGCCGTGGGCCAGGGACGGTTCGACGGGAGCGTTTCCAACAGCGATGGGTCCGACATCCCGCCTGGGGCGGCGTCGCTGCTGCTCAAGGGGTTGGGGGGCGAGGTCTTCCGGTACAAGAGCCGACCCGGCCCGCTCGTCCGTCTGGGACTGCTGCTCCCACCCCGGCCGGGCTCGTCACTCGACTTGGCCGCGATCACGGCCTGCATGGTGGACCAGCTCGATCCGCTTGGGCTGGTGAGCGTGGCCGAGCAGCGCCGCCAAGCCGAGTGGCTGGAAGGCTGGGTGCGCCGCTCGGCCGACTCGGTCAGGCCCGATCTGTTGCCCGACCTCTTCTACATCGAGCAGCGGCTGGGGCGAATCCACGGCCCCGTGATCCAGGAGCTCCCGCTGCGCGTCGTGGCCAACCCGCTCGTGTCGCCCGTGGCGGCCAGCCTCTACGCCGAGCTGTCCCTGCACGTTCGCAGCACCGACCGGCTGCACTTCGAGGTCATGCGTCGAGCCGCACCCGAGCTGCTGTCGGTGCCCTTCGTCGACCAGGTCTGGCGGCCCGAGATCCAGGCCCGCAACGACGTGGAGCTGCCGAGCGGCCCCTATGGCCGGGGTTCCTCGACGCCGCCGGCCTCGCCGTCGCGCTTCAGACGTCAACACCGCCTGCCGC
The DNA here is from genome assembly GCA_963785815.1 of uncultured Microthrixaceae bacterium. Taxonomy (GTDB): domain Bacteria; phylum Actinomycetota; class Acidimicrobiia; order Acidimicrobiales; family Acidimicrobilacustridaceae; genus UBA4742. The sequence continues at coordinate 882,787 of CAWAWN010000002.1, forward strand.
TCGGCGATTCGGGACCCGTGCGGCGGGCCCGTCGAGTCAAGCTCGAGGCGGGGGATCGGGTGCGGGCCCGAGCCCGCACCGATTGGCTGGCCGGGAGCCGTTGGTCACCCGGGGTCACCGAGCCGCACAACCCGACGTGGGATCTGGTCGAAAGGGCGCCCGAGGCCGTCACCGCGTTGTTCCGGCAGGCGGCCGACGCCGGGCTGGCGGAGATCTGCAAGGTGGACCGGCTGTGCGACCTGACCCGTCGGCCCGGGCGGTTCCTCAAGAGCGAGGAGCACCAGATCACCAACGCCATCGGCATCGCCCTGCTGTTGCTCGGACGTGCTGAGCGCCCGGTGGAGACTCAGCTCTGCGACCGGTAGTGGATGGTGAAGGGCGGGAAGCTCCCGGTCACTGATGTGGACAGCCCGACCGGCGTCTTGTCCGTGCCGAAGGCCCAACGCAGTTGCGCCACGATGAAGTGGAAGGCCACCGGCCACACCTTCTTGGCATCGGGGAACGACGACGTGCAGCCGTCGTCGAACAGACGACCCAGGGTGGGAGGCACGTTGATGTGGACCTTGGCCGCGATGGCCAGCAGGCCGCCCTGGTCCTTGCCGATCTCGCAGATGTCGTCGAACGAGTTGTGCCCGGCCTGCTGGATGACCACCAGCCGCTTGGGCTGTTTCATCGTCTCGTAGTAGGCGGTCTCGCGCGACAGGGCGGCCACGTGGTCGTTCCCCCCCGTGAGCACCATGCCTGGCTGGCTGGGTGCCGTTCCGCTCGGACCGGTCCCCGAGATCAGGATGAACGTCTTGATCGCCGAGCCACCGCTGAGGGCGGCCTGGGCGGCGGCCGCGGCCCCGGCCGAGTGGCCCATCGCGGCCTGCTCCCCCGGGTCGATAGTGCCGTGCAGCACCGAGGTCGCGTCGTTGCTGGCCGCCACCGCCGCGTCGCGCGCCGCCAGCAGGGTCGTCCCGTCCTGGTCCACGACCTTGGCCTGGGCCGCCTGGGCGGCCGCCGCGGCGCTGGCCGAATCGGTGGGTGCGGCGGTGGTCGTGGTGCTCAGACCGGCGGCCAGGGCAGCCAGCAGGTCGCGCTCGGTGTGGTCGGGGGCCACCACCACGTAGCCCCAGCTGGCCAGGTGGGCGGTCAGGCTGGCGTACATGGTGGGGTATGCGGCGTAGCCGTGGCTGAACATCACGATCGGGAAGGGCCCGGCCGTGCTGGCCGCCACGTCGCGGTAGGCACCGGTGGGGTACTCGGGGTCGATGTCGGCGGGCACCAGGCTCTTGAGCGCAGGTGGCAGCAGGGTCGAGATGGAGAAGATGTCCTGGGTCTTGCCCACCACCGACGCCCTGGTCGCCGGGTACCAGACCTCCACGTCGGCGCCCGACGGCAGCTTCAGGCTGGTCACCCCGGCGGCATAGGGCCCGGCTGCCTCGTAGGCCGGCCGGGTGGGCGCGGTGGTTGCGGTCGTCGCCTCGGTCGTGCCGCTCGACGACGAGCTCGAGCTGCAGGCGGCGGCCACCAGTCCCGCCACCAGGAGGCAGGCGAGCACGCTGAGTCCGTGGCGGCGAAGGCGCAGGGGAGCGGGCATGGGGTCGAGCATGCCACCGATGCCCCGATCGAGCGGCGGCATCTGCTTGCGCCAGAGCTACGCAGTTGCCGCCGCTTCGAGGGAACCCGTCGAGCGGCGGCATCTGCTTGCGCCAGAGCCATGTGGTTGCCGCCGCGTCGGGGGGTCGGGGGGTCGGGAGTGGTTCCTATACTGACGCCGACGTCAGGTATGGGGGGCTGACCCCGGGGAGGACGACATGGGGCTCGACCGGGTGCGGCTCGGGGTGGTCGGCATCGGCAACATCGCGGCCATGAACGTCCGGGGCTACCTCGACCACGAGCGCTGCGACGTGGTGGCCCTGTGCGATCCCCGCGTCGACCACGCCCGCGAGATGGCCGATGCGTGGGGGGTGCCCACGGTCTACGGCGAGCTCGACGACCTGCTGGCCGACGACGGCATCGACGCGGTCGAGATCCTCACCCCCACCCACCTGCACCACGCCCACGTGCTGGCCGCGCTGGACGCGGGCAAGCACGTCTCGGTGCAGAAGCCGATCGCCAACACGGTCGAGCAGGGACAGGAGATGGCCCGCCGGGCCACCGAGCGGGGCCTGGTCCTGCGGGTCAGCGAGTGCTACGCCCACTACCCGCCGCTGGAGCGGGCCCGCCAGCTGATCGCCGAGGGGGCCATCGGCGCCCCCACCAACGTCCGCATCCGCACGGTGGTGGGCCAGACCGACTCGGCCTTCCAGACCGGGTTGTGGGGCGAGGGCTACGTGTGGCGGCTCAACCACCAGAGCCCCGGCGGTCACCTGTTCGACGACATGGTGCACAAGTACGCCATGGCCCTCTGGCTGGTCGAGCCCGACATCGTCTCGGTGCAGGCGGTGGTGCGCCGGCGTGACCTGTTCTTCGAGCCGTGCAACGTGCTGTTCGAGTACGAGGACCCGTCGCTGCTGGGAGCCATGGAGGTGTCCTACGCCCCGAAGATGTGGATGCGCTCGCAGTACTACGGCGCCGACGAGTTCTTCGAGGTGCAGGGCGACGAGGGGTTCCTGTGGGTCACGCGCTGCACCGGCGAGATGCTGGACCTGGCGCCGGTGATGGTCTACCGGGGGACCGAGGGCGACCCGGCCATGACCGGCTACGAGGTGGAGGCCGACTGGGGCGCCGGCTTCACCCGGTCGTCGGCCCACTTCGTCGACGCCCTGGTGGACGGGACCACCCCCGACATGACCGCGGCCGAGGCGGTCAAGGTTCTCCAGCTCTGCTTCGCGGTGTACGAGGCCGGCAACTCCGGCGGGCGCGTCGATCCCCGGACCATGACCGGATCGGTGACCCCGACCGGCTGGGCCGAGTGGTGACCGTCACCGGCGTGGCCAACCTGGCCGTGAAGGTGACCGACCTGGACGCGGCCATCGCCTGGTACGAGCAGGCCGGGGCGGTGGTGTCGAACCGCATGGAGTGGAACGGGTCCGAGCGGGCCGACGTGGCCCTCGGCGCCCTGTCGCTCACCCTGTTCACCCGCGCCATCTACGAGGACGAGGTGACGCTCCCCGAGGAGGGCTTCCTGCACCCGGCGTTGTTCACCGACGACCTGGAGGCCGAGCTCGCCGGCCACCAGGTGGTGTGGGGTCCGGCCGAGGTCTCGGGACCGTTCGGGCGGCGCCGCATCGCCTTCGTCACCGCCCCGGGCGAGATGCGCCTCGAGTTCATGGAACAGCTCCCCGACTGATCAGGCGGCCCCTCCGCCCCCCGAACTTGCGTTGGCTCCTGCTCCTCCAGGGGCACCTTTCAACGCAAGTCCAGCTGAGTGGCGCGATCTTCGAGGAAGGATCGCTCCTCGTCGTTGGCCGTGGCCTCGATGGCGGCCTGGTAGGCGCGGTCCGCCTCGCGGTCGCGCCCCAGCCGGTGCAACAGCTCGGCCCGCACCGCGTGCACGCGGTGGTAGCGGCTGGCGTCGAGGGCGTCGACCAGGGCCAGCGCCGGCTCGGGCCCGTGCACCTCGGCCACGGCCACCGCCCGGTTGAGCGCCACCACCGGGGTGGGCGTCAGGGCCCAGAGCTGGTCGTAGAGGGCCAGCACCTGCCTCCAGTCGGTCTCAGCCGCGGTGGCGGCATCGCTGTGCACGGCGTTGATGGCCGCCTGGAGCTGGTAGGGACCCGGCTCCCCCCGTCGCAGGCACCGCCGCACCAAGGCCTGGCCCTCCTCGATCAGGCCTCGATCCCAGTCGCCGCGGTCCTGGTCGGCCAACACGACCAGCGCGCCCTCGGGATCGACGCGGGCCGGCCGCCGCGACTCGGTGAGCAGCATCAGCCCGAGCAGGCCGAGCACCTCGGGCTCGTCGGGCAGCAGGTCGGCCAGCACCCGGGTGAGCCGGGTGGCTTCGGCGCACAGGTCGTCACGCACCAGGTCGGCACCTGAGCTGGCCAGGTACCCTTCGTTGAAGATGAGGTAGAGCACGGCCAGCACGGTGCGCAGGCGGTCGGGCAAGTCGGCGGCCTCGGGCACCCGGTAGGGGATGCCGGCGTCACGGATCTTGCCCTTGGCCCGGACCAGGCGCTGAGCCATGGTCGACTCGGGCACCAGGAAGGCGCGGGCGATCTCGGTCGTGGTCAGCCCACCCAGCAGGCGCAGGGTGAGGGCGACGCGGGCGTCGGGCGAGAGGGTGGGGTGGCAGCAGGTGAAGATCAGGCGCAGCCGATCGTCGCCCACCGCGCCCTCGTCGACGGGTTCGCGCTCGGCGTGCACCAGGGCGGCCCGGGCATGGCGGTCGGCACGCGAGGCCTCGCGCCGCAACCGGTCGATGGCGCGCCGGCGGGCGGTGGTGATGATCCACCCGGCCGGGCTCGGCGGCAGGCCCTCGGCGGGCCATCGGGCGGCCGCCACCGTGAACGCGTCCTGCACCGCGTCCTCGGCGATGTCGATGTCGCCGAAGACGCGGGTCAGCACGGCCACCGCCCGCCCGGACTCCTGGCGGTACACCCGCTCGAGCCGGGCGGGCGACACCCCGGCCATCGCGGCTAGGCCTCGTCCCCGTAGAAGGGTCGCACCTCGATGGGCAGCGTGGTGGCGCGGGCCACCTTGGTGCCCCAGGCCATGGCCGCGTCGAGGTCGGCGGCGTTGATGATGGTGAGCCCGCCCAGGTACTCCTTGGTCTCCAGGAAGGGGCCATCGGTGGTGAGCAGCTCGCCGTCCCGCAGCTGCACCACGGTGGCGGTGGACGGTGAGTTGAGGCCGCCGGAGAACACCCAGGCACCGGCGTCGGCCATCTCCTGTCGGACCGCTTCCACCTGCGCCATGATGCCGGCCAGGACCTCGGGGGCGGGCGGCTCGCCCGGGGGTTGGTACACGCTGAGCAGGTACTGCTTCATGTCGGTGCCTCCTTGGCTGGAGCCTCGACCCGATGTCGCGGACTCGCCCCCTACACGAACGGGACGGGTCGAGATCGACATCGTCGTCGGATCGGTGGACTCCATGATGGTCAGGTCGTCGGCGTCCCCACCCGCCACCGCGCGGGCCATCGGTGTCCTGTTCGTGCCGCGGGCACGAGGAGGCCGCGGCGCGACGGGGCTACCGTGGCCGGCCGTGGCTGATCCCGCACCGTCCTGGGGCCGCAACGCCGACCACGTGACCATCGCCGTGCGCGACGTCGAGGCCGCGGTCGAGCTGCTGGGCCACTTCGGGTTCCGGCGCGACCACGACGCCAGCATCGACGGCGGGGCGCCGGCCGAGTACATGGGGATGCCGACGATGCGGGCCGACCACATCACCCTGGCGCTGGCCGATGCGACCCCGCGGTTCGAGATCCAGCTGTTGCACTTCACCGACGACGACGGCGTCGACCCGGCGGGGGCGGTGCCGTCGAACCTGACCCGGCGGGGGATGAACCACCTGGCCCTGCGGGTGGACGACCTGGCCGCCGCCTCGGCCCACCTGCGCTCGGTGGGCGTCCTCCCCATGAACGACGAGCTCGACTTCGTCAGGCGCAAGCTCCAGTTCTTCGAGGGGCCCGAGGGCGTGACCATCGAGCTGGCGGAGTGGGTCAGCGGCTGAGGCCAAGAACACCCTGCTTCCGCGTGCCGCGGGGGCAGACTGGCGCGATGGCCGGTTCGCTCCTGGGCGCCCGGACGCTGGTGGGCTTCGCCGCCGCCGCCGCCGCCGCCGCCACCGACCTGGCCCGATCCACGCCCTCCTACCGCCGCCCCCGGATCCGATCCCGGCCCCCGGAGCCGGTCCCCCGCCGCACCCGAGTTTGGCGTTGATCTGCACCCCTCCAGGGGTGAGGATCGACGCCGAAGTGGATGGTGGGGGCGGGCCGGAGCCGCCCCCCGAACCGGAGCCGGAGCCGGAGCTTGCGGATCAGGCAGGGGGAGGAGCGGGGCGCAGGTAGGTCGTGCTGGTGGAGGCGGCCGCGAACCCCGCCGATCGGTAGAGCTGGGTCGAGGCCGGGTTGTCCAGCTCGTGGCTCACCTTCAACCGGGTGGCGCCGCAGGCGGCCAGGCGGGCCAGCCCCTCGGCCACCAGCACCCCGCCCAGCCCTCGACGCTGGTGGGCGTCCTCGGTGCGCATGGGCTCGAGCATGCCCACCGACGTGACCGGGTCTGACAATACCGAATAGAGTTCTATGAAGCAACCGACTTGACGAGAGCTCGGTAGGATGAAGCCATGCGCAGAACCAGCTTCGAGGACGTGAACTGCTCGGTGGCCCAGTGCCTCGAGGTGGTGGGCGAGTGGTGGAGCCTGATGGTGGTGCGCGACGTCTTCCTGGGCGTGACCCGCTTCGACGACCTGCGCAGCCGGCTGGGCATCTCCCGCAACGTGCTCGCCGATCGCCTCGACCACCTGGTGGCCCACGGGGTGCTCGAGCGGGTGCCCTACCAGCAGCACCCGTTGCGCCATGACTACCGGCTGACCGAGAAGGGTGTCGACCTGTGGCCGGTGCTGACGGCCATGCGCCAGTGGGGTGACCGCTACGCCGCCCCCGACGGGCCGCCGCTCGAGTTGGTGCACAAGGGCTGCGGCGAGCGGATCGAGGTGCTGGGGACCTGCTCGCACTGCGGCGAGGTGCTCCACGCCCGCGACGTGCGGGCCGTGCCTGGCCCGGGTGGGCGCGACGGCACCATCCCACCCGCGGAGATGCGCCACCGGCGGGTGGCCGAGGTCGGGGCGGCGCGCTCGTGACCGCGCTGGCTGACACCGACCGGTTCGCGGTGGCCACCGCCGTCGAAGCCGATGCCGCGGCCGATGCCGATGGCCACCAGCTCTACCGGGGCGCCATCGCCGAGGGCTGGGACATCGCCACCAACGCCAACGGTGGCTACCTGTTGGCGTTGACGGCGCGGGCCATGATCGAGGCCACCGGTCGCGCCGATCCGGTGACGGTGACCGGCCACTACGTCGCCCCGGGCAAGCCCGGCCCGGTGGAGATCCCCACCGAGGTGCTCAAGCAGGGGCGAAGGTTCGGCACCGCCCGGGCCACCCTCGTCGCCGATGGTCGACCGGTGGTCACCGCCCTGGGCACCTTCGGCGACCTCAGCCAGGCCGCCGGCCCGCTGCTGATCGATCGCGCCCCACCCGAGCTGCCCGAGCCCGACGCCTGCGTGCGCCTTGTGCCGACCAACACCTTCCCGCCCCCGTTCATGGGTCGAGTCGAGCTGCGCCTGCACCCGGAGGACGCCAGCTACGCCACGGGTGACAAGACCGGTCGCCTGCTCATGCGCGGGTGGTTCCGACTGCCCGACGGACAGCCGGTCGACACCATGGCCCTGCTGTGCGCGGTCGACGCCTTCCCACCGACCGCCTTCAACGCCCACCTGCCCGTGGCCTGGACGCCCACCGTCGAGCTCACCGCCCACGTGCGGGCCCGCCCGGCGCCCGGTTGGCTGCGCTGCCAGTTCTCCACGCACTTCGTGAGCGGCGGCTTCCTCGAGGAGGACGGCGAGATCTGGGATGCCGAGGGCCGCCTGGTGGCCCAGTCCCGCCAGCTGGCCCTGGTCCCCCAGAGCTGACCCCGCCCGGCCTGCCGTAGGCCTGCGCGCCCGGCCCGATCGGCGGATCGGGGAGCGCGGTGCCGATGCCAGACTCGGGGCATGGAGCTGGCTCGGCTGGTGGCAGCCGCGGATCAGGTGGGAGCCACGTCGTCGCGCACGGCCAAGCGCGACGCTCTGGCCGCGCTGCTCGTCGCCCTGAACCCGGCGGAGATCGAAGCCGGCGTCGGCTTCCTGGTGGGGGAGCCTCGCCAGGGTCGGGTGGGTGTGGGCTGGGCCACGGTGGCCGATGCGGCGGCGACGGTCGACGGTGGTGGGCCGGCGCTGGAGGTGCTCGACCTCGACCGGGCGCTGGACCGGCTGGCCACCACCCAGGGCCCGGGCTCGGTGCGGGTCCGCGGGCAGATCCTGGGCGACCTGTTCGCCCGGGCCACGCCGGCCGAGGCCGACTTCCTGCGTCGGCTGCTGGTGGGGGAGCTGCGGCAAGGGGCGCTCGAGGGCGTCATGGTCGAGGCGGTGGCCGCCGCCGCCCACGTGCCCGCCGCCCTGGTGCGCCGGGCCACCATGTTGGGCGGAGACCTCCGCGTCAGCGCCCGGGTGGCGCTCACCCAGGGCCGCGCCGGGCTCGAGGCGGTGGGCCTCACGGTCTTCCGCCCGGTGCAGCCGATGTTGGCGTCCACGGCCGACCAGCTGGAGGCGGCGCTGGGTGACGGCCAGCTGGCCTCGGTGGAGTGGAAGCTCGACGGCGCACGCATCCAGGTGCACCGCCAGGGCGACCGGGTCGAGGTGTACACCCGCAACCTGAACGTGGTCACCTCCCGCCTGCCCGAGGTGGTCGAGGTGGTGCGGGCGCTGCCGGCCACCGAGCTGGTGCTCGACGGCGAGGTGCTGGGACTGGAGGGGGAGCGGCCCGAGGCCTTCCAGGACACCATGAGCCGGTTCGGCCGCGACGACCCGGCCGGGCACGGCCTGGCCCTGCGACCCTTCTTCTTCGACGTGCTCCGGGCCGACGGCGCGGATGTGATCGACCGCCCCCTCCGCGAACGCCTGGAGGTGCTCGACGCGGTGGCGCCCGGCCTGGTCATGCCTCGTCTGGTCACGTCGTCGCCCGCCGACGCCGAGTCGTTCGTGACCGCCACCCTGGCCGCCGGCCACGAGGGGGTGATGATCAAGGACGCGTCCAGCCCGTACGTGGCCGGCCGCCGAGGCAAGGCCTGGCGCAAGCTCAAGCCGGTGCACACCTTCGACCTGGTCGTGTTGGCCGTCGAGTGGGGTCACGGCCGACGCCGGGGGTGGCTGTCGAACCTGCACCTGGGGGCCCGGGACACCGACCCCATGGCCCGGCGTGTCGGGAACGCCGGGGCGGGATCCGGGTTCGTGATGGTGGGCAAGACCTTCAAGGGCCTGACCGACGCCCTGTTGACCTGGCAGACCGAGGAGCTGTTGGCCCGGGAGGTCGGGCGCGAGGGCCACGTCGTGCACGTGCGCCCGGACCTGGTGGTGGAGGTGGCCATCGACGGGGTCCAGACCTCCACCCGGTATCCAGGCGGGGTGGCCCTGCGCTTCGCCCGCGTCAAGCGGTACCGCCCCGACAAGTCGGCCACCGAGGCCGACACCATCGACTCGCTACGCCAGATGCTGGGCCACGACGTCGGCTAGGACCGAAGCGAAGCCGGCGGGATCGGTCACGGCGGGGATGTGCCCCGAATCGACCCGGACCACCGACGGCGGGCTGGGCAGGCGAGCGACCATCTCGGTCTGCATGGCCGGCGGGACGGGTCGGTCGTGCTCGTTGAGCAGGTAGATGACCGGGATGTCCGCCGGCACCTGCGACCAGTGCACCGGCTGGAAGTAGTGGTTCATCGTGTCGGGGACGCACCGCACGGGATCGACCACGAAGGCCAACGTGTCGTCGTCGAGCGGCTCGCCGCCGTAGCTGCGCCGGAACACCTCGGGGTCGTCGGGTGGCCCGGGGGTGGTCAGCTCGGTGCCGCTTCGCTCGGCCATCTCGACGCCCAGCAGCACCCCGTCGCGGTGCCGTTCCTGCATGCAGTCCAGGCCCCGGCCGCCTTCGGGGGGCACCGAGGCGGCGTTGAGCACGATGGCGCCCACCCGGTCGCCCAGCGCCGCCACCACCCCGGGCACCACCAGGCCACCCGACGAGTGGGCCACCACCACGATCGGATCGGCGAGGTCGGCGGAGTGCACGTCGTCCAGGACCGAGGCCACCTCCTGGTCGACGGTCAGGGTGGGCAGGTGCCCCGGCTTCTGGTTGCGCCCAGGCAGGTCGACGGCCAGCGCCGGCTGGTCGAGCTCGGGCCGCAACCGGTCCCAGAAGCGGGCCGTGCTCCCGCCGCCGTGGATCAGCAGGTAGCTCATGGTGTCGATCCCTCCGTGCCGGGGCGGGCCCTCCGTGCCGGGCGGGCCCTCCGTGCCGGGCGGGCCCTCCGTGCCGGGCGGGCCCTCCGTGCCGGGCGGGCCCTCCGTGCCGGGGGCGGCCCTCCGACGACGGCGCGGCCCCGGCGGCACCCTACTGAACCGACTGGTCGATCCACCGCAGGTAGGCGGGCAGGCCCGACACGATCGGCACCTCGATCAGCTCGGGCGTGTCATAGGGGTGGTGCGCCTCGATGTGGGCGCGCAGGTCCGTCATCCCACGGGCCGCGGTCTTGATCAACAGCAGCGTCTCGGTGGATCGATGCGCCTCGCCCTCCCACACGTAGTGGCTGACGATGGGGGTGAGCTGCACGCAGGCCGCCAGGCCTTGCGCCACCAGGGCGGCGGCCAGCTCGTCGGCCTCGTCGGACGACCCCACCGTCGTCATGGCCAGTGAGTACCCCTCGACCTGGTGGCTGGTCTGGTCGTCCATCGACCCTCCTCAACGCGACGGATGGGTCCTACGCTGCCACGCATGGGTGGCAGCGCGGCGCGGTACCTGGCCCGCTGGGAGGTGGCGGAGGTCACCGGGGCGGTGGTGGCGGTGGACGTCATCCGGGCGTTCACCACCGCAGCGCACGCCTTCGGGGCGGGTGCCCGCTCGATCCTGCTGGTCGACTCGGTGGACGAGGCCCTGGCCCTCAAGGCCGCGGATCCCCGACGGCTGGTGGTGGGCGAGGACCGCGGGCGACGCCCGGCCGGCTTCGACCTGTCCAACTCCCCGGTGGCCATGGCGCGCGCCGACGTGGACGGACGGACCCTGGTGCAGCGGACCTCGGCCGGCACCCGGGGGGTGGTGGCGGCCCGATCCGCCACCCGCCTGTGGGCCGCCAGCCTGGTGTGCGCCTCGGCCACGGCGGCGGCGGTGGCGGCCAGTCGCCTGGGCTCGCCCAGCTACGTGATCACCGGCCGGTTCCCGGACGACCCGGTGCACACCGGCGACGACGATCTGGCCACCGCCCAGCTGATCGAGCGGGCCCGGGTGGGCGAGCCCCTGGCGGAGGAGGCCACGGCCGCCGCGGTGGCCGGTTCCGCGAGGCGAGCCAGACGCTGGCGCTCGGGGGCGAGGACGTGCACCCCGACGACATCGCCTACGCCACGCGCGTCGACCTGTTCGACTTCGTCATGGAGGTGCGTCGGGGCGGGGACGCCCTGGTGCTCGAGCCCGTGCGCGACCTGCGGTAGCCGTGGTCGCGCCGGCGCGCCACGGGCACGCCCGACCCACGTGTCCGTAGGCCGAGCGTGCCCGCCTCGCCTCACACCTCGTGGGCTTCGTAGATCTCGACCGAGCCGCCGCCGTCGAAGATGGGGCACCCCTTGGTCAGGATGGCGGCTGCCTCGAGCGAGTCGGCCGACACGATCGTGTAGCCGGTGAGCGCGGTCCCGGCGGGGCCTCGCGAGCCGTCGGCGGCGACGGCCGTGGACGCCGCGAACGGGTTGCCCATGTCGACCAGGGCCGACCCCAGCTCACCGAACCACTGGCCCCACTTGGCCATGGCCACCTCACGGTCCTCGGGGGTGGTGGCCACCCCGCCGCCCAGATACGTCAGCACGAACTTGCTCATCAGGTCTGCTCCTCCAGTTGGGTGCGATCCGGCGGCATCGGGTGCCGCCACCAGGACCACGATCGGGGTCGGGCCACTTCGACACCGCCGCCGGGACTTCGTCGGCCGTCGAGGCCGTCGAGGTCGGCGCCCGGCCGCGACCGCTTGGTCGTCGGGCCCGCACGGTGGCAGGGTGGTCGCATGGCTGGCGCGGAGCGGGTGGAGGTCGGGTGGCACGATCCCACCCAGGTCGACGAGTACCTCGAGCGGGTGGGCACCCTGCCGCCCCGGCTGGCCGGCGAGGCCGTGCTCGTCGAGGTGCTCCCGCCGGCCCCCGAACGGGTGCTCGACCTGGCCTGCGGCGACGGTCGGTTGGCCGCGCTGGTGCTCGGGGCCCGGCCCTCGGTCGCCCAGGTGGTGGTCGTCGATCGGTCCGAGCCGATGTTGGCCCGCGCCCGCCAGCGCTTCGGGGCCGATCCCCGCGTCGAGGTCCGGGCCGGCGACCTGGCCGATCCCCTGGCCCCCCTGGGGTCGTTCGACCTGATCGTGTCCGGCTTCGCCATCCACCACCTCGACGACTCCGGCAAGCGCCGGCTCTTCGGCCAGGTGGCGGCCCAGCTGACGCCGGGTGGCGTGTTCGCCAACCTCGAGGTGGTGGCATCGGCCACACCTGAGCTGCACGACACCTTCCGCCGGGCCATCGGTCGTCCGGCCGACGACCCCGAGGACCAGCTGGCCCCTGTCGACGACCAGCTGCGTTGGATGCGAGAGGCCGGTCTGGTGCAGGTCGACTGCATGTGGCGCTGGCGCGGCTTCGCCCTGCTGGTGGGCCAGGCTCCCAGCTGACCCCCTCCCGCCAGGAACGCTGATGTTCGGTCCGGTCCGGCCGCGGCGTCGACGCGACCCAGCCGGAAAGGTCAGTGGCGCATCAGGTCGGGGCTGTTCGAGCGCTGGTAGCCGGCCATGGTGATCAGCAGCTTGCGTGAGATCGAGGGCGCCTCGTCGAGCAGCTGGAAGAACTCGCCGCGATCGAGCACCAGCAGCTCCATGTCGGTCACGGCCACGATGGTGGCGGCGCGGGGCCCGCCGTCGAGCAGGGCCAGCTCGCCGAAGTGGTCGCCGGGGCCGTAGGTCCCCACCTCGACGTCGTCGATCAGGCAGCGGGCTTGGCCCTCGATGACCAGCATGAACTCGAGCCCGGTGCGGCCCTGGGTGGTGAGGGCGGTGCCGGCGCTGGCCGACACGTTGGTGCCCAGGTGCGCGATCTGGGCCAGCTCGCGGCGGGTGCAGCCGGCGAACAGCGGCACGCGGGCCAGCAGGTCGAGCACCGAGGACGGGGCCCGCCGGCTCATGATCGATCCCCCTTGTCGGCGGCGGCCCCGGTGGTGACACCCGTGGTGGCCGGGCCGCTGGCCGGCGGGTCCATGCCGGCCACGCCGGCCACGCCGGCCACGCCGGCCACCAGCTCGACGTAGCGGTCCCACAACGGCTCGGGGTAGTCGTGGCCCATCCCCTCGATCTCGACGTAGCGGGCGCCCGGGATGGCCTCGGCGGTGCGCCGTCCCCCGCTGGGGTCGATCAGCGTGTCGGCCGATCCGTGGATGACCAGGGCGGGCACCGCCACGCGCCCCAGGCCCGGGGTGCGGCTGGTGGCGCTGACCACGGCCTGCAGCTGGGCCGCCACCCCTTCGGGCCGGAACGCCCGGTCGTAGGCCTGACCGGCGTGATCGGCCTGGATGGCCTCGTCCACCAGTCCCGGGCTGCCCCAGATGGCCAGGCCGGCCAGATGCCGGTCCACGGCGGCCTGGCGACCCGCCACCGCGGGAGCGAGCAGGTGGGCCAGAGCCGCCTCCGAGGATCGACCGACGTCCGGATCGCCCGTGCTGGACATCATCGACGTGAGCGAGCGCACCCGATCGGGGTGCTCGACGGCCACCGTCTGGGCCACCATGCCCCCGAGCGAGATCCCCAGGACGTGGGCCCGCTCGATGCCGAGGGCGTCGAGCACAGCCACCCCGTCGGCGGCCATGTCGGACAGGGTGTAGCCGTCCGGATCCGGTGTCGTCGGCCCCGACAGGCCCAGGCCCCGGTTGTCGAAGCGGATCACGAAGAACCCGGCCTGCACGAACTTGGCGCACCACGGCTCGCGGTAGTTGATGCACTGGCTGCCCAGCCCGTTGATGAGCAGCAGCGGCTCGGCTTCGGGCTCGCCGAAGGTCTCGAACCAGATGTCGATGTCGCCGTGCGGAGCCCAGGCCATGGCCGTGAGTCTGCCATCGCTGGTCACGCGCCTGCCGCCGAGTCGGTCTCCCCGATCCGGTCGGGCTCGGAGCAGGTCTGGCTCGGAGCCGGCTTGGCCGGCACCGGGTTACGGCTGGTGGTCGCCGATCAGGCGGTCAGGATGGCGACATGGTGTTCGGCCATGGTGCATGATCCGAGGGCGCAACCTGCGCCACTGGCGCCATGCCAGTTCTTCGGCACCGTCCTGGGGCCGACGCCGAACTCGGAGGCACACACATGGTCTTGTCCAGCATCGGGGACGGCGACGTCTTCCTGTTCATGATCGAGTTCTTCTTGTTCGTGATCTGGTTCTGGCTGCTGATCACGATCTTCGGCGACCTGTTCCGCGACCACGAGATGTCGGGCGGGATGAAGGCCGTCTGGATCTTCTTCGTCATCATCCTGCCGTTCCTCGGCATCCTGCTCTACCTGATCGTCCGGGGCAGCGGCATGGCCCAGCGGGCCGTGAAGGCCCAGCAGGAGGCCCAGGCCCAGATGGACGACTACATCCGCTCGACCACGGGCGGGGGCAACTCGGCCGACCAGATCGCCCAGGCCAAGGCGTTGCTCGACGCCGGCACCATCGACCAGGCCGAGTTCGACAAGCTCAAGGCCAAAGCGCTCGGCTGAGCCCGCCCGCGCCCGCGGACGTTGCCCTTCCCGGCACGTCTGACCCACGACATCGTGGGCCAGGCGTGCCGGCGGCGGTTTTGGGCGACCCGTGGCGCGCGGCGCGAGACTGCCTGCACAACGGACGAGGGGGATGTCGTGGAGCGCTTCGAGGGACGACTGGCCGTGATCACCGGCGGGGGCACCGGCATGGGTCGCGAGCTGGCCCGCCAGCTGACGGCCGAGGGCTGCCACGTGGCCATCGGCGACGTGTCGGCCGAGTCGATGGCCCAGACCGTCGAGCTGTGCACGCAGGACGCGCCCGACGGCACCCGGGTGACGAGCCACGTGGCCGACGTGTCCGACGAGGCCCAGATGCTGGCCTTCCGCGACGGGGTCGTGGCCGAGCACGCCACCGACCACATCAACCTGCTGTTCAACAACGCCGGCATCGGCGGGGGCGGCAGCTTCCTCACCGACGACCGCGAGGCGTGGGACAAGGTGTTCGGCGTGTGCTGGGGAGGCGTCTACAACGGTGCCCGGGCGTTCATGCCCCTGCTGGTGGCCAGCGATGAGGGCCACATCGTCAACACGTCCAGCGTCAACGGCTTCTGGGCCGCCCTGGGCCTGGGCACCCCCCACACCGCCTACAGCGCGGCCAAGTTCGCGGTGAAGGGCTTCACCGAGGCGCTGATCACCGACCTGCGGCTCAACGCCCCTCACGTGCACGCCTCGGTGGTGATGCCCGGCCACGTGGGCACCGAGATCGTGCACAACTCGTTCCGCGAGCACGGCCGCAACCCCAAGGAGCTGACCACCGAGCAGCTGCTCGAGGTGCGGTCCGGCCTGGCCGATCGGGGCATCGACCTGACCGGCGTGAGCGACGAGGACCTCCGCACCGGGATGGTGGTCCAGGCCGACATGTTCCGGGACACGGCCCCCACCAGCGCGGCCCAGGCGGCCACCATCATCCTCGACGGCGTGCGGGCGGGGGAGTGGCGGATCCTGGTGGGCCAGGACGCCCACGTGCTCGACGAGATGGTGCGCCAAGACCCGACCAACGCCTACGAGCCCCCGTTCATCAAGGAGCTGCAGGCCCGCGGCGTGTTCACCCAGATGGGACTGTGATGACCACCACCGATCGCACCGACCAGGCTCCGATGGAGATCGGCGACCCGATGTTCTGGCGTCGCTCGCTCGATGCCCGCATGGCCGACTTCGCCGTGCTGCGCGAGCAGGGGCCCTTCGTGCGCGCCGAGGCCGAGAACCCGCTGACCGGGGTGCCCGACGTGTTCTACGCCGTCACCCGCTACGCCGAGCTGGTGGAGATCAGCCGCCACCCCGAGGACTACTGCTCGGGGCAGGGCTCGACCTCGATCATGGACATGCCGGCCGAGGCCGCCGAGTTCTTCGGCTCGTTCATCGGGATGGACGATCCCCGCCACGCCCGCCAGCGCGGCATCGTCTCGCGCTCGTTCACCCCCCGCCAGCTCCAGGGCGTGCTGGATTCGGTGGAGACGATCTGCGCCGAGGTCATCGACGACATGTGCGAGCAGGGCGAGGTCGACCTGGTCCAGGCCATCTCCCAGCCGTTCCCGCTGCTGGTCATCTGCGACATGATGGGCATCCCCCGCAGCGAGTTCCAGACCGTGCTCGACGCCACCAACGTGATCCTGGGCTCGGGCGACCCGGACTTCCTGGGGGGCAAGGAGATCGGCGACGCCCTGCTGGAGGCCGGCATCACCCTGGCCGGGTTGATGAACGAGGTGGCCGAGGCTCGCCGGGCCAACCCCACCGACGACCTGACCTCGGCCCTGGTCCACACCGACGTGGGCGAGGACCTGCTGGCTCCCCACGAGCTCGCGCCCTTCTTCATCCTGCTGGCCGTGGCCGGCAACGACACCACCCGCAACGCCACCACCATCGGCATGCACCTGCTGTCGCAGAACCCCGACCAACGCGCCCTGTGGCAGGCCGACCTCGACGGGTTGTCGGCCACCGCGGTGGACGAGATCGTGCGGGTGGCGTCGCCGGTCACGTTCATGCGCCGCACGGTGACCCGGCCCCTGACCCTGTCGGGCCAGGACTTCGACGCCGGTGACAAGCTGATCCTCTTCTACGGGGCGGCCAACCGCGACCCACGCGTGTTCGACGACCCGGACCACCTCGACGTGCGCCGCGACCCCAACCCCCACGTGGGCTTCGGCGGTCCCGGCCCGCACTTCTGCCTGGGCGCGCACCTGGCCCGACGGGAGCTGGGGGTCATGTTCCGCCAGCTGTTCACCCGCCTGCCCGACATCGAGGTGGTGGGCGATCCCGTCTACCTCGAGGCCATGGGGGTGCCGCTGGTGGGTGGCATCAAGCACCTCCCGGTGCGCTTCAGCCCGACCAAGCCCCTCAAGTAGCCGGCGCCGCGGCCGACCCGGCTGGGTAGGGTGCCGCCATGCGCTTCGCCTTCAAGACCGCTCCCCAGAACACCGACTGGCCGGCCATGCTCGACGTCTGGCGGGCCGCCGACGACATCGAGCTGTTCGAATCGGGCTGGACGTTCGACCACTTCTACCCGATCTTCTCCGACTCGAACGGGCCCTGCCTCGAGGGCTGGACGGTCACCACCGCGCTGGCCCAGGCCACCACCCGACTGCGGGTGGGCGTGCTGGTCACCGGCATCCACTACCGGCACGTGGCCGTGCTGGCCAACATGGCCGCCGCCCTCGACATCGTGTCCGGCGGCCGCCTCGAGCTGGGCGTGGGCGCGGGCTGGAACGTCGAGGAGAGCGAGGCCTACGGCATCGAGCTGGGGTCGCTGACCGAGCGCTTCGACCGCTTCGACGAGGCGCTCGAGGTGCTGGTGTCGTTGCTGACCAACGAGCACACCACCTTCGACGGCACCTACTACCAGCTGACCAACGCCCGCAACGAGCCCAAGCCGGTCCAGCGCCCGCACCCGCCCATCGTGATCGGCGGGACCGGTCCCAAGCGCACGCTGCGCGCCGCGGCCCGGTGGGCCCAGCACTGGAACCACCCGGGCACCTCGGTCGGGGAGTGGAAGACGGCCCGCGACACGCTGTACCGCCACTGCGCCGACCTGGGTCGCGACCCGGCCGAGATCACGTTGTCGACCCACCTGCGCTACGACCCCGCCACCGGGGTGTCGGCGCTGGCCGACACCGCCGCCGCCTTCGCCGACGCCGGCATGGACCTGGGCATCGTCAGCCTGCCCCCGCCCCACGACGCCTCGGTGCTCGAGCCCATCGCCCAAGCCCTGACCCCGCTGGCCGCGACCTGAGGGGCTTCAGACGCGGCGGGTGAGCCAGGCCAACAGCTCGTCGGGCGGACGGGGCTGGGTCCAGTGGAAGCCCTGGCCCAACTCACAGCCCAGGCGACGCAGCTCATCGAGCTGCACCGCGGTCTCCACCCCTTCGGCGATCAGGTCCAGGTCGAGGGCGCGGGCCAGGCTGATGATGGCGTGCACGATCGAGGTGTCGTCGGGGTCGGTCCCCAGGCCGTCGGTGAACGAGCGGTCGATCTTGAGGGTGTCGATGGGGAGCTGCTTGAGGTAGGCCAGCGACGAGTAGCCCGTCCCGAAGTCGTCGATGTCGATGTGCACGCCCAGGTCCTTCAGCTCGCCGAGCCGGGTGATGGCGGTGGCCCGGTCGTCGATGAGCACGCTCTCGGTCACCTCCAGGTGCAACTGGGTGGGGTGCAGGTCGTTGCCCTCCAGGCCGTCGGTGATGTGGGCCATCAGGTCCGGGCTGGAGAGCTGGCGGGCCGACAGGTTGATGGCCATCCACATCCCCGCCGTCTGGGGGGCGTCGCGGTGCCACTCGGCCAGCTGGTGGATGGTCTGGGCGATGACCCAGGCGCCGATGGGCACGATGAGGCCCGATTGCTCGGCCAGCGGGATGAACTCGGCCGGGCTGATGGGCCCCAGGGTCGGGTGGTCCCAGCGCAGGAGCGCCTCACACCCGACCGGCACGCCGGTGCCCAGGTTCAGCACCGGTTGGTAGACCAGGTGCAGGTCGTGGTGCTCGAGGGCGCGGCGCAGGGCGGTGTCGAGGTCGAGGCGGCGGATGGCGTGGTTGCGCACCTCCCCGCTGAAGCCCTCGACCCGGGCCCGGCCCCGCTCCTTGGCCAGGTTCATGGCCGCGTCGGCGTCGCGCAGCAGCGTCGACGCGTTCTCCCCGGCCTCGCTGATGGCCACCCCGGCGCTCACGGTGACGATGCGTTCGGTGCGGCCCACCAGCAGGGGGGTGTCGTCGATGAGGGCGGCGAACCGGCGGGCGATCTCCATGGCCTCGTCGATGTCGGCCACGTCCTCGCACACCACCACGAACTCGTCCCCCCCGAAGCGGGCCAAGGTGTCGCCCTCGCGCACGGCGCGCCCGAGGCGCTGGGCCAGCTCGGCCAGCACCAGGTCGCCGGACGGGTGGCCCAGGCTGTCGTTGACCAGCTTGAAGTGGTCGATGTCGAAGAACAGCACGCCCACCCGCGTGCCCCGGCGCGCCGCCGACTCGAGGGCCTGGTCGAGGCGCTCGGTGAGCAGCCGGCGGTTGGGCAGGCCGGTCACCGGGTCGTGCACGGCCTGGTGGGCGAAGGCCTGCTCGACCCGCTTGCGCTCGGTGATGTCGGTGAAGTTGATCACCACCCCACCGACGGCCGGGTCGTGGCGCTGATCGGTGGCGGTCAGCTCGATCCAGCGAACCTCGCTGCCATCATCGGGGGTCACCCGCAGCTCCGCCCGCTGCGGCACCCCGGGGTCGGCCTTGGCCCGCTCGAGCTGGTCGAAGGCGATCGCCCGGTCCTCGGGCACCAGGCTGTCGAAGCCGATGGTCAGGCCCTGGGTGCGGCGACGGTCCCACCAGTCGAACAGGGAGCCGGAGCCGTCGAGCGGACGCCCGTCGTCGCCCAGGATGGCGTAGCCCCCGACCGCGTGCTCGAGCACCACCCGCTGGCGGTGCTCGGTGTTGCGCAGGGTCTCCTCGGCCCGGTGCCGCTTGGTCACGTCGCGCAGCGAGCTGACCACGGCCATGACGTCGCCCTGCCACGACAGCGGTCGGGCGGTGACCTCCACCCAGCGATCCGGGCCGTCGTCGTTGGGCAGGCACAGCAGCACCTCGTGCTGGGTCTCGCCGGTGGCCATGGCTTGGCGGCTGGGCAGCTCGTCCAGGTTCAGCTCGCGACCGCTCGCATCGAGGATCTGGGGGATGTCCTCTAGGTCGTTGCCGACCAGATCCTCGAGCTCGAGCCCCAGGATCCGCGCCGCCGCCGGGTTGGCGGCTGCGATGCGTCCCCGCGGGCCCTGCAGCAGCACGCCGTGGTCGAGGGCGTTGAACACCATGCGCGACAACTGCTCTTGCAGCTCAGGCCCCAGCTCCGGCATCGCCGGCGGCTCAGGGCTGACCTTGTCGTCGTCCACGGGCTCTCCTGCGGGCCGAACTCGAAACCAGTCGACCACGCAATGGTCGCGCGGGATCGAGGACTTCCCCTGCTGCTCGTCGGCCGTGGCGCGCGGGACCTGAGGGTTCGATGACAGCCCGGCCGGCGGACGCCGCCCGAGCCGGACCGACGCGGCGGCAACCACACCACCATCGGTGGTGCCAATGCCACCGCCTGCGCGTTTCAGCCCAGACCGAGGACGAAGTAGGCGGGGGTGCCCGACACCGAGGTCGTGTACTGGACCTGCTGGTCGAGGCTGATCACCCACTCGTCGGACCCGGTGGGCCCGGCCACCTCGGTCACCTGCTTGACGTAGTTGAGGCCGGCAGCGCTGATGGAGGACGAGCCGGCGTCGCTGGCCGACACGCCCTGGAACTCGACCACCAGGTAGGCGCTGGCCGCCGGCGGGGCGGCTTGGCCGCTCTTGCTGGTGAAGGGGCCGGGCTGGTAGCTGACCGACCAGGCCGGAACCCCGGGGCTGAAGTCGAACTGCACGTTGTCGATGCAGTTGTCCTTGCGGGTGCTGACCTTGGTCAGGCTGGTGGCCACCGCGGTCTGCGCCCGCCCGCTCGAGGGGGTGGTCTGACCCGAGAAGGGGCAGCTGCTGGCGGCGTTGGTGGTCGTGGCGCTGGCCGCTCCGGCCCCCGTGGTGCCGGTGGACGAGCTCGTGGAGCTGCCGCAGGCCGCGGCCAGCAGCGTCAGGGCGGCGACCACGGTGATCCCGATGGACGCCGCGGCCGGGGCGCGCCGACGGCCGCGGATCGATCGAGCGGGCGACGCGGTCAGAGGCGGTGCGGTCGGTTCGATCATGGGGTGGAGTCCACCAGCCGCGGCGTCGCCAGGCAAGGCTCGGCGCCGGTAGGCAAGGATCGGCGCACCATGGCGCCGCCCATCCGGCCCCGTCCCGCCTGCACCGTGACCCGGTTCAGCGGGCCGGGTCGGCCTCGAGCTCGGCGGTGCCGGTCGGATCGTGGTGGTCGCGGTCGAGCTCGTCGCTGTCGTGGTCGAGCTCCTCGGCGGTGATGGGGTAGCCGCCGGCCAGGCCGAGCTCGGCGGTGACCTCGAGCGCCTCGGTGGCCGTCTCGCCCTCGCCCTGGTGGGCGAGCTGGCGCGGCAGCCACCGCAGCACGCAGCCGGCGGCGATGATGGCCATGATGGCTCCCACGGTCACGGCCAGGTGGATGCCGTCCACGAAGGCGTGGTTGGAGACGGCGGTGAGGGCCTTGTCGGCCGCCGGGCGCAGGGTGGCCGCCGTCTGCTGGGCCCCGGCCAGCGATCCCTTGGCCGCCGACTGCTGGGCCGGGGTGAGGTGGTCGGTGGCGTGGTGCAGGGCGTTGGCGTAGCGGGAGGCGGCGACGCTGCCCAGCACGGCGATGCCCAGGGCCGCACCCAGCTCGCGGGTGGCGTCGTTCATGGCCGACCCCGACCCGGCCCGGCGCAGGGGGACCGCCGACATGATGGCCGCGGTCATGGGGGCCATGGTCATGGCGATGCCGGTGGTCAGCGGGATGATGGCCACCACCACGTACCAGTACGCGGTGTGGGGGGTGAGGCCGCGGAACAGCAACAGGCCGAGCGCCACCAGCGCCATGCCGGTGGCCACGGTTCGGTTGGCCCCGATGGCGGTGATGATGCGTGGCGTGAGCGGGGCCACGATCAACATGATGAGAGCCAGCGGCATGAGCCGCAGCGAGGCCGACAGGGCCGTGTAGTCGAGCACCAGCTGGAAGTACTGGGTGATCAGGAACATGACCCCGTACATGGCCATGAAGACCAGGATCATGCCGCCCGTCCCGGTGCTGAAGGCCGGGTTGCGGAAGTAGCTGATGTCGAGCATCGGCTCGTCCTGGCGACGCTCCCAGAGCCCGAAGGCGATGAGCAGGACGACGCCCACGGCGAAGGCACCGAGGGTCTCGGCGCTGCCCCACCCGTTGGTGGGGGCCTGGATGAGTCCGTACACGACCGAGACCAGGCCGATCGTGGACAACACGGCGCCCACCGGATCGAGGGGGGCCTTCTCGGGGTCGCGCGAGGAGGGCACCAGGAAGTAGCCCGCGATCAGGGCGAGGAACAGCAGCGGGACGTTGATGAGGAACACCGAGCCCCACCAGAAGTGGGCCAGCAGGATGCCGCTGATGACCGGCCCGAACCCGCCGGCGGCGCCCGTGACGCTGGCCCAGATGGCGATGGCCTTGGTGCGCTCGTGGGGGGGGAAGACGTTGATCAGGATGGACAGGGTGGAGGGCATGATGAACGCCGCGCCCACGCCCATGAGGGCCCGGCAGCCGATGAGCTCGGGCATGCTCGACGAGCTGGAGGCCAGCCCGGCCCCGCACAGGAAGATCAGCAGCCCGAGTTGCAGGGCGCCCTTGCGCCCGAACCGGTCACCCAGCGCGCCGGTGGTGAACAGCAGCCCGGCGAACACCAGGGAGTAGATGGCCACCAGCCACTGGAGTTGGGACTCGGTGGCGTGCAGCTCGCCGCGACAGGGTGGGGATGGTGACGTTGAGGCTCGAGTTGCCGATGAAGACGATGAGCAGGCTCAGGCAGAGGACGGCCAGGATCCACCAGCGGCGTTGATGGATCTGTTCGGGGGTCTGGGTGGGCATGGGGGCTCCGGGGAGGCTGTCCGACTAGCTTGCAAGTCTACGGGAGAACCCTGTAAGTGGAACAAGTATTCCGGTTAGGTTGCGCACCGCCATGGGACAGGCCGAACCCACCGTCCGTCGAGCCGACGCCCAGCGCAACCAGCAGCGGGTGCTCGATGCCGCGGTCGAGGTGTTCGACGCCGACGGGCTGGGGGCGTCCATGGAGGCGGTGGCCCAGCGGGCCGGGGTGGGCGTTGGCACCGTCTACCGCCACTTCCCGACCAAGGACGCCCTGGTGCGGGCGGCCATCTCCCGGGTGTGCGAGGACCTGCTGGTGTCGTCCGGGTCCGCGCTGGCCGAGCCCGACCCGGGGCACGGGTTCCGCGCCTTCCTGATGACCGTGGTCGCGTTCCAGGCCCAGCACCGGGCGCTGGCCGAGGAGATGGCGGCCCAGGTGGAGCCCGACGTGTCCACATCGCGGCTCAAGCAGTCGCTGCGGACGGCCATCACCGAGCTGCTGGCGCGGGCCCAGGAGGCCGGCGAGGTGCGCGCCGATGTGGGTGTGACCGACATCTCGATGCTGCTGGCCGGCCTGGCCCAGGCCATCGGGTTGGCCGGCGAGGAGCGCGGGCTCCAGCAGCGCTACGTGCAGGTGCTGCTCGACGGCCTCAGCCCCACCGGGTCCCGCGCCCTGCCGGGCTCGGCGCTGGGTTGGGACGAGGTCGACCGACTCCACGCCCGCCGCCGGGGCCGGTCGAGCTGATCCGGGCGTCCGTGCCTGCTTCGTCCTCGGCCCCGCCGGCGCCGGGCGCGCCCGGTGGTGGGCTGCTGGCCGGTGTGCGGGTGCTGGACCTGAGCATCTGGCGGCCCGGGCCCTACGCCACACAGCTGCTGGCCGAGCTGGGTGCGGAGGTGATCAAGGTCGAGCCTCCGGGCGGGGACCCGATGCGGGCCTACGCCCAGCTCTTCGCCGGCCTGCACGCCGACAAGCGCAGCCTGGTGGCCGACCTCAAGACCGACGCAGGCCGGGCGCAGGTGCTCGACCTGGCCGCCGGAGCCGACGTGGTGGTCGAGGGGTTCCGCCCCGGGGTGGCCGATCGGCTGGGCGTGGGCCACGAGGCGGTGCGCGCTGTGAACCCGTCCGTCATCTACTGCTCGGTGTCGGGCCTGGGCCAGGACGGCCCCCTGGCCCAGGTCCCCGGCCACGACCTCAACTACGTGGCCTGGGCCGGCGTGTTGGCCCCCGAGGGCGGCCCGCCGGTCGAGCCGGCGGTGCCGGTGGCCGACCTGGCGGGCGGGATGGCCGCCGCCTTCGCCATCTCCGCCGCCCTGGTGCGCCGCCTGCGCACGGGCGAGGGCGAGCGGGTGGACGTGGCCATGGCTGGGGTGCTGGCCACCTGGACGGGTGCGGCCGAGCCGGTGGCCGAGGGGGTCGATCCCACGGCGCGAGGGGTGCCGGGCTACGGCACCTACGCCACCGCCGATGGGCGGTGGTTGACGTTGGGCGTGGTGAACGAAGATCGGTTCTGGGCCTCGCTGTGCACCGGGCTGGGGCTCGACGACGTGGCCGACCTGGGGTTCGTGGCCCGCTGCACCCGGCTGGACGAGCTCCAGGCCCGGGTGGCCTCAGCCGTGGCCGGTCGGGGTCGCGACGAGGTCGTGGCCGCGCTGCTGGCCGCCGGGGTGCCGGTGGCGCCGGTGCTGGATCGGGCCGAGATGCTGGCCACCGCGCACTTCTCCTGGTTGGGCGCCGTGGTGCACGACGCCGACGGGAAGCCGGCGGGCGGCTTCCCCGTCCGCCTGGGTCAGCACCCGGCGCGCCGCACTCGGGCGGCGCCCGCCCTGGACCAGCACCCCGAGGCGCGCTGGGCGCCGCGCCCGACCGACGACGAGACGGCGGGCTGACGCGCCCCCGAGCGGGCGGTCCCCCCGACCGACCGGCGGCAACCAGTTGCGCAGGAGCAAAGCCAGTGCCGCCGTTCCGCAGGCGCCCCCTGAGTGGCGGCAACCAGTTGCGCAGGAGCCAAGCCAGTGCCGCCGCTCCGCAGTGGCGGCCGTCGACCGGTACGGTTCGCAGCCATGTCGACGTGGCAGGAGTTCGAGGAGGCGGAGCCGGATCTGGCCGCCAAGGTGCAGCGTCTGCTCGAGGCCGGGCGGCACAAGACCATCGCCACCCTGCGGGCCGACGGCTCGCCGCGGATCTCGGGCATCGAGTGCGAGATCGCCGACGGCAACCTCCAGTTCGGGTCGATGACCGGGGCCCGCAAGGGCGCCGACCTACGGCGCGACCCGCGGTTCGCCCTGCACGGGCCGACGTTCCACCCCGAGGAGGGCCAGGAGGGCGAGTGGCCCGGTGAGGCCAAGGTCGCCGGGCGCGCCATCCCCGCCGGACCGGTGGTGGCCGCCGATGAGCACGAGCAGGTGCCCGACGGCCAGATGTTCGTGGCCGACATCACCGAGGTCGTGGTCACCGGGCTCGACCCGAGCGCGACCCGGCTCGTCGTCGAGTGGTGGACGCCCGAGCACGGCCGGCGCCGCATCGAACGGGACTGATCGGAGGGAACCCGCGCACGTGCGCCGCCCTGGCCAGCGGCGACCTGTCACCGGAGGAGCTCGAGGAGTTCGAGGAGCTCGTCGTCCACGTCGCCGTGCACCTCGGGTGGATCGTGGGGCGGCGTCTCGACGACCTGCTGGCCGCCGTCAGCCGGTGAGGTCGGCCACCCGGTCGTGGGTCGCGTCGAGCCAGCCCCTCGTCCCGGACCTGGGTGGTTGCTCGGCGGCGGGCGCTGGAGGCAGGAGCGCAGGCGCCGAACTTCCCGGGGGTGGTTCCACCTGGGCTGGTGCGGCACTAGTAGCAGGCTTGAGGGACGTACTGCTTGTACCAGGTCGTGCTGTTGGGGAGCATGCCGCGGAAGAAGTCGAGCGTGGAACCGTCGGTCCACCGGATGGTCCCGTAGACGCCGGCGAGGTACCAGCCGTTCGGGTTCGAGGTGTGGCAGTAGATGAAGCCCTGTCCGATGTCACCGCCAGCGGTGGTCTCGATGACGATCTCGCCGCCGATGAAGCCCGCGACCACGTTGTTGTAGGCCAGCGGGAGGCCGTTGCCGTTGCTGTCCGACAGCTCCACCCCCCGCGGCTTCACGGTTGGCGCCGCTGCGCCCTCAACGAGGTTCCACGACATGATGTCCGCGTAGGCGCGGAGGTGGTTGTTGTCGTTGCTGTAGTCGAACCCGTAGCAGACCTGCACCCGGTCCTTGCCGTGCGAATAGGTGACGCAGGTCGAGTTCGTGTCGGTCAACGCACCCGCGCTGGGGGCCGGGATCGCCCCGGCGACCGCCGCCATGGCGATCAGGGCTGTCACGCTGAGCATGCGAACGCCACGCCGATACCGTCGATCCACCCTGGGACCTCCCGCCGTTGTTCTGAGGAGCAGACTGGTGTGCAGGACGCCCCGCACCCGCTCGGGCGCATTGTTGCCCGGATCCGTGGTCGCGTCCAGCTACCTGGATCCGACGGTGGGAGCCCGGTTGGAGATCCCGCCTCGACGGCGCCACCCGCCAGAGCCCGCCATGGGCGCCGAGCTTGAGCGACGTTCCGGGGACCCGGTGGGGCGTGTCCCGAGGCATCGCCAAGGTGAGTGAGTGAGGAGTGAGTGAGGAGTGAGTGCGCGAGGGGGGACTTGAACCCCCACGTCCTTTCGGACACAGGAACCTGAATCCTGCGCGTCTGCCAATTCCGCCACTCGCGCGAGTAGCAACGGGTCACAGTACCTGATGTCCGGGACCTCCCCACAACCGGCTATTGCGGCGGCGGTGCTCGGATCGGCCGTGCCACGCACCGGTATCGTGGTCGTTCCTATGGGCATCAAGGGGTTCGAGCAGTCGCTCGAGAACATGGTGGAGGGCGTCTTCGCCCGCGTGTTCCGCAGCGGCCTGCGCCCCATCGAGCTGGGTCGGCGCCTGGTGCGGGTGATGGACGACCAGCGCTCCATCGACGTGCGGGGCCGGACCATCGTGCCCAACGCCTTCACCATCTCGCTCAGCCCCGACGACCTGGCCCGCTTCGCCGAGATCGGCGATTCGCTGAGCCGTGAGCTGTGCGACGCGGCCCGCGAGCACGCCCGTGACGAGGCCTACGCCTTCATGGGCCCTGTCACCGTCGAGCTGGTGGCGGCCACCGCCATCCACGCCGGCACCTTCCACATCGAGGGTCGCATGAAGGAGGGACCGGGCGGCGTGGGGGCCGGCTCGCTGCTGCTGCCCAACGGCGACCGGGTCACCCTGGGCGAGCGCACCCTCAGCGTGGGCCGCTCCACCGACTGCGACATCGTCATCCCCGACACGAACGTCAGCCGGCGCCACGCCGAGATCCGGCCCACCATCGACGGGTTCACCCTGATCGACCTGAGCTCCACCAACGGCTCCACGGTCAACGGCGAGCGGGTCACCCAACGCGAGCTGCGCGAGGGCGACGAGCTGGTGTTCGGCAACACCCGCTTCCTGTTCCAGGCCTCCTGAGCCAGCGCGCCTGGAGAGTCGGCGCACCTCGTGAGCGGCGGCAACCAGTAGCGCCAGGGGCGACTGGTTGCCGCCGGTTGGTGGGTCGGCCCGGCCCGGGGTGGACCCTGGCGTCGGCGACCCCCCAGGTAGTCTCGACAGCACCGTGTCGGAGCAACTCCTCACCATCCTCAAGCTGGCCCTGCTGGCCTTGCTGTACCTCTTCTTCTTCCGGGTGCTGCGGGCGGTGTGGGCCGAGCTGCGCCCCCCCAGGCTGGTGGCGGCCGCCCCCCGGGCCGCAGCCGCCGCCCCCACCGGTCGGGCGGCGCGCAAGGCGGCCAAGCGGGCGGCCACCCAGGCGGCACCGGTGGTCGAGCCCAAGCTGGTGGTGCTCGAGCCCGCGGCCCAGCGCGGTCGCTTCTTCCCGTTGGGCGCGGAGATGACCGTCGGTCGGGCCGCCGGCTGCCAGATCACCCTGGACGACACCTACGCCTCGCAGATCCACGCCCGGGTGTTCCAGCGCGACGGCCAGTTCCTGGTCGAGGACCTGGGTTCCACCAACGGCACCTACCTCAACCGGCACAAGGTGGCGGGACCGATGCTGGTGCATCCCGGTGACCGCCTCCAGATCGGCAACACCGTGCTGGAGCTGGCGTGACCCGGCTGGCCGGCGGCGCGGCCACCGACGTGGGACGGGTGCGCTCGACCAACCAGGACAGCTACTACGTGTCGGCCACCCTGTACGCGGTGGCCGACGGCATGGGCGGCCACCGGGCCGGTGAGGTGGCGGCCCAGCTGGCCACCGACTCGTTGCAGGCCGAGTTCGGCGACGGCCATCCGGATCTCACCACCGACGAGCTGGTGCGGGCCGTGCAGCGGGCCAACACCGCGGTGGTCGACGCCGCCACCGACGACCCCGACCTGTCGGGGATGGGCACCACCCTGTGCGCCCTGGCCCTGATCGAGGGGCCCGACGACGACCGCCTGGCCATCATCAACGTGGGTGACTCGCGCGTTTACCTGCTCAAGGGCGGCGAGCTCGAGCAGATCACCGACGACCACAGTCTGGTGGCCACCCTCGAACGCCAGGGCCGGCTGACGGCGGACGAGGCCGCTGTGCATCCGCAACGCAACATCATCACCCGGGCCCTGGGCATCGACTCGCGCGTGATGGTCGACTCCTGGGAGGTTCGCCCGGTGCCGGGGGACCGGTACCTGCTGTGCAGCGACGGCCTGTTCAACGAGGTGGAGGAGAGTCGGATCGCGGCCACCCTGCGCAAGCTGGCGTCGCCTGACGAGGCCGCTCGGGAGCTGGTGCGCCTGGCCAACGAAGGAGGTGGCCGCGACAACATCACCGTGGTGGTCGTGGACGTCGAGGGGGAGTCCGACGGCTCGACGGCCCCGGCCGACGACACGGCGGCCGGGTCGGGCCCCGGACCCCCGGCCCAGGACCGGCTCATCCGGGCGGTGCCGGGCGAGTCGCGGACCGCGACCGAGCCGGAGCCGCCCAAGCCCGAGCCGCTGTCCAAGCGCCAGCAGCGCGCCGCCCGGCGAGCGGCGGAGAAGACGGTGACCGGCTCACCCCCGCCCCACCTGACCTGGCGGGTGCTGGCCTTCGTGCTGGCGGTGGCGGTGATCATCGGGCTCACCGTGGCCGCCATCACCTACTACGCCCGCGACACCTACTACGTGGGGTTCTCCGGCAACACCGTGGTCATCTACCGCGGACGACCGGGCGGCGTGCTGTGGATCAAGCCGAAGGTGGTGGAGTCGACGGGCATCTCCCGCTCCTCGGTGCCCGACTCGTTCATGGACGACATCGGCAACGGCAAGCTCGAGCCCACCCTGAGCGACGCCCACGAGTACCTGTCCAACCTGCGCGACGTGGCCAGCACCCAGTCGGCGGGGACCGACACCTCCACCGGCGACGGGTCCTCCGCCACCACCACCACGGCCGCCACCAGCCCCGGGAACTGACCCGCGGATGGGCGTTCGCCGGCGCAACACGGAGCTCGGCCTGCTGGTCATGGCCGTCGTCGTCATCGGCGCGGCCTACACCCTGGCCACGCTGGCGGCCGACAAGCAGTTCCCGGCCGACATCGGGCCCTTCCTGCTGGTCGTGCTGGGCCTGCTGCTGGCCGCCCACCTGGCCGTCCGCCGCCTGGCCCCGACCGCGGATCCCATCCTGCTGCCGCTGGCCGCCCTGCTCAACGGCCTGGGCTACGTGGTCATCACCACCACCCCGGACCCGCAGAGCCCGCACCTGCCCGAGCACCTGGCCGGCCTGCAGTCCGCCTGGACGGCGGTGGGCATCGGCGCCTTCGTGCTCACCCTGCTGGTGGTGCGCCACACCCGCACCCTGGCCCGCTACCGCTACACCTTCGCCCTCATCGGCATCGGCCTGCTGGTCCTGCCCCTGGTGCCCCACATCGGGCGGTCGGTCAACGGCTCCAAGATCTGGGTGAACCTCGGCCCCATCGGCTTCCAGCCGGGCGAGATCGCCAAGATCGTGCTGGCCATCTTCTTCGCCTCCTACCTGGTCGAGAAGCGCGAGCTGCTGGCCATGCGCACCTGGCGGCTGGGACCGCTCAACCTGCCCGAGCCCAAGCACCTGGGGCCGGTGCTGGTGGCCTGGGCCTTCTCGATCGTGATCATGGTCTCGCAGAACGACCTGGGCTCCTCGCTGATGTTCTTCACCCTGTTCGTGGTGATGCTGTGGGTGGCGACGTCGCGCACGTCGTACCTGGTGGTGGGCGGCGTGCTGTTCGGGGCCGCCTCCTACCTTTCGTGGCGCGAGTTCGCCCACGTGAAGGAGCGGGTCACCCTCTGGCTCGACCCCTGGCCCCAGGCCCTGGGCCACGGCATCCAGCCGGTGAAGTCGTGGTTCGCCATGGCCAACGGCGGCATCGCCGGCACCGGGCTGGGCCTGGGCAACCAGGACTCCATCCCCTACATCCAGACGGACTTCGTGTTCGCGGCGGTGGCCCAGCAGATGGGCCTCCTGGGCGCCACCCTGGTGATCGTGGGCTTCATGCTCATCGTGGGCTCGGGGCTGCGCATCGCGGCGCGGGCCGACCAGGCCTTCGACAAGCTGCTGGCCGTCGGGCTCACCACCCTCGTCGGGGTGCAGGCCTTCATCATCATCTCGGGCGTGATCCGCCTGCTGCCCCTGACCGGCCTGGCCCTGCCCTTCGTGTCCTACGGCGGCTCGTCGCTGGTCTCGAGCTGGATCCTGATCGCGCTGCTGCTGCGCATCTCCGACGAGTCGAACCGACGGGCCATCGATCGGGCCGTGCAGGCGGTGGCGGCCACGTGAACACCCAGATCCGGCGCCTGGGCATCGGCCTGCTGGCCTGCTACCTGGCCCTGTTCGTGATGTTGAACTGGATCCAGGTGGTCCACAAGGACGCCCTCGACAACAACGCCCTCAACGACCTGCGGGTCAAGCAGCTGTTCAACAAGGACCGGGGCACCATCTCCAGCGCCGACGGGGCGGTGCTGGCCCAGTCCCAGACGGTGACCGGCTCGGCGGACTTCACCCGCCAGCGCGTCTACCCCCAAGGCGCCCTGTTCGGCCAGCTCACCGGCTTCTACTCGTTCAACTACGGGTCCAGCGGGCTCGAGCTCACCTACGACAAGGAGCTGACCGGCCAGACCATCAGCCAGCAGATCCGCAGCTTCGCCGACCTGTTGAACCCGCGGCCCCAGGTCGGCAACCTGACCATCTCGGCGCGCAAGGACCTCCAGACCCTGGCCCAGCAGTCGTTGGGCAACCGGCCCGGATCGGTCGTGGTGACCGACCCGCGAACCGGCGCCCTGCTGGCCTTCTGGAGCTATCCGTCCTATGACCCCAACCCGATCTCGTCGCTGGACAACAAGGTGGCGTCGGCCGCCTGGGCGGCGGACAACGCCGCGCCGGGCAAGCCCATGCTGGCCAAGCAGTACCAGGAGATCTACCCGCCCGGTTCGACGTTCAAGATCGTGACCAGCTCCACCGGGGTGGAGGACGGCCTGGTCACCGTGACCCACCCCAGCTACCCGGTGGCGCGCTTCTACCAGCCGCCCTACGGCAAGCCCATCCACAACTTCGGCAACGAGTCGTGCGGCGGCACCCTGATCCCCATCCTCCAGGTGTCGTGCAACTCGGCCTTCGCCCAGATGGGCACCGAGACCATCGGGCCGGCGAAGATGACCGCCGGCGCCCAAGCTTTCGGGTTCAACGCCAAGCCGCCCATCGACCTGCCGGCACCGGCCGCCTCGCAGTTCCCCACCGACTTCACCGGCAACATCCCGCTGCTGGGCCAGGCCTCGATCGGCCAGAACGGCACCCGGGCCACGCCGCTGCAGATGGCCCTGGTGGCGTCGGCCATCGCCAACGGGGGCGTCATCATGAAGCCCCACCTCATGACCGAGGTGCGCGACAGCGAGGGCAACCTGGTCGAGCAGTACCACCCCTCGGCCTGGCTGCGGCCCATCAGCGCCCAGACCACCCAGACCATCCACGACGCCATGCTGGCGGTGGTGGCCCACGGCACCGCCACCGGCCTCCAGCTGCCGGGCTACGACGTGGGCGCCAAGACGGGCACCGCCGAGGTGGGCCTGGTCGACCCCGGCTCGTCGATCGACGCCTGGATGATCGCCTTCGCCGGCCCCAAGGGCCAAGCCCCGACGGTGGCCGTGTCGGTGGTGGTGCTCGACCAGACCGGTGACAGCGAAGCCACCGGCGCCCGGGTGGCCGGGCCCATCGCCAAGCAGATGTTGCAGGCCACCCTGGCCGTGCAAGCCTCCGGCCACTAGCGGGCCATTCACTAGGCTGACCGTCCGTATGTCCGACCAGCAGGGTCCCACCGTCTTCAACGATCGCTACGAGATGCACCGCCGGCTGGCTCGTGGCGGCATGTCCGATGTGTACCTCGCCCGCGACCTGCTGTTGGACCGGCCCGTGGCCGTCAAGGTGCTCTTCGCCGAGTACGCCAAGGACCCGACCTTCGTGGAGCGGTTCCGCCGGGAGGCCCAGGCCGCGGCCAACCTGAACCACCCCAACATCGTCGCCGTGTACGACTGGGGCCAGCAGTCGGGCACCTACTTCATCGTGATGGAGTACATCGAGGGTCGCAGCCTGTCCGAGATCGTGCGCACCGAGGGGCCGCTGCACCCGCGGCGGGCGGCGGAGATCACCGCGGACGTGGCCGCCGCCCTCGGGTTCGCCCACCGCAACGGGGTGGTGCACCGCGACATCAAGCCCGGCAACATCCTGATCTCGCCGAGCGGCCAGGTGAAGGTGGCCGACTTCGGCATCGCCCAGGCCATCGCCGGGGGCACCGACTCGCACCTGACCCAGGCCGGCGCGGTCATGGGCACCGCCACCTACTTCTCGCCCGAGCAGGCCCAGGGCAAGGCGGTCGACCCCCGCAGCGACCTCTACTCGTTGGGCTGCGTGCTCTACGAGATGCTGACGACCCGGCCACCCTTCACCGGCGACACCCCCGTCGCCATCGCCTACAAGCACGTGCAGGAGCCGGCCCCCCTCCCCAGTGCCAGCGGCGTGGCCGTGCCGCCCGCCCTGGAGGCCATCGTGGCCCAGCTGCTGGCCAAGGACCGGGCCCAGCGCTACGCCTCGGCCGAGGACCTGCGGGCCGACCTGCGCAACTACCTGGAAGGCCTGCCCGTGGCCGCCCTGCGCTCGCAGGCCGCGCTGGTCGCCGGCCTGGCCGGGGCCACCGCGGGCGCGGCCACGATGGCCGGGACGGCCGAAGGCCCGGTCGGCACCCAGGCCGTGCCGGCGGTGCCGCCGACCGGTCCGCCCACCGGCTCGTACGCGGCGGCCAGCACGCCGCCCGCCAAGAAGCGCAGCGCCACCTTCCTGTGGGTGCTGTTGGGGGTGCTGGTGGTGCTGGCCGGCGGGCTGCTCTACCTGGCCACCCGCCTCGACCGCAGCTCGACCCAGCAGAAGACGGTGCCGGACGTGACCACCAAGCAGGTCGACGTGGCCCGCAGCACGCTCGAGTCGGACGGCTTCAAGGTGACGGTGGTGCCCAAGGCCAACAGCCAGGTGCCCAACGGGGAGGTCTTCGCCCAGCTGCCGGTGGGCGGTGCGCAGGCCGACCAGGGCTCGACCGTGGTGATCGACGTGTCCAAGGGCGCGGGCCAGGTCAGCGTGCCGCCGGTGGTGGGGCTGACGCAGGCCGCGGCCACCAGCGCGCTGGATGCAGCCGGCTTCACCGTCCGGGCCATCCCCCAGAACAGCGACACGGTGCTGACCGGCACCGTGATCTCGCAGAGCCCGAGCGCCAACACCCAGGCCGACAAGGGCGCGGAGGTGGACATCACCGTGTCGTCGGGGCCGGCCACCATCAAGGTCCCCGACGTGGCCGGCCAGAGCGTGGCCAGCGCCTCGACCAACCTGACCTCGGCCGGGTTCAAGGTGACCACGGTGAGCCAGGCCTCGACGACGGTGCTGGCCGGTCAGGTGATCGGCACCAACCCGGCGGCGGGCATCTTGGTGGCCCCGGGCACGACCGTCACCATCATCGTGTCGACCGGGCCGGGGACGACGACCACCGTGGCACCCACCACCACCCCCACCACCGCAGCCACGACCTCCACGGCCTGACTCCCGGGCTAGCGTGCCCCCACGTCGTGGACAGAGGGGGAGGGAACATGGCCATCGAGATCGTGGGTGCCGGCCTGGGCCGCACCGGGACGCACTCGCTCAAGCTGGCGCTGGAGCAGCTGCTGGGCGGGCCCTGCTACCACATGACCGAGGTCTTCGGGCGTCCCGACGACCTCGAGGTGTGGACCGAGGCCTACCAGGGCCACGCGCCCGACTGGTCGGAGCTGTTCGCCGACTACCGGGCGACGGTCGACTGGCCGTCGGCCGGCTGCTGGCGCCAGATCGCCGACGCCTTCCCGGACGCACCGGTGCTGCTGTCCGAGCGCGACCCGGACGCCTGGTGGACCAGCGCCTCGAACACCATCTTCGAGGCCATCTCCGGCCCGGCGGGCCCCGAGGGTGACGGCTTCCGCCGGATGACCGACGCCATGATGGCCGCCTTCACCCCTGACTGGCGCGACCCGGATGCGGCCAAGGCCGCCTTCGTGGCCCACAACGACGCGGTCCGCGCCTCGGTGCCTGCGGAGCGGCTCATCGTCTGGCGTCCAGGCGACGGGTGGGGTCCCCTGTGCGCCGGGTTGGGCCGGCCCGAGCCCGAGCAGGACTTCCCGCACGTGAACACCACCGCCGAGTTCCGGGCCATGACCGGGCTCGACAGCTGAGCCGGGGACAGGCCCTGCGGGTCGCGCCGCGCCCGACATGCTCCTCATGGCTTTGGCGTTGATTCGCACCCCCCGAGGGGTGCGAATCAACGCCAGACGTGTCGGTGCGGGCGTGCCGTCCGGGTCAGGCGGTGCGAGCCGCGGCCCGAGCCAGGAAGTTGGCCATCAGGTCGTGGCCCGCGGTGGTGAGGACCGACTCGGGGTGGAACTGCACCCCTTCGACGTCGTGCTCGCGGTGGCGCAGGCCCATGACGATGCCGTCGTCGGTCTCGGCCGTGATCTCCAACACGTCGGGCACCGAGTCGCGATCGACCACCAGCGAGTGGTAGCGGGTGGCCTCGAAGGGGTTGGGCAGCCCGGCGAACACGCCCCGGTCGTCGTGGTGGATGAGCGAGGTCTTGCCGTGCATCACCTGCGGGGCCCGGACGACTTCGCCGCCGTAGACCTGCCCGATGCACTGGTGGCCCAGGCACACCCCGAACACGGGGCGTCGACCGGCCATGTGCAGGATGAGCTGGTTGCTCAGGCCGGCGTCCTCGGGTCGCCCCGGGCCCGGGCTGATGAGCACGGCGTCGGGATCGAGCTGGTCGATCTGGTCGAGGGTGAGGGTGTCGGCCCGGTGCACCTGGGGCTCGGCGCCGAGCTCGCCCAGGTACTGCACGAGGTTGTAGACGAACGAGTCGTAGTTGTCGAGGACCAGCACCCGGGCGCCCATGCCCGGAGGCTACCGGTCCGGCATCGGACGTCGAAGCGGGTTGAGGCGTCGACGGGGCCGATCGACGGGGCCGATCGCCGGGCTGGGTCGCCGGCGCGACGAGCTGGGTCGACGGGCTGGGTCGACGGCGCGACGTCAGGCACTACATTCTCGACCGTGGCTACCGCACCGAAGCGTCCGGGCAAGCACCGCGTCGAGGGCGGCCGGGTCACGCCCAAGGGCGGCCCGTCCAAGGATGGCGCCTCCAAGGCGACATCGAGCAAGAGCGCGTCGACCCGCTCCGGCTCCAAGGGGTCAACCACGCCCGAGGCATCCACCCGCTACACGCCCCGGGTGCCGACCTACCAGAAGGTCAGCCCGCCGTGGGTGCCGGTGCTCATGTTCGGCTTCATCGGCCTCGGCATCGCCATGATCCTGGCCAACTACCTCCAGATCCTGCCCGGCGCCGTCACGAACTGGTACGTGTTCGGAGGCCTGGGGCTGATCTTGGCCGGCATCATCACCGCCACGCAGTACCGCTGAGCACCTGCTCAGGAGCGGACGACCACCATCCGCGGCCATCCGGGCCCATCGGGGTCGTCGTGATGTCGAATGTTGCCGCTACACGTCGGGGTCGAGAACACCCCATGACGGGGAGGTAACACTCCCCAAAGCCATCCCCAGCCTGTGGACATGGGGCATCATGCGGTTGGCTGCCGACGGAGCCGCCAGCTCGAGACGGCCACGCTGGGTGGCGGGAGGCAACGGATCGGTGGCGACGCCCACAGAGAAGCTGCGATGGGCGCAGATCAACGCCCGACCCTGGTTCCAGGCCGTCTACACGGACCACCTGCTCACCCCGCTGTGCCACGTGGCGCGCCGCCGCCGGGGTCCGGCCGTCACCGTGAGCCTGCTGGGCCTCCAACGCGGGGGCTCGACGTGGGTGCAGGAGCTGCTCAGCAGTGGACCGGGGGTCTGCCCGCTGTTCGAGCCCTTGTCGGGCCGATGGTTCCGCCACCACTACGGGGTGGAGGTGCCCCTGTTGGCGGCCGGCGAGGAGGCGCCCGAGCTGGCCCGGTTCCTGGGCGGCGTGATGGCTGGGCGTCTGCTCACGCCGGGCCTGTTGCGCCTGAGTGGCCCGGGCGAGCTGATCCGGGCCGACTGGTTCGTGGTCAAGCACGTGCGCATGAACCTGGCCGCCGGCTGGTTGGCCGAGCAGTTCCCGGCATCGCCCGTGGTGATCCTGCTGCGCCATCCCTGCGCGGTGATCGAGTCGCTGGGTCGGGTGGACTGGGGGCCCCGCAACGTGCGCAAGGCGCTGGTCGAGCTCCCGGTGGGTGGCCGCGCCCAGGTCGAGGCGCTGCTGGACGGCCGCAGCTCAGCGACGTCGGCCATGGCCGCGGCCTGGGCGGTGCGGGTACGGGCCCTGCTCGACGACACCAGCCCGCAACAGGCCCAGCTCATCACCTTCGAGTCGGTCTCGGACGATCCGATGGGCACGTTGGGTCCGGTGATGGAGACCGCCGGCCTGCCCCGCCCCGCCGACCTCGGGCCACGGTCCAGCCAGCCGTCGCACACGGCCAACGCCGGTTCGGTCGTCCGTTCCGGCGGTGACCCGGTGACCGCCTGGACCGAGCGTCTGGATCGCCAGGTGCGCGACGAGGTGCTCGAGATCGTGGCCGCCGCCGGGGTCGCGGGCTACGGCCTCGATCCGCATCCCGACGAAGCCGCACTGCACGACCGCCACGCGAATTGATTGGCCCTCTGGTCGGCGAGCCTCCCTGCGGGCGGGCTGCGCCCATCCGGGTCTCATCGACCCAGCGGCTCCGCCCTGGCGGGCTGCGACTTCCCTCGGCGCGCCAGTCAGTCGATCGGCGCTACGAGGTCCATGTCGTCCTGGCAGTGCCGGGGCGGTTCCGGGTCCTCGTCGTTGGCCGCGGTCATGCGCACCTCGGTGCCGCAGATGCTGCACCGGTAGGTCAGGCGCACGCGGCGCAGCTCACCCGGCGGTGGCGGTTCGGGCACCGGGCGCGCCAGGCCTCCGAGCATGATCACGCCCAGCAGCAAGATCAGGTAGCTCGACAGCGCGGCCAGGATGACGGCGAACACGCCGTGGTCGGTCAACAGACCGACGCCGAGGATGACGAGCGCCACCCCCAGCACGACGGGATGCCGACGGATCACCTCACCGTTCTACCGTGTGGGCCCCCGGCCCGCACCTCACCCGGCCTGATCTCACCCCAGCCGTTCGATGATGGTGACGTTGGCCAGCCCGCCGCCCTCGCACATGGTCTGGAGGCCGTAGCGACCACCGGTGCGCTCGAGCTCGTTGAGCAGCGTGGCCATGAGCTTGGTGCCCGAGCACCCCAGGGGGTGGCCCAGGGCGATGGCCCCGCCGTTGACGTTGACCTTGTCCATGTCCGGGTGCAGCTCCTTCTCCCAGGCCAGCACCACCGAGGCGAAGGCCTCGTTGATCTCGACCAGGTCGATGTCGCCCATCGACAGCCCCGAGCGCTCCAGCGCCTTGTGGGTGGCCGGGATGGGACCGGTGAGCATGGTGATGGGGTCGACCCCGGCCAGGGCGAAGGTGTGGAACCGGGCCCGCGGGGTGAGCCCCAGGGCCGCCGCCTTCTCCTCGCTCATGATCAGCACGGCCGAGGCGCCATCGGAGATCTGCGACGAGTTGCCGGCGGTGACCTTGCCGTCGGGCTTGAAGGCGGGCTTCAGGTTGGCCAGGGTCTCGACGGTGGTGCCGGGCCGGATGCCCTCGTCGCGGGTCAGGATCTCGTCGCTGGCGATCAGGTCGCCGGTCTCCTTGTCGCGGGGCTTCGCCGTCACCCCCACGATCTCGTTGTCGAAGCGGCCCTCGTCGGACGCCCGCTCGGCCCGCTGCTGGCTGAGCGCTCCGAAGGCGTCGAGGTCGTCGCGGGAGATGTCCCACTTGTCGGCGATGAGCTCGGCGGAGATGCCCTGGGGAACCAGTCCCCCGGCGCCGGCGTAGCGCAGGCCCACGGTCTCACCGAAGGGGAAGCCGATGTCCTTGACCATGGCCGAGGCGCCCATCGGGACCAGGCTCATCACCTCGACGCCGGCGGCGATGACCACGTCGTAGGCCCCGGCCATCACCCCTTGGGCGGCGAAGTGGGCCGACTGCTGCGACGAGCCGCACTGGCGGTCGATGGTGGTGGCCGGCACCGACTCGGGGAATCCGGCGGCCAGCACGGCGTTGCGCCCGATGTTGAGCGACTGGGCGCCGACCTGCATCACGCAGCCCATGATCACGTCGTCGATCACCTCGGGATCGAGGTCGTTGCGCTCGACCAGCGCCTTGAGCGTCTCGGCCGACAGGTCGACCGGATGCCAGCCCGAGAGCTTCCCGTTGCGCTTGCCACCGGCGGTGCGGACGGCGTCGACGATCACTGCGGTGGCCATGGGGTGTCCTCCCGGATCCAGAAACTAGACCGCTCGGTCAAGTTGTCTCCAGAGTGTGCCCGATCAACCGATGAGCTACAACTCTGGCGTGACCAGCTCCGACATCGATGACGCCGTCGCCGGACGGACCATCCCGTCCGCCTTCCTCGACACGGTCGCCGCCCACGGGTCGCTGCTGGCCCTGCGGTGGCAGGACGGGGTGTCGTGGCGGTCGTGGACCTTCGCCGAGTACGCCCACCGGGTGGCCTGCGCCACCGCCGGCTTCCAGGCGCTGGGCGTGGCGCCGGGCGACCGGGTGGTGCTGATGCTGCGCAACATCCCCGAGTTCCACGTGCTCGACCTGGCCGTCGCCTTCTGCGGCGGCACCGCCATCTCCATCTACAACTCGTCGTCGCCCGAGCAGGTCGCCTACCTCACCGGTCACTGCGGGGCCCGCATCGGTGTGGTGGAGGATCCGGGGTTCCTCGACCGCTTCTCGTCGGTCCGGGACGAGATCCCCGCGCTCGAGCACCTGGGGATCGTGTCGGACGCCGACGGGTTGGTGACCGACGACGTGTTCCGCTACGACGACTTGGTCTCGGCCATGCCCGCCGACCTGGAGGCGGCCGCCGCCCGCTGCCACCCCGAGGACCTGGCCACCGTCATCTACACCTCCGGCACGACGGGGCCTCCCAAGGGGGTGATGATCACCCACCGCAACGTGGCCTGGACGGTCGAGAGCCTCCGTCGTCGCCTCGACCTCGGTCGCCTGGCCGGCAAGCGGTTGGTGTCGTACCTGCCCATGGCCCACATCGCCGAGCGGATGACCAGCCACTACCAGCAGGTCTTCAGCGGCTTCGAGGTCACCACCTGCCCCGACCCGTCGCGGATCGGGCCGTACCTGCGTGAGGTGCAGCCCCACGTGGTCTTCGGGGTCCCGCGCGTGTGGGAGAAGATCCATGCTGGGGTGATGGCCGGGCTGGCCGTCGACCCCGACCGCGCCGCC
Source organism: uncultured Microthrixaceae bacterium (assembly GCA_963785815.1). Lineage (GTDB taxonomy): Bacteria > Actinomycetota > Acidimicrobiia > Acidimicrobiales > Acidimicrobilacustridaceae > UBA4742. The sequence goes on from CAWAWN010000002.1 coordinate 922,097, forward strand.
GCCTTCGCCGACGCGGTGACCGCGGCCACGCCCATCGCCGAGGCGGTCGACTGGGGGCGGGCCACCTCTGAGCAGCTCGCCACCGCCCGGGGTCTCGACACCGCCTTCGCCCCGGTGCGCGAGATGATCGGGCTCGACCAGTGCGAGGTGGCCATCAGCGGGGCGGCGCCCATCCCGGCCCAGGTGCTGCGCTGGTTCCGGGCCATCGGGGTGCCCCTGTGCGAGGTCTACGGCATGTCCGAGAACACCGGGCCGATGACCTTCGCCGTGCGCCACGTCAAGCCGGGCACGGTCGGCACGGCCATGCCGGGAACCGAGGTGCGCCTGGCCGACGACGGCGAGGTGCTGTGCCGGGGCGGGCACGTGTTCGCCGGCTACCTGGACGACCCGGCCAAGACGGCCGAGACGGTGGTCGACGGCTGGCTGCACTCGGGCGACATCGGTGAGCTCGACGAGGACGGCTACCTGCGCATCGTGGACCGCAAGAAGGAGCTGATCATCACGGCCGGGGGCAAGAACGTGAGCCCGGCCAACCTGGAAGCCGCGCTCAAGACCATCCCGCTGGTGGGGCAGGCCATGGCGGTGGGCGACGACCGGCCCTTCGTGGCCGCCCTGGTCGTGCTCGACCCCGAGCTGGCGCCGGCGTGGGCCGCCAGCCGCGGGATCGAGGCCGACTCGCTGGCCGAGCTGGCCCAGGACCCGACCGTCATCGCGGAGATCGAGGCCGGGTTGGTCACCGCCATGGAGCCGTTCAACCACGCGGAGCAGGTCAAGAAGGTCACCGTGTTGGGTGAGGAGTGGCTGCCCGACACCGACCTGCTCACCCCGACCTCCAAGCTCAAGCGGCGCGGGGTGCTGGCCCGCTACGACGACGAGATCGACGCCCTCTACGGATGACGGCGCGTGATGACGTCTGACCTGGTGGGCCCGGTCGTCGGCGGCGGTCGTGGTCACGACGCCCTACACCGCGGCGGCGGTCGGCGGCGGGTCGTGGGGACCAAATGGGCTGATCGGTCTATGTAGGACTTGGGCCCGTCGGCCGATGCAACGGAGGTTCCACGCGGCAGCGAGACATGGGGGACCCGTGACCGGACCGATCCAACCGACCGAGGTGCGCGGGGTGGTGGTGGACCTCGACGATCTGATGGCCACCATCGAGATCGGCGATGACCACGACGAGTGGGTGTACCCACGGACCATGCTGCCGCCCAACGTGGATCTCGACAGCGAGCTGGTCTTCGACGGCCTCGGCACCGAGGCCGCGGTCATCGACCACCGGCCGCCGGGTCCGTCCATGGAAGACCGGCTCAACCGGCGCCTGGTCCGGCGCTCCAGCTCCGCGATCTGATCCGCCCGTCGACGGGGGCGCTCACGCACAGGAGCTTCGCCCGCGTCCGTGCTGCCACCCGGCCCGGTCCGGTGGACCTGCCGGGCCACCCTCGCGGCCGCCCTGGCTTCGTCGGCCGCCGATCGAGCCCCAGTAGGGTCGCACCCATGTTCCGCTACGCCCGCGCCGCGGCGGAGGTGTTCGTGCCCGATGGCTCGCGGCTGGAGGCGGCGGTGTCGCGCACCACCGATCTCGGGATCGTGGCCCACCAGGACGACCTAGAGTTCATGGCCCTGGTGGCCATCGCCGCCTGCCGGACCGACCCGGACCGCTGGTTCACCGGGGTGGCCTGCACCGACGGTGCCGGCAGCGCCCGGGGCGGCCCCTTCGCCGATCACTCCGACGAGCAGATGGTGGAGGCCCGCCGCCACGAGCAGCGAGCCGCGGCCCAGGTGGGGGCCTACAGCGCCATCTTCCAGCTCGGTCACCCGAGCGCAGCCATCCGTGGCTCGGGCCATGCCGAGCTGGTCGAGGAGCTGGCCGAGATCCTGGCCGCGTCGCGCCCGGTGAACGTCTACACCCACAACCTGGCCGACAAGCACGCCACCCACGTGGCCGCGGGGGCGGCCACCATCGAGGCGCTGCGCCAGCTCCCGGCCGACCAGCGGCCGTGGAAGGTGGTGGGGGTCGAGGGGTGGCGCAGCCTCGACTGGTTGGCCGACGAGGAGAAGCTGGTGCTGAACGCGTCCGGCCTGGACGACCTCGCCGCTCGGTTGGCGGGCGTGTTCGAGAGCCAGATCGTGGGTGGGAAGCGCTACGACCTGGCCGAGCAGGGGCGTCGCCGCGCCAACGCCACCCTGCTGGCTCCTCGCGACCTCGACGACGCCACCGAGCTGAGCTTCGCCTTCGACCTGACGCCGCTGGTGCACAACGCCGATCTGGATCCGGTGACCTTCGTGACCGCGGCCATCGACCGCTTCCGCGACGACGTGAGCGCCGCCCTGCGCCTCTACTTCGCCTGAGGTCCTCGCGCCGGGTCGGCGGAGGCATGGGCCGCGGCGCCCGCCGCTCGCAGGTAGTGGACGATCAACGGGTGGGGTCGCTCGGGGCGCGACGAGGTCTGGGGCACGAACAGCGTCAGCAGGTAGCAGGGGTGCCCGGCGAGCCGCAGCAACCGGACGTCGCCGTCACGGCGATCGATGCCGGCCACGCGCAGGCCGGCGCGCTGCAGCGGTTCGCGCCAGCGCGGGTTGAGGCCGAACCGGCAGTAGTAGCGCTCGACCGGGTGGGCGGTGCCGTAGAGCTCGCACAGCTCGGGGTCGAGCAGCTCGACCTGCATGGTCTGGCCGGCCAGCGAGCAGAGCAGCTCGTCGATGAAGTACTCGGCGTCGGGGGTGGAGGCCGGGTCGGTGGCGGCCGCGTTGATGGGGGCCGGGTCGGTGGGGGCCGAGGCTGCGGCGGCCGAGGCTGCGGGCGGGGAGCCGGAGGTGGTCTCGAGGGCGTCGTACTCGCGGTGGGCGGCGCCGGTGTGGCCGAGCACGTGGCGGGCGAACTCGATGACCCCGTGCTGGAACCCGGCGCAGGTGCCCAGGAAGGCGACATCGTGCTCGCGGACCCAGCGGATGCCGTCCAGCGCGCCCTCGAGGCTGCGATACGGGCTGCCGGGCGCGCACCACACGCCGGCCGCGCCGGCCAGTTGATGGCTGGCGCCGTGGCGGGCCAGCTCGTCGGTGGCGATCCAGCGGACGTCGGGGGCAGCCACGCCGAGCTGCGCCGCGGCATGGTCGATGGAGCCGGCGATGGTGTCGTGGGGTTCGAACCCCTCGATCCGATCGCCGATCACCCCGATCCAGAGCCGAGGCCCGTCGCCGCCGGCATCGTCCATGCCCGGCGACGGTAGCGGGCGTCCCCAGACCACGCTGGGGGATTTCCCCGATGGCCTCACGACGTCGGCGACGCGATCGTGCTGGTCATGGTCACCGCTCCGGGATCGATGCCGAGCCCGCCTCCTCCACCAGCGCCGTTCGTGGCCGCGACGGCCGGCTCCTCCGGCCGTGGGCGCCGGTCGGCTCGCCCGCGCGTTCCCGGCCGTGGGCGCCGGTCGGCTCGCCCGCGCTCGCCCGAGTCGGTCACCGCCTGGCGACAGGCCGGGGTGGTGGCGGCCCTGATGGCCGCGGGCGGGGCCGCCGCGGCCAGCGGCGTGTGGTTCGACGTGGTGGCCACGCGGCCGCCGTGCCGGGACGGCGCCGTGCGCTTCATCGACCTCACGCCGCTCTTCGGGTGGGTGGGGCTGGTCATGTCGGGCGTCGCGCTCATCACCGCCCTGTTGGCCTGGGTGCTGGCCGGCTCGCGTGTGCTGGCGATCTGGGCCATCGTGCTGCTGACCCTGGCGGGCGCGTTCGCCGTCTGGGGTTTCGCCGCCGGCGCGTCCCAGCACGGTGAGAACACCGACCCGTCCTGCTGGAGCTTCGAGCGCGCTCCCCTGGTGGTTCCCGGTCATGGAGGGTCGGTTCCGGTCGGCTGGAGCCTGGGGCGGCGGCCGGCGCCAGGGGCGAGTCGATAGCTCTGCTGACCCGTCTCGTTCCCGGATGCCTCGGGGTCTGCCACTTCCTGTCACGGGGATCGTGGTCATGGGGGGTCGGTTCCGGTGGGTGGGCGCATCTCTCGGCGGCCGGTGCCGTCGGCCATCTTGAAGTTCTGCCGGGTCTTGAGAGCGTGGTGGTGTCGGCAGAGGCCGTCGAGCTCATCGAGTTTGGTGTGGTGGGTTCGGGCCCAGTCGATGCGGTGGTCGATCTCTTGTCGGGGCAGGTCGCAGCCTTCGACCGCACAGGTGGAGTTGGTCCAGTCCAGGGCGGTGCGTTGGTAGGCGTCGGGGGCTCGGGAGCGGTGGGCGGCGGTGACGTCGTGGCCGTTGTCGGCAACCAGGTCGACGAGGGTGGCCGGGTCGGTGACGGGTTTGGTGGCGGCCGTGGGCGACGGTGGTGACGTTCCTGTCTTGGTCGGTGACGATCACGGCGCAGGAGGCGTCGCTGTCGGCGAACAGGTCGGCGGGGTCGCAACACTGTAAGCCTCCCCCGGCGTAGACCCCGCGGCTCAGCGCGAGTTCCAGCGCAGCACGGTGGGGTACTCGTGCTCCCAGCCGAGGGTGGAACGGGTGGCCGTGTCCAGGGAGAAGCAGCGACCCTCCGCCGGGGCCAGACCGCACCAGCGCGCCGTCAGCACCCGCAGGATGTGGCCGTGGGCGAACAGGGCGACCTGGCCAGCCGACCCGTCACGTACGCGCTCGATGACCCGGTTGGCTCGGGCCGCCACCGCCGCCATCGGCTCGCCGCCCGGGCACGTGCCGGTCCAGATCGTCCAGCCCGGCGCTCGCAACCGGATCTGCTCGGTGGTCAGGCCCTCGTAGTCCCCGTAGTCCCACTCCACCAGGTCCGCGCACACCTCGGCCCCGTCGGCGTACCCGGCCAGCCGGCAGGTCTCGCGGGCCCGCGCCAGCGGGCTGACCAGCACCCGGTCGACGCGCTGGCCGGCCAACAGCCCGCCCAGCTCACGCGCCTGCTGCTCGCCCTCGAGGTTCAGCGGGATGTCGGTGCGGCCGGTGTGGCGACCCCGCACGGACCAGTCGGTGGCCCCGTGGCGCAGCACCCACACCCGGGGTCCGGCCGGGGCCGGGCCCCCGTCGCTCACGCCGGTGGCTCTTCGGGCCAGTACCCGTGGTCGGCCACCAGGTCGCGCGCCGCCGCGGGGCCCCAGCTGCCCCGGTCGTACTGGATGACCTTGGGGTACTGGTCGAGGATGGGCTGCACGATCCGCCACGACTCCTCGATGGAGTCCTCGCGGGCGAACAGCGTGGGATCGCCGGCCATGGCCTCCTCGATGAGCAGCTCGTAGGGCTCCGGGCCGATGTCGCCTCGCAGCTCGGGCGGGGGCGACAGGGTGATGGGCTCGGCGATCATCTGGTCGCCCGGCGACTTCCGCAGCCACGTCAGGGCCGTGAAGCTGTCGGGCTTGGCCTCGATGCGGATCCGGTTGGGCGGAAGGTGGCTCTCCTCCGAGATCCACAGCGGCCGGGGCGGCGGGGCGAACTCGATGGTCATCTCCGTCACGGTGGCCGCCATCGACTTGCCCGCCCGCAGGAAGAAGGGCACGCCGCCCCAGCGCGGCGAGTCGAAGTCGACCCGGAAGGCGCCGAAGGTCTCGGTGTCGGAGTCGGCCGCCACCCCTTCGACCGAGCGGTACCCGCGGTACTGGCCGCGCACGAACTGGGTGGGATCGATGGGTCGGGCCGCCTGGAGCACCTTGGCCTTCTCGTCGCGCAGCGCGCGCGAGTGCTCGTTCACCGGCTGCTCCATGGCGAACAGCGCCACCATCTGCAGCAGGTGGTTCTGCATGACGTCGCGCAGCGCGCCCACCGAGTCGTAGAAGGCGCCGCGGTCCTCGACGCCGAACGATTCGGCCATGGTGATCTTCACCGACGAGACATGGGTGCGCCGCCACAACGGCTCGAGGATGGCGTTGGCGAAGCGGGTGATGAGGAGGCTGCGCATCGCCTCCTTGCCCAGGAAGTGGTCGATGCGGAAGATGGCTTCCTCGTCGAAGAACTCGTGGATGGTGGCGTTGAGCTCGAGGGCCGAGGCCAGGTCGCGGCCGAAGGGCTTCTCCACGATGAGCCGGCTGCCCTGGTTCAACCCCACCCCGGCCAGCCCCGAGGCCACGCAGGCGAACATCGACGGCGGGATGGCCATGTGGAAGATCGGGTGCTGCGCGTCGCCGACGGCCGTCCTCACCTTGTCGAACGTGGCCGGGTCGTTGTAGTCGCCGGACACGTAGGTGAACTTCTCCATCAGCGCCTTGAACTGCTTCTCGTCCCACTTCTCGCCCGCCTCCTGGATGGACGTGCGGGCGTGCTCGACCAGCTGGTCGTGGCTCCAGTCGGGTCGGGCCAAGCCGATGATCGGCACCTCCAGCAGCCAGCGGCAGTGCAGTCGGTAGACGGCGGGGAACAGCTTCTTCTTGGCCAGGTCCCCGGTCACGCCCAGCATGACCAGGCAGTCGGAGGCGGTCTCGGTGGGGGCGGCGGCGCTCAGGGGCATGGCGACCTCGTTGGGGTGTCGAACTCGGTCACGGTAACGCCTGGGCTCGGGACGTCGCTCGCCTCCGGGGCACTGCCATGCTGGTGCGGTGCCGTCGCAGATCGAGGACTACGCCCTGATCGGTGACACCCGCACGGCCGCGCTGGTGGGCCGGGACGGCTCCATCGACTGGCTCTGCCTGCCCGACTTCGATGACGCGTCGGTGTTCGCGGCCCTGCTCGGCACCGACGACCACGGGTTCTGGCGGATCGCACCGCAGGCGTCGCCCATCCAGGTGAGCCGCCGCTACCGGGGCGACACGCTGGTGCTGGAGACCACCTTCACCACCGACACCGGCGTGGTGTCGCTGGTCGACTTCATGCCGGTGCGCCAGGGGCCGCCGATGCTGGTGCGGGTGGTCATGGGTCGCACGGGGAGCGTGCAGATGCTCGGCGACCTGCGCATGCGCTTCGACTACGGCTCGATCGTGCCCTGGGTGCGCCACATCGAGGGCGGTCTGCTGGCCGAGGGAGGGCGCGACGGGCTGGTCGTGCGCGCCGACGTGCCCCTGCAGGGCCGCGACCACACCACCGAGGCCGTGTTCGAGGTCTCGGCCGGGGATCGGGTGGCCTTCACCCTGGCCTGGTTCGGGGCCGGCGCGCCGGCCCCCACCGTCGACGACTGCGGCGATCCGCTGGTCACGCTGCACCGCACCGAGCAGTGGTGGCGGGCCTGGGCCGGTCGGGCTCAGCTGACCACCGAGTGGCCCGATCCGGTGTGCCGCTCGCTCATCACCCTCAAGGCGCTCACCTACGCCCCCACCGGCGGGATCTGTGCCGCGCCCACCACCTCGTTGCCCGAGAAGCTGGGGGGCGGGCGCAACTGGGACTACCGGTTCTGCTGGCTGCGCGACGCCACCTTCACCCTCGACGCCCTGCTCGACTCCGGGTACGAGCAGGAGGCCGACGCCTGGGCGGTGTGGCTGCGCCGGGCGGTGGCCGGCAGCCCCGACCGGCTCCAGATCATGTACGGCCTCGACGGCCGCCGGCGGCTGCCCGAGCTGACCCTCGACTGGTTGCCGGGCTACGAGGGCTCGGCGCCCGTGCGCACGGGCAACGCGGCCAGCCAGCAGTTCCAGCTCGACGTCTACGGCGAGGTCCTGGACATGATCCACACGCTCATCTGCCAGGGTCGCAAGGTGCGGTCCGACTCCTGGAGCCTGGCCCAGTTCCTGGTGGAGCACGTGGCCAAGGTGTGGGCGGATCCCGACGACGGCATCTGGGAGGTGCGCGGCCCGCGCCGCCACTTCGTGCACTCCAAGGTCATGGCCTGGGTGGCACTCGACCGGTGGATCAAGATGGTCACCGCGGCCGGTCGAGACGAGCCCCTGGATCGGTGGGAGGCGCTGCGGGACGAGATCCACGCCGACGTCTGCACCAGAGGGGTCGATCCGGCGCGTGGCTGCTTCGTCCAGTACTACGGCTCCACCCAGGTCGACGCCAGCCTCCTGATGCTCGCCCTGGTGGGGTTCCTGCCCCCGACCGATCCGCTCATCACGGCCACGGTGGCGGCCATCGAGGAGGACCTGGTGGTGGACGGCTTCGTCCACCGCTACCGGAACGACCCGGGGGCGGACCGGTCGGACGACGAGGCCGAGGGGAGCGCCGAGGGGATCCACCCGGTGGACGGCCTGCCTCCCGGTGAGGGGGCCTTCCTGCTGTGCTCGTTCTGGTTGGTGGACAACCTCGAGCTGCTGGGCCGCCACGAGGAGGCCGTCGCCATGTTCGAGCGGCTCCTCCGCCTGCGCAACGACGTAGGCTTGCTCTCCGAGGAATGGGACCCGGTGGACGCCAGGATGCTGGGGAACTTCCCTCAGGCCTTCTCACACGTCGGAATGATCAACACCGCCCGCAACCTCACGCGGGGCCCGGAAGGTCCAGCCATGCACCGGGCCGATCGACCAGGTCGGTCCGAAGGGGGACCGTCCTGACCGTGCGGGGGACGCGGGTTCGTCCGGGGTCGTCTCGAACCCGAGGTGATCCGAGTCCCGCGAGGAGTACGAACTCATCCCGTGAAGCTCACCTTGTCTGACCTCAAGGAGCGCACCGATCGGGTCGAGGTCGACGACATCGACTTCGACGACTTCCGGGCGCAGCCCCTCGATGCGGCCACCCTCCGCTGCCTGCGCTACATGCACGACGTCGAGCACAACACGATCATCTACCTGCGCGACGTGCTGGTCACCGATGCCCACCTCGACCACGAGATCACCTCCTTCCTGACCTTCTGGGCCTTCGAGGAGTACTTCCACGGCGAGGCCATCGGCCAGGTGCTCGAGGCCCACGGCGAGGCGGGCAGCGACGACCGCGTCCCGGCCGTGCGGCGGTCGTCCCTGCACGATCGGCTGCTGCCCATGAGCACCATGCTGGCCACCCACCTCACCCGCCAGGTTCCGACCGTGCACATGACCTGGGGAGCGGTCAACGAGTGGACGGCCCAGGCCGCGTACGGCCGCCTGGCCGCCAAGGCCTCCCACCCGACGCTGTCCAAGCTGCTGCACCGCATCATGAAGCAGGAAGGACGCCACATCGACTTCTACGCCAACCAGGCCGGCCGTCGGCTCGAGGCCAGCCCCCGCGCCCAGCAGGTCACCCGATGGGCGTTGCGCCGGTTCTGGACCCCGGTGGGTGCGGGCATCAAGGAGCCCAGCGAGGTGCGGTTCATGGCGCACCACCTGTTCGGCGATGCCGAGGGCGTCCGCGCCGCCCAGCGCATCGACCGCTGCATCGACCGCCTGCCCGGCCTGGCCGGCCTCCACCTGGCGGTGCGCAACACGAACTGACCTCCTTGGCCCTTCGGTCGGGCAAGCCTCCCTGCGGGCGCCTTCGGCATCCGGGTCCATCGGTCCGGCGGCTCCGGCCTGGCGGCCTGCTGGTCTGGCCCTTCGGTCGGGCAAGCCTCGCTGCGGGCGCCTTCGGCATCCGGGTCCATCGGTCCGGCGGCTCCGGCCTGGCGGCCTGCGCCTCCTATGAGACGGGTGAGGGCTCCAGGGCGACGACGGCGGGGACCAGGAAGGTGGCGATGAGGCGCCGCTCGTCATCGGGTGAGTGCGGTTCGGGACCCTCCACCGTGAGCAGCGACAGGATGGCCCGCAGGATCCACTCCGACAGCTCGTCGATGTCGAGCTCGGCGCGGACCAACCCCGCGGCCTGCGCACTGCCCAGGGGCTCGTGCCACTCGCACAGCACGGTCTGGAACAGCAGCTCGCTCGCCCCCGAGATGGTGGCGGAGATCCCTCCGGACTCCCGATCGAGCAGGGTCTCGAGCTTGGGGTCGTGACGGATGGCGTCGAGCAGGTAGGCCGCGGACTGCACGAGCGCGTCGGCGAACCCGCTGGGCGTGTCGGCCCCCACGAAGAAGTCGCCCAGGGAGTGCTCCATCGAGCGGCTCAGGCTGGACAGCAGCACCTCGAGGACCAGCTCGTCGCGCCCGGGGAAGTACCGGTAGATCGTGGCTCGGGACACCTGGGCCTGGCTGGCCACGTCCTCGAGCGTCGTCTTGGCCAGCCCGAAGCGGGTGATGCAGGCGTCGGCCGCCTCGATGAGGCGCTCCTTGGCCGCCTGGGCATCGGCAGGGACGTCGTCGCCCCAGCGCAGCCTGTTCATCGCGCCGAGCCTACCGATCGCCGGGTGTGACATGTGTCCACGGCCCTATGCGACATTCGACGGGATTCGTATCATTGTCGGAACGAGGGGGATTCGGCTCACAGAGCCGGATCATCCGTGCGACCACCAGGGGGAACCCAAGCCGATGCCCGAGTACTCGTCCTACCAGGAGCTCATCGACCGCGACGGGGCCAACGACCTCGACGCCATCCTGAGCGTCCCCAACCGGTACCTCGGTGCCGACGCGACGGTGGTGGCCGACGGGGCGGCGGCCATCTTCACCTGGGACTACGACAAGGGCGCCCGGCCCGGGCTCAACAAGCTCTACGAGAAGGCCAAGACCTCGCAGTGGAACGGCGAGACCGACCTGGACTGGTCGATCGACGTCGACCAGGAGGCCGTCGCCGTCCACGCCAACGGGGCCGAGCCCGACTGGGCGGCCATGGACTTCGACCCGACCGGCACCCCGCTGGCCACCTGGGGCTCGAAGGAGTGGATCCAGTGGGGGATCGAGCAGCAGAACTGGACGCTCAGCCAGTTCATGCACGGCGAGCAGGGCGCCCTGCTGTGCACGGCCAAGATCGTCGAGACGGTGCCGTGGATCGACGCCAAGTACTACGCGTCCACCCAGGTGATGGACGAGGCCCGCCACGTCGAGGTGTTCGCCCGCTACCTCGACACCAAGCTGTCGGGCCACTACCCGCTGAACACGCACCTGGGCCTGCTGCTCGAGGACATCATCGGTGACAGCCGGTGGGACATGACGTACCTGGGCATGCAGATCATGGTCGAAGGCCTGGCCCTGGCCGCCTTCGGCTTCATGCACTCGCTCACGCCCGACCCGCTGCTCAAGCAGCTGCTGCGCTACGTCATGAGCGACGAGGCCCGCCACGTGGCCTTCGGCGTGCTGACGCTGAAGGAGTACTACGGCGAGCTGACCGAGGCCGAGCTGCGCGAGCGCCAGGAGTTCGCCTTCGAGGCTGCGGTGCGCATGCGTGACCGCCTGCTGGCCGTCGAGGTGTGGGAGCGCATGGGCGTCGACCCGGCCGAGGTCATCAAGCGCATGCGCGGCGACAAGCTCGAAGACCCGTTCCAGCAGATGCTGTTCGCCAAGATCGTGCCCAACTGCAAGAAGCTGGGTCTGCTCGACGCTGGCGCCACCGCGGGCAAGCCCGGATGGCTGCGGGAGCGGTTCACCGAGATCGGGGTCATCCAGTTCGAGGACTGGGCCGACACCGAGGAGGAGTACGCCGCCTTCGCCCTCGGCCAGGAGCTCTGATCTCCGGCCCGGCGACAATCCGCCGGGCGGGCTTCGCCCATCCGGGTGTCACCCTGCGAGCGGCTGCGCCCTGCTCCGCCGCATGGAGGGGGATGGCTGGGCCCGACAGGTAGTCACATTCCAGTAACACGGCCGATCTGGAGCCGACACCTTCCGAGGCTTAGGATGCGCCGGCGTGCCCATGGGGGCACCCACCCCCGCGGTCCAGGAGAACACCAGTCGTGCACGTCGTCGTAGTCGGTTGTGGCCGTGTCGGTTCCGGCCTGGCCGCCACCCTCGAGAACCAGGGCCACTCGGTGGCCGTCATCGACCGCCGGGCCCAAGCCTTCCGCCGGCTGCCCGATGGCTTCAGCGGCAAGAAGGTGGTGGGGGTCGGGTTCGACCGGGCCCGCCTCGACGAGGCCGGCATCGCCGAGGCCGGGGCGCTGGCCGCGGTCACCAACGGCGACAACTCCAACATCGTGGTGGCCCGCGTGGCCCGCGAGGCCTTCCAGATCGACCGGGTGGTGGCCCGCATCTACGATGCCCGCCGCGCCGCCATCTACGAGCGGCTGGGCATCCCGACGGTGGCCACCGTGCAGTGGACCACCGAGCGCGTGCTGCGGCGCATCCTGCCCGACAGCACCCAGGGCGTCGAGTGGATCGATCCCAGCGCCAAGGTGTGCATGGTCGAGCGGGCTCTGCCCGGGCACTGGGCGGGCAAGCGGCTGCTCGACCTCGACTTCGACGGCATGAGCCGGGTGGTGGGGGTCACCCGGCTGGGTGAGACGCAGGTGCCGTCCGGTGCCCTCATCGGCCAGGAGGGCGACATGGTCTTCCTGTCGGTGGCCGGTGACCGCATCGACGAGCTCGACGAGCAGCTGGCCCGCGTGCCGGAGAAGGGAGCGCACTGATGCGAGTCGTGATCGCCGGCGGAGGCAACGTGGGCACCTACATCGCGGCCGAGCTCGAACGCGTCGGCCACGACGTGCTGATCGTCGAGGTCGACCCGGATCGCGTCGAGTGGGGGGTGAGCCGCCACGAACCCTCGGGCGTGTCGTGGCTGCAGGCCGACGCCTGCGAGGTCTCCGAGTTCGTGTTGGCCGACCCGGGCAAGGCCGACGTGGTCGTGGCCGTGACCGGCGACGACGAGGACAACCTGGTCATCTCCCTGGTGGCCAAGCAGGAGTTCGGGGTGCCCCGGGTGGTGGCCCGCATCAACAACCCGGCCAACCGCTGGCTGTTCAACGAGAACTGGGGCGTCGACGTGTCGGTGTCGACCCCGCACCTGCTCACCGCCCTGGTCGAGGAGGCCGTGTCGGTGGGCAGCCTGGTCCGCCTGCTGTCGTTCGGCAACGACGCCGTGCGCCTCTCCGAGGTCACCCTGGCCCCCGATTCGCCCGCCGACTCCAAGGCCATCAAGGACCTGGGCCTGCCCCGTGACTCCACGGTGGTGGCCGTCCTCCGCGGCGACCACGTGACCGTGCCCCGGGGCGACACCGTCATGTACGCCGGTGATGAGATCGTCGTGCTGGTCACCGAGGAGAGCGAAGAGGACGTCCGCCGCATCCTCGTCGGCTGATCAAGCCCCGCCCAAGGGAAATGGGCATCTTTGCGCCGCTCGTTTCGCGCATTTCGCCGCCCAGTTCTGACCAGCGGTGCGCAAGCGTTGCCAGGACCACGGGGCGGCGGCATACTCCCACCTGAGAGGGGAGTATCCCAGCTCGGTGGTGTCGTCAGCACGGTCGTGATGCGACCCGGTGCCATCGGTCCCTCGGCCTGCGGCCGTCGGACGGGAGAGACCTCCGGTCGGTGACGGCACCCGCCGTCGCCCGGGTTGCGTCGACCCCCGGAGCTCTCGTGAACCAGCCTCCCGCATCTCCCATCGACCACCCGCCGTCCTCGCTGGGCGCTGGTCGCACCGAGCCCGGGCCATCGGACGACGAGCGGCCCATCGACGACCTGGTCGAGTGGGCCGTCGAGGCCGAGATCGAGACCAGCCACGAGGTCACCGAGGCCGAGGCCGAGCGGGGGCTCGTCCGGCGGATGGCGCGCATCGTGGCCGGGCTCAGCCTGGTCGTGGTGGGCATCTTCCTGTTGGTGCTGCCCGGGCCCGGCCTCATCACCATCGCCGCCGGGCTGGCCCTGCTCTCGCGCGACGTGCCCTTCGCCCGCCGGTGGCTGGCCATCGTGCGCCGCCGCATCCCCGAGAGCGAGGACGGCGAGGTGGCGGGCTGGGTGATCGTGGTGTCGGTGGCGCTGCTGGTGGCCAGTCTGGGCGGTTCCCTGACCTGGGTCCTGGTGCGCTAGTAGACCTCGACGCCGGTGAGCCAGGGGCGGCCGGCCTTGGCCAGCGGCTCCCACTTGGCCAGGTCGTGGCCGTCCTGGCCCAGCTCCTCGGGCGTCGGTCCGATCCGGTCGACCAACGCGGCCAGCTTGGCCGGCTCGAAGTTGTAGACGGTGGCTGCGTTGGTGCCCAGGATCTCGGCCGTCTCGTCGATGGGGATGTCGCAGAAGGCGTTGCGCAGGAACTCGCGGGTGTGGGGCCAGGTGCCCTCGGGGTGGGGGAAGTCGTTGCCCCACATGATGTTGCCCACCCCGATCTCGTAGCGCCGGGCCAGCTCGCGGCGACGCGTGTTGGAGGCCCCGATGAAGCAGTTGCGGTCGAAGTACTCGCTCGGTCGCATCGACAGGTGCGCGGTGAGCTGGGTGCCCAGCTTCCGCGAGCCGTGCTCGCGGTCGAAGACGGTGTCCATCATCCACAGCAGGTCGGCGGCCCAGAAGGCGCCGCACTCGGTGACCACGAACTTGAGCTGCGGGAACTGCTCGAACACCCCCGACCAGATCAGGAAGTGCAGCGGGCGGGCCGACCACCAGCGCACCTCGGTGGTGTACATGCCCACATGGGGTCCGTAGCTGGCCTTGTCGGCCGCGCCGGAGTGCACGTGCACCGGCAGGTCGCGCTCCTGGCAGACGGCCCAGATGGGGTGGTAGCGCTCGTCGTGGTACGGCGCGTACGGCTCCCACATGGACGGGATGAGGATGCCGCCCCGCAGACCCGAGTCGTGGGCCCGGGCGATCTCGGCCACGGCCGCGTCGATGTCGTCGAGGATCGGGACCAGCGCCACCCCGGCGCGCCGATCGGGGCTGGTGGCGCACAGCTCGGCCAGCCAACGGTTGTGGGCCCGGGCGCCGGCCATGGCCAGCTCGGGGGCGTGGTCGCCCGAGGCGCTCAGCCCGGCTCCGAACGGCGCCGAGGCGCCGGAGGACACGGCGTCGGCGTCGGGGAACAGCACCTCGCCGGCCACGCCGTCCGCGTCCAGCTCGAGGTCGCGGCGGGTGGCGTCCCAGCCGCCCCGCAGGCCCTCCTCGTTCTCGGCGGCCCACTCCTGGGCGAACTCCTGGTTGATCATCCCCCGGGCGGCCAGCTCGATCATGCGGGCCCGGTCGGCCAGGTGGGCGTCGAAGGCCTCGTGGTACCGGGGCTCGAGCCAGTCCCGGTACTCGGCGTTGGGCAGGCCGGCGTGGCAGTCGGCCGAGATGACCAGGTAGTGGCTCATGCGTCGGTTCCTCGGTGGGTCGGGGCGGGTTGGTTCACGTCGCGCAGGTAGTCGGGGTTCGTTCGATCCAGCATCGACTGGGATCGGGCTCGGATCTTGGCGTCGCCCGAGTCGGACTCGGGCAGGATCCAGAACTGGTCGGCCCGGATGGCGTCGACCACCCGGTCGGCCACCTCCTCGACGGGGGTGAGCTCGAGGGGCATGCCGGCCGCCGCCATACGAGCCTCCATGGCCTCGAAGCTCGACGGCGGCGTCGAGCGGGGGATCGGGTTCTCGAACTCGGGGGGCCGGTTGCGCCACGAGGTGAACAGCCCGGTGCGGAGCATGTGCGGGCCGGGGAACAGCACCGACGCCCCGATGGGGGCGCCGACCGATTGCAGCTGGCCGTAGAGGCACTCGGTGATGGTGACCACGCCGGCCTTGGTCAGGGCGTAGATGGGCGTGCTGGGCATGGGCGACACCCCGCCGTTGCCCGACGAGGTGTTGACCACGTGGCCGGGCTCGCCGCCCTCCAGCATGGCCGGCACGAACGCCTTGATGCCGTGGATCACGCCCCACACGTTCACGGCCAGGGCCCAGCCCCAGTCGTTGAGCTGGTGGTCCCACAGGTGACCCTCGGCCCCACCACCGACCCCGGCGTTGTTGCACAGCACGTGGACGGCGCCGAACCGGTCGTAGGCCTGGTCTCGCAGGGCCGCCACCGAGTCGAAGTCGGTCACGTCGGTGCGGACCCCGACGACGTCGAGCCCGTCGGCCGCCAGTTCGGCCACGGCGGCCTCGAGCACCGGGGCCTCCACGTCGGCCAGCACCACGCGCATGCCCTCGGCCGCGAAGCGCACGCCCATGGCGCGGCCCACCCCGCTGGCGCCCCCGGTGACCACCGCCACCCGACCCGACAGGTCCTCCATCAAAGGCGCTCCCTCAGCTCGTGGTCTCGCGTCGTGTCCCTCACCTGGTGCCCGTGGGGGCCAGGTCGTCATAGCGCTGGTGCACGTAGGGCAGCACGTCGGCGGCCGGCACCCGGGCCACGATCTCGCCGCGCTGGACGCTGCGCTTCTGCCCCACGGTCAGGCTCACGATCCGGCGCACCGGCAGGTCGGCCACCGGGTCGAACGGCGATTCGCGCAGGGTGATCTCACCCTCGACCGACTCGAGCTCGCGGGTGGTGTCGGTGCGGCGGCAATAGACCAGCGACGCGTCCTGATCGAGCCCGTGGCCGTCGGGGGCGCGCAGGAACTTCAGGTAGAAGTCGACGCGCTCCACGTCGGGTGGCGGCTCCAGGCGTCCGGTGACCCGACCCACGATCTCGACGAAGGTGACGCCGAGGCGGGTGAAGGTGCCGGTGATGGCGTCGCCGTCGCGCACCAGCTCGACCTGGCCGAGCTTCTTGGGCTCCCCGAACGTCTCGCGTCCGCCGATGACCGACTGCTCGGTGGTCATGGGCATCACCAGCGGGTAGTAGCCGACGGTGTCGCCGTGGGTGGCGCGCACGGCGAACGTGCCGGCCCCGAAGGGAGGCCGTCCCTCGCCCAGATCGACGGTGGCCACCGACACCCGCACCAGGGGCTGGTCCGACGGCGACAGCGGCGGCGGCAGCACGGCGGCGATGAGGTCGGGATCGGTCTCGTAGCTGGCGGTCAGCGAGGTCGACCAGGCCCCGACCGACGTGGCCTTGACCTCCCGGTCCTCGAGCTGCGCCGCGGTGCGGGCGCCGTAGCGGATCTGGGCCATGGATGTCTCCGTTCGGGGCGATAGATCAGGGCGGGGCGGAGCGTTGGGTCAGGGCGTTTGGGTCAGGGCGTTCGGGTTGCGTTCAGGGCGTCCGGGCGCCGGCCTTGGCCAGGGCGAAGGCCGGACAGCGCAGTGCTTCGTCCGGGATGCGCTCGAGCGGCAGGGGCGCGGCCAGGTCGGCCACCCGGGGTCCGACCCGGGCGGCGTGGGCGGCCAGCGCCGCCAGGTCGAAGTCGTAGACGTCGGCCGCGTTGGCGCCCACCATGGCCGCCACCTCGGCCGGGTCGACGTCGGCGAAGGCCAGCTGCAGCTCCAGGGCGCTCCACGGCCAGCAGCCCTCGAGGTGGGGGAAGTCGCTGCCCCACATGATCTTGTCCACCCCCACGGCGTGGCGCAGCGGCACCTCGTGGGCCCGGATGAAGCTCGACCCCAGGTGGCACTGGCGGGCGAAGTACTCGCTCGGCTTGAGCGTCATGCGCCCCACGACCTCGGCCCCGAAGCGCTGTTCCTGCGAGCCCGTGTCGGCGCCCATGCGGGCGTGGTAGTGGTCGAGCTTGGCCAGCTCGGCGGGCACCCACTCGGTGCCCTGCTCGGTGAACACCAGCTGCAGGTCGGGGTGGCGTTCGAGCACGCCGCCGAAGAGCAGGTGCCACAGCACCCGATGCGCCCACCACGTGACCTCCAGCAGGAACATGACGCTGGACTCCGGGTAGTCGCCGTAGTCGGGGGCGGTGCTGCCGCTGTGGGTGTTGATGGGCAGTCCCAGCGCCTCGCAGGTGGCCCAGATGGGCTCGTAGTCGGGGGCGTAGAGCGGGGGCAGGCCCGACCCGGGCGGGCAGCCGGGCAGCAGGATGCCACCGGTCAGCCCCGCCTCGGCCGCCCAGTGGATCTCGGCCACGGCGGCGTCGACGTCGTGGAGCATGATCTGGGCGATGCCGGCGCGCCGGCCGGGGGCCGCAGCGCAGAACTCGGCCAGCCAGCGGTTGTGGGCCTGGAGCCCGGCCCAACGCCGTTCGAGGTCGCCGGCCGAGGCACCGGGAGGCTGGAACACCAGGGACGACTTGGGGAAGAACGGCGGGATGGTGTTGGGGAAGATGACCTCGGCCACCACGCCGTCGGCTTCGAGCTCGCGCAGGCGGCGGTCGTGGTCCCAGTTGCGGGATGCGTCGCCACCCTTCAGGTCGTCGTAGGGGTTGTCGAACGTCGCCAGCCAGGCGTCGAAGTCGTCCCGGTAGGCCGGATCCAGGTAGTCGCGGTAGGTCTGCACCGCCGCCCCGCCGTGGCAGTCGGCCGAGATCACGATGTAGCGGTCGTCGCCCTGGTCGTCGACCACGATGCCCGGGGCATCGAGGTGGGGTCTGGTGGTCATGGGGTCGCTCCGGGACGGGGGGTGAAGCGCACGGGCAGGGTCTGCAGCCCACGCAGGATCATGCGCTCGCTCCACACGGGCTGGCCGTCGAGGGCCACGTGGTCGAGCCGTTCGATGAGCGCGCCCAGGGCGATCTCGGCCTGCATGCGGGCCAGGTGGTTGCCCAGGCAGTTGTGGATGCCCGCCCCGAACTGCAGGTGGGCCGCGGCGTCGGGACGGTCGATGCGGACCTGGTCGGCGTCGGGGCCGAAGCGCGCGGTGTCGCGGTTGGCGCTGGCCACGCACAGGTAGCAGACGGCGCCGGCCGGCACCTCCACACCGCTCAGGGTGATGGGCTCGAGGGTGATGCGGCGCACGAACTGGTTGGGTCCGTCGAAGCGCAGCAGCTCCATCACCGCGTTGGGCAGCAGGGTCGGCTCGGCCTTCAGGACGGCCAGCTGATCGGGCACGGCCAGCAGGTGCAGCAGACCGTTGCCCACCAGCGAGGTGGTGGGCTCGTGGCCGGCCACGTACAGGGTCACGAGCTGGGCCAGCAGCTCCTCGGTGCTGAGCCGGTCGCCCTCGTCGGTGGCCTGCACCAGGGCCGTCATGATGTCGTCGGCCGGGTGGGCCCGCTTGGTCTCGATCTGGTCGACCAGGTAGTCCTCCATGTCGTTCATCAGGTCGAGGCAGGCCTGGCGCTCGTCCTCGTCGATGACCGGGTCGAGCGAGCGGGCCACCGCCGCCGTCCAGGTGCGGAACTGGGGCGAGTCCTCGTCGGGGATGCCGAGCATCTCGCAGAACACGGCCACCGGGAACGGGTAGGCGAAGTCGGTGATGACGTCGAGGTGCCCGTCGGCCAGGCGCGGGTTCAGGTGCTCGTCCACCCGGCGCACGATCACCTCGCGCACGCCCTCGATGGCGCGGGGCCCGAATGGCTGCTGCATGAGCCGGCGGATGCGGGCGTGGTCGGGGTCGTCGCGCAGCACCAGGGTGCCGAAGGCTCGGCTCTGCTCGTCGCGGCGGGTGATCTCGCCCTCGGTCATGGGTGTGGGGGTGGCGTTGTCGATCTCGACGCTGATGGCGGGCTCGCGCAGCATGCGCGACACGTCCTCGTAGCGGGTGACCACCCAGCCCATGAGCAGGTCGGAGCGGTGGACCGGGTTGTCGGCCCGCAGCCGGGTGTACTGGTCGAAGGGCCACTGGGCGTAGCCGGGTTCGAGCGGGTCGAACTGGACCTGGTCGCCGGTGATCACAGCCCGAAGGCCTCGAGCACGCCTTGGCGCCGCCCGGCCGTGTAGCCGCCGTCCACCACCAGGGCGTGACCGGTGACGAAGGAGGCGTCGTCGGACACCAGGAAGGCGGCGGCCGCCGCGATCTCCGACGCCTGGCCGAACCGGTTGAGCTTGTGCTCGGCCACGATCTTGTTTCGGTAGACCTCCATGGAGGGATCGCCGAGCACGCTGTCCATCATCGGCGTGTCGATGAAGCCGGGGCAGATGCAGTTGGCCCGCACGCCCTTGGCGCCGTAGTCGATGGCCAGGTTCTTGGTCAGGATCACCACGCCGCCCTTGGAGGCGTTGTAGGCGCTGCCGCCCTCGGTGCCCTCGATGCCCTCGACGCTGGCCAGGTTGACGATGGCGCCCTTGCCCTGGTCGACCATCGGGCCGAGGGCGTGCTTGGCCACCAGGAAGGTGCCGGTCAGGTTGATGTCGATCACCCGCTGCCACTCGGCCAGGTCGAGGAGGTGGACCGGCCCGCCACCGGCCACGCCGGCGGCGTTGACCACCGAGTCGAGTCGGCCGTGGGTGGACACGATGCCGGCCACCAGGTCGGCCACCGCGCCTTCGTCGGTGATGTCGACGGTGCGGTCGATGGTCGGGCCGGCCTCGTCGACCGCCGGCGCCCGGTCGACGGCCACCACGGTGGCGCCCTCCTCGGCCAGGCGGATGGCGGTGGCCCGGCCGATGCCCGACGCTGCGCCGGTGACCAGGGCCACGGTGCCGTCGAGTCCTCGCATGCGTCGGTTCCCCCGTACGTGAGTGGCAGTTGCGTGGTCGTGGCGTGTGGTGTGCCCCGCGGCGCTCGGATGCCGAGCACCCCTTGACCACGGGACGTTACAACGCAGTACAGTCTGTAACACGGCGGTCGTCAAGTGGTCGGCCGTTCGGAGCCCCGATCGAGAGCCGAGTGCCGCGTGCCCAGCCAGACCGACACCCGCGAGCAGATCCTGGCCGCCGCCCTGGTGGCCCTGCGCCGGTCGGGCATCCGCCGCTTCTCGATGAACGAGGTGGCCGAGGGGGCGGGCGTGTCCCGCATGTCGGTGTACCGCCACTTCGCCGACCGTGACGCACTGGTGCTGGCCGTCCTCGAGCGCCTGGCCGACCTGACCATCGAGGCGTCGACCCCGCGCATCCTGCGCCGGCGCTCGCTGGCCGGCCAGGTGGCCGAGGCCGCCGTGTTCGTGCGCAACCTCGATCCCGAGCTCACCCTGAACCTGGGGGCCCACCCGGGGGAAGGCGAGCTGGCGGCCCTGGAGTTGGCCCACGTGAAGCGCCTGGCCGACCGGTGGATCGAGTTCTGGGTCCCGCTGCTGGCCGAGGCGCGACAGCGGGGCGAGGTGCGGGCCGACCTGGACCTGCGCCACGCCGCCGAGTGGATCGTGCGGACCATCCTGTCGGTGGTGACGGTGCCGTCGTTGACCGTCGACCTCGACGACTCCGAAGCCCTGCGCCGCTTCGTGCGCGACCACATCGTGCGCGGCTTCCAGCCCCTGCCTGGCTGACCCGTCCCCTGCGCTTCGCGGCCGGCGTGGTTCTTGTCAGCCGAGCGGGCCGTATGGGGTCGCTGGGCTGACAGGTCGTGCGTGTCGGGGGCCGGCGCGGTTCGAGGTGGAGCTGGATCAGGCCAGGGCGCGGCGGAGACGGGCCGAGGCCTGGTCGATGGCCTGGTTGGTGACCGGCGTGATGGTGGCCAGGGCGAAGAAGCCGTGGATCATGCCCGGCCAGCAGACCAGCTCGGTGTCCACCCCGGCATCGGTCAGCTGGGCCGCGTACGCGTTCCCTTCGTCGCGCAACGGGTCGAACTCGGCCGTGTAGACGGTGGCCGGCGCCACACCGGCAAGGTCCCGGGTGTACTTGGGCGACACCCGTGGGTCGTGGGGGTCCTGGCCCTGGAGGTAGTGGTCCCCGAACCACTTCATGGCGTTCTTGGTCAGCAGGTAGCCCTCACCGTTGGCGGAGATCGACGGCGAGCTCATGGTCAGGTCCGACGCCGGGTAGATCAGCAGCTGGTGGCGCAGCTCGATCCCCGCGTCGCGAGCCATCACCGCCACCACCGCCGACAGGTTGCCGCCGGCGCTGTCGCCCCCGACCGCCAGCCGGGTCGGATCCCCGCCCAGCTCGGTGCCGTGGGCCGCCACCCACTGCAGGACCGCCCAGCAGTCATCCACGCCCGCCGGGAACGGGTGCTCGGGGGCCAGGCGGTAGTCGACCGACACCACGATCGAGCCCGTCCGGTTGGCCAGCTTGCGGGCCGTCGGATCCGCGCTGGTCAGGTCCCCGATCACCCAACCGCCGCCGTGGTACCAGACCAGGATGGGTTGGGGATGGCTGCCCGGGTCGGCCCGGTAGACCCGCACCGCGATGTCGCCACCGGGGCCGGGGATGGTGCGGTCGTTGACCTGGGTCACCGGCTCGGGGTCGCCGTCGACCAGGGCCAGCATCCCGATCATGGAACGGGCTTCCTCGACGCTCATGTCCGCCAGATCGCCCGGGCTGGCCTGCGCCATGGCGTCGAGCATGGTCTGGATGTTCGGATCCACCGGCATCGTGTTCCCCCTTGCTGGCTCGCCGAGCCCATCGCGGCGGGTCGAGCGATCATGCGGCCGTGATCTGGCCGGTCCCCTCGTCTGGCATGTCTGCGATCGCCACCGGCGCGGCGACGGCTGGAGGCCAGGTCGTCCACCAGAGCTAGCAGATCGTTGCGCTCCATGCGAGCGTTGGCTCGGACCGCATGACCAAACCGTCCTCAGCTTGGCGGCGTCGTCGTCATGGGTGGCCGCGGGTGGATCGATCGCGGGGTCGGGTCTGCCCGGGCGGACATCTCGGAATCACGGGGAGGTAGCCACCGAGCACGCCGTCGATCTGTCGCACCGAGCTCAGCGGCACCGCGCCGGATCGCAGCGCGCACGTCCAGGCCAGCTGTGGCGGTCGGTCGACGTCGGCGCGGACCTCGACGCGGATGGCGACCCGGGTCCCGACGAACCAGAGGCCGAGCAGGCCGATCAGCGCGAGGCCACCGCCGAGGGCGATGCCGAAGACGGCCCGGTGTGAGGCACCGACCGCGAGGATCAGCAGCCCGAGCCCGGCAGTGCGCTCCACACGAGCACGATCCCGGCTCGGCCCCCCCGGTACGTCAGGCATGGCCGTCCGCCGGAGATCCGCCGGTCGGTGATCAGTCGGCCCAGCTGGCCCAGGGGATCTGCCAGTCGCCGTAGCCGTTGGTCGGCTCGAGCGTCTCGCTGGTGCCCACCACGTTCACCACGTCGCCCACCTGGCTGAAGTTGTAGAACCACTCGGCATCGGCGGTGGACACGTTGACGCAGCCGTGGGACACGTTGACGTGGCCCTGGTCGCCCACCGACCACGGGGCGGCGTGCACGAACTCACCGCTGTTGGAGATGCGCACGTCCCAGTAGACCGTCTCGTAGTAGCCGTCAGGGGAGTTGCGGGGGATCCCGACGGTGGCCGAGTCCATGATGGTCTTGGGGGCCTTGTCGGACACGACGTGGACGCCGCTCTTGGTCGGGTACTTGTCGCGCCCGGTGGACACCGCGATCGTCTTCACCACCGCTCCGTTGTCGGTGACGCTCATGGTGTGGGCGTTGGCGTCGACCGTGCTCACGTGGGAGTCGCCGATCGTGTAGTTGACGGTGACGTCCTTGACGCCCCACATGCCGCCGCCGGCGTTGTAGCCGTCGATGTGGGCGGCCACGCTCACCTTGGTGCCCGGCACCCAGTAGCTGGCCGGTCGCCAGTGCAACGAGGTGGGCGAGAACCAGTGCCAGGCGCCGGCCACGGCCGGCGTGGTGGTGACCGTCAACAGGCTCTCGAAGGCGGCCCGGTTGGCCTCGGGGATGGGCGTGTTGAGGGTGATGGTCATGGGCATGCCCACCCCGACCGTGGCGCCGTCACCCGGGTAGAGGGTGGCCCGGAAGGGCGTGGCCGGGGCGGCGGTGGTGAACTGCCACTTCTGGGTGGTGACCCGGCCGATGGTGTCGACCAGGTCGGCGCGCATGAGGTAGGTGGTGGTGGGGCGCAGGGGCAGGGCGCTCTCCCAGCTGGTGGCGCCAGGGGCGACCGCGCCTCGCACCACGCCGGCCGGCGAGGCCATGCTGACCGTCTTGAGCGTGCCGTTGGTGACGGCCACCTGGAGCTTCTGGTCGATGGGGACGGCGGTGGCCCCCGCCACGGGGTTCGAGACCAGCGTCACCGCGGGGACCCGTTGGATGGTGGTGGGCGCGGCCGACGTGCCGGTCGTCGAGCAGCCGACGAGGATCAGGGCGCTACCCAGAGAGAGTCCCCAGAGTGCGCCGCGCAGCACTCGGCGTCGTGGCACCCCACCAGTTTGCCCGCTTTTGGCCCTCGGACCTAGCGCGGGGGCCCGACTTTCTCGGCCCTTCGGTCGGGCGAGCCTCTCTGCGGGCGCCTTCGGCATCCGGGTGTCACCGATCCAGCGGCTCCGGCCTGGCGGCCTGCGCCTTCCGCGTCAGATCCTCGAGGCGGCCGGCCAGGAAGTCGCGCTCCTGGGGCGTCGGGGCCAGCTCGTGAGCCCGTCGGAAGGCGTCCACCGCGGCCTGGTGGCGGTCGAGCCGGGCCAGCAGGTCGCCCCGGGCCACATGGGGCGCCGAGCTGGTTCGGGCCAGGGCGGCACCGCCCGGCGTGCCCAGCAACGAGTCGACCATGGCCAGGCCCGCGGCGGGCCCCTCGACCTCGGCCACGGCCACCGCCCGGTTGAGGGTGACCGCCGGGCTGGGGTCGAGTCGGGCCAGCTCGGCGTAGAGCCGGGCGATGGCCTCCCAGTCCACCGCGTCGAAGGTGTGGCAGGCGGCGATGGCCGCCTGGAGGGCGTAGGGGCCTCGACCACCCCGCAAGGCCCGGGCGGCCAGGGCGCGACCTTCGACCATGGCCTGGTGGTCCCAGCGGGAGCGGTCCTGGTCGGCGAGCAGGACCAGGCGCCCCGAGGCGTCGGTGCGGGCCGCGGCCCGGCTGTGCTGCAGCAGGAGCAGGGCCAGCAGCCCCTCGACCTCGCTCTGGTCGCCCAGCAGCTCGCGCAGCAGGCGGGCCAGGCGAATGGCCTCGTCGCACAGGTCGACCCGCACCAGCGCGTCGCCGCCGCTCGGGGCGTAGCCCTCGCGGAACACCAGGTAGACCACCCGCAGCACGCCGGCCAGGCGCTCGGGCAGGTCGGCGGCGGCCGGCACCCGGTAGGGGATGCGAGCCGAGGCGATCTTGCGCTTGGCCCGGACCAGCCGCTGGGCCATGGTGGGCTCCGGCACCCAGAAGGCCCGCGCCACCTCGGCCGTGGTGAGCCCGGCCACCAGGCGCAGGGTCAGGGCGATGCGGGCTTCGGGGCCCAGCGCCGGGTGGCAGCACGTGAACACCAGGCGCAGGCGGTCGTCGGTCACCGGGCCCATCTCCACCTCCGATCCGGCTTGCCCACGGGTGGTCATCCACTCCTGGGCTACGGCCTGGCGCTGGTCCCGGGTGGCCTCGCGGCGCTGGCGGTCGATGGCCTTGTTGCGGGCCACGGTCATCAACCACCCGCCCGGGTTGGAGGGCACGCCGTCGGCGGGCCAGCGTTCGACGGCCTGGGCGAAGGCCTCGGCGGCCGCGTCCTCGGCGAGGTCGAGGTCCCACGTCCGGGCCAGGCTGGCCACCACCACCGCCCACTCCTGGCGGTAGATGGCGACCAGGTCCGGCCCTGACCGCTGGCCGGGTTCGTCCACCGCGGTCAGCCCCGTTCGGGGCGGACCTCGAGCGGGCCCAGCCGGGTGGCCGGACAGCGACGGGCCACGTCCAGGGCCTCGTCCAGGTCGGCCACGTCGATGACCAGCACCCCGCCCAGGTGCTCGGTGGTGTCGGCGAAGGGGCCGTCGGTCAGGACGGTCTCGCCGGCCTGCATCCGCACGGTGGTGGCCGTGTCGGCCTCGGCCAGCCCGAGGCCGAACACCACGATGCCCCGGTCGGCCAGCTCCACGTTGAAGGCGGCGTCGTCGGCCACCCAGGCGGCGCGCTCCTCGTCGGTCAGCCCCTCCCAGGTGCCGGGCTCGGCGAAGGACTGGAGCAGGTACCTCACACGTCGTCCATGGTGAACGGGGCGATGGGGCGCACCTCGATGCGGTCGAGCCCGCGCTCGACCCCGGGCAGGGTGGCGGCCAGCTCCACCGCGTCGTCGATGGTGTCGACCTCGACCACGTAGTAGCCGCCCAGGTGCTCGGTGACGTCGGCGAAGGGGCCGTCGGTGACCACCCCGCCCTTGGAGACGGTCTTGGCCGTGTCCGCGCTCTCCAGCGGGTCGCCGGCCACGAACGCGCCGGAATCGATCAGGCCCTGGGTGTAGGTGGCGTAGTCGCGGTGGATCTCGCCCCGCTCGTCGGTGGGGATGCCGTCCCACTTCCCGGTGTCGCTGTTGATGAGCAGGATGTACTTGGGCACGGATCTCGTCTCCTGGCTGAGGCTGTGGTCACCAGGACCACGATCGGGGCGTGGCCAGATCGACAGGCTCGCGCAGCGGCTCACCGATTTCTGCTGGAGCTGATCGTGGAGGGGGTGCGGGGTCCGTGGGTGCCGACCCGGGCCGGCGCTCAGCCGGTCAGCTCGGGTGCCGCGGTCACGGGGGCAGCCACCGGGGCCGGTGCGGTGGGAGCGGTCGAGCTGGCGTCGGTGGTGGTGGAGGTCGAGGTGGGCACCGGCGTGGTGGTGGTCGACGTCGGCGGGACGGCCAGGGTGACGGCGATCAGCCCAGCCGTGGCCGAGCCCACCGTCACCGACAGGTGCGAGGAGTCGACCGGCAGCGGAATCGGCGGGGCCGGATCCCAGCTCCCGTCGATGCCCGCGGCGGCACCGCCGAAGGTGACGCCGGTGGTGGCGTCGAGGGCGGGACCCGTCAGCCACCGGACCGTGGCCGCCTGCACGGCCGCCCCCAGGTCGATGGCCACGTCGACCGACGAGTCAGCTGCGGTGTTGACCAGGACGAGGGCCACGGAGGCGTCGGGCCGGCGCACGGCCCAGGCGGCCAGGGTGGACGGGGCCCCGGCGAGGGTGGTGGACAGCAGGGCGCCGGAGCCCACGCCGGCCGCCAGCTGGAGCCCGGCGAACAGCGGGCGGATCTGGGTCACCTGCCCGCCCACCTGCACGAAGGGCGGGTAGCCCGGTCCGGCCCCGGACGTGTGGATGTTGATCCCCTCGGCGCCTCGGGCCGCGGCGCGCAGACCCAGGCCCGCCCCCCACAGGGCGGACGCCAGGGTGTTGCTCACCCCGGGCGCTCCGCCGCTGGCGAAGGAGTTCGTCTCGGCCAGCCGGTAGCCCACCTGGGCGGTCTCGGCCGCGGCCGCCACCTGGGGGAGCGCGGTGTCGAAGAGGGGGTCGTCGGCCAGCAGCTCGTCGATGGTCTCGGGGGGTGCGAAGCCTCGGTAGTAGTGCTGGGTGACCAGCCCGATGCGATCGCCCTCGTCGGCGGCGAAGGGCTGGGTCCAGCCCGGCACGTTCTGGAGCAGGCACGGGGCCGGCCCCGAAAGCTCCGATGCGGGGGTGGCGGCGGCGATGGCGTCGGCCACCTGCTCCCATCGGGCCCGGAACGTCGGGTAGGTGCCGGCCAGCGCGGCGGCCGTCGGGTCGAGCAGGTACAGGTCCGGCTCGTTGCACAGCTCGAACTGGTCGAGCCACTGGCCGAGCCGGTCGGCGACCTGGGCCGCCTCGTCGGCCACGTCGGCGGGGGTGGCGGCGACGAACGGGGTGCCGTAGAGCACGGGCCAGCCCACCGCCTGGGCGAAGCCGGCCAGCCGGTCCAGGTCGGCCGGCGACACGGTCCCCGCCACCAGACCCGGGCCGTGGGGATCCCAGGTGGTGCGCTCCACGGAGTTGCCCCCCACGCGCAGCACACCCGGACCCAACAACCGCAGCAGCGTCACCAGGGGGGTGTTGGTCGAGGTGAACAGCGGCAGGGCCAGCGTCGACTTCTCGAAGCTCAAGCCCAGGGTGCGGGGAGCGACGGTGCCGACCACCACGCGGGCATCCACCTGCACCTGCACCTGCACCTGCACCTGGATGGGTGCGGCCCCCTCGGCCGGCGCGGCGCGCCAGCCATCGGTGGCAGATCGGGCCGCGACGAAGGTGCCCGCGGCCGCGCCGAGGCCCAGGGCCAGGGCCTGGCGGCGGCTCAGCCGCGGCTCGGAAGGCACCGGGTGGTGGCCTCAGCCGACCATGGCAGCCTGGCCGCCGTCGACGGGCAGCACCACGCCGGTCACGAAGCCGGCCTCGTCCGACGCCAGGTAGAGGGCGGCGTGGGCCACGTCCCAGGCGGTGCCCTGGTGGCCGAGGGGAACCGCTCGAGCCCGCCCCGTGGCCAGCTCCTGGCGGCTCATGCCCCGCGCCCGGGCCGCCGCGTCCACGCCCATGGGCGTGTCGATGAGCCCAGGCATGATGGCGTTGGCCCGGATGCCGTCGCGGGCGTAGGTGGTGGCCAGGGTCTGGGTCAGCGCGTTCACGCCGGCCTTGGACACCTTGTAGGCGGTGAGGGTGTTGGCCGCGGCCACCGCCGCCAACGAGGAGATGTTCACGATGGCGCCGCCCCCCTGGTCGCGCATGGCCGGGACCGCCTCCTTGCAGGTCTGCCACATGGCCTTGAGGTTCACGTCCAGGATGCGGTCCCAGGCGTCACCGTCGAGGTCGGCCGGGCGGGCGTCGCCGGCGCCGATCCCGACGTTGTTGTGGAGGATGTCGAGCCGCCCGAGCTGGGACACGGCGCGGGCCACCAGCGCCCGGCAGTCGTCGAGCCGGGTGATGTCGGCCACGAGGATCTCGGCCTGGCCGCCCTCGGCCACGATGGCGTCGCGGGTGGCGGTGACCGACGCCTCGTCCCGATCGACCAGCAGCAGGCGAGCCCCGTGGCGGGCGAACAGCAGGGCGGTGGCGCGGCCGTTGCCGATGGTCTCGCCGTCGGTCTGGCCGGCGCCCACGATCACCGCGGCCTTGCCGTCCAGGCGGCCGGTGCCCGGCGTGGTCATGGCTCGACCTGGCCCAGCGGGGGCTGATCGCCGTCGACCTGGGTGCCGAACGAGTTGAGGGCGCCGGCCAGCATGGCGTAGTGGCCGGCCAACAGGGTCACCTCGATGAGCTGCTCGTCGCGGAAGCGGGCGCGCAGCTCGGCCCAGGTCGCATCGTCGATCACGTGATCGGCGACCAGTTGGTCGACCGCGGTCAGCAGCGTGGCGTCGTCGTCGCTCCAGCCCGGGCGGCCGGTCGTGGCACCGGAGATCGGCTGGGCCGCCCGCAGGATCTCCTCGTCCCCCAGGCCGGCCTGGCGGGCGATGGCCACGTGCTGGCCCCACTCGTAGCCCGACCGGCAGCGCCAGGCCGCCCGCAGGATGATCAGCTCCCGGTCGCGCTCGGCCAGCTTGCCACCGCGCAGGAGCTTGCCCCCGAACGGCGACCAGCGCCGGTACAGGCCGGGGTGGCGCACCAGGGTGCGGAAGATGTTGAGCGACCCGGCCCCGCCGGTGGGGGCCAGCAGCTCGAGCTGCTCGGGGGTGAGCTGGTCGGCGGCGACGGGGGCGAGTCGGGGTGCGGGCGTTGGGTCGGCCATGGGCCGATTCTGACCCCGATCTGCTCCCCTTGCTGGCTCGGTGGATCGCGACGGGTCAGGGGTTGCCGGCGGACTAGCGCACCGAGAGCGTGGCCGTCGGGAAGTGCTTCCCTGTGCAGCACTTGAGGAACAGTGCCGAGCTGGACACGGCGTCGGTGAGCTGCCCACCGTCGAAGTCGAAGCCCACGGTGGGCCCGAGCCCGGGTGCCCCCGGGTCCCAGGCGAAGCCGGCCACCTCGGCCCCGGCCAGCTCCGCGACCCGCTCGCCAGCCAGCACGAGCAGGGCGCGCACCACCACCCGGTCGTGCGGGTCGAGCTCCTGGCCCTCGTCGAGCTTGGCTGCGACCGCCTGGATCTCGTCGATCCCGATCGTCGTGGTGTCGGTCACGGCGGTGACCTCCGGTTCAGGTGAGCTGCGGGACGTTCTCCTGACGGGGGTTCGGCCCTGCGGTTACGTCGGGCGGGCGGGCCCGACGCGGGTGGCGGGGTTCAGGCACCCGGGCGCAGGGCCACGGCCAGCTCGACCTCCACGGCCCCGCCGCGGGGCAGCGCGGCCACCCCGATGGCGGAGCGGGTGTGGCGGCCGGCATCGCCGAACACGTCGGCCAGCAGGCGGCTGGCGCCGTCGACCACGGCCGGCTGCTCGGCGAAGTCCGACGTGCAGGCCACGAAGCCGATCAGGGTCAGGCAGCGCTCGATGCGATCCAACGAGCCCAGCTTGGCGCGCAGCACCGACAGGGCGTTGAGCGCGCACCAGCGAGCCGCCTCCGCGCCCTGGTCCGTCGACAGGTCGAGGCCCAGGGTGCCGGGGTGGACCAGCTGGCCCTGGTGGTCGCGGGGAAGCTGGCCCGAGGTGCGAGCCACCCCGGCGTGGACCACCACCGCGTCGAGCGGGTCGTGGGGCGGGTAGGGGCCGGGGAGCTCGAGGCCGAGCTCGGCCAGCCGCTGGTCGACCGATGGTGCGGGCATGGTCGGCGACCCTACTGTTCGCCCGGCGCGCACCCGCCGGGGGCCGGTCGAGCTCCAGGCCGGGCCACGCCGGTCGGTGGCGGGTGGGGGGAACGTCCTGGCGATGGTTCCGGACCGGTGCAGGACAGGAACCACCGCCAGGAGGTCCGGTCGCCGGTCAGCCCGTGAAGGCCGGCGAGGTGTTCACGGCCGCGGCCACGGGGGCGGCAGTGGTGGTGGGCGCCACCGTGGTGGTGGTGGGCGCGGCCGTGGTGGTGGTCTGCGGGGTGGCCTCGAAGTCGGCGACGTAGGCGAAGATGTTCTTGATCAGCGTCGCGTTGGTGATCGAGCCGTTCGGAACCCCTTCGGCACCGCAGTCGGAGAAGACGTCCACGTCGGAGACCATCACGACCGGGCCGGACCCGGTGGCCAGCGCGCCGGGTGGGATGACCACGATGGCGGGGCCCTGCGGGTTGGTGCCCACGGTGTGACCCGGGCCGACGTTGCTGTAGTACCCGACGTCGTCGTACTCACCGAAGGTGGAGACGGTGCCGAAGGGTCCGCTCGCCAGGGGGCTGGTCGGGTCGGTGATGGTGCCGTCGACCACGCCGCCGGTGGCGTTGGCCAGCGTCATGCCGAAGATGTCGGACATGTCGTAGTCGGGGGAGTCGGTGGTGCCGATCAGGGCGCCGCCGCCCTTGACGTAGTCCAGCAGCGCCGTCTTCTCGGCCGAGGTGTAGGTGTCGCTGGCCACGTAGCCGGTGAAGAACACGTCGACGCCGGCCAGCGAGCCGGCCGTGGCGGTGGCCATGCCGTTGCTGGACAGGTCGAGGTTGACGTGGTCGACCCCCGAGGGCCCGAAGTTGGCCGGGTCGGTCACGTAGCCGTGGGTGGTGGCCAGGCACGAGCTGAACAGGCCCCAGTTGTCGGTCACCCGGCTGGTGTTGTAGCCGCTGACCACGACGGTGGGCGTGGCGTCGGCGGCCCGGGCGGCGGTGGCGTTCAGGGCCGGGCCCGCCACCACGGCCACCACCGCGGCCACCACGGCCAATCGTCGCAGCCCGCGGGCGCGCCCGGCGCCGGCACGCAGCCGTCTCGGTCCGTTGTGTCCCCTGCTCGGTGAAGCCATGTCCTCGCCTCTTGGATCGATGGGTCGATCTGGTCCTGCGGCCGGGTCTCCGGGGCCGCACGGGCCAGTTGTGCTGCCAGGACGACACCTCCGCGATCGGGTTGCGCCGTGCCGGCCTGTCCATCCAACCCGACCCCGGCGCCCAGATCTTGAGTAGTGCCTACTCAAATCGTCCCGGCGGCCCGTCCCAGCGGGCCGTCCCAGCGGGAATGCCCTAGCGTCGAGGGGATCGGAGGTCGCAGGACCGGGGGAGGGCCATGAGCTCACGGCTGGCGCGTGACGACGAGGTGACCACGTGGCAGGACGAGGGCTGGGTGCTGCTGGACGGCCTGATCGACCCCGACGAGATCGACCGGGCGGCGGCGGAGCTGGTGGGCATCTTCCCCACCGGCGACGAGTACCACGCCGACCCTGACGGGGTGCGCGAGCGCTGGTTGGGCCATCCCGCCGAGTCTCCCGAGGTGTTCGTGTGGCCCGACGAAGGCCCCGGCTTCCGGCCCGAGCAGCACAAGTGGTCGGCCGGCTTCCCGTTCCCCGGAGAAGGGGCGCTGAACCGGCTGGTGGTGCACCCCTCGCTGGTGGACTTCGCCGAACGGGCGCTGAGCACGAGCGACATCCGCATCTACCAGACCCAGCTCACGGCCAAGTACCAGGGCCAGGCCAACTACGAGCAGCCGATGCACCTGGACCGCAACCACTCGTGGGTGCCGGCGGTGGGCCGGGCGCCCTGGTGGCACATCGAGGGCTTCCTGTACCTGTCCGACGTGGACGAGGGCTCGGCGCCCACCCACCTGGTCTCGGTGCGCGACTCGGAGGGCCTGCACCCCCGATGGGGGCTGCTCATGCCCCAGAGCGACCCCGAGATCTACGCGGCCGAGCGGGCCGCGGCCGGCCCGAGGGGCTCGTACCTGGCCTACCGCACCGACGTGCTGCACCGCGGCGTCGACCTGACCGCCCCCGGCGCGGCCCGCTTCCTGCTCAACGTCAGCTACAAGATCGCCGGGCAAGACTGGATCGGCTACCACACCGCCCAGTCACACGCGACCGACTACGGCTGGACCCACTTCGTCGAGGGCTCGACCCCCCGCCAGCTCGAGCTGTTCGGCTTCCCGCCCCCGGGCCACCCCATCTGGAGCGAGGAGGTGCTGGCCTGGACCGCCGACCTCTACCCCCACCTCGACCTCACGCCCTGGCGCGACGCGCTCCCCGCGGGCGCGTCGACCTCACGCCCTGGCGCGACGCCCTCCCCGACGGGGGCGTCGAGGCGCGCCGCGACGCCCCGACCTGACCGCTCCGGCCACCGGGGACGGGGACCGGGGTTCACGGGGCGTCGTCGGTGAGCTCGTCGACCACGGCCACGTCGGCCACGGTCAGCGCCGGTCCGGGGTCGCCCACCGAGGCCGCGTCGATGGAGGCCTCGATGGCCGCTTCCACCTCGGCGTCGTCGATGCCCACGCCCACCGGCACCCGCAGGATCAACATGACCACCCCCAGCAGGGCCAGCGCGCCACCGGCGCCGGCGAACACGAAGCCCACGCTGCGCCACTCGGCCACCGCCGCGCCCACGATGGGGGCGAAGACCTGGAAGACGGTGGGCACGGCGCTGGCGGAGGCGC
Source organism: uncultured Microthrixaceae bacterium (assembly GCA_963785815.1). Classification (GTDB taxonomy): domain Bacteria; phylum Actinomycetota; class Acidimicrobiia; order Acidimicrobiales; family Acidimicrobilacustridaceae; genus UBA4742. Next base: position 954,617 of record CAWAWN010000002.1, read on the forward strand.
TGACCCGACCCATCATCTCGGGCGGGGTCTCCAGCTGGATGATGGTGGGCGCAGCGATGAGCACCCCGGCCGCGGCCAGGCCCACCACCAGCAGGACCGGTGCCCAGGTGAGCGGGGGCAGGCCGAGGTGGGCCAGCAGGCCGTAGCCCACCAGGGCCACCAGCCCGCCCACCAGCACCTCGCTGCCTCCCATCAACACGAACGGGTTGGCCTCCCCGCCGTAGCGCCCGACCAGCACGGCCCCCACCACCCCGCCCAGGCCCACCGCGGCGATGGCCACGCCGAACTCGGCCTTGGTGGCTCCGAGCTGGAGGAAGGCCAGCGGGGAGAGGGTGTCGAAGGCCACCAACAGGAAGGTGGCGGCAGCCATGCCGAAGATCCCGAGCATCAGGGCGCGCCGGCTGAAGATGTGGGCCATCCCGGCTCGCAGCTCCTGCCAGTAGCCCTCCTCGCCTTCGTCGTCCTCCTCGTCGTCGTCCAGGTCGTCAGCCCCCACCTCGACCGGGGCCAGGAAGCTCAGGATGAGGGCCGAGGCGGCGAAGGTGGCGGCGTCGACCGCGAAGGCCACCCGAGGGCTGGTCAGGCCCACCAGCACCCCGCCGATGGCCGGCCCCACCACCTTGGTGGCCTGGCCCACGAAGTGGGACAGGGCGTTGGCCGAGTGCAGCTCCTCGTCGGGGACGGTGTAGCGGATGGTGGCTTCCTCGGCCGGGGCGAAGAACGTGCTGAAGGTGGTCTTCAGCCCGACCAGCACCAGCAGGACGGCCAGGTTGGGGGCCACGATCAGGCACAGGACGACGGCGGCCCGGGCCAGGTCGGCTCCGATCATCACCGGCTTCTTGGGCCACCGGTCGGCGAGCGGACCGATGAAGGGCGCCACCACGATCCAGGGCAGGGCCACCACCACGGCCAGGGCGGCCAGGGCGCCGGCGCCGAGGTGCCAGACGTAGGTGATGAGCACGACCAGGGCCAGGAAGTCGAGCCAGTCGCCCAGGTTGGACACCAGCTGGCCCGCGAACAGCAGGCGGAACTGGCGGATGCGAAGCGGTGCGGTCAGGCCCCGTCGGGCCCGGTCGTCGGTGGACGAGGTGGGCTCGCTCACCGCGCCGTGCGGTTGGTCCGGGACACGGACTCAGCCAGCTCGTCGAACACGACGATGGCGCTCTCGATCGTGTGCAGCGCGCTCGATGCCCATCATCGTCTCGTGCTCGGCGCAAAGGGGCAAGGAGTCGATGACCTCGACCAGCTCGCGGGCGTGGCTGGTGTCGAGCTGCTCGTGGCGGGCGATGGTGCGGAAGGCATCGGCGGGCAGGTCGGTGGCCCGGCGCAACCGACCGGCGAACCCGGGCTGTGGCGGGTGGCCCTCGATGACGGCCATGTGGCCGAGCAGCGCCACCGGGTGGTGGTGGCGCAGCCAGTAGTACTGGGCGCCGACCAGGGTGGCCACGCTGGCCGGCGGGACCCGCCGGGCCGGTTCGTCGGGGTCAGCGCCGAGGGCCCGCAGGTCCTCGAGGATCCAGCGCTCGTGACCCGCCTCTTCGGGGGCGTGGTGGACCAGGTAGGGCACGAGGGCGGCTGCCACCGGGTCGTCGGGCGCCAGACGTCGGGCCTGCTCGAGGGCCGCATCCATCAGCGGGGTGGCGGATCGGACCACGCCGTGCATGGTGACCAGGTACCGGGGGTAGAGCTCGGCCACCTGGGGGCTGGCCCACAGGCGTTGGCTGGCCTGGGCCAGGGCCGGGTAGGCCAGGTCGATCTTGGCCGCCAGCCGCGACCCGGGGGTGCCAGGGCCCGCGGCGGTGGTCAGCTCGTGGAGGGTGGGCGTGGTCACGGCGCTCCGATCAGGTTGATGGCCGTGACCAGCGGGTCCTCGGCCTCGTCGGGGTCCACCCGGTCGAGCATCTGCCAGCACAGGTCGCAGATGCTGGTGAAGCGCCGGTCGGCCAGATCGGCGAACCGGGGGTGGTCGGTGAGCGCGCCCAGCCCGGCGCCGCCCATGGCCCGCAGCCACGGGTCGGCGTGGAACCCGTCGAGGGCGTCGCCCACCGAGGTGTCCACCGTCAGGCGCCGACGGAGGTGGTCGGGGCCGTGGCCCATGATCACGCCCTCGTTGCAGCAGCCGGTCACGGTCCCGTCGTAGCGGACCATGGGGGAGGCCACCATCGAGCAGGCGCCGAAGTCGGCACCCGCGGCCCGGCGGGTCAGGGTGAAGTGGTCCCCGCCGCGACCGGCGGTGAGGGGCGGGGTGGGATGCAGCTCGGCGTGGTCGGTCCAGTTCGACCCCAGCGCCCGGGTGAGCAGGTCGGCGGCCCGCTCCACCATCGAGCCCAGGTCGATGCACTGCACCACGATCCAGGCCCCCGAGGCGGCCACCGCCCGCGCCGCGTGGATGTAGCGCTCGTCGGGCAGCCGCTCGGCGTGGAACCCGTCGGTGCTGAGGAACACCGTGGTGGTGCGGGCCAGGACCTCGGCGATCCAGGCCGGGGGTCGGGCGGCCACGCCCCAGTGACCCGAGGTGTAGACGACCAGTCGCCGACCCGACTCGGTCACCCGACGCGCCACCAGGCTGAGGCCGCGGCGCTCGACGAACGGCTCGCCGCCGGACACCCCGATCACGTCGAGTCCGGGCTGGGCGCACAGCCCGTCGACGATGCGGCCGAACAGGTCGAAGTCGGAGATGGACGGGCTGTCGCGCCGAGAGTCGACCGAGCAGTGGTCGCACTCGACCGGGCAGCGGTCGGTGATGAACAGCAGCGTCGAGCGGCCGCGTTGGGATCGGATCTGCTCGAGCTCGGCCCAGCCCAGCCGGCCGGGCAGGGGGTCGAGCACCGGCGGCGCGGGCGTCGGGCGGGCGGCGCTCTCGAGCGCCCCGGCCCGGGCCGGAACCCGATCGGTCACGCCGGCACCGGTTCGGCAGCGCCCAGGTTCACGAGGTGGGCGTAGCGGGCCAGCCCGTGGCGGCGGATGAAGAGCTCCGCCGAGGCGTGGCGGTGCAGGGCGTCGGCCTGCGCCTCGATCAGCTGGGAACCCGGGCGGGCCATGAGTTGGTCGACGGCGCCGGGCAGGCCCGGATCGTCGGACAGGTGCTGGCAGGTGGCGCAGAACCCGGTGCAGGCCACCTGGGTCGACTGGGTGGCGGCCAGGTGCTCGGGGCCGAAGGTGCGGATGGCCCGCAGCAGCGGCGAGGTGGCCGACCGGGACCGCACCGTCGCCCAGTCCTCGGTGGCGGCGTGGCCCAGGCGCAGGTGGGCGGGGGCCGGACCGTCGACCACGTCGTCGTTGCCGCAGGCCACGATCGTGCCGTCGAACGCCACCACCGGCCAGAAGGCCAGGGTGCAGGGATCGGCCTCCACCACGCGGGGTCGGCGCACGGTGGGCATCGCCACCCACTCCTTGGCCCGGCCCATGGAGTTGACGCCGTTGACCAGCATGGGCACCCGATCGTCGAACCGGGCGCGGATGGCCTCGGTGGTGGACGCCAGGTAGGGGTCGTCGGCGTCGAGGCCGACCAGGTGGATGCTGACGTCGACGCCGTCGTCCACCAGCGTCTCCAGCGCCCGGAACACGTCGGACCGGGACACCTCCTGCTCGTGGAACACGTCGATGCTGGCCGAGAAGTGGTCCAGGCTGTCGATGGCGGCCCGGATGGCCGGCGGGATGCGGGGCGTGCGAGCCCAGTACATGCCCGACAGCGCCACCGAGCGGGTGCCCGCGACGCGGGCCTGCTCGGCCAGGGTGCGCACCAGGTCGGGGCGCAGGAAGGCTTCGCCGCCGGAGATGGCCAGCACCTCGGGGTGGTCGTCGGGGGTGAAGGACCCGACGAACCGGGTGAACCACTCGGCCGGCGCCTCTTCGCTGGTGGAGGTCGAGTTGGTGGCGCAGTGGGCACAGCTCAGGGGGCACCGGCGGGTCAGGGCCAGGGAGACCCCGCCAGCAGGGATCGAGCGGAAGGCCAGCAGGTCGGTGAGGTGCACGATCGATCCTCGCGGTGTGTCGCAGTCCTCAGCGGACAGTCGGTGAGTCGGTCAGGTCGAACGGAGGGAGCGGGATGGAGCGGGATCCACACGACCGTCTGCCCCGGACGCAGCGATGCGCCCGGGGCAGGACCGCCGTAGCGGTGCCCGGTCGCCTGGAGGGTCCGGCTACCAGACCAGGTTGCCGTCGGCCAGGTGGCGGGCGGCGAAGCCGCCGACCTCGTCCTCGCCGTTCAGCTTGGCCCGGATGGACGCCAGCGACGCCAGCTCGGCCTCGTCGAGGCGGCCCAGGGCCTCCTGCTCCTCGGCCGAGAGCGAGTCGATGTTCATGCCGGAGTCCTTCAGCACGCTGAGATCAGCCATTGCCTTCTCCTTGTTCGTGGATGGGTTGGTTGCTGCTGGGATGGATGGCACTGCTGCTGTCGTGCCGTTGCCAGGGGCACCCGCGGTGCCTCGGTGCGAGATGACGCCGCCGTCTCGCCCCGGTTACGCGCCTCGTGCGGCCCGATGACCATCAAACGCCTGCGACCGCCCGACGGCATGAGTAGCGGCTACTCATGTTCGCCACTGGCGGTAGACCGGTGGCCATGACCTCCCCCGTGGTGCTGCCCCGTCCCGGTTCCGAGCTCCGGCGGGCCCGACAGCTGGTCGTGATGAAGCGACGGGCCACCGCCCTGCTGGCCGCGGTCACGCTGGCCTTCCTGGCCGTGACCCGGTTCGGCGGGACCGGCGGCTGGGCCGGCTACGCCCAGGCGGCGGCTGAGGCGGCCATGGTCGGTGGGCTGGCTGACTGGTTCGCGGTGACCGCCCTGTTCCGCCATCCGTTGGGCCTGCCCGTCCCCCACACCGCCATCGTGGTCGAGCGCAAGGACCAGTTCGCCGAGACGCTGGGGCAGTTCATCCAGGAGAGCTTCGTGACGCCCGACGCCATCGTCGAGCGGGTGCAGGCGGCCGGGGTCGTGGACCGGCTGGCCGAGTGGCTGTCCGATCCCGACCACGCGGCCCGGGCCGCGGCCGAGCTGACCTCGGCGCTGGGGGTGGTGCTCGACTTCGCTCCCGACGAGGAGGTGCAGCGGAACCTGGAGAGCACCCTGGCCGACCGGCTGGACACGGTGACGCTGGCGCCGGCGGCCGGGCGCACGCTCGAGTTCCTGATCGCCGAGGAGCGCCACTCCCCGGTCGAGACAGCTGCCTTCGCCGGGCTGGAGCGCTACCTGGGCGAGCACGGCACCGAGCTGCGCGACCGGGTTGGGCCGGAGAGCCCGTGGTGGTTGCCCGGCGCGGTCGAGGACCGGATCTTCGAGCGCCTGCTGACCGCGGCCCGCACGGTGCTGTCGGCCATGGCCAGCGATCCCGAGCACCCGATGCGGCGCTCCTTCGACCAGTACCTGGCCAAGCTGGCCGACGACCTCCAGCACTCGCCGGAGCTGGCCCAGCGCGGCGAGCAGCTCAAGCACGACCTGATGAACCGGCCCGAGGTGCGCGATTGGGTGGGATCGCTGTGGATCGATCTGAAGGGCCGCATCCGCGACGAGATCGACGACCCCACGTCGCCGCTGCGCGACCGGCTGGCCGCCATGCTGGTGGACCTCGGTCAGCGGTTGGCCGACGATGCCGCCCTGCGGGCCACGGTGGACGATGTCCTGGCCGACGCGGCGCGGTTCGCGGCCACCCGCTTCGACGGCGAGATCGCCGACCTGGTCAGCGGGACCATCTCCCGTTGGGACGCGGCCGAGACCTCGCGACGGCTCGAGCTGCTGCTCGGGCCCGACCTGCAGTTCATCCGGATCAACGGGACGGTGGTGGGGGCGGCAGCCGGGCTGGCGCTGCACGCCGTGGCCCAGCTCGTCGCCTGACCACCCCGAACTTCGTGGTCCGCCCGAGCCAGGCCCGTGTGATCGTGGTGGTGTGGAACCCCGAGCCGCCGACCAGCTGATCGATCGGATGCGTGGCGACCTGACCGCGGCCCGCCGCGACCGCGACGCGGCCGCCGTCACCGCCCTGCGCACCGCCTTGGCCGCGGTCGCCAACGCGCAGGCCCCGCCCCTGCCGGCCACGTCGTCCGGGCAGCCGCCCCAGCCGCCCGGGGTGCGCGCCGAGGTCGACCGGCTGGTCCTGACCGCGGCCGACATCGATGCCGTGCTCGCGGCCGAGATCACCGATCGACTCGACACCATCGCCCTCTACGAGGCTCACGGCCGCGCCGACCAGGCGGGGGAGCTGCGCGCCCAGGTGGCCGTGCTGCGCCGCTACCTGACCTGATGGTGGGACCGGTCGGTCGGGCGCCGCGCCCGGCCGTGGGGGATCACACCGACGACACGACCACGCCGATCAGGCCGAGGCCATCGGGGTGATGGTGAACTCACCACCGCACACCTGGAAGGCGCCGGCGATGGTGAGGGCGTCGAGCTGGCCCGGGGGATAGATCCGGATCGAGGTCGAGGTGGCCCAGCACGGTGTCGGGCTCAGACCCGGGTTCTGGCTCTCGAGCGTGGTCTGGGCCGCGGCGCCGGGCGCCAGCACGACGGGGGACACGGGCCGGGCGGCGCGGGTGGCGGGGTTGCCGATGAGCTGGCCGCTGCCGGCGAGCAGCGACACCCCCGGATAGCCCGACACCACGCAGGTGGCGGCCCCGTGGTTGGTGAGGCTGAGGGGCACGAGCAGGTGGCCGGCCGCGCCCTGGCCGGCACCCAGGCTGGCGGTGAGCTGGCTGGTCGGGCAGGCGGGCGGGCCCGAGGCGCTGGTGCTGGTCGAACCGCCGGCCGCGGTCGTGGTGGGCGCGGCCGTCGTCGTGGACGAGCCCGACGTCGAGGTGGTGGTCGACCCGTGTCCCCGAGCCGTGGTGGTGGTCGTGCGCCCGGCGTGGGACCGCGTTGAGCTGCAGGCGGCGGCCACGGCCAGCACCACCACCAGCACCGAGGTGGCCCGGGTCGCCCGGCGGGGAGCGCTCACAGGACGATCGGGCTGTACTGGGCGGGGTACTGCGTCGGCCATCGGCGGCTCCATGCGGGTGCTCCCTCGTCCGGTGGCCGAGCATACCGGTGCCGATCGGGCCCCTCCGCGAGTCGGCCACGGTTCCCTCTCCGCAGATGGAACCGACGTTCTCTTCTTGATAGTGTCAAATTCTCAGATCGACTGGAGACCGGCGGGCTGCCGGCAGCGAGGGCGAGGGAGTCGCAGATGGCCGAATCGATCGAGAAGGTGGCGGTCGTGACCGGAGGGGCCTCGGGCATCGGTCTGGCCATCGCCCAGCGCCTGGCCCGCGACGGGGCCAAGGTCGCCATCTTCGACCTCGACGGCGAGGCCGCCGACCAGGCCGCGGCCGCCATCGTGGCCGAGGGGTCGACCGCCATCGGCGTGGCGGCCGACGTGTCCGACCGCGCCGCCATCGACCGGGGCGCCGACGAGGTGCGCGCCGCCTTCGGGCCGATCACCATCCTGGTCAACAACGCCGGCATGGACGGGTTCGCCCCCTTCCTCAAGATCACCGAGGAGACCTGGAACCGCATCCTCGCGGTCAACCTCACCGGCACGTTCCACTGCTGCCAGGCCATGCTGCCCGACATGATCGAGGTCGGCTGGGGGCGCATCGTCAACATCTCGTCGTCGAGCACGCACGGCGGCCAGCCCTTCATGACCCACTACGTGGCCTCGAAGTCGGGCGTCGTCGGCCTGACCAAGTCGTTGGCCCTCGAGTTCGGGGCCAAGGGCGTCACCGTCAACACCATCCCGCCGGGGTTCATCGACACCCCCATGCTGCGGCGCAGCGACGAGAAGGGTCGGCTCGGGCCGGGTGGCATCGAGGACGCGATCGCCCGCACCCCCGTGCGGCGCGCCGGGCGCCCCGAGGACATCGCCGCCGCCTGCGCCTTCCTGGTGTCGGACGAGGCAAGCTACGTGACCGGCCAGATCATCGGGGTCAACGGGGGCCGCAACACCTGAGGCCCCCGCAGGGTGGCCCGGGCCGGTTCGATTCGGGAGGCACCGATGGAAGAGACCGAAGACCTGCGCCGGGCCCGGGCCATGCGCCGGGCCATGTTGGGCGACGCCTACGTCGACGCCCAGGTCGACGAGCCGAACCCGACGTTGGCGGAGTTCCAGGACTACCTCACGTCCATGGCGTGGGGGGTGTGGGCTCGCGAGGGTGCGCTGAGCACCCGCGACCGCAGCCTGCTGGTGCTGGCCATGACCGCGGCGCTGGGCCGGATGGACGAGTTCGAGTTGCACGCCGGGGCCCGGGCGCAGACCGGCGTGACCGACGATGAGCTCGACGAGCTGCTGTTCCAGATCGCGGCCTATTGCGGGGGGCCCGCCGCCCTGTCGGCCAAGCGGTCGGTGCAGGCCGTGCGCGCCCGCGAGGCCTCGTGACGTGACCCGGGTGGGGATCGTCGGCCTGGGCAACATGGGCCGCGCCCTGGCCGTCAACCTGGTGGGCGCCGGCCTCGACGTGGTGGCCCACGACCGGGCCGGACCGCAGCACTGCCCGGAGGGGGCCACGTTCGTGGACGACGTCGAGGCGTTGGCCGCGGCCTGCGACGCGGCCGTGCTGAGCCTGCCCGACGGGGTCGCCTGCGACTCGGTGGCGCGCCAGCTGGTCGGGGCACCCGACCGCCGGGTCGGCTACGTGGTGGACACCTCCACCATCGGCGTGGCCGCGGCGCGTGCCGTCGACGACCGGCTGGGCGAGGCGGGCATCGGCTACGTGGACGCGCCGGTCTCCGGTGGGGTGGCGGGGGCCCGGGCCCGCACCCTCTCGGTCATGTACGCCGCGCCCCGCGAGGCGTGCGAGGCCGTGGCGCCGGTGTTGGCCGGGTTGAGCGATCGCCGCCGGTGCGTGGGCTCCCGTCCGGGCCTGGCCCAGGCGTTGAAGCTGGCCAACAACTTCCTGTCGGCCACGGCTCTGGCCGCCACCAGCGAAGCCGTCGCCTTCGGCGTGTCGGTGGGCCTCGACCTGGCCACCATGGTCGAGGTGCTGGACGCCTCGAGCGGCCAGAGCGCGGCCACCCGTGACAAGTTCCCCCACCACGTGGTCACCGGGACCTACGCGGCCGGGTTCACCAACTCGCTGATGGCCAAGGACGTGCGCCTCTACCTCGAGGCGGTCGTTGCCCAGGACGGGCCCACGCGGCTCGGCCAGGTGACGAGGTCGGTGTGGAACGACTTCGCCGACGCCGAGCCCGGCGCGGACTTCACGCGGATCTACCCCTTCGTCGAGCGCGGCGAGCCCGGTCAGTAGGTGGCCAGGTCGACCAGGGCGGCGTAGATGCCGTCGGTCTGGGGGAGGATGGCTTCTTCCAGCGTCGGCTCGTAGGCCACATGGGTGTCGAGGGCGGCCACCCGGCTGATGGGTGCGTCGAGGTCGGCGAAGCAGTGCTCGCCGGCCCAGGCCGCCACCTCGGCGCCGAACCCGGCGGTCAGCACGTCCTCGTGCACGACCAGCAGCCGGTGGGTGACGGCCACGCTGGCCGCCACCAGGTCGTGGTCCCAGGGGGCGATGGTCCGCAGGTCGACGACCTCGGCCTCGATCCCGTCGGTGGCCGCCGCCCGCTCGGCCGCCACCCGGCACTTCTCGACCGTGGCGCCCCAGGTGACGATCGTGAGGTCGTCGCCAGGCCGTCGGACGGTCCCGCACCCGAGCGGCAGCACCCACTCGGCCTCGGGGAACGGGTCGGCCGCGTAGGGCTGGCGCAACAGGTGCTTGTGCTCGAGGAACAGCACCGGGTCCTCGCAGCGGAAGGCGGCGCGCAGCAGGCCGGCAGCGTCCGCGGCGCAGGACGGGAAGGCGATGAGCAGGCCGGGCACGTGGGCGAAGATGCTCTCGCCCGACTGGCTGTGCCAGATGGCGCCGCCCGCCAGGTAGCCGCCGATGGGAACCCGCAGCACCATCGGGCAGCTGAAGCGCCCGTTCGAGCGCCAGCGGATGGTGGCCGCCTCGCTCTTGATCTGGGTCATGGCCGGCCAGATGTAGTCGAAGAACTGGATCTCGGGGGCGGGCCGCAGCCCGCGGATGCCCTGGCCCACGGCGCGGCCCACGATGTTCGCCTCGGACAGCGGGGTGTTGAAGCAGCGTGCCTGACCGAACTGGCGTTGCAGCCCGTGGGTGGTGCCGAACACCCCGCCCTTGCCCTCCACGCGGGCCAGGACCGCCTCGCGGGCGTCGGCCACGTCCTCGCCGAACACGCGGATCCGCTCGTCGGCGGCCAGCTGCTCGGCCAGGGTGAGGCGGATGGCGTCGCCCATGGTCACGGGCGGGCCGTCGGCCGTGGGGTGGGCCGCGGGTGCGGGGATGTCGGGGATGGCCCACACCTGGGTGGCGACCTGGTCGGGTCGCGGTCGGGCGCCGGCCATGGCCTCGGCCGCGGCCTTGGCCACCGCCTCGCGGGCGTCGGCCCGGATGGCGGCGACCTCGTCGGGGGTGAGCACGCCGGTGTCGACCAGGTGGGCCCCGAGGCGGTCGATCGGGTCGTGGGTGGCCTCCTCGGTGAGCTCGTCGGCCGGGCGGTACTTGCTCTGCGTGTCGGCCGCCGAGTGGGAGTAGGGACGAACCACGTCGGCGTGGATCAGCCCCGGACCCACGCCCGCCCGCACGTGGTCCACCATGCTGCGCGCCGCCCGGCGCACGGCCAGGTAGTCGGTGCCGTCGACCCGAGCCGTCCGCAGCCCGCGGAAGCCCCGCACCATCTCGATCACGGGGGCCGGGTGCTGGTCGATGGCCGGCACCGAGATGGCGTAGCCGTTGTCGGCCACCACGTAGAGGACGGGCAGGTGCAGGGTGCAGGCGGTGTTGAGCGACTCCCAGAACTCGCCCTCGCTGCACGCCCCCTCACCCAGGCTCACGTAGGTGAGCTCGTCGCCGTGGGCGGAGCAGCCCGGCAGACCCGGGCGACGCACGATGTAGCGCGCCGCCTCGGCGCAGCCCACGGCGGGGATGCACTGGCTGCCGGTGGGGCTCGACTGGGTGACGATGTGGAGGGCGTCGTTGCCCCAGTGCGACGGCATCTGGCGCCCCGCCGAGCTCGGGTCGTCGGCCGACCCCACGGCCTGGAGCAGGATCTCGGTGGCGGTCACCCCGAGGCCGAGGCACAGGGCCTGGTCGCGGTAGTAGGGGAAGAACCAGTCGTAGGCCGGGCGCAGGTGTCGGGCCAGGGCCAGGCCCAGGGCCTCGTGGCCGGCCCCGGAGATCTGGAAGAAGACCCGGCTCTGCTTCTGCATGCGGATCTCGCTGTCGTCGATGGCGCGCGAGAGGCAGGCCAGGCGCAGGTCGGCGACCAGCTCGTGGGGGTCGAAGCCGTCACCGCCGGCGGGGGGCGACCCGCGGTGGTCAGCCACCGCCGATCTCCTCGTCCCAGGCCCGGTCCTCGAGGGTGGTGCGCACGCGGGCCAGGAAGGCGGCGGCGTAGGCGCCGTCGATGGCCCGGTGGTCGAAGCTCAGCGACAGGTTGCCCACCGGGTGCACGGTGACGGCCCACTCGCCATCGGGTCCGGTGCACGCCACGGGGCGCGGGCGGATGCTGTCGATGGACAGGATGGCCACCTGTGGCTGGTTGATGATGGGCACCGCCAACACCGTCCCCTGGGCGCCGACGTTGGTGAGGGTGAAGGTGCCGCCGGAGATCTCGTCGAGGCCGAGGTGGTGGCGCCGGGCCCGGTCGGCCCGGTCGGCCAGGGCCGCGGCCAGCGCTTCGAGGCGGAGCAGTCGGGCATCGCGCACCACGGGCACGACCAGGGCCTCGCCGTCCAGGTCGACGGCCACGCCCAGGTGCACATCCGGGTGCACGATGAGGCAGTCGTCGCCCACCGAGGCGTTGAGGTGGCGGAACTCACCCAGCGCGTCGACCACCGCCCGGGCCACGAAGGCCAGGGCGGTCAGCCCGACGCGCCGTCGCACCTGGTCCACCGCCGCGTAGTCGACCTCGGTGGCCACGAAGGCGTGGGCGCTGGTGTCGAGCGACCGCCGGAGGTGCTCGGCGGTGGCCCGGCGGGCGGTCGAGAACGGGACGACGTCGTCGTCGGGACCTGGCTGGGGGACGGCCAATCCGGGCGGGCGCGTCGGGCTGGCCGATCCGGTCGAGGTCGTCGCATCGGCCTGGGAGGCGTGGGCGGCGGTGGCCAGCACGTCGGCCCGGCTGATGCGTCCGCCGCGGCCCGTCCCCGTCACCTGCTCCGGGCGCAGCGCGTGCTCCTCCAGGAGGCGCTGCACCACCGGTGACAGGTTGGGACGCGCCGCCGCGTCGCCGGGCGGCGCGGTGGCCACCTCGACATGAGAGGCGTTCGCCTGGATGGGTGGGGCGACGGGTACCTCGACGGGTGGCGCGTCGGTGACCTCGCCCGGCGGGGCGGCTGCCGCGCCGGTCTCGTCGTCCACCTCCTCGTCGGGGTCGCCGATGACGGCCAGCACGGTGCCGACGGGCACCGTGTCGCCCTCGGCCACCAGCACCGAGCGCAGCACGCCGGCGTGGGCCGCCGGAACCTCGGTGTCCACCTTGTCGGTCGACACCTCGTACAAGGGCTCGTCGACGGCCACCGGGTCGCCCGGGGCCTTCAGCCAGCGCGTGACCGTGCCCTCGACGACGGTCTCACCCAGTTGCGGCATGGTGACGTGTTCCACCGGCGCCTCCTGCTGCGCAAGGTTGCCACCGCTGCGATCGCCGCGCCGGCTCCCACCCGGGCGTCGCCGCCGTCGCTCAGGTGGCGGCCAGGAACTCGGCCAGCTTGTCCAGCTGGCTGCCCCAGCCGGCTTCGGCACCGGCGCGCACCGGGTCGGAGAAGTCGGCCACCAGGTGCACCCGCAGCGTCGTGGTGCGGGCGTCCTCCTCGGTGAAGGTGACGGTGGCGGTGGCCTGGCCGGTTCCGTCGCTGAAGCCGTCGTCGGACCACACGATCCGTGCGGGCGGCTCGACCTCCACGAAGGTCCCCTGGTTGGGGTAGCGCTCGCCGGTGGCGTCGTCGACCATCTCGAAGCGCATCAGGCCGCCCGGGCGCAGGTCCATCTCGATGGTCTGGCGCGGGGTGCTGATGCCCCGGGGTCCCCACCACTGCGCCATCTGGTCGGGATCGGTCCAGGCGTCCCACACGAGTTGGCGGGGGGCGTCGTAGGTGCGCTCGAACTCGAGCTCGATCATGGTCGTCGTGTTCCTTCCGGGTCGGTGGGGGCAGTCGGATCGGGGGAGGGGGCGGCGCGGGGGTCGGCCCCGTCGTCGGCCGCCGTGTCAGCTCGGCGCGGTTGCAGGCGGGCCAGGTGCTCGCCGAGGCGGTCGAGGGTCCCCTCGTAGAAGTCGCGGTGGTGGTCCAGCCAGGCGGTGGCGTCCGCCAGAGGTTCTCGGCGCAGGTGGGCCGGGCGTTGCTGCGCCTGGCGCCCCCGGGTCACCAGGCCGGCCCGCTCCAGCACCTTTAGGTGCTTGCTGACGGCCTGCAGGGAGATGGTCGGGAAGAGGGCGGCGAGCTGGTTGACGGTGGCGTCGCCGTCGGCCAGCCGGGCCAGGATGGCGCGACGGGTCGGGTCGGCGAGGGCCCCGAAGGTGGCGTCGAGGGCGTCCTCGTCGTCGACGACGGCCGGCGTCGAGTTGGGCTCGGGGTGGGTCAAGCCGCGGCCAGGGTGAGCAGCACCATCCCCGATCCGGCCGTGCGGCTGTCGGTGAGGGTGAGCTGGGTGGCGGTGGGGTCGGTGAACAGCCGGCGGCCCTTCCCCAGCACGATCGGGCAGATGAGCAACCGGTACTCGTCGATGAGCCCGCCGGCGCGCAGCGCCTCGGTGAGCTGGCCGCTGCCGTAGATGAGCAGGTTCTCGTCGCCGGCCTTGAGCGCGACGACCGCCTCGACCGTGTCGCCCGAGAGGAAGGTGGCGTTCCAGGTCGGATCGGTGAGGGTCGAGGTGGGCACGTACTTGCCGATCGAGTTCATGATGTCGCTGCCGTTGGCCGGGTCGTCGCCCATGGCCGGCCAAGCCTGGCTCATGCCGTCGTAGGTGACCCGGCCCAGGAGCAGCGCGTCGGCCCACCCCATGGCCTCCCCCTGGAAGGCGCCGACCTCCTCGTCGAAGTAGGGCTGCGTCCAGGCCGGGTCCTCGAACACCCCGTCCAGGGTCAGGTACTCGACTGCCATGATCCGTCCCATGCCGTGCTCCTTCATCAACCGAATGGTTGAACAGTACGACCGGCGTGGCGTCGTTGTCAACCGATTGGTTGAATGAGCGCGGGCTCAGAGGTGGTGCACGAGGCGGAGCTGCGGAGACCCGCGGCGGAGCACCCGCACGAGAACCGATCGGGCGTGTCGAGGATCCACTGGCGTGGATGGCGCCGGTGGTGGGCATTCGATGCGCTTGCCGTCCTGGATCAGTCCCGTGGGCGGGTTCGACGGTTGGGCGGGCACCAGCCCGCCGGCGAACACGGCCGGACGACGAGATGTCGATAGGTTCTCGGGGGTCGGCGCGGGGTCGACCGGAGCCGAATGGAGCGTGCGTCATGTCGTATGTCGTGGATTTCGTCGACGTCTCGACCGTCGGTCTCGAGTCTTCCCCCGTGGCGGACGCGCTGGCCGGCCTCCGAGCGAACGAGGCCCGCTACTTCAGGAACAAGTACGACCACGTGTTCACGGTCGAGCCGGCCGATGAAGCCGAGGAGGCGGTCGACTGGGTGCACCGCATCATCGAACAGGAGCGGGGCATCGTCATCGCCTCGCCGGCGCTGGAAGCCACCGCCTTCGAGGTCGAGGGCATCCGGATGGCCTACGTGTTCTACGAGAGCGGCCTGTCGATCAACGTGATGTACAGCCTCGACGAGAGCGGCAAGCGAGCGGTCGGGTTCAAGCTGTCCGAAGGCATGGAGATCCCCACGGAGCTGGACGCCTTCAAGTTCGCCCGGCAGAAGTCCAAGCTGGCCGGCACCATCCGGGGTTCGTACTTCGTGATCAAGGGCGAGTGGTGACCCTGAGGCGACCTCGTCGACAACCTCATCAACGATCTCGCCAGGCCGGGCTCTCGTCGCGAACGTCCTCTGGCATCGGTGTGTCACCAGGGGGCCGTGGGGATGTACAGACCTGAGCAGTGGAACGACTTCTTCGTCCTGGTCGGCACCGGCTCTGCCCACCCTGGCGGGGCTGGTCTTCGTGGCGATGACGATCAACCTGAAGGGCGTGGCCAGCGATGCCACGCACCGATACCGGGCCGTGAACATGCTGTCAGGGTTCACCTCGGCGTTCGTGGTGAGCGCATTCGCGCTGATGGGGCATCAGACCGCTCGCACCCTGGGGATCGAGTGGTTGCTGGTGGCCGTGCTGGCCGCCACCATCAACACGAACGGCTACGTGCAGGCCTTCCGGCGGGGTGGCAGCCTCTATGCGCTCAGCCCGTGGCGCATGGCGGGCGGGAGCGCGTGCTACCTGAGCCAGATCGTCGGCGCGCTCATGCTGCTGGTGGGGGCCGAAGCCGGGGTGTACGTGGCCGCGATCGGACTGATCGTCAACTTCTACGTCCTGGTCTCCGGGTCCTGGCTGCTCATCCTGGGCACCCTGGTCGGTCCCGACGTCGCGCCACCCTGACCCGCCCTGGCACCTCCGCTCGCGTCGCACCGACCCGCCGCGCCCCCCGCTGGGCGGCCGGTCGCGCTTGCGCACGACGGTCATCCCGATGAGGCTGGCGCACCATGACGGTCGATCACGACGCGCTTCGGGAGCGGTACCGACTGGAGCGCGACAAGCGACTGCGCCCCGACGGCAACGACCAGTACCTCGAGCCGACCGGTCGGTTCGCGTCCATGGTCGACGACCCGTACGTCGAGCGGGTCGAGCGGGAGCCGGTCTTCGACGAGGTCACGGTGGCGCTCATCGGCGGCGGGTTCTCGGGGTTGTGCGTCGGGGCGCGCCTGAAGCAGGCCGGCATCGACGACGTCCGCATCGTGGAGGTGGGCGGCGACGTCGGCGGGGCGTGGTACTGGAACCGGTACCCCGGGGCCATGTGCGACACCGCGGCGATGGTCTACCTGCCGCTGCTCGAGGAGACCGGCAACATGCCGTCGGCCAAGTACGTCCTGGCGCCGGAGATCTTCGCCCACTGCGGCCGCATCGCCGACACCTTCGACCTGCGCGCCAACGCCCTGTTCTCCACCACGGTCACCGAGCTGGCCTGGGAGGCGGACACGGCCCGGTGGATCATCCGGACCGACCGGGGCGACGCCTTCCGGGCCCGGTTCGTGGCCATGGGCACGGGCCCGCTCAACCGCCCCAAGCTACCCGGCATCCCCGGGATCGAGACCTTCGCCGGTCACTGCTTCCACACCAGCCGCTGGGACTACGCCTACACCGGCGGTGACTGGACCGGTGCGCCGATGACCGGGCTGGCGGACAAGCGCGTCGGGATCATCGGCACCGGCGCCACCGCCGTCCAGTGCATCCCGCGGCTGGCCTGCGATGCGCAGGAGCTGTTCGTGTTCCAGCGCACGCCCTCGTCGGTCGACGAGCGCAACAACCACCCGATCGATCCCGAGTGGTACGGCAAGCTCGAGCCGGGCTGGCAACACGAGTGGCTGCTGAACTTCGCCACGTTGCAGACCGGCGGCTTCGCCGACGAGGACCTGGTCAAGGACGGCTGGACCGACATCTCCCAGCGCATCCGCGATCGCATCGTCGAGATGGTCGCCGAGGGCGAGGAGCTCAGCCCTGAGCTGGCCGACCGCGCCTTCCTCGACAGCGACGACGAGAAGATGGACGAGATCCGGGCCCGCTGCGACGCCATCGTCGCCGATCCGGAGACGGCGGAGCACCTGAAGGCGTGGTACCGCCAGCTCTGCAAGCGCCCGTGCTTCCACGACGAGTACTTGCAGGCCTACAACCGGCCGAGCTGCCACCTCGTGGACACCGACGGCCACGGCGTCGAGCGGATCGACGAGACCGGCGTGTGGGTGGCCGGCACCCACTACGACGTCGACTGCCTCGTGTTCGCGTCCGGGTTCGAGGTCGGCACCAGCTACGACCGTCGCTCCGGCTACGACACGATCGGGCGCGACGGTGGCCGGCTCTCCGATTGGTGGGCGGATGGCATGCGGTCGATGCACGGCATCCACGTGCACGGGTTCCCGAACCTGTTCATCATCGGCTTCGCCCAGGGCGCCAACCTGATCTCGAACGTCACCTCGAACCTGGCCGACGCGGGCACCACCATCGCCTCGGTCGTCGGGCACACGATCGACACCGAGGCCGGCGAGGTCGAGGTCACCGCCGACGCGGAGCAGGCGTGGCTCGACCTGCTGGCCAGCAGCCCGGACTCGTTCTTCGGCAACGCAGACTGCACGCCCGGGTACTACAACAACGAGGGCCAGCCCCTGAGCTCGGGCGCTCGCTTCTCGATGTCCGGCTACCCGTTCGGCCCTGTCGCCTACTGGGAGTACATCGACGGCTGGCGCACCTCCGGCCAGTTCGAGGGCCTGGAGTTCCGCCCGGCGCGCGAGCCCGTCGTCACCGACGCCTGACCGCTCGACCGGGCCGATGACCGCGCCGCACCCCAGGCAGGTGGGGTAGGCCGCGTCATCCCACGCCGGCTGCGACCCCTCCTCGGGAGTCCAGGGACCGCTGGTGTACAACTACACACATGCGCGACGTCGTGTGGGAGCGGTTGCTCGCGCTGGCTCGGGGTCGTCACCGCCAGCTCGGTCTGGCCGCGGTGGTGGGCCTGCTCACCGGCCTGGCAGTGGCCGGGTTCGACTGGGTGGTCGCCACCCACATGCTCGATCGGCTGGAGCGGATGCCGCTGGCGGTGCAGGCGATCGCGCCGGCGGTGGGTCTAGGGCTGGCCGCGCTGGCCCTGCGGATGTTGGCCGGCGGGGCGTCTCCGGCGACGTCGGACGAGTACATCCGCAACTACCACGAGCCAGGTCGGAGCCTCGAGCTGACACCGGTGGTGGGCCGCCTGGTGGCGGCGGCGGCGACGCTCGGGTTCGGTGGGGCCATGGGCTTCGAGGGTCCGTCGATGTACCTGGGGGCATCGGTCGGTACGCGGGTGCAGGCACGGTTCCGGCGCTGGTTCGATCCGGGTGATCTGAAGCTCCTGATGGTCGCGGGGGCGGCGGCTGGCGTGGCGGCGATCTTCAAGACCCCGGCCACCGGTGCGATCTTCGCCATCGAGGTGCCGTACCAGGACGACACCGCGAAGCGGATGTTGTTCCCCGCGCTCGTCGCCGCGGTCTGCGGCTACCTGGTCTTCGTGGCCATCAACGGGACGACACCGCTGTTCCCGATCAACGGGTCGCCGCCCTTCGGGCTGCGGGAGCTGAGCGGCGCGGCGGCGCTCGGGCTGCTGGCGGGCTGTGGCGCCCGTGGTTTCGCCATGGTGGTTCGAGCCGCCAAGCGCTGGCAGGCGCGGACCAACCGGTTGGTGGCGGTGGCGGTGGGTGGTGGGCTCATGGCGGGGCTGGCGGTGGCCAGCCGGGTGGTCTTCGGACAGACGTTGACCATCGGCTCGGGCTACGAGGTCATCACCTGGGTGGCGACCGGGCCCCACCCGATCTGGGCGGTGGCGGTGCTGCTGGTGTTCCGGGCGGTCGCCACCCCGGCCACGGTGGGTGGCGGAGGGGCGGGTGGCATGTTCGTGCCGCTGGTGGTCCTGGGCGCCTTGGTCGGCGATGGCTGCGGGTTGCTCGTGCACGAGCCGACCCAGACCCTGTTCCCGGTGATCGGAGTGGCAGCCTTCCTGGGAGCCGGCTACCGCACGCCGTTGGCGGCGGTGATGTTCGTGGCCGAGTCGACGGGCCGTCCTGGCTTCATCGTGCCCGGCGTCATCGCCGCGGTCGTGTCCCAGCTGGTGATGGGGCGCCAGTCGGTCTCGCCGTACCAGCTCCCTCGCCGGGCGGGCCCCCTGGAACGGCGGCTGTCCATGTCGCTCGAGTCGGCCATCGAGACCGATGTGGTGACCGTCGATGCGGGCACGACCGTCGAGCAGCTCGTGGCCCGCCAGCTGCACATGGCTCGGCACCGGCCCGTTCCGGTGCTCGAGGAGGGCCAGCTAGTCGGGCTGTTGCACACCGAGGAGGTGACCGACCTCGACCGCGACCAGTGGGGGAGCACCGAGGTGGGTCGGTTGGTGTCGCGGGACCAGCCGGTGGCGCGGCCGGTGTGGACGGTGGAGCAGGCGGTGCGGGCGATGGACGCGGCCGACGACGACGTGTTGGCCGTGACCGACGAGCACGGCCACTTCCTCGGGCTGGTGACCCTTTCGGATCTGGTCCGGTTGGACGAGGTCCTGGGGTCGCCCGATGAGGACCAGGACCCAGGAGGCAGCCCGTGAGCCCCGAGCAGATGGGTGGAGCAGGGCCGAGGTCGCGGTTTCGGACCGCCGCGCCCCCGCTGAGCCGAGACGAGATCCTCGATGTCGCCCTGCGGCACGCGCAGCAGGGCGATCTCGACGGGCTCACGGTGCGGAAGCTGGCCGTCGAGCTCGACGTGACTCCGATGGCCCTCTATCGCCACGTCCGAGACAAGGACGACATCATCGCGGGCGTGGCGGATCGGCTGCTGGCCAGGCGGGGCCTGCCCGATCCCCGCCTGCGGTGGGACCGCTACCTGATCGAGTTGGCCACCTCGTTGCGAGCTGTCCTGCGAGACCACCCGACGATCATCACGGTCTTCACCCGCCAACCCCAGGTGGGGGCCGCCGCCCAGTCCCGCTTGGCCGCGGCCCAAGTGGTGCTGGTGGAAGCCGGGTACGCGCCCCGTGACGCCGTGCGGGTCTACGCCGCGGTGCACACCTACACGATCGGGTTCTGCGCGCTGGAGGCGGGACGGGCGGCCGGCACGGACGAGACCCGTCGCCCCTCCGGCGAGCACGACCTGGCTGGGGTCATCGCCTCGTTCGTCACCGAGGAGCAGTACTCGTTCGGCCTTCAGGCCATCGTGCGAGGTCTTCCGAAGCCCGCTCGCCGGCGTTCGACGAAGAGAGCTGGAGCATCGGGCGGCTGAGGCAACGGTGCAGGAGCCGGCCCGGCACCGAGCCCAGGCGAGCCAGGCCGAGGGTCGACTGGTGCCCCCCGCCGACCGCGATGAGGTCGCTGTCGAACGAATCAGCCAGCTCGCACAAGGTGCCGGCCGGGTCGTCGCTGTCCACCATCAGGCTCTCGTCGAGCACCCCGGCTGACCGCAGCGGCTCGATCCACAGGTCCTCGAAGATCTGATGCGTCTTGGACCACTGACTGCGAGGGTCGGCGTGGACCCAGAACTCGGCCGGTCGGTGGAAGACGTGCACGGCCACCACCTTCGCCCCGATGGCGGAGGCCAGCTCGGCCAACTCGGTCAACACCGCGGTGTCTCTCGGACCTCCGGAAACCCCGGCCAGGATGTCTCGCACGGGTTGGACCGGATCCACGGTGGGCACGATGGCCAACGGCTGGGCCAGGTGGCGGGCCAGGTGCTCGGCAACGTGGTGGTGGCCCGTCGAGCCCACCGCGCGGTGGACGCCCGCGCCCACCACCACCAGCCCGGGTCGGCGCCGGGTGGCTTCGGCCAGCAGCTCGGGGCCGGGCTTCCCGTGCAGCTCGATGGTCTGGGTCACCACCGGCGGTGTACCGCCCACCGAGCTCGGAACCTCGCCGTGAGACCGGTCGCCAACCTCTTCCGGGCCGTCCGACACGGTGACCTGGGTCAGCACCGCCCCCGTTTGACCGGCCACCTCCTCGGCCCATCGCCAGGCCACCTCGGACCGGGGCGAACCGTCAACACCCACGAGCACCTCTCGCATCTCGATCGCCTCCTCTACCTCTCCTCCACGCGATGAACTCCTTCTGCGTACAACTACGCTGTATATATGTATACCACCGGGGACCCAGAACCGCCACAGCTGGTTCGAGTGCCCCGGCGCCACGGTTCGGCGCAGCTCATGGAGACCAAACAGCACCGGACCGAGGCGGAGGGTCCGCACTTCGTCGGCTCGCGCTGTGCCGTCCGCTCAGGGCGCGAGGCCGTCCAGCACGGCGTCGACCGCCCGCCGCACGTTGGCCCACTTGAAGGCGGCCGGGTCGATGGCGAAGTAGATCATCAGACCATCGCTGAGGGCCAGGACGATGGCGGCGAGTGCGTTGGCCGGCACCTCTTCCAGCTCGCCTCGTTCCACGGCCTGGGTGATCCAGGACGCGACGTGGTGTCGTCGGGAGGCAGCCTGGACCGCGAACCGTTGGGCGAGAGCCGGATCGTTGCGCAGCTCGGACCACAGGTCGGCCTGGACCTGGACGTGTTGGGGGTCCTGACCCCGCTCGAGGATGGCGCGGACGAACCCCCGCAGGCGCGCTACCGGCGACCCCGCGCTGTGGTCGAGGTCGGCCAGCACCGCATCGAGGGCGGCGGACTCCTCGTCCAGCAGTGCCTCGAGCAGGTCCTCCTTGCGCGCGAAGTACGTGTAGAACATCCCCTTGCTGGCTCCGGCGACCGAGCAGACCTGGTCGACGGTGAGGTTTCGCCAGCCATCGCGTGCCACCGCCATCCGCGCCGCGTCGAGCAAGGTCTGGCGGCGGCGGGCCCGCTGCGCATCATCGATCTTGGGCACGGCTGGGCTCGCTCCTCGACGGCGGCGCGCTTGTGGGTCAGTAGCATGCCAGCTAGCATGAGAACTGACTAGTCGGTTTGTATTCAGTTTTTGCACTTGGTGAGAGGCCGACGTGGCCGCCGGACGGCGGTGGCGTCGGGCCCGGGA
This sequence comes from uncultured Microthrixaceae bacterium, assembly GCA_963785815.1. Lineage (GTDB taxonomy): Bacteria > Actinomycetota > Acidimicrobiia > Acidimicrobiales > Acidimicrobilacustridaceae > UBA4742. The sequence continues at coordinate 976,256 of CAWAWN010000002.1, forward strand.
AGGAGCGGTTGGTGACGGACACGGCCTCGGCCCGCGAAGCCGGCCACGAGCCGCGCCGCCGCCACACGCTGAGGCGGGCGCGGTGGCTGCGGGGCGGGCAGACCGATCAGGTCGTCGTGGAAGAGACCGGATCTGGCCCCAAGCGCACGGAGCCGCGGGCCGACATCGTGACCGAGCCCCCGGAGACACCAGCCGAGGAGCCTCTGGGCGAGGAGGGCCCGCTCGATGTCGCCGAGCTGCCTGACCTGGTCGAGGTGGGGACCGAGCGGGACATCCAGGGATGGCGCGGGGGACGCCGGTTCCTGCACGCCGCCGCCCGCTGGGCCTTGCTCGCCGCGTTGGCGGGGGCGGCGGCGGGCATCGGCGCCTCGCTGTTCATCGTGGGCCTCGACGCCCTCGTGGCGGCGGTGAACCACGTGCGCGCCACGCTGCCGTGGTGGGCCATCGTCGCCTTCCCCCCGACCGGGGCGGTGGTCGTCGGCTACCTGTTGTGGCGAGCCGATCGGGTCGCGTTCGTCTCCGCCTGCGGCACGGACAGCTTCATCGACGCGGTCGAGGAGGCCGACGGTGACATCCGAGCCAGGGTCCCCGTCCTGCGGATGATCGGGGCCTGGTTGACCATCGGCTTCGGGGGCAGCTCCGGACGTGAGTGCCCGATGATCTACACCGGCGCCGGGTTGGGCTCCACCGTCGGCCAGCTGCTGCGCCGCGTCCGCCGCCGGCTCCCCGAGCCCCTGGCCGAGGCCCTCGACCTCAGCGGCGCTGACACCCGCCTGCTGGCCATGTGCGGGGCGGCCGGTGCCTTGGGCGCCGTGTTCTCCGCTCCGTTCGGCGGGGCGATCTTCGCCGTCGAGGTCCCGTACCGGCGTGACATCGACATGGACCTGTTCTTGCCGGCCCTGGTCTCGTCGGTGACCGGGTTCCTCGTGGGTTGGCTGCTGGTGGGCCGCCAGCGCCTGCTGGTCCTGCCCGGTCTCGGGTTCTTCCGGTGGCCCGAGTGGGTGCTGGTCGGGGTCATGGCGGTGGCTGGTTCGCTGATGGCTCGGCTGTTCGCCGGGATCTTCAACGGTTTCCACAGCACCGTCCGACGTGCCTGGCGCGAGGACCACCGCATCCCCAAGTGGCTCCAGACCGGTTTGGGTGGCCTTCTCGCCGGGGTGGTCATGCTGGCCTTCCCCCAGGTCTACGGCATCGGCCTCGATGCCATCCGCCAGGCCGCCGCCGGGACCCTGTTCGCCAACCAGGCCGTGGCCACCACCATCATGTTGCTGGCCGCCATGGCCGTGGCCAAGATCGTGGCCTCCACCTGCACCGTGGCCACCGGCGGCGTGGGCGGCCTGCTCTTCCCGTCGCTGTTCGCGGGAGCCGGCGTGGGCGCCGCCATCGCCACCGCTGCCAACCACCTGTGGCCGGGCCAGTTCCCCCACCACGCCGCGTACGTGCTCATCGCCATGAGCGCCACCTACGCCGCCGCCGGGAAGGTTCCCCTGGCCAGCCTGCTGCTGCTGTGCGAGGCGTGCGTGAACTTCACCCTGGCCCTGCCCATGGCCGTCGCCAACGGGCTCGCCTACCTGCTCAGCGGCCGCTCCACCGTCTACGACGTCCAGCGCGATCAGGTGGCCGCCGCCCGCCACCGCAGCTACCGCTGGGCCATCCCGGTCTGCATCCTCATCGTCTTGTTCGGACGGTTCGTCACGGCCCTCTGAACGTGGCCCGGAAGGGGGTCCCATGAACGACTTGACCCTGCTGGCCCTGGCCCTGGTGGTGGCCGTCGCGGTGGAGACGATCGGCATCTGGTGGACCCGGTTGGCGCACCGCCGATCGGCTCGGCGCCTCCGCTCGGTGCTCGAACACCTCGACGCACAGCACCAACTCGACCTGCCTCACCTCACCGCCCTGCTCGACCGCCACCACTACTGGGTCGACCAGACCCGAACGGCCACGGACCCGAACCAGCGTGCCGCGTTGGCCCGGCTGGCTCAGAGCGAGCTGGCCGAGGCCGCCGAGATCCTGAACCGGCCCGAGTACGCCGCCCTCGGCCAGGCGTCGATCGAGCAGATCATGGCCCACGATCCTGACCTGCGCGCCCACCTGGTGACGGCCGTCAACGCCCAGATCCGCCTCGACCGATGGCGCCGTTCCTCCGCCAGCGACTGGCCGGCTGGCATCGCGCCGCGATCTCAGTCGTGACGGCAACACCGCGGGCCTGAGCGGTCAGGCCCGCAGGTCGTGGCGCTCGAACAGGATCAGTCCGGCGACGGCGGTCAGGGCCCCGACGCCCACGAGCACGCCGTAGGAGGCGGCGCTCGTTCCGCTGGACAGCTGGTTGTCGCCGACCGACCAGTAGAAGAGTGACAGGATTCGGAACGGCTCGATGGCGGAGACGACCGGGGCGAGCGAGGACACCAGGTAGGAGGCGGCGGCCACGACGGTGGCGATGCCGATGGACAGGCCCCGGTTCCCGGTGACCGCCCCGAGAGCCAGGGCCAGCAGTCCGAAGTCGACCGCCATCAGTCCGGTCGCGGCGGTCGTCATCGCCAGCCGGGAGACCGACAGGTCCATCTGGAAGAAGGTGCCGCACCAGCTGGTCAGGAACACCACGACGCTCAACACCGCCACCTGGACCGCGAGGGCACCGATCTTCTCGGCGACCACGGTGGTGCGTCGGAACGGCAGGGAGAGGGTGAGCTCCAACAGGCCGCTCTCCTCCTGTCCGGCGATGCAGGCGGCGCCGTACCCCACGCTCAGGAGGAGCAGGACGAGCGGGAAGAAGTTCGCGTAGACGTTGGCGCTGAGCCAGCCCGCCGAGGAGGTGAGCGATCCGGACACGCCGAAGACGGCGGCCAGGCCGGCGTTGCTGGAGGCGAAGCTGTCCAGGCTGGTGGAGTCCTTGAACGCCGGATAGATGGCCACCACGACCAGCACGTAGGCGGCCATGCCCGCTGTGTACGCAAAGAGACTTCGTCGTCGCTCGGCCAGGTCCCGGCCCAGGATCTCGGTGGTCACCTCACGTCCCGTCGCCCGTCGCGGTGTCCCGGTAGTACGCCAGGAACAGCTCGTCGAGGTCGGCGGGGCGAGCCACCAGATCTACCAGGTCGTGGTCCAGCGCCACACGGAGCACGGGCGCCACCTCGCCGGTCAGGTGCATGCGGACGGTGGCACCCTCGGTGTGGACCTCGGTCACCCCGTCCAGTGCGTCGAACTCGCCGGCGCCCACTGGCTGGCGGAAGGTCAGCTGCAGCACGCGAGGCGCATCGGCACGCAGGTGTTCGACCGTGTCGGTCACGACCAGGTGCCCGTTCCGCAGGACGCACACCCGATCGGCGGCGCGTTGCACCTCGTCGAGTGAGTGCGACGAGAGCAGGACGGTGCGGCCCTCGGCCACCGTCTCGCGCAGGAGCTGCTCGAACTCGGCCTGCACGAGCGGGTCCAGCCCGGTGGTGGGCTCGTCGAGGATCAGCAACTCGGGCCGATGCATGAAGGCCAACAGCAGCCCCACCTTCTGGCGATTGCCCTTCGACAGCTCCCGCACCGGCCGATCCAGCGTGATCGAGAGACGCTCGACGAGCTGGTCGGTCAGGGCCCGATCATGTCCGCCCCGGGCGCGGGAGCACCAGTCGACCAGGTGTGCGCCGGTCATGCGCTCGAAGAGCGCGAGGTCCCCAGCCAGGTAGCCGAGCCGGCGCCGGATCGCCTGGCTGTCGCGGCGCGAGTCGAGACCGAAGAGGAGGGCCTTGCCGCTGGTCGGGCGCTGGAAGTCGAGCAGCGTGCGGATGGTGGTCGACTTCCCCGCCCCGTTGGGACCCAGGAACCCGAACACCTCGCCCTGGCGGACCGACATCGACAGGTCCTCGACACCCTGGGCGGTGCCATATCGCTTGGTCAACCCGACCGTCTCGATCACCGCCGGTGCCGTCACGTCCGAATGCTGCCATGGCGGCGTCGATCCCGTGGGCATGGCCGTGACGCCCAGGACGACGCGGGCGCGGACGTCATCCGGGTCAGGACCAGACCGTGGTGGCATCCAGGCGAGGAGACCTGATCATCCGCGCCGTGGAGCGGATGGGACTGCTCCGAGCCCGGTGACCAGGGCGACCACCGCGTCACCGGCGGCTCGAGCTCTCGGACCGTCAGGCGCAGATGTGCGCGGTGAGCAGCAGGTACTCCCAATCCATCACCGTCGTCCCGCGGCCCCTGTCCTGACGCCGTGCCAGCTCGGCAAGGTCATGGTCGAGTGCAGCCGTCCGCTCGGGATCCTCGGCGATGCCGCGGTAGGTGGCGATGGTCGGGCCGTAGTTGGCCTTGAAGTAGTCGCGGAATGCCTCTGGGCTGGCGAAGCAATCGACGGTCACCGATCCACGTTGGGCACTGGCGCCGGTGATCCGGTCGCCCAGCAGCGCGAGCACGTGGTCCTCGTCACCCCACAACGGGGGAGGCTGCACCCCCGGTGGAGGTGGGGTCGTGTACGGCTTCATCGCGGCGAGCATCTGACCGATGAACCCCTCCCGCGTCCAGCTGAGCAGGCCGATCGCCCCGCCGGGGCGGCACACCCGGATCAGCTCGTCGGCCGCGGCCTGGTGGTGGGGGGCGAACATGACACCGACGCAGGAGAGCACGACGTCGAACTCGTCACGGGCGAACGGCAGGGCTTCGGCATCCGCTTCGCGCCACTCCAGGTGCAGCCCGCGTCGTGCGGCCTCGGCCTGCCCTGCGATGAGGAGGTCAGGGGTCAGGTCGCAGGCCACCACCTCGGCTCCGGCCACGGCAGCGGGAAGCGCGGCGTTGCCCGACCCCGCCGCCACGTCCAGCACTCGGTCGCCCGATCTCACTCCACAAGCCTCGACCAGGGCTGCGCCCAGGTCCGGGATGACGTCGTTGGCCACGGTCGGGTAGTCCCCGAGCGCCCACATGGCCCGATGCTTGCTCTTGAGGGCCTGGTCGGCGGCTGGGTCGTCGATCGACGTGGTCATCGCAGCTCCTCTTCGCGGTCTCGTCGTTCCACCTCGGAACAAGGGTCAACAGTAGGGAGGAGCTCCTCTCCCGCCTAGTACATGATCTGTACCAGTAGCCTGTTCGCCGTGGGGTCGAGCTACTACCAGTTCTGCCCGGTGGCCAAGGCCATGGAGTTGCTGGATGAGCGCTGGACGCTCCTCATCGTGCGCGAGCTGGGCAGCGGGAGCGTGAGGTTCAACGAGCTGCGTCGCGGCCTGCCGCGGATCTCCCCGTCGCTGTTGTCCAAGCGGTTGCAGCACCTGGTGCGCGCCGGCATCGTCGAGAGGCAGGCGGGGGACCGAGACGTGCAGTATCACCTGACCCCCGCGGGCCAGGAACTTCGCCCGGTGGTCGAGGCATTGGGGGCCTGGGGTGTTCGGTGGATCGGCGAGCTCGGTGACGAAGATCTCGACCCGCAGCTGCTGTTGTGGGACATGCATCGCAACGTCGACCACGCCCAGCTACCGGCGGGACGGACCGTCATCCGGTTCAGATTTCCCGACGCGCCGGCCAAGGCCCGAGACTGGTGGATGGTGATCACTGCCGGCGAGTCCGATGTGTGCGATGTGGACCCCGGCCACCCGGTCTCGGTGACGGTCACGGCGACCTTGCGCCGCATGGTCGAGATCTGGCGCGGCGACGTCTCGTGGTCGGACGCGATCCGATCCGGCGCGGTCGAGGTGTCCGGCCCTCAACGGGTTCGCGGCGCGCTCCCGCGGTGGTTCACGCCGTCCGTGTTCGCGTCGGTGCCCAGGACGGCGGGCCTGACGCCGTCTGCGCATTGATGGTCCGCTCTGGCATCCCGTGGCGGCACAGGCTCGACGCCGCCGGATGATCACCCGGTGCGCCCATCGAGCGCTCAGTGGAGCTGATGGGACTTCGCTTGAACCTCCCGAAGGATGGGGTGGCCGGCACGTCAGTGACGGCATGACGGAAGAGGTGCCCGGCGGGCGACCCCTCGGGAGCGATCTCGTGACGTTGGGCCCTTGCCCTGATCCTCCTCCGGCGGTCAACTGCGGACATGGGCACCCACGACGCGACTGGCACACGGGACGTCGATGAGAGAGGCGGACATGTCCGCCAGAGCGACGCCTTCACCTGGAACATGGAGCGCGATCCGCTCCTGCGCTCGACGATCGTCGCCGTGGCGACGTTCGACCGCGCTCCGGACTGGGGCCAACTCGTCGACCGGATGGACCGCGCCAGCCGACTGGCTCCCAACTTCCGGCGGCGGCTCGTGCCATCCCCGCTCCGGTTGGCCCCGCCGAGGTTCGTGCCTGCCCCCGACTTCGACCTCGACTGGCACGTTCGGCGCGTCGCCGCTCCACCCCCGCACACGTTCGCCACCGTGCTCGACTTCGCCCGCAAGTCCGGCATGGCCGCGTTCGACCCGGCTCGCCCGCTGTGGGAGTGCACGCTCGTCGACGGCCTCGAGGACGGCGGCGCCGCCGTCGTGTTGAAGGTGCACCATTCCCTGACCGACGGGATCGGCGGCATCCAGCTCACGCGCCACGTCGTGGATCTCGACGCCGAGGCGCCGGAGCTCGGCCCGATGCCCGAGGTGCCGGACGCCCACCGGGGCGACGGCAACTCGAATCGACTCTCCGACCTCGGCGAGGCCCTGGGCTGGGACGTCAACTACCTCGTCTACAACGGGCTGCGTCGCGTTGGGCGCATGCCGACCGATGTGGTGCGCGCCCTGCGCCATCCCGGCGATGCCGTCTCGGGTGTGCTCGAGGACGTGCGCTCGGTGGCTGGCTTCGTGCGGCCGGTCACACGGACCTTGTCGCCGGTGATGACACGACGACGGCTCGCCTGGCACTACGAGACGGTTGAGATGAGCACCGATGACCTGAAGGGGGCCGGCCACGCCGCCGGTGGTTCCCTGAACGACGCCTTCATCGCGGGCGTCACGGGTGGTCTTCGTCGCTACCACCGCGAGTTCCGGCGACCCGTCGACCGTCTGAGGATGACGATGCCGATCAGCCTCCGCACCGAGGAGGACCCCGAGGGCGGGAATCGGGTGACGATCGTCCGCTTCGAGGTGCCGGTGGCAACGGTCGATCCGATCACACGGATGCGCGGCATCCGGGCCGCCGGCGAGCGGGAACGCCACGAACCCGCCCTGGCCTACTCGGAGTGGATCGCGGCGGTGATGAACCTGATGCCCTCCGCCGTGATCGGCGGCATGCTCAAGCACGTCGACTTCCTCGCCAGCAACGTCCCCGGATTGAACGGGACCGTGTGGCTCGCAGGCGCCCGCCTCGAGGGCTTCTACGCCTTCGGTCCGACGCTCGGCGCCTCGGCCAACGTCACCCTGATGTCCTACGGGGACCTGTGCTGTGTCGGCGTGAACGTGGACACCGGGGCGGTCAGTCGCCCCGACGTCTTCGTCGATTGCCTGGTCGCCGGCTTCGAGGAGGTCCTCGACGTGGTCGGCGCCCACGCGCCGGTGGTCGCAAGCGGCCGGGCGACGGCCGCCACCGCGTGAGCCCACGTCGATCACCCACGGCATCGCCGCGGCGCCCGCATCGTCGCGCGGTCGGCCTCGCTTCAGTGGATGGCGAGCTCGTCGTCGGCCGATCGCAGCTCCGACGCCGCTGCCGTCGGATCGACGGTGTTGACGAGGATGCCGGTGCCGAGCTCGAAGCCAGCTGCGCCCTCGAGCTTCGGTCGGATGTGGACGTGCCAGTGGTAGCTGTCGTGGCCGCCATACGGCAGCGTGTGGACGAACAGGTTGTACGGGGGATCGTCGAGGGCCCGGTCGAGCCGCGTGAGCGTCCGGCGGAGCGTCGTCGCCACCGAATCGAGCTCCGCGCCGACGTCCTCGAACCGACCGAGGTGTCGGCGCGGCGCCAGCAGGAGCTCGTAGGGGGTCGACGACCACCAGGGGCTCCAGGCCGCGGCGGCGTCGCCGGCGCCGACGATGTCGCGGCTCGCGTCGATCCGCGACATCGCGTCGCAGATCGAGCACGCACGATCGCCGAGGTGCGGCAGCTCCTCGATCACCGCCGGTGGGTCGAGGTCGATCGCAAGGAGCTGGGCGTGGGGATGGGCGATCGACGCGCCCGCCTCCCGGCCGTGGTTGACCACCACCTGGGTGGCCCGGTGACCGCGGACGGCGTGTGCGTGCATGCGGGACTGGATCGTGCGAAGCACGTCGAGGACCTGCTCCTCGGAAAGCCGACCGAGCCCGCGATGGTGGTCGGGCGAGAGCACCACGACCTCGTGGGCGCCGGTGGCGGGCCTGCGGCCTCGGCGGGGCTCGTCCCGCTCGTCCATCTCGTCGACGCGGCGCTCGTCGGGGTCGTTGCTGTCGCCGCCGACGATGGGATAGCGGTTCGGGAACACGCGGACCCTCCAGCCCGGTTCGCCGGGCTGCCCGGGGCCTGTCCGGGCGAGCTCCGGTGGCGTCCGATCCTCGTGGCCGGGGCAGAACGGGCAGTCGGGCTCGACGCCGTCGCCCGCCGGGGGCACGGCGGATCTGCGAGCCGGATGCGGACGGCTCGACCGGTCGGCGGCCAGGATCATCCAGCGTCCCGTCAGGGGATCTCGACGGAGTTCGGGCGCGGTCACGGTTGGCGAGGATATGGTGCCCCGCCGCCGTGCGCGGCGGGAGGGGGATGGTTGCCAACATGGGCCTCGAGGAGGTGAGGATCGGCCCGGCGCCCCTGGCGCGGCTCGAGTCGCTCATCGGGCCGGACCGCACCGCCCGGCTCGAATCGGCGGCGGACGAGGCGCGGGAGCTGCTCGGGGGCCATGCGGTCTTCAACGTCAACTCGACGGCGAAGGGCGGCGGCGTCGCCGAGCTGCTCCAGACGCTGCTTGCCAACGTGAACGCGTTCGGGATCGCGGCGCGATGGCTCGTCATCGAGGGCGACGCGGCCTTCTTCACGCTCACCAAGCGGATCCACAACCACCTCTACGGCACACCCGGCGACGGTGGACCCCTCGGCGCGGCTGAGCACGTGACCTACGAGGCGACCACTGACCGCAACGTCGATGGCGTGCTCGAGCGCGTCCGACCGGGAGATGTAGTGCTGCTGCACGATCCGCAGACAGCCGGCCTGGCCCGGCCACTGCTCGCGGCGGGCATCCCCGTGGTGTGGCGCTGCCACGTCGGCCTTGAACGGGAGGACGAGTGGTCGCAGAGCGGCTGGAGCTTCCTGCGCCCGTACCTCGAGGACGTACCGCACTTCGTCTTCTCCTGCGAGCAGTTCGCGCCGCCGTGGGTGCCTCGCGATCGACTCTCCGTGATCCCACCGTCGATCGATCCCTTCTCCGCGAAGAACGACGACATGAGCCCACACGACGTCGAGCTCACGCTTCAGCGCGTCGGCTTGCTGTCCGGCGGCGACGGCGAGGACCCCGCCCCGTTCGCGCGCCGAGACGGCTCGTTCGGTCGCCACACCCGGTCGGCGGACCTGCTCGGGACCGGATCTCCACCGCCGCCGGAGGTGCCAGTCGTCCTGCAGGCGTCGCGGTGGGACTCGCTGAAGGACATGAGTGGCGTGATGACCGCGTTCGCAGAGGCCGTCTCGATGATGGGCGACGCGCACCTGGTGCTGACCGGCCCCAGCGCCGACGGAGTCGCGGACGATCCCGAGGCGGCAGCCGTGCTCGCCGAATGCCTCTCGACCTGGCGGTCCCTGCCCGCCGCGACGCGCGAGAGGATCCACCTCGCGTCGATCTCGATGGTCGACCCTGACGAGGCCTCCTCGACGGTGAACGCCATGCAGCGTCACGCCACGGTCGTGACCCAGAAGAGCCTGGCCGAAGGCTTCGGTCTCACGGTGATGGAGGCCATGTGGAAGTCGAAGCCCGTCGTGGCGAGCGCCGTCGGTGGCATCGTCGACCAGATCGCCCCGGGCGAGACCGGCCACCTCGTCGACGACCCGCGCGACCTTGCGACCTTCGCCCTGCGCATCGCCGAGCTCCTGGCGGACCCGGCCGAGGTCGAACGCATGGGTCGCAACGCGCGGACGCGCGTCCATCGTGAGTTCCTCGGTGATCGCCACCTCGAGCAGTGGGCGGAGGTCCTCGCCGGGTTGGCCTGAGTCGGCGCGGTGCGATCGCTCAACCTGAACTGATCCTCGTAGCAGGTGACGTGCGAACGGACGCCGGCCACGGGCTGCGCCCGCGGCCCGCAGCGCCGGTTGGCAGCGGCACCCCTGCTGCTGCGCCTGGGTGCGGATCTTGTCGGCGATGGCGTCAGCGTGGCGGGTAGCTCATCGAGGTGCCGCCAGCCGGCTCTCGGGCCGGTGGCGTCGACGCCGGGCTCCGGTGGAAACTGCGGCGAGTCGTAGGATCATCCGATGACGGCGGCCGCCGAGAGGGAGCCTGAAGTTCAGTGGGCGCCGTTCGTGGTCGGCTACTTCGCGCTGACCGGCCGACCCGACGAAGCTGGCGCACTCCTGGTGCTTGCCGGCCTCGCCGCAGTCGGGCTCTTGTCGCTCATCGCACTCGGATTCCTCTGGGTCGGCGTGCCCCTTCGCCGCGGCGTCTATCTGTCGAGGACCGGGTTGTCGATTCGTCGTCGTGCATTCACTCCACCCGTGATCATTCGCTGGTTCCAGGTCAGGTCGTTCGCGCTGAATCGCCGCGGCAACACGGAGGCGGTCGTCGCGCAGCTCGACACCGGGCGGAGCATCGACCTCCCCAGGCTGGCCCGGCCATCGACCCCGACCAATCGAGAGCACCCCCGCCGAGCGGAGCTCGTCGCGCAGTCGCTCGATCATCTCGTTGAGGAGCTCAATGGACTCGCAGTGCCGGCAACGGTGATCGCCGAGCTGTCCAGCGCCTTCTCCGATCCGGATGCGATGCATGTCGTCTCCCTCCCACACGACAAGAGCACGCTGTGTCTGATCGCGACCGACATCGGGGGCACCGCCGAGCCGTTGATCAACCAGCTGACAGAAGGGCTTCATCGGCGGACCGCTCATGGCGAACTCGGGCCCGATCCCTGGACGATCTGGACGGGAACGGACAAGACGGGTCGCTGTGCGATAGCCGCCGGCAGGCTGGACCGCTTCGCTGCTCACGTTCACCCGGAGGACAGGGAGCGAATCGCCAAGAACCTCGACGGCGTCGATCCGAACCGATGCGTGGCGGTTCGGCTGACGCCCTCTGGTTGACGGCTCCGATCGCAGAGTTCCGAGTTCGGAGCTTGGTTCCGCTGAAGGCCTGGTCGGCGCCGGGCGATGGCCTGGCGAAGGTCAACACCGTCGTCTTCGCCGCAGCTCGCCTGCGACAGCAGGTGCTCCTCGAGGCGCAGCAGTGAAACGGAGTCGAGCTGACGGGACTGCTCTTGAACCCCGGATACCCGACCTCAGAACGACCGCGCGGTCAGCCGTAGGCTGCGTGCAACTTGTCCGCGACCTCGGCTGGGGACGGCATGGCTGCGATCTCGCGGCTCACCCGGCGGGCGGCGTCGCGGTAGGTGGCCTCGGCCAGGAGCCTGCCGACGGCGTCGCTCACCGCCTCGGCGGAATGAGCGTCGGGGGAGAGCGCGATGCCGGCGCCCACTTCCACGCAGGCGGCGGCGTTGAAGAACTGGTCGGCGGCCTGGGGGAGGCACACCTGCGGGAGCTCCGCCGCCAGCGCGGCGAGGAACGTTCCCGACCCGGCATGGGAGACGACGAGCGAGCAGTGCTCGAGCAGTTGGGCCTGGGGGATGTACCGGGCGACGTGCACGTTGTCGGGTCGCGGTCCCAACGCCTCGGGCTCGCCGCGGGGTCCCACCGTCACGACGGCGCGGACCGCGAGTTCACGAAGGCCCTCGACGATGGCGGAGAGCACGGCGTCGTTGCTGAAGACCGTGCCGAGGGTGACGTACACGAGAGGGTCTGACGAGGGCTCCGTAACCCAGGTGGGTAGTGGTTCGTGCTCGCCGGTTGCGAACGAACCGGGCCTCATCGGTTGGATGGCCGCGATGTGCGGTCGGTCGGCCGGCTGCATGCTCGGTGGGTAGATGTCCAGGTACAGGTGGTCGTAGGCGCCACCGAAGGGCGGGACCTCGAGGCCCTGGTCGGCCCAGAGCGGCGCGACCGCACGTCCGGTGGCCTCGACCCGCGGCGCCGGCAGGGTGGCGCCGAACGAGAGCGTGACGTTCGGGGCGCGGACCACGGCCGCGGCGATCGGACCGGCGAACTCAGCCGCGTCGCACACGAGCAGATCGGGCGAGTAGGCACGGGCGACGGGCATGAGGTCAGCCACCATCTGCTCCGCGCGCACCGTGCCGAACAAGCGCGGGAACATGAAGTCCGAGCGCTCGGGCGGGGGGACCTCGCTCACCTCCGGGTATCGATCGTGGAACCTCGCCATGGCGACGCCATCGTCGAGCCCGGCGACCGACGTCGGGATCCCTTCGCGTTCCAGTCGGCCACAGACCTCGTTGCCGGTCGCCCAGAGCACCTCGTCGTCGCGGTCGAGGAAGGCCTTCGCCAGCGGCACCATCGGGTGCACGTGGCCCCAGCCAGATGTGGAAGTGAACAGCACTCGCATCGCAACCCCCTGGGTCAGTGGCCGCTCCCGTGGCGGTCGACAGCGAGACCGTACTCCCAATATCGCTAGAAGTCTAGCTATCAGAATTCGAGGTATACTGCGCTCATGGAGGACGTGACGCCGATCCGGGTGCCCAGCCACTTCGAACGGGAGTTTCCCGGCGCCAGCCGGTCTGGTGCGGAGGTGGCGGCCAACCTCATCCGAGCGGCCGACGCGCTGCTCGCCGAGATCAACCGCTGGCGACGGAGCATCGCCGATCTCTCGCCGAGCGCGTTCCAATGCCTCGCCATCCTCGATGGCGCCGGCGAGCCGCTGGCCGCCCACACGATCGCCGAACGCCTCCTCGTGAGCAGTGCCAGCACCACCTCGTTGCTCGACACGCTCGAGAGGCGCGGACTGATCGAGCGGACCCCGCACCCCAGTGACCGTCGCAAGACCCTGGTGCATCTCCGCGGCGAAGCGCGCGACCTCGTCGATCGGATGCTCCCACAGGTCCACGGGGCCGCCACCGATGCAGTCAAGGAGCTCAGCGAGGCCGAGCGCGAGCAGCTCATCGAGTCGCTGACCAGCATCCGCCGCGCGGTGGTCGAGCTGGCGAAGGCTGAACCTCCAACGGCGAAGCCGAGAGGCAGACGGTCAGCCCGCTCGAACACGTAGCGGTCGCGGCGTCGATCGAGGCCTCCGCCCACCACCGGTTCGGTGGCATCGGGCAGCCAGATCCAGACGTGTGCCTGGGTCGGCGCGAAAGAAGTCATTGCTCGCCTTTCGTCACCTGGCCGGCGAGATCCTCGACGGGCAGAATGTCTCGGAACAAAATTACTTGCCTCGGAGAGATAATACTCCTACGATTTGCATCGGGCCGCGAGGCAGGTAGCCTCCCGATCCCAAGGAGGCTCTCGTGAGCGCAACACTTCTCGTCCGACACACCGTCGCCGATTACGCCGCGTGGCGCACCGTGTACGACGAGGTCGACGACCTCCGCGTCCGCCACGGCTGCACGGCACAGCGCGTGCTGCAGCTCCCCGGCGAACCCACCGACGTGCTCGCGATCCACGAGTTCCCGACCGTGGACCAGGCCCGAGGTTTCGTCGACGACCCCAGCCTCAAAGCGGCCATGGACCGCGGTGGTGTGAGCAGCGCGCCGCGCATCGAGATCTTCGAGAGTGCCTGAACGGGCCAAACGAGTCAGCCGCGCCGGCCGGGGTGGTCGTGACCGCCCCGGCCTCGCGGCGCGTGGTGTCGTGAAGGTCGACGCCGACTTCGCGACCGAATTCCCCGATGGCGACCCCAGATCCACCGAGGCGTACGCCACGCTGTGCCGCGTCGGTGACGTCCTGCTCGCGGAGCTCGAACAACACGTCGAGGCCACCTTCGGCGTGAAGCAGGTGGTCGCCACCGCCCTGGCCGTGATCGACGGCGCCGACCGGGCGCTGACGCCATCGGAGATCGGTGAGCGAATCCTGCTCCCGTCGGCCTCGATCACCTCGACCCTCGACCACCTCGAGCGACAGCGTTGGATCCAGCGCGTCCCCAACCCGAACGATCGACGCAGCCTTCTCATCGAGATCACCGAGGAAGGCCGTGCGACGGCTGATCAACTCCTCCCCGGCATCCGCCAGCTGGAACGTCGTGCCCTGTCCACCCTCACCGCCCGAGAGCGCACCCAACTGTTGGGGATCCTCTCCAAGGTGCTCGCCCAGGCTGCCGAGATCGAAGCGCGACCGATCGAGCCCCTTTCCGGACGTCGGAACCGACCGTCCCGACTCCCCTGAGCCACCGATCGCCGGCCCCCCACGAGCTTCCGACCGATCCTCAGCAGGCGTGGCTCCACGAGCGCGGCTTGCTCGAGGCCTTTCACATCGACCACGACGAGCTGCCGGCCTGGGCAGATGTTGTGACGGTGACAACGCTCGGTGGAGCTGATGGGACTCGAACCCACGACCCCCTGCTTGCAGAGCAGCGTTTTGGTTGTCAAGTGAGCGTCTGAGGGTGCCGATCTCGATCGGTTCGTGCCGCCGTGTCCGGCGTGAACGAGCAGGTCAGCAGGGCGTGGAGCGTCCGACGGATGCCGTCGCGTGCGAGCGAGTCGCGACGGCCGTCGCGTGGTCAACCGGCGGCGATCGCGGGGGCGCTGGCTACGTTCGTGGCTACGTCGCGGCGTCCCATGAGGGGGAGGGGCGGCGGTGCAGAACTCGGGTGTCCGGACGGCGTCGATCATGGCTGACCAAGCGACGACGATCGCCAAGATTGCCCTGGTGACGTGTGGCGAATGTGCGTACACTTAGGGCATGGCAACGAAGGCAGAGACACGTGACGAGCGGCTACACCTGCGACTCTCACCCACTGATGATGGTCTGATCCGGGCCGCGGCTGAGGCGTCGCACCTGTCGATCACTGAGTTCGTCGTCCAGGCTGCCCGCTCGTCCGCAGCCGAGACTCTCTCTGATCGAGACCACGTCGTGCTCGACGCGAAGACGTGGGATGCCTTGGAGCGGCGCGTGTCGCGCAAGGGGCGGCGCCATCCCAAGACCGCAGAGCTGTTCGAGCGCCCGTCTCCCTTCGACAGGTGATCAGCAGCTTCACTTCGATCGAGCCACTCAAAGAGGATCACCTCCTCGACGGCTTTGACTCTGGTGAGACCGAGCTCGATGACTGGCTCGTGCATCGAGGGTGGCGGAACCAGCTGGCTGGGTTCTCCCGTGTGTACGTGACGACGGATGGCAGGCGGGTTGTCGGCTATCACGCCGTGTCTGCCTTCACTCTGCTTCGCGCCGACGCCACGGGGCGCGCTCGTCGCCAGGCACCGAGCCAGATTCCTGCGATCCTTCTCGGCCGTCTCGCGATCGATCGCGACGCTCAAGGCCGTGGGCTCGGGGCCGGGCTGCTCAGACACGCGATGGAGCTGACCGTCGCCGCCAGCGACACCATCGGCGTGCGGATGCTGGTGGTGACCGCACTGCACCCGGCGGCTGCGGAGTTCTACGAGCGGTTCGGGCTGAAGCCGTCGCCGACGAACCCCCTCGACTTGATGATCACGGTCGCGGATATCGAGGCGTCGATGTGAGCCAAGGCTTCAGGCGGCATCGACCGGGCGTGGTCCGACAGTGTGGACCTGGGGGGACGGCTTTCAAACCCTCCCGAAGCGGTCGACACCCTCTCTGACCAGGGGTGGAGCGGTCCCACGGCTCCCCCTGGCGCCGTCGATCAGTCGTCTGGGGCGCCCATCGCGACCGCTTCGGGTGGGCGATGGGAGCAAAGGGGACGGCTTTCCAACCCTGTGCAGCGCCGGCTGTCCGACACCGATAGCGAGGAACTCGTGCACCGGTACCGTGCGGGTGAGTCGATCACCGGACTCGCCCGCGAGCTGGGCCTTCACCGGACCACGGTGATCAACCATCTGGACCGAGCCGGCGTCGCACGGCGGCGCACGGCACGCAAGATGACCGACAAGTCCGTCGCCCGCGCTGTCGCACAGTACCTGGCGGGGGCGCCGCTCACCATCGTCGCCAAGGAGTTCGGTGTCCACCCGCGCACCCTGGCCAAGGAACTCCGCCGGGCAGGAACACCGCTCCGACCCCGTCCCGGCTGCGCTTGCTGAAACCTTCCCGATGCCTTCTACTTCTGCGAGACCATTTCCGGCGGGGTGAACATGGCTCGGTCTTCCCCAATCTCCTCCGCAATCAGCGCATTGAGCTTCTGGTTCATGGCCGACAGCAAGTCTTCATCGTATCTGGGATGGGCCTGGTTGGCCAAGTTGTCCATCTCCTCGGGATCCGACTGCAGGTCGTAGAGGGCGACATCGTTGTCTGCCAGAAGCTGCCGGACTGATATCGGCAGGTTGTAGTTGCCCATCCCGAAGTAGCGGACCAGCTTGTAACGGCCGTCGAAGATGCCGCGGAACAACTCGCGCGCCTCGAGGTTCGGCACGCCAATCTCATTGACGAGGCCTTTGAACGCCTCCATTCCGTGATGAAACTCTTGTCCAGCGGCGGCGGCGGCAGCGTCGAACACCTTGGTCGCGTTGCGGGTAAACCATTCTGCGTCGATGGTGGCGATCATGTCGTAGGTGATCAGGCTCCCCTTGCCGGGTGTGGCACTGCTGCCACGCGGTCCGTCGGATGCGGGATCTTCCACCACGCCCGAGAGGTCATGGCCTTTCAGAAGCGGGTAGCGCTTCCGTCGTTCGTCCTCCGACAGGCCGGCAAACGCCAGGATCGTGGGCACCAAATCGAGGTGCGATCCAACCGCATCCGACCTGTTTGCGCCGTGGTGGCGCGGAACGGCGATCACCAGCGGCACATTGACGGATTCCTGGAACGCCACGCTGCCCTTCTGGCGCAGGTGATGGGCGCCACCCTGCTCGCCGTGATCCGAGGTGAAGATGACAATCGTGTTGTCCGCCTGACCGCTTGCTTCCAGCGCATCCAACACCGCTCCGATGTGTCGATCAACGTCGAGAATGCAGTTGAGGTAGTAGTTGACGTGGTTGTGCCACATGTCCCGGCGATCCATCGGTATCCGGCCGTAGTACATGTCGCACAGGCGCTTGTAGTCGCGGACTGCCGGCGGCTGCCCCTCCAGGTCGTCGAAGAAGGAGGCCGGCAAGGTCGTCTGCCATTCCTGATGGTAGAGCGGCGTATCGGGCGCACCGAAGATCGGGAACAGTCCCTTGACCTGCACCATCTCTTCCGCGTCGGTGTCGAAGAACATCACATCGTGCGGGTTGACGAAGTTCACGGTCATGAACCAAGGTTTGGCGGCGACGACTTCGGAAGCGCGCTTCGCCAGCCAGTCGACGGCCTCATCCGCAATCTTCGGATCTTTTAGAGCCCCATCCATCGGCCCGCCGATCACATCGCCGAAATTCTGGTACTCGGAGAAGCCGTAGGGCTCCATCGCTTCGTGGGTCCCCTCCGCTGGGAACTCCGAGAGGTGCCACTTGCCTTTGTAGACGGTGTGGTAGCCCAAATCGCGCAGCATGTGGCCGATGGTGGGCAAGGTCTTCGGATCGGCCTTCATGTCGTCGATCCAGGCGAAATTGGTGTTGTCGAACATGCGGGTGTGTGGTGTGTGCTGCCCGGTGTACATCACCGAGCGGGAAGGCGTGCACACGGTGGTGGTGCAGTGGTGGTGGTTGAACGAGACACCCCGGGCGCGAATGCGGTCCCTGCTGGGCAGGGCGAAATCCTCTGGCATGGACTGGTGTGCATATTCCTGATCGCTCACGATCAACAGAATGTTGGGTTGCGTGGTCATGATTTCATGCTCCTGGTGAGATGAGGGGCGAGTGCGAGCGATCAGTGCAACCGCGTGATCGTAGACGTCGTGGGCGCTTGACCAGCCGAGCGCTCGGCGGGGCATGGTGTTGAGGCGGTTGGCGACGACGCGGAGGTCGCCGACGCTGAATTTGTTGAGATCGGTGCACTTGCCCACGTGGCGGTGACGCAGACCGTGTCGGCGCCGTGACCGTGGCGCTGCGGCGCGAGCCACACCTGGCAGCTGGCCGGTCGATCGTCTCGTGCGACGCGGTGCCTTGCGGGCCCACACCCCTCGGCCAAGCGCGACGGCGATCGTGATGGGCGAGTCGAGCTTCCGGAGACGGTCCTCGACGTGGTGTGCCAAGCCGGGCTGATCGCACACGACATGAAGTCAGGCGCGGGCAGCCAGGGGACCGGCGACCCGCGGCATCGGGTTTGAAAGCGAAGAGGAAGGTGCCTGAGCGACCGGACACGCGATCTGCACCCTGACCAGGGCGAACGGTATGAATCGGAAACGAGTGGAGCTGATGGGACTCGAACCCACGACCCCCTGCTTGCAAAGCAGGTGCTCTAGCCAACTGAGCTACAGCCCCGGGGATCGGGCCACCGACACGGTCGCGGGCGATCCGGGAGGGCCATCGTAGTGGCGTGTCGAGCCCGCCCGGCCGCCTCGACCTCGCGAGCAGGCCGTCCCGGTCAGTCCAGGCCCTTGTAGCGACGACGCAGGGCGAGCCGCTCGGCCGAGGTGACCGCCGGCCGGCCCCGCAGGCGCCGCCAGCGGGTGCGCACGGCCCATCCGGCCCGCTCGGCCGACGACTGCCACGGGGGCTCGGGCCCAGTTACGAACGGGTGGTCCTGGCCGGTCGCGGCCAGCATCTCGGCCTCGGGGTCATCCGCCGATCGGATGCGGGCCAGCCACCACGCCTGCTCCTCGCTCGGGCGTCGTCGGTACACGTCGCGCCGGCGCGCCGCGCTCAACTTCAGGCTGGTCAGGCGATCGACGTGCACCGGAGCTGACTCCCCAGCGATCCGACGCCACAGATCCGCGTCGGGATCCCCCGGCGCGTCCGGGCTGGGCGCCAGCCACCCGCCCACCCGATCGACCACGTCGGCGCGGTGCACGACGGTGGTCGGCGGGATGACCATCCCCGGCTGGTAACGCCAGCCCTCGTCGGGGAAGACGCGGGGTGGGAGCTGGGGATCCACGTAGAGCACGGAGCCGTGGACCATCACCGCCGAGCGTCGGTCCAGCTCGCCGACCAGCACCTCGAGGTGGTGGGGGAGCCACAGGTCGTCGTGGCCCAGGTAGGCGATCAGATCCCCCGTCGCCCGCTCCAGACCCGCGTTGTTCGGCCCCGACTGGTGGCCGGCGTTGGCCGCCAGGTTGTGCCAGTGCACCCGCGGGTCCGCCACCGCGGCGACGACCTGATCGGACTCGTCGGTGCAGCCGTCGCCCACCACCCACAGCTCGAAGTCCTCGAAGCGCTGGTCGAGCACGCTGGCGATGCTGCACGCCAGCACGGGCGCCCAGTTGTAGGTGGCGGTGATGACGGTGACCCGAGGCATGGGTTCGGGTCAGCTCACCACCAGCGCCACGGGACGATCGTCTCGGCCTCGGGTGACTCGTAGGGCAGGTCCAGCGCGTCGGGCCCCTCGTGCTCGTACTGCGACGACGGCATGTTGATGATGTACGCCTCGTCGATGCCGATGTTCTTCCACCCGTGGTACAGGTTGGGCGGGATCACCAGCAGCCCCGGGTTGCGCTCGCTCACCCGGAACTCGTTGACCGACCCGCAGGTGGGGGAGTCCTGGCGGCCGTCGTACACCACGATCGACACCAGCCCGCACACCACGAACAGCCGGTCGGTGGAGGCCTGGTGCAGCCCCCAGGCTCGGACCCGACCGGGCAACGTGGTGGTGATGTGCACCTGCAGCACCGGTAGATCGATCTCGGGCCAGGCGGCGCGGGCCACCTCGGCCACGGTGCCGTCCTCATGGGGCACCGGTCGGGTTGGCCGGAACCGCAGCCCGTCGATGGGGACCTGGCGCAGGTCGCCCTTGGCGTCCACCGCCGAGTGCTTCGGCACCAGGACCTCATATCCCTCGATGTTCGGCGTGGGCACCGGGCGAGTGTATTCGGTCGGTCCGACCCGACCGCCACCGTGGCCGTCGAGGTCCCGGATGGTTGCGGCCGCCCAATCCAACGCCCAAACTGGCCTGGCCATGGCCCGCCAGCACCGCCGCCGGCGTCGCACCCGACCGCTGGGCACCCGGCTGTCGTGGTTGTTCGTCGCCTACTTCGTGGGCTTCGCGGTGATGGTGGCCCTGGCCGTGCCGGCGCTCATCCAGGCCAACGACAAGCTGGGCCGGCTCCAGAACGTCGTCGCCCCGGCCCGCCTGGCCGACCAGCAGCTCGACCAGGCCCTGGTCGACCAGGAGACCGGCGAGCGGGGTTACATCATCACCAACGACATGACCTTCCTGCGGCCGTACCAGGCCGGCAAGAAGCAGGTCGCCACCCAGCTGGCCACCCTCCGCCGCCTCGACCTGCCCGGGCTGGGCCCCAAGCTGGCCGCCCTCGAGTCGGCCGATCAGAACTGGCAGCTCCAGGCCGAGCGCGAGATCGCCGCCCAGAAGAGCAACCACCACGACCAGGCCGTGGCCCTGGTCTCGGGCGGCGCCGGTCGCGCCCTGTTCGCCGTCAGCCGCCAGCGTCTCAAGACGGTGGACACCCAGGTCAGCCTGGTGGCCAACTCGTTCCGCTCCAAGCTGCGCCACGCCCTCGGGCTGCTGGCCGTGGTCCTGGCTGTCAGCCTGGTCGGCCTGGTGGCCATGACCGTGACCGGGCTGGTCCTGGTGCGTCGCTGGATCGTGACCCCGCTGGGCCAGCTGGTCGACGCCGTCGGCACCGTGCGCGACGGCCAGCTCTTCCACCCCATGCCCGAGCTCGACTCCACCGAGCTGGCCGAGCTGGCCGACTCGGTGGACGCCATGCGGGTCGAGATCCTCGACCAGCTGCGTGATGCGGTCCACTCACGCGAAGCGCTCGAGCAGCAGGGACCCATGGTGCTCCAACTGCGCGACGACCTGGCCGCCGAGGACGTCGAGATCCCGCCCGGGCTCCACGTGGTGGCCCGGGTGGAACCGGCCGAGGGATTCCTGGCCGGGGACTTCTACGACCTGCGCACCTTCGACGACGGGCGCCTGGGCGTGGTGGTGGTCGACGTCGCCGGCCACGGCGCCCGCCCCGGGGTGCTCGCGTCCCAGATCAAGCACCTGATGAGCGCGGCCTGGGCGGTCGAGCCCGACGACCCCGGCGCCGCCCTGAGTTGGATGGCGCAGCGGCTGGGCGACACCGGCGACCTGTTCGCCACGGCGGCCGTCGTCACCATCGATCCCCGGGCCGGGCAGCTGCGGGTGGCCAACGCCGCCCATCCGGCGGTGCTGGTCACCGGCGGCGACGAGCTGGTCCGCATCGGCCCCACCGGACCGCTCATCGGTCCCTTCGAGGCGAGCTGGGCATCGGTCACCGTCGATCTGGCCCCCCACGCCATGGTCGTGGTGCACACCGACGGCCTGACCGAGGCCCGCGACGCCCACGGCCACGAGTTCGGGCGCGACCGGTTGGAGCGGATCCTGGTGGAGCACCCCGACCCGGATGTGGCCATGGAGGCGATCGCCTCCGAGCTGGGCGCCTTCCGCGACCACCGGCTGGACGACGACCTCACCATCGCCATCGTGGCCCGCCGCCCGATCGACGGCGGAGTCCCTCCGCCAGATCCGTGCAGCTGACCACCGCCTGGGTGGGGAGGTGCACAGATTCGGGGGGTCGGTCCGTCGGGCGGGCGGGGTGGGCGGGCGGGTTCGGGTGGGCGGTGTGGTGGTGGGCAGCCCGGACGCGACGATGGGCCGGGATCGCGCCTCCCGGCCCATCGTCTTTGGGGGAACTGCGTCGGGACTGCCCGACCTACCTCCCGGTCACTCCACTTGGGCAGTCGGCTTGTGGGAGCCGACGTGGACCCCGTCGTCGCTGGGCGGCGACATGCTGGTGGAGCCGTAGCCGAACTCGACGTGGTAGGCGGTGGTGCCGTGCTCGTAGAGGTCCATGCCCTCGAGCTCGCCCTCCCGGTGCAGCCGCAGCAGGCCGGTCATGTCGATCAGCTTGAACATGATGAACGCCACCGTGAAGGTCGCCGCGCACATGCAGAAGCTGCCGATGAACTGGGCTAGCAGCTGCTTGCCGCCACCTCCGTAGAACAGCCCCTTGAAGCCGTCGGCGGTGGGCCCGAGGGGACCGGAGGCCGAGTACTGACCGGTGGCGAACAGCCCGAGGCTGAGGGTGCCCCAGATGCCGGCCAGGCCGTGGACGGGCCAGGCGCCGATGGGATCGTCGATCCGCAGGTGCTCCAGCAGGTCGACGCCCAGCACCACCACGATGCCGGCCACCAGACCGATGCACACGGCACCGAACGGGTTGACCCAGAAGCAGGGACAGGTGATGGCCACCAGCCCGGCTAACGCACCGTTGCAGGTGATGCCCACATCCCACTTCTTGAACCTGGGGAAGACGAAGAACATGGCAGACAGACCGCCGGCGGATGCGGCCAGGGTCGTGTTCAGTGCGACCCGGGCCATGCCCCCGTAGTCGATGGCGCTGAGCGTCGAGCCCGGGTTGAACCCGTACCAGCCGAACCACAGGATCACCGCGCCCACGGCCGCGATGGTCAGGTCGTGAGGTGGCAGAGGGCCACCGCCGTCTCGCTTGAACTTCCTTCCGATCCGTGGTCCCAGGACCATGGCCCCGGCCAGTGACACGAACCCACCCACGGAGTGCACCACCGTCGATCCGGCGAAGTCGTGGAAGGGCAGGGGATGTGTCCAGGTGGCCAACCAGCCGCCCGGACCCCAGACCCAGTGGCCCAGGATCGGGTAGATGAAGCCCGAGACGCCGATGCTGTAGATCAGGTCGCCCACGAAGCTGGTGCGCCCGACCATGGCACCGGAGGTGACCGTGGAGCAGGTGTCGGCGAAGGCGTACTGGAACAGCACGAAGGCGTAGAAGGCCACGCCCGTGCCCGGGTAGGTGGTCGGCGGGTTGTTCAGGAAGAACCAGGTGTGGCCGATGACGCCGTTGCCCGGTCCGAACATGAAGGCGAACCCGAACGCCCAGAACAGCAACATGCACAGGCACGTGTCGACCACGCACTCGAGCAGCACGTTGACCGTCTCACGGGAGCGGGCGAACCCGGCCTCGAGGAACATGAAGCCGGCCTGCATGAAGAACACCAGGAAGGCGGTCACCAGCACCCAGGTGGTGTTGATGGCGTTGATCTGCACCTGGTCGGTGGTCGAGATGCCCTTCGGGTTGATGACGGTGGGGTCGGTCGGCGTGGTGGCGCCGGCGTGGGCCCCGAAGAAGTGCAGGAAGGCGAAGATCAACGCGCCGACCGTGGCCAGCCCGAGCATCTTGCCGGCCAGCACGACCCAGAAGTAGCGCCGGCACTCCTTGTCCTTGATGTTGGTCTTGAACCGCTCCTTCATGGGTGGTTTCATCACCCGTGTCCGAGGGCGGTCGCTCGTGGCGAAGGTCAGCATTACAAGGCCTCCAGGTCGCGCTCACCGGTGCGGACGCGAATGACACGATCGACGGCGGTGACCCAGATCTTTCCGTCGCCGATCTTTCCAGTACGGGCTGCTTCGGTGATCGAATCGACCACCTTGTCGACGTCCGAGGTGTCGCACAGCACCTCGACGTGCACCTTCGGAAGGAAGTCGACGGTGTACTCCGAGCCGCGGTAGCTCTCGGTGTGGCCGCCTTGGCGGCCGTACCCTCGGACCTCGGTCACTGTTATCCCTTGGATCCCGATGCCCTTGAGGGCGTCCTTCACCTCCTCCAACTTGAACGGCTTGATCACCGCTGTGACCAGATGGACCATCACTCCTCCTTGTCGGGCCCGGGTCGGGCCCGGCTTCTTGGCGGTACGTGACGCTCCGACGACCTCGGAGACCCCGGCTCGGCGCTGGGCCGGGCTCTCCGCTCCCGACGGGAACGTCTGACGCGTGAGTGAACGTACGAGAGGGGGATTTCGCCGTCGTGTTCCCGGCGTTACGCCTGCGGGGCGGGTAAGTGACGGATATCTGGCGCTAATAATTCGTAAGCATTACGCCAAGCTGTCGGCACTGTTAACACGCTCGCAACGCAGGCGTGCTCGTCAGGAAACGGTCATCTCGTACGTTCGCAGCGGGTCAACGGCGACCTGTCCCGCCCCTTGTGACCGAACCTGACCCCGTCGCGGCTCGCGCCCGGCGGCACACCGAGAGGTGACCGATGGCAGCAACCGCCCAACCGGTGGAGATGAAGAAGAGCCTCACCCTCACCGGCATCACCGTGAACGCCATGGCGCTGATCGCGCCCGGTGCGTTCCTCTGGACCACCTTCCAGGTCCAGGCCGCTCTGACCCAACCCCACAGCTCGGTCTCCACCGCCAGCGAGATGTGGCCGGGGTTGCTGTTCGCTCTGGTCCTGGCCCTGATGACCGCGTACAGCTACAGCGAGCTGGCCCGCATCTACCCCGACGCCGGTACAGGTTCGAGCTACTTCTTCGCCGAGGCCGCGCTCCTGGACAAGGAGGGGGCCCACCATCGCAAGTGGGCCCGGGTGGCCAAGTTGTCGGTGGGCTGGATCAGCCACCTCTACTACTGGATCTATCCCGGCATCATGGTGGCCTTCACCGCCACCCTGTTCGGCTACATCTACACGAGCCTCACCAACGGCAAGGTCCTCAACTACGGGGAACTGGCCGTGGTCTGCGTGCTGTTCGCCGCCATCACCGGCTACATCGCCTATCGGGGCATCAGCGGCTCGACGATGACCGCCATCGTGATCAACGTCATCCAGATCACCACGCTGGTGCTGCTGACCATCCTGTTCATCGTGTTCCGCGCCGGTCATCCCCATGCCGGCTACGAGGCGGCCAACGCGGGGGCGGTGATCATCCCGAAGAACTTCATGAACGTGCTCTACCAGTCGACCATCGCCATCCTGCTGCTGGTCGGCTTCGAATCCGTCACGGCTCTGGGCTCCGAGGCCATCAACCCCCAGAAGGACATCCGGCGGGGCATCCTGCTCAGCCTGCTCATCCAGGGCGGCGTCTGCTACCTGTTCGAGTACTTCGGCGCCAACTTCGTCATCGGCAAGACCACCGCCGTGATCGCCAACCCGGCCGGCGGCGCCCCGCTGCACGGCTACTCCGCAGCGGCGGTGGATGGCGCACCGATCGGCACCATGACGACGAGGGTGTCGAACATCCTGTGGTCGGGCAGTGGCAAGACCATCTCGCTCATCGTGGCCGCCACCGTGCTCGTCGCCCTGATCGGCACCACCCTGGCCTGCCTCAACACCGGTGTGCGCGTCACGTTCGCCATGGCCCGTGACGGCGAGATGCCCAGCATCCTGAGCCTGCTGCACGGCAAGCACGCCACGCCCCACTCGGGCATCTGGATCCTGACCGGTGTCTCGGCCCTGATCGGCATCTACGGCGTGCACACGGTGGACAACCTGACCCAGATCACCATCGCCTCCAACGTGGGCACCTTCCTGGTGTACGGGGCCACCTGCCTCATCGCGGTGGTGGCCTTCGCCAGCCGCCACGACAAGCACGTGGGCAAGCACTACGTGGTGCCCATCATCGGAGCGCTGATGAACCTGGCCATGCTGTTCGCCGTGCTCTACCTCGGCATGGTGGGTACGGCGGCGGTCAAGCACGACTACCTCAAGGCCGTGGGCGCCGACGTGCTGTGGATCATCGTGGGCATCGTGTGGGTCCTGCTCAACCCCAAGATGCGGGGCTCCAAGCTGGTGGACAGCAGCGCTCCCCGGCGGGAGGCGCCCGACGCCGCCCCCGCGGGGGTCTGACACCGGCCGGCCCACGCCGGCCTTCCAACCCCTCTCCCCCCAACATCCCGGTCGGGTCGGTTCGCCGGCCCGACCGGGGCGCGCCAGGGTCACTACGCTGCGACCGGCTCGAGCTGTCCGACGGGCTCAGGTTGTCCGACCAGCTCGGGCGGTCGGTTCGCCCCAACTCGTCGGGTCAGTCGTCGAGGCGCTCCTCGTGACGGGCGATCGTGGCGAAGGAACCCCGCATCCAGTAGAGCCCGATCCCGATGAAGACCACGCCCACCACGATGCGCCAGCTCTCCTTGAAGACGAAGAAGGCAGCGATCCCACAGATGATCCAGGCCAGGCCGACGACAGCCAGGAACGTCGGGTTCGAGGGGCGCTTGCCCACCTGTCCCATCGGCTTGGGCTGGCCCGTCCCCGCCGGGCCGGACCCCTTCGTGTCGCCACCCTTGGGCGTGACCCGTCCGCCCTTGCGCTTGCGGTCGTTGCCCATGGGCGAACGGTAGTCCACCACCATGGTCGAGCCCCCACCCGTCGAGCCGGGCAACGGCACCATCCGCGCCGGCGCGGTCATGGCCAAGTTCTCCTGGGGCGTGGTGTCGGATCCCGGCCCGTTCCGCGACCACAACGAGGACTTCGTGGCCGCCCGGGTGCTGACCACCCCGGACGACTCCTGGGACCGCGGGCCGCTGCTGGCCCTGGCCGACGGCATGGGTGGCCATGCCGCCGGCGAGGTGGCCAGCCGCACCGCGGTCGAGGCCCTGATCGAGGCCTACGCCACCGGTTCCACCGGCTCGCCCCAGGCGCTGCTCAAGGGGGCGGCCCGGGCCGCCAACCTGGCGGTGCACGACGCGGCCATGGCCCCCGGTCAGCGCGGGATGGGAACCACGCTGCTGGGGCTGGCCCTGGGCGGCAACGAGGCGGTGGTGGCCCACGTGGGCGACAGCCGTGCCTACCTGGCCCGGGGGGAGACCTGCTCGCAGCTCACCAACGACCACTCCCGGGTGGGCGAGATGCTGCGCATGCGCATGATCAGCCCGGAGCAGGCGGCCACCCACCCGGCCCGGTCCCAGCTGACCCGGAGCCTGGGCGGCGACCCGTTCGTCCAGGTCGACCTGGTGCGCCAGGTGGTCCAGCGCCACGACACCCTGGTGCTGTGCAGCGACGGCCTGTGGGACGTCGTGGCGCGGCCCGAGATCGCCGAGGTGGGCGAGCAGCTCACCGCCGGGACGATCCCCACCGCGCTCGAGGCGGCCGAGCGCCTGGTGCGACTGGCTGTCGAACGGGGGTCGACTGATAACGTCTCGGCCGTCCTCGTCCACCTCACCAGCGACCAGCCCATCCCACCCGCCGGTGGCCGTCGCTTCCGATTGCGCCGGTCCCGCCCATGAGACACCAACCCGGGGCGCGGCTCGACCGCTTCGAGATCATCGAGGAGCTCGGCGAGGGCGCCTACGCCGAGACCTACAAGGCCCGCGACACCGACTCGGGCCAGGTGGTCGTGCTCAAGTCGCCGAACCCCATGCTCTTCGCCGACCCCGCCATCTTCGGGCGGTTCAAGCGCGAGAGCCAGATCGCCCGCGCGCTGGACCACCCCAACGTGCAGCGCAGCTTCGACTTGGCCGAGCACCGCACCGAGCCCTACCTGGTGCTCGAGTACGTCGACGGCGAGAACCTGCGCACGCGGCTGGGCCAGATGCCAGGACCGGTGCCGATCGACCTGGCCGTGAACTGGGGCCGCCAGCTGGCGTCGGTGATCGCCTACCTGCACTCCCAGGGCGTCACCCACCGAGACCTCAAGCCCGAGAACGTGCTGGTCACCCGCGACGACGAGCTCAAGGTGGCCGACTTCGGCACCGCCCTGCTCGAGGGGGCCAAGCGGCTGACCTGGAAGCACCTGACCGAGGGCGTGGGCACCCCCAACTACATGAGTCCCGAACAGATCCAGGGCGAGCGGGGCGACACCCGCAGCGACATCTACGCCTGGGGGATCATGATGTACGAGTTCCTCACCGGGCGACCGCCCTTCGAAGGCGACAACTGGATGGCGGTCATGGCCGGCCACCTCACCAAGGCGCCCGTTCCCATCACCTCCGTCAACCGCCAGTGCCCGCCGGCGCTCGACGCCGTGGTGCGCAAGGCCATGCGCCGCTACCCCGCCAACCGGTACCAGTCGGCTGGTGACCTGCTGGCCGACCTCGACCGCGTGGACCAGCTCGACCCGGCCGCGTTCGACCTCTCGCCCGAGGCGCCCATGGGCGGCATGGCCGCGACAGAATCAAGCAAGCGACTGTGGCTCCTGATCCTGGAGATCGCCCTCGGCTTCATCGCCGTGTGCGCCCTCATCATCTTCCTCTCGGTGGTGCTGTGATGCCTTCGTCCGATCCCGACCTCGCCGCCTCCGGGCCGAGCGCGCCGTCCGCGGTGGCGGTGCCCTTGCGCTGGGTCAAGCTCAGCTTCGTGGACGTGTTCGGCACGAACTGCGCGCTCACCCTGCCGGCCGAGCGGCTCGACGAGGCGACCACCCACGGCATCCTGTTCGACGGCTCCTCGCTGGAGGGCCCGGCCCGCTACCTCGAATCCGACATGCGCCTGCGGGCCGATCCGTCCACCCTGATCGACCATGGCGACGGCAACGGCCGGGTGGTTTGCACCGTGCTCACGCCGGAGGGCTCGCCGTGGGCCGGCGATCCCCGCACCGCGCTGGTGCAGGTGCTGGCCACGGTGGACGAGCTGGCCGAGTCGTTCACCGTCGGGGCCGAGCTGGAGTTCTACCTGCTCGACCACGACGGCGTGCCGGTGGACCAGGCCGGCTACTTCGACGACCGGGCCGGGGCCGGGCTGGCCGTGGTCAAGGCCGCGGCCGACGAGCTGGTGGCCGCCGGGGTGCCGGTGCTCAGCGCCCACCACGAGGGCGGACCGGGCCAGTTCGAGATCGACCTGGGCCCGCTCGCCCCGGTGGCTCTGGCCGACGCGCTGGTCACGGCCAAGGAGGCGCTGCGCCGGCTGGCCGACGAGGCCGGTCTGGTGGCCACCTTCATGGCCCAGCCCCTGTCGGGCCAGCCCGGTTCGGGCCTGCACCTGCACCAGCGCGCCGGGGAGGTGCTCGTCGACGACGGGGGCAGCCTCACCGTCGGCGGGCGGTCCTTCACGGCCGGCCTGTTGGCCCATGCCGTGGGGCTGTGCGCGCTGGCCGCCCCCACCGTCAACTCCTACCGCCGCCTGCACGCTGGGCCCGAGGCGCCCAGCGCGGCCATCTGGTCGACGGCCAACCGGGCCGCGCTGATCCGGGTGTCGACCACGACGGGCGCCGACGCCAGCATCGAGTACCGAGGCGCCGACCCGATGGCCAACCCCTACCTGCTGTTGGCCGGGCTGCTCACCGCCGGGGCGGCCGGCATCGCCGACGAGCTCGAGTTGGGCCACCCCCAGGACGAGGGGGCGGGGAGCTACGACCCGGCCATGGCCTCGCGCTTCGAGCCCCTGCCCCGGAACCTCGACGAGGCGCTCGACGCCCTGGTGTCCGACGACGGGCTGACCGACGCCTTCGACCCGGCTCTGATCGGCAACCTGGTCACCGGCCGGCGCTCCGAGCTCGAGCAGTTCCGGACCCACGTCACCTCCTGGGAGCGCGACCGCTACCTCAACGAGAGCTAGGTCCGGCCTGTTCGGCCCTCTGGTCGGCGGAGCCTCCCGGCGGGCGCCTTCGGCATCCGGGTGTCATCGGCTGAGCGGCTTCGCACTGCTCCGCCGCGCACATCGGGTTCGGGCATCTGAGTGCCGTCCAGGTGCTTCAGCGTCCGATCTCGAGCACCCCGCGGGCCACGTCTAGGCCTCTCATCGGTGCGCGTCCTGCGTCGGTGAAGGGCGGCGCCGCGTGAACCACCAGCGCCGAGCCTCCGGCCAGTAGCTTGCGCGGAGACGCAGACCGAGGGGGAACCATGGCCACTGCGACCGAGACACCGGGCGCGCGGCCCGAGCCGGGGCGCGCCAAGCCCCACGTGGGTCTCTGGCTGGTGTTGGTCGGCGTGGTCGTCATGCTGGCCGGGCTGCTGTTCGGCTACGACCAGGGGGTCATCGCCGGGGCGCTGGAAGGCATCCAGAGCTCGTTCCACATCGGCTCGACCATGACCGAGATCATCACCAGCTGGGTGACGCTCGGCGCGCTGTTCGGGGCGCTGGCGGCCGGGGTGCTGGCCGACCGGGTGGGCCGGCGAAAGGCGTTGCTGGTGGCCGCCGGCCTGTTCGTGGTCGGGGCCCTGCTCGAATCGCTGGCCCCGGGCACCGGGGTGCTGGTGGTCGGTCGGCTGGTGGTGGGCTTCGGCGTGGGTGTGGCCTCGGTGGCCGCGCCCCTCTACGCCGCCGAGCACGCCCCCACCAGCCTGCGCGGTCGCTACGTGTCCACCTACCAGCTGGCCATCACCATCGGCATCTTCGTGGCCTACCTGGTCGACCAGCTGCTGACCAACGACAAGTCGTGGCGGGTGATGCTCGGCATCTCCGCGGTGCCCGCCGTGCTGCTGGTCATCGTCATGGTGCCCATGCCGGACACGCCGCGTTGGCTCATGAAGGTGGGGCGGCGCCAGGACGCCGCCGACACGCTGGCCAGGATGCGCCCCGACGTGGATGTCGAGGCCGAGCTCGACGGGGTGGCTGCTCACCTGGCCGAGGACGCCGACGAGGCGTCGTGGGGCGAGGTCTTCTCGGCCAAGTTGCGCCGCCCGCTCACGGTCGGGGTGGGGCTGGCCGTGTTCCAGCAGATCACCGGGATCAACGCCATCATCTACTACGCCGACAAGATCTTCGCCGCCGCCGGCTTCTCGACCCCGGCCGACCAGGCCTCGGCCACCACCTGGGCCATCGGCGCGGTGAACGTGGTGGCCACCCTGGTGGCCGTCGCCTACGTGGACCGCTTCGGCCGTCGCCCGCTGCTCAAGATCGGGTTGGTGGGCATGGCCGCCAGCCTCGGGGTGGTGGCCCTGGCCTTCTACCACCTCAACCGGGTGGCCGAGGGCAAGGGACGCGGGACGCCGCCACCCCCGGGCGCCACCAGCTTCTCGGGGATCGTGACCCTGGTGGCCCTGGTGGTGTTCATCGCCTGCTTCGCCTTCTCGTTGGGACCGGTCGTGTGGACGGTGATCAACGAGATCTTCCCCAGCCGGGTGCGGGGCCGGGCGGTGGCCGTGTGCACCGCGGTCAACTGGTTCAGCGCCTTCCTGGTCAGCGAGTTCTACCTGACGCTGGTGGGGTGGATCGGGTCGTCGGGCACCTTCCTGCTCTTCGCCGGCTTCTCGGTCGTGGCCTACTTCTGGGTGTCGAGGCGCGTGCCCGAGACCAAGGGCCGCTCGCTCGAGGACATCCAGCTGCTCTGGGCGGCCGACGATCCGGTGGCCGCCTCCGAACAGGGGCTCGCCACCGAGGCCGGTTGACTCGGATCGCGGCCGAGCCGAGCTGACGCCCGATCGGTAGCCTCGGTCCATGGATCCAGGGGGAGCATCGATCGTCGCCGTACCCGCGGACGTCGACGACGAGACCATCCGCCGGGCTGTGCGCCGCGCCGCGGTGGTGCCGTTGCTGGCGGCGCTGGCCCAGACGCTGGGCGATCCGTCCCTGCTGGCCGACGACCTGCGGCCCGACGCGGCCGAGATGCGCAGCCCCGACGGCGGGGTCACCCCCGAGCAGGTGGCTGCCGGTCGCGAGCTGGCCGTCCAGATCCTGATCGAGCTCCGGGACGCGGCCCGCGCCGGAGGGGTCGTCGGCGCCCCCGAGTCCCGGGCCGTGCCCACCGACGCCGAGCTGCGCCCGCTGATGGACTTCCTGACCGGGGAGCACCCCTCTGACGACTACCTGGCCCTTCTGCACGAGGAGCTGGGCACCTCCGGCGCCGACGAGCGCGCTCCCGACTGGCAGGCCGACGAGCTGGCGCCCGACCGGTCGCTGCGGGTGGTGGTCATCGGGGCCGGCATGTCCGGGCTGCTGGCCGCCCACCGCCTCGACCAGGCCGGCATCGACCACGTCATCATCGAGAAGAACGCGGAGGTGGGGGGCACCTGGTTGGAGAACGTCTACCCGGGGTGCCGGGTCGACGTGCCCAACCACCTCTACAGCTACTCGTTCGCCCAGCGCCGCGACTGGCCCCAGCACTTCAGCACCCAGTCGACCCTGCTCGACTACTTCCGCACCTTCGCCGACGACACCGACCTGCGCGGTCGCGTCCGCTTCTCGACCGAGGTGACCTCGTGCACCTTCGACGAGGCCGCCGGTCGCTGGCAGGTGGCGCTGTCCACGCCCGACGGCGGGACCGACACCCTCGAGGCCGACGCCGTCATCAGCGCCGTGGGCCAGCTCAACCGGCCCAAGCTGCCCGCCATCGACGGGCGCGACACCTTCGCCGGACCATCCTTCCACTCGGCCCGCTGGGACGACTCGGTCAAGCTCGACGGTCGCCGGGTGGCCGTGATCGGCACCGGGGCCAGCGCCATCCAGCTCATCCCCGAGGTGGCCGATCGGGCCGACGAGCTGCTCGTGTTCCAGCGCACGCCCAACTGGTTCGTGCCTGCGCCCGACTACCACGCCAACCTGTCCGACGACACCCACTGGTTGATGGACCACGTGCCCAACTACAGCCAGTGGTACCGCTTCTGGCTGTTCTGGCGCCTGTCCGAGGGCATCCTCCCTGCGGCCGAGGTGGAGCCGGGGTGGACGGGTGACCCCCGCGCCGTCGGGGCCCGCAGCGACGAGCTGCGCCAGCTGCTGACCATGTACCTCGAGGTCACCTTCGGCGACGAGCCCGAGCTGCTGGCCCAGGTCGTGCCCCAGTACCCGCCGCTGGCCAAGCGCATGCTGCTCGACAACGGGGTGTGGCCCAACACCCTCAAGCGCGATGACGTGCACCTGATCAGCGACCCGATCGAGCGCATCGGCCCCGAGGGGGTGGTCACCGCCGACGGGACCACCCACCCGGTCGACGTGATCATCTACGCCACCGGGTTCGAGGCCTCGCACTTCCTCATGCCCATGCGGGTCACCGGACGCGAGGGCGTCGACCTGCACGAGCACTGGGCCCGAGATCCCCACGCCTACCTGGGCATCACCGTCCCCGGCTTCCCAAACCTGTTCTGCCTGTACGGGCCCAACACCAACCTGGTGGCCAACGGCAGCATCATCTTCTTCTCCGAGTGCGAGGTCCGCTACGCGATGGGGTGCCTGCGGGCGCTGCTCGACACCGGCCACCGGTGGCTCGACTGCAAGCCCGAGGTGTGCCAGGCCTACGGCGAGTGGGTCGACGCCGGCAACGCGGGGATGGCCTGGGGCGCGTCCGACGTGAACAGCTGGTACAAGAACGAGGCGGGCCAGGTCACCCAGAACTGGCCGTCGTCGCTGCTCGAGTTCTGGTTGCGGACCCGCCAGCCCGATCCCGCCGACTACGTCTGGTCCTGATCCACCAGATCGGGCTTGGCCGAGTCGACCTGGGCGGGGTCGTAGGCGATGACCGGCGGATCGCTGCCGAACAGGTCGAGGGTGTGCAGGAAGCGGTGCAGGCCCATGGTGTTGGCGCACACGAAGCCCAGCTCGACGATCTGGGCGGCGGTGAAGACCTCGGCCAGCCGCCGGTAGAAGTCGGCGTCGATGGCGTGGTGGTCGGCCGAGAGCAGGTCCAGGAACTCGACGGCCATGGCCTCCTGGTCGGTCAGGTCACCGCGCACCGGAGCGAGGAGGCAGGCCACGTCGTCGTCGGTGATCGAGTCGTGCTTGCGCGACTGCATGCACGGCTGGCACTCGCCCAGCTGGGCGCTGCGGATGCGGATGAGCTCGAGGATGCGCCCGCCGAGCAGCGTGCCCCTGCCTCCGCCGGTGCGGGCCTGGTGCACCCCGGCCAGCTGGGCGCTGCGATAGGCGAAGATCTGCAGGGGGACCTGGGTCGAGTACAGGCCGTCGCCGAAGCCCTCGGTGAGGGTGGCGTAGGACTCCGGGCTGAGCTGGTCGAGCGGGATGGGTTCGATCCGTGGCATGGCAGGGCCCCTCGGCGGACGACGGTGGTCCGATGGTAGGACCATCCGCCCCCGATTGCTGACGCCAGCGTCAGCTTGTGTCGATCCGGGATCCGACCCGCTCGCACGACCACGCCGGTCCTATGGTGGGTGCACACCGCGACGCCCCGGGGGTGCTGCCATGGCCATGGTCGAGTCCAGCGAGTCGACGATCCACATCGACGTCGAGCTCGACGCCGCGCCTCTCACCGACGAGGAGCTCACGGCGCAGGCCCTGGCCGCAGATCCCGACGTCGTCCTGTCGCCCGACACGCCGCCGTGGGAGCTCCCGAGCGCGGGTCTGCTGCCGGACTGGTACATGCCCGGCACCGTCGCCCGTCCGCGCCACGGCTGGCGACGGGTGGTGGCGCTGGCGGTGGTGGTCGGCCTGGTGGCCATCAACGCCGCCGGCCTGTGCATCACCTACGGCCACCTGGTCGTCGCCTGAGCAGGGGCGCGACAGGCACCGCGACCCAGCAGGTCGGCCGGGGGCGTCAGACGGCGGCGGCCAGCTCCTCGACGGCGTCGGCCGCCTCGTCGAGGTCCAGTCGGGGTTCGTCGAAGCGTCGCACCTCGCGGTAGGTGCGGTCCCGCCCCGCGTCGGTCGCGAACCAGCCCTCCAGCCGGTCGACCACCGCCTGGCGGAGCACCTCGGGCATGGCGGCCACGTCCGGCGATGGCACCGACCGGGTGACCAGCAGGCGACCCAGGTCGTAGAGGTCCGACGCCCGCTTCTCGGGCTTGGACGAGGCCCGCAGCACCACGGTGGTGGCCTTCATGGCCACCAGCCCGGCCCCGCTGGCCACCAGTCGACCGGGCGCGGCGGCCAGGCGGGCGCCACCGTCCTCGTCCACGGCCACGATGTCGACCGGCGTGGCCGTGTCATGCGCCCAGGTGTGGGCCACCACGTTGAGCTCGAGATCCGACAGCGGCCCGACGCCGGCCAGCTGGTCGGCCAGCTCCTGGCTCGAGGTGGGGGCCACGTCGATCACGTCCAGGTCGAGGTGGTCGGCGAAGTGGTACTGGCCGCCGCTGGCCGCGGTCAGGGCCAGCCGGGCCACCGCCTCGTGGTACCGGGGCAGGTCGCGGGCCACGGCGTCGACGTCCATGGTCGTGCGGTGGGGCGTGCCCACCCGGCACATGACGGCCAGCCCGCCGATCAGGCGCAGCTCGGGCGGCAGCTTGTCCAGCAGCTCGATCTCGCGGTGGGTGGTCCCGCCGGACCGACCGGTGAGGATGACCTGGGTCATGCCGCCTCGGTCGGGGCGCCCGGCACGATGCCCCACGACTCGACGATCTCGCGTCCCCGGGCCGGGTCGGTGGCCAGGCGCAGGGCGCACACCAGGGGATGGGCCACGCGCCAGGGGTGGGTGTCGTCCGGTGGCCAGTCGGCCAGCTCGGGCAGCCAGCGGACCGGTGACGACCGGACCCAGCTGCGGGTGGGACGGCCCCGCTCGGCCAGCCCGCGGAGCCGGCGCAGGGCGCCCGGGGTGCGGACGTACGCCCGGGCGGGGAGGTCGGCGGCCGCCGCGATCCGGGCGCCGCCCAGGGTGGCGGCCCGCTCGTCCACCCGGACCAGCTCATCGGCGCCCACCCGTTCGGCCACCTCTTCCAGCCCGACCGCCAGCGGCATCCACCCGTCGTCGGGCCAGCGCGCCGCTGTCTCCCAGAACAGGTCGGGCAGGAGCGGGAGATGTGTGCGGGCGCCGACCAGGCCCTGGTCGACGAACCGGCCGATGAGCTCGTGGATGGCACCCGGGCTGCGGCCGATGCGGCCGGCCAGGTGCCGAGCGCTGACCGGCTCGTCGGGGAAGCACAGGGCGGCCAGGGCGACCTCGAGGCCGACCGGGGTCCACGGGTTGCCCGACGACGGCCGGTCCCGGCGGGGATCGGGCAGTGCGGTCTCGATGCGCAGGCCGGGGGCCCACAGCCGCAGGTGGCCGCGCCGGTCGAACCACCCCCACCCGGCATCGCGCAGCACCGCCCGCCCGGCCTCGCTGATGCGGTCGGCCACCACCATCGAGGGCAGGAGGCTCGGCGCCGCGGCCACCAGGTCGCGCAGGTCCGCCGGGGTGGGATGGGCCCGTTCGACCAGGCCGGGCACCACCCGCTGGCCGTCGGCCACCAACACCTCGCCGTCGGCCTGCGCCTGGATGCCCAGCTCGACCAGTCCCTCGACGACCTCGGCCAGCGCAGTCGTCTCGTCAGGCGTTCGTGCCGTC
Organism: uncultured Microthrixaceae bacterium; assembly: GCA_963785815.1. Taxonomy (GTDB): domain Bacteria; phylum Actinomycetota; class Acidimicrobiia; order Acidimicrobiales; family Acidimicrobilacustridaceae; genus UBA4742. Next base: position 1,012,161 of record CAWAWN010000002.1, read on the forward strand.
ACAAACACCGAACATAGCGTGTGGACGAGCCCACCGGCAACCGATCATACCGTTCCTGCCGGCGCGAACGCCGAACAGCGGTTCCGTCCGACGGGCGGCGAGGGGGACGTGGCACGCTGAGGTCCGTGGCTCGCCTGCTCATCGTCCACCACACGCCCTCGCCGGCCACCCACACCTTGCTCGAGGTGGTGCGCGACGGCGCCACCAACGCCGACATCACCGGGGTCGAGGTCGAGCTGCGCCCGGCCCTGGGCGCCACGGTCAGCGACGTGCTCGAGGCCGACGGCTACCTGCTGGGGACCCCGGCCAACCTGGGCTACATGTCCGGTGCTCTCAAGCACTTCTTCGACACCACCTACTACCCCTGCCTCGACGCCACCGTCGGCCGCCCCTACGGCCTGTGGATCCACGGCAACAACGACACCGACGGTGCCGCCGCCTCGGTCGAGCGGGTGGTGGCCGGTCTGCGCTGGAAGCTGGCCCAGCCCGTGCTGGCCGTGGTGGGCGAGCCGGCCGCGTCCGACCGGGAGGCGGCGTGGGAGCTGGGCGCCGTGCTGGCCGCTCGGGTGGCCGAGGGCCTCTGAGCCGGCGCGGCGGGCCCGGCCCCGGCCCGTGTCCGATCCCTGTGCGCTCAGTCGTCGGCGATCCAGCGCTCGCGGTGGAACAGGCGGCCGAAGTGGGCGGTGAGCGAGCTGCCGGTGTCCTGCAGGCCGTCCACGTGGAACCCGGCGGTGCCGTGCGGCGCCGGCAGGGCGGCCACCTCCTCGTCGGTCAGGGTGGTGTGCACCGCGGCGGTGGTCAGGTCGGCGATCTGGTCGCGGTCCACGAAGCGCAGCCCCTCATGGGTCTTGACCACGATGCCGTCGAACAGGTCTTCCTCGGGGATCTGCAGCACGTGCTCGACGGTGCCGGCCTCGGTGCCGGAGGCGCTGAGCACCGGGGTGCCGACCTGCAGCGACAGGTAGGAGATCGGTGTGGACTCGTCCATGTCAGATCCGTTCGGGCGTTCGGGCGTTCGGGCGTTCGGGCGTTCGGGCGTTCGGGCGTTCGTCGCGACGCTAACCGAGCCAGGTGGGCACTGGGCTGCGGGAAGGCTGCGTGCGAACCTCCCAACCTGACCCCCAAGCTGACCACCAACCTGACCAGATGGAAGATCCGCGGTCGGTCCGGCGTTGCTGTCCACGTGACCCCGACCGGTGACCGACCCGCGCCCGACCTCGCCCGCCACCTCGGCCTCCCCCTGTCCGTGCTGGACCTGGCCCCGGTCGGGGCCGGTTCGACCCCGGCGCACGCGCTGGCCAACACCGCCACCCTGGCCCGGGCCGCAGAACGGCTGGGGTACCGGCGCTACTGGGTGGCCGAGCACCACAACATGCCGGGCATCGCCAGCTCGTCGCCGGCCGTGCTGCTGGCGCACGTCGGGGCCAACACCGACCACATCCGCATCGGCTCCGGCGGGGTGATGCTGCCCAACCACGCGCCGCTGGTCGTGGCCGAGCAGTTCGGCATGCTCGAGGGCCTGCACCCCGGTCGGGTCGACCTGGGCATCGGTCGGGCACCCGGCACCGACCCGGTCACCGCCGCCGCCCTGCGCCGCGGCCCCGACGGCCTGTCGGGCGAGGACTTCCCCCGGGCGTTCGCCGAGCTGATGGCGTTCTTCGACGGGACCTTTCCCGCCGACCACCCCTACGCCAAGATCACCGCCGTGCCCGGCCGGGGCTTCAAGCCCGACGTGTGGCTGCTGGGGTCGAGCGACTACAGCGCCTCGGTGGCCGGCATCCTGGGTCTCCCGTTCTCCTTCGCCCACCACTTCGCGGCCGGCAACACCCTGGCCGCCCTCGAGGCCTACCGGTCGCAGTTCGAGCCCACCGACGCCCTGGCTCAGCCCTACGTGATGCTGGGGGTGGCCGTGCTGTGCGCCGAGACCGGCGAGCGCGCCCGATGGCTGGCCGGCCCCGGCGCCCTGGCCATGGCTCGCCTGCGCCAGGGTCACCCCGGCGTCTACCCCACGCCGGAGGAGGCGGCCGAGCACCAGTGGACCCCGCTCGAGCGCCAGATCGTGTCGGCCTGGCAGAGCTCGAACATCGTGGGCGACCCCGACCAGGTGCGGGACGGGCTGGCCGAGCTGGTCGAGCGCACCGCGGCCGACGAGCTGATCATCACCACCATGGCCCACGGCTTCGCCGATCGGCTCCGCTCCTACGAGCTGGTGGCCGAGGCCGTCGGGTTGGCCCCGGCCGCCGTGGTGGGCTGAGCTGAGCCGATGACGACCGTCAAGGGGGACGACGGCCACCGCCGCTGCGGCTGGGGCAGCTCGGATGCCGACTACGTGGCGTACCACGACCACGAGTGGGGCCGTCCCGTCACCGACGACGTCAGCCTCTACGAGAAGCTCTGCCTGGAGGGCTTCCAGTCCGGTCTGTCGTGGCTCACCATCCTGCGCAAGCGTGAGAACTTCCGGCGCGCCTTCGCCGGCTTCGACCCCGAGCGGGTGGCCGCCTTCGACGACGCCGACGTCGCCCGCCTGCTCGACGATGCCGGCATCGTGCGCCACCGGGGCAAGATCGAGGCCACCATCGCCAACGCCCGGGCCACCCTCGAGGTGCAGGCCAGCCACGGCTCCCTGGCTGCGGTGATCTGGTCGTTCGAGCCACGCGGCCGCCAGCCGGTGCGCGACGATCTGTCCCAGCTGCCGGCCACGACGGCCGAGTCCGAGGCCCTGTCCAAGCAGCTTCGGCGGCTCGGCTTCCGCTTCGTGGGACCGACCACCACGTACTCGGCCATGCAGTCGCTCGGCGTGGTGAACGACCACCTCGAGGGCTGCTGGGTTCGCCGCGCCTGCACCGCCGAGCGCCGCCGCCTCACCGTGCCCGCGCCCACGGCCACGAGCGCGCCGTGAAGGTCCGCTTCGCCGTGTCGGTGGCCGGCGGTCCGCCCGACCCCGACGCCCTGGTGGCCACCGTCACCGACCTGGAGGCCCACGGCTTCGACACGCTGTGGGTGTCGGACCTGCCGGTGCTTCCCGCCACCGATCCCTTCCTGGCCGTGGCCACGGCCGCGGCGGTGACGACCCGGCTGAAGCTGGGCGTGAACATCGTCCCGTTCGGGTACCCGCCGTTCGTGTTCGCCCGCCAGGTGGCCCAGCTCGACCACCTGTCCGGCGGGCGCCTGCTGCTCACCCTGGTGCCGGGTCTCGACCTGCCCGGCGAGCGGGCGGCCCTGGGCATCGGGCGCCAGCATCGCGGTCGGCTGCTGGATGCCACCATCCCGGTGCTGCGCGACCTGTGGGCCGGGCGGTCGGTGCGACTGGGCCCCGACGGCTGGCCCGTCCTCGCCGACGGTGCGGGCGATGAGGACGGATCGGTCGAGCTGGCCCTGCCCACGCGGCCGGTCCAGGATCCGCTCGAGATCTGGCTGGGCGGGTCGGGGCCCGAGGCCATCGACCGAGTCGGACGGTTGGCCGACGGCTGGCTGGGTGCGCTCATGCCGGTGGACGAGGCCATCGCCCGCAAGGCGCAGATCGAGCTGGTGGCCGCGGGTGCGGGGCGCACCATCGACCCCGAGCACTTCGGCCTGAGCCTGGCCTACGCCCGCCAACCCCACGAGCTCGACCGGGCCCCCCGGCTGCGCCGTCCGGGCCAGGCCCCGCTGGCGCCCCTGGTGCCCATCGGGGCGGGCGCCCTGCGCCAGACGCTGGGCCGGCTGATCGACGGCGGGCTGTCCAAGTTCGTGGTCCGCCCGGTGGCCCCGGTGGACGACTGGCACGACGAGTTGGCCTGGCTGGCCGACACCGTCCTCGACCTGCAGACCTGACCGCGCTCGGCGCTCGGCACACGGCGCCCGGCTCACCGAAATCGGTGTAGAAATCCACCGCCGAGCGGGGGGACCTCTCCGCCGACCACAAGATGGGGACGACCATGACGCCAGACGAGACCGTGACCGCCTTCATCCACGCCATCGAGGCCAAGGACCTCGACGCCGCCCTGGCCCTGGCCGACGACGGCATCGTGTACGACAACGTCCCCATGGCCGCCGTCACGGGGGTGGAGGCCACCCGGACGATGCTGGAGAGCTTCGTGTCCAGCAGCGACGAGATCGAGTGGGTCATCCACCAGCAGGTGGCCACCGGTGACGTGGTCATGAACGAGCGCACCGACCGGTTCCGCACCGGCGACGCCTGGGTGGAGATCCCGGTGGCGGGGGTGTGGGTGGTGACCGACGGTCGCATCACGTTGTGGCGCGACTACTTCGACCTCCAGGGGCTGATGGCCCAGATGGGCGCAGCCGGCTGAACCGGTGCCGTGCACCCGGCCGGCGGGACCGGTCGGGGACGCAGGATCAGCGTCGGCGGTCATGGTCCCTATCCTCCACCCCATGGCCCGGCGCAGGACATCCGACTCGACGCGCCCCCGGGGAGGTGGCGGTCGCCGCTCGCCGCGGGATCCGGCCGAACAGGCCCGGCTCGAGGAGCTGCGCCGGGCCGGCGTCCCCACCATCGGCTATCCGCCCGACCTGCCCGTCTCGCAACGACGCGACGAGATCGCCGAGGCCATCCGCGACCACCAGGTCGTGGTCGTGGCCGGTGAGACGGGTTCGGGCAAGACGACCCAGCTGCCGAAGATCTGCCTGGAGTTGGGCCGCGGGGTGGCGGGGATGATCGGCCACACCCAGCCTCGGCGTCTGGCGGCGCGCACCGTCGCCGACCGCCTGGCCTCGGAGCTGGGCGTGGAGGTGGGGGGCGCGGTGGGCTACGCCGTGCGCTTCACCGACCAGGTGGGCCCGGCCACCAACGTGAAGCTCATGACCGACGGCATCCTGCTGGCCGAGCTGCGCCATGACCGCCGCCTGTCCGCCTACGACACCATCATCGTGGACGAGGCCCACGAGCGGAGCCTCAACATCGATTTCATCCTCGGGTACCTGGCCCAGCTGCTGCCCCGGCGGCCGGACCTGAAGGTCGTCATCACCTCCGCCACCATCGAGACCGAGCGCTTCGCCGACCACTTCGGCGGCGCGCCGATCATCGAGGTGTCGGGCCGCACCTTCCCGGTGGAGGTGCGCTACCGGCCGACCACCGACCAGGTCAGCGGCATCGTCGACGCGGTGGGTGAGCTGCGCCGAGACCTGGCCGGCGACATCCTGGTCTTCCTGTCCGGCGAGCGGGAGATCCGCGACACCGCCGAGGCCCTGCGGGGCCTCGAGCTGGCCGACACCGACATCCTGCCCCTGTACGCCCGGCTGTCGATGGCCGAGCAGCACCGGGTGTTCGCGGCCCACTCCCGCCGGCGGATCGTGCTGGCCACCAACGTGGCCGAGACGTCGCTGACCGTGCCGGGCATCCGCAGCGTGATCGATCCCGGCACCGCCCGCATCTCGCGCTACAGCAGACGCCTCAAGGTGCAGCGCCTGCCCATCGAGGCCATCTCCCGGGCCTCGGCCGACCAGCGGGCCGGGCGGTGCGGTCGGGTGGCCGACGGCATCTGCATCCGGCTCTACGCCGAGGAGGACTACGAGAGCCGACCGGCGTTCACCGATCCGGAGATCGCCCGCACGAACCTGGCCTCGGTCATCCTGGCCATGGCCGACATCGGGCTGGGCGACATCGAGTCGTTCCCGTTCGTCGACCCACCCGATGCCAGGGCGGTGGCCGACGGCGTCCGGCTCCTGCACGAGCTGGGCGCGCTGGCGGGCGCGGACCGGCCGGGATCGCGACCGCCGGCCTCGGGTCAGGGGCTGCGCCTGACCCCGCTCGGGCGAAGCCTGGCCCGGTTGCCCCTCGACCCGCGCTTCGCCCGCATGGTGCTGGAGGCCGACCGCAACGGGTGCCTGCGGGAGGTGCTCATCATCGCCGCCGCCCTGTCCGTCCAGGACCCGCGGGAGCGCCCGAGCGAGGAGGCGTCCGCCGCCGACCAGCAGCACGCCCGGTTCGCGGACGAGACATCCGACTTCCTGGCCCTGGTGAACCTCTGGGCCTACGTGCGGGAGCGCCAGCACGAGCTGTCCTCCGGTGCCTTCCGCCGGCTGTGCCGGCGTGAGCACCTCAACGTCCTGCGCATCCGCGAGTGGCAGGACGTGCACGCCCAGCTGCGCCAGGTGACCAGCGATCTCGGCCTCTCCGCCAACCGGCGCCCGGCCGAACCCGACCTGGTGCACCAGGCCCTCATGGCCGGCCTGCTGTCGCACCTGGGACAGAAGATCCCCGAGACGCGCGAGTTCCTCGGGGCGCGGGGGGTGCGCTTCGCCGTGTTCCCCGGCTCGGCGCTGGCCCGCAAGCCGCCCGAGTGGGTGATGGCCGCCGAGCTGGTGGAGACCTCCCGCCTGTGGGGCCGCACGGTGGCCCGGGTCCAGCCCGAGTGGGCCGAGGGCCTGGCCGGCCACCTGGTGAAGCGGTCCTACAGCGAGCCGCACTGGTCGACCAGCCGGGCCGCGGCCATGGTCCACGAGAAGGTCACGCTCTACGGCCTGCCGGTCGTCGCCGATCGGGTGGTCGGGTACCGCCGGATCGATCCCGACCACGCCCGCGAGCTGTTCATCCGCCATGCCCTGGTGGGCGGGGAGTGGCGGAGCCCGCACCGCTTCATGGCCGAGAACCGGGCGCGGCTGGCCGAGCTGGAGGAGCTCGAGCACCGGTTCCGACGTCATGACCTGGTGGCCGACGACGACGCCCTGGCCCGGCTCTACGACGAACGGGTGCCCGCCGACGTGGTGACCGGTCGGGACTTCGACGCCTGGTGGCGCGAGGCCCGGGCCACCCATCCCGACCTGCTCACCTTCACCGTCGACGACCTGCTGCACGACGGCGCCGACGAGCTCGACGAGCGCGCCTTTCCGGCCGAGTGGCACCAGGGCGCGCTCACCTTCGGTCTCAGCTACGCCTTCGAGCCGGGGGAGACCGATGACGGGGTGGCGGTCCACATCCCGGTGGGGGTGCTGAACCAGGTGCGCGCCGATGGCTTCGACTGGCAGGTCCCGGGCTTGCGGACCGAGCTGGTGAGCACGCTCGTGCGCTCGCTGCCCAAGTCGGTGCGCCGCGCCCTGGTCCCGGTGCCCGAGGCCGTGGCCGACTTCCTGCGCGACGCCGACCCGGCCCGCGAGCCGCTGCTCGACGCCCTCGAGCGCGAGCTGGGTCGCCGCGCCGGCGAACCCATCCGGCGGGGGGACTGGGACCTGGCCGGCCTGCCGCCGCACCTGCGCATGCTGTTCCTGGTGATCGACGGCGACGGCCAGGTGCTGGGCCAGGGCGAGGACCTCGAGGAGCTCACGCGTCGGCTGGCCCCGTCGGTGCGCCGGGTGGTGGCCGAGGCGGGTGACGGCCTCGAGCGACGCGGCCTCACCGATTGGGACCTGGACGAGATCCCCCGGGTGGTCGAGCGCGAGATCGGCGGTCAGCAGGTCCGGGGCTACCCGGCGTTGGTCGACGAGGGCGACGAGGTCTCGCTCCAGGTGCTGGGCAGCGCCGAGGCCCAGCACGAGGAGATGTGGGCGGGACTGCGGCGGCTGCTCCGGCTGCGCACCGGGCGGGTGGGCTCGAGCGCCCTGCGGTCGCTGGGCAACGACGATCGCTTGGTGCTCAGCACCTCGCCCTACCCGAGCGTGGCCGACCTGGTGAACGACTGCGTGTTGGCCGCGCTGGACGAGGCCATGGCCCGCCACGGCGCACCGGTGTGGACGCGCCCGGCCTATGCCGAGCTGCAGGCCCGGGTGGGCGCGGAGCTCGGCGTCGGGGTGGCGGGCTGTCTGGCCGCGGTGGTGGAGGTGCTGCGCGCCTCGGCCGAGGTGGCGCGCCGGCTGGCCTCGAGCCCGGGTCCGGGCGCCGGCGCGGCGCTGGCCGACGTGGCCGCCCAGCGCGACGCCCTCGTCTACGACGGGTTCGTGACCGGTGTCGGTGTGGCCCGCCTCGACGACGTGGCCCGGTACCTGCGGGCCATGACCCTTCGCCTCGATCGACGGGGACGGGCGCCGGGCCGCGACGACGAGCTGATGGCCACCGTCCACCGCGTCCAGAGGCGCCACGACCTGCTGGTGGACCAGCTGGGGCCGGTCGCGTCGAGCCGGCCCGACGTCCTCGACATCGCCTGGCTGATCGAGGAGCTGCGCGTCAGCCTGTTCGCGCAGACGTTGGGCACACCCCGGCCCGTGTCGGCCAAGCGGGTGCTCGAGGCCATCGACGCCGCGGCGCGCTCGAGGTCGTCGCCCGTTCGACGCGGGTGGGCCCGGCGGTGTGGCGGCCCGCCGGCCCGGGATCAGCTGGCGGCCACCGACGGGGCCAGCGGCTCGAGCTCCAGCACGTCCTGGTCGCGGGCCTGGAGGTGATCGAGCAGGCGGTCGCCCAGCTCACCGAGCTCGGCCAACCGGACCGGGTCCCACTCGATCTGCTCTGCCAACCCGACCAGGGCGTCGAAACCCGTGGCGGCGACGGGCGCGGCATCCGTCGCCCGGTCGCCATCGGCGGCAGCCGCCGGGCGGTCCAGCAGGTCGTCGGCCTGGCGCAGCACGAGGGGCAGCGGCACCTCGAGCGCGGCGCCCCTCGCGAGCACGCCTCGCGCCAGGGCCAGCTGTTCGACCATCGACGCCTCGTGCCCGGGCTGGGCATCGAGGTGGGCGGTGCGGACGGCCACCAGCACCGAGGCCACGGCGTGGGTGGGGGTCGGGCAGGCCTGCCACAGCTGGTCGGCGATGGCTCGAGCCCGGCGCAGGTCGGTGCGGGCCACCTCGTCGTGGCCGGTGCCGACCAGCACGTCGCCCCGCACCACCAGCGCCTCGATCAGGTTGAGCGCCACGACCGGGAGCGCATCGGGATCCTCCTTGGCCCACTGCCGGGCGCGGGTGGCGGTGCGCACGGCGCGATGGGCGTTGATGGCGGCCTCGCGGTCGCTGTGGCCGAGCAGCACCCGGGCCAGCAGGCTCTGCCCGCGGGATCGGCCCACCAGCTGCGCCCCCGACTCGCCCTGGCCGCGCTGGTCCTGGCGGCGATCGGCCGGGATCAGGATGGGGTCGGAGGCAGGTTGGGCGAGGGCGGGCCCGTCGGTCGTCGCCGCGGCGGTGGTGGCGCCCGACGTCGACCCGTCGGTCAGGTCGATGGTGGCGCCCGACGTCGACCCGTCGGTCAGGTCGATGGTGGCGCCCGACGTCGACCCGTCGGTCAGGTCGATGGTGGCGCCCGACGTCGACCCGTCGGTCAGGTCGATGGCTGTCTCGTCGGTCGGTCCGTCGGAGGGCTCGCCGTCGGTGTCTTCGGGCGTGCCGTCCTCGGCCACCGCCAGCTGCTGGCGGGCCCACCGGGTGGGTCGCTGGAAGCGGTCGTAGGCATCGTCGTCGGCCACGTCCCGCTCGGCCGGGTCGTCGGCGGTCGCCTGGTCGGCCCATCCGTCGGGTGGCTCACCCGCCGGGTCGGGGTCTGGCTCCTGGGCCTGGAGCGGCCCCTGTCGCGTCGGCGACGTGGTGGTGGCCGCGCCGGCGGAGGGGTGGCGGGCGGTGGCCACGGCCACCTGGGCGAGCAGGTCGTCGTGGGCGGGCGGATCGGCTCGGGGCGCCGGATCCGGCTGCGGCTCGAGCAACCCCAGCGGCGCGAAGGTCGGGTGGCCCTCGAACGCCGCGGCCGATGCCGGAGCCTCGGACCCTGCGGCCTCGGACGGATCGGACGGCGGCTCGCAGGGCCCGCCGTCGGCCGACGCCGAGGCGGAGGGTGGTGGCGCGGGGTCGAGGGGCGAGTCCGACGACTCGTCGAGCTCCGGCTGGTCGGTGAGGTCGATGACCTCGGGCGGCTCGGTGAGATCGATCACCTCGGGGACCAGGTCGGAGAAGCGCTCCTGGGCGGCGTCGGTCCTCGGGCGCAGCCGCCCGGGCGCGACCGGCTCGTCGGGGATGCCGAGCACGTCGATGGAGGCGCTGGCCAGCAGGGCGCCGCGGGCGGCGTCGTCGGTCACGTCGACGACGTGGTCGGACGAGCTGAGCATCTTGTCGAGCCAGTCGGCCCCGGCCGTGGGCTGGATCCGGGCGTCGGCGCGTCCGTCCTCACCGAGCTCGTCACCGGTGCGACCGCGGAGCTCCTCGAACAGGCAGGCCGCGGCCCGCTGGGCGGCGGCGATCGAGCGACGGGTGCGCACGTCGTGGGTCTGGGTGCGGGAGAAGCGGGCGAGCTCGAGCGCCACGGTGCTCGCCTCGATGGCCTCGTGGTGGGCGCCCACCCGCTCGTGCACGGTGGCGGAGTGGACCATGGCCGTGATCAGGAAACGGATGTCGTCCCCGGTGCAGTTGCCGAGCCCGATGGCGTGGTGGCGGGCGGCGGCGGCGGCCGCCGTCTGGCGGATGGAGCGCTCGTAATCCTCGTCGTCGAAGGCCAGGGCGGCCAGACGGGCGTGGCACTGGGAGCGGGTACGGGCATCAGTGGCCTCGTCGGAGCGCCAGATCGGATCGGCGAACGGGCCCAGCTTGCCCAGCACCCGCTGGTAGGTCTCCTCGGCCAGGCGGGCGTTGCCCCCGCGCAGGGCCCGCTCGGCGAGCGCCAGGGTGTCACTGGCACGCTCGCGATCGACCACCGCCGGGCCGTAGGACGGGGTGACATAGCGCCGTTCCCTGCGGGCCAATCGCACGTTCATCCACCTCCGCTGAGCGCGGCGCGCTCCCCCATACCGGTCGATGTGCCCCTGCCGCCGTCCCGACCACGGTGTCGGGGGGCGTCTCGAGGAGCAGCCTAGGCCAAATGGCCTAGCCGCGCTCCGTGCGGCTGGCAACCGCCCAGAGTGATCTAGTGGATGCGAGGTGTGGGGATAGCTGGAGGTGCGGGGTCGTCGCCGCGTCGGACGCCGTGGTCAGGTGCTGGCCTGGGCTGGCTCCGGCGTGGCCGGCGGCTCGTCGACCTCGATGCCGGTGCCGGAGCCCTGGCGCTTCGAGTAGGTGAGGGCGCCGAGCACCACGAGCAGGGCGAGGCCGGCGATGAGGTAGCGCACGTTGTTGCTGCGCAGGGTGAGGATGGCCGGCAGCACCAGCAGCGAGACCAGGTTCATCACCTTGATGAGGGGGTTGAGGGCAGGGCCGGCCGTGTCCTTGAAGGGGTCGCCGACGGTGTCACCGATGACCGCGGCCTTGTGGGCCTCGGAGCCCTTGCCGCCCTCGTGGCCGTCCTCGATGTACTTCTTGGCGTTGTCCCAGGCGCCGCCCGAGTTGGACAGGAAGTTGGCCATGAGCTGGCCGGTCACGATGGCCGCGGCCAGGAACGCGCCCAGAGCCAGGTAGCCGATGCCGAAGCCGATGATCACCGGCGTGAGCACGGCCAGCAGGGCGGGGGTGGCCAGCTCGCGCAGCGAGGCGCCGGTGCAGATGTCGATGACCGCGCCGTAGTCGGGGCGCTCGGTGCGGGCCATGATGCCCGGCTTCTCCCGGAACTGGCGGCGCACCTCCTCGACGATGGTGCCGGCGGTGCGGCTGACGGCCCGGATGGCCAGCGAGCTGAACAGGAAGGCGACCGAGCCACCGATCAGGAGCCCCACGAAGGTCTTGGGGTCGGCCACGTTGATCGGGATGGCGCTGGCCAGGGTGCCGGTCGCCTCCCGCAGCGCCACCTGGCCGAGGGGCAGCACGCCGCGGGCGATGGTCTCGATGTAGGAGGAGAACAGGGCCACGGCGGCGATGACGGCGGAGCCGATGGCGAAGCCCTTGGTCACGGCCTTGGTGGTGTTGCCCACCGCGTCCAGGCTGACCATGATGCGCTCCGGTTCGCCCTCGAACTCGCCCGCCATCTCGGCGATGCCCGCCGCGTTGTCGGCCACGGGGCCGAACGTGTCCTCGGCCACCACGATGCCGGTCGTGGCCAGCATCCCGATGCCGGTCAGGGCCACCAGGTAGAACGAGAAGCCGACGTTGCCGCCACCCAGCAGGAGGGCCACGCCGATGGCCACGGCGATGGCGATGAGGGCCCACACGGCCGACTCCAGGCCCGAGGAGATGCCCTCGAGCACGGTGGTGGCCGGGCCGGTGCGGGCCGCCTTGGCGATGTCCTGCACCGGGCTGGTGTCGGTGGACGTGTAGTACTGGGTGATCTTGCTGGCCGCGAAGCCGAGGACCACACCGGCCACGATGGCGCCGAACAGGCGGGCGCCGGGCTGGGACAGCCGGCTGCCGGCCGGGTTGCCCACGTAGGCGAAGGCGATGACCGCCGCTCCCAGGATGGCGATGACCTGGGCCGTGTAGATGCCGCGGTTGATGGCCTTGAGGGCGTTGGTCTCGCCCGGCCGGCCCCGAACCACGAAGATGCCGACCATGGAGGCCAGCAGGCCGACCGAGACCACGGCCAGCGGGAAGATGAGGCCCTTGGCCGCTTCGTGGCCGCCGGTCAGGCCGATGGCCCGGAAGGCGGAGACGCCCAGGATGATGGAGGCCACCAGGGTCACGGCGAAGCTCTCGAACAGGTCGGCGGCCATGCCGGCGCAGTCGCCCACGTTGTCGCCCACGTTGTCGGCGATGGTGGCCGGGTTGCGGGGGTCGTCCTCGGGGATGCCCGCTTCGACCTTGCCCACCAGGTCGGCGCCCACGTCGGCCGCCTTGGTGAAGATGCCGCCGCCGACCCGCAGGAACAGGGCGAGCAGCGAGCCGCCGAAGCCGAATCCCACCAGGATCGACGAGGCCGTGTTCTGGAAGATCATGATGATGACGGTGGCGCCGAGCAGGCCGAGGCCGGCGGTGAGCAGTCCGGCCACGCCGCCGGTGCGGAAGGCCACCTGCAGGGCGGCCCCGAAGTTGCTCTCCTTGGCGGCGGCCGCGGTGCGGACGTTGCCCCGCACGGCCAGCCACATGCCGCAGAACCCGATCGAGCCCGAGAAGATGCAGCCGATCACGAAGGCGATCGTGCGGAAGATGCCCGACTGGGCGTAGCTGAGGGCCACCGCGCCGCCGGTGTTGAGGATCTTGGTGGAGGTGGCGAACACCACGATGGCCAGGGGCACCACGATCACGGCGATGGTGCGGAACTGGCGCTTGAGGTAGGCCCCGGCGCCCTCCTGGATGGCGCCGGCGATCTCCTGCATCTGCTCGGTGCCGGGGTCCTTGGCCAGCACGCCCCTCATGAGGATGAACCCCAGGATGAGGGCGATGACGGCCACCGCGGCGGAGAAGCCGAGCCAGGCCCACTCGGTGCTGCCCAGCGAGAAGGCCTGATAGCCCCCCTCGGCGGCAAACAGGCTGGTCATAGTGCTCGTGCCTCCTCATGGTCGACGGCCTCGTTGCCGTCGCTGTCTGCGAACGTGGTCGGATCCGATGTGCTGATGCGCCGTACGAAGATCTGGCGGGCGACCCGTTCGCCCAGGGTCCGGTCGTGGCCCTCGACCTCGAGCACCAGGGGGCCGTCGAAGGGGTGCTTCTCGCGCACCGCGATGCGGACCCCCGGGCGCAGCCCCAGGCCCTCGAGGAAGCGGACCACCTCGGGATCGGTGGAGCCGGGGACGGCCACCTCGGCCACGTCGCCGGGCTCGAGGCTGTAGAGCGGGGGCAGGGCCGGGATCTCGTCCTGCTCGGGCTCGGGGATGGGGAAGCCGTGCGGGCAGGTGGCCGGGCGGTTGAGGGCGATGAACAGCCGGTCGGTGACCTCGTCGGGCAGGTCGTGCTCGAAGGTGGGGGCCAGGCGGTCGGCTTCGTTCCAGGGGTAGCCGAGCATGTCGGCCAGGAAGCGCTCGACGATGCGGTGGCGGCGGATGGCGGCCACGGCCAGGCGCCGGCCCACCGGGGTGAAGCGGACGCCGTGGTAGGGGCGGTGGTCGACCAGCCCTCGATCGGCCAGGCGCTTGACCGCGGCGGTCACCGTGCCCGGGGTGACGCCGAGGGTGTCGGCCAGGTCACCGGTGTGGGCGTCGGGCTGGTCCTGGGTGTGGCGATAGATCGCCTTCAGGGTCTCCTGCTCGGATTTTGTGAGGTCGCTGATCATAAATTTGGCTGAACGAAATCTAGGTTCTGTCGAACGCTGATTCCACACGCAGCCCGGTGGTCATGTCAAGCTGACGGCGGGCTCGGGGGCTGGCCGAGGGGTCGGCTCAGCCGACGGCGCCCTCGGCCACCAGCCGCTCCAGCAGCAGCTCCGGCTGCTCCTGCTCCAGCCGCTCCACCCAGTACTGGCTCTCGAACAGGGCCAGGATCGTCCCGTCCGCCCGGCACAGCACGCGCACGCCCCGCATCCCCTTCAGCGCCTCGGCCCCCGCGTCATCGGTGCGCCGAGCCAGCCGGTACGACGTGGGCAGCAGCTCCACCGGGGCCCCGAACTCGTTCTCCAGCCGGTGCACGGCCACCTCGAACTGCATCGGCCCGACCGCAGCCAGCACCGGGGCCTGGTCCCCCTGGTCGGCATCCCGCAGCACCTGCACCACGCCCTCCTCGTCGAGCTGCGCGATCCCCTTGCGGAACTGCTTGAACCGTCCGGTGTCGCGCACCCGGGCCACGCTGAAGTGCTCGGGGGCGAAGCTGGGGATGGCCGGGAAGGTCACCGGCTCGTCGATCCACAGGCTGTCGCCCACCCGCACGTCGGTGGCGTTGACCAGCCCGACCACGTCGCCCGGGAACGCCTCGTCGATGGTCTCGCGCTCCTGGCCGAAGACCTGGTGGGCGTACTTGGTGGCGAACGGCTTGCCCGTCGCTCCGTGGGTCACCACCATCCCCCGCTCGAAGCGCCCCGAGCACACCCGCAGGAAGGCGATGCGGTCGCGGTGGGAGGGATCCATGTTGGCCTGCACCTTGAACACGAAGCCGGAGAAGGGGGCGTCGAGCGGGCGGGGCACGCCGTCGGCGTCGGGCCGGGGGCCGGGCGCTGGCACCAGCTCGGCCACGGCGTCGAGCAGCTTGCGCACCCCGAAGTTGGTCAGGGCCGAACCGAAGAACACGGGCGTGGCCTCGCCGGCCAGGAACGCCTTGTGGTCCAGCTCGGCCCCGGCGCCGTCGAGCAAGGCGATCTCGTCGATGGCCGCGTCCCACGCCGCCCCCTCCTCGGCGGCGGCGCGATCGGGTGCCACCAGCTCCTCCGGGGCCTCGGTGGCGCCGCGGGCCACCCGGCTGAAGCGGGTGAACTGGCCGTCGCGCCGGTCGACCACGCCCCGGAAGTCGCCGGCGATGCCCACCGGCCAGGTGACCGGCGTGGGCACCAGCCCGATCTGGCGCTCGATCTCGTCGAGCAGGTCGACCGGGTCGAGCCCGGGACGATCCCACTTGTTGATGAAGCTCAGCAGGGGCAGGCCTCGCTGGCGGCACACGTCGAACAGCTTGAGGGTCTGGGGCTCGATGCCCTTGGCCGCGTCCAGCACCATCACGGCGGCGTCGGCCGCGGCCAGCACCCGATACGTGTCCTCGGAGAAGTCGCGGTGACCCGGCGTGTCGAGCAGGTTGACCACCAGCTCGGCGTCGGGTCCCGCCCCAGTCGGGGTGTAGGGGAACTGCAGCACCGTGGAGGTGATGGAGATGCCGCGCTGCTGCTCGAGGGCCATCCAGTCGGAGGTGGCCGAGCGTCGCCCGGATCGGGCCTTCACCGCGCCGGCCTCGTTGGTCAGCGCGCCGCCATAGAGCAGGAACTTCTCGGTGAGGGTGGTCTTGCCCGCGTCCGGGTGGGAGATGATGGCGAAGGTGCGCCGTCTGGCGGCCTCCTGGGCGGGACTGGGCATCGCTCCAGGCTAACGGTCCGCGACCGGCGCCCAGCGGAGCCGCGACCGTTGGGGCTGGCCCCAGGCGATGGCCGGGGTGCGCAGGGGCGCAGCTACAAGGAGGCGTAGACCGCGGCCATGAGGTTGGCGCTGCGAGCGTCGCCGGCCAGCCCCATGTCCATGCGGTTCATCACGTACCCCATGGCCAGCTCGGCATCGGGATCGGCCCATCCGACGGAGCCCCCGGCGCCGAAGTGGCCGAAGCTGCCCGGCTCGAACGGCATCACCGTGGACGGGACCATGTAGCCCAGCCCGAACTGGATGTCCATGTTCAACAGCACCAGGTTGGGACCCGAGGTGCGCTGGGCGGTGGCGGCCTTGATCTGGTCGGGGCCCAGCAGGCGCACGCCGTCGACCTCGCTCACCAGCGAGGCGTACATGCGGGCCAGCGACCGGGCATCGGTGATGCCGTTGGCGGCCGGGATCTCGGCCGCGTGGACCTCCCGGGAGTTGAACTGCCCGAACCCGGCTCCGATGTCGACCCCGAAGGCGCCCCCCGGGGCGGACAGCGCTTTGCCCAACATGGTGTCGGGCCCCATGAACTGGTCCATCAGCTCGCGGGCCGGCCCGTCGCTGGGCAGCTCGGGCGTGACCAGGGGGGCCACCCGAGGCTCGATCGCCTCGGGCAGGCCGATCCAGAAGTCGAGGCCGAGGGGAGCGGCCACCTCGTCGCGGAAGAACGTCCCCAGGCTGCGCCCGTCGATGCGGTGCACCACCTCGCCCACCAGCCAGCCGTAGGTGGTGGCGTGGTAGCCGTGGGCCGTGCCCGGCTCCCACTTGGGGGCCTCGGCGGCCAAGGCCTCGACCACGGGATCCCAGGCCAGGGCCTGCTCGAGGGTCATCGGGGCGTCGGTCCAGGCCAGGCCGGCCTGGTGGGTGAGCAGGTGGGCCACCGGCATCGACTCCTTGCCGGCGGCGGCGAACTCGGGCCAGCACGCAGCTACCGGAGCCTCGACGTCGAGGCGTCCCTCCTGGGCCAGCAGGTGGGCGCAGGTGGCCGTGGCCCCCTTGGTGGTCGAGAAGACCAGCGCCACCGTGTCCTCGTCCCACGATCGGCCGGTAGCCGGATCGGCCACCCCACCCCACAGGTCGACCACCTTCTGGCCGCGGTGGTACGCGGCGAACGCCGCGCCCACCTCGGCCTCGGCCTCGAAGTTGGCCGCGAACGCGTCGCGCACCCCGTCGAAGTCGTCTGCGGTCCACCCCTGGATGTCAGCCATGGCGGCCACGGTAGCCGGGCTGGCCGACGGCGAGCTCAGGCGTCGGGGCCGGGGCCCGCCGCCTCCGCCGCCTCCGCGGCCTGGTCGGGGGCCACCGGATCGGGGCCGTCGGCCAGGATCTGGTAGAGCGCCCGACGGGCCTCCTCGAGCACGGCCGACGCCCGGGCGTGCTGGTCGGCCGACCCGGTCTGGAGCACCTGCCCGAAGGCGGCGCCCAGCTGGCGCATCTGGTCGGCCAGCGCTCGGGCGCCGCCGGCTCCGCCGCCGCCCAGATCCCACGGGGCCTTGGCCCGCTCACCCAGTTCCTCGATCTGGGCCCGGCCCTCGTCGGTCAGGGTGAACACCCGCTTGCCCTGGGACTGGTCGGCGGTCACCAGCCCTTCGTCCTCCAGGGCCTGGAGCGTGGGGTAGACCGATCCGGGGCTGGGCTGCCAGCGCCCACCACTGCGCTCGGAGATCTCCTGGATCATCTGGTAGCCGTGCATGGGCTCGATGGCCAGCAGGGCCAGGATGGCCAGCCGGACATCGCCGCGGGAACGACGAGGACCGCCGAACCCCCGACCACCCCACGGCCCGCCCCAGGGTCCGCCGGGACCGCCGCGGCCACCTCGGCCGCCGTAGTCGCCCCGGGCCGGGCGGCGGTCGCGCCCGTCGTCATCGGGCCAGCGTCGTCCCGGTCGGGCGCGGCGCGAGGCGCGGTCATCGCTGAAGGGCCAGTCGGCCCGGTTGCGGCCGTCGTCGTCGTGGTGTCGGCGGGGACGACCTTCGGCGCCGTGGGCGCCGGTCTCGTGCTTGCTCATCGTGAGCTCCTCTCCCGGGGGGCTTCTGCCGGCCGGACTATCTCGTTCTATCTACGAGCAGTCACGATATATCGTTACTGCGCCCATGACAACCCCCCTGACCCGAGATCTGTGCGCCCCACCACCGTGCACGTGGCGACATGGGCAGGCGGGCAGGCGGGGGCGAGGGCGGGGGAGGGCGCTACCAGTGGGCGTCGGCGCGCAGCAGCTCACCCGTGTCGTGGTCGGTGCCGGGACGGGCCATGAAGTAGCCCTGCCCCCGGTCGCAACCCAGCTGGCGCAAGAGCGCGAGCTGGGCTGCGGTCTCCACCCCTTCGGCCACCGCCACCAGGCCCAGGGCGTGGGCCAGCGTCACGATGGCCGACACCACGGCGATGTCGCTGGCCCGGTCGTCGTCCTCGTCGTCAGCGCTGCCCGAGCTGCCCGAGCTGCCCGAGCTGCCCGAGCTGCCCGAGCCAGCGTCGACGGTCGCGTCCGCGACGCGGGCGGTCAGCACCTCCACGAAGGACCTGTCGACCTTCAACAGGTCCACGGGGAACCGCCGCAGGTAGCTGAGCGACGAGTAGCCCGTCCCGAAGTCGTCGACCGCCAGCTTCACCCCCAGGGCGTGGAGCTGGCTGAGCGTCTCCTGGGACATGTCGACGTCGTCCATGAGCACGCTCTCGGTGATCTCCAGCTCGACCAGGTGGGGATCGATGGCCGTCTCGGCCAGCACCGCGGCCACGTCGGCCACCAGCTCGGAGTGACCGAGCTGGCGACCCGAGAGGTTCACCGACAGGCGCAGCGGATCGAGCGCGGGCACCTCGGCCTGCCAGCGCTGGACCTGTCGGCAGGCCTGGTCGAGCACCCAGGCCCCGATGGGCACGATGAGCCCGGTCTCCTCGGCCACGGTGATGAACTCGTCGGGGTTGAGCAGCCCCCGCTCCGGGTGCTCCCAGCGCAGCAGGGCCTCGACACCGTCGATCGAGCCGGTCCGCATCTCGATGATGGGCTGGTAGTAGATGCGCAGCTCGCGCCGTTCGAGGGCGCGGCGCAGGGCGGTCTCGATGTCGAGGCGGTCCACCGCGCTGGCCCGCATGGCGTGGTCGAACAGCTCCCAGCGGGCCCGGCCCCGGTCCTTGGCCCGGTACATGGCGGCGTCGGCGTCACGGATCAGGGTCTCGGCGTCGACGTCGATGTCGACCGGGCAGGCGATGCCGATGCTCACGCCCACGAACACCTCGGTGTCGTCCACCACGAAGCGCCCACTGACGGCCCGGTCGACGCGCTCGGCCACCGCCACCGCGTCGGCCTGGTCCAGCACGTCCTCGCACAGCACCACGAACTCGTCGCCGCCGAAGCGGGCCACGGTGTCCCCCGGGCGCAGGGCCAGGGCCAGGCGTTCGCTGATGGCCACCAGCAGCCGATCGCCCAGGCTGTGGCCCAGGCTGTCGTTGACCACCTTGAAGTGGTCCAGGTCGAGGAACAGCACGGCCACGCGGCGGTGGTGGCGCCGGGCCCGGCTGAGCGACTGGTCGAGCCGCTCGATCAGCAGGGCGCGGTTGGGCAGGCCGGTGAGCGGATCGTGGGTGGCCTGATGGGCCAGGCGCTGCTCGAACGCCTTCCGCTCGCTCAGGTCGTGCATCACGATCGAGTAGTAGACGTTGTCGTCCTCGGTGTCGCGGTGACGCAGGAGCTGCGCCCACACGGGCATGACCCCGCCCTCGGGCCGGTCCAACCCGACCTCGCCCGACCACGAGCCCTCGGCGTCCACCACGGGCAGCATCTCTTCCACCACCCGGTCCTGGAGGGGCTCGGACAGCACGTCGGCCAGCGAGATCCCGGCGGCGTCGGGGCTGACCCCCAGGAAGCGGCGGGCGGCGGCGTTGAGGTACAGCAGGTCCCCGGATCGGCTGGCGATGGCCACCAGATCGGCGGTGGCCTCGAAGATCTCGGTGAGGCGCTGCATCTGGCGCTGCGACGTCTTGCGCTCGGTGATGTCCTCGATGGCCCCGATGGCGCCGGTCACCACCCCGTCGTCGTCGCGCAGCAGCGAGGTGCGCAGAGACACCCAGCGGACCTCGCCGTCGGGCCGGCGCATCCGGAACTCGATGGGTCGGGTGGTGGTTCGGGTCTGGCTGGCCGGCAGGATCGGCTCGAACCGCCACAGGTCCTCGGGGTGGACGATGTTGCGCCACCCCATCCCCATGGCCTCCGACGCCGACTGGCCGGCGATCTCGCACCAGCGCTGGTTGACGTAGGTGCACAGGCCGGCCTCGTCGCGCTGGTAGATCCCGGTGGGCGACGACTCGGTGAGCGAGCGGAACCGCTGCTCGCTGGACCGCAGGGCCTCCAGGGCGTCGTGGCGCCACTGGACGTCGTGGATGCTGAAGGTGAACTCGCGGACCCGCCCGTCGGGGTCCTGCACCGGTCCGCCCGTGATCTCCACCAGGCTCGACGAGCCGTCGGCGTGGTCCAGGCGCAACGCCATGGGCTCGACGTCCTGGACGTCGTCGATGGCCGAGGCCATGCGCTCGATGGCGGCGGCCTGGTCCAGCTCCCGGACGAAGTCGAAAGCCGACCGCCCGATCATCTCGTCGGGCCGGAAGCCCAGCATCTGGCGCACGGCGTTGGAGATCCAGGTGATGGTGCCGTCGAGGTCCAGCGAGCCGATCACGTCGGGGCTCGACTGCAGGAGGGCCTCGAGGCGACCCTCGGTGTCGACCACCGGCTCGAGGCCCCGGCCCTCGGTGACGTCGGTGAAGGCCACCACCACTCCACCCCAATGCGGGTCCTCGAGGAGGTTGATGAAGACGCCCTCCAGCCAGCGATAGCGGCCGTCGCGGTGGCGGGAGCGCACCAGCCAGGTCTGGGTCGACCCGGGATGGGAGATCAGCTCGACCCAGCGGTGCACGGCCGCCGGCCGGTCGGCCTCGTGCATCAGCTCGGTGTGATCGACCTGGGCGTACTCCTCCGGGGTGTAGCCGGTCACCTTCTCGACCGTGGGGCTGGCGAAGAGCACGCCACCGTTGGCATCCAGCAGGCCGTGGCAGTCCCCGGCCGCCAGGGCGGCCAGCTCGGCGGTGCGGTCTGCCGGGCTCGGAGGACCGCCGCCTGGCGGTACCAGCTCCATGACGCCGAATGGTAGGGGCCGCAGAGGAGCGCCGCCGGCTTGGTCAGCCCGGCGGGCCCGGGGCTCCGCCCTCGTCGGGGCCCGGTTCGATGCCGGCCAGGATGCGGGTGACCTCCACCTGGGCACCGGCCAGCCGGGCCCGGCAGCGCTCGAGCAGCGCCGCGGCCCGGGCCACGCGCTCGGCCAGGTGGTCGATGTCGGGCTGGCCGCTCTCGAGATCGGCCAGGATGGCCTCCAGCTCGGCCAGCGCATCGGCGTACCCGAGGGCGTCCAGGCCGGCGTCGGCGCCTTCGCCGGTGCCCGGATCGCTCATGGCTCGACCACCTGGCTGCGGGTGGTGCCTCCGGCCAGGGTGGTGACCAGCACCTGGCCGACCTCGAGCTGATCGGGGTGGCGCACCAGCTCGCCGTCGGACGTGCGGGTGATCGACCAGCCCCGGGCCAGGGCGCGGGCCGGGTCGACCGCGGCGGTGCGGGCGGCCATGGCGTCGAGGCGCAGCTCGGCGGCCAGCGAGGCGCTCGGGGCGGCGCGCTGCAGGCGGCGTCGGCGCTCGTCCAGGTCGTGGCGGGCCGCCCCGATGGCCAGGGCGCCAGCCCGCGACGCCGCGGTGGCGTGGTCGTGGACCCGGACGGCTTCCTGGTCGAGCACCTGCAGGGCTCGTCGGACCAGCTGGGCGAAGGTCTCGTCGACCCGCTGGTGGTAGCGCCGGGCCCGATCCACCAGGTGGGCGGCGCACGCCGTCGGGGTCTTGTGGGCTCGGTGGGCGACCTGGTCGGCCACGCTGGTGTCGATCTCGTGGCCGATGCCCGTCAGCACGGGGACGGCGCAGGTGGCGATGGCCCGGGCCAGGGCCAGGTCGTCGAAGGCGGCCAGGTCGGTGCGCGCACCACCGCCTCGAACCACCGCCACCACGTCGACCCTGGCCGCCGCCAGCCGGGCCAGGGCCGCGGTCACCGATCGGGCTGCGTCGCGTCCCTGTACCCGGGCGTCGGCCACCACCACGGCGAAGCCCAGGCCGCTGGTCTCCAGCTCGTGGACGAAGTCGGCCTCGGCCACGCTGGCCACGCTGGTCACCACCCCGATGCGCCACGGACGGGCGGCCAGGGGCACCGACGCGTTCTGGTCCAGCAGACCCTCGCCGGCCAGGGCGGCCAGCACCCGCTCGCGCTCGCTGGCCAGCCGGCCGAGCGTGTAGGCGGGGTCGATCGAGGTCATCTTGAGCTGGAGCTGGCCCTGGGGGCCGTAGAAGGCCACGCGGCCGCGCAGGCGGATCTCGAGGCCATCGGTCATGCGCACGCCACCCGTCCGTTTGAGGATGGCGTTCACCACCGCCTTGTCGGTGGCGAACAGGGCCACCGACACCTTGCCCAGCGGTGGCCTGCCCGGCGGGCCCGGCTCTACCAGATCGAAGTACACGTGGCCCGAGTTGGCCCGCCGTAGCGAGCTGATCTCGCCCTGGACCCAGACCTCGTCGGGGAAGCACACCGCCAGCGCGGTCGACACCGCCTCGGCCAGCTGGCTGACCCGCAGCGTCGGCGCCGCGTCCTCGCCGCCCCGACGGGACGGGTCGAACAGCTGGGGTTGGCCGAGAGCTGAGCCGCCGTCGGGGTCGAGGGATCGATGCGGACCGTCCACATGGCCGACGGTAGCGCCCATGACGACCACTCTCCGAGGTATCGCCGAGCGACATGGCCGCGCCACGTAAGAATGCCGTGTCCGGCCCATCCTCGCTCCGGGCGCCACCCGCGCCCGGCCCGGCCCGCCTCGGAGCCCACGATCAACGAGCTCTCACAACCTGACCCGGGTGCTGGGCTCGAGGCCGGACTCCAACATCACGCGCTCGAGGAGCAGGCCGGGCTGTTGGGTTCGATCGTCGAGCACCTGCGCGAGCCGTTGCTGGTCTGCGTGCAGGACAGCCAGGATCCGGTGATCCGCATCAGCTTCGTGAACCAGGCGTTCTGCGAGCTGCTGGGCTACGACCGCCGCGACCTCATCGGGCGGTCGCCGGGCCTGCTGGTCGGGCCCGACACCGACCTCGACGCGCTGCGTCGGGTCGAGGCCGGTCTGCGAGGCGACGAGGTGGTCCAGGCCGACCTGGTGCTGGCCGGTGCCGGGGGCCAGCCCGTGGCGGTCGAGGCCTCCTACCGCGTGGTGCGCGCCGCCGGTGGGCTGAACTGGTTCGTCTCGCAGTTCCGCACCGGCGACCTCCACCGCGACACGGCCACCGCCCTGCGCCACAGCGAGGTGTGGGCCGAGGCGCTGGTGGAGGGCAGCACGGACCTGGTCATGGTGGCCGACGAGGAGGGCGTGGTCCGCTACGCCAGCCCGGCCCTGCGCGAGGTGCTCGGCTACGACGCCGCGGACTTCGTGTCGCGGCCCTTCGTCGACTTCCTGCACCCCGCCGACGCCGGTCGCTCGCCCGGCGTGTTCGATCGGCGCCCGGTGAGCCGAGGCGGTCGCAGCCACGAGTTCCGCGTCGCCCACCAGGACGGGTCGTGGCGGGTGGTCAGCCTGCGGGTGGCCGATCGCCGGTCCGATCCCGCCGTCAACGGCTACGTCGTCAACCTGCGCGACGTGAGCGCCCGGCGCCGGGCCGAGGACCTGCTGGCGGAGCAGGCCGACCTGCTCGAGGCGGTGGCCAAGGGGGCGCCGGTGGAGATCACGTTGGAGAAGATCGTGGGCATGCTCGAGCGCCGTCTGGACGACACCCGTGCGGCCATCGGGCTGCTCGATGACGACGGCGTCATCCGGGTCCGGGCCGGGCTCAACTCGATGCCCGAGCTGGTGGCGGTGCTCGACGTCATGCCCCCTGACGGCGGGCCGGGGCTGTCGCTGCGCAGCGGGGTGGGGGAGCTGTTCGTCTACGACCTGACCGGAGACGAGCGCATGGGCACCACCGCCCACGTCCTCGCCGACCTCGACTTCGTGCAGGCCCGGGACTCGGTGCTGCGGTCGCCCCGATCGGGCGACCTGCTGGGGTCGTTGAACCTGTTCCACCGATCGGCGCGCGAGCTCTCCCAGCCCGACCTCGAGCTGGTGCAGCGGGCCATGAACCTGGCGTCGATCGCGGTGGAGCGCCACCGCTTCGAGGCCGCCCTCGAGTACCAGGCCTGCTACGACCCGCTCACCGACCTGCCCAACCGCCTGCTGCTGCACCAGCGGATCGAGCGGGCGCTCGAGCGCCTCGGCTTCGCCGGAGGCGGGGTGGCGGTGCTGTTCATCGACCTGGACCGCTTCAAGGTGGTCAACGACGCGGAGGGCCACGCCACCGGTGACCTGGTCCTCCAGCAGGTGGCCGACCGGTTCCGCCAGGCCGTGGTGGGCGAGGAGACCCTCGGGCGCTTCGGGGGCGACGAGTACATGCTGGTGACGTCCGAGCCCACCGACGAGGCCGGGGCCGCGGCGGTGGCGGCCCGCCTGGCCCAGGAGCTGCGCGAGCCGCTGCTGCTGCCCGACGGCGACGAGATCTTCGTGACCGCCAGCATCGGGATCTCGTTCACCACCGATCCCACCGTGGCGCCCGAGTCGCTCATCCGGGATGCGGACGTGGCCATGTACCGGGCCAAGGACCAGGGTCGCAGCCAGTGGGTGGTCTTCCAGCCCAACCTCGACCAGCGCGCCGTCGAACGCCTGGCCCACGAGCGGGCGCTGCGCTCGGCCATCGAGGGCGGGCAGTTCGAGCTGCACTACCAGCCGGTGGTGCAGCTCAGCGACGGGGCCATGACCCAGGTGGAGGCCCTGGTGCGCTGGAACCGGCCCGGACACGACCTGGTCATGCCCAACAGCTTCATCCCCATCGCCGAGGAGACCGGCCTGATCGTGCCCCTCGGGTGGTGGGTGCTGAGCGAGGCCGTCAGCCAGGCCGTGCGCTGGCCCACCCTGCCGGGCGGCGGCCAGGTCGAGGTGGCGGTGAACCTCTCCGCCCGCCAGCTGGCCGATCCCGAGCTGGTGGAGGTGGTGGCCGACGTGTTGGACCTGACCGCGCTGGATCCGGCCCGGCTGTGCTTCGAGGTGACCGAGAGCGCGCTGGTGCACGACGTGGAGCACGCGGTGGGATCGCTCAACCGGCTCAAGGCGCTCGGCGTGCGCATCGCCATCGACGACTTCGGCACCGGCTACGCCACCCTCGACTACCTGCGCCACTTCTCCATGGCCGACTACCTCAAGATCGACCGCGCCTTCGTGGAGGGCGTCGACCGGCCGGGTTCGCAGGAGGCGGCCATCGTGGCGGCCGCCATCGCCCTGGCCAAGTCGCTGGGCTTCACCGTGGTGGCCGAGGGCGTCGAGACCCTGTTCCAGATGGAGGCGCTGCGGGCCCTCGACTGCGACCTGGCCCAGGGCTACCTGTTCAGCCGCCCGCTGCCGGTGGCCGATGCCGTCGACCTGCTCGCCTCCCGCGACGCCTGATCACCCGAACCGTTCCGTCCCGATCGACCTGGACGCCAGGCGCTAGGTTGACCGGATGGATCCCGGCGGCGCCGGTCGCTCGTGGGTGGCGTTGGGAATCGGGGTCGGCGCTGTAGTGGCCGTCGTCGGCGCGCAGCGGTGGCTGGCCTCGTCCCAGGTGCCCGACGGGGTCGCCAGCGGCTCGGTGCAGGTGCTGGCCGACCTGGTGGCCGGGGTGTTCCTGCTGGTGGCCGGGATCGGCGTGCTGATGGTGGTGATGAACCTGCTCAGCACCCGGCCGGCGGGCGGACCGGACGCTCCGACCCGACCGATGGGACCGCTGGCCTTCCTGGCCGTGCTGGCGCTGTTGACTGCGCTGGTGCTCTTCGGCCACCAGCTGGCCCGGCCGACGCGCCCGTCCGCCATCCACGTCCCCGTCGCCCTGGTCCCGACCGCGCTCCCCGCGGATCCGGCGGTGGGCCAGAGCGCGCCCGGTCGGCCTCGCCCAGGGGCCGACGCCGCAGCGGACTCGGTCGACCTGTCGAGTTGGCTCGATGTGCTCGGGGGTCTGCTGCTGGCCGCCCTGGCCGCGTTGACCCTCGGGGCGATGATCCGCCGCAGGCCGGAGACCCGGGCCGTTGCGGGGGCGGATGATCCACCCGGAGCCGACGACGATCTCTACCCGGTCCCCTTGGTCCCGGGGGATCCGGCGGCCGAACCCGACCCCCGTCGGGCGGTGGTGGCGGCATACCACCAGCTGCTGGCGTCGGCCGCGGGGCACAGCCTGGCCCGGCGGCGCCACGAGGCGGCCACCGAGCACCTGGACCGGCTCGGGCGGTCCTGGCCCCGTGCGGCGGCTGCCGCCCGACCGTTGGTGGCCGCCTTCGACCGGGCTCGTTACAGCGAGCACCCGATCACCGAGGCCGATCGGGCCGCGGCCCTCGACTCGTTGCGCCGGTTCGAGGCCGAGGTCGACCCGGCGCCGGCGCAGCTCGGGACGGGCTGGTGAGCGGCCGGAGCGCGGTGACCCTCCTGCTGGTGGCCATGGCACCGGCCGTGGTGGCCGCGCTGGTGCGTGCCCCCACCTTCCTGGTGGGAACGCTCGCGGTGGTGGGCCTGTGCGCCCTGGTGCTCTCGGTGCTCAACCGGTGGAGCCGAGAGAACTTGCTGGCTCCCGGATCTCGGTTCACCGCGGCCGCCACCGTCCCGCGCCCGGCCCCGGCCCGCGCCCCACGGGACCTGGAGCGCCTGCAGACCTTGGTGGCCGGTCGGATCCCCACCGCCGTCGGCGTGCACCAGTGGCTACGGCCGTTGCTGGTCGACATCACCGCCACCCGCCTTCGCCAGACCCGTGGTCTCGACCTGGCCGACGCGCCTGCGGGCCTGGTGCCCGAACCCCTGTGGGGGTTGGTGCGCCCCGATCGTCCCGAGCCCGCGGACCGCAACGGCCCGGGTCTGGCCCCCGAGCAGCTCGCCGTGCTCGTCCGCCAGCTGGAGGCCCTGTGACCACGATGACCCTCGACGAGCTGTCCCGCCACGCCCACGCCGTGCTCGACGCCGTCGAGGAGGTGGTGGTGGGCAAGCGCGACGTCCTCGGGTTGTTGCTGATGGGCGTGCTGGCCGGCGGCCACGTGCTCATCGAGGACGTGCCCGGGGTGGCCAAGACGATCATGGCCCGCAGCCTCGCCCAGGCCACCGGCCTCAAGTTCTCCCGCATCCAGTTCACCCCGGACATGCTCCCGGCCGACGTCACCGGCTCGACCGTGCTGCGGCCCGACCGGTCGCTGGCCTTCCATCCCGGCCCGGTGTTCGCCAACGTGGTGCTGAGCGACGAGATCAACCGCACGCCTCCCAAGACCCAGGCCGCGCTCCTCGAAGCCATGGCCGAGCGCCAGGTGACCGTCGACGGCGTGAGCCACCCGCTGGAGCCGCCCTTCGTCGTGCTGGCCACCCAGAACCCCATCGACTACGAGGGCACCTACGCGCTCCCCGAGGCCCAACTGGACCGCTTCATGCTGCGCCTGAGCGTGGGCTATCCGGCGCGAGACGACGAGTGGGCGGTGCTCGACCGACGGCAGCGCCGCGGGACGGCCGAGCCGCGGGTCGATCCCGTGATCGATCGGGACAGGCTGCTGGCCATGCAGGAGGCGGTGGAGCAGGTCCAGGCCAGCCCCGAGGTCGGCTGCTACATCGTCGACGTGGTGGCTGCCACCCGCCGCCACGGCGGGGTCGAGCTCGGGGCCAGCCCGCGCGGCTCGCTGGCGGTGCTGGCGCTGTCCCGGACCCGGGCCGCCTTGTCCGGTCGTGACTTCGTCACCCCCGACGACGTGAAGTCGGTGGCGGTGCCTGCCCTGGGCCACCGCATCGTGCTGCGGCCGGAGCTGTGGGTGCAGGGCGCTTCGGTCGACCAGGTGGTGGTCGAGTGCCTGGCCGCCGTGCCGGTCCCGGTGGGGCAGCCGCCGGCCGGTCCGCCCGCAGCCATCGTGACGCCAGGCCCGGGGGCAGGGGCCGGCGGCGCAACCGAAGGGTGAGCCCGGTACGGCTCTCGCCCCGGTTGGTGGCCTACCTGCTGGTCGCCGTGGGCTCGTTCGCGGTCGGGCTGATCAGCGGCAAGGGCGCTTTGGTGGCCCTGGGCACGCCGTTCGCCCTGGCCGCGGTGGCTGGCGTGACCCTCCGGCCCCGAGTGGCCCACGCCAAGGTGGGCGTGGTGGCCGAGCCCTGGCAACGTCGGGCCGGGGCGGTGGAGGTCGAGGAGGCCGGCCAGGTGGTGCTGGAGGTGGAGGTGCGCGGGGTACCCCACGAGGTGGTCGAGGTGTCGCTGGTCCAGCCCGACGGCACTGTGGTGGTGGACGGCTCGGCGGCATGGCGCCAGGTGCTCGACGCGCACGGGCGAGCTCGGCATCGGGTCACGCTGCGGTTCGACCGGTGGGGGAGGAGGCCCGTCGGGGTGGGTGTGGTGCGTTCGGCCGACCCGCTCGGCCTGATGGCCTACGACCAGCCCATGGGCAGCCGCACGGGCCTGCGGGTGCGGCCCCGTCCCGAGCGGGTGCGCACCGCCATCCGGCCGCGCCAGCTGCGCCCCATCAGCGGCTCGCACCCTGCTGCGGTGGCCGGGCCCGGCATCGAGTTCGCCGGCGTCCGCCCCTACCAACCCGGCGATCGCCGAGCGCGACATCAGCTGGCGGGCCAGCGCTCGCCGCGACGAGCTCATGGTCACCGAACGCCACCCCGAGCGCGCCGGCGACGTGGTGGTGTTCGTGGACAGCTTCGCCGCGGAGGGCCTGGCCGCCACCGTGCGCGGCTCGCTGGCCGTGGTCGATCGGCAGCTGGCCGAGCGCGACCGAGTGGGTCTGGTGGTGTTCGGCGGCAGCCTGCGATTGGTCCGCCCCGGTGCGGGTCGCCGCCAGCGCCAGCGCATCGTCGAGGCCCTCCTCGACGTCCAGCCGGTGTTCAGCTGGGCCGAGAAGTCCATCCAGGCCATCCCGCCGCACATGTTGCCCCGTGGCGCCACCATCGTCGCCGTCAGCCCGATGGTGGACGAGCGGACGCTCAATGCGGTGGCCGACCTGCGGCGCCGGCGCCACGAGGTGGTGGTGCTGGAGGTGTCGCCCGGCAGCTGGACGCCGGCGCCGGCGGACCCGCTCGAGGGTGCGGCTCAGCAACTGTGGGAGATGGACCGCCAGGCCCGCCGGAGCCGGTTGCGGGCGACCGGGGTGCAGGTGGTCCAGTGGGACGACGACGTCCCCCTCGAGCTGCTGCTGGCGCGGCTGGCCCAGGAGCGACGGGGGATGCCCCAATGGTCCGCCGGGTGAGCCGGCTGAGCCGGCGCCGGGGCGCGGCCGCGGGCGGTGGTCGCTACCGCCGGCTGGCTCGCACCGTCGGTGTGGCCGGGATCGTGGGCCCGGCGCTGGGCGGGGTGGTGTGTTCCCTCCTGGTGCTGGCGGCGGTCATCCTGGTCCTCGGCCGGCGGCTCGATCCGATGGGCGCGGCCATGGTCGGCGGCCTGGCCCTGGTGGCGGTGGAGGTGGGGACGGCCGTCGGCCGGTCGTCGTGGGTCCCGTCGGTGGGTGGGGGTACGCAGGTGGGCCGGGCGTGGGTCCTGGCCGCCGCGACGGGCGGCGGGCTGCTGGTGTCGCTGGTGGTGGATCCCCACGCCAGCCCGCGCCAGGACAGTCTGGCCCTCGGGCTGCTGGCGGTCGCCGCCCTGGTGATGGCCGTGGCCGCGGCAGTGGCCCGACCGTGGACGTCCCAGGCGGAGCCGGCGGCGGCGGACGAATCCGGATCTCCGGAAGGTTTTCCGGGACGGTGCGGTTAGCGTCGATACGGATACGTCTCGTATCGAATGTCGGGCCGACGGTGGGGGTTCGGGTCGGCACGCAACCCGCACCGCACCCCGACACAGGGAAGGCCAGCCATGCGAGCTCGACTGAAGGACCCGGCCTACGTCAACGAGCGCCGCTGGCTCACCCTGGTGGTGATCTGCGTCGGCCTGATGGTGATCACGCTGGACAACACCATCCTCAACGTGGCCATCCCCACCCTGGCCCGACCGGTCAGCCAGGGTGGTCTCGGCGCCACCACCAGCCAGCTCCAATGGATCGTCGACGGGTACACGATCGTCTTCGCCGGGCTGCTGCTCACCGCCGGCAGCCTGGGCGACCGCTTCGGCCGCTACCGGTTCCTCACCATCGGCCTGATCGTGTTCGGCACCGGGTCGTTCCTGTCGGCCTTCGCCGTCGGCCCGACCATGCTCATGGCCACCCGCGCCCTGATGGGCGTGGGCGGCGCCTGCATCATGCCGGCCACCCTGTCCATCATCACCAACGTCTTCACCAACCCGGTGGAGCGGGCGAAGGCCATCGGGGTGTGGGCCGGCGTGTCGGCCCTGGGCGTCGGGCTCGGGCCCATCACCGGCGGCATCCTGCTCTCGCACTTCTGGTGGGGCTCGGTGTTCCTGGTGAACGTGCCCATCGCCATCGCCGCCCTGATCCTGGGCTACTTCCTCATCCCCGAGTTCGCGCGACCCCAACGCCCCCAAGCTCGACCCGCTCGGTGCCGTCCTGTCCATCGGCGCGCTGGCCACCCTGTTGTGGGCCATCATCGAGGCCCCGACCAACGGCTGGGGCTCCACCAAGACCCTGGCCGGCCTGGCCGTGGGGTTCGTGCTGATCGGGGCGTTCCTGTGGTGGGAGCTGCACTACGAGAGCCCGATGCTCGACATCCGGTTCTTCAAGAACCCGAGGTTCTCGGCCGCGAGCGGCGCCATCTCGCTGACCTTCTTCGCCCTCTACGGCACCATCTTCCTGCTCACCCAGTACCTCCAGTCGGTGCTCGGCTACAGCACGGTCGAGGCCGGGGCCGTGCTGTTGCCCCAGGCCGCGGTGCTCATGGTCACGGCTCCGCTCTCGGCCGTCGTGGTGCAGAGGATCGGCAACAAGCTGGTCGTGGGCACCGGGCTGGTCCTGGTGTCGCTGTCGCTGTTCGGCTTCCAGCTCCTCGAGCCGAGCAGCACGGTGTGGGCCGTCATCGGCGTGACCATGCTGATGGGGGTGGGCATGGGCAACGTCATGGCCCCGGCCACCGACTCGATCATGGGGTCGCTGCCCCGGGCCAAGGCCGGCGTGGGCTCGGCCATGAACGACACCACCCGCCAGGTGGGTGGCGCGGTGGGCGTGGCCGTGCTGGGCTCCATCCTGACCAGCGCCTACTCCACCGAGATCGGCAAGGCCCTGGCCGGCAAGGTGCCCCACGACCTGGCCAGCTCGATCGACGACAACGTGAGCCACGCCGTGGCCGTGGCCCACTCGGTGCCCGCCGCCCACGCGTACGCCACGACCATCGTGTCGGCCGCCCACTCGAGCTTCATGACCGGACTGCACGAGGCCACCACCCTGGCCGGCTTCGTCACCGTCATCGCCGCCGCCTGCGTCTTCCTGTGGCTGCCGGCCCGGGCCCGCGACGAGGAGCCAGAACCGGTGGTGGCCAACCTCGACCTCGGTCGGGTCGAGCCGGCCCCGGCCGCCTCGGCCTTCCGCGACGGCCCGCCCATCGACGGGGTGTCCGACGAGCTGGTGGGCTTCGTGGAGGGCAACCCCCGTGCCGAGCCGGCGGGAGCGCTCGAGCAGGGCGGCATCATCCCGGCGGCGGAGCACTGACATGAGCGCCACCGTCGAGTCCCTTCCCAGCGTCGAGGTGGCCGGGGCCAGCCCCCCGCCCGCCGCCGGCCGCCCGCGCAGCAAGGACGCCGAGCGGGCCATCGTCGACGCCACCCTCGAGGCCCTGGTCGACCACGGCTACCAGAAGCTGTCCATCGAGGGCATCGCGGCGCGCGCCGGCGTGGGCAAGGCCACCATCTACCGGCGCTGGTCCGACAAGGCCCAGCTGGTCATCGATTCGGTCCGCGCCCGTGGCGAGTTCGCGCCCCTGCCCGAGCGCACCGGCGACCTGGCCGCCGACCTGCGGGCCATGCTCGAGCTGTCGCTGAGCTGCATGCAGGGATCGGACGGCGCGCTGCATCTCCGTCTTCTGCGCCGAGAAGTTGCGTCACCCCGAGCTGGCCGAGGCCTTCGAGCGCGAGTGCCTGGCCGAACGCCGCCAGCGCTGGTACGAGCTGGTCACCGAGGCGGTGGACACGGGGCGCCTCCCGGCCGACACCGACATCGAGCTCACCGCCGAGGTGGGCCCGGCCCTGATCTGGGACCTGGTCCGCCTGCGCACCGCGCCGGTCCCGCCCGACGCCGTCGAGCGCATCGCGGCCCAGTTCTTCCCGCTCACCCCCGAGACCTGACCCGGCGGACCGCTCCGCCCCACCGACCCAGCCCAACCGGCGGCGATGACACCACCTATGGGTGTGCGGTTGCCGCCGCTCGATGAGGATCAGAGGCGGTGGTGGCGAAGGCGGCCCACAGCTGGGCGTACTCGCCCGCGGCCGCCACCAGCTCGTCGTGGGTGCCCTGTTCGACCACCCGACCCCGGTCGATGACCAGGATGCGATCGGCCCGACGGGCGGTGGGCAGCCGGTGGGCCACCAGCAGGGTGGTGCGGCCCTCGGCCACCGCGCCCATGGCCTGCTGCACCCGGGCCTCGCTGGCCAGGTCGAGCTGGGAGGTGGCCTCGTCCAGCAACAGGATGGCCGGGTCGACCAGCCGGGCGCGGGCCAGGGCGATGAGCTGGCGCTGGCCGGCCGACAGCGACCGGCCCCGCTCGCTGACCGGGCTCAGGTAGCCCTGGGGCTGGGCGGCCACGAAATCGTGGGCCCCGACGGCGCGGGCCGCGGCCTCCACCTCGGCGTCGGTGGCGTCGGGGCGACCGTAGGCGATGTTGTCGCGCAGCGTGCCGGTGAACAGGAAGGCTTCCTGGGGCACGATGCCGATCTGGCGTCGGAAGGCGCCCAGGTCGATGTCGCGCAGATCGATGCCGTCCACCAGCACCGCCCCGCGGGTGGGATCGTAGAACCGACTGACCAGCTTCACGATGGTGGACTTGCCCGCCCCCGTCTCGCCCACCAGCGCCACGGTCTCACCCGGGGCGAGGGTCAGGTCGATCCCCTCCAGGGCCTCGTCGCCCACCGTGTTGGGGTAGCGGAAGTGCACGTGGTCGAAGCGGATCTCGCCCGACAGGTGACCGGGGTCGACCGGGCGGTCGGGCAGGGGGGTGCCGCTCGGGATGGTGAACAGCTCCTCGATCTTGCTGGTGGACGCAGCCGCCTGTTGCCAGGTGTCGAGCACCTGGGAGAGCTGCTGGATGGGGGCGAAGAACTGGTCGAGATAGAGCAGGAAGGCGATGACCACGCCGGTGGTCACGGCCCCGGTCTGCACCAGGTGGTTGCCGGTGGCCAGCACCACCACCGCCCCGATGTCGGCCACGAAGAGGACGAACGGGAAGTAGATGGCGATCAGCCGCTGGGCCCCCAGGCGGTCGGTCAGGTAGCGGCGGTTCACGTCGTGGAACCCCGAGATGTTGCGGTCCTCGCGCACGTAGGCCTGGGCCACCCGCACGCCCGACAGGCTCTCCTGCAGGTTGGCGTTCACGTCGGCGATGGACTCGCGGGCCGCGGCGTAGGCCACCGTCGAGCGCTTGCGGTACCACCAGGTGGCGATGGCCAGCGGAGGCAGCACCGAGGCGGCGGCCAGGGCCAGCACCGGGGAGAGCACCACCAGGAAGACGAACACGCCCACGCAGGTGATGGCGCCCACCACCGCGTTGATGAGGCCCGTCTGCACCAGCTGGGACAGGGCGTCCACGTCGGTGGTCATGCGGGTCATGATCCGGCCGTCCAGCTCGGTGTCGTAGTAGTCGAGCGACAGCGACTGGAGGTGGGAGAAGATCTTGATGCGCAGCGCGAACAGCATGCGCTCGGAGGTGCGGCCGGTGATCCAGGTGTAGCCCCACGTCACCACCCAGTCGGCCAGCACGCTCAGGAAGAACAGGGCGGTGGTCAGCCACAGGCGTCCGAGGTCGGCGTGGGCCACGCCCTGGTCGAGCCCCTGGCGCACGAAGAACGGTCCCAGCAGGCTGAGCAGGGCGTCGGCCATGACCAGGCCGAGGCCGAAGGCCAGCCACCGGGTCCAGGGCCGCACGAAGCGACGGATCTGGAACCGGCCGGGGGTCACCTGGGCGGCTTCGACCTCGTCCACGTGGGGCTGGTCGTCGGCGGGCGGCAGCTTGTCGAGCGCGGCCAGCAGCTCGGGCGTGGCGGCCAGGGCGGCGGCACCGCCGAACGGCCCGCCCATCCCGCCGCCTCCGCCCCGGTTGCCACCCGGACCCATGCGCTGGACGGTGGTCACCTGGGCCATGGGCCGCGGGCTGCCGTCGGGGACCACCTCGGGCCACGCCCCGGGCGTGATCCGGTCGGCCAGCGCCGCCCGCCCGGCCGGATCCACGCCGTCGGGCCCGTGGGACCCGTCGAGGAGGGCCGCGCCCTCGAACCCGTCCACGGGGTCGAGGGCGGCCAGCTCGGTCACGGCCGCCCGCTCCTCGAGGCGATCCAGGTTGGCCAGCGCGGCCTCGAGGTCGTCGTCGTCGTCGGTCGCGCCGTCAGGCTCCCCACCGGTGGTCCCCGGGCCGGCCAGCAGCTGGCGGTAGCGCTCGTCGCTGGCCATGAGCTCGTCGTGGGTGCCCTGGGCGACGACCGTGCCGCGCTCGATGACCACGATGCGCTGGGCCAGCCGGAGGGTCGAGCGGCGGTGGGCGATGAGGAGGGTGGTGCGATCGGTCATCAGCTCGCGCAGCGTGTCGTGGATGGCCTCCTCGGTGGCCGCATCGACCGCCGAGGTGGCGTCGTCGAGCACGAGGATGCGGGGGTTGGTGAGGATGGCCCGGGCCAGCGCGATGCGCTGGCGCTGTCCGCCCGACAGGGTCAGGCCCCGCTCGCCCACCACGGTGTCGTAGCCGTCGGGGAGCTCGGCGATGAACCCGGCCGCGCCGGCGGCGGTGGCGGCCGCCTCGATCTCGGCCGGGCTGGCGTCGGGGCGGGCGTAGGCGATGTTGGCCCCCACCGACTCGGAGAACAGGAAGGCCTCCTCGAACACCACGCCCACCTGGCTGCGCAGCGAGTCGAGGGTCACGTCGCGCACGTCCACGCCGTCGATGGTGATGGCGCCGCCGCCCACGTCGTAGAAGCGGGGGAGCAGGGCGGTGACGGTGGACTTGCCCGAGCCGCTGGAGCCCACCAGGGCGACCACCTCACCGGGGGCCACGCGCAGGTCGAAGTGGTCGAGCACGGGCTGGTCGGCGGTGTAGCCGAAGCGCACGTCGTCGAACACGATCTCGCCCTGCACCGGTCGCAGCGCCAGCGCATCGGGCTTCTCGGTGATGAGGGGGTTGGTGTCGAGGATGTCGAGGACGCGATCGGCCCCGGCCCGGGCCTGCTGGCCGATGGCGAACAGCCCGGCCAGCATCCGCACCGGCGGCACCATCAGGGCCACGTACGTCATGAAGGCGAAGAAGGTGCCGTAGGAGATGTGGCCCCCGGTCACCAGCCAACCGCCCAGGCCCAGGATGGCCACCATGGTGAACGAGGGGATGGCCGCCAGGATGGGGGTGTAGCGAGCCTGGACACGCACCAGTCGGGCCCGCGACGAGTACAGGTCGCGCGACGCGTCGGCCAGGTGGTCGAGCTCGCGGTCCTCCTGGCCGAAGCCCTTGACCACCCGCACGCCGCTGACGGCCTCGTCGACCACGCCGGCCACGACCCCGGCGTGTTGCTGGGCGTCCCAGGTGGCGGGGAACACGGTGGTGCGCAGGCGCATGGCCACCAGCAGCAGGGCGGGCAGGCTGATCAGCATCAGCAGGGCCAGGGGCCACGACAGCACGAACATGATGATCAGCGAGAGGGCGACCATGACCACGTTGCCGGCCATGATGGGCATGAACTGCAGGAGGCCCTGGATGAGCCCGACGTCCGACGACGAGCGCGACACCAGCTGGCCGGTGTGCATGCGGTCGTGGCCGGCGAAGTCGAGTCGCTGGAGGCGTTCGTAGATGGCGTTGCGCAGGTCGTACTGCACGTAGAGGCTGAACCACCCGCCCCG
Source organism: uncultured Microthrixaceae bacterium (assembly GCA_963785815.1). Classification (GTDB taxonomy): domain Bacteria; phylum Actinomycetota; class Acidimicrobiia; order Acidimicrobiales; family Acidimicrobilacustridaceae; genus UBA4742. Next base: position 1,047,882 of record CAWAWN010000002.1, read on the forward strand.
CCACCGGCGGATGTAGGTCCACCACAGCGAGACCGTGGCCGTGCCCACCAGAGCGACCAGGTAGATGAGGATGGGCTGGTGGTCGACCAGGCCGTCGTCGATGATGGCCCGCTGCAGCAGCGGCTCGATGGCGGCCACGATCTGGGCGGCCAGGGCCACGCCGAAGGCGGTGTACACCGTGCCCCGGTGGGCCATCAGGAAGGGCCACAGGCGGCGGATCCAGCCGCCGCTGCCCGGCGGGTTCGGTTCGGGTGTGGCCCGGGCGGTCGCCGCCTCGGCCACGGCGGTCACGCTCGGACCCCGGTGGTGGCCGTCGCGGGGGCCGCCGCGCTCGCCGCGGCGGTCACGGTGGCCGCGGCCGTCTGCTGCCGGCGGCGCAGGCCGTCGGCCTCGAAGGCGCGGCCCAGGGCGCTCAAGCCGTCGAGCACGGCGCGACGGTCGGCGGCGGGGAGCGTGGCCAGGACGTCGTCGAGTCGGGCCGCCGTGGTCCGCTGGGCCCGGTCGAGGGCGGCGCGGCCGGCGGGGGTGATCTCCAGGCTGACCCCCCGCCGGTCGCCGTCGACGGTGACCCGCTGGACGTAGCCGTGGCCTTCCAGGCCGTCGACCAGACCGGTCAGCGAGGGACGGCTGATCCCGGTCAGGGTGGCGATGCGCCCGGCCCGCTCGGGCGACGAGGCGATCAGCGACAGCACCCGGAACTGGGGCAGGGTGAGCTCCTCGAGCGACCGCTCCAGCAGTCGGGCGGCCACCGCCAGGGTCAGGCTGGCGCCCGTGCTGGTCGGCGCCTCGGCGGGCGCCTGTCGTTCAGATGACACATGGTTAGGGTACCGAACGACCTCCAGATCGCAATTCGTGGGCTATGCTGTACAGGTTCCTGTACACCTCAACGGCGGAGGCAGCACATGGCGGTCGTGGAGTCGACCATGCCGGAGACCATCAGCGATGCCCGGGCGAACCTGACGACGTATGTCGCCCGGTTCCGACAGGAGGGCCTCGACGCCGATCCGATCGTGTTCGGGGATCACCGTCAAGCGGAGGCGGTGCTGTTGCCCTACGAGACCTTCAGCCTCTTGCTCGATCTGGCTGAGGACGTCGCCATCGCCGCGCGGATCCGTGAGCGCCTGGAAGGCGACGGCGGGAACAGGACCTCGCTGTCGGCCGCCGCCGCGGAGCTGGGCATCGATCTCGACGAACGGTGAGCCCGTCGCGGGCCCAGCCCTTCCACCGGGTCACCTTTCTGGACGAGGCGCTCGATGATGTCCGGGCTCTGGCGGCTCGCTCACCGGCCGTCGCCCGGGAGGTGTTCCGCCAGCTCAAGCGGCTCGAGGGCGGTCACCTGACGCCCACGCCGCTGCGTGACTTCGCCAAGACCGGGGACCTGCGAGACTGCGGGAAGATCGTGGTGGAGGTCGAGGGCGAGCCCGAGCACCGGATCGTCGTGCGAGAACACCAGGGGCGAGTGGAGGTGTGCGAGGTGGTCTCTGTCGAGGCCCGCGCCGGCGATCTGCCCTACCTGCTCGCCGGCCTACGTCTGGGACGCCTCCGCGATCCGGTACGACGCTCGGACGCGCAGCGTCGGATCTTCCGGCTCAGGCAGCTCCGCGGCGGCGACGGTCGGTGACCGCGACGCCGAAGCCCGATGCGTCGGAGATTCCGCCCGCGATGTCGCCGCTCGAGCGCCGCAGCCACGTCAGGGTCGTAGGGGACCTCGTAGTGCCAGCCAGATGCGCCCACGTCGCCCCTCGGTGTTCGCTTCGCGATCAGCCGCGGCCGTTGGAGGAGGGCGCACCCTCGGCGCCCAGCACGGCGCGCAGGGCCTGGGCCGCACCCATGATCCCGACGCTCTCGTAGGGCACCACGATGGTGTTGTTGTCGCTGTCCGCGAACTTGGACAAGGTGTCGAGCTGGAGGATGGCCACCAGGGTCTGGTCCGGGTTGGCCGCGGTGATGGCGCCGTACACGGTGGCGATGGCCTGGCTGCGGCCCTCGGCCTCGAGGATGGCGGCCTGGCGCAGGCCCTCGGCCCGCAGGATGGCAGCCTGTCGCTCGCCCTGGGCCGCCTTGATGGCGGCCTGGGACTGGCCCTCGGCCACGTTGATGGCCGAGGTCTGCTCGCCCTCGGACTGCAGGATGCGGGCCCGCTTCTCCTGGTCGGCCTGCTTCTGCAGGGCCAGGGCCTGCAGGATCTGGGGCGGCGGGGCGATCTCGACGATCTCGATGCGGCTGATGCGGATGCCCCACTTGTCGGTGACCTGCTCCATCTGCTCCTGCACGTCGGTGTTGATGCGCTCGCGCTCCGACAGGGCCTCGTCCAACGTCATGGTGCCGATGACCGAGCGCAGGGCGGTGCGGGCCAGGGCATCGATGGCGACGTCGAAGTTCTTGACGCTGAACAGGGCCTGCTTGGCGTCGACCACCTGGGTGAAGATGGTGGCGTTGACCGTCACCACCACGTTGTCCTTGGTGATGACGTCCTGGCGGTCTCCCGGCACGGGGACCTCACGCATGTCGACGGTCTGGAGTTGATCCACGAAGGGTGCGATCACCACCAGGCCGGGCTCGTGGGTCTTGCGGTACTCGCCCAGGCGCTTGACCACGCCCACCTGGCCCTGCTGAACGATGTTGATCATCGATCGCAGGGTGGCGAGGCCGATCAACACGATCACGGCCAGCACCACCAGCCCGCCGATGGTGAGGGTACCGAGGGCACTGATCATGACGGCTCCTTGCCTGCCTCGTCGGAGAGCGGGTCGTTCGGGACGGGGCCGGGGGTCTGCTCGCGCGCCGCCGGTGCCGCCGGGTCGACCGGAGCGTAGGCGCTGGGCAGCTCGGGGGCGACGACGCCGTCGACCGGCCAAACCACCAGGGTGGTGCCCTGCACCGCGGTGACCAGCACCCGGGTGCCCTGCGGGATGGGCGAACCCGACCCGCTGGTGGCCAGCCACCGCTCGCCGGCCAGGCGCACGTGGCCCGGCGTGTGGGCGTCACCCACCGCGTCGAGGGTCAGGACCTCCTCGCCCACCAGGGTGCCGGCCACCCCCCGGCCGAGCGGGCCGTGGTCCTCGTGGGGGTTGAAGCGCTCGCTCATCATCGGACGCACCGTGGCGATGCCCAGGCCGGCCACCACCACGGCCACGCCGACCTGCACGGGGATGATGGGTACGAACAGGGCGGTCACGCAAGCGGCGAAGCAGCCGATGGCGCCGAACAGCGCGTAGAACGCCAGGTGGCGCATCTCGAACGCCAGCAGGATGACCCCCAGCACCAGCCACGCCACAACCATCGGTCACACCTCTCTTCGGCTGCATCGTACCGGCCGGTGTGGGTAGGGATGCTCGCAGGTCACGAGTCCCCACGGGGGAGGGGTTGGAGATGAAGCAACGACGCGCCGCGCTGGCCCGGTCGATGGTCGACGAGGTCGAGGACCCCGATCAGCCGCCCGAGCTGTTCGACAACCCGTTCCACATCCGCTCCGAGGGCGATGAGGAGGCGCAGCCGCCTCCCGACGCGGCCGCCACGCCGGTCGAGCCGGTGACCGAGGCGGATCGGTACGACGCGCTGGACCTCACGACCGTGCGACCCCAGGCCAGCACCGCCCCGGTAACCGCACCGGGAACCGCACCGGAACGCACCGCGGTGCGGCCGTCGCCGGGGTTCCTACCCTCCACCCCGCCCCGACTCGGGGTGGAGTCTGCGCTGGTGCGGGTCATCGCCACCGCCGGCGTGGTCGCCATCGGGACGGCCGTGGGCGCCGGGCTGGTGGCCAACGACGTCGAGGGGTGGATCGTCGGGTTGGTGGTGTCGGTGGTGTCGGTGCTGCTGGCCGCCATCCTGTGGCGCTCGCGGAGGTTGTGAGCGCGACGGCCTCCGCGGGTCTCGAGGTCAGGACGAGCCGTGCAGGTCGATGACGCGAGAGTCCCCGATGTCGGTGACCATGACCTGGCTGTTGGTGTTGTCCACCGCCACGCCCTCGAAGCCGAGGCCGACGGAGCACGGCCCGCTGGTGCAGCTGGTTGCGGGGAGGGTCGTCAAGATGTAGCCGGTCATGGCCGAGCCCCAGGCGTTCACGTTCAGGTATCCCACGGCCGAGTCGGCCGCCCCGTTGCTGTCGCAGTAGGTCGTCGAGAAGTAGAGGCGCCCGTTCGTTCCCAGTGACAGCGAATGGACCTGAGGAAGCCCGGTTGTGCCGTCGAGCGCCACCCCTGACTTGCAGCCGGAGGTGCCCGAGGCGAACGAGGGGACCAGAACCTCGTTGACTGCCCCGGTCGTCTTGTTGATGCGGGCGACTGCGCCATCCAGGTACTCGGCGACGTACACGTACCCGCCCGAATCAGTGGCCAGGTAGTAGGGAGCACTGGTGACCGTGCGGGCGGTCGGAAGCGCGTAGACCGTTACCGCTGATGTGGCGATGTTGACGCGTTCCACCGAGGAGCCGAACACGTTCACGTACCAGACGGAACCTTGCGGGTAGCTGGTGGAGGTGACCGGATCGAACACCATGTTCCCGGCGAGGCTGCCAGTGAACGCGGTGGGTATGGAGTGCACGCAGTTCGCCGGGGGGTTGTTGCCGCTGCAGGCGACGAGCTTCGTGAGGGTGCCGTTCGTGCTGCCGCTCGGGCCGCTCTGAGGGCCGCACGAGCTCGTCGGCGCGGTGAACCAGTTCACGGTGGAGTTGGTCCAATCCGTGAACCAGATGCGGTGGTTGACCGAGTCCCAGGCCAGCCCGTTGACGACGTCGGTGGGGCTCGCTCCACTCGCCGTCGGCGTGTCGTAGATGCAGAACTGCGACGCCGCCGGGTCGTAGCCGATGAGTCGTGCCTGGTTCGTGTAGGAGCCCGCAGGAGCCGGGAGGTCCTGGCCGCCCTGTGAGAACCAGATCGTGCTGTTCGGTCCTCGGATGATCTGCTCCGCCAAGGTGGTGTGGTTGGACTGGCCGATGCCGTAGGCGTTCTGGAAGAACGGTGCCGGCTCGGACGGGACCTGCGGCACCGTGAGGTTCTGGACCGTCCCGGTGGGCGTCACCTCGACCACGCCATCGGTGAACTCAGACGAGACCCATCCGTCGCCCGCGTTGTCGAACACGACATCGTTCGGACCGGAGTTGGCGGCCATCTGGGAAGCCGCGGCGGTGAAGTGCGCCGACGGATCGGTGCTGTTGTAGGGCTCGAAGCTCCACGTGGCGCTCGTGTCACCTGACGGTGGCTGCACCAGCATGTCGTAGGTGACCGTGGAGTTGGGCTGCCAGACGAGTCCAGGGCCGTAGCTCCCGACTTGGGCCACGTAGCTGTGCAGCCCGTAGCTCTGGTTGGTCTCGACCGCAGACCCCGAGCCGGGCTCACCCCCCCACTCGTTCAGGGCGCCGGGCAGTGTCTGGTATCCACCGCCGGTGGTGTCCGTGATGAAGGCGGCCAGGCCCGAGCCGAAGTTCCAGCTGACGTTGATGTTCTGCCCGCTCTGGCTGGCGACGAAGGAGATGGACACCTGGGCGGTGATCGAGGGACCTGCCTGCCAGACAAATCCAGGACCGTAGGTGCCCGTCTGCATGAGATATGTCCTGGTCCCGGCCGTGGTCACGGGCTCGAAGGCGGTCCCGTTGCCGTTCTCACCGCCCAACCAGTTGAGTGCTCCGGGGAGCGCTTGTGAGCCACCGCCCGTCGTGTCGGTGATGAACGCCGAGGCGTAGCTCCCCGTGCTCCACGACACGACGGCCACGTGGAGCAGGCTGTTCCAGCTGACGGTCAGGCTCGGGGGCGCTGGGTCAGCGCCCGCCGGCGGTGCGGTCAACGGTGCGAACGTCAGCACCGCGATGCACGTGGTGACCACCAGAACGATGCCCTTGCGAAGCAAGACCGCCACGACCGCCCCCGTCCATCCCGCTCGTCTCGCCGACGCGGAGGAGGCTATGTGGTCGAGGGGGCAGCGTCAACAGATTGGCGTGCGGGGAGCGGCGAGGTCGCCGCGGCGCGGTCAGTCGACGTGCGCGATGGCCGGGCTGGCCGGCGCAGCCTCGGTGCGCACCAGGGTGCGGTAGAGGTCGGCGTAGAGGCCGTCGGCCGCCAGGAGCTGGCTGTGGTTGCCCCGCTCGACGATCTGGCCGTGGTCGAGCACCAGGATCTGGTCGGCGGCGGTGATGGTCGACAGCCGGTGGGCGATCACGATGGCCGTGCGCCCGGCCAGGGCCTGGGCCAGCGCCTCCTGCACCAGCGCCTCGTTCTCCGAGTCGAGGTGGCTGGTGGCCTCGTCGAGGATGACCACGGCCGGGTCCTTCAACAGCATGCGGGCGATGGCCAGGCGCTGCTTCTCGCCACCGGACAGGCGGTAGCCGCGCTCGCCCACCACGGTGTCGAAGCCGTCGGGCAACGCCTGGATGACATCGAGGATCTGGGCGGCCCGGCAGGCTTCGACCATCTCGTCGTCGGTGGCCCCGGGCCGGGCGTAGCGCAGGTTGGAGCCGACCGTGTCGTGGAACAGGTGCGGGTCCTGGCTGACGACGCCGATGGCCTGGTGCAGGCTGGCCTGGGTCAGCTGCCGGATGTCGAACCCGTCCACCCGGATGGCGCCCTCGGTCACGTCGTAGAGGCGCGGGACCAGCGAGCTGAGCGTGGTCTTGCCCGCGCCCGACGGACCGACCACCGCCACCAGCTGGCCCGGCTCGATCACCGCCGAGACGCCTTGGAGCACGGGGTCGCCCTGGGCGTCGGACAGCGTGGCGGTGCCCGTGGCCTCGAGGGAGGCGATCGAGACCTCGCTGGCTGCGGGGTAGCGGAACCACACGTCGTCCACCTCGATGCGGCCGCTCGGATCGACCAGCTCCACGGCGTCGGGAGCGTCCTGTATCGGGTTGGTCAGGTCCATGATCTCGAAGACCCGATCGAAGGACACGAACGCGCTCATGATGTCGACCCGGGCGTTGGTGAGGGCGGTGAGCGGGGCGTAGATCTGGGTGACGAAGGCGGCCAGGGCCACCAGGGTGCCGATGCTGATGCTGCCGGAGATGACCAGGTTGCCGCCGATGCCGTAGACCGCGGCGGTGCCCACGGCCGCCACCAGGGCCAGGGCGATGAAGAAGGCCCGGCCGTACATGGCGCCGCGCACCCCGATGTCGCGCACCTTGCCCGCCCGGTCCGAGAAGTGGTCGACCTCGCGGTCGTAGTCGCCGAAGAGCTTGACCAGCTGGGCGCCGGACACGTTGAAGCGCTCGGTCATCTGGGTGTTCATGTCGGCGTTCAGCTCGAAGCCCTGGCGGGTGATCTCCTGCATCTTCCGGCCCACCCGCTTGGCCGGGATGATGAAGATGGGCAGCAGGATCAGGGCCACCAGCGTGATCTGCCACTGGAGCAGGAACATGGCGGTGAGCGTGGTGAGCAGCACCACCACGTTGGACACCACCGAGCCGAGGGTGGAGGTGAGCGCCTGCTGCGCGCCCATCACGTCGTTGTTGAGCCGGCTGATCAGGGCGCCGGTCTGGGTGCGGGTGAAGAACCCGATGGGCATGCGCTGGGTGTGGTCGAACAGCGTCACCCGCAGGTCGTAGATCACGCCCTCGCCGATGCGGGCCGACCACCACCGGTCGAACCAGCCCAGGGCCTGGGTGGCCACCGCCGCAGCCACGCTGATGGCGGCCAGGGCGGTCACCGCGGCGCGGTCCTTGTCGGGGATGGCGACGTCGATGATGCGGCGCACCAGCAACACGGGCACCAGGGCGATCAGGGCCTCGAGGATGATGACCAGCACGTAGCCGGAGAGCATCCCGCGGTAGGGCCGGGCGAACTCGAGCGACCGCTTGACCACGCCCTGGCGCAGGGTGACGCCCTGGATCTTGGACGGGTCCGAGCCGAGCAGGGCGTGGGGGCCCATTCGCATCATGGGGCTCAGGCTAGGGGTCGCGGTCAGGACGCGGCACCGTCACACCTCCGTCGTAGAGTCGATCCCGACCGAGGCCGCCTGGCGCCGAGCTGCGCCCGACCCAGCTGGGGACGACCGACATGAGTGACCGCGCATCCACGGCCGGGGCGGCGGCCGCCGGCGGCTGGGGGGCACCCGCCGGCCCACCTGATCCCAGGCGCTGGGTGGCGCTGGTCATCCTGTCGAGCTCGCTGTTCATCATCGTGTTGGACAACACGATCCTCAACGTGGCCGTCCCCACCATCATCCGCGACTTCCACACGCAGGTGTCGGCGTTGCAGTGGGTGATCTCGGGCTACTCGTTGATCTTCGCCTCGCTGCTCATCAGCTTCGGGCGCCTGGGCGACATCTTCGGGCGCCGCAAGCTCTTCTACTTCGGGGCGGTGCTGTTCGCCATCGGCTCGTTGATCGCCTCGCTGTCCCAGTCGGTGACCCAGCTGTTCGTCGGCGAGTCGCTGCTCGAGGGCATCGGCGCCGCGGCCATGCTGCCGGCCACCCTGTCGATCATCTCGGCCACCTTCCGGGGGCGCGAGCGGGGCCTGGCCTTCGCGGTGTGGGGCGCGGTGGCCGGGGGCGCCGGGGCCCTGGGTCCGTGGGTGGGCGGCATCCTCACCACCTACTACTCGTGGCGTTGGGCCTTTCGCATCAACGTGGTCATCGCCCCGCTGGCCGTGGTCCTGGCCATCTTCTTCGTCGGCGAGTCACGCGACGACCGGGCCCGGGGCATCGACCTGCCCGGCGTACCGCTCATCACCTTGGGCCTGGCCTGCCTGGTGTTCGGCATCATCGAGGCCGGCCGCTACGGCTGGTGGCGGCCCATCGGCGACCAGTCCATCGGGGGGTGGACCTGGCCCGTGCACGCGGTGTCGATCGTGCCGGTGTCCATCGCGTTGTCGGTGGTGTTCCTGGCTGCCTTCGTGCTGGTCGAGGTGAGGCGAGCCGAACGGGGTCGACCGGTGGTGTTCGACTTCCGCGACCTGGTCCACCGCGGGTTCCGCTACGGGCTGATCAACACCACGGTGCTGGCCATGGGCGAGTTCGGCGCCTTCTTCGTGCTGCCCATCTTCCTGCAGGCCGGCCTGCACCTCTCCGCCGTCCGCTCGGGCACCTGGCTGCTGCCGGCCGGCATCATGGCCTTCGTGGGTGGCGGGGTGGGCGGCCGCCTGAGCCACCGCTTCGGGCCCAAGTACGTGATCACGGTCGGGCTCACGCTCGAGGCGTGCGGCATCTGGCTCTACGTGTGGGCCTTCTCGCCCCACACCACCTTCTGGCAGCTGCTGCCCGGCCTGCTGCTGCACGGCATCGGCATCGGATTCGCCACCAGCCAGCTCACCAACGTGGTGCTCAGCGACATCCCACCACAGAAGGCCGGTTCGGCCAGCGGCGCCTCGGGCATGGTGCGCCAGGTGGGCACGGCCTTGGGCATCGCCCTGATCGGCGCCATCTTCGTGGCCCAGGCCAGCTCCAAGGTGGCCGACGGCCTGGCGGCCGTCCCGCAGCTGCCGGCGCAGGCCCGACACCAGATCGTGGCCGGGGTCAGCACCGGCATCGGCGGTGGGGCGAAGCCGCCGTCCGACGCCCCGCCCGAGGTGGTGGCCGAGGTGTCGACGGTGATCAGCCACTCGGTGGCCGAGGCGGCCAAGCCGGCGGTGGCGTTCGCCGGCGTGGTGGTGACCATCGGCGTCCTGCTGTCGCTGCTGGTCCCGAACATCCCTCCCGACGTCGAGCGCGTGGTCGAGACCGAGTGGGGCGGGGCCGAGGTCGATGACGACGACCTGGTGGGCCTCGAGACGGCCCCGGGGGCGGCCGGGGCATAGGGCCGCGTCCATTCGTCGGGGCCGCTCGCCCAGGGGCGGCGGCGCTAGGTTCCGGCCCTGTGAGCCGCACGGAGGGGTCGCCGTTCGTGGGTTCTGGTCCCGGGGTCGTCGTGGTGCATCCCGAGGGGACCGCGCCGCCCGTCGTCTTCTTCTTCACGTGGCACGATGAAGGCGACCGTCTCCGGGATCTGGGCGAGGCGTTGGGTCCGGCCCAGCCGCTCTACGGGATCGATCATCCGCCGACGACGGGACCGCTCCCCCGCGATCTCGCCGATTGGGTGGCGCACCACCGGCGCGGCTTCGATGCACTCGGGCTCACGCCTCCGTACCAGCTGGCTGGGTTCTCGTTCGGTGGCGTGATCGCCCTGGAGATCGCGCAGCAGCTGCGCGCCGAGGGACAGGAGGTTGCCTGGCTCGGCCTGGTGGACACCATCCGCCCGAAGCTGAACCCGAAGGGGCTGCGCCCGTACCTCGGCTACCACGTGCGCGAGCTGCTCGATGAACAGGACGTCGTCCGGCGAGGCGAGCACCTCCGTCGGATGGTCCTGGGCGGTGGGCGCAGGACCTTGTTGCGCGCCCGCCACCAGGCCCTCCGGCCGCTGAGGTGGATCGGGTTGATGCCCCCCTCGGCCGCCACGCTGGCCGACCGTCGCGGCCTCGAGCCCCTCAAGAAGGCGGTGTGGCGCGGCTACCTCAGCCACCAGGCCCGAACCTACGACGGCCCGGTGGCGCTGTTCACCGGCGACGAGAACCGGCGCCAGGCCGGCGGCGACCCGAGCCTGCGCTGGTCGAAGTACCTACGAGGCGGCTTCGAGGTGATCCCGCTGCCGGGCCGACACCGGGAGATCCTGGCCCCTCCTCACGTGGCCCGCGCCGCACGCGAGATCGAAGCCAGCCTGGCTCGCGCCCGGTTCCGTAGGTCGGGGTGAGATGCTCGATGCCGTCGCCCGCCCCGCCCGGTCGAGGAGCCAACGCCGCCCATGATGTCGTCCTCCGTGCCAAGCCCCGAAGACAGGTCCATCGCGCCGGTCGAGTCGACTGCGGCTGAGGTCGCGCCCCGCAAGCCCCGCGGCGCGGTGCGCAACGCCATCGAGTGGCTGGCCGTGGTGGCCGCCGCCGTCGTGGTCGCTCTGGTCATCTCCGCCACCAGCGCCCAGGCGTTCGTCATCCCGTCCAAGTCGATGGAGAGCACCCTGCACGTGCAGGACCGGGTGTTGGTGAACAAGTGGAGCTACCGGCTGCACCCCATCCACCGCGGTGACCTGGTCGTGTTCGCCAGGCCGAAGAACCTCGCCAGCAACGACAAGGACCTGATCAAGCGGGTCATCGGGCTGCCGGGCGACAAGGTCTCCTTCGCCGATGGTCACGTCTCCATCGATGGCAGGCAGCTCTCGGAGCCCTACCTGGACAAGGGCACCGTCACCGCCAACGTGGCCGGTTGGAGGTACCAGTGCACCTCACAGGCGCCGTGCCTGGTGCCCACGGGCCAGATCTGGGTCATGGGCGACAACCGGGGCGACTCCGAGGACAGCCGCTACTTCGGCGCCGTCCCCGAGTCCACCGTCGTGGGGCGAGCCATGTTCCGCATCTGGCCACCCAACCGGATCGGCGGCCTGTAGACGCAAGGCGACCGGTGACCCGACCGGAGCTCAGGTCCCAGGTGCAGCTCGAGGGACCAGGACCCGACCACGCCAAGGCCGTTCGGGCGCGTCAGGTCTGCGTGCCGGGGTGGCCCAGAGCGTCGCGCAGCGCAGGACCTCTACGCGGCCGTGTGACCTGACCTGGGTCGAGGGGTGCTGGCCCGGGCCCAGGTGGTGTCCACGGTGGCGCCCGGTGCCGTGTTCGTGCCGATGCACGACCCCCGCACCAACCTGCTGACCTTCCCGGCCTTCGATCCGCACTCACGCCAGCCCGCCGACAAGCACGCGGCGGTGGAGGTCGGGCGGCCCCTCCCTGGCGAGGTCGACCACGGCTGAGAGCACCCGCCGACTGGGCTCGCAGGGACTCGAACCCCCAAACCTGCTGGTCCGTGGTCAGACTGCGCTCGCGTCTGGGAGGCCTTTGAGCTCGTGGGCCGCCGAACCGTCGCTCCACAACGGCCGTTCGGCCGCGGTTACGAGCCTGGGTTCGACCGGTCGTGGGGCGCTGAGTCCCTCCAGTGCTTGACCCCTTCTGCCGTGGCGAACCCCGCGACCACGATGGCCGCGCCCGCATCCGCCCACCACCACCCAAGAGCGGAGTTCGCCACCAGAGCCGCCAAGATCCCGGTGCTCAAGCACCCGTCGAGGAAGGTCATGGTCGCCTCGGCGGCCAGTGTCTCGCTGACTGACTTGCGTGCGGTGGAACGCTTGGCTCCTGCCAGGCCGAACATGGCCACTGCTGTGGCGGTCAGCCAGGCGATGCCGAGCGGCGACTGTCCGGGTCGCAGGCCGAGCACGAGGCTGCGGACGCTCAGGATCGTGAGGAAGGTCGCCAACAACCAATATGCGACGGAGATGGCCCGCAGCGACCGATGGATGCGCCGATCACCCGGGTCGATCCGGGTGTCGCTCAGGTTCACGATCACCACGGTCGACGCGAAGATCTCGACGATCGAGTCGAGCCCGAACGCGACCAGTGCCAGCGAGCCGGCCATGATCCCGAGCGTGATGGTGATCGCGACCTCGGCCACGTTCCAGAGGTTGGTTGCCCACTCCAGCCAGATCCCCCGGCGCCGGAGCCGACGCCCAACCTCGGTGTCCACCCCACCAGTCGACCACACAGGCGGCCGTGCCCGAGAAGCCGAATGCCGGAAGGGCGAGGGGCTGCGCCGAAGCGGCGATGGGTCGGCGTCGGCCTCGAGCCCCGCTGCGTGTTGCGAATCGCTCGTCTCCTCTGTCGATGAGCGCCACCTCGGGAGCAACCGTGGGAGCAACAGCACCGAGGGGAGCCCCGGACCTGCGAGCCGAAAGGGGCAGGTGAGGCCGGACTTTCGTCCCGACAGCCCGGACGGTCCCGGACTGGCCGGGACCGTCTCGGAGGCTCTGGCGGAAGGTAAGGGATTGCTCCCTTTCGACTATCGTCAACTACAAACGAGCAGTTCAAGAGCTATATCGAACTATTACGTTCGACTCCGCTGGAGCAACCGTGTGAGCAACGTCCTCGGACGGTATCGGACAGGTAGTCGTCCCCACGGCTGGCCGAGCCTGCCGAGTCGTGTTGCGGCTGGCTCGCCCGGAAGGTGCGATCAGAGGTACTCGCGCCGGCGGCCTATCGCCGGTTCTGTGGGGGGTTAGTGCCGTCCTCGCTGGGCGTCGGGGGCCGCGGGTGCCTGTCGGGATAGGTTCCGTTGGTGGTCGCCTCTGATGGGCAGTCAGACCTCGATGAGTTGCGGGACCTGATGGATCGGTGGTGGGACCGCGTCCATCAGCAGCGGGTCAGGGAGAAGGATGTGAACTTCCTCTATCTGGACGTGGAGGCGATGTACGACCGCCTAGATGACCGCGAACGAGACCTCGCGGATCAAGTCTTCTGCGAGTGGGTCGAGCTAGACGACACGACGAAGCAGCACATCGCCCTCTTCGCGATCAGTGAGCACCGGACTCGTTCTGCTCTTCCCTACCTCCGTGCGGCCGCCGAGCGGTTCGAGAACGCCGAGGGTCCATCGGCTCCATACGATTGGGCACGGGTGAACCGGATCATCGGAAGGATCACCGAGGGGCAAAGGGGGCCGGGCCAGAGCCCGCTCCTTGGGGTGGGTCCCGATCGTGATCCGGGAGGTGTCGATCCTGAAGAGCGTCAGCGGCAACGGGTGGAGCTCGACTGGCACCTGGCGCAGTACAGCGATCTGCGCCCGACCGCGAGCCATCAGAATGGGTTGGAATCGAGATCGACGGGCGGTGGGGTCGGATGGGTGGTACGTACGTCGGGCCTCATCCTCGTGGTATTCGTCGGTGTTGGTGCCCTGATCGCGGGCGGCGTCGAGATCGCCAACAGCCGACTCGACGGTCCACCTTGGGCGATCGGGGGGCTCCTTGCTCTGGGGTTCGTTGGCTGGGCGATGGCTCGCCGGTATCGCCGGGGAACGCTCTGACCCTGGCCGCAGCCGTGACCCCGGCGGCCCGAATTGTGACGAGCCACGAGCTGAGGTACGCCACAAACGGCGGGTACCGGGCAGACGGCGCAGGCACGCCCGTTCGGTCGCCATCGGCGCGTGATGTCCGAAGGTGAACGTGCAGAGCGCCCCAGCACCCCCATGCGGTCGTGTCAGTTGGGACCTCTGGGCCAGGTGAGCTGCGCCAAGATCAAGTTGGGTCGAGGGCGGCGTGGATGTCGAACCACTCACCAATGCCGTTGGCGTGGAGGCGGCTGTCGATCTCGATCAGGGTCTGCCAGACCTCCAGCATTTGGGACGGGGTGATCCACGGGCCGGGGAGGTCCCGGGCGAGCGGTCCAGAGGTGCCATCGGGAAATCGGTAGCCGTTGACGGCCTGGCGGCGATAGTGGAGCTGTTGGAGTCGCCCGTCAGCCCGGCCGCTTACCTTCGCGACCGTTGCGATCAGGCGGCGGGCGCGGCCTTGCGCAACGACGTTGCGGGTGGTGATCTCACGCAGGTCGTTCTGGCGGACACATTTGAAGCCGCAGTAGCCGAGCGCGGCCAGGAATTCGATGTCGGCGTCCGCCCCCACATGCGATTCGAGCGAGACGTAAGCGGGCAGCGCATCTACGGGGAGGTCGCGGATGCAGAGGCTGTCGCTGCGCTCGATGTCCACCTTGATGTAGAGGGGGGTTTCTTCGGCCTCGGCGAGCAGGTCGCGGAACGGCACCGTGGGGACGGTTATGGATGTGGCCGCGGTGCCTTGTTGCGTCGCGTTCTCGCGATGGAACGAACTCCACTCGGACCGGTCGGACACCCAGAACTCGAGCTCGCCAGCGGTCTCAGCGACACCCACATTGCGTATGCGCAGTCTGCCGGCCTCGACATGTGGTGCGAACCGGGAGCGTGCGTCGTCGCACAGCACCGGGTTGGCTTCGACGGCGACCACGCGATAGCCGCAGTCGAGGTAGTAGGCGCTGTCGTTGCCGTTGTGCATGCCCACATCGAAGACAAGCTCACCGGCCATGACCATGCCCGTCGACCATCCCTGCTCCTCGCCATCGTGGCGCGGCTCCCAAGCCGTTACCAGCCCACCCCGCCCCATCGACCGGGACGGTACTACAGGTCAACAAACGGCATCAGATGGAATGGTTCGATCAGTCGTCGCGGTGCTTCAGGAGATCTTCGGCCGGTCACAGCGCGTGCCGATCTGACATCCGAGGAGGCTGGGCTGATGACGGCCCGCACAGAACCGGCGACAGGTCCGCGTCGCCTCGAGCTCCGCGGCGCGGGGCGAATCGCACGCTCCTAGTGTCGAGGTGGGTCATCTCGGGAGCAACGCTGGGAGCAGCGGCACCGAGCGAAGGGCTGAACGTTGCGGGCAGATCGTGGAAACCGGCAGGTCAGGCGGACTCTTCGTCCGGACAACCCGGACGGTCCCGGACTGGCCGGGACCGTCTGGGACGTTCTGGCGGAAGGTAAGGGATTCGAACCCTTGGTGAGCCGTAACCCACAACGACTTTCGAGGCCGTCCCATTCGTCCGCTCTGGCAACCTTCCGTCGACGACGTTAGTCGCCGGGCCCAGGGCCGGGCGAAGCGGGATTCGCCGCCGTTCGGAAGTCCCTGGACGGTCAGCTGGGGCAGGCGGCCAGGGCTGGCCGGTCGACGGCGATGGGTCCGGCGGCCGGGGTAACCGTCACCGTCACCGGGTGGATCCCCTTGACGTTCTGGAGCAGCAGCGTCCCGGCCCCCGGAGCCGACACCACGTGCGCCCCCGACACCGACACGAGGTAGCCGTTCGGGTACTGCTGGGCCAGGGGCAGGTAGATCACCGTGCGCCCGGTGACGCCGGCCGCGGTGGCGTAGCTGAGGGCGAGGTCTCCGGTGCGGGGATCGAACGAGTAGGACGTCGGGTTGCCGGCGATGGCTTGGGGGTAGGCCCGCGACAGCACCGCCTGCTTGGTGGGATCGAGGTGGCGCAGCTCGCCGCTGCGCCAGCTCAGCCCGTAGGTCCAACCGATCATGTTGCGGTCGGCCAGCTCGAGGATGCACTCCAGCCCGCCGTAGTCGTCGTCGGTGGCCGCGGCCACCTCGGTCATCAGCGGCAGGCCCCCGTCCCGGGCGGACGCGGCCAGGGCGTCGGCCATCACCGTGGCGTTCTGGCCGGGACAGATGGCCGCCTCCATGGCCAGCGCCCCGGCCCGGTCGTGGGTGATCTGGTAGTACGCCCGCGCCGTGCACTGGTCGTGGAAGGAGACCCCGTTGGGCCCGGTGGTCGGGTCGGCCGTCACCCCGTTGGGCGTACCCCAGTTGGCGAAGATCTGCGGCTCGTAGAAGACCAGCTGGCTGGGCGTGGCCGTGCGCACGGCCCGGGCCATGGACGCCTCGGCCGGGCTGAGCACCGTGGCATCCCAGTCCGGGCAGCCGGCCGCGGTGGCGCAGGTGGCCTCGTCCTCGCCGCTGAAGGGCTCGTTGATCAGGTCGTAGCCCAACAGCATCGGGTCGTGGGCGAAGCGGCGGGCCACCGCCGCCAGCTGCTGGTCATAGGCGTCGAGCACGCCTTGGTCGTCGGCCCAGAAGTTGGTGAAGGTCCGTTCGACCGCCGGCGTGAAGTAGTTGAGCGGGAAGCCGTTGTTGGTCACCAGGGTGATGCCGTCGTCCTGCACGGCCCAGCCCGGGAAGCCGTCACCGTAGAACACCGAGCTGTACATGTCCTGGTGCGAGTCGATGACGACGTGCACGTTGCGGATGGCCAGCTGGTGCTCGACCCGGGCGATGTCGTCGAGGTACCTGGTCGACAGCTGCCCGGCCGTCGGCTCCAGCCCTTCCCAGAAGTAGGCCAGGCGGAACACGTCGAAGCCCAGGGCGGCCACGTGACGGGCGTCGGTGCCGGTGAACCCGGCCGGGTCGGTGTTGCTGTCGGTCGGGTCCCACGTCGAGGTCTTCCACACGCCGAACAGGCCGTGGAGCACCACCACCCGGCCCTGCCCGTCACGGGCGAAGCGGCCGTCGGTGTGCAGCGACCCGGCCGTGTCGGCCGGGTCGAGCGAGGTCCGGTTCGGGGAGACCGTTGGCGCGGCCGCGGCCGAGGTGCTCACCAGCGTCACGGCCAACGCTGCGACCAGGCCGAGCACGGCCAGCGTGCTGCCGCGGTGGGGTCGTGCGGGCACGGTCACGGGCGGCGCGCTGACTCGTCGAAGACGATCACGTCGCGGGCGATCTGGCCGGTCTTCATGGCCGCGAAGGCGGCGTTGATCTCGGACAGGGGCAGGCGGTTCGAGACGAGGTCGTCGAGGTTGAGCTTGCCGGCCAGGTACATCTCGACGTAGCGGGGCATGTCGAGGCGGAACCGGTTCGAGCCCATGCGCGAGCCCTGGATGCGCTTCTCCGAGAGCAGGTCGAAGCCGGGGATCTCGACCACCTGGCCCAACGGGATCATGCCGATCACCGTGGCGGTGCCGCCCCGGGCCAGCATGGCGAAGGCCTGCTGGGCGCACGAGGCCAGGCCGATGGCCTCGAAGGCGTGGTCGACGCCGCCACCGGTGAGCTCCAGCGCGGTGCCCACCGGATCGCCATCGGACGCGTCGATGGTGTCGGTGGCGCCCATCGAGCGGGCCAGGTCCAGCTTGGTGGCCACCGTGTCGACGGCGATGATGCGCTCGGCCCCGGCGATGGCTGCACCCTGGATGGCGGACAGCCCCACCCCGCCGCACCCGATGACGGCCACGGTCTGGCCGGGCCGGACACCGGCGGTGTTGAACACGGCGCCCAGCCCCGTGGTCACCCCGCAGCCGATCAGGGCGGCTCGGTCGAGGGGCATGTCGTCGCGGATCTTCACCACCGCGCCCTCGTGCACCAGCATCTGCTCGGCGAACGACGACAGCTCCAGGAACTGGAAGACGGGTTGGCCGTCGCGGCGCAGGCGGGCGGGCTGGTCGGGCCGACGTCGGATGGCGGTCTGGGTGCACAGGTGGGGACGCCCGGAGACGCAGAAGTCGCACTGGCCGCAGAAGGCCGACAGGCAGGTGATCACGTGGTCGCCGGGCGCCACGTGGGTCACGTCGGTGCCGACGGCCTCGACCACGCCGGCCGACTCGTGGCCCAGCACGGTCGGGAGGGGATACGGGAAGGTGCCGTCCATGAAGTGCAGGTCGCTGTGGCAGCACCCGGCGGCCACGGTGCGGATCAGCACCTCCCGGGCTTCGGGCCGGTCGAGCTCGACCTCACCGATGACGAGGTCGCCGGGCGCGGACTCCAGCAGGGCAGCCTTCATGGTCCATCCCCTCCTGCGTGGGTCGATGGGGGCGTTCCAGGATCGGAGCTCCGACGGTCGGTGAAGAAGTCGGTGAGCAGGGCCGCGCCCTGCTCGGCGGCCACGTCGGGGCGCACCTCGAGCTCGTGGTTCAGGCGGGGGTCCGAGCCCAGGTGGTACAGGGATCCCAGCGCCCCGGCCTTGAGGTCCCGGGCCCCGAAGACCACCCGGGCCACCCGGGCGTTCACCGCCGCCCCCGCGCACATGGGGCACGGTTCGAGCGTCACCACCAGCGTGGCGTCGTCCAGGCGCCACGAGCCACGGGCCGTGGCCGCGTCGCGCAGGGCCAGCACCTCGGCGTGGGCCGTCGGGTCCTCGGTCAGCTCCCGCTCGTTGTGGCGCCGGGCCACCACCGCGCCGTCGACCAGCACCACCGCCCCGATCGGGACGTCGCCGTGGTCGAGGGCGGCCCGTGCCTCCTCCAGGGCGATGGCCATGGCCTCGTCGTCGTCCATGGATGCGACCCTATGCCCCGCGCCGGTCGCGGTCGGCGTCGATCAGACGCCGGCGGGCTCGCCCACCGGCTCGTCGGGATCCGGGTCGAGCGGCGGCTCGTCGAGCGCCAGGGTCTCACCCTCCACGTCGAGGTGGGGCAGGATCCGGTCGAGCCAGCCCGGCAGCCACCAGTTGGCGTCGCCCAGCAGCTCCATGGTCGACGGCACGATCACCATGCGGATGAGGGTGGCGTCGATGAAGATGGCGCTGGCGAAGCCGATCCCGAACAGCTTGATGATGATGTTGTCGCCGAGCACGAAGGACAGGAAGAACGTGCACATGATGGCGGCTGCGGCGGTGATGACCCGGGCCGTTGCCGACAGGCCGTCGGCCACGGCCTGTCCGTTGTCGCCGGTCTTGAGGTACTCCTCGCGGATCCGCGACAGCAGGAAGACCTCGTAGTCCATCGACAGGCCGAAGAGGATGGCGAACATCATCATGGGCAGGAAGGCCTGGATCGGCCCCTCCTTGCCCACCCCCACCAGCTGCTTGCCCCAGCCGTACTGGAAGATCATCACGATCACGCCGTAGGCCGCGCCGATGGACAGCAGGTTCATGATGGCCGCCTTGAGCGGCACCAGGACCGACCGGAACACGGCCATCAACAGCAGGAAGCTGAGCCCGATGACCACGCCGATGAACAGCGGGAGCCGCTGGCTCAACACGTTGGCGAAGTCGTCGGTCACCGCCGCGAACCCGCCCACGTAGACCTTGAGCCCGGTGCCGTTGGTGGCCTGCGGGATGACGTGGCCGCGCAGCTCGTGCAACAGGTGCGAGGTGGCCTCGTCCTGCGGGGCGGTGGTGGGGTAGATGCGCATCACCGCGGTGGTGCCGGCGGGGTTCACGACGGCCGGCGAGGTCGAGGCCACGCCCGGGGTGGTGGCGATGTCCTGCTGGAGCTTGGCCAGCTCGGCGCTGTGGTCACCACCCGGCGGCACCTGGATGGCCAGCAGGAAGGGTCCGTTGAACCCGGGGCCGAATCCGTCGGCCAGCGTGTCGTAGGCCTGGCGGGTCTGGGTGCCGGCCGAGTCGTTGCCGGCGTCGACGAACCCGAGCCGCAACGACAGGACGGGCAGGGCCAGCGCCAGCACCACGGCCAGGCCGGCCAACGTCAACCACCAGGGGTGGCGCTGCACGAACCGGCTCCAACGGTGCCACATGGTCTCGTGGTCGGGGGCGGCCTCCTGGTGGACCCAGGGCAGGCTCAGCCGGTCGATGTTGGTGCCCACGAAGCCCAGTACGGCGGGCAGCAGGGTGACGGCGGCGAGCACCGTGCAGGCCACCACCGCGGCCGAGCCGATGCCCAGCCCGCTGATGAACGACAGGCGCATGGCCAGCATGCCGACCAGGGCGATGATCACGGTGAGCCCGGCGAACAGCACGGCCCGCCCGGAGGTGTCGATGGCGGTGACCACGGCCTCTTCGGGGTCGAGGCCGGCCTGGAGGGCCTGGCGGTAGCGGGTCACCACGAACAGGGCGTAGTCGATGCCCACCCCGATGCCGATCATCGTGGCCAGGATGGTGGTGAAGGACTGCAGCGGGAAGACGTGGGTCAGCAGCTCGACGATGGGCAGCCCGACGGCCAGGCCGCTGAGGGCCACCACGATGGGCAGGGCCATGGCCAGCACCGATCCGAACGCGATGAGCAGGATGATGATGGCGGCCACGATGCCGATCAGCTCGCTCGAGGGCAGGGGCTGGCGCTCGGCCTGCTGGATGAGCTGGCCCCCCAGGTAGACCTGCAGCCCGCCGTTGGAGTGCTGCTCGGCCACCGCGATCATCTGCTTGCCCACCGACGTGTTGATGTCGTTGGACTGCTCGTCGAGCTGGAGGTTGGACAGGGCCACCTGGCCGGACTTCGAGATGCTGCCCGGCTGGGTGTAGGGGTCGCTCACGCTGGTCACGTGGTCGACCTTGGCCAGATCGGCCAGCAGCGACTCGACCTGGGCCTTGACCTGGGGATCGGCCATGGACGGCGAGCCCTGCATGACCACCTGCACGCTGTCGCCCGACTGGGCCTTGAAGTTGGCCTGCAGCAGGTTCTGCGCCTTGGTGGACTCGGTGTTGGGGGCGCTGAAGCTGGTGGTGAAGTTGGTGCCGGCCGCGCTGACCATCAGCTGGAGGACGACGAACACGACGACCCAGGCGGCCACCACCCACCGGCGGTGGACGTAGCAGAAGCGGGCGTGGGCACGGAGCGACATGCGGGTTCTCTCCAGAGGGGCGGAGCCGGGGGGACGACTCAGTCGACGGGCGGGACGGTCTGGGTTCGGGGGTCGATCGGTTCGGTCTGGGCGCACGGATCGGCGAAGCGGCTCTGCTGCAGGCTGGCTGGGTTGGCGGCAGGCTCGGCCGGGCCCAGGATCGGCATGCGCCAGACCGACCACCACGAGTCGTCGTGGTCGGCGCTCACGCGGGTGGCGGCCAGCCGCAACAACCGCCACGAGGCGCGGAACAACAGGATGGCCAGCGGGATCTCCACGAAGGCCGAGGCCACCGACGTCAGCCGGTCGTGGGGATCGGCGGTGGTGATGTCGAACCAGGCGTCGCCGCACAGGAGCACGCCGGTGGTGAAGGCGGTGAGCAGCACCAGCTGGCGGCGGTGCCACCCCAGCCAGGCCGTCGCCGCCAGGAAGGCCAGCAGCACCACGTCGAACCCGACCCAGGCCAGCCGCCAGTGGGTGGCTTCGTAGTGCCGGGGCAACGACGTCGCCAGGTTGACGATCCACGGGATCATGGCGATGGCCGACACGGTCACGATGACCAGCAGGTTGCGGCGATGGTGGTGGCGGGGGTGGTGAGCCGCTCCGGAAGCGCGGTGCTCGGGACCGTCGGGCTCGTCGCCGGAGCGCAGGTCGATGGCTCCGGGCCTCATGGCGCGCACCCCCGGGGGCCGTCGGCCAGATGGCGGGTGGACAGGATGGGCGCGATGGCGTTCGCCAGTCGTCGGCGCTCGGCAGGATCGAGCTGGTCGACGAACTCGCGGAAGTCGGCTCGGCGACCCGCCGCCATCTCCTCGACCATGGCCCGTCCGGCCGAGGTCAACGCCACCCGCTTGATGCGGCGGTCGACGGCATCGGGGTGGCGTTCGACCAGGCCGGTGCGCACGAGCGTGTCGATGGCCCGTCCGGCGGCAGCCCCTGACAGGGCGATCTGCTCGGCGATCTCGACCTGAGCCGGGTCGCGCTCGCTGCCGAAGAGCAGGTGGAGGATGCGCACCTGCGAGATCGACAGGTCGTGCTCGGCCATGGTGGTGAACGCGTGCCCCCGGCCCGGCCGCATGAGCAGTTGGGTGAAGGCGGCCAGGTCGTCGGTCAGGGCGTCGGCCTGCGTGTCCGCCTGCGTCTCGGCGGTCTCGGTGATCGTCGCGATGACGCAACGGTATCGACCACGCAAGCATCTGCCACCCGGCCGACGACGACTCCGGCGGCACTAACCTGAGCGCAGCTCGAGCCCGGGGAGCGCGAACCATGCCCTATCACGACGGTCGCATCATCCACGACGCCGACGCGCACCTGATGGAGACGCCCAACTGGCTGCGCGACCACGCCGACCCGGCGGTGCGCGACCGCATCGCTCCGCTGCACTACCCGGGGGGCAACGAGCTGCGCCAGACCGGCGAGGTGGGCGAGCAGCAGCGGGACCTCGACGCCACCTTCGACAAGCTGCGCCAGCGCCACGCCTCGGCGGACTACCGAGCCGACGAGGAGGACGAGATCATGGCCCGCAAGAACTTCGCGGCCACCGGCTCGTTCGTGGCCGAGGACCGGCCCCGGGCCCTGGACCTGCTCGGGTTCTCCAGCCAGCTCGTGTTCAACACGTTCCACAACCGGCGCCTGCGCGACTGGGAGCACGGCGGCGACGCCGAACTGGCCGTGGGCGCAGCCCGGGCCCACAACCGGGGCATGGTCGAGTTCTGCTCGGTCGACCCCCGGCTGCTGGCCACCTGCTACGTCCCGCTGTTCGACCTGGAGGTGGCCGCGGCCATGGCCGACGAAGCCATCGCCATGGGCGCCGCCGCCCTGCTGGTGGCGTCGGGCTGCCCGCCGGACCACTCGCCCAGCCACGTCGGCCTCGACCCCGTGTGGGCCCGGGCCCAGGAGGCCGGCATCCCCGTCGTGTTCCACGTCGGCGGCACCGGTGACCTGATCGACCCGGCCTACTTCCGCAACGGCCTGCCCGTGCCGCCGGACTTCCACGGCGGCGAGGAGAACTTCCGCTCGGTCGACTACATGGGCATCCCCGGGCCGCCGGCCCAGACGTTGGCCACCATGATCTTCGACGGCGTGCTCGAGCGGTTCCCGTCCCTGCGGTTCGGGGTGATCGAGCAGGGCGCCATCTGGGTGCCGTCCTGGACGCGCCAGATGGAGGCCGCGTTCGAGGCCTTCGCCCGCCACGAGGAGCGCCTGCGGGCGCTGTCGCTGCGTCCCACCGACTACGTCCGCCGTCAGATCCGCTTCACCCCCTATCCGACCGAGGACGTGGGGTGGATCATCGAGCAGTCCGGGCCCGAGGTCTGCCTGTTCTCCTCGGACTACCCCCACGTGGAGGGTGGCCGGCGCCCGCTCGAGCGCTTCGAGGCCTCGCTGGTCGGCACCGACCCCGACGCCTGCGAGCGCTTCTACACCGCCAACTTCCTCGACCTCATGGGCACCGCGGCGCAGGCCCTGGCCGCCTGATGACCACCCCGGGTTCGACCGCGTGGTCACAGGCGCGTCCCGCCGAGCTCGCACCCGAAGCCCTGGCCGCCTACGCCACGCTGGGCGGGGTCGCCGACCGGACTCGCCTGCCCGCCACCGGGGCTTACGACGCCGACCCGAACCTGGTGGTGGCGATGCGCCGACGGGTGCGGGTCACGCTCGGCCTCGGGGCCGAGGACCCGCCGCTCCACGAGCCCGAGCTGACCGAGCGAGCGTCCGCCGACCGGGATCTGGCCGGTCGGTTCGCCGAGCAGTTCGTGATCGACGTGGCCGCTATCACCAAGGCCGAGCGCGGCGCGCTCGTCGAGCGGTTCGCGGCGTCGACGTTCCCCCTGATCCAGCTGATGTGGCTGGCCGACTTCGGGGCTCGGGCCGACACGGCGCTGGAACAGGTCTTCGGGTCCCATGCCCTCGACGGGGCCGAGACCCCGACGTGCGGCCACGGCGGCGAGGGCGGTGACGGCGGCGACGGCCTCTGGTCCGCCATCGACGACTTCCTGGTGGCGGTGGCTCGGCTGGATCGCCTCGATCCGGTGACCAGCGAGCTGGTGCGCCTGCGCGGCGCCCGGGCCCACCACTGCCGGGTGTGCCAATCGCGCCGGTTGGCTCCCGCCGTGCGGGCCGGGGCCGACGAGTCGACCTTCGACCAGATCGACCACTACGAGCGCAGCGACCTCGCCGAGCACCACAAGGTGGCGCTGCGGCTCACCGACGCCATGTTGTGGACGCCGGCGTCCTGGCCGCCGACGCTGGCCGACCAGATCCGTAGGTCCTTCGACCCGGCCGACGCCCTCGAGTTGGTGCTGGACGTGACCCGCAACTCGGCCAACAAGATCGCGGTGGCTCTGGGCGCGGACGCGACGCAGGTGGCCGACGGCGAGATCGAGTACTTCGACGTGCAACCCGACGGGCAGCTGGTCTACGACCTCCAGCTCGACTGAGCCGGCACGCCCCCTCGCCGGCGCGGACCGCCGTCGGTGCTCAGCTGCCCAGGTGCAGGTGCTGCCAGAGGAACGGTGCCAGGGGGTTGGCCCACCACTGGCCGCCGGGGGACAGGTCGGTGGTGTGGCCCTCACCGGCCTGGCTGACGTAGTCGCAGGTGTCGCCGGCCAGGTGGTAGTCGGTGCACGTCTCGTAGGCGTAAGGGCCCGGCGCGCTGGCGACATCGGTCTCGTAGTGGAACATGAGGATGGGTGCCTCGGTGCCGTTCAGGTGCAGCAGCCCGGCTTCGAGACCGGGGGTGAGGTAGGCACCGGTGGAGACCGCCGCGGCCACCGACGGCGAGTACGCCGAGTACGGGCTGGTCGGGTGGGAGTCGGGCACCGCCGACAGCCCGAGGGCGATGGCGCCGCCGGCCGAGTCGCCCACCGCCGCGATGCGGGTCGTATCGATGCCAAAGGTGGCGGCGTGGGCCTTGAGCCAGCGCACCGACTCCTGGGCGTCGGCGATGGCGTTGGCCGCGGCCTGCAGCTGGTCGAGCTGGGTGTGGGGGCCGTTGAGCAACGGGTCTAGCCGGTAGTCGATGGCGATCACGGCGTAGCCGTAGCTCGACCACTTCTCGGCCAGGCCGGCGTAGTCGCTGCGGCTCCCACCCACGAAGGCGCCGCCGTGGATCAACACGATGGCCGGGTGGGGGACCGGCGCCGGCGCAGGCGGCACGTACAGATCCAGCAGCAGCGGGATGGTGGTGCCCGAGTAGTCGACCGCGCTGCCGTACTGGATGGCGTCGGTGATGGTGCCCGAGCCCAGCGCGTACTGCGGGCTGACGTAGAGCCCCGTCGTCGGTGCGCCCGGCACCTGGCGCAGCACCAGCGTCTCGTAGAGGTAGCCGTCGGGACAGCTCGCCTCGCCGTCGGCCTGGTCGACCCAATGGGGATCGTTCAGGTCGGGGTCGTGCTGCCACTGGGCCCACACCGCCGAGGTGGCATCGACGTTGCGTTGGATCTGGTCCGACACGGTCGTGTCGAGCAGGGCGCGACCCACCAGCTCGTGGATGAGGTACGGACCCTCGCCGTAGGCGGTGGCCGGCGACACCGACGGCGTGACCGCGCCGGCCGAGCACATGGCCTGGGAGTGGGCGCGCGCCGCGGTGGTCAGGGCGTCGGTGACCGGAAGGGCGGCGCTGCCGGCCGCGGCGCGGCTCTGATCGACCGCGCTGGTCATCTGCGGCTCGCAGCCGGCCACGGCCACCACGGCCAGCAGCACCAGCGCGACCAGCCGCCATCGGCCGTCGAACCGCCTCACCCCGAGCGCGATGCATCCCGATCCCCCGTGGTTGTCGACTTACGACGTAGGCCAGGACCGTATCGGCATCGTGGCCGGTCCGCGATCAGGCCCGCGGCCAGCGCAGCTCGGCGAAGTCCCGGGCCACCAGCTCGGCCAGCGGTTCGGGGTTCAGGTGGTGGTCGGTGGGATCGGGGTTGCGCAGCTCGGGGCGCAGCAGGCCGGTGGCCGGTTCGATCAGGGCATCGTCCAGGTCGAGGTGGGCGCAGCCGTGCCGGGCGGCCCAGTCGGCCAGGTTCGCGTTGTAGGCCAGGGTGGCCGCCGTGCGCGCCTCGAGGCTGGCGGTGACCTGACGTCGCTCGTTGAGCGACCCCTCCCAGGTGGTGTAGTCGTCGACGGTCGGGGGGAACACCGATGCCACCGCCAGGCACCGGCGGCCCTGGCCCAACAGGTCCTCCAGGAACTGTCGATGGCGCGCCCACGAGTGCTCGAGCTGCGCCTCCACGGTGGTGTGCTCCCGGGCGGCCAGGTACCAGCACAGGAACCCGCAGTCGACCTCGCCCAGCATCACCAAGGTGCGCCGGGAGCGCGGTACGCCCTCGAGGGCCCGGGCGAAGCGGGCCAGGGCGTCGGTGCGGGAGTTGGGGTTGGCCAGGCCCCGCGCCGTCGCCCCGGAGACCGCGACCACCGCGAAGGTGGTCCGCGGCACCAGTTGGCGCGAGCGGATGTCGGCGAAGACGCGGGCGTGGCTGTCGCCCAGGACGAGGGTGAGGTGGTGGCCCACCCTCGCGGCCAGCGCCTCGACGGTGGCCGAGCGCGCCAGGCGACCCCGGCGCACCCCTGGCCTGTTCATGGGACCCGAGTTGTAGCGCATGTGCCAAGGTGTGGGCGTGTTGGCGAGGCAGTCGGCTGAGCAGGCGACGCCCGGCGCCGTCCGACTCGTCGTCTCCGGCGACATCGACGGCGGGGAGGCCGATGAGCTCCTGGCCGCCATCGTGGCCTGCGACGAGCCCGGCGTGCACGTGGTGTCGCTCGATCTGGCGGGCGTGACCTTCATGGGTTCGTCCGGGATCGGTGCCCTCATCCGCGCCCGCCAGGCACTGGGCGAGTCGTCGGTGGTGCTGCGAATCGACGCCTGCAGCCCCGTGGTGGATCGCGTGCTCGAGATCGCCGAGGTGCGCGCCTACTTCGGCATGGAGCCGCCCGCCGGCGGGTGATGGCCGGCCGCCCCGGGTGGTGCCGCGTGACGGGGCGGCGTCGGGCCGACTACCGCCCTTCGTACCGGGCGGAGCGCCGCTCGAAGTAGGCCATGAACGCCTCCTGCATGTCGCGGGTGCCCACGTTCACCGTCTGGGCCAGCGCCTCCAGCTCGAGCGCCTGGGCCAGCGAGCCGGAGCTGGCCTGGTCGAGCTGGCGCTTGGTCATGGACAGCGCGATGGGCGGGCCACCGGCGATGGTCTCGGCCACCTCCTGGACGACCCGGTCGAGCTCGTCGGCTGGCACCGCGCCGTTGACCAGGCCCAGCTCGGCCGCCTCGGCCCCTGACAGCATCCGCGCCGTGTAGGCCAGCTCCTTGGCCCGGTGCACGCCGACGCGTTGGCGCAGCAGCCACGACGTGCCGAAGTCGAGGCTGAGGCCCCGCTTGGCGAAGATGGCCGAGAAGCGGGCATCGGTGGTGCACCAGGTCAGGTCCGCGGCCAGGGCGAGGCCGAGTCCGGCCCCGACGCACAGACCCTCCACCTTGGAGATGACCGGCACGCTGCAGCCGTGCACGGCCAGCACCACGTCGGCCAGCACCCGCATGTTGGCCAGGTTGTGGTCGGGCGGGGGGGTCGGGTCGTCGTCGGTCGAGTGGCTCGGGTCGGTCGAGTCGCTCGGGCCGAGCGAGCCGACGCGGTCGCTGGCGCCGCTGAGGTCGGCGCCGGCGCAGAAGTTGCCGCCCGCGCCGGTGAGGATGACGGCCCGTGTCCCCGAGGGACCGAGCTCGGCGAAGGTGCGGCCCAGCGCGGCCCACATGTCGCCGGTGCAGGCGTTGCGCGAGCCGGGGCGGTCGATGGCGACCGTGGTGATCCACCCGTCGCGCTCGACCCGGATGTCGGGGTGGTAGCTGGTCAGCGATCGCGATGGCATGCAACCCGTCCTCGTGTGTCGGATGGTTCGGGGGTCCAGGGTGACTCGTCGTGGGGTCCGGGCGGTGCTCAGGAGGTCGGGGTCGCGTCCTGGCGGGACGCGGCCAGGGCCTCGCGGTAGGGCCGGCCCTTGAACGGGTCGGGCTCGCGGGGCAGCCCGAGGACGCGCTCGGCGATCACGTTGCGTTGGATCTGGTCGGTGCCCCCGTAGATCGACGAGGCCACCGAGAACACGATCGGTTCGGTGTAGAGGCCGTCGCCGGGGCCGTCGGGGGCCCACAACATGGCATCGGGGCCGAGCACGTCTGCCAGCAGCTCGGCCGTGAGCTTGCCCACGCGGGTCTGGGCCACCTTGGCCAGGTTGGGCTGGCGGGTGCGCTTGGCCGTCCACTCCCCGGTGCGGCTGTACGTGTAGAGCTGGGCCAGCCCCTGTCGAAGGCAGGGGTCGTCGGTGCGGCCCAGGTGGCGGGCCAGCTCGAACAGCTCGTGCATGCCCACCACCGGCTTGGCCGTCGTCTCCGGCAGCGGCAGGGCGGCCGCGTCGCCGGCGCGCAGGTCGAGGAAGCCGCCCTTGGTGCCGGCCGGGGGGTAGCCGGCCATGGTGCCGCCCGCCCCGATGCCGCTCCGCTCGAAGAGCAGGGTCGACTGGGCCACCGCCCACCCGTTGTTGAGCTCGCCCACCAGGTCGGCGGCCTCGACCACGGCCTCGTCGAAGAACACCTCGTTGAACAGCGCACGGCCGGTGATCTCGCGCAGCGGGCGGATGGTCACGCCGGGCTGGTCGAGGTTCAGCGCGAACCACGAGATGCCCCCGTGCTTGGGCTGGTCGAGGTCGGTCCGGGCCAGGAGCATGCCCATGTCGGCCTCCATGGCTCCCGAGCTCCACACCTTCTGGCCGGTGATGATCCACTGGTCGCCGTCGCGCTCGGCCCGGGTCATCAGACTGGCCAGGTCTGACCCCGACCCGGGCTCGCTGAAGAGCTGGCACCAGGCGGCCGACCCGTCGTAGATGGGTCGCACCAGCCGCTCGATCTGCTCGGGGGTGCCGTGGGTGCAGATGGTGGGGGCGGCCATGAGCAGCCCCAGGCCCGAGGGCGCCGGCAGCGCGCCGTGGTGGGCGAAGGCGGCGCGCACCGCCACCACCGATCGCGGCGACCGGCCGCGGCCGCCCCACTCGGTGGGGAAGTGCGGCGCGGTCCACCCGGCCGCGCCCACCAGCTGCCACCAGTTGCGCACGGTGAGGCCGGGATCCCAGTGCTGGTCGAGCCAGGCGGCCACCTCGTCGGTGAGCCCGGCGTCGGCCTCGCGGCCGTCGGTGGACATCTACACCCCCCGGAAGTTCGGTTCGCGGCGCTCGAGGTAGGCCGTCATGCCTTCGATCAGGTCCTTGGTGCCGTAGGCGATGTGCACCGAGCGGGCCTCCTCCTCCAGCGCCTGCTCGTAGGTGAGCGAGTCGGATCCGTCGATCATGCGCTTGGTCAGGCTGAGGGCGGTGGTCGGCCCGCTGGCCAGGCGGCGCGCCCACTCGCCCGCCACCCGGGCGAGGTCGGCCGCCGGCACCACGACGTTGATCATGCCCCACGCCTCGGCGTCGGCCGCGTCGACCATGTCGCCGAAGAAGGCCATCTGCTTGGCCCTGCGGGTGCCCAGCAGCCGAGGCAGCGACCAGGAGGTGCCGCCGTCGACGGTGAGCCCCCGCTTGGAGAACACCGCGCAGAACCGGGCCCGGTCGCTGGCCACGACCAGGTCGCAGGCCAGCACCCAACCGAGGGCCACCCCGACGGCCACCCCGTCCACCGCGGCGATGGTCGGCTTGGGCAGCCGCTGCAGCTTGAGGGTGATCTCGTTGACCCGTCGCATCTCGTTGAGCGTCGACTGGCGCGGCGGCTCGTCGTCTCGGGCCCGGCCGGCGGCGCCGCCGGACAGGTCAGCCCCGGCCGAGAAGGTCTCGCCCGCGCCGGTGAGCAGCAGGGCCCGGTCGGCAGGGTTGCGCCACACCTCGGTGAGGATCTGGTCGAGGTCGTTCCAGATCTCGTCGTTGATGGCGTTGCGCTTCTCGGGGCGGTTCAGCGTGACGGTGACGAGGCCGTCGTCACGCTCGACGAGCGTCGCATCGGACATCAGCGGCTGCCTCCTGGGCGGGTCACGGGGACACGGACCTGGCGGTTGCCAGAAGTCGTTCCGCTTGCCAGAATACATTCTGATATGCGGAACGCAATTGCCGAGTCGGCCGATCCGGGCGCCACCACCTCCGGCGTGGCCACGCGCATCGCCGCCGCCACCGCGGCGCGACGTCGCCGACCCGACTACACGGCCGAGGTCGAGTCGCTGCTCGAGGCGGCCCGCACCGTGATCAGCCGCACCGGCCGGGCCCGGGTGGCCGACGTGGTGGCCGAGGCCGGCCTGTCCAACGACGCCTTCTACCGGTACTTCGAGTCCAAGGACGCCCTGGTGGCGGCACTCAGCGAGCAGGCCACCGAGCGCATCGCCGCCGCCCTGGGTCGGCGCATGGCGGCCGAGCCCACGGCCTCGGCCCAGGTCCGCTGCTGGCTCGAAGGGGTGCTGGCCCAGGTCGACGAGGCCCACGCCGCGCCCAACGTGGCCGTGCTCGGGGCGAGCAGCAACTTCAACACCGCCATCCCCACCGGTGACCACGCCCGCACCCGCCGACCGCTGGCCGAGTTGCTCTACGAGCCGTTCGAAGCGCTGGGCAGCCCCGATCCGGTGCTCGACGCCGAGCTCGTCACCCACGCCGTCACCAACCGGGTGGCCGGGCACCTGTGGCAGGGCACACGGCCGTCGCCCGATGAGGTCGCGTACCTGGCCCAGTTCTGCCTGTCGACCGCCCGCCATCGCTGACCCTGAGGAGAGTGCTCGTGCCCCGCGCCATCGACTGCCTGGTGAACGTCGGCTTCGCCGACCAGAAGATGCCGGACTGGATGATCCGCGTGAAGGAGGACTACTTCAAGGGCGACGACTCGTTCTTCAAGAGCCCCGAGCTGGGCGAGCTGGTGGACGACATGGATGCCAACGGGGTCGAGAAGGCGGTCCTGATCACCCAGGTCAACGCCGTCGACGACCGGGCCCAGCAGTTCGCGGCGGCCGCACCCGATCGCTTCCGGCTGGCGGTGGGGGGGTTCAACCTGCTCAAGCCCATGAAGACCGTGCGCAGCCTCGAGTCGTTCGTGGCCGACCACCCCACCGCCTTCGCCGTGGTCGGGCCCAGCTTCTGGGGCGACGGCCTGTACCCGCCGAGCGACGCCGTCTACTTCCCGCTCTACACCAAGTGCTGCGAGCTCGACCTGCCGCTGTGCCTCAACACCGGCATCCCCGGGCCGCCCATCCCGGCCGAGCCGCAGCACCCGATGCACCTCGATCGGGTGTGCATCCGGTTCCCGGAGCTGAAGCTGTGCATGATCCACGGCGCCGACCCCTGGTGGGAGGTGGCCATCCGGCTCATGATCAAGTATCGGAACCTGCGCCTCATGACCTCGGCCTGGTCACCCAGGTACCTCCCCGAGTCGCTGCTGCACTACATGCGCACCCGCGGCAAGGACCGGGTGATGTTCGCCTCCGACTACCCCGTGCTCTCGATGGAGCGCACGCTGACCGAGGCCGCCGCCCTCGATCTCGACGACGACGTGCGCGACGGCTGGCTGTACGGCAACGCCGACTCCTTCTTCTTCGGCTCCGACCACTGACCCAAGGGAGCGATCCATGGACACCCGACCCTTCGACGCCGACAACCACTACTACGAGGCCCTCGACGCCTTCACCCGGCACCTCGATCCGAAGTTCACCCAACGCGGCGTGCGGCCGGTGCGCGACGGCAAGAAGGTGCAGCTGCTCATGGGGGGCAAGCTCAACACCTTCATCCCCAACCCGACGTTCGACCCGATCATCGTGCCCGGCTGCCTCGATCCGCTGTTCCGGGGGCAGATCCCCGAAGGGGTCGATCCCCGCTCGCTCTTCCAGGTCGAGCCGCTGTCCAACCACCCCGAGTACCAGGGCCGCGAGGCGCGACTGGCCGCCATGGACGACCAGGGCCTGGGCGCGGCGCTGCTGTTCCCGACGTTGGGCTGTGGGGTCGAGGAGGCGCTCAAGGACGACATCGGCGCCACCGTGGCCAGCCTGGCCGCCTTCAACCGGTGGCTGGAGGAGGACTGGGGCTTCGGGCAGGACGGCAGGCTGTACGGCGTGCCCATGATCTCGCTCGCCGACCCCGACGCCGCGGTCGACGAGGTCGATCGGCTGCTCGAGCGCGGCGCCCGCATGGTGCACGTGCGCCCGGCGCCGGTGCCCGCGCCCAACGGCGCCAGCCGGTCCCTGGGCAACAAGGCGCACGACCCGGTGTGGGCCCGCCTGGCCGAGGCCGGCGTGCCGGTCGCCTTCCACCTGGGCGACAGCGGCTACGAGGCCCGCTTCGGTCCGGCCTGGGGCGGGCGGCCCACGTTCGGGTTCGGCCAGAGCGACCCGCTCAACCACGTCATCACCGAAGGTCGCGCCATCCACGACACGGTGGCCTCGTTGATCATGCACGGGGCGTTCACCCGCAACCCGGGGCTGAAGGTGGCCAGCATCGAGAACGGGTCGGACTGGGTCGCCCTGCTGGCCAAGCACCTGCGCAAGCAGGCCAACCAGACGCCGTACGTCTTCTCCGAGGACCCGCTCGACACCCTCCGCCAGCACGTCTGGACGACGCCCTACCTCGAGGAGGACCTGGGCGCCCTGGCCGATCTGCTCGGTGCCGACCGCATCCTGTTCGGCTCCGACTGGCCCCACGGCGAGGGCACCGCCCAGCCTCTCGACTTCGCCAAGGAGCTGGGTGGCTTCGACGACGCCGACGTGACCCGGATCATGCACGACAACGTCGTCGAGCTCATGGCCGTGGCCTGACCGCCGGGCGTCGCCTCCCCGGCCTGGGCGGCGGGCTGCCGGCGATGGACGCCGAGACACTGGTTTGCGGCACTCCGCATCGGGTCCTCGCCGGTCAGATGGGCGCGGCCGGGCGCGGCTCGTGGTCGAGGCGAGCGAGGTCGGCCACCGCCGCGTCGACGTCGACCCGGGGCACCGGCTGCGCCTGGGTGCAGTACACGTAGGCGGTGGCGCAGACGTCGTCGACCCGCTCGGCGATGCCCCAGGCCAGCATCTGGTCGTGGAAGCCGGGCAGCCAGCCCGCTCCTGCCGGGGGGTTGGTCCGCTCGTAGGCGGCCAGGGCCTGCTCCTGGCCGACGGCGAACGACTTGGCCCCGATCTGTTGGAGGGTGACGGTGAGGTCGCGCTCGAACATGATCGGGTCGAGCAGGTGCCAACGGTAGAAGCCGACGAACGCGGGGTTGGGCGGGCCTGCCGCTCCGGTCGGGGCGATCTCCTCGGGCTCGGCCGCCACGACCAGCGGGGCGCCGCTGTGCGCGCTGGCGAACCGGCCCAGACCCCAGGCGCTGCCGACGTAGTCCTCCAGGCCGGTGCCGCAGATGGTGGGCAGGTCCGCGTCCCCGTCCCGGTAGACCTTCACCTCGCCCTCGCCGTACCAGTCGGCGTCGTCGATGACCCGCACCCCGACGTTGCAGCCCAGGAACCGGCCCGGGCCGACCAGGCCCTGGGCGATGGTGAAGTCGCGCCGCATCGTCGTGGGGTTCTCGCGGTGGAAGGTCGCGTGCAGCAGGCCGAGGTCGGCGGGCAGCGCGGCCTGGAGGGTGTAGTCGAGCTGGAAGTAGAGCATCGTGCCCTTCGACGAGCCGTTGGCGAGCTCGACCCGGATCGCCCGCCGGAAGGGCATGGGCAGGTAGCTGTTGAAGCCGCGGCCCTCGAGGATGGAGGTGAGGGCCGACTCGTAGGGCACCGGCCGACCGTGCGCCACCCCGAAGAAGTCAACCAGGGGCACCGAGATGCTGGGCTCGGCGGCCTCGTCGTAGAAGACCTCGAGCATCAGGGCGCGGAGGCGTTCGGGTCGACCCGGCAGGACCGTCAGCCAGAGGTGACGGACGATCCCCGGTCCCGGGACGTCGGCCAGCACGACCCGTTCACCGGCATCGACCCAGCGGCTCGGCGCGCCCTTGCGCCCCCCGTGCGCCGACCCACCCGCACCGCGCTCGCCCGTCGGGTTCTCGAAGGTGATGGCCCGGCTGTCGAGCGAGGGGTCGACGACCGCCGGGTTGGACGACGCCCGGTCGATCATGGGTCGACGGTCTCACGGCGTGTCATGTCCGCGGCCTCCGCGGGAGTTGGGCGAGGTGCACCAGCGAACGGTCGAGGTCCTCGACCCAGCCGGTTCCGTCGATGGCGGCGAGCCGTCTTCAGGTCGGGGACGTTGATGCCGACGTGGCCCAGCACGTCCCCATCATGGCCGCTGGCCGTCGTGGTTCGCCGCCCGGTGGTCTGTCAGCGCGCCACGCGGTAGTGGAGGTAGACGACCCTCGAGCTGAACGTGCGGGTCTCGACCAGGTCGAGGTCGAACCGACGTTCCTGCTGGGGGAAGTAGGACGTGCCCCCGCCCACGAGCACCGGGTACACCCGGATGCGGTACTCGTCGATCAGGTCCGACGCGGCGGCCTGGGCCGCCAAGGTCGCGCCCCCGATGGCGATGTCGCCGTCCGCCGGCTCGACCCGCAACCGCTCGATCTCCTCGGCCACCCCGCTCGAGGCCAGCCGGGCATTGCCCTGCACCGACGACAGGGTGGTGGAGAACACCACCTTGGGGATGGCCTTCCACAACGCGGCCCACTCGAGCATGGCGTCGTCGAGCGACGGATCCTGCTCCGCCGTCTCCCAGTAGAGCATCGCCTCGTACAGCCGGCGGCCCATCAGGTGCACGCCGACGTGTCGGGTCTCGTCGGTGACGAAGCGGAAGACCTCATCGTCGGGCGCCGTCCAGTCGAACTGGCCGTCGGGCCCGGTGGTGTAGCCGTCCAGGGAGACGCCCATCGAGTAGGTCACGCGACGCATCAGAGGTCCTCCTCATGGCGGAAGGGTGCCGTGGACCGCCAGTTCACCAGGTTACGGTGGTGAGGTCGTCGCCCGCGATCAGCTCGCCCGCGAACCCACCCTGGCGAACCTCGGCGACGAAGGGCTCGTAGCCCTCGAGCGGAGGCGGGATGAAGTGGGTCAGGGCCAGGTGCCTGACCCCGGCCCGCTCGGCGGCGGCGCCCAGGTCGACGGCGTCGGCGTGGTAGGCGGCGATGGCCTCGTAGTGGGTTCCCACCGCCGCCTCGGCGAAGGACCGCAGGCGCACCTCGTGGACCAGCACGTCCGCCCCGGTGGCCAGCTGCTCCACCTCGGCGCAGACGGTGGTGTCGCCGCTCACGACCACCGAACCCGATGGCCCGTCGATGCGGTAGGCGACCGCCGGGAGCACCGGCTCGTGGTGCACGGCCACCGCCCGGACGCGCACGTCGCCGTGCCGCCAGACCTCGGTGGCCGTCGGGCCGGCGTCGAAGGCAACCACCTCGACCGAGGGTGGGCCGCCGTGGCCGACGTGGTGGATGCGCACGGCGATGTCGTCCTGCCAGGGGTCCAGGAGGGTGCGGGCGAAGCGGGCGGTCGGCCCCTCGGGCGCCACGATGGTGGTGTGGTGGGCGCCCGCCACCCACCGCGACAGGACGAGGTCGCTCAGCCCGACCAGGTGGTCGGAGTGGTGGTGGGTGAGCAGGATCGCGTCGAGGCGGGGCAGCGGGGTCATCGAGCCGGCCAACCGCAGCACGGTGCCCCGCCCGGCGTCGACCTGCAACACCACGTCGTCGAGCTCGACCAGCGTCCCGGCCCCGGCTCGGGCCGGATCGGGCACGGGCACGCCGGTGCCGGTGAGCACGACCCGGTTCACGACCCGCCCCCGACGCAGTGGTTGCGGATGGTGCCGATGCCTTCGATCCAGCTCTCCAGCACCTGGCCGGGGCGCAGCGCCCGCGGCGGCTGGCGCGCCATGCCCACCCCGGCCGGCGTGCCGGTGAAGATCACGTCCCCGGGCAGCAGCGGCAGCACCGACGAGAGCTCGGCCACCAGTGGCGCCACGCCGAAGATGAGGTCGTTGGTGCGCGCCTCCTGCACCACCTCGCCGTCGACGCGACAGCCCAGGGCCAGGTCGTCGGGATCGGGCACCTCGTCGGGCGTGACCAGCCACGGCCCCATGGGGCCGTAGCCGCGCCGGGACTTGCCCAGCGAGAACTGCATGCCGGCCGCGAACTGCAGCGTCCGGTCGCTGATGTCCTGGCCGATGGTCAGCCCGGCGATGTGCGACCAGGCGTCGGCCTCGTCGACCCGGTCGGCGCGCCGGCCGATCACGGCCACCAGCTCGACCTCCCAGTCGACCGTGTCGCCCACGATCTCCACGTCGTCGAACGGCCCGGCCAGCGAGGTTGGGAACTTGGTGAAGGTGGCGGGCACCTCAGGGATGGCCATGCCCGACTCCTCGGCGTGGCTGCGGTAGTTGAGGCCGATGGCGAAGACCTGCCTCGGCTCGGGCACCGGGCATCGCAGCCGGACCGGGTCGAGGGCCCCGGTCGGCGCGTCCACCTGGCCGGCCCAGTCGACCAGCGCAGCCCAGTCGTGGAACGCCGACATGGGATCGGGACCGAACCGTCCGCCCGAGGCGGTGGCCACATCGGCCACCCCGTCGGCGAGGACCAGGGCCAGGCGGCCGTCGTGGTTGGCGAGCTTCATGAGGGTCTCCCGGGTGTGGTTCTGGCGCCGGCCGGCGGGGCCGCCAGCCGGTGGCGGAGGGCGGCCAGCAGCTCGGCCGCGCCGTGGCGGTCGGCTGCGGTGCCGAACAGGTGGAAGTCGGGTCGTTGCAGGGCCCAGCGCAAGTCGTGGGCCGCGAACCAGGCCGCCAGGTCCGGCGAGAGGTCGCCGACCTCGACGCGTGCCCCGCCGATGGTGGCGAACCAGTCGGCCAGGGTCGGATCCAGCTGGTCGGCGGCCGGGTCGGTGGTCACCAGTCGGAAGCCGGCGCCGTGGACGTCGTCGAAGAGCCGGCCGTCCAGGCGGCCCTGGGGGAACTGCTCGCCGGCCATGGGCGAGTCGATCTGCACCACGCCGGTGCCGATGCCGGGCAGGTCCGGCGCGTCGCTCACCCCGCCTTCGTAGCCGGCCACCATGGCCTCGTCGCGGGCCGCGGCCTCGGCCGGGTCGGGCACGCAGATGACCTGGCCCAGCTCGATGGAGAGGTCGACCGCGGCGCGGGCACTGGGCCGTCGTTCCTCGTCGTAGGTGGCCAGCAGGTCCGGATCGGCCTGGCCGCCGAGCACCAGGTCCAGCTTCCAGGCCAGGTTGGCCGCGTCACGGATCCCCGCACACATGCCCTGCCCGGCGAACGGGGGCATCTGGTGGGCGGCGTCTCCGGCCAGGAAGCTCCGACCGACCTGCCACCGCTGCGCCACCCGAGCCTGGAAGGTGTAGACGGCGTGGCGTTCGAGGCGGGCGTTGCCCGGGTGCACGTCCCACGGCTCGAGCAGCTTCCAGGCCCGCGCCGGTTGGTTGAGGTCCTCGATGGGCTCGTCGGGCAGGCGCATGAACTCCCAGCGGCGACGACCCGGTCCGCCCGACACCGCAGTGGTGGGCCGGGCAGGATCGCAGACCTGCAGGTTCAGCGGGTCGAACACCCGGGGCGGCTCGAGGATGACGTCCACGATGAGCCAGTCGTAGAAGAACCCGCGGTCCTCGATGGGCACCTGCAGCAGGTCACGGATCGTCGAGTTGGCGCCGTCGCAGCCGACCAGGTAGCGGGTCCGCAGCTCGGTGGCCTGGTCGGTGACGTCCACCAGCGAGCCTTCTGGGTCGCGCCCGACCGGGACGCAGCCGATGGCGACGCCGTCGTCGACCTCGTCGATCGACCGCACCCGCATACCGCGTCGGACCTCGAGCGTGGGCAGCGACGCGGCCCGCCGGTCCAGCAGCCGCTCGAGGTCGGGCTGGCAGAACATCGACGAGAACGGCCAACCCGAGGCCGCGGTGCCGATCCGACCGAAGCGCAGCAGCGTCTGACCGCTGGCGCTCTGCCACTCGTAGACCTCGGCCGGCTCCGAGATCGCCCGCAGCTCGTCGCCGATGCCGCACGACTGCAGGAGCCGGCCCACCTCGTGGTCGAAGTGCACGGCACGGGGAAGCTGGTACGGGCGGGGCCGCTGCTCGATCACCACCACCGAGCGGCCGCGCTGGGCCAGCAGGATGCCGAGCACGAGGCCGACGGGTCCGGCGCCCACGATGGCCACGTCGACGCCGGCTCCGCCCGGCGCGACGTCGCCGGATGTGTCCTGGGGGGTCGGGGTCATGCCGAGCGCAGCGGCTGGTGGCCCCAGCTGCTGATGGCGTCGTAGCGGCGGTTCTCGTCCCACCCGTCGTTGATGACCCGGGCGCCGTAGCCGACCTCGATCTGGAACCCGACCGGCGTCTGGAAGTAGAAGCTGAACATGCCGTCGTTGTCGTGGCGGCCGAGTCCGTTGGGGATGGCGAGATCCGAGTCCCACACCCGATCGAAGGCGGCGCCCACGTCGTCGCGCACCCTGGTCTCGAACATGATGTGGTGCAGCTGCTGAGGGACCTCGAACGGGACCAGGGCCACGGCCAGGGTGTGGTGCCGCTCGTTGCAGTGGAAGAAGCGCACCTCCAACGGGATGCCCGGGGCCAGCTCGGTCTCGATCCAGTCGGACTGGCCGAACCCGAGGCCGTCGACCAGGAACCGGCTGGCGGCGTCGAGGTCCTGGGTGGCGAACACGGCGTGGCCGAAGCCGACGCCGTCGGTGAGGAACCCGCCAGGCATCAAGGCCGACTGGAACGGGGTGCCGGCGTCCTCGAGGCCCACGACCAGTTCGACGTCGACCCCCCACGGTGCGGTGGTGCGGGCCAGGCGCGCCACCCGCCGCTCGGCCGCCTCCGCGGCGGTCCCGTCGGCCACCTCCACCCCGACGGCCTCCAGCCGGGCCCGGGTGGCCTCGAAGGCACCGGTGTCGACGGCCTCGATGCCGATGGCCACGGCGTCGTTGGCCGGCCCGGTCTGCACGACCAGGCGTTGGGCGCGCCCGTCGTCGCGCCAGGTGGCGGCGCCGGCCGGGGTCGGATCACCGGGGACCAGGCCGACCATGTCGGCGAAGACCGGGGTGAGCACCGCGGGGTCGGGCACCTCCAGCACGAGGTAGCCGAGCTCGATGTGATGGTCCATGGGACGTTCCTCTCGGTGGTGGGTCAGCCTGTCGGCGTCGGCGTCGGCGTCGGCGTCGTGTCGGGGCGGCGCGGCGGGCAGGGTCGCGAGGCGGGGGAAGAGCCGCCGGGTGTTGGCGGCCAGGGCGTCGAGCAGCGAGCCCGGGGGGTTCCCGGCCTGGTCCAGCTGGCGGCGGCTGGCCGCCACCGCGAACTCGGGCGTGAAGGGGTTGTCGCTGCCGTAGTGCAGGTGGTCGAGGGCGGTGAGGGTCAGCAGGGCGTCGAGCTGGCGCGGCAGCGGGTACCCGGCCAGGTCGAAGTGGAGGCGACCGAGATCGGCCAGCACGTCGACTGCGGGGTCCACGTCGAGCAGCAGGGAGAACACGTTGACCCGATCGGCGACCATGGGCAGGGTGGCGCCGGCGTGGGGGACGATGAGCTCGATCCCCGGGCACCGGGCCACCGTCCCGTTCAGCACCAGGTCGACCACCGCCCGCGTGGTGTCGAACAGGAACTCGATCATGGGTCGGGGCCGACCCAGCGAGGTGTGGGCCCAGCACGGCGGCGAGGTGGGGTGTATGAACACCCGGGCGTGGCGCCGGTCGAGCTCACGCCAGATGGGACGGAGGTCGTCGTCGCCCACGTAGGTGCCGTCGACGTTGGTCAACAGCGCGAACCCGTCCGCGTCCAGGTGGTCGCAGCAGTGGGCGATCTCGGCCATGGCCGCGTCGACGTCGGGCAGCGGGAGCGAGGCCAGCAGGCCGAACCGGCCGGGGTGGTCGACCACGGCGCGCCGTCCCGCCTCGTTGACGGCGCGCGTGAGGTCGCGGGTGCCAGCCCAGTCGTCCGGTCCGCCCAGGTGGACGCCGGGCGACGAGATCGAGAGCAAGGAGGTGGCGATCCCCAACCGGTCCATGACGGCCACGTGCTCGCCCGCCGACCACTCGGGGATGTGGGGGAAGCCGTCGGGCTGGGTGTGGCCGTGGTCGGCCAAGGCCTGGCGGTAGAAGTCCGGCAGGTGGTGGGCGTGGACGTCGACCAGCGCGGCGCCGCTCACACGTCGAGCCCCTGCACCCAGTCGAGCAACGTCTCGACGTAGAGCTCGGGGCGTTCGCCGTGCATCGAGTGGCCCACGTCGGGGAACGATCGGTAGGTGACGTCCACACCGGCGCCCTCCAGCAACGTACGGGCCCGGGCCGCCTGCTGGTCGGACATGGCGCCGAACAGGAAGCCGGTGTCGTCGTCGGCCATCCGCATGTGGTGGGTGAGCAGCACGGCGGGCGCCTTGACCTGGCGCAGCATCTGGTCGTGGTCGCACGAGGCGCCGACCGTGCCCGTCCAGAAGGCGCGGCCCCACTCCGGGTCGTACTCCTTCAGGTTCTGCGGGGGGTCGTCGGGGACCGGGAAGGCGCCCAGCGGCGGCGGCAAACGGTCGGGCGCCGCCGCCCGCATGGCGTCCCACGCCCCGATCGACCACTGGTCGCCCAGGTAGGTGCTCCAAAGGTCGAAGATCGGGCCGATGCACTGGCGGATGCCGGGCCCGAGCGCCGGTCGCACCTCGGAGGTGAACAGCGGCGGGTCCTCGTAGAGCGCGGCGCGGACCTGGCCGGGCTTGGCGTAGGCCGACAGCCAGGCCGACAGCACGCCGCCTGAGGACAGGCCGCTCACCAGGGTGGGGCGACCGATGGCCACGTCGATGAAGCGAACCAGGTCGTTGCCCAGGTTGTCGAGGGTGTAGCGGCCCGGGGTGCGGGTGCTGCGCCCCTGGCCACGCAGGTCGACGGCGAACACCTGGAAGTGCTCGGCCAGCAGGCCGATGGCCTGCTCGTAGCCCCACCACGACTCGGTCTGTCCGGGGATCAGCAGCAACGCGGGCGAGGACGGGTCGCCGGCGATGGCGTGGTTCATCTCGATCTCGCCCAGGTCGACGACCTGCTCGGTGAACGGGTGGGAGACGTAGGTCTCGTCGGGGTCGTGGGGACCGTACCGGGCGCGGTGATCAGCCATGCATCCATCTCCTGGGCAGTGCGGTCCGGCCGCGGCCGGATGGGTTCAGCCTTGGGTCGCCTCGTCCTCGATGAGCTCGAGGGTCCGACGCAGGTGGGCCTCCTGCAGGGCGACGCAACCGTCGATGTCGCCGCGCACCGCGGCCCGGCACAGAGCGCGGTGCTCGTCCTTGGGGTGGCGACGGGTGGGCTGGCCGGCCGCCGAGGCCACCTGGTACAGCCGGGAGGCGTCGGCCAGCTGGTCGACGAACCGGCGCAGCCAGCGCGACGGGCAGCGGCCCTGCAGGACGCGGTGGAAGCGGGCGTGCGCCTCGACCGCGGCGGGCAGGTCCGGGGCGGCGCGGAAGGCCTCGAAGGCATCCTGCACCTCACGCCGGTGGTCGGCATCAGAGTGCTCGAGGGACTGGCGCAGGCACAAGGGGTCGAGCAGGAGGCGCAGCTCGTAGATCTCGGTGGCGTCCTGCACCGACATCTGGGTCACGCGAGCCCCGCGTTGGGGTGGGAGCTCGACCAGCCCGTCCGAGGCCAGGCGTTGGAACGCCTCCCGCAGCGGGGTGGCGCTGACGTCCCATCGCTGGGCCAGGTGGTCGGCCCGCAGCCGCTGACCCGGTTCCAACTCGCCGTCGAGGATGGCGGCGCGCAGCCGATCCTCGACCCAGTCCGATCGGGTGCCCGGGGCGCTGGTCGACATGGTCGACAGCCTAGCTCAGACTGACGATAAAATATAGATTGTATGGCCGGGTGGGCCAGTCTGCCCTCGAGTCGCAACTCTCCACCGCCCAGCGAACGTCGTCGACGCGTCGGTGCATGGGCGAGACTTCCCGGGTGCGTCCCCGACATCCGTTCGACTTCGAAGCCATCGCCGCCGCCTTCGCCGAGGTGGGCTACGACGGCGCCACCATGGAGGCCCTGGGTGATGCGGCCGGGGTGTCGAGGCGCACGCTGTACCACCACTTCAACTCGAAGGACGAGCTGTTCGACGCCACGGTGGTGGCGCGCTGCGACGCCATCACCGAGCACATGTTCGCGGCGTACGACCAGGCCCGGGTCCTGCCGCTGGCCCAGCGGATCCGGATCACGAACGGAGCGTGGCTGAGCTACGCCCGCGACCACCCGGCCGAGTTCCGCCTGCTGTTCCGCACCAACGTCGGCGGCACGCCGGCGTCCGCCCGCTACATCGACCGGACCGAGGCCCGCATCGCGTCGCGCGTGGCCGAGATGTTCCGGGACGATCTGCGCGCCACTGGCCTCGGCCATGGACAGGTGGCCGACGTGCTGGCCGCGATGACCCTCGGCGCCGCCGAGCGGCTCGGCCTGGAGCTGGCGTTGCACCCGGCCTGGGACCCGGAGGCGGTGCTGGACCTGCTGACCGAGCTCTGGAACCACGGCCTCCGCCACGTGAGCGCCGACGCGATCGAGGCGGCCGACCGCCCGGTCTAGGCCCGGAGGGGTGACTTGCCCCACTCGGTTCTGGTGAGTAGCATACTCAGTATGTTCACACGTAGGTCGTGCCGAGTGCCGATGGCGGGGGTGGTCCTATGAGCGTGGCCCACGCGCTCCTCGCGTTGCTCAGCGAGGGTCCGAAGTACGGCCTGCAGCTGCGCCAGGAGTTCGAAGCCAGGACCGGTGAGGTCTGGCCCCTCAACGTCGGCCAGGTGTACACGACGCTGCAGCGTTTGGAGCGCGACGGCCTGGTCGAGGCGGAGGGCGGTGAGGAGGGCCCCCAGAAGCACTTCCAGATCACCCCTGACGGCGCGGATGCGCTGGCCGGCTGGCTGCGCACCCCGCCCGACCTGTCCTCGCCGCCCCGCGACGAGCTGGTGATCAAGGTGCTGGTGGCCGGGCGCATGGCCGACGTGGACGTGCACGAGGTGATCCAGGTGCACCGCCGGCACCTGGTCCAGCTGATGCAGCAGTGGACGCGGATCAAGGAGGATGCCGATGCCGACGACCTGGGGGCGGCGTTGGCCATCGATGCCGAGCTGTTCCGGCTGGAGTCGGTGGTCCGATGGCTCGACGCGGCCGACGGCCGCTTCCACCGCCACTCGAGCTCAGCTGCGGCCCCGGCGGCGTCCCCGATGCCGCGACGCGCTCGCCGGGTCGGGGCCTCCTGATGGCCGCGCTCGAGCTGCGAGGCGTCTCGAAGGTCTACGGCCAGGGATCGGCCCAGGTCCCCGCCCTGCAAGAGGTGGACCTGGTGGTCGACGAGGGTGAGCTGGTGGCGATCATGGGTCCGAGCGGGTCGGGCAAGAGCACCATGGTGACCATCGCCGGCACGCTCGAGGAGCCCACCTCGGGCGAGGTGCTGATCGACGACCGGCCCGTCTCGGGCATGTCCCGCAACGACCGCGCCCGGCTCCGCCGCCGGTCGGTCGGGTTCGTGTTCCAGAACTTCAACCTCCTCAGCGGGTTGACCGCCGCCGAGAACGTGAGCCTGCCCTTGGAGCTCGACGGCGTCTCGGGGCGCGCCGCGCACGCCGAGGCCCGGTCCATGCTGGCGACGCTCGATGTGGGCGACCGGGCCGACCACTTCCCCGACGAGCTCTCCGGTGGCGAGCGCCAGCGGGTGGCGATCGCCCGAGCCATCATGGGCGATCGTCGGCTCCTGCTCGCCGACGAGCCGTCCGGCGCGCTCGACTCGGTCAACGCCGAAGCCGTCATGCGCCTCATCCGCGAGGCGTGCCGGGGGCCGGTGGCCGGCATCGTGGTGACCCACGACGCCCAGCTGGCCGCCTGGGCCGACCGGGTGGTGTTCCTGCGCGACGGCCGTGTCATCGACCAGACCGCGCCGCCCATCGGCCCCGAGACGCTGCTCGAGCCGGCTCCACGCCCATGACGCTCACGCAGGAGCGCCCGCGGGCCGACACCGGCCGGCCGCGGCCGACCAACGGTGGGGTGCCGGCCCGACGCGCCGTGGCGCGCTGGGGCGTGCGTCTGTTCCGGCGCGAGTGGCGACAGCAGCTCCTGGTCATCGCCCTGCTCGCCCTTGCCGTCGCCGCCACCACCTTCGGCCTGGCCATGGCCACCAACGGCACCCCGGCACCCACCACGACCTGGATCCTGCCGGCCAACGACGCCGGGCTCCGGGGCGACATCGCCGCCGTGCGGGCGGCCTTCGGACCGGCCGAGGCGTTCGCGCACCACCGGGTGGCCATCCCGGGCTCGCTGGCCACGCTCGACCTGCGATCCATCGTGGCGGACGGCGGCCGGCCCGACGGAGGACTCCGAGTCGAGAGCGGCCGGCTCCCCGCGGCCGCGGGCGAGGTGGCGGTGACCTCGGGCCTGGCCTCTGAGCTCGGG
Organism: uncultured Microthrixaceae bacterium; assembly: GCA_963785815.1. Lineage (GTDB taxonomy): Bacteria > Actinomycetota > Acidimicrobiia > Acidimicrobiales > Acidimicrobilacustridaceae > UBA4742. The sequence goes on from CAWAWN010000002.1 coordinate 1,091,972, forward strand.
CTCCGCCTCGGCTCGACGTGGCACGACCTGGGCGGCCGGCCGCTCCGGGTGGTCGGCATGGTGGGGGACCCGCAGGCCTATGACGACACGTTCGCCGTCGTGGCCCCCGGAGAGCTCCCCTCGACCGACGACGTGACGGCGCGGATCGACGCTGACCTGACGAGCGCCCAGCTGCAGTCCTTCCACCTCCCGAGTGGGACCCCGAGCGGGATCGAGGGCGTCTCCGGCAGCTCCCGGACCCAGTCGGCGGTGGCCGTGCTGGTGCTGGCCACGCTCACGCTGCTCTTCGTGGGGCTGGTCAGCGTGGCCAGCTTCAGCGTCCTGGCCCACCGCCGCCAGCGCTCGCTCGGCATGCTGGCCTCGGTCGGGGCCACCGACCGCCACCTTCGCCTGGTGATGCTGGCCAACGGCGCCGCCATGGGCGTGGTGTCCACCACCATCGGCGTGGTCGTGGGGATCGTCGGCTGGATCGCCTTCGCCCCGAGTGCGGCCACGCTGGTGTCCCACGACGTCGGGCGGTTCGCCATCCCGTGGTGGGCGGTGATCACCGCCGCCGTCCTGGCCGTGGCCACGGCCGTGCTGGCCGCGTGGTGGCCGGCCCGGGCCGCGTCGCGGGTCCCGATCGTCACCGCGCTGTCCGGTCGCCCGCCCCAGCCGCCTCCGGCCTCGCGGGTGGCCGGCGTCGGCGTGGTCATCCTGGCGGCCGGCATGCTGCTGCTGGCGTTGGGCCGACCCGACCACGGCCTGCTGATCGTGAGCGGCACCATCGCCACGGTGGTCGGCGTGCTGCTCTTCGGACCGTTGGCCATCCGCACGTTGGCCCGCGTCGCGCCCCGTCTGACCGTGGCGGGGCGGTTGGCCCTGCGCGACCTGGCCCGGTACCAGTCGCGCTCGGGGGCGGCCCTCGGCGCCGCCACCCTGGCCATCGGCATCGCCTCGATCATCACCATCAGCGCCGCCTCGCAGATCGCCAAGGACTCGGGTGGCGGCGCGAACCTGCCCGACAACCAGATGGTCGTGTACCTGGTCGACCACGTGCGCGACGGCGGCCCGGTCCCGCAGCTGTCCGACGCCGAGCTCGGCTCGGTCCGCCGGCAGGTCGACGTCCTGGCCCAGTCCATCGGCGCCCACCGCGTCGTGCCCCTCGAGATCGCCGTCGACCCGACGAGCCCGGAGATGCAGATCGACGGTGGTGGTCAGGTGGCCAGCGCCGCGCCCGGCAGTTCCTCGACCTCGGCCTCGGGCGCTGCGTCCGGGCGCACCCCGGCCGCCATGGCCAGCATCACCAACGAGCACGGAGGCCAGTCGATCTCCATCAGCGGCCCGCTTTACGTGGCCACCCCCGAGGTCCTGGCCTTCGCCGGGGTGGATCCAGGAGCCATCCACCCCTCGGCCGACATCGTCAGCTCTCGCTCCGATCTCGACACCCGGCAGCTGTTCACCGGTGGCCGGAACAAGCCCCCCGCCGTGCAGATCCAGCACCTCTCCCTGCCCAGGGACTCCTCGCAGCCGAACTCGTTGATCACCCGCCACGGCGTGGAGCGGCTGGGCCTTCAGTCGGTACCCGCCGCCTTCCTGCTGCAGACCTCCTCGCCGCTGACGGCCGCCCAGATCGACGGGGCCCGCAAGACGGCGGCCGCCGACGGGCTGGTGATCGAGACCCGCCAGACCCACCAGTCCCTGACGCAACTGGCCCACGACGCCACTGGCGCGGGCATCGTGTTCGCCCTCGTCGTGCTGGCCCTGACCGTCGGGCTGATCCGGGGGGAGGCGGCCAACGACCTGCGCATCCTGACCGCCAGCGGCGCCACCAGCACCACCCGGCGAGCCGTGACCGCCACCACGGCCGGCGCCCTGGGGCTGCTGGCCGCGGTGCTCGGCATCGCTGGGGGTTACCTGGCCATGATCGCCTTCTACCGCAGCGACCTGTCCACCCTGTCGCACCCGCCCAGCGCCGAGCTGCTCACGCTGGGACTGCTGCTCCCGGTGCTCGCCGCCGTCGGCGGGTACCTCCTGGCCGGGCGCGAGCCGGCGGCCATCGCGCACCAACCGCTCGAGTGACGGGCGGTCGACCGCGCCGGCTCAGGAGGTGTGCCGATGCCCGGCGCGAGGTCCGCCGGATCTGGGTGCCGCTGCTGGCCGACATCCGTCGGCGGTCAGCTCCCTGGGCGCGGCGGGGCGGTGACCGTGACGGTGGCCGGCGCGTACTGGGCGGTGGTGGACCGGGAGTACGTGCAATCGGCGTAGAGCAGGTAGCGGCCCGGGGTGGTGGTTGCCGGCACGGTGAAGGTCGTCTGCCACAGGCCGTGGAGGTCGCCCGTGACCGTTGGCAGGGTTTCGAAGACGGGCGGCGACGGAGTGGGTCGATACAAGCCCATCTCGAGTGTGGATATCTGGCTGCAACCCGGGCCCTCTGATCGAACGGTCAGGGTCCCTCCCGCCGCCACGCCGGGGGCGGGGGACACGCGAAGCTGACGGCTCGACTCGATGTCGACAGGCAGGGCCGGTGTGGAGAACAGCTGGGTGCTCTTCGTCCGGTCCACACACCCGGCCACCGCCTGCCCGGGACCAGCGGCAGGCGGTGGGACCACGAAGGTCGAAACCCGATGCCCTGATGGCGGGACCGGCGCGTCCGATGCTGCGACCGCTGCGTAGCCGTGACCTTCATCTGCGTCCGTGAAGGTGATGAAGATGATGTCACCGGCCGGACAGCCGGGCACGCTGGCGGTGAGCCTGGCTCTCGTGGAGAACGTGGTCTGGCTGAGCCGCAAGCTCGACGCGGTGGGGATGGTCGAGGCAGCGACACTGCTCGGCGTAGGTGGAGGTTCGCTGTTCTGCGTGCTGGCCGATGCCCGGGTGGTTCGCGGCGGGGAGGTCGAGCGCGCAGTACGGGACACCGTGGCGGCGCTCGCGCAGCCGCCAACCGTGAGCGCGGCCAGGAGGACCGCACCGATCGAGCAACGTGCCATCCGGACACCCGCCATGGGGTCAAGACTCCCATACGTGGCGCGCCTGCGGACCGTGGTGGACCGCTTGGCGGAGGGAGTGGGATTCGAACCCACGGTGGGTTGCCCCACACACGCTTTCCAAGCGTGCCGATTCGGCCGCTCTCGCATCCCTCCTGGGAGTGCTTCGCCCTGCAGCCACCCGCCCCGTTGATGGGCGACCGGACCGCAGTGCGGTCGCTCAGGCTATCGTGTGGGTGAACCCGCTCTCGCATGTGATGGTCGGGTCCTGTGCAACATCAACCTGTGAACCGAGTCAGGGCCGGAAGGCAGCAGCTCTCAGCGGGACCTGGTGTGTGCCGCAGATCGCCTGACCATCACATGGGGGAGCGGGTTCTGCCGTTTCCCCCATGAGGTCGGGGAGCGGGTTCTGCCGTTTCCCCCATGAGGTCGGGGAGCGGGTTCTGCCGTTTCCCCCATGAGGTCGGGGAGCGGGTTCTGCCGTGGCACGGTCGCCGCTCCGCTGGCTGATCGGCACCGGTAGGCTCGGGCGCCGATGGCCTATCAGTCCCTCTACCGTCGCTACCGGCCTCAGCGCTTCTCCGAGATCCGCGGCCAGGAGCACCTGGTCGCCGCCCTGCAGAACGCCGTGCGCGGCGATCGGGTCGGCCACGCCTACCTGTTCAGCGGGCCGCGGGGCACGGGCAAGACCTCCACCGCCCGCATCCTGGCCAAGGTCCTCAACTGCCCGAACGCCTCCGACGGCGAGCCCTGCGGCGAGTGCGAGTCGTGCCTGGCCATCGAGCACGGCACCTCGTTCGACGTCCACGAGCTCGACGCCGCCTCCAACAACGGCGTGGAGGCCATCCGCGACCTCATCACCAAGACGGCCATGGGCACCCCCGGCCGCACCAAGGTGTACATCCTCGACGAGGTCCACATGCTCTCGACGGCGGCGTCCAACGCCCTGTTGAAGACGCTGGAGGAGACCCCTGAGCACGTGGTGTTCGTGCTGGCCACCACCGACCCGCAGAAGGTGCTGCCCACCATCCGCAGCCGCACCCAGCACTTCGAGCTGCACCTGCTCTCGGCCGACGAGCTGGCCGAGCTGGCCCGCTACATCATCGACGACGCCGGCCTCGACGTCGGGCCCGAGGCCGTCGACTACGTGGTGCGGGCCGGGGCCGGCTCCGCCCGCGACATGGAGTCGGCCCTCGACCAGGTGGTGGCCGGCGGCCTGCCCGACGACGGGGACGCCCTCGACGAGCTGGTCGAGGCCCTGTGCGACCGCGACACCGGTCGGGCGCTCATCGCCGTCGAGCGGGCCCTCGACGCCGGCCGCAGCCCCCGGCTGCTGGGCGAGCAGCTGATCTCCCGGTTGCGCGACGTCTTCCTGGCCGCCATGAAGATGGAGCTGACCCGCCTGCCCGACCAGGACCGGGTGCGGGTCACGGCCCAGGCCGAGCGGCTGGGCCCGGCCGGCGCCACCCGCGCCCTGGAGGTGCTGGGCGACGCCTTCGTGGGCATCCAGGACGCGCCCGACCAGCGCATCCCCCTCGAGGTGGCCCTGGTGCGCCTGACCCGGCCCGAGGCCGACACCTCGATATCGGCGCTGCTCGACCGCATCACCCGCCTCGAGCACGGCGCGCTGGCGGCACCGGGCGGCGCACCTGCGTCGCCACCTCCCGCGCCACCTGCAGGGCCCTCGCCGGCGTCGTCGGGCGCCGGCCCCGCCCCGGCCGAGACCCCCGAGACGTCCGAGACGCCAGCCGAGCCAGCCGAGCCAGCCGAGGCCCGCCCCGCCGCCTCGGGCGCCGGTGGCTCCGGCATGGCCGCCCAGGCCCGCGAAGCGCTCCAGGCCACCAAGCAGGCGCGCTCGTCCGGGCGCCGCCCCGCGCCCAAGACCGCGCCCGTCCCTGCCGCGCCCGTCCCTGCCGCGCCGACCCCGGCGGCGTCGGCTGAGCCGCCGGCATCTGCGCCCCGCGAGTCATCTGCGCCCAGCGAGTCCTCTGCGCCCGCCGCTTCGCCACCGACGGCCGCCGCTTCGAGCTCGTCGGGCGAGCTGCCCACCCGCGACGAGCTGACGTTGGCCTGGGGGGACACGATCCTGGGCCACCTGCCCGCCCGGTCCCGCGCCTTCTTCGGCGCCGGCCGCTTCGTGGCCGTGACCGACGGGGTGGCCGTGTTCGCCCTGCCCAACGCCCCGCACGCCGAGCGCTGCGAACCCCGGCGCGCCGAGGTGGAGGCTGCCCTGGCGGCCCACTTCGGTCGGCCCGTGCCGCTCCGCCTCACCGTCGACGACGACCCGCCGGCGGGCGGCGATGCCCAGCGGCTCGGAGCGACCACGGCGCCGCGGGTCCCGGCTCCCGAGCCCGAGCCCGACGAGGACGTCGACCTCACCCAGCTCACCGACGCCGACGATGTGGCCACCTCCTCGGTCGACCGGGTGCGCGAGCTGTTCCCCGGCGCGGAGCTGGTGGACGAGGCCTGACCCATCGTCCCCGACGACCCGACTGCCCCGACCCCGTCCACCCCAGCCGATGGAGCCTCGATGACCGACCTGCCTGAAGACCCGTCTGGTGCGGAGGTGGCATCGGTCGACGACGTGTTGTCGGCCGGCGGCTTCGACATGGGGTCCCTGCTCGAGCAGGCCATGGAGATGCAACGGCAGCTGCTGGCCGCCCAGGCCTCCGCGGCCGAGGCCGTGGTCGAGGGCCGCGCCGGCGGCGGGGCGGTCAGCATCCGCGTGACGGGCGGCCTGGTCTTCCAGTCGGTGACCATCGCCCCGGACGCGGTCGACCCCGACGACGTGGAGCTGCTGCAGGACCTGGTCCTGGCCGCGCTCACCGATGCCACCGACCAGATCGCCGCCCTGCAGCAGTCGTCGATGGGCGGCCTCGACCTCGGTGCCATGGGTGGCGCCCTGGGACTGGGTGGTGGCTTCGACGACGAGGACGACGAGGACGACGACGATCCGGACGGCGACGCCGATCGGTCGGCATGAGCACCTACGCGGCCCCTGTCCAGGACCTGATCGACGAGCTCGGACGGCTGCCTGGCGTGGGCCCCAAGTCCGCCCAACGCATCGCCTTCCACCTGCTCAAGGCCCCGGCGGCCGACGTCGGCCGGCTGGCCCGCGCCATCACCGAGGCCAAGGAGAAGGTCACCTTCTGCACCCGTTGCTTCAACATCGCCGAAGGCGGCGAGTGCACCATCTGCACCGATCCCCGTCGCGACGCCTCGGTGATCTGCGTGGTCGAGGAGTCACGCGACATCGTGGCCGTGGAGAAGACCGGCGAGTTCCACGGGCGCTACCACGTGCTCCAGGGCGCCATCAGCCCGATCGAGGGGGTCGGACCCGACCAGCTGCGCGTCCGCGAGCTGCTGGCCCGTCTGGACGAGGAGGGCGTGACCGAGATCATCCTGTGCACCAACCCGAACCTCGAGGGCGAGGCCACCGCCATGTACCTGAGCCGCCTCATCCAGCCCCTGGCGGTCAAGGTCACGCGCATCGCCAGCGGCCTGCCGGTCGGCGGCGACCTCGAGTACGCCGACGAGCTGACGCTCGGCCGCGCCCTGGAGGGCCGCCGCGAGGTCACCGCCGACTGACCCGCAACCCGAAATCTGTGCACTTGTCGCGGCTGTACGGCAACAAGTGCACAGATTTGGCGGGGCGGGGGGGTCTTCAGACGGTCTTGACCAGGATGGCGTCGCCCTGACCACCGCCGCCGCACAGGGCGGCCGCACCCAGACCACCACCTCGGCGAGCCAGCTCGTGGAGGATGTGCAGGGTGATGCGGGTGCCCGACATGCCCACGGGGTGACCCAGGGCGATGGCCCCGCCGTTCACGTTGGCCACCTCGTCGGTGATGCCCAGGTGGGCGATGGAGGCGACCCCCACCGCGGCGAAGGCCTCGTTCAGCTCGAACAGGTCGATGTCGCCCACGTCGACGCCGGCCCGCTCGGCCGCCTGCTGGATGGCTCGGGCGGGCTGGGTCAGCAGCGACGCGTCCGGACCGGCGACCTGGCCGTAGCCCACGATCTGGCCCAGCGGGGTGACCCCCAGCTCCTCGGCCTTGGCCGGCGACATGACGATGACGGCGGCGGCGCCGTCGCTGATCTGGGAGGCGTTGCCGGCGGTGATGTTGCCGGCCTTGTCGAAGGCCGGACGCAGGCCGGCCAGCGACTCGACGGTGGTCTCCCCCCGGACGCCCTCGTCGGTGGTCACCACCACCGGGTCGCCCCGGCGTTGGGGCACCTCGACGGGGACGATCTCGGCGTCGAACAGGCCGTCCTTGATGGCCCGGGCCGCGCGCTCGTGGGACTGGTAGGCCAGCTGGTCCTGCGACTCGCGGTCGAGGCCGGCGGACGCCGCGTACTTCTCGGTGCCGGCGCCCATGGCGCACTGGTCGAAGGCGCAGAACAGGCCGTCGTACATCATCGAGTCGACCACGGACTGGTCGCCGAGGCGGTAGCCCGCCCGGGCGCCGGGCAGCAGGTACGGAGCGTTGGTCATCGACTCCATGCCGCCGGCCACCACGATCTCGGCCTCTCCGGCCTGGATCGACAGGTCGGCCAGGTGGATGGCGTTCACGCCCGACAGGCAGACCTTGTTGACGGTCGTGGCCGGGACCGTCATGGGGATGCCCGCGCCCACCGCGGCCTGGCGGGCGGTGATCTGACCGGCGCCGGCCTGGAGCACCTGGCCCATGAAGACGTAGTCGACCAGCTCGGGCGCCACACCGGCGCGCTCCAGGGCGGCTCTGATGGCCACGCCCCCCAGGTCGGCGGCCGAGAACGAGGCCAGCGCTCCCGAGAGCTTGCCGATCGGTGTGCGGGCACCGGCGACGATCACAGAACCAGCCATGGTGGAGCGTTCCTCTCAGGGGGGCGTCCCGCCCACGGGGCGCCGAGTCGTTAGCCCCGACAGTGTAGGGAGCCATCCAGCGGGACCGTCAAGCTGCGGGCCGGGCCGCCAGGGCCGCAGCCTGGATCAGGAGGCAGAGGCCTCTTGTTCGGGGTCGTCGCTGGTGGAGCCCTCGGCGGCGCGGCCCACGGCGGCGCGCACCATGCGCAGCAGGGGATCGCCGCCCGGCGGGCCTCCGGTGCTGTCGAGGCCGACCGAGGCGATCGGTCGGGGCGCCCGGCTCTGCTCGTCGTCGGCATCGAGCCCAGAGGTGCCGACGACGTGGGCCGGGCCGCGGTGCACCTGGGGTGGCGCCGTGGTGAGGTCGACCACCGAGGGCTCGTCGGCCCGCTCGTCGCGCTCGGACTCGACCGGTGCCGACACCGACCGCGGGTCACCGTCGATCTGGGCCACCAGGCGGTCGATGGCCAGCTGCAGATCGTCGCGGGCGGCCAGCAGCCGCAGGTAGGTGGACTGCTCGCTCTCGCGGATGGCTTCGGCTCGCTGGGTGGCCTCGGTGGTGATCTCGTCCGCCCGTCGACGGGCTTCGTGCTCGGCCCGCTCGAGCCGGGCGGACGCCTCGCGCTCGGCCGATGCCCGGGCCGACGCCATCTGCTCGTCGGCCCGCGCCCGGATCTGGGTGGCCTGCTCGAGCTGGCGCTCGGTCTCGAGGCGCATCTGGTCGGCGTCGGCCACGGCCGCCGCTCGCTGGGCCTCGGCGTCGGCTCCGGCTGACGCTCGTTGCGCGTCGGCGTCGCGGCGGGCCTCGGCCAGCAGCTCGTCGGCCGCGGCCTGGGCGCGGGAGCGCACCTCCTCGGCCTCGGTCTCGGCCTGCTTGCGGACGTCGTCCGCCTCGAGCTCGGCGCGTGAGCGCAGGGCGGCGGCGTGGCCCTCGGCCTCGGCTCGCACGGCCCCGGCGCTGTCGCGGGCGTTGCGCAGGATGGCGGCGATCTCCTGACCCATGCGGCCGAACTCGTCGGCGCCGAACACCGCCGGGGTCGGCGTGCGCAGCGCGTCGGCGATCTCGCTCAGGAAGCGGTCGACGGACTCGCAGTCGTAGCCGTTCTGCGTCAGGCGAAAGCGACGCGCCTCGATCTCCTCGGGAGTCAGTGGCACTTCGACATGCACCTCCAGATGGGGTGGCGATCCCCATGCGCCCTACAGCCCTGGGCCGTATGACCTATCAGCCTAGATCACCGACGCCGGGACCTCAACGCCTTCCGTGGCGCTCGGCGCGCCAGGGGCGGTCGTCGTCCCGGGCTGGAAAGGCCCCGGGGGGTGCGGGCTAGCTTGGGTGCATGCAGCAGATCCGTGACGCCATCCTGGCCGGTGCGCCCGCCGACGAGCTCGCCGCCCTGCCTCTGCCCGAGTCCTATCGAGCCGCAGTGGTGCTGGCCAGCGAGCAGGAGATGTTCGCTGGCATGGACTCGCCCGACAAGGACCCGCGCCAGAGCCTGCACATCCAGGACGTGGCCGTGCCCGAGCTGGCCCCCGACGAGGCCGTCATCGCCGTGATGGCCAGCTCGATCAACTTCAACACGGTGTGGACCTCCATCTTCGAGCCGCTGCCCACGTTCGGCTTCCTGAAGCGCCTGGGTCGCGAGAGCGCCTGGGGGGCCCGCCACGACCAGCCCTTCCACGTGGTGGGCTCCGACGCCTCCGGCGTGGTGCTGCGGGTGGGCTCGGCGGTGCGCAACTGGAAGCCGGGCGACCGCGTGGTGGTGCACTGCAACTCGGTCGACGACCAGGACCCGAGCGCCCACAACGACTCGATGCTGGCCGGCAACCAGCGCATCTGGGGCTTCGAGACGAACTACGGCGGCCTGGCCGACCTGTCGGTCGTCAAGGCCAACCAGCTCATGCCCAAGCCCACCCACCTCACCTGGGAGGAGGCGGCGGTCAACGCCCTGTGCAACTCGACCAGCTACCGCATGCTGGTCAGCTCGAACGCCGGGGCCATGAAGCAGGGCGATGCCGTGCTGGTGTGGGGCGCCACCGGCGGGCTGGGGGGCTACGCGGTGCAGTACGTGCTCAACGGGGGCGGCACCCCGGTGGGGGTCGTCTCGTCCCCCGAGAAGGGCAAGATCCTCGAGGCCATGGGGTGCGAGGCGGTCATCGACCGCCGGGCCGCCAACTACCAGTTCTGGTCCGACGAGTTCCACCAGGACGAGGCCGAGTGGCGCCGGCTGGGCAAGGACATCCGGGCCCTCATCGGGCGTGATCCCGAGATCGTGTTCGAACACCCGGGCCGCCAGACCTTCGGCGCCTCGGTGTTCGTGGCCGCCCGCGGCGGCAAGATCGTGACCTGCGCGGCGACCAGCGGCTACATGATCGAGTACGACAACCGCCACCTGTGGATGAAGCTCAAGCGCATCATCAGCTCCCACTTCGCCAACTACGCCGAGGCGTGGGAAGCCAACCGGCTCATCTGCGAGGGCAAGATCCAGCCCATCCTGTCCGCCGTGTTCCCCCTCGAGCAGGTGGGCGAGGCGGCCAACCAGGTGCACCACAACCGCCACGAGGGCAAGATCGGCGTGCTGTGCCTGGCCCCCCAGGAGGGTCTCGGCATCGACGATCCCGAGCTGCGCCAGCGGGTCGGCGAGGACAAGATCACCCTCTTCCGGACCCACGGCGCCTAGAGAAAGCAGCCCCCATGAGTCCCTTGACGGCCCGGATGCCCGGAGACGACGAAGCCGACCAGGTGGCGGCGGGGTCGGCCGACGTGGCCGACCTGCTGACCGAGATCGACCACGTAGCCATCGCCGTGAACGATCTGGGAGCGGCCATCGACTACTACCGCGAGACCTTCGGGGCCCTGGTCGACCATCGTGAGGTGGTCGACAGCGACGGCGTGGAGGAGGCGCTGCTCAAGGTGGCCGACTCCTACATCCAGCTGCTCACCCCGACCCGCGACGACTCCCCGGTGGCCAGGTACCTCGAGCGCAAGGGCGAGGGCCTGCACCACGTCGGCTACCGGGTGGCCGACTGCGCCGTGGCCCTCCAGGCGGTGAAGGACCACGGCGGCCGGGTCATCGACGAGGCGCCCCGGCCCGGCTCGCGGGGCACCACGGTGGCCTTCGTCCACCCGAAGACGGCGTTCGGCACGCTCATCGAGCTGGTGCAGGAGTAGGTCGCCCGATGCCCAAGACCGAGACCGTCACCCTGCGCACCCCCGACGGGGACATGCCGGCCTACCTGGCCACGCCCGACGACGAGCCCCGTGGCGGGGTCCTGGTCGTGCAGGAGGCGTTCGGCCTGACCAGCCACATCGAGTCGATCACCGAGCGGGTGGCCGACGCCGGCTACGTGGCCATCGCTCCGGCCTACTTCCACCGCTCGGGTGGGTCGCCCGTGTTCACCTACGCGGACATGGAGTCGATCCGCCCCGTGATGATGGCCCTCACCGCCGACGGTGTCAGGGCCGACACCGACGCCGCCCTCGACCACCTGGGCGCACTCGGCTTCGCCGGCACCCGGGTGGGGGTCGTCGGGTTCTGCATGGGTGGCAGCGTCACCCTGGTGGCGGCGGTCGACCACGCCCTCGGCGCGGCGGTCACCTTCTACGGTGGCGGCGTGACCCAGGGCCGCTTCGGGTTCGACCCGCTGGTCGACCAGGCGCCCCGGCTGGCCACCCCCTGGCTGGGGCTGTTCGGCGATCTCGACCAGGGCATCCCGGTGGACGACGTAGAGGCCCTGCGGGCGGCCGCGGCCACCGCCCCGGTCGAGACCGAGGTCGTGCGCTATCCCGAAGCCGGCCACGGCTTCAACTGCGACGACCGCGACGCCTACCACCCGGCCTCCGCGGCCGACGCCTGGGCGCGCACCCTCGACTGGTTCGCCCGCCACCTGCACTGACGCGGCCGGGCTCAGGCGATCAGCCGCTGCTGGTGCTGGAGTTGCCGGTCGACGAGGACGAGCCCGACGACTGCGCCTTGATCTGGGTCTGCAGGCTCTTGATGGCCGGCAGCGAGCAGACGTTGGACGGCTTGTTCTGGGTGGTGAGGCAGATGGCGGCGGTGATGCCGTTGGCCGCGCCGATGGCTCCCTTGGCGATGCCGCTGGACGGGTCGTGCATGGCCGTGGCGATCTGGTCCCAGGTCTTGCCCTGCAACAGCCCGGCGTCGTAGGTGGCGCCGGAGATCAGGTACTCGCCGTTGAAGTAGATGAACGGGATCGACCCGCTGCTCCCGCTCACGTACGGCGACGTGTCGAACTTGGCGAAGATGGCCTGGTCGGCGGCCGTGGGTGTCTCCAGCTTGCCGCTGGTGTTGTTCTGGGTCTCCACGCCGGTGAAGTGGATGTAGTCGCTGGTGTAGTTCGAGCCGTAGAACGACAGGGTCTTGGTGCCGGGGTACTGGTCGGTGGTGGACGAGTTGGTGATCTTCAACCCGGTGAAGGTGCCGAACCGGGACAGGGCGTTCGCCATGGCCCAACGCTCGGTGGCGCAGAAGGGGCAGTACTCGGCGCCGATGTAGAGCACCCCGGGCTTGCCGTCGACGCTGATGTCCTTGCCGTCGATCGGCTTGGGCAGGCCGAGGGTCGATCCGTCGCCCACGCTGGAGATCACGCTCGACGGCACCGTGGAGATCTTGGTGACCAGCGACGCCGGGGCCGCCTTGCGCCCGGTGATGTCGCTGCTCCCGCCGCCGTTGCTGGTGGCGATGGCGGCGATGACCACCACGCCGACCACGACGAGGGCCACCACACCGATGATCCACGCCCGGTTGCCCGACTTGCCGGCGTTGCTGGCGGCCTGGACCCGCGCCGAGGACGAGCGCTTCTTGGACGGACGGTTGCTCACGCGGCACCTACCAGTTCGTGGTCAGAGACGGGATCTTCGTAGCGGTCGGGGTCGGTGGCCCGCGCCACCAGGACCATGGTGATGATCCAGCACGACGCGGCCAGGGACATGAAGGGCAGGGACACGAAGCCGAACTCCCACACGTAGCGGGTGGTGCACGGCACCAGCGTGGTGCAGAACGAGTGCTGGGAGGGATAGGCCTGCAGCTGCACGTGGTACAGGCCGATGCAGGCGCCGATGACCGCCACCGGCAGCACGTAGGTCCACACCTTGCGGTCGCGGCGCAGGGCGGCCACCAGCAGCACGATGGCGAACGGGTACAGGCAGATGCGCTGGGCCCAGCACAGCTCGCAGGGCACGAAGTTGGCCACCTGCGAGTAGTAGAGGCTGCCGCCCATCGTCACCGCGGCCACGATCCAGCCCAACCACAGCGCGATGGAGCCCAGGTCGTCGAAGAGCTGGCCAGCGGCCGACTCGGGCCGGAACCGGGACACCACCGCCAACACGATGACGCTGAGCGTGCCGACCCACGTCAGCAGGCTCAGCGAGGCGAAGATGTGCGACATCGTCGGTGTGCTCATAGGACCGCCGAAGCGTAGTGAACATCCCCCACGCCGCTGGCGCGCGACCCGAAGTTTCGCCTGTTGTTCGCTTGGCGAACGGGCGGGCCCGTCCGTTCGGGTCCGCTCGCCCGGTCAGCTCGGCCGTTCGGCCGCAGCCGCATGGGCGGCACCACCCTCGAGCAGCTCGGCCTCCGGATCGAGGGGGACGAACGCCGAGAGCTCCTCGGCCATCTCCTCCAGGGCCTGGTCGGCGGGCGGCTCGGCCCGGTGGTCGGCGCGGCCGGCCGAGCTGGGGATGAGCCACGACAGGCACCCGCCCAGGAAGACCACGGCGGCCGCGTACAGCAGGGCGTCGTGGGTGGCGCTCGACACCGAGTCGGCCAGGATGCGCGACAGGGTGGCGGCCACGTGGTGGGACAGCGCGGCGGACGGCTGGTAGTTGGCGCCCAGGGCCCGGACCTGGGTGGTGGCCGCGGCGCGCACCGCAGGCCGCAGCGTGGGGTTGGCGGCGATGCCGTCGACCGCGTGGTTGATGGTCTGGGTGGTCACCACCGTCCCGATCACGGCGATGCCCAGGGCGCTGCCCACCTGGCGCACCGTCGTGTTGGTGCCGCTGGCCACGCCCGACTTGGGCGGCGGGATGTCGCTGAGGATGACGTTGGTGAGCTGGGTGACCGAGAAGCCGGCGCCCAGCCCGTAGCCGATCAGCCCGGGCAGCAGGTGGCCGAAGGAGAGATCGGGCGACACGAACACGGCCATGTAGACCAGGCTCACGGTCTGCATGACCAGGCCCAGGCGGATCACCGGCACGGTGCCGATCCGGCTGGTTAGCCGACCGGCGATGGGCGCGCCCACGAGGATGGACAAGCCGTAGGGCAGCACCCAGAGGCCGTTCTGCAGCGCGGTCAGGTGCTTGCCCTCCTGCAGGAACAGGGCCAGGGCGAAGCTCAGGCCGAGCTGTCCCATGGACAGCACGGTGGTGGTGAGCAGCCCGTAGCGGAAGGTGCGGTAGCGCAGCATGCTGAACTCGAACAGCGGGCCGGCCTGGCGGCGCTCGCGCGCCCGCTCGTGGCGGTAGAAGGCGTAGAGCACCCCCATCGATGCCAGGAAGATGAGGGGGATGACGGAGATGGGGGCGTGGCCCGACCAGACGTGGTGGCCGGCCAGGTCGACCGAGGCGATCGGCGTGATCCAGCCGTAGGAGCCCCCTTCGCTGAGGGCGAACACCAGCAGGAACATCCCGACGGCGATGAGGGCGGCGCCCGGTCCGTCGAGGGGCTCGCGGTGATCCGACCGCTTGGTGGCGGGGATGAACAACAGGGCACCGAGGATGGCCAGCGGGGCGATGATCACGTTGATCCGGAACGACCAGCGCCACGAGAAGTCGGTGGTGAGCAGGCCGCCGATGACCGGACCCAGCCCTGCGGCCGAGCCGGCCACCGCGCCCCAGGCGGCGAAGGCCATGGCCCGGCCGCGACCCTGGAAGGTGTTGGACAGCAGGGCCAGGGTGGCGGGCAACATGAGGGAGGCGCCCAGGCCCTCGATGAGGGCCTCACCCAGCACCAGGCTGGCCACGTTCCACGACAGCGAGGCCAGCAGCGACCCGCAGGCGAACAGGGCGGCGCCGGTCACGAACACCCGGCGTTGGCCGTAGATGTCGCCCAGCCGCCCGCCGATGATCAGGAAGGTGGCGAAGGTCAGGGAGTAGCCGGTGATCACCCATTCGAGGTTGGGCAGGGTCGTGTCGAACTCGTGGAGGATCGTCGGGATGGCCACGTTCAGGATCGTGGTGTCGAGCACGACGATGACCGTCGACATCAACACGATGCCCAGCGTGATCCACTGGCGCATCGTGGGCTTGTCGTAGCCCGGCCCGGTCTGGGCCTCGGCTGACAGCTCGGTGGCGGTCATGTGCACATCCTGCGCGCCGTGCGGGCGCGCCGATCGAGGGTCTTCCGGTTCGGGAGATGGTTAGCGTCGCTAATGATACGGACATCTGGCTGGGCCGCACCTCCGAGATGTGCCCCACGTCGCTCAGGCCGCTCACCAACCGGCATCATGGGGGCGTCACGCCCGATCAGAGAGGTGGCCAGATGGCCTCGGTCAACACGAACCCCGCTCCGGTGGCCGCGCTCGACCAACTGGGACCGCAGGCCGACGCCGCCGCGGCGGTCGAGCGGCTCCGGCTCACCTTCGACCGCGGCCGCACCCGGCCGCTGGCCTGGCGGCACCAACAGCTCGACGCGCTGGCCCGCCTGCTGGCCGAGTCGGCCGACGAGCTGGTCGAGGCGCTCGGGAGCGACCTGCGCAAGCCACCGGTCGAGGCCCTCTTCACCGACGTCAACTTCACCGCCGCCGGGGTGCGGCACCTGCGCCGCAACCTCGACCGGTGGGCCCGCCCTCGCCGCGCCCACCTGCGGCTCCAGGACCGCCCGGGTCGCGGGGACGTGGTGCCCGAGCCGCTGGGCGTCTCCCTGGTCATCTCGCCGTGGAACTACCCCGTGCAGCTGGCCGTCTCGCCGCTGGCCGCGTCGTTGGCGGCCGGCAACACGGTGGTGGTCAAGCCGTCGGAGCTGGTGCCGCACACCTCGTCGCTGCTGACCCGCCTGTTGCGCGAACACCTCGACCCGGACGCGGTGGCCGTGCTGGAAGGCGGCCCCGAGGTGGCCACCGCGCTGCTCGACCAGCAGTTCGACCACATCTTCTTCACGGGGTCGACGGCGGTGGGCCGGATCGTGGCCGAGGCCGCGGCCCGACACCTGACCCCCACCATCCTCGAGCTGGGCGGCAAGTCGCCCGTGCTGGTGGCCGATGACGCCGACCTGGGGGTGACCGCGGCGCGCATCGCCTGGGGCAAGTGCCTCAACGCGGGCCAGACCTGCATCGCCCCCGACTACGTGCTGGTGACCGAGCGGCGCCGCGACGAGCTGGTGTCGGGTCTGGTGGAGGCCATCGACCGGTTCTACGGCGCCGACCCGGCGCAGTCCCCCGACCTGGCCGCCATCGTCAACGACCGGCACCTCGAGCGGCTGCGAGGCCTGCTCGTCGACCACGGCGGCACGCTGGTGTGCGGGGGCACGAGCGATCCCGCCACGCGCCGGATGGCGCCCACCGTGGTGGTCGACCCGGACCCGGCCAGCGCCCTGCTGGGCCAGGAGATCTTCGGGCCGATCCTGCCGGTGATCACCGTCGACGACCTCGACGACGGCATCGCCTACGTGAACGCGCGACCCAAGCCCCTCGCCCTCTACGTGTTCGCCGACGACGACGCGGCCGTGCAGCGGGTCATCGACCGCACGTCCTCCGGCGGGGTGTGCGCCAACCACGTCATGTTCCACATCGGGCCGCCGGAGCTGCCCTTCGGCGGCGTGGGCAGTTCGGGCTGGGGCCGCTACCACGGCCGCGCCGGCTTCGACGCCCTGTCCAACCTGAAGCCGGTCATGCGCCGCCCGGTGCGGCCCGACCTGTCGTTCATCTACCCGCCCTACACCAAGCTCAAGGCGCGTCTGCTCTCCTCGGTGAAATGAGATCTAGATCTTTCCGGGACGCCGCCGCGTCCGCTCTGGGAGGTCACCCGTGAAGATCCCCTTCACCTGGAAGGTCACCGGCTGGTTCATGGTCGGCTGGAGCCCCGACTTCCCGGTCGGTGAGGCCCGGCCGCTGCACTACTTCGGCGAAGACCTGGTGGCCTACCGCGCCGAGTCGGGAGAGCTGCACGTGCTGAACGGGCACTGCCTGCACCTCGGCGCCCACCTGGGCCACCGGGGTCGGGTGCACGGCGACTGCGTGGTCTGCCCGTACCACGGCTGGGAGTGGGGGGCCGATGGCGAGAACAAGCGCATCCCCTACGAGGAGCGCCCCAACCGGTCGCAACGGCTGCGGGTGTGGGAGGTGCACGAGCAGCACGGATGCGTGTTCGTCTGGCACCACCCCCGCAACGAGCCCCCGTCGTGGAGGCTGGGGGACATCTTCGACTCGCTGCCCCAGCTGTCCACCGACCCCGACGACTTCTACCGGGCCTGGCCCGAGATGTCGGCCCGATCCGACGGCGAGCCCGTGCACCCCCAGGCGGTGGCCGAGAACGCGCCCGACAGCGAGCACTTCCACTACGTGCACCACGCCACCGTGCACCCGGTGCGCGCGTCGTGGGAGGTCGACGGCTCGATGCTGCGGTTCGTGGCGGGCTGGCCCGACGTGCGCAGCGACGACCCGGGGGCCATGGCCCTGCGGATCTACAGCCACCACAACGGGCTGGGGGTGGCCATGTCGGCCTTCACCGGTGCCCAGAACCACCGGCTGGTGTTCGCCTGCACGCCCGTCGACGACCGGTCGAGCGACATGTTCTACTCCATCTGGTGGCCGCGCCAGCCCGGTGACGACGCCCCGGCCCCGCCCGAGGCGCTGCGGGACAGGATCTGGCGCGAGTTCATGTCCACCATGGAGGACGACCTGGAGATCTGGCGGTACCAGGACTACGTCGACCACCCGGTGATGGCCCGAAGCGACGCCCGCGAGTACGGGGCGCTGCGCAAGTGGGCCCGCCAGTTCTACGACGTCGAGCCCGGCGAGCTGGTCACCATCAAGACCTGACAGGACGGTGGACGACCCCGGGCGCGGCTGCGCCGGCGAGCGCTCGACCCACCCCGACGGCCGGGCCGGTACCTCGCCGACGGCGGGCGTCGAGGTGGGTGTCCGCCACCTCGGCGTAGCGGAACCCCAGCGTGGCCATCTTGCGGCCGCCGACGCGGGTCCCCAACGCGCCGAGCACGGTCACCTCCTCGAGGTCGACGTGGTCGCAGAACCGGTTCAGCAGGTGGCGCAGCGACTCCGTGTCGTCGTGGTCCTGGTAGGTGTCGAGCGCGGCCAGCAGGTCGAGGCGGTCCTCGTCCAGGGCCCGGCGTTCCGGGGCGGTGAGCTCGGGGACCACCACCTGCTCGACCGACTGCAGGTGGGCCCGTAGGTCGTGGTCCAGCTGGCGGTCGATCTCCTGGTGCACCCCGGGCGTGGCCGGACGCCGCCCCAGCTCGCGGAACAGGTCGGTCACCCGGGCGTGGGTGTTGGCCACCAGTGCGTCCAACAGGGCTCCGTCGTCGCCCACGCCACCCGCCGGTTCGATCACGGTCAAGGTCACCACCTCCGACGTCCTGCGACCCCACGGTGAGGTCGGCGTGGTCTTCCTTCCCGATCTCGGGCCCCGCATGCCCGGCGGACGGCCGGGGTAGGGAACGACCATGACCGAACCGACCGAACCCAACGCCGAGACCGTCGCCGAGGACGAGAGGGAGGCGCAGGCCGCCCACCGGGCCGACCGTGGGCCCACCCCCGACGAGGAGCAGGCGGCCGACACCAACCCACCGGCCTCACCCGAGAGCGCAGCCGCCTACGCCGAGGCCGCCAAGCGCGGGGCGGACGTCAAGGGCGAGGGCCAGATCATCGAGGACGCCGAACCGGGGCGCTGACGCCGGTGGCCGTCACGCCGTCCCCGGGTCGTGACAGGCTGCCGGCATGGACGTGCACCTCGTCGACGGCACCTACGAGCTGTTCCGCTACCACTTCGCCCTGCCGTCCCACACCACCGCGTCGGGGCAGGAGGTGGCGGCCACGCGAGGGGCGCTGGGCACGGTGCTCCAGCTGCTCGAGGAAGGCGCCACCCACGTCGGGGTGGCCACCGACCACGTCATCGAGTCGTTCCGCAACGACCTGTGGGCTGGCTACAAGACCAGCGCCGGGATGCCGCCCGAGCTGCTGAGCCAGTTCCCGCTCCTGGAGGAGGGCCTGGTCGCGCTGGGTGTGACCGTGTTCGCCATGGTCGAGTACGAGGCGGATGACGCCATGGGCGCGGCGGCGGCGCGGGCTGCAGCCGACGAGCGGGTCTCGCAGGTGCTCATCTGCACACCCGACAAGGACCTGGGCCAGTGCGTCCGGGACGACCGGATCGTGCAGCTCGACCGTCGCAAGGGCGTGGTGTTCGACGCCGACGCGGTGCGGGCCAAGTTCGGCGTCGACCCCGAGTCCATCCCCGACTACCTGGGGTTGGTGGGCGACAGCGCCGACGGCTTCCCCGGCCTACCCGGCTGGGGAGCGAAGTCTGCCGCCGCGGTGCTGGCCCGCTACGGCCACCTCGAAGACGTCCCGCCCGAGGGGACCGACTGGGACCTCGACCTGCGGGGCACGGCCAGGCTGGCCTTCACGCTGCGAGACCAGTTCGACCTGGCGCTGCTGTTCCGCCGGATCGCCACCATCGAGCTCGACGCCCCCACCATCGACTCGGTGGACGAGCTGGAGTGGCACGGCCCGACGCCGGACGCGGCCCAGTTCGTCGAGCGCATCGACGCGCCCGGGTTGCTGACCCGGGCCACCAGGTTGGCTGGGCGCCGCGGCTGACCCTGCCTTCCGCCGGCGCGGCTGAGATCGGCGCCCTTGCGCCGACCTCAGCTCGGCTCAGGCGGTGGTCTCGTCGCGGTGGGTCTGGGTGGACGGGTTGTCCGCGCCGGGCTCGAGGGCCTTGGGCTCGGTCTTCTTCTTCTCGTCCTTGGTGTCGTCGACCGCGCCTTCCTTCAGGCCCTTCTCGAACTCGCCCTTGGCCGAGCCCAGGGAGCGGGCCAGCTTGGGCAGCTGCGACCCACCGAAGATCAGGGCGACGATGACCAGCACGATGAGCACGTCCGGCCCGAAGATGTCGGCGAGGACCATGGGAACTCCTTCGACCCGTGGGGGGCCTGTGGTACGAGGTCGGGGTGGCGGGCCGCGGGGACTCGCTGCCCCATCAGCCTAGGCCAGCCGGACCCAGATCACAGGTCGTCGGCCGGACAGCAGGACATTCGGGGCCGCCCGTCCGGGCGGATGAGCGCCCGAGGCCCGGGCACCGCCCCCGGGGCCTACCCTGAGGTGGATGCCTATCCCCTCGCCCGACGCGGACACCCGTGAGGGCTGGATGCCGTCGGGCGAGACCTTGTTGCGCTGGCACCTCCCCGCGGTGGCCGCCGGGCTGGGGCTGGCCTCGGTGGGGGTCCTGGCGGCCGCGACCGCCACCACGAACCACAACGTCTGGGTGTTCGCCGCATGGGTAGCGCTCACCGTGGCCGCCATCGTGTGCGGCGTGGCCGTGCTCATGTCCGTGCCCCGGTCGCGCACGACGATGGGTGTGCGCCGGGCGGCCAGCTTCGGGGCGGTCATGGCCGTGCTGTGCGCCACCCTCGGTCTGGCCGTGTACAGCCAGACCCGGGTCCACGACTGCCCGGCCACCGGCCCCTGCACCGCCGCCACCCCCGGTCCCGGCCAGCGCACGCAGCTGCCGTAGGTGGCCACCGCCGGTCTCCCGGGTGACGCGCTAGGTTCTCGTCCATGGATGACGCCCAGCTGGCGCGCCGGTTTGCCTTGCTCGAAGCGCAGGTGGCGCTCCTGTCGGAGCAGCTGGGGGTGTCGTGCCCACCGTTCCCAGGAGTGGTGGCGTCCGCTGACCCAGGCGTGATCGAGCCCGGCCCGAGCTGCCGGGCCGGGCTCGGAGCTCGACGAGGTCATGACCCTCGCTCGCGCCGGCAAGACCACCCAGGCGATCAGCCTGCATCGGCGCCTCACCGGCTCGACGCTGGTCGAGGCCAAGGCGTACGTCGACAGCCTGTAGCGGTCGTCGCAGGGTCCCGGCGTCAGGTGCCGAAGATCTGGGCCAGCTCGTAGGGCGGCACCTCGTCGAGCTGGCGGTAGGTGCACGACTCGGGGGTGCGGTCCGGGCGCCAGCGAACCAGGCGGGCCGAGTGGCGGAAGCGCCGGTTCTGCACCTGCTCGAAGGTCACCTCGGCCACCAGCTCGGGACGCAGCGGGGTCCAGCTCAGGTCCTTCTTGGCGTTCCACCGGCTCGTGCCACCCGGCAGGCGCCCGTTCGACTGGTCGTGGGCCTGGGCCTCGGCCCACGAGCGCCAGGGGTGGTCCTCGATCGAGTCGACCAGGTAGAGGCCCACCTCGCCGAGCAGCTCCTTGCGCCGCCGGGCGGTGAAGCTCGACGCCACCCCCACGTGGTTGAGGCGGTGATCGTCGTCGAACAGGCCCAGCAGCAGTGAGCCCACCCCGTCGCCGTCCTTGTGCATGCGGAAGCCGGCCACCACGCAATCGGCGGTGCGGCGGTGCTTGACCTTGAACTGCACCCGCTTGCTCTGCTCGTAGGTGCCGTCGGCGGGCTTGGCCATCACGCCGTCGAGCCCGGCTCCCTCGAAGCGCACGAACCAGTCGGCGGCCAGCTCCCGGTCGCGGGTCATGGGCGACAGGTGCACCGGGCCCTGGGCCCCGCCCAGGGCCTCTTCGAGCAGGGCCCTCCGCTCGCGCAACGGCACGTCCAGCAACGACCGGTCGCCCAGGGCCAGCAGGTCGAAGGCCACGAACGATGCCGGCGTCTCCACGCTGAGGCGCGCCACCCGCGACTGGGCCGGGTGGATCCGCTGCTGGAGCGCGTCGAAGTCGAGTCCCCGCTCGGTCGCCACCACGACCTCGCCGTCGACCACGGCGCGCTCGGGCAGGGCGGCGCGCAGCGGGTCCAGCAGCTCCGGGAAGTAGCGGGTCAGCGGCCGCTCGTTGCGGCTGCCCAGCTCGACCTCGTCGCCGTCACGGAACACGATGCAGCGGAACCCGTCCCACTTGGGCTCGTAGATCATGTCGTCGGCCGGGGGCAGTTCGTCGATCGACTTGGCCAGCATCGGCGCCACCGGCGGCATGACGGGCAGGTCCACGCGGCCCGAGGTTACGGCGTGATCGCCTGCCCCGCGTCCACCGCCGCGGCCAGCCCATCCACCAGCCGCTCGGGGTCGTCGTCGCAGCCCAGCAGGCGGCGCCCGGCCGGCGTGAGCAACCCGTCGTCGACCGCCCGGTCCAGGAAGGCGACCAGGTGGCGGTAGTAGCCGTCCACGTCGAGCAGGGCCACGGGCTTGGCGTGGATGCCCAGTTGGGTCCACGTCACCGCCTCGACCACCTCCTCGATGGTGCCGAACCCGCCCGGGAGGGCGATGAAGGCGTCGGCCAGCTCGGACATGCGGGCCTTGCGCTCGTGCATGGACGACACCACGTGCAGCTCGGTCAGCCCGTCGTGGGCCACCTCGTCGGCGAACAGGTCACCCGGGATGACCCCGAAGACCTCACCCCCCGCAGCCAGGGCGGCGTCGGCCACCGCCCCCATGAGCCCGACCGACGCCCCGCCGTAGACCAGGCCGATGCCCCGGTCGGCCAACACCCGGCCCAGGTGGCGGGCGGTGGCGGTGAAGCTGGCCGGGTGTCCGGGCTTCGAGCCGCAGTACACGCAGATGCGTCGCAGGTCAGCCATGGCGGAAACCTATCGGTCTGCCGAGCGACCCCGCGACGGGGTTCTGGCCGCGTTGTCGGGCGTCGGGGCCGCTCTGGCATTCGGTCCCCGCCAGGGTCGGCCGGTACATTGGCGCCCATGTCGCAACACACCATGCCCGAGCGCATCGAGCAGCTGAACAAGCTCAAGGACGAGGCCCTCCACGCCGGTTCCGAGCGGTCCGTCGAGCGCCAGCACGCCAAGGGCAAGCTGCTGGCCCGGGAGCGCATCCAGTACCTGCTCGACCCGGGCTCGTTCCACGAGCTCGACATGTTGGCCCGCCATCGCGTGCCCGCCGACCTGATCGCCGAGCGGCCCTACACCGACGGCGTCATCACCGGCTGGGGCACCATCGACGGGCGCAAGGTCTTCGTCTTCTCGCAGGACTTCACCGTCTTCGGCGGCGCCCTGGGCGAGGTGTTCGCCGAGAAGATCCACAAGGTCATGGACCTGGCCCTGTCGGTCGGGGCGCCGCTGATCGGGCTCAACGACGGCGCCGGGGCCCGCATCCAGGAGGGCGTGGTCTCGCTGGCCTCCTACGGTGGCATCTTCCACCGCAACGTGAAGGCGTCGGGCGTGACCCCCCAGATCAGCGTGATCCTCGGGCCGTGCGCCGGCGGGGCCGTCTACAGCCCGGCCATGACCGACTTCATCTTCATGGTCGACGAGAGCTCCCACATGTTCATCACCGGCCCCGATGTGGTGAAGACGGTGACCGGCGAGGAGGTCACCCTCGAGGAGCTGGGCGGCGCCAAGAGCCACGCCTCCAAGTCCGGCGTGGCCACCTTCGTGGCCCCCGACGAGCAGGCCTGCCTCGACGACGTGCGGTTCCTGTTCTCGTTCCTGCCGTCCAACAACCTGGAGGCGCCGCCCCACTTCGCCTCCTCGGATTCGCCCGACCGCCTCACGCCGGCGCTCATCGATCTGATGCCGGGCTCGTCCAACCAGCCCTACGACATGAAGGCCGTCATCCGCGAGTGCGTCGACGACGGGGAGTTCTTCGAGTACTTCCCCCGCTGGGCCGGCTCGATCGTGTGCGGCTTCGCCCGCCTCGACGGCCACCCGGTGGGCGTGGTCGGCAACCAGCCCATGGTGCTGGCCGGCGTGCTCGACATCGAGTCGTCCGAGAAGGCGGCTCGGTTCGTGCGCACCTGCGACGCGTTCAACATCCCGTTGGTCACCTTCGTGGACGTCCCCGGCTTCCTGCCCGGCGTCGACCAGGAGTACGGCGGCATCATCCGCCACGGCGCCAAGCTGCTCTACGCCTACTGCGAGTCGACCGTTCCCCGGATCCAGGTCATCACCCGCAAGGCCTACGGCGGGGCGTACGTGGTGATGAACTCCAAGTCGATCGGTGCCGACCTGGCCTTCGCCTGGCCCTCCGCCGAGCTGGCCGTGATGGGGCCCCAGGGCGCGGTGGAGATCCTCTACCGGCGGGAGCTGCAGACGGTGGCCGACCCCGAGGCCCGGCGCACGGAGCTGGTGGACGAGTACACCGAGCGCTTCGCCAACCCCTACGTGGCGGCCGAGCGCGGCTTCGTGGACGACGTGATCGATCCGGCCGAGACCCGCATCAAGCTGATCGCCGGGCTGGAGATGCTGCGGTCCAAGCGCGAGGAGCTGCCCCACCGCAAGCACGGGAACATCCCGCTGTGAGCGAGCCGGTCGAGGTGGGCTCGGCCACGGTGCGTCCGGCGCCCGACGACGACGAGCTGGCCGCCATCCTGGCGGCCATCGAGACGTCGTGGCCGCGTCCGGCGCCGGCCGCGCCCACCGACGACGAGCCGTCGCGCTGGCGCTTCTCCGGTCGGTGGTGGTCGCGCCCGCTGCCCACCCGCCGCGACCGGCCGTAGGAACGGTGTCGACCGCGGATCCGAACTTCACGGTGGACGAGACCCTGCCGGCCTTCCGCGAGGCCAGCGAGTGGTTCCTGTCGGTGCTGCGCACCATCGACGACGACCAGTGGGGGTCGCCGGCGCTGGGGGAGTGGACCGTGCTGGAGCTGGCCGCCCACGCCAGCCGGGCCTACGCCACCGTGGCCGACTACCTGGCACCGCGGGGCGACATCGACGTGGGCTCGGCCGCCGAGTACTTCCGCCGGGCCATGCCCGATGCCGCGGTCAACGCCGACATCGCCGAGCGCGGCCGGACCGAGGCCCTGGCCCTGGCCGACGACCCGGTGCGCTCCATCGAGGCGCGTGCGGCCCAGACCTTCGCCCTGATCGAGGACGCGCCCGTGGGCTCGGTGTGCATCAGCCGGGGCGGCACCATCGCCCTGGGCGACTACCTGGCCACCCGCGTGGTCGAGCTGTCGGTCCACACGCTCGACCTGGCCGACGCGGTGGGTCTCGAAAACGCCGAGCCGCCTCCGATGGCCGCCCACGTGGCCGTGTCGGTGCTCGGCGCCCTCGCCTCCAGCCCCTCGCCGTCGGTCCTCCTGCGTGCCCTCACCGGTCGGGTGCCGCTGCCCCGCGGCTTCAGCGTCTTCCCCTGAGTCGGGGCGTCAGGTCGTCATGGAGCTGACCACGGTGGCCGACGACGAGGTCGTCTTCCACGACGGCACCACCCTCCACCGCCACGCCGGTCTCGCGCCGGACCGCGACCACGTCCTGCACGGGCAGGCCGTGCGCACGCTGGCTCGACCAGCCGGGCAGCACCTGTGCACCTTCACCACGGTCAACGACGTGCACTTCGGCGAGGTCGAGTGCGGGATCATCGAGGGGCTCGACACCGGCCCGACCTTCCGGGTGCCCGAGGGTGCGGAGCCCTATCCCGTGACCATGAACCGGGGCGCGGTGGCCGAGATGTCGGCCGTCGCTCCGGCGGCGGTGGTGGTCAAGGGCGACCTGACCGCCGAGGGCACGGCCGCCGAGCTCCAGGCGTTCCTCGACACCTACGCCGGGTTCGGGCCCCGACTCCACCACGTGCGGGGCAACCACGACGTGGCTCCCGGCGCGGTGGTGCCGCCCACGGGCCCCCAGGTGGTGGACCTGCCCGGCGTGCGGTTGGCCCTCATCGACACCACCATCGCCGAGGCGGCCACCGGCCAGGTCGATGTCGACACCCTGGCCTGGCTCGACGACGTGGCCGCCACCAGCGATCGTCCGGTCCTGCTCATGGGGCACCACCACGTCTGGAGCCCGGCCTCCCGGCACCGGCCGGCGGACTACTTCGGCGTCAACCCCGACGACAGCGAGGCGCTCATCGCCCTCGTGGCCCGCCGCCCGTCCATCGTGGGGTGCTTCGCCGGCCACACCCACCGCAACCGGGTCCGCCGCTTCGCGGCCACCGGCTCGGTCCCCTGGGTGGAGGTGGCCTGCGTGAAGGACTACCCCGGCACCTGGGCCGAGTACCGGGTGTTCGAGGGTGGTGCGCTCCAGATCCACCGCCGCGTCTCCACCCCGGAGGCGCTGGCCTGGACCGAGCAGACCCGCCACCTCTTCGCCGACACCTATGCCGACTACGCGGTGGGGCTCGATCGGCGACCGCTGCTTCGCGCTCACCTGGTGATGTGGTGATCCGGGCGAGCTGCGCCCGGCGACGGTCGGGCCGAGGTCGACCCCCGCTCGCCGCACTCGTCGATGACCTCCACCCGGGCTCGGCCGTTGCGCTTGGCCCGGTACATGGCGGCATCGGCGTCGCGCACCACCTCCTCGGGTTGGGCACCGGGGTCGTCGGTGACCACGACGCCCACGCTCGCCTGCACGGACACCTCGACCGTCGTCCCGTCCGCCACCGCGATGGGCACCGGTCGGGTCACGGCCTGGGTGATGCGCGCCGCCAGCTGGTCGACCTCGGCGCGGCTCTGCACGTCCTCGCACAGCACCACGAACTCGTCCCCGCCGAAGCGCGCCACCGTGTCGCCCACCCGCAGCGAGCTCACCAGCTGCCGGCCGACGGCGATGAGCACCTCGTCGCCGGCTTCGTGCCCGTAGGTGTCGTTGGCCTGCTTGAACAGGTCGAGGTCGACGAACATCACCGCGGCCAGCGCCGGCGTGCGCTCCATGCGCCCGAGCACGACGCGCAGGCGGTCGAGCAGGAGGGGCCGGTTGGGCAGCCCCGTCAGGTCGTCGTGCAGCAGCTGGTACTGGAGCTGCTGGTTGGACGCCGCCAACGAGGCGGTGAGCCGGCCGTTCTCCAGGATGACCACCGCCTGGCGCACGAGCAGGGCCACGATGAGCACGGTGCCGATGAAGAACTCGGCCGCGCCCACCACGATGGGATCGTTGAGCAGGGCCTCGGAGACCGACAGCACCAGCACCACGGCCACGGGGACGTAGGGCAGCAGGATCCGCGGTGAGCGCACCGTCGGGCGCGGGTGGCGCCGGGCCAGATCGCTGACGCGGGTCGCCGGGTGCAGGCAGGCGTGGTACGCACCCAGGGCGATGAGCAGGTAGCCGGCCACCCAGGCGTCGTTGGACAGGTTCGAGACCGTGTCCCACTTCAGGCTGGTGAACACGAACAGGCTGTCGGCCAAGGCGAAGCAGGCGAAGCCGGCCCCGGTCAGGCCCACCGCCACCCGCCCGGCCGGGTCGCTGCGGCCCCAGACGATCATCACCATGGTCAGCACGATGACGTCACCGGCCGGGTAGGCGAGGGCGATGGCCCGCTCGAACCAGCTCCCCGCGCTGGACGCCAGGGTCGGGCCGAGCACCGTGATCCAGCTCACGAACAGCAGGGAGCTGGCCACGATGATCCCGTCGAGCACGACCCGCATGCGGTCCGGTCGGTCGTCGTCGGACGAGGGCATGGCCAGCAGGCCGCCGACGGCCAGCGGGATGGCGAACAGGTAGAAGAAGTCGGCCATGGACGGGAACGGGGTGGTCTCGCCCCGGATCGTCTCGAACCAGGTCCAGATCACCTGTCCGGCGCACCACGACGCAGAGGAGGCGGCGATGAGGTACCACCCGGTGCGCCACCCGCGCCCGCGGCTCGGCGGGCGGCGCGCACCGCCGACCAGGCGGCCACGGCCGGCGCCAGGATCTCGAGCAGGTCGGACAGGTTGCGCTGGTAGCGGGCGCTGCCGACCTGGAGCGCGATGACCGAGAGGGCGAAGGCGGCGCCGGCCAGGGCGGCGACCGGGGAGAACCGAGGTTCGTCGCCCGTCGCCGCGCCCGGCTCAGTCACTGTTGGCGACTTCGATTCGGTCCTGGCGCCATTCCCGCGCCATGTCGAGGGCGTTGTCCGCCCGATCCAGGATCTCGTCGGTGGTGAAGCCGTGCGCCGGGTAGCAGGCCACGCCGGCCCACATGGTGAGGCCCGGGGAGTGGCTGGTGATGCGGCGCCGGATGCGCTCGACCGTCCAGATGGCGCCGTTCTCGGCGGTGTCCTCCAGCAGGAGCGCGTAGCCGCCGTCGAGCAGGCGGCAGGCGGTGTCGGCCTCGCGGATGGTGGAGGTGATGCACTCGGCCACCACCTTGGGGTTGGCCGGGCGCGGCAGGCCCGAGTCCAGCCCTTCGATCACCTCCATGAGCACCACGGCCACCGGTTCGAGCTGGCGCCGGGCGGCGGCGATGCGGGCATCGAGGGCGACGGTGAAGTAGCCCTCGCTGAACAGGCCGGTGGCCCCGTCGGTGAGGGCGTCGCCGCTGGAGTTGCGACGCACGGCGGTGAGCTGGATGCGGCTGGCCAGCTTGGTCTCCAGGTCGCTGCGAGCCTCGGACTCGCGCTCGACCTTGTCCTCGAGCTCGTCCACCTTGTCCTCGAGCTCGTCCACCAGGGCGGTGGCCCGGCGCAGGTGGCTGATGAGCCAGAACAGCGTGACGCCGCAGGCCAGGGCGATGGCCCCGGCGATCACCGCGAGCGCGACGACGTGGTACAGCGCGGCCAGGGCCCCCAGCGCCAGGCCGAGGAGACCGACCACGAGGCCAACGACTGCCCGGCGATCCACGCAGACCAATCGGCGGGATCGGCCCGGAATCAAGCCCGGATCCGGGCCGTTTCCGCCTCCGAGCCCTCGCCAGGCCTGGCTGCGGCTTGCGTCGGGGCGTCAGGTCCGGCTGGGTGGCACGGCCGGTGGTGGCGTCGCCGCGCACCGCGTCACTCGGTCCACGCCTCGGTGCGGGCCAGCCGCGGGAGCGCCACCATGCGCACATGGTGGCGCGGGGCCCCGCGATGCGCTCGCCGTGCTCAGCTGCGGCGGTGGGCCTCGACCAGGTCGACGATGTCGGCCATCAGCCGACCCAGCTCGAAGTCCTTGGGGGTGTAGACCGCGGCCACCCCGTCGGCCTTCAGCGTGGCCTGGTCGGCCTCGGGGATGATGCCGCCCACCACCACCGGGGCGGTGCTGCCCGCCTCGCGCACCCGGCGCAGCACGTCGGGCACCAGCTCGAGGTGGCTGCCCGAGAGCACCGACAGGCCGATCACGTCGACGTCCTCGTCGCGAGCCACCGCCGCGATCTGCTCGGGGGTCAGGCGGATGCCCTGGTAGATGACCTCCATGCCGGCATCTCGGGCGGCCACCGCGATCTGCTCCGCTCCGTTGGAGTGGCCGTCGAGGCCCGGCTTGGCCACCAGGAAGCGGGGCGGACCACCGGGCATCGCCCGGACCCGGTCCGCCGTCTCTCGCCAGAGGGCGGAGCCGCCGCCCAGCCCCACCGCGGCAGCCACGCCGGTCGGGGCCCGGTACTCGCCGAACACCTCGCGCAGCAGGCCGGCCCACTCGCCGGTGGTCCCCCCGGCGTGGGCCAGGTCGATGGTGGCGGCCATGATGTTCTCGGTCCCCGACGCCGTGCGCCGCAGCTGGTCGAGCGAGCGCTTCACCGCGTCGTTGTCCCGCTCGGAGCGCCAGGCCTGCACCTCGGCGATGAGCTGGTCCTGCACGGCCGGGTCGACCTCGAGGATCTGGCCAGCACCGCCCAACGGCGACTCGGCCGACTCGGTGTAGGCGTTCACGCCCACCACCGTCTGCTCACCCGACTCGATGTGGCGCATGCGCTCGGTGTTGGAGGCCACCAGCCGGCCCTTGAGCTCCTCGATGGCGGCGAAGGCGCCGCCGAGGGCCAACACGTCGTCGAGCTCGGCCTGGGCGGCCTCGACCAGCTCGGCGGTGCGAGCCTCCACCACATGGCTGCCGTCGAGGATGTCCTCGTACTCGAGCAGGTCGGTCTCATAGGCCAGGACCTGCTGGATGCGCAGCGACCACTGCTGGTCCCACGGTCGGGGGAGCCCCAGGGCCTCGTTCCAAGCCGGCAGCTGCAACGAGCGGGCCCGCGCCCGCTTGGACAGGGTGACGCCCAGAGCCTCGAGCACGATGCGTTGCACGTTGTTCTCGGGCTGGGCCTCGGTCAGCCCCAACGAGTTGACCTGCACGCCGTAGCGGAACCGCCGGGCCTTCGGGTCGGTCACGCCGTAGCGCTCGAGGGTGAGGCGGTCCCACAGTTCGGTGAAGGCCCGCATCTTGCAGGTCTCCTCGACGAAGCGGATGCCGGCGTTCACGAAGAACGAGATCGAGCCGACCACCGCCGCGAACCGGTCGGGGTCGACCTGGCCCGACTCGCGCACCGCGTCGAGCACGTCGATGGCGGTGGCCAGGCTGAAGGCGATCTCCTGCACCGG
Source organism: uncultured Microthrixaceae bacterium (assembly GCA_963785815.1). GTDB lineage: Bacteria > Actinomycetota > Acidimicrobiia > Acidimicrobiales > Acidimicrobilacustridaceae > UBA4742. Next base: position 1,122,069 of record CAWAWN010000002.1, read on the forward strand.
CGTCGCCCCCGCCTCCTGCAGGTGGTAGCTGCACACGTTCATGGGGTTCCAGTGCGGGATCCACTCGGCGCAGAAGGCGATCATGTCCACGATCAGCCGACGGCTGGGCTCGGGCGGGAAGATGTAGGTGCCCCGGCTCAGGTACTCCTTGACGATGTCGTTCTGGGTGGTGCCCCGCAGCTGGTTGGACGCCACCCCGTGGTTCTCGGCGTTGGCCACGTACAGCCCCAGCAGCCAGGCGGCTGGGGCGTTGATGGTCATCGACGTGTTCATCTCGCCCTGCGGGATGCCGTCGAGCAGCTCGCGCATGTGGCCCAGGTGGGCCACGGGCACGCCGACCTTGCCCACCTCGCCCCGGGCCAGCGGGTCGTCGGGGTCGTAGCCGGTCTGGGTGGGCAGGTCGAAGGCGATGGACAGCCCGGTCTGGCCCTTGGCCAGGTTGGTGCGGTACAGCTCGTTCGAGGCCTTGGCCGTCGAGTGGCCCGAGTAGGTGCGCATCAGCCAGGGCCGGTCCCGGTCGTGGCGGGTCGCAGGCGGGTTCGGCGTGGGCGTGGCCATGCCCAGATGGTCCCACCCGGGCCCTCGACCTGTCATCCCGGACCGACCGGCGGCGAGGCGAACGGGTCCACGTCGCGGGCCACGGCGTCGGCCAGCAGCTCCAGGTACACGCCACGAACCACCTCGGTCACCCCCAGCGAGGCCAGGTGCGGGGTGGACCACTGCACGTCGAGCAGGCTGGCCCCGCCCTCGGCGAGCCGCGCCACCAGAGCCACCAAGGCCACCTTCGAGGCGTCCCGGGCGCGGTGGAACATGGACTCGCCGGCGAACAGCCCACCGATGGACACGCCGTAGAGGCCCCCGACCAGCTCGCCGTGGTCGTCCCAGGTCTCGACGCTGTGGGCCCAGCCCAGCTCGTGCAGGCGCCCGTAGGCGTCGAAGATGGCCTGGTTGATCCACCCGCCGTCGCGACCCGGGTCGGCGCAGGCGCGCACCACGGCCTCGAAGGCGGTGTCGACCCGGACCTCGTAGCGCTTGCACGACTGGCGCAGCGACCGGCTCGTGCGGAGCTGGTCCAACGGCAGCACCCCCCGGGGATCCGGTGACCACCAGGCGATCTTGCGGCCGCTGCCGATGGGCATGGGGAACAGCCCGTTGCGGTAGGCGGCCAGCAGGGTCCCCGGCTCGAGATCGGCCCCCACGCCCACCACGCCCACGGCATCCGCTTCCGCGGCGGGAGGCAGCTGCCAGCGCGACGGCGGAGGCTCGACTCTCTTGGCCCTTCGGTCGGGCAAGCCTCCCTGCGGGCGGCTTCGCCATCCGGGTGTCATCCCCCAGAGGTTGCCACCGAGACCACGGCGGCGGGACCTCAGCGCTGGTAGTCGTAGAAGCCCGCGCCCGACTTGCGACCCAGCTGTCCGGCGCTGACCATGCGGCGCAGCACGGGCATGGCTGCGTAGTTGGGGTCGCGGAACTCCTCGTAGAGCGCGTCCAGGATGGCCAGCGAGGTGTCCAGCCCGACCAGGTCGAGCAGGGCGAGGGGCCCCATCGGGAAGTTGCACCCGCCCTTCATGGCCGCGTCGATGTCGTCGCGGCTGGCGGTGCCGTTCTCGAGCATGCGCACGGCGTTGTTCAGGTAGGGGAAGAGCAGGGCGTTCACGATGAACCCGGCCCGATCGCGCACCTCGACGGGCGTCTTGCCGCAGGCCTCGGCGAAGGCGCGGACCTGGGCCGCGGTGTCGTCGCTGGCCGTGAGCGGCCGGACGATCTCGACCAGGCTCATCATCGGGGCCGGGTTGAAGAAGTGGACCCCGCAGACCTTCTCGGGCCGGGTGGTGACCATGGCCATCTCGATCACGGCCAGCGTCGAGGTGTTGGTGGCCAGGATGGTGTCGGGCCCGCACACGTCGTCGAGCTCGTGGAACAGGTCGCGCTTGACGGCCAGGTCCTCGACGACGGACTCGAGCACCAGGTCGCACTCGGCCAGGTCGTGCAGCTTGGCCGTGGCCGTCACCCGGCTGAGGGTGGCGTCGCGCTCGGCCGCCTCGAGCTTGCCCCGGTCGACCTGCTTGGCCAGCGACTGGTCCAGGGCGGCCAGCATGGCGTCGGCCGTCTCCTGGCGACGGGACCGCAGCACCACCTCGTGCCCGGTCCGGGCGGCCACCTCGGCCACCCCCGAGCCCATGATCCCGGATCCCACGATGCCCACGGTCTTGATCGTCATGGCCGGCAGGTTACCGACCGGTAGCTTCCGGGAAAAGGTGAGCGGCCGACCGGAGGGCCGATGCAGCGGCGACCCGGTCGATGCCAGTCCGGTAGGTTCTGGCCAGTGGACACGGCTCTTGATACGGGGGTGACGCCCCGACCGCTGCCGGTCTCGGCGTCGGCGTCGGCCGAGGTGGCCCGCCGTCGCGACCGCATCGTGCGTGCCCGCCGAGGTCGGGTGCTCGATCTCGACGACCCCCGGGGTCGGGCCGTGCTGGCCGACGCAGTGGGCCGATCCGAGGTCCCGGCGTCGGCGCCCTACGACGCCATCATCGCCACCGGTTCGCTGACCACGTGGCCCGACCTGCACGCCGTCCTGGTGGCCGCCGACCGGCTCCTGGCCGACGACGGCGAGCTGCTGCTGGTCGAACCCGTCGACCACCCCGGGGTGTGGGGGCTGCTGGAGCGGACGATCGGCTCCTGGCTGCCCCAAGGCCGGGGCCGGCACCTGTCGCGCGATGTGGTGGGCACGGTCCGATCCGTGGGCCTGACCGTGGCTGACGTCGATCGCTTCACCATCCCGACCTGGGTGTGGCCCCTCCGCCGATGGGTCGACCTCCGGGCGGTCCGCATCCCCCGCCGAGTGGGCCTCGGGGAGTCGGCGGCCCCCGCGTGACCGGGGTGTTGGCCCTGGTCGGGGGTGAGGAGTGGACCGACGGCTGTTCCTTCGACCGGACGCTGATCGACCTCTCCGGCGTAGCCGAGGTGGTCGTGCTGCCCACCGGTTCGGCCTACGAGAACCCGGCGCGCCTGGTGGACCGAGCCGTCCCCTGGTTCGAGGCCCTGGGTGTGGCGGTCGCCCCGCTGGACGTGCTCACCCGGCGTGACGCGTTCGACGAGGAGGCCATCGACCGGGTGGCCGAGGCGCGGCTCATCTACCTGGCCGGAGCGTCCGCCATGCACCTGCGCGCCGTCCTCAAGGACACGCCGCTGCTGGCTGCGGTGGTGCAGGCCTGGCAGTCGGGTGCCGCCCTGGTCGGCACCAACGCCGGCGCCGACGTGCTCTGCGATCCCATGGTCGACTCCCGCGGTGGCGCCTTCACGGTCGGGCTGGGGCTGGTCAGCCCGCTGGCCGCCATCCCCCGGTTCGACCAGTGGTCCCACGACAAGGTGCGCCGCACCCTGGAGCTCGCCCCGGCCGGGCTGTGCCTGGTGGGCATCCCCGGGCGGACGGCCCTGCTGCTCGACCCCGAGACCGGGTGGCGGGTGGAGGGCGCCGGCGAGGTGCAGGTGTTCGTGGACGGGGAGCCGGCGACCCTGGCCGAGCTCCCGACATGAGCGCCGAACCGCTTCAGCCGCTCGACCCGGGCACCGATCCCCGGCCCGAGGTGTCGGTGGTGGTCACCACCCACCAGACGCCGGCCCCGCTGCTGGGCATCGCCCTGCGCAGCCTCCTGCACCAGACGCTGCGGGCCATGGAGCTGGTGCTGGTGGCCGACGGCGACCTCGACCCCGAGGGCCGCCAGGTGGTGGTCGACCTGATGGACGCCGATCCCCGACTGGTGCTGATCGAGCCGGGTCGGGTGGGGCGGGGACGGGCCCTCAACCTGGGCGTCGACGCGGCGCGGGCCCCGCTGGTGGCCATCCAGGACGCCGACGACGCCAGCCATCCCCGACGCCTGGAGATCGAACGTGACGTGTTCCGGCGGCTGCCCGAGCTGTCCGCTCTTGGCGCCGGGGTGGTGCTGACCAGCGCGCCCGCCCGGGGTGCGGACTGGGACCTGCCGGCCACCCCTGCCCGGGTGTCGCAGGTCAACCGCTCGTTGCTGTGCTCGAACTCGGTCCTGCACTCGTCGCTGATGATCCGCCGCGACGTCATGGTGGGGGTCGGCGCCTACGACGAGCGGCGCATGGCCCAGTTCGACTACGACCTGCTGCTTCGGACCCGAGCCGCCGGGTACCTGATCGGCTACTGCAGCTTGCCGCTGGTGCTGCACCGTCGCCACGCGGCGCAGTACTTCGAGGGGCTCCAGCCGTTCCAGCGGGCGTGGAGCTCGTGCCGCCTCCAGCTCCGCAACATCTCCCAGGAGCGCAGCCGCGAGCGGTTCGTCTACTACGGGGTGGCCCTCGTGCGACTCGCCTACCAGGTCACCCGGGGGCTGGCCTGGCACTCCGCCATCCGTCGGGCCGGGCCTGATCCCCAGAGGTGAGCGTTCACCACCGTGCGTGATCCCGACTTGCTTTTCCACCGCCGCTCGGCTGAATTGAAGGTGGTCTCGACCCACAGGGGTCGGCCGGTGGCTGTCTCGAACAGTGGCGACCGTTGTCGGCCGGCGGGATTTTCGCGCTACCATTACTTTTCCGGTACGGGCATGTCCCACCCGGGATCAAGGGGAGGATTTTCCATCTCGACCCACCCGAACCCGACGGCGAACCTGCCTCGCCGGGCTGTCAGGTAGCTGTGGCGACCCCGCAATACCCGCAGTTCGACGCGCGCGTGGTCGGGCGCACCCTCTGGCGCTGGGCGTGGTTGATCGCGGCCATGGTGGCGGTGGCGTTCGTGGTGGTCTACGGCCTGTCCACGCTCCAGCCGAAGGTGTACTCGGCCTCCGCCGAGGTGAGCGTGAACACCGCCGACCCCGCCCTCGGCGGCGGCAAGAGCGCCAACGACGCCAGCGTCCTGGCCAACGAGGAGTACCACGCTGCGTCGAGCGCGGTGCGGGTCACGGGCAACATCCAGCTGGGACCGCAGGCGCGCCAGGTCCTGGGTGAGCGGGTGTTCTCGGTGGCCAACACCGACGTCATGGTCATCACCGTCACCAGCCATTCACCGTTGGTGGCCCAGAAGGCGGCCAACGCCTACGCCACCGCCTACGTGCAGACCCGCACCAGCCAGCTCCAGGCGCAGTACAACGACCGGGCCAACCAGCTGATCAGCCAGGCGAACGAGTACAACACCCAGGCCGCCGCCCTCGAGGCGCAGATCGCCAACGATCCCCAGAGCCCCAACGTGAGCTCGTGGCGGGCGCAGGCCTCGGCCCTCAACAACCTGGCGAACCAGGCCGAGGTGTCGGCCACCACCGAGAAGATCAGCGCCACCGGGGAGGGCGGCACGGTCACGGTGACCAAGCTGGCCAGCCTGCCCCGCTATCCGATCTCGCCCACGCCGCTGCGCGACGCGGGCATCGCCGCGGTCGTGGCCCTGGCGCTGGGCATCGGTCTGGCCTTCCTGCTCGAGCAGCTCGACAACAAGGTCAAGTCGCCCGAACAGGTCCTCCGGATCACCGGTGGCGTCCCGGTGCTGGGCTCGGTGCCGGCCTACAGCGACGGCCACCGCCACCTGAGCCATCGGTTCCATCGGGCCGAGCGGGCCCTGGTGGCGCCCACGTCGGTGGCCGCCGAGTCCTACCACGCCCTGGCCACCAGCCTGCGCTTCTCCAGCCTGGGCAAGGAGAAGCGCACCATCCTCATCACCAGCTCGGTGGGTGAGGAGGGCAAGACCACCGTCACCGCCAACCTGGCCGCCGTGCTGGCCGAGAGCGGCTTCCGGGTGGTGGTCGTGTCCGCTGACCTGCGCCGCCCGATGCTGGGCGAGCTGCTGCACTCGGTCGAGACCGAGAAGGGGCTCACCTCCGCGATCCTCGGTGATCGCGAGCTGGCCTCGTGCTTCGCGTCGGTCCCGCTCCCCAGCGGCAAGAACATCTTCGTGCTGCCCGCCGGGCCGCTCCCGCACGAGCCGGCGGTGCTTCTGGGCTCGGATGCCTTCGGCCACGTGCTCGACCAGATCAAGCGGTCCCAGGCCGACTTCATCCTGGTCGACTGCGCGCCGGTGCTGCCGGTGAGCGATCCGGTGGCTGCCTCCCGCCACGTCGACGGGGTGATCGTCCTGGCCCTCCACGGCGAGACGCGCCAGAACGACCTGGCCGAGACGGTGAACCGCCTGCGCCAGGTCGACGCCGACATCATCGGCGTGGTGCTCAACGGCGTGCCGGTGCGCCGTGGCCGCTTCGACTACTACGGCTACTACGGCTACCGGGCGTACCAGCCCGACACCCCGGTCGCCAGTGGCACGAACGGCTCCGGCCCACCGAGCACCGAGGGCGCCCCGGCCACCAACGGGTCAGCGGGCACCAACGGCGCGGGCGAGGTCCGGCCCATGACGGTCAAGCGCAGTGAGACCGAACCCGGTGCCGCCTCCGCCTGAACCGGCACCGGTCGTCGCCGACCAGGAAGACCTCCCGGACGCCGGCACCTCCGCGGCCCTCAGCGGTCGCGTCAGCGTGGTGCTGCGGGCCGCGGTGGTCGCGTCCTACGCCGGCATCACGGTGTTGCGCCCGGCCTTGCCGCACAACACCGCCTTCGTCGACCCGCTGCTGGCCGCCGTGTGCCTGGGGGCGCTGCTGTCGATGTCACGCCACGGCTCGCCGGCCACCTCCGCCGGCGTCAAGGCGCTGCCCTGGATCTGGCTCATCATCCTCGGGTCCTTCCTGGGTCTGGCCGGGGTGGGCATGGCCCTGTGGGGGGTGAGCGACCTGGCGGTGAGCATGTTCGCCATCCTCACCTTCTTCGCCTTCTGGCACCTGGTGTACCTGCATCGCCTCGAGCGCTACGCCATCTGGGGCACAGCCTTCGGTCTGGGTCTGACCACCCTCACGGTGACCATCGACGGGCGCCTGCGCAACAAGGGCCTGTTCGCCCAACCCAACTACCCGGCCCACTACGCCGTGCTGGCCACCGTGATGCTGGTCTACGCCTCCCGGCGGTGGTGGACCAAGGGCCTGGCCATCCTCGCCCTGCTGGTGATCGTGAAGGAGACCGGCTCGTTCGGTTCGTTGGCCATGATCGCCACCATCCTGGCCGTGCTGGGTTGGCGCATGATGGCCAAGGGCTCGGCCGTGCTGGCCGCCCTGCTGGTCGTCCTGTTCGGCGTGGGTCTGTTCGTGGTGTCCAGCTTCGTGACCACCGGGTCGTCGGGCCTCAACACCCGGGTGCCGAACATCAGCGGCACCGGCATCAGCCAGAGTCGCTTCAACCGCAGCCAGGGCGAGCGCTTCACCCTGTGGAGCCAGGACATCAACGACTGGCTCGAGCACCCATTCGGCGTGGGCCCCGCGGGCGTGGTGAACCGCAAGATCGCCCTGCTCAACGGCGGCCCGCTCCAGGTGCACGACGACCTGTTGAGCTTCCTGGTCGAGCGCGGCCCGATCGGGGTGATCGGCCTCGTCGGTCTCTGGGTGGTGATCTGGCGCGCCGGCCGACCTCGGGGTCTGGCACGCCTGATGGTGCTGGCCCTGTTCGTGGCCTCGCTGTTCCGCCAGACCATGCACTACCGCCACGTGTGGCTGCTGCTGGCGTTGGCCCTGGCGTTCGACAACCGCCGCAATGACGAGGACGCCGCGGCGCGGGAGGCCGAGCCACCCGACGTGGTCGTGGCTGGTCTGGCTGACGTTCCGGAGATCGGTCTCGGGCCGATGTCACCCCATCCAGGCCTGGCCTGAGGTGGTCCTGCCAGGTCGGGTTGAGTACGGAGACCTCGAGATCGCGGAGCTCACCGCGGTCGATGATGCCCGCGGTGCGATGTGGCGCGCCCTGCGGGACCGACATCCCCGGGTCCGCACCGCGGTGCTGGCCGACGCGCGCATCACCGCCACGCGACGGGGTGACCGCGCCGAGTTCCGCTCGAAGCTCGACGCCTTGGCCCAGATCCTGCGGTTGGCCGTGGTGAGCGACGCCTTCGCGGCCCAGGTCTGCTATCGGGTCAAGGCCGACCTCCAGCGGCGCCGCGTGCCGCTGATCCCTCGTCTGGCCCACCACCTGGCCATGACGACCGCACAAGTCGTCATCGGGGATCCCGTCGTCATCGAGCCAGGCGTGTACTTCCCGCACGGTCAAGTGGTCATCGACGGGTTGGTCCAGGTGGGCGCGGGCACGGCCATCGCCCCGTGGTCGACCCTGGGTCTCACCAGCGGCAACATCTTCGGGCCCACCGTCGGCCGCAACGTCACCATCGGGACCGGGGCCAAGCTCATCGGCCCGATCACGGTGGGTGACGGGGCCGTGATCGGCGCCAACGCCGTGGTGCTGGAGGACGTGCCCCCCGGTGCCACCGCCGTCGGGGTACCAGCTCGGATCGTCGCCGCGAAGGACGCCGCACCTCCCGAGAAGTTCCACTAACATCCGGGCTTCCCGCGGACCCCGAGAAGGAAGAAGTCCTCGACGAGGTCATGAGTTTTTCCAGAGACGTTGTGATCATCGGCGGGTGCGGCCATGTGGGCCTCCCACTCGGCATCGCGTTCGCCCAATCGGGTCTGGCGGTCTCCTTGTTCGACACGAACCGACGCGTCGTCGAGCAGGTGCAGAGCGCCAAGATGCCCTTCCTCGAGTCGGGGGCCGACGAGGCGCTGGAGCAGGTGGTGGCCTCCGGGCGCCTCGAAGCCAGTGCCGAGGCCCAGGTGGTGAGCCAGGCCGAGCACGTCGTGGTGGTCGTGGGCACGCCGGTCGACGACCACCTGACCCCTGACCCCAACGCGGTCCCCGCGGCCGTCGAAGCCCTCCTCGGCGATCTGCGCGATGGCCAGCACCTGGTCCTGCGCAGCACGGTCTTCCCCGGCGTGACGGCGGTGGTCGAGCGCCTGGTCGCCCGATCGGGTATCGACCTGGACGTGTCCTTCTGCCCCGAGCGCATCGCCGAGGGGCGGGCGCTCGACGAGCTCCACGTGCTGCCCCAGATCGTGGCTGGGCGCACCGATCGGGCGACGGCGAGGGCCTCGGCGCTGTTCCGGCACCTGACCGAATCCGTCGTGGTGCTCGAGATCGAGGAAGCCGAGCTGGCCAAGCTGTTCACCAACACGTGGCGCTACATCAAGTTCGCGGCCGCCAACCAGCTGTTCATGATCGCCAACGACCACGGGCTGGACTTCGAGCGGATCCGGGCCGCCCTCCAGTTCGACTACCCGCGGGCGGCCGACATGCCGGGTCCCGGCTTCGCGGCCGGGCCCTGCCTGCTCAAGGACACCATGCAGCTGGCCACCTTCGACGCCAACAACTTCACGCTGGGCCACGCCTCGGTGATGGTGAACGAGGGCCTGCCCCTCTACGTCGTCGATCGCCTGGAGAAGCGCTACGACCTGCCGTCGATGACGGTGGGCATCCTGGGCATGGCCTTCAAGGGCGAATCCGACGACGTGCGCTCCAGCCTGGCCTACCGGCTGCGGCGCCTGATGCGCTTCAAGGCCGGTCGGGTGATCTGCACGGATCCCCACGTCACCCTCGACCCCGATCTGCAGCCCCTCGAGGTGGCGCTGGCGCAGTCGGATCTGCTGATCATCGGCGCCCCGCACCGCGCCTATGAGGACCTGGAGCCGACGGTCCCGGTGGTGGACCTGTGGAACCTGTTGGGCGGCGGCGTCCTGATATGAGCCCCCGCGTCTCGATCGTGGTGCCCGTCTTCAACGAGGGCGACCTCGTGGTGCCCCTGTTCGAGCGGCTGCTGGAGACGGTGACCATGCCGTGCGAGGTGCTGGCCGTGTACGACTCGATGGAGGACACCACCCGGCCCTACCTGGAGGACCTGGCCGACCACGACCACCGCCTGGTGCCAACGCTCAACGCCTTCGAGCCCGGTCCGGCCCAGGCGCTGCGCTGGGGCTTCGGCCAGGCCAAGGCGCCGGTGGTGGTGGTGACGATGGCCGACGGGAGCGACGATCCCTGCCAGGTCGAGCCTCTGGTGAAGCTGGTGGAACGGGGTGTGGTGGTGGCCGCCGCCTCCCGCTACAGCCACGGCGGCCAGCAGGTGGGCGGCCCGATCGGCAAGGGGCTGCTGTCGCGGCTGGCCGGCGTGTCGCTCTTCCACCTGGCCCGGGTCGGCACCCACGACGCCACCAACTCGTTCAAGGCCTACGATCGCGCCTTCGTCGAACAGGTGGGCATCGAGTCCGATGCCGGCTTCGAGATGGGCCTCGAGCTCGTGGCCAAGGCCCGACGCCACCGCCAGCCGGTGGCCGAGATCCCCACCATCTGGCTCGACCGGGGCACCGGGCAGTCGAACTTCCATCTGCGAGCGTGGATCCCCCGATATCTGCGCTGGTACCGCTACGCGTTCGGGGGGAGGCTCTCGTGAGCACGGTCCTGGTCAGCGGTTCAGCTGGGTTCATCGGTGGATACGTGGTGCAGCAGCTGCTGGCCGACGGCCACTCGGTGATCGGCATCGACAACCACTCCAAGTACGGGCCGGTGGCCCGCTCCTACGACGACCACCCCAACTACCGGTTGGTGGAGGGCGACGCCCAGGACATCGAGCTGATGGCCGAGCTGCTCTCGGGGTGCGACCACTTCATCGCCGGCGCCGCCATGATCGGCGGCATCTCCTACTTCCACACGTACGCGTACGACCTGCTGGCCACCAACGAGCGCATCATCGCCGCCTCGTGCGACGCCGCCATCCGGGTGGTCCAGGCCGGTGGGCCCCTCCAGAAGGTCACCTACCTCAGCTCGTCGATGGTCTTCGAGTCGACCGACACCTGGCCGTCGATCGAGGGCCAGGAGCGCGAGGTGGCTCCGCCGCTGTCGTCGTATGGCTTCCAGAAGCTGGCGGTGGAGTACTTCGCCCGCGCCGCCTGGGACCAGTACCAGGTGCCCTACACCATCCTGCGCCCCTTCAACTGCGTGGGCATCGGCGAGGAGCGGGCCCTGGGCGACGTGGAGGTCCTCAGCGGCAACGTCAAGCTGGCCATGAGCCACGTGGTGCCCGATCTGGTGCAGAAGGTGCTCAAGGGCCAGGACCCGCTGCACCTGCTGGGTGACGGCACCCAGATCCGCCACTACACCTACGGGGGCGATCTGGCCCAGGGCATCGTGACGGCCATGGAGCATCCCGACGCTCGCAACGAGGACTTCAACCTGTCGACGGCTCAGGGCACCACGGTGCTGGAGCTGGCCGAGGTCATCTGGCGCAAGATCCGGGGCGCGGACGAGCCCCTGCGCTGGGTGTCCGACGAACCCTTCGAGCACGACGTCGCCCGCCGGGTGCCGTCAACCGACAAGGCCAAGAAGCTCCTGGGCTTCGAAGCCACCACCAGCCTCGAGGACATGCTGGACGAGGTCATCCCCTGGATCGAGCAGGCCGTGGCCCAAGGCCGCATATGACCGAAGCGGACACCGACACCGGCGTCGAGCCCGGTTCGGATGCCGCTCCCGAGCCCTGGTACCTCCGACTCGTGTCCGCCCATCCGGCGGCCACGGTCCTGCTCGTCGGACTGCTCGTCGCCTTCCCCCTGCTGGTGTTCGTGTTCGGCACCACGCAGTGGTTCTTCCTCGACGACTGGGACTTCGTGTCGGCCCGCCACGCCACCAACCTGGGTGACCTCCTGCGGCCCCACAACGAGAACCTGTCCACCATCCCGATCCTTGTGTACCGGGCGGTGTTCAGCCTGGTCCGGTTGCACAGCTACTGGCCCTACCAGGTGGGGGTCGTGGCCGCCCACCTGGCGGTGGTGGCTCTGCTGTGGGTGGTGATGCGGCGTTCGGGGGTGAACCAGTGGATGGCCACCCTCGTCGCCGGGCTGCTCATCCTGTTCGGGTCGGGCTACCAGGACATCATCTGGGCCTTCCAGATCGGGTTCACCGGCTCGCTGGCCTTCGGGCTGGGCCAGCTCCTGCTGGCCGATCACGACGGACCGATCGACCGGCGCGACGCGATGGCGCTGGGCCTGGGCCTGTGCGCGCTGCTGTGCTCGGGGGTCGGGGTCACGATGGTGGTGGTCGTGGGTGTGGCCTGCCTGGCGCGACGCGGCTGGCGAGCCGCCGCGCTCCAGTGCGTCCCCCTGGGCGTCGGCTACCTCATCTGGAACGCGCTGGCCCACCCCGACGGGCCGGTGAACCCGTTCCACCGCTCGCAGGCCTACGTCGCCGGGCAGGTGGCGCGCTGGGACCTGTCGGCCGTGCGCTGGTCGCTGGTGGACCTGGCCCACTGGTCGGCGCTGGCCGTCGTCCTGGCCATCGGGTTGGTGGTCGGCCTGGCCTTGGCCTGGATCCCGTTGGGCCGACAGATCCGGCGGCGTCAGAGCCTGGTCATCGGCTGTCTGGTGGGCGTGGTGGTGTTCGCCTCCATCAGCGGCATCGGCCGCTGGTTCTTCGGGACCAACTTCAGCCGGTCGTCTCGCTACGTCTACCTCACGGTGGCGCTGTTGCTGCCGGCGCTGGCCGTGGCCGCCGACGCCTTGGTCCGGCGCTGGCGCTGGAGCGCGCCGTTGGTGGCGCTGTCGCTGCTGGCCGGGGTGCCCGCCAACATCAACGCGTTCGACCGGGCCGACGAGGCGCCCGGGTACGCCAGCTGGGCCCCGGCCCGATACGCGGCCCTGGCCCAGTCGCCACTGGTGTCCACGGTGCCCGGGAGCCTCCAGCCGGACCCCGCCGGATCGCCGAGCCTGACCGCCGGGTGGCTGAGCCAGGCCGGACGACACGGGTGGATGCCGTCGGTCGCCGTCCCGGCGGCGGATGCGGCCGCCGCCGACATGCAGCTGAGCCTGCTCCAGGTGAAGCGACCCTGGCCGGACGACGCCCAGTGCCGAGCCGTCGCCCAGGGCGTCGACCTCGAGCTGCACCGAGGCTCGAGCCTGTGGCAGCCGGCTCCACCCGGCACGCGCCCCGTCCTGCTCCCGTCCTTCACGGTGCAGTCGATCGCCGCGGACGGGAGGCCCGGTGCGTCGATCACGCTGCACCCGGGCTTCGGCAACGTCGTGCTGGTGGAGGCAGATCTGAAGGCGCGCATCCGAGCGGTCCCGGGGTCCAGCATCTTCCCCCTGTCCCTCTGCCACTCGTGAACGGGTCGACGCCGGACGGCGGCCCCGTCGGGGCGTCGAGGTGCCCATGCCCGAGCTGAGCGTCGTGGTGGTGGCCTACGACATGGATCGGGAGCTGCCCCGCACCATCCGATCGCTGGCGCCCGACCACCAGCGCGGGGTGGAGTCCGAGGACTACGAGATCATCGTCGTCGACAACGGGTCGCCGGTGCCCGTCGACGGCGAGGTCCTGGCCCGATCGGCTCCGAACCTGCGGGTGATCCGGATCGACCCCGCTCCACCGTCACCGGCTCGGGCCGCCAACATGGGCATCGCCGCCGCCCGGGGCGAGCTGGTGGGCCTCGTCGTGGACGGGGCCCGGTTGGCGTCACCCGGGCTGCTGGCGTCGGCTCGCCTGGCCGGGCGGCTTCACCCGCAGGTCGTGGTGGCCACCCTCGGCTGGCACCTGGGTGGCGCGCCGCACATGGAGGCAGCCCGCAACGGCTACGACGCCGAGGCCGAGGACGCGCTGCTGGACAGCATCGACTGGCCGACCGATGGCGACCGGCTGTTCGAGATCTCGACCCTGGGCGGCTCCTCGGCCTGGGGGTGGTTCGCACCGCTGGCCGAGAGCAGCGCCCTGTTCGCGCCGGCCACCGTGTGGGAACGGCTCGGCGGGCTGGACGAGGCGTTCGCCCTGCCCGGGGGAGGCCTGGTCAACCACGACCTCTACGCCCGCGCCTGCGGGTTGGACGGGACCCAGTTGGTGGTGCTGCTGGGTGACGGCACCTTCCATCAGGTCCACGGCGGATCGGCCACCTCTGGCCGGTTCAACTTCGAGGAGCTCCAGGCCGACTACGTGACCCTCCGCGGGCACCGCTACGAGGCCCCCACGGCCACGCCGATCTACCTCGGTCGGGTGCCCGAAGCGGTGGAGGCCCAGCTGGCCGACGCCGTCCGACTCGCCCGGCGCTATCGGGAACGTCAGCGCACTCGCTTGAGGTAGCCATCCGGGTTGAAGCTCAACCCGAAGCGCTCGCGCAGGGGGTCCGACACCCAGTCGTGGTGGTTGGAGATGACGTCCTTGACCGCTTCCCAGGGGCCCGGCCCGAAGCTCGGCCACACGGGGTGACCACCGGCGATCGTGTTCTCCACGATGACGTAGGAGCCCACCGGCACGTGGTGGTAGTAGGTCTCGAACTCGCGGATCATGCGGTTGGCCGACCCGCTGGTGCCCAGGACCACCAGGGCGGTGCCTTCGCCCACGATCTCGTCGACCAGCGCCTTGGTCTCGTCGCCGTGGGTGGGCGTGACCAGGTAGCGCAGGCGGGGGTGCTGGGGGAGGTCGGGCTGTTCCCGGTCGTCGATCGACAGCACCTGGCCGTGGCCGACCAGCTCGCACAGGTCGGCGAAGAAGCGGGCCTGGCCGCCGTTGCCGGTGCGCTGCTCGATGATCCAGTCGGGCCGGAGCTCGTTGACCAGCTGCTGGTACATCCACAGGTCGCCCGGCGACTTGTTGAGCCGCAGGCCCATCCAGTCGGTCTTGCGCCAGCCCAGGTTGCGCCAGTAGGCCTCGGTGTAGGCCAGCTTGAGGTCCTCGGGGATCGGTTCGGGCTCCTTGGGCCGCCCGTCAGGATCATCCGGGTCCCACTTCTTGAAGAACTGCACGGCCGTGGTGCGCCGGGAGCGGGTGCGGCAGGCCTCGGAGAACATGGTCCCCACGTAGTGGATCTTCTTGTTCGGTCCGCGGAAGCCGCGGCCGCGCATGTCGGCGAACTGGCGGAAGTAGGAGCTGATGCGATCGCGGCGCTCCTGGGCGTCCTCCACGTTGGTGGTGGTGCCGCCGTGGAGCTGGTGGAACGACCCCTCGCCCAGGATGGAGACCTCGCTGACGCCGGGGGTGGCACCCAACCGCTCGTACAGCTCCAGGTTGGCGAACCCGCCGCCGGGCACCACGAAGCTCTCGTCGAAGGTGCCCACCTGCTCCATCAGCTTGCGGGGGACGAACAGGCAGTTGCTCTCCCACACCCCGTCGAACCAGTCGCGGCCGCCGATGAAGTGCCCGATCTCGAACAGGCGGTAGCCGTTGGTGGGCCAGTAGATCTGGCGCAGCATCTCGTCTTCCTGTGCCTGGTCGTAGCCGTCGGCGATCATGTCGGGCTGCTGGCCGGGGCCGAGGTACCACTGCTGGGTGGTCACCACCGCGGGCTCGTAGAGGTCGATGCCGGCCAGGCCCCAGCGCAGCACGCCGGGGGTGAGCACGTGGGCGCCGTCGATCATGATGGCCACGACCTTGCCCGAGGTCTCGGCCAGGCCCCTGTTCAGGGCGAAGACGGGCGACGGCGGGGCGTCGGGCCCCATGTCGATGAAGCGGAACTGGGGGCCGAAGCTGCGCACCAGCTCCTCGTCGACCCGCTGGTCGGGGTCCGAGCCGTTCTCGACCACGATCACCTCGTAGTCGATGCCCTCGATGCCCTCCTGGTAGGAGCGGCTGAGCGAGTGCAGGGTGCGCTGCGCCTCGCGACGCATGTTGTAGAAGACGACCACCACCGACAGTTCGATCTCACCCACGGGCACCGGCTCGAGCAGCGGGGCGCCGACGGCTCGTGAGGACCGGACGGGTTCGTCGGACGGCACCAGGGCGACGTCGGGTGCCGGGGCCATCGGCTCGGCCAGCTTGCGCCACCAGGCCCCGGCCCAGTCGACGTGCTCGAGCGGTTCGGTGACCCCGCGACGGCCCCGGAACTCGTCCACCGCCGCCCGGCAGGCGTCGTCGACGTAGTCGTCGATGACGACCGCCCCGCCGATGGACAGCTTGTCGTAGAACCCGTCGAGCACCTCGCCCACGTCGGCGCCCAGGTCATCACCGATGCGCAGCATGGCGATCTGCTCGATGGGCGCCGTGGGCAGCGTCTGGTCGAGGTCGCCCTCGATGAAGCGCACCCGGTCGTCGAGCAGGTCGAAGCGGGCGAAGCCGTCGCGCACCATGTTGAGGTCGGCGCGCAGCAACGGGAACCCGGCGCCGCCGCCGGGCACCGGCAGGTCCATGTCGTCGTTGACCGGGGCACCCGTATCCGAGCGGGGCGAGCCGCGGAAGGCGTCGACCACCCAGACCGTCGGCTTGTTCATGAACCAGGCCTCGAGGTACCCGCGCAGGAAGATGGCCCCGCCACCCCGGCCGGTGCCGCACTCGACCAGGTCTCCGGCCACGTCATCGGTGCGGACCAGGTCCAGGGCCTGCTCCAGGTGGTCGATGCGCTTGCGGCCCATGGTCGTCCACGGGAAGTACGACACGAGCTGGTCGGACTCGTCCCGCAGGCGCCCGGCGTGGCGCAGGGCGGTGAGCACCTCGGCATCGCGGCGCAGCAGCCGGAGGGGGTCGGCGATCTGGATGGGTGACGGCCGCGACCCCTCCTCGAGGTGGCGGACCAGCTGCTGGATGCGCAGCTCGTTCTCGATGTAGTGCTCGTCGAGCAGGGCACCCTTGAGCAGGTTCAGGTAGCGGCGGGCACCGGCGTCGACCTGGCGCTCGCGCATGGCGAACACGCTCTGCTGGAACACCGCGGACCGCAGGCGGATGTCCTCGGAGAGCTCGAGGAGCTCGCCCCGGCCGCCGGCGCTCTCCAGGTGGTCGAGCACGGCGGCCAACGCCGGCTGCCGGGCCAGCCGCTCCTCCTCGACCACGATGGCCAGCCCGAAGTAGATGGGCAGCACCACGCGGCGCAGCGGCTTGTCGTGCTCGGCCATCCAGTCCTCGAGCCCGGTCATCACCCCGTTGCGGGGCCCGCCCTCCTCGACCGCGTTGTGGAGCTGGGAGTTCATGCCCCCGGCGTTGAGCAGGCGCTTCTTGTCCGGTGACATGCCCCGCTGGTCGTGGGGCTGGCGGTACTCATCGGGGATGGTCTCGGGCCCGTAGTACAGGTCCCGTCGCCCGTAGGGCCAGAGCACGTCGTGCAGGATCATCACCGGCAGGGCGGCCCCGGCCTCGCGGGCCACCCGGGTGAGCGCACCCAGCTCGTGGTAGACGGTGTACCAGTTGTGGTCGCCGTCGATCAGGGCGGCGTCCATGGGGGGCAGGGTGGGGAGCACGTTCAGGCTCAGGTCGCCGTGGAAGAAGTAGCGGCCCGCGAAGCGCTGCTCGTGCTCACTGGGGTCGAAGCCGGGCACCGGGTCGATCACGTGCAGCTCGGTCTCGGGGCCGAGCCGGTCCAGCATCTGGACGGTGTTCTCCCCGCGCAGCGCCCCGATCTCGACCACCCGGCGGCACTCGCAGGCGTCGAGCACGGGCGCGACGGCCAGCTCCCAGAACGGAAACATTCCCCTGGATTTCCCTTCGATCCGGATCCTGGAACCCAGGACCGTAGCAGCATGCCGGTGGTCGTTCGGCCGCGCTGTGCGTGGAGCCACCGGCCTAGGATGTGATCCACCGGCACGACGCCCCCGCCCCGCTGGAGCACGGAATGAACCACGAATGGCTCTTCCTCAACATGCGCTCGTCCAACGACCTGCTGGGGGACCCGGCCTCGCTGCGGGCGCGGATGGCTGAGGACAGCTACCTGTACTTCCGCCAGGTGCTCGACCCCCAGAAGGTCCTCCGACTGCGCCAAGCCATCCTGGAGGTTCTGGCCAAGCAGGGCTGGATCAAGGGGTTCCTGTCGCTGCAGGCGGGCATGGCCATCTGCCGCCCGGTGCACGAGAGCATGGCCGAGTACGCCCCGACCTATGACGCCATCCAGCGGCTGGAGGAGTTCCACTCCCTCGCCCACGACCCGGACCTGCTGCAGGTGATGACCCAGGTGCTGGGCGAGACGGCCTTCCCCCACCCGCTCAAGATCTGTCGCCTCGGGTTCCCCGAACACTACGAAGCCTCCACCCCGCCCCACCAGGACTTCCCCAACAACCAGGGCACCGAGTCGCTCACCGCGGCCTGGATCCCGGTGGGCGACGTCCCCCGAGACCTGGGTGGTGTGGCCATCCTCCGCGGGTCGCACCGGTGGGGCTTGTTGCCCCTGGCGGCGCACATGGGTCCAGGTCGTCGCCAGGCCCAGGTGCCCCAGCGCATGCTGGAGGAGCTCCGGTGGGTCACCACCGACTACGCCTGTGGCGACGTGCTGTTGTTCCCGTCGCTCACCGTGCACGCCGCCCTCCACAACGTGACCGAGTTCGACCTGCGGATCTCGGTCGACTATCGCTACCAGCTGGAGGGTCAGGCGTTGACCGACATCTGCCTGCACCCGCACTTCCAGCGGGTGACCTGGGAGGACGTGTACCGGGGGTGGAGCTCCGATCGCTACCAGTACTACTGGAAGGGGCTCGACTACGAGGTCGTGCCCTTCGAGGAGATGCCCGTCGACCGGGGTTCGCGCCTCGAGGTGGACGAGTACGGCTACACGCCCGACGAGTGGGTCACCATCATGACCGTCGACAAGCGGTGGGAGTCCCGTTACCAGCGTCGCCTCGAGCGGCTGGCCGAGGTGACCGGTGAGCACATCCCCTCGGAACCTCCCTCCGGTCTCGCCCCCGACCGCGGTGACGGGTAGATGGGCGTGGAGCCAGGGGCGGTGCCATCGCTGACCCCCCAGGACCTCCGGTTCTTCGAGACCTTCGGGTTCCTGCGCGTCCCGGGTCTGGTGGCCGACGACATCGACGCCATCAGCGACGCCTTCGACGAGGTGTTCGCCGCCCAGACCGCCTACGAGTCCTTCGAGCAGGTGCACTTCGAGGCGCGGCGGCTGTCGATCCCGTTCTTCCTCGAGTACCACCCCCGGCTCAAGGAGCTCGAGACCGATCCGCGGATCCTCGGTGTGGTCACGTCGTTGATCGGCCCCGCCTTCCGCTATCGCCAGGCCGACGGGAACGTGCTGTTCTGCGACACCTCTTGGCACTGCGACATCTACGACTCGCCGCTCGAGCGCTTCCACATCAAGCTGTTCTTCTACCTCGACCGCCTCGACGCCGGCTCCGGAGCCCTCCGGGTGATCCCGGGCAGCAACGACTACACCAGCGCCTTCGCGCGCGGCCTCCGGGCCGACCTCACCCCGTGGAGCGAGATCCAGAGCCGGTTCGGCGTCTCCCCGGAGCAGATCCCTTCGTTCGCCATCGAGAACGAGCCGGGCGACGTGATCGTGGGCAACTACCGCACGCTCCACGCCACCTTCGGCGGCGTGGACGGCCGCCGGCTGTTCACCATGAACTACGGGGAACCGCTGGCCGAGCCCTGATCGCGCGTCGACACCTCGACGGAGAGGTGGGTGCGGACCTCGCGAGGAGGGTGGCTCAGGCCTCCTCGACACGGGTGGCTTCGTCGTTGATGCGCTGGCGCGGCCTCGACACGGGTGAGTCGAGGTCCCACGCGTTCTCGACCATCAACGAGCGCAGCGAGCCGCCAAGCGCCGTGGTGCAGACGTCGAACGGGTCGTCCACCCGGAAGGTGCCCGGACCCAGGTCGCGCAGCCGTGGTGCCTGCAGGTGCCAGTCGTGGTGGAAGCCCTGGTCGCGCAGGTCGGCGATGGTGGCGAACCAGGTGGCGTAGTCGCGCGGGAGCTCGAGCGTCACGGGGAACGACCGGCCCCGGGCCGGCATCAGGGCGTGCTGGACGGCCATGACGGTGTCGAGGGCGTCATCGTCGACCAGGCCCACCTGCTCGACCAGGTAGCGACGGATCTCGTCCAGGAAGAGCCTCCAGCTCACCGGGGGCACCATCAGCTCGGGCAGGATCTGGACGGTGATCGTCGACAGCGGCCAGCGCTGGGGATCGCTGTGGACGTCCTCCACGAACCGCTCGTAGAAGTCGATCTCGCGTTGGCCGGTCTCGGCGTGCACGTAGGTCGCGATCTGGCGCAGCACCCCGAAGTTCTCGAACACGTAGTACGCGTAGGTGAGGCGGTTCATCTGCTCCCACTCGGCCCGGGTGAAGCTGGTGGTCTCCTTCACCTCCTCACCGGGCCGGGCCGTGATGCCGTTCTCCTCGCGGTAGTCCGGTTCGTTCATCGGGCTGTTGGTCAGCAGCAAGGTGGTGTGGATCGCCACCCGCACGGCCCGGCTGATGCACTCCTGCAGGTCGTTGCGGAAGGTCTCGGGGGTGGAGCCGGGCAGGCCCATCATGATGTCCACCATCATGGGCAGGTCGTTGCGCCGGAACTCACCGGAGAGCTCGTGGTACTTCTCGACCTTGATGTTCTTGCGGCGGATGGTGGTGAGGGTGCCCTCGTCGAAGGTCTGCATCGACATCTTGCCCTCGGCCACGATCCCGGCGTCGGTGAAGATCTCGATGATGCTCGACAGGTGCTTGACCGTGTTCTTGGCGTAGTTGTTCCCGATGAACTTCGGGTAGCCGTAGGTCGCTTTGAGCGCGGCGATGTGCTCGGCGATCTCGACGTCACGCTCGAAGATGCCGAAGTTGGCGTCGGCGATCCCTACCGTCTCGAAGTTGTTCACCGCGCACCACTCGAGCTCGGCGAAGATGCGATCCAGGTCGAACTTGCGCACCCGTGACAACGTGGCCGAACCCCAGTCGCAGAACGTGCAACCGTAGGGACAGCCCCGATTGGTCTCCATGATCACCGCGCCGCTCGGGCCAGCGGGGATGAAACCGTCGTAGAGGCCGGTGAGGATGGGAGACGGCACGGCGTCGAGGTCGGCGATCCGCTCCCGGTCGGCCGTCTGCACCACCCGGTCGCCGTGGCGGAACGACAGGCCGGGGACGTCTGCGAGGACCGACAGGTCGGGCGGTCCGTCGCCCACCGCCCCTCGCAGGGCGGCCAGCATGTGGGTGAACGTCGCCTCACCCTCGCCGTGGACCGCCACGTCCACGTGGGGGTTGGCGGCGAAGAAGCGCTCGACGTCGCCCAGGTACTTCGGCGTGTTGGGCCCGCCGTGCACGTTGATGTGGTGCCGGCCGTGCTCCTTGATGGTCGCCGACTGCTCGAGGTTGTAGTCGGTCGACCAGATGTAGTTGGAGAACAGGAAGATGGCGGGGGTGCCGCTGGCCACCGACGCCAGGCGCCGCGGGTCCCAGAAGAGCCGAGGGCGGAAGTCGAACGAGTGCTCGAGCACTCCCTGCTCGTGATCCTTGGCCGCCGCGATCACCATGGCCAGAGAGGCAGGCAGGCCCGACCAGCTGTTGTGGGCGGCGATCACACTGACCCGGTCGCTCGGTGCCGGCCGGGCGTCGTGCTCGGCCTCCAGCCGGTCGAACTCCTCGTTGACACGGGCCTGGCGGCGAAGCCCGTCACGCATCAGCTCCGCCTGACGGGTCTGTCGGGCGTGCACGGGGTTGTCCGGGTCGAAGGCCACCAGCAGCCCCGCCGCGACCAGTCGCTCGGACAGCTGGCGGAACTGGTCGTCGCCGAGGGCCTCGGACCCCAGGCGCGCCTGCTGGGCCTCGAAGGCCTGATCGACGGTGGTGGGCTGAGCCAAGGCCACGATCGCCGACACCTCGTCGGCCGAGAAGCGGGCCAGGATCCGCCCGTCGTGATCGATGGAGTCGAACCCGCTGGAACCTGTCTGCAGCAGCAGGGGGGTGGGGAGCACGACCTCGTGGTGGAGGGCGTCGCCCGGCGTGGCCCTCGGCTCGAGGTCGGCGTCGTCGCGGTCCGAGGAGGGTCCGGCCCCGTCGACCAGCAGCCCGCGGAGGGCCATCTCGGCCAGGAAGGGATCGGTGGCCACCTGGCTCGAGTCGACGCCGTCGCGGGTCAGTTCCTCGATCAGGCGCAGGTGCGCCGGGGACAGCGCGAGCTCCGGGTCGGTGCCATAGCGGGGGAGCACCACCGAGTGTGCCTTGATCACGACGACCAGCGAGGACGACGCCCGGAGCCGGGTGCTCGTCGAGGTGTCCATCACAGCCATGGGATTCGACTCCTAGCCGATGATCTGGGCGGATCGGGCGACGGGCGAGACCAGGTCCCAGGTGTTGCTGCCCTGGAAGACCTGGGACATGAAGTTCTGGCTGTAGTCGAGTGGGTCGTCCACGGTGAAGGTGCCCGGCCCGAGCTCCCGCAAGGGCATCACCAGGTCCTGCCAGTCGTCGTGGTGGCCATCGTCGCGCCGGCTGGTCACGGCCGCGTGCCAGGCGGCGTAGTCGTGAGGCAGCTCGAGGGTGAGCGGGAAGGTGCGATCGCGGGCCGGGAGCAGCGCGTGCTGCACGGTGAGGACCGTCTCCAACGTGTCATCGTCGACCAGTCCTACCCGTTCGACCAGGAAGCGACCCATGTCGGCGCGCAGAGCCATCCAGCTGACCGGCGGCACCATCAGCTCGTGCAGGACCCGGCAGGTCACCGCGATCGCCGGCCAGCGCTCGGGGTCGTCCCGGCAGGCGTCCACCAGCATCTCGTACAGGTCGATCTCCCGCATCCCCGTCTCGGCGCGCACGTACATGCCGATCTGGCGGAGCACGCCGAAGTTCTCGAAGACCCAGAAGGCCGAGCGCAGCCGGTCCATCTGCTGCCAGTCGGCGTGGGTGAAGGTGCTCGACTCCTGCAGGATCTGTCCGGGCCGGGCCACGATCCCGTTCTCGAGGCGGTAGGCCGGCTCGTTCATCGGGCTGTTGGGCAGCAGGACCGTGGACGCCAGGTAGGTGCGCACGTCGCGGTTGATGCACCGCTGGAGGTCGTTGCGCAGCGTGTCGAGGGTCGAGCCGGGAAGGCCCATCATCATGTCCACCGACATGGGCAGCTCGTTGCGCCGGAACTCCAACGAGAGGTCATCGTACTTCTGGGTCTTGATGTTCTTGCGGCGGATGGTGGTGAGGGTGCCCTCGTCGAAGGTCTGGAGCGAGATCTTGCCCTCGGCCATGATGTTGGCCGCGGTGAACACGTCGATGATCTTCGACAGGTGCTTGACGGTGTTCTTGGCGTAGTTGATGCCCACCGACCGGGGGTGGCCGTACCCCTCCTTGAGGTCGGCGACCTTCTCGGCGATCTCGACGTCGCGCTCGAAGATGCCGAAGTTGGCGTCGGCGATGGCGATCTTGAAGCCGTGGGTGGCGCACCACTCCAGCTCGGCGAACACCCGGTCGAGGTCGAACTTGCGGATCCGCGACAGGGTGGCCGATCCCCAGTCGCAGAAGGTGCAGCCGTAGGGGCATCCCCGGTTGGTCTCGAGGGTGACGGCTGCCGAGGGGGCGCCGCCGGCGGGCAGGAACCCATCGAAGACCCCGGTGAGGATCGGGGAAGGGATGGTGTCCACGTCCGCGATGCGATCCCGTGGCGCGGTCTGCACGACCCCGTCGCCGTCGCGGTAGGACAACCCGGCCACCTCCGCCAGCTGCGACAGGTCGGCCGGTCCGTCACCGTCCCATCCCTGCAGGGCCTCGAGCAGTTCGGTGAAGGTGGTCTCGCCCTCGCCGTGCACGGCGATGTCGACGTGGGGGTTCTCCTCGAAGTACCGCTCCAGATCACCCGGGTACTTGGGGGTGTCCGGGCCACCGTGCACCGTCAGGTTCAACGGGTTGCACGACTTGACCAGGGCCGAGTGGACCAGGTTGTCGGCGCTGGACCAGATGTAGTTGGAGAAGAGGTAGATGCCGGCCGGGCCCGACGCGGCCGAGCTGAGGCGGCGGTCGTCCCAGAGGAGGCGGGCCCGGAAGTCGTAGGCCTGCTCCAGGGCGCCGTCGTCGTGGGCCTTGGCCGCGGCCAGCACCATGCCCAGGGCGGCGGGCACACCGGACCAGCTGGAGTAGTAGCCGATGACCCGGGTGCGAGGCGGCCCGGTCCAGGTTGCGTCGCGCTCCGCGTCGATCCGGTCGAAGGCCTCGTGGACGGCGGCATGGCGGCGCATGGCGTCCTGCATCCTGGCCGTCTGGGTGCTCCGACGTTCGTGCGCCGGGTCGTCGGGATCGAAGGCCACCACCATGCCGGCGGCCACCATGCGCCCGATCAGCGCCTCGAAGTCGTCGGCCCGAGGCGCGTCAGCGCCCATGCCGGCCACCAGCTCGCGGTGGGCGTCGGCCATGGTCATGGGGTGGGACAGGGCGAGCATGGCCACCAACTCGTCGGCGCGGAGGTGAACGCCCATGCGCCCGTCGTGATCCAGGTAGTCGAAGCCATCGGGTCCGCACCCGAGCAGCACCGGCGTGGGCAACACGTACTCGCGACCCGGGTCCGGACGTGGGCCCGAGGTCACCCACTCGACGTGTGCCGGCACGTAGCGGTGGTCGGGCGGCCCATCGCCCTGCTCGGCGGTCAACAGCCCGCGGATCTCCAGGGCGGCGACCAAGGCGCCGGCTGGCTCGGTCTGCCGGTTCTGGGGACTGAGCCCACCGGGGCTGGCCAGGGATTCGAGCAGTTCGATCTGCATCCGATCCAGCGTCAGCCCGGGCAGGCCGCCGTACGACGGGATGGACACCGAACCCTGCTTGACCAGCACCGTGAGGCCGCGCGAGGAGTGCAGGGCCGCGGCGGAGGGCAGATCCAGCGTGGTCACGATCAGCCCACCGCTTCCTCGGGCGAGGTCGCCTGGCGGGGACGCGAGATGGGGGAGTCCATGTCCCAGGTGCTGTCGAAGTAGGCCAGGGATGCGGACGGAAAGCCGAGGCCCTGCCCGCAGCTGTCGAGCGGGTCGTCGACCGTGAGCGCGCCGGGGCCGAAGGCACGCAGCGGGGTGGCTCGCTCGGGCCAGTCGTCGTGGTGACCGGCCTCGCGCAGCGCCGCCACCGCCGCATGCCAGGCCACGTAGTCGTGCGGCAGCTCCAGGCTGGCCGGGAACTGCCGACCTCGACCGGGGGTGAGCAGGTGTTGCACGGCCAGCACCGTGGCCAGGGCATCGTCGTCGGCGAGCCCGGTGACCTCGACCAGGTACCGGTGGATCTCGTCGTTGAACCGCCGCCAGCTCACCGGCGGCACCATCATCTCGGGCAGCACCTGCAACACGATCGCGATCGTGGGCCAGCGTTCGGGATCGCCGCGCCCGTCATCCACCAGCTGCTCGTAGAACTCGATCTCGCGTCGACCGGTCTCGGATCGGGCGTACAACGCCACCTGGCGCAGGATGCCGAAGTTCTCGAACAAGTAGAAGGCGTGGCGCAGTCGGAGCATCCCGTCGTAGTCGTCACGCGTGTAGGTGGCGGTCTCGAGCAGCTTCTCGCCGGGCAGGGCCACGATGCCGTTCTCGCGTCGGTACTCGGGCTCGTTCATGGGGCTGTTGGGGAGCAGCACCGTGGGGAAGACGGTGGCCCGCACATCTCGGTCGATGCAGGCCTGGAGGTCGCTGCGGAAGGTGGCGGGCGTCGCCCCGGGCAGACCCATCATCAGCTCGACGGCCAGGGGGAGGTCGTTGCGTCGGAACTCGACTGACAGCCCGTGGTACTTCTCGACCTTGATGTTCTTGCGCCGGATGGTGGTGAGCGTCTCGCTGTCGAAGGTCTGCATGGACATCTTCCCCTCGGCCACGATGCCGGCGGCGGTGAAGATGTCGATGATCTTGGAGAGGTGCTTGACCGTGTTCTTGGCGTAGTTGTTGCCGACGATCCTGGGATAGCCGTACGTCTGCTTCAGCTGGGCGATCTTCTCGGCGATCTCGACGTCGCGCTCGAAGATGCCGAAGTTGGCGTCGGCAAGCCCGATGCCCAGCTCGTGGGTGGCGCACCACTCCAGCTCGCCGAAGACCCGGTCGAGGTCGAACTGGCGGATCCGCGACAGGGTGGCCGAGCCCCAGTCGCAGAAGGTGCAGCCGTAGGGACAGCCCCGGTTGGTCTCGATGATGAGCCCGCTCTGCCCTCCGCCCACGGGCAGGAAGCCGTCGAACAGGCCCGTCAGGGCCGGGGAGGGGATCACGTTCAGGTCGGCCAGGCGGTCCCGGGGCCCGGTCTGGACGACGCGGTCGCCGTCTCGGAACGACAGCCCGGCCACGTCGGCCAGTGCGGTCAGGCGGGTCGGCCCGTCGCCCATGGTGCCGGCCAGCGCTTCCAACAGCGCGGGGAAGGTGACCTCGCCCTCGCCGTGGACGGTGATGTCGACGTGGGGGTGCTGGGCGAAGTAGCGCTCGAGGTCGCCGGGGTACTTGGGGGTGTCCGGACCGCCGTGGACGGTCACGTGGTGGGGGTTGGCTGCCTTCACCAGCTCGGAGTGGGCCAGGTTGTTGGCGCTGGACCAGACGTAGTTGGAGAAGAGGAAGATGGCCGGTGGGCCGGCGGCCGCCTGCGCGAGCCGCTCGCGGTCCCACATCAGCCGGGGCCGGAAGTCGTAGCTGGCGCTGAGCGCGCCCCCCTGGTGGGCCTTGGCCGCGGCCAGGATCATGCCCAGGGAGGTCGGGGGACTGGCCCAGTTGGTGTGGAAGCCGATGACCCGGGTGTTTCCCACCGTGCCCGACGACTCGTCGTGCTCGGACTCGAGCCGGTCGAACTCGGCGTGGACGGCGGCCAGCCGGCGCAGGTTGCGGCGCATGCGCTCGGCCCCCAGCGCCTCGCGGGCGTGGATGGGGTCGTCCGGGTCGAACACGACGAGGAAGCCGGCGGCCAACGCCCGGCCGGCCAGATCGGTGAACGCCCGGTGGTCGAGGAGGGAGTGGCCGCCTTCGGCGCGGAGCGCTTCGAGGGCGTCGTCGACCGTCGTCGGTCGGCGGAAGGTCGCGATGGCCACCAGCTCGACGGCCGACAACCGCAGTCGCGCCACGCCGTCGTGGTCGACGTACTCGAAGCCGCCGGGCCGGCACGCG
The DNA here is from genome assembly GCA_963785815.1 of uncultured Microthrixaceae bacterium. GTDB lineage: Bacteria > Actinomycetota > Acidimicrobiia > Acidimicrobiales > Acidimicrobilacustridaceae > UBA4742. Next base: position 1,148,699 of record CAWAWN010000002.1, read on the forward strand.
AGCAGCACGGGCACCGAGAGCACGTACTCACCGGCGGTCGTCGTGGCTGGCGCGACGTCGGGGACGTCGGGGAGGGTCGAGGCCCCGTCACGTTCGGCGGTGGTCGCGCCGGCGTCCAGCAGCAGACCTCGATCGGCCAGGGTGGTCAGGGTCGGGCTGTCGGGCAGGGCGTCAGCCTCGGCCCCGGCGGCCAGGGCTTCTATGGCCTCGAGGTCGGCGAGGGTCAGCGGCAGGTCGGGATCGCCGTCGTAGCCGGGCACCACCAACCCGGTCGGTCGGATGGCGACCGTCAACCGCTGGGCCAGCCGCATGGGCGCCGATGTCGTCGTGACGGTGGCGGTCACAGGTCCATCCCCGCTTCCAGCCCGCCGGTCACGGCCTGGCGGGGTCGGGAGACGGGCGAGGCCAGATCCCAGGCGCTGTCCTCGCTCAGGAAGGTGAACGGGGGCCCCAGGCTGTGCTGGCAGCTGTCGAGCGGGTCGTCGATGGTGAAGGGCGCCGGTCCGAGCTCGCCCAGCCGGCTCACCCGCTGGCTCCAGTCCTGGTAGTGGCCGGCCTCCCGCTCGGCGTTGACCGATGCGTGCCAGGTTGCGTAGTCGTGATCGACCAGCAGCGTGACCGGGAAGGTGCGGTCGCGGGCGGGGAGCAGGGCGTGCTGGACCGCCAGCACCGTGTGGAGCGGGCTCTCGTCGGCCAGCCCCTCGACCTCCACCAGATAGCGGTGGACCTCGTCGATGAAGCGGCGCCAGCTCACCGGGGGCACCATCATCTGGGGCAGCACCTGGAGGGTGACCGACATCATGGGCCAGCGCTCGGGCTCGGCCACCACCTCGTCGACCAGCCGGTCGTAGAAGTCGACCTCGCGCCGGCCGGTCTCGCTGCGCACGAACGTGGCGATCTGGCGCAGCACGCCGAAGTTCTCGAAGATCCAGAAGCCAGAGCGCAGTCGGTCCATGTGGGACCACTCCTCGCGGGTGAAGGTGGCCGTCTGGGTCACCTCCTCGCCGGGCTGGGCGATGATGCCGTTGTCGCGTCGGTACTCCGGGTCGTTCATGGGGCTGTTGGGCAGGAGCACGGTGGTGTGCACGATGCTGCGCAGGTCGCGGTCGATGCACGACTGGAGGTCGCCCCGGAAGGCCTCGGGAGTCGACCCGGGGAGGCCCATCATGAGGTCGACGGACATGGGCAGCTGGTTGCGGCGGAACTCGACCGAGAGGTCGTGGTACTTGTCGACCTTGATGTTCTTGCGCCGGATGGTCAACAGCGTGTCGTCGTCGAAGCTCTGCATGGACATCTTGCCCTCGGCCACGATCCCGGCGTCGGTGAAGATCTCGATGATCTTGGACAGGTGCTTGACGGTGTTCTTGGCGTAGTTGTTCCCCACGAACCGGGGGTAGCCATGGGTGCTCTTGAGCTCGGCGATCCGCTCCGCGATGTCGACATCTCGTTCGAAGATGCCGAAGTTGGCGTCGGCGATGGCGATCTTGAAGCCGTGGGTGGCGCACCACTCCAGCTCGGCGAACACCCGGTCGAGGTCGAACTTGCGGACCCGGGACAGGGTGGCCGAGCCCCAGTCGCAGAAGGTGCAGCCGTAGGGGCACCCCCGGTTGGTCTCGAGGTTGAAGCCGCCGGGGCCCTTGCCGGCCGCGATGAACCCGTCGTAGAGGCCGGTGAGCATGGGCGAGGGCAGGCTGTCGAGATCGGCGATGCGGTCGCGCGACCCGGTCGTCACCACCTCGTCACCGAGGCGGAAGGACAAGCCCGCCACCTCGGCCAGCGCCGAGAGGTCCGGTGGTCCACCGCCGACCCTGTCGCGCAGGGCGGCGAGCAGGGCGGAGAAGGTGGCCTCGCCCTCGCCGTGGACGGCGATGTCGACGTGGGGGTTCTGCTGGAAGAAGCGTTCGACGTCGCCGGTGTACTTCGGGGTGTTGGGGCCCCCGTGCACGGTCACGTGCTGCGGGTTGATCTGCTTCACCAGCGCCGAATGGGCGAGGTTCGGCTCGGTCGACCACACGTAGTTCGAGAACAGGAAGATGCCGGGCGACCCATGGGCCGCGGCCTCGAGGCGCGGGAGGTCCCAGCACAGCCGGGGCCGGAAGGCGTAGGTCTGTTCCAGCACGCCGTCCTCGAAGGCTTTGGCTGCGGCGATGACCATGCCGAGCGAGGCCGGGAGGCTGGACCAGCTGGTGTGGATCCCCATCACCGGGACGCGGCCCGGCGCGCGCCGCGGCGGTCGCACTCGTCTTCCAGGCGGTCGAACGCCTCCAGGACCCGCGCCCGGCGCTGCAGCGAGGTCTTCATGCGCTCGGCCTGGCGGGTGAGCCGGGCCTGGACCCGGTTGTGGGGATCGTAGGGGACGATCACCTCGGAACCGGCCAGGGCACGGACCAGGCGGTCGAATGCGTCCCGGGTCAGGGCATCGGGTCCGGCCTGCTCCCGATGCGCCGTCCAGGCCTGCTCGATGGTCGTCGGTGTGCGGAACTCGGCGACGGCGGCCAGTTGGGTCGCGCCGAGGCTGGCCCGGGTGCGCCCGTCGTGGTCGACGAACTCGAACCCGTCAGGGCCGCACACCACCAGCACCGGGGTCGGGAGGACCAGGTCCTCCGCCAGGACCAGCGGGCTCGGCGCATCCGCGGCGTCGAGGTCTGGGACCAGGTCGGAGTCGGACCGATCGCGCCGGGCGGCGCGGCACGGTCGACCAGCAGGGCACGGGCGTCGAGGGCGGCCCGCAGGGAGTCCCAGACCCCGCCAGGATCAGGGGCGCGTCCGGCGGCGAGCTGCTCGATGGCCTGGAGGCTGGCCAGGTCGAGCGCGACCTCGGGGTTGGCCCGGTACGCCGGGATCGAGAGCCCGGCCGGGCGGATGGCGATGACGAGAGCCTGTGATGCCCATCGGGTCGCGGACTGCACCGAAGCATCGGCGACGACCATGCACTACCCCCTTCCGTCGTTGGCGTCCGTCAGCAGATCGGGTCCGACACGGAGCCGGACCTGGCGGCCGAGCATAGCCCCGTGGCCCATTCGCCACACCGGGTGTCCGGGCCTGCGGGACCAGGCTCAGCCGGCCTGGCTGGTGCCGGTCAGCGCGCCCGTGCGATCCGGCTCGCCTGGTTCGTCGTGGGTCGGCCCCGAGCCGCGTTGTCGAGGCCGCGAGACCGGGGATTCGAAGTCCCACGAGCTCTCGTGCACCAGTGCGCTGAGCGATCCGTCCAGAGCTGAGACGCAGATCCCATAGGGATCGTCGACCCGCAGCCGTCCTGGGCCGAACTCGCGGAGCGGGCGGACGATGGTGGGCCAGTCCTGGCGGTGGCCGTGGTCACGGGACTCGAGGAGGCCCCGCCGCCAGGTCACGAAGTCGTGTTCGAGCGGGAGCTCCAGCGGGAACCGGCGGCCCCGGGCCGGGAGCAGGGCGTGCTGCACGGCCAGGGCCGTGTCGAGGGCGGCATCGTCGGGCACGGCCTCGACCTCCACGACGTGGCGGCGGACCTCGTCGAGGAAGAAGCGCCAGCTCACCGGCGGGACCATGGCGTGGGGGAGCACCTCGATGACCACCCTGACCGTGGGCCAGCGCTCGGGCCAGCGTCCGGCGTCGGCGATGAGCCGGTCGTAGAAGTCCACCTCCCGGACGCCGGTCTCGGCCCGGACGTAGGTCGCCACCTGGCGCAGGATGCCGAAGTTCTCGAACAGCCAGACCCCGGCGCCGAGCCGGTGCATCTGCTGCCACTCCTCGTGGGTGAAGCTGGCCGCCTCCTCCACGTACTCGCCGGGGCGGGCAACGATGCCGTGCTCCTGTCGGTAGGAGGGCTCGTTCATGGGGCTGTTGGGCAGCAACATCGTGGGCTGGATCAGCACCCGCACGTCGCGGTCCACGCAGGCCTGCAGGTCGTCACGGAAGGTGGAGGGCGTCGATCCGGGCAGGCCCAGCATGAGGTCGACCGAGAGGGGCAGCCGGTTCCGTCGGAACTCGACGGCGAGCTCGTCGTACTTGTCGACCTTGATGTTCTTGCGGCGGATGACGGTGAGCGTGCCGGCGTCGAAGCTCTGCATGGACATCTTGCCCTCGGCCACGATGCCGGCCTGGGTGAAGATGTCGATGATCTTGGAGAGGTGCTTGACCGTGTTCTTGGCGTAGTTGTTGCCCACCACCACCGGGTACCCGTACGTCGCCTTGAGCTCGGCGATGCGCTCGGCGATCTCGACGTCCCGCTCGAAGATCCCGAAGTTGGCGTCGCAGATCCCGATGGTCTGGATCTGGTTGCGGGCGCACCACTCCAGTTCGGCGAAGATCCGCTCGAGGTCGAACTTGCGGACCCGGGACAAGGTGGCCGAACCCCAGTCGCAGAAGGTGCAGCCGTAGGGGCATCCCCGGTTGGTCTCGATGGCGACGCCGCCCTCGGGGCCGGCGGGCACGAACCCCTGGTAGAGACCTTCGAGGATGGGTGACGGGATGGTGTCGAGATCCTCGATCCGGTCGCGCTTGTCCGTGGTCACCACCCGGTCGCCGTCGCGATAGGTGAGCCCGGGCACATCTCGGAGGGGGGACAGGTCGGCCGGACCGTCGCCGAGGTGGCCCGCCAGTGCAGCCAGCAGGTGGGCGAAGGTGGCTTCGCCCTCGCCGTGCACGGCGATGTCGACGTGGGGGTGCTCGGCGAAGAACCGGGCGACGTCGGGCGCGAACTTGGGGGTGTTGGGACCGCCATGGACGGTGATGCTGGAGGGGTTGCCCTGCTTGACCTGCGCGGACAGCTCGAGGTTCTCCGTCGAGCTCCAGATGTAGTTCGAGAACAGGAAGACGCCGGGCTGCTGGGCGGCGGACACCAACCGACCGGTGTCGAACGCCAGGCGAGGGCGGAAGTCGTACGCCTCGGCCAGGGCCCCGCCGTCGTGGGCCCGGGCGAAGGCCAGCACCATGCCCAGGCTGGCCGGCGCGCTGGTCCAGTTGGTGTGCACCCCGTAGATCGGCAGCCGGCCGTCCGCCCCGGCCAGGCCGGCATCGGCCTCGAGCTGGTCGAAGGCCTCGTGCACCAGGGCGCGACGCCGGATGCTGTCGCGCATGGCCTCGGCCTGGTGGGCCTGGCGATCGTTCTCGAGCTGGCTGGGATCGAAGGCCAGCAGCAGCCCCACGTCGACGCCTCGGCGAACCACCTCGTCGAAGGCGGCCGAGCCGAGGGCCAGGTGGCCGGCATCGGCCTGGTGGGCGTCGAGGGCCTGGTCGGGCCGGCACCCGACCTGGAACCGCAGGACGGCGGCCAGCTCGACGGGGGTGAGGCGCACGCGCACCGTCCCGTCGTGGTCGGCCGCCTCGAAGGCGCCGTGGCGCACCCGCACCATCACTGGGCTGGGCAGCACCAGCTGGTCGGGAAGGTCGGGAGCCGTCGGCAGAGCCGGGTCGGACCGGTCAGACGGGTCGGACCGGTCAGACGGGTCGGACGGATCGGGGTGGGCCGGGGACGGCCCGGCCTCGGCGGCCGCGGCGGCGCGGGATGAGCGGGGCACCAGGAGACCCCGTGACTCCAGCGCTGCGCCCAGCTCGTGCAGCGCCTGCACCTCGCCCCCGGTGCGGGCGGCCACGTCCCGGATCACCGCGTCGGAGCCATCGGTGCGGGACAGCTCGCTCAGCAGGGTGAGGCCCGGCAGGTCGAGGACGATCTCGGGGAGGTCGCCGTACTGCGGCACGACCGCGCCGCGCAACGTCAGCGCGACGACCAGTGCCCCGGACAGGCGGCGCCCGTCGATGGCCGTGGGTTTGGAATCGGTCATGCGCCCTTCCTTGCCGCGGAGGCGACATGGTACTTGCGTGCCGCCGGATTTCAGGCGGGCGGGCGTCGGCGCCCTCGCGGCAGGTGGCTACGCTTCCAGCGTGCCGAGCCGCCGCCCGCTGATCGTCGACGCCCCCGGGGGCCCGGCGACGACCGACTGTTGAAGGTCTCCTTCCTGGCGCCGAACGCCACGCAGCTCACCGGCGGGCTCAAGGCCGTCTACGAGTTCGCCAGTGCCCTGGCTCGGCGTGATCACGAGGTCCACCTCCTGCACGTGACCCTGGTGGGGGAGGACGGCGCGCCCGTGGGACGGCAGATCTCCAGCCCGTCGGACATCGGCTGGTGCACCATCGACCCCCGGCTGCACCACCACTTCCTGGGGCCTGACAGCACCACCGACGACATGCCGGTGGCCGAGGTGCTGATCTCCTGGGACGGTCGGATCCCGACCGGCCAACCGTGCGGCGAGCCCCTGGTCCTGGTCCAGGCCTTCTCCGTCCTGGCGGCCTGGTTCGAGGACCCGATCTATGCCGCGGCCGCCCCGAAGCTGTGCACCTCCCGGTGGCTGCGCCAGGTGGCCATCGCCCGCGGCGTCCCGGAGCACCAGGCCATGCACGTCCCCTACGGGGTCGATGCCGGCAAGTACCGGGTCACCAGAGGGCTGGACGAGCGACCCCGACGGGTGGCCATGCTCTACAACAACCACTACAGCAAGCGGCCGACGGTGGGCATCGCGGCCATCGAACGGGTCAAGGAGGACCTGCCCGACCTCGAAGCGGTCGTCTACGGCAACACCGGGCTGTGCTCGGCCATCCCGGATTGGGTCGAGTACGTGGTCGACCCGCCCCAGAGCCAGCTGGTCGACGACATCTGCAACGGCAGCCAGGTGTTCGTGAGCCCCAGCCTGGTCGAGGGCTTCGGTCTGGCCGCGGTGGAGGCCATGGCCTGCGGGTGCGCGCTGGTGAGCACCCGCAACGGGGGATCGGAGGACTACGCCGTCCACGGCCGTAGCGCCCTGGTGTGCGACCCCGACGATGTGGAGTCGATGGCCGACCACATCCGGACCCTGCTGACCGATGACGACCTCCGGCTCCGCATCGCCCGAGGGGGCATGGAGACGGTGGCCCGGTTCGACTGGGACACCAGCGCGGCCGTCATGGAGCCGCTGCTGGCGGCCTACGCCGCCGATCCGGTCGCGTACCAGAAGCCGAACGGCCCGGCGCGGTTCACCCGCGAAGAGCTGCTGGACGCGTCGCGGCTCGACCTCGACGACTGAGTCGGCCGGAGCGCGGGCGACCTCAGAACATCAGGGGCGGGTACCCCTCCGGGAAGTGGGAGGGGGCGAAGAACCAGGACTCGACCGTGTAGCGGGGCCGGACCATGTCGGGTGAGATGGCGGTGCGGTGCACCAGGCGATCATCGAAGATGAGCGCGTCGCCCGGGTCGAAGTGCGGACGGGAGGTGGGGCTGGACCCGGCACCGGCCGCCAGCACGTCCGGGGCGATGGCGATGTAGGGCAGGTCGGGGTCGGTGGCCACCGCCAGCACGTCGTCGACCCGTCCAGCCACGATGTCCAGACCCGGCGTCGGCAGGTCGTCGCCGCACTCGGTCAGCGCCACCCACACGTTCATGGTGCGCACCCCGTCGCCCAGGAACGACCCGTCCTGGTGCCAGGCCGGGTCGTGGCTGTCGGGGGGCACCCGCCGACCCAGGAACTTGTTGAGCGACACGGCGGCCGGTTCGCCGAAGTACTCCTGCATGAGGGTTCCGAGCCCGGACCGCTCGTAGGCGTCGAAGATCTGAGCGGCCAGGCGAGGCGACTCCGCGGCCCACACCGATCCGCTGGCCCGGACCCAGACGCGGCGGATGTCGGCTGGTCGATCGGGGCCGTCCGGGTCGAACACCTGGAACCAGGGCGAGTCGGCCTCGGCCTCGGGGTCCTCGGCCCAGCGGTCCAGAGCCTCGAGCGCACGGTCGATCGAGTCCACCAGGGTGGCTGCGGTCGCCGGGTCGAGCAGCGACCGGACGATGAGCGAGCCGTGGTGGCGCACGGCCCCCGCCATCACCTCGGCGCTGAGCTGCTCGGTCGTCACCTCGGGCGGCCCGGCGACCTCGGGGAACGGATCGGGCACGGTCGAAGGGGCCCATACGTCGTGGTCTGCGGCCGGTTCCGGGCCCGCGAGCACCTCGTCGAAGGCGGCCCGGCGCAGCTGGATGAGTCGGCGCTCGAGCCGGGCGTCGGGTGCCGACCGGTTGCGGGCGGACAGGATCTCGATCGCCTCGCGGGCGCTGCCCGGGGGTCGGGTGTCGACAGATCGGATGTCGGCGTCCACGCTGGGTGCTCCTGCCAGGTCCGCGCCGCTCAGGTGGCGACGAGGGGGATCTGGTTGCCGGGGTAGGTCGAAGGGCCGAAGAACCACGACTCGACGGCGTAGCGGGTGCGGGGCGCCGGCCGCACGTCGGATCGGTGCAAGAAGCACTGGTTGAAGAAGATGGCGTCGCCGGGCTCGAACAGCGGGCGCTCGACGTCCACGCCGGACGCCGCGGAGAGTTGGTCGACCACGTGTTGGGACACCGCCCGGGGGTCGATGGCGTCATGTCCACCCATCTCGGCCAACCCGTCCATGGGCCGGGGCAGGATGTCGAGCCCCATGGCGTCGGTGTCGGCGCCGCAGTGCGACAACGAGACCCACAGGTCCAGGGCGCGGATGTCCTCGCCCAGGTAGGAGCCGTCCTGGTGCCAGGACGGCCGTGCCCCGCCGCCGATGCGGCGCAGCACGCACTTGTTCAACGAGAGCACGGGGGTCTCGTCCAGGTACTGGCCGACCAGGTCGATGACCCCGGCCCCGCGGAGGGCGTCGAGGTAGTCGAGGAACCCGCGGGGGGCCGTGCCCGCGTAGACCCCGCCGGCCGAGAGCAGGAACACGCCAGCCATCGGGTCGAGCTCGTAGCCCGGGTCGAGGTCCATGGGCACGTACCAGGGGGTCGTCCGGTCCGGCGTCTCGCCGTAGCGGGCGCGCTCGATGGCGTCGAAGGCCCGGTCGATGCTGTCGCGCAGTGGCGCAGCCACCGATTCGTCCAGCAGACCCCGCACGATGATGCAGCCGTGGTGCTGGATGCCCGAGATGATGTGCTCGACGCGCAGGTCGGAAGCGGCGACCTCCGGGGCGCGACGCAGACCGGGGAACAGGTCGGGGGCGGTGGGAGGCCACGACGAGGTGGGGTGGGGCTCCGCCGCGGCCTGGCGGAAGGCCAGGTGGCGGAGGCGGACCATCCGGACCTCGAGCTCCGGCTCGCGCTCGTCGGGCGCCAGGCCGTCGAGGCAGCGGGCCGCGTCCAGGAACCGGCCCTGCCGCTCCAGCTCGTCGGCCTCCGCCCGGAGGCGGACCGCGTCGGACCCCCCCGCGCCGTCGTCGCCGCGGCCGGATGGCCGTTGGGTGGCAAGGTCCATCGGCCGGGACGGTACCACGGCACCGCTCGGGTGCGATCAACGCCGCCGGGGCGGTGACGTCGCGGGCATGTGGGCACGGACGGGGGCGCCACGGGTTGCGGTACGGTGCGGGACGTGACCGAGTCGACCGACCTCGATCGACCCCCGGCGCTCGACGAGCTCGATCGGCTGCTCGCGGCGCGTCCTCATCCATCGTCACCGGCGTTCGACGAGCGGTTGCTGGCTGTTCGCCGCCAGGCGGTGGCCGAGCTGGTGGCCCGGCCGGCTGCCGCACCGCCGCCCGCCCCATCCGACGAGGCCCGCCGGGGCGAGCCCGGCCTCCCCGAGGTCCAGCTGGCCGACCTCGACGTCACCGCCCTGCGCGATGCCCTGGGATCGCACGGCGCCCTGCTGGTGCGTGGCCTGCTCGAACCCGGCCAGGTCTCCTGGCTGCGCGCCGGCATCGATGCCATCGCTGCCGAGGAGGGCACGCCCGAGCAGAACATCCAGGTCCCGGACCGGCCGTCCTTGCTCGAGGACCTGTTGGCCATGTACACGGCCAACGGGCTGGGCCGGGTCTTGGAGGAGTACCTGGGGTCCCGGCCGGTGATCCTGGCCGAGCGCACGCGCCTGCACCGCGACCGGGCCGGGCTGCCCTGGCACCAGGACGCCGCCTTCTTCCGCGGTGTCCTGGGCCCGGTCAACGTCTGGGTCTCCCTCACCCCCGCCGGGGTGGACCGCCCGGGCCTGGAGGTGATCCCGCGCACCTTCGGTCAGGTCTTCGGCACCGAGGGAGGGACCTACCCGGGCCTCGACTACGGAGCCAAGCTGGATGGCACCTTCATCGACGGCATCGCCGCCGACCACCGCCCGGTCACACCGGTGTTCACCCCTGGCGACGCCCTCCTCTTCGACGACATGACCATGCACCGCACCCACGTCACCTCGGAGATGGGACACCTCCGTGACGTGCTGGTGTGCTGGTTCTTCGCCCCCGGTCGCCTCCCAGAGGTGTCGTATCCCACCTACTGGACGCCGCTGGTGTTCTGACCCGGCCTGGCCCGGCCCGGCCCGGCTCGGGCGGGAACCCCAGCTCCAGCCCACCTCGCCTAGTGTCGGCGAGCATGCGCAGGAGGCAGACCACCGAGGCGGCGCGAGCGCTGAGGACGCACATCCGGTCCCAACACCCGGGCTTCGTCGAGGCCGTGCTGGCGGATGCCCGCATCACCTTGTCCTACCGAGGCGAGGCCAGCGACTTCGACAGCCCGCTCGAGACCCTGGCCGAGATCGTCCGCCTGGCCCTGGTCAGCGACGCCTACCTCGGCCAGGTGCTGTACCGGGCCAAGGCCCGGCTGCAGGCGCTCGGGGTCCCGGTGCTGCCTCGCCTGTGCCACCGCCTGGCCATGGCCGTGGCCCAGGTGTGCATCGGCGATCCGGTGATCGTCCGGCCCGGCATCTACCTGGCCCACGGCCAGGTCGTGATCGACGGGGTGTCGGAGGTGGAATCGGGCGCCGTCTTCTTCCCCTGGGTGACCGTCGGGCTCAAGGCGGGCAACGTCGACGGCCCCAAGATCGGCCGCAACGTGCGGGTGGGCACCGGGGCCAAGATCATCGGTCCGGTCCGCATCGGCGAGGGGGCGAGCATCGGGGCCAACGCGGTCGTGGTCGACGACGTGGCTCCGGAGGCCACCGTGGTGGGCATGCCGGCCCGGCCGGTGGCACCGACCCGTCGGCCCGACGGGGCACTGGAGTAGATTGACACGACCTGACCCCTCGGAGGCGCCGTGTCCAGCATGCGTTCTGCCCTCGTGACCCGCTCGGGCGACGCCCTGGCGAGCCCGCGGGAGTGGCTGGCTGCTGTCGACGAGCTGGTCGCGGCCGGCCGGGCCGTCGAAGCCGTCGAGCGACTGGCGGCGCGGGTCGCGGCGGTGCCCGACGCCGAGCTCGAGCGCCGCCTGGTGCTGTTGCGCCACGAGGCCTTCCTGCAGCTGCCTCCCTCGGCCGGTCGGGATCCCTGGCCGCCGGTGGTCGACGACGTGTTCGCCGGCGTCGACGGGATCCCCGAGGTGCCCGTCGGTGAGCTGACGGCGGACACGTTGGCTGCTGGCATCCTGCACCACGGGGCGCTGCTGGTGCGTGGGCTGGTCGCACCGGACCGGGCGGGCGAGCTGGTGGCGGGCATCGACGAGGCCTTCGACGCCTGCGCCGCCGCCTTGGACCAGGGACGACCGGACAACGGTGCGCACTACGCCCGGTTCACGCCCATCGAGCCCTACAACGTGGGAGCGGCCCGCAGCTGGATCTGGCAGGCCGGCGGCCTCTGGGCCGTCGACTCGCCGCGCATGCTGGCCATGCTGATCCAGGTGATGGAGGAGGCGGGCGTGGGCGACGTGCTCACCGGGTTCCTGGGTGAGCGCCCGGCCCTGTCGGTCAAGAAGTGCACGCTGCGTCGGGTTCCGGTGGACACCGGCACCGACTGGCACCAGGACGGCGCCTTCCTGGGTGACGAGATCCGTACCGTCAACGTCTGGCTGACCCTGACCCACTGCGGTGACGACGCCCCCGGCCTCGACCTGGTCCCGTCGCGGATCGACGAGATCCTGGAGACCGGCACCAACGGAGCCATCTTCGATTGGTCGGTGGGTGCTGGCACGATCGAGCAGGTGGTCGATCCCGGCCGCGTGGTTCGGCCCATCTTCGAGGCGGGCGACGCCCTGCTGTTCGACCAGCGGTTCCTGCACCGCACCGCGGTCGACGCCGCCATGACCCGGTCGCGCTACGCCGTCGAGTCGTGGTTCTTCGGCCCGTCCCACTATCCCCACGACCAGGTGCCCGTCTACTTCTGATGCCGCACGCTCACGAGTGCCACCGACCATGACCTCCGCCACCAGCTCCTCCGCCGATCCCGCTTCCTTCGAGTCGTCGGATGTGGACGCCGTCCTGCGCGAGCTCGACGACCGCATCGGCGCCGGCGATCTGCTCGACGCGCTGCGCTGGCTGACCGAGCAGAACCGGCGCGACCCCCAACCGCCTCTGGAGCGGCGCCTGGTGCTGCTTCGCAACGAGGCGTTCGGGGCCCTCGATCGCCGTCCGGGCCGGCCGAGCTGGCCCCCGACGTGGCCCGACCGCTTCGCCGACCGGCGTGGGTTGGTCGAGATCCCGGCGGACGAGCTGACCGCCGACGCCATCGGCTCCGGCATCCTGCACCACGGCTGCCTGTTGGTCCGTGGTCTCCTGAGCTCGGTCGACGTGGCCCAGCTGATCGAGGCGATCGACGAGAGCTTCGCCGCCAGCGACGCCCGCAACAGCGGAACGCCGCTGAGCGAGACCGCCACCTGGTACGCGCCGTTCAACGCCCCCGAGGGGTACTCCATCACCCTGGGCGAGCGTGGCTGGGTGCGCGACGGCGGGGGGCTGTGGACCGCCGACTCGCCCGCGCCCTGTGGCGCCTGACCGAGATCCTGTCCCGGGTCGGCATCGGCGATCTGCTCGAGCAGTACCTGGGCGAGCGACCTGCGCTCTCGGTCAACAAGTGCACCCTTCGTCGGGTGCCCCTGGGCACCCTGGGTGAGTGGCACCAGGACGGCGCCTTCCTGGGTGATCAGATCCGCACGGTGAACCTCTGGTTGGCCCTCACCCATTGCGGTGACACCGCGCCGGGCATGGACGTCGTGCCCCGTCGACTCGACGAGATCCTCGAGACGGGGGTCGAGGGCGCCTACTTCGACTGGTCGGTCGGCGCCGGCACCGTCGAGAAGGCCAAGGGACCCGAGGGCATCGTCCGCCCGGTCTTCGAGGCCGGCGATGCCCTGCTGTTCGACGAGCGCTTCCTGCATCGCACGGCCGCCGATCCGACGATGACGCAAGAGCGCTACGCCATCGAGTCCTGGTTCTTCGCGCCGTCGCAGTACCCAGCCGAACAGGTGCCGCTGGTCTTCTGACACCAGTCCCCGGCATCGCCGCTGGTGCTGGCACGACGGCCCACGTTCCTCTCAAACGCGGCCCTGCTATCCTCCCTCGGATCCAGCTCAGGAGGCTCGCATGACCGGCATGGGTGTGGACATCGAGATCACCAACCGTTGCAACGCGCACTGCGACTTCTGCCCGCGAGACGAGACACCGCACCAGGGCCTCATGAGCGAGGCCACCTTCAGCAAGGCCCTCGAGCGCACCGTGGAGTACCGCGACACCTGCCTCGAGACCTTCGGCCGCACCGGCGTGGGCATCGTCGACCTGTGCGGGTTGGGTGAGCCGTTGCTCCACAAGCTGGCGCCGAAGTTCGTCCGCCAGGTCCGCGACACCGGTCTGGGCTGCCAGATGAACAGCAACGGTGCGTTGCTCGACGAGGCCCGCAGCGAGGCCCTGCTCGACGCCGGCCTCCAGCACATCCTGATCAACATCGGGGAGATCGGCGAGAAGTACGAGCAGGTCTACGACCTGCCCTTCGAGCGCACCCGCGATCGCATCGTCCGGTTCAACGAGATGGCCAAGGACCGATGCGAGGTGCGCATCGTGCTGGTCGACTACGAACACGACCCGAAGCACATCCAGAAGATGAAGGCCTACTGGCGCGACCAGGGACTCGACCAGTTCCGCACCATCGATCTGATGAACCGCGGCGGCGCGCTGTACGTCGACCACATGCAGTACCTGCAGTACCCGGAGCTGGCCGAGGCCACCCGTCTGCTCGAGGCGGTGCCCAACAAGCCCCTGTGCGTGGCTCCGTTCTGGTTCCTCTTCATCGGCTACGACGGCCAGTACTACCTGTGCTGCTCCGACTGGAAGAAGGAGACGCCGTTGGGCAGCGTGTTCGACGGCTCCTTCGTCGACACCCTCGGCGACAAGATGCGGCTGGTGACGACCCGTGAGTTCGTCTGCACCACGTGCAACCACGACCCGGCCAACCAGCTCACCGACCTCATCCGAGCGGTGAACCGCGGCGAGCAGCCCGAGTCGGCCATCCCCGAGGCGGTGGCCCACCTGGACAACGTGTGGAACTTCACCGCGGTGGCCAGCGAGCAGCTGCAAGCGGGGTGCACGGCGGTGACCCACGACCCACCGCCCTCCGGGCGTCGGCTGATCCCCGTCGTGTCCCGCTGAGGTTCTGGGCGCACCTGCACTCCTCCCCCGCATGATCGAGCCCGCAGTGACCGGAACCGAGCCGCAACGCTGGTTCTTCGTCCACATCCTCAAGACCGGTGGCACCGACCTCTTCACCCGGCTGGGTGGCGACCCTTCGCTCGCGGTGGGCCACGAGTTCCAGTTCGGTGAGGCGGAGATCTACCCGAACGCCAGCGACGGCGATGTGGTGACGGTCGCGCCCCAGCTCGCCATCGACCAGCTGCTCGAGCGGTGGGCTCAGCGGCGGGATGAGATCCGGATCGTGATGGGGCACTTCCCCATGTGCACGATCGATCTGCTCGACGCCGACTTCACCACGTTGTCGGTGGTGCGAGAGCCGGTCGAGCGGACGCTCTCGTTCCTGCGCCACCATCGCAAGACGATCCCCGCTGACCGCGACACGCCCTACGAGGAGATCTACCGCGACGAGTTCCGGTTCCGCACCCTCATCCACAACCACATGGTGAAGATGTTCGCCCTGACCGCGGAGGAGATGGGCAGCGGCGGCATGCTCACCTATGTCGACTTCACCCGTGAGCACCTCGAGCGGGCGAAGGAGCGGGTGGCCACCGTGGACGTGCTGGGCACCCAGGAGCGCTTCGGCGACTTCTGCGGGGAGCTCGAGCACCGGTTCGGTTGGTCGCTGGGCGAGCCGTTGTGGGCCAACCGGACCGAGCACGAGGACATGCCTAACGCGCTGATCGACCAGATCAGGCACGACAACAGCCTCGACGTCGAGTTCTACGAGTTCGTCCGCGATCTGTGCGAGCGACGCTCGTCGCACACGCCCGCCCCTGCCGTCCCCTTCGCTCGTTGAGAACGAACCACCCCAGCTCGGCCTGCGCTGGCGGGCGAACGGCCGGATTCCGGTCCCTGGGTCGACGCTAGGGTGGCCGCCATGCCGAGGGGACGACCGGGATTGCGCATCGGGTTCATCGAGCCGCACCTGCGCCGCTACGGCGGGATCCGGCGGGTGCTCGAGTTCTCGAACCGGCTCGTGGCCCGGGGCCACGAGGTGACCTTCTACCTGCCCGACGACCAGATCCTCAACTGCACCTGGATGCGTTGCGACGCGGCCATCAAGACCCTCACGTCGGGCTTCGATGACCCGCTCGACATCATCGTGTTCAACCACGAGCCCCACTGGCACCTGCTCGACCGGTTCACCGGTGCGAAGCGCCGCATCTTCTACGCCCTCCACTACTCCCGCACCTACCAGAAGGCCGGCAGCTGGGAGAGCATCCGGACGCCGGTCGACCTCCAGCTGGCCAACAGCAACTGGACGGCGGACCAGATCGCGGCCGAGATCGGGTCACGGCCGGTGGTCCAGCTGGGAGGCGCCAACCGGGAGGTGTTCCACCCCTACGGAGGGCCGAAGCGGTATCCCGTGCTGAGCGTGGGCGACAACCACCGGGTGTGGAAGGGACACGAGACCATCCTCGAGGCCGGGCGCATGCTCGGGGTGCCGATCGAGGCCTACGCGTCCAAGGACCTGTCCCAGGCCGACCTCGGCCGGGAGTACGACGCGGCCTCGGTGTTCGTGGTGGGCAGCTGGTTCGAGGGCTTCTGCCAGCCCGGGCTCGAGGCCATGGCTTGCGGGGTGCCCCTGGTGACCACCGACAACGGTGGGTGCCGGGAGTACGCCATCGACGGGAAGACGGCACTGGTGGTGCCGCCACGCGACCCCGTGGCCATGGCCAACGCCATCCGGCGCCTGCTCAACGACGAGGTGCTGGCCAAGGAGCTCGTCACCAACGGGCTCGACCTGGTCGAGCGCGACTTCGACTGGGAGCGGCGCACCGACGAGCTGGCCGAGGTGCTGGACGGGGTGAGCGCGGGCACCGCCTGCGCCCCCCCACCGCCCCGGCCCGCACCACCCGAAGGTCCCGAGCTGTCGGTGGTCACCCTGGCGTGGGACAACCTCCCGTACACGCAGGACTTCGTCGAGTCGGTGCGCCAGCACACCGACGTCGACTACGAGCTCATCATCGTGGACAACGGCTCGGCCTGGGAGGCCGCCAACTACGCGGCGGCGGCCGCCGACACCAGCGTGCTCAACGAGCACAACCTGGGCTTCGCCAAGGGCATGAACCAGGGCCTGGCCGTCGCCCGCGCCCCCTATGTCGCGTTCTGCAACAACGACACGGTCCTGCCGCCCGGCTGGGCCTCCACCCTGGTGCAGACCGCTCGGGACCACCCCGACGCCGGCATCGTGGTGCCGGCCCTCACCGCCGCCAACAACGCCGACACGGTGCGCACCGAACCCGGTGACGAGGTGGTCGTGCTGCCGCCGTTCTCCGCGCCCCCGGGCGCGGTCATCTACCTGATGCCGACCGACGTGGTGAACGGGTTGGAGCGGTGGGGCGAGGAGTACGAGGTGGCCAGCGGCGAGGACGTGGACCTGGCCTTCAAGGTGTGGGTCAACGACCTCGACATCGTCTACGACCAGCGTGTGCTCGTCGATCACGTGGGGAAGGGCTCGGCCTCGCGGCTGGACGACTGGAAGGGCCTCTGGGCCCGGAACCGCCAGCACTTCCTCGACAAGTGGTCGGGCGACGGCGAGGTGCCCCGCCTCGACTCGTGCGATCCTGAGCGCTTCGCCCGGAACCGGGCCACCGCGGCCGGGGCCGCCGGGTGGATGGCCAAGTACTTCAAGGCCCGGGACCGCAAGCCAGCGGTGCGCAAGATCATCGAGAGCGCCCCCGCGGGTGGCTCGCGGGCCCGTTATGAGCAGCAGCGCAGGCGGGCGGCGGCGCAGCTGGCCCACTGGCGGCGGCGGGGGCGCAAGGAGTTGGGCCGCAACCTCCGCCGGGTCAAGCGGCGCAGCGATCCGCGGCTCATCCGCTGGGGGCGGACGATCCTCGAGCTGTTCCCGCCGGGTGTGGAGGACACCATCCGGGACATCGTCCGAGGGACGAGCTGATGGCTGAGATCGCCCCGTTCCCCACCTTCCTCATCATCGGGGCGGAGCGCTGCGGGACCCGCTGGCTGCGGTTCAACCTCGACCAGCACCCCGACATCTGCGCCTCGCCGCGGGTGCTCGACTGGTTCAGCGACCCCGAGCGCATGACCAGGCTCGGGACGCGCTGGTACCGGGACCAGTTCGCCACCTGGGATGGCGAAGCCCAGCTCTGCGACTTCGTGCCCACCGCCCTGTCGCACAACGCCGACCCCACGAGCTTGTGCCGACGCATCGAGTACGCCCTGCCCGATGCACGCCTGATCGCCATCATCCGCCATCCCCTGGAGCGACTGGAATCCGCCGCCAACCGGGCGGTGCAGATGGGCGAGGTGCCGCCCGGGATCTCCCTGTGGACGCTGGTCAACGACGAGGAGCACCGACACGTCGGGCACCGACTCATGACCAACGGCGTGTACAGCCTGGGCCTGCGTGTCTTCACCGAGGCCTTCGGGGACCGCCTGCTGGTCCTGGTCCACGACGAGATCTGCCAGGACCGGGCCGCGGCCTATCGGACGGTGCTGCGCCACCTCGGTATCGACGAGGACATCGTCCCCGCCGACCTCGACCGGCGCCGCTTCGGCGACGGGCCGCGGACGGTGGTCCCCTTCGACCCCGAGCAGCGAGACCAGATCTTCACCTACTACGGCCCGAGCATCACCATCACCGAGCAGATCATCGGCCGCGAGCTCGTGACCTGGCGTCCCGAGGGGGTCATCACCGAGTTGGCCGGCTGACGTGGCCGAGGCGAAGACGCCGGGGCCGCTTCCGGACTTCCTCATCATCGGCGCTCAGCGCGGAGCCACGCGGTGGCTGCGCTCCAACCTGTCCCAGCACCCCCAGATCTTCATGCCGCCGTTCGACCTGGGGTTCTTCGACGACGCCGCGCTCTTCCGCAAGCCGGGCCTGAAGTGGTACAAGAGCCAGTTCCTGGCCTGGCGCGACGAGGCCCTGGTCGGCGAGTCCACCCCGACCTACCTGTCGCAGGCCGTCAACCCGCTCAACGTGGCGTCGCGCATCGACATCACCCTGCCCGAGGTCCGCCTCGTGGCGATACTCCGTCAGCCGGTGGAGCGCATGTACTCGGCCATGCTCCACCACATCAAGCGAGGTCGCCTCTCACCTCGCAGCGATCTGTTCGCCATGGTCCGCGACGAGCGTGCCGACGTGGCCGAGCTCGACCTCATCGGCGCCGGGCTCTACGCCAACAACCTGGCGCCCTACCGGCGCTTGTTCGGCGACCGACTTCTGCTGGTCGTCTACGACGACGTGCGTGACCGGCCCGAGCAGGCCTTCCGGTCGGTCCTGACCCACATCGGAGCTGACCCCGACTTCGTGCCGCCGGACCTGGACCTGGTGCTCTTCAGCAACCGCCGATCGGTGCGGGCACGGCCGGTGTCGCGCGCGCAGCACCGACGCCTCTACAGCATCTTCCGCGACGACGTGGAGGAGCTCGGCGCCATCCTGGGCCGGGACATGAGCGACTGGGACCCTGGTCCGCCGGATCGGAAGCACTGATGGCTCAGGTCCCGACGCTGCCGAACTTCGTGGTCGCCGGGGTGGCCGGATGCGCCACCCGTTGGCTCCGGTTCCACCTCAACGAACACCCTGACGTCTTCACGCCTCCGTTCCCCATGGACTTCTTCGCCGAGGGCGTCCCGCCCTTCGAAGGCCCGCCGTTCGGCGACGCCCGTCGACAGGTCCGCGAAGGGCTGCGCTGGTACCGACACCAGTTCATGGTTCCCGAGGGCATGCCGTGCGTGGGCGACGTCTCGCCGTGCTACCTGGCGGCGTCGAACCGACCGGATGTGATCGCCGAGCGGATAGACGAGGTGCTCCCCGAGGTGCGGGTGGTGGTCATGATCCGCCAGCCCGTCGAGCGCATGTACGTCACCATGGTCGAGCACGCCAAGCGCGGGGTGCTCCCCCCCGACCCCGACCTGTTCGAGATGGTGCGCCTCCGAGATCCGTCGTTGGAGGAGCTCGACCTGATCGGGGGTGGTCTGTACGCCCAGAACCTGGTCCCGTTCCTGGAGCGGTTCGGCGACCGCCTGTTGGTCGTGGTGCACGACGACGTCCGCGCCGACCCCGCCACCGCGTACCGGCAGGTGCTGGCCCACATCGGGGCGGACCCCGACTTCGTCCCCTCGCACCTCGACCGACCGATCTTCGATGATCCCGGCGTCACCGAACCCCGTCCCCTGACCCCGGAGCAGGCCTTCCGCCTCTATGGCCTGTTCCGCGGCGACGTGGAGGAGCTCGAGGCCATCCTCGATCGCGACCTCTCGGCGTGGAGCCCGGCTCCGCCGTCGAGCTGAAGGGAGCAACGATGCCGAGCTCACAGCCACCCATGCCCAACTTCCTGATCATCGGTGCAGCTCGGGCGGCCACGCGGTGGTTGCGGTTCAACCTGAACCAGCATCCGGACGTGTTCCTGCCCCCCTACGCGCTCGACTACTTCGCGCCGAGCGTGCCTGCCTTCGAAGGCCCGCCATTCGACGACGCCCGGCGCCTCCCACGCGAAGGGGGTCGGTGGTACCGACTGCAGTTCACGGGGGCTGAGGACCAACCCTGCGTGGGAGAGGCCTCCCCCGGCTACCTGGCGTGGACCAACGGCCCCGCCGCGGTGGCGGCCCGAATCGACGACCGGCTTCCCGGAGTGCGGTTGATCGCGTTGGTGCGCCAGCCTGTGGACCGTCTCCACTCGGCCTTCGCCCGAGCGGTGGAGACCGGCCACCTCCCGGTCGGGTCCGACCTGGTCCAGCTGGTGGAGGGGGAGGACCCCCGGGTCGAGGCCCTGGACCTGGAGTGGGGGAGCCGCTACGGGCTGCTCCTCTACCCCTTTGTGAAGCGCTTTGGAGCGCGCCTGCTGGTGCTGCGCCACGACGACGTCGCCCGCGATCCGGCGGCGGTCTACGACGCCGCCCTCCGACACATCGGTGCCGCGCCGGGCTTCCGCCCTGCCCAGCTGGGTCGGGTGCTGTTCCGCGGTCACGCCGACGGTCTGGTCGAGCCCCTCGACGACATCCGACGCCGCCGGCTCTATCGCCGGTTCCGGTCCGACGTGGAGGAGCTGCAGGAGCTGCTCGACTGGGACCTCTCCGCCTGGGACCCGGGTCCGGCGCCGTTCAGCGGGACCGCATCTTCCCCAGGTAGGCCTTGAGCTCGCCCACCGGGTTGGGGTTGGCTTCGCGCTCGGCCTGCTGCCGTCGCAGCTCCTGGTCCTGGCGGGTGAGCTCGTGGAGGCGCCGGGTGACCAGGGCCACATCCAGCTCGGGGCCCTCGGGGAGCTGGGAGGCGGCCACGTCGGAGACGGGGAACGGCACCGGCAGCGAGCGCAGGGCGTGGCGGGTCCCGCCGACGACGAGGAAGGGCGGGCCTTCGCGGCCCTCCAACACCTCGACCACCCGCCCTTCGGGCCGCTCCCGCTCCTCGTCGGTCATCGGACGCCCGGGGCCGAGCAGGTCCTCGAGCACCGCCACGAGCAGGCCGGACCGCACCTGGCGGCGCGCCGGGCCGTCGAGCACCCAGGTGGTCCTGTCGGGCGCGGTCACCAGCTCGGGGCTGGGCCCCGCCGCCGAGCGGGCCGCGTCCTGGAGCCAGCCCAGGGTGCGGTCGTGCCGGCGCGCCACGACGGCGCGCACCACGTCGAGCGGCGGTCCCTCCGCCAGACGGGTCGCGTTGGTCTCGTCGACGGGGTAGGGGACCGGCAGCGAGCGCAGCGGACGGCGCAGGCCGCCGACGACCACGAACGGCGGGCCGCTGCGGCCCTCGAGGACCTCGACCGGCGGGCCCGGCTCCCATCCGTCCAACTCGTCGGCTTCGACCGGTCGCCGGGGCCCCAGGAGCTGTTCGAGGGCGGCCGCGAGAAGGGTGGAGCCGACCCGCCGACGCTGTCCGCCCTCCACCAGCCAGGTGCTGAGGTCGGGGTCGACCACCAGGGCCGAGCCCAGCTCGCGCCCGGCCGTGTGGCGCCCGGCGGTGTCGGGCAACCAGCCGATGGCGTCGTTGGCCCGGCGCACCCCGGCGGAGCGGACCAGGTCCAGCTCGGGGCCGTCGGTCAACCGGTCGTAGGACGAGGCCACCACCGGGTGGGGCAGGGGCAGGCCGCGCACGGCCAGGCGCTTGCCGCCGACGACCACGAACGGCGGCCCGGTGGGGGCTTCCAGCACGGCCACCGGCGGACCCTCGACCAAGGCGTCCAGCTCGTGGTCGACCTCGGGTCGGCGCCCGCCCGCCAGCTGCTCGAGGGCCGGCACCAGCAGGCCGGAGGTGACCAGGCGCCGGATGGAGCCCTCCACGAGGTAGATGCCGTCCTGGCCCACGACCAGCCGGGCGCGCGACCCGGCCGGGACGGCCTGGACGAGGGCGTCGGTCCAGTCGGCTGCCTCCCCCGATCGTCGGGCCCGGTTGCCCTCGACCAGGTCCAGGGTGGGGCCCTGGGCCAGGGCATCGACGGTCTCGGCCGTCACCGGGTGGGGCAGGGGCAAGCCACCCAGGGGCAGGCGCCGGGCTCCCACCACCACGAAGGGCGGACCGCTGGGACCCTCGAGCACCTCCACCGGCGCACCCTCCGGCCAGGCCGCGAAGGTGTCGTCGTCGACGGCCACTGCCTCGCCCAGCAGACCTTCCAACACGGGGCCGAGCAGCCCGGAGCGGATCCGCCGACGCCGGCCGCCGTCGATCAGGAACAGGCCGTCGTCGGGGCGTCGCACCAGCTGGGGGGTGTCGTCGACGGCCTCCTCGTCCTCGTCGGCCACCTGGACCCACTCCTGGGCCCGGCGGCCTCGCCGGGGGGCGGCGCCCAGCGGAACCGGGGCGCCGGGCGGCTTCTGGAGCGGGTCCGGGCCGCGCGTGGGGCCGCCGTCGGTGGCCAGAGCCTCGAGCTGCGCCCGGAGCTGCTCGTTGAGGCTGGCCATGGCCCGCAGCTGGCGGCGCAGTCGCTGAAGCTCGTCCGGCTCGGTCACCCCTGGTCCTCGCGCTCGTCGGTCGCGCCACGATAGAGGGCGCCATATCGCGGGGCCGTCTGGGCCACCGTCTCCACCGGCGTGGCCGCCGCGCCGACGGCGGCCCGCAGGACCTCCCACCGGTTGGCGTCGAGGCGGCGCACCAGCTCGAACAGTTCATCCGGCTCGGTCGGGTCCACCGTCCAGCCCACGCCGTGGCGGCGGATCCGCTCGCCCAGGGCGCCGAAGGTGGTGCCGATGACGGGCACCCCGGCCAGGAGGCACTCGGTGAGCACCAGCCCGAAGCTCTCGGGCACCGATCCGGGCAGCAGCACCACCTGGATGCCGGCCAGGGCCAGCAGGTCGCCCAGCAGCTCGTTGTCGTAGGGGCCGTGCAGGCGCAGGTGGGGAGAGGCCTCACCGACGAGCGCACCGAAGTGGTGGACCTCCACGGTGGTGCCGGCCAGCTCGTCGGCCAGGGCGTTGACCAGGTGCAGCCCCTTCTTGGGCCAGCCGCGACCCACGAAGGCCAGCCGGAGGGGCTCGTCGAGGATGAGCGCTTCGTCGGGCTGGCCGCGGCGGGGGTGGGCCAGCGTGGTGCCGTGCTCGATCACCGCCACGGTGTCGGGGGCCAGCTCGTACACGCGGGCGAAGTAGTCGGCCGAGCTCTGGCTGGCGAAGACCCAGCGGTCGACGTGGTCGACCAGCTCGGCCACCCGTGCTCGTTGGCGCTCGAGGTGCTCGATGGGTAGCCCCTCGGTCTCCGGCAGGCATCGGGCGCACACCGATCGGTCGTCGGGCAGGCCGCAGGGCTGGTCGTCGCGGTAGAGGAGCGAGTGGTGGGGGCAGGTCAGGAACAGGTCGTGGATCGAGCACACCACCCGCCCGTCGAAGTCGCCCAGCACGGCCAGCGGATCGAGCGAGTGGCCGATCAGGTTCTGGATGTGCACGATGCCGGGGTCGAACAGGTCGATGGCCGTGCGCAGGGCCTCGCCGGCCACCGGGTCGTCCAGCCGGTTGACCCAGCGCACCGATCCCGGGAGCAGGAAGTCGTGCTCGATCACGCCCTGGTCCGACCACCAGCGCGTCGTGAGCACGAAGCCGGACTCCACCGGGTACAGGATCGAGAAGTCGATGTCGGGGATCAGGGCGTCGATCAGGGCGTTGAGGTGCTTCTCCGTGCCGCCGATGTCGTCCGGGGGGCCGTGCAGCAGGTGCAGCACGTGCGGGCGCGTCGGGTCGCGGTCGGCCAGGCCCAGCTCCAGCGAGGCGAAGCTCACCGCCAGGGGATCGCGGCGTCGCTCCCGGCGGTTGGCGGCCCGGAACCACCGGAACCGCTTGTGCAGGAAGCGGGAGGCCTCTCGGCGCCGGTCGGCGGCGTCGTCGCCGAACGACACCCCGCCGTGGTGGTGCACGTAGGTGGCGTCCTCGACCAGGTGGCGCATCCCCAGGCGGCCGGCCCGCAGGCAGAAGTCGACCTCCTCGCCGTAGCCGCGGCCGTAGGCCGCCTGGTCGAAGGGCCCGCACCGCTCCCAGGCGGCGCGGTTGACGTACATGCAGTACCCCACGCCGGTGATGACCTCGGGCCGCAGGCCGGCCGTCTGGGCAGCCACGAACGTGGCGCAGTCGTCGATGCGGGGCTCGTCGCCGAGGAGGTCGAAGGCCTCGATGACCGACGTCGGCAGGGTGCAGATCGAGGCCTCGTTGGACAGGGGGGTCACCGTGGCCACGTCGTCGCCCGCCGCCGCGTCGACCATCCGGTCCAGCCAGCCGGCGGTGACCACGGTGTCGGCGTTGAGCAGCACCACGTCACCGGAGGTCAGCTCGAACCCGCGGTTGACCGTCCCCACGAACCCGAGGTTCTCGGGGTTGCGCACCAGCCGCACCGAGGTCGAGGGGCAGGCGTCGGCCGCGTCGGCCACCAGGGCCTCCAACGCGGGGCCCAGCTCGGGGTCCGGGGAGGCGTCGTCGATCACCAGCAGGTCGAAGGCGGTGGCCGTGCCCGGGGCGTGGCGCACCACGCTGCGCAGACAGGCCAGGGCCTGCGGTCGGCCGTCGTAGACGGGCACGATGACGGTCACGGGATCGCTCACGGCGTTGCGCCGGCCGTGGCCCAGCTCAGGAACCGCTCGACGGCCAGTCGGGAGGCCTCCGGGCCCCGCAATCCCTCGGCGCGCCGCGCGGCACGGACCGACCAGCGGTGCCGGGCCTGGTCGTCGGCCAGGGCGCCCAGCACGGCCAGCCAGGCCGCCGGGTCGGCGCCCGGGGCGACGACGAGCTCCGGGTCGGTTCCCTCCACCGCGGCGGCGGAGACGGTGGGCACCCCCGCGAAGCCGGCCTCGAGCACCACCTCGTCGCCCCGGCCTCCGTGGTCCTCCGGGTCGGGCGACCAGATCTGCGCCGTCCAGGCGGCCAGCTGGCCGGGATCGGGTGGCCGCGACCGGACGACGACCTGGGGGTGGTCGCGGGCCAGCGCGCCGGGCGGGTGGCCGACCACCTCGACCCGGGCGTCGGGCTGGGCGGCCAGCAGCTCGACCAGGGCGTCGGCGATGGCGTGGCGAACCGGTTCGGCGTCGGTGCTGTCCCCCGCGGCCGGGTCGGCGTCCTGGTCGGACCCCACGAGTGGCGGGGTCACCCACCAACCCAGGAGCGGAGCCGATGGGTCCACCCGCCGGGCGGCTGCCGCCTCGAGCACGTCGACCCGGGTCCGCGTGACCAGCGCGGGAGCCACCTGGGCGCGCACCCCCGACGCCCGCCAGCCGGCGACTGACGCGGCACCGGGGACCAGCACCGCCCCGGCGGCCCGGGCCAGGGCCGTGGTGCGCTCGTCCCCGCCCACCGACGGATCGGATGCGTTCGTGAGGTCGACGACCACCGCGGCGGCCGGCCCGGCCGATGTGCGCCAGGCGACCACGGCCTCCGGATCGGTGGTCGGATCCACGATGAGCAGGTCGGCGGCCGGGGGGTTCGTCCGGGCGGCCATCCCGGTCGGGTCGAGGACGTGCACCTCGTGCCCGGCGGCCTCGAGTCGATCGAGGCGGGCCGCGCTCGACCCGGCGGCGCGGATCGCTTCGGTCACCACCACGCCCCACGTCGGTCCCGTCCGCACCCCCAGGTCGTCGCCCTCGTCGTCGCCCTCGTCGTCGTCGTCCTCGTCGGGGTCGTGCAGGGCGTGCGGGCCTTCGCCGGCCGTCGTGGGGAGGTCGCCAACCGAGGCCCGCCGGCGGTGCGGCGCGGCCACGGTGCTTCCGGGCGGATCAGTCGGGGCCTGGGGCTGGGGCCCGGCGCACAGCCGGTTGACCAGCTCGGCCAGCGCGTCGGGGTCGGCGGTGGGGCCGATGCGGGCCCGTAGCCGGCCCTGGGCCTTCCCGATGGTCCAGCTCACCAGCTCGATGCCCGAGCCCAGGGCCCCGTCCAGGGCGATGAAGACCGTCCCCCGCTGGTCGCACCAGGCGGCGGCCCGCGCCTCGGCCTCCGGGTCGGCCACGACGGCCACGTCGGGCGCCAGGGCGTGCCACGTGGCCTCGGTGGGCGCGCAAAGGCCGGTGAGGTGGGGCCCGGCGATGGGGTGCGCCGTGGCCAGGCGGGCCTCCACGTGGCGGACGACCAAGCCGTTGACCAGGTCGCGCAGCGCCTCGGGCTGGGGCAGGGGCGCGGCGCCTTCCAGGAACAGCACCACGGGGCGCCGCCGGAACGGGGGCCGGCCCTGCGGGTCGGCGGCCCGGATCGGCGCGGTCGGGGCCATCGGATCGGACGTGTGGGCGCCGGCGTCGACCACCACGGAGCCGGCCCCGACGGTGACCGAGCGCGGTCCCACGGTGTGATCCACCCCCGATCGCAACGCCACCGCGCCCTCGAGGCCGGGCTCGCCGGATGGCTCCGGGTCGGCGTCGGGCTGCGCCGCCGCCCACGGGTCGGACATGGCCGCCCACTCGGCCTGGACCACCTGGCTGGATCCCGGGGCGATGGGCACCAAGGGCGCGAGCGCGGCCGTGACCTCGGCCGGGCTGGCGGCCAGGAGGGCGACGAGGTGCCGGCGGCCCAGTTCGTCGATCGCCAGCTCGGGTGGCACCACCACCTCGATCCGGGGACCGGGATCGTCCCCCGTCGGGTGGGGGCGGCCCCCGGTGGCGCCGGTGCCGGTCAAGCCGGCTCCCGGGCCCCGACGTCGTCGTAGGGGTCGATGACGGGCGTGGTGGGGTCGGGCGCGGGCGGCCGGCCCTCCTTGAGGGCCCGCACCACCTGGTTGCGACGCTTGAGCTGCTCCTTGAACGACACCGCCTCGGCCCGGGCCCGGGCCAGGGCTTCGGCCTCGACGGGCGGGTGCAGCCAGCCCTCGGCCACGGCGCGGCTGAGGGTCGGGCCGAGGGCGTCGAGGTCGGGCCGGCCACCGTTCCACACCTGGGCGGCCATCTCGACCAGCGGGTTGGCCCCCCACCCGCGGTCGTCGGACTCGGCGCCGTGCTGCAGGGCCGGATCGAGGTGGGCGGCCACCGCGGCCTCGACCGCAGGGGTGGGTCGGGGCAGGTCGAGGTGGTCGGCCAGGCGGACCAACGTGGGCGTCAACCGGTCGAAGAAGTCCCGCTGGGTCACGAGCAGGTGGCTCGGGTCGTTGCCGGCCGCGGCCAGCACGTAGCGCAGCCACAGCAGCGAGGCCTGCGGCGGTTCGATCCCGTTGCGACGAGCGAGGGAGGCGGCCACCTCGTCCGGCGACCGGACCACCAGCACGGTGGTGCGCACCGTGACCACGGTGCGCCAGAACGGCAGCAGCAGCGAGAGCCGCGGGTCCTTGAACCCGATGGGGTGGCCGTCGCCGTCATCCGGCGGCGACGGCGCGGTCGGGGGCGGGGGACCGAAGTCGGCGGCCAACGTGGCTGCGGCGCGCTGGCGGAAGGGAGCGAGCGAGCGGTCGTCGGCCCAGCCCTCGACCAGCGTGGGAGGCTGGTCCCAGGATCCGCCCAGGTGGGCCAGCAGCTCGTCGTCGAGCTCCTGGATGGCCCGGTTCTCGAAGTAGCCGGCTGGGTTGTCGGGACCGGGCGGCAGCAGGCCATCGGGCGCACCGAGCGAGAGGCCGAGCACCTCCAGCGCCCGCGTGGCCAGGGAGGTGCCGCTGCGGTGCATGCCGGTCACGCACACCAGGGCGCGGGGATCGACCGGGCTATCGGCCTGGGGCGCCAGCGGTCCGGGCATCTAGGTGGCGGCGCCGTTGCCGGGCTGCAGGCCGAAGGTGGTGATGATCGACCGGGCCTGGGATGAGGTGGCCACCCACCGCTCGAACTGCAGCGCGGTCGGGTTGCTGCTCATGGAAAGCATGCGCAGGACATGCGTCGGTGCCGGCGGGCTGGCCACCGGCACGGTGGTGATGTCGGCGTCGCCCGGCGGGATGGTCAGCGCGTACACCAGGCCGGCGTCGGCTCGCCCGGCGACGATGGAGTCGATCAGGACCGCCCCGTTGAGCACCTTCACCTCGAACACGGGCTGGACGTGGGCCTCCTTCAGCCACTCGTAGGCGCTCGGGCCGCAGGGTTGGGTCGCGGCACAGCGCCCGGCCGACGGGCCGCCGGCGGCGAAGTCGGCCAGGCCCGTGACGTGGGCCGGGTTGCCCGCCTTGACGGCCAGCACCATGGGCTCGGTGGCGAACGGCAGGATGGCCCCCTGGGCCCTGGGGTCCTTGGCGAAGGGCTTGAGCACGTCGGCCAGATCGATCCACACCGAGGGCGTGGCGCCGCCTTGGATGATCTGGGTGTTCGTCTGTCGGCTCCTGATCTGGTTCAACTTGCCCGAGGTGGCCTTGACCTGGTTCAGGAAGACCAGCGAGGTGTCCGGGCGAACGGTCAGGAAGGCCCGGCCCAGGGCCGTCAGCACCGGGTTCAGATCCGGGGAGTTGAGCAGGGTGACGACGTTGGGGTCGACCCCGGTGTCGGACAAGTCCCGTTGGGCCTGGGTGTGGGCATCGCTGCAGGCGGTGGCCAGCAGCAGGGCCACGGTCACGATGACGAGGGTCAGGCGGCGCACGAGGGAGGGTGGGGACGGGCGGCGGAACGGCCGGCGGGGCATCGTGGTTCAGGTCATCTGGGGGGTCGAGCCAGATCGTAGCGGCCCAGGGTGTCCAACAGCTGGCGCGCCCGGTGGTCGAAGGTGTGGTGGGCCAGCACGATCTCGCGGCCGGCCGCGGCCCGCCGCCGGGCGGCGATGGGGTCGTCCAACGCCAAGTCGACCGCTTGGCGGA
Organism: uncultured Microthrixaceae bacterium; assembly: GCA_963785815.1. GTDB lineage: Bacteria > Actinomycetota > Acidimicrobiia > Acidimicrobiales > Acidimicrobilacustridaceae > UBA4742. The sequence goes on from CAWAWN010000002.1 coordinate 1,177,142, forward strand.
GCTCTTCGGCGTCCTGGTAGGTGCTCACCGCGTCGCCGAACAGCACCTCGAGCTCGGGCAGGTGGTCCGACACGATGGGCGTGCCGCAGGCCAGGGCGTCGAACAGGCGGTTGGACACGATCCCCGAGTTGCGCATCGTGTCCCAGTGGTCGTTGAGCAGGACGCCCACCGACGAGTAGACGGTGGCCAGCTCGTCGTTGGGCACGAAGTCGGACATGATCAGCGCCGGGTCCACGAAGTCGCGCCAGCCCTCGCCGTAGATGGCGGGGCGCAACCCGGTGGCCAGGGCGTAGGCCACCGCCGGGCGGAAGACCCGCCGGGTCATGGCCACCACGGCCACGGCGTGGGCGTGCTCGGGATCCGGCGGCCGGGGTCCGAATCGGCGCGGGTCGGTGGCCTGGAGCATGACCTCGACCGGGGTCCGGGTGCGGGCCCGCAGGTCGGCGGCCAGCCGTTCCGAGGCCACCAGCACCAGGTCGGCCTCGTCGCACTCGCGGGTGTCGACCGATTCGGGATGGCTGATGAGCCACAGCACGTGGCGCTGGCCCGGTGTGCGCTCCACCGGGGTCAGGCCGCGCATCACGATGTGCACGTCGCAGGACCGCCCGGCCGGGTCGTCGGCCATGTCGGAGGTCTGCAGGTGCACCGAGTGCGCCTCGCGGCGCAGGGCCCGGGCCAGGGCCTGGGCCATGTGCCAGTCCCCCCACACGGCCGCGGCCCGCATGGTGGGGGCGGCGACGGTCACCGCGAAGCGCAGGTGCTCGGTGACCCGGTCGCCGCGGGCCAGGGCCAGCAGCGTGGGACCCTGGCGGTCGACCACCCGCCGCCAGTCGGGGCTGTCGGGGTCGATGGGACGCGACAGGGCGCGCACCGACCGCACCGGCCGGTGGTCCAGGATCACTGCCGACGGGACGGCCACCACCCGACCGCCGCCGGCTCGGAGGCGGCCGCACAGGTCGACCACGGCGGCGTCGAAGTCGTCGATGGAGGCCAGCCCGCCGGCCTCGTCGAAGGCTCCCCGGTCGACCACCAGGCAGGCGCCGGAGGCGGCCGCCACCTCGGTGACCGGCAGGTCGGGGCGTACCGGGGTTCCGGCCTGGCGGGCCTCGGCCACCGGGCCCGACAGCCCCGATGCCACCACGTCCAGTCCCAGTTCGCGCACCCGCAGGTCGTGGGGCGTGGCTGCCGACACGGCCCGCTCGGGGTGCACCAGCAGAGGTGTGGCCGCCAGCACGTCGTCGCCGATGGTGGCGCCCAGGCGGGCCAGCCAGCTGGGCTCGAGGGGCACGCTGGAGTCGGCCATGAAGCACAGGATCCGACCCTTGGCCTTGGCCGCGGCGCTGGCCGCAGCCGCGGTCACCGTCTTGTGGTCGCAGCGCACGATCACCGCCGGCACGCCGGGCGGGGCGGCGGCCCGGGGACCGGTGGCGGCGATGACCCACTCGAGCTCGATGCCCGGGGTCACCGGCGGGATCCGGGTCAGGGCCTTGTCGGTGACGATGATGATGGACACCCGTCGGGCGAAGGCCGGCGGCTCGGCCACCCGCTGCATGCTCTCGGTCAGGTCCCGGCGGCGTTGGACGAGCTGGCCGCGGCCCGGCAGGGCGTTGACGATCAGGCCCAGCTTGGACGCCCGCCGGGAGATCCGGCGCTGGCGCACCCCCAGCTCCTGGGCCAGCCGGGCGCCCCGGGCGTCGATGGCCAGGGCGGCGCGCACCATGGTGCGGCGCAGCTGCACGCGCTGCTGGCGGATCAGGCGGCGCAGGTCCTCGGCGTTGGCCCGCTCGTTCTCGAGCGCGGCCCGGAGGCTGGCATCGCTGGCCACCGGGTCGCCACCGGGGGCGGAGCCGACGGCCGGACCCGGGTCGAACAGGTCGGTCTTGGACAGCTGCATCAGCCGTCGGCACCCGAACTCGGCGGCCAGCAGGGCCAGGCCGGGCACGGCCACGTCACTCGGCCAACGGGTGCCGACCGGGTCGACCATGGCGTCGGCCGCGGGGGCGACGTGGATGATCACCTCGGGCCGGTACCGGGCCAGCGTGTCGCGCAGCGAGGTCGGTGAGGAGGGGTCGGCCACCACCAGGGTGGCGCTGCCGGGAACGTCCTGGGCCAGGCGGCTCAGCCGCTCCTCGTCGATGTCGGCCAGCACCAGTTGGCGCGGGGCGCGCCGGGCCGCCTCGTGGGCCAGCTCCCGACCGAGGGGCTCACCCGCGCCGATGATGAGCACCGTGGCCGTCTCCAGCGGGCCGCCGAGGTCGGCGTCCGACCAGGACGGCTCGTGGAGCTGCTGGAGCTCCTGGAGCTCGACGGCGGGCTCGTCCGCGGCCCGCGACTCCGGCCCACCGGGCGAGTCGGGCGAGATCTCCGCCATCAGGGCCGCCGCCGGGCGCGCCGCGGCCCGCGGCCGGTGCCCCTGGGCCGGGTTGCGACCCATCCCAGCGCGAGATCGGTGTGGATGTTCGCGGCCTGCACCCTTCTTCCGGGATCACCGGCCTGCTCGCCCCTGCGCGGAGCCAGTCCGAGGACCACGCGATCGGTCACCCAGAGTGGTCGGTGCATCCTTGTCATCCCGCGCTGGTCTGTCAACTGATCGACGGGGTCCGGGCCGGTTGTTGCCGGCACGGCGATGACCCAGTGTAGCGAGACCGGATACGCTGGCACCCGGTCGGGGGCGGACGACCGATCGCATTCCTCCGGCACGTCTGGCGACCCCCCCAAAGGTGTCATGGCCACCACCACCCCCAACCGCACGATCTCGGTCTACGAACCCACGGTCACGGGCCTGCCGCCGCTGCGCGCCTACTTCGAGAGCGTGTGGGAACGGCGGGTCTTCGTGTGGCACATGGCCCGGACGAAGATGAAGGCCGAGCACTACGACACCTTCATGGGGGTGGCGTGGCTGATCGCCGACCCGCTGGTCATGGCGGCCACCCTCTACCTCATGCGGGCCGTGCTGCGCTCGAGCGGGCCACCGGCCCAGGCCGGGCACCTCATCGCCAACCTGATCATGGGCGTCACCTTCTTCTACCTGGTGCGCGACATCGTGCAGGGGTGCGCGCTCTCGATCGTGCAGAACCGGTCGATGGTGCTCAACTCGTCCGCGCCCCGGGCCTGCTTCCCGGCCGTGACCCTGGTGCGAGCCATGTCCGACATGGCTCCCGCCTTGTTCGTGTACTTCGTGGTGCACCTGTTCACGGGCCAGCCGTGGGGGCTGTCGCTGATCATGCTGCCCGTGGTGATGTTGCTGATGGTCGGCTTCAGCCTGGGTCTGGGCCTGGCCTTCGCCCCGCTGGTCGTGTACTTCCGAGACGTAGGCGTGCTGCTGCCCTACATGATGCGGATCTGGATGTACTGCGCCCCGATCATGTACACGGTGGCCGAGATCCCGGCCAAGTTCCGCACCCTCTTCGTGATCACGCCCCTCTACCCCTTCTTCGCCATGCTCCAGCAGATCTTCGTGGCCCGGTGGCCGTCCCCGGCCTACCTGGCCGCCGGCCTGGGCTGGGCCGTCGCCGCCCTCTTGATCGGAGGGTGGGCCTTCCTCATCCGCGAGCGGGACTATGCCGTACGCCTTTGAGCTGGCCACCGAGGGGTGGGACGACGAGGACGCCGGCCTCGACGACCTGACCGCGCCGGCGGTGCAGGTCGAGGAGCTGTGGATCCGCTACCGCACCACGGTCGAGAAGGGCACCACCCTCAAGCAGGCCGTGCGGGACTACCACAAGGAGCGCATCAAGACGTCCCGCCACGTCGAGGCGCTGCGGGGGGTCAGCTTCGACGTGCCCACCGGCGGGGTGTACGGCGTGATCGGCCACAACGGGGCCGGCAAGTCCACGCTCTTCCGCACCATCGCCGGCATCCTGGCCCCCACCCGGGGACGGGTCACGGTCGCTGGCCGGGTCACGCCCCTGCTCCAGTTGGGGGTGGGGTTCAACCCCGAGCTGACGGGCCGCGAGAACATCCTGCTCGGGGGGCTGGCCACTGGCCTGCACCCCGAGGAGATCATGGACCACTACGACGACGTGGTGGCATTCGCCGAGCTGGGCGATGCCCTCGACTACCCGATGCGCACCTACTCGTCGGGCATGTTCGCCCGGCTGGGCTTCGCCGTGGCCTCCCACCTCGACCCCGAGGTGCTGCTCATCGACGAGGCCCTGTCGGCCGGCGACGCCCGGTTCAAGAAGCGTTGCGCCGACCGGCTCATGGACCTGTGCGGCCGCGACTGCACGGTGATGATCATCAGCCACGGCCTCGACCTGATCAAGAGCATGGCCGATCGGGCCGTGTGGCTCGATGCGGGAGAGGTGGTCCTCGAGGGGCCCGGCGACGAGGTGGTCGACGCCTACATGAGCAGCGACGACCTCACCCGCGACGACGCCGCGGCCATGGACGACCTCTAGGTCGTCGTCGAAGGTTGGCGACCTCTAGGTCGTCGAAGGCTGGCGACGATCTCGGCGTCAGTGTGTGGTGGTCGTGGTGGCCCCCGAGGTCTGCGGGAGCTGCACCACCGGGGTGCCGTTGCCGCCCAGGATGATGGTGGGCGGGTTGGGCGAGTTGATCAGGTCGCGCAAGGCCTGGATGTAGCTGTACTCCAGCTCCTGCTCGGTGAGCAGGGGTGCCTGGCAGGCGTTGCTGGGGTTGGGGATGGCATCCGGGGTCGACTGGCCGGCCACCTTCGTAGCGGTGGAGGTGCCGCCGCAGGCCACGATCTGCTGGGCCTGGGCGGTGGCCAGGGCGGTGATCCGCTGGATGGCGGCCTTGGCCTGGGCCACCTCGATGTTGTAGGTCTGGGCCTGCTCGTTCTGCTGGGCCCCGATCTTGCTGTTGACCGACCCCTGCACCGACGAGGCCAGCACCACCTGTCGCATCTGGAAGGCCTGCAGGATGATCCCGACCGGCTCGATGGCCTTGCGGATGCAGCCAGTGATGCCGTCGCTGACCACCTTGGCCTTGGTGGTGGCGGCGTCGACCATGGGGAAGTTCTCGAACTCGGCCCGGACGCATTGTCGCGAGGCGGGCTGCACCAACTTCGAGGCGTAGCTCTGGCCGATGTTCTCGTAGACGTCCTTGGCCTTGGACGGGTTGAGCTTGTAGAGCACGGTGGCGTCGACCGTGCCCGAGGCGCCGTCGGAGCCCAGCACCAGGACCGGGTTGTCGGTGCCCTTCTGCTTGGCCTGGATCATGCTGTAGTTCTGCGTCTGGACCGACATGCTGGCCACCTGCGTGATGGGCCAGGGCAGGGTGACGTGCAGGCCCTGGCCCTCCTGGGTCTGGGCGTCACCCAGGGTGATGGGCACCAGCACGTTGCCGGCGGGGACGATGTGCAGCATGGTCACGGCCAGGATGACCACGATCAGGCCGGCCGCGATGGCCAGCAGGCGCCCGGTCTTGCGGGGCAGCAGGGTGCCGTCGTCGTCGCGGCCCCGCTTGAGCCCTACGGCCACCAGCGCGCTGGAGAAGCCGTGCCCGATGGTGGCCAGCCGGGGGTGCTTGGGCGGATCGCCCGGGGCCGGCTCGTCGATGATCCCCCGCCAGGTCACGCTGGTGCCGGATCCCTTCCGGCCCCGCGCCCCAGCGCGGCCGGGTCCGCCGTCGTTCGGGTCGTTGTCCTCGAGATCAGGCATGCTGCGTCAACTGCTCCTCTGGCCGGTGGCACGGGCGGTGGGCGGGGGGGTGGCTCGACGGGGGTTTCGAGCATCGGAGCAGCCTAATTCCGTTGCTGGCCCATATCTGATCGGGTCCCCGCCAGGGTGGTGGCCAGCACAGCCTCGTAGTCGGCGGTGATCGACGCCAGGGAGAAGCGGCGGGCGCACTCGGCGACGATGTCGGCCCGGGAGTGGTCGGCCAGACCGGACAGGACCTCCAGCGCGGCACGGGCCAGCGGTTCGGCCGTGCCGTCCGGGGCGAGCCGCCCGTTGGTCGGGGTGACCAGGGCGTCTCCGGCCGCGGCCCCGCCGGGGACGACGATGGGGGTGCCCACGGCCAGGGCCTCGGCCACCGAGTTGGGGAAGCCCTCGTAGCGCGACGAGCACACGTAGAGGTCGGCGGCCCGGTAGTAGGGGACCGGGTTGTCGACGAAGCCGGGCAGGTCGACGGCGTCGGCCAGGCCCAGGCGGGCGATCTGGGCCTCGAGGGCGGGTCGGTCCTCACCTTCGCCCAGGATCCACAGCCGGGCGGCCGGGTGCACTCCCCGGATGCGGGCGAAGGCGTCGATCAGGCGGTCGAACCCCTTCTGGAAGGTCAGGCGACCCGCGGACACCAGCTGCGGCACCCCCGTCTCGAGGCTGTCCTCGGCGGGCTCGGCCCCGCGGGCGGAGATCCGTTCGATGTCGACGGGGTTGGGCAGGACCACCGTCTTGGCCACCGCTCGCGGTCCGTAGAGCTGGTCGATGTCGTCCACCATGGCCTGGGACTGGGCGATCACCGTGGTGGCCTGGGCCACCATCAGGCGGTTCGACAGGGCGATGATCCGGGTCTTGGCATCCGAGCTGCGGTGCGTCTGGTACTCGAGCTCCCCAGAGATGTTGTTGGCGATCCGACAGATCAACGGGATGCGCGCCCCGAACAGGGGGCGGGCGGTGGCGCAGGTGACGTTCATGCGCAGGGTGGACAGGACCAGGTCCGGCCGTATCGCCCGCACCGCTCGGATGACCCCTCCCACGGGGTATCGCTGCCGGCCGACCTGGAGCACCGGCACCCGGTGGCCGAGCTCGCGCAGGTAGGCGCCCTCGGGCGTGGTCACGGCCAGGAAGGGCTCGAACCGGTCCAGGTCGATGGTGCGCAGCAGGTTGAAGAAGACCGCGTCCGGTCCGCCCCGGGCGAGCTCGGGGATGCAGAACAGGACGCGGGGTCGGCGGGCGTCGGGCAAGGGGGACCGCTCAGCCCGGGGCGTCGGTCAGCGCCTGGTGCACCACGGCCTTCAGGGCCAGCTGGCGTCGGAAGAGCCGGGGCCCGACCCGGGCGAGGATGGGGGCCGTGAGCCACCGGGTGGCCACCAGGATGCGGGCGGCCACGGCCAGGGCGTTGGTGCGCATCAGCTCGGGGTAGCAGGCCCGGCCCATCGAGATGGTGCGCTGGGCGCCGGTGAGGTCGCGTTCGATCAGGCTCAGCACGGCCCGCTTGGCGATGTCCTCGCGCACGAAGTTGCGGGCCATGATCTCCGGGGTCACGCCGGCCCGCTCCTGGACCAGGGGGTCGGTGTTGAAGGTGGCCACGTACTGGTCGACCATCCGCTTCAGGGCGCCGACCCGCAGCTGCTGGCCGTCCTGGTTGGAGGCGTGCACGCGATAGTCGAACAGCGGGCTGTCGATGAAGATCACCGAGTCGGCGGCCGCGATCACCCGCCAGTGGAACTCCTTGTCGGGGTTGTAGAGGGGCTGGCCGGTGAACCCCTCGACCTCGTCGTAGAGGGCGCGGGGGTAGCAGGTGGAGGCGAACCACACGGGCGTGCGCAGGACCTCGATCGATCGGGCCAGCACCTCGTCAGCCGGCAGGCGGTAGACGTCGACGCCCAACGCCGCCGACAGCCCCTGGTCCAGGTCCTCGGGCTGCCAGCACCAGCGCGGCGGTCCCAGCAGCCCGACGGGGTCGCCGACCGAGTTGATGATCTGGCAGGTCGAGGAGATCACCAGTCGGGCGTGGGGACCGCCACAGCGCTCGATGAGGTCGTGGTAGGTCTGGAGCGCGTCAGGCCGCATGAGATCGTCCGAGGACAGCAGGATGATCCACTCGCCGGTGGTCCCGGCCACGGCTCGGGCCAGGTTGGGGGCGAAGCCCACGTTGCGGTTGTTCTGGTGGTAGCTGAAGCGCGGGTCGTCGATGCCGGCCAGCACCTCGATGGACCCGTCGGTGCTGTGGTTGTCGGCCACATGGATCTCGAGGTCCGCGTAGCTCTGCGCCAGCACGGTGTCCACGGTCAGGCCGATGTATCGCGCGTAGTTGAAGTTGGGTATGCAGACGGAGAACTTCATGGCGGTGAGGCGGCCGGGAGACCGGACCCCGACCTTAGTGGGGCCGGGTCGGTGATCGAAGCCCGCCACCCAACAGGTCGGCCGGGCTGAGCCGCGACAGCACCTCACCGGTGGGCGGAGGGTGGTGCGCCCGGCTCACAGGGGGAACGTCTGGTGCCAGGCCTCTAGGATCCGCGATCGGATGCCGGCCAGGTCTTGGGCCGACAGGACCGGCCCTGCTTCGATGATGGCCATCGCCTGGTCGGGCCAATCCGCGCCGCACACTGCAGCCGAGGCCAGCCCGGCGGCAGCCAGGCCGCCGGCCACCTTCGACCCGTAGGTATCGACGCCCACCACTGTGGTGCCGGCGAGCAAGCCCATGACCGCCGAGTGGAACCGGCCGGTCACCACCGCGTCCAATCCGCCCAGGTGGCTCACGTAGGTGCCGATGTCGGTGAACTCGGGCAGAACGGTCACCTGGCCGTCCCCGGTCTCGGCCAGCAGCTGGTCGATGACCCGGCTGTCGCTCGATCGGTGGCTGGACAGGATCTCGACCGAGCGACCGGTCCGGCGGACACCGTCCACCACCCGCGCCCAGGCCCGGGCATCGATGTCGATCACCCCGTGCAGCACGACGCCGACCTTCCCGCGTCGCCCACCGTGCACCGCGGCGAGCTCGGGGATCACCGACGATCCCAACAGGAAGACGGCGTCAGGGGACAGCCGGGCCCGGCTGGCCTCGACCCCCAGGTCGACCATCGCGTCGATGGTGCGCTGGTCGCGGCCGATCACCCGATCCAGGCGAGGCGCCTGCCGTCGGAAGTAGTCCAACGCCTCGGGCGTGGCCTCGAAGCTGAAGTTCACCATGGCCACGCGCCGGTGCTGGTCCAACGCCAGGGTCAGATCCACCAGGCGCGAGGTTGGCGTGGATCGGCTGTTCAGCTCGCCCCCGGGGTTCCAGACCACGGCTCCGGCGGCCAGGATCCCGGCCACGTGGGCCTGGCCCTTCTTGCGGTCGAGCCGTGCTCGCAGCCGGGTGCCCGCCCGGGTGTGCACCACGCGGAGCGCGGCGCTGCGGGCCCTGCTGGGCGCGGCGCTCTCCTTGGCCAGCGCCGCCAGCCCGGGCTGGCGCTCCCCGTACGCCGATGCCGGTGGCCGGGCCAGGCGATCGAGCGGGCCCACGAACCGCTGGAGGTGATCGGTCCAGGTCGACACATCTCCCGCCGCGGTCAGCTCGGCGATGGGGTGGGGCAGCCGATGGAGGGCCTGGAGGTGCTCAGCGCCGTACGCCTCCGCCAGCAGTCGCTGCACCACTCGGGTGAGGGCCAGGTTGCCGAGGTTGCGGGTCCGGTAGTTGGACAGCAAGGCGACGGTGGTCATTCCAGGAACTTCTCCGCGAGGTTCGGGTCGTCGGGTTCGAGCTCGATGGCCCCGACGGTGTGGAAGGGCAGCACGGCGTGCGGTGCACCCACCAGGCGCCAGGCGGTGGTGTGGCAGTCGTAGACCACGGGCAGGTGCCCCAGACCGACGGCGTCGAGCTGGGCCTGGGTGAGCTCCCGTGTGGACTGGGGACGGATCGACAGGAGTATGACCGAGTGGCCCTGGTCGGCCACCCGCACCAGCTCGGCCACCGCCTCGGGATGGGCCGACACGTCGGAGAACCGAGGGGTGAAGTGCTCGCTGCCCCGCTCGAACACGAACCCGTCGAGGGCCACGAAGTAGGTCTGGGAGGCCAGCAGGGTGCGCCGCCACTCGTGCACGGTGCCCCAGTCCTGGTAGCGCTCGACCCTGCGGGTGAGCACCGGGGTGCCGTCGAGCACCATGGACGCCACCACGTCGGAGATGTACAGCTCGCGGCCCCAGGCGGCGTTGGCGCCGGAGAGGCGGTCGTAGGTCTCGAGGAACGGACCGGGGGCGGTGAAGAAGTACCCGCCGACGCTGAACAGGTCCGAGATCACCTCCTTCTCCCGGATGTTGGTGATGAGCCCGTTGTGGTCGACCTGCACGTAGCTCTTGTTGCGGGGGTTGATGAGCTCGTGGTTGTTGAGCGAGTCGACGCTGACGTAGCAGTCGTCCTGCTCGAGGTCGCCGAGGGTGAAGCAGTTGTCGCTGTCCTTGATCAGGAAGGGCTCGTCGAGGTCCATGGCCCGCAGCGCCAGAGCCACCGTCTCGGCCTGGCTCTGGGTGGGCTGCTCCAGCACGACCGTCTCGACCTCGCGCCCGAAGGCGTCGGCGATGCCGCGGCAGGCGCCATAGCGCTCGTCGTGCTCGCGCAGGATGACGATGGCCAGGTCGTCCAGGTCGAGGTCGAAGCCCGAGACGGCCAGGGTGAGCATGGGTTGGCCGTCGGGTGCGGGCAGCATCCACTTGGGCGGCTGGTTCGGGTAGCGGCTGGAGTTGCCGCAGCACGGGACGATGACTTTCACGGCGAGATCTCCGGGTTGTCGCGGTCGGAGGCGAAGTGCTCGATGCGCTCGAGGATCATGCGGCGATCCGAATCGAGCCGGGCATAGGGCAGGATGCGGACGAACGTGGAGGCCAGCAGTGCCCGGTGGACCTGGGCGTAGGCCGGGTCCCGGGCGATGGTGGCGTCGAGCACGGTGCGGCTCACGAAGCTGAGCACGGAGCGGGAGATGGGAGCGACGCGTCGCAGGTACCAGCCCCCGCTGAGGTCCTGGTGGAGCTTGGCCACGTCCTGCCAGTGGTGCTCGATGGGAGAGTCGAGCAGATCGACGAGCCAGATGGTGCCCCGGCGGTCGATGAGCATGTTCTCCAGCGTGAGGTCGCCGTGGCACACGGTCTCGGGCAGCATCCCGACCTGGCGGACCGGCTCCAGGAGGCGCAACAGGCGTTCGAACAGCTCCGGCGGGAGCGCCTGGGTGCGGGCCTGCACGTCCGACACCCGCTGGTGGAGCACGGCGTAGGGGTCGACCTGGCCGCCGGAGAGCTGGGACGATGCCGCGGCCAGGTAGTCGCAGATGGCGGCGGCGAAGCCCTGGATGTCGGGGATGGAGCCCTGCCGCAGGAAGCTGGCGCCGTCGGTGCCGGTGATGAACTCCATGTCGAAGTAGTGGCGGTCGTCGACCGTGCCCTCGGCCAGGACAGCCGGCGTGCGCACGATGTCGGCCATCTGCTCGCCGAAGGCGACCTGCTTGGCCATCTGGCGCCGCAGCCGGGCGCTGGATCCGGCGTCGGTGGCCCCCTTGCGCACGAACCAGGTGGTCCCGTCCTCGGTCAGCAGGTACACCACTGCCTGCGACAACCCCGACAGCAGGCGGTGGTGGCGGGCCTTGGCCACCAGTGGGTCCGGGGTCATGGACGCCCCGGCGCGGTCAGGCGGACGTCGAACACGGTCATGCCGGCGCGCTGCGCCGAGCGCACCCCGGCGTCGGTGTCCTCGAAGGCCAGGCACTGCTGCGGCGGGACGCCCAGCCGCTCGGCGGCCAACAGGAACGGGTCGGGCGCCGGCTTGCCCTGGGCCACGTCCTCGCCGGTCACGACCGCGTCGAAGTACTCGTCCCAGCCCAGCCGCTCCAGCATGGCCTCGATCCCCGGGCGCGAGCCGGAGGTGGCCAGCCCGAGGGGGAGGTGGGCGGCCAGCACGGGCAGCAGCTTGGCCGTCTCCAGCACGGCCAGCTCGGTGGTGCGGACCAGCTCATCCAGGAGCTGCTGCTTGCGGGCGTGCACGTCGCGCCCCGACACGTCGGGACGACCCACCCGCTCGAGCAGCCGCGGGACCACCTCGCGGGCCGTTCCCCCGATCTCGGCCCAGAACACCGCGGGCTCGAGCTCGGCGCCGGCGCACTCGGCGATGGCGCGGCGGTAGGCCTCGTAGTGCAGCGGCATGGTGTCGACCAGCGTGCCATCGAAGTCGAACACCGCGGCCAGCACGGGTCGACCGGCTTCACCCACCGGCGTTCAGGCCCGGGCGAAGTGCCGGGCGAAGCTCAGCACCGACTCCAGACCGGCCTCGATGTCGACCTTGGGCGACCAACCGAAGGCCTCCTGGGTCGGGCCGATGTCGGCCAGGCTGCCTTTGTGCACTTCGGCCTGGATGCGGTCCCGATGGAGGCCGAGCCCCTCGAACAGCTCGGGGTAGGCGTCCCAGAACCGGGCGGGGTCGCGATACTCGGGCACGATGTCGGTGTCGGCCAGGCTGGCGAAGATGGCGTACAGCTCGGGTACAGAGTAGGCCTGGCCGGAGCCGATGTTGAAGATCTCGCCCCGATAGGCCTCACCGGCCAAGCCCATGGCCGTCAGCACCGCCACCACGTCGTCGACGTGCACGTAGTCGCGCCGGGCGTCCGACTGGTTGTAGAGCACCGGGGCCCGGCCGTTGACCAGCTCCTTGGCCACGTAGCTGGTGAAGGGCGGCGAGGTGCGGTGGATGTCCTGGTGGGGGCCGTACACGTTGAAGAACCGGCAGACGATCGTGTCCAGGCCGTAGTTGGCCGAGTAGGACCGGCACAGGCGCTCGGCGGCCAGCTTGGTCTGGGCGTACACCAGGTCGGGCGACACCACGTCGGTGGTGGCGTGAGGGGCCGGGTTGTTCTCGTACACCGCCGAGGTGGACGAGAAGACCACCCGCCGCACACCCGACCGGCGGCAGGTCTCGAGGACCTGACCGACGCCGCCGGTGTTGGTGGCGAAGGCCCGCACCGGATCGGACTGGCACACGGGCAGGGCCGCGATGCCGGCGAAGTGGAACACCACGGCGGCGCCGGCCACGTGGGCCGCGCCCTCGGGCCGGGTGATGTCGGCGAAGTGCACCGGGGCCACGGGCCGGCCATCGGCGCCGATGATGTTGTCGAGCTGGCCGAAGCTCATGTCGTCGACCAGCGCGACATCGTGCCCGAGAGCCACCAGGTGGCGGGCGAGTTGGGATCCGACGAAGCCGGCTCCACCGGTGATCACGATGCGCTGAGACATGTCCGCTTCTGGGGTCGACTGATTCGAGGCGCCGGAGGATGGGTCGGGTCGGCTGCGACCTGCCCAGGTGGCCGCACCAAACGTATCGTCTCCGCCGGAGTCGAGGACTCGTCAGCTCCGGCGGGGCCAGCGCAGGTCGCCGGGGGGGGACCGGCCTGAACGGGGGCCGCGGTGGCGATGGTCCGAGATCCTGACGGCCAGCTCCTCGAGATCCTGCCCCTGTCCTATCGCGACCACCTCGACCACCGACCTCGGCCAGGCCGATGGTCTGCGGGGCCGAGGGCGCCCGGCCGGGGCTGGCGGCTATGCGGCATGGCACTGGAAGGTGATCTCGATGGTGGCCAGGTCCCGGGCGGTGAGACCGGGGTGGATCTGCCGGCATTCGTCGACGATCTCACCCGGAACCGTCGACGGGTTCGACCGTCGGGCGTCCCACCGGTCGAGTCGCAAACCGACCTCCCCAATGGCCGCGAGCAACTCGGCCTCAGGCGCGGGGAACAAGGCGGCACCCACCCAGGGCACGGCCACCTCGGCTTCGTTCGGGCGCTGCGCGACCAGGTAGCGCAGCAGATCCGCCCGGCTGAGGCGAACGTGGCCCCACGGCATGTCGAGGGTGGCTGGCGAGTGCCCGCCGCGCTCGGTGAAGAAGGGCTCGTAGACGTGCAGCGCGGTGCCGAGCTCGCCGATGAGCCGACGGCACGTGCGCAGGGCGCTGGTCGGGTCGCTCAGGTGCTCCACGACACTCGTCGAGAACACGAGGTCGAACTGCTGGCCGGCCAGTGCCTCGTCGCTGTTGATGTCGCCCACCACGAGCTCGGCGCGGCTGGCGGCGAGGTCGTGCACCACGTAGCCGGGCAGGGGGTTCTGTTCCATCGCCCCGTCGTAGAAGTTGTCGATGCCGGTCACCTCGAAGCCGAGCCGTTCGAAGGCAGCCAGCGAGTGCCCCCCGCTCGTGTACCCGATCTCGAGCACCCGGGGTCGCGCTCGCTGGCACTGGAAGCGAGCGGCCCGGAGCTGCCGATCGCGGCGAAGCATGAGCCGACCGATGCGTCGCTCGGTTTCGGAGCGGGTGGGGCGGGGCACCGGTCGGCCTCCTGCCGGCGTCAGCACCGCCTCGGGGTGGCGCTCGGCGACGGACTCCAGCATCGTGTCGATCTCCGCCAGCGACGACTCCAGGCGGCGGGTCCCGATGGCCCGGTCGAGGAACGACTCTTCCGCCGGGGTCAGGTACCCGCCCCGGCGCAGAGCGTCCAGGGCCTTGACCGGGGCGTAGAAGGCCCATCCGGGCTTGGTGCGGTAGCGATAGCGATCCAGCAGAGCGAGCTCTCGCCCGTCGTCGGTGACGAAGTGGTCCACCACGGCCGAACCCTGGGCAGGGTCACGCTCGGGTCGGGCCCGGCTGCGGGCCTCCCGGGTGTGCTCACGCACATCGCGGGCCTCGTTGGCGACGAATCGGAACCTGCCCTGCTGCATGACTCGCCGATATGTCGCCCACCGGAGGCTCTCCTCGGACATGGAGCGACAGTACCTGCAATCCCGATCCCCGGGCTCGCCCGTGGGCGCCCGAACTGGGCGCAACCGTGCCCAGGTTGCGCGTCTTGTCGTTGGACAGCGATGCCACCGAGCTCACTCGAGGAACCTCTCGCTGTGGCTCCACCTGCGGGTCGCCCAACGCATCTGGTTCACCGAAGGTCCTCGGCAGAGGCGGCCCGGCGTCGGGCCCGGCACGCGGGCGCAGCTGGTCGGCTGGTAGCGTCATCCTGTGAAATACGTGGTGAGCGCTCCCTCGAAGGTGGCGGATTCAACCCCTGGGCTCGTGGGTCGCGGCAAGGTCGTGCTCTGGCGAGTCCTCGACCGGCTACCAGGCGGCCGGGCACGTGGCGTGTACGGCGTGACGCGCAGCTACTACCGGGCGGTGTCCAGGGGCTGGAAGACGAGCTTGAACAGCGAGCTCGATCTGATCCGGTACCTGCGGCACTCCTTCGTGCTGACCGACCCGACCACGCCCGAGCACATGCGCTACTTCCTGCGGATGCGCTACCACACCTTCGAGAAGGGTCTGTCGCTGCCCGAGCCGCGACCGGGTTTCGGCCAGATCGAGCTCGAGGCCCTGCTGCGGGTGCTCGACCGCTACGAGGCCGAGGTCGGTGGGGACGACCTGGTGGCCACCGTGGTCAACGTGCTCACCGAGTATCGGCGCTTCAACGCCGACCACGGCGTGGTCCTCCCCGATCTCGACGATCGCCTGGAGCGGTACCGACGAGAACACCCCCAGTTTGCCTGCGTGGCCGACGGCGGCACCATCGAGCTCACCAGGGAGGCGCTCGAGAAGGCCACGAGCATCGACTTCGACGAGTTCGTCGCGACCCGTCACAGCGTGCGCAACTACTCGCCCGGACCCGTCTCCCACGAGCTGATCGATCACGCGGTGCGCCTGGCCCAGCGGGCGCCATCGGTCTGCAACCGCCAGGCGGGGCGAGTGCGGGTGTACACGGACCCGGACGAGGTGCAGCGGGTGCTCTCGTTCCAGGCGGGCCATCGCGGGTTCGGTCACACGGTGCCATGCGTCATGGTGATCACCGCAGATCTGCAGTCCTACTACAAGCCGGGCGAGCGCTTTCAGGGCTGGGTCGACGGCGGGCTGTTCACCATGTCGCTCATCTTCGCTCTGCACGCGGCCGGGCTGGGCTCGTGCTGCCTGAACTGGAACGTCACGCGCGAGGAGGATCGGCCGCTGCGGGAGGGGATCGGCATCCCGGACAACGAGGTCGTGATCACCCTGCTCGCCGTCGGCCACCTGCCCGAGCGCATCCAGGTGGCCGAGTCACCCCGGCGACCGCTCGACGAGGTGCGGATCTACGGGCTGGACCAGGACGGGGGTGCCGCTCGGGATCGAACCGCCTGAGCGCGATCGAGCTGGCCTCGCGCCTCAGCCCACCTCGATGTGCGACAGCCGGGCGAACTCCGAGAAGAGCTTGCTGTCGCGTCGCAGCGAGTCGAAGTCGCCTTCGGCCACCACCTCGCCGTGATCCATCAGCAACAGCAGGTCGCAGTCGCGCACCGTGCTGAGGCGGTGGGCGATGATGATCATGGTCAGCGAGCCCTTCAACGACGCGATGGTCTCGGCCACCGCAGCCTCGGTGGCGGTGTCCAGGGCCGATGTGGCCTCGTCGAGGATGAGGAACTCCGGATCGCGGAAAAGGGCCCGTGCGATGCCCAGGCGCTGTCGCTGGCCACCCGAGAGCCGCACCCCCCGCTCCCCCACCACCGTCTCGATGCCCTCGGGCAAGGTGGCCACGAAGTCGGCCAGCTGGGCTCGCTCGAGCGATGCCCACAGGTCGGCTGCCGGCGGTGGCTCTCCCATCCGACTGAAGCGGATGTTGTCGACGATGGAGCCGTCGAGCAGGAAGACCTCCTGGGGGACGTAGCCCACGCGTCGCCGCCAGCTCTTGATCGTCCTGCGGTCCAGCGGGACCCCGTCGACGGTGATGCGACCCGAGGTGATGGGGAACAGGCCGAGCAGCAGGTCCACGATGGTGGTCTTGCCCGCCCCGGATCGACCGACCAGGGCCACTGAATGGCCCACGGGGATCGAGAAGGTCACGTGGTCCACCACCCTCTCGTCGGTGCGGGGGTAGTGGAAGCTGACGTCGGTGAACTCGATGCCCAGGTGGAGCGGGCCGGGCAGCGCGTCTTCGGCGGGAGCGGCCTGTTCGGCCGCGTCCTGCGCGGCGATGGTCCCCAGGGTGGTCAGGTCGCGGTCAATGGTGTCCAGCGACGCCGCGCCGTTGCCGATGCGGTTCACCGCGCCGAGGGTCTGGTAGAGCGCCGGCATCAGCTTGATGGAGGCAGCCATCACCAGGCCGATGAGCGCGGTGACGTTGCCGGAGCCCGTGATCAGGATCACTGCCGCGAACAGCAGCATGCCCACGATCAACGCCGACTGGAGGTAGTACTGGGGCAGCAGCGAGTAGTACACCATGGCGTGGCGTTGGCGGGCGAAGCGCCACTTGGTCCGATGGAAGTCCTCCTCCATCGGCTCCAAGGCGTCGAAGGCCTGGAGCGACTTGATGCCGCCGAAGGCCTCCTGGGAGATGCGCACGACGTCGCCGGCGCTGGACAGGTACTCGCGTCCGGCCCGTCGGGCACGAGGGCTGACCACCTTGATGTAGAGCAGGCTGACCAGCCCGAAGTAGGTGAAGGCCATGGCCGTGACCAGGGGGCTGATCAGGGCCAGCACGGCGGCGATGATGAGCGCCTGCATCAGGTTGCTGCTGATGATGAGCAACGACATCAGCACCAGCTGGTGGACGTCGCCCACGGCGTTGAGCACGTTGCGCACCAGCTCGGCGGAGTTGCGGTCGAGGTGCTCGGCGTAGGGGGCACGCAGGTAGCGGCCGAACAGGCGGATGGACACCTCCGCCTCGCTGGACGCAGCCACCCGGCTCTGGGCGTAGCTGAGGGCGATGCCCAGCACCGAGCTGATCACGAACAGGACCAGGATGGTGATCCCCAGGCGGACCTCGAGCGTGTGGCGCTGCGTGCTGCCGAACACGTCAGAGGTGATCTGCAGGGCGCTGCTCGACAGGTTGGCGGAGGATTTCGTCAGCAGCTGGATGAACGGGTACAGCAGCCCGAACGCGGCCGCGTCGACCAGGGCGGACAGGAAGGCCCCCACGACGAGGATCAGCACCCGGCGCCGGTACTTCGGCGAGAGCACCGCCAGGGTGCGCCGGACGAGGGTCAGCACAGGCGGATCCTACAGTCTCCCCGCGCGGCCCCGGGTCCGTCGCCGACTCGCCCCCTGGTGCCTCACCGGTCCCGCGCTGCTGCCCCCACGAGGTCCGCGCTCCCCGCGGACGAGACCGCCGGGCGCGTTCGAGGAACGTTCGGGGCCCATCGTGGGTAGGTCGGCGAGCGAGCAGGGGTCCGGACCGGACTACCATCAGCCGTCCGCCCGGGGTCGGGACTGGCTGGTCCCGCTGCATCACCGGCGGCCGGGTTGTGCCGTCGAGGAGGTTGGCGTTGGGAATCCGAGTGCTCCACGTGATCACCAGGCTGGCGCGGGGGCGCGGAGCGCCGCCTGTACGACGTGATCCGGGCCGTGCCCGGCCACCACGTGGTGGCCATGGGCCGCGACTCGCACCCGGTCGGCATCGAGGACCTCCTCTCGTTGCCGGGCATCTCCGAGTCCAACGTGGTGCCCTGCCCGGACCTGATCCGCTCGGTCGAGCCCCGCTCCGACCTGCGCGCCTATCGCCACCTGGTCGGGTTGATGCGCGACGGCTCCTTCGACGTGGTGCACACCCACGAGTCCAAGGCCGGCCTGCTGGGCCGGCTCGCGGCCCGCCAGACGCATGTCCCCCTCGTGTACCACTCGGCCTCCATGGCCAGCTTCGGTCCAGGTTACGGGCGCACCGCCAGCCAGGTGTTCGCCGCCATCGAACGCACGTCGGCCCCGCTGGTCTCGCGGTACTTCGTGGTCGGGCGGGACCTGGCCAACCGGCTGGCGGCCAACGGGGTGTCGCGTCGGCGCCTCGAGGTGATCCGCTCAAGCCAGGACCTCACCGCCTTCACGCCGGCCGCGCCAGGTGAGGTGGCGGAGCTGCGCCGCAAGCTCGATGTCGACCCGGGACATCCGGTGGTCTGCTACGTGGGTGCGCTCGACGACCGCAAGGGCGTGGTGGCCCTGCCCGACCTGGTCCGCGGGGCCACGTCGGGTCCGGTGTCGCTGGTGGTGGCCGGCGACGGTCCCCGGCGGGCCGAGCTCGAAGCCCGCGCCCGCGACGGCGAGGGCCACCTGCAGCTCCGGCTCCTGGGGCACGTGCGCGGGGTGGCCGACGTCATCCGGGCCGCGGACGTGCTGGTGCTGGCCAGCTCGGCCGAGGGCCTGCCCCAGGTGCTCGTGCAGTCGGCCCGCTGCGGGGTCCCCTTCGTGTCCTACGACGTGGACGGCGCCCGCGAGTTGCGTCAGCTGGGGGCGCCGGGAGAGATCGTCCCACTGGGCGACACCGCGGCCTTCAGCGCCGCCCTGGCGGCCGCGCTCGGGCGAGCGCGGGACGACGACCCCAGCCGCCAGCGTGGCACGAACGGGCAGGTCGTCAACGGGTACACCAACGGGCACCGCGCCGGCGGGCACACGAACGGTCACCGCGCCAACGGGCACGGCGACCACGAGGACCGCTGGAGCACCTGGGACCCGACCTACGTCGAGCGCCAGTACCTGCGTCGCTACGAGGAGGACCTGGGCCTCAGGCTGGCGCCGGTCGACGACCCGCGTTCAGCGGGCGAGCTCGATCGTCGACGGTGCCGGAGCACGCCAGCTGCGATGCCAGTCGAGCTGGCGGCGGAGACCCGTCCCTAGGTCGGTGACCGGCGCCCAGCCCAGCACCTGGCGGGCGAGATCGGTGGAGCCGCCGGTGCGGGCCACGTCACCCGACTGCGCCGGCCGGCGATCGATGAGCACGGCTTTGCCCGTGATCTCCTCGACCAGCGTGATGACCCCGGCCAGGCTGATGCTGGTGCCCCCCGAGATGTTGAGCACCACACCTGGGGGCAGGTCGCGCTCGACCGCGGCCAGGTTGGCCGCCACCACGTCGTCGACGTAGGTGAAGTCGCGGATCTGGCTGCCGTCGCCGTAGAGCGGGAACGGGCTGCCGCCGAGGACGGCCCGGCAGAGCCGGTGGAAGGCCATGTCGGGCCGCTGGCGGGGGCCGTAGACGGTGAAGTAGCGCAGGGCCACAGCGGGGACCTGCCAGGCCGCGGCGTACAGCGAGCACAGGTGCTCACCCGCCAGCTTGGTCACGCCGTAGGGGCTACGGGGGCGGGGCAGGTCGCTCTCGTGGGTCGGATAGCGCTCGGCGTCGCCGTACACCGACGAGCTGGAGGCGTACACGAAGCGGCTCAGCGACGTGTCGCGGCAGGCTTCCAGGAGGCGTTGGGTGGCCAGCACGTTGCACGAGTCGTAGGCCGCGAAGCCCTCGGCCCACGACAGGCGCACGCCGGGTTGGGCGGCCAGGTGGAAGACCACGTCGCAGTCGACCACCAGGGGTCGCAGGTCGTGGGTGCGCAGGTCGACGTCGAGCACCTCGGCCTGGCCCCCCAGCGCGTCGAGGTTGTCGAGCTTCTGGTCGACCTCGTAGTAGTCGGTGAGGCAGTCGACGACCCGAACCTCGTGCCCGTCGCCGAGAAGACGTTGGGTCAGGTGCGAGCCGATGAAGCCGGCGCCGCCGGTGACCAGCGCTCTCATCCGGGTCTCATCCTCCTCATCGGCTCGTATGGTGGGATCCGGCTGTCATCGTGCCACACAGAGTGGTGTTCGTGTGTCGGAGCGAGGTCACTCTTGGCCCCGCCCCCGGGGGGGGTCCGTGATCCGCTCGGGTGCATCGTGGGCGCGCACCGTAACACCGTCGCGCCGGTCGGGCGCGCGAGCGCGCCGGGGCCCCGATCGGCAAGACATGGGCCGTTCAACCTACAGATCTGGGTCGGATCGCCGATCAGAATGGGGTGGTCCGGATCACGTCGGGCAACCCGCGATGAACTAAGATCTGGTCACCGCTCGTGAGCATCCACTAGGTTGGTCACATCGGTGCACTGCCCGTGCAGTGGAGCAAGGCCGTAGGTTCGAACGAAGGTCGGGCTCGGAGCGGGTCCGGTTGTGGTTAGATTGAGGACGGGACATCGTCCCGCACTGGCTATCGAACGGTCTGCTGGGATGTGGACCTCGAGGACGAATGAGGGTCGGAACGCACATGCGATTGGCACGGATCCCCATCACGATGGTCGTGGCACTGCTGGCCGCGGTCAGCTTCGTGGCGGTCGCACCCACCGCCAGTGCGTCCCCGTACTTCCAGGGCTGCACGTTGGGCGTCAGCACGCCCACCGTGGTGGTGGGCGATCAGCTGAGCGTCACGGCCACCGGCTACCCCGCCGGCTCGGTCGTCACCTTCACCCTGCACTCCACCCCGGTCGTGCTCGGCTCGGCGGTGGCCGATGCCAACGGCCAGGCCACCCTGGTGTTCACGCTACCGGTGGGCACCACCCCGGGCGTGCACCAGATCACCGCCAACGGCGTGCCGTTGGGCGAATGCGATCCTGACGTCAGCACCAACCTCATGGTCGACGCCGCAGTCACCGCCACGACCGCCGGCAGCGGCACCCTGCCCCGCACCGGCACCAACAGCGCCGAGCTCGTCCAGCTGGCACTCGTCCTGATCGCGGTGGGCGGGCTCATCACCCTGGCCACCCGCAAGCGTCGCCAGTCCCGCGTCGTCTCCTGACGACCTGGCGCCAAGGCTGAGCCGACTTCGCCGTCGCGCCCGGGTTCGTCGGGTGCGCGCCACTACCATCGGCGCCCGACATGGCCTCGCCCCTCAACCCCCAGGTCTCGCCGTTCAGCGGTGAGGAGCAACCACCCACGCCGAGCATGATCCGGCGTCGGGCGCATCGGCGACGCAAGCAGCGTGATCGCCAGATCGTGCTGGCCTTGGCCGCGGTGGCCGCCCTGCTGGCCGGGTGGTGGAGCGTCGCCCCCACGGGCTTCGGCCCGGCCGACGCCCTGTGGTGCGCCGCCCTGGCCGCGTCCACCGTGTGGGCCGGGTCCCGGTCGCGCCGCTGGGCGTGGATCTGGTCGGCCGGCGTTGTGGCGGTGTTCTCCGTCGGGGCGTGGGGGGTGCTGGTGGCGGTGGCCGCCCTGATCCTGGGCATCGTGGGCGCCTTCGCCAAGGCGCGCTGGCGTCCCCTGGGCGCGGTGGTGGGTGCGCTGGTGGCGATCGCGGTCCAGCACCTGCCGTCCCAGGGCTTCCATGGCCTGCCTTCGCTGGTGGCCGTCGTCGCCCTGGGTCCCCTGTTCGCCTCGGCCTACGAGCGCAGCAGCGTGGCGGTGAAGCGGCGGATCCGCCGGGGGATGGTGGTGGGGGCGATCCTGGTCGTGCTGGCCGCGGCCTCGGTGGGCGTGTCCGCCCTGCTGGCCCGCAAGTCGTTGTCCGACGCGGTGGGCGACAGCCGCACCGGGCTGAGCCAGATCCGCGCCGGCCACCAGACCGACGCCGCCGTCCGCCTCGGCCAAGCCGCGGGCGAGTTCGGCCATGCCTCCGAGCTGCTCGGGGCCTTCTGGACCTGGCCGGCCCGACTCATCCCCGTCCTGGCCCAGCAGCGCGACGCGCTGGCCGAGGCGGCGTCCTCGGGCGCGCTGATCGCCCGGACCGGGTCGGTGGCCGCCGACACCGCCCCCTATCAGCAGCTCAAGGCGTCCAACGGCCAGGTCAGCATCCCGACCGTGGTGGCCATGCAGGCTCCCGTCGCCGCCACCAGCTCGGCCCTGGTGTCGGCCCAGCGCACGCTGGTGCGGGTCCGATCCGGGTGGCTGCTGCCGCCGGTGGCCAGCCCGCTGGCCGACTTCAACCAGCAGGTCGACGATGCCCTCCCCCAGGCCGAGCTGGCCAGCGCCGCGCTGGCCGACGCGCCGGGCCTGCTCGGGGCGCAGGGCGATCGCAACTACCTGATCCTGTTCACCAACCCGGCCGAGAGCCGGTTCCTGGGTGGATTCACCGGCTCCTTCGGCATCCTCACCGCCCACCAGGGCAAGGTGTCGTTCACGGTGGGGGATCGGATCTCGAACCTGTTCCCGGGCTCCAAGGGACGGCAGTTGGCCGTGCACGGCGAGGCGGAGTACCTGCACCGCTACGGCCGCTACGACCCGGCCCACAACCTGCAGAACCTGACCGTATCCCCCGACCTGCCCACCGATGCGGCCGTCACGCGCTCCTTGTTCCAGCAGTACTACGGCACCTCGCTCGACGGGGTCCTGGTCGTCGACCCCTACGGCTTGGCCGCCCTGCTGAAGCTCACCGGACCGGTGCTGGTGGAGGGCCTGGATGTGCCGCTCACGTCGGACAACGCGGCCCACTACCTCATCTACCAGCAGTACGTGACCTACGGCAATGCCAAGGATGACCGCAAGGACGTCCTCTCGGCCGCGGGGCGGGCCACCTTCAAGGCGTTGACCAGCCGTGACCTGCCTGGCCCCGCCGACGTGGGCAAGGTCCTGGGGCCCGCCGTGGCCCAGGGGCGCCTGCTCTTCTACCCGTTCGACACCCACGACCAACCCCTGTTCGCTCGGGTCGGGACCCTGGGTGGGTTCGCCCCGTCCACCCAGGGCGACTTCTTCTCGGTGCGGTCGGCCAACGCCAACCCGAACAAGATCGACTCGCTGCTGACCCGGGCCGTCGACTACCAGGCGTCCTACGACCCGGCCAACGGGATGGTCGAGGCCACCGCCACCATCACCGTGCACAACGGCTCGCCCCCGGGCGGGTTGCCCCCGTACCTCATCGGCAACGCCAAGGATCCCGCCAACGGCGGCGACGTCCCGTTGGGCACGAACACCATGAACCTGTCGTTCTACTCGCCCCTGCAGCTCTCGTCGGCCAGCCTCGGCGGTGCGCCGGTCACCATCGAGTCCCAGACCGAGAAGGGCGCCCAGGTGTACTCCACCAGCATCCGGGTGCCGGCCGGGAAGTCGGCCGTGCTGGTGCTCCACCTCGAGGGCACGATCCCGACCCGCTCCACCTATCGGTTGCAGGTGCTCAACCAGCCCATGGTCAACCCGGACACCGTGAGCGTGACGGTCGCCTCCAGCTCGCCGGCCTGGCAGGTCACCTCCAGCGACGGCCTGCTGGCGAACGGACGCCAGGCCACCCGCAGCGGCATCCTGACCCAGAGCCAGAACTTCTCGGCCACATTCGGCTCCTGACCCCTCGGCCACCTCGCCGCGGACCGGCTCGGGGGGAGGGCTCGCAGGACGCGCGCCCGGGCGACCCGGTGGCCTGGAGGCCTCGGGCCGGTCGCCTCAGGCCGTGGTCGAGGTGCTGGTCAGGCTGGCCTGGCCGATCGTCACGTGCAGCAGCTGCACCGGCTTGTCCGGGGTACCCGAGGGCGAACCGCCCTGCTCGATCTTGATCACGGTGGCCATGCCGCTCGAGACCTTCCCGAACAACGAGTAGTCGGGGGAGGGCAGCTGGTTCGGCCCGACCCAGATGAAGAACTGGCTGGCCCCGGTGTGGGCTGCACCCGTGTTGGCCATCGCCAGCGAGCCGGCGGTGAAGTCGGACAGCGAGTGGGGGAACTCGTCGGCGATGGTGTAGCCGGGCGACCCGGTCCCGGGGGGCTTGCCGTTGGCGTCGCCTCCCTGCACCACGTAGCCGGGGACGACGCGGTGGAAGGTGGTGCCGTCGTAGTAGTGGTACTCGGCCAGCACCACGAAGTTGTTCACCGTCACCGGCGCAGCCTGGGCGTCGAGGTCGACCTGGAAGGTGCCCACGCTGGTGGTGAACGTGGCGCTGTAGTGGTCGTTCGGATCGATGCACCCCTTGGGCGGCGAGGTGAAGGTGGTCGTGCGCGGGGAGCTGCCGTCGCCCGCGGGGCAGGGCGTCTTGCCGTAGTCGGCCGCCGTGGTCGGGCGCACCGTCGAGGTCGTGACCTTGGACGAGTCCGACGAGGCGTGGACCACGCCGTAGGCCACTGCACCAGCGAGGAGCGCCACGGCGGCCACCACCGCCCCGCCCAGCACGAGTCGCTGGTTGCGCTGGGCCCGGCGTTGCTCGGCCTGGGCCTGCGCCACGCGCTGGCGCACCTCGGCTTGGCGCTGGCGCTTCCTCGAGCTCATCCGGTGGTGCTGGACGACGCCACCGTGGTGGTGGTGGCTGGCCCGGCCGCGGTGGTGGCGGTCGAGCCGCCAGCGGCCGTGGTGGAGGCCGAGGGCGGTTCGGTCTTCTCGACCTCGACCACGAACCAGAGGGTCTCGTCCGGCGCGATGGTGCCGCTCTGCTGGGAGCCGTAGCCCAGCGACGGCGGGATGCCGAGCAGGCGTTGGCCGCCCACCTTCATGCCCGGGATGCCCTGCTTCCAGCCGTCGATCAGCGACGCGTTGGCATCGAGCGTGGTGGTCAGCGGGGCGCCGTCCTTCCAGGAGGAGTCGAAGATCTCACCCGTCGAGCACGAGACCCCGATGTAGTTGATCGTGGTGGTGTTGGCCGCCTCGACGGTGGCGCCCGTGCCCACCTTCAGGTCCTTCACCACCAGGCTGGTGGGCGGCGCCCCCACGGGCACCGGCACCGACGGGGCGCCCTTGGGGGGCGTGCCCTTCATGGCCACGCACGGCTTGCCCTTGGCCGAGGTCAGGGCCGCGGCGGTGGTGGGCGTGGTCGTGGTCGACGACGCCGACTTGGAGCTCTTGTTGTGGCCCGTCAGGTAGTTGATGAGGGCGAACAGGGCCAGGACGCCGACGGCGATCACCAGGAAGGAGACGTACTTGCGGCGGCGCTGCGAGTGGCGCTGGGCCGCCTCGGCGGCGGCGATGCGGGCCTGGCGCCCCTCTTTCTGGCGCTGGCGCTTCTCGGTTCCCATGAGGCGGCAACCTAGCAACCCCGGTGGGCCAGGAGATCGCGTCAGCCGGAGGTGGTGGTGACCGGCGCCGGCTCGACCTTGACCGAGTTGATGGTCACGACCTTGGTCGGACCACCGCCCTGGGTGCCCAGCTCGTTGATCTTGTGGACGGTGTTGCCCGGGTCGTCAAGCATCAGGCCGATCACGGTGGTGGTGGCCGGCAGGTTGGCCTGCTTGTCGCCCAGGGTGATCAGGAACTGGGCACCGACCGAGTCGTCGGTGCTGGAGATGGGGGCCAGGGCCAGCGTGCCCAGCGTCATGACCACCCCGGTGGTCCCGCCGGCCTGGTTGTACTCGGCGGGCAGCGTGTAGCCGGGCCCCGGTGTCCCGTTCGGGTTGGTGACCGATCCGGCCTGCATGGAGGTGTCCGTGGTGATGTTGGTCACGGGCGTGCCGTCGTAGTAGTGGTACCGGGCCAGCACCACGAAGTTGTTGACCGAGTGGGGGGCCAGCTTCGTGTTGAGGTAGAAGGTGAAGGAGCCCTCGCTGGTGCTCACCACCGCGTCGTAGGTCTTGGTCAGGTCGATGCAGGTGGGCGGGGGCTGGGCGAACTGGGTGGTGCGCGGCGAGGACCCGTCCTCCGCCGGGCACGGCGTGGCGCCGGTCAGGGCCGCACCCGGCTGGCCGCCGGGCGTGGTCACCGTGGGCCCATCGGTCGCCGTGGTCGAGCTCTGGGCGGTGGTGGTGGTGGTCGAGCCGGCGGAGTTGGAGTTGTTCGAGCTGCTGGCGGCGGCGATGGCCCCGCCCACCAACCCCAGGACCAGGATCACCGCACCGATGGCGAAGAACTGGCGGCGATGCTGGAGCCGGGCGGCCTGGCGGCGCTGCGCCTCTTCACGCGCGGCACGCCGCTCGCGCTCGCGCGCCGTCCCTCGGGTGGGCATGGGGGCACGCTACCGCCCGGTGGTGCCCCGGTCGGGGCAGGGGTATGGGTTCGAAGGTGGCCAGACCTCGGCGGTAGCGTGACCGGCCGTGGCCCTCCTCGTCCAGAAGTTCGGCGGCACCTCGGTGGCCGACCCCGACCGCATCCGCACCGTCGCCGACTACATCGCCCGCACCATCCGCAAGGGCAACCAGGTGGTGGTGGCGGTCAGCGCCATGGGCAAGGAGACCGATGAGCTGCTGCGCCTGGCCAACGAGGTGAGCGGCACCCACCCGGGTCGCGAGATGGACATGCTCATCACCGCCGGCGAGCGCAAGGCCACCGCCCTGCTGTGCCTGGCCCTGCACGACATCGGGGTCGACGCCGAGTCGTTCACCGGCAGCCAGGCCGGCTTCATCACCGACACCACCCACACCAACGCCAAGATCCTCGAGGTCCGGGCCGACCGGGTGCGGGAGGCGGTCGACGCCGGTCGGGTGCCGGTGGTGGGGGGCTCCCAGGGGGTGTCCACCGATCGCAACGTGACCTTCCTGGGACGCGGCGGCACCGACACCACCGCGGTGGCCCTGGCCCACGCGCTCGGGGCCGACATCTGCGAGCTCTACACCGACGTGTCCGGGGTGTTCACCAGCGATCCCCGGGTGGTGCCCGACGCCCGCAAGATGGAGCGCATCAGCTTCGACGAGCTGTTGGAGATGACGGCCAACGGCTGTCCCAAGCCGGCCATGCGGTCGGTCGAGTACGCCCGCACCCACGGGGTCGACCTGCACGTGCGGTCGTCGTTCACGTGGGAGACCGGGACGTTGGTCACCAAGGAGGAGCAGGACATGGAGCAGGCCATCATCTCGGCGGTGGTGCACGACACCGACGAGGCCAAGGTGACCGTGGCCGGCGTGCCCGACCAGCCCGGCGTGGCCGGACGGCTGTTCCGGGCGCTGGCCGATCGGGACATCAACGTCGACCTGATCGTGCAGAACACGTCGGAGCGGGGCAAGACCGACATCTCCTTCACCGTTCCCCGGGGCGAGGCGGCGGCCTCGGGTCAGGTGTGCGAGGGCCTGGCCGCCGAGATCGGCGCGGCCCAGGTGGCCACCGACACCGACATCGCCCGGGTGAGCGTGGTGGGCGCGGGCATGAAGTCCAACCCGGGCGTGGCCGCCACCGTGTTCGAGACGCTGGCCGCGGCGGGCATCAACATCGAGATGATCTCCACCTCGGCCATCCGCATCAGCTGCGTGGTGCGCGAGGCACAGGTGGAGGAGGCGGTGCAGGTCCTCCACGACGCCTTCGGCCTGTCCACGCTGCCCGGTTGAGGCCAGGGCCCAACCCGAACGAGGGAGGGGGATCCACCACGGCCAGTCTGGCGCCTGGGGGGCGGCGTGGCGGATATGGGATGTCCCTGGAGCCGGCGCCTCGCTACCCTCGTACGCCATGAAGATCGCCATCGTTGGGGCCTCGGGTCAGGTCGGCGGCGTCATGCGCGCGGTCCTGGCCGAGCGTCAGTTCCCGGTCGACGAGCTCCGCCTCATGGCGTCGAGCCGATCGGCCGGCCGTCGTCTGCGCTTCGGTGACACCGAGATCGAGGTGGAGGATGCCGCCACCGCCGACTGGTCGGGCATCGACATCGCCCTGTTCTCGGCCGGTGGGGGCACGTCCAAGGAGCTGGCTCCGGTGGTCGCCGCGGCCGGGGCGATCGTCATCGACAACTCGTCGGCCTGGCGCATGGACCCAGACGTCCCGCTGGTGGTGCCCGAGGTGAACGCCCACGCCCTCGACGAGATCCGCAAAGGCATCGTGGCCAACCCCAACTGCACGACCATGGTGGCCATGCCCGTGCTCAAGCCGCTCGACCTCGAAGCTGGCCTGCGCACCCTGGTGGTCAGCACCTACCAGGCCGTGTCGGGCGCGGGTCTGGCCGGCACGGCCGAGCTCGACGAGCAGGTCCGCAAGGTGGCCGACGGTGCCGCCGCCCTGGCCATGTCGGGCACCGCCGTCGACTTCCCGCCTGCCCACAAGTTCCCGACCACCATCGCCTACAACGTGATCCCCCTGGCCGGCAGCCTGGTCGACGACGGGGCCAACGAGACCGACGAGGAGCAGAAGCTCCGCAACGAGAGCCGCAAGATCCTCGAGCTGCCCGACCTGGCCGTGTCGGTCACCTGCGTGCGGGTGCCCGTGTTCACCGGCCACTCGCTGTCCATCAACGCCGGGTTCGCCGCGCCCATCTCGCCCGAACAGGCCCGCCGGGCCCTGATCAAGGCGTCGGGGGTGGAGCTGGCCGACGTCCCCACCCCGCTCATGGCGTCGGGGGTCGACCCCACCTTCGTCGGACGCATCCGGGTCGACCCCACCGTCGAGCACGGGCTCTCCCTGTTCCTGTCCGGCGACAACCTGCGCAAGGGGGCGGCGCTCAACGCCGTGCAGATCGCCGAGGCGTTGCTGGAGCGTCGCTTCAAGCGCTGAGCAGGGTGCGCCGGTCGGCGCACCGACCCATGACCTCGGGGGGCGCCACGCGTGCCAGGGGTGGGTTGTTCTTGGGCCGGAAGACCTTTTCCCTCAACTTCTGCTGTATGCGTGCCGATGGCACCACGGGGAGTGATATCTCGCGCGTGGAGTAGTGCGATGCAGACCATGACCGACGCCAGCATGGTTCGTGCAGCACCGGGCCCTCACGCGACCCGGCTGGCGGTGGCGGTCGGGATGGCCGGGGCGGGCTTCCTGCTGGCCGACGCCGTGGGCCTGCTGGGATCTCACGAGGACGTGACGCCGGTGGTGCTGGGCGGAGCCGTGCTGCTGGCGGCCGGCTACGGGATCTGGCGGTGGCGGCCCCAGCCTCGGTGGCCCTGGCTGGCGAACATGCTCGCGCTGGTGCTGTTCCTGGCCGGCGGGGCGGCCCGGGTGCAGCTCGGGACGCTGGGCAACCTCACCCGCAGCCGGTCGCTCCTGCCCGATGCCCTGACGCTTCCGGGCTACCTGGTGCTCGGCATCGCCCTGCTGGGCCTGGCCCGGGCCCGGCGCCGGCCAGGATCCACCGACCTGGACGCCACCCTGGACGCGGCCATCGCCGCCACCGCCTCGCTCACCCTGGCCTGGGTGTACCTGATCAACCCGGCGCTCTCGGAGCGCCACGTGGAGCTCTCCACCCGGCTGCTGCTGGCCAGCTACCCGGCGGTCTGCGTCTTCCTGGTGGCCATCGGCGCCCGGATCGCCTTCAGCCACGACGTCGACCGGCCCGTGTCGCTGCGGCTGATGTTCGTGACCCTGCTGGCCACCCTGGCCGGCGAGACCTTCTACATGCTGGTCGACGCCCACATCGCCGATGTCGACCCCCGCTTCCTGGACCTGCCCTTCGGGCTGGCCTACGTGGCGTTGATCACGGCATACCTGCACCCGTCGTTGCGCCTGGTGTCCGCCCCGGTCCACGCCACCGACCCGGCTCCCCGGCGGGCCCGATTCGTGTTCGTGGCCGTGGCGCTGTGCGTCCCCGCCCTCATCACCGTCAGCCGCGTCGAGCGCGGGCTCGGCGACCGGCTGATCCTGGCGGTGATCGTGGTCCTCTGCACGGCCATCGCCGCCGGGCGGCTGTTCCGGGCCCTGCGCCAGCACGCCCAGGCCGAGCGCCGCCTGGCCCACCAGGCCACCCACGACCTGCTCACGGGCCTGGCCAACCGCAGCTTCGCCCGGTCCCACCTGGACCACCTCCTCCAGCGCGGCCCCGACGACACGATCGCCCTGATCTTCCTCGACCTGGACCGCTTCCGGCTGATCAACGACAGCCTGGGCCACGACATCGGCGACGAGCTGCTGGGCGCGGTGGGCCGTCGTCTGGAGGCCAACAGCCGGGCCGGTGACCTGGTGGCTCGGATCGGCGGCGACGAGTTCGTGGTGGTGGCGCGGGGCCTGCGCGCCCCGGACCACGCCCGCGAGCTGGCCGAGCGCACCCGACTGAGCCTGGCCCAGCGCCTCGAGGTGCGCGACCACGCCATCCCGGTGTCGGCCAGCGTGGGCGTGGCCACCCACGGGCCGGGTGAGGCCCCCGCCACCGCCGAGGCCATGCTGCGCGACGCCGACATCGCCATGTACCAGGCCAAGGATCGGGGCGGCGACGCCGTCGCCGTGTTCGACGCCCCCATGCGCCGCCGGGTGAACGACCGCATCCAGCTCGAGAACGAGTTGCGCCAGGCCCTCGATCGGGGTGAGCTGCACCTGGCCTACCAGCCTGTGGTGCAGGCCCGCGACGGCCGGGTGGTGAGCCTGGAGGCGTTGCTGCGCTGGACCCACCCCGAGCTGGGCGAGATCGAGCCGTCCCGGTTCATCCCCGTGGCCGAGGACACGGGGTCGATCGTGGAGATCGGCGCCTGGGTGCTCGACCAGGCCTGCGCCGACCTGGCCGCCATCCGCAGCGAGGTGCCCTACGCCCAGGACCTGTCGGTGGCGGTCAACCTCTCGGTCCGCCAGCTCCGCGACAACGTGCTGCTCGACCACGTGGCCCGGTCGCTGCTCAACCGGGGCCTGCCCGCCTCGGGGCTCAAGCTCGAGCTCACCGAGACGCTGGTGATGGAGAACCTGGCCCTCATCTCGAAGCTGCTGGCCTCGCTGCGCTCGTTCGGGGTCCGGATCTCGGTGGACGACTTCGGCACCGGCTACTCGTCGTTGTCCACCCTCGATCGACTCCCGGTGGACGAGGTGAAGATCGACAAGTCGTTCATCGACGGCATCGCCGAGCACGACGCCAACACCACGCTGGTCTCCGCCATCCTGGCCATCGCCGAGTCCCTGGGCATCACCACGGTGGCCGAGGGGGTCGAGCGGCTCGACCAGGCCGACCGCCTCCAGGAGCTGGGCTGTGACCTGGCCCAGGGCTTCCTGTACTCGACGCCGGTGGGCATGGACGAGTTGCCCAGCGCGCTGGCCCACCTCGGCCTGGCTGCCGCCCCGGCCCTGACCATCGTGACGGATGTGAGCTAGGAAGTCACCCGGTCAGGCGGGCGGCCTCGTCCGCATCGACCTCGGCGGGGGACCACTCGGGGGTGGACACCACCGACTCCAGGCCCTTGCCCTCGAACAGGATCTGGTGGGTCGTGGGATCGATCAGCGCCAGGCGGGCCTTGTAGTCGACGGCGTCGAAGAGCACGGGCTGGCTGGCCGGCGAGTCGAGGTAGCGCCGGGGCTCGATGCCGGGCATGGGGGCGAAGGGCCGTTGCCAGGCATCGTTGAGCAGGTCGAGCACCACCAGGTCCAGCACGGCCACGGCCCAGCGGATGCCCTGGCGATCGGCCAGCATGTTCAGGCCCTGGTAGAGGGCCATGGCCACCAGGCCGCTGGCCGACGAGGCGCGGTACTCGCGGTCCACGCCCAGGGTGGCCAGGTCCCACAGCGACGTCAGGTCGACCCCCAGCCCGTGGCGGGCGTCCAACTCGTCGAAGGGCTGGTCCCACCGGCGGGCCAGGTCGTCGATGCTCTTGAACCCCAGCGGCGACGGGCGGATGACACGGATCATGCCGGCCGCCTGTCGACGGTGGTGGTCGACCACGCACAGGAAGAAGCTGGCCGGGTCGTAAGGGCCGTATTCGGCGGCCAGCAGGTCGGGGGTGTTGCCGAAGGTCTCGTAGAAGACGGCCTGTTCGAGGTGGCGGGCCAGGTCCGACTCGGGTTGGGCGCCGTCGAGCACGTAGAGGCCGAACGGGGTGTTCCCCCGTCCGGCCCGAACGACCACGTCGTCGGCCAGCCCCGCGAGGTCTGACTCCACGTCCCCCTCCAACGTCAGGTGCTGATGCCGTAAGTATGGACGGCGGGCCAGAGCCCTGCGAACGATCGCGCGCAGTGAGAACAGGTCACCACGCGCCGTGGTTGCCCCGATGGCCACGGCGGGGGCGCAGTGCGGCGGCTCAGGAGGTCAGCGCGGCGGTCAGCGGCGCCACCGCGTGCAGCTGGCGGTGGGTGATGATCTCGTCCACCAGGCCGTAGGCCACCGCGTCCTGGCCCCGGACGATGTAGTCGCGATCGATGTCGGCCACGATGCGCTCGCGGGCCTGGCCGGTGGTGGTGGCCAGGATGTCGACCATGCGCTCGCGCATCTCGATCGTCTCGCGGACCTGGATCTCGAGGTCGACCGACTGGCCCTGGGCCCCGCCGTGAGGCTGGTGGATGAGCACCCGGGCGTTGGGCAGCGCCGTGCGCAGGCCCGGGGTTCCGGCGCTGAGCAGCACGGCCGCGGCCGACGCCGCCTGGCCGATGCAGGTGGTGGCGATGGGCGGGTGCAGGAACTGCATGGTGTCGTAGATGCCGAACAGGCCGACCATGTCTCCGCCGGGGGAGTTGATGTAGAGGTTGACGGGCCGCTCGGCGTCCTCGGCCTCCAGGAAGAGCAGCTGGGCCACCACCAGGTTGGTGACCTGCTCGTCGATGGCCGCGCCCAGGAAGATGATGCGCTCGCGCAGCAGGCGGGAGTAGATGTCGTAGGCGCGTTCACCGCGGTTGGTGGACTCGATCACGGTGGGGACCAGCATGGGCGCTCCTGTCGGTCGGGGTCGCGCCACGACGTCCGTGGTGGGCGTCGCATGCGCAACCAATCCATTGCGTATGGAGCGTAGGGGTTGCCGGGCAGAACCGCAACCAGTAGGTTGCACTCCATGGATGCCCCCCACGCCGATCGAGGTCAGCGCCCGGATCCGCCCGACGCCCGTCGGGGCCAGGCCGACGATGTCGACCTGGTGGTGGTCGAGCGCCTCGCCACCATCGACGGCTCCGCGGCGGACGTGTGGAGCTGCGTGTCTCGTCCGGGCGAGCTGGCCCGCTGGCTCGACCTCGAGCTGCGGGGCGACACCGGTGAGGAGCGCCCGTTGGCCCCCGGCGCGGCCCTGTCGGCGGCGGATCCCGACGGCACCGTCCGCCACCTGCTCGTGTCCGAGGTGGAGGAGGGCCGGCGCATCGCCTGGCACTGGTGGCGCGAAGGTGGGGAGCTGTCGGCCGTCGAGATCACCCTGGCCCCGCTCGACGCGGGGTGCACCGCGGTGCGGGTGGTCGAGACCCTGGCCCGCGCCGGTGCGGGGGCCGGCGGTCGAGCCTCCGCCTCGGTGGTGGACGGCCTGGAGGCGGGGTGGGACGAGGCCTTGTCCACGCTCGGTCGCCGGCTGAGCCGCAAGCTCGGCGTGGCCTGAGCCCCGGTGGCCACCTCCCCGAGCCGCGATGCCCGGGCCGGGCTCGTGTTCGGTGCCCTGGCCGACGACACCCGGCGCCACCTGTTGCGGGCGGTGGTGCAACGCGGGCCCGTCACCGCCACGGCCTTGTCGCGCGACGTGTCGGTCACCCGCCAGGCGGTGGCCAAGCACCTGGGGGTGCTGCGCGACGCCGGCCTGGTCCGAGCCGAGCGATGTGGGCGCGAGACCCGGTACGAGGCCCAGCCCGATGGGCTGCACGCCGCGTCGGCCTGGATCGATCAGACGGGGGCGGTGTGGGATGAGAGGCTGCGTCGCCTGTCCGAGCAGGTCGGCGCCGGCTGCCCGCGCTGATCAGCCGCTGCGCCCCCGCCCGCCGCGCCCGGCGCCGACCAGGGTGGGCGGTTCGCCCGATCGCGGTCGTCCGGACGTCTCCACGGCCGGCCGCGACCGTTGTCTGCGGGCCAGCCGGTGGCGGCTCCGGTGGACGCTGTCGAGTGCCCGGATGCGGTTGGTGCACCGCTCGCCCGGGCCCGCCAGGCAGACCGGGCAGCGCACGACATAGGGATCGGTCATCGCCTCACCTCCGAGCGACATCCCCCTGGAACCCGCCCGAGTCCCGACGACCATGTTGGGACCTGCGCCCGGTCCGGTGGTGGATGCTCAGGTATCGGCCGCCGGAGTGCTCGACTGGAGCCCTCGACCTCCGTTAGACATCCCCCATGACGGCGGTGGTCCACACCGAGGGCCTGACCAAGCGCTACGGCCACACCGTGGCCCTGGACGGGCTCGACCTCGACATCGAGCCCGGCGAGGTGTTCGGCTACCTGGGCCCCAACGGCGCGGGCAAGTCCACCACGATCGCCATGCTGCTGGGCTTCGTGCGACCCAGCGCGGGCCACGCCCGCATCTTCGACCTCGACGTCGGCCGTGACGCGCCGGAGATCCACCGCCGCCTGGCCTACGTGCCCAGCGAGGCCAACCTCTGGCCCCAGCTCACCGGGGCCGAGGTGCTGCGGTTCATGGCCTCGGTGCACGGCCGGGTCGACGAGGCCTATCGGGCGGAGCTGATCGGTCGCTTCGAGCTGGAGGCCGACAAGAAGGTCCGGGCCGCCAGCCACGGCAACCGCCAGAAGATCCTGCTGGTGGGAGCGTTCGCCACCCGAGCCGACCTGCTGGTGCTCGACGAGCCGACCACCGGCCTCGACCCGTTGATGGAGCAGGTCTTCCGCGCCTGCGTGCGAGAGGCCCGCGATCGCGGCCAGACGGTGCTGTTGTCCTCGCACGTGTTGAGCGAGGTCGAGGCCGTCTGCGACCGGGTGGCCATGCTGCGCGCCGGGCGCATCATCGAGACGGGCCAGCTCGACGTGCTGCGCGGCCTGGCCGCGCTGCGCCTCCGGGCCGAGCTGGACGGGCCGGCGCCCGACGTGACGGGGCTGGCCGGGGTGTCCGACGTGGTCGTCGACGGGCACACGCTCGAGTGCGACGTGGCCGGATCCATGGAGCCGCTGACCCGGGTGCTGGCCGAGGTGGGCATCCACCGGCTCACCACCCGGGAGCGGTCGCTGGAGGAGCTGTTCGTGGCCCACTACGGGACGGCTCGGTGATCGCCGGGCCTCGCGGATGACGGCCACCACCAGCCCGGCCGCGCTCGCCTCGTCGCCGGGCCGACGCCGGCACGCCGAGTGGGCCATCGCCCGACGGGGGTTCGGCCAGCTCTGGATGGCGGCGACGGCCTGGGCGGTGGCCTTCGGCGCCACGATGGCCTCGTCGGCCACCACCTACGCCTCCACCTACCCGACCGCGGCGTCGCGCGCCCAGGTGGCGGCCTCCACCGCCCGCGACCGGGGCCTGGCCGTCCTGCTCGGCCCCATCTCGGCCATCGAGACGGTGGGGGGCTACACGGTCTACAAGGGCTTCGTCTTCCTGACCACCATCGGCGCCGTCTGGGCCGTGCTGGCCGCCACCCGGGTGCTGCGGGGTGCCGAGGACACCGGCCGCTGGCAGCTCGGCCTGGCCGGCGCCACCGACGCTCGCCGGGCCACCCTGGCCACCGCCGGCGCCCTGCTGGCCGCCGTCGCCGTGCTGTTCGTCGGCACCACCGTGCTGGCGCTGCTGGCGACCCGCGACCCCCACCTCGGCCTGGGGGCGGGCGCCGCCGTGCTCTACGGGCTCAGCCTGGCCCTGGTGCCGGCGGTGTTCGCCGCCGTCGGCGCGGTGACGTCCCAGGTCGGGCGCACCCGGCGGGTGGCCACCAGCCTGGGCCTGGGTGTGGCGGCCGCGGCCTTCGTGGTGCGCATGATCGCCGACGCCGGCCCCGCCACCCACTGGTTGCGGTGGGCCACCCCCTTCGGCTGGACCGAGCTCATCCGGCCCTTCACCACGAACGATGCCTGGCCCCTGGTGCCGGCGCTGGTCACCACGGTGCTGCTGATCGGGCTGGCCACGTCCCTGGCCGGCCACCGCGACGTGGGCGACGGGATCGTGGCGTCGACCGACGTCTCGGTCGAGCGGCCCTTCGGGCTCGGATCGGTCACCGGGCTGTCCGCCCGGCTGGAGCGCGCGGTGCTGCTGGGGTGGTGCGTGGGCGCGGCCGCCGCCGCGCTGGCCATGGGGTTCATCGCCGAGCTGACCAACGCCTCCATCCCGGCGTCGATGCGCGACACCCTCGATCGCTTCGGCGTCCGGGGCAGCTTCACCAACCAGTTCTTCGGGGTGGCGTTCCTGCTGGTGGCCACCGTCGTGGCGCTCGTGCCGGCCAGCCAGATGTCGGCCGCCTGCGAGGAGGAGACCTCAGGTCGGTTGCTCCACGTCCTGGCCGGTGGCTCGCGCCGCACCTCCTGGTTCGTGGGCCGGCTGGGGCTGACCGCGGGCGCGATCGTCGCCGCCGGCCTGCTGTCGGGGGTGGCCGCCTGGCTCGGCGCCCGCAGCCAGGGGGTCGACGTCGCCCTCGGCTCGATGATGCAGGCCGGGATCAACCTGGTGCCCACCGCCCTGCTGGTGCTGGGCATCGGCGCCCTGACCCTGGCCGTGGCGCCGCGGGCCTCGGCCCCGGTGGTCTACGGCGTGGTCATCTGGTCAGTGGTGATCGACCTGGCCGCAGCCCTGGTCGGACCGCTGACCTGGTTGAACAAGGTCTCGCTGTTCCACTACATGGCCCTGGCCCCGGTCACCTCGCCGACGCCCCGCACGTGGGGGATCACCCTGGCCCTGGCCGCCGGGCTCTGTGTGGTGGCCGTGTGGTGGTTCGATCGGCGTGACGTCCAACCTGGCTGACTTGTCAAATTATGTTAGGGTTGCCTACCATAGCGGCTGTGCGAGAGCTGGACGTGGAACCGGTGGTCGTGATCGAGCGGACCAGTCGCCTGGCCCGGCCGGCGGCCGAGGTGTGGGCCCGGGTCACGACCCCGGCCGGCATCAACCACGAGGTGGCTCCGTGGCTGCAGATGACCGTGCCCCGCGGCTGGTCGGGCTCGTCGCTGGCCGACGTCGTGGCCGGCACCCGGCTCGGTCGCAGCTGGATCCTGGCCCTGGGCCTGGTGCCCGTCGACTACGACGACCTGCACATCGAGTGCATCGGCGACGGGTACTTCCGTGAGGTGTCGACCATGGCCAGCGCGGCGCGCTCGGCAGCACGAGCGGTTCGTCGAGCCGTCGCCCGGGGCGGGGATCGGCACCTGCACCGTGCGCGACCGGGTCGAGTTCGTCCCCCGGCGCTGGGTCACCGCCGTGCCCGGCGGGCTGCGCATCCACCGGGCGGTGATCGGCGCCCTGTTCCACCACCGCCACCGCCGGCTGGCCTGCTGGAGCGCGACGGTCTGAGCGCGCCGCGATCCGACACCTAGGGTGGCCCCCGTGACGAGCACCGGGTTCACCCCATTGGCCGGCATCCGGATCATCGACCTGACCAGCAACATGTCCGGCCCGCTGGCCACCATGGTGTTGGCCGACCAGGGCGCCGACGTGGTCAAGGTCGAGCCGGTGGCCGGCGACCTGATCCGCACCGTGGGCACCGGGCGAGGTGGGATGAGCGCCTACTTCGCCAACCTCAACCGCGGCAAGCGGTCGGTGGCTGTGGACCTGTCCACCGACGCCGGGGCCGGCGTCGTCCGGCGGCTGGCCGGCACGGCCGATGTGTTCGTGCAGAACTTCCGACCCGGCGTGGTGGAGCGCATGGGGCTCGGGCCCGAGACGATCATGGCCGACAACCCGAAGGTGGTCTACGCCTCCATCAGCGGGTTCGGCCTCGAGGGGCCGCTGGCCACCCAGCCGGCCTATGACCACGTCGTGCAGGCGCTGTCGGGCTTCGCCGCCCTCCAGGCCGGTCCCGACGGCCCCGACCTGGTGCGCCAGGGGGCCATCGACAAGGCGAGCGCGTACACCCTGGCCCAGGCCGTCACCGCCGCGCTGCTGCAGCGGATCTCGAGCGGGGTGGGCGTCCGCATCGACGTGTCCATGCTCGACGTGGCCCTGGCCTTCCTGTGGCCCGACGGCATGATGAACGACACCTGCGTCGGCGAGGTCGACGTGCTACCCCCGGTCAGCCGCAGCTTCCGCACCACGCCCACCGCCGACGGCCACGTGGTGCTGGTCACCCTCACCGCCAAGCAGTGGGACGGCCTGGTGGCGGCCATCCTGACCGAGGCAGACGACGATACCGGCGGCGATCTGAGCGACACGGGGGCGCGCATGGCCGGGGGCGCCGCCATCATGCGCGCCGTGCGCCAGCGCCTGCGCGAGCTGCCCACCGATGAGGTGGTGGCGCGCCTGCGTGCCGCGGACGTGCCCTGCGCCCCGGTGCTGGCCCTGGACCAGGTGCACACCGATGCCCAGGTCGAGGCCTCGGGCATCCTGGCCGAGATCGACCACCCGATCATGGGCCGGATCCGCCAACCGGGACCGGCGCCGCGGGTCGACGGGACGCGTCCTGCGCCCGGAGCGCCGGCGCGGCCCGTGGGCGCCGACACGCGCGCCGTGCTGCGCGAAGCCGCCTTCGACGAGGCCGAGATCGATTCGCTGGTGGCCGCCCAGGTGGTGGTGGCCGACCCGGGCTGATCCTCGTCCCGGCGACAGCCGGACGAAAGCCGTTCGGGTCGCGGCGTTCACACCCGGGAAACCGCCTGGCCGTCCAGGTCGGTCATGGTGGACGCCATGGACCTCGACGGGGAGCAGCTGCACGTGGCCGAGCGGGTGGTGGTGAGCCCGGCGGCCGGGGTGTTCCTGGCGGCGCGGGTCGTGCCGGAGCGGATCGAGGCCGGCACCCAGCTCGGGACCCTCGAGTGCGCCGGCCGGTCGGTGGCCGTCGTGTCGCCGTTCCGGGGACGCCTGGGTGGGATGGTGGCCACCACGGGCGAGCGGTTGCAACCCCACCAACGCGTGGCCTGGCTCCGCGCCGGCTGACGTCTGCGACCCGGCCGTCGGCGTCGGCGGTGGTGGTCCCCCGCGCCCGCCGACCCCCCGGTCGGGCGGGCGCGCGTGTAGACGTCCCGCTACATTTCGGGGGACGGAGGAGGGCGAACATGTTCAACCTGGGCAGAGCTCGGTCACAGGCGCGTGCCCGTCGGGGTGCGGGTGTGCTGGAGTACAACGTCTCGGTGACCCCCGCTCCCGATCGACAGGTGCGCGACCTCTACAACGCGTCCCGATCGTGCGGGTGGCCGCGCCTGACGTCCAAGGGCTTCCTGGTGCTGTGCGGGCCCGACGCCGTCGACGAACGCCTGGCCCTCATCCAGGCCGAGGCTCTGCCGTGCCTGGAGGCCCTGGCCGAGGAGGTGGCCGCGGCCTGAGCGGGCCGGTCGGTGGCGCCGGTTGGCGCGCCTCCTTGAGTAGAAGTAGATTCTAAGTTGAGGGGAAAGGCCCAACCGGGTCCGCGGTGCGGTGCACCCGGTCCACCGAGCAAGGGAAGCCCATGGCCGACATCGACTTCGAGGCGTTCGACGCCGACAACCACTACTACGAGGCGGTCGACGCCTACACCCGCCACATCGAGCCCGACATGGCCCGCCGGGCCATGCAGTGGGCCACCGTCAACGGCAGGCAGCGGCTGCTGGTGGGCGGGAAGGTCAACCGGTTCATCCCCAACCCGCTGTTCGATCCGGTGGCCAAGCCCGGTGCCCTCGACCAGTACTTCCGGGGGCGCAACCCGGCCGGCACCGGCATCCGTGAGCTCTTCGGCGACCTCGAGCCCATCAGCCCGGCCTACCGCGACCGCGACGCCCGCCTCGAGGTCATGGACCGCCAGCACCTCGAGGCCGCCTTCTTCTTCCCCACCCTGGGTGTGGGCATGGAGCAGGCCCTCATCGGCGACCCGCCGGCCCTGATGGCCGCCTTCCGGGCCTTCAACCGCTGGCTGGACGAGGACTGGGGCTTCGCCTACCGCGAGCGCATCTTCGGTGCCCCCTTCATCACCCTGGTGGACGTCGACAACGCCGTGTCCGAGCTCGAGTGGGCGCTGGATCGCGACGCCCGGGCCATCCTGGTCGGTGTCGGGCCCGTGGTCACCGCCGCCGGCGGTCGGGCCCCGTCCGACCCCGCCTACGACCCGTTCTGGGCCCGCGTCGACGAGGCCGGCCTCACCGTGTGCCTCCACGGTGGCGACTCGGCCTACGGCAAGTACCTCGAGGCCTGGGGCCAGAGCTCCGAGATGGAGGCTTTCCGACAGAACCCGCTGCGTGCCCTGCTCTCCCACGACGCGGTGCACGACACGGTGGCGGCCATGCTGGCCGACCGGTTCTTCTCGCGGTTCCCGAACGTGCGGTTGGCCACCATCGAGCTGGGCAGCGACTGGGCCTTCCACCTGTTCACCAAGCTCAAGAAGTCCTTCGGCCAGACGCCCCACCTCTACGCCGAGGACCCCCGCGACACCTTCCGCCGCCACGTGTGGGTGTCGCCGTACTACGAGGACGACCTGGCGGCCCTCAAGGAGATGGTCGGGACCGACCACATCCTGATGGGCAGCGACTGGCCCCACGCCGAGGGGTTGGCCGAGCCCACCGACTACATCGACGACTTGCGCCGGGCCGGCTACGGCGACGACGACGCCCGGTTGGTCATGCGCGAGAACGGCCTCGGGTTGAGCCGGCGCCGCGTGGGGGTGCCGGCCTGATGCCCATGCCCACCGACATCGGGATCATCGACACGATGATCGACTTCCCGCACCCCGACATGAAGGAGACCTACCGCTTCATCACCCGCCAGACCCGCGACGCCGAGTCCAAGGAGTCGTTCGAGTTCCCCGTGGAGTACATGTTCAAGGACGTGCCCGAGAAGGAGCTGCGCGACGTCGCCGACCCGGTGGCGCTGACGCTGGGCGAGATGGACCGGTGGGGCATCCATCGGGGGATGATCGGCGTCGGCCACAAGGGCGGCTCGTGGGAGAAGGCGCTGGCCGAGCACCCCGACCGATTCATCCCGTCAGCCCACGCCGACCCCAACAAGGGGGTGGCCCAGATCCGCGAGCTGCGCCGGCTGAAGGCCGAGTTCGACATCCGGGCCGTCGGCCTCTTCCCGTCAGGCACCTTCCCGCAGGTGGCGATCAACGACCCCCTCATGTACCCCATCTACTCGACGTGCTGCGAGCTCGGGATCCCCGTGTTCTGCTGCGCGGGGGTGCCCGGGCCGCGCCTGAAGATGGCGCCCCAGCGCGTCGAGCTGATCGACGACGTGATGTACGACTTCCCCGAGCTGGTCTTCGTCACCCGCCACGGCTGCGAGCCCTGGGCCGACCTGGCCGTCAAGCTGATGCTGAAGTGGCCGGGGCTGCACTTCTCGACCAGCGCCTTCGCCCCCCGCTACTACCCCAAGGCCATCGTCGACTACGCCAACACCCGCGGGGCCGACAAGATCATCTACGCCGGCTACTTCCCCATGGGCCTGTCGCTCGAGCGCATCACCCGCGAGCTGCGCGACGTGCCCTTCGACGACGACGTGTGGCCGAAGTTCCTGCGCGACAACGCGGCCCGGGTCCTGGGCCTGGAGGCTTGACCCGCCACTCGACCCGACCCGCCGACGCCGAGCCGCGCATCCTGCCCGATGAGGCGTCGTTGCGCGGCGACCAGCGCGCCCGACGCCAGGGCATCGTGGAGGCGGCGCGCCGGCTCATGGGCGAGCAGGACTACGAGGACATCGCGGTCAAGGACGTGGCCGACGAGGCCGGCGTGGCCCTGGGCACGCTCTACCGCTACTTCAACTCCAAGGAGCACCTCTTCGCCTGCGCGCTGCTGTCGTGGTCGCAGGGCTTCGGCGACCGCCTGGAGCGTTCGGCCTCGGGCTCCACCGTCGACCAGGTCCGGGCCATCTACCGGCGCGCCGTGCGGGCCTTCGAGCGCCAGCCCCGGGTCTACGGCGTGATGATCCAGGTGATGGGCAGCCGCGACGCATACGCGACCGAGGTGTTCCGCCAGTTCTCCCGGCGCCAGACGGCGGCCTTCGGCGCCGCCCTCGACACCTCCGGTCTGCCCGAGGCCCGGCGCGAGGACGTGACCGCGGTGATGGGGGCCGTGCTCAACGAGAACCTGAGCCGATGGCAGCGGGGGCAGCAGCCGCTGGCCGCGGTGTACCGGGCCATCGATCGCGCCGCCGGACTCATCTTCGACGATCCCGGGCGTTGACGTCGACGCCCGCCCTCCCTATTATCATATGGTCTTCGAAAACTATGCGGGGTGCGGGGAGCGA
The DNA here is from genome assembly GCA_963785815.1 of uncultured Microthrixaceae bacterium. Taxonomy (GTDB): domain Bacteria; phylum Actinomycetota; class Acidimicrobiia; order Acidimicrobiales; family Acidimicrobilacustridaceae; genus UBA4742. The sequence continues at coordinate 1,219,177 of CAWAWN010000002.1, forward strand.
GGCCATGGACGGCGTCAGCCCGCACACCACCTCAGGGGGCAGCGATGGAGTCGCCACATCTCGTCATCTCGGCCGACGGCCATGCCGGTCCGCCGGCCTACGTCTACCGGGAGTACCTCGATCCGGCCTTCCGCCAGCGGTTCGACCTCTTCCAGCAGGAGCTGAGCGACCTGCGGGCGGCCATGGAGGACCGCACCGCCAGGTTCCAGGCCGAGTGGGCCGAGGAGACCGACGGCGACGGCGGGCTGACCGCCGCCTTCGACTCGGACACCCGCAACGCCGTGCTCGATGAGGAGGGCGTGGCCGCCGAGGTGCTGTTCCCCGATGCCGACGTGCTCGGCACCGGCCGGATCGCGGCGTCGCCGTTCGGCACCGGGCTGGCCGGCGACAACAGCGACGCCGAGGCGGCTGTGGCCGGCAGCCGGGCCCACAACCGGTGGCTGGCCGACTTCGTGGCCCAGGAGCCCCACCGTCGCATCGGCGTGGCCGTCGTGCCGGCCATCATCCCCGACATGGAGACGGTGCTGGCCATCGTGGCCGAGGCCAAGGACCAGGGCCACTCCGGCATCCTGATCCCCACCCGCTGGTTCGAGCGCCCGGCCTACCACGACCCGCACTACGAGCCGCTGTGGAGCCTGGCCGAGGACCTCGACCTGGTGGTGCACACCCACTCGGGCGCCGGGCCGACCGACATCGGCATGGGTCCGGGGATGGTCCCCATCTACGCCGCCGAGGCCGGTTGGTGGGCGGCCCGGCCCCTGGCCGTGCTCATCCTGGGCGGCATCTTCGAGCGCCATCCCCGGCTGCGGTACTCGATGGCCGAGAACGGCGCCTGGTGGGTGCCCGACCAGATCCGCAAGATGGACGAGAAGTGGGTCGGCGGCCACAACACCCGCAAGTTCGGCGATGCCTTCCGCGAGGGGCTGTCGATGAAGCCCAGCGAGTACCTCGACCGCAACTGCTTCTTCGCGGCATCGACGCCCGGGGTGGACGACATCGAACGGCGCCACCTGGTCGGGGTGGGCAACCTGATGTGGGGCAACGACCTGCCCCATCCCGAGGGCACCTTCCCCTACACCCGGTTCTGGATCCGCGAGCGGTTCGGCGACCTGCCCGACGACGAGACCCGGCGCATGCTGGGCCTCACCGCGGCCACCGTCTACGGGGTCGACACCGCGGCCCTGGCCCCGCTGGTCGAGCGCATCGGCCCCACCTTCGACGAGGTGCACGGCGACGTGGTGCCGGCCAAGGTGCCCGCCCACGCCTGAGGCCCCGCCGTCGGGTCAGCCCAGCGGCCCGGCGTGATGGGGGACCAGCTCGCCCCGGGCGAAGTGGTCAGCCCGGGTGTGGAGGGTGGGACCGATCGAGTCGACGTCGAGCATGAGGATGAAGCGCTCGGCCCGGATGCCCTCGATGACCATGCGGGCCAGCTCGTCGAGGTCCTGCCAGGGCAGCTCGTAACCGCCCGCCTTGGCCTGGGCCTCGAGCGTCTCGACGGTCATGGGCGTCGTCTTGCGGGGCACCTCGCGGGCCAGCTCGGGCGGCCGGGTCTTCTCCGACTCCCACAGCCCGGTGCGCAGCAGCCCGCCCGAGGGGTAGAAGATCGAGGCCCGCAGGCGAGTCTGCTCGGATTCGAGCTGGCTGGCCAGGCACTCGGTCAGCACGCTCACCGAAGCCTTGGAGGCGGCATACACCGAGGCGGTGGGCAGGGGAGAGATGCCGCCGTCGCCCGAGGACGTGTTGATCACGTGGCCCTCCTCGCCGGCGGCGATCATGCGGGGCACGAAGGCCAGCACGCCGTGGACCACGCCCATCACGTTGACCGAGTGCACCCAGCGCCAGTCGTTGATCGTGGTCTCCCACATCAGCGACGAGGGCGCGCCCACCCCGGCGTTGTTGCACAGGATGTGGCAGGCGCCGAAGGCGTGGTAGGTGCGGTCGGCCAGGGCGGCCACCGAGTCGGCGTCGGTGACGTCGGTGGGCACGCCGATGACCTCACCTCGGGCCGAGAGCTCCGACACCGTCTGGGCCAGCAGCTCGGCTTGCACGTCGGCCAGCACCACCCTGGCCCCTTCGCCCAGCAGCTCCTCGGCCAGCGCCTTGCCGATGCCGCCACCCCCGCCGGTGATCACCGCCACCTTGCCTCGTAGCTCCTGCATGGATCCTCCGACCTCTCCGACGGCTGCCACGTCTGCGACGACCCGGTCCGGGGCCTGTCCGACCGAATTATCACACCATATTCGGAAACTCGGCGGCGCGTAGGCTGGCAGCCGTGCCCGACGACCCGGTGACCGGTGTGATCCGTGACCTGGACTCGCACCTGCTCATCCCACCCGAGCACCTGCGCCAGTCCATCGGGCCGCTCGGGCGGGTGGCGGCGCCCCTCCTGCGCATGGACCAGGGTCGGCGGGGCACGGCCGACGCCGGCGAGCAGGCCGCCACGCCCGACACGGTGTGGAAGACCAAGGGCTTCGCCGCCCCCGGCGCCTTCGACCTGGATCGTCGGGTCGAGGCCCTCGACCTCATGGGGATCCAACGCCAGCTCGTGCTCCCGGCCGTCATGGTCGTGCTGGCGGCCTGGACCCCGCCCGGCCACGGCAGCCGCCTGGCCGAGCGCTACAACCGGTTCGTGGCCGAGTGGGCCGCGCCCCGCCGCGACCGGTTCGTGCCGGCCGGCCTGGTCCCCACCGGCGACGTCGGCGCCATCGCCAAGACGATCGATGCCGGCCTGGCTGTAGGCGTGGGGGCCTTCGTGATGCCCCACGGCCAGCCCATGGGTGGCGTCTCGCCGGCCGCCGCCGTGTTCGACCCGATCTGGGCCCGGCTGGCCGAGGCGGGCGTGCCCGCCATCATCCACGTCGGCGGCGAGATGGGATTCACCTCCAGGCACTGGGCCCAGACCCCTGACCTCGACCGCCTGCGGGCGGCCGACAACCCCGACAGCGAACCCATCGGCCCCTGGCTGCTGGCCACCCTGGGTCTGGCGCCGGCCAACTTCCTGACCACCCTGGCCTACGGCGGGGTCTTCGAGCGCCATCCCGGCCTGCGCCTGGGGGCCATCGAGATGGGTGGCCAGTGGCTGGGACCGCTGGCCGAGGTCCTCGACCAGCGGGCCGACATGTCCGGCCGAACCCGGGCCCTGCCCTCGAAGCCGTCGGAGTACCTGCGTCGGGCGGTGCGGGTCACGCCGTTCCCCCAGGAGCCGATCGACACCTACCTCGACCGGTGGGGCCTCGACGAGATGTGGGCCTTCTCGACCGACTTCCCCCACGCCGAGGGCGGCACCACCCCGTTGGAGGACTACCAGCGCACGCTGGCCGGCCCCGAGCGGACCGATCAGCGCCGGCGGTTCTTCGTCGACAACGGCTCGTTCCTGATCGGCTGAGCAGGTGCGCCGTCCGGCGCACCGACCAGGAGGTCGGCTGGAGCGCCCGGACTGGGTCGGACAGGATGGAAGATGATATGCAATATGTGACTCGGCGTCGTGGGAGACGCCAGGAACCGCCGCGGAGGAGTGAACCTGATGACCGAATCGGTCGGCCAGTACTGCATCTACGTCCGAGACCTCGACGAGTCGGTCCGCTTCTACGAGGCGCTCGGGTTGTCCTGCACCAGCCGCACCGACCTGGATCAGGCCCGCGAGGCGATCATCCAGCAGCCCGGCAAGGGGGGCAAGCTGCAGCTGGCCCAGCGGATCGACCAGGACGGCCCCATCGACATGGGCAACGCCTTCTGGAAGCTCTACGTGGCCACCAACGACATCGAGCGGGTGGCCGCCCAGGCCGTGGCCGCTGGGGCCGAGGTGGTCTCGCCGGTCGAGCGCCTGGACCGGTGGCCCATGTCCATCGGGTTCGTGACCGATCCCAGCGGCTACCTGGTCGAGCTCACCCAACGACACCCCTGGCAGGACGGCGATGCCGAGACCCCGGTGTGGCTGGGCCAGTACTGCATCTACGTGTCCGACCTCGAGGCGTCGGTCCGGTTCTACGAGACCCTGGGCCTGTCGTGCACGAGCCGCACCGACATCCCCGGCCACGCCGAAGCCATCCTCGAGCAGCCCGAGGTGGGCGGCAAGCTGCAGTTGGCCCAGCAGCTCGACCCCGTCGGTCCCATCGACATGGGCACCTCCATGTGGAAGCTGTACGTCAACACCGATGACTGCGCCGGCCTGCACGCCCGCGCCGTGGCGGCCGGCCACACGTCGGTCATGGAGCCGATGGCCCTCGACCGTTGGCCGGTCACCGTGGCCTTCGTGGCCGATCCCGACGGCTATCAGGTCGAGTTGGTGGAGCGCCACGCCGATGCCAGCTGAGCGCCGGAGGACCCGCCGGGTCCCGCTGGCTAGAGTTCTCTACCCAGGATCGGAAACTGTGGGATCGACGGGTTCCGCCCGCTTCCCGATCGTCTCGATCACATCGATGCGCCGCCTACCGGCGCTCCGGGGGTTGACATGGCCGACATGACCAAGGACCTGGCGCTGGGCAGCCTCACGTCGACTCCGCCGAACCTCGACAACGGGGGGTTGCCGGCCGGCCTGCCCATGCCCCGCGCCCCCGAACTGCTGGACGACCTCGACCAGCGGGTCCGGGTCACGCACTTCCAGGAGCCCCGCTACCCCTACCCGGTGCCGAACGGCTGGTTCGTGGTGGCCGAGGCCGCGGACCTCGTTCCCGGCGACGTGCGCGCCCTGCACTACTTCGACCGCGACCTGGTGCTCTACCGCGCCGCCGGCGGCGCGCCGCGGCTGCTCGACGCCCACTGCCCGCACCTGGGCGCCCACCTGGCGGTGGGAGGTCGGGTCGAGGACGACTGCCTGCGCTGCCCCTTCCACGGGTGGAAGTTCGACGGCGACAGCGGGCGCTGCGTCGACATCCCCTACGGCGACACGACGCGCATCCCGCCCCGGGCCCACGCCCGCTCCTATCCGACCATCGAGCGCAACCACATGATCTGGGCCTGGTACCACGCCAAGGGCGACGAGCCCTTCTACGAGGTGCCCGAGGTGCCCGAGTTCCACGACGACGACTGGACGCCCATCCTGGTGCGGGACTTCGAGATCCGGGTGTCGGCCCAGGACATGGCCGAGAACAACGTGGACTTCTCCCATTTCCGCTACGTGCACGGCACCGAGGCCATCCCCGAGGACGAGTTCGTCGTGGAGGGCACCTACAAGCGGGCGGTCGGCCTCGACGGCAACTTCGTGCGGGAGGGCTACGGGCTCGGCCTGGGCGTGCTGCGGGTCAAGGGCTGGGTCACCTTCCTGTCGTCCACCACGCCCATCGATGCCGGCAACGTGCACGTGCGCTGGATCTTCACCGCCCCCAAGGCCAACGGTGCCGAGTCCGTCGAGAAGGCGGCCGCCTCGTTCTGCGCCGGCGTGACCCAGGACATCCCGATCTGGGAGAACAAGCTGTACCGCGACCCGCCCATCATCACCAAGACCGAGAAGCTCATCCTCGAGCACCGGCGCTGGTCGGAGCAGTTCTACTCCTGAGCGCGGGGGCGGGCCCGCTCGGCTCGCCGCAACCGGGCGCGCACCGCCGGCCACGGCTCGTCGCGGTCGCGCACCATCCCCCGCAGGATCGACAGCAGCCCCGGGTCGAACAGGGTGGCCGGATCGATGCCGCCGGCGGCCACCGCGGCCCGCAGGTGGGGGAGCTCCTCGGGCCGGTGGTCGGCCAGCACCCGGTCGAAGCCGTCGTCGGCGGGCAGCCCGTCGCCCAGCGTGCGGTCCTGGCGGATGGCGTTGACGGCGGCACCGATGGCGTAGGCCGTGACCGTGGTGTAGGCCGCCACCGCGTCCGTGATCGTGAAGCCCTCTCGGACCAGCACGACCAGGACCTGTTCGTAGATCTCCGAGGTGCGGTCGAACCCGATGGCCCCTTCCAGGTACTGCTTGAGCAGCTCGGGCTGGTCCCGGAAGGCGTCGCGGTTGTAGTGGGCCCACTCGAACAGCCACACCGCCCAGTGCTGGCCGCGGTCGCGGGGCAGCTCGAGGTGCGAGGCGGAGTACTCGGCGGTCAGGCGCAGCAGGTCGTCCTTGCCGCCCACGTGGTGGTACAGCCCGGGGACGCTCACGCCCAACCGATCGGCCACCGACTTCATGGTCAGGTCGGCCAGACCGATCTCGTGGGCGGCGCGGGCGATCATCTGGCGATCGAGCTTGGGTGGTCGCCCCACGCGTCGCTTGACCGAGGTGGCACCGGCGTCGGGCGACGGGACCTGGTTCACCCGCCCGTTCTCCGGCATGGCTGCACAGTACCGGGACGGCCAGGAGCGCTCAGCCTTCCCGAACTTGCGCTGGAAATCGCCCCCGGGAGGGCGGGAACAAACGCACGTTCGTCGGTGCGGGGTCAGCGCTCGGTTGACGCCGGCTCGAAGAGTCCCCGCGCCTCGAACAGGGCGACCACCTTGTCGCCCACCTGGCGCATCATGCGGATGTAGTCGTCGGACGCCTGGTCGCCGTCGCCGACGCGCATCGCCTTGGCGATCGCGCCCAGGCCCCGCTTCTCGACCCCCACGGCGTCGGGCACGGCCGCGAAGAAGTTGCCCGGCACCAGGGCCGAGATGGCGCGCAGGACGACCTGGATCTTGGCCGAGGCGGCCGCGGCCACGATCGATCCGTGGAAGGCGATCGACAGGCGCTGCCACTCCGCCGGCTCGGTGGCCCGGGTGAAGTTGCGGTGGATGCTGGCCAGCGCGTCGGCCAGGTCGGGACCCCCCGTTCGAGGGCCCGGCGCGCCGCGAAGCCGTAGACCAGCCCGTACAGGTCGTAGTGGTCGCGCAGCGCCTGCTCGTCCAGGGCGTTGATGAACGCGCCGCGGTGCAGCTCGTTGGTGACCCAGCCCTCGCGCTCGAGCACGATCAGGGCCTCGCGCACCGGGATGCGGCTCACACCCAGCTCGGCGGCCACCGCGTCCTGCGGCACGCGCATGCCGGGCCGGAGCCGGCCGTCGAAGATCATCCACCGGATGTGGCTGGCGATCTGCTCACCGCTGCCGACGCGCACCAACGCGCCGCCAGGGGTTGGGGCAGCGCGGGTGCGGGCCGTGGGTCCGGCCGCCTGGGGGGTGGACATCTTCATATGTTATGCAGTCTCTTCCACCGCCCGGGCCCCCTCCAGGATTGTATGTAATATTCGGCTCGGGGTTCCCACCCGGCCCCGGTCGGTGGCCGGGTCCGACTTCGAGGGGCCCGAGGAGGTCTCACGGACGTGTGCCGTTCCCGAGCGCGATGGGTGGTCCTGGCCGCCACCACCATGGCTGTCGTCCTGCTGGCCGGCTGCTCCGGATCGTCGGGCTCGGCCCGCACGACCACAGGTTCGTCCGACCAGACCCCCCGGGCCGGGGGCCAGTTGGTGTTCGGCGTCAACGGCGAGACCAACGGCTGGAACCCCCACCGCGACGAGTGGGCCCAGCCCGGCACCGTGGTGGGGTCGTCGGTGCTCGAGCCGCTGGCCACCACCGGCCACGACCTCACCGCCCAGCCCTGGCTGGCCACGTCGTGGTCGCCGAACGCCACCTACGACAGCTGGACCGTCCACCTGCGCACCGGCGTGACCTTCCAGGACGGTGAGGCCTTCGACGCCGCCGCCGTCAAGCAGAACCTCGACGACGCGGCCAGCGCACCCCTGTCGGGCGAGGCCATCGGCCCGATGTTCAAGCAGGTGGCGGTGGTCGACGACCACACCGTGCAGGTCGACCTGACCCAGCCCTGGGCCGCCTTCCCGGTCAGCTTCCTCAACGGCCAGTCGGCCATGATGATGGCCCCGAAGATGCTGGACTCGGCCGACCACGGCCAGAGCCACCCCATCGGCACCGGACCGTTCACCTTCGTGTCGTGGCAGCCGGGCGCCACGTTCGTGACCCGGAAGAACCCGACCTACTGGCAGCACGGCCTGCCCCACCTCGACGGCCTCACCTTCAAGGTGCTGACCGACCCCACCACCCAGGGCGCCGCCGTGCAGAGCGGCGACGTCGGCGTCATGTTCACCTCCAGCGCCCAGGTGGCCATCCAGCTCGCCGGCCAGACCACCCAGGTGCGGAACTGGACGACCGAGCCGGGCACCGTGATCACCAACACGCTGACCACGGTCGACGGCAAGCCCAACCCGCTGTCCAACCTGCACGCCCGGCTGGCCCTGGCCTACGCCACCAACCGGGTGGTCCTGGCTGCCCAGCAGGGCCAGGGCGTCCAGAGCGGCAACTCGCCGTTCCCACCCGACAGCCCCTGGGGCCTGCCCCAGAGCCAGAACGGCTACCCGACCTACTCGCTGGCCAAAGCCCGCCAGCAGGTGGCGCTCTACCAGAGCCAGACCGGTCAGCCCTCGCTCAGCTTCACGCTGGCGGGCACCCCCGACGTGACCACCCAGCGGGTGATGCAGATCCTCCAGGCCCAGTGGAAGCAGGCCGGCATCGACGCCCAGCTGTCGGGCATCGACCAGGCCACGTTCATCACCCAGGTGGTGGCCGGCAACTACGAAGCGGCCATGTTCACCTTCTACAGCTCGCCCGATCCCGACCAGGACCACTACTTCTGGTCGGCGGACACGGCCCAGGGCGAGGGCAAGGTGTCGATCAACTTCACCCAGTACACGACGCCCAAGATGGAGGCGGACCTGAAGGTGGGCCGCCAGAGCCCGTCGACCCCGGCCCGCAAGGCCGCCTACGACGACCTGGTCCACCAGATCAACGCCGCGGCGGTGAACATCTGGACCTTCTCCACGCCCTACTCGCTGATCGCCCGGCCGTCGGTGCACGGGCTGCCGGCCGGGCCGACCGCGGCCCCGTTCGGCAACATCCAGCCCAAGACGTGGCTGGCCGGGCTGTGGATCAGTTGACGGTGCCGACCCACTTGGCGATGGCCGCGATCACGGCCGGGTCGACCACCCCGGGCGTGTCGTAGTCCTCGGGGGTGGCTGGCCCCTGGCCATCGATGAACAGGTGGTCGGCGGCGGGGAACTGCACCACGGTGACGCCGGAGCGCCCGGCCAGGCCCTTGGTCCACAAGTCGAGGTCGTCGGCCACCGTGACCTCGTAGTCGCGACCGCCCTGGAGCAGGAGCAGCGGCTGGGGCAGGGCCCGGGCGGTGGCCACCGGGTCGTAGCGCTGCAGGTCCAGGTAGTAGGCCGGGCCGACACCGCCGAGGAGGCGGGTCGAGGGGCTCTCGGTGGCCAGCGCCGGGCTGTCCACCTGCGCGGCGACCGCGGTCATCTCTCGCACCTGGGCCGCGTACTGAGGGCCGATGGGGGCGGGCAGGCTGGCCAGGTAGCGGGTCTGGCGCAGCAGGGCGGCCCCGAAGTGCTCGGCGCTGGCGGCCATGAGGATGACCCCGGCCACCTGGGGCGCCTGCTGGGCGATGCGGGGTGCGAAGGTGCCGCCCTGGGAGTGGCCCAGCACGATGATGCGGTGGGGATCGATGCCGGATCGGTGCTCGAGCAGGGTGACGGCGGCCAGCGCGTCGGGCACGTACTCGTCGCTGGCGGTGAAGGTCTTGGGGTCGATGGAGGTGGGGTGGTCGTGGGTGCGCTTGTCGTAGCGGAGGGTGGCGATCCCGCGCATGCCCAGCCCCAGGGCCAGGTCCCGGAACGGCTTGTCGGACTGGTAGCTCTCGTCCTGGTCGTTGGCGCCCGAGCCCGAGACCAGCACCAGGGCGGGGAACGGCCCGGACCCGGCCGGCAGGGTCAGGGTGGCGCGCAGGGGTGGTGTGCCCACCGTCGTGGCGATCTGTCGGGGTGGCGTGCCGGTCGCGGTGGCCGGCGGGTGGGCGGCGGCGCCCGTGGCCGCGGTGCGGGCCTGGCCGTGGCCGGAGCTGGTGCAGCCCACGCCGACCAGCGCCACCGCCACGAGCAGCGACATCACCCCGAGCCCTCGCCGTGACCGCACGGCCAGGACGCTAGCGGGCGCCGGGCCCGGGGAGGCAACCCCGGGCTCGAGCCGCGGCCGGCGTAACTCGGGCGGGCCCGCGACGTCACTGCTCTCGACGAGTGCCTCGGGCTGGGGCATCCACGACGAGGAGGCAGTTCCCATGACCGATCAGACCGACGCCGCCCGGACCGCAGTGGAGAAGCTGGAGCTCTTCCTGGCCGGGTTGAGCCCCGAGGAGCAGGCCGAGCTGGCGCCTCTCATCGCCGGGGGCATGGAGCGCGCCTACGAGGAGGCGCAGGGCGAGGTGGTGGGCCTGTCGGCCGAGCACCTGGAGGTCGAGCCCAAGTTCCTGCGGTTCGTCACGCCGGGCATCACCCCGACCATCCACGGGCTCGGTGGCGGAGCCTTCTTCCCGCCGATGCCCTACTGAGGTGACCGACTGGCCCGAGCTGGCCGCCACCCTGGCCGCCGAGTTCGGCGAGCGGGCGGCAGAGGTCGACGCCAGCGGCCGCTTTCCCTCCGAGAACATCGATCGCCTGGCCGAGTCGGGCTACCTCCGCATGTCGCTCGGCGACGCGTCGGAGCCCGGCGCCGACCTGGCCACCGTGTGCGCGGCACAGCGAGCCCTGGCCCGAGGCTGCGCCTCGACCGCCCTGGCCGCCAACATGCACCTCTTCGCCGTGGGCTTCCACGCCGAGGCGGCGCGCCGGGGAGCGGGCCCGGTTCCGTCGCTGCTGCGGCGGGCGCGTCGGGGTGAGGTGGTGGGCGGCACCTTCGCCAGCTCGTTGTCCGACGAGGTCGACGACTCGGTCACGGCTCGGCCCATCGAGGGCGGCTGGGTGGTGCGAGGTCGGCGGCCCTTCTGCTCGATGGCGCCCCGCCTCGACCTGTGCTTCTGCTCAGCTCGCGTGGTGGACCCCGACCCGGGCGCGGAGGTGCGCTCGGGCTCGCCGGGACGAGCGTCGGCGCCGATGATCGCGTTCTGGCTGCCGCGACGGACCCGGCGGCTGTGGTTCGACGACACCTGGGACACCTTGGGCATGCGCGGCACCGGGTCCTTCGACGTGGTGCTCGATGACGTCGTGGTCCCGGCGGCCATGGCCCTCAGCCTGGGAGCGGCCGACGCGCCCTGGGATGCCGATGCCGAACGGTCCCAGGCCTGGTTCACCCTCACCATCAGCGCCGTCTACCTGGGCCTGGCCGAGCAGGTCGCGGCCGTGGCCCTGGGCGCGGTGGGCGAGCGGCGGGCGCGGGCGGCCGGCGTGACCCGCCTGGCCGGCTCGATCGGGGTCGAGCTGGCAACGGCGTCGGCCCTGTTGGCCGACGCGCTGGCGCGGCGGTCGCAGGGCCCGTTGCGCCAGGCGGACCTGGCGGTGGTCAAGCGTGAGGTGACGCGTCGGGCCGCCGAGGTGGCCTCGCGCTGCCTCACCCTGGTGGGCGGCCGCTCGTTGTCGCGCCGCCTGGTGATCGAGCGGCACTTCCGGGACCTGCAGGCGGGGCGGTTCCACCCCCCGTCGGACGAGCGCGCCCTGGAGATCATCGGCGTGCAGGTGCTGGCCGACGTCGCGGAGGCCCGACCGTGAACCCGGCCGCCGCGGCCGTCGACGTCCACGCCGACCTCGACCTGCGGGACTCCTCGCACCTGGTGGTGCCGGTCGACGCCCAGCCGAGGGCTCGCCAGGAGGCGGGCGCGGCGTTGCGGGACCGCCTGCGCGCCGACGGCTACCTGCTGGTCCGCGGTCGTCTGGCCGGAACAGCGCGGGCGGAGCTGGACGCGGTGGGCGCGGCCGTGGCCGACGAGCTGGTGACGTCGGGTGTGGTGGCCGACGGCTCCCTGCGCACGTGCGCCCCGGTGCCCGAGATCGGCGACCCCCGGTACCTGCAGCTGCTGCGACGGGTCATGGCCGTCGAGGCCCTGCACCGGCTGGCCTACGCCGAGGAGCTGGTGGATCTGTCCCGGCTGATCGTGGGCGAGGACTGCATCGTCGTGCACCCGCGCAAGGTCATCCGCTTCGCCCACCCGCATGCCCTGGACCCGTCGTCCACCACCCAGGCCCACCAGGACTACACCTACGTCCAGGGCGGCGCCGACGGGATCACCTGCTGGATCCCGCTGGGCGACGTCCCCCGCAGCCGGGGCGGGTTGGCGGTGCTCGTCGGATCGAGCCGCCAGGGCGTGCGCCCCATCGGACCGACCCGGCACCGCCGCGGATCGGGCCCCACCCTGGCCCGCGCCGAGGACGAGGGTGGCTGGGCCAGCACCGACTACCAGGCCGGCGACGTGCTGGTCATGCACGGCTTCACCGTCCACCGTGCCCTGCCCAACCGGTCCGATCGGACCCGCCTGTCGCTCGATCTGCGCTATCGCGGCGTGTCCCAGGCGTTGTCGGTGCCCGAGATGTGGCCGCCCCACCACCCGCAGATCGGTGAGTGGTCCGAGCTGGCTCGGGGCTGGACCAGCCGGGCCTGGTTGGAGGTGCCGCCCGGCACCCAGGTGGTGGGCACGCGCCCGGCGCGCCGGGGCCTGCAGGTCCCGCCTTCCGCGCTGATGGGCACCCCCGCCGCCACCCTCGCCGCCCCGGAACCTTCGTCACCGCAGGGGTGACGAGGGTCACAGATCGGGGCGGGGCGTGTCTGGTCCGGGCGCGACGGGGTAGCTGGAAGTGGTACCGCCCAACCAGGCCAGAGGAGAAGACCATGACCAGAACCGTCGTCGACGGCACCGAGTCCCCGAGCACCGAGGTGGTCACCGACCACGGCGTCGGGGAGACGTTGAACCTGGTCGGGCGGTTCGTGGCCGTGGTGGCCGCGGCCGTCCCGACCCTCATCGGCATCATCGCCCTGGCCAAGATCCAGTGGAGCCCGTTGGGCATGGACGCGCCGGCCGTCTCGGTGGCCGGGATGACCTTCCGGCCCTGGATCGCGATCGTGACCGTGGCGCTGGGCGTGCTGGCCCTGGCCGCGGCGGCCAGCTGGGACCGGGGGAGCAAGCTCTTCATGGGCGCGGTGCTGGTGGCCATCGGCATCGCCATCTTGGTGGCCAGCCCGACCCTCGAGGGCGTCGTGCTCGACGACCGCATGGGTTGGATGTCGATCATCGTGGGTGGCGTCCTGGCCGTCGTCGGCCTGGTCACAGGTGAGATCTGGACGTCGCGCCACGTACGCCGCACCCAGGGGCCGATCTACGGCTGAGCTGGGACGCGCCGGCGGGGAGGCTCGCCCACAGGCGGGCCGATCGAGCGCAGCTCCACGCGTCGCGCCATCATGGTCGCCCAGCGCTGACCAGGAGGCCCGTCGTGGCGACCGAAGCACCAACCGATCCGTCCGTCCACACCGAGCCGCTGGGTGCGGTGCCCCATCCGAGCGCCTCGGAACGGGCCGCGCACGGCAAGGCCGCCCGGGCGGAGGTTCCCCGCACCAGCCACGGCGAGTGGGCGCCCGCCTCGGATCGCCCCGATCCGCTGGCCCTGCTCGAAGCCCAGGAGGCGACCCGGGTCCCCGAGCTGGTCCCCATCCGCCACGGGCGCATGGCCGCCTCGCCCTTCGCCTTCTACCGGGGCGCGGCCAACGTGCTGGCCGCCGATCTGGCCTCGGTGCCCCACACGGGGCTCAAGGTGCAGCTCTGCGGTGACGCCCACCTGGTGAACTTCGGCGGCTTCGCCTCTCCCGAGCGCAGCATGCTCTTCGACCTCAACGACTTCGACGAGACCCTCCCTGGTCCCTTCGAGTGGGACGTCAAGCGGTTGGGCGCCAGCCTGGAGGTGGCCGGTCGGAGCCGGGGCTTCGACCGCAAGATCCGCGCCGGCATCGTCACCGACGCGGTGCGGACCTACCGCGAGGCCATGCGGCGCTTCGCCCGCACCCAGAACCTCGACGTCTGGTACGCCCGGTTGGCGGTGGACGACATCGTGGCCCGGTGGGGCCAGAGCCTCGGTGGCGAGGCCCTCAAGGCCTTCCGCCGGACGGTGGAGAAGGCCGAGTCGAAGGACCGGCTCAAGGCCGAGGCCAAGCTGACCGAGCTGGTGGACGGCGAACCGCGCTTCATCAGCGATCCGCCGTTGCTGGTGCCGGCCGAGGAGCTGTACGAGGATGCCGAACGCCAGGTCCTCGAGCAGAGCATGCACGACACCCTGCGCACCTACCGCCACACCCTCCAGGACGATCGCCGGCACCTGCTCGAGAGCTACCGCTTCACCCAGCTGGCCCGCAAGGTGGTGGGTGTGGGCAGCGTGGGCACCCGTTGCTGGGTGGCGCTCATGGTCGGCCTCGACAACGGGGACCCGCTCTTCCTGCAGGTGAAGGAGGCCGAGGCCTCGGTCATGGAGCCGTACCTGGGCCGCAGCGGCTTCGCCAACCACGGCCAGCGGGTGGTGCAGGGCCAGCGCCTGGTGCAGGCCGCCAGCGACATCTTCCTGGGCTGGGCCCAGGTCCCCAACGGCGTCGACGGTCGACCCCACGACTACTACATGCGCCAGCTGTGGGACTGGAAGGCGTCGGCCAACGTCGACACCATGGCCCCGGAGATGTTCGACGTGTACGGCCAGATCTGCGGCTGGACCCTGGCCCGGGCCCACGCCCGATCCGGCGACCGGGTGGCCATCGCCGCCTACCTGGGCTCCTCCGACGTGTTCGACCAGGCCATCGCCCGGTTCTCCGTGCACTACGCCGACCAGAACGAGCTCGACCACGCCGCCCTGGTCGACGCCATCGCCAGCGGGCGCATGGAGGCCACCCCCGACGTCTGAACCTGGGCGAGGCGGGCGTCGCGCCCGCATCGGGCCCGGTCGGTCAGCCCGGGCGGGAGCGGTGGCCGGGCACGACCAGGCCCCGCTCGTAGGCGTAGATGACCGCCTGCACCCGGTCGCGCAGGCCGAGCTTGGTCAGGATGTGGCCCACGTGGCTCTTGATGGTGGCCTCGGACAGGTACAGGTGGGTGGCGATCTCCTGGTTCGTGCACCCGGCGGCCAGCTCCAGCAGCACCTCGCGCTCTCGGCCGGTCAGGCTGGCCAGGGCGGGATCGGGGTCGGCGGGGGGAGCCTGGTCGAGGAAGTGGTCGACCAGGCGGCGGGTCACGGTGGGTGACATCACCGCGTCGCCCCGGTGGGCCAGGCGGATGGCCTGGAGCAGCTCGGGTGCCGGCGCGTCCTTGAGCAGGAAGCCGCTGGCCCCGGCCTGCAGGCCGGCGTAGACCGCGTCATCGAGGTCGAACGTGGTCAGGATCGAGCACGCGCAAGGCGCCGTCGGAGGCTTCCAGGATGCGGCGGCAGGCCTCGATGCCGTCGAGTCGGGGCATGCGCACGTCGACCAGCAGGACGTCGAGGTCGCGGCTGCGGGCCAGCTCGACGGCCTCGAGCCCGTCGGCCGCCTCGCCCACCACCTCCATGTCCTCCTGGGCCTCGACGATCACCCGCAGGCCGGCGCGGACCAGGTCCTGGTCGTCGACCAGGCCGACTCGGATGGGGTTCACCGATCGGTCGGGGTGGGGAACATGACCTCGACCGAGAAGCCCCCGCGTCGGCTCGGACCGGTGACCAGGCTGCCGTCGTACATGGCGGCGCGCTCGCGGATGCCGACCAGACCCTGGCCCCGCCCGTCCGAGGGGGCGGTGCCCGCTTGGCGGCGGCCGTCGTCGGTCACCCGGGCCGAGACGCTGCGCCGGCTCGAACCGCAGCTCGACCTCGCTGGCTGCTCCCCGACCGGCGTGCTTGAGCGTGTTGGTCAGCGCCTCCTGGACGATGCGGTAGAGGGCCAGCTGCACACCGGGGGCCACCGCCCGGGGCTCACCCTGCACCGACAGCTCGACGTCCAGTCCGGCCTGGCGCACCCCGTCGACCAGGTCGGGGATCTCGCCCAGCCCGGGCTGGGGTCGGCGGTCGGCGCCCGGACCGTCGGGGCGCAGCACGTCCAACAGCCGGCGCATCTCGTCGAGGGCCTGGCGGCCGGCGCCGGTCACGGCCTGCATGGCGTGCTGGGCCTGGTCGGGGTCGTCGGCGATGGCGTAGGTGGCGGCCTCGGCCTGGATGACCATGACGCTCAGGTTGTGGGCCACCACGTCGTGCAGCTCGCGGGCGATGGCCGACCGCTCGGTCGTCACGGCCTGGCGCATCTCGGCCTCCCGGTCGGCCTCGAGGCGATCGGTCCGGGCCTCCAGCTCGGCCAGGTAGGCCCGCCGGTTGCGCAGGTCGTCGCCCAGCAGGACGGCGGCCAGCGCGATGGCCGGCGGTCCCAGGAAGCTGCCGGGGGTCTCGCCGAAGTGGAACCGGGTGGCGGCCATGGCGATGCCGACGAGCACGATGGCCGTGGCCACCAGGGCGTCGCGGCGCTCGCCGTGGGCGGCCACCGTGTACAGCGCGACCAGGATGGCCAGATCGGCGGGGCCCAGGGAGATGGCGAAGGCCCACTGCACGAGCGCCACCGCGGCGATGACCAGGAACACCACGGTGGGCGCCTGTCGGCGGGAGGCCATGGGGACGGCCAGGGCGGCGGCCACGGCCAACGAGGCCCACCGCCCGTCCTCGAAGCGGGCCGAGCCGCCGATGACGGCGGCGCTGACCGCGAACAGGGCCCCGGCGCAGCTGGCGTCGACCAGGGTCGGATGGTGGTGCAGCCAGGCCCGGGCGCGGGAGACACGGCCCGAGCCTACGAGACGGCGCCGGCGAGCGGCATCCGCCCCACGGTGGATGCCCGCTCCTCCTTGCGGCCGAGCGGGCGAGCCGCGACGTCCCTACTGATCGTGGTCCTGCGCCTGCGCTTCCTGGTCGATCCCGGATGCGACCGCGATGAGCGCCGCACCCACCACGCCCAGGACGACGGCCAACGCCAGGAACTGGTAGGAGATGGGCTTGCTGAGCAGCGCCCACACCAGCACCCCCAGCGCCGTCGGCACCATGATCCCGCCCACGACGGCGAACACCGACGCCCATCCGGCTCCCGACTGGCGGACCTCACCAGCCATGTCTCCCCTCCTTCCGGGTGGCGATCGGACGCGCCGTGGACCGCGACGCCACCCGAGGGTAGCCACCCGCGGCGCCGCGGACGGTGAGGTGGCTGGACCGGCAGCGGAGCAGGAGGTCAGCGGTGACCAGGGGCAGCTGAGCAGCCGGTTGCCGGGGGCACATCGATCGCAGCAGACGGGTGGTGGGCGTCGACAAGGCCGGGTCGACCAGGACGTAGCCGATCGCATCGGATCGGATGAGCTGGCGCAGGCGGGTCGTTGGGGGGAGTGGCTCGTTGCCGAAGAAGCCGCCCAGGCCCACGACTGGACCGTCGGCCACCACCCAGGCCCCGGCGTCGTCGGTCGTGGCCAGGGCCAACGGGTGGCGCACGCCGGCCGTGCGCGCCTCGACCCAGCGCAGGGCTGGACCCAACGCCGCCACCTCGGCCGCGGTGTCCACCCGGGTGAGTGCCGGCCCGGCCCGGGGATCGCCCCCGTCGGTGGGGTGGCGCAACGGCTGGAGGGCCCACACCAGCGGCCCGATCAGCAGCGCCGCCGCGCCCAGGGCCACCGCCGGTCGCCACCACCGCTCGACCCGCGACCCGGTGCCCCCGGCTCGCCCGGTCCCGGGGGCGCCGAGCCTCGACGCCACCAGCAGCACCACGGCCAGGCACCCACCCAACGCGATGGTGGGTGCCACCCAGGCGAAGCTGCCGCCGGCGCGTTGGGCGATCTGGTAGCCGGCCAGGGCGGATCCGCCGATGGCCGCCGGCAGGAGCCAGCCCAGGGCCTGGCCGCGGCGCCAGGCCTCGATCCACAGGACGGTGCCGGCGCCGACGGTGGCGGCCACCTGAGGGGCGGCCTCGTTGGCGTAGTAGAGGTGGGACACCCCTCCGCCGAAGCTGATGACGGCGACGGCGGTGCCCAGCCACACCGCCCACAGGATCCATCCACCCCGCTCCGCGGCCGGGTGCCGACGGCGCCACGCCACCCACAGACCGCTGGCCGAGGCCAGCCCGGCCAGGGGCAGCAGCCAGCCGATCTGGCCGCCGAAGCCGCCGGTCAACAGCCGAAGCGGCCCCCGCGCCCCGAGCGATCCGGACCCGGCGGGGGAGGCGGCCGTGGGGGTCGCCGGGGATGCCAGCTGGCCCGCCGTCCGGTGGGTTGGGTGGGCCGGTCGTCGCGAGCCCACCAGCCGGTCCAGCCCGTTGGTGACGAAGGTGAGCTCGAGCTCGGAGTCGTGGGCGCTGCCCTCGACGTAGGGGCGCTGCGAGGCCGGCGTCAGGTCGACCAGGGCCGGCCAGGCCAGCGTGCCCACGGCCACCACCGCGCCCAGCGCGGCCAGGCGCAGGGCGCGCCGGCGCGTGGCGCTCGGTCCGCACAGCAGGTAGGCGCCGCCCACGGCGGGCAGGATCATCCAGGCGGTGAGGGACTTGGCCACCGAGGCGGTGGCCACCAGCACGCCCGTGGCGACCAACCAGCTCAGCCGGTCGGACTGCAGGGCCCGCGTGGTGGTGTAGGCGGCGCCCACCAGCAGCAGCATGAGCAGGGTGTCGGGGTTGTTGTCGCGGTTGATGGCCACCACCACAGGCGTGACCGTCAGCACCACCGCCGCGATCAACCCGGCCCCGAACCCCTGCCACCGCGACACCGCCAGGTACAGGACCAGCACGGTGGCTGCTCCCTCCAACGCCTGGGGGACGAGCAGCACCCACCCGTGGTAGCCGAACAGCCGGACGAACCCGACCTGGATCCAGAAGGCCAGCGGCGGCTTGTCGGTCGTCACCAGCCGGGCCGGGTCGAAGGTCCCGAAGAAGAACCCCGACCAGCTGCGGTCCATCGAGCGCACCGACGCCGCGTAGTAGAGGTTCCCCCAGCCCTCGCCGGTGATGCCCCACGCGTAGGACACGAGGGCGAGCGCCACGACCGACCCCACGGCCAGCCGCCGGGCCGGAGCTGGAGCCGTCGGGGTGGGAGGTGGCGGGGTGGTCACCCGGCCCGCGTGGGTGCTGGGACCAGGCGGGCGGACGCGGGCATCGGCGGGGACGGTACCGGCGCGCGGGTGAGAGCCCGATGAGATCGGAGGCCGTCGCGCCGCGATCCGTCTCCGGAGGGAGCCCGGTTCCGCCGCCGGGGGGATCCCACGTGGCCGCAGGGGTGAGGTCGGTGCCGGGGCAAGCCCTCCGACGGTGGTGGCCGGCGCGGGTCGACGGTTCGTAGCGTTGTGGGGTGCTCGACCCGACCGAACGCCCCCGCCCCACCCAGGCCGCCTGGTGGACCGGCCGGGGCCGGCTGCGGGTGCCC
The DNA here is from genome assembly GCA_963785815.1 of uncultured Microthrixaceae bacterium. Taxonomy (GTDB): domain Bacteria; phylum Actinomycetota; class Acidimicrobiia; order Acidimicrobiales; family Acidimicrobilacustridaceae; genus UBA4742. Next base: position 1,238,281 of record CAWAWN010000002.1, read on the forward strand.
GAGATCACGGCCGTGTTCTGGACCATCAAGAGCCTGTCCACGGCCATGGGCGAGTCCACCTAGGACTACCTGGTGCACGCCCTGCACCCGGTGCCGGCGGTGCTCCTCGGGTTCGTCGGCTTCGTGGTGGCCATCCCCATCCAGCTGGCCCGTCGGCGCTACGTGGCCTGGTCGTACTGGCTGGCCGTGGTCATGGTCGGGGTGTTCGGCACCATGGCCGCCGACGTGCTCCACGTCGGGTTCGGGGTCCCCTACGTGGCCTCCAGCGCCCTGTGCGCGGTGGCGTTGGCCGTGGTGTTCGTGGGGTGGTACCGGGTGGAGGGCACCCTGTCGATCCACCTGGTCGACACCTCTCGCCGCGAGGCCTTCTACTGGGCGGCGGTGGTGACCACCTTCGCCCTGGGCACCGCCGTCGGCGACCTCACCGCCAACTCGCTCGGCCTGGGCTACCCGGTCTCCATGGTCCTGTTCGGCGCCATCATGGTGGTGCCGATCGTGGGCTACCGGTACCTGGACTGGAGCCCGGTGCTGTGCTTCTGGTTCGCCTACGTGCTCACCCGTCCGCTCGGCGCCTCGTTCGCCGACTGGCTGGGCAAGCCCATCGAGTCAGGCGGCCTGGGCTGGGGGAGCGGACCGGTGGCCCTGGTCCTGACCCTGGCCATCGTGGGGCTGGTGGCCTGGCTGAGCGTCACCCATCGCGACGTGCAGCTCGACCCGCCTCCGGCACCGACGGGGTCGTGAGCTCGTCCACCAGCCCCCAGGACAGGGCGGTGGGGGAGTCGATGGTGGCCCCGGTGAGGGCCAGCCACGCCGTGCGGAGACGTCCGATCCGGCGGGGCAGGCTGACGGTGCCGCCGGCACCGGGGATCAGGCCCAGCGACAGCTCGGGCAGCGAGATGGCGGTGTCGGGCGCGGCCACCACCCGGCCGGCGAAGGCCGGCAGCTCGATGCCGGATCCGGCGCAGGCCCCGTGCAGCTCGACGGTGGTGCGCTCGGCCAGCTCGTGGAGCATCCGCCCCAGGCTGCGGGCCAGGCGGATGAGGTGGGCCCGGGCCGGGTCGGTCCGGGAGCCGAACTCGTCCAGGTCGCCTCCGGCGCAGAACGACGGGCCGGCGGCGCGCCAGCGCACCCGCAGGTCCGGGTCGGCGGCGGCCAACGTGAGGGCGTCCCACAGCTGGTCGCGCATGGACGCGTCCAGGGCGTTGCGGGCCTCGGGCCGGTCGAGGGTGATGACCAGCTCGTCGTCGACCCGCTCGACCGTCACCGTCGCGGTCCTGTTCGCCGGCCGCGACCGGGGGGGACGGCTCGCCCGCCAGGCCGCGAACTCGGGTCCGGCCTGCAGGGTCGAGTAGACGGCCGACTCGGCGGCCAGCCCGGCCCCGACGAAGTCGTCGACGCCGCCGGCGCGGTCGACGCCATGGCGAAGCAGCACGGCCAACCCGGTGGCCGCGATCGGGGTGCGGGCCACCTGGTCGACGATGGCGGCCAGGTCCGTCCCGTGGGCCACCACGTCGACGAGGTCGGTCACCGCCGGGGTCGCGTCGTCGCCGTCGAGGGCCACGATGACGGGCAGCCCGACCAGCGCCTCGGCGGTCGCCGCGGCTCGGGGGTCGAGCCGGTCGAGCTGGTCGCGGGCCGGGGGCGCGACCACCAGGAGCTCGCCCTCGGGACCGCCCAGCTCGGCGCGCCGCACCGGTGAGGCCGTCAGATCGAGGAGCTCGGTCCACTCCAGGTGCCACACGGAGATAGGTCACGCTAGCGTGCGGCCGGAACCTCCACCACGTATGCGACCGTCCTCCGATCCCGTCTCGACCTGGGCCGCACGCGGGGCCATGGCCCTCACCGGCTGGCCCTATCGACCCGGTCTGGGGCCGCCGGCGCCCCTGGTCCCCGGGCTCGACGCGGTGGCCCGGCAGGTGGCCGACCGCAGCGCCCGCCTGGGTCGCCAGGTGGTGGTCGACCCCGTCGCCCTGCTCACCGAACGCGCCGCGCTGGCGGGATGGACCCGCGCCGGCGCCACCAGCTGCGGCGGTGGGACGCGCCTGCTGGCGGCGGCGGACGGCTGGCTGGCCGTGTCGCTGGCTCGGCCCAGCGACGTGGACCTGATCCCCGCCTGGCTCGGGCTCCCCGCGGGGCTCGAGCTCCCCGCCCCGGAACGGGACCAACCCCTCTCGGCAGGGATCGACGGCTTGTGGGCGGTGGTGACGGGGCGGGTGGCCAGGCACCCGGTCGCCGAGCTCGAGGCCCGGGCCGTCGAGCTGGGCCTGGCCGTGGGCGGGCTGCCCACCGACGCGGGCCGCCGCCCCGTCGTCGCCGAGGGCGCCCTGACGCGTGGCGAGCCCTTCGACGACCTGCCGGTCGTGGCCCACGCCCTGGGCCCGGCGCCTCCCCGCCGGCTCGACGGGCTGGTGGTGGTCGACCTCTCGTCGCTGTGGGCGGGCCCGCTGTGTGGTCGCATCCTGGCCGACGCGGGCGCCACCGTGGTCAAGGTGGAGTCGCGGAGCCGTCCCGATGGCGCCCGGTCCGGTCCCGCCGCCTTCTTCGACCTGATGAACGCGGGCAAGGCCAGTGTGGCCCTGTCCTTCGACCACCCCGACGGCATCGGTCGCCTGCGTCGGCTGCTGGCCCGGGCCGACGTGGTCATCGAGGGGTCGCGGCCCCGGGCGCTCGAGCAGTTGGGGGTGGACGCCACCGCCCTGGCGCGCCGGGGCCCACAGGTGTGGCTGTCCATCACCGGGCACGGACGATCCGGCGCCGTCGGCCAGCGCGTCGGCTTCGGCGACGATGCGGCCGTGGCCGGCGGACTGGTGGCCTGGGAGGACGGCCGCCCCTGCTTCTGCGCCGACGCGGTGGCCGACCCGACCACCGGGTTGGTCGCGGCCGCCGCCGCGCTGGCCGGCCTGGCCTCGGGTGGTCGCTGGCTCATCGACGTCGCCTTGGTCTGCGTGGCCGCCCACCTGGCCGGGCCCACCCTCGACGCCGCGGGGGTGGTCGGGGCGGCTCCGGCCCGGCCATGCTGGCGAGGACAGGCCCGGGCCCTCGGGGCCGACGACGCCCGTTGGTCGTCGGGATGAGCCGGTGAGCTCCTGGCGGCTGCGACAGGTCAGCCTGGCGCCCGGCCGGGTCGGCGAGCTGGGGCTGGTGGACGGACGACTGGTCGACCCGACGCGACTCGGGGCCGAGGCGAGGACCGTCGACCTCGAGGGCCGCCCGGTGCTGGCCGGACTGGTCGACCAGCACTGCCACCTGTCTGCCCTGGCCGCGGCCCGAAGATCGGTCGACGTGTCGCCCGAGGCGCTGGGGCGCGCCGGCAGCCTGGTCGCCGCCCTGCGCCAGGGGCGACGCCACCGACCCCGAGGCTGGTTGCGGGCGGTGGGCTACGACGTGGCCACCAGCGGCGAGATCGACGCGTCCGGGTTGGGCGCGGCCGCGGTCGGCCCGGTGCGGGTGCAGGACCGCACCGGCATCACCTGGACCCTCGACCCGGTGGCCCTGGCCGCGGTCCTGCCCGAGGACCCCTCGGACTGGCCCGACGGCGTCGAGCGCGACGGCGCGGGTCGCCCGACCGGGCGGCTGGTGCGACTGGACGCCTGGTTGCGCGCCCGCCTGGCGGCCGCCTCCGCCGCCGACGGCCCGGCGCCCGACCCCGACGTCGGCGCGGGGGCCGGACCAGCCGAGGTGGCCGAGGTGGGCCGATGGCTGGCCGGGCGCGGCGTGACCACGGTGGTGGACGCCTCGGCCAGCAACGACGGCGCCGCCCTGGCCCGCCTGGCCGCCGCCGGTCTGCCCCAGCGCCTGGTGGCCATGACCGGCGAGGCGGGCACGGGTGCGGTCGACGGTGTGGCCCTCGGCCCGGTGAAGATCCTGCTCGACGACGCCGACCTGCCCACCGTCGACCACCTGGCCGAACGGGTGGCCGCCGCCCACGCGCAGGGCCGGCGGGTGGCGGTCCACTGCGTCACCACCATCCAGCTGGTGCTGGCCCTGTCCGGCGGCTTGGCCCCGGGTGATCGGATCGAGCACGGGTCGGTCATCCCCGACCAGGTGGTCGACCTGGTGGCCGGCGCCGGCGTGGTGGTGGTCACCCAGCCCGGCCTGGTGGCCACCCGCGGGGATCGCTACTGGCACGAGGTCGAGGACCACGAGCGCGCCGCGCTCTACCGGCTGGGCTCGTTGCGCCGGGCCGGCATCCCGGCGGCCATCGGCTCGGACGCGCCCTACGGTCCCGCCGACCCCTGGGCGCACGTGGCCGCGGCGCGGGACCGGCGCACGGCCGGCGGTCGGGTGGTGGGGGCCGACGAGGCCGTCGACGTGGCCACCGCCCTGGGGCTGCTCCAGCGCGACCCCCTGGCTCCGGAGCGACCGGGGCCCGGCCTGGAGCCGGGCGCGCCCGGCGACCTGTGCGTGCTCGACACCGACTGGGCCGACCTCGAGGGCGCGCCGGGCGACGTGGTCGTGCACGCCACCTGGATCGGCGGGCGACCGGTGCACGGTCCGCCTGCCCTGGTGGACGGGCAGACCGGGTGATCGGGCGGGACGGGCGGGGCGGGGTTGTGCCGGCTCAGCCGTAGCGGTGGAAGCCCCGACCCGACTTGCGACCCAGCAGGCCGGCGTCGACCATGCGCGAGAGCATCGGCGGGGGCGCGTAGAGCGGCTCCTTGAACTCCTCGTACATGGACACGGCCACGGCGATGACCGTGTCGAGCCCGATCAGATCGGCCAGGGCCAGCGGACCCATGGGGTGGGCACAGCCCTGGACCATGCCCTCGTCGATGTGCTCGGCGGTGGCGAAGCCCGACTCGAGCATGCGGATGGCCGACAGCAGGTAGGGGATGAGCAGGGCGTTGACCACGAACCCGGCGCGGTCCTGGGACCCGATCACGTGCTTCCCCAGCTGCTCGGACGCGAACCAGCCGGCCACCTCACGGGAGGCCGGCGAGCTCAGCAAGGAGGGCACCAGCTCGACCAGGGGCAGCACGGGCACCGGGTTGAAGAAGTGGATGCCGATCACCTGCTCGGGGCGTGCGGTGGCCATGGCCAGCTTCATGATGGGGATGGACGACGTGTTGGAGGCCAGCACGGCGTCGGGGTCGGACACCACCCGGTCGAGCATGGCGAAGGTGTCCAGCTTGAGCGCCTCGATCTCGGGCACGGTCTCGACCACCAGCTGGCGATCGGCCAGGGCGTCGTGGTCGTCGGTCACCGTGATGCGGTCGAGGGTCGACGTCTTGTCCTCGTCGCTGAGCTTGCCCCGGCGGACGGCCAGGCCCAGCGAGGCGTCGATCCGCTGGCGCCCGGCCCTCGAACCCAGGAGAGTGATCGCTCACCTATGCTGGGCGCGTCCCGGTCTCCGCTCCGGGCCCGAGAGCAGAGGGAGCTCACTTCGATGGGGAGTCCGCCGTCGGCCGCCGAGCCGATCACCGATGACTGGGTGACCAACCACTTCGATCACCTGTCTCCCCGCATGGGCGACCAGCTCACGGCCTCGCTGGCCCGCATGCGCGACGTGTGCCCGGTGGCCCACAGCCAGGAGTGGGGCGGGTTCTGGGTCGTGTCGCGCTACGAGGACGTGTTGGCCGTGGCCCAGGACTGGGAGACGTTCAGCTCGGCCCAGGGCGTGACCATCCCCGCCGGCCCGCCCGGCGTCGGCATCCCGGCCATCCCCGAGATGCTGGACCCACCCGAGCACCGGATCTTCAAGCGGCTCATCAACGCCTACTTCACCCCCGCCGTGGTGGCCCGCAACGAGGAGGCCACCCGCCGGATCGTCAACCGCCTGATCGACGACTTCGTCGAGGACGGCAGCTGCGAGTTCATGGACGCCTTCGCCAACCCGTTCCCGGGCCTGGTCTTCTTCGACCTGTTCCTGCACGCCCCGGCCGACGAGCTGGCCGAGGTGAACGCCCTGGCGTCGGCGGCCGCCCGGTCCATCGAGAAGGGGGCGCCGAAAGCGCGCCAGGCCATCTACGAGTGGATCGGCGAGCTGGTGGAGCGTCGTCGGGCCGAGGGGCCCCGGGGTGACGTGGTGGATGCGGTGATCGACGCCGACATCGACGGCCGGCCCATCACCCCCTCCGAGATCGTGGGCGTCATCCAGCTGCTGCTGTTCGGGGGGCTCGACACCACGTCCGGGGCGCTGGGCCAGATGATGATCCGCTTCTGCCAGCACCCCGAGATCCCGGCCCAGCTGCGGGCGCGGCCCGACCTCCTGATCGACGCCGTGGAGGAGCTGCTGCGCTTGGACCCGCCGTTCGTGTTCATCGCCCGCACGGCTACCCAGGACGCCGAGATCGGTGGCTGCCCGGTGAAGGAGGGCGAGAAGGTGCTGATCTCGTGGGCGTCGGCCAACCGGGACGAGGCCGAGTTCCCCGACTCCGACGGCTTCCACCCCGAGCGGGGCGCCAACCGCCACATCGCCTTCGGGGCCGGTCCGCACCGCTGCGCCGGCTCCAACCTGGCCCGCATGAACCTGCGCATCGCGGTGGGCGAGCTGGTGAACCGCCTCGACGACCTGCGCCTGGCCGACGCGGCCGAGCCCATCCCCTTCCACTCGCACTTCAGCCGCACCCCGACGGTCGTGCCCATCACCTTCACGCCCGGTCGACGACTCGGTGGCTGACCCGCCCGCCGGGCGATCGGGAGACGCGGCCGGCTCCGCCGGGTTGCCGCTCGCCGGGGTCCGGGTGGTGGAGGTGGCCTCGCACGTGTTCGTGCCCATGGCGGGGGCGGTGCTGGCCGAGTGGGGGGCCGAGGTCGTCAAGGTGGAGCATCCAGCGGGGGGCGATCCCTACCGGGGCCTGGTCACCGTGGGCCTGCACAACGTGTACCGGGGGGTCGACCCGTTCTTCCAGTCGGCCAACCGGGCCAAGCGCTCGGTGGGCGTCGACCTGAGCCACGCCGCCGGACGGGCCCTGCTCGGGCGCCTGGTGGCCACGGCCGACGTGTTCATGACCAACCTCCGCGACGGAGCCCGCCGACGGCTGGGCATAGAGCTGGCCGACGTCCGGGCCGACAACCCCGCCGTCGTCTACGTGCGAGGCACCGCCCTCGGGCGCCAGGGCCCCGATGCCGGCGGAGGCGGCTACGACGCCGGGGCCTTCTGGGCCCGCACCGGCATGGCGCACTTGATGCGAGCCGACGAGGACGCCTGGCCGTCGGCGCCCCGGCCCGCGTTCGGCGACGTGGTGGGAGCCCTCTCCATCGCCGCGGCCGTGAACGCGGCCCTGTACCGACGCGCCACCACCGGCGTCCCCACCGAGATCGACGCCTCGCTGCTGGCGGCCGGGATCTGGCAGGTGCAGGCCGACGTGGTCAACGCCGGCCTGGACGAGGAGCCACCGGCGCGGCGCCGGCCCGACCGCCGCCAGCTGCGCAACCCGCTCATGTCCACCTACCGCACGGCCGACGGTCGGTTCGTGGCCCTGACCATGGTGGCGCCCGACCCGCACTGGGCCGACCTGTGCCGGCGGTTGGGCCGGCCCGGCCTGGCCGGCGATCCGCGCTTCGTGGACGCCGATGTCCGCGGGGCCAACGCCGCCGCCTGCGTCGACGCGCTCGACGACCTGTTCGCCGCCCAGCCCCTCGAGGAGTGGCGGCGTCGCCTGGACGGCTTCGCCGGGGAGTGGGCGGTGGTCCAGACGCCGGCCGAGGTGCACCACGACCCGCAGGTGGTGGCCAACGGCTACGTGGCCCGGGTCGACATCGGCGGCGACGCCACCCTTCCCATGGTCACCGCCCCGGCCCAGTTCGACGGCGCGCCCGGCCGCCCGACGCGGGCGCCCGAGGTGGGGGAGCACACCGAGACCCTCATGGTCGAGCTCGGCCTGGGCTGGGATGAGATCGGCGCCCTCAAGGACGCCGGGACGATCACCTGATCCCGCCGTCCCCGGCTCCGGGTGTCAGCTGGTGGTGGCCATGACCACCAGGTGGGCGGTGTTGGGGTAGGTGGTCGTCTTGGTCACCACCAGGAGCCGGCTGTTCGACGGGACGATGTCGGTCACCGTCTCGCCGTTCACCGAGAGGGTGGCCAGCGGCTGGCACACCAGGGGCGAGCCCGTGCAGCTGGGCCCGCCGGTGGCCGAGAAGACCGAGATGGTGGAGCCGGTGCCCACGTAGATGAGCCCGTTGGACTCCACCGGGCCGGCCGTGGGCGACGCGCTGAGGGGACCGGTGACGGTCGGGGCGCACGTGCTCGAGCACCCGGCCAGGGGATACCCCCGCAAGGCGGTGTTGGAGGTGCCCCACAGGTGGTTGGCATCCAGAGCCAGGCCGGCGATGGCCGCCGCCTCGTCGCTCCACACCGGTGTGCCGTCCGGTTGGAAGGACTTGAGCCAGCTGTCGGGCGGGAACCCGTCCGGGGGCGGGTAGTTGGACGAGACGCTGCCGGCCACGTACACGTGTTGGCCATCGGCGGTCACCCGGTCCGGGACGCCCGTGGCCATCCAGGTGGTGGTCGTGCATACGACGGGGCTGGCCGTGCAGCCGGCCGAGCTGCTGAGATCGAAGTGGTCGACCTCCCCATCAGTGCCCACATCGTCGCCGGTTTCGACGGGCACGTACATGTCGTGGCCGACGATCGCCACCGGCCCGTCGACGCCCGCCCCGCCGAGCGGCTCCGCGTCGCCAGCGACGCTGTAGCGCCGGGTCGGGGTGCAGACCAGCGGGGTGCCCGAGCACCCGGAGGTGTCGGTCGGGTAGACCGAGACCTCGGAGCCGTCGTCGACGTAGAGCGTGCTGCCCACGGCGACGGGGTCGGCGGCCGGATCCGCGCTGGACCACAGCGGCTGGCACACGGTGGGCGACCCGGAGCAGCTCGTCTGTCCGGCGGCGTCGTAGACCTGCAAGGTGGCGCCACCGGCGTACACGCGGCCGCCGGCCAACGTGAGCTGGCCGAAGCCGATCGACCCGGATGCGTGGGCCGACCAGCGGGGGGTGCACGTGGCGCCGGACCCGCAGGGGCCGCCGGCCACCTGGAAGTCATCGAGCGCGCCGCCGTCGGGGTAGTGGCTGGTGGCGACGTAGACGTCGTTGCCCAAGGTCACGGGCTCGCTCACGCCGCCGTAGTCGACGGTGCCCAGCGCGTAGGACCACTGCACGGCCAGCGATCCGACGTCGGCCGCGGTCGGGGACGGCTCGCCGACAGCATCGTTGGTGTCGGCGGACCCACCGTAGAGCTGGCTCCAGTCGCACGCCGACGCCACCAGGACCAGGCACACGACGATCGCGCCGACCTGGATCACTCGACCAACCGACGGCATCGACCCCGCCCGACTCACCCCGCGGTTCACCATGCGCAGAGAGTAAGCCCATGGCGCCCCACGGCACAGGCCCACCGGACCTACCGCCCGGCGAGGTGCAGGTCGGCCACGTGCGGCACGACCACCCCTCCGGGTGCCGCACTGGTCTCGGTGGCGGTGCTGGCCAGCCTGGGTGGTGCTGGCGGACGCGGCGGAGGTGGCGGTCCCGCACGCCACCTGGGGCGGCTACGTCGGCCTGGTCACGCCGGGCCATGCGTTCGCCGGGGTCGGTCTCGGCTACCGGATGGAGTACCGGGTGGAGCTGTATCGCAACGACGTGCTCGTGGGTGTGGGAGAGCAGGACGTGACCATCCCGACACCCCCGCCGGCGCACCTGGCGCCGCCCCGGGCCCGTTCGGCGGAGTGCGTCACGCAGGACCCGGTCGTCGCCTCCCCCCGCGGGGTGGGTCCGGCGCCGCTGGCGGACTTCGGCACGGTCCAGTGGTCGGCCTGCACCGCCGCCGTGCAGGGCGGAGCCGACCCGGTGGCCAACCCGCACCTGGCCATCGCCGACAGCCACGCCCCCTGGTCCACGGTCCGCTCCGACATCGAGCACGTGGGCCACAAGATCACCTTCCCCGCCTGCTGGGGCTCGTCGGCGCCGGGCTGTCGGGCCGCCACCAGCCCGATCGATCCGAGCACCGAGGAGGGGTTCAGCGTCGTGTGGGAACGCAGCGGCGCGACCTGACCGACCGGGTCGGGGGCCACCGTTGCGGCCCAGGAAACGGAGCGCGTGGTGGGGGCGCGGGTCTGCAACGATGGCGGGATGCGGGTGGATCGGGCGTTCGGCTTCGTGGACCTGTGCGGCTTCACCGAGTTCACCGACCGCCACGACGACGGCAAGGTCGTGCTGGTGCTGGCCGCCCTGCGCACCGTGCTGCGCGAGGCCGCGGCCCGTCGGGGTGTGCGCGTGGTCAAGTGGCTGGGCGACGGAGCCATGTTGAGCTCGACCATGAGCGACGCCCTGGTGGCCCTGGCCGTCGAGATCGACGTGCGCATGACCGACGAGCTGCCCTCGCTGCCCGTCCGGGTGGGCCTGGCCCACGGCCCGGTCATCATGTTCGAAGGCGACGACTACATCGGCCGGGCGGTGAACCTGGCTGCCCGGCTCTGCGACCGGGCCCAACCCCACGAGATCCTGTGCACCGACGCGCTGGCCGGCGAGCGGCCCGGGTGGGTGACCGCAGCCCGCCACGGATCCACCGAGATCCGCGGCTTCCTCGAGCCGGTGGACGTGTGGGCGCTGGGCCTGACCGACGCCGCCGACGACCCGGTGACCGATCCGGTGTGCGGCCTGGTGGTGCCCCGCTCGGCCGCCATGGCCGCCGACGGGGGTTGGTACTGCTCGCCGGCCTGCGCCGAGTCCGAGATCCAGCTCCTGCGCCGCTAGCCATCGAGCCCCACTTCCCGGCGTCCAGGTTCGAGGTTGGGGGGATGAGGCTCGGCTCGTCAGGTGTCGGGACGCCGGTCCTGGCGGATGGCCTCGGTGACCTGGGCGATGGCCCAGGTCACGGCCCGGATGGCGTCGTCGGGGTCGAGCCCCCATCCGCCGACCAGGCGCTCGTAGGTGCCCATGCTCCACAGCACGTCGAGCAGGGCGGCGGCGATGCGGGTGTCGGTCTCGGGCCAGGCGGCCGTGGGCCCGGCCACCGCCGCCAGCAACGCCTCCCGCTGGCGTTGGCTGGTCGAGGTCAGCGTCGGGTCGTCGGGCGTGCGCGGCTCGAGCGGGAAGGACGAGGCGAAGGCCAGGACCTGCGAGGCGAAGGCGCCCAGGCCGTCGAGGGTGAGGTCGCCGAGGTCGACGCCGGCTTCGTCCTCCAGTTCGACCATCACCGCGTCGCGCAGGGCCCGCTCGCTGGCGAAGTAGCGGTAGACGGTGCGCTCGTTGACCCCGGCGTGCTGGGCCACGGCCCGCACGGTCAGCGCCCCCCAGTTCCAGATCGGGTAGCCGTGGAGGATCTCGGCGCCGGCGGCCACGATGCGCGCCCGTGTCTCGGCGGCGCGCGCCCGTCGCACCGGGCTGTCGTAGCGGCGTCGCGTGGGTGCCGGTTCGCTCAGCGTCGCTCCCAACGGGACGGCCAGGGGTGGTCGGCCCCAGGCTAGGTGTCGGTGACCACCGGGTCGCGGCCGTCGATGAGGTCCACGATGCGGGCCGGGCTCAACGGCAGGGCGTTGACCCGGACCCCGAACGGGGACAGGGCGTCGGCCACGGCGTTGACCACGGCCGGCGGCGCACCGATGGCCCCGCCCTCACCCACGCCCTTGTAGCCGCCGGGCCCGGCGCTCGGGGTCTCGATGTGGCCGTACTCGATGATCGGCACCTCGGCCGCGGTGGGCAGCAGGTAGTCCATGAACGTGGTGGCCGTGGGGTTGCCGTCGTCGTCGCAGGACAGGTGCTCGTAGAGCACCCCGCCGATGCCCTGCACGCACCCGCCGGCGATCTGGCCCTCGACCACGTTGGGGTTGATCATCGGGCCGCAGTCCTCGCTCACGATGTAGCGCAGCAGCGTGACCTCGCCCGTGGTCGGGTCCACCTCGCAGGTGCAAAGGTGGGTGGCGTTGACCCAGATGGAGCCGAGGGTGTTGGTGTAGCGGGCGCTGGCCTCGAGCCCGGCCTCCACCCCGGCCGGTAGCGTGGCCGGCTCGAAGTAGGAGATCCCGGCGATCTCGGCCAGGGTGAGGCCGGCCGTCGGCGTCCCTCGCACGAAGGCCCGGCTGGCGGCCACGTCGATGTCCTCGGGCGCCGCCTCCAGCTTGTGGGCGGCGATGGCCACGATGCGCTCGTGCAGGACCTTGGCCGTGTCGCGCACCGCCCCGGCGGTCATGGACCCGCTGCGGCTGCCGGCCGCGCCGGCCCCGAACCCGGTGACGGCGGTGTCGCCCTGGATGGTGTGGACGTCGTCGATGTCGCAGCCCAGCGCGTCAGCGGTGAGCTGGACCACCGTGGTCTCGATGCTGTTGCCGCTCGAGCCGCCGGCGATGTACACGTTCACCTTGCCGGAAGGCTCGATGCGGATGGTGGCCCCCTCAGTGGCGTAGGAGCCGAAGCCGGGGGTCGAGGGCTCGACGTAGGTGGACATCCCCATGCCCAGGTAGCGACCGGCCCGTCGGGCCTCGGCCTGCTGGCGGCGGAAGGTGTCCAGGTCGAGCATCTCCAGGGCCTGCTCGAAGGTCTCCAGCGGCGAGATGCGGTCATAGGTCATGCCGTTGGGGTTGGCGTAGGGCAGCTCGTCCTGGCGCAGCAGGTTGCGCCGGCGCAGCTCGACCGGGTCCATGCCCATCTGGCGCGCCGCGATGTCGAGCAGCACCTCGCGGGCCAGCGACTCGAACTGCCACGGACCTCGGTAGGCGGCCCGCCCCACCGTGTTGGTGTAGATGGCGCGCGTGTCGAAGGTGGCCTTGGGCACCCGGTAGGGCCCGGGGAAGAGGATGCCCACCACCACGGTGGTCTGCAGGGGCCAGGGCGTGGGGTAGGCACCGCAGTCGTTGGTGAAGTCGATGTGGGCGGCCAGGATGGCGCCGTCGGCGTCGAACGCCATGCGCACGTCAGCGTGCTCGTGGCGCGACTTGCCCGCGGCCAGCAGGTTCTCCTGGCGGTCCTCCACCCACTTCACCGGGGCTCCCACCAGCGGGGCGGCCAGCATGATGCACATCTCGTCGCGCTGGACGAGGATCTTCTGGCCGAACCCGCCGCCCGTGTCGCGCATGATCACCCGGATGCGGTGCTCGCCGATGCCCAGCAACCGCGAGCAGAACAGGCGCACCTCGTGGGGGGCCTGGGTGGCCGAGTAGATGGTGATGTCGCCGGTGCCGGGCTGGAAGTCGACCACCAGGCCCCGACCTTCCATGGGCACGGGGGCATAGGCCTGTTGCGAGATGGTCTCGTCGACCACGTGCGCGGCCTCGGCGTAGACCTCGTCGTAGGTGGAGGCGGGCAGGCCGGCCATGCCCGTGATCAGGTTGGAGCCGTGGCTCTGGTGCACCAGGGGCGCGCCCTCGTCGGTGGCCCGGCGGTAGTCGACCACGGCGGGCAGGGGCTCGTAGTCGATCTCGACCAGCTCGGCCGCGTCCTCGGCCTGGTAGCGGTCGTCGGCCACGATCAGCACCACCGGGTCGCCCACGAAGCGCACCTCGTCCTCGGCCAGCGGCGGTCGAGGGGTCTCCGGGCTCTGCGGGCCGACGGAGGTGTGCCACTGCTCGTGGACCCCGGGGTTGAGGTCGGCGGCGGTGAACACGAAGCGCACGCCGGGCGCGGCCTGCGCCGCACCGGTGTCGATGCTGCGGATGGCGGCGCGGGCGTAGGGGCTGCGCACGAAGCAGGCGTGGAGCATGCCGGGCAGGGAGATGTCGTCCACGTAGGTGCCGTGGCCGGTCAGCAACCGAGCGTCCTCGACCCGGTTGATGCGGGCCCCGGCGTAGCGGGTGGCGCCGTCGGCGGTGGTGGTGGTCACGCGCCCACCTCCGATCCCATGGCGGTGGACCCGGCGGACGCGTCGGCGGCCTGGCGCACCGCGGCCAGGATGCCCTGATAGCCGGTGCAGCGGCACAGGTTGCCGGTCAGCGCCTCGCGGATCTCCTCATCGGACGGGTCGGGGTGGTCGCGCAGGAAGGCCGTGACCGACACGACGAACCCCGGCGTGCAGAACCCGCACTGCAGGCCGTGGCAGTCGCGGAAGGCGGTCTGCACGGTCGACAGCTCGTCGTCGGGTCCGGCCAGGCCTTCCACCGTGGTCACGGTGGCGCCGTCCGCCTGCACCGCGAACATGAGACACGACCGCACGGCCTGGCCGTCCACCAGCACCGTGCACGCGCCGCACACGCCGTGCTCGCAGCCCAGGTGGGTGCCGGTGAGCCGGCACCGCTCGCGCAGGAAGTCGGCGAGCGTCAGGCGCGGCTCCACGCTCGCCTGGCGGACCTGCCCGTTCACGGTCACGTCGACCGCGATCTCGCTCATGTGCCACCTCCTGGTGCGGCGGGACCTCCCGCGGCGTCGGCTGCGGCCCGGGCCCAGGCCCGGGCCGTCATCTCGGCGCCCACCCGCGTGCGGTAGTCGACCGAGCCGTGCTGGTCGTCGAGCACCGATGTCAGCTCGGCCACGGCCAGGCGTCCCACCTCGTGGGGGTCGATGTCGTCGATCGCCCGGCCCACCAGATCGGCCTCGGCCGCCCGGGCCCGCTCGGGGGTCGACCCCAGCCCGATGAGGCCGATGGCGCTGCGCACGACCCGGTCGTCGGCGTCGACCTCGATGCCGATGGTGGCCCCGGCGATGGCGAAGTCGCCGTGGCGCCGGGCGAACTCCTGCACGGCGAAGCCCGTCCGCCCGGTCCAGACCGGGAACGACACGGCTACCAGCAGCTCGTCGGGGGCCATGGTGGTCGACCACAGGCCGTCGAAGAACTCGGCGGCGGGGATCTGGCGCGGACCGCCCGGCGAGACCACCTCCATGGTGGCGTCGAGAGCCAGGGCGATGGCCGGGTACTCGGCCGCCGGGTCGGCGTGGGCCACCGAACCGCCCAACGTGCCCCGGTTGCGGATCTGGACGTGGCCGATGAGCGGCGTGGCCTGGGTCAGCAGGGGCACCGACTGCGCCACCTCCGCACTGGTCCCCACGGTGGCGTGGGTGGTGCCGGCCCCGATGCGCAGGTGGCCGTTGCGCCGCTCGATGCCGGTCAGCTCGGCGATGCGGCCGATGTCGACCAGGTGCCCGAACACGGCCAGGCGCAGGGCCAGCATGGGGATCAGGCTCTGGCCGCCGGCCAGCACCTTGGCCTCGTCGCCCAGCGAGGCGAGCAGACCGGCCGCCTCGGCCGCCGTCCCGGGGACGTGGTAGTCGAAGGGTGCGGGCTTCAAGCCAGCCTGGCCGACCAGCCGCCGTCGACCGGGATCACGGCCCCGGTCACGAACGATGCCTTGTCCGAGGCCAGGAAGGCGCCGACCTCGGCCACCTCCTCGGGCTGACCGGCACGCCGCATGGCCGCGTGCTCGGTGATGCCGGGGATGTCGGCGCCGTTGGCCCCCATGATCTCGGTGGCGATGTAGCCGGGGCAGATGCAGTTCACCCGGATGCCACGGGTGGCGTACTCCAGGGCCGCCACCTTGGTGGCGCCGATCACCCCGGACTTGGCTGCGTTGTACACCACCACCCCCATCGAACCGTTGAGGCCACCGACCGACGACCAGTTGACGATGGAGCCACCGCCGGTCCCCAGCATGGCCCGGATCCCGTGCTTCATGCCCAGGATCACCCCACGCAGGTCGATGTCCATCACCCGGTCGTACATCTCCATGGTGACGTCCGCGGTCAGGGCGCCGTCGCCGATGCCGGCCACGTTGAGCAGGACGTCGACCCGTCCGAACTCGTCGAGCGCGGTCTGCACGAGGCCCTCGACGTCGGCCTCCTGGGTCACGTCGCAGTGCACCGGGATGACGTCGCCACCCACCTCGGCGGCGGTGTCCTTCTCGGCGCCGCTGACGTCGCCGGCCACCACCTTGGCACCTTCGCGGACGAACACCTTGACCGAGGCCTTGGCCATGCCCGATCCTGCGCCGGTGATGACGGCCACCTTGTCGTCCAACAGCCCCATGGGCCGCCCCCTCTTCCGGGGTGGCCGCGTCGACCACCGATCCAGATCCCCTGATTGGTGCCACACAACATGGCACCAAATCGGGGGTCAGGCAAGCGCTGCCACCGGCTCAGCTGGTGAAGGCCGGCAGGCTCTCCCACCCGCGCACCGTGGAGGTGGATGACAGGGTGGCGTTGGCCAGGTCGACCTCCCACTCCGGGAAGCGGGACAGCACCTCGTCGAGGGCGATGCGGCCCTCCAGCCGGGCCAGCGCCGCGCCCAGGCAGAAGTGGATGCCGTAGCCGAAGGTGAGGTGCTGGCCGATCTCGCGGTGGATGTCGAAGCGGTCCCCGTCGGGGAACCGGCGGTCGTCGCGGTTGGCCGAGCCGGCCAGCAGCAGCATGACCGACCCCTCGGGCACGACCTGGCCGTGGTGCTCGACATCGGTGGTGACGTAGCGGCCGATGTGGGGCGCCGGCGGCTCGAACCTCAGCAGCTCCTCGATGGCGTTGGGGACGAGGGACCGGTCGGCCACCAGCTCGGCCCGCTGATCGGGGTGATCGGCCAGCACCTTGCCGGCCCAGCCGATGAGGCGGGTGGTGGTCTCGTTGCCCGCCCCGGCGATCACGTTGATGATGATGAGCAGCTCGTCGCGGGTCAGGCACCGCACCGTGCCGGTCTCGTCGGTGAACTCGGCGTTGAGCAGCTCGGTCATGAGGTCGTCGGACGGGTTCTTGGCCCGCCAGTCGATGTAGTCCTCGAAGATCGAGCCGTCGATGAAGGCGTCCTGGGACACCTGCATGGGCTGGCCCGCCTCGGTGCGCAGGTCGGCGTCGACCTTGTCGCGCACGGCCTCCTGGTCGGCCTCGGGGATGCCCAGCAGCATGCCGATCGTGCGCATGGGCATCTGCGAGCCGAGGTCGGCCACGAAGTCGAGGTGGCCGGTGCCCACCAGCGGGTCGAGGCTGGCGGCGCAGAACTCGCGCAGCTTGGGCTCGAGGGCGTTCATCTTGCGGGGGGTGAACACCCGCGACAGCAGCCCGCGGTGCATGGAGTGGATGGGCGGGTCCTCGAAGATGAACACCCCCGACGGCATCTCGATGCCGGCTCGGATGAGCTCGAGGATGCCGCCCCGGGCCGACGAGTAGGTGCTCCAGTCGACCAGGGCGGCGTCGACGTCGTCGAAGCGGCTCAGCGCGTAGAAGTCGTGCTCGGCGTTGTAGTAGAGCGGCACCTCGTCGCGCAGGCGGCGGAACACCGGGTAGGGGTCCCGGTTGATCTCGACGTCGTAGGGGTCGTACCGCACGTCGCTGGTCATCGTCACCGTGGACCTCCTGGCCCCTCGACTGGTTCTCCCGGCGTCCGCCGATATCGTGCCACACATATGACACCAATATCTGGGTGCCGTCCACCCCGTGGCGGCGCGGTGGGCCGTCCGGCCTGATCTGGGTCCCGTCCGGACCGAAATGTGAGCGAGCGCTCAATTTGGCAGGGGCACCGACGATATAGGCGGGAAGATCTCGCTCGGACCCAGGGGGGCGTCACCATGCCGGAATCGGCTCACACCTATGCGCATCGTCGGTTGCGCCTGGCCAGCGTCGCCATCGTGGCGGTGCTGGCTCTGGCCGCCACGGCCTGCGGGTCGAGCAACCACACCACCGCTGCCACCAAGGGCACCAGCGCACCCGCGGCGGCGGTGGCCACGTCGGGCACGCCGGTCAAGGGCGGGTCCCTGGTGGTGGGCGTGCCGACCGAGACGCCGGGCTGGAACCCGGCGGTCAACACGTGGGACGACACCGGCAACCTGGTCGGCTCGACGATGCTCGAGCCGTTGGCCAACGCCGGGGCGGACAGCGGGGCCAAGCCCTGGCTGGCCACCAGCTGGATCGCCAACACCGACTTCACCCGCTGGGTCATCCACCTGCGGCCCGGCGTCACCTTCTCGGACGGCACCCCGTTCAACGCCGACGCCGTGGTCCAGAACTTCAAGGCCTACCTGGCCAGCCCCTTCTACACGCTGACGGCCGGCCCCCTGTTCGCCGACGAGTCGGCGATCGACAACCTGACCGTCCAGGTCGACCTGACCCAGCCCTGGGCCGCCTTCCCGTCCAGCTACCTCGACAGCAACTCGGCCATGATGATGGCGCCGTCGATGATCGCGGCCGGCACGGCCGGATCCAACCACCCCGTGGGCACAGGCCCGTTCGTCTTCAGCAACTGGGTCCAGAACAGCACGCTGACCGTGACCCGCAACGCGCACTACTGGGGTGGTCTCGACACCGCCGGCAAGGTGGAGACGGGCACGCCCTACCTCGACTCGATCACGTTCAAGGTGATCACCGACGACCAGACCCGGGCCCAGTCGTTGCAGTCGGGCGACATCGACATGCTCTCGACGCTCAGCGCCAACACGGCCAACTCGATGGCCGCGAACTTCCAGGAGGTCCGGGACTGGGACGCCGGCTCGGTGCTGGTCCAGGTCAACACCTACGCCACGATCAACGGCAAGCCCAACCCGCTGGCCAACATCCACGCCCGCATGGCGCTGGCCTACGCCACCGATGCCAAGGCCATCGCCACCGTGGCCGGCAAGGGTCTGCAGCTGTCGACCTCACCGTTCGGGCCCAACACACCCTGGGGCATGCCCAGCTCCCAGAACGGGTACCCCAGCACCAACCTGGCCCAGGCCAAGGCCCAGGTGGCCCAGTACAAGCAGGACACGGGTGACAGCTCCCTGAACGTCACCCTCATGGGCCTGCCCAGCCTGGACGTGGTCACCGCCCTGCAGGCGCTGAGCGCCCAGTGGGCCAAGGCCGGCATCACCACCCACATCCAGACCCTCGACCAGTCGGCCCGGATCACCGCGGAGGTCACCGGCGACTTCGAGCTGGCCTTCGGCACGAACTACGGCTACCCCGATCCCGACAGCCAGTACTACTTCTGGGCGTCGACGTCGAACAAGCCGCCACCGGCCATCGCCATCAACTTCGCCCACTACAGCACGCCCCAGATCGACAAGGACCTGAACACGGGTCGCCAGAGCGGGTACGCGGCCCAACGCAAGCAGGCCTACGACGACCTGGTCAAGCAGCTCAACGCGGGGCTCACCACGCTGTGGCTCTACTACGCGCCGTACACCTACATCGCCTCGAAGAAGGTCGGCGGCCTCAACACGGCCGTGGGCCCGGGCCACATCCCCTTCGGGAACTTCTACCCGAAGACGTGGTGGTACCAGGTCTTCGTCTCGAAGTAGCGACCGGACCAGGGCCGTCGGTCAGAGGGCCTCGTACTCCACGGTCACCGATCGACCCTCCGGGACCGCCTGGCACGTGAGGATCCAGCCCTCGGCCACCTCGTCGGGCTCGAGGGCGTTGTTGGCCCGCATCCTGGCCCCGCCCTCGCGCAGGATGGCCATGCACGTGGCGCAGTTGCCCGCCTCGCACGAGTAGGGCGGCGCCAGCCCACCTCGCCGGGCCGTCTCCAGCACGGTGTCCCCGGCTCGGTAGGCGATGTCGGTGGTCGTGCCCTTGAGCACGATGACCACCGTCTCGGGCACCTCCGGCCCCGCCGACGCCTCGGACACGTCGGGCGTCTCGGGCGTCTCGGGCGTCTCGGGCGTCTCGGGCGTCTCGGGCGTCGGGCGCGGCGCCGGCCGCCTGGTCGGGCTCGGCTGCCACCGGGCCGCGGGGCTGGTCGGGGGTGACGAACCGCTCGATGCGGATGCGGGCGGCGTCCACCCCCGCGGCCCGCAGGCTCGTCTCCACCAGGTCCATGAACGGACCCGGGCCGCAGATGTAGTAATCGGCGTCGAGCGCTCCCGCGCTGGACTCGGCCGCGAAGTCGGCGACGGCGGCGGCGTCGAGGTAGCCGCGGTCGATGTCGAGGTGGCGTCGCACCACCAGCCGGTCGCCGTGGTCGGCCTCGAGGGCGGCCAGCTGCTCGTCGAAGATGATGGCCGGGCGGTCGGTGTTGGCGTAGAGGATGCGGATGGCGCGGTCGGTGCCGGCCAGCACGCTCTTGGCGATCGACATCACCGGGGTCACCCCGCTGCCGCCCACGAAGGCCACCACCGGGCGCGGGGCGGGCTCCAGGCAGAAGACCCCGGCCGGCTTGGTCACCTCCAGCTCGTCGCCTTCGTGCACGTGGTCGTGGAACCAGTTCGACACCCGGCCGCCGGGCACGCGCTTGACGGTGACGCTCAGGTGGGCGTCGGTCTCGGGCGCGCTCGACATGGAGTAGCAGCGGGCCAGCTCGTCGCCGTCGAGGTGGACCCGGAAGGTGCAGAACTGGCCGGCGCGGTAGTCGAAGAGCTCGGCCAGCTCGTCGGGGACCTCGAGCTCGTAGGACCGCGTGTCGGGCGTCTCCTGGATCACGCGCCGCACGCCGAGGCGGTGGTAGCCGTGCTCCCACCGGGGATCGTTGCGCTCAACCACGGTCGCTCCAGCCGGCCATGCAAAGCATGTTAGCAGTCAGCGATAATGACGTTCTCGTCGATGCCGGCCAACGCTCCCCGGGCGTTTGGACGTCCGTCGCCAACCCGACGAGCGAACGCCCGATCGCCGGTCTGTACGAGTGGAACCTCCCGAACAGCACCCAGACCGATCAGATCGTGAGACCGACGCCGTCCGCGATCGCGGCCGCTTGCCCGAGCCGTGATCAGTACGCCGACGGTCAGTTCCCAGAAGGCAGACCTTCTGATCTGGCTACAGGCCATCACGCAGGCTGTCGCGTTGCTCGCGCTGCTAGGGGCGTTTGCTGCCCGCGGTCCTCGCACGGCTTGGCTGCGAAGTGGAATGGTGCTCGCTGCGACTGCTGTGGTTTCGCTGGGCGTGCCCTTCATACTCGTGTCGATCGTGGTGTCCAGGAGCCGGTCCAGCTGAGGCGACCTCGACCCGCCGACGCGACCGAACGGCAGGACGTGCGACGACTCAGGAGTCGGCCGCCAGGGCCACGAACGCGTCGAGGGCGTCGGGATCGGCCAGGGACCCCCGGCTGGCCACCCGGTCGGCCGGCGCGCCCGACAGGATGCGCTTGACCGGCACCTCGAGCTTCTTGCCGGTGTGGGTGCGGGGGATGGCGGGCACGGCGTACACCTCGTCGGGCACGTGGCGCGGCGACAGCCGGGCACGCAGCTGGCCCGCGAGCTGCTGGCGCAGCTCGGCGTCGACCGGCACCGCACCGTGGTCCGGGCCGGCCTGCTCGAGGGTGACGAACAGGAGGAGCCGTCCCGGCCCGCCGGCGGCGTCCTCCAGGTGCACGACCAGGCTGTCGGCCACGCCGGGCACCGACTCCACCACGGCGTAGAGCTCGCTCGTGCCCAGCCGCACCCCGCCCCGGTTGAGGGTGGCGTCGGACCGGCCGGTGATGGTGCACGAGCCCCGGTCGGTGATGGTCAGCCAGTCGCCGTGGCACCACACCCCGGCGAAGCGCGAGAAGTAGGCGTCGCGGTAGCGGTGGCCGTCGTCGTCGTGCCAGAAGCCGGTGGGCATCGACGGCAGCGGGGCGGTGAGCACCAGCTCGCCCTGCTCGCCGACGAGCGATCGTCCCTCGTCGTCGAAGGCCTCGACCCGCGCCCCCAGGTAGCGGCAGCTGATCTCGCCGGCCACCACCGGCACGAGCGGGCTGCCCCCGACGAAGGCCGTGCACACGTCGGTGCCCCCGCTCACCGAGGTCAGCCACACCTCGGGGATCTGCTCGTAGACCCACTCGAACCCCTCGACCGGCAGCGGTGCCCCGGTGGACCCCACCGACCGCAGGGCCGACAGGTCGCCGGCGTCGGCCAGGCGCACCCCGGCGGCCCGGCACGCCATCAGGAACGGGGCGCTGGTGCCGAACACGGTGATGCCCGTCTCGGCCGCCATGCGCCACAGCGCGCCCAGGTCGGGCCAGGCCGGGTCGCCGTCGAACAGGACGATGGTGGCGCCCACGCACAGCCCCGACACGAGCAGGTTCCACATCATCCAGCCGGTGGTGGAGAACCAGAAGAAGCGATCGCCGGGACCCAGGTCGTGGTGCAGCCCCAGCGATTTGAGGTGCTCGACCAGGATGCCGCCGTGGGCGTGCACGATGGCCTTGGGCGGTCCGGTGGTGCCCGACGAGAAGAGCACGTAGAGCGGGTGGTCGAAGGCCACCGGCTCGAAGGCGAGCTCGTCGGCGTCGGCCAACAGGGCGTCCCACCCGGTGGACACGTCCACCACCGTGGTGACGGTGGGCAGTGCGTCGGTGATGGCCGCCACCTCGGCCTGCCGGTCGATCTGCCTGGCGCCGTAGCGATAGCCCGGCATCACCAGCAGCACGGTCGGGTCGAGCTGGCCGAAGCGGTCGATCACGCTCTGGGCCCCGAACTCGGGCGGGCACGAGGCCCACACGGCCCCCAGGCTGGCCGCGGCCAGGAAGGCGACCAGGGCGTGGGGACCGTTGGGCAGGTAGGCCACCACCCGGTCGCCGACCTGGACGCCCAGCCGGCGCAGCCCCGTCCGGCACCGGGCCACCTGGTCGCGCAGGTCGTCCCAGGACAGCTCGGCACCCGGACCGGACTGCGAGCGCGCCACCACGGCCACGTCCGGACCGGTGGTGGCCAGGGCGCGGGCCGCGTAGTTCAGCTCGGCGCCCGGGAACCAACGGGCGCCCGGCATGGTGGCGTCGGGCAGCACGTCGTCGTAGGCCCGGTCGGCCTGGACGTCGAAGAACGACCACACCGACGACCAGAAGCCCGGCAGGTCGTCGACCGACCACTGCCACAGCTCGGGGTAGCCGGCGAACTCGAGCCCGCGCTCGGTCGCCAGCCAGTCCAGGTAGCGACCCACCACCGTCGAGCGGCGGACGTCGGGGGAGGGCGTCCACAGGACGCGGGGCGGCGACCCGGTCACGGCTCGACCACCGCGGCCTGGATGGCCCGGGCCCGGGCGGCCACCACCTCGTCGACCATCTGGCCCTCGAAGGCGATGGTCTGGCCGCCGGCCGCCGCGAAGGCCTCCAGCAGGCGCCCGGCCCAGTCGACCTCCTCGGGGGTGGGCCGGAACGCCTGGTTGGCCAACGTCACCTGGGTCGGGTGGATGCACAGCTTGCCGGCGTAGCCCAGGGCCCGGGCCTCCTGGGCCTCGGCCACGAAGCGGGCGTCGTCACCGAAGTCGAGGGTCACCATGTCGAGGGCGGGCACCCCCGCCAGCCGGGCCGCCATGGCCACCGACGCCCGGGCGAGGGCCACCTCGGCGTTGCCGGGGGTGCGCACGCCACCCAGGTCGGCGACGTAGTCCTCGGCTCCGAAGTAGCAGGCCACCACCGGCGGGGTGAGCACCTGGCGGACGTCGACCACCCCCCGCACGGTCTCGATCCCGGCCACCACCGGTCGGCCGCCCAGGGCGTCCACCACCTCGGCCAGCTGGCTGGCGGCGTCGAGCTTGGGCACCACCACGGCGGCCAGGCCGTCGGGCAGCCCAGCGGCGTCGTCGGCGAACCACGGGGTGGAGGACGGGTTGACCCGCACGCAGACCGGCACCGAACCCGTCAGGTCGAGCGCGGCCTGGCGGGTCGAGGCCCGGGCCTCGGCCTTGGCCACCGCGGGCACCGCGTCCTCGAGGTCGAGCACCACCACGTCGGGCCCGGTGCGGGGTGCCTTGGCCGCCAGGTCGGCGCGGTTGCCCGGCACGAACAACATGCTCCGCCATCGCGTCGTCACGTGGGGCCCTGGTTCACGTGGGGCGCCGGCTCATGGGCGCCCGTCACGTGGGGCGCCGCCTCATCAGCGCCGAGCGCCGGCAGCGCGCCACCAGCTCGTCGCGCTGGTTGTAGGCGCGGTGCTCGAACTCGACGATGCCCTGGGTCGGTCGCGACCCGGAGGGCCGGGCCGACACCACCTCGGTCTGGCCGTGGATGGAGTCGCCGGGGAACACCGGCGCCGGGAAGGCGATCTCGCCGAACCCCAGGTTGGCCACCGTGGTGCCCAAGGTGGTCTCGAACACCGACAACCCGATCAGCAGCGACAAGGTGAACAGGCTGTTCACCACGCGGCTGCCGAACTCGGTGGTGGCCGCGAACGACTCGTCCAGGTGCAGGGGCTGGGCGTTCATGGTCAGCACCGAGAACAGCGTGTTGTCGGCTTCGGTGACGGTGCGGGTCACGGCGTGGTCGATGACCAACCCGGGGGTCAGCTCCTCGAACCAGCGCCCCATGACCGGGCGCTCGGCAGGCACGGGCGCGGCGCGGGCGCTCAGTACCGCCCGAGCAGGAAATTCACCGCCGGGGTGGCCGCCGGGTAGGTCTCGGTGGACCCCGAGGAGAAGTAGCCGGCGTCGGTGACCAGCGTGATGCCGTTGATGGCTGCGGCCGCGTCGCTGCACAGGAAGACCAGCGGGTAGGCCTGCTCGAGCGGCGTGGAGGCCTCGATGCCCGCCTCTTCGCGGTAGTCGGCGCCGAAGCCCAGCCACAGCTCCTCGTTGGCCTGGGCCAGCGGGGTGTTGGTGGGGCCGGGGCAGATGGCGTTGATGCGGATGCCCTGCTTGAGCAGGGGGAAGGCCTGGGTGGCCACGTAGGCGCAGATGGCCTGCTTGGTCGACATGTAGTCGGCCCCACCGTTGGCCTCGATCCAGGCCACGGCCGAGTCGAAGTCCGGCGTGGCCAGGTACTCCTTGAGGCGACCCAGGTTGGCTTCCCAGCCCAGCCCGGCGGCCGAGGAGATGAACCCGATGGTGCTGCCGCGGCCGAGCATGCCCTTGGCCAGCATCTCGTCGATCATGTGGCGGTGGCCGATGAAGTTGATCTTCTCGATGCCGGGCGTGCCGTCGGCCACGCCGGCGCACGAGAGCAGGGCGTCGACCGGCCCACCGCACTCGGCGATGGCCTGGTCGATCGAGTCCCGCTCGGCCAGGTTCACGTGGATGGCGGTGGCGCCGGGCAGCGTGACCTCGGCGAAGTCCATGACCACGACGTCGGCCCCGGCGGACTGGAGGAGCTCGGCGGCCGCCGCCCCCATGCCGGTGGCGCCGCCGACGACGACGGCGCGCTTGCCGTCATAGCGGAATGCATCGAATGACGTCATGTGATCCCTCTGTTCTTCCGGTGGTGCGGATCGGTTCGGTGGATGGGGGGTTCGGTCAGGCGACGACGCCGCGGACCTTGAGGTCGACGATGGCGTCCCAGTCCAGGCCCAGGTCGGCCAGGATGGCGTCGCCGTGCTCGTTGAGCTCGGGAGCCCGTCCGGGCTTGGCCGGCTCCTCGTCGTACTGCACGGGAGCGGCCACCATCTGGAACCTGATGCCGTCGGCCGTCTCGCAGTCCTGGATGTAGCCGTTGGCCACGGTCTGGGGGTCGACGGACGCCTCCAGGGTGTCCTGGACCACCGCCCACTGGCCGCTGAACGGCGCCAGGGTCTCGCGCCACTCGGCCAGGGTGCTGGCCGCGAAGATCTCGGTGAGGATGGCGGCGGCCTCGTCGTTGTGGCTCATCAGCGCCGCGTAGTCGGCGAAGCGCTCGTCGGTGATGAGGTCGGGCCGGTCGATGCACTCGCACAGCGGCGCCCAGTACTTGGCCGGCTGGAGGCAGGTGAGCGTGATGACGTGGCCGTCGGAGGTGCCGTAGTTGCGCGACAGCGGGTTGCCCGGCATCTTGGCCGCGGGGGGCGGTCGCCACGGCATGCCCAGCACGAGGGACAGGCCGATGGCCTGCCCCATGGCCCACAGGCCCACGCCCAGCAGGGAGACGTCCACCACGGTGGCCTCGCCGGTGCGCTCGCGGTGGAACAGGGCGCCCATGATGCCCCCGGCGATGGTCATGCCCCCGATCGAGTCACCGAAGCCGGGGGCTGGCGGCACCGGCACCAGGTCGTACTCGGGGCGCATGGCCCCGAGGGCCACACCGGACCGGGCCCAGAAGGCCAGGGCGTCGTACGAGCCCTTGTCGGCGTCGGGGCCGCGCTCGCCCTGCCCGGTGCCGCGCACGTAGATGATGTTCGGGTTGGCGGCCCGGATCTCGTCCAGGTCGATGCGCAGCTTCTTGCGCACGCTGGGCAGCTTGTTGGTCAGGAACACGTCGCTGGTGGCGGCCAGCTTGTAGAGGATGTCCAACCCCTCGTCGGAGGTCAGGTCGAGGGCCAGGCTCTTCTTGCCCCGGTTCGAGTGCTCGAGCAGCACGTGCACGTTGTTGGGCACCACGGCGATGCCGCTCGAGGCCAGGCCGCGCATGGCGTCGCCGCGCTCGACGTGCTCGATCTTGATGACCTCGGCCCCCCAGTCGGACAGGAGGGCGGAGGCGGCCGGCACGAAGGTGTGCTCGGCCACCTCGAGGATGCGGACGCCGTTGAGGATCGCGGTCATGGACGGTGCCTCCGATGTCCGGGGCCGCGACGAGGTGTGGCGGTGCCGGACGGCTGTGCGGGTTCGAGGACGCGGGCGATGAGCGGCACCACGCTAACGGGTGGTGCCGGGGGTCGGGGCGGCCGCCGACGCGCTCACGTCGACGGGCTGCGGGGCACGTCGCGGAAGGCGACGTCGCGGTCGAGGCTGCGCTCGCGGGGCATGCCCAGCACCCGCTCGCTCACCACGTTGCGAGCCATCTCGGTGGTGCCGCCGCCGATCTGGGGCACCTGGCGCAAGAGGAAGTCGGAGCCGCACCCGGCGACGGTGTCCTCGTCCTCGGTCCAGGCGCCGGCCGACGGGCCGGCCAGCTCGAAGGCGATGTGCGTCTTGCGGGAGGTGGCCACGCCGACGAACAACCGCCCCACGGCCGCTGACTGGTCGGACATGGTGCCCGAGCGGATGCCCTCGCCGATGCGGTGCTGGAGCTGCACGCCCACCACCTCCATCATGCGGGCTTCGCCCACCAGGTCGAGAGCCATGGGGTCGTCGAGCCGGTCGGCATCGCGAGCCACCTCGACCATCGGCACCGCGCTGCCGGCGCGGGCCAGGCCGTCAGGGATGGTGATGTAGGGCGAGTTGTGGAGCATCCGCTCGTGGAACATCCACCGGGTGCCCACCGTCCACCCGTCGTCCACCTCGCCGATGCGATCGGTGTCGGGGACCCGCACGTCGGTCAGGAACTCCTGGCAGAACTCCTTGGAGCCGTTGATCATCTCGATGCGGTGCACCTCGATGCCGGGCTGGTGGATGGGCATGACGAACACGGTGAGCCCGCGGTGCTTGGGCACGTCCCAGTTGGTGCGGGCCAGGCACAGGCCCCAGTCGGACCACCAGGCGCCGGTGGTCCACACCTTGGAGCCGTTCAGGATCCACTCGTCGCCGTCGCGCACCGCGGTGGTCAGGGCGCCGGCCACGTCGGAGCCGCTGCTGGGCTCGGACAGGAACTGCATCCACAGGGCCTCGCCCTTGAGGATGGGAGGCAGCAGGCGCAGCTTCTGCTCCTCGGTGCCGAAGTCGAGCAGCACCGAGGCGCAGGGCGAGAACGTGGGGGCCTGGAAACGGCTGGGGTACTCGAACCCGGCCAGCTCCTGGTTGAGCGCCTCCTGGTGGGCCCGGGTCAGGCCCTGTCCGCCGTAGGGCTGGGGGAAGCAGACCCCGGCCAGGCCGGCGTCGAAGAACATCCGTTGGAGCTGGCGGTCGTGGGCGACGGCCTCGAGCTCCTCCTCGTCGGAGCGGTCGTTGCGCAGGACGCCGACCGAGGTGGCGGGGTCCATCGGGCTCAGGTTGGCGTGGATGAACGCCCGGGCTCGCTGGCGGAACGCCTCGACGTCCTCGACCTCGTCGCCGGCATCGGCGGCGTCGACGGGGGTGGGCGACCCGGTGGCGCTCATGCCACCACCCGCTCGCGGGCGGCCAGATCCCGCACGGCGATCTGGGCGATGCGCTGGCGGTGGTCGGCGGGGGTGCCGTACAGCGACCGGTCGATGGTGAGGCGGCGTAGGTAGAGGTGGATGTCGTGCTCGAAGGTCACGCCGATGCCACCGTGCAGCTGCACGCAGTCCTGCACGAGCTCGACCCCGAACTGGCCGATGTAGGCCTTGGCCACGCTGACCAGCTCGGCGGCGTCGGGCGCGGCGGCGGCCACCGCCTGCGTGGCGGCGTCGCTGGTGGCGTGGCTGGCCTCGAGCCAGGACTTCATGTCGGCGAACCGGTGCTTGAGGGCCTGGTACGAGGCCAGGGGCCGACCGAACGAGTACCGGTCGAAGGCCCACTCGACGGTGATGTCGAAGACCGACTGCAGGGTGCCCACCGACTCCGCGTCGACCATGACCAGGGCCAGCTGGAGCTGGTGCTCGACCTGGTCGGCCGCGCCGCCGACGGGGCCCACGACCGCGTCGGCCGGCACGCGCACGCCGTCGAAGCGCACCACCGAGAACCGCCGGGTCAGGTCGACGGTCTCCATGGGCTCGATGGAGATGCCGGGCGTGTCGGTGGCCACCAGCACCTGGGTCAGGCCGTCGCCGCTGCGCCCGGTGACCAGCAGGTGGTCGGCCCGGGCCGCGGACTCGACCGGTCGCTTGGTGCCGTCGAGCACCAGCTCGTCGCCGTCGGGGCGGATCTCGAAGGCGATCTGGCCCAGCCGGTCGCCGGGCTTGGGCTCGGCGTAGCACCAGCTGGCCACGAGGCTGCCTTCCAGCAGGCCGGCGATCACGTCGGCGTGGGCCTCGGGGGCCTGGTCGCTCAGGGCGCTGGCCACGATGTTGGTCGGCACCAGCGGGCCCGGGGCGGCCTTGGCCCCGAACTCGTAGGCGATGAGGGAGAGGTCGACGACGCCCTGGCCGCTGATCGAGCCGCCACCGCTGGCCTCGCCCACCAGCAGGGAGGTCCAGCCCAGCTCGGCGCCCTGGCGCCAGTAGTCGTCGTCGAACCCCTGCGGGTCGTCCCGCCGGCGGCGCAGCTCGGCGACGGGGACGCGGTCGGTGAGGAACCGTCCCGTGGTCTCTCGGAAGAACTCCTGATCGGAGCTCAGGGACAACAGCATCGGATGGTCAACGTACCGGAAAGTTGGGCCCGGTCCAATCTCGCCGCGAGGACGGGAGCGGGGCCGCTCTATAGTGACGGACCGTCCGGCGCCACCCAGGAGCACCATGCCCCGCGTCACCACGCCACGATCGGATCGCGCCGCCGACAAGCCCGTCCCCCGTCGCTCGGCGCTGGCCCAGCAGCGATCGCGCGACACCCGCCGTCGCCTCATCCGGGCCGCGCTCGACCTGTGGAGCGAGCGCGACTTCGAGACGGCCTTCGAGGAGACCACCGCCGAGGACATCGCCCGCGCTGCCGGGGTGAGCAAGGGCACCTTCTACTTCCACTTCGCCCACAAGGAGGACATCCTCCTGGAGATGTCCTGGCTCACCGCCGAGATCGCCATCGAGGAGGCCGAGGCGGCCATGGCCCAGGGCATGCGCACCCTGGAGCTGGTCGAGCAGCTGATGACCTCCCTGGCCCGTCGCGTGTCCCGGGTGCCCCGCCCGGCGGTGCTGCGAGCCACCGGGCACTGGTCGCGCCTGGCCCACGGCAGCGCCGTGCCGGCCAGCGCCCGCAGCTTCGGGGCCATGTACGAGGAGGTCGTCCGCTACGCGGCCGACCGGGGTGACCTGCCCCGCGACGTCGATGTGCCGGAGCTGGGTGCGCTGCTGCAGACCGCCACCATGGACGCGCTGGTGGCCTGGGCCGCCACCAGCCAGTCGTCCACCGCCCTGCGCGCCGTGCTGTGCCGGCGGGCCGACATCATCCTGTGCGGTGCCGCCGTCTCCTACCGGCGCTGACGACCGCCGATTCTGGACGCCGTACAATCCCGGGCGCACATCCGCCCCCTGATCCCAACCGGAAGGGCAGCACACATGAAGTTGGACGGAAGCTCAGCCATCGTCACGGGAGGGGCCGGCGGGCTCGGTGCGGCCACGGTGCGCCAGCTGGTCAGCTCCGGCTTGCGGGTCGTGGTGTTCGACCGCGACGCCGAGCGGGCCGGCGCCCTGGCCGACGAGCTCGGCGATGCCGCCGCCGCGGTCAGCGGTGACGTGACGAACGACGACGACGTGGCTGCCGCCATCGCCGCGGCCCAGGGGTTGGGCGCGCTGTCGGTCCTGGTGAACGTGGCCGGCGGGGGCGTGGGCGGTGGTCGCACGGTGGCCAGGGGAGGCGTGCCGCACGACAAGGAGTCTTTCGTGGCCACCATGGAGATGAACGCCATCGGCACCTTCAACGTGACCCGGCTGGTGTGCGCGGCCATGGGCGACAACGAGCCCGACGAGGACGGCCAGCGCGGGGTGGTGGTCAACACCGCCTCCATCGCCGGCATGGAGGGCAAGAGCGGCCAGGTGGCCTACGGCGCGGCCAAGGCCGCCATCTTGGGCATGACCCTGCCCATGGCCCGCGACCTGGCGCCCATGGGCATCCGGGTCTGCGCCATCGCCCCCGGCACCATGGGCACGCCCCTCATGCTGGGCGCGCTCGAGTTCATGAAGGAGGACCCGTCGGCCGCCATCGTGTTCCCCAAGCGCATGGGCTACCCCGAGGAGTTCGCCCTGCTGGTCGACTCGATCGTCAAGAACCCCTACCTGAACGGCGAGAACATCCGTCTCGACGGCGCCCTGCGCTTCACCGCCCGCTGATCCCATGGTCACCATGGACAGCCTGCTGGCGTCCCTGACGCTCGAGTCGACCGCCCCCGACCGCTACCGGGCGCCCAACGCCGACTCCGGGCACGGGGTGGTCTTCGGCGGACAGCTGCTGGGCCAGGCCATCATGGCCGGGCTGGCGGGCACCGAGGCCATGGCCGTCAAGACCGTGCACAC
Source organism: uncultured Microthrixaceae bacterium (assembly GCA_963785815.1). GTDB lineage: Bacteria > Actinomycetota > Acidimicrobiia > Acidimicrobiales > Acidimicrobilacustridaceae > UBA4742. The sequence continues at coordinate 1,268,847 of CAWAWN010000002.1, forward strand.
CGTGTTCGCCCGCAGCGCGGATCCCGACCAGCCGGTCGAGATCGACGTCGATCCGATGCACGGCGGGCGCAGCTTCGCCAGCGCCACGGTGACCATCCACCAGGGAGCGCGGCTGTGCACGCGCTCGCTGGTCCTGCTGAGCGCGGACGACGACGACCTCATCCGCCACGCCGACTCGCCGGCGCATCCGTCGGACCCCGACCAGGCGCCGCCCATGGGCGAGGGCGACGGCGACTGGGAGATCCGGGTGGTCGACGGGGTGGACATCAGCGATCCCGAGGCGGTGGGCCCCGCCGACCTGGACGTGTGGACGCGCTTCGTGGGCGCCCCCGACGACCCGGCCTTCAACCAGGCGCTGCTGGCCTTCGCCACCGACGGCTTCCTGATCGGCACGGCCATGCGTCCCCACGCGGGCGTCGGCCAGGCCCAGGCCCACCGCACGCTGTCGACCGGCGTGGTCAGCCACACGCTGACCTTCCACGAGCCTTGCCGGGCCGGCGACTGGCTGTTGCTGTCCCACCACAGCCCCTATGCCGGCCGCGGTCGCAGCTACGGCCGCGCCGACGTGTTCGATCGCGGCGGCCAGCTGGTGGCGTCGTTCGTGCAGGACGCCATGATCCGCCCCATGCCGGCCCGCGCCGGCGCCCTCTGACGCGCTGACACCTCCCTTTGGCGAAGGGGGGCGTTGGGGTGGCCCGATCAGGACGTGAGGACGGGCAGCTTCTCCCAGCCGCGCACCGTCGAGGTGCGGGCCTGCACGGCGTGGTCCCAGTCGACCTCCCAGGTGGGGAAGCGCGCCAGCACCTCGTCGAGGGCCACCCGGCCCTCGAGGCGGGCCAGGGCTGCGCCCAGGCAGAAGTGCAGGCCGTACCCGAAGGAGAGGTGGTGGTCGATGCGGCGGTGGATGTCGAAGGTGTCGCCCTCGGGGAACTTGCGGTCGTCGCGGTTGCCCGAGCCGTTGAGCAACAGGATGGCGCTGCCCTCGGGCACCACCTCCCCGTGGTGGGTGACGTCCTGGGTCACGTAGCGGGCCTGCACCGGCGACGGCGGCTCGAACCGCAGGATCTCCTCGATGGCGTTGGGCACCAGCGTGCGGTCGGCCACCAGCTCGGCGCGCTGGTCGGGGTGGTCGGCCAGCACCTTGCCCGTCCACCCGATCAGCCGGGTGGTGGTCTCGTTGCCGGCCGCGGCCAGCAGGCCCACGAAGCCCAGCACCTCGTCGCGGCTCAGGCGGCGCTGCTCCCCGTCCTCGTCGGTGAACTCGGCCTGGAGCAGCTCGGTCATGAGGTCGTCGGAGGGATGGGCGGCCCGCCAGTCGATGTACTCGCCGAACCCGTCGCTGGCCTGGCCCTGCACCTCGAACGAGCTGGGGTCGGGCATGGCGCCGTCCTCCAGGCGCAGGCCCTCGTCGATGCGATCGCGGATCTCCTCCTGGTCCTCCTCGGGGATGCCGAGCAGCATGCCGATGGTGCGCATGGGCATCTGGGCGCCGAGGTCGTGGATGAAGTCGAAGCCACCCGAGCCCACCAGCGGGTCGAGGCTGCGGGCGCAGAACTCGCGGACCTTGGGTTCGATGGCGTTCATCTTCTTGGGGGTGAACACGCGCGACAACAAGCCCCGGTGCAGGTCGTGGCTGGGCGGGTCCTCGAAGATGATCGAACCCGGGGGGATCTCCATGCCGCTGCGGATGAGCTCGAGCAGGGTGCCCTTGGCCGAGCTGTAGGAACGCCAGTCGACCAGGCAGGGCTCGACGTCGCCGAACCGGCTAAGGGCGAAGAAGTCGTACTTCTCGTTGTGGTAGAGCGGGCGCTCCTCGCGCAGGCGTCGCCAGATCGGGTACGGGTCGCTGTCGATCTCGAAGTCGAAGGGGTCGTAGTACAGCTCGGAGTCGGTGGTGGTCACGTCAGTCCCCCTCGAGGCCGCGGAGATGTGGGTGGCGCACGCCAGATCGTCGCGCACCCCACGAGTAGGTTACCCTGCCGGGAAATGTCCATTGCGCGAGAGAAGAAGATGGTTCTCGCGCCGTCGCCTCCAGGCGGCCTCGGCGGCCTGGCCAGACAGAGGAGGCTCGGATGCGCATCGGCGTGATGGTCGGTCCGGAGCGGGGTCGGTACGCCACCAAGGTCGAGCGGTTGCGGGCCGATGCCCGCTGGGCCGAGGAGGCGGGCATGGCGTCGGTGTGGGTGCCCCAGATCCCCGACGACTTCGACGCCCTCACCCTGGCCGCCATCGTGGCCGCCGAGACCAGCCGGGTCGAGATCGGCACGGCAGTGGTGCCGGTGCAGCCGCGACATCCCATCGCGCTGGCCCAGCAGGCCCTGTCGGTCCAGGCCCTGTGCGACGGGCGTCTGCGGCTCGGTCTGGGCGTGTCCCACCACTGGATCATCGACGAGATGCTGGGGCTGGCGTACGAGCACCCGGTCAGGACGATGGCCGCCAACCTGGACGTGCTCGACCAGGCCCTGGCCGGTCCGGGCATGGTGGACGTCGAGAACGACCTGTTCCGGGTGCACAACCCCCTCGACATCACCGACATCACCCCCACCCCGGTGCTGCTGGCCGCCCTGGGTCCGATGATGCTGCAGCTGGCCGGATCCCGCACCGACGGCACGCTGCTGTGGATGGCCGATGAGCGGGCCATCGCCAACCACGTCGTGCCCCACATCACCCGCGCCGCCGAGGCCGCCGGCCGACCTGCGCCCCGGGTGGTGGCCGGCATCCCCGTGTGCCTGTGCGCCGAGGACGAGGTGGAGGTGGCCGTGGCCCGCACCAACCGGGTCCTGGCCGAGGCCGAGACCTCGCCCAACTACCAGCGCCTGCTCGACCAGGGCGACGCCCGCCAGGTGGGCGACATCCTGGTGGCCGGTACCGAGTCGACCATCGAGGCGCGGCTGCGCGGCTTCGCCGACGCGGGCGTCACCGACGTCTCTGTCCGCGTGGTGCCCATCGGCGAGGGTCGCGACCAGCTGGTGGCGTCGTCGCAGCGCACCCGGGCGCTGCTCTCCTCGTTGGTGTCCACCTTCGAATAACGCTATTCTCATTCCACAGCACTCCAGTTCTCATCCGTGAAACGAGGTACCAATGTCGACGAGATCTCTCGACTATCCCGTCTTCGATGCGGACAACCACCTGTACGAGACCCGCGAGGCGCTGACCAAGCACCTGCCCGACAAGTACCGGGGCGCGGTCGACTACGTGGAGGTGCGGGGGCGCACCAAGATCGTCATCCGGGGCCAGATCTCCGAGTACATCCCCAACCCCACCTTCGACGTGGTGGCCCGGCCCGGGGCCATGGAGGAGTACTTCCGGGTGGGCAACCCCGAGGGCAAGAACCGGCGGCAGATCTTCGGCGAGCCCATGAAGTCGCCCCCCGCCTTCCGCGGCCCCGAGGCCCGGGCCGCCCTCATGGACGACCAAGGCATCGACCGGGCCCTGATGTTCCCCACCCTGGCCAGCGTGGTCGAGGAGCGGATGCGTGACGATCCCGAGTTGATCCACGCCGTCATCCACTCGCTCAACGAATGGCTCTACGAGACCTGGCAGTTCAACTACCAGGACCGCATCTTCACCACCCCGGTCATCAGCCTGCCCATCGTGGACAGGGCCATCGAGGAGCTCGAGTGGGTGCTCGAGCGGGGCGCCAAGGTCGTGCTCATCCGGCCGGCGCCGGTGCCCGGCTTCCGCGGCACCCGCTCGTTCGGGCTGCCCGAGTTCGATCCCTTCTGGGCCCGCGTGGTCGAGGCCGACATCTTCGTGGCCATGCACTCCTCCGACAGCGGCTACGAGCGCTACGCCAACGAGTGGATCGGCAACAACAGCGAGATGCTGCCCTTCCAGCCCGAGGCCTTCCGCATGCTGTCGGCGTGGCGCCCGGTCGAGGACGCGGTGTCCTCGCTCATCTGCCACGGCGCCCTGTCGCGGTTCCCCGAGCTCAAGGTGGGCGTGATCGAGAACGGCAGCAGCTGGGTCGAGCCGCTCATGCAGCGGCTCAAGGACACCTACAAGAAGATGCCGCAGGACTTCCCCGAGGACCCGATCGAGGTGCTGCGCCGCAACATCTACATCAGCCCGTTCTGGGAAGAGGACCTCGGGGCGCTGGCCGAGCTCATCGGCGAGGAGCACGTGCTGTTCGGCTCGGACTTCCCCCATCCGGAGGGCCTGGCCGATCCCGCCACCTACGTGGACGAGCTGGCCGGACTGCCTGACGAGACCATCCGCAAGATCATGGGCGGCAACCTGGCCCATCTCATGAACGTGCAGGACGCGGTCGTCGCGTGAACCCGGGCGGCGATGGCTGGGAGTCCATCCCGGCCATGACCGCTGCCGCGGCCGGTCGGTTCGGGGCCCAGCTGGCGGTCCTCGACGGCGGCACGCGGCTCTCCTACGCCGAGCTGCACGACCGGTCGCGCGCCTTCGGCGCCGCCCTGGTGGCGTCGGGCGTGGCCCCGGGCGACCGGGTGGCCATCTGGGCCTTCAACGGCGCCGAGTGGATCATCGCCGTGCTGGGCGTGTTCGACGCCGGCGCCGTGCTGGTGCCCATCAACACCCGCTTCAAGGGCGGTGAGGCCGGCGACATCCTGCGCCGCAGCCGGGCCCGGGTGCTGGTCACCGTCACCGACTTCCTGGGCACCGACTACGTCGAGGTGCTGGCCGAGGCCGGCGGCGACCTGCCCGATCTCCACACCGTGGTGGTCGCCCGCGGCCCCGACTCGGGTGCCGCCGTCAGCTGGGACGCGTTCGGGGCCCGCGCCACCCCCGAGTCGCGGGCCGAGCTCGACCGTCGCCGCCAGGCGGTGACCGCCGACGACCCGTCCGACATCCTGTTCACCTCGGGCACCACCGGCGTCCCCAAGGGCGTGGTGCAGACCCACGGTCGCACCTTGGCGGTGGCCCGCGACTGGGTGGCCATGACCGGGTTGGCCGCCGGCGACCGCTACCTGATGGTCAACCCCTACTTCCACATGTTCGGCCTCAAGGCCGGCATCCTGGCCTCGGTGGCGGCCGGAGCCACCATGCTGCCCGAGGCCGTGTTCGACGTGGAGCGCGCCCTGGCCCGGGTGGCCGACGAGCGCGTCACCGTGCTGCCCGGCGCGCCCGCCCTGTACCAGGCCATCCTCGACCACCCCGACCGCGGTGCCCACGACCTGTCCAGCCTCCGGGTGGCGGTCACGGGCGCGGCCGACATCCCCGTCGAGCTCATCCGGCGCGTCGAGGCCGAGCTGCCCTTCTCGGTCATCATCACCGGCTACGGGCTCACCGAGGGCGGCACCGCCTCGGCCACCGCCCCCGGCGACGACGTGGAGACGATCGCCACCACCGTGGGCCGGCCCCGGCCCGGGTTCGAGCTGCACATCGTCGACGGCGCCGGCCAGCAGGTGCCCGACGGCGAGCCGGGCGAGATCCTGCTGCGAGGCGGCAGCATCATGTCGCACTACCTGGACGACCCCGAAGCCACCGCCGCCACCCTGTCGCCCGACGGCTGGCTGCGCACCGGCGACCTCGGTGTGATCGACCCGACCGGTTGCCTGCGCATCGTGGGTCGGGCCAAGGACATGTTCATCGTCGGGGGCTTCAACGCCTATCCGGCCGAGATCGAGAACGCCCTGGCCCGTCACCCCGACGTGGCCCAGGTGGCGGTGATCGGCATCCCCGACCACCGGCTGGGCGAGGTGGGCATGGCGTTCGTGGTGCCCCGGGCCGGTTCGAGCCCCACGGGCGAGGAGCTCATCGAGTGGAGTCGGGAGCAGATGGCCAACTACAAGGTGCCCCGCGTGGTCGAGCTGATCGACGAGCTGCCGCTCAACGCCACCGGCAAGATCATGAAGGAGGTGCTGCGCCAGCACGCGGCCGAGGCAGGGGGAGGGTCGCCGTCATGACCGCACCCGAGCCCCACGGCCTGTCGTCGTTCGCCGACCTGCGGGTGGTCGAGCTGGGTGTGTGGGTGGCGGCACCCGCGGCCGCCGCCCTGCTGGCGGACTGGGGCGCGGAGGTGATCAAGGTCGAGCCGCCCACCGGCGATCCGATGCGCCAGGTGTTCGGCTCGCTGGGCATCGGCGACGACATCCCCAACCCGGCCTTCGCCCTCGACAACCGCGGCAAGCGCAGCGTGGTGCTCGACCTGCGTGACCGGCAGGGCCGCGAGCGCTTCGAGCAGCTCCTGGTCACCGCCGACGTGTTCATCTCCAACCTGCGGCCCGACGCCCTCGACAAGCTCGACCTGGAGCCGTCGGCCACCGTGGCCCGCCACCCCCACCTCGTGTACTGCAGCGTCAGCGGGTACGGCCTGGCCGGCGAGGAGCGCAACCGGCCGACCTACGACATCGGTGCCTTCTGGGCCCGGTCGGGCCTGTCGATGCAGATGGCCGACGGGGACGGCAACCCGCTCAACGCCCGAGGCGGCATCGGCGACCACATCACCGGCCTGGCCGCCCTGGCCGGCGTGCTGGCCGCGGTGGTGGAGCAGCGCGCCACGGGCGTCGGCCGGGTGGTGGAGGTGTCGCTGCTGCGCACCGGCGCCTACGTGCTGGGCTGGGACCTGGGCATCCAGATGGCGCTGGGCAAGGTGGCCAAGGCCGAGCAGCGCGACCGCAACCAGGCTCCGCTCATGAACCCGTACCGCTGCGCCGACGGGCGCTGGTTCTTCCTCACCGGGCTCGAGGCCGCCCGCCACCTCCCCGCGGTGCTGCGCGCCCTCGACCGACCTGACCTGTTGGAGGACCCCCGCTTCGCCGATGCGGGATCGATCCGGAAGAACCGCACCGAGGTCATCGCCATCCTCGACGAGCTGTTCGCCCAGCGCACCTTCGACGAGTGGGCCGAGCGCTTCGACCGGGCCGGGGTGTGGTGGGCGCCCGCCCAGACCCCGGCCGAGGTGGTGGTCGACCCCCAGCTCATCGACAACCACGGCATCGTGGCGGTGGAGGGCGACGGCGCCGGCGGGGACGGGGCGCGCTCGGTGGCCGGCCCGGTCACGTTCTCAGGGGTGGCGACGGCCGATTCGGCGGTCGTGCCCGCGCTGGGTGAGCACACCGACGAGGTGTTGTCCGACCTGATCCCCTGATCTCAGGCGGGGGTGAGCCAGTCGTGGAGGATGACGTCGCGTCCGAACTCGGTGAGCGGATCACCGGCGGGGGTCGGTCTGGGTTGGGCTGGCGGTGCGGAGGGTGGTTCAGGTGGTGGTCGGGGCACGGGTTGCACCAACCGGCCGTCGGGTCGGATGAACCGCCATCGGCAGGGCTGACCGTCGATGCGCCAGCCTGGCTGGTGGATGAGTCAGTGGTGGGTCGGGCACAGCAGCATCAAGTTGTCGAGCTGCGTCGGGCCGCCGTGCTCGCGGTGGCGCACGTGGTGGGCCCGCAGGTGGCGGGTGCGCCCACAGCCGGGGTACTGGCAGCACCGGTCGCGCACCAGCAGGGCCCGCCGTTGGGTCGGGGTGGCCAACCGGGTCCGGGAGGTGGCGGTGACCGGTGCGCCGTCGACCACGGTGACGGCGGTGGCCCACGAGCAGCACGCCATCAGTCGGGCCACGGCCGGATCGACCGCCCCGCCGTCTTGGAGGTAGGCGGCACCGTCACGGATGTGCAGGATGGTCAGGTACCGCTCGGCCAGCACGCCGTCGTCGTCTACCAGCCCACCCAGGTAGGCGTCGGCCACCCGAGCCAACGCCTCGCTGTTGGACAACGGCTGTGCCCCCGAACCGCCATCGTCGAGATCCGCGGCTCGGGCCGCGTCGATGGCGGCCACGATGGCCGCCCCCTGATCCGGCGCACTCGACCCACCCCACCGGTACCGGCCGCCCTCGTCGATGTGCCACCGGAACCCGTCCGCCGGCTCGGCCACCGGATCCTCACCGGACCCGCCGGCGGCGGTCACCCGCTGCAGATCCCGAACCAACGTCTGGAGCTGCCCGCCCGTCGCCACCTCCGCGGTGGCCAACAACCGGCCCTCGTTCTCCGGCGTCGCCACCCGGGCCAACAACTCGACGGTCCCCTCAGAGACCTTCCCCGCCGCGAACGCGACCCGCAACTGGGGCAACAGGGAGAGCCGCTCAGCCAAGCGCACCGTCCGGGCCGCTTCGCCCGGCGTCAGACCCCACTCCAACCCCAACCACTGCCGAACCGTCCCGCTCGCCAGCGACCCCTCCAGGTGGCGCACCTCCGCCGCGACCCCGACCAACTCGGCCTGCAACGAACGGATCTGGCTGGCCAGCACCCGCCCAGACTCGGCCAACACACGCAACCGAGCCTGCACCACGCCCACCGCCCCACAGGAACGGTCCGCGCCGGACACCACGTCCACATCGACCACCGCCCGAGCTACCGCTCGATCAGGCTGCTCCGCCGTCTGCTCCGCCGCCTGTTCCGCCGAGAACATACGTACGACACTGCGCCTCCACCAGCCAGCGATCAAGTGTTCGATTCCCCGACTCCAGGCGCGGGTGGGTAGGGGTTGAGAACAGCACCTGCCGATCGTGTTGACGTCGATCTCACGGACGAGAAGAATGTTTCCGTGGGAGCGGCGCTGATGCACCAGGGGCTGGAGCAGGCCGCGGCCGAGACCAGCGAGCGCCCGGCGCTGCTCGATGGCGACGCCGTGTGGACCTGGGCCCAGCTCGATGCCCGAGCCAACACCTTCGCCCACCGGTTGGCCGGGGCCGGCGTGGCCCCTCGGGACCGCGTGGCCGTCATGACCTCGAACCGCCCCGAGTTCGTGGCCGCGGTCTTCGCCATCTCCAAGCTCGGCGCCGCGTCGGTGCTGCTCAGCCCGGCCTGGAAGGCGCTCGAGGTCGACCAAGCCCTCGGCCTGACCGGACCCACCCACGCGGTGGCCGACGGCCCCGCGGTGGCCTTGCTGGAGGCGCGACTCGGCGCCGACCACGTCACCGACCTCGACGAGCCGGGCATGGCCGCCGCCCTGGCGTCGGCCGGATCGGGCCGACCTCCGGTGGAACGGGTGGACGAGTCCGACGACGCTGTCCTGGTGTTCAGCTCGGGCACGACCGGACTGCCCAAGGCCGTGCGCCACACCCACCGGTCGATCGGCCACGCCACGACGCACTGGGTGCGGGCGCTGGGTCTGGGTCCCGACGACCGGTTCCAGGTCGCCACCCCGCCGTCGCACATCCTGGGCCTGCTCAACCTGCTGGCCGCGGCTCGGGCGGGCGCCACCGTCCGGCTCCACCGGCGCTTCGACCTCGACCAGGTGCTGGCCCGCATCGGGTCCGATCGCATGACGCTGGAGATGGCGGTGGCCCCCATCGCCCTGGCTCTGGCCAACCACCCCCACCTGGAGGACGCCGACCTCTCGTCGCTGCGCTACATCATGTGGGGCGCCACCCCGGTGACCGAGCACGTGGCCGAGGTGGTCACCCGGCGCACCGGGGTGCGCTGGTTGCCGGCCTACGGCGCCAGCGAGCTTCCCGTCATCGCCGCCAACCCGGTGGACGAGCCCGACCGCTGGCGCCTCGACTCGGCCGGCCTGGCCCCTGACGGGGTCGAGTTGCGGGTGGTCGACCTCGACACGGGCCAGGTGCTGGGGCCCGGCGGCATCGGCGAGATCCAGGTGCTCAGCCGGTCGGCCATGGCCGGCTACCTGCCGGACGAGGCCAACGCCGAGGCCTTCGACGACGGTTGGTACCGCACCGGCGACGTGGGCTGGTTGGAGGTCGACGGCTGGGTCCACCTGACCGACCGGGCCAAGGAGATGATCAAGGTGAACGGGTTCCAGGTGGCGCCGGCCGAGATCGAGTCGGTCCTCCTCCGCCACGACGGCGTGGTCGACTGCGCCGTGTTCGCCATGCCCGACGAGCGGGCCGGCGAGGTGCCGGTGGCGGCCGTGCGGCTCGACCCGGCCCGGCCCGCCAGCCCGGCCGAGCTGCAGCAGCTGGTGGCCGACTCGCTGGCCACCTACAAGCACCTGCGCCACGTGGTGGTGGTGGACGAGATCCCCCGGCTCCCGTCGGGCAAGGTGCTGCGCCGCACGCTGCGCGACCAGTGGACCCCGGCCCGCCTGGCGGCCGGTACGGTCGGCTGATGGACGTCCGCCTCTCCCCCGAGCAGCAGGCCCTGCGCGACTCGGTCGCCCAGGTGGTCGACCGGTTGGGGGCCAAGGCCGTGGGCCAGCTCGACGACCCCGAGCGCGCCGCCAAGCTCGATGCCGCGGTGGTGGCGTCGGGCTGGCGCGAGCTGCGCACCGCCGAACCCGACGGAACACCCCTGGCCTCGGGGGTCGAGGCCGCCATCGTGGCCGAGGAGCTGAGCCGAGGCCTGGCCGACTCCGCCTTCGTGGGCCCGACCCTGGCCGCCGAGCTCCGTCGCCTGGCCGGCGCCCCGGCCGCTTCGCAGCTCGAGACCATCGCCGTCGATCCTCGGTTGGCCACCCTGGCCCGGGGCGAGGTCGGCGGCCCCGTCGCGTCCGGCTCGTTGGCGGTCGACGCGGCCGGGGCCGATTCTGCGCTGGTGCTGGTCGAGGCGGCGGCGGGGGCGACCCTGGCCTCGGTGTCGCTGGCGGGAGCGTCGACGCCCGAGCCGATCGACCTCACCCGACCGTCGGCTGCGCCCGGCGCCGACGTGGTCGTGAGCGTGGTGGCCGACCAGTCCCGCCCACTGCACGACGACCAGCTCACCGCCGTCACCGCCCTCGGCCTGGCCTTGACCTGTGCCGACCTGGTGGGGACGATGCGCGGGGCCGTCGACCTGACCGTCGAGTACGCGGCGTCGAGGCGCCAGTACGGCAACCCCATCGGCTCGTTCCAGGCCGTGCAGCACCTGCTGGCCGACGCCTTCGTGGCCATGGAGGGCTCGCGCAGCGTGGCCCGCCACGCGGCCTGGGCCGTCGACGCCCTCCCGCCCGACGAGGCGTTGGCCGCGGCTGCGCTGGCCAAGGCCTACTGCGCCCGCGCCGCCCGCCGCGTGTGCGAAACGGCCATCCAGGTGCACGGCGGCATCGGCAACACCTGGGAGTGCCTGGCCCACGTCCACCTGCGCCGGGCCTTGCTGTCGAGCGACCTGTTCGGCGGGGCCGGCGTGAACCTGCAACGGGTGCTCGACCACCACGGCCTGGGAGCCGCGATCGGAGCTGGTGATGGACTTCGGTGACTCGTCCGACGAGGCCGGGTTCCGCCAGCGCCTGCGGGCCTGGCTCGAGACCAACAACCCCGGCCTGCCCACCTCGTCCACCGACGACGAGTACTGGGCCGGCATGGCCGCCTGGCACCAGTCGCTGCACGGCGCCGGCTTCTTCGGCATGTCCTGGCCCCGGGCCATCGGTGGCCAGGAGCTGCCCAGCGTCTACGACGTGATCCTCGACGAGGAGCTGGCCGCGGCCGGCGCCCCGCCCCGGCCCAGCCTGGGCTACCTGGTCGAGGGCATCCTGGCCCACGCCAACCAGGACATCCAGCAGCGCTTCCTGCCCGGCATCGTCAACGGCCACGAGCGCTGGTGCCAGGGCTTCAGCGAGCCCGACGCCGGCTCCGACCTGGCCTCGCTGCGCACCCGGGCCGAGCGCGACGGCGACGAGTACGTGATCACCGGCCACAAGGTGTGGACCAGCTACTCCGACGACGCCGACTGGTGCCTGGTGCTGGCCCGCACCGATCCGGACGTGCCCAAGCACAAGGGCATCTCGGCCTTCGCCGTGCCCATGCACCAGGCGGGCATCGAGCAGCGGCCGCTGCGCATGATCAACGGCATCACCAAGGAGTTCGGCGAGGTCATCTTCGACGGCGCCCGGGTGCCGGCGGCCGACATGATCGGCGACCCCGGTCGGGGCTGGGCCCTGGCCATGACCGTGGTCAGCCACGAGCGCGAGCCCGGCGAGCTGGGCTTCGCCGGCCGGTACACCAAGCTGGTGTCCCAGCTCACCAAGCAGGTGCGGGCCGAACCGTCGGCCTACAGCGCCGAGCAGGTCCGCGAGCTCGGCTGGGCCATGGTGGAGGCGGAGATGCTGCGCCTGCACGTGTGCCGGCGGCTGTCGGACCGACTCGACGGCATCTCCCACGGACCGGAGGGATCAGTGGACAAGTTGCTCATGACCCAGGCCGAACAGGCGGTGGGCCATGCCGCGGTGGCCATCGGGGGTGCCGGTCACGGCGGCCCCGGACCCGGTGGGACCGACGACACCTGGTTGAAGGTGTACCTCTACAGCCGGGCCCAGAGCGTCATGGGCGGCACCTCGCAGATCCAGCGCAACCTGGTGGCCCAGCGCATCCTGGGGCTGCCGACATGAGCGGCTACGACCTGCCCCCGGAGCTGGTGGTCGAGGCCGACGGACCCGTCCGGCTGGTGCGCCTCAACCGGCCCGACGAGCTCAACGCCACCAACCACGTGCTGCACGAGGGCCTGTCGCGCCTGTGGCCCCAGGTCGACGCCGACCTGGAGGCGCGCGTGGTGGTGCTGACCGGCAACGGGCGGGCCTTCTCGGCCGGCGGCGACTTCGACTACATCGCCGAGCTCAGCCAGGACCAGGCCCTGCGCCACCAGTCGCTGACCCATGGTCGCCAGATCGTCATGGGCATGGCCCGCTGTCGCGTGCCCGTCATCGCCGCGGTGAACGGCCCGGCGGTCGGCCTGGGCTGCAGCCTGGTGGCGCTGTCCGACATCGTCTTCATGGCCCAGAGCGCCCACCTGGCCGACCCGCACGTGATGGTGGGGCTGGTGGCGGCCGACGGCGGCCCGGTGACCTGGCCGTTGCTCACCAGCCTGCAGCTGGCCAAGGAGTACGCCCTGACCGGTGACCGCATCTCGGCCGAGCGCGCCGCGGCGATCGGCCTGGTGAACCACGTCTGCCCCGACGACGAGGTGCTCGAACAGGCCCTGGCCTGTGGCCAACGCATCGCCAAGCTGCCCCAGCAGGCGGTGGAGGACACCAAGCGCATCCTCAACCTGCACCTGGAGCGGGCCGTCACCGCCACCCTCGACTTCGCCCTCACCGCCGAGGACCGCTCCTTCACCTCGCCCGAGCTGGCCGCCAACCTCGAACGCCTCCGGGCACCCCGCCAGCCCTGATCGCCGCCTCCCCCCGGCAAATTGGGCACCTTTGGCTGTGCGATATCGCGCATTTTGCCACCCAGTTTGGCGGGAAGCGTCTGGGCCTGGTTGGAGCCGGTCAGCCACAGCGAGGCGTAGCGGATCTGCCCGCTGGCCGTGGTGTAGACGTCGGTCGGGCGCGACCAGGCGATGTCGTCCGACGAGGTGGCCAGACCCACCTCGGCGTGGTCCTCGGTGGTGACCATGTACCAGCCCTTCGAGGTGCGCACCACGCTGGGCGAGGTCGCTCCCGGTGTCACGTCCAGCGGGGTGAAGCGACCGCCGCGGCCGGCGCGCCCGCCCGGCTGGTCCGCGGTGTGAACCCCGGGCTGGCTGAACGCGCCCTCGTACCACTTCTTCCCGGGGGCGTGGCGGCCCGCCGCCGCGTCGGTGCACAACGTGGTGCGGTCGATGGCGGCCGCCGCCACCCGGGTCTGGGGGTCGCGTCCGGCGCGGTGGCCGGGGCCACGTCGGTCCCACCGGGCCCGAACGATCAGAGGGGCAGCAGTGGGGGCAGCCGTCGGCTGGCCAGCAGCTCGTCTCCCAGGGTGCGGGTCAGGGTGGCCGACGACCCGAACAGGCCGTCGAGGGCCCGCACCCGGCGGAAGTAGCGCTGGAAGTCGTGCTCGGTGGTGAAGCCGATGCCGGCCAGGACCTGCTGGCAGTGGCGCGCCGCGGTGCGGGCCTCGCGCCCGGCCAGGCCCTTGGCCATCGCTGCGGTCAGCGCGGTGTCGTCGCGCCAGGCCGCGTCGATCAGGGCCTCGGCCGTCTCGATGGCCACCAACGTCTCGGCCAGACGGTGGCGCACGGCCTGGAAGGAGCTGATGGGCACGCCGAACTGGATTCGCTCGAGGGCATGGGTGCGGGCCAGCTGCAGCATCTGGCGCGCCGCCCCCACCAACTGGTGGGCCAGCGCCACCCGGGACCGGGCCCGCGCCTCGGTCCAATGGGGTGTGGCCAGCACGGCCATCCCGGTCGTGTCGATGTCCTGGCCGCGGAGCTCGACCCACCCGATGGTCGGGTCGATGCCCTCGACCGGTCGTTGCTCGAGCGCGGCCACCGGCACGACCACCGCGGCGACGTGCTCGTTGGTCGCCGCCGAGGCCAGAACCGTCACGTGGTCGAGACCGGTCGATTCGGCCGAGCCCAGCCCGACCACGTCCAGGAGGCCGCCGCGGAGACGCCCGGGAGGGTCCCCGCTCCCGATGGCGGGCAGCACCACGGCTCCAGCCGGGGCGGCCTCCGGGCCGAGGGCCTGGCCCCACAGGATCTCGAGCGCGGACGACCAGGCGTTGTGGGTCCCCTGGAGCTCGAACAGCACCGACACCGCGGCCCGGGGGTCGTCGGCCAGCGCCTCGCGCCAGCCCAGCTCGTCGAGGGCGGCATCCAGGGCCGGGCCGTGGTGCTGCTCGGTGGCGTGGGCGATGCTGCGCTCGAACAGCTCGAGGTCGGCCTGCTCCATCATCGGTCGCTCCCCAGGTCGAGCAGCCGTCGGGCGATGATGTTGCGCTGGATCTCGGCGCTGCCCCCGTAGATGGTGGCGGCCCGTGAGTAGAGGAACTCGGTGCGCCAGCGCTCGCTGGCCGGGTCGTCGCCCACCAGCACGTCGTCGGCCAGACCGTCGGCCACCAGGTCGAACACCGCCTGCTCGGCCGTGGCCACCAGCACCTTGTCGATCGAGGTCTCGGGCCCGAGGTGCTCGCCGTCGGCCAGGCGGTGCTGGGTGGCCCGAGAGCGCGCCCGGAAGGCGTAGAGGAGCTGGGTCACCTCACCCAGGCGGACCGGGTCGAGGCGGTCGGGGCCGGCCGCCTCGAGCAGTTGCTGGAGCCGCCGGTGCAGGAAGGCGGCCCGGTGCCACAGGGCGGTGCTGCGCTCGAAGGGCAGCAGGTCCATGGCCACCGACCAGCCCTGGCCCTCGTCGCCCAGCATGCGCTCGACGGGCACGACCACGTCGTCGAAGAAGACCTCGCAGAACTCGAGGGCGCCGTGCATGGTCTCGATGGGGCGCACGGTGATGCCCGGCGTGTCCATGTCCACGAACAGGGCGGTGATGCCCCGGTGGGCCGAGTCGGCGGCGCCGGTGCGGGTGAGGAGCACGCAGCGCTGGGCGTACTGGGCCAGGCTGGTCCACACCTTCTGGCCGGTGACGGACCACCCGTCGTCGGTGCGGGTCGCCCGGCACGACAGGGCGGCCAGGTTGCTGCCCGTGCCCGGTTCGGAGAACCCCTGGCACCAGGTCTCGTCGCCCCGCAGCAGCCTCGGCACCATCCCGGCGGCCAGCTCGGGCGAGGCGTAGTCGATCATGGTCGGGGCCAGGACCTCGGTCATGGAGTAGAGCCCGGGCTCGACCATGTCGCGGGCGGTGAGGGCCTCGCCCAGGTAGGCCCGCAGCAGGGTGGAGCCGGGGAGGCCGCCCACCCGCTCGGGCCAGCCCCGGCGCATCCACCCGGCGTCGAAGGTCAGCCGCTTGACCGTGGACAGGTGCGCCATCTGCGCGTCGAGGGTGCCGGTGCCGGCGTAGTCGGGGACCAGCTCGTCGTGGTGGTCGTCCAGCCACGCTTCGAGGCCGGCGCGGAACTCGTCGAGGTCCATCGCGTCGCAGAGCCGCGCCTCGAGCGCGCCGTCGGCTGGGGACGGGTGGGGTCGTGCGCCCGTCCCGAGTCGTGCTCGCCGCTGCGGCGCAGGAAGGTCATGGACCGGGTGTGCAGGCGCCAGCCCTGGGCCGTGCGCCGGTAGCTGTCGGTGTAGTACCCGATCCGCATGTCGTGGGTCGTGGCCTCGACGAAGCACAGCGGCTGCTGGCCGGTGCCGGTGTCGCCGTCGAGCTCGAGGGCGGGCGGGCCGACCAGGAACAGCCCCTTGGGTGCGGCGGCCACCAGGGTGGGGAAGTCGGCCAGGGCATACGTGTCGCCGAAGGCCGAATAGCTGCCCTCGGGGGTGAACACCTCCATGACCGACTCGACGTCGTCCTTGGTCATGCCCACCGCGTACCGGGCCAGCAGCTGCTCGATCTCGATGACGTCGTCGATGGGCGGGATGGCCATCTGGGCGACGATAATGCCCTTCTCCTGGGAGGGCAACGTGGCTGGCAGGCCCGGACCGCCCGTGGAATAGTCTGGCCCGACGCTCGAAGGGCCAGAGCCGAACAGGAGGACTCGGTCGTGGGGGACGTGGGGGACGTGGGGGAGTCGAGCAGGCCGGCGACGCCGCGGTGGCGCCTGCGCACGGTGCCCGAGCACCTGGTCGACCGCTATGTGGCCGAGGGCTGGTGGACCGACGACACGCTGGGCACGATGGTGGCCGACGGGCTCCGCCACATGGGCGACGTGGGCTTCCGGGTCCGCTCCCAGGTCCGTCCGTGGCAGGGCACCTTCGCCGAGGTGGACCGCCGGGCCCGCGCCCTGGCCGGCGCCCTGCAGGACCGTGGCGTGGGTCCGGGTGACGTCGTGCTGTTCCAGATCCCCAACTGGGTGGAGGCCGGCATCACCTTCTGGGCGGCCGCCTTCCTGGGCGCGGTGGTGGTGCCGGTGGTGCACTTCTACGGACCCAAGGAGGTGGACTACATCCTCGGGGCCACCTCGCCTGACGTGATCGTGACCGCCGACCGGTTCGGCCACAACGACTTCGTGGCCACCTACGACGCCCTCCTGGCCGATCGACCCGACCCGCTCTGGTTGGTCACCACCGGCCCCGAGCCGGCCGACCTGCCGGCCCGGGCCGTCCGCTTCGAGTCGCTGCTCGACCACGAGCCGATCGACGGACCGGTGGCCACCGACCCCGACGCCCCGGCGGTGATCGGCTTCACCTCGGGCACGACGCGCGACCCCAAGGGCGTGGTGCACTCCCACCGCACCATCGGGTTCGAGACCCGCCAGCTCGAGTCGGGGTTCCCCACCGGCGGACCGCCGCAGATCACCGGTGCGCCCGTCGGGCACTTCATCGGCATGCTCAACGCCTTCCTGGTGCCGATGCTGCGGGTGCGGGCCGTGAACCTGATCGACGTGTGGGACCCGGGCGAGGTGCTGCGCATGATGTCCGAGGAGGGTCTGGGTGTCTCCGGGGGCGCCACCTACTTCCTGACCAGCCTGCTCGACCACCCCGACTTCACGGCTGAGCACCTGGCCCTCATGCCCTACGCCGGCCTGGGCGGCTCGACCGTGCCGGTGGCCGTCACCGAGCGGGCCACCGGCCTGGGCATGAAGGTGTGGCGCTCCTACGGCAGCACCGAGCACCCATCGATCACCGGCAGCCGCCTGGACGAGCCCGAGGTCAAGCGCATCACCACCGACGGCCGGGCGCTCGAGGGGGTCGAGATGCGCCTGGACGACGAGGGCCAGATCCTCAGCCGCGGGCCCGACTGCTTCATGGGCTACACCGATGCCGATCTGACCGCCTCGGCCTTCGACGAGGACGGGTGGTACCACACCGGCGACGTGGGCATCCTCGACGAGGATGGCTACCTGACCATCACCGATCGCATCTCCGACATCATCATCCGGGGCGGCGAGAACATCAGCGCCCAGGAGATCGAAGAGGTGCTCCTGGGCATGGACGCGGTGGCCGAGGCCAACGTGGTGGCCGCCCCCGACGAGCGCCTGGGCGAGCGGGCCGCAGCCGTCATCCGGGTGCGCGACGGCCTGGATGCCCCCACCCTGGAGGCGGTGCGGGTCCACTTCGCCGACGTCGGGCTGGCCCGCCAGAAGTGGCCCGAGGCGCTCTACGTGGTCGACGAGCTCCCGCGCACGGCCTCGGGCAAGGTGCAGAAGTTCCGCCTCCGCCAGGACCTGCGAGAGGGACGGCTCGTCCCCCATGAGTAGAAGGTCGTCGTGACCGCTGACGCACCCCGCATCCCGCCGCTCCCACCCCAGGAGTGGCCCGACGAGATGCGCGCCGCCCTGGCCGCCCTGCGCCCGCCCGAGCCGCGCCACCCGATGCCGTCGCGCGACCCGGGTCGGCCGAAGGGGCTGAACGTGCTCGGCACCCTGGCCCGCTACCCGGCGCTGGCCCAGGCGTACCACACGTTCAACGGCCACGTGCTGTTCGCCACCACCCTGTCGACCCGCCAGCGCGAGCTGCTCGTGCTGCGGGTGGCCAGCGTGCGCCGGTGCGACTACGAGTGGCGCCAGCACGTCGTGCTGGCCGGGGACGCCGGCATCGACGCCGACGAGATCGCGGCGGTGGCCACGGGCCGGGACGCGCCCAGCTGGTCGCCCCTGGAGCGCGCCCTGGTCTCCTCGGTCGACGAGCTGCTGGCCGACGCCGCGGTGTCCGACACCACCTGGGCGGTGCTGGCGGCGGAGCTGGACGAGCACCAGCTGATGGACCTGGTGTTCACCGTCGGCGCCTACGACCAGCTGGCCATGGCCATGAAGTCCTTCGGCATCCAGCTCGACGAGGACTTGCGATAACGATCTTCTCTTTTTCGGAGATGCATGATATCTTGCGGCCGAGCCCCTGACCGGAGGAACCGACCATGGCGCACTTCCCCAAGCCCGAGGCGGGAAGCTGGACCCAGCAGTACCCCGACCTGAGCACCGAGCCGGTGAGCTACGAGGACTCGATCTCGCCCGAGTACTACGAGCTCGAGCGCAAGGCCATCTTCGGCAAGACCTGGCTCAACGTCGGCCGCGTCGAGCGCGTCGCCCGCACGGGCAACTACTTCACCAAGGAGCTCGACGCCGCCGGCACCTCCGTGGTGGTGGTGCGCGACAAGGCGGGCGAGGTCCGGGCCTTCCACAACATCTGCCGGCACCGGGGCAACAAGCTGGTGTGGAGCGACTACCCCCACGAGGAGACCAGCGGCACCTTCCGCCAGTTCACCTGCAAGTACCACGGGTGGCGCTACGACCTCGACGGCTCGTTGAACTTCGTGCAGCAGGAGTCCGAGTTCTTCGACCTCGACAAGGACGACTACGGCCTGGTGCCGGTGCGCTGCGAGGTGTGGGAGGGGTTCATCTTCGTGAACCTCGACGCCGACGCGGAGCCGCTCGAGGACTACCTCGGTGAGCTTGGCGCCGGCCTGAAGGGGTACCCGTTCCACGAGATGACCGCGGTGTCGAGCTACCGGGCCGAGGTGGGCAGCAACTGGAAGCTGTTCATCGACGCCTTCATGGAGTTCTACCACGCACCTGTCCTGCACGCGAAGCAGGCCACGGCCGAGGAGTCGGCCAAGCTCCAGTCCATCGGGTTCGAGGCCCTGGCCTACAAGATCGCCGGCCCGCACTCGATGATCTCGTCGTGGGGGGGCATGTCCCCACCCAAGGACGAGAACATGGTGAAGCCCATCGAGCGGGTGCTGCGCAGCGGCCTGTTCGGCCCGTGGGACCGCCCGATCGACGTCGACCTGCCGGCGGCGGTCAACCCGTCCCGCCATCCGGCCTGGGGCACCGACTCGTTCCTGATCTTCCCCAACTTCATGATCCTGATCTGGGCCCCCAACTGGTACCTCACGTACCACTACTGGCCGACCTCCTACAACACCCACATCTTCGAGACGAGCCTCTGCTTCGTGCCCCCCAAGACGGCCAGCGAGCGGCTGGCCCACGAGCTGGCCCGGGTGACGTTCAAGGAGTACGGCCTCCAGGACGGCAACACCCTCGAGGCCACCCAGTCGATGATCGAGACGCGCCAGGTGCAGAGCTTCCCGCTCAACGACCAGGAGATCGCCCTGCGCCACCTGCACCAGACCGGTCGGCGCTACGTGGCCGACTACCAGGCGTCGCGCGAGACGCCGGTCACGATCTCGGCCGCCTCCTGAGCGCGGCGCCGGAACGAGGAGACTGACGATGACGAAGTTGCCCGAGGCCTTCGCCGACCTGGAGCCGTTCGCCGACACGTGGTGCCTGCGCACCGAGGGCGAGCGCTACCGCCAGCGGCTGGCCAGCACCATGGACGAGATGCAGACGTTCTACGACGTCGCCTTCCCCCGGCTGGCCGAGGCGATGGCCTACCTCGACCAGTACCCGCTCGACGGGCTCTCCGAGGAGGCCACCCACCTGCTCTGGCTGTGCTACTCGCTGGTGCAGGTCTCGTTCCCGGTCGAGGTGTGGCGCCAGCCACGGGTGCCCGACAGCGGCGCGGCCAGCATCGACGCCGTCATCGAACCCGCCGTCTGAGCGCCAGCCGGCCGGCCTCGCGCCCGGCTGGCGGCGGCGACGAAGTTACCGCCGGGTAGGCAGAGGCTCGTTCTCCGTCACCGGCCATGTGATGTCCGTCGGGAGAAACGCCGGCTCTTTCCAGCGCTGAGCTACGCTTCCGGGGTGACGACCGACGAACCGGCGGACCCGAGCGGCGGCGACACGGCGCCGGTGAGCTGGCGCGAGCTGGCCGTGGCCCGATCCCTCGACTCGGCCCGGACCCGGGCCGAGAACCGGGTGCAGCGGTTCCTCGACGCCGCCCTGGAGCTCATGAACGAGGGCGACGCCGGCAAGGACTTCACCGTGCAGGAGGTGGTCGAGCGCTCGGGCCAGTCCCTGCGCAGCTTCTACCAGTACTTCGGCGGCAAGCACGAGCTGCTGCTGGCCCTCTTCGAGGAATCGGTGCGCTGGACCGCCGACCGGTTGAGCCAGCACATGGCCGACGAGGCCGACCCCCAGGAGCGGTTGCACCGCTTCGTGGTCGAGTACTACCGGCTGTGCCGCCCGGTGTCCGACGCCAAGGGCTCGACGAGCGCCAAGTCGTCGTCGGGTGCCGCCGGCAAGTCGGCCAGCGCCCGGTCGGCGGCGGCCAAGGCCAACGGCAAGGTCGCCGCGGGCGACGCCCAGGCACCGGTCATGGTCGACTTCGCCCAGAAGCTGCTGACCGGCTACCCGACCGAGGCGGCCGCCGCCTTCGTCCCGCTGGTCTCCCTGTTCGGCCAGGTGCTCGACGACGCGGCCGAAGCCGGGGCGGTGCGACCCGGGCTGCGCCACGGTCCGATCGCCGGCATCGTGCTCGAGGCCATCATGTTCAACGCCTTCTCGATGACCATCGGCGGGGTGTCGGCCAACGCCGGTGACCCGGCCGAGGAGCTGTGGAACCTGATCCTGCACGGCGTGGCGGTGCGCGCCGCCTAGCACCTCGTCCGTCGGCCCCGGCGCAGTTGACGAGGCACCCGCCGCTCGGGGCCGGCGAGCGGCTCAGGCGTCGTTGCGGTGGACCTTCCCGCCCTTCATCACGAAGCGCACGTCCTCGGTCACGGTGATGTCGGAGAGGATGTCGCCGGGCACGGCGATGACGTCGGCCAGCAGGCCGGCGGCCAGCCGACCCCGGTCGTCGACGTCGATGAGATCGGCGGCCACGGTGGTGGCGGCCCGGATGGCCCCCAGCGGGGTCATGCCCCGGTCGACCAGGGCGATGAGCTCCTTGGCGTTGCGGCCGTGGGGGATGGCCGGGGCGTCGGTGCCGCACGCCACCTTCACGCCCCGCTCGATGGCGTGGCTGATGGTCTGGCGGGCCCGGGGGAAGACCTCGGCCGCCTTGGCCTGCAGCTCGGGGGCGGCGTGGGAGGTGTCCATGCCGTCGGCCAGGTAGGTGGTGGCCACCAGGAAGGTGCCCCGCTCGACCAGCAGGTCGAGGGTCTCGTCGCTCAGCAGCGACCCGTGCTCGAGGCAGTCGATGCCGACCTCGACGGCTACCCGGGCCGCCTCGTCGCCGTGGCAGTGGGCCGCCACCCGCAGCCCGGCCCGATGGGCCTCGTCGACGATGGCCTCGAGCTCCTCGGTGGAGTACTGGCGGGCACCGGGCGGGCCGGTGTGCGACATCACCCCGCCCGAGGCGCTCACCTTGATGAGCCGGGCCCCGTACTTGATCTGGTAGCGCACGGCCCGGCGGATCTCGCTGACGCCGTCGGCCACCCCCTCCTCGACGGTGATGGGCAGGACGTGGGGGGCGAAGGCCTGGAACATGGTGGGATCGAGGTGGCCCCCGGTCGGGCTGATGGCGTGGCCGGCGGGCACGACGCGGGGCCCGTCGACCCAGCCCATGTCGATGGCCCGGCCCAGGGCCACGTCCAGCAGGATCCCGCCGGTCTGCACGAACAGGCCCAGGTTGCGCACGGTGGTGAAGCCGGCTCGCAGCGTCCGGCGCCCGTTGGCGACGGCCCGCAAGGTCCGGATGGCCGGGTCCTCCTGCACCGGGATGAGCGGGTTGGCGTGGTTGGGCCCGCCCATGAACAGGTTGACCTCCATGTCCATCAGGCCGGGCAGCAGGGTGAGGTCGCCGAGGTCGATCACCCGGGCGTCGGCAGGCACGCGGTCGGGCGCCACCTCGACGATGCGGTCGTCCCGGATCAACAGGTCGCCCGGGCTCACCAGCTCGCCGCTGTCGACGTCGAGCATGTGGGCGCTGACCAGGTGGATCGGCGGCTGCGGGGTGCGAGGACGAGGCATGGCCATCCTTCGAGATCTCGGTGATCCGGGCCTGGCGGGCGTGGTCCGTCCGCCCCCGGCGCGTCCGCGGCGCGTCCGCGGCAACCAGGTTTCCGAAACGCGCGAGCGAAGTTATCACACGATGGCCCCCAACCCGGGGCGGCGTCGGGACACTAGGGTGCCGCGCCATGAGCGACGAGTTGGGCACCTCCGGCCTGCGGTTCGAGCGGGAGGGGCCGATCGCCTGGTGCACCATCGACCGGCCGACGGCCCGCAACGCCCTGACACCGGCCATGTACTACGGCCTCAAGCGGGCGGTCGGGCTGGTCAACGCCGATCCCGACCTGGCCGCCCTCATCATCACCGGCACCGGCGACGTGTTCGCCCCCGGTGGCGACCTCGGGGGCCGTAGCGAACCGGGGGAGTCGACCCCGCCCGAGATCGGGCCCGACGTGCTGCCCTTCCTGACCATCCGCGACAGCCGGGCCCCGGTCATCGCCGCGGTCAACGGCATCTGCCAGGCCGGTGGCCTGCTCATCGCCATGATGTCCGACATCGCCGTGGCCAGCGACCGGGCCACCTTCCGCGTGCCCGAGCTGCTGCGGGGCATCCCCGATGCCACCTACGCCGCCGCCCTGCCCGCCCACGTCGGGTTGGCAGTGGCCCGAGACCTGTTGCTGTCGGCCCGCCGCTTCGACGCGGCCGAGGCCCAGCGCCTCGGCGTCATCTCCCGCGTGGTGCCCCACGACGAGCTGCGGCCCGCGGCCACCGAGGCCGCCGAGCAGGTGCTGCACACCGCGCCTTCAGCCCGGGCCCAGGTCAAGCGCATGCTGAACGAGCGTTACGGTTCGATCGACTACCAGACCATGTTCTGGGCGTTGGCGGAGTCGGACGAGCCGCGGGAGGGGATGCGAGCCTTCATGGAGAAGCGACCACCCTGCTGGATCCCACCGGGGATGGCCTGGCCGTGAGCGCGAACGCGACGGGCACCACCAACGTCGTCATCGGCGCCGCCTCGGGCATGGGCGCGGCGGTGGCCGAGCTGCTGGCACCGCGGGGGCCCTTGCTGCTGGCCGACCGCGACGGCGACGCCCTCGATGCGGTGGCCACCCGGGTCCGCCAAGCGGCCCGGTCGGACGTCGCGTCGGCGTCGCCGGTCGAGGCCAACCCCGTCGAGACGATGGCCTGCGACATCACCGACACCGGCCCGGTCGAGGCCGTGGCCCGGGCCACCGGCACGCTCGGGGCCCTGGTGCTCACCGCCGGCCTGTCGCCCTCCATGGCGCCGGGGCGACCCCTCTACGAGGTGAACCTGCGAGGAACGGCCCGCGTGCTCGACGCCTTCGAGCCGGTGCTGGCGCCCGGGTCGGCGGCCGTGTGCTTCGCCTCGATGGCGGCCCACATGGCCCCCACGTCGCCCGAGATCGCGCCTGTGCTCGACGACCCGCTGTCGCCCAGCTTCTACGAGGACCTGGCTGCCTGCGACGTGGACGTGAACGACTCGCAGATCGCCTACGTCCTGTCCAAGCAGGGCGTGCAACGCCTGGTCGTCCGCCGCGCCGTGGCCTGGGGGGCGAAGGGCGCCCGCCTGCTGTCGCTGTCGCCCGGCATCATCGACACGGGCATGGGACGGTTGGAGGCGTCCAACCAGCCGGCCATGGACGACATGGTCAAGGCCAGCGCCCTGGCCCGCGAGGCCCGGCCCGAGGAGGTGGCCTCGGTGGCCGCCTTCCTGGTGTCGGACGCGGCCTCGTTCATGACCGGCACCGACGTGCTGGTGGACGGCGGTGCCATCGCCGCCCTGTTCGGCCCCCGCTGAGGGCCCCACGGCCGCTCCCGCTCGGCGGGACTCAGAGGACGTGGCGGCGCGGCCAGGCCCCGCTGGTCAGCCAGGCGTCGATGATCGGCGCGGGATCGTCCACCTCGGCGCCGGCGAGGAACAGCCCACGCCCCACCACGTCGGCCCCGATCTCGACCAGGACCGGTCGCAGGTGCACCTCGACGGCCAAGGCGTGGGCCGGGCTCCCGCCGGTCATCAGGGCCACGGTGGGAACCCCGCCGAGCTCGTCGCGGTCGAACTGGTCGACGAAGAGCTTGAGCAGGCCGGTGTAGGCCGCCTTGTAGGTCGGGCTGGCCACGACCAGGGCGGTGGCGCCCAACACCGTGGCCTTCAGCTCGCCCACCTCGGGCGACCCCCACCCCAACAGGGACGCGCCGTGGTCGGCCAGGTCGATGGTGGTGACGTCGGCGGCCGGTTGGCCGGCCCGCGCCGCCAGGGCGGCGGCCACCGCCTCGCCCGCGGTCCGGGTGCGCGACGCCGGCTTGGGGTTGCCCACCACCACCACGATGCCGGGCGATGCGGGGGCGGCCTGAGCGGGGGTCACGGGGCCGAGCGTAGGTCGGGCTGGTGGTCGGCCAGCCAGTCGCCCATGGCCGCCCCCGCCTCGAGCACGTGGGCCTCGGCCAACGTGCGCGCCGCTGCCGGATCGCCGGCGCCGATGGCCTCGAGCAGGGCGGCGTGCTCGAGGCGGCTGCGGCGCTCCTGTTCGGGGAACAGCTCGAAGTAGCTGGCCGGCACCACCCGCACGGCCTGGCGCAGGTAGGTGAGCAGGCGGGGCGAGCCCGAGGCCAGGTTGAGGGCCCGGTGGAACTGGCGGTTGGCCGCCACCACGTCGTGGGCGCCGTCGAAGATGGCGTCGGCCAGCACCTGCAGCTCGACCAGCTGGGTCGGGGTGATGCGTTGGGTGGCCCACTCGGCTGCCTTGCCGGCCAGGGCGGCCAGGACGGCGAAGTTGTCGACGGCGTCGGCCGGGGTGATGCCGACCACCGTGATGCCGCTGCGGGGGTTGACCACCACCAACCCCTCGTAAGACAGCTCGAGCAGGGCCTCGCGCACCGGGGTGCGGCTGGTGCCGAACTCCTCGGTGAGCTGGTCGAGGTCGATGCGGGTGCCGGGCGCCAGCTGCCCGGTCAGGATGCGGTCGCGCAGCTCGCCGGCGGCGCGGGCGCGGACGGTGCCGCCGATGGACTTGCTGACTGACATATCACATACTAGGTTTCAGTCGGAGCGCAACGCAAGCAGCGGCGAACGCAGGCAGCACGCGGACGCACGCACGACCAGGACCCGACGACCGGGACCCAACGGGCAAGGAGCACATGGTGGCGACGCGGCAGATGTCTCTGGTGGGGTTCATGCAGGCGGGCAACACCTCGGTGTACTCCGGCTCGTGGCGCCATCCTGCCACCGAGCACGGCTTCCTGACCGCGAGCTACTACCAGAAGCTGGGCCGCACCCTCGAAGAGGGCTGCTTCGACATGATGTTCTTCGACGACCGCCTGGCCATGCCCGGCATCTACGGGGGATCGGTGGCCGAGGCGGTGCGGCGCGGCGCCCGACCGGTGAAGCTCGACCTGAGCGTCGTGCTCGGCGTGCTGGCCGGGGCCACCCGGTCGATCGGGTTGGGCGCCACCTACTCCACCACCTACTACTCGCCCTTCCACGTGGCCCGCACCTTCGCCACCCTCGACCACCTCACCGGGGGGCGGGCGGCCTGGAACGTGGTCACCTCGGTCAACGACAGCGAGGCGCAGAACTTCGGGTTCACCGAGCACCTGGGCCACGACGAGCGCTACGACCGGGCCGACGAGTTCCTCGAGGCCACCACCGGCCTGTGGGACACCTGGGACGACGACGCCCTGGTGCTCGACCGGGCCAACGCCGTGTTCGCCGATCCCGACAAGGTCCACGAGCTCAACTACGACGGCCAGTGGTTCCACGTCCGCGGTCCGCTCACCGTGCCCCGCTCACCGCAGGGCAGACCGGTGCTGCTCCAGGCCGGGTCGTCGGGCCGGGGTCGTGACTTCGCCGCCCGCTGGGCCGAGCTCATCTTCACCGGTGATCCCGATGTCGACATCGCCCGCACCCACTACAAGGACCAGAAGGAGCGCCTGGCCGAGAGCGGGCGCGACCCGGCCTCGGTGAAGATGCTGCCGATGGCCTACACGGTGCTGGGCGAGTCGAGCGCCCAGGCCCAGGAGCGCGAGCGGCTCTTCCTCAACGACCTGGTCCACCCGATGGCCTCGCTCACGCTGCTGTCCGAGCTGATGAACTACGACTTCTCCGGCATGGCCCTCGACGACCCCATCACCGACGAGCTGATCGAGTCGGTGTCGGGCATCCGGGGTCTGGTGCAGAACATCCGCACCCACATCGGCGGCGACACGATCACCCTGGGCGACCTGGCCGGCCATCGGGCCACCTTGTTGCAGGGGCCCCGCTTCGTGGGCACCGGTCCCGAGGTGGCCGACCAGATGCAGGAGTGGTTCGAGACCGACGCCTGCGACGGCTTCGTCATCGCGGCCACCCACTGCCCCGGCGCCTACGAGGACGTCGTGCGCCTGGTGGTGCCCGAGCTGCAGCGGCGGGGGGTCTTCCGGGACCGCTACCTGGGCACCACCCTGCGCGAGAACCTCGGCCTGGAGCGCCCGGCCCCGAGCCGGACGTCCGCCGCCGTCCATGGCTGAGGCGGCCGGCTCCGGCCCAACTCATGGGGCCGGCTCCGGCCCAACTCATGGGGCCGGCTCCGGCCCACTGGCGGGGCTGCGGGTGGTCGAGTCGGCCACCCTGGCGGCCGGACCCATGGTGGGCACGGCCCTCGGCGAGTTCGGTGCCGAGGTCATCAAGGTCGAACCCCCGGGGGTCGGCGACCCCATGCGCACCTGGGGCGATCGGCGCGACGGCGTCGGGCTGGTGTGGAAGAGCGTGAGCCGCAACAAGCGCTGCGTCACCCTCGACCTGCGCCAGGCCGAGGGCCAGGACCTGTTCCACCGGCTGCTCGACGTGAGCGACGTGCTGGTGGTGGGCAACCGTCCCAGCGCCCTGGCTCGATGGGGCATCGACTACGAGTCGGTGCACGCGGCCCACCCGGGGGTCGTCATGCTGCACATCACCGGCTACGGCCGGGGCGGGCCCAAGAGCGACCGACCCGGCTACGGCACGCTGGCCGAAGCCATGAGCGGGTTCGCCCACGTCACCGGCCAACCCGACGGGCCGCCCACCTTGCCGCCGTTCATGCTGGCCGACGGGGTGGCGTCGCTGGCCGGCACCTACGCGGTGATGATGGCCCTCTACCACCGCGACGTGCACGGCGCGGGCGGCCAGCTCATCGACGTGAACCTGATCGAGCCGCTGGCCCGCCTGATCGAGTCGTCCACGCTGTCGTTCGACCAGCTGGGGGTCAGCCCGGGGCGGGTGGGCAACCGCCTCGATGCCAGCGCACCCCGCAACGCCTACCGCACGGCGGACGACCGGTGGCTGGCCATCTCCAGCGCCTCGCCGAACATCGCCCGGCGCGTGTACCGGGCCATCGAGCGCCCCGAGCTGGCCGACGACCCGGACTACGTCGATCCGGTGCGACGCCAGGCCCGGGCCGGTGAGGTCGACCAACTGGTGGCCGACTGGGTGGCCCGGCGTTCGCTGGCCGAGGCCATGGCCACCTTCGAGGCGGCCGAGGTCACCGCCGCCCCCGTCTACGACGCCGAGGCCCTGCGGGGCGACGAGCACCTCCAGGCGCGAGGCACCTTCGTCGAGCTCGACGACCCCGACCTGGGCCGGATGACGGTGCAGGCACCCGTGGCCCAGCTCAGCGACACGCCTGGGCGCATCGACCACCTGGGTCGGGGGCTGGGAGCCGACAACCAGGCCGTGTACGGCGATCTCCTCGGCCTCGACGCGTCGCGGCTCGAGGCGCTGCAAGCTGGAGGGGTCATCTGAATGGAGGCGTCATGGGCATGGAGGTGAGTGGGCGCCAACCCCGGGCCCGACGATCCGAGCTGGCCACGCCGGCCAGCAGCGAGCGCATGTGCGAGCGCGCCGCCGCCTCGGGGGCCGACCTGGTCTTCCTCGACCTGGAGGACGCCTGTGCGCCTTCGGCCAAGGAGGCGGCGCGGGCCACCGCCGTGGGCGCCCTGACCAGCCTCGACTGGGGCCCGACGGTGCGAGCCGTGCGCATCAACGGCCTGGACACGCCGTGGTGCCACGGCGACATCATCGAGGTGGTCACCGGGGCGGGCCACGCCCTCGACGTGCTCATCGTGCCCAAGGCCCGCACGGCACGCGACGTGTGGTGGGTCGACGTGCTGTTGACCCAGCTGGAGACCGCGTTGGGGCTCACCCGCCCGATCGGCCTGGAGGTGCTCATCGAGGAGGCCGAGGGCCTGGCCAACGCGGCCGAGATCGCCCGCTCCAGCCCCCGGCTCGAGGCCATCATCTTCGGCGCCGGCGACCTGTCGGCCTCCCTGCACGCCCGGGTGGACGGGAACTTCGACCCGATCTCCGACTACCCCGGCGACTTCTGGCACGTCGCCCGGGTGCAGGTGCTCACCGCCGCCCGCGCCGCCGGCATCGACGCCATCGACGCCCCCTACCCGGCCTACCAGGACCCGGACGGCTATCGCCGCGCCGCCACCCACGCCAGCCTGTTGGGCTTCGACGGCAAGTGGGCCATCCATCCCAGCCAGATCCCCATCGCCAACGAGGTGTTCGCCCCCACGCCGGCCGAGGTGGCCGAGGCGCAGGAGTCCATCGAGATCTACCGGGCCTCGGAAGCCGACGGCATCGGCGCCATCGGTCGCGACGGTCGCCTGGTGGACGCCGCCCACATGCGCCTGGCCGCCAACGTGTTGCACAAGGCGGCCCTGGCCGGTGGTGAGGCGGTCGGGTCATGACCTACCGGGTGGTGCAGTGGGCCACCGGCAACATCGGGACGCGCGCCCTGCGCCAGGTCATCGACCACCCCCACCTGGAGCTGGCCGGCGTCTACGTGCGCTCGCCGGACAAAGCCGGGCTCGACGCCGGCGAGCTGTGCGGTCGGGCTCCCACCGGGATCACCGCCACCCGCGAGATCGACGACATCGTGGCCCTGGGAGCTGACTGCGTGCTCTACATGCCCCAGGGCTGTGACGTCGATGAGCTGTGCCGGCTGCTCGAATCGGGCGCCAACGTGGTCACCACCCGCGGCGAGTTCCACCACCCGGCCAGCCTCGACCCCGAGG
Source organism: uncultured Microthrixaceae bacterium (assembly GCA_963785815.1). Classification (GTDB taxonomy): domain Bacteria; phylum Actinomycetota; class Acidimicrobiia; order Acidimicrobiales; family Acidimicrobilacustridaceae; genus UBA4742. Next base: position 1,298,272 of record CAWAWN010000002.1, read on the forward strand.
CCCGGGGCCGGGTCGAGGCGGCCTGCGCGGCCGGCGCCTCCTCGATCCACAGCACGGGCAGCAGCCCCGGGTTCATCTCCGAGGCCGTGCCGGTGGTGCTCACCTCGATCCAGCGCCGGCTCGACCACCTACAGATCGACGAGTACGCCGACCTGTCCCGACGCGATTCGCCGACGCTGCTGTTCGAGCTCATGGGCTTCGGCTCCGACCCCGACCGCTTCGGGGCCAGCCGCTGGGCGCATGGCGCGGCCAGCTTCGGACCCACCCTGCGTGAGCTGGGCGACTCGCTGGGGCTGCCACTCGACGCGGTGGAGGCCAGCGGCGAGGTGGCCACCGCGGCCCGCACCGTCGACATCGCCGCCGGCCGGCTGGAGGCGGGCACCGTGGCCGCCCAGCGCATGGTCGTGACCGGCATGCGCCACGGCCAACCGCTGCTGGTGTTCCGGGCCAACTGGTACTGCACCACCGACCTCGAGCCGGCCTGGGACCTGCGCGCCACCGGGTGGCGGGTGCGGGTCGACGGCGACGCCCCGCTCGACGTGGACATCCGCTTCGACGTGCCCCTCGAGCGCATGGGCGAGACCTCGCCCGGCTTCACCGCCAACCGGGCGGTCAACGCCGTGGCCGTGGTCTGCCAGGCCGAGCCGGGCATCCGCACCACCGCGGACCTGCCCCAGATCATCGCCGACCTGGGAGACTAGGGACGATGGCTGACGACGCCGCCCTCCACGTGCCCAGCACCCCCATCCGGGTGGTGACGGCCACCAGCTTGTTCGACGGCCACGACGCGGCCATCAACATCATGCGCCGCATCCTCCAGGCCCAGGGGGCCGAGGTGATCCACCTGGGGCACAACCGCTCGGTCGACGACGTGGTCGACGCGGTGGTGACCGAGGATGCCGACGCGGTGGCGGTGTCGTCCTACCAGGGCGGCCACCTGGAGTACTTCACGTACCTGGTCGACCGGTTGGCCGAGCGGGGCTACGGCCACGTGGGGGTGTACGGCGGAGGTGGCGGCGTCATCGTGGCCGACGAGATCGAGGCGCTGGCCCAGCGCGGCGTGCGCATCTTCTCGCCGGCCGACGGGCAGCGGCTGGGGTTGGCGGCGATGGTCAACACCATCCTGGTCGAGTCGGACCCTCCGGTGGCACGGGCCGTCGACGCGGAGGCGGTGCTGGGTGGCGACCACGCGGCGTTGGCCCGGGCCCTGACCGCGGTGGAGCGGGGCGCGCCGGTGGGGGATCGCCTGCACGCGGCGGCCGGGGCCGCCGCCGTCCCGGTGCTGGGCGTCACGGGCACCGGTGGGTCGGGCAAGTCGTCGTTGACCGACGAGCTGCTGCTGCGCCTGCGCCTCGACCAGGAGGACAAGCTGACCGTGGCCGTGCTGGCCGTCGACCCCAACCGGCGGCGGTCGGGGGCGCGCTGCTCGGGGACCGCATCCGCATGAACGCGCTGGGTTCGGGCCGGGTGTTCTTCCGGTCGGTGGGCACGCGGGGAGCGGCGTCCGAGCTGCCGGCGTCGCTGCCGACCATGGTGGCGGTGTGCCGGGCCGCGGGGTTCGACCTGGTGGTGGTGGAGACCCCGGGCATCGGCCAGGGCGACGCCGCCATCGTGGAGCTGGCCGATGTGTCGTTGTACGTGATGACGCCGGAGTTCGGCGCCGCGTCGCAGCTCGAGAAGATCGACATGTTGGACTTCGCCGACGTGGTGGCCATCAACAAGTTCGACCGTCGGGGAGGGGCCGATGCCCTGCGCGACGTGCGTCGTCAGCTGGCCCGCAACCGCGAGCAGTTCGGGGTCGACCCCGGGTCGTTGCCGGTGTTCGCCACGGTGGCCGCCCGCTTCAACGACGACGGCGTCACCGCCCTCTACCAGCACCTGCGCCAGGAGCTGGCCGGCCACGGCCTGCAGGTCGGGCCTGGCGTGCTGGCACCGGTGGCGGGCCGCGAGCCCAGCGCGCTGACCTCGGTCGTGCCCCCGGCCCGGGTGCGGTACCTGGCCGAGGTGGCCGAGGCGGTGCGGGCCCACCACGCCGCCACCGACGAGCAGGCGGCCCACGTGCGGGCCCTCGACCAGCTGACCGGGGCGCGCCACCAGCTGGAGGCGGCCGGGGCCGACACGAGGGCGCTCGACGCGCTGATCCCGACCGCGGCGCAACAGGTGTCGCCCGACACCGAGGCCGACCTGGCCGCCTACCTCGCGGAGCGCGCCGCCGAACAGGACCCGGCCGGCGTCGGTCCCGGGAGCTGGGAGACGCTGTCGGGCACGGTTGTGCCCCGGGTGGGGCTGCCCCGGTCCGAGGATCGGGCCGAGCTGGTCCGGTTCCTGCGCGAGGAGAACCGGCCCGGGCGGTTCCCGTTCACCGCCGGTGTGTTCGCCAGCCGCCGCGACGACGAGGACCCGACCCGCATGTTCGCCGGTGAGGGCGGGCCGGCCCGCACCAACGCCCGCTTCCACCTGCTGGCCGCCGGCCAGCGCGCCACCCGGCTGTCGACCGCCTTCGACTCGGTCACCCTGTATGGCGCCGATCCCGACGAGCGGCCCGACATCTACGGCAAGGTCGGCACCTCGGGGGTGTCGGTCGCCACCCTCGACGACATGAAGGTGCTCTACGACGGGTTCGACCTGTGCGATCCGTCCACCTCGGTGTCGATGACCATCAACGGCCCGGCGCCGGCCATCCTGGCCATGTACCTCAACACGGCCATCGACCAGCACCCCGAGCTGGCCCCGGCCGAGGTGCTGCGCCGGGTGCGCGGCACGGTGCAGGCCGACATCCTCAAGGAGGACCAGGGCCAGAACACCTGCATCTTCTCCACCGCCTTCGCCCTGCGCATGATGGGCGACATCCAGCAGTGGTTCATCGACCACGAGGTGCGCCGCTTCTACTCGGTGTCGATCTCCGGCTACCACATCGCCGAAGCGGGCGCCAACCCGATCAGCCAGCTGGCCTTCACCCTGGCCAACGGCTTCACCTACGTCGAGGCGTACCTGGCCCGGGGCATGTCGGTGGACGACTTCGCCCCCAACCTGAGCTTCTTCTTCTCGAACGGGATGGACGCCGAGTACACGGTGCTGGGTCGGGTGGCCCGACGCATCTGGGCGGTGGCCATGCGCGACCGCTACGGGGCCAACGAGCGCAGCCAGAAGCTGAAGTACCACATCCAGACCTCGGGCCGGTCGCTGCACGCCCAGGAGATGTCGTTCAACGACATCCGCACGACCCTCCAGGCCCTGTGCGCCATCTACGACCACGCCAACTCGCTGCACACCAACGCCTACGACGAGGCGGTCACCACCCCCACCGACGAATCAGTGCGGCGGGCCATGGCCATCCAGCTGGTCATCAACCGCGAGTGGGGCCTGGCCCGCACCGACAACCCGCTGCAGGGCTCCTACGTGGTGGAAGAGCTGACCGATCTGGTCGAGGCCGCGGTGCTGGCCGAGCTCGACCAGATCAGCGAGCGCGGCGGCGTGCTGGGTGCCATGGAGACCGGTTACCAGCGGGGCCGCATCCAGGACGAGTCGATGCGCTACGAGCAGGCCAAGCACGACGGGACGCTGCCCATCGTCGGGGTCAACACCTTCCTCGACCCGGCCGCGGACGACCAGGAACGCCCCGAGATCGAGCTGCGCCGCTCCGACGACGCCGAGAAGCACGACCAGCTCGACCGGCTGCGTCGGTTCCAGGCCGCCCACGCCGAGGCGCGACCGGCTGTGCTCGAGCACCTGCGCCAGACGGCGCTGGCCGGCGACAACACGTTCGCCAGCCTGATGCAGGCGGTCCGCCACGCCACCCTGGGCGAGATCACCGACGCCCTGTTCGAAGTGGGTGGCCGCTACCGCCGCAACGTCTAGGCGAGCGGCTGTCCGTCGCTCACCTGACGGACACGGCGACGCGTCGGGCGACGGCCGCGCATCGCTGTGCTCGCTCGACGGCCTTCGCCGCGACTGACGCGGCGATGTCGTCTGGGTCGTACTCGGCCTTGGTCTTGAGCGGGAGGAGTCTGCGCAGGTCCTGCTCGATCGCTGCGCCATCTGGGCCGGCGAGTCTCAGGAGGTGGAGCACCTGGTCGTGGCTCTCCCCTCCGGCCCGCTTGCCGAGGCGCGCCCCGCAAACGGCATCGGCCGAGTTGATGGCGGCGTGTATCGCCAGGCTCGTCGCCGCAATCCTTCGGCCGGCCAGGAGGTCGCTCGCGGCCGCCTCGGCGAACTCGCCTGCCTTCGTCGCGTAGGACCGGACCTGCGCGGCCGAGACCGGTTTGGTGCGGCCGATCTCAGGCACGGCGCGCTCGCGCCAGTTCGTCGAGGCGCAGGCCATGGGCCACCCGACCGTCGCGACGGATCTCGCCCCAGAGCGGACGGCGACCGGCGAGGTGGGCGGCGACCTCCCGGGTGTCGAGCTCGAGCAGCGATGTCCGGTTGCCCGTGAGACGGTCGAGAGCGGCGCGCAGCTCCTCGATCCCGGCGGACCACACACCGTCATCCTCGTCGACCTCCTCGGGTCGCACGATCAGCAGATCGATGTCACTGGTGGCGCGTGCCTCTCCGCGAGCAACCGATCCGAAGACGACGATGCTCACCGGAGGGCAGGACAGGTTGCGGGCGAGCCGGCCGATCTCTTCGAACAAGGCGTCGCAGGGACGAGCGATGTCAAGCAGTCCCCGGCAGGCCACATGTTCGGGCACGAGGCTGAACAGCGACGACGGGGGCACCTCCCGACGCTCGACCATTCCGAGCTCGACCAGGTTCGGGAGCACCCTCGAGGCCTGGGCCTGGCTCACCCCGGCCAGCTGGGCGATGGTCCGCAGGTTGAGCTCTGCGGTGGTGTTGCACAACACGCCGAGGATCCGGCCCTGCGCTCCCGGTATGACGGCTTCGATCGGCCGCAAGAAGTCCACCCGGCGAGCATAGCCAATATGCCACAAATATGGAACGACTCTTCCATATTTGTGGCATATGGCTGAGGCCGCCTGTTGGGCAGACGGGTCGCGAGCGTGGGGGTTCGATCGTGCCGCCGCCGGGTCACCAATTCGAGGTGGGGTCGTCCTCCTCGCCAAATGCCGTCGCGTAGTCGTCGCCCAACTCGGAGGCCTGCGGAAGCAGCTGTTGCTCGAAGTCATCCGGTCGCAGGGCCTGTTCGAGCCAGCGCTCGGCGTCGGCGGCGGCCAGGGCGGAAACGGACGAGTCCGGGGCGATCAGGTCGAAGCCGTGGGCGCGCTGGCGTAGACGCGCACGTCGGTGGGCACGCCCGCCCGACTGAGCTCGGTGGCGTACGCCAGGTCCTCGTCGAAGAAGCCGTCGGCCCCGCCCACCAGGACGATGGCGGGCGCCAGGCCGTCGTGGGAGGTCGCCCGGGAGGGGGCGGCGTAGGGCGACACGTCGCCGCCGTAGGCGTCGCCCAGGTAGGACCGCCATCCGAACTGGTTGGCCTCCGGTGTCCACACCGCGGCCCGCCACTGGCTCGACGGGGTCTGCTGGCGGTCGTCGAGCATGGGGTAGAAGAGCAGCTGGCCGGCCAGCGACAGCCCGCGGTCCCGGGCGGCCAGGGCCACCCCGGCCGCCAGGCCGGCCCCGGCGCTGGCGCCGCCGACCACCACCCGATCGGGGTCGACGTCGAGGTCGGCGGCCGAGCGCAGCACCCAGTCGAGGGCGGCCATGGCGTCGTCGTGGGCGGCGGGGAAGGGGTGGTCGGGAGCCAGGCGGTAGTCGACCGAGGCCACGAAGCAGTCGAAGCGCTCGGCCCACGACTGGAGCCGCTGGCTGTCCATGGCCGGGGCGCCGATCACGTAGCCCCCGCCGTGGAACCAGACCAGCGCCGGGTGCGGTCCGGCGCGGCGCGGTCGGAAGGCCTCGACCGCCACGTCGGGGTCGGCCCCGATGTGCACGTGCTCGGCCAACACCGCGTCGTTGGGGGGCGGCGGGGGAACCAGATCGGTCAGCATGCCGCGGATGGCGGCCAGATCGGCTCCGGGCCCGATGCCGATGTCGAACTCGGTCAGGGCCGCGAACTCCGGGGCCAGCACGGGGTCGGTCATGATCTCCTCAGCGGCCGCGGGCCAGGGCCAGGCAGCTGGCCACGATGTGATCGGTGTCGGCCGCGCTCGGCCGGGTGCGCGGCCAAAGGTAGTCCGACAGCTTGCCCACCACCGCGTGCGCGGCCAGCGAGGCGTCGAGGTCGGGATCGGTGCTGCCCAACCGCTCGAAGGGTGCACGCACCAGGGCGGCCAGGGGCGCGCTGGCCGCGGCCGGGCCCGCGCCCGGCCCGCCGCCCAGGCCGGTGCCCAGGCGGCCGGCGTTCCACATGACGGCCCGCGTGGTGTCGGCGATCTCCTCGTCGGCTGCCTGCGAGAGGATGCCCTCGACCCAGGCCCGCACCTGGTCCTCGGGTCGGTCGTGCTTGGCCATCTGGTGGGCCAGGTACTCGGCCAGCCGCTCGGTGCCATCCTCCAACAGGGCGGCCACCAACATGTCCTTGGACGCGAAGTGGCGGTAGAAGGCGTCGTTGGACAACCCGGCGGTGGCCACGATGTCGGCCACCCGTGGGCGCGACGTCGTCCCGCACCGGCGCATCGACTCGAGAGCGGCGTCGAGCAGGCGGCGCACCTCGGTGGCGTAGTCCGAGCCGCGCCGGGCCAGCGTCTGGCGGGCGATGCGCGCCGCCAGGTCCTCACGACCGGGCTCGGCGCGATCGGGCTCCGGCCCCGCCTCCCCGCCCGGTGCGACGTCCGGCGCCGTCCTCAGAATTGCATTCTTCATTCCAAGAACACTAGTCTGACCGGGTCGAGAGGGGGAGCACCGATGTGGGACTTCGAGACCGAGCCTGAGTTCCAGGCCAAGCTGGACTGGGCCGATGCCTTCGTGCGCGACGAGGTAGAGCCGCTGGACCTGGTGTGGCCCGACCTGGTGTTCACGCCGCTCGACGACAACCTGCGCAAGGTGGTCGACCCGCTCAAGCAACGGGTGCGGGAGCAGCAGCTGTGGGCCACCCACCTGGGGCCCGAGCTGGGAGGCGAGGGCCACGGGCAGCTCAAGCTGGCCCTGCTCAACGAGATCCTGGGCCGCTCGAACTGGGCGCCCATCGTGTTCGGGTGCCAGGCCCCCGACACGGGCAACGCCGAGATCATCGCCCACTACGGCACGCCCGAGCAGAAGGAGCAGTACCTGCGCCCGCTGCTCGACGGCGAGCTGTTCTCCTCCTACTCCATGACCGAGCCCCACGCCGGCGCGGATCCGACGATGTTCACCACCTCGGCCGTGCGCGACGGCGACGAGTGGGTGATCAACGGGTGGAAGTACTTCTCCTCCAACGCCCGCACGGCCGCCTTCCTGATCGTGATGGTGGTGACCAACCCCGAGATCAGCGCCTACCAGGGCATGTCCATGTTCCTGGTGCCGACCGACACGCCCGGCGTGAACATCGTGCGCAACGTGGGCCTGGCCGGCGAGCGGCCGGGCGAGGGGTCCCACGCCCTCATCCACTACCAGGACGTGCGGGTGCCGGCCGAGGCGTTGCTGGGCGGCGAGGGCCAGGCCTTCGCCATCGCCCAGACCCGCCTGGGGGGCGGGCGCATCCACCACGCCATGCGCACCATCGGCCTGGCCCAGAAGGCGCTCGACATGATGTGCGAGCGGGCGCTGAGCCGCGAGACGCAGGGCTCCATCCTGGCCGACAAGCAGTTCGTGCAGGGCTACATCGCCGACTCCTACGCCCAGCTCGTGCAGTTCCGCCTGTTCGTGCTGTACACGGCGTGGTCGATCGACAAGCACAACGACTACCGCAAGGTCCGCAAGGACATCGCCACGGCCAAGGTGGTCATGCCCACCGTGCTGCACGACATCGCCTGGCGGGCCATGCAGGTGCACGGCGCGCTGGGGGTCACCAACGACATGCCGTTCTTCCGCATGATCCTGGGGGCCGGCGTCATGGGCCTGGCCGACGGGCCCACCGAGGTGCACAAGGTGACGGTGGCCCGCCAGGTGCTGCGCGATCACCGCCCCAGCGACGACCTGTGGCCCACCCAGTACCTGCCCAAGCTGCGCGACGCGGCCCGGGCCAAGTACGCCGATCACCTCGAGCACGAAGTGGGGAACCTGTGACCGACCTCGACCAGGCCCTGCACCAGGGCGACGACGCCGACAACCCGACCCTGACCCGGGTGGCCGAGCTGGCCGCCTGGATGGACGGCGAGGGCCTGGGGGTGGGCGAGCCCATCGAGCAGCGCTACATCTCGGGCGGCAGCCAGAACGAGATCTACGAGGTGCGCCGGGGCGACGTGCACGGCGCCATCCGCATCCCCCCACCCACGGCCCAGCCCGATCGCGACAAGGGCATCGTGCGCGAGTGGCGCATCATCGAGGCCCTGGACGGGACGGACGTGCCCCACACCCAGGCCATCGCCCTGTGCGCCGATCCCTCGGTGCTGGGTCGCACCTTCTACCTCATGGGCTTCGTGGACGGCTGGTCGCCCATGGGCACCCACGGGGTGTGGCCCGAGCCCTTCAACTCCGACCTCGAGGCCCGGCGCGGCCTGGCCTTCCAGCTGGTGGAGGGCATCGCCCGGCTGTCCAAGGTCGACTGGCGGGCCAAGGGCCTGGCCGACCTCGGCCACCCCGAGGGGTTCCACGAGCGCCAGGTGGCGCGCTGGACGGCCTTCCTGGATCGCATCAAGACCCGCGAGCTGCCCGGCTTCGACGAGGCCTCGGTCTGGTTGGGCGCCCACGCCCCGCTCGACTTCATCCCCGGGCTCATGCACGGCGACTACCAGTTCGCCAACGTCATGTTCCGCCATGGCGCCCCGGCCGAGCTGGCCGCCATCGTCGACTGGGAGATGGGCACGGTGGGCGATCCCAAGCTCGACCTGGCCTGGGTGGTGCAGTCGTGGCCCGAGGACACCAGCGAGGGCGACGGGACGGTGGGCGGTTACGTGGACATGACCCACATGCCGTCGCGCACCGAGGTGCTCGAGCACTACTCCGAGGTGGCTGGTCGTCAGGTCGACGACATCGACTACTACGTGGTGCTGGCCAAGTGGAAGCTGGCCATCGTGTTGGAGCAGACCTTCTCGCGAGCGCAGGGCACGCCGGTGGCCGATGCCTTCGGGCCCATCATCCTCGACCTCATGGCCAGCGCGGCGCACGTGGCCGAGACCTCCGACTACCAGGGATGAGCGCGCCGGGCGGGGCCGAGCCGGGCGGAGCCGAGCCGGTCGACGACGGACCCGACGACGAGCTGGTGGTCGAGCGGCGCGACGGCGTGCTGGTCGTGCGGCTCAACCGCCCCGCGGTGCGCAACGCCCTGAGCTGGTCGATGATCGGCGGCATCGGCGACGCCGTGGTCGAGGCCGAGACCGACCCGGACATCCGGGTGCTGGTCCTCACCGGCACCGGCGACCGGTCGTTCTGCTCGGGCATCGACCTGCGCACCTTCGCCGACGGTGGCGGGGTCAGCCTCGACGAGCACGGGGCCGGCTACCTGCGCCTGGTGGCGGGCCACGTGTCTGTGCCGGTCGTCGGCGCGGCCAACGCCAGCGCGGTGGCGGCCGGGTTCGAGCTGCTCATGGGCTGCGACGTGGTGGTTGCCTCGACCGGGGCCACCTTCGGCCTGCCCGAGGTGAAGCGGGGCCTGTTCGCCGGCAGCGGGGTCATGCACGTCGGTCGCCGGCTGCCCCTGGGGGTGGCCCTCGAGCTGGCGCTGACCGGCGATCCCATCGACGCCGAACGGGCCCACGCCCTGGGTCTGGTCAACGCCGTGGTCGCGCCCGACCAGGTGCTCGACGTGGCCCTCGGCTTCGCCGCCCGGATCGGCGCCAACGCTCCCCTCAGCCTGGCCGCCACCAAGGAGCTGGTGCGCCTGGCCGCCTACGGCGCACCCGACGCCGAGGAGCGCCTGGTCGAGTGGCAGCGGCGGGTCTTCACCAGCGACGACGCCCGGGAGGGCGCGGCCGCCTTCGTGGAGAAGCGCGCACCCACCTGGACCGGGCGCTGACGTGCGGGCCGCGGTCGGCCATCGCTACGGCCCGCCCGAGGTGGTCGAGGTCGAGGAGGTGGACGCCCCGACCCTGGGCGCCGGGCAGGCCCGGGTGCGGGTGCGGGCCGCTTCGGTCAACTACCCCGACGTGCTGGTGCTGGCCGACCAGTACCAGGTCTCGGTGCCGCTGCCGGTGGTGCCGGGCAGCGAGTTCGCCGGCGTGGTCGAGGAGGTGGCCGGCGGCGTCGAGGACGGCACGGGCTCCATCGCGGTCGGCGACCGGGTCATGGGCACCATGATCGCCGGGGCCTTCGCCGAACAGGTGGTGGCGCCGGTGGCCACCCTGGCTCGGATCCCCGACGGGGTGGACGACCGATCGGCGGCCGCCTTCGGCGTGGCCCACCGCACCGCCTACCACGTGCTGCGGTCCGCGGCGGCCGTGCAACCGGGGGAGGAGCTCGTCGTGCTGGGTGCCGGGGGCGGCGTGGGCCTGGCCGCCGTGCAGCTCGGCGTCGTCCTGGGCGCCACGGTGACCGCGGTGGCGTCGTCGGCCGAGAAGCTGGCGGTGGCCGAAGCCCAGGGCGCGACCCGGCTGATCGACCACCGGGCCGGCGACCTGCGCCAGGCGTTGCGCGCCGCGTTGCCCGACGGCGCCGATGTGGTGGTCGACCCGGTGGGCGGCGACCTGGCCGAACCGGCGCTGCGGGCGTTGCGCTGGGCCGGACGGTTCGTGACCGTCGGCTACGCCTCGGGCACCATCCCGCGCATCCCGCTGAACCTGGTGCTGCTCAAGGGGGTGCACATCCTCGGCTTCCAGTTCCTGAGCTTCGCCACCCACTGCCCCGACGAGATGGCGCGCAACGAAGCCGAGCTGCTCGACCTGCTGGCCGCCGGCCGTGCCCAACCCCACATCGGGGCCACCTTCGCGCTGGACCAGGTCGTGGCCGCGCTGCGCTACGTGGCCGACGGCCGGGCCATCGGCAAGGTCGTCCTCGACATCTGATCAGCCGGCGGGGATGCGGGAGGGCTGGGCCTGGGCCAGCATGGCGGCGCGGTCGGCCGGCAGCACGAACCCGGCCTTGATGGCCGCGTCGGTGGCCTTGGTGTAGTCGGAGAGGTAGGCGGCCTTGGACGGGTACTTCTGCGCCAGGGTGGCGGCCGGGATGGGTGTGGTCTGGCCCGACAGGATGCAGATGACCGACGAGTTGGGGGCGGGCAGGCCCGACAGCACGTCGACCGGGGCGTCCACCGAGGGCGTGCGCACGCCGCCCTCGACGTTGCCCACCGAGTCGAGCGCGTAGGCCGGCTTGCCGTCGGACCCGGTGGTCACCGTGAAGGGGGCCCCGCTCGGCGGGGGCGCGCCACCTTCGGACCAGGTCTCGAGGTGCGAGATGGCCGAGCGCAGCACGAAGCCCTGCTGGCCCCGGTTGATGGGTACCGAGCAGCCGAACGACGACTCGGCCGCGCCCACCTGCTCCTTGTCGGCGTGGGCCGCACCGGCGACCTCCCAGAGCCGAAGGTGGGCGTTGTCGGGCTGGCGGGCCGGGTAGTAGTCCAGGATGCCGAGCACGTCGGTCTCGGTCTCGACCAGGATCACCGGCGCCGACTGGTCGGTGCGCATGATGGTGGGCTGGCCCGACAGGCTGCCGGCGATGTCGATGCCCGCGCCAGGCTTGCCCAGCGGAGCCGGGGAGCCACCCCGGCTGTGGATCAGGAACCCGTCGAACTCATGGGTCAGCGGCTGCACGCCGTCCACGTAGGTGGTGAGCGTGAACGCCGACTGGGACTCTCCGACCGCCAGCAGCCGCTTCACGTCCAGCCCGTGCAGGGGGTCGACCGCGCCCGGGGTGCGCATGGCCCGCGCCACCTGCGTGTAGATGTCGTAGGAGTAGGCGTCGCCCGGGTGGTGCAGCGAGCCGTAGCGGGCCGGGTCGGTGCCCTTGAGACCCGGGCTGGTCGAGCCGCTGAGCCCGGGTACCGACACCGCCACCGGACCGCCCTCCACGCCGATGCGCTGGGCCGACACGCCCACCCAGGCGTCGCCCTCGCGCAGCAGCTGGGGGGCGAGGTAGGTGTAGTCGGCCGGGGTGTCCTCGCCGCCGCTGACGTTGAGCCACTCGACCACCACGACGCCGCTGAACTTGGCCGGGTCGGTCGGTCGACGCACGACGATGCGCGTCTCGTACGAGGCGGTGTCGAGCGGCTCGAGCCGGTAGCGGCCGTCAGCCGGCAGGCCGCCCGGGGCCTGGTACGAGGTGGCGGTGCCCGCCGCGGTGTACTCCGACTCGGCGTAGCCGGCGGCCTTGAGCGACGGTCCCGGGCTGGCCGACACCAGGGCGATGCCCTTGCCGGCGGTGAGGGGGCCGGCCAGCGTGGCCGTCGGCCCCGACGGGGGATGGGTGGCCACCACCGAGGACCGGGCCACCCCGGCCGTGGTGGCGGGCGCGCCGCCCGCCGACTTGCCGCTGGAGCTGGAGCAGGCCGCCGCCACCAGCAGCACCCCGGCGAGCAGCGCGGTGACCATGGCGCGGCGTGCCCCGCGCCCATCGGTGTTCATCGGCGTGCCCCCCGTCCGTTGTTCGGGCCGTGCGCCCGTTCAGCCGCGGCTGATCATGTCGGCCTGCACCTCGCGACGCAAGAGCTTGCCCGTCTCCGTGTACGGCAACGCCTCGGCGAAGGCCACCACATCCGGCGTCTTGGACCCCCGCAGCGACGCCCGGGCGAACTCTCGCACGGCCTCGGCCTCGAGGGTGGTGCCCGCCTTGGGCACCACCAGCACGGCGATGCGTTGGCCCCACTCGTCGTCGGGCACGCCGACCACCGCGCACTGGTCGATGTCCGGGTGCGTCAGCAGCACCTCTTCGATCTCGGCCGGGGCGATGTTCTCGCCGCCCCGGATGATGGTGTCGTCGCTGCGGCCTTCGATGAACAGGTAGCCGTCCTCGTCGACGTGACCCCGGTCGCGGGTGGGGAACCACCCCTGCTCGTCGAGGGGGGCGTCGACCCCCCGGTACTCGCCCGACACCTGCTCGCCCCGCACCCAGATCTCGCCCACCTGGCCCACGTCGAGCACCAGCCCCTCGTCGCGCACCTCGATCTCGACGGTGGGAAGGACCTGGCCGGCCGAGGTGAGGCGGGCCACGGCCACCGGATCACCGCCCTGGGCGGCGCGGTGGTCGTCGGGCCCCAGCACGGCGATGGTGGAGCTGGTCTCGGTGAGCCCGTAGGCGTTGGTCAAGTCGACGTCGCCCAGCAGGGCCATGGTGCGGGCCAGCACCGTGGCCGGCGTGCGCGCCCCGCCGTAGGACAGGGCGCGCAGGCTCGGCAGCCCCTCGCCGTCCGCCTCGAGCACGTCGCAGATGCGGGCCAGCATGGTGGGCACCACCATGGCGTGGGTGATGCGCTCGCGGCGCACGGCGGCCACCCAGTCGGCGGCGTCGAACTGGCGCAGGTACACGATGCGCCGCCCCAGGTACAGGTTGCTCAACAGGTTGGCCAGCCCGGCCACGTGGTAGGGCGGCACGCTGACCAGCACGGCCTCGTCGGCATCGGCGGCGCCGAACTCGACGGTGCCGATGACGTACGAGGTCAGGTTGCGGTGGCGCAGCACGGCGGCCTTGGGGGCGGCGGTCGTGCCGCTGGTGTAGAGCAGCAGGGCGGGGGACTCGCCGTCGTCGGGCACCTCGCCCTGGTGCTCGCCGGCGCGGGCGTGGGCCACGAAGTCGGCCGTGTCGATAACCCGGTGGCCCCGCTCGGCCAGGGCGGCGGCCACGTCGCCGTCGGCGATGACCAGCGTGTCGCCCAGGGGCGCGAGCAGATCGTGGAGCTGGTCGTGGCTGAGGCGGTAGTTGAGGGGCACGAAGGGTACGCCACCGGCGGCCGCCGCGAACACGCCGATGGGGAAGGCCAGGTGGTTGGTGCCCACATACGCCAGGGCCGAGGCATCGCCCACCCGGGTGGCGGCGGTCCACACCGCGTGGTGCAGCTCGCCCACCGTGAGCTGGTCGTCACCGATCTTGACGGCCACCGCGTCCTCGCGGCCGGCCGCGGCCATGTCGAGCAGGAGCAGCAGGTTCATGCGGGAGGCGTCAGTCCGAGGAGGGCAGCGGCTTGGCGCCCTTGACCGCCAGCACCTCGCCGCCCACGGTGAGGGCACCGTCACCCGCCCGGTTGCACAGCAGCTCGAGGCCGAGCTCGTCATCGGCGTAGCGCTTGCCCAGCCGCGGGCCATCGCCCAGCGAGGCGTCGAGGGCGGCCCCGGCGTCGGCCTCCTGGCCCTCGTCGAGCAGCGGGGCGCCGCCGCAGCCCAGCTCGACCTCGTCGGCCGGCGCCCGCACCACGATGACCTGCACGTCGCTCACGGCGCTGTGCAGCTTCTGACCCGGACGCAGCTTCACGGAACCTCGATATCTCTCTCTCGGACGGGTGCCCGACCTGGTCGGACAGCTCCTGCAGCGGTGCGTGGCCGCCCGCGCCACGAAAGTCTAACGCTAGTGTCATCCTCGATCGCACGAAGGGCCCAGCCAGGAGACGCAGATGCCTGAGGACAAGTTCATCCAGTACGAGACCCTCTCCGAGGGGCGCATCGCCCGCATCATGCTCAACCGACCCGAGGCCCGCAACGCCCAGAACCGGGGGCTGCTGGTCGAGCTCAACGACGCCTTCCTGCGGGCCGAGGCCGACGACGAGGTGCGGGTGGTGATCCTCGGGGGCAACGGGCCGATGTTCTCCACCGGCCACGACCTGGGCTCGAAGGTCATGCTCGAGGAGGCCATGCCCGGGCCCAACCAGCACCCCACGCGCCAGATCAACGGCGGCACCCGCAAGGGGGCCGAGGCGCTGATGCTGCAGGAGTGGCACTACTTCTTCGAGAACACGCGGCGGTGGCGCAACCTGCGCAAGATCACCATCGGCGCGGCCCACGGCGAGGTCTACGCCGCCGCCCTGATGCTGCTGTGGTCCTGCGATCTCATCGTGTGCGCCGAGGGCACCCGCTTCGCCGACGTGGTCGGTTCGCGCCTGGGCATGTGCGGGGTCGAGTACTTCGCCCACCCGTGGGAGTTCGGGCCCCGCAAGGCCAAGGAGCTGCTGCTCACCGGCGACGCCATCGACGCGGATGAGGCCCACGCCCTGGGCATGGTCAGCAAGGTGTTCCCGGCCGACGAGCTCGAGTCGCGCACCATCGAGTTCGCCGAGCGCATCGCGGCCCAGCCCACCATGTCGTCGCTGCTGATCAAGGAGGCGGTCAACCAGACCGTCGACAACATGGGCTTCTACAACGCCCTCAACGCCTGCTTCACCCTGCACGAGCTGAACCACGCCCACTGGGCCTGGGTCAACGAGAACCGCTACCCGGTGGCCCAGGAGGACTCGGGCATCCCCAACTGGCGCGACGCCCCACCCATCGTGACCGCCACCAAGGACCAGGTCCGGGCCGAGCAGTAGCCGACGCCGCGGCCGGGGTGGGTCATGGCTCCCCGCCGAACACCGTCCCACCCGGGGCCCGGTCCTGCGGCGGTGGCGCGCCGACCCGGATGCGGTCGCCGACCCGGATGCGGTCGCCGACCCGGATGCGGTCGCCGTGCCGGTCCCTGACGGCGAGGTCGACACCGAAGCCGACACCCAGGACGTCGAACCGGTCGTGCGCCGGGCCCCCTTCTCCGACAACCCGCGGGTCGGGGTGCGGGGCCAACGCACCCAGCAGCGCATCCTCGACGCGGCGGTGGCCGTCTTCGGCGAGGAGGGCTACCAGAACTGCAGCATCGACCGGATCACCACCCGGGCCGGCTGCTCGCGGGTGTCCTTCTACCAGTACTTCTCCAGCAAGGAGGATGTGTTCCGCCACCTGGCCGGCCAGGTGGCTCGCCAGCTCACGGCCTCGACCGATGTCCTCGGCTCGCTCACGCCCGACCACGAGGGGTGGACGTCGCTGCGGGCCTGGGTCGGGCGCCACGCCGAGATCTACCAGCACTACCGCCCGGTGTTCCACGCCTTCCCCGCCGCCTCCGAGCGCGACGCGGAGGTGGCGCTGGGCTCGGCCCGCTGGGCCGACCGCATGGTGGCCCGCATGCGGGACAACCTGGCCGGCTCCACCCTGCCGGCCCGCCAGCTCGACCCCGTCATCAGGCTCACCCGCGAGTGCCTGACCCGCACGCTCGACATCACCGCCATGCTGGCTTCGGTGGCGTCGCCCGGCTTCGCCCCCGACCGCATCGAGGACGCCACCACCGACGTGATCCACCGCACCCTGTTCGGGCTGCGGGCCGAGGTGAACGTGCACCCACCGGTGCGGGGGCGTCCGGCGGTGATCGAGTTCCGGCCGGTGATGCGCGACCTGTTCGCCCGTGACGACCTCCAGCCCGACGGGGCTGGGGCGCGCTCCGCCCTGCTGCGCGCCGGTCGGGAGGTGTTCGTGACGCGGGGCTACCACGGCACCCGGGTGGACGACCTGGCCGAGGCGGCCGGGGTGTCCCACGGCGCCTTCTACCGCTACTTCCGCAACAAGGACGACCTGGCCCGCATCCTGACCGCCGAGGCCATCCGCTCGGTGTCCGGCGCGCTCATCGAGATCCCCGACGTGGCCCGGGCCGACGAGGGCGAGGGGCACGCCGAGCTGCGTCGGTGGCTGACCCGCTACAACACCGCCCAGTCGGGCGAAGCGGCCATGATCCGGGTGTGGGTGGACGCGGCGCTGGCCGACGCCACCCTGCGGGCCGACTCGGCCGCCGCCTTCGACTGGGGGTGGCGCCGCCTGACCCGCTTCCTGGCGCCCCGGGACTTCGGCGACGTCGACGCCGAGGCGGTGGTCATGCTCGGCCTGCTCAGCGGCTTCGGCGGCCAACCCCGCTCGGTGGCCGAGATCGACTCGGCCGCGCTGGTGGTCGAGCGCGGCCTGCTCGGCCGTTGAGTGGTGGTCAGTGGTTGGTCGGGAAGCCCAGGTCGATGACGCTGGTGGCCGGATCGGGCCAGCGGGAGGTGATCACCTTCGAGCGGGTGTAGAAGCGGATGCCGTCGGGGCCGTAGATCGGGTTGTCCCCGAACAGCGACGCCTTCCAGCCCCCGAACGAGTGCGAGGCCACGGGCACCGGGACGGGCACGTTGATGCCCACCATGCCCACGCTCACCTCGCGCTGGAAGCGCCGGGCGGCGCCGCCGTCGCGGGTGAACACGGCCACGCCGTTGCCGTAGGGGTTGGCGTTGACCAGGGCCACGGCGTCGTCGTAGCTGGGCACCCGCACCACGCCCAGCACCGGCCCGAAGATCTCGTCGTCGTAGACGCGCATGCCGGGCTTGACCTGGTCGAGCAGCGAGCACCCCACGAAGAAGCCGTCGGAGGAGGGCCCCGCTCCGCCGTCGACCACCACCGAAGCGCCCTCGTCGGCCGCGCCCTGCACGTAGGACCGCACCCGGTCCCGGTGCTGGGCGGTGATGAGCGGGCCCATCATCGAGGCGGGATCGTCGCCCGGGCCGACCACCACGTCACCGATGCGCGCCGCGATGGCCTCGACCAGGGCGTCGCCGACGTCGCCCACCGCCACCACCACCGAGATGGCCATGCAGCGCTCGCCGGCCGAGCCGTAGCCGGCCGAGATGGCGGCGTCGGCGGCCGCGTCGAGGTCGGCGTCGGGCAGCACCACCATGTGGTTCTTGGCCCCGCCCAGGGCCTGCACCCGCTTGCCGTGGTGGGTGCCGGTCTCGTAGATGTGGCGGGCCACGGCGGTGGAGCCCACGAACGAGATGGCGTCGACGCCCGGGTGGGCGAGCAGGGCGTTGACGGCCACGTCGTCGCCGTGGACCACGTCGACCACCCCGTCGGGGAAGCCGGCCTGGCGCACGAGGTCGGCCAGCAGCATCGAGGCCGACGGATCCTTCTCGGACGGCTTCAGCACGAAGGCGTTGCCACAGGCCACGGCGTTGGCCATCATCCACAGCGGCACCATGACCGGGAAGTTGAAGGGGGTGATGCCGGCCACCACGCCGACCGGCTCGGGCACGGTCAGCACGTCGATGCCGGTGGAGGCCTCCGACGAGTGCGAGCCCTTGAGCAGGTGGGGGATGCCGCAGGCGAACTCGACGTTCTCCAGGCCCCGGGCCACCTCGCCCTGGGCGTCGGACAGCACCTTGCCGTGCTCGCGGGTGATCGTCGCGGCCAGGTCGTCGCGGTGCGAGTCGATCAGGTCGCGCAGGCGGAACAGGGCGGTGGCCCGCTTCGCCAGCGACGAGGCCCCCCACGAGCGGGCGGCCTCATGGGCCACCGCCACCACGGTGTCGACCTCGTCGACCGACGCCAGGGCCACCTCGGCCTGCTGGGTGCCCAGGGCCGGGTCGTAGACCGGACCCGTCCGCCCCGAGGTGCCCGCGACGCTGCGGCCGGCGATCCAGTGACCGATGCTTTCCACGACGATGCCTTTCGTGCGTGAGCGATCGCTTTCTAACAAGCACGTCAGGATACTCTTGCGGCCATGGCAACGGCAACGGTCGACGGGCTCACGCTCGCGTACGAGGTGATCGGCGAGGGGCGGCCGTGGGCCGTCACCCCGGGCGGGCGGTTCAGCAAGGACGACCCGGGTGTGCGCGAGCTGGCCCAGGCCCTGGCCCAGGCCGGCAACCAGGTCCTGATCTGGGATCGTCCCAACTGCGGCGCGTCCGACGTGTGCTTCACCGGCTCGTCCGAGTCGGCCATGCAGGCCGACACCCTGGCCGGCCTGCTCACCCACCTGGACATGGCGCCGGGGGTGATCGCCGGTGGGTCGGGCGGGTCGCGGGTGTCGCTGCTCACCGCCGCCCGGCACCCCGACGTGGCCCAGGGCGTGGCCATGTGGTGGATCAGCGGGGGCCCGGTCGGTCTGATCACCCTCGGCTACCACTACTGCCGCGGGTCGATCATGGCCGCCTGGAACGGGGGCATGGAAGCGGTGGTCGCGCTCGACGAGTGGGCTGAGGTGCTCGAGCGCAACCCGGCCAACCGCCAGCGCTTCCTCGAACTCGACCCTCAGGAGTTCATCACCACCATGGAGCGCTGGATGCTGGCCTACTGCCCGTGCGGCGACCAGCTCGTGCCGGGCCTCGACGACGCCGACGGGCGCAGCCTGGACTGCCCGGCGCTGGTGTTCCGCAGCGGCGTGAGCGACGCCAACCACACCCGGCTGCAGTCCGAGCAGCTGGCCGAGCTGCTGCCCGACGCCGAGCTGGTGGAACCGCCGTGGGGCGACACCGAGTGGATCGAGCGACAGGCCGTCCACGCCCAGGGCGAGGGCCTGTTCGCCCGCTGGCCCCTGTTGGCGCCGACCCTGATCGAGTGGGCCGATCGGCGTCTGTCCTGATGGCCGAGCCCACCGACGCGGGCGACCCCGACGCGGTGACCGATCCCGCCGAGGTGGTGCGGGAGCTGGCCCGCCGCCACGCGGCCGGGGACATGGCCGGCGCCACGGCCCTGTTCCACCCGAGCTTGCGCATCGAGCAACCGGCGTCGTTGCCCCACGGCGGGTGGTACGACGGCACTGCCGGCATGGCCGAGATGGGCGTCACCTTCGCCCAGCACTGGGACCGCGCCATCGTCGATCCCCGCATCCTGGGGTGTGGGTCGACGGTCGTGCAGGTCACCACCCAGACGTGGACGGCCAAGGCCACCGGTCGGGCCGAGACGGTCGACGTGGTCGAGCTGATGACCGTCACCGACGGCCTGGTCTCGGAGATCCGGGTCTTCCAGCAGGACACGGCGCGCCTGCTGGCCACCCTCGAGCCCACCTGACGCCGTCCACCCCACCCAACCGCCGCTCGGGCTAGGGGAGCTGGCGGACGACGTCGGCGGCCACCAGGGCGTCGACCTCGTCGGCGCCGAAGCCCAGCTCGGCCAGCACCTCGAGGCTGTGCTCGCCGATGCCGGGCAGCATGAGCCCGCCGCCGGTCCCGCGGCCGGAGACCGAACCCGAGCCGGCGCCGGCCTCCGGCCCGCAGCGCTCGAGCCGTCCGATCTGCTCGAAGTGGCCCCAGTCCGCCGTCTCGTACGACACCACCCGGCCGAGCTGGCGGTTCACCGGGTCGTCCAGCACGCCCCGGCGGAACCCGTCCCGACTGGTGGCGGCGATGGGCTCGACCAGGGCGCCGGCCCCGCGCAGCCGCTCGACCCACACCGCGGCCGGTGCGGTCGACATGGCGGCCACCAGCACCGCCTCGGCGGCGCGGGCCTCGTCGCGGCGGTCGTCGCCACGCAGGGGGACGTAGGCGGCGGGGAGCCCGGCAGCGTCGGGGAGCTCACCGATAGCGGCCCAGACGTCCTCGTCGGGGATGACCAGGGCCAGCCAGTGGCCGTCACCGGCCTGGTAGATCCGGTAGCCCGGTCCGTAGCCGGTCTGGTCGCCGTCGAGGTGCGGCCCGCGCACCAGCTCGCCGTCGCGCTGGAAGACCCCGCTCTGCAGCAGCATCCCCGCGCCCAGCAGGCTGGTGGCCACCTGCTGGCCCTGGCCGGTGCTGGCTCGGGCGTAGAGCCCGGCCAGGATGCCGGCGGCCGCGATCCAGCCGCCCGACATGTCGATGGGGATCCAGGTGGGCGAGGTGGGGTCGTTGCCCTGGCCGCCGGCCGCCCGCTCGAGGCCGGTCAACGCCTGCATGAGCGCGTCGTTGCCCGGGAAGCGGGCTCGAGGCCCGGTGGCGCCGAAGGCGCTGGCGTGGCAGTACACGGCCCGCGGGTTGAGCTCGGCCACCGTGGCCTCGTCGATGCCGAGTCGTTCCGACACCCCGACCCGGAAGTTGTGCAGCACCACGTCGGCCCACCGGATGAGCCGCTCGACCACCGGGCGGGCCGCCGGGGCGCCGATGTCCATGGCCAGGCTGCGCTTGCCCCGCTGACAGGCGGCCACCGCGTAGGCCGCGGCCCGCATGGCCTCGCCCTGGGGCGGTTCCACCTTGATGACCTCGGCCCCCAGGTCGGCCAGCACCTGGGCGGCCAGGGGGCCGGCCACGAAGGCGGAGAAGTCGAGCACACGAACCCCGGACAGGAGCCGATCGGGCGGGCCGTCTCCCGCCCTACCGCCGTCCGCCCCGCCGCCGTCCGCCTGTCCGCCGTCCGCCTGGCCGTCCTGCGCCGCGTCGCGGTCGGCCGGTCGCTCGGCGCCGGCCGGCCCCTCGGTCAGGGGCGCCACCGTGATGGGGGAGCCCACCACGACGTCGTGGTGGCCGTCCTCGGCGCGGGCCACGGCCAGGCCGTTGGCCGCGGCATGGGGATCGGCCAGCACCTCGCCGGGCGCCAGCACCGGCTCGCAGGCCACGCCCGCGGCCCGCAGGTCGGGGATCCAGGCATCACGGGCGCGGGTGGCGA
Organism: uncultured Microthrixaceae bacterium; assembly: GCA_963785815.1. Classification (GTDB taxonomy): domain Bacteria; phylum Actinomycetota; class Acidimicrobiia; order Acidimicrobiales; family Acidimicrobilacustridaceae; genus UBA4742. The sequence goes on from CAWAWN010000002.1 coordinate 1,319,559, forward strand.
AGGTGTCCTGCCAGCGAAGGGCCCGGGCGTTGAGCAGACCGTTGGTCTGGTCGGCGTAGTAGCCGTCCTGGCTGGGCTCGTCCCCCAGCACCTCGATCAGCGCCGCGTACATGCCCTTGCCCCCGAACCAGACCTGGATGAGCTGGTCGTCGGCGCAGCGGTACAGGAAGTTCGGGAAGGTCGAGCCGTGCTCCCAGTACGACTCGACCGGCGTGGGGGCCCGCTCGGATCGTCCCACCATGCAGCCCAGCGTGGTCAGCATCCCGTCGTAGAGCGAGGCCTCGCTCCAGCCGCCGCGGCCAGTGGTGGCCCGCCGGCCGAGCAGGGCCAGCACCGAGGTGGTCAGCAGGAAGGCGGTGCCGCCGCCGGTGGCCGGGTAGTCGAGGAAGATGGGACCGGGGCGGTGGCCGGCCAGTTGGGTGCAGAACCCGGCCCGGGCCTCCACCAGCAGGGCGTGGTCACCCATGGCGCCGGTGGCGTTGCGGCTGGGACGGCACCGGGCGTACACCAGCCGCGGGTTGGCCGGGCCCACGTCGGCCCAGCCCAGGCCGCGGCCCTCGACCCGCGCCTCGGGCCCGTAGACCAGGGCCACGTCCGCATCGGCGAGGTGCGCCGCCACCTCGGTCGCGTCGTCGGTGGCCACCACCCGCTTGTCGCGGTGCCAGGCCCGGCCCCAGGTGACCTGGCGGTCGAGGGGCGCGGGGGCGGTCCCCACCAGGCGGGTCACGTCGGCCCCGAGGTCGGCCAGGACCATCCCGGGGACGCCCCCGGCCAGGCCCAGCCCCAGCTCGCTGGTCCCGATGGCCACCTCCACCACCCTGAGCCCGGCGCAGGGCCGTCCGTCGCCGGGTCGGCCGTCGCCCGGCTCGGTCATCGGGCGGCCTCGGGCCGCACCACCAGCTGAGGTTGCACCTCCTGGGCGGCGAGCCGCACCACCTCGAAGGTGTCGGCGGGGGCGGCGGGCGAGACGACGAAGTGGCGCACGCCGGCATCCACGTACTCCTGGAGGCGCACGGCCACCTGGTCCGGGGTGCCGGAAGGCGCGATGCGGTCGACCATGGCGCCCGGCTTGTCCCCATAGGCCCCGCCCAGGAAGGTGGCCACGTCGTCGCGGGCCCGGTCGCCGTCGGCCCGCACCGAGCAGTACAGGTACAGCATCCACTCGAAGCCCTCCAGGTCGCGGCCCGCCCGCTCGGCCTCCTGGCGGATGGTGCGCACCGACTCGGCGTAGGCCTGGGGCGACATGAGGTAGGGCATCCAGCCGTCGCCCAGCCGGGCGGCGCGGCGCATGGCCGGGGTCTTGCGGCCCGATACCAGCAGGGGCGGACCACCGATGTGGCCGACCCTTTCCGCGCCGGTGCCGGCCGCCGCGCCCGGGCCGCCCGGGGGTGGGGGCACGACGGGGCGGAGCCGGGCCTCGTCCAGGTCGAAGAACCGACCGTGGTGGGTGACCGGCTCGCCGCTCCACAGGGCTCGCAGCACGGCCATGGCCTCGTTGGTGCGGGCGCCCCGCTCGGCCACGGGGACGGCCACGGCGTCGAACTCCTCGCGGAACTCGCCGCCCACCCCGAGCCCGACCGACACCCGACCGCCCGACCAGGCATCGAGGTCGGCCAGCTGCTTGGCTACGATCACCGGGTGGTAGAGGGGGAGCAGCAGGATGGCGGTGCCCACCCGCACCCGCTCGGTCCACGCCGTGAGGAGCGAGAGCCGGGTGATGGCCTCGCCGGTGGGACGGGCCGGCAGGATGTGGCCGCCCTGCCACAGCGACTCGATCGGCAGCTGCTCGGCCGCCGCCAACCAGGCCCGCTCGGGCTCGGGCAGGGCCGCCGCGCCGAAGCGGATGCGATCGTCGGGCAACGGGCCTCCTCGGGTCGGGCCGGCGGGGCGGCGGGTGCGGACGTGACGCCGAGCCAGGTCCAGGGCCGCGACAAGATAGCAATTGTTCACTCCGCAGGCGAACGCCTGATGGCGGGCGGTTTCGGTCATTCGCGGGCCTCGGCGCCGACCTCTAGAGTGAGCGTGTACTTTCTTCCGGATGGCTCGAATCCCTGACCCGCCTGGCGAGCCGCGCCTGGTCGGCATCCCGCCGGCGGTGACCGACGAGACGGCCGGCTTCTGGGCCGCGGCGGCCCAGGGTCGGCTCGAGGTGGAGCGCTGCACCGACTGCGGCGCCGAGAGCTTCCCGCCCCGGGGCATCTGCCCGGCCTGTCGCAGCCGTTCGCTGGAGGCCAGCCAGATCGTGGGGCCCGGCCGCGTCTACAGCTTCACCGTCAACCACCAGCGCTGGCTGCCCGACCTCGAGGTGCCCTACGCCATCGTGCTGGTCGAGTTCGACGACCACCCCGGCGTCCGGGTGGTGGGACGCCTGCGGGGCTGCGATCCCCTCGACGCCCGGATCGACCTGGCCGTCGACGTGGGCTTCGAGCCGGGGCCGGGTGGCTTCGCCGTCCCCAGCTTCGTCGTCCGGGACGGCGCGGCGGAGGGCACGACCTGATGACCGCGATTGCCTCAGGCCGGCGGGCCGGCGAGATCGCCGAGCGACGCGCCGTCATCTCGGGGGTGGGCCAGTCGGCCATCGCCCGCCAGCTCGACCGGTCGGGCTTCCAGCTGACCCTCGACGCCATCGTGGCCGCGGTCGACGACGCCGGCTTGACCCTCGACGACATCGACGGCCTGGCCATGTTCCCCGGCGGAGGCACGGCCAACGTCCCCGGCTACGCCGGAGCCAACCTGTACGAGGTGCAGGACGCGCTGCGCCTGACCACCACCTGGCGCCAGGGCCAGGTCGAGGGGATGAGCCTGCCCATCTACGGCCCGGTGCAGGCGGTGGCCACGGGCCAGGCCCGCCACGTCGTCATCTTCCGCACGGTCAAGGAGGGCACGGCGGCCCGCCAGGCCGGTGGGCGCCCCGCCTACGGCGCCATCCACCCGGAGGCCTCGGGACCCCAGGCCTGGTGGCTGCCGGTGGGGGCCCTGTCGCCGGTGTGCCAGGTGGCGCCCTTCGCCACCCGGTACCTGCACGACTTCGGCGTGACCCGCGAGCAGCTGGCGTGGATCCCGATCACCCAGCGGGCCCACGCCGGGCGCAACCCCGACGCCGTCTACCGCGAGCCGCTGACCATGGACGACTACCTGGCGGCGCGGATGATCTCGACGCCGATGTGCCTCTACGACTGCGACGTGCCCTGCGACGGCGCCACCGCGCTGGTGGTCTCGGCCGCCGAGACGGCGGGCGACCTGCGGTCACCGGTGGGCATCGAGGCCATGGCCGGGGTCATCGACGGCCGGCCCTCGTGGGACCAGTGGCCCGACCTGAGCCGGGTCGGCCACGCCACCGGCCAGGCCCTGTGGAACCGCACCGACCTGCGCCCGGACGACGTGGACCTGGCCCAGCTCTACGACGGGTTCACCATCGAGGTGGTGTGGTGGCTCGAGGCCCTGGGCTTCTGCGGGCCGGGCGAGGCCGGCGCCTTCGTGGAGGGCGGCCACCGCATCGACCTGGGCGGCGAGCTGCCCCTCAACACCTGGGGCGGCCAGCTGTCCGGCGGCCGGCTCCACGCCGCCTTCGGCCACACGGCCGAGGCGGTCCGCCAGCTGCGGGGCGAGGCCGGCGAGCGCCAGGTGGCCGGTGCCGAGGTGGCGGTGGTGTCCAACGTCGGCGGCTACGAGGCCGGTGCCGCCCTGCTCACCACGTGGTCGCCATGACCGCGGCCGGCAGGTGCCCCGGAGATCTTGATCGCAACGACGACCCCCAGGAGGGCTGAGATGGCCGAGCGCGTCGGGCGCGTGCAGGACAAGGTGGCGATCGTGACCGGCGCGGGCTCGACGCCCGGCCCCGGTGTGGGCACGGGCAAGGCCAGCGCCGTGCTGCTGGCCCGCGAGGGAGCCAAGGTCGTGCTGGTCGACCTGCACCCCGAGCGGGCCGACGAGACCCGCCAGATGATCGAGGACGAGGGCGGCACGGCCCTGGTGGTGGGGGCCGACGCCACGAAGGCGTCCGAGTGCGAGGCCATGGTGGCCACCGCCGTCGACGCCTTCGGCACGGTCGACATCCTGGTCAACAACATCGGCCTGGCCGCCCTGGGCACGGTGGTCGACCTGAGCGAGCAGGACTGGGACCGCTCGTTCGACATCAACCTGCGCACCGCCTTCCTGGCCTCCAAGTACGTGGTGCCGGTGATGGCCGCGCAGGGGTCGGGCTCGATCGTCAACATGGGGTCGATCTCGGCCCTGCGAGGCGACGGCACCGCCGCCTACTCGGCGGCCAAGGGCGGCCTGATCGCCCTGACCGTGGACATGGCCTACTCCCACGGTCGCCAGGGCATCCGGGTCAACGCCATCGCCCCGGGCCACATCACCACGCCCATGGTGATGTCGGTGTCGGCCCCCGGTGCCCGGGCCGAGTTCATGAACACCATGCGGTCCGAGGCGGGGCTGCTGGGCACCCCCGGCGACGGCTGGGACGTGGGCTGGGCCGTGCTGTTCCTGGCCAGCGACGAGGCCCGCTGGATCACCGGCATCACCCTGCCCGTGGAGTCGGGCGTGCTGAGCGTGACGCCGCTGATGATGGCGCCGCACCTGCGCGGCGTCCCCGAACCCGAGTAAGGTAAGTGAGTGATCGCAAACTCTGATTCGGCGGCCGGCACCATGCTGTGCGACCGCTACGCGGTGGCCGACGTCGACTCCCACATCATCGAGCCGGCCGACCTGTGGACCTCGCGGGTGTCGTCCAAGTGGGGCGACCTCGTGCCCCACGTGCGCTTCCACGAGCGGCGCCAGGAGGACTACTGGTACATCGGCGACCACAAGCTCTACGGCGCCGGCGCCTTCGCCCAGGCCCGCTGGCCCGAGTACCCGCCGTCGCACCCGCGCCGGCTGGACGAGGCCTTCCTGCCCGCGGTCGACGCCCAGGCCCGCCTCGACTACATCACCTCGGTGGGCGTGCACTACCAGGTGCTGTACCCGAACATCCTGGGCTTCCACTCCCACGTCTTCCTGCAGCACCTGCCGCCGGAGCTGGCCAGCGAGTGCGTGCGGGCCTACAACGACTGGCTGGTCGAGTGGTGCTCGGCCGACTCGAGCCGGCTCATCCCGATGATGATGCTGCCCTTCTGGGACATCGACGAGTCGGTGGCCGAGATGCGCCGGGCCAACGACCTGGGTCACAAGGGCGTGCTGTTCGCCGCCCGCTACGACAAGGTGGGCTTGCCCCGCCTCATCGACGACGCCTGGGAGCCGGTGCTGGGCCAGGCCCAGGAGATGGGGCTGAGCCTGAACTTCCACGTCGGGTTCCTGAACTCACCCGAGGACCTCAAGGGCGCGGTCGACCAGTCCAAGAAGATGGACTTCACCCGCGAGAGCTCGCTGGTGCTGCTGGGCAACGCCCAGAACGTGGCCGAGGTCATCCTGAGCGGCGTGTGCGAGCGCTACCCGGACCTGAACTTCGTGTCGGTCGAGAACGGCGCCGGCTGGCTGCCCTTCCTGGGCGAGAGCATGGACTGGCAGTGGCTCAACGTGGGCGCCCACAAGGACTACCCCGACCGCCTGCTGCCCAGCGAGTACCTGTACCGCCAGATCTACGGCATGTACTGGTTCGAGCAGGAGTCGATGCGGTGTTCGCTCGATCGCCTGGGCGACAACCTCATGTTCGAGACCGACTTCCCGCATGCCACCAGCCTGTCGCCCGGGCCGGCGTCGGAGTCGCCCAGCCCCCGCGACGTCATCGAGCGCTCGCTGGCCGGGGTCGACGAGGAGACGGTGGCCAAGGTGCTCAACGGCACGGCCACCCGGCTCTACCACCTGGATCCCCCGCTGGATCCCCCCGCCTGAACCCAGGGTAGGACGACCAGGGGGGCTTGTTGCAAGTCCCGATCCGTGCTGACCATGGCGCATGTCCGAGCACGCGGTGGTCATCGCCGGAGGCGGGCCGACCGGGTTGATGCTGGCGGCCGAGCTGGCCCTGGCCCAGGTCGACGTGGTGGTGGTCGAGCGCCGCGCCACCCAGCAGGTCGACGGATCGCGCGCCGGCGGGTTGCACGCCCGCACCCTCGAGGTGCTCGACCAGCGCGGCGTGGTCGACCGATTCGTGTCCGAGGGCCAGACCCACCCCAGCGTCAGCTACTCGATGAACGCGCTGGACATCAGTGACTTCCCGACCCGCCACAACTACGTGCTCGGCCTCTGGCAGAGCCACATCGAGCGGATCCTGGCCGACTGGGTCGACGAGCTCGGGGTGCCCGTCCGCCGCGGGTCCGAGGTGGTGGGCCTGGCCGTCGACGACGACGGGGTGACGCTGTCGGTGTCGGGTGGGGCGTCGGTCCGCGGCCGGTACCTGGTGGGCTGCGACGGCGGGCGCAGCCTGGTCCGCAAGGCGGCGGGGATCGACTTCCCCGGGTTGGATCCCTCGACCAGCTGGATGATCGCCGAGGTCGAGGCCGAGGAGGAGCCCCACCTCGGGCTGCGCCCCGAGGGCGGGGGCATCGGCCCGGTCGACCCGGGGGCGGGCGGCGGCCCCTACCGCATGGTGTTGAAGGAGCGGGAGCTGGGCCACGAGCGGGAGCCCACCCTCGACGACCTGCGCGACCTGCTGGTGGCCACCTACGGCTCGCACTTCGGGGTCCACCACCCGACCTGGATCTCGCGCTTCACCGACATGAGCCGCCAGGCCGCGGCGTACCGCGCCGGGCGGGTGCTGCTGGCCGGCGACGCGGCCCACGTGCACCCGCCCCAGGGCGGACAGGGCCTCAACGTCGGGGTGCAGGACGCGGTCAACCTGGGCTGGAAGCTGGCCCAGGTGGTGGCCGGCGTGTCACCCGACGGCCTGCTCGACACCTACCACGACGAGCGGCACCCCGTCGGGGCCGGCGTGCAGCGCAACACGATGGCCCAGGTGGCGCTCAGCATCGCCGACGAGCGCCACCAGGCCCTGCGAGAGACCATGGCGGAGCTGTTGGGCATGGACGAGCCCCGTCGCCGCGTCGCCGCCATGCTCTCCGGCCTCGACATCCGCTACGAACTGGGCGGCGACCACCCGCTGGTGGGGCGGCGGATGCCCGACCTCGACCTGGCCACACCCGACGGCCCGGGCCGGGTTTACGAGCTGTTGCACGACGCCCGGCCGGTGCTGCTCGACCTGTCCGGGGCCGCGGCCGCCGGCGCGTCCGCCCCCGCCGCCGTCGACCTGGCGCCGTGGGGCGATCGGGTCCGCCGGGTCGACGCCACGTCGGACGGTCCCTGGGAGGTGCCCCTCATCGGCGCGGTGGACGCCCCGGCGGCCGTGCTGATCCGACCGGACGGCCACGTGGCCTGGGTCGGCGACCGGTCCGCGGGCGACCCGTCGGGCGTCGAGCTGACCGAGGTGCTCACCACCTGGTTCGGCCCTGCTTGACACCCCCCGATCGGCGGGGTGTTCGCCATCAGCGCAGGCGCCACTCCGGCCGGGCGGCCTGGAACTCGGCCTGGCCGCTCTCGATGTTCTCGAACGCCGTGCCGATGGCCACCAGGCTCGACATCTGGGCCAGCGCCGCCTGGCGGGACAGCTCGTTGGCCGTCCAGATGGCCTTCAGCGTGCCCTGCACGGCCAGCACCGGGGCCGAGGCGATGGCCCGGGCCGCCCACATGGCCTTGTCCATGAGCTCGTCGGCCGGCACCACCTCGGACACCAGGCCCAGCTCGCGGGCCCGCTCGGCCGACATGCGCTCCCAGGCGCCCAGCAGGGCCAGCCGCAGGGTCTCGCCCAGCGGCAGCTTCTGGAGCAGGTGGGTCGACTCGAACCCGGCCACCATCCCGTAGGTCACGTGGGGGTCGAAGAAGGTGGCGTTCTCGGCGGCGATGACGATGTCGGCCTCACCCAGCATGTAGAGCGCACCACCGCAGGCCATGCCGTTGACGGCGGCGATGATGGGCTTCCACAGGTCGTTCTGCTTGGGGTTGATGTTGATGCCGGGGTCGTTGTACATGAACGGCGTCGACACCTGGCCGGTCTCGTGGCCGCTCAGCTTGTGCTGATCGATGTAGCCCTCCTGGATCGACTCGATGCGGTCGATGCCCGTGCAGAACGCCTTGGCGCCGGCGCCGGTGAGGATCACCGCTCGCACGTCGTCGTTGCGCCGCAGGCCGCGCCACAGGCTGCGGAACTCGCGCTGCATCTGCTGGTTGAAGGCGTTGTGGACCTCGGGCCGGTTCATGGTGACCACGGCCACGCCGTCGGTCTCCTCGTAGAGCAGGGTCTCGAAGTCGTCCACGGGGCGAAGCTATCGCGCCGGCCTGACGTGTGCGTCAGGTTCCAGTCGACGTGTGCGTCAGGTTCCGAGGTGTGCCACTCAGGCGCCGTCGCGTTGCAGCAGCAGGACGCCCGACGGGGTGCCGCCGCCGGAGGTGACCACGGCGGTGCGGGCGTCGGCCACCTGTCGCTCGCCGGCCTCCTGGCGCAGCTGCACCATGGCCTCGTACAGGAACCCGTAGCCGTGGGTGCGCCCCTCCGACAGCTGGCCGCCGTGGGGGTTGACGGGCAGGTCGCCGTCGAGGGCGATGCGGCGGCCGCCGTCCATCCAGTCCATGGCCTCGCCCAACCCGCAGAAGCCGAGCCCCTCGAGCCACGAGATGGCGTTGAAGCTGAACCCGTCGTAGAGCAGGGCCACGTCCACGTCGTCGGGGCCCAGGCTGGTGCGGGTCCACAGGTGGGTGGACTGGCCGATGACCTGGGGCTCGTGGGTGACCGTGTCCTGGTCCCACGACACCCGCTCGAGGATCTGGGTGCCCACCGCTTCGACCCGGATGGCCGCCGACGGCAGATCCCCGGCAACCGACGCGTCGGACACGACCACCGCGACCGACGCGTCGCAGGGGACGTCGCAGTCGTAGAGGCCGAAGGGGCTGGTGATGGGCCGGGCCGACAGGTAGTCGTCCATGGTCATGGGGTCGCGGTAGATGGCCACCGGGTTGCGCGCCGCGTTGGCCCGGTCGTTGAGGGCGATCCAGCCCAGCAGCTCACGGGTGGCGCCGTAGCGGTGCAGGTACTGGTTGGCGTTCAGCCCGATCCAGTTGGCCGCCGACATGGCCCCGAACGGCGCCCGCCACTCGTGCATCGGGCCCGAGACGCGACCGCCACCCAGCCCGCCGCTGCCCCCGCTGCGGGTCTGGCGCAACGTGGCATAGGTCGACTCCCACACCGTGCGGAAGCACAGCACGTGGCGGCAGAGGCCGCTGGCCACGGCCAGCATGGCGGCGATGACCGAGCCGCCCGGGCCGGGCAGGTCGCCGCCCCCGTTGATCCAGGTGGGGTGCAGGCGCAGCGCCTCCTCCACCGCGGTGACGCCGCCCTCGCTCATGCCCATGCCGCCCGCGCCGGGATAGGTCGACAGCCCGTCGATGTCGTCGAGGGTGAGACCGGCGTCGGCCACCGCGGCCAGGCACGCGTCGACCGTGAGCGACAGGGGGTCGCGCATCAGGCGCCGGCCCAGCGCCGAGCGCCCCACGCCCGAGAGCACGGCCCGGTGCTCGAAGCGGTCGTCGCTCAACGGGGCCCGAGGGGTGGGACGGGTGGGCTCGGACGTCGGGTCGGGATCGTCGGGCTCGCCGGTGGGTGCGAACAGGGGGATCCACACGTCGTCGTGAGCCTCGAAGCACACGGCCACGGCCTGGCCGATGTGGACCTCGTCGGGGTCGCAGCCCACGACGTTGGTGGTCAGGTGCACGCTCGGGTCCTCGACCAGGGCCACGTTGGCGATGGCGTAGGGCGGCTCGAACCCGGGCAGCCACTGGTGGCGGTTCACGGTGAACCCGACCACGGTGGCCCGACCCGACACCTCCTTGGGGGCGAACGAGCGGCTGCGGCACACCGGGCAGATAGGCACCGGCGGGTGGACGAGCGTGTCGCACGTCTCGCAGCTCTGGATGCGCAGCCGCCCGTCGGCGCCGGAGGTCCAGAACCACTCGTTGGTCGGGGTCAGCTCGGGCAGCGGGCGCCTCGGTGTCGGCTCGTCGGCCGGGGCGTCGGCGGGCTCGGTCACGGGTGGATCTCCTGGGCGGGGACGGCGGGGGGCAGGTCGTGGATCACCGTGGCTCGGGACGCGTCGAAGCTGAGCATCGCGCCCAGCGCCAGCGACTCGGGTCGGGGCTCCTCGTAGGTCCAGGCCACGTCCTCGACCACCTGGTCGCCCACCACGGCGTGGAAGTAGGTGGCGGTGCCCTTGTACGGGCAGTAGGTGGTGGTGGGGCTGGGGGCCAGCAGGTCCATGCGCACCTGGTCGCGGTCCACGTACAGCTTGGGCTCGAGCGCCGTCTCGTACACGCCCAGGGTGTGGGTGGTGTCGACCAGCACGCGCCCGGCCGCCTCGACCCGCAGGTGGCGGCGGGTGGGGATGCACTCGATGCGGTGGTACGGGTTGCGGGGATGGCCGAAGACCTCCTCGTCCTCCTCGTACCAGGTGTCGACCGCCTCCCAGGGGACCGACACGAAGCCGGCCACGGCCGGTTCGGCCACCGCAGCCGGCGTGTCCACGTCGGTGGCCGGGAAGGCGTAGGTGGGCGGACGACCCGGGGCGTGCACGAGCAGCACCCGCTGGCTGTCGACGACCTCACGGCCGCCGACCACGCCGCGGACCCGGCGGCGGAACGGCTCGACGTAGGCCACCGGGTTGGGCACCGGGGCGCTGAAGCGCCCGGCGGGCTGGGGGCTGTGCGGGCCGCGGCCGGTGGTCAGGCTCACGAGGGCCGCCGTCGCGCGCGCCCGGGCGCCGATCCGAGGGCGCGGCTCACAGCGCGGTGCGGTCGTCGACGGCGGCGGACATGGCTTGGGGGAGCGGCCGGGCCATGGCCTCGACGGAGAACGAGGCCACCAGCGCGCCCGCCTCGTCGTGCACGCGGCACTCGGCGTGGGTCATGCCGTCGCCGGCGAAGGTCGAGTGGTGGTGGTACAGCATCCAGCGGTCGGCACGGACATCGGCATGGAACGATATCGAGATGGCGTTGATGGCCATCGAGAGCGTGCGGTGCGCCTCGTGCTGGCCCACCCCGGCGTGGGGGCGCAGGGCGGCGGCCAGCGACAGGTGCCCGGTGAACTGGGCCAGCAGCCCGGCGTGCACGGCTGGGTCGTCGGGCACCTGGCGGAACCGCACCCAGGCGTCGACCACCGGCGGCCCCACCGGCGCGTCGGGGTCGGAGGTGTAGGCGCCGTCCACGATCCGCAGGTCGCGCCCGGTCACCGACATGTCGAACGGCTCGCTGTCGGCGGGGCCGGGTACCTCCGGTGCGGCCACCGCGTGGCGGATCAGGTCGGGGGCGCCCTGGTCGCACAGCAGGACCCCGGCCGCGCACCGACGCCCGTCCTGGGTGACGTCGACCGCCAGGCTGGTGAAGGTACGACCCCCGCTGAGCTCGTCGAGGCGGAAGGTCAGCGGCCGGCGCGAATCGGCGCCACGCAGGAAGTGCATCTGGGCCGCCACCACGCGACGGCTCGGCGCGTGGCGCCCGGCGGCCACGATGGCCTGGCCCAGCATCTGGCTGCCCTCCACCACCGGCCGGCGCTCGTCGGCCCGGGCGCGGCCCACGAAGGTGGCGTCCCCCTGGGGTTCGACCTGGAGCAGGGTGATGAGGTCGGCGGCGTCACCCCAGGTGGGGAAGCGGGTGATGGAGACGTCACCTGGATCGTCGGGGTCGCCCTCGACCAGCTCGACCCGCACCCGGTCGTGGTCGAAGGTGATCATCCCCGACGTCCCCGACGCGGTCGGGTCGTGCGAGCCATCCCGCCCGTCGAGGGTCCAGGCCACGGCGCGGCCGTCGGTGGGGGAGCGTTGGGCCCCGTCCCAGCTGTCCCGGGCGGTGGGGGCGGGGACCGGGGTGTCGGCGGCGAGGGGCTCGAGGCTCCAGACCCGGGCCGCGCCCCGGCCGTCGTGGTCGGCCACCACGGTCTGGTCGCGCAGCTGGTCGACCGCCACGTCGGGCCGGGGGAACCAGAGCTGGGGGGCCCGGCCGACCTGGTCGACCTGCACGGCGGCGCGGGACTCGGCCACCAGCTGGTCGCCCCACCAGGCGCGGGCCAGCTGCGGGCAGGGCTGGACCTGGGGCTGGGCAGTCATGGGTCCTTCCCGAAATCTGTGCACCTGTGAGCGCTGTGGCGCAACAAGTGCACAGATTTGGAGGAGGGGGCATCGGGGCGTGGTGACGTCGACGTTAGATGATCGGGCGCGAGCCGTCAGATCCCGCCCGGGCGTCCAGATCCAGGGATTGACGTCATTGTTAGAAACTGGGTAGTGTGATGGTGTGAACCGATCTCTGGACTGCCTCGTCTTCGATGCCGACAACCACCTGTACGAGACGAAGGAGGCGTTCACCCGCTTCCTTCCGAACGAGTACAAGAGCGCGATCGACTACGTCGAGGTGCGCGGCCGCACCAAGATCGTGGTGCGGGGGACGATCAGCGACTACATCCCCAACCCCACCTTCGAGGTGGTGGCCCGCCCCGGCGCGCAGGAGGCGTACTTCCGCGACGGCAACCCCGAGGGCAAGAGCTACCGCGAGCTGGTGGGCGAGCCGATGCGCTCCATCCCGGCCTTCCGCGAGCCGGCGCCGCGCCTCGAGCTGATGGACGAGCTGGGTGTCGACTGCGCCCTCATGTTCCCGACGCTGGCCAGCCTCCTCGAAGAGCGCATGCGCGACAACCTGAACATGACCCACGCCGTCATCCACTCCCTCAACCAGTGGCTCCACGAGCAGTGGACGTTCAACTACGAGGACCGCATCTTCACCACCCCGGTCATCACCCTGCCCATCGTCGACAAGGCCATCGAGGAGCTCGAGTGGTGCGTCGAGCGCGGGGCCAAGGTCATCCTGATCCGTCCGGCCCCGGTGCCCGGCTACGGCGGGGCCCGCTCGTTCGGCCTGCCCGAGTTCGACCCGTTCTGGCAGGCGGTGGTCGACGCCGACGTGCTGGTGGCCATGCACGCCTCCGACAGCGGCTACGCCCGCTACCAGAGCGAGTGGACCGGTCCCAGCGAGATGCTGCCCTTCCGCCTCGACCCGTTCCGCATGATGAGCGTGGGCAAGCGCGCCATCGAGGACACGATGACCGCCTTCACCTGCCACGGGGTGTTCCACCGCTTCCCCGAGCTGCGGGTGGCGTCGGTCGAGAACGGTGGCGACTGGGTGGTGCCCTTCCTGCACCACCTCGAGGACGTGTACCGCAAGATGCCCCAGGAGTTCCCCGAGGACCCGATCGCCGCCTTCAAGCGCAACGTCTGGGTGAGTCCGTTCCACGAGGACAACATCGAGGCCCTGATCGGCTGCATCGGTGCCGATCACGTGCTGTTCGGCTCCGACTACCCCCACCCCGAGGGGCTGGCCGAGCCGTGCAGCTACGTCGACCACCTGCCCAAGGGCCTGTCGGACGAGGACATCGCCGGCATCATGGGCGGCAACCTGGCCGGCATCATGAAGATGCCGGTCAAGGTCTGACCAACCTGCCCGCGAGCGGCGGCGACCAGACCGCCGCTGGCGGACCAGGTGCCGCCGGTTGGCGCACCGCGGGCCTCTCAGCCCGTGTCGCACGCCTAGGCTCGGTCTGTGCGCGGATCGCGGGCAGCCGACGTCGACGCGCCGATGTGGCCCGACACCCGGCGGCCGGCGCCGCCGAGCTCGGGTGGACGGCACCTGCTGGTTGCCCTGTTGGTCATCGGGCTGGCCGTCGGGGTCGGTGCGTTCCTGTTGCGGGGCCATGGCCACCGCGGCGGTGACCCCGATGGCCGCATCCTGCGAGCTCTGTCCACCCCGGCGCACGCGCCGACCGGCGCCAAGGTGACGCGGCGACAGGCGGTCGAGCCCTACTGGGACTCCTGCGACGGCCGGCCGGGGACGCAGGGCTGGGACGACGTGACGGTGGACGTGGAGTTCTCCAGTGCGGAACCCGAACCCCAGGTCGAATCGGCGGTCGATGCCAGCTTCCGAGCCGCGGGTTGGAAGCCGGTGGGGGACGACTGGTGGACCGGTCGCGCGGCCGGGTCGGCTGCCCACGCCTCGCTGCAGCGCAGCTCAGACGGTGGGGGATGGGAGTTGGTGGCCACGGCTCGACCCGTCGGGCGTGCCGTCTCCGGGTGCTGAGAGCGCGAGATCAGCGGGTGGTGCGCACCGGCACGTTGGAGTAGCCGGCCACGTTGGACATGCGGACCCGGCCGAGGCGGTCCTCGTCGACGTCGAGGGTGCGGTAGCGGGTGGCCAGCTCGTCGATGGCGATGCGGCTCTCGGCCCGGGCCAGGGCCGCGCCCAGGCAGCTGTGCACGCCGTGGCCGAAGCCGAGCGACACCGCCGGCGGGCGGGCGATGTCGAAGTCGTCGGGTCGGTCGAAGGCCCGGGGATCCCGGGTGGCCGAGCCGGTCAGCAACAGGACGGGGAACCCGGCCGGGACGGTCCCGCCCTCGAAGGTGCGGTCCTCGAGCGAGTAGCGGCCCTGGTACTGCGAGGGCGGCAGGATCCGCAGCGTCTCCTCCACCGCGCCCGGGATCTTGGACCGGTCGTCGCGCACCTGGTTCCACTGGTCGGTGTGGCGGGAGAACAACATCACCGCGTTGCCCACCAGCTTGGTCACCGTCTCGGCTCCGGCCCCGCCGATGAGGGTGGCGAAGCCGGCGATCTCGGCGTCGTCCAGGCCCGTCTCGGTGCCGTCGGGCCGCTCCACGGTGACCTGGGCCAGGCGGGACAGCATGTCGTCAGCCGGGTTCTTGCGCTTCTCGACGGCCAGCTCGTACATGTAGAGCCCCATGGCCATGATGGACTCGTCGTTCTCGGGGCTGGGCTCGATCTGGCCCGGCTCGCGGGTGAGGCTGGCGTCGAGCCAGTGGCGGATCTGCTGGCGCTCGCCGTCGGGCACGCCCAGCATGCGCGAGATGACCTCGACCGGGAACAGGGCCGAGAAGTCGGCCACCGCGTCGAAGTCGGTGGGGTCGTCGAGGTCGTCGAGGAACCCGGCGATGACCTCGCGGATCATGGGCTCGAGCGCCCCCATGGCCCGGGGCGTGAACACCCGGCTGACCAGGGCTCGCATGATGTCGTGCTCGGGCGGGTCCATCATGATGATCTGGCGGTAGGTGGCCACCTCCTCGGCCGTCTTGGTGGTGAGGGTGAACAGCTCGATGCCGTGCGCGCTCGAGAAGGCGGCCAGGTCGCGGTGCGCCGAGACCACGTCGTCGAAGCGCGACAGGGCGTAGAAGCCCCACTGCTCGTTGAACGACACCGGGGCCTCGTCGCGCAGGAGCCGGTAGATCTCGGTGGGGTCGTTGAAGTACTCGTCGGAGAAGGGGTCGAACTGGATCTTGGTGGTGGTCATGCCAGCTCCTCGGCCGGGGCAGGGGCGGGTGGACGGGGCGTGACGGTGACCGACGGTATGCACACGGTGGCGCCGCGCTGCACGACGGCGTCGACCATCGAGATGAGCTCGTCGACCTCGAGCAGCGTGCCCGTCATGTAGCCCCGGGCCAGCCAGATGGGCACCATCTCGGCGGCCAGCTCCATGTCCCACTCACCGGGGAAGCCGCTGACGGCGTCGCCCTCGCCTCCGCCGCAGTCGCCCACGATGACGCGGGTGAACCCGACGTGGGGGTGCTCGGCCCGCCACGCCTCCACCAGCTTGTCGAGGGCGGCCTTGCTCACCGCGTAGGCGCCCAGGCCGGGCCACGGCGCGGTCTGCGAGGCGCTGATCGACGACAGGTAGAGGGCGCAGCCGCTGGACTCGGTCAGGTAGGGGACGGCCGCGGCGGTGGCCACCGCCGCGCCCACCACGTTGGTGTCGAACACCCGACGCCAGGTGGCGGCGTCGGTGTCGACCAGCGGGCCGAGCGTGCCGATGCCGGTGGCGTAGACCACGGCGTCGATGCCGCCCAGGGCGGTGGCCGCCTCGACCACCGCCGAGCGGCACGACTCCTCGTCGGTGACGTCGCACTCGATGGCGAATGCACCCGAGCCGGCCTCGGCCGCCGCGTCCTCCAGGCGGTCGCGTCGGCGGGCCATCAACGCCACCTGGGCGCCCCGCTGGGCCAGGCCGACGCCGATGCAGCGTCCCAGTCCGCTCGATGCTCCAATGACGACGATTCGCACCTGTTCCATCCTCGGTTCGGGGGGTGACACGGATGTTAGGCGAGCGGCTGGGCCGGCGTCGCTTCCGCCTCGCGGGCCGACCGAGCGCTCGTTTGCCGGGGTGGTGAGGAGCCGGGGATGATGGTCCGATGGACGCATCCGTGCCCGAGGCCCTCGCCCGCTTCGAGGTGGAGGGAAGGGTGGCGCTGGTCACCGGAGCGTCCTCGGGCCTGGGCGCGGCCCTGGCTCGCGCCCTGGCCTCGGCCGGGGCCACGGTGGCCGTGGTGGCACGGCGCCACGACCGGTTGGCCGCCCTGGCCGACGAGCTCGGCGGGGCCGCCTTCGCCTGCGACCTGGCCGACGTCGACCAGGTCGACCGGCTGGTGGCCCGGGTGGCCGAGGCGTGCGGCGGTCCCGAGATCCTGGTCAACGCGGCCGGCGCCCTGGCCGGGGTCCACCCCGCCGAGGACGAGCCCTACGACTCGATCGTGGGGACGCTGGGGCTCAACCTGGTGGCGCCCTACCGGCTCAGCCAGGGCGTGTTCCCGCACATGGTGGCCGCCGGTCGGGGCGCGATCGTCAACGTGTCGTCCATCAGCGGGCGGGTGGGCATCCCGGGCATCCCGCAGGCCTCGTACGCGGCTAGCAAGGCCGGGCTGTCAGGTCTCACGGCCGAGCTGGCGGTGCAGTGGGCCGAGCACCGCATCCGGGTGAACACGGTCGCCCCGGGGTTCTTCCGCAGCGAGATCACCGAGGGGATGTACACCGACGAGCGCTCGAGTGCCTGGCTGGACCGCAACACGCCGCTGCCCGACGAGGGCACGGTCGACGACTTCGTGGGCGCGGTGCTGTGGCTGGTCAGCGACGCCGGGCGCTACGTGACCGGCCAGACCATCGTGGTCGACGGCGGCTGGACGGCCAGGTAGCAGCTCGGGAAGGCGCAGGCCGCCAGGCCGGAGCCGCTGGACCGACGAGACCCGGATGCCGAAGGCGCCCGCAGGGAGGCTTGCCCGACCGGAGGGCCAGACGAGTCAGCCCAGCTTCAGGTAGGGGCCGGCGTCGAAGGCCTGGGCGCTGATCACGCCACCCTCGGCGTTGAGGCTGACCAGGGCGGCCGAGTTCGAGCACACCGCCGGGGTCAGCGGCGCCACCTTGCGACTGCACTGGAACGTCCCGCCCTCGAGCAGCGGCATGGGCATGGGGGCCATGGCCTTGAGGGTGGCGGTGATGCCGGCCGCGGTGGCCTGGTCCGACGTGAGGCCCTTCATGGCCCGGGCGAAGGCCAGCACCGTGCCATAGCCGGCGGTGGTGGTGGTGCCCACCGTCGTGGCCCCGGGGGCATAGGTGGCGAACACGGCGTTGGACAGGGCCACCTCGGAGTCCTTGGGGTCGGGCGACTGGATGGTGGCGATGTAGAGGCCGTTGAACCCGCCGGGCAGGGCCTTGGCCGCGCTGGTGATCAGGCAGTTGGTGTTGGACACGACCTTGCCCGAGAAGCCGAGCGTCTTGAGCGCCTTGAGCGAGTTGACGCACAGGGAGTCGTCGCCGATGACCAGGAACTCCTTGGCCCCGGAGGAGATGGCCGACTGCACCTGCGGCGTGACGTCGGGGGTGCCCAGGGGCACGGCGGTGGTGGTGAACCCGATGCCGTTGCTCTTGTAGAGCGACTCGCCCAGCGGCTTGAGCTGGGCGGCGGCGGGCAGGTCGACGTAGATCATCGCCACCTTGTCGACCGAGTCCTGCTTGGCCAACTTGATGGGGGCGGCCAGCGCGGCCAGGGGGTTGCCCAGAGTGGTGGCGTCCGACGAGAGCAGCAGGGTCTGGTCGACGCTCTCGTAGGTGAAGAAGGGGACGCTCGCCGGCTGGAGCACCTTCAACTCCGACGCCGGCTGGGCCGGCTCGGGGTCGAGCACCACCGGGACCTTGTCGGCCAGCATCTGGTTGGCGCAGTCGGTGGCGCCCGACGGCGTGGTCTGGTCGGCGCACACGTCCAGCTCCATCGGCCGGCCGGCCACGCCCCCGAGGTGCTCGTTGACGTACTTGACCGTGGCCTGGGCCAGGGCCAGCTCCGGGCGGTCGTCCCCCGCCTGGGTCTGGCCGGCGTAGATGTAGCCGACCTTCAGCGGGGTGCCGGTGGCCTGGTTGGTGGCCCCCAGCAGCGCCTTGTCCACGGTGCTGGTGGTGGTGGCGGAGCCGGCTGACGACCCGCTGCTGCCGCACGCGGCGGCCACCACCACGAGCACGACCAGCAGGGCTGCGGCGGGCAGCGCGAGCGATCTCGGTGTTCTCATGTCGGTCTCCCCTTGCCCGCCCCTGTGGCGCGGGCCCCTGACAGCGATCTAAATATTTAGAGATATGTATACCTGCGCCCCGGAGGCCGGGCAAGGCGGGCCGACCGGTGGGCCGAACAGGTCAGGCCGTGCCCAGGTAGGCGGCCTCGAGCTGGCTGAGGTCGCCAGCCAGCTCGCGGGCGTCGCCGGACACGACCACGTCGCCGTGCACCAGGACCAGGGCCTGGTCGGCCACCTCGAGGGCCAGCTGCACGTGCTGTTCGACCAGCACCACGACCGCGCCGGCGTCGTCGGCCACGCGGCGCACCACCGGCAGCAGCTGCTCGACGATGACCGGAGCCAGGCCCATGCTCAGCTCGTCGACGAGCAGGGCCCTGGGCCGCTGCACGAGCGCCCGGGCCATGACCAGCATCTGCTGCTCACCGCCCGACAGGGATCCGGCGGGCAGCTTCCAACGCTGCTTGAGCACGGGGAACAGGTCGACCACGTCGTCGGCCGGCGCGGTGCGGGCCGGGCTGGCGGCGCGCAGGTTCTCGGCCACCGTGAGCGTGGTGAACAGGGCCCGGTCGTCGGGGACGAGCACGATGCCGGCCTTGTTGGCGCGTCCCG
This sequence comes from uncultured Microthrixaceae bacterium, assembly GCA_963785815.1. GTDB lineage: Bacteria > Actinomycetota > Acidimicrobiia > Acidimicrobiales > Acidimicrobilacustridaceae > UBA4742. Next base: position 1,338,524 of record CAWAWN010000002.1, read on the forward strand.
GCCGGAAGTTGGGCAGGGCCACGCCGTCCACCAGCACCTCGCCCGACAGCCGGGGCAGCAGCCCGGCCATGGTGGCCAGCAGCGTGGTCTTGCCCGCACCGTTGGGTCCCAGCAACGCCAGCACCTGTCCCGAGTCCAGGTCGAGGTCGATGTTGCGGGCCACGGCCAGGCCGGCATGGCCCACGGTCAGATCCCGGCAGGTGAGCACGCTGGTCATCCGGCGCTGGCCTCGGGCACGGCGTGGGTCGTGCCCAGGTAGGCGTCGGCGACGTCGCGGTTGTGGCGGATGTCCTCGGGCGTGCCCCGGGCGATGATGCGGCCCACGTCCAGCACCTCCACGTGGTCGCACAGGCTGAGCACGAGGTTCATGTCGTGGTCGACCAGCACGATGGTGGTGCCGCTGTCGCGCACGGTGCGCAGCCGGTCGGCCAACCACTGGCTCTCGGTGGAGTCGAGCCCGGCGGCCGGCTCGTCGAGGAGCACCACCCGGGGCTGAGCCACCAGCGACCGGGCGATCGACACCAGCTGGCGTTGGCCCTGGCTGAGCTCGCCGGCCGGCCGATCGGCCAGGGCGTCGAGGCGCAGCAGCGAGAAGAGCTCGGCCACCTCGTCGTCGGATCGGTGCGCGGCCCCCGGGCCGACCAGCACGTTCTCGCTGACGGTCAGCTCGTTCCACAGCTCGATGCCCTGGAAGGTGCGACCCAACCCGGAGCGGATGCGCCGATAGGGGCGCAGCCCGTCGAGCCGGGCGCCACCCAGCTCGACTGTGCCCCGGTAGGCGCAGAAGCCGGACAGGGCGTCGATCACCGTCGTCTTGCCCGCGCCGTTGGGTCCGATGAGGGCCACGATGGCGCCGCCGGGGACCTCGAAGCTGACCTGGTCGACGGCCACCACGCCGCCGTAGTGCACCGACAGCTCCCGCACCGACAGCACCGGCGCGGCCTGCGTCGCGGCCGCGCCACCGAGGGGTGCGGCCGGTTCGCGGCTGGGGACCGGCGTCGCGGCCGTGGGCGCGGCCGGCGCGGGTGTCGAGGGTGTCTCCGGCTCGGGGGCCGGTCGGGCGCGTCGTCGGTCGAGCAGGCGGTGGACGTTGCCCACCAGCCCCTCGGGGTTCTTGACCACCGTGACCACCAGGGCGACGCCGGTGAGCAGCTCGTACCAGGCCACGTCGAGCGACAACCACTGGGAGGCGGCGTAGGACACCAGTCCGCCGGCGGCGAGCATGCCGGCCAGGGCCCCGCCCGACACCGAGGTGATGCCGGCCAGGTAGACGGTGGCGAAGACCGAGAGCCCCAACAGCACGTCGAAGGAGTCGAAGGTGACGGTGCCCAGCTTGTAGCCGAGCATCGATCCACCGACGCCGGCGATGAAGGCGGCGATGGCGAAGGCGCCGATCTTGGTGGCCACCACGTTGATCCCCGACGCCGCGGCCGAGCGCTCGTTGGCCCGCACCGCCAGCATGGCGCTGCCCAGCGACGAGCGTCGGAGCCAGGCGACGCCCACCCCGGTCAGCACGAACACGGCCAGCACCATCAGGCAGAACGGGAGGCGCGGGTAGGCGGCACCGGTGCCCGGTCCCAGGTCCATCCCGAACAGTCGGGGCTTGCCGATGGGCTTGCCGGCGGCGCTCACGAAGTCGACGTTCTGGAACCACAGCGCCTGCAGGGCCACGGCCAGCGACAGGGTCACGATGGCCACGGGCAGCCCCCGGATGCGCAGCGCGGGCAGGCCCACCATCACCCCGATGGCGGTGGCCCCCAGCGCGGCCAGCACGGGGGCCAACGGGAACGGCACGTGCCAGCTGGTGGTCAGCGGGCTCAGCAGGAAGCCGGCCACCCCGGCCAGGGTCAGCTGGGCCAGGGAGACCTGACCGGCGATGCCGGTGATGACCACGATCGACATCGAGATGATCCCGAGGATCAGCGACGTGACGAGCGCGGCGCGCCACGACCCCTGGAGCGCGGCGATCACGACCGCGCCGGCCACCAGCCCGAACCCGGCCGACCGACCGACGTGGCGTGGTCGGGGGGCCCGGGCCAGGGCGGTGCGCACGATCGTGCCCCGCGACGGCAGCGGCTTGGCCCGCACGACCAGCACGAGCAGGATCAGCAGCAGGGGCACCAGCTCGGCCATCCCCGACGACGGCAACCACGAGTGCTGGGTCTGGAGGTAGGTCGTCTCCGACTGGAGCATGCCGATGAGCAGGCCGGCGCCCACGGCCAGGCCCACGCTCTCGAAGCCGCCCACGATGGCCGCGGCCAGGGCGGGCACGATGAACAGCGTGTAGCTGTAGGGGACCAGCGGCGAGATGGGGGCGATGAGGATGCCGGCCAGGCCCGCCACCATGGTGCTGATCATCCAGTTGACCCCGGCGATGCGCTCCGGGTTGATGGCCGAGAGGTAGGCGCCCTTCTCGGACTCGGCCGCGGCGCGGGTGTGCAGGCCGAAGCGGGTGAACCGGTAGCCGGCCACAACCACCCCGGCCAGCAGCACCACGGTGGCCGCGAACCAGAGGCGGTCGGCCGACAGCCGGATGCTGCCCAGCACGTACACGTTGGTGGGGAAGATGGACGACACGGCCATGGCGCTGGTGCCGACGCGCTCGACGATGAGGCCGGTGACGACCACCATCACCCCGATCGACGCCACCGCCTTGGCCACCGGTGAGGCGGTGCGCAGGGGGCGGAAGGTCGACCCGTACAGGGCCAGGCCGAGCAGCGCGTCGATGGCCAGGGTGATGGCCACGGCGGCCGGGAAGGGCAGGTTGGCGCCCAGGTGCACCGAGGTCGGGAGCCCCGGGATGGGCACGAACAGCTCACCCTGGCGCAGGAAGGCGTAGATGTAGGCGCTCAGCAGGGCCAGCGCCCCGGTGGCGAAGTTGATCACCCCCGAGCTGCGGTAGGTGACCACCAGTGCGAGGGCCAGGGCGGCGAAGACCGCTCCGTTGGCCAGGCCGAGGAGCAAGAAGACGACGTGCTGATCCATCCCGATTCCCCCGAGCGCCTGTGGGGGGCACCGTACCGGCAATCATCTATACGTTTCAAGGAGGATGGAAGCGCCCGCCGGGGCGGTTGTCCGACCGGACTGCTCTGGAAGGCGCAGCCCGCCAGGGCGGAGCCGCTGGACCGACGAGACCCGGATGGCGAAGCGCCCGCAGGGAGGCTTGCCGACCAGAGGGCCTAGAGAGTAGAGGGATCGGCGGGGGTGAAGTCGTAGACGCGCGAGGCGTTGCCCACGGTGATCTTGTGCTGCACGTCGTCGGACAGGTGGTCGAGCCACTTGCTGGCCAGGGTCACCGTCTCGGGCCAGGTCGAGTCCGAGTGGGGGTAGTCGCACTCGAGCATGACGTTGTCCTCGCCGATGATGTCGAGCAGGCGGATGCCGGCCTGGTCCTCGATGAAGGTCCCGTAGACGTGCTCGGAGAACAGGCGGCGGATGTCGGTGTCGAGCGAGAAGCTGGCCGCGCCCGTCTGCTCGCCGCGCTCGTGGGTGGCGTTCATGTCGATGTCGTAGCGAGAGGCCCAGAAGCGCTGCTTGTCGACCACCTGCTCGGCCCGCTCCAGGAAGTAGGGGATCCACCCGATCGAGCCCTCGGACAGGGCGATCTTGAGGTTGGGGAAGCGCTCGAAGTCGCCGCTGAAGAGCCAGTCGAGCAGGGTGCCGGCCTGGTTGGCCGCCGCGCTGTAGGCCATGAAGGCCAGCGTGGGCATGTCGTCGGAGGTGCGGATCAGGTTCGACGACGACCCCACGTGCATGGAGATCACCATGCCGGTCTCGTCCACGGTGCGCAGCACCGGGTCCCAGTGGTCGGTGTGGATGGACGGCAGGCCCAGCTTGGTCGGGTTCTCCGAGAAGGCGATGGACTTGGCGCCGCGCGCCGCGGTCCGCTCCATCTCGGCGGCGGCCGCGGCCGGGTCCCACAGCGGGATGATCATCATCGGGATGAAGCGACCCGGGTAGGCGTCGGCGAACTCCTCGAGGATGAAGTCGTTCCAGGCCTGCACGCACAGCAGTCCGAGCTCCCTGTCCTTGGCCTCGTGGAAGACCTGGCCGCAGTAGCGGGGGAACGACGGGAACATCATGGACGACAACACGTTGCCCTGGTCCATGTCGGCCACCCGGGCTGCCGGCTCGTAGCAACCGGGGCGCATGTCCTCGTAGGTGATGGGTAGCGGCGAGAACTCCTCGCGCTTCTTGCCGGCCACCGCGTTGAGGCCGATGGTGGCGATCTGGCGATCCTCGTAGGCCCAGAACTCGGAGTCGCCCTCGCGCACGATGCGAGGGCCGGTGTCGCGCCAGCGCTCGGGGAGCCGCTCCTGCCACAGCCGGGCGGGCTCGATGAGGTGGTCGTCGACCGAGACGAACCAGCTGAACGACATGAGGGGGACCTCCAGGGGCGACGCGGCCAGGCGATCAAGAAAGCGAACGCTCACCTACCACCCTAGCCACCCCTCTGGGAGCTGTCATGCCCACCCCGTTGGGCGGGGTCAGCGGTAGCGGGCGGCCAGGCGGCGACGGTGGGCGCGGGGCGAGCCGAACAGCGACCGGTCCAGGGCGGCGCGCTTGAGGGCGGCGTGGATGCCGCTCTCCCACGTGTAGCCGATCCCGCCGTGCAGCTGCATGGCCGCGCCGGCGATGTCGACCGCCGCGCTCCCTGCGCACGACTTGGCCATCGACACCTCGGCGCTCGCCGACCGGGGATCGGCGGCCAGGGCGTCCACCGCCGCGTCCACCAGCTGGCGTGACACCGCCACCTGCACGGCCATGTCCGCGCAGATGTGCTTGACCGCCTGGAACGACCCGATGGGCCGGCCGAACTGCTGTCGCACCTGGGCGTAGGCCACGGTCGCGTCGAGCATGGCCTGGCTGATCCCGATCCCGTCGATGGTGACGGCCAGCGCCCCCCGGTCGAGCAGCCCCTGGGCGCTGTGGCGCGCATCGCCTGCGAACGACCACACCTGGTCCGGTATCACCTCGACCCCGTCAGCGGTGATCAGGCCGAACGGGCGGGAGGCGTCCAGCAGGGGCTGATCGACGACGTCGAGGCCCGCGGTCGCGGGCGCGCATCCGACCAGCACCGGGCGATCCCCGGCGTCGGCCGCCAACAGGAGCAGGTGGTCGGCGCCGGGGGCGTCCGCCACGAGGGAGGCGCGCCCCGACATCCGGGTGACCCCGTCCACCTGCGCGATCCGGAAGGGGGGACGGGTGGCCACGTCCAGGTCGTCGGCCCGATCGCCGTCGGCCACCGCCACCGCCACCACCGCCTCGCCGGCGCTCAGCCGTCGGGCCAGCGCGTCGCGGTCCGGGTGGGGGGCAGCCAGGTCGAGGGCGCCCGCGGCCAGCACGGCGCTGCCCAGGTAGGGGCCGGCGGTCTCGGCTCGTCCCCGCTCGTCGAGCACCACGGCCACCTCGGCGAAGGTGGCGCCGGCACCACCGAGCGCCTCGGCGACCTCGAGCCCGAGCCACCCGGCGCCGGCCAGCTCGGACCAGGCCGGGCCCCCGACCGGAGCCTTGGCCAGCAGCTCGCGGGCCACCGCACGCAGCTCGTCGTGGAACTCGGCCAGGTCGTTCATGAGGCCGACGGCTCGCGAGGCAGGCCGAGGCCCCGCTCGCCGATGATGGTGCGCTGGATCTCGCTGGTGCCTCCCGGGATGGTCCACTCCCACGAACCGATGAAGTCGAGCATCCACGTGTCGGACTCCCAGCCTCCGGAGCGGGGCTTGGCCAGCTCGGTGTGGCCGGGGGGCCCGGCCAGGTCGGCTCCGAACCCGGTGAGCCGTTGGAGCAGCTCGCTGTAGTACAGCTTCACGATCGAGGCGTCGGCGGGTCCGGCCCGGCCTGTCTCGACCCGTTCCACCAGGGTGCGGCACAGGCGGCGCAGGCCGGTCACCTCGGCCTCGAACCCGGCCAGGCCGTCGGCGACCACCGGATCGTCCACCGGGCGCTGTCCGTCGACGCCCACCCGGGCGCACCGGTCCTGCAGCCAGCGGTAGCCCTGGGCCAACCGTTCGGCCAGCTCGAGCATGGTCATGCCCCGCTCGGCGCTGAGGGTCTCCTGGGCCACCTGCCAGCCGCGGTTCTCGGCGCCCACCAGGTGGGTGGCCGGGATGGCCACGTCGTTCAGGAACATCTCGCAGAAGTGCGACTCGCCGGTGGCCTGGCGGATGGGTCGGACGTCGATGCCGGGCGTGCGCATGTCCAACAGGAAGTAGGAGATGCCGTGGCGCTTTGGGGCGTCGGGATCGGTGCGAGCCAGCAGCAGGCACCAGTCGGCGTGCAACGCGCCGCTGGCCCACACCTTTTGTCCGTTGACGACGAAGACGTCGTCGACGGACAGGGCGCTCGTGGTGAGGCTGGCCAGGTCCGAGCCGGCGTCGGGCTCGGAGAAGCCCTGGCACCAGATCTCCCCGTCGAGGATCGCCGGCAGGTGTCGCCGGCGTTGGGCGTCGGTGCCCGCCGCCAGCAGGGTGGCCGCCGCGTGGTGGATGCCGATGAAGGCCATGACCAGCCGGGGTGCGTCGTGGGCGGCCAGCTGTTCGTGGAGCACCATCTGCTCGGCCGCCGACATGCCCCCGCCCCACTCGGCCGGCCAGTGGGGCACGGCGTAGCCGGCGGTCCGCAGCTCCTGGAACCACCACTGCTGGAAGGCCACGAACTCCTCGTCGTCGACCCCCGTCTGGCGGGTGCGCCAGTCGGCCGGGATGTGGTCGGCGCACCAGCTCGCCACCTCGGCCCGGAACTCGTCGAGGGACGCGGCGGGGTCGCTCATGCGTCGTCGAAGAGCCCGGACAGGCCGCGGCGACCCACCTGATCGGCCAGGGCCTGGCGGGTGGCCGACAGGCCCAGGGGCGTCCGCCGGATGGGCTGGCTGTAGCGCGACAGCCACGACACCATCGTCTCGTCGCAGAACCCGATGGCCGCGTGCAGCTGGTGGGCCACCCGGAACACGACCTCGGCCCCCTCCAGTGCGGCCAGGCGCAGGGCCAGGGCGTCGGCCACGGCGTCGTCGTGGCCGGCCTCGATGCTCCACAGCGCGTACTTGGCCAGCTCCTCCACGCCGCTGCGCTCGACCTCGGCGTCGGTCAGCTGGAACTGCACGCCCTGGAACGAGGCCAGGGTCTGCCCGAACTGCTGGCGTTCGAGCACGTAGCCGCAGGTGACCTCGAGGGCCCGGTCGAACATGCCCAGCAGGGTCCAGCACGGCAGCACCAGGCCGAGGGCGACGTCGGCCCGCCGCGCCGGTCCGGCCGCTCCGTCGTCGAGCGGGGTGAGGTCGAGGGCGGTGACGAAGGCGGACCGGCGCGGCGGCGCGGCGGCCGGGCGAGCCGTGACGCGGCTGCGTCGCCCGTCGAGGTGGACCGCGATCCAGTCGCCGCCGAGCCCGGCCAGCGCGGCGGATGGGGCCACGTCGGCCACCACCACCATGCCCGTCGGATCCGGGCGGGCGTCGAGATCGCGAGGTCGGCACAACCGCTCGGCCACCGGGTAGGCCAGCGACCAGTAGCCGGCGCTGCGGCACACGGCCGCGGCCGCTTCCAGGTCGTCGGCTCCGGCGCGGGGATCGAGGTCCCACGCGCCGAGCTCGCCCAGCACCGGGGCCACCAAGGCCTCACGGCCGTCCGGCTCGCGCTCGGCCGCCTGCACCAGCTGGTCGCCGCCCGCCCCCTCCAGGGCCTGGCGGACCACCCGCCCGTACTCGAGGGCCTCGTCGCTCAGATCGATGTGCATGTCCGGGCCTCGCCAGTCGCACGTGGGTCGCAGGTCATGTCGGTGCCAGCAGGGATCGGGCCAACAGGATGCGCTGCATCTCGATGCTGCCCGAGGCCACCGTGGCGGCCTGGGCGTAGCGCCAGTGGTCCTCGACGGCGCGGCGCAAGCGCGTGGTCCGGTCGTCGGTCGCCTCCGTCAGCGCCACGATGTCCATCAGCACCTCGGCGCTGTCCTGGTCCAACTTGGTCACCGCGATGCGATAGCCGGCCGTGTCGGCCGGGGTGACCTGGCCGGTGCTCTGGAGCGAGATGACCCGGTAGGCCAGCAACCTGGCTCGACGGCAGTGGGTGAGCATGCGGGCCCAGCGGGCGATCAGCTCGTCGGGCAACTCGTCCCAGGCATCGCCCAGCACGGCCGGGGCCAGCTTCAGCAGGCGTTCGCAGCGGGCGTAGCGGGCGATGCCGACGCGCTCGAAGGCCAGCACCTCCTGCACCACCGTCCACCCCTCGTCGACCGAGCCGAGCACGTCGGCGTCGGTCACCCACAGGTCGTCGATGAACACCTCGTTGAGGTGGTGGGGGCCGAGCATGCAGGGGATGGGCCGCACCTCGATGGCCGGGTCCGACATGGGCACCAGGAACACGGTGATGCCCTGCTGCTTGCGCTGGCCGGTCGAGGTGCGAGCCAGCAGGAAGCACCACTGCGCCATGGTGGCGTAGGAGGTCCAGATCTTCTGGCCGGTGATGCGCCAGCCGTCGCCGTCGCGCACCGCGGCGGTGCGCAGGGAGGCCAGGTCGGAGCCGGCGTCGGGCTCGCTGAAGCCCTGGCACCAGATCACCTCACCCCGGCCGATGGGCGGCAGGTGCTGCTGGCGCTGGTCGGGGGTGCCGTGGCGCATGATGGCCGGCCCCACCCAGTTGACCCCCATGTACTGCGCGCCGCGTGGTTCGTGGTGGGCCCACATCTCCTCGCGCACCGCCGTCTGCTCCCAGGCGGAGGCGCCACGTCCGCCGAACTCGGTGGGCCAGGCCAGGCACAGCAGGCCCTGGTCGGCCAGGAGCCGGCAGAAGCGCTGCGCCACCTCCAGGTCGGCGGGGTCGTCGGTGAAGGCGCCCAGGTAGTCCGCGGGGATGTGCTGGTCGACGAGCTCGCGCAGCCGGCCTCGCAGGGCGGCGACGTCCTCGCCCATCTCGTACTCCATGCGTCAACTCCTTGGCCGCACCTGCCTCCCACACAGTCGGGCCGGCGAGCGGTCGGCTCAGCTCAGCTCAGCGTGATCGCCCGTTCGGGGCAGTTGTCGGCAGCCTCGGTGGCCTTGCGCTCGAGCTCGGGAGGCACCAGGGCGACCGGCACGTAGCCGTGGCCCTCGTCGTCCAGCGAGAACACCTCGGGACAGATGCCCCAGCATCGGGCGTGGCCCTGGCAGCGCTCGGGGTCAACCGCGGCCTTCATCGACATCTCCTCGTGCGTGGGTGCTCGGCGCAGCCGGCGAACCGGCTCCGACCTAAGTTGGTGGGCGTTCACTTTCTATCACTATGATCGAGCTGGAGTTCCAGCCAGGTAGGCCCGATCGTCGACGGGGGGTGACAGGTGGACCAGGAGGCCTTCGAGCACGGTCTGGCCCGACGCCTGCTCGACCACGTGGTGGACGGCACCACCGACATGGCCGAGTCGGTGGTCGAGGTGCCGGCCGAGGTCTACACCTCTCGGGTTCGCTACGACGCCGAGGTCGACGTGCTCTTCCGGGCCCAGCCGCTGGTGCTGTGCCTGTCGGGGGCTCTGGTCGGTCCGGGCAGCTATCGCACGGTCGACCTGGCGGGCACGCCCGTCCTGTTGACCCGCGACGCCGACGGTCGGGTGCACGCCATGGCCAACGTCTGTCGCCACCGCGGGGTGCGGGTGGTCGACGGCTCGGGTGAGGCCCGTCGCTTCACCTGCCCGTTCCACGCCTGGACCTACAACCTGGTGGGCGAGCTGGTCGGCCTGCCCGTGGCCGCCGCCTTCGAGGGCATGTGCCGCGAGGACAAGGGTCTGGTCGAGCTGCCGGTGGCCGAGGGGTACGGCCTGATCGTCGGGCGGCTGCGCCCGGGCGACCCCGTCGACATCGACGACTACCTGGGTCCGGAGCTGGCCGGGGAGATGGCCATGTTGGACTTCGCTGACTGGACGCCCTACAGCGAGCCGCACCTGCACCCGGTGGGGGCCAACTGGAAGGTCACGCTCGACACCTACCGGGAGAACTACCACTTCGACTACCTCCACCGGACGACGCTGGCCGGCTACGCGTACGGCGGTGCGCTCACCTTCGACGCCCTGGGGCCGCACCTGCGCAACTGCTCCGCCCTGCGCTCGATCGACGAGCTGAAGGACGTCCCCGAGGACCAGTGGGCCGATGTGGCCCGCCACCTCAGCTACCAGTACTCGTTGTTCCCCAGCACCTGCCTCACCTTCGACAGCCGCCACATCGAGCTGTGGCAGGTCCTGCCGGTGGACGTGGACCGTTCCGAGGTGCTCCACACCGCCTACCTGCGCCCGGGGCTGTCCGACGAGGACCAGGCCAAGCTGGTGGACATGGCGCCGTGGATCTGCGAGACGGTGGTCGACGGCGAGGACTTCTGGGTGGCGGGTCGCACCGAGCCCGGCATCCGCACCGGCATGCTCGACACGGTCGTGTTCGGGCGCAACGAACCCGCGCCTCAGCACCTCCACCAGGGGTTCGCGGCCGCCCTGGCCACCGCCGGCCGGAGCACCTGAGGCGAGCCCGTCGCCGGCGCCCTCCACCGGCTCACCCGCCCGCCGTTCCTGCGTTGGTCTTCGCCCGCCCAGGGGCATCTTCCAACGCACGTTCGTGGGTGGGCCCCGCGCTACCACGCGCCGCGCCGGTACGGTCGGTCCCATGACCTCGCGGCTGGTGGAGCTCTGCATCGACGCCAACGACCCCCTCCGCCTGGCCGGCTTCTGGGCCGAGGCGTTGGGCGGCTGGACGATCGAGCAGGACGACGACGGCATCGAGCTCGTGCCCACCGACGGCACGCGGTTCACCGTCATCTTCGAGCCCGTCCCCGAGGAGAAGTCCGCCAAGAACCCGATCCACCTCGACCTCACCACCAGCACGCTCGACGACCAGCGCCAGACGGTGGCCCGTCTCATCGAGCTGGGCGCCCGCCCCGTCGACGTGGGTCAGGGTCCCGACGACCGCCACGTCGTGCTGGCCGACCCCGAGGGCAACGAGCTGTGCATCATCGAGCCCGACAACCACTTCCTGGCCACCTGCGGGCGACTCGGGTCGATCACCTGCGACGGATCCCGCGAGGTGGGCGTCTTCTGGAGCCAGGTGCTCGACTGGCCACTGGTCTGGGACCAGGACGGCGAGACCGCCATCCGCCACCCCGACGGGACCGGTCCGTTCATCACCTGGGGGCCACCCATCCCGGTCAAGACCACCAAGAACCGCCTCCACCTCGACATCGGTCCAGGCGACGACACCGACCAGCAGGCCGAGGTCGAGCGCCTGCTCGCGCTGGGCGCCACGCCGGTCGACATCGGTCAGGGCGACGTCGACTGGGTGGTGCTGGCCGATGTCGACGGCAACGAGTTCTGCGTCCTGAGCCACGGCTAGGGGGGCCGGCAACGCCACTCTCCGAATTGGTGCAGAGATGTGCCGTGAGGGCAGGTTGCTGCACCGATTTCGTGCGGGTCCGCCGGCGCCGGCTCAGCTGGGCTCGGTGCCGACCACCGAGATGAAGCTCACGCACTCGCCGGGTTGGCCGCCCAGGTTGTGGGTGAGCCCCAGGGTGCGACCGGCGTCGACGGTGGCGATGCGCCGCTCGGGCGGCGCCTCGCCCCGCAACTGGAGCCAGCACTCGAACAGCATCCGTAGCCCCGACGCCCCGATGGGGTGGCCGAAGGCCTTGAGTCCGCCGTCGGGGTTGACCGGCAGGGCGCCGTCCAGGTCGTAGGTGCCGGCCAGCACCTCCTTCCAGGCCGTGCCCCGCTCCGCGAAGCCCAGGTCTTCCATCAGCACCAGCTCGGTGGGGGTGAAGCAGTCGTGCACCTCGGCCAGGGCGAGCTGGGTTCGGGGATCGGCGATGCCGGCCTGGGCGTAGGCGTCGGCCGCGTTGGCCACCACCTCGGGGAAGGTCGTGAAGTCGTAGCTCGGGTCGATGTTGCCCCGGGCCGGCCCGGCGGCCAGCGACAGCGCCTTCACGTAGAGCGGCTTGTCGGTGTAGCGGGACGCGTCCTCGGCCCGCACCACGATGGCCGCGGCCGAGCCGTCCGAGACCCCGGAGCAGTCGAACACCCCGAGCATCCCGGCGATGGGTGCGGCGGCGGCGATCGTCTCCGGGGACACCTCCTTGCGGAACTGCGCCCGGGGGTTGCGAGCCCCGTTGAAGTGGTTCTTCCAGGCGATGTGGGTCAGCACCGACTTGAGCTCGGCCTCGTCGACCCCGTACCGGGCCGCGTAGGCGGGCGCCAGGAGGCTGAACCGGGCCGGGGCGGTCGTCTCGGCCAGGGTGCCGTCGTTGGGCACCGGGCGCCCGACCAGTCCGGAGAACCCCGAGTCCTTCAGCTTCTCCACACCGATGGCCATGGCCACGTCGTAGGCGCCCGAGGCCACCGCGTAGCAGGCGTTGCGCAGGGCGTCGGACCCGGTTGCGCACATGTTCTCGACCCGGGTCACCGGCTGGTGCTCGAGCCGCAGCGCCCGCGACAGCGTGAGCCCCGAGTCGCCCGACCCCTTCGTGCCGAACCAGTAGGCCTCGACGTCGTCGCGGCCGATGCCGGCCGACGCCATGGCGGCGCTGGAGGACTCGATCAACAGGTCGTCGACGCCCATGTCCCAGTGCTCGCCGAAGGCGGTGCAGGCCATGCCCACGATGGCCACCCGATCGCGGATCGATCCCATCAGATCTTGCGCGCCTTCCAGAAGTAGTTGTGCACCCCGTCGGCCGTGCCCATGCGGCGGAAGGCCATGTCGACCCGGTCGCCGATCCCCACCTCCGCGGCGTCGGCATCGGCCAGCTCGCACGAGAAGCGGCCACCCCCGTCGAAGTCGACCACCACGGCCACCATGGGCGGGTCGGGGGTGTGGGCCAGGTGGTCGACGGCGTAGGTCGCCACCGTGGCCCGGGCCACGGGCATGGGGGTGGGCACCATGTGGTCGATGGCCTTGCAGGTGCTGCAGAGCCGCACCGGGGGCAGGTGGAGCGTGCCGCACTCGGTGCAGGTGCTGCCCACGAAGCCGAACTTGTAGCCCCCCGTGCGCAACGACGGGGGCGCGGCGGGACCGATGGGATCGGGTCGGCGGGGCGGCTCCCGCTCGAGCCAACCGCGCCAGGTCAGATAGGTGGCGTAGCGCATCGGCTCGGACCCGGCCGCCACCTGGTCGGCCACGCTGGGATGGGAGCGGTGCCCGGCCAGGGCCTCGGTGGTGCGCAGGACCAGCGTGGTGGCGCCATCGGCCAGCACCACCACCGCGATGATCTGGCCCGGCTCGGCTCGATCCAGCACGTCGGCCAGCACCAGCCCGGCGTGGGCCGTGCCGGTGTTGCCCACCGCCGCGCCCAGGTCGTCGGCCACCGTCGCCGCGCCCGCGCCCTCGGCCAGGGCCTTCACCGCTCGACCGTGCAGCCCGGCCACGACCAGCACGTCGACGTCGGCGGGGGACAGGTCGGCCTGCTTCAGGGCGTCGGCCAGGGCGGCGTCGGCCAGCGGGGCGTAGGCGTGCTCGCCGAACCGCTCCTCCCACACGTGCGACGCCGGCTCGCCGGGCAGCCGCCAGCGGTCGAGGAACTCGAGGGTGGTCGACGCCTGAGCGAGCACCTCGGCCAGCACCGGGCCGTCGCCGCCGAACACGAAGGCGGCGGCCGCGTCCCCCCCGTCGCGCTCGTCGGCCCCGCCCGGGCGACCGGAGCGGATGTCGGCCACCACGGCCAGGGTGGGCGTGTCGGTGTCGGCGGCCAGCACCAGCGCCCCGGCGCCCGAGCGCACCGAGCCCACCACGTCGACGGCCAGCACCGAGGGGTCGAGCCCCAGGGCGGCATGGACGACGTTGGCGTTGGTCTTGTCCAGGTAGGGCGGCGATGCCGTGGCGAACAGCAGGCGTCGGGGGTCGGGTGCGCCGCGCCTGGCCACCCGAGCCGCCTCCACCCCCATGGTCACCGGGTCCTCGTCGAAGGACGCCACCGACCGGGTGCCGGAGCCGCCGCGCTGGCCGAGCACCGATGCCACCTCGGCTCGGGCCAGGCGCCCGCGGGGGACGTAGGCCCCGTATCCCGTGAGTCCCTGCGCCACCCGGCCAGTAAACACCTCGAAGTATGTGGGCGGCCACTTACCCACCGGGTCCCGAGATGGCCGGGGCGACCCATCGGCCGAACTACCATCTCCCGGAAGCCAGGAGGATCCATGTCAGAGTCTGTTCTCGGGTCGTCGGAGAAGCTGGCCGTCGCGCCTCCCAGCCGCCGGCTCACGGCCGAGGCCCGGAAGAACTCCATCCTGCGGGCGGCCCGCCGGGCGTTCAGCGAGACCGGCGACATGAACGGCACCACCATGCGGGCCATCGCCGAGCGCGGCGGCATCAGCGAGGGCGTCATCTACCGCCACTTCGCCAGCAAGGACCAGCTCTTCTTCGAGGCCGTGGTGGCGCCGCTCGAGGAGGCGGTCGACCAGCTGGTGGCCGCCGCCCGGGTGGTCGACCGTGACGAGCCGCTCAACCCCGAGCGTCAGCTGCACACCCTCGAGGGCCTGTACCGCCAGCTCAGCTCCACCCTCGAGGAGGTGCTGCCCCTGCTGGGCCTGGTGCTCTTCGGCGACCCCAAGGTGGCCCAGAGCTTCTACAAGGAGAACTTCGCCCCGGCCATGGATCGCCTGGCCAAGGCCTGGCGCGAGGTGGAGGACCGACACGGCTACGGGTCGGAGTCGCCCGACGTCTCGGCCCGCGCCGTCATGGGCATCGCCTTGGTCCTGGCCCTGGAGAGCCACCACAGCGGCGGCTTCGACCGCGACCGGGCCATCAGCCTGGTCAGCCAGGGAACCATGCGCGGCTTCTTCCCCACCATGGCGGTCGACGACACCGCCACCGCCGCCGACTAGCCCCGAGCCGTCGGCTACGGCCTCCGGCCGTGCCGGCTACGATGAGCGAATGCTCGCTTACTTCGGGGACCGCGGCGCGGTCCGCTGTCCCCGCATCCCCGACGACCGCGGGGCTTGCCGGTGAGGGCGGCCATCGCCTATCGGGCCGGTGAGCCGCTGGTGGTGGAGGACGTCGAGCCGTTGCCGCTCGGGCCCCGCGACCTGCGGGTGCAGCTCTCGGCCAGCGGCATCTGCCACACCGACCTGACCGTGCTCAACGGCCAGTCCGCCTTGTCGCTGCCCCGGATCCCGGGCCACGAGGGCTGTGGCGTGGTCACCGAGGTCGGTCCCGAGGTGCGCCGGGCGCAGGTGGGCCAGCGGGTGCTGGCCTCGGTGTCGCCCGCGTGCGGCGCCTGCTGGTGGTGCGTCAACGGCATGTCGAACCACTGCGAGCTCAAGGCCAGCGTGTCGGCCACCCCCCGGGTGCGCCTGTCCGACGGCACGGTGGTGCCGGCGCTGTGCGGGTGCGGCACCTTCGCCGAGTCGATGGTGGTGCACGAGGCGTCGGTGGTGGCAGTCGAGACCGACCTGGCCGACGAGGAGCTGGCCCTCCTGGGTTGTGGCGTGACCACCGGCCTGGGCGCGGCCCTCAACACGGCCCACGTGACGCCCGGCTCGAGCGTGGCCGTGATCGGCTGCGGTGGCGTGGGCCAGTCCGTCATCCAGGGCGCGGCCATCGCCGGCGCGGCCATCATCATCGCCATCGACCCGGCCCCCGGTCGCCGCGACGCCAGCCTCAAGGCCGGCGCCACCCATGCCGTCGACCCGGCCGAGGGCGATCCGGTCGAGCAGGTGCGCGACCTGACCGCCGGGCGCGGCGTCGACTTCAGCTTCGAGGTGGTGGGCCGGCCCGAGCTCATGGTGCAGGCCTTCGACCTGGCCCGGGCCGCGGGCACGGTGACGTTGGTGGGCATGCCCAGCAAGGACGCGGTGCTGAGCCTGCCGGCGCTGCGCGCCGTCTTCTCCGGCAAGCGCCTGTCGGGCTCGGTGGTGGGCGACGCCCAGATCCTGCGGGACTTCCCCCGGTTCGTGGCGCTGGCCGAGGCCGGCAAGATCGACCTGGGCTCGATGGTGTCCCAGCGCATCTCCCTCGACCAGATCAACGACGGCATCGCCTGGCTCGATCGGGCCGAAGGCGTCCGCACGGTCGTCGTCTAGGGTGCGAGCCGCAGATGGCTGATCGCACGCTCCTGCGCCATGCCCAGGTCCTGACCTGCGCGGGCCCCGCCGACGAGCGGCCCTTCGACGGCGACGTGCTGATCGAGGACGACCGCATCTCGGTCGTGTCCCACGGACGCCTCGACCTCGACGACTCGTCGGCCCGGGTGGTCGACCTCGACGGCGCCACCGTGCTGCCCGGCCTGGGCGACGCCCACACCCACATCAGCTGGCCGCTCGACTTCGTCTTCGACCACGCCGGGGTGGCCAAGACCCCCGAGGCCGACCATGCCCTGGACGTGGCTGCGGTGGTCCGCACCTTCCTGGAGAGCGGCTACACGCTGATCGTGGGGGCCGGGGTGCTCCAGGCCCACGACGACGTGCTGGCGCGCGACGCCATCGAACGGGGGCTCATCGCCGGGCCCCGGATCATCCCCAGTGGGCTCATGGTGGCCGAGCAGGGCCGGCTCGGCGCCGACGACGGCCTGATGGACGTCGTGGCGAACGCCCGGGAGCTGCGTGACGTGGTGGCCCGCCAGTGCGACGCCGGCGCCCGGGCCATCAAGCTGTTCATCTCGGGCGACGGCATCGTGCCCGCCTACCCGTCCGAGGACGTGTACATGAGCGACGAGATGCTGGAGGCAGCCGTCGCCGAAGCCGATCGCCGCGGCGCGTTCATCACCGTGCACGCCCGGGGCTCGGCCAGCGTGGCCATGGCCGCGCGCACCGGCGTGCGTCTCATCCACCACGCCTGCTTCCTCGACGACGAGGCCATCCACGCGCTCGAAGCCCGACGCGACGACGTGTGGGTGTGCCCGGGGCTGCACTACCTGTACGCCATGGTCAACGGGCATGCCGACCCCTGGGGGATGACGCCCGAGCGCATCGAGGCGTCCGGCTACCGCCGTGAGCTGACCGCCCAGATCGAGGGCCTGCAACTCCTGGTCGAGTCCGGCATCCGGATCGTGTCCGGCGGCGACTTCGGCCACCAGTGGACCCACCACGGCACCTACGCGGCCGAGCTCCAGCGCTACGTCGACCAGGTGGGCATGACCGCCACCCAGGCCATCCACACCGCCACCGCCAACATGGGTCCCCTGGTTCGACTCGAGACCGGCCAGGTCCGCGAGGGCGCGCTGGCCGACCTGCTCGTCGTCGACGGCGATCCCACCACCGACATCACCGTCCTGCAGGACACGGCCCGCCGAAGGGCCGTGATCAAGGGCGGTGGGTTCGCCTTCGTGAACCCCCAGGCCTACCCGTGACCGACGTCCGGGGACGGGCGCAGACCACCACCGTCCTGACCGGCGTCGACGCCCTCGTCCGCCTGCTGGTGGTGCGACGCCAGGTCGACCAGCGCGCCGGCCTGCGCACGGCCACGCTCGTCTCGGGCTACCCCGGCTCGCCGCTGGGCGGGCTCGACCTGGCCCTGGAGGGCTCGGCTGCGCTGCTCGACCAGCACGAGGTGCTGCACCGACCCGGGCTGAACGAGGAGCTGGCCGCGGCCACGGTGTGGGGCAGCCAGATGGGGGCGGCGGTGGGCTACGCCGAGGTCGACGGGGTGGCCGGCGCCTGGTACGGCAAGACCCCGGGCCTGGACCGCGCCGGCGACGTGATGAAGCACGCCAACGCCATGGGAGCCGGATCCAACGGTGGCGTGGTCATGTTCTGCGGCGACGACCCCAGCGCCAAGTCCTCCACGCTCACCTGCGACAGCCAGCACACCTTCGAGGACGCCTGCATGCCGGTGCTGTACCCGGCCGACCAGCAGGACGTGGTCGAGCTCGGCGTCCACGCCTTCGCCATGTCGCGCTACGCCGGCACCTGGGTGGGCCTGAAGGTGGTCACGGCCGTGGCGGACGGCATCGGCTCGGTCGACCTCGACCCCGACCGGTACCACCCCAACGACCCGCTGGGCGTCGAGGTCGACGGCCGGCCCTGGCGCCACCAGCCCCAGATCACCGTCGGTCCCCACGCCGTGCCCGACCAGGAGCTGCTGGTCGTGCACCACCGGCTGGCCGCGGCCCAGGCCTACGCGCTGCCACAACGGGCTGGACCGGGTGGTCGGCGCCGGCCCCGGGGCCCGGCTGGGCATCGTGTGCGCCGGCAAGACCTCGCTCGACGTGCTCCAGGCCTTCGACGACCTGGGGCTGCCGGACGACGCCCTGGCCGAGATCGGGGTGCGCGTGCTCAAGCTGGGCATGACCTTCCCGGTGGTGCCCGAGACGGTCATCGAGTTCGCCGATTCGGTCGACCAGCTGGTGGTCATCGAGGAGAAGCGGCCGTTCATCGAGACCCAGGTGCGCACCCTGCTGCACGAGGCCCGCAACCCCGTGCCGGTGGTGGGCAAGCGCGACGCCCGGGGCCAGGTGCTGGCCTCGTCGGTGGGAGAGCTGGACGCGGCCGCGGTGGGTGCCATCCTCACCCGGGTGCTGCCCGACCTGGCCGACCGGCGCCCGCCCGTGCGGGCCACCCCCCGGCTGATCCCCCTGCTCGAGGTGCCGCCGCGCCCGCCCGCCTTCTGCAGCGGCTGCCCCCACAACCGCTCGACCGTGGCCCCCGTCGGCGCCCTGGTGGGCGGTGGCGTCGGCTGCCACGGGATCATGTACTTCGAGCCTCGCCAGGCCGACCTGACCAAGCTGCCGCCCACCCCCATGGGGGCCGAGGGCGTGCCCTGGATCGGGCTTTCGCCCTTCGTGGCCGACCCCCACCTCATCCAGAACATCGGCGACGGCACGCTCAGCCACTCGGGCACCCTGGCCATCCGGGCCAGCGTGGCCGCCGGCGTGGACGTCACCTTCAAGGTGCTCTACAACTCCGCGGTGGCCATGACCGGCGGCCAGGACGTGACCGGGCTCATGGACATCCCGTCCATGACCCGGGCGTTCGAGGCCGAGGGCGTGGCCCGCATCGTGGTGTGCGCCGAGGACCCCGGACGCTACGGGCGCCGGGCCCGCTGGGCGCCGGGGGTCGAGGTGGTGGGGCGGGACCGGCTGCCCCAGGTGCAGGAGGCGCTCCAGCAGGTCCGGGGCGTGTCGGTGATCGTCTACGACCAGCGCTGCGCCGCCGAGGCGCGACGGTTGCGCAAGCGAGGGTTGCTCGACGAGCCGCCCCGCCAGGTGCTGATCAACGAGGCCGTGTGCGAGGGCTGCGGTGACTGCTCCACCAAGAGCAACTGCCTGTCGGTGCTGCCGCTCGACACCGAGTTCGGCGAGAAGCGTCGCATCGACAACCTGTCGTGCAACCGCGACTACACCTGCCTGGACGGGGACTGCCCGTCCTTCGTCACGTTGGTGCGACGTCCGCCCGGTCGCGCCAGGACGAGCCAGTCGGCCGGGGCGCCGCCGCGGCCCGCACTCCCCACCGGCGTGCTGCCGGCGCCGGCGGTGGCCGCCGTGGACGGGCAGTACGGCATCTACTTCACCGGCATCGGGGGGACCGGCGTGGTCACGGCCAACCGCATCCTGGCCACCGCCGCCGAGGGGGCCGGGTTCGTCGTCGGCGGCATGGACCAGACCGGGCTGTCGCAGAAGGCGGGCGCGGTGGTCTCCCACCTGCACCTGGCCCGCGACCGCGCCGCCCTGGCCTCGGCCACCATCAGCCCCGGGGGCGCCGACCTGTACCTGTCGGGCGACCTGCTGCAGGCGGCCAGCCCGACGCATCTGGCCAAGGTCCGTCCGGACTCGACCGTGGCGGTGGTCGACACCCGCGTGACCCCCACCGCGGCCATGCTCCAGACCGACGTGGCCTCGCCCGATCCCGAGGCGCTGCAACAGGCCATCGCCGCGGCGGTGGGCCCCGACCGCGTCAGCTTCGTCGACTCGGTGCGCATCGCCCAGGACGTCTTCGCCAACCCGTTGCTGGCCAACGTGGTGCTGCTGGGCGCGGCTTTCCAGCGTGGCGGCCTGCCCCTGTCGGCCGACGACGTCGACCAGGCCATGGCCCGCCAGGGCCGGGCCGCGGCCGACAACCGCGAGGCCTTCGCCTGGGGTCGTTGGGCCGCCCACGACCCGGCCGCGGTCGAGGCCCGCCTCGTCGGATCGGCGGGGGAGGACCGACCCAGCGGGGCCATCTTCGATCCGTCGGTGCGGGCCCAGGCCGCGGCGCGGGCAATGGTGGACCGGCGGAGCCTGCCCGCCCCCGTGCGCGACCTGGCCACGCGGCGTGCCGCCCAGGTCATCGACTACCAGAGCAAGGCTCGGGCGGGTCGCTTCCTCGACCTGGTGGTCCGGGCCGCGGCGGTCGACGACGCCGACCACGACTGGGCGTTGACCCGGGCGGTGGCCGAGTCGTGGTTCAAGCTGCTCACCTACAAGGACGAGTACGAGGTGGCGCGGCTGCACCTGGCCGTCGACTACGACCGGGCCGCCCGGGACCTGGGCATCGACGGGGCTTACTCGGTCACCTACCACCTCCACCCGCCGGTGCTGCGGCGGATGGGGCTGCACCGCAAGCTGCCCATGGGTCGGCCCTACGCCGTCGCCTTCAAGGGCCTGCGGGCCATGCGCCGCCTGCGCGGCACCTCGTGGGACGTGTTCGGCCACGACCCCGACCGCCGAACCGAGCGGGCCCTCATCGAGGAGTACGAGCAGCTCGTCGGGACCCAGCTGGGGCCGAGCCCGACCCCGGCCTACGAGGACCGCGTCGCCCTGGCCGCCTCGGCGCTGGCCATCAAGGGCTACGGCCCGATCAAGGAGGCGGCCGTCGAGCGCTGGCGCCAGCACGTGGCCGACCTGACCGGCGCGTGATCAAGCGGTTCACCTTCGCGGACCGGATTGACGCGGTCGCCGCCACCGAGGCTCCTCCGGCCGTGCGGCCGGTGCGCCTGGTGGTGTGCGCGGCCATGGACGAGGTCGGCGGGCCGCCGGCCCGACACGAGCAGGTGTCCATCGAGTGGTTCACCGATGCCGACCACCTCGGCGACCACGACGCCTGGGCCGGGCGGGCGGGATCGGTGGCTGGTGGCGCGTCGGTGGTGGTCGACGAGGTGGTGGTCGACGAGGTGGTGGTGCGGGGGGCGGACTGGCTGGCGCAGCGCTGGGCGAGCGGCGGCCCGACCTTCACGCACCTGGCCCTGGCTCGGCGCGCCGAAGGTCTCACGCCGGAGGAGCTGTCGCGACGGTGGCGCGACCACGCCGGTCGCGCCGGCGCCAGCACCATCCCCGACGACGTGCTGGGCCTGGCCTACGTGCAGAACCATCCCGTGCCCCGGCCCGACGGCGACTGGCTCTACGACGCCATCAACGAGGTGCACTTCGACGACCTCGACGGGCTGGCTCGCCGGGTTCGGTGGTTCGAGGCCAACGGGGTGGGCGCGTCCGCCGATGAGCTGTTCAGGGCCTCGTGGTTCCTGGCGGTGCGCCAGATCGTCCTGTTGGATACGACCTGAGAGGTGTGCCCGATGCCCAAGGCGATCCTGGTGGTGGAGTCCCAGCCCTCCGAGGCCAGTCGCGAGGACGAGTACGTGGCCTGGTACCGCGACGTCCACATCCCCGAGGTGCTGGCCGTACCCGGGTTCCGCTCGGCCGCCCGCTACAAGCTGCGGGCCGCCGGCGGCCTGGCCGCCGACCCGGCCGAGCCTCGCTACGTGACCGTGTACCAGATCGAGGCCGACGACGTGGGGGCGCCGGTCAAGGAGCTGGGCGCCCGTTCGGCGGCGGGGCTGACCACCCGCAGCGACGCCATGCAGATGGACCCCCGCCCCACCGTCCGCCTCTACGAGCTCATCGAGTGACCCACCGCACGTTCAGAAGGGGCGGGAGCGAGGCGCGGGGGTGAAGGTGATGGGGACGGCCAGGGGCGCCCGGTTGAGCACCGAGTGGTACTCGATGGGCGGCGCGTCGGGGTCGAGGGCGATGTCGTGCAACCGGCCCACCACCTCCTCCACCGCGATGCGCAGGTTCATGCGGGCCAGGCTCGATCCCGCGCAGCGGTGCGGTCCGGCACCGAAGGCCAGGTGGCGGTTGGGGCTGCGTTCCAGGTCGAACTGGGCCGGGCACGAGAACTCGCCGTCGTCGCGGTTGGCCGAGGCCCAGTAGATGAGCACCTTGTCGCCGGCGGCGACGGCCTGGCCGCCGATCTCGGTGTCGCACATGGCGGTGCGGCCGATGGCCACGAACGGCCCGTCCAGGCGCAGGAGCTCCTCGACCGCCTTGGGGATGAGCTCGGGATGGCCCGCCAGCCGGTCCGGGATGTCGGGCTCGTTGGCGAAGCGGACCATGAACTGGCCCAGCGCGCCCGCGGTGGTGTCCAAGCCGCCCAGGATGAGCAGCTGGATGGTGCCGATGATCTCCGTCTCGGTGATGGGGCGCCCCTCGATCTCGGCGTGCAGCACGGCATCGACCACGTCGCCCCGGGGCGGCTCCTGGCGCCGGCGCTCGATGAAGGCGGCGATCCAGGCGAACACCGCCTCCCAGCAGGCCCGGGCGTCAGGGTTGCCGGGCACGGCCGCCCGCATGGTCAGCTCGTTCACCTCGGCCACCTCGTCGGGTGGGGCGTTGAGGAACAGGTCGAAGAACCCGAGGCCGGGGAAGGGGCGGGCGAAGTCGGCCATGAAGTCGCACCGGCCGGCCTCGATGAAGGCGTCGATGAGCCGGGTCACCAGGGCACGGGTGGCGTCCTCGTGGCGGGCCACCACCGTCGGGGTGAACCAGGCGTTGATCAGGCGCTTGAACTCCCGCTGCAGCGGGGGATCGAGGTGCTCGGGGATGGCCGGCACCACCATCTTGGTCTCGGGCACGGAGACGCCGTGGGCCGAGCTGAACGTCTCCCAGTCCTGGGCCACGCCCAGCACGTCCTCGTAGCGCGACGCCACCCAGAACCCGCCGTGCTGATCGCTGCGGGCCACGGGGTGCTCGGCCCGCATGACCGCCATGGTCTCGTGCAGCGACGCGGCCAGGGCCGGCGACTGGTGATCGAAGTGCTGGGCGCACCAGTCGTCGGTCATCGGCTCGTGCGTGCGGTCCGGCGTCGAGGACGGCTCCATCGTTCCCCTTGCCCTAGTCTCGTGGGGTGAGCGATCACTCTATTGCGGTGAGCTGAGGGACGAGGCGTGGCGCTGAGCGAGACCCGGTGCGGCGGCAGCGGCTTGCGCTGGGGGCACGTGGTTGCCGCCTCAGGTGGTGGGCGGGTTCGACAGCAGCGACGGCGGCATGCCGATCGAGCGGGGCTCGAGGAAGTTCATCAGGCCTTCGGGGCCGAGCTCGCGACCCAGGCCCGACTGCTTCATCCCGCCGAAGGGCACCAGCGGGAACGGCGCCGGGTGGGTGTTGATGGACGCCACCCCGGTGCGCAGGCGCCGGGCCACGGCCAGGCCCCGGGCCGGATCGCTGGTCCACACCGCGCCGGTCAACCCGTAGGGCGAGTCGTTGGCGATGCGGACGGCGTCGTCCTCGTCCTCGTAGGCGATGAAGCAGAGCACCGGACCGAAGATCTCCTCGCGGGCCACGCGCATGTCGTTGGTGACGTCGGCCAGGATGGTCGGCTCCACGTACCAGCCGGTGGGCAGCTCGGGCGGGCGCCGGCCGCCGGCGACGATGCGGGCGCCGGCCTCGACGCCCAGGGCGATGTAGCCCTCGACCCGGTCGCGCTGGCGTTCGGCCACCAGCGGCCCCACCACCACCGCCGGGTCGTGCGGATCGCCGACCGGTACGGTGACCGCCGCCTCGGCCGCCAGGTCGACCAGCTCCTCGTAGCGCGACCGGGGCACCAGGATGCGGGTGTGGGCCCCGCACACCTGGCCCGACAGGTGCATGGCCCCGGCCACCAGGGTGGGGATGGCGGTGGCCATCTCCGCGTCGTCGAGCACGATGGCCGCCGACTTGCCTCCCAGCTCGAGCGAGACGCGCTTCACCTGCTCACCGCACAGCGACATGATCCGCTTGCCGGCCGCGGTCGACCCGGTGAAGGCGACCTTGTCGGTGCCGGGGTGGGTGACCAGGTGCTCGCCCACCTCGCGGCCGCCGGGCACGACGTTGATCACGCCCGGGGGCAGGCCGGCCTCGTCGAGGGCCTCGGCCAGCACGTAGTTGCTCAACGGTGCTTCGGGCGGCGGCTTGAGCACCACGGTGCAACCGGCGGCCAGGGCCGGTGCCGCCTTCCAGGCCGCCAGCGTCACCGGCGCGTTCCAGGGCACGATGGCGGCCACCACCCCCACTGGCTCGGACAGCACCAGGCCGGCCCGGTCGCCGAGGGCCACCTCGCGCTCGAGCTCGAAGGTGCGGATGAGCGACGCGTAGTACTGGAACAGCGGTCCCACGAAGCCGGTCTGCGAGCGCGCCGCGTGGCCGATGGCCGAGCCCATCTCGTCGGTGGTGATGCCGGCGATGTCGCTGGCCCGCTTGCCCAGCATCGCAGCCGCCTGCTCGAGGAGATCGGCCCGCTCGGCCGGTGCCATGCGGGGCCAGGGCCCCTCGTCGAAGGCGGTGCGGGCCGCGTCCACGGCACGGTCGATGTCGGCTTCGGTGGCCACCGGCACCTGTCCCACCACGGCCTCGGTGGAGGGCGACACCACGTCGAACCGCTCGGAGCCGGCCGGTTCGACCCACTCGCCGCCGATGGAGAACTCCCGTCGGTACATCAAGCGGTCGTCCACGGTGCTCCTTCGTAGGGTGGGGGCCAGCGGACCGCGGCGGTCGGCCGGCGGACGTCCACACTAGTGAGCGAGCGCTCGCTACGCTCCCGCCCGGACTCCCGCCCGCAACTCCCGCCCGCGAACTGGGCATCTTTTGCCGGCTGAGATCGCGCATTCTGCCGTCCAGTTCCACCTGACGCCTTCGGCGGGTGGACGTGCTGTGCAACGGGCCGGCATGGGCGCGGCCGGCCCGAGCCGTCCCCGTTCGGCCCGGAACGAGCCCACCGCCCGGCCCGCCCGGAGTAAGTGAGCGAACATTTGCTATCTTCGCGCCCATGGACCTGTTGCTGCGGGGCGCCTCGCTGATCGACGGCACCGGCTTGCCTGCTCGCGCCGCCGACGTGGCCGTGACCGGCGACCGCATCACGGCGGTGGCCGACCCGGCCACGCTGCACCCCGAGGCCGGGACCCAGGTGGTCGACCTCTCCGGGTTGGTGCTGGCCCCGGGCTTCATCGACATCCACACCCACTACGACGCACAGATCCTCTGGGACGGCGACCTGACCCCGTCGAGCTGGCACGGGGTCACCAGCGTGGTCATGGGCAACTGCGGGTTCGGCCTGGCACCCACCCGACCCGAGCACCGCGACACGGTGGTGCGCACCCTCGAGAACGTGGAGGGCATGTCGATCGAGGCGCTCGACGCAGGCATCGACTGGTGCTTCGAGTCGTTTCCCGAGTACCTGGCCGCCATCGAGGCCCGGCCCAAGCGGCTCAACGTGGGTGCCTTCGTGGGCCACACACCGCTGCGCCTGTTCGTGCTCGGGGGCGAGGAGCGCCCCGCCACCGCCGACGAGCTGGCCGCCATGCGGGCCCTGGTGGTGGAGGCCATGGAGGTGGGCGCCGTGGGGTTCTCCACCTCGCGCCAGCCCGCCCACCAGGGCGCGTACGGTCGCCCGGTCCCCAGCCGCTTCGCCGAGCCCGACGAGGTGTCGGCCATGGCCGCCGCCCTGGGCGAGCTGGGGAAGGGCGTGGTCCAGATCTCGATCGGTCCGGGGATGTTCGTCGACGAGTTCTCCGCCCTGGCGGTGGCCACCGGGGTGCCGGTCACCTGGACCGCACTGGTCACGCGCACCGACCGCCCCGGGGCGGCCCTGCGGCTGATGGCCCGCGCCGGCGAGCTGCCGGGCGAGGTCTACCCCCAGATCGCCTGCCGACCGATCGTGATGCAGATCGGCATGACCGACCCGTTCCCGCTGGCCGAGATCGACGTGTGGAAGGAGGTGCTGGCCCGTCCCCGCCACGAGCGCGCCGACCTCTACCTCGACGCGGGTTGGCGGGATCGGGCCCGCGCCGTCACGCTCGAGGCCTGGAGCCACCGCTGGTCCAAGACCTCCGTCGAGGAGACCGGGGTGCACACCGACGCCATCGGTGCCCCGCTCGACCAGCTGGCCGCCGACCGGGGCACCACCCCCTTCGACCTGATGATCGACCTGGCCCTGGCCGACGACATGGCCACCCGCTACCGCATCGTCATGGAGAACGACGACGAGGACGAGGTGGGCGAGCTGCTGGCCGACAAGCGCACGCTGCTCGGTCTGTCCGATGCCGGCGCCCATGCCAGCCAGCTGTGCGACGCCTGCTACTCGACCCACCTGCTCGGCCACTGGGTGCGCGATCGCCAGGCCCTCTCGCTGGAAGACGCGGTGTGGCGCCTCACCGGCCATCCCCACCAGGTGTTCCGTCTGTCCGAGCGCGGCCTGGTGCAGGAGGGCTTCCACGCCGACCTGGTGGCCTTCGACCCCGAGACCGTGGGGACCACGCCGGTCGAGCGGCGCCACGACCTGCCCGGCGGTGCCGACCGGCTCGTGGTGCGCAGCACCGGGGTCGAGCACATGTGGGTCAACGGCGTACGCACCCGGGTCGACGGCGAGGACATCCCCGACGTCGTGCCGGGGCGGTTGCTGCGCAGCTGACCGCCATCGATCGGTTCCGCCCGAAGGCGAGCGGAGTCGGCCGTCGGTCAGCCGTCAGCCGTCGGCCAGCGCGGGAGGCGGGAGCTCGACGGTCGTGGCCTCGGCGTCGGCCAGCGCCCGCACCCCCCACACCATGGCCACCACGGCGGCGACGACCAGGGCGCCCGCCACCGGTCCGGCGATCTGGACGTGCTCGTCGAGCATGCCGATGCCCAGGGCCGCGCCGGTCAGGGCCTGCATGATCTGCTCGGCGCTCACGGCCGCGGCCAGCGAACCGGTCTGGAAGGCGCTCTGGGCCAGCAGCAGCCCGGCGATGGACGACACGGCCAGGGCGTAGGGCTCCCAGTGGGGGACCCAGTTGAGGATGCCCCCGCTCAGGTAGTGGACGAAGGCGCGGGTGAGCAGGGCGCTGGTGCCGAACAGGGTGCCGGCGCCCAGGCCCAGGCACACTGCTCGGCGGGTGCCCGACGAGGAGCTGGCCAGGGCCACGCAGACCAGCACGAACCCGATGATGAGCGGCGCGGCGATCAGCCAGGCGTGGACGGCGGCCACGTCGGCCCCCCGGCTGGGTCCGACCAGGGTCAGGAAGACCGAGATGCCCAGGGCGAACACGGCGGCGGCGATCCAGTCGAAGCGGGTGATGACCCGGTGGTTGATGGCCGCCCCGAAGAACAAGGAGGCCAGCAACGAGGTGGCCATGATGGGCTCGACGATGACCAGGGTGCCGATGCCGAGGGCCAGCGCCTCGAACACGTACCCGCCCACGTCGGCCCCGATGCCCACCAGCCAGCGCGGCCGGCGCACCAGTCGTGCCAGGAAGCGCAGCTTGAGGGTCTCGCTCTGGGCGATCTGCTCCGCCTCGTGCTGCTGGAGCACGTTGCTGAGGCCGTACGAGCAGGCCGCCACCATCGCGCAGGCGATGGCCAGCCCCCCGGTGGCCCTGGTCAGATCCACCGCGAACACCACGACCCAAGTCTAAGGAGGGGCGCCCAGAGGCGCACCGACCGATGAGGTCGTGCGCGCCGCGCGGTCGGGAGCGTCGGCGGCCGCTAGCTGTCCAGGGCGCGGGTGCTGGCCTCGGTGCACAGGGTCACCACGTCGTCGAAGCACTGGGCCAGGGAGGCGGTGTCGTTCAGCAGGAACTTGTTGACCGCGCTCACGAACCACCCCAGCGCCATCATGGTCACGGCCTCGATCTCGGTGGCCGAGTACCGGTTGCCGGCGCGGGACTCGAGGATGGTGACCACGTCCGAGGCGAACGCGCCGGTGCCGGCCCACAGGGCGGCGCCCACCAGGTCGGGTTGGCTGGCCAGCACCAGGCGGATCTGGGTCAGGAGGCGCCGGTCGTAGCCGTGCGCGGCCAGTTCGCGCAGCAGGACGAGCAGGCTGGCCAGCGGCGGCTCCGAGCCCGGTCGGGCCGCGAGCTGCGCCACCGCCTCCTCTCGTTGCAACACGAGGTGGTCGAGCAGCATGGCCGCCTTGGTGGGGAAGTGGCGGAACACGGTGCGGCGAGCCACGCCCGCCGCCGCCGCGATCTGGTCGACCGTGGTCTCTGTGTAGCCGTTGGTCACGAACAGGTCGAGCGCCACCGAGGCGATGCGGGTGCGGGTCGCGGCCGACTTGTCGGCCCGGGTCGAGGTGTCGGCCACAGAGCGGATCGTACCGACCGGCTCGGAGGCGGTCGTGGTTCGCCCCCGGCGGGTCGGTCGCGTTGACCGCATCGGTTGGCGACACTAGTGTCACCAGCCGGAGGGGCCAGCCGGCCGGTGCGAGGGGCACCAGGTCCAACAGGCAGGTCGGACGCGCGCCGGGTGCGCGCTGGCGAATGACAGGAGTGCGGTGGCACCTGGTGCCGTGGCGGCTCCTGGCGGTCGGTTCCACGGACACGCGAAGGAGAACCTGTGCGCAAGTACCTCTTGTTGACCCTGGTGGCCGCCCTGCTGCTGGCGGCGTGCAAGTCCACCAGCAACTCGGCGTCGACCACCGCGTCGACGGGCACGACGGCCGCCGCCGTGCACGACACCCGGGCCCCGGGGGTGACCGCCGACAGCATCAAGATCGGGATCGTCTGGTACGACCTGTCGTCGCTGGTGAGCGTGCTGCACATCAACGACGGCGACTTCGTCAAGGCGTACCAGGCCATCGTGGACGACGTGAACGCGAAGGGCGGGATCCACGGCCGCAAGCTGGACGCCAGCTTCGCCGGGTTCAACCCCACCAGCGCGACCGACGCCCAGAGCGCCTGCACCAAGTTGACCCAGGACGACAAGGTCTTCGCGGCGGTGGGCTTCTACCTGGCCGACCAGGTGCTGTGCTACGTCGACACCAACGCCACCGCCACCATCGGCGGCGCCCAGACCGCGGCCCGTCTGGCCCAGGCCAAGGCCCCCTGGTTCACCACCGACGCGGGTGAGAACCTCGAGGTGAACGTGGTCAAGACCCTGGCCAAGCAGGGCAAGCTCGACGGCAAGCTGGCGGTCATGGCCGCGGCGGCCGACCAGGACCTGCTGAAGGACAAGATCCAGCCGGCGCTCGGCGCGGCCGGGATCAAGCCGGTCGAGACGGCCATCCTCGACGCGCCCACCACCGACTCCACCGCCACCTACGCCCAAGCCGAGACCATCTCCGAGAAGTTCAAGGCCGCCGGTGCCACCAAGGTGCTGGTGGTGGGCGAGTCGGGCCCGGGTTCGTACCTGCCGGGCCTGGCCAAGACCGACTACCGACCCCAGGTGGTGGTGAGCGACCTGTTCGGCATGAACGCCTACACGGCCAACAAGGGGAACGACTTCTCGGTGCTCAAGGACGCCGTCTCCGGTGGCACCTTCGGCCCGCCCGACGCCCAGCTGGCCCTGGGTGGCGTGACCAAGGCGTGCATGGACGTCCAGCGCAAGGCCGGCATCGTCATCAAGCCGTCCTCGACGGTGAAGCCCGGCGACCCCGACCAGTTCGTGGCCTCGATCATGGCCTGCACCCAGATGGATCTGCTCATCGCCATCCTGCAGAAGGCCGGGCCGACGCTCAACTACGGCACGTTCGCCGCCGCCGGCAACGCCCTGGGCAAGGTCGACCTGCCCGGCTTCCCCGATCCGTGGGACTTCGGGGCACCCCCCAACGCCGACGGCAACCCCAAGGTGTACGCCTTCACCTGGGACAGCACCGCCAACGACTTCGTGATCGCCGGGTCCACCAGCCAGAGCACGACCACCACCGCCGGCTGAGCGAGGCGAACTCCGCGGGCCCGGGTGGCGCGACGCCGCCCGGGCTCGTTCGCGCCACCACGCAGTGTGGTGTTGCACGGTGACATTGCCAGTGCTTGTGTCGACGTAGGCATTTTGGACTACAGTGGCCCGGCCGCAGCCCGGCGGCCCGCCGTTTGTGCAGGTCAGCCCGGGTTCGACCGGTCTCCCCAGGGAGCTCCGGTGGGTGGTGCCGGTTGCCTCCGCGCAAGATTGCACACCGTATGAAAGTGGCCGTTCACTCAATTTCCCCTTTTCTGTGACGCTCAGTGGTGCAAGGATCGGGCGTCGGAGGGGCGATCAGGGGTGGTCGGCGACGGTCGATCGAGCGGGGGCGCCGGATCGCATGGACATCGGCATCTGAGATCGGGTGAGTCCACATGGTCCGCAGCATCCAGCTGGCTCGCCGAGGAGGTCCGCATGCACGCTGACACGAGCGACCTGATCCTCGCCCTCACGATGGTCCCGCCCGCGGGACCCGACGGCACGACCGACGTGGCGCTGGCCGTGGCGGCCACTCGGGCCGGCGCCCGGGGCGTGCTGGACGTGACCTCGGCCGACCAGGTGGCGGCCGCGGTCACGGCCTTCCAGGCGCGGTCCCCCCGCCCGGTGGCCCTGCGCCCGGGGCCCCGGCTGGCTGCCTCCGGGCCAGGTGCCCATGCCGACCTGGCCGACGTGATCTCGATGGTCCTGCTCGGCGCCGAGGTGGTGGCCGACCTGGCCGACCCGGCCGATGCCGTCGGTCCGACCGAGCTGGCCGCCGCCATCGAGCGCTGGTCGCCCCACGGGACGGTGGTGGTCGAGGTCACCTCGGTGGCCCAGGCCCGGCTGGCCGTGTCGCTCGGCGCCGGTGGCCTGGTGGCCAAGGGCTGCGAGAGCGGTGGCCGGGTGGGTGCGGTCGAGACGTTCGTCCTGCTGCAGCAGGTGGTCGACCTGGGTGTGCCCGTGTGGGCCCGCGGCGGGATCGGGCTGCACACCGCGGCCGGGGCCATCGCCCTGGGGGCCCGTGGAGTGGTGCTCGACGCCCAGCTCGCCCTGGTGCGCGAGAGCCGCCTGCCGGCGGCCACCAAGGCCGCCGTGGCCGCCATGGACGGCAGCGAGACCCGCATCGTCGGCGGCCATCGCGTCTACACCCGCCCCGACCTGGCGGTGGCCACCCGTCCAGCCGACGAGCCGGCGTCGGTGGTGGCCGACGAGCTCGGTCCCGACCTGCGCGCCGACCTGGTGCCCGTCGGCCAGGACGCGGCGGGGGCGGCGGCGCTGGCCGGGCGCTTCCAGACCGCGGGCGGCGTGATCGACGCCGTGCGCCGAGCCATCGCCGCCCACTTCGAGGCGGCCGTCGAACGCACCCCGCTGGCGTCGGGCTGCGGGGTGGCCCAGACCCAGGGCACCCGCTACCCGATCGCCCAGGGGCCCATGACCCGGGTCAGCGACCAGGCGGCCTTCGCCGCCGCCGTGTCCGAGGGGGGCGCCCTGCCCTTCCTGGCGCTGGCCCTCATGCGTGGTGACGAGGTCGAGGCCCTGCTCGCCCAGACGCGTGACCTGCTGGGCGATCGGCCCTGGGGCGTCGGCATCCTGGGGTTCGTCCCGCCCGAGCTGCGCGAGGAGCAGCTGGCGGTCGTCCAGCGGTTCCACCCACCGGTGGCGCTCATCGCCGGCGGGCGACCCTCGCAGGCCGCGCCCCTCGAGGCCGAGGGAATCCCCACCTACCTGCACGTGCCCTCGCCCGGGCTGCTCGACCGCTTCGTCAAGGAGGGCGCCCGGCGCTTCGTGTTCGAGGGGCGCGAGTGCGGCGGCCACGTCGGTCCCCGGGCCAGCTTCCCGCTGTGGGAGACCCAGGTCGAGCGGCTGTGCGCGCTCGACGACGCCGAGCACCTCGACGTGCTGTTCGCCGGTGGCATCCACGACGCCCGCTCGGCCGCGGCCGTGGCCGCCATCGGTGCGCCGCTGGCCGCCCGCGGGGCGCGGCTGGGGGTGCTCATGGGCACGGCCTACCTGTTCACGGCCGAGGCCGTCGCCCACGGGGCGATCACCCCGGCCTTCCAGGAGGTGGCCGTGGGCTGCACCACCACGGTGCTGCTGGAGACCTCGCCCGGCCACGCCACCCGCTGCGTCGAGACCGACTACGTGCGCGACTTCGCCGAGGCGAAGACCCGGCTCGAGGGTCGGGGCGTCGCGGTCGACGAGATGTGGGCCGAGCTCGAGACCCTCAACCTGGGCCGGCTGCGCATCGCCAGCAAAGGCCTGGTCCACGGGGCCGAGGGGCTGGAGGCGGTGGACGAGGCCGAGCAGCGGCGCGAGGGCATGTTCATGATCGGGCAGGTGGCCACGCTGCGACGTGAGGTCACCACCATCGCCGCCCTCCACGACGACGTGAGCGTGGCCAGCGCCGGCGTGGTCGACCGGGCGGCCGAGCTCTTCGTCGCAGAGCGCGAGCCGGAGGCACCGGCGCCCTACGAGGTGGCCATCGTGGGCATGGCCTCGCTCTTGCCGGGGTCCACGTCCACCGACCAGTTCTGGACCCACATCGTCAGCGGCGTCAACGCCATCGAAGAGGTGCCCATCTCGCGCTGGGACCCCGAGCAGTACTTCGACCCGGAGGCGACCACCGTGGGCGCCGGGCGCAAGACCCCCTCCAAGTGGGGTGGATTCCTGTCGGAGGTCGGCTTCGACCCGCTGGCCTACGGCATCCCTCCGGCCTCCCTGGCCGCCATCGAGCCGCTCCAGCTGCTGAGCCTGGAGGTGGCCACCCGGGCCCTGGCCGACGCCGGCTACGCCACCCGCCCGTTCGACCGGACGCGGGCCTCGGTGGTGTTCGGGGCCGAGGGAGGCAACGACCTGGCGGGCGGCTACGGCCTGCGGGCGATGCTCCCCCAGCTGCTCGGGGAGGTGCCGGCCGAGCTCGACGAGCACCTGCCCTCCCTCACCGAGGACTCCTTCCCGGGTGTGCTCACGAACGTGATCGCCGGCCGGATCGCCAACCGGCTCGACCTGGGCGGCAGCAACTTCACCGTCGACGCCGCCTGCGCCGCCTCGCTGGCCGCGCTCGACTCGGCCTGCGCCCAGCTGGCGGCGGGAACCAGTGATCTGGTCCTGTGCGGTGGCGCCGACGTCCACAACGGCATCAACGACTTCCTCATGTTCTCATCGGTCCACGCCCTGTCGCCCACCGGGCAGTGCCGCACCTTCGACGCGGCGGCCGACGGCATCGCCCTGGGCGAGGGCGTGGCCTGCGTGGTGCTCAAGCGCCTGGCCGACGCCGAGCGTGACGGCGATCGGATCTACGCCGTCATCGACGGCGTGGGCGGATCGAGCGACGGCCGCCACCTGGGCCTGACCGCACCCCGCAAGGAGGGCCAGCAGCGCGCCGTCGAGCGGGCGCTGGCCCAGGCCCGCCGCTCGCCCGCCGAGCTCGGCCTGGTCGAGGCGCACGGCACCGGCACCGTGGTCGGCGACCGCACCGAGCTGGCCACCCTGACCGAGCTCTTCGACGCCCATGACGCCATCGTGGGCCGGTGCGTGCTCGGCTCGGTGAAGTCCCAGATCGGCCACACCAAGTGCGCCGCCGGCCTGGCCGGGCTGATCAAGGTGGCCCGGTCGCTGTACCACGGCGTGCTCCCGCCCACCGGCAACCTGGTCTCACCGAACCCGGCCTACGACGCCGAGACCAGCCCGTTCCGCTTCCTCGACCAGGCGCGGCCCTGGGTGGCCGACCAGCGCCGAGCCGGCGTGAGCGCCTTCGGGTTCGGCGGCGCCAACTTCCACGCCGTGCTGTCGGCCTACGGCGGGGCCGACGAACCCCGCTTCGGGCTCGAGCTGTGGCCGGCTGAGCTGTTCGTGTTCCGGTCCGGGCAGATGGACGAGGCGCTCGAGCGCGTGGCGCACCTGTCGAGCGTGGTGGACGCCATCGTCGATGCCGACCCCGCCGGCCAGCGCCACCGCCTGCGCGACCTGGCCGCCGCGGTGTGCGCCACGGGACAGGGCCCGGTGCAGGTGGCCGTGGTGGCCAACGACTTCGCCGACCTGGCCGACAAGCTGGTGGTGGCCCGCAGCGGCACCGCCCGACGCGACGGCGTGTTCCTGGCCGAACCCGACCTCCAACGCCCGGGTGGCCTGGCCTTCCTCTACCCCGGGCAGGGCAGCCAGCGCACGGGCATGCTGGCCGACCTGTTCGTGGCCTTCCCCCAGCTGCGCGACCTGCTGCAGCTCGACGCGTCCGAACCGCGCCCGCTGGCAGAGGTGCTGTACCCGCCGACCGCGTTCACGGCGGCCGAGCGCGCCGCCCAGACGGCGGCCCTGACCGACACCCGCGTGGCCCAACCGGCGCTGGGGCTGTGCGAGCTGGCCCTGACCCGGCTCCTGGCCTCGGTCGGCGTCCGGCCCGAGGTCACCGCCGGGCACAGCTACGGCGAGCTGGCCGCCCTGGCCGGCGCCGGCGCCATCGACGCCGCCGACCTGCTCGCCCTCAGCCGGGCCCGGGGCGACGCCATCGTGGGCGCGGCCGCCGACCAGGGTGACGACGCCGGGGCCATGGCCGCGGTGAGCGGCTCGATGGCCGAGGTGGCGGACCTGCTGGCGTCGCACCCGGGTGCGGTCGTGGCCAACCACAACAGCCCCACCCAGGTGGTGGTCGCCGGTCCCACCCCGGTGGTCCAGGACGTCGTGGCCGCTGCCGGCCAGCGCGGCCTGGCGGCCAAGGCGCTCAACGTGGCCTGCGCCTTCCACAGCCCCGTGCTGGCCACCGCCGGGTCGCGGCTGGCCGAGGTGCTCGAGTCGGTCCCGGTGGTCGCGCCCGCCATCCCGGTCTGGTCCAACACCACCGCCGCCCCCTATCCGACCGACCCCGACGCCATCCGCCGGATGTTGGCCACCCAGGTGGTCAGCCCGGTGCGCTTCGTCGACCAGGTCGAGGCCATGTACGCCGCCGGGGTGCGCGTGTTCGTGGAGGCCGGGCCAGGGCGGGTCCTGACCCAGCTGGTCGACAAGGTCCTGGGCGACCGCCCGCACCGCTCGATCGCCACCGACGTGTCGGGCGAGCCCGGGCTGCGGCGGTTCCTGCTGGCCCTGGCCGAGCTGGCCACCGCCGGCGTGGCCGTCGACACCGACGGCCTGTTCGACGGACGGGTCGATCCGGTCCGCCTGGCCGACCTGCCCCGTCCCACCCCGGGCTGGACGGTGGACGGGCACCTGGTGCGCACCGCGTCGGGCCAGGTGGTGCCGGGCTCGTTGCAGCCCTCCGACCAGTTCCCGGTGCTGTCCGTCGGCGCCGGCCAGCCCGATCCCGAGGGCGAGGCGGCCGTGCTCGACTACCTGCGCAACATGCGCGAAGCGGTGGCCGCCGAGCGCGAGGTCATGCTCCGCTACCTGGGCGCCACCGACACCACGCCGTCGGCGCCCCGGGTGCTCGACGCCACCAGCGTGGCGTCGGCCCCGACCGCGACGACGGCCACGCCCGAGATGGAGATCGTGCTGTCCGACTCCGGGGAGGCGCGGCTGGCGCCGGCGACCGGTCGGCCCCGGGGTGACGAGCTGCTCCAGGTGGTGCTGCAGCTGGTCGCCGACCGCACCGGCTATCCCACCGACATGCTCGACCCCGACCTCGACCTCGAGGCCGACCTGTCCATCGACTCGATCAAGCGCATCGAGATCATCGGTGAGCTGGCCGAGCGCCTGGGTTGGGACACCATGGGCGACGAGGGCATCGACGAGTCCATGGTGGAGGAGCTGGCCCAGCTCAAGTCGCTGCGCGAGATCGTGGCCTGGATCGACCAGCTCGAGGACCAGTCCGACGACCAGCCGGTGGGCGGTCCCGCGGGCTCGACCGAGGGCGGCGAGGCTGACCTCGACCATCGAGCAGCCCGGCCCGACGGCGATTCCGATGGAGCCGCGCCGGACGCGCCCACCGAGTCCGAGCCCCCGCCAGCCACCACCCGCTACGTGGTCACGACGGTCGACCTCGATCCCCTGGAGCCGGCCACCCGCCAGGTCGAGGGCACCGCGGTCGTCATCGCCGACGATGGCCGGGGCGTGGGGGCGGCCGTGGCCGCCCATCTCCGGGCCCTGGGCGCGACGGTGACGACGGTGGCAGCCGACGGCGCCCCGAGCGACGCCGACGTCCGGGTGGTGGCCGAGGCCGACGGCATCATCTGGCTGCGCGCGCTGCGCCCCGACGTGGCGGACGATCCCACCGCCTTCGACGCCCGGTCCGCCTTCGGGTGGTGGCAGCCGGCTCTGCTGGGCCAGGTCACCACCTTGATCGCGGCCACCGCGGGGGCCGGCTCGTTCGTGAGCCTGGGCGCCGGATCGGTCCCCGGCCTGGGCCTGGCCGGCATGGCCAAGTCGCTCAGCCGGGAGCTGGGGGACCGCACCATCCGGGTCCTCGACCTCGATCCCGGCGCCGATCCCGACTCGCTGGCCTCGTGCATCGTGGACGAGTACTTCAGCTCGCAGGGCCCGGTGGAGGTGGGCTACGACGGCCCCCAGCGGGTCACCCGGGTCGTGGTCGAGGAGACCAGCCCGCTCGTCGGCCAGGGGCCGGCCACCCTGGGCGCAGCCCTGGGACCCGACGCCGTGGTGCTGCTCACCGGCGGGGCGCGGGGCATCACTGCCCGGGCGGCGGTGGCCATCGCCCGCGCCACCGGCGGCGCCCGCATCGAGCTGGCCGGTCGCAGCCCGCGGCCGGTCGATGAGGAACCCGCCGAGCTGGCGGCCGCGGCCGACCGGCCCGCTCTGCGTCGGGCCCTGCTCGAGGCCGGCAGCCACCCCACCCCGGCCGCCATCGAGGCCGAGTGCACCCGCCTGCTGGCCAACCGCGAGATCCGAGCCACGCTGGCCGCGCTGGCCGAGCTGGGTTCCGCGGTCACCTACCACCCCGTCGATGTTCGCGACAGCCGGGCCCTGGCCGACCTGGTGGCCGACATCGACCACCGGCACGGCCGGCTCGACCTGGTGGTGCACGGGGCCGGCGTCCTCGACGACCGCTTCCTGCGGGACAAGACGTCCGACGGCTTCGACCGGGTCTTCGCCACCAAGGTCGACGCCGCCCGCGTCCTGCTCGAGGTGGTGGCGCCCACCACCCCGATCGCCTTCTTCGGCAGCGTGAGCGGGGTGTTCGGCAACAGGGGCCAGGTCGACTACGCGGCGGCCAACGACGCGCTCGACGAGTTGGCCACGGTGGCCAACGTCAGCCGCCTGGGGAGAACGGTCAGCCTCGACTGGGGGCCGTGGGCCGGCACCGGCATGGTGTCGCCCGAGCTCGAGCGGGAGTACGCCCGTCGCGGCATCGGGCTGATCGGCGTCGACGACGGCGTGGCGGCCCTGCTCGACGAGTTGGCCGCCCCCGCCGGTCCCGGTCGGGTGGTGGTCATGCGGGCCCGGCCCGAGGCCATGTCGCCCGACGCGTGGCCGGCCGGTTCGCGGTTCGAGCCGGCGCGACGATGATCGAGCTGGCGCCGCTGATCGACCTGTCGGACCGACCGCCCGACGGTCCGCCCGAGCCGGGCCTGGTGAGCCGCGTGGAGATCTCCCTCGACGCCTCCACCGACCTGTCCGGTCTGGCGGCGCGCTACCTGAGCCCGGCGGAGCGCCCCTCCTTCGAGGCTCGCTCGGCCCGGGGTCGGGTCCCGTGGCTGCTCGGGCGGGTGGCGGCCAAGGACGCGGTGCGCCGGCACCTGGTGGCCCGGGGCTTCGTCGACTTCGATCCCACGCGCATCGTGGTGGTCAACGACGAGCGGGGCTGTCCCGCCCTGCAGGTGCGCGGGGCCCGCCTGTCGGCCCGCGGGGTGCGGGTGTCGATCGCCCACAAGCCCACGGTGGCGGTGGCGGTGGCGGCCACGCCCCCGCGGCCCTCGCGTCCCGGCATCGGGGTCGACGTCGAGGCGGTCGAGGCGCGCTCGGATGCCTTCGAGCGGACCGCCTTCACCCCGGCCGAGCGCCAGCTGGT
Source organism: uncultured Microthrixaceae bacterium (assembly GCA_963785815.1). Lineage (GTDB taxonomy): Bacteria > Actinomycetota > Acidimicrobiia > Acidimicrobiales > Acidimicrobilacustridaceae > UBA4742. The sequence continues at coordinate 1,376,249 of CAWAWN010000002.1, forward strand.
CCCCGGGCCCGCGGCGGACCGTGACGGTTGGCTGACCCGCATGTGGGCGGCCAAGGAGGCGACGGCCAAGGCGTCGGGCCAGGGGCTGGGGGGACGGCCGAAGACCTTCGAGATCGACGCGGTGCGTGACGGCCACCTGCGTTGTCGCGGGCGGTGGATCGCCACCGAACCGCTCCGGACCGGTACCGGCGACTTCGTGGTCGCCTGGACCGACAGCTACTGAGGGGACCCGATCCATGGCTGCTCCGGCCACCACCCGACGAGCCGACGGCGCGCCCGAGCCCGATCCCGCGTCCGCCCCCGTGGCGGCCGTCGAGACGTGGGCCGAACCGCTCCGCCGGGCCTGCTCGACCCTGGCCGGCCCCGAGATGGCCTACGAGCAGGCGCCCGAAGCCCTGGACCACGGCCACGGCACCGCCGCCTTCGGCTTCCGCCTGCGTCCCGCGTCCCGGTCGTCCCAGATGGCCGAGGGTTCCGGCCGCGACGGCACCGCCCCCGGCGGCTCGGGCTGGTCCGAGCCGCTCAGCGCCCGGCTGGCGCCCGACCGCGCCGAGCTCGAACGGGAGGCCGCCGCCCTGGGGGTCAATGCCAGGCACGGCCTGGGCGCGCCGCGGGTGGTGAGCATCGTGGCCCTCGACCCGATCGACGGCCAGGCGTGGTGGGCGCTGGTCACCGAGCCGCGCGCCGAGGTGCCCCTGCCCGAGCTGATCGGCTTCAACCTGCACCAGGCCAGCGAGATCCTCACCGGCTTCGCCCGCCACCACGCCGCCATCCACGACCTGGTGGTGGATGACGAGGCCCGAGCGGCCCTGCCCACCGTGGTGGCCGCCGACGAGCTGGCCCGCATCGACCCCGCCTTCATGCGAGCCGAGCACGAGTGGCTGGCGGCGCGGGTGCCGCCCCCGGCCGACCACCTGGTGCTCGGCCACGGCGGCTACCAGCCCATGTGCGTGTCGGGGCCTCCGCCCGATGCCTGGGCCGACCACGGCGGGCCGGGCAACGGGCTGGTGGTGGACAACTGGTCGGGGGCGGCGCTGGTCGAGGCCGAGTTCGACGTGGCCTTCACCCTGGTGGCGTTCTGGTCGGCCCACTGCTTCGCGCCCAACCGCTCCGAGCGCACGGCCATCAAGATGATCCGCAACACCCTGCTCAACACCTACAAGCTGGGCTACCAGTCGTGCCGCGAGTTCGACCCCGAGCGGGTGCGGTTCTGGCAGGCCTTCCACGCCTTGCGCGGCCTGGCCCGCATGAGCGGGGCCTACGACGCCGCCGGCTCGTCGTTCGCGGCGCAGGACCGCGGGCCGCTGCCCGACCTGCTGGCCCCCGAGCTCCAGCGCCACTTCAAGCAGCTCACGAGGGTGCGATGACCGAGGCCGACGCGGTTGCGGTGGTCGGCCTGGGCTGCGTGTACCCGGGCGCGGCTGACGTCGAGGCGTTCTGGGCCGGCATCGTGGCCGGCCGCGACGCCATCGCTGACGCGCCCGTGGACCGGCTCGATCCCCAGATGCTGGCCGACCTGACCGGGCCCGACCACCTGGGTTCGCCCCGCGGCGGCTTCGTGCCCGATGCCGCCCTGCGCTTCGAGCCCGGCCGGTTCGGCATCATGCCCGTGGCCGCAGCCGACGCCGAGCCCGACCAGCTGCTGGCCCTGTCGACGGCCGCCGCCGCCCTCGACGACGCCGGCGGGTTGGACCAGGTGGCCCGCGACCGCATCGGGGTGATCCTGGGTCGCGGCGGTTACCTCACGCCCGGTCTGGTCCGCCTCGACCAGCGGGTGCGCACGGCCAACCAGCTGCTGACCACCATGCGCCAGCTGCTGCCCGAGGTGGACGACGAGCGCCTGGTGGCCGTGCGCGACGCCTTCGCCGACGAGCTGGGGGAGCGGCGCCCGGAGTCGGCCATCGGGTTGGTGCCCAACCTGGCCGCGTCGCGCATCGCCAACCGCCTCGATCTGGGCGGGCCGGCCTACACCGTGGACGCAGCCTGTGCCAGCTCCCTGATCGCGGTCGACTCGGCCCTGGCCGAGCTGGCGTCGGGCCGCTGCGATGCCGTGCTGGCCGGCGGCGTGCACCACTGCCATGACATCACCCTGTGGTCGGTCTTCTCGCAGCTCGGGGCGCTCAGCACGTCGGGCCAGATCCGCCCCTTCAGCCGTCACGCCGACGGGATCCTCATCGCCGAGGGCACCGGGGTGCTGGTGCTCGAGCGCCTGGCCGACGCCCACCGGCTCGGCCACCGGGTCTACGCCGTCATCGCCGGCACCGGGGTGGCCAGCGACGGGCGCGGGGCCAGCCTCATGAGCCCGGGCGTGGACGGCCAGGTGCTGGCCCTCGAGCGGGCCTACGTCCACGCGGGCATCGACCCCGCCACCGTCGAGCTGGTCGAGGGCCACGGCACCGCCACCCGCGCCGGCGACGAGACCGAGCTGGCCACCCTGCGCCAGGTGTACCGCGTGGTGGGTGCCAGCCCCACCCGGCGCCGGGTGCTGGGATCGGTGAAGTCCAACATCGGCCACGCCATGCCCGCGGCCGGGGCCGCCGGGCTGATCAAGGCGGTGCTGGCCGTGCACCACGGGGTGCTGCCTCCCACGCTGCACGGCGAGGAGCCTCATCCCGACCTGGCCGACTCGGGCTTCTGCCTGCTCGACCGGGCCGAGCCCTGGTCGGCGGGCGGTGGCCCGCGTCGGGCCGGGGTGAACGCCTTCGGCTTCGGGGGCATCAACGCGCACGTGGTGGTCACCGAGCACCGTGACCCGTCACGCCATCCGGCCACGCCGCGGCCCGCGGTCGGCGCCGGTCGGGTCGATCGGGGGACGCTCGACCACGACCGGCCCCAGTCGGAGGCCGACGCGTGGCGTCCGGCGGCCGCCGGGTCCACGCTCGACGTGCTGCTCCTGGCCGGACGCGACGCCGCCGACCTGGCCGAGCAGCTCCGGCGGCGGGCGGCGGCCGACCCCGATCCGGGGCGGGTCGGCTCGGCCGCGTCGGGGTCCGTGGTCCCCGACCACGCCGGCCCCGCCCGCCTGGCCATCGTGGGCGTCACCCCCAAGCGGCTGGACCTGGCCGCCCGGGTGCTGGAGAAGGGTCGTCCGTGGCGCGGGCGCAACGACCTGTGGTTCGAGCCGCGGGGGCTGGTGGCCGACGGCGGCAAGGTGGCCTTCCTCTATCCGGGGGTCGAGCCCTCCTTCGACGCGGAGCTGAGCGACGTGGCCGCGTGGTTGGGCACGCCGCTGCCTCCGATGCCCGAGGGCGCCACCGACCTCGAGCGCCAGGGCCGGGAGATCTTCGGCGCCGGCCGCCTGCTGCACGCCGCCCTGGGCGAACTGGGCATCGCGGCCGACGAGGTCGCCGGCCACAGCCTGGGGGAGTGGACGGGCGTGTTCACCGCCGAGCTCATCCCGGCCACCGAGGCCGACGCCTTCCTCGACGACCTCGAGCCCGGCGCGCTGGAGACGCCCGGCGTCGTCTTCGTGGCCCTGGGCTGCGGAGCGGAGGTGGCCGAGGCGGTGATCGCCGGAGAGGTCGATGGCGGCGGCGGCCACCGACGGCTGGCGGGCGTGTCGGTGTCCCACGACAACTGCCCCCACCAGTCGGTCATCTGCGGTCCCGGGTCGGCCATGGACGAGGCGGTGGCCCGCTTCGCCGCCCGCAAGGTCATCGCCGTCCCCCTTCCCTTCCGGTCCGGGTTCCACTCGCCGCACTTCGCGCCGTACCTCGACCTGGTGCGCCACCACTGGGCCCGGATGCCGTTGCAGGCGCCACGTACCCGGATGTGGTCGGCCACCACCGGCGCGCCCTACCCGGCCGAGCCCGACGCCGTGCGCCAGCTGGCCCTCGACCACCTGGTGCAGCCCGTGCGCTTCCGCCAGCTGACCGAGCGGTTGCACGACGCCGGGGTGCGCGCCTTCGTGCAGCTCGGGGTCGGGAGCCTGACCGCCTTCGTCGACGACACGCTCAAGGGCCGCGACCAGCTCACCGTCTCGGCCGCCTCGGCCACCGCGCCCGGCCTCGAGCAGTTGGCCCGGGTGGGGGCCGCCCTGTGGGTCGAGGGGGTGGACGTGGCCCTCGACCGCCTGGTCGCGGCGGTGCGCCCGTCGACCGCGGAGGCTCCGCCACCTCGCCCGGTCGGCCCCAGCATCCAGCTCTCGCTGGGCTCGCCGCTGGTGCGCCTGCCCGACCCGGCCGCACTCGAGCTGGGACGGGGGATCGTCCCGGCCCCCGACCGGGCGGGAGCCGCCCTGTCCAGCCTGGCCGACACCGCGCCCCTCTCGAGCGCGGCCCTGCAGGCCGAGCTCGACGCCCTGGTGGCCGAGACGTTGGCCGCCGGGCAGGAGGTGGCCACCGCCCTGGTCCGCCGGGGCCCCCGCCCCGCTCGCGTCGGCCACCGCGGCTCCGACCCGGCCGCGCCCTCGGGTCCGCACGGCGGTGGCCACCCGAACGGTGTCGGCGGTGCGAACGGGGCGGCGTCCGATCGTCCGGCTCCGGCCGGGGCCTCCGTCGCCCCCGGCTCGGCCGACGAGTGGCACGAGACCCTCGAGGTCGGCCTCGACGCCTTCCCCTGGCTGGTCGACCACTGCTTCTACCGCCAGCCCGAGGGCTGGGACGACCCGGCCGACCGGTTCCCGGTGCTGCCCATGACCACGATGGTCGACCTGCTCGGCCAGGCTGCCGTCCGCCTGGCGCCGGGCCGGGTGGTGACCCGCATCGAGCGCATCCGCGCCTCGCGCTGGCTGGTCGGGGCGCCGTCCACCACGGTGGTGCTCAGGGCCCGACGTCGAGGTCCCGACGAGGTGGAGGCCAGCATCGAGGGATACGTGCGGGCCACGGTCTGCCTGGCCGACGCACCGGCGGCCCCGCCGGCGCCGACCGCCGAGGTCCTGTGCAACCCCCGGCCCTCGCCCGTGGGGCCGGGGCCGCTGTACGCCGACCACTGGATGTTCCACGGCCCCACCTTCCAGGGGGTGCGGACCATCGAGGCCCTGGGCGACGACGGCGTCGACGGTCGCATCGAGGTGCTGCCCACCCCGGGCGCGTTCCTGGACAACGCCGGGCAGCTCTACGGGTGGTGGGTGATGGCCACGGCCGAGGCCGACTTCCTGGCCCTGCCCCAGTCCATCGAGTCAATCGAGCTCTTCGGTCCGCCGCTGCCCGTCGGCGCCCACGTCGACACCACCGTGCGGATCACCGACCTCGACGCCCGCACCGTGCGCGCCGACCTGGAGCTGCGCGACGAGCACGATCGTGTGGCCGTGCGCATCATCGGCTGGGTCGACCGCCGCTTCGACAGCGACGCCGATCTGTGGCTGATGCTGCGCCAGCCCGAGCACCACCTGTTGGCCACCCCCACCGAGCCCGGCTACGTGGCGGTGGAGGAGCGCTGGCGCGACTCGGCGTCGCGCGAGCTCATGGCCCGGCGCTACCTCGACGCCGAGGAGCGCGCCGAGTACCAGGCCCTCAACCCACAGGCCCAGCGTCGCTGGCTGCTGGGGCGCATCGCGGCCAAGGACGCCGTGCGCCACGCCCTCTGGTCCGGCGGGAACGGCGCGTTGTTCCCCATCGAGGTGCCGCTCGCCGCTCCTCCCGGCGAGCGCACGAGCCTCGATGGGGACGGCGTCGTCGTGGTGCGCGGCGGCCCGGCGCGGGGCTGGACGGTGGCCGTCGGCGTGGCCGAGTGGGTGGGGGTGGCCCGGGTGGACGCGGCCGCCATCCGGGTCGAGCCGGTCGCCGAGGGCGGGGCCGACACCGCCGCGGTGGCCGAGCGGCTGACCCGCGAGCTGGCCGACGGGCCCGGGCGGCCCACCTGGTCGGTGGGCACCGCCCGGCTGGCGTCACCGGTGCACCTCACGGCGGCGGCGGATCTGTCGGAGGCCGGGCCCCCCGACCCGACCCAACCGCACCCAGGGCCTGCCCTGGCCATGAAGAGCCCAGGGCCTGCCCTGGCCATGAAGAGCCCAGGGCCTGCCCTGGCCATGAAGAGCCCAGGGCCTGCCCTGGCCATGAAGAGCCCAGGGCCTGCCCTGGCCATGAAGAAGGAGTACGTCGTTGCCTGGACCACAGCCGGTTGACGCGGCGCCCAGCCAGGACGCGGTCCTGGTTGACGTGCGCCGCATGATCATCGAGGTGATCGGCGAGGACTACGTCACCGAGGCCGAGATCGACCTCGACACCTCCTTCTACGAGGAGCTCGAGATCGAGAGCATCGAGTTCGTCGCCCTGGGCGAGGCGCTCCAGGAGCACTACGGCGAGCGAGTCGACTTCGCCGCCTGGATCGCCACCCTGGAGGTGGACGAGATCATCGCCATGACCGTGGGTGGGCTCACCGACCACATCGTGGTCTCGCTCGGCGGCGTCGGTACGGGAGGCGACGATGGCTGACCTGGTGGCCAACGGCGTGCGCTTCAACGTGGTGCGGCTCGGGCCCGGCGAGGGTGCCGAGCTGGGGGAGCGCCGGCGGCCGGTCGTGTTCCTGCACGGCCTGATCATGGACAACCTGTCGAGCTTCTACTACACGCTGGCGCCGGGGGTGGCGGCCACCACCGACTCCGTGCTCTACGACCTGCGCGGCCACGGACGCAGCGAGCGACCCCTCGACGGGTACCGCATCGAGGACGGCGTCGATGACCTGTTCGCCATCCTCGACGGGCTGGGCATCGTCGAGCCGGTGCACCTGGTGGCCAACAGCTTCGGGGGCACCATCGCCCTGGCCGCCGCCCTGGCCCGGCCCGAGCGCGTCGCCGGCATGGTGCTGGTCGAGGCCCATCCCGCCTTCGAGGGGTGGGGCGACGAGATCGTCGAGGAGCTGTCCGACCTGGTGGAGGGCTTCGACGGCCCCGGCATCCGCGACTACCTGGCCGGCGAGGCCCCCCGCTCCCTGCGCACGATGGTGCGCACCTGCGAGGAGCTGGTCACCGTCTCGACCCTGGGGACCGACCTGCGCACGTCGCGGCCCACCACCCCCGACGACCTCACGGCCGTGTCCTGTCCGACCCTGCTGCTCTACGGGGAGAACTCCGACATCCTCGACCGGGCCTTCGTGCTCGAGGACGCCATCCCGGGATCGGTGCTGGTGGTGGTGGACGGCTGCTCGCACGCCCTGCTGATGGAGAACCCCCACGAGGTCGAGCGCCACCTCCACACCTGGCTGGCCGAGCAGGCCGAGCCCCGGGCGGATCGGGTTGCCTCGTGAGCCGCATCCTGGTGGTGGTGCCGCCGCTCACCGGCCACGTGAACCCCACCGTGGGCCTGGGCGCGGCCCTGACCGCCCGCGGCCACGACGTGACCTGGACGGGCCTGCCCGGCGTGGTCGACGCCCTGCTGGCGCCGGGGGCGGCCTTCGCACCCCTGGTGGGCGCCCTCGACCAGGCCGCCTTCGACGACCTGTCGCGTCGCTCGGTCGGGCTGCGGGGCCCGGCCGCCCTGAAGTTCCTGTGGGAGGACTTCATCGTCCCCTACGCCACCGCCACCCTGGCCGAGCTGGACCGGGTGGTGGCGCGGGACGAGCCGGACCTGATGGTGGTCGACCAGCAGGCCGTGGCCGGAGCGGTGGTGGCCCGCAGTCGAGGCATCCCGTGGGTGACCTCGGCCACCACGTCGGCCGAGCTCACCGATCCGCTGGCCGACCTGCCCAAGGTGGATGCCTGGGTGCGGGCGCAGCTCGTCGACCTCCAGGTGCGGGCCGGCATGGATCCGGCCCTGGCGGCCCAGGGCGACCTGCGCTTCTCGGATCGCCTGGTGCTCGCCTTCACCTCGGCCGAGCTGGTCGGGCCGCTCGGCCCGGCGATGCCCCCCGTCACGTTCGTCGGCCCCTGCTTCGCCGACCGACCCGACCCGACCCCGTTCCCGTGGGAGTGGCTCGACCCGGCCCGCCGACACGTGCTGGTGTCGCTGGGGACGCTCAACGCCGAGGCCGGGGCCCGGTTCCTGGGCGCGGCCGTCGAGGCGCTGGCCGCCGCCGACCTCCAGGCCGTGGTGGTGGCCCCGCCCGACCTGCTGGTGGTGCCCGACGATGTCACCAACGTGCTGGTGCGGCCCCGGGTGCCCCAGGTGGCGCTGCTGGCCCACGTCGACGCCGTGGTCAGCCACGGCGGGCACAACACGGTGTGCGAGAGCCTGGCCCACGGCCTGCCCCTGGTGCTGGCCCCGATCCGCGACGACCAGCCCATCGTGGCCGAGCAGGTGGTGCGGGCCGGGGCCGGCGTGCGCGTGCGCTTCGGGCGGGTGGGCCCGGCCGAGCTGCGGGCCGCGGTCGACGCCGTCCTGGACGACCCCGCCTACCGGCAGGCGGCCCGCTCGGTGGGGGAGTCGTTCCGCCGGGCCGGAGGCGCCGAGGCCGCGGCCGAGGCCGTGAGCCGGTTGGTCGGCGTGCGGGAGCCGGCATGAGGGCGCCGTCGGTCGGCCAGGTGCTCCGGCGCCTCCGTCCCCGTCGTCGCCTGGGTTGGCTGTGGGTGGTCCTGGCCGTGGGCACCGTCCTGAACGGGTTGCGCCTCCGGGCCCGGGTGGAGGCCTTGGGCCACGTCCCCGACGACGACACCCCCGACCCCGCCTCGGCAAATTGGGCATCTTTGGCTGTGGCTCCTCGCGCAGAATCCCGCCCATTATCCGACGAGGCCGATCCCGACCACGTGTTCATCACCGCGCCCGGCGTCCACCTCGACGACGACACCAAGCGCCGGGTCAGCGCCTACGCCCGCCGACGCGGGCTCGACGTGCTGGACCTGGTGCCGGCCGACCTGGGCACCGAGCAGATCCTCGACCTGGTTCGCCTGGTCGACCCGGCCACCTTCGCCTCGAACCGGTTGGTCACGGGACGGGGTCCGGGTCAGGCCACGCTGGTGCACCGCGAGGTGCTGCGCCGCGCCGGGCTGGAGGACCTGGTCGACGACCCGGATCCGGCCACCTACCTCGAGATCACCGCCCAGCTCAAGCGCTACGCCACCAAGTCCATCGACCTGGCCGTGGTGGGTGACCTGCGGGCCGCGCCCGAGGACCTGCGTCGCCGGCGAGCATACCTGTCCGCGCTCTACTCGAAGGCCGCCCCGGCGGTGGTGGCCGTGCCCATCGTCCACGAGGTCCTGCTGGCCGCTGGCCTGGTGCTGGCCCCGGGCTGGACGCTGGCCGCGGCTGCCGCCTACGGCCTCCAGCCCTACCTGGCCCTGCGCGGCACCCGGCTCGAGCCGGCCGACCTGGTGCCGGCCTACGCCGCCAGCCGACCGCTCCAGTCGCTGGCCCGCACGGCCCGCACCCTGGCCGGCGACGCGCCCGAGGCGGCGCCCGGCACCGGCCCCGAGGCCGAGGAGGCCCGCGTCCAGATCTACGACGACCTGCTGGCCGAGGGCATCGACCGCTTCTTCGAACCCCGGCGCGACACCTGCCCCCTGTGCGGGTCGACGGCGCTGCGCGTCCGGGTGATCTCCGAGGACCTGCTCCAGTACAAGCCGGGCACCTTCGTCCTCGACGGGTGCGACGACTGCGGGCACATCTTCCAGAACCCCCACCTGTCGCTGGAGGGCCTCGACTTCTACTACCGCGACTTCTACGACGGGATGGGAGAGGAGCAGCTCGACTTCGTCTTCAGCTCCGACGACGCCTCCTACCTGGGACGGGTCGACCTGGTGGCCGCCCACGCCCAGCCCAAGCGGTGGCTCGACGTGGGCGCCGGGCACGGGCACTTCTGCCTGATCGCCTCCGACGTGCTGCCCGACACCCGTTTCGACGGGCTCGACCTGTCCGACGGGATCGACGAGGCCGAGCGCCGCCAGTGGGTCGAGCGGGGGTATCGGGGCCTGTTCACGGAGCTGGCCGACGAGCTGGCCGATGCCTACGACGTGGTCAGCATGCACCACTACCTCGAGCACACCCGTGATCCGGCCGCCGAGCTCGACGCCGCTGCCACCGTGCTGGAGCCGGGCGGTCACCTGCTCATCGAGGTGCCCGACCCCGAGTGCCGATCCGGGCGGGCCCTGGGCTGGCTGTGGGGTCCATGGTTCCAGCCCCAGCACCAGCACTTCGTGTCGGTCGACAACCTGTGTCGGCTGCTGGCCGAGCGGGGGTTCACCGTGGTCGAGCGGCAGCGCCAGTCTCCGCACCAGCCCGTGGACCTGGCCTTCGCCCTGCTGCTGGCCACCAGCCGTCTGGCCGGCCCTCCGCCGCGCCCGTGGCGTGACCCACCGTCGACCGCGGCCCGGCTGCGGCGCAGCGCCTGCTTCGTGGCCCTGGCTCCGTTCATGGTCCTGGCCCTGCTGGTGGACCGGCTCATCGCCCCGGTGGTGAGCCGGCTGCCGCAGGGCTCCAACACGTACCGGGTGCTGGCCCGGCGGGACTGACCCATGAGCCTCCAGATCGACCTGCCCTACTTCGACCAGATCCTCGAGGTGGTGGAGCGCCAGCCGTCCTCGGACCTGGCCGTCGCCTTCCGACGCCACGTCCACTGGGGGTGCTTCGAGCAACCCGAGCGGGCCGACGACTCGCTGGCCGGCTACGTGCAGGCGGCCGAGTCCATGACCCGTCGCATCGTGGACGCGACCCGGGTGGGCGACGGGGCGCGCGTCCTCGACGTGGGGTGCGGGTTCGGGGGCACCGTCCACCACCTCGACGAACGGCTCGACCGGGCCGCGCTGGTCGGCCTCAACATTGACGCCCGCCAACTGGGCCGGGCCCGGTCGTCGGTGACACCCCGGAGCGGCAACACCATCGACTTCGTGGCCGCTGACGCCTGTTGCCTGCCCTTCGCCGACGCCTCGTTCGACGCCCTGACCGCGGTGGAGTGCATCTTCCACTTCCCGAGCCGCAAGCAGTTCTTCCGCGAGGCCGGTCGGGTGCTGCGCCCCGGCGGGGTGCTGGCCCTGTCGGACTTCGTGCGCGGCGGTGGTGGTCTGGCCGCCGCGCTCGACGGCGCCCGATCAGCCGACGAGGCACCGTCGGAGTTCTACGGGCGCAACACCGCTCCGGTGAGCGCCGAGGGCTACGTCCGGGTGGCCCGGGTCGGCGGGCTCGAACCGTTGGTCGACGAGGACATCACGGCTCGGACGTTGCCCACCTACGCGGCCATGCGCCGCCTCTACCTGGAGGCTGGGCTGGTGGACGGTGGCCGGGCCACCGACGAGCTCGAGCGCCTGGCCCGCCAGGGCCTGGTCGAGTACCACATCCTGGCCTTCGCCAAGCCGGCCTGAGCGCGCCCGTCACGCCAGACCGCTGGCCGAGCTGCTGGACTGGTGGGCTGTGCGCGACGTCCGCCTCGTGCTCACCTGCGGGTTGCCGGGGTGGGCAGGACGACCCTGGCCCGGCAGCTCGCCGCGTATCGCGGCGCCGTGCGCCCCGGACCGGGTTGAGCTGCGACCGATCGAGGTCGTCAGCCCCGGTCGGCCCGCTCGGCCTTCCACGTGGGCCGGCGGAACCGGTCGAGGAGCAACGGCGGCGCGACGCCGATGACGACCAGGCCCGTCAGGATCAACGCTGCGTACTGGACGGGCCGGGAGTGGCCGAACTGGGCGGGGGCGACGAACCCGATCACCAGCGCGGCCACCGATGACGCCCCGCCCAGCAGGCACAGCAGGCCGAGACGCGGGGCCCGGTAGCCGCGCCGGTGGTCCGGCTGGGATCGTCGCAGGCGCACGGCGGCGACGAACATCAACACGTACATGATCAGGTACACCTGCGTGGCCATGACCGCGAAGATCCAGTAGGCGTGCGACACGCTGGGGATGAAGGCGTACAGCAAGGCGATGACGGTGATCACCGCGCCCTGGGCGGCCAGGATGCGCACCTCGATGCCCTGCGCGTTGACCTGCTGGAAGAACGGGGGCAGGAAGCCCTGCTCGCTGCCGATCCGCAACAGCCCCTCGGAGGGGCCCCCGAGCCAGGCCATCATCCCGGCGAGCGCCCCGACGGCCAGCGCGATGGCCACCACGGGCACGGCGAAGCCCACGCCGAAGTGGATCAGGAGGCGGTCGAAGGCCTGCATCACCCCGGCGGTGAAGCTGATGTGGGCGGACGGGACCACCCAGGCGATGGCCAGCGTCGGACCCACGAACACGGCCAGCACGACGGCCATGGCCACGAAGATGGCCCGCGGGTACTCACGGCCGGGGTCGCGCAGCTCGTCCACGTGCACGGCGTTGACCTCGATGCCGGCATAGGTGAAGAAGGCGTTGACGACCAGCACGATGCTGGCCAGGCCGCTCCAGGCCGGCAGGACGTGCCCACTGGTCATGGGCGCGGCCGAGTGGTGGCCCTGCAGCAGGTAGGCGACACCCAGCACCACCAGGATCGCCCCCGGGACGATCGTGCCCACGATGGTGCCGCTCGAGGAGAGGGCGGCCACCAGCGAGGCCCCACGCGACGACACCAGCACGCCGAGCCAGAACAGCACGACGATGACCACCGCGTTGTACACGCCGTTGGCGGCCAGGCGCGGCGACACCACATAGGCGAGCGTGCCCGCCACGTAGGCGAGCAGCGCCGGGTAGTAGAAGATCGTCTGGGCGAACTGGCACCACACGGCCACCAGCCCCATCGGCGCCGACAGGCCCTGCTCGACCCAGTTGTACACACCCCCCGGCCAGCCCGATGCCAGCTCCGCGGCCACCAGCGACACGGGCACCAGGAACACGAAGGCCGGGATCACGTAGAGGAACACCGACGCCAGGCCGAAGACGGCCATGGCCGGCGTCGACCCGAGGTAGCCGACGGACCCCACCGTCATCATGGCCAGCGCCATCCACGTGATCCACCTCGGGCCCCGGCGTCGAGCACCCCGGCGCTCCGCCCGTCCCACCGGCATCTTCACAGGCTAACGAGGTGTCGCCGCCCGCCGGGACGATGGCCGCCCGCGGTGGATCCACTCGTCGCACCCCTCCCGGTCACGAGGCGGGCGCCATCCCTGGCATGCTCGGTGGCCGGAGGGGTGCGATGGCGATCGTGGTGCGTGACGTGGAGGCCAACGGGCTGACCTTCCGGTGTCGGGAGGCCGGGGTCGGTGGCGAGCCGGTGCTGCTGCTGCACGGCTTCCCGGAGACCTCGCACATGTGGGTCCGGCTGATGGAGGACCTGGCCCGCCAGGGCTACCACTGCCTGGCGCCCGACCAGCGCGGGTACAGCCCGGGGGCCCGCCCCACCGAGGTGGCCGACTACGGCTACGAGCAGTTGGCCGGGGACATCCTCGGGATCCCCCGGGCGGTCGGCTTCGACCGGTTCCACCTCGTCGCCCACGACTGGGGTGCCTGTGCCTCGTGGGTCGCGCTGGCCCTCGACCCCGGTCGCATCGCCAGCTTCGTCAGCCTGTCGATCCCGCACTACCGGGCCTTCGCCGAGGCGGTGTGGTCGGACCCCGACGAGGAGCTGTACCGCGGGGTGCTCGAGCTGTTGCTGGCCGACGACCATGCGGCCGAGCAGGCCATGGCCGCCGACGACTTTGCCGGGCTGGTGTCGGTGTGGGAGCTCAGCACCCCCGAGGAGGTCGAGGACTACCTGGACGTGTTCCGCCAGCCGGGCGCCCTGACCGGCGCGCTCGACTGGTACCGGGCCTGCCGGGGCCACCGCCGCGCCCTCGACGACCCCGGCGCCCCGTTCGCGGACGTCGCCACCCCCACCCGGCTGATCTGGGGACGCGACGACCCCTACGTGCGACGTCGGAGCGTGGAGCTGGCCGCGGCCCACATGACCGGGGACTACGAGGTGGTCGACCTCGACGCCGGGCACTGGCTGATCCAGCAGCGATACGACGTCGTGGCCGCCGAGGTGGCCGAGCACCTGGCCCGTCACCGGCTCACCTCCTGACGCCGCCGCTCCTGAGCCCCACCCTCACGAACCTGTCAGCCCACCGACCTCGGACGGCCCGCGGGGCTGACAGGTTGGACGAGCGAGGGTGGGTGGGCGCTTGCCTAGGCTGACCGGATGACCAGCTTCGAGACCCTGCTGTGCGAGATCGCCGACGGCGTCGCCTGGGTGACCCTCAACCGACCCGAGGTGCTCAACGCCTTCAACCGCCAGATGGAGGACGAGCTCGCCGCCCTGTGGCAGGCCCTCCAGCACGACGACGACGTGCGCTGCATCGTGCTGGCCGCCGCCGGCGACCGTGCCTTCTGCGTGGGCATCGACCGCGACGCCACCTTCAACGAGAACACCGCGGCCGACGGACACCTGGGCTATTCGACGCCGTGGGTGTTCGACGACCCCGGTCGACGCCTGGGGCCGAAGGCCAACGAGTTGTGGAAGCCGGTCATCGCCGCGGTGCGGGGCATGGCCTGCGGCGGCGCCTTCTACCTGCTCGGCGAGTGCGACTTCATCATCGCCGAGCGCGGGGCCACCTTCTTCGACCCGCACGTGTCGTTCCAGATGCCGGCGGCCTACGAACCCATCCAGATGCTCCAGAAGATGCCGCTGCAGGAGGTGCTGCGCATGTCGCTGCTCGGCGCCCACGAGCGCATGACGGCCCAGCGGGCCTACGAGATCGGGCTGGTCTCCCAGGTGGTCGACGGCGACGAGCTCGAGGAGACCGTCCGCTGGGCGGCCGAGGCCATCGCTTCGGCCCCGGCCCTGCCCGTCCAGGGCACCCTGCGGGCCATCTGGATGGCCAACGAGGTGCCCCGCGCCCAGGCCATCTCGCTCGCCTCGCTCTACACCCGCATCGGCATCGATCCCGAGGCCATGTACGCCGGCCAGGCCGAGTTCGGCACCAAGAAGCGCATCGAGTGGCGCTCCCGCTGAGCCGGCGGCGGTCACGGGACCGGCTGGTGTCGGATAGCGCCGCACGCATATGGTGAGAGCCACGCTTTCACCCAGGGGGAACCATGCAGACAGGGTCGGACGCGGGCGGGAAGGGCCGGCGGGGCATCAAGTTCTTCGACCGGGCCGACGCCCGGCCGTTGCCCGACACCGGGATGATGTCGATGCCCACCACCGAGGGCGATGTCGACGAGCAGCTGATGACCTGGGCCCTGTCCGGGGGCCACATCGTCAAGGTGCTCTACCAGGACGGCGACGACGGCATGAGCCTGATCTGGTCCTGGTTCGGCCCCGGCTACACGCTGCCCCGCCACAGCCACTCGGCCGACTGCCTCTACTACGTGGTGGCGGGCGAAGCCCATCTGGGCAACCGCACGGTCGAGGCCGGGTCGGGCTTCTTCGTGCCGGCCGACGCGCCCTACGCCTACACGGCCGGTCGCGACGGCATCCAGATCCTCGAGTTCCGCAACGTGTCCTCGTTCGACATGCGCATCACCGAGTCGCTGGCCGGCTGGGACCGCATCGTGGACACCGTCCGGGAGCGGGCCGACGACTGGAAGGTGGCGTCGGCCGATGTCTGAGGGACCCGGCGACGCCGCCCCCGCGCCGTCTCTGGTGACGCCGCCCAACCCCGACCGCCTGGCCGGCAAGGTGGCCCTCGTCACCGGCGGCGCCTCCGGCATCGGCCTGGCCGCGGCGCGGCGCTTCATCGCCGAGGGTGCCACCGTGGTGATCGGCGACCGCAACCGCGCCGCCCTCGATGCGGTGGGGGCCGAGCTGGGCGCGCCGGCCACCGTGGTCGAGTGCGACGTGACTGTCGAGGACGACGTGGCCCACCTGGTGGCCGCCGCCGTGGACACCCACGGCCGGTTGGACGTCGCCTTCGCCAACGCCGGCATCGGGGCCCCGGGTCGCATCGTCGACCTGCCGTTGGCCGAGTGGTCGAGCGTGGTCGACGTGTGCCTGACCGGCCCGTTCCTCACCATCAAGCACGCCGGGGCGGCCATGGTGAGCCATGGCACCCGCGGGTCGATCGTGGTCACCACCAGCCTGAACGCGGTGCAGCCCGGCGCCGGCATGGCGGCCTACTGCGCGGCCAAGGCGGGGGCGGCCATGCTGGTGCAGGTGGCGGCGCTCGAGCTGGGTCCGGCCGGCATCCGGGTCAACGCCGTGGCCCCCGGCCTGGTGCGCACCGGCCTGACCGACCCCATGTGGCTCATGCCGGCGCTGGTGGACGACTACGAGGACAACACCCCGCTGGGTCGCCACGCCCAGCCCGACGAGGTGGCCGCCCTGGTGGCCTTCCTGGCCTCGGACGAGGCCGCCTTCATCTCCGGATCCCAGCACCTGGTCGACGGTGGTGCCCACACCAAGCGCTACCCCGACGTGCTCGGCCTGATCGAGTCGATGGGGGCCTGACGGGATGGAGCTGCGCGCCGGCCAGAAGCTGTTCAGCACCGTGTGCCGCACCCAGGTGATCGTGGTGCGGGCTCCCGGCGGCGAGGTCGACCTGCGCTGCGGGGGCGTGCCCATGGCCACCACCGACGACGCGCCCGACGACGCCCAGCCCGAGGCGGGGTGGGCATCGGGGACCCTGTTGGGCAAGCGCTACGCCAACGACGACGAGGGCCTCGAGGTGCTGTGCGCCCGAGCGGGCACCGGCTCGCTCGGCCTGGGCACGGTGGCCGTCGAGGTGAAGTCGGCCAAACCCCTGCCGGCCTCCGACTAGGCCCGGTCGGCTCCGGCCAACGAGGCGAAGGACGTGGATCCCATGACCGAACTCACCACTGACCCGCGGCCCGCGGACGCGCTCAACGAGCTCGGCTTCTACGTGCTGGCCGGCGGGCCCACCTCGCCGGCGCCGCTCATCGAGGAGGTGCGGGTGGGCGAGGAGCAGGGCCTGGGCTCGACGTTCATCTCCGAGCGCTTCAACATCAAGGAGGCGGCCACCCTGTCGGGTGCCGTCGGCGCGGTGTCGCGGCGCCTGGGCATCGCCACCGCCGCCACCAACCACAACACCCGCCACCCGCTCATCACCGGGGCCCACGGCGCCACGATGCACCGGCTCACCGGTGGTCGCTACACGCTCGGCCTGGGTCGGGGCATCGACGCCCTGTTCGGCGCCTACGGGCTCCCCAAGATCACGACCGCCCAGATGGAGGACTTCGCCGGGCTCATGCGGCGCCTGTGGCACGGCGAAGCCATCTTCGGCCACGACGGACCGGCCGGGAAGTTCCCCATCCTGCACCTCGACGCCCAGTTCGACGAGGACATCCCCATCGGCCTGGTCGCCTTCGGCCCCAACACCCTGGCTCTGGCCGGTCGGACCATGGACATGGTCGTGCTCCACACGTTCTTCACCGACGAGACCGTGATCCGCGCCGTCGAGACGGTCCGCCAGGCGGCCGAGCAGGCCGGACGCGACCCGGGCGCGGTGCGCATCTGGTCGTGCTACGCCACGGTCCACGACGGCCTCGACCACGGTCTGGTCCTCAAGAAGACGGTCGGTCGCCTGGCCACCTACCTGCAGGGCTACGGCGACCTGCTGGTCTCGACCAACGGCTGGGATCCTGACCCGCTGACCCGCTTCCGGGCCGACGAGGTGGTCGCGGCCATCCCCGGTGCCGTCGACACCCTGGCCACCACCGAGCAGCTCGAGCACATCGCCACCCTGTTGCCGCCCGAGTGGCTCGAACCGGCGGCCACCGGGTCGCCGGCCTCCTGCGCGGCCCGCGTGCTGCGCCAGTTCGACCTGGGGGTGGACGGGGTCATCATGCACGGCGCCACCCCCACCGAGCTGGCCCCGGTGGTGGCCGAGTACCGCACCATCCGCCCGGCCGGTCGCTTCGACCACCTGCCGGCCAACCCCGGCCGTCCCGCCTGACCCGCCGCCTCGCCTGGAGCTGCGGGGGCGGGCGGGTCCGGTTCAGCGGCGGAAGTGCGATCTCGGGGCGTGGCCCTCGACGGTCACGGCCCGGTGCCACAGCAGCCAGCGGTCACCCTCGGCCTCCGGGGTGAGGACGTCGGCGTAGCGGCCCCAGTGGTCGAGCCCGATGTCGGTCAGGGCCGCGAAGTAGGTGGACGTGCGGATCTCGGTGGGCGTGACCAGCCGGAAGTGGGGGCTGGCCAGGTGGTGGCGGATGTAGCCCGGCGGTGCCGTCGGCGTCGACTCGTCCGGCTCGTCCGAGCTGACGGGCGACGGCTCGGCCGGCTCGACCGGGTCCCGCCGATCGGTGAGGCGCTGGGCCAGCCCGTCCCGGATGGCGGCCCGGCCGTGCCAGGGCTCGGTGCCGACCACCTCGAGGGTGCCGTCGGGCTGGAAGCAGTCGGCCAGCTCGTCGAGTCGTCCCCGGTCGCCGGCGAAGTGGTAGCTGGTCAGGGTGTGGCGGACCGCCTCGCGGGCCACCAGCTCCCACAGCTCGGGCCCGAGGCCCGTTCGGTCGTCAGGTCCCGTCATCGGGCCACCTCCTCGCCCTGGGTGCCGATCAGCTCCTGGAGCTGCGCCTTGTCGACCTTGCCCGTGGCCATCGTGGGCACGGCCGACACCGACTCGGTGACCACCCAACGCCTGGGCACCTTGAAGGCGCTCAGGCGCTGGCGGGCCTCGGCGGCCACCTCGGCGGCGGCGTGGTCGCCCGCCACCACCACCAGCGCCCCGACGCGGGCCACGCCGTCGTCGTGCACGTCGGTCACGTAGGCCTGGCGCACGAAGTCGATGGCTCGCAGCGCGGACTCGACCTCGGACGGGTAGACGGTGGCGCCGCTGACCTTGAACATGTCGTCGGCCCGCCCACCGGAGAACAGGAACCCCTCGGCGTCGACCCAGCCCAGGTCACCGGTCCGATACCAGCCGTCCCGGGTGAAGACCTGGTCCCGGCCGCGCCCGCACAGGCCCCGCATCAGGTTCGGTCCCCGGAGCTCGACCATGCCCTGCTCGGCGGAGCCGGGTGCCCGCGCCACCCCGGTCTCCGGGTCGGTGATGCGCACCTCCACGCCGTCGAAGGGCCGACCGCAGCTGCCCCGCGCCGCGGCCGGCAGATCGGTGTCGAGGGGATACCCGCAGTAGGGCCCGAAGGACTCGGTCATGCCGAACAGGTTGGCCCGCCACCCGGGCCGGCCCCGCCGGTCGGCCGGCAGCACGGCGTCGAGGCTGCCGGGTCGCAGCCGCGACAGGTCGGCGGTGGCGAAGGCCGGGTCGGCGGCCAGGCGGGCCGCCTGGTCGGGCCAGCCACGGAACAGGGTGGCCTGCTCCCGCTCGAGGAAGGCGAGCGTCGTGGGCGGCGTCGGGTCGGTCTCGGTGAGCAGCGTGGCCCCGGCCACCAGGGTCGACAGCAGGCCGCTGCCGAACCCGCCCATCCAGAAGAACGGCATGGGGATGTAGAGCCGGTCGGACTCACCGATGCACCGGGCGTCCAGCCCCGCGGCCGTGGCCGCCAACGCCCCGCCGTGGGTGTGGATCACCCCCTTGGGAAGCCCTCGGCTGCCGGAGGTGAACATCACGGCCAGGTCGTCGGCCGGCCGGACCGACTCGGCCAGGGCGGCCACGACCGGCGCGGGAGCCGACGCGTCGGGCAGGGCATCGGAGCGCCACACCGCTCGGAGGCTGGCCAGACCCGGATGGGCGACGGTGGCGCGGCCCACCTCGGCGATGCCCGGCAGGTGGAGGTCCAGCTCGGCCAGGTGGTCCCGGCCCCGGTAGGCGGGGGTGACGATGAGGGCCGAGACCGCCGCGGTGCGCAGCTGGGCCTCCAGCTCGGGCGGGCGCAACAGCGTGCTCAACGGCACCAGCACCGCGCCCACGCGCATCACGGCGTAGGCCGTCACCGCCCACTCGATCCCGTTGGGCATCTGGAGGCCCACCCGGCTGCCCTTGTCCACCCCGCCCGCCACCAGGCACCGGGCCCGCGCGAGGCTGCGCCGGTCGAGCTCGCCGTAGGTCAGGACCTGGTCGTCGCTGACGATGGCGGCCCGGTCGCGCCGGCCCCGGGCGTGGTGGGCCAGCAGGGCGGGCACGGTCCGCGTGGCGGTCGACCTCGACCCCTCAGCCGGCATCGAGCACCTCGCGCAGCGCACGCGGGTCGAGCTTGCCGCTCGACAGGAGGGGCACTTCGTCCTCGCGCATCGCCACCAGGATCTGGGGCACCTTGTACACCGACAGCCGCTCGGCCAGGGCGCGGCGCAGGGCATCGAGCTCGTCGGCGTCCAGCTCCCGGCCGGCGGGGACGACCACGGCGCCGGCCACCACCTGGCCCCGGGGTGGGCGGTCGACCCCGATCACGTGGGCGCGCAGGCCGGCCACCTCGGCGATGGCGGCCTCGACCTCGCGGGGCGACACGTTGGCCCCGACGGTCTTGATCATGTCGCCCAGGCGGCCGGTGAAGTAGAAGAGGCCGTCGTCATCCACCGACACCAGGTCGCCGCTGCGGAACCAGCCGTCGGGGGTGAAGGCCTCGGCCCGGGGCCGGCCGTGGTAGCCCTCCATGAGGAACGGTCCCCGCAGCCACAGCTCGCCCACAACGCCCGTCCCCACCGCCGCCCCGGTGACCGGGTCGACCACCCGGGCCTCGAACCCCGGGGCCGGACGTCCGAACGAGCCGCGCCGCGACTCGGGTTGGTCGCCTTCGTCGTCGGACAGCAGGCAGACGCTGCCCGTCTCGGTCATGCCCAGCATCGAGTGGCGCAGCTCGGGGTCGGCCGGGGCCACGTCGGCCGGCATGATCGGCCACAGGTTGCCTCGGCGGATGGACGAGAGGTCCCGTCCGGCGAAGGTGGGGTCGGCCGGCAGGTGGGCCACGCTCTGGGCGAAGCCGTTGGTCATAGTGGGTCGGGTGCGCTCCAACAGGTCGAGCGCGCCCGACGCGGTCGGCGCGTTGGAGCACACCAGGCGGGCCCCGGCCACCAGCGTGGCGAGCAGGGCGTAGGCGAACCCGCCGATCCAGAAGAAGGGCGAGTTGGAGAACAGCACCTCGTCGGGCGTGTAGCGCCGCAGCTGGTTGAGGTTGTCGAGGTGGCGGATGAGCGCGCCGTGGGTGTGGATCACCCCCTTGGGCTGGCGGGTGGAGCCCGACGTGTGCACGATGACCATGCGGTCGGCCCGGGTGACCTCGCCCTCGGCCGCGGCCAGCACGTCGGTCCCCACCGCCGTGGCCCGGCTGGCCAGGTCGGCCATGGTCCAGCCCGGGTCCATGGCCGATGGTGTGGCGGCCGGGTCGAGGGCGAAGCGGATGTGGCGCAGCGCCGGCACGGTGGGGGAGCGCAGCGGGGGTGGGGCGTGCAGGTCGAGGTCGCCGACGGCCCGGGCCAAGGTGTCGGGGAAGTGGTGGGAGCGGTAGGCCTGGGCGCTCAGCAGGATCTCCACGTCGGCACCGGCCAGCAGCCCGGCCAGCTCGGACGGCGTCGAGAACGTGCTGAGCGGGATGGTGACGGCGCCGATGCGGGCGGCAGCCAACCAGCCGATGACGAAGTCGGCGCGGTTGGGGTGCAGCAGGGCCACGTGGCTGCCCCGATGGGCGCCGATGGCCATCAGGGCGCGGGCCAGCCCGGCGGAGCGCTCGTCGGCTTGGCCGTAGGTGAGCACCTCGTCGTCGGTGACCAGCAGCGCGGCGTCACCGGCCTGCGACGCCCGCGCGGCCAACAGGGCGCCGACGGTCAGGGGCAGGTCGTCGCCGGCGTCGATGACCTCGGACGTCACGACGACCTGCGCGCCGCGGTCATGTGGTTCGGCGGGGGGACACCGGCGGCAGCGCGTCACGCTGGCCGGCCCGGGCACCCATGACGGCCTCGGCGCACAGCTCGTCGTCGACCGACAGGCGAGCGGTGGACTCGATCCGGTCGTCGCCCACCCGCCGGTCGATCTCGAAGCGCAGGGGCGTCAGCAGCGGGGTGGGTCTCCGGTAGCGCACCTCGAGCCGCGTGGTCTTGCCGGCCACGCCCACGTCGCAGTTGTGGTGCTGGATCACGCAGTCGAAGAAGACGGCCAGGAAGCCCCCGTGGACCACCCCGGGCGGCCCCTCGTACAGGATCGGGAACTCGACCTGGCCCTCGGCCCGGTCCCCGTCCACCCGGATTGCGTAGCCGGGGAACGCTGGGTTGAAGGCGCCGATGTCCCGGGAGTGGTCGAGGTACACCCGGCCGTCCGAGTCGACCTCGGCGCCCACCCGCGGTCGCCTCGACGCGGGGGCCTCGGCCCCCAGCCGGCGCTCGGCCTCGGCCAGGTGCGCCGCCAGGTCACGGATCGTGGGGCTGGGTCCTTCGAGGGACAGGGCCAGGCCGGCCACCCGGCGCAGGCGCTCGGCCAGCTCGACGGTTTCGCCCAGGGGAAGCTGGCCGAAGGTCCAGGGCGTGCCACCCGGCGCGGGCGCTGTCTGATCAGCCACCGACGGGCTCGCGGGGCAGGCCGAGGATGCGCTCGGCGATCAGGTTGCGCTGGATCTGCGAGGTCCCCGCCGCGATGGTGTACTGCAGGGACCAGAGGTACTCCTTGACCGCGGCGGCGGTGTCGATGTCGTCGACCGCGGCCGACCCCATGGCCGGGCGGCCGATGACCCGCAGAGCCAGGTCGGCCAGCTCCTGGGAGAGCTCGCTGTAGCGCAGCTTGACGGCCGAGCCGGTGGGAGCCGGCGCGCCCGTCTCGGTGGCCTCGGCGATGCCCATCTGGGTCATGCGCCACAGGGCCTCGACCGAAGCCTCCAACCGACCTACCTGGTGTCGCAGCTCGTCGGAGTCCCAGGCGCGGCCCGACGGCGTGCGCCGGGCCTGGGCCAGCGCCACCAGGCGGCGCACCTGGCCCCGCAACGTGATGATGTGCTGGGCGAAGGCGGTGCCCCGCTCGAAGCGCAGGGTCACATTGGTCACCCGCCAACCGTCGTTCTCGGCCCCGACCCGGTTGGCCACCGGGATGCGCACCTCGTCGAGGAACAGCTCGCAGAAGTGGCTCTCGCCGTCGAGGGTGCGCAGCGGGCGCACCTCCACGCCCGGGCTGTGCACGTCCATGATCAGCCAGGTGATGCCCTTGTGCTTGGGGGCCGTGGGGTCGGTGCGCACCAGCAGCTCGCACCAGTCGGCCACGTGGGCCCGGGTGCTCCAGATCTTCTGACCGCTCACCACGTAGTGGTCGCCGTCGCGCTCGGCCCGGGTGCGCAGAGAGGCCAGGTCGGAGCCGGCCGACGGCTCGGAGAAGCCCTGGCACCACACGTCATCGCCGCGCAGGATGCGCGGCAGGTGGAAGCGGCGTTGCTCGTCGGTGCCCTCGTGGATGAGGGTGGGGCCGGCGTGCATCATGCCCACGAAGTTGACGCTGATGTAGGGGGCGTCGGCCCGCACGTACTCCTCGAGGTAGACGAGCTGGTGGGTGATGGGCAGGCCGCGCCCGCCGGCTTCGGTGGGCCAGGCCAGACCCGCCAGCCCGGCGTCGTACAGCTTGCGCTGCCAGGCGGTGTCGTAGGCCCGGCGAGCGTCCCAGTCGCCCGGCGACGGCGGTGGGCCGTGGCGGGGCACCTCGGTCTCGAGCCACGCCCGGACCTCGGCCCGGAAGGCCTGGTCGGAGTCGGAGTAGCGCAGGTCCATGGTCAGGCTCGGCCTTCCCCGGAGGCGACGGGCTCGAACAGGGCTCGCACGGCCACCAGGTCGACCTTGCCCGAGTCGGTGCGGGCCAGCTCGTCCACGACGCGGATCTGCGTGGGCACCTCGTAGGGGGCGAGGTGCCCGCCGAGGTGGTCGACCAGGTCGTCGACCGACGGCGCGTCGGGACCGGGGCGCAGCTCGACCGCCGCCACCGGCACGGCCCCCAGCCGATCGTCGGCCACCCCGATGACCGCCGCGCCCCGCACCCCGGGATGGGCTTCGAGGGCGGTGCGCACGTCCTCGGGGCGCACCTTGAAGCCGCCCCGGATGATGGCCTGGTCGGCCCGCCCCACGATCCACAGGAACCCGTCGGCGTCGAGGCGGGCCAGGTCGGTGGTGCGGATCCAGTCGTCGCCCCCGAGTTGGGCGGCCCGCACCTCGAGCAGGCCCTCGGCGTCGGGTTCGAGCACCCGGCCGTCGTCCTCGGCCACGATGCGCAGCTGCGAGCCGGGTTGGGCCCGACCCACGCTGCCGCGCTTGGTGGCCCAGAACTGCTCGTGGTCGGCCAGGTTCCACCCGGCCACGCTGCCGCCGAACTCGGTGGCCGCGTAGGTGACCAGCACGGGGATGCCGTACTTGGTGGTGAAGGCGTCAGCATCGTCGGGTGACAGCGGCGCGGTGCCCGACACCACCGAGCGGATGCTGCTCAGCTCGGTCGGGTCGAGGTCGGCCTCGAGCACCATGCGCAGCGCGGCCGGCACCAGGCTGGCGGTGCGCGGTCGGTGCCGGCGCACGGCGTCGTACCAACCGTCCACGGTGAAGCGCTCGAGCAGGGCGAACGAGCGGCCGTCGTTGATGTTCTGCAGCACGCGGAACAGACCGCCCAGGTGGACCAGCGGCGAGTTGACGATGGCCACCCCCGACCGCAACCGGGGCGCCACCGTGCGATCCCGCTCGTAGTACTTGGCGTCGAGCAGGACGCGCTCGAGGGTCGCGTAGGTGAGCTCGATGCGCTTTGGAGGTCCGGTGGTGCCGCTGGTCAGCATGTGCACGGCCACGTCGGGCCGGGGCGACGCCGACGCCGCGTCGTCGGTTCGCGGCGACGCGGTCGGTGGCCGGCCCAGCTGGTCGAGGGCGACGGTGGTGGTCGAGGGGGAAGGGCTGGCCAGCGCGTCCAGGTCGTCGGCCGTGCCGATGAGGGTGCCGAGGCCGAGCTCGCGGATGTCCTCGCGGGCGCGCTCGACCCCGCGCTGGGGATTGATGGTGACCACGCACCCGCCGGCGGCCAGCACACCCAGCAGGGAGCCGACGTGCGGCGGGCGGTTGCGCAGGATGATGCCGACCTGGGCTCCCGGCTCGGGCACCAGGGCCGCCACCTCGTCGATGGTGTCGGCCAGCTCGCCCCAGGTGTGCCAGCGACCGGCGAACTCGATGGCGTCGGCCGTCGGGTCGATGGCCACGATCTCGGCGATGCGATCGGACAGGATGTGGGGGCCGCGGGCGGCGGAGCCCGACGCCGTGGCGGGCGACTGATCGACCATCAGCGCAGCTGGGGGTCGGGGGGCGTCGGCGGATCGGCCGCGATCTCGGCCAGGCCGATGGGGTTGCCCAGGCGCGTGTAGATGAGCCCCTGCTGCATGGCGGCCCGGTAGGGCCGGTCCAGCGACTCCCAGATGGCGCGGACCGTGCCCTGCGTGGCCACCGAGGGCTTGGCCGCGATGGCCGCGGCCAGCTCGCGGGCCCGGTCCCACAGCGCGTCGCGGGCGACCACCTCGGTCACCAGGCCGATGCGCAGGGCGGTCTCGGCCGTGACCCGCTCGTCGTTGCCGCGCAACGCCATGCGCAACGTCTCGCCCAACCCGATGCGGCGCATGAGCCCGACCGGCTCGAGGGCCGACACCAACCCGGCGCTCACGTGGGAGTCGAAGAAGGTGGCCTCGGGCGAGCAGATGACGATGTCGGCCTCGTTGACGAAGTAGAAGGCACCGGCCGTGCACATGCCCTGCACCGCGCACACGACGGGTTTCCACACCTGCTGCCACTTGGGGCTGAGCCGCTCGCCCGGATCCTCGTGGTTCCAGATGTCGTCAGGCTGGCCGTAGGCCTTCTTGACGTCGAGGCCGGCGCAGAAGGCGCGGTCGCCGGCGGCCCGCAGCACCACCGCGTGCACCTCGGGATCGGCCTTGATGCGCTGCCAGGCGTCGCCGACCTCCTCGCACATCTGGCGATCGAAGGCGTTGAGGGCCTCGGGGCGGTCGAGGGTGATGGTGGCCACCCGGTCGTCGGCCACCTCGTAGCGGATGGTCTGGTACGGCGCGCTCATTCGCAGGTCCAGTTCGGCTCGCGCTTGTCCAGGAAGGCCTGGGGCCCCTCTTTGGCGTCGGCCGTTCGCACCACCCGTTCGCGCATGGCCTCAGCCAGGATCTCGGCCTCGTGCAGCGGCAGGTCGATGCCCCTGCGGATGGCCAGGCGCGTGCCCCGCACGGCCAGCGGCGCGTTGCGGTTCACGAGGGCCGCGATCTCTCGGGCCCGTGCCATCAGCTGGTCGTGGGCGACCACCTCGGTGACCAGGCCGAGGTCGTAGGCCCGCTGGGCGCTCATGCGCTCGTGTCGGCCCATGAGGGCCACGCGCATGGCCACGTTCAGGGGCAGCACCCGGGCCAGGCGCACCATCTCGCGCCCCGACACCAGCCCGATGCTCACGTGGGGGTCGAAGAACTCGGCGCGGTCGGAGGCGATGACGATGTCGCCCGTGGTGACCAGGTCGAGCCCGGCGCCGCAGCACAGGCCGTTCACCG
The DNA here is from genome assembly GCA_963785815.1 of uncultured Microthrixaceae bacterium. GTDB lineage: Bacteria > Actinomycetota > Acidimicrobiia > Acidimicrobiales > Acidimicrobilacustridaceae > UBA4742. The sequence goes on from CAWAWN010000002.1 coordinate 1,402,329, forward strand.
CGGTGATCACCGGCTTGGTCATGGTGCGGAACGGCGGTGTCGCCTCCTGGGGGGCCTCCCACTGCGGCCAGGTGCTCAGGTAGGGCTCGTCGTAGATGACCCGGCCGTCGTCGGGGATCTCGCCCACATCCGCGCCGGCGCAAAAGGCCCGGCCGGTCCCGGTCACCAGCAGGAGCCACACCTCCGGGTCGGCCTCGGCCGCGGCGTAGGCCTGGCGCAGCTCGCCAGCCATCTGGGGGCTCACCGCGTTGAGCCGGTCGGGCCGGTCGAAGGTGATGGTGGCCACCCGGTCGGCCACCTCGTAGCGGATCGTGTCGTAGCTCGAGCGGTCAGGGCTCATGGGGTGGGACCTGCCTGGGCGGTGGTGGCCAGCGAGTCGCTGATGGACAGGGCGTGGGTGGTCGAGCTGCCGAAGCTCGCCTCGAGCACCCAGGCCCGCTTGAGCAGGTGGTTCGAGGGCATCTCCCAGGTGAAGCCCATGCCGCCCAGGATCTGCACGGCGGCCCGGGCGTTGTCGACGGCGGCCTCACCGGCCAGCAGCTTGGCCGAGCTCACCGACCGGCCCAGGTCGCCCACCTCGGGGTCGTCGAGCACGGCCGCGGCCGCGTAGGTCGAGCTGCGGGCCAGGCCGATCCGGACGTACATGTCAGCCATCATGTGCTTGAGCACCTGGAAGGAGGCGATGGGGCGGTCGAACTGCTGTCGTTCCAACGAATACTGGCGCGCCAGGGCCAGCGACGCCTCGGCCACGCCCACCGCCAGCGCCGCGGCCAGCACCGTCCCCTGCGCCCGGGCCTGGTCGGCCGCGGCCGTGTCGCCGAGGCGCGTGCCCTCGGGCAGCACCAGGTAGCGGCCCACCGGCGTGAGCGGGTCGAACGGTTCGCACGCCTCCGGTTCGCCCAGCTCGTCGGACGCGATCACCCACACGCCGTCGGCCCGCAGGACGAGCAGCGATTCGAGCCGGTCGGCGTGGTCGACCAGGATCGGGTCGTCGCCGGCCTGGCGCAGGTCGACACCCGACATGACCACGGCCGGATCGTCGGCCACGCCTCGGGCCGTGGCGCCCAGGGTCGACCACAGCAGCGGACCCGGGACCAGGTGGCGGCCGAGCTGCTCGAACACCAGGGCGGCGTCCACCATGCCCAGCCCCAGCCCACCGTCGGCCTCGGGCACCATCAGCGAGAAGACCCCGAGGTCGGACAGCTCGCGCCAGGCGGTAGCGGTCTCGGCGGGCGACGCCGCCTCGCGCTGGGCCACGTCGTCGAGCGGGTAGCGCGTGGCGCAGAAGCCGGCGATGGTGTCCTGGAGCGCTCGCTGCTGGTCGTCGAGTCGGAAGTCCATCGTCGGACCGCGGTCCCCATTCGCTGCAAATGTCTAAAGGTTATAGCCTAGGTTTCCCAGCCCGGCCCTGCCAAGCCCGGCACCCGCACGACCTGGTCGGCCGCGGCGAACGAAGCGCAGAGAGGACGTCCCGGTGAGCGACGATCGCGTCTTGATCGACATGGACAGGGGCACGGGGATCGCCCGCATCAGCCTGAACAACCCCGAGCGGCGCAACTCCTACGACGCGGCCATGCGCGAGCAGCTCGGGTCCTACCTCGACGACATCGCCCTCGATGACGACATCAAGGTGGTGCACCTGCGGGGCGAGGGCGGGGTGTTCAGCACCGGCGCCGACATGGGCAACGCCTACGCGTGGTACGGGCCCGGGCCCCGGCAGGGAGAGGACGGCGCGGGCACGGGGCAGCCAGCGGCGCCCGCCGATGGTGCCGCCGATCCGCCGGCGCGGCCTCGCCGGCCCAGCCAACGGCGGCGGTTGTCGGTCGACCGCAAGACCTTCAGCTTCTACCACGACTTCCTGGGCTACTCGAAGGTGATCGTGGCCGAGGTGAACGGGTACGCCCTGGGCGGCGGGTTCGAGATGGCGCTCATGGCCGACATCGCCGTGGTGGGACGCGACACGCAGGTGGGAATGCCGGCCACCCGCATGCTCGGGCCGGCCCTGGGCACCCTGCACCTGTTCTTCTATCGGCTGGGTCCCGTGCTGGCCCGGCGCCTGCTGCTGACCGGCGACACGGTGGCCGCCTCCGAGCTGGCCCACCTGTCGGTGTTCACCGAGGTGGTGGAGGACGACGTCGTCGGGGCCCGGGCCGACTGGTGGGCCCGCAAGGTGGCGCGGATGCCGGCCGATGGCCTGGTGGTGGCCAAGGAGGCCTTCCGCCTGGTCGAGCAGCTCCAGGGGTACCAGGGCGAGGAGGTGGCCAGCTACCTGTTCCACGCCTACGGCACGAACCTGCAGTTCGAGCCCGACGAGTTCAACTTCGTCAAGACCAGGGCCCAGCTCGGCACCAAGGAAGCCCTGCGAGCCCGCGACGCCCACTTCGACATCCCCGAACCCTGAGGCCACCCCCGTCCCCTCCCGTCTGGCGTTGATCTGCACCCCTGGGAGGGTGTCGTTCAACGCCAGAAGCCGGGGCAGCGCCGGCGTCGCGCCGGGACGCGGCCGCTGGGCTCGGCGGGGTCGGAACGAGTCGCCACAGCGCGCCGAAAGGAAGCTCAGTCGGCGCCTCGGCCGCTCTCGGGAGCAGCAGGCACGGCGTCCTCGGCCTGCGTGCGGGCCCACTGGTAGTCGGGCTTGCCGCTGGGGTGGCGCCCGATCGTGTCGGTGAAGGTGAAGGCCCGTGGGGCCTTGAACCGGGCGATCCACCCGGTGCTGAACTCCCGCAGCTCCTGGCCGGTGGCGGTCGAGTCCGGCGTCCGCTGCACCACGGCCACCACCTCCTGGCCGAACCGCTCGCTGGGTCGTCCCACGACCAGCACGTCGACCACGTCGGGGTGGCGCAGCAACGCCTGCTCGACCTCCTCGACGAACACCTTCTCGCCGCCGGTGTTCACCACCAACGAGTCCCGCCCCAGCATGCGGATGGTGCCGTCGGCCTCGAGCTGGGCCCGGTCGCCGGGCACGGCCACCCGCTCACCGGCCACGATCGGGAAGGTGGCCTCGGTGGCGGCCTGGTCCCCCAGGTAGCCCAGCGGCACCCGGCCCCGGCGGGCGGTCCACCCGATCTCGTCCTCGCCGGGCTCGAGGAACCGGGTCCGGTCGGCGGACAGCACGGTGGCCCCGGCGGCGGGGAAGAACGAGGCGGCCCGGGTCTTGCGGTTGTTGGCCCCGAAGGCCATGCCCCCGGTCTCGGAGGCGCCGTAGCCGTCGATCACCGTGACCTGGGGCAGCAGCTCGAGCAGGGCCTGCTTGTTGTCGGTGCTGGTCTGGGCGCCGCCGGTGCCGATGCGCTGCAGGTGCGACAGGTCGTGGTCGCCTCGCCGCAGCTGCTCGATCATCGGCCGGGCGTAGGCGTCGCCCACGATCGACATCATCACCACCCGCTCGCGCTCGGCCACCCGCAGGATCTCGGCCGCGTCGAACCGGTTCGAGTCGTCGTGCAGCACCACCGTGGCGCCCATGTGCATCCCGGAGTACGCCGTCCACTGGGCGGCCGCGTGCATCATGGGTGGCACCGCGAACCAGGCGCCGGTGTCGTCGGCCACCTGGGCGCGCAAAGACTCGGGGGTGGTCTGGTCGGAGCCGCTCATGCCCGACACGAAGATGTCGGCCTGGCGCCAGAGCACGCCCTTGGGCCGTCCGGTGGTGCCCCCGGTGCACACCAGGTACAGGTCGTCGCCGGTCGGCGTCGGGAGGTCGACGCCCGTGCCCCGCCGGATGGCCTCCTCGAGCTCGACGCTGCCGGGCCGCGGATCGACGCCCGAGCCGTCGTCGACGTCGATGAGCAGCACCGGGCGCCCGGCCGTGGCCTCGGCGACGAGCGGACCCAGCGACCGCTGGTGCACGACCACCTCAGCGCCCACCATGTCGAGCAGGGCCGCCACCTCGCTGGGCGTGTAGTTCTGGTTGACGTTGAAGGGCACGGCCCGGGCCCGGTAGGCGCCGAGCATCGCCTCGATGTACTCGGGGCGGTTGTGCATGACCACCGCCACCGTCGACTGGCCGCACTCCCAGCGCGCCAGCTCGGCGCGTGGGCGCCGGAGGCCGATGCCGCGGCTCACCAGGAACCCGGCCAGGCCCCGGGTGCGCTCGCGGACCTGGGCGAAGGTGCGGCGCTGGTCGCCCCACACCAGCATGTCCCGGTCGCCGACCGCATCGGTGATGACGTCGTTGACCTCGGCCAGGGACCACTCGACGGTCACGCCGCACCACCCAGGCTGGGATCGACGAGGACCTTGCAGTCAGCGGGGTCGGTGGCCAGGCGGGCGAAGGCGTCGTCCAGCCCGTCGAGCCCGATGGTGTCGGTGACCAGCGGCGTCGGATCGATCCGGCCGGCAGCGAAGGCGTCGATGACCTCCCGGAACTCCTCGGGTCGGTAGTACACGGAGAAGGCCACGCGCAGCTCCTTGAGCAGGGCCAGCACCGGCAGATAGGGGTCGGGCTCCACGCACACGCCGGCCACCACCACCCGGCCCTTGGTCACGGTGGCGCCCACGCAGGTGTCGAGCAGCCCGGGCTTGCCCACGCAGTCGACCACCACGTCGAAGTCCCTGCCCAACTCGTCGACGGCGGGGTCCACCACGAGTGTGGCGCCCAGCCGCTCGGCCATGGCTCGTCGCGGCGCGGCCGGGTCGGACACGACCACCCGGGCCGCGCCCAGCTCCTGGGCCCAGCGAGCGGTGGTGAGCCCCACCGGTCCGGCTCCGATGACGAGCACCGCGTCGCCGGGGCCCAGCTCGGCGACGTGGGCGGTGTGCAGGCCCACCGCGAACGGCTCCACCAGGGCGCCGTGGGTGGCGGCGATGTCGTCTGGCAGCTCGAAGGCCAGCGCCGCGCTGGCGGTGACGTACTCGGCGAACCCGCCCGGTGCCCCGCCCAGCCCGACCAGTCGGGCCGAGGCGCAGTGGGCCACCTCGCCGGCCCGGCACCACCGGCAGGTGCCGCAGGAGAAGACGGGGAGCACGGCGGCGTCCATGCCCTCGCGCCAGCGCGTCCCGCCGTCGTGGCGCGCCACCCCGGGGCCGACGGCCACCACCTCCCCGCAGAACTCGTGGCCCATGACGGTGCCGTGGGGCATGGCCGGTCGCGACTTCAGGTCGGACCCGCAGATGCCGCAGCTGGTGACCCGCACGACCAGCTCGCCGGGCCCCGGGGTGGGATCGGCGACCGTGCCCACCTCGATGGCTCCGGTCTCGTTGACCACTCCTGCGCGCATGTGGACTCCTGGAGGTTGGGATCAGGCCGGCTCGGCGTGGCCGAGTGCGGCCACGAGGGCGTCGGCGTCGGCCAGCGACCGCATGGTGCTGTTGAGGTGGGTGCAGGTGGACGGGCCGACCAGCTCGGCCCGCACCCGAGCCGGCAGGTCGGCCACGGGGGTGCCGTCGAGGCGTGCCGCGCTGGCCGCGGCCGCCGGGCAGTCGTCCCAGGGCAGCACGCGCACGTCGACCTCGATGTCGTCGAGGACGAGCCCCGGCCCGGAGGCGCCGGCGACCAGGTTGGCCGACACCACGTACTCGTGCAGGACCATCTCGTGGTCGGCGGCCTGGTACGAGTCGCGGAAGTGGGCCACGAGCCGGCCCCGCTCCCCAGCCGACCGGGGTGGGTGGACGTCGAGCCGCCGGGCCCGCCGCACGCTGTGCTCGGCCAACGGCGCCAGCTCGTGCCACGCCCCGGCCGAGCCTGGGGTCGCGGCCTTCGGCTCGTCCAGTCGGGGGGCCTTCGGCTCGTCCAGTTGGGGGGCCTTCGGCTCGTCCAGTCGGGGGGCCTTCGGCTCGTCCAGTTGGGGGGCCTTCGGCTCGTCCAGTTGGGGGGCCTTCGGCTCGTCCAGTCGGGGGGCCTTCGGCTCGTCCAGTCGGGGGGCCTTCGGCTCGTCCAGTCGGGGGGCCTTCGGCTCGTCCAGTCGGGGGGCCTTCGGCTCGTCCAGTTGGGGGGCCTTCGGCTCGTCCAGTCGGGGGGCCTTCGGCCCCATGGGCACGGCGTTGTTGCCGGTGAGGCGCAGGTGCTCGACCATGGCGCCGTCCCGGGCCCACCCGGCGCACACGTCCACCTGCATGGCCGCCCGCGCCTCGCCGTCGGCCGGCGACCCGACGTAGAGCCCGGCTCGCAGGGGCGCGTAGCCCGACACCAGGTTGGCGCCGTTGAGGTCCTCCAGGGCGCTGTAGCGCACGGTCCGCCGCTCGGCGTCGTCGGGCAGGGCGTCGACCACCGCTCGGATGAACCCTCGGCGCACGTCGGCGCCCACCAGCCCGAGCGCCCCGCGGTCCGCCCGGGCGGGCGCCGGCCCGCTCGTGGTCGACCCGTCGTCGACCTCGAGGATCAGACCGGAGACGGCGTCGATCCGCACCCGCAGCTCGACCAGGTCGGCGGGCCGCGCCACCCCGTCGTCGCCCCGCACCAGGTCGCGGCCCCGGATGTGGGCGTCGATGGGACCGGCCAACCCCTCGGGCCGCACCAGGTCGATGGACGTGGTGCGCCGCGCGCCGCCCGCGGCCAGGACCGGGGTGGCGGGGAGTGGCCGGTGGGGACCGGCCACCGGCGTCGGCACCTCGATCACGCCGGCATCACCGGGGCAGGCCGCAGGCGCGCTGGGCGATGATGTTGCGCTGGATCTCGCTGGTGCCGGCGTAGATGGTGGTGCCCAGCGAGAAGCGCAGGCTGTGCTCGATGATCCCGCCGCGCAGGGCGGTGGGATCGAGCCGGCTGCGCAGGGCGTCGGGGCCGACCAGCTCGGTCAGCTGCTCGGCCTGGCGCACCAGCGCCTCGGTCCCGAACAGCTTGGCCATCGGTCCCTCGGCCACCGGCACCTGGCCGATGGTGATGAGCCACGTGCTGCGCTGCTCGAGCAGCTGGGACACCTCCAGGTCGGTGGCCGCCCGGGCCAGGCGCTCGGCCACGTCGGGGTCGTCGATCGGCCGCCCGTCCTCGCCGTCGCCGGCGACCGGTTCGTGGGCCCAGGCCTCGGTCTCGTCCAGCAGGCGGGCCAGGTGGGCGCTGAACCCCGCCGAGTGCTCGTCCTGCAGGAACAGCATGAGGACGCCCCAGCCGTCGTCCACCTCGCCGATCCGCCACCGGTCGTCGAGCCGCACGCCGTCGTAGTACATGATGTTCGTCCGCTCGCCCGACAGGGTGTAGACGGCCTGGGCCTGGATGCCCGGTGTGTCCAGCGGCACCAGGAACGTGGTCAGGCCGCGGTGGTTGGGCACGTCCGGGTTGGTGCGGGCCAACAGGAACACGTAGTCGGTGACGTGGCCGTTGGTGGTGAACATCTTCTGGCCGTCGATCACCCACTCGGCACCGTCGCGGCGGGCCCGGGTGCGCACCGCGGCCACGTCCGATCCCGCCTCGGGCTCGCTCAACCCCAGGGCGATGGTGCGGTGGCCGGTCAGGGCCGTGGGGACGACCTCGGCCTTGAGCTCGGGCGAGCCGACCGCGGTCAGCACCCGCACGACCATCATGGTGGTGGCCAGCGCGTAGGTCGGCGCCTCGGCCTTGCTCAGCTCGTCCTCCAGGGCGGCCGCCGTCTCCAGGTCGAGGGCGTCGCCTTGGCGGTCGCCGCTACCCCTGGGCAACCAACCCCGCTCAGCCAGGGCCTGGGCGAAGGCGGGCTCGTGGGACACGCCACTGCGGTAGACCACCTCGGCCACGTCCTCGGGCAGGTGGGTCTCGAGGAACTGGCGGGCCTGGCGGCGGATGTCGGCGGCCTCGTCGGACGGCGAGAAGTCCACGGTCATCGCCCTCTCGGGTAGCGGTGGCCCGCCGCCCGCCGGTAGGCCCGCCGGGGTTCCCCCCACACGCGGGCCCAGCCCCGGGCTCGGCGGTAGTAGAGCTGCACGTCCTGTTCCAGCATGAAGCCGTAGCCGCCGTGGACGTGCAGGGCCCGGTAGGTGACGTCGCGGCTGGTCTCGGAGGCGAAGGCGAAGGCCATGGCGGCCAGCTCGGTGGCCCGCGCCGGGTCGGCGCCCGCGCTCCACGCCGCCTTGCGGGCCAGCAGGCGGGCGCCGTCGAGGGCGGTGGCCGAGTCGGCCAGCGGGTGCGAGACGCCCTGGAACGTGCCGATGGGGACCCCCCAGGCGTGGCGCTCGATCGCGTACCCGACCGCCATCTCCTGGGCCCGGGCGCCCAGACCGACCAGGGCGGCCGCGGTCAGGGCCAGCCACTCGTCGACGGCCGAGGCGTGGAGGGCGTGGGCCATGGCGCCGGAGGCGACGGCCACCGCGTCGGGTGGTACGGCCAGGTCGGCCAGCGGGAGGCCACCGAGGTTGTCGACGTGGGCGCGTTCGACGCCGGCCAGGGGCACCAGCGCCAGTCGGTCGGCGTCCAACACGATGGCCAGGTCGGCCACGGCGCCGGCGGGCACCAGGCGCGCCTGGCCGTTCCGGGTGGGGTGCAGGGCCAGGGTGGTGACGGCCGTGCCCCCGAGGGCGGCGTCGAGCGCAGCCTGAGCCGTCGCGGCCGCAGCCGCCCCGGCATCGGTCCCAGGCGCGGTGGTGACGGCGGCCAGCAGGCGGGCGGCCACCTGGCTCTCGATGACGGGGGCGGGGGCGGCGGCCCGGCCGGCCAGCTCGGCCACCAGGGCCAGGTCGAGCAGGGAGGCACCCCAACCACCGGCGTCGGTGGGCACCGCCATGGCGGTGGCCCCCACCTCGCCCAGCGCGTCCCACAGGCCGGGGTCGAAGCCGAGTGGTTCGGCGGCCCGCACGCGCTCGACCGATGCCTCCTTGGCCAAGAGGTCGCCGAAGGACGCCGTGAGCTGCTCCTGCTCCTCGCTGAGGGCCAGGTCGATGGTCACGGCCACCTCCGGGACAGGCAGTCGGGTCGGCGCCTCGGGGCCGGGTGCCGGGGCGACGACCGCACCCCCGATGAGGTGCGCGTCGGCGGAAGTATGACATGCCCGTTCTGGGTAGCGTTAGTTCCGGTCTGGTAAACCGGGAGTCATGACGACGCTCGACTTCCCCGTCTTCGACGCCGACAACCACCTCTACGAGGCCGAGGACGCGTTCACCCGCCACCTGCCGCCGGCGCACGCCAACCTGTTCCGCTTCGCCGAGATCAACGGCCGCAAGAAGTTGGTGGTGCGCAACAACATCACCGAGTTCATCCCCAACCCGACCTTCGAGGTGGTGGCGCGGCCCGGGGCCCACATGGCCTTCTACGGGGCCGAGAACCCCGAGGGCAGGACGTTGCGCGAGCTCACGGGCAAGCCCATCGCCTGCCTGCCCGCCTTCCGCCAGCCCGGGCCCCGCCTGGAACTGCTCGACCAGCAGGGCGTCTACGCCTCGCTGGTGTTCCCCACCTTGGCCAGCCTCATCGAGCAGCGGCTCCTCGACGACCCCGAGCTCACGCAAGTGGCCATCCACGCCTTCAACGAGTGGCTCTACGACGAGTGGAGCTTCGACCACCAGGGCCGCCTGTTCACCACGCCCATCGTGAACCCCTGCCTGCTCGACCAGGGCATCGCCGAGCTGGAGCTGCTGATCGAGCGGGGGCGCGGGCCGTGCTGCTGCGCCCCGCGCCGGTCAGCGGGCGGCGCGGCCCGCGCTCGCCCTTCCTGCCCGAGTTCGATCCCTTCTGGGCCCGCGTCCAGGAGGCGGGCCTGCTGGTGGCGTTGCACGCCTCCGACAGCGGCTACCAGGACTACCTCAACACCTGGGAGGGCACCCACGGCGAGTACGTGGCCTTCCGGCCCATGACCTTCGCGGCGGTGGCCGACGGCGGCCGCTCCATCCAGGACGCGCTGGCCTCGGCCATCTGCCACGGCATGCTCACCCGCTTCCCCGGGGTGAAGCTGATCAGCGTGGAGAACGGCGGCCACTGGGTGGGCGTGCTGCTGCACAACCTCGAGCTGGCCTACAAGAAGATGCCCCAGGAGTTCGCCGAGCACCCCCGCGACGTGTTCGCCCGCAACATCTGGGTGAACCCGTTCTGGGAGGACTCGGTCACCGGGCTGATCGAGCTGCTGGGTGCCGAGCGGGTGTGCTTCGGGTCCGACTACCCCCATCCCGAGGGTCTGGCCGAGCCTCTGTCGTGGGTGGACGAGCTGGGCGACCTGCCCGCAGTCGACACCCGGCGCATCATGTCGTCGAACCTGTTCGAGCTGCTGGACCTGGCCGAACCCGCGTGGACCGCGGGTACCTGAGCTAGCTTGACGGTCCGCACGCCGGCACGCGCTGGGTGCCGACTGGAGATGCCGAACGTCGATGGCCGATCGCAAGCCTGCGCGCCCCGTCCCTCGCGAGAAGCCCCAGCTGATCGCCGATGAGCTGCGGGCGCTCATCGTGGACGGGCAGCTGTCCGAGGGCGACTCGCTCGGGCACGAGCCCGATCTGGTCGAGCGGTTCGGGGTGTCGCGGCCCTCGCTGCGCGAGGCGCTGCGCATCCTCGAGGCCGAGGGGCTGATCACGGTCGTGCGCGGCGCGCTCGGGGGCGTCGTCGTGCACGAGCCCGACCAGCGCATCACCGCCCGCACCGCCGCGCTGGTGCTCCAAGCCCGTCACGTGCCGCTGGCCGACGTGTTCGAGGCCCGCAGCACGCTCGAGCCCATCGCGGCGCGCACCGTGGCCCAGTCCTCGCGCCGGCGCGCCGCCAGCAAGGAGCTGCTGCGCCTCACCGCCGACCAGGAGGCCTGCGTGGACGACCCCGCCGGCTTCAGCGAGGCCAACGCCCGGTTCCACGAGCGGCTGGTGGCCCTGGCCGGCAACCAGACCCTGTCCATCGTGGCCGAGATGCTCAACGAGATCGTGTCGCGGGCGGTGGCCGAGGTGGCCCAGGAGCCGGGCGAGGAGGCGACCGAGATGCGCCGCCGCGGCCTGCGGTCCCAGCGGCGGTTGGTGGAGCTCATCGCCGCCGGGGACGCGGCGGCGGCCGAGGAGCACTGGCGGGAGCACCTGGCCGTGGTCGGGCCGATGGTGTTGGGCGAGCGGGCCAACCGGGTCATCGACCTGCTCGACCACTACTGAGCGCCATACGCTCCGGGTGACGCGCCGGGGTTTGCGGGGCCGGTCCGACCTGCGGGCGGGCTGAGTAGGACGAGTCCGGTGGGTGTGGTCCAGCGGAACCCGCCGTCGGGTTGGGGTGCCATGGTCCAGCCCCGGCGGTGGGTGACGCGGTGGTGGTGGCGGCAGAGCAGGGCCAGCCATTGGAGGTCGGTGGTGCCGTGTTCTTCCCAGGGGATGATGTGGTGGGCGTCGCACCAGCCGGGTGGTCGGTCGCAGCCGGGGAACACGCAGCCGCGGTCGCGGATGGCCAGGGCGCGGCGTTGGCCGGGGGTGGCGAGGCGGACGCCGTGGCCGAGGGCGAGGGGGACCTGGTGGTGGTCGACCAGGAGTGGGTGCCAGATCGGGTCGCAGAGCAGGTGGGCGTAGCGGCCGGGGTGGAGGCGGCGCCCGTCGGGGGTGCGCAGGGTGGTGGGGCGCGGATCGAGGCGGCGTAGGTCGTCGAGGAGGTCACCGTCGGCCGGCGCGCCGGGCGCGGCCTCCACGGTTGCCGGCCGCTGCACTGGCGCAGCCATGGCGGGCGCCATCGGTCGATCCGGCTCGTCTGCCTTCGCGGTACCCGTTTCGGTCGTCTCGGTCGTTTCGGTCGTCTCGGTCGTCTCGGTTGTTTCGGTCGCCGTGGACGGGGTCGGGGTGTCGTCGACGTCGTCGGGGTCGGTCGGTTCGAAGTGGTCGGGTTCGTCGAGGTGGGCGACCAGGGTGATGTCGGTGGCGGGGGCGTGGCCTGCTTCGGTGTGTTGGGAGCGGCGGCAGACTTCGGCCAGGGCTTCGGCTCGGAGGGTGGCTCGTGACGGGATGTCGAGCTCGGGGGCGAGTTCGTGGTCGTGGTGGTAGCGGCGCCACAGCCGGTCGGCTTCGCGCTCGAGGATCTGGGTGACGGTCAGGGCCAGCTCGCCCACCAGCTCACCCGAGATGGCGGTGGTGTCGCCGACTCCGTTCAGGTGAACCTTGTTGCGGGACCGGTCGCGGGTCGGGTCGTAGCCGCCGTCCTGGTCCCACAGCTCGCATTGTTCGGCCAGGGCGCGGCGCCACACGGCGAACGGCGCGTGCTCGGCGTGTTCGATGACCTGGGTCTGGTGGTCGGCCACCTGGTCGGCGATGCGGGGGTTGGCGGCTTCGACCACGGCCCGGGCGTGGTCGAAGGTGATGCGCCCTTCGGCCAGGGCCTGGTCGACCTGGTCGAACCGGTGGCGCAGCTTGTTGGCCACCCGGATCCGGCAGCTGGCCACCCCTCGAGGCAGGTGGGTGCGTTCGGCCAGCCACGACGCCGTGCTCAGCCCGACGTCGCGGTCGCACACGCCGCGGTCTTCGAGCTCGCCCAGCACGTGGAGCTGCGCGGCCTGCAGGGCGCCCAGCCCCCGCTCGAGGTCGACCGCGGCGGCGCACAACTCGTCGTCGGACGCGAAGGACACGTCGGTGCCCGCGGCTTTGCGGCAACGCTCCGCCAACTCGACCGCATCGAGTCCCGCATCGAACATGTGATCGAATGTAGCGCTATCCATCGCTGTTCGCAACCACAATCAGCGGGCCAGTCAGCTGGTGGTGGCCTCGGCCAGGTCGGCGACAGCTCCGATGCGCTCGCGCACCACGTCCAGGGGCGCCGCACCTCGGTCACGCAAACTCCCGTTGGTTACCGGCGCAGCTGTGGTCGACCACGAGAGCAGGCGCTTGCTGATCTCGGGTAACGAGCCTCTCGCTGGATGAAACTCGCTGTGGGCGTGGCCAACTACGATGGCTACCACGCTCAGAAGAGGACGTCGCGCCCCATGTCAGAGGCAAGGCCGAAGGCCGCAACCAACCGACCGCGGTCGGCTCGACCGCAGGTGGACCTGACCCCCGAGGTGGCCGAGGTGGCCGACTGGCAGCGCCGGGTGGTCGGGCGCTCGCTGCGCACGGCCACCAAGCGTTCGATCGACCGGGGAGCCACCCTGATCGACGCGGCCGCCACCGTGCTCGACCGGTCCAACGGCGAGGGCTTCACCGTGCAGGAGGTGGCGAACGAGGCGGGGCAGTCGCTGCGCACGCTCTACCAGTACTTCGAGAGCAAGGACGACCTGGCCCTGGCGGTCTACGAGGTGGCGATGGAGCGCTACGCCCAGATGATCCGCAGCTCGATCCGTGGCCTCGACGATCCGCTCGAGCGCCTGGCCGGCGCGGTCGTGGCCGGCGCGGCGATGCCGGCCCACAGCAGCGCGGGCATCGACATCGGCCTGGCCCGTCTGCGCCTGAAGCTGAGCGACGCCCAGCCCGACCTGGTGGCCCGTGCCCACGGGCCGGTCAACCAGGTGTTCCTCGAGCTGGTGGCCGCGGCCGAGGATGCCGACCTGCTCCGGGCCCAGGGCGAGCTGTCCACCTACATGATGGTGGCCCTCAACGGTGCCCTGGTGACCAGCCAGACGCTGGGCAACGACTACGGGCTGGAGCTGCCCGACCCCCAGCAGCTGGCCCGGTTCTGCCTGCAGGGCCTGGGCGCCCGCCAGTCCGATGACTGGTACGCTTCGGTGGCCGGGCGCATCCTGCCCCCGCTCAGCCCCGTCGGCGGCGAGTGGCCGGGTTCGCGCCAGCGGACGTCGAAGCGGGCCGCGGCCTCGGCCGGCTGATCGTCCACCCGTGCCGACGGCCCGGTCTGGTAAAGATCTAGATGTTTTTCGTAGGCTGACCGCGTGACCGACATCCTCCAGCCGCTCACCCCGCCGCTCGGAGCGCGCAGGGGTGCCGACGCGGCACGCGGTGGATCTGACTGACGGGGTGAGCACGGTGCTGCCCGACCAGGAGGTCTTCTCCTCGCAGCTCGACGGGGGCCTCCTGCCCACCCTGGCCCCCGAGAGACTGGCCACCTTCCGCCAGATGGCTGAACATGGATCCGCCGCAGCACTCGCGCCTGCGCTGCATCCTGCAGCCCATCTTCACGCCCCGCGCCGTCCCGCGCCTGCACGACTCGGTGGCCCAGAACGCTCGCGAGATCGTGGACGACCTCGACGGCTTCGGGGAGTGCGAGCTGGTGTCGGCGGTATCGGCGAGATGCCGCGGCGGGTGCTGGCCTACGGCCAGGCCATGGCCGATGCCCGCCGGGCCGATCCCCGCGACGACATCGTGAGCCGCATCGTCCACGCCGAGGTGGACGGCGAGCGGCTCGACGACGTGGAGTTCGGGATGTTCTGGCTGCTGCTGGTGGTGGCCGGCGACGAGACCACCCGCAACGCCCTGTCCGGCTCGGTCATAGACCTCGGGGACGGTCCCCGCTCCTGCCCGGGCACCCACCTGGCCCGCCTCGAGCTGGCGGCCATGTTGGGCGAGCTGCTGGCCCGCCGACCGGGCCTGACCGTCCGAGCGGGGGTCGAGCGCGCCCCGTCGGTGTTCATGAACGGCGTCGCCCGTCTGCCGGTGCTCGGATGACCGTCCAGCACCTGGCCGCCGTCGCCGCCTCGGCGCCCGACCGACCGGCGCTGATCGACGGGGCCGGGCGCACGCTCAGCTACGCGGAGCTGGACGCCCGCTCGAACCGGGTGGCCCAGCACCTGCGGTCGGCCGGCCTGCAGGTGGGCGACCACCTCGCCGTGTTGCTGGAGAACCGGGTCGAGTTCCTGGAGGTGGTCTGGGGCGGGCTGCGCATGGGCCTGTACGTGACGCCCATCAACTGGCACCTCTCGGCCGAGGAGGCCGCCTACATCGTGGCCGACTGCGGCGCGGCCGCGCTGGTGGCGTCGGCGGCCCTCGACGACGTGGTGGCCCGGGTGGCCGACGCCGTGGCCGGTCCTGGGCGCCGGCTGGCCGTGGGCGGCTCGGTGCCCGGCTTCGACGACTACGAGGCCGCGCTGGGCGCCCAGCCGCCCGAGCCCGTCGAGGGCCAGTGCGAGGGCACCTGGATGCTCTACTCCTCGGGGACCACGGGCAAGCCCAAGGGGATCAAGCCGCCGCAGGTGGGGGGCGAGCTGGGCGGTCCGTCGTCGTTCGTGGCCCTGGCCTCGGGGCTCTACGGCATCGGCGAGGGCTCGGTCTACCTGTCGCCGGCACCCCTCTACCACGCCGCGCCGGCCGGGTGGACCAACGCCGTCCAGCGCTTGGGCGGCACGGTGGTGCTCATGGACCGCTTCGACCCGGAGGCGACGCTGGTGGCCATCGAGGCCCACCAGGTCACCCACGTGCAGTTCGTGCCCACCCATCTCATCCGACTGCTGAAGCTGCCGGCCGCCACCCGCGACCGCCACGACCTGTCCAGCCTGCAGGTGGTGGTGCACGCCGCCGCGCCGTGTCCCCCCGAGGTCAAGCGGGCCGCGCTCGACTGGCTGGGGCCGATCGTGCACGAGTACTACTCGGGCAGCGAGGGCGCCGGCTTCTGCGCCATCGGACCCGAGGAGTGGCTGGCCCACCCCGGGTCGGTGGGGCGGTCCCTGCTGGGGACGGCGCACGTGACCGATGCGGACGGCGCCGAGCTGCCGGTCGGTGAGGTCGGCCAGGTGTGGTTCGAGACCCCGAACCGCTTCGAGTACCACGGCGACGCCGAGAAGACAGCGGGTGCCTTCGACCACCGGGGCTGGAGCAGCCTGGGCGACATGGGTCGTCTCGACGTCGACGGCTACCTGTACCTGACCGACCGGGTGTCCAACATGATCATCTCGGGTGGGGTCAATATCTACCCGCGCGAGGTCGAGGACGTGTTGATCGGCCACGAGCGGTTGGTGGACGTGGCCGTCATCGGCATCCCCGACCCCGATCTGGGCGAAGCGGTCCGCGCCGTGGTGCAGCTGAGCGCGCCCACCGACGACCCCGCCGCGTTGTCCGACGAGCTGATCGAGTGGTGCCGGGCCGACCTGGCCCGGTTCAAGTGCCCGAAGTCGGTGGTGTTCGTCGACTCGCTGCCCCGGTTGCCCACCGGCAAGCTGGCCAAGCGCCTGCTGCCACCGAGCGTGTTCGAGCCAACCTGAGCTGTACCACCCCGATATCTGTGCACCTGCTGCGCTACAGCCGCAACAAGTGCACAGATTTGGGGAAGGACGGGATCAGGTCGAGGACGAGCTCATCCAGAGCTCGCCGAGCCAGGTCTTGGGCTCGTAGTTGCCGAACCCCACGGTCGACGCGCCGCGGTCGTCCACCCAGGGGTCCGGGTGATCACCCGCCGACGCGCCACCGCGCTCGCCATTGTTGGGAGACCCTTCGGTTGGCGTCGAACGATCTAAAGCTTTTCGGGCCATTCGGCCAGGGCTCTAGAGCCGTTCGGCCAGGGCCTGGCTGATCAGGTTGTCGTAGGCGAACCCCTCGTCCACCAGCCCGATCTCGTGGAGGAGCTTGCCCATGCGCAGCATGATCACGGTGAAGCGGAAGGCACCCAGCACCTCGTAGTAGTCCAGCGCCCCGGCGTCGCGTCCGGTCAGCTCCGACCACCGGGCCGCGGTCTCGGCCGTGGACGGGAAGCCGGGCAGCCGCACCTGGCCCGATCCCCGGGTCAGGGCGTCGTCGGAGAAGATCCACCAGCCCAGGTCGAGCAGGGGGTCGGCGATGCCGGCCATCTCCCAGTCGAGCACGGCGGCCACCTCGAAGTCGCGGTAGATGAGGTTGCTGAGGCGGGCGTCGCCCCAGGTGAGCGTGGGCCCCTGCGCCGGCGGCGCCACGGCGTGGTCGCGCAACCAGGCCAGGGCCTGGCGGGCCAGCGGGCTGGGCGAGCCGTCCTCGGCCCAGGTCAGGAAGTGCTCGTAGTGGTCGAGCTGGGCCGCCAGCGGGTCGGGGCCGGCCGCCACCGGGGTGGTGGTGAGGCCCAGGCGCTCGACGTCGAGGCGATGGATGGCGGCCATGGCCTCGATGCCCGCCCACCAGGCCCGGGCCTGCTCGGCGGGGGACGCCTCGTGCAACCAGCCCTGGGCCGAGTACGAGGGCGCGTCGGACGGGACGTCGCCGCGGATGCGGTCCATGATCCAGAACGGGCTGTCGAACCACTCGGACGACGGCTCGAACCAGTGGATGCGGGCCATGGGCACCGAGCCCTCGTCGGCCAGGGCCCGCATGACCTCGTACTGGGCGCGGAAGGTCTGGCCGGGGAACACCGTGTAGCCGGTGGGGGCCACCCGGGCCACCAGCTCGTGGGTGCGGAGCTCGCCGTCCTCGTGCCAGGTGGCGTCGAACAGGATGGTCTCGTTCGACCAGCCGGTGGAGCCGGGGATGGCCAGGTCGGCCACGGTGACCTGGTCGAGGCCCGCCGCCTGGCCCAGCCAGCGCGCCAGGGTGGCGGCCGCGGCCGCCGGGTCGCGGTTGGCCGTGGTCAGCTGGTCGCTCTTGCCGGCGCGCAGGCTGTCGGCCACCCCGTCGGTCATCGCCTGCCGGTCGGACCGCTGGTCGGACATGTCCCGGTCGCCTCCCTGGCTCACTTGGGGGAGAAGCGGGTGCCGCCGTCGAGGCGCAGCGTGGTGCCGTTGAGCATGGGGTTGTCCACGATGGCGGTGACCAGCTTGGCGTACTCGTCGGGCCGGCCGCCCCGCTTGGGGAAGGCGGCATCGCGCACCAGGGCGGCCTCCATGTCCGGCGGGATGCCCTCGGTCAGACCCGTCAGGAAGAGGCTGGGGGCGATGGTGAGCACGCGGATGCCCAGCGAGCCGAGGTCGCGGGCCATGGTCAGGGTCATGGAGACGATCCCGCCCTTGGCCGCGCTGTAGGCCACCTGGCCGATCTGGCCCTCGAAGGCGGCGATCGAGGCCGTGTTGATGATGACGCCCCGCTCGCCGCCCTCGTCGGGATCGTTCTTGCTCATCTGCCAGGCCTGGAGGCGGTTCAGGTTGAAGGTGGCGATCAGGTTGAGCTGCACGATCCCGGTGAAGAAGTCGAGGTCGAGCGGCCCGGTCTTGGACACCGTGCGGGCGCTCGTGCCGCCTCCGGCGGTGTTGACCGCGATGTGGAAGGTGCCCAACGCCTCGATGGCCTGGTCGAGGGCGGCCTCGGTGCCGGCCGTGTCGGTCACGTCACAGGGGTGGAAGGTGGTGCCGTGGCCCAGATCGGCGGCCACCTCGGCGCCCCGCGAGCTGGGGCGGTCCAGGATGGCCACGGTGGCTCCAGCGACCACCAGCGCGGTGGCCGCGGCGCGGGCCATGCCCGACGCCCCGCCCACCACCACGGCCTTGCGGTTCTCGATCTCCATGCTCAGGCACCCTCCTGCGGGTCGGTCCGGTGGTCGGTCCGGTGGTCGGACCGGGGGTTGTTCGGCCCCACCACGCCGGTGGCGATGAGGCGGTCGATGTCGCCCGGGCTGTGGCCCAGCTCGGCCAGCACGGCCGCGGTGTGCTCGCCGGGCGCGGGGGCCCGCCACCGGGGCGCCGGTGCCCGGCCACCGAAGTCGGCGGGCGTGGCCAGCATGGCGCGCGACCCGTCCTCGTCAGGGACGTCCACCACCGATCCGGCGGCGTGGAACTGCTCGTCGCCGAGCAGCTCGTCGATCGTGTTCACGGGAGTCCAGAACAGTTCGGGCTCGGTGGCGAAGGTGGCGGCCCACTCGTCGCGGGTTCGGGTGGCGAAGATCTCGTCGAGCTCGGCGATGAGCGTGCGGGCGTTGACGGCGCGGTCGCGCCCGGTGGCGTAGCGAGGATCGTCGAGCCATTCGGGGTGCCCGACCGACCGGGCCAGCGCCGGCCAGTGGCGATCGCCTTCCAGGCCGACGATCCACAGCTGCAGGCCGTCGCCGGCGGTGTAGTTGTTCACCGTCGGGTTGCCCATCGTCTCGCGGACCCCGGCGGCCAGGGTGCGGCCCCACAGCAAGGCGATGTTGATGTCGAAGCCGAGGGTGTAGGCGCCCTGGCGCAACAGCGAGGTCGACACCAGCTGGCCCCGGCCGGTGTGCTCGCGCTGGTAGAGGGCGGCGCTGACCATGGCCGCACCGGTCATGGCCACGCTGTGGTCGCCCATCCCGGCCCGCTGGAACGGCAAGGGGCCGTCCGGGGTGCGCAGGGCCGCGGCCATGCCCGACCGGGCCCAGAAGGCGGCGATGTCGTAGGCGGCCGCATCGGCGTCGGGGCCCTCGAGTCCGTAGCCCGTGATGATGGCGTACACGAGGCGGTCGAATCGGGCCAGCAGGGCATCGGGCCCGAGGCCCAGCCGGTCCAACGCGGCCGGGCGGATGTTGGAGACGAACACGTCGGCCTCGGCCAGCAGCTCGAGCACGACCTCGACACCGGCCGGGGTCGACAGGTCGATGACGATGCTGCGCTTGCCCCGGTTGTCCAGCTCGAAGACGGGGTTGATGTCCAGGTCCCCGCCCAGCATCCGGCCGAACTGGCGGCGCCGGGTCGCCGGCCGGGGGCTCGACCTTGACGACGTCGGCCCCCCAGTCGGCCAGGATCCCCGACGCACCGGGCCCGGCCACCCACACGCCGAGCTCCACCACGCGCACGCCCTCCATCGGCCCGGTCGGGACCGAGGGTTCGCTCACGGCCGCTGGTTCGCTCACGCGACCACCTTCTCGGTCGGGGTGAAGCGCACGGGCATGGCCTCGAGCCCGCTGACGAAGTTGGACTCGCGCCACACCAGGGCGTCGGGGTCGACCAGCTCCAGATCGGGCAGCCGTCGGGTGGCCTCCTCGAACATGACCCGCAGCTCGAGGCGGGCCAGCGACGCGCCGAGGCAGAAGTGGGGCCCGAAGCCGAAGGCCAGGTGGGGGTTGGGGCCGCGTCCCACGTCGAGGCGCTGGGGATCCTCGAACGCCGCCTCGTCGCGGTTGGCCGACGGGTAGAAGAGGATCAGCTGGTCGCCCTCGTGCAGCTGCTGGCCCCGCACCTCCACGTCACGCGTGGCGGCGCGGGCCATGTTCTTCACCGGCGAGACCCAGCGCAGCAGCTCCTCGACCGCGGTGGGCCAGCCCTCGGGGTGGGCGCGCAGGCCCGCCAGCTGGTCGGGCTCGTCGAGCAGGGCCCGCATGCCACCGCTGATGACGTGGCGGGTGGTCTCGTCGCTGCCGATCAGGATGAGCAGGGTCTCCTGCACGATCGACTCGTCGTCGAGCTGCTCACCGTCGACGGTGGCGTGGCACAGCGTGCTGATCAGGTCGTCGCGGGGCTCGGCCCGGCGCTGGGCGATGACCTCGAGCTGGCACCGGCGGAACCCGAGCATGGCCTCGAGAGCGGCGTGGGCCACCTCGGGCGGGGGCGCCGCGGTCGTGGCCCGCAGCAGGTCGTCGGACCAGCGCAGCAGGTCGTCGGACCAGCGCAGCAGGTCGTCGTGGGTGTCGGGATCGAAGCCCAGCATGTCGGCGATGAGCAGCAGCGGCAGCGGCGCGGCCACGTCCCACACGAAGTCGCACCTGCCCCGCTCGCGCACGGCGTCGAGGATGGTGGTGCACAGCTCCCGGACCGTGGCCTCGTGGTCGGCGATGCGCCGCGGGGTGAAGCCGCGGCTGACCAGCGAGCGCCGGCGCTGGTGCGCGGGGTCGTCCATGGCGATCATCATGGGCAGCGGATCGCCGTGGGGACGCGGCGCCCGACGGCTCGAGAAGGTGGCCGGATCCTTCTCGATGGCCAGCACGTCGTCGTAGCAGGCGATGCCCCACACCCGAGACGCCTCGTCGTAGTGGACGGGTGACTCGGCGCGCATCCACGACCAGACGGCATGGGGGTCGCGGGCGTACCAGGCCCCGTCGAGGAGGTTGACGCCCATCGAGCCCTGCCCCTCTGCCGGTGGAACCTGATGACGTGGTCCGGCAACTATGGCAGCTCGAATCTGGTAGTGCCATTCGCGGATTCGGGTGCATCAGCCTCCCGAACTGGCCACGTAGGCGACCGCCGGTCAGCCCTGCGAACCGCCGAACAGCAGCGAGTAGTCGGCGCCCCGGCGCAGGTGGTGGCCACCGTCGATGGGCAGGTTGACGCCGGTCAACCACGAGGACTCGGGCCCGGCCAGGAAGCGCACCACCTCAGCCACGTCCTCGACCGTCCCCACGCGGCCCAGCGGCATCTCCCGCAGGTAGTCGTCGAGCAGGGCGCCTCCCGCGGTGATCGGTGACATGAGCTCGTCGTCGATGATGCCCGGCTGGACGCTGTTGACGCGGATGCCGGCGTGACCGAGCTCCTCGGCCGCGCTGCGGCACACCATGTCGATGCCCGCCTTGGCCGCGCCGTAGGCCCAGAGCCAGCGATGGGGGAAGTGCCCGGCGCCCGACGACATCCCGATGATGGAGCCACCGCCGGTGGCCTGCATGGACCGGGCCGCCTGCTTGATGCACAGCATGGTGGAGAGGAGGTTCTGCTCGAGGGTGAGGCGCAACGCCTCGGGCTCGGCGTCGACGAAGGCGCCCATGTGGTTCGACCCGCCGGCGTTGGCGAACAGGATGTCGAGGCGCCCGGTCGGCTCGGCGGCAACGGCTACGGCCTCGGCCACCTGGTCGTCGACCGTCACGTCAGCCACCGTCCAGCGGATGGACCCGCCGTCGCCCACCGCCGGGGTGAGGCCCTCGGCCGCCGCCACCAGCTTGTCGGGGGTGCGACCGCAGATGGTGACGTGGGCGCCGTCGGCCACCAGACGCCGAGCCGTGCCCAGGCCGATCCCGCTTCCGCCGCCGGTGACGAGGGCGGTCATCCCTGTGATGGTCGACATGTCCGGCTCCTCCTGGGTCGCGGCTGGAGGCTCCGTTCTAGTGCCTGGTCGGGGCGGCTCGCCCCCGACCCGGAATCTGTGCACCTGTTGCGGTACCACCGCGACAAGTGCACAGATTTGGGAAGGTCAGGTGAGGGTGAAGCGCACGGTGACCTGCACGGTGGTGGCCACCGATCCGGGCTCGAGCTGGGTGACGGCCGAAGGTGTGCTGGCGGCCCGCGCCACCGAGCCCTGGGCGGCGTAGATGGGCTCGGCGTTGGTGGCCAGCTGGATGCCGGCCGCCGGGCCCAGGTGACGCCCGCTCAGCCCGCTGAGCTGCTGGGCCTGCGCCTTGGCGTCGTCATAGGCCATGGCCCGGGCCTCGGACAGCAGCAGCTTGTTGTCCTCGAGGGAGAAGGTGACGTCCTGGACGGAGACGGCCGGACCGCCAGCCGCGCTCGACCGCATCGATGAGCGCCCCGGCGGTGGACAGCTGGTGCAGCTTCGCCACCAGCGTCTCGCCCACCGTGTAGCCGTTCGGGACCTGTCGCCCGTTGACGGTGTCGAATGACTGGGCCACCGAGTAGTTCTGCGTCTGGATGTCGCTGGCCGCCACCCCGTGCGCCTTGAGGGTGGACACGACGGTGCTGGCGGTCGAGGCCGCGCCGGCGATGGCCGCACTCACCGAGGGCTGGCGGGCCAGCACCCCGAACGAGGTGGTCAGGGTGTCGGGGGTTCCCTGGACCTGCCCCGACCCGGTCACCGTGATGCCGTCGTCCACGCCGCTGCTCGACAGGGCCGCCGGGGCGGCGACCGAGCCGTGCGGCGACGAGGAGCACCCGGCGGCGGCCACCACCAGCAGGACGATCGCCGCGCCGAGCAGGCCGGTGTGCCGAAGGCGCAGGCGGCGGCGAGATCCCGAGGTGGGCCGGCCGGTCGCCCCTGGTGGCGGTCGGTCTGCCTGCTGGCGCACGTCGTCCATGGTTCGAACCCTCCCGTTGGTCGGACAGGGTCTTCGACGCCGCCAGGACCGGACCGGTTCCCGCAGGCGCAGATATGGTGGGAGCTGACTGGAGGTGGGACCCATGGTCGTGAGCGTCATCCTGGGGGTGCTCGTCGTGTTCTTCGTGGGGACGTGGTTGGTGGACCGTCGCCGTCGCCGACGCATGCAAGCGCTGGCCGAGCAGGGGCAGCTGACGATGGCCGAGACCGATCAGCTCGGCCCGCCGACCACCGTCGAGGGCGCGGTGGCGTCGGCCTCCGCCTCGCTGGAGGTCGTCATCCGGACGGCGTCGCTGAACAAGTAGCCGGCACGGTCGGCCCGTCCCACGCCATGTCATGATGCGTCGTGCATCGGGCCATCGGGGACGTCCTCGCCTTCGCCCTCGTGGTGGCGGTCTCGCCGATCAACATCGTGGCCGCCATCCTCCTGCTCTTCTCGCCGCGCCCCATCGCCGCCGCCTCGGCCTACCTGGCCGGTTTCGCCGGCGGGGTGGCCGGCGTCCTGGTGGTGCTCGAGGTGCTGGCCAGCCACATCGACCTGTCCAGCGGCTCGGGGCCGGCGCGAGCGGCCGCCGTCGTGCGCATCGTGCTCGGCGTGGGCCTGCTGGTGGCGGCGGTGCACAAGGTCCGGGCCCGTCGCGGCGCCGAGGGCGAGCCCGAGCTGCCGGGGTGGATGAACGGCATCTCGGAGCTAGGCCCGGCCAAGGCGGCGGCCACCGGCTTGGGCATCGGCGCGTTCAACCCCAAGAACCTGGTCATGGCCGTGGCCGCCTCGCTGGCCATCGGCGCCGCCGAGCTGCCGGCGGGGCAGGCCGCGGTGGTGATCGCCGTCTACGTGGTGCTGGCGTCGGTCGGCGTGGCCACCCCGCTGGTGGTGGCGGTGGTCCTGGGCGACCGCTCGACCGACGTCCTGACCAGTTGGCGAGCGTGGCTGGGTCGCAACAACGACGTGGTCATGGCCGTGCTCTACCTCGTCTTCGCCGTCGTCCTCATCGGCAACGGCATCTCCTACCTGTGAGCCGGCTCGGACGCTCAGCTCCGCTTGACACCGTTGACCTGGACCCCAACCCAGTCGCTCCCGAGGTTCACCCGGAACTGCTCCTCGACGATCAATGTGATCCTGTCCGGATCGGGGGCCAGGTCCCATGTGAGCTTCGCCGGCGCCCACACTTCGAGCCGGCTCTCGTCGCTGGTGGTCGTGGCGAGCACGGGATGGAAGCGGTGGGCCACGACCTGTTCGGCGTTCAGCGTGGCGAGCAGGGCCTGGAGGTCCTCGGTGGCACTGCTCGAGGCGATGACCCGGATGCGAGATGTCGGCGGATCTGGAGTCGTAGGCGCGGCGGGCGTCGCCGGAGCTGACGTGGCGGTGGCAGCTGGGGTGGTGGCCGGACCTGGCGGGAGGAGCAGCGAGCGGATCTCGGACGCCTCCGCCACATCCCTGACTTCTCGATGGGTGAGGAAGTGCTCCAGTAGATGGGCCTCATGGGCCCAGACCGCGCGGAACCAGTCATCGAGTGCCTCGGTGTCGTCCCCGAGCATGCGTACGAGCTCGTGGATGTCGATGGTGTAGCGGCACCGCATCTCGACGGCGTTACCGAGGCTGGCCGCTCGAAAGGACTTGGCGGGTGGTTGCTTGTCGCTGGGGTGCTCAGGCAGGGACGGGTCGATCGGCTGGGCAGCCAGATCCTTCGATTTCGGGGCCAGCACCAGCTTGGGGTTCAGGAACGCTCGCAGCGGGCGGTTCTCGTCGGCGGCCGAGTCGTTGAACTGGCTCTGGACCTTCGACCAGATCCCACGGACCAGGTCCTCGCGATGGGGCATGGCGTTCACCTGGTCCTTCGGGTCGAGGCTGCGGATGAAGAGCGTGTAGCGGTTGTGGAGCCCAGGATCGTCGCGGATGGCCTCCAGGTCGGGATCCGCCTCGACCCAGGCGGCCTTGATCTGCTCGCCGCCGTACCGGGTCGGCGCTTCGGCCAGCAGCGACATGGCCGCCTTCCGCATCTTGATCCGCTCATGCTCGTCTAGGTTGCGACCACAGGATCCGACCGCCAGTGCGCAGGCGACGTTGTAGACCGTGCCGGCCCAGGCGTTGGGTGGCATGGACTCCTCCTTCCACTCGTTCAGATCCGTGGTCGTGCCTGGCGCTGCCGGGGCGTGGTTCGCCGAGGAGGTCGACACCGATATGGCCCGCGACACGGGGATGGCGCTGAGGTAGAGGTCGCGGACACGCGGGGCGACCCGGAACCGCTGCCCGTTGAAGCGACGCTCACTACGCCGGAGGGTGCGGCCCGCCATCCGGGGACGACGGTAGGCGTCTCCTGCCTTCCTGAACTCGCGGGCTGAGATCTCACAGAGCGCCTGAAACCAGTCGTCGTCGGCGGTCGATCCGCGGACCGCGCCGTTCAGACGAGAGGCGTCCTCCTCGTCCGGCTGGAGCAGCTCCACGATCCGATCGGTCAAGCCGTCGTCGGCGGCCACGGCGTTGCGCCACCTGACGCCGTGGTCGTGGGCCAGCGTGGACAACACGGCCGCGGCTCGGTAGCGGGCCACGGGGTAGGCGGGGTAGAGCCGGACAGTGTCCAGGTTGAGGACCAGGGCTTCGAGCAGACGACCCTGCTGCTGGTAGGCCTCCGCCAGGCGCACGAGCACCAGGCCGCTCGACGGGGCCTCGGCCCGGGCCTGCTCCAAGGCGTGGACCTGGTGGTTCAGGGCGGTACCGGCATGGCCAGCAGAACCCTGCTCGATGCAGGTCTGGCACCGGCCCAGCGCCGGGCCCGAGTCGGCCGACCACTTCGCCCATTGGGGGACGAAGTTGGCCCGGGAGATGATCCAGCCGGCGGCCCAGTACCCGGCCGCCCGGAGGACCTCGGCCTCGGTGGCCCCGGTCAGCGTCTTGGTCTCGAGGACCCGTGAGCGCCCGCGGGTGGAGATGCGCAGCGTCAGGACCGACTGGGTGGCCGTGGAGCTGTGGTCGTCGTCGTCCGAGGCCGCCTGCTCACGGTAGGAGAAGCGGATGATGTGGCCGGTGGGCGGGGCCAGGGCCCACGCCACGAAGTTGGCCAGCCCCTTCACCCAGGCCTGGGCGCCGAAGGCGGAGGCCGCGGCCAGCTCGCTGACCTGGATGATCGCGTCCGTGCCCGGGACCGCTGCTGGTTCGGGGACGTTGGCGACCAGGTACGACCGGATGGTGACCAGGCGGAGGTGGTCCTCGGGGGTCAGCTTCGAGTCGTCCTGCTCGTCGTCGGCGTGGACCTCCACGGGTCCCCAGCCGTTCTGGCTGTTGAGCACGAGCAGCCAACGGAAGATGAGCAGCGCGGTGGCCGCCACCACCAGCCAACCGTTCAGGCCGAGGGTGGTGGTGGGCAGCGTGTTGCTGCGCACGCTGTTCACCATCGTTGCCGCGCCCAGGTCCACCAGGTCGAACACGTCGTCGGAGGGTGGGTTGTCCAGGGTCTGGCGCAGCGCTTGGTCGGCCGCGTCCCGGGTGTTCGTCCCCTCGAGGGAATCGCGGGCGCTGGCCATGCGATCCAGAGCGGTTGCCCGGGCCTCGGCCAAGGTCTGGAGGTGCGGCTCATCCTGGGCGCTCGGCGTCCGGACGGGGCAGTCGGTCACCGTGGTGGGGGGAGTGGCCTGGGTGGTCGAGGTCGTGACCGGTGCGCTCTGGTTGATGGCGTCGCAGAGCGCGTCCAGTGACGCTCGGGCTCGTTTGAGCAGCTCCTGCTGGGGCTCAGTGGCCGGTCTCGGTGTGGCCAGCGCCGCGTACTCCGGGCGGAGCTGGTCGAAGGTGACCAGCGCCGAGTTCTGCTGGACGGGCCATTGCTTCCGGGCCTGCTCGACCTGGGTCGACTTGCCCAGGCCCACCAGCAGGTCGAGCAGCAGGAAGGCGGTGATGATCGACACGGCGATGAAGGCCTGCCTGGACCACTGCCAGGCGGTTGAGGCCAGAGCGGCCACGAACAGCGCCAGGCACACCCACACCCAGTCGGTGGTGGGTCGGAGCCATCCGATCAGGACGACACCGACTGCCAGCGCAGCGCAGGCGATCAGCACGGTTCCGGCGCCGGCCAGCAGCTCTCGGTCCCGACCGTCGCCGGAGACCCAGGACGTCACGACCCAGATGAGCGCGGCGGT
Source organism: uncultured Microthrixaceae bacterium (assembly GCA_963785815.1). Taxonomy (GTDB): domain Bacteria; phylum Actinomycetota; class Acidimicrobiia; order Acidimicrobiales; family Acidimicrobilacustridaceae; genus UBA4742. Next base: position 1,428,996 of record CAWAWN010000002.1, read on the forward strand.
GATCATCAGCGCGGCGATCAAGCTCGAGTGAATCGGGCGCGCCAGGGCGAGGATCGCGAGCGCGACGACGACCAGGACGATCGCCAACGCCCATGCCGTCACCGTCGGGCACCTATCCGCCTGCCGCCTAGGCATCGCCGTCAAGCTAGCGCGTCGCGGCGGCTGGTCCCAGGAAAGGCTAGAACTGCCAGCGGGTGGCGCCGCCCGGCTCGACGGTCGACAGCGCCGTGGCGGCCTGCGCCGTGATGCGGTACACGGACCAGGGCGGGGGACCGGCCGACGGCGCGCTGTACTCGGCGGTGAGGGCCACCCCGCTGTCGTCGACGCGGGCCGGCCAGCCGGCCGCGGCCCACGCCTCGGCCATGCGGGCCACCGTCGGCGCGTCCGTGATCCGCTGCGCCTGGCCCTCGAGGATCAGGTCGAACGGGTGGGTGGCGACGCTGAGCGAGCAGCGGGGATCGCGGGCGAGGTTTCGGGCCTTGCGGGTGCCGGCACCCGTCTCGAACCAGAACGCACCGTCCACCCACAGGGCCCCGACCCCGGTGACGTGCGGGCTGCCGTCGGCGTTGATGGTGGCCAACCAGCAGGTGTGGCGATCGGGCCCGCCGGCCCCCGGTGCCTGCGCGAGGCCCTCGTCCAGTCGACCGGCGATGGAGGACCAGTCCAGGAGGGGCAGGTCGTAGAGACCCGCGAGGTTGGTGGCGTCCATGCCGCCGACGCTAGCGAGGTCGCGCGTCGACCGGCGAGGCTGGCATCCCCCCTGGGGATGGTGGGCGAGCCGACCTCAGGTGGATGTGGCCGGGGCGGCGCGCTCCTACGCTCGGGGGCAGTCGCGTCGAGCCCTCGAGGAGCCCCATGCCGTCGCCAGACGATCGTCGCTTCGTGGTCAGGCCGCTCACGGTCGGGCTGCTGGTGGTGGCCGTGGTCTGCGTGGCCGTCGGGGTGGTGTACCTGGTCACGCCCGCCGGCCAGCTCCCCTCCGTGGTGCCCGGCTACATCAAGGGCTCGTCGCACCACCACACCACCCACGCCCTGCTGATGTTCATCCTGGCCGGGCTGGCCGTGGTCGGGGCGTGGTTCACCACCAACCCGGCGTCGGGTCGCTCGGATCGGTCGGATCACCCGACCACGTAGCCGGGCCGGGAGCCGCCATGTCCAACGAGCCGACGCTGGCCGACGCCCAGCGGATGCTCGGCGCGATCGCCTCGGGGGCGTGGGCATCGGTGACCGTGCCGCCGCCTCCCACGCCGTGGCGCACGGCCGCCGTGGTTCAGTCCGGCGTGCAGGGCATTGGCCGGGGTGAGCGCGACGCGGTGGTGGGCGGTGTGGAAGACGGCGTCGGCCGCGTCGATGACCCGCACCTCGCCGATGGTGGGCAACGCCAGACCGGCGGGTGGGAGGGCGGCCGCCCACTCCGTGCCCGCCACCTCTGCGATGGCCGGCGCGCACCTCGACCCGGCCTGACGGGCCCGACAACCTGACAAGCCCCGGCTGCGACCCTCAGCGTGGCGGAGGGGAGCCAGGGCTTGTCGTGTGACCCAGCCTTCTCGACGGGGACGAGACCAGCTGGGTGACCTCGGGGGTTCCGTCCCGGCGTGATCCGTGGAGCGCCGTCGGGATGCCCTGAGTGGACCGCGTCCGGCGCCCGCCGGCAAGAGCCGCGGGCAAGTCTTGGCTGCGTGTTCACGCCCGGTACACCGCCCGCTCGCGTCGGCGTCACCCACCGGCGGATCGCGGTCGCGCCGGCCGTCCCGGCTGAACCTCGCCGCCTCAGGCCGCCATCTGGTCGTGGACCCAGTCGTCCACCTGCTGCCAGACCTCGTCGAGCCACACCGTGCGGGCCTCCGGCTCGGCGGGGACCTCCGCGCGGGGGATCCGCCAGGCCATGACGCGGACGGGGTCGTGCAGGGGGACGGCGCGCACCAGCGAGGCCAGGCTGGGGTGGCGGTCGAGCCCGACGTGGGCCAGCACGACCACGTCGCGGCCGGGCGCGGCGTCGAGCAGGGCGAAGGTGCCGGCGGGGTGGGGCGGCAGCACGTGACGCAGCCCGGCGGTGCGCCGGGCCCGATCGGGCTCGGCGTCGCGCAGCTTGGCCTGCAGGCGGGCCGCCACCTCGGGGCGGTAAAGCCCGCCTTCGGGGAAGATGGCCGCCACGGTGCGGTCGTCGAGGTCGGCCCCCATGGCCGAGACCAGCGCCTGGGCGTCGGGGCCTCGGTCGCGGGCGATGAAGACCGAGCCCAGCCGGCTCAGCATCAGGTCCAGCCCCGGGTCCTGCATCAGCTCGGCCATGATCACGCACCGGCTCACACAGCCCACCGAGTTGAACACCAGCAAGGGCAACGAGGCGTCGAACAGGTTGACGTGGCGGCTCAGCACGATGGCCGGGGCCGGCAGGAGCGCATCGGCCGCGCCGGGCTCGAGCTGGATCCGCAGCCCGAGCAGCTGGTCGGCCCGTCGGGCCAGCAGGCCGAGCGACCAGCGCTCGAGCTGCACGTGTCGTCGCACGGACACGTCGGAGCCGAGTCGCGTGCCCAGCCCGGCCGCCACCCAGAAGGCGCCCGAGGCCAGGATCTCGGCCACGTCGTTCAACAGGTACTGGAGGGCGAAGCCGTACACCCGCAGGGTGGGCCAGCGCCATCGCAGCCGAACCGCATCCCAGGCGACGGCGGCCACCACGATGGCCGGGGCCGCCACGACGGCGGCCGCGGTGGCCACCAGGACCAGCGGGATGGTGCGGGCCCGGCGCCGCCAGCGCACCGATCCGGGCTCGCGCATCGCCATGGTGTGGGACCCGCGTGGCACCGCCGGACCCTACCGAACGACCCCGGCCGCGGCCCGGCCGGGTGACGGGTTCGGGCCGCGGACGTCAGGCGTCGGGTCGGGGCTGACCCGGCGCCACCGTGCGGGCCAGGATCCCCAGCGTGGCCCGCAACGAGCTCTCGGGGACGACCGGGAAGATCTCGGCGAAACCCTCGCGCACGTTCGACCAGTCGTAGTACGAGGTGACCCGCGAGCCGCCCTCGATCGGCTCGATCCGATACCCGTAGGTGTGGCCGATGGGTGGATCGATGACCCCGCTGATCTGCCAGGCGATCTCGCGGTCGGGCTCGAAGGTGACGATGTTGACGGTGACGTCGTAGAGGCCGAGGGGGTAGTCGTTGAGGGCCTCGCGGTCCATGTGGACCACGAAGCTGTCGCCCACGGCGGTGGCCCGCTCACCGCTGGCCGACATCAACATGCCCGAGGCGTCGATGGCCACGTGGCCGGCCGGGTCGCTCACCACCGCGAACACGGCGGCGGGTTCCGCCGCCATCGTCCGCTGCACCTCCATGCGCGTGCTCATGGCGCCATCCTGGCAGACCCGTACCGACCCGGCTCGCCGTCGGGTGCCAAGAAGGCACTCGAGGGTGGCGACGGCACGTCAGATGTACATGCCCCCGTTGACGCCGATGACCTGGCCGGTGATGTAGCTGCCGTCCTCGGAGCAGAGGAAGGAGCAGGCCCCGGCGATGTCGGCCGGGGTGCCGGCTCGACCCAGGGGGATCATGGGACCGACCACGTCCACGCCGGGGAAGTCGGCCGGGTCCGCGCCCCGCGCCATGGGCGTGTCCACCAGGCTGGGCGGGATGGTGTTGGCCGTGATGCCGCGGCACGCGAGCTCGACGGCCAAGGCCTTGGTCAGCCCGATGACCCCACCCTTGGACGCGGCGTAGTGGGTCATGTTCGGCGCGCCCGACTGGGCGCTGGACGAGGCGATGGTGACGATGCGGCCCCAGCCGGCGGGAGCCATGTCGGCCACCGCCTCCTGCACGCAGTTGAAGGTGCCGGTCAGGTTGACGGCGATGATGCGATCCCACAGCTCGGCCGTGATGCGGCCCAGCGGGTCGAACGACTCGATCCCGGCGCTGGTGACCAGCTGCTCGACCGGGCCGAGCGCGCCGCGCACCTGGCCGAAGGCCTGGGCCACCGACGCCCGGTCGGCCACGTCGACCTCGAGGCCCACGACCGTGCCTTGGCCGGACAGCTTCTCGGCCGCCTCTCGGGCGCCGCGGAGATCCAGGATGGCCACCCGATGGCCGTCGGCCAGGAACCGCTCGGCCACGCCCAGGCCGATGCCCGAGGCGCCTCCGGTGACCACCGCCACCCGGCTCATCGGGAGTCCTCCGCCGGATCGAACTCGAGGTGCAGCGAGGTGAGACCCCGCAGGATCCAGGTCGGTTCGTAGCTGAGGTGGCGGTCGCCGGGCGGGCCGTGGTGCTCCTCGGAGAGGCGGATGTCGCCCATGCGGTCGAGGATGCGCTCGAGGCTGACGCGACCCTCGACGCGGGCCAGCGGGCCGCCCGGGCAGGAGTGGACGCCGCGGCCGAAGGCGATGTGGGCCTGGGCGTTGGGGCGGTCGATGCGGACCTCGGCCGGGCACTCGAAGCGGCGGGGGTCGCGGTTGGCCGCACCGTTGAGCAGCATGACCGGGGTGCCGGCCTTGATGTCGACGCCGGCGACGGTGGTCGAGCGTCGGGTGAGGCGGAAGTCGGTCTTGACCGGGCTCTCGACCCGCAGGATCTCCTCGAGGAAGTCGGGGATCTTGGCGTGGTCTGCCCGCAGCTCGTCCTGCACCTCGGGGTGCTCGGCCAGGTAGCGCAGGGCCGAGGCCAACAGCCGGGCGGTCGTCTCCTGCCCGGCCGCGAACAGGAAGGTCGCGGTGCGCACCACCGACATGACGTCGGGCAGCGTGCCGTCGGGGTAGGTGCCCAGGGCCAGCTTGGTCAACACGTCCTCGCGAGGGGCGCCCCGGCGATCCTCGATGTAGGCGGCGAACGCCTCGTCGAGCCAGTTCAGGGGGTTCTCACCCGGGGCGCCCTCGGCCCCGGCGCCCACCGCCCCCGGGGTGCGGCCCATCATGCCGAAGCCCTGCTTGAAGCGACGGTGGTCTGCCTCGGGCACGCCGAGCACGTCGGCCACCACCAGCATGGCGAAGGGCTGGGCGTAGGCGTCGATGAACTCGCAGTGCCCGTCGGCCACGAACTCGTCGAGCTGCTGGTCGGCCAGCCGCCACATGAAGGCCTCGTTGTCCTTGAGCCGGCGGGGGGTGAGCAGCCGCATGAGCAGCGCCCGCTCCTGGGTGTGCTGGGGCGGGTCCATGGTGACCATGTGCTCGTGCATGGGCAGCTGGTCGCGGTACTCGGCCACCAGGTCGGTCACGTCGTCGCCCTCGAGCGGCACCGGGAAGGCCGCGTAGGGCCCGATCACCGAGTTGCACGACGAGAAGCTCTCGGTGTCGCGGTAGACCTCGCCGGCCTCGTCGTAACCGGTCACCGCCACCACGCCCAGGTGGGGCAGGGGCAGGACCGGGCACTGCGAGCGGAGCTCGTCGAGGTAGGGGTAGGGGTCCTCGACGAGCGACTCGTCGGTGAAGTAGTCGATGGTCGTCCAGTCGCTCAACGGGGAGCCTCCGTGTCGGGGGTCGATGCCGAGGGGTCGGCCCGAGGGGTCCGGCCGGTGGGCTCTGCTGTGCACCTGCTCAGCACATCTCGGGCGCCTGTGTATCACCGGGAGGCGGACGTGGCAAGGTGTCGCATGGCGAGCGATCCCCCGCCGCGCCGGATCGGCTCCGCAGACTCCAAGACGCGCGCCCGCCTGCTCGACGCAGCCGAGCGCTTGATCCGCGACGAGGGCTACGCGGCGGTGACCTCCCGGCGGGTGGCCGCCGAGGCGGGGCTCAAGCCGCAGCTCGTCCACTACTACTTCCGCACCATGGACGACCTGTTCGTCGAGCTGTTCCGCCGGGGTGCCGACCAGAACCTCGTCGCCTTCGAGCGGGCCGTGGCCGCCGACGGCTCGCTCACCAACCTGTGGCGGCTCAACACCGATCGCCGCGGGGCGGTGATCACCCTGGAGTTCGTGGCCCTGGCCAACCACCGCAAGGCCATCCGGGCCGAGATCGCCGGCTACGCCGAGCGGTTCCGCGCCGCCCAGGTCCAGGCCGTGGGCGACGCGCTGGCTGCCGCGGGGGTCGACGAGGACCAGATGCCACCCATCGCCGCGCTGCTGTTGATGACCGGTCTGACCCAGATGCTGGCCCTGGAGGACACCCTGGGGGTCAGCGCCGGCCACGACACGACCGTCGAGTTCATCGAGCGGGCCGTGGCCTCGCTGGAGCGCCGGCCCCGCCCGCCGGGCTGAGCGACCGCCAAAACAACCTCGCTATGGTGTGCCGGTGATCGCGGACCCAGCCATGGAGGCCGAGCAGTGACGACACGTGTCGTGCAGTGGACGACGGGAAACGTGGGCAAGCAGTCGGTCGAAGCGGTGATGAAGCGGCCGGACCTCGAGCTGGTCGGCTGCTACGCCTGGTCGGCGGACAAGGCGGGCAAGGACGTCGGCGAGCTGTGCGGGCTGGCTCCCATCGGGATCGCGGCCACCGACGACATCGACGCCCTGCTCGCCCTCGAGCCGGACTGCGTGATCTACAACCCCATGTGGTTCAACGTGGACGAGCTCGTCCGAATCCTGGAGTCCGGTACCAACATCGTCTCCACCGCCGCCTTCATCAACGGGCGGTCCTACCCCGACGACGGACGCCAGCGCATCCTCGACGCCTGCGCCAAGGGGGGCAGCTCGATGTTCGGCAGCGGCGTGAGCCCGGGCTACATCGAGCTCGTGGCCATCGCCCTGGCCAACGCCGCGGATCGCATCGATCACGTGCTGATCAGCGAGGAGGCCGACACCACCGCCTACGACTCGCCGCCCACCGAGATCCCCGTCGGCTTCGGTCGCCCGCTGGACGACCCCGAGCTGCCGGCCATGACGGCCGCGGCCACGGTGGTGTTCAGCGAGGCCGTCGCCCTGGTGGGCGACGCGCTGGGGGTGATGTTCGACGAGATCGTGTGCGAGGCCGAGTACGCCAAGACGACCAAGGAGCTCGACCTCGGCTCCTGGACGCTGCCCGCCGACTCCGTGGCCGGCGTGACCGTCCACTGGATCGGCCGCAAGGGCGGCCAGGACATCGTCGAGATGCGGGTGCGCTGGCGCAAGGGGGACGCGCTGGAACCCGACTGGCAAGTGGGCATGGGCTGGGCCATCGAGATCGCAGGCCGGCCCACGATCACGGCCAAGGTCGACATCCTGCCCCCGCCCTACTTCGAGGCGACGACCATGGAGGAGTTCATGGTGCTCGGCCACATCCTCACCGCGCTGCCGGTCATCAACGCCATCCCGGCGGTGGTGGCCGCACCCCCCGGCATCATCACCTACGAGGACATCCCCCTCCCGCGGCCCAAGGGCTACGTCCCGAGCTGACGGCCGCCGTCTGGGGTCCTGGCCCGGTCGACGGCGGCGCCCACGAATCGGGCGAAGGCCTCGGGGTGGGTCCGGTTGGCGAAGTGGCCGGCCTCGGGCACCACGTGCAGCCGTGCGTCGGGCAGGTGCTCGGCCAGCCACTCGGCCCCGTGCACGTGCTCCGCCGAGGTGGTCGCGCCGTAGCCGACCACGGCGGGGACGGTCACCTCGGCGAAGGCGAAGGGGGCGGCCAGCACCGACGCCATGTCGACCTGGAAGGCCCGGCCCTCGTCGCGCCGCTCCTGGCGGACCTCGGGCGGCAGCCCGAACCACACCTTGTTGCCCAGGATCCGGCGGTACATGACCTCGACGGCGTCGGCGGCGTCGTCGCAGGCGGCCACCGCGGCGTGGTAGTCCTTGACCGACTGGCGCCACCAGTCGACCCACACGGTCGGGGGCTCCCACAGGCCGAGGGCGGCGAAGGCGTCGGGTCGGTGGGCGGCGGCCAACATGGTGGGGTTGGACCCGAAGCTGTGGCCCACCACCACGCACGGCTCCCCGACGCGCTCGACCACCCGGATCAGGTCCTCGGCGTGGTCGACCAGGCCGGTCGGGGCCCGAACCTGGCGGGAACGGCCGTAGCCCCGTCGGTCGTAGAGCACCACCCGACGGCCGTCGAGGTGGGCGAGCACGTCCCGGAAGCTGCCGGCCCGGTCGGGCGCGCCGTGCACCAGCACCACCGTCGGGCCCGGACCCGATCCGACCACGTCGAATGCCAGCTCGTCGGCGGCCGGGTCCTCATCGGTGGCGGGGCCCCGGGCGGCCTGGGCTTCGGCGGGCGGGTCGGGGTCGACCCGGTCGCGGCTGGCGCGCATGGCCGGGCAGGCTAGCGGTCGGCCTGGCTACGGTGATCCGACACCTCCGGCCCGCGAACGAGAGGAAGGCACCCGCCGCCATGTCGACGATCGATCCCCCGCGGGGCCTGGGCCCGACCGGTCGGCTGCTCGACCGGGTGGCCACCCGGGCGCTGCACCTGCCGCCGCCGAGCACCGACTACACCCTCACCCCGGTGCGCGTGCCGATGCGCGACGGGGTCGAGCTGGCCGCCGACCTGTACCGGCCCGACACCGAGCCGGTGGGCACGGTCCTGGTGCGCGGCCCCTACGGCCGTTCGGCGGCCATGGCCTTGCCGATGGCCCGCGTCTTCGCCGCCCGCGGCTACAACGCCCTGTTCGTGTCGTGCCGGGGCACGTTCGGATCCGGCGGCCGGTTCGAGCCCATGGTGCACGAGGCCGACGACGGCCACGACGTGGTGGCCTGGATGCGGGACCAGCCCTGGTACACCGGCCGCTTCGCCACCGTGGGGGGTTCGTACCTGGCCTTCACCCAGTGGGCCCTGCTCGTCGACCCGCCGCCGGACCTGGTGGCCGCCGTCATCTCCATCTCGCCCCACGACTTCGGCGGCTACGTGTGGGGGACCGGTGCGTTCCGCCTCGACTTCCTGGGCTGGAGCGACATGGTGGCCCACCAGGAGGACGGGGGGATGCTGCGCGGCGCGCTCCGCTCGGCCACCGCCGAGCGTCGCAACGCCGGGGCCCTCGACGCGCTGCCGCTGGTGCAGGGCGCCCGGACCCACCTCGGGGGCGGGGCGACCTGGTACGAGGACTGGGTCAGCCGGCCCGACGTGCACGACCCCTTCTGGGCGCCCATGGACCTGAGCGTCGCCCTGGAGCGGGCCGACATCCCCATCCTGTTGATCAGCGGTTGGCAGGACATCTTCCTGGACCAGACCCTGGAGCAGTACCGACGCCTGCACGAGCGGGGGGTCGACGTGGCCATCACCATCGGCCCCTGGTCCCACGTCGCCGTCGGGGCCGGGGCGGCCCGGATCACCACCGGCGAGACCTACGACTGGTTGGAGGAGCACCTGGCGGGCCGAGCCCGACGTCGGCGCCCGGCCCCCGTGCACGTGTTCGTGACCGGGGCCGACGAGTGGCGCGACCTGTCGGCCTGGCCACCGCCCACCTCGCCGAGCACCTGGTACCCGGGCTCGCACCGCGACCTGTCCACCGAGCCGCCCGCCGAGGACGCGTTGGCGTCGTCGTTCGTGTACGACCCGGCCGCACCGACGCCGACGGTGGGTGGTCCCCTGCTGGGCCTGCGCTGCGTCAAGGAAGACACCGAGCTGGCCCAGCGCCCCGACGTGGCCTGCTGGACCACCCAGCCCTTCGACCACGAGCTCGAGGTGATGGGCGCGCCGCGGGTCGAGCTCGTCCACCGCAGCGACAACCCGCACGTCGACCTGTTCGTGCGCCTGTCGGTGGTCGGGGCCGACGGGCGGTCGCACAACCTCACCGAGGGCTACCTCCGCCTCGACCCGGCCCGATCGGCGGAGGTGACCACCGTCGAGCTGCGTCCCACCGCCCACCGGTTCGTGGCCGGCACCCGCCTGCGCCTGCTGGTGGCGGGGGGATCCCATCCCCAGTTCGCCCGGAACCTGGGCACCGGCGAGCACCCGGCCACCGGTTCGCGGCTGCAACCGGCGCGCCACACCATCCACCACGGCCTGGGCGGGTGCTCCCGGCTCATCCTGCCGGTGGCCGCCCCGACCTGACCGACGGCCGGTCAGGCGGTGGGCATCGGGCGCAGGCCGCGGAGCACGGCGTCGATGGCCACGGTCCAGCGCCGGTCGATCGATGCCTGGGACGACCCGAGCCATCCGGCCGCCTCGTTGCTGGCCAGCCCCTGGCTGAGCGAGACGAGCACCAGGGCGATGTCGTCGGGGTCGCCGGCGACGAGCCCGGCGTCGATGGCCCGGCGCACCCGCGACACGATGATCCGGCGCACGGCGCGACCGGCCTGCTCCTCGTCGGGCCCCGGATCGAAGTCGGGGAACGGGCGGGCGAACATCACCTGGGCCAGGGCCGGGTTGGCCAGGGAGAAGGCCCGGAAGCGCTGGGCCAGGGCGGCCAGGTCGGCCAAGGGGTCGTCGCTGGGGTCGAGCTGGTCGAACTGGTCGCGCAGACGCCGGAACCCTTCGAAGAACAGCTCGCGCACCAGTCCGGCCTTGTCGCCGAACAGCTCGTAGACCGCCGGGGTCGACGTGTCGGCGGCCTGTGCCACCCGGCGGGTGGTGAGGCCGCCCACGCCGTCGGCCGCGATCACGGCCGCGGCCGTGCGCAGCACGTGGTCGCGCAGCTCAGGCGTGCGCAGCTTGGCTCGGGGCACGGTCGGCCTCCGGCCGGACGCTCAGCGTTCGTCCGGCGAGCCGGGGAGGAACAGCGCGCGCAGCTCGGCCTGGTCGCTCTCGATGGCGGCGCGCAGGCGGGTCAGCGTCTCGGCCCGGGCCCGCCGCTTGCTGCCGCCGTGCGCGGCCATGTCCAGGCCGGCGACCGTCGTGGCCAGCCCCTCGGCGGCCGCGTCGAGCTCGTCGGGCGCCACCACACGATCGAGGATCCCAGCCGGCACCGCGTCCTCGGGGGAGAAGGGCTCGGCCAGCACCACCGCCCGGTTGAAGGCGGCGGGGGTGAGCCGTTGGCGGAGGATCTCGATGGCCGGCATGGGCATGGTCAGCCCGATGGCCACCTCGTTGGCCGTGAGCCGGTAGGGCCCGGCCACCCCGATGCGGTAGTCGCCGGACAGCAGCAGGAACAGCCCCATGGCGATGGCGTGGCCCGGGCAGGCCACGATGACGGGGTAGGGGAAGGCCAGCACGTGCTCGGCCAGCTCGAAGCCGGCGGCCAGCATGTCGAGGGCGTCCTGGCCCCCGGCGCGCAGGGTGCTCAGGTCGAAGCCGCCGGAGAAGATCCCCGGACGTCCGCCCAGCACCACCACCGCGCCGTCGGCCTCGGCCCGGTCGAAGCCAGCGCGGATGTGGTGCAGCATCTCCAGGGAGAGCACGTTGGCCTTCCCGTCGTCCATCGTGATCCGGGCGACGGGACCGGTGAGCTCGTAGGCGATGCAGTCGGACGTGCGGTCGGACATCTGGGGTCTCCGATCTCTGCGGCGTGCCGGAGACCTATCAGAACAATGTTACGAAACAACGTTTCGATTGTCGGAACATCACCTCGGTGGGGTCACCGTGATGAGCTGGGCGTCGGTCAGGTCCATGATCTGGTCGAGGTTGGCAGCCACGTCCTCGGGGGTCAGATCGGCCACCGTGGCGCCCACCGTCTCGAACAAGGCCAACCGCTGCACCAGGCCGGCGCCGGTGGCCAGGACCTCGCCGTTGAGCCGGCAGGACTCGTGGGCCAGGAAGGCCGCCACCGGCGAGGTGAGCGCCGGCGGCAGCGTGGGCATGGCCTCGGCCAGCATTTCCTCGGGGACGCCGAGCACCATCGACATCGTGGCGGCATCGGTCATGCGGGTCTCGGCCCGGGGCATGAGGCCGTTGACCAGGATCCCGTGCTCGGGCCCCTCGACCGCGGCGTTGCGGGTGAGGGCGAGGACCCCGCCCTTGGCGCCGCCGTAGCTGGTGAGCTTGGGCAGGATGCCGAGCAGCGACTCGGAGGTCACGTTGACGATGCGCCCGTAGCCCCGGGCCCGCAGGTGGGGCCAGGCCGCCTTCATCACGTGCAGCGTGCCGAAGTAGTGGACGTCGATCATCCGGCGGAACTGCTCGAGGGCGAGGTCCTCGAACGAACCCGGATCGCTGATGCCGGCGTTGTTCACCACCACGTCGAGGCGCCCGAAGGCGTCGAGCGCGGCGTCCACGATGGCGGCGGCGCCGTCCGGGTCGGCGACCGACGCGCAGGACGCCACCGCCGCTCCGCCGCCCGAGCGGATCTCCGCCACCACCTCGTCGGCCGGCCCGGCCGACGAGCCGGTGCCGTCGGTGGCCCCACCGAGGTCGGCGACCACCACCTGGGCACCGCGCTCGGCCAGCAGCAGGGCGTGGCATCGACCCATGCCCCGGCCGGCGCCGGTGACGATGGCCACCCGATCATCGAACCGCAACTCATCCATCTCGTGCCCTACCGGCTCACGTCGAACTCGGCGGCGCTCGGGTTCCAGGTGAAGAAGTACACCTTCGGGTTGCCGTCGGCGTTGGGCGGCGCCCCGAAGTCCCAGGCGTCGGGGAAGGTGGGCAGCACGATCTTGCCCAGCGAGTTGCCGGCCGCCGCGAAGGTGCCGTAGTTGAGCGTGGGTCCGGCCTTCTCCAGGATGGCCGTGAGCAGGGCCATCTGCTGGCAGGCCAGCGCGGAGGACACGAACTGATCGGGCTGGCCCTTGGGCACCGTGGACGAGGGCTTGATGACCAGGCCGGCCTTGCGCTCGACGTCCATGCAGGCCTTGGTGGGTCCGCCCAGGGCCAGCCGGGCGTCGTTGGGGCCGAACGGACCGCCCGAGATGGCCCCCTTGAGCACCGACAGGTCACCGCCCTGGCTGGCGGTGAGGGCCAGGGTGCCGTTGAGGTTGCTGAAGATGAGCTGGGGGCGGTAGTCGGTGCGGGCCAGGCCCGGCGGGAAGGCCCCGGTGGCGGTCTCGCCCACCACCAGCAGCTTCTGGACCCCTTCGGACTTGAGCCGCTCGGAGACGGTCGCGGCCTCGTTGTAGTTGGCCGTGGAGTCGCTCGACGGGGCGGTCATCACCACCGTCTCCACCGGCTTGATGCCGGCCGCGGCCAGCACCGGCTCGATCTTCTTGGTGACCAGCTGCTCGTCGGCGGCGGCCACCAGCACGGCCAGCTTCCCGTTGAGCTTGCCCGCCTTGGCCATGGCCCGCACCACGCTCACCTCGAGGCTCTCGCCGGCGTCGGTGCTGAACCACGGGGCCTTGGCCTGGGCCAGCCGGGCGGCGGTCTGGGCCCCGCCGATGGTGGCGGTGGCGTTGGTGTCGACGTAGCACAGCACGTTGTCGGCCAGGAAGAAGCCGACGGCCACGAACACCTTCACGTCCTGGGTGAGGTGGGTGCAGGCGCTTTGGGCCTCGGTCTGGCTGGTGGGGTTGATCCCGACCAGGGTGGCGTCGAGCTTGCGGCCGTGGATGCCGCCCTTGGCGTTGATGTCGTCGACGATGGCCTGGTACGCCTTGGCGAAGTCGCCCTCGTTGATGTGCAGGAAGCTCATCAACGACGACAGGTCGACCCACACGACGCCGACCTTGATGCTGTCGCCCGTCACGCCGGGGGCCCGGGTGTCGGTCGCCGGCGCGGCTGTGGTGGTGGCGGTCGCGGCGGTGGTGGAGCTCGTCGACTTGCAGGCCGCGAGCAGCACCGCCGCCCCCAACAGCAGCGCCATGACCTGGCGCGCCCTATGTCCCCCGCGAGATGACACCAAGGTCGACCCCTCTCGTCCGCGTCATCCGACCAGCTGGCGTGCTCACCTTAGAACAAATATTAGGTTTGGCAAGGAGGTGACGCGGTCGGGAGTCGCGGGCCGGCCGCGGGATCGACTACTGCGACTTCTCGTCGGGGTGGCCGGGTGGGTCGTCGATGTAGCCGGCCCGGATGCCGAGCGCGGCCAGGTTGGAGCTGGCCGGATGGGTGCGCGCCGCCGGGCCCTGCAGGAAGGCCTCGAGGACGTTGGCGGTGATGCGCCGGAGGTGGCACTGGTCGGTGTGGGGGCCGGTCGGGTCGGTGCACAGGGGACCGAGCTGGCGCTCCCACCACAGGGTGCCGGTGGCGAAGACGCCGCCGCCGCCGGGCGCGGTGTAGTAGGTGAGGTCGGCGTAGCTGTGGTGCCCGTGGCAGACCAGCGGCGAGTGGCAGAGCACCTCGATGTTGGCCGGCGTCGTGGTCACCTCGGGGGTGACGCGGTCGTACTCGTTCTGCACCAGGTCGGTGAACCGGTGGCCCTGGGCCAACCCCGTCCCGGCGAAGACCCACGAGTTCGGCTCGGAGACCACCATGTCGGCCAGCACGGGGTTCGACTCGTAGTAGTTGCCCACCAGCGAGGCCTCGGGCTCGGCCGCGGGAGGTGAACGCCACTCGGCGGTCACCAGCTCCTGGTCGCCGTGGCCGTAGAGCGGGTCCTCGCTGGGCACGCGGTAGTTGACCTCGAGCCGGTGCGGCCCGTGCGGCGAGGGCTCGAGGCGGATGCGGCGGTAGCCGGCGTTGGCCCCCAGGAACACCAGGTTCACGCCGCGGTCGCGGGCCGCCTCCAGGGTCCGGCGGATGGGCACCGAGTAGTACTCGTCGTGGGCCAGGCTGACCACGGCCTTGTACTCACCCTCCTCGATCTGCTCGGGTCGGGCGTGGAGGTCGACGTTGGTCGTGTAGGCCACGTCGAGGCCCATCGACTCGACCTGTTGGACCAGCTCGTACTCGCCGCCGAAGAAGTGGCCCGACCCCGACAGGTCGTAGGGCCGATCGAAGGTGACGACCTTGGACCGTCCGTGGGTCCCCTGGTAGAGGCTGGCCCCGCCGTAGAGGTTGTAGGCGTTCCAGGTGGTGACGGCCGAGACCACGAGCAGGTCGGCCTTGCGATCGTCGAGCACGGTCAGGGGCACGAAGGTGGCTCCGCCGTCCGAGCTGGTGAGCCGGAACATGTACATGCCCGGCGTCCAGTCCTTCGTGATCCGGACCTTCAGCGACGGTGTCCAGTGGGCGCACGAGCGCATGTTGGTGGCCGGGTCGATCGTGGGCGCGGGCTGGTCGACCCCGGCGAAGGGGGCCGCCGCCGACCAGATTTGTCGGCCCGTGGCCCCGGCATAGTACCCGAACCGGAAGGCCTCCGCCATGAACGTCGCGGCCTTGGTGGTGGCGTAGATGGTCACCGTGTCGCCCTGGTGGGCGCTGTCGTGATCGCACCAGGCGTGGATCAGGTCGACCCACGGTTGCTCCATGCGCACCGAGAACTGGTTGGTGCCCGGCTTGGCGTTCTCGATCTGGATGAGGTTGCGGTGGGTCGTCGCCGGCGGCGTGGTGGGGCCGGTCGTGCGCACGGCCTGGGTCGAGCGGGTCGGCCGGTTCCCCGGCGCCAGCAGTCGGCTGAGGATGGCCAGGTTCGCCACCCCGACCACGCCGGCCGTGGTCCGCAGCACCCACCGCCGCGACCGCTGCGGCGATCCGGGCGGGTCGAGCTCGAGGGGGATCTCTTGCGGCGCGTCCGCCGGCGCACCGTGGGTCGAGGCCGGAGCCATGAGGGTCGGGGTGCCGTAGGCCAGGGGACCGGACGAGGGCGCGTCGTCGAGATCCGTCGGCGCCTCGTCTGGGCCAGGACCCCCGTCGCGCGGATCAGCCACCGGTCACCGTCGCTCGGGTCCGGTCCCTACCCTCCGCCGTACGAACGGCCATGGACCCCGGACGCACGGCGGAGATGGTACACGGGCCAGTGGGCCGATCCGGGGGGTCGGACCTCGGAGCCGACCGGATCAGGCGCCGACCCCGTAATAGAGTCGCTCGACATCCTCGATGGGTCTGCCTGCGGTCCCTGGTTCGAGCCCTCCACCGGCGACGGTGGAGGCGGGGAGTGGAGAGGGCATCGTCGTGCACCCGGTCGGACATCGCCAAACCCTGGACCCGGACCGGCGGGCCTGGGCGGTGCTGGTGGGCGGGGTGCTGGCGGTGTGCGCCCTGGTGCCCATCGCCAACGCCAACACCCGCAGCCTGCCCTTCGACGACGCCTACATCTCGTTCTCCTACGCCGCCCGGCTGGTGGCCGGGCACGGGCTGCGCCTGAGCGTCGGCTCCGCACCGGTGGAAGCCTTCTCGGACCCACTGTGGGTGGCCCTGCTGGCAGTGGGCAGGCTGCTGGGTGTGGCCATCCCCACCTGGGCCCGGGTGGTCAACATCGCCCTGGTCGGCGTGATCGGCGGGACGACGGCCCGCCTGGTCCGCCGGCTGAACCCGGCCGCCCCGGCCTGGATGGCGGTGGGCACGGCCGCGCTGGCGGTGGCGGTCCCGGCCATCGCCTACGACGCGGTGGCCGGCCTCGAGACGCTGCTGTTCGCGGCGCTGGTGAACCTGGTGCTGCTGGCCTTCCTGACCGACTGGCAGCGGAAACGGGCCCTGGGGACGGCCACCACGGTCCTGTGCCTGCTGCTGGCCGTGACGCGGCCCGAGGGCGCGCTGGTCTGGGTCGTCCTGTGGGGCCAGACCTGGCTGTGGTCGCGCCACTGGCGGCGCCAGGCTCGGGCGGCGGCGGCCTTCGTCGCGCCCATGGTCGTGCTCGAGCTGGCCCGGCTGGCCTACTTCGGCCAGGCTCTGCCCAACTCCATCGTGGCCAAGGAGGGCCAGAGCGGCGCCGTCACCCGCCAGCTCGTGCGCGCCGAGGCCAACCGCTTCGCCACCGCCTACCTGCCGGTGCTTCTGCTGGCCGGGGTGGTCGTGGTGGTCGTGCTGGCTGGGCGGCGGTGGCGCAGCCCGGTCACGGCGCTGTTGCCGGTCGTGCTGGGGATGGGGTTGGTGGAGGTGGCGCTCTCGGGCGGCGACAACTACCCCTACGAGCGCTACCTGCTGCCCCTGCTGGCTCCGGTGGCCGCCATCGCCGTGGCTGGGATCACCCAGCTCGGCTGGGATGGCGCGCCAAGCGCCCCCAACGCGTCGAGCGCGTCGAGCGCGCTGAGCGCGCTGAGCGCGTCGGACCGACGGGCCGAGCGGTGGCGGGTCGCCTCGGCTGTGGTGGTCATCGCCGCGCTCCTGGGCACCTTCGCCACCGCCTACCGCCACGAGCAACCGGGGACCACGACTGGCAACGCGCTGGCCGTGGGACGCGGCCTGTCGAGGATCCCGAACCTGTTCGCCCAGGACCGCCTCGCCGACCACGGGGACAACTACCAGTTCTCCCTGGCCGGGATCCTGAACCGGCTCGGCCAGCCCCACCAGGTGGTCGCGACCGACGAGGTGGGGGCCGTGTCGTACTACACGAACCTGCGGGTCCTGGACCTGTACGGTCTGGCCGACGCCCACATCGCCCACCGGCCCGGCCCACCCGGCACGCGGGTCGACCCGACCTATGTGTTCGCCCAGCAGCCGGCCTTCTTCTCGTTCCGGTTGGGGGGATCGTGCCTCTGCCCCGGCATCGGCGACGACCTGGCGTACACGAACGACGCCCGCCTCTTCGCCTACCGGCTGGTGGCGCTGGTCCCCGAGGTGATCCCCGACTACCACGCCGTGCCTCCGGCCGCCCTGGTGCAGCGGGACCCGTCGGTCACCCGGGTCGTCTCGCTGGACGCGGTCGTGCCGACCGCCGATCGGGCCCTGGGCACCTTCCCGGTCGGCGTCGAGCGGCTGATCACCCCCGACCTGCACGCTCGGACCGTGTCCCGGCCGACCGCCGCCCAGGTGGCGGCCGCCCCGCTCGCCCTGCGCGACACGTTCACGGTGCTGGCGCCGGGTCGGGACGTGGCCGTGGCCCTGCCCGCCCGGGTGGGCGCCGGATGCCAGGTCGAGGTCACCGCCTTCAGCGATGGGGGAGCGACCCGGACGATGTCGCTGGCGGTGACCGACCCGCAGGGCCGCTCGATCGCGGGGTCGGCCCTCCAGCCGTCTGCGGCGCCCATGGTGCGCACGGTGGCGGTGGCCCTGCCCGCCGAGGGATCGGCAGCGGTGCTGCACCTGGCGGTGGCGGCCGGACCGGGCACCGAGCGGTGGGCGGAACCCCGGGTGATCTGCCGCTCGTCCCCGCCGCGCTGACCCCTGCGGCGCGGCCGCACCACCCGCGAGCGAGCTGGCGCCGGGACCGCGTTGTGGCGAGACTCGCGGCATGGGCGCCGAGGGCACCGGCGGGCAGGGCGCCGGCCTGACCATCGCAGCTCGTCTGGTGGCTGGTTACGAGGACCGCGACCTCGAATCGCTTGGTCAGGTCATGGCCGAGGTCCACGGCTGAGGGCACCGACCCGAACCTCTTCCTGGCGTACCTGATCGAGAACGGTCTCATCACCGAGCTGCAGGAGCACGAGCAGCGCGCCGACGCGCTCGATGCCATCCGCTGACCTCGACGGGCATGGAAGGGTCCTCTCTCGTCCCTGCGGTCGGGGGTCGTCGGTATGGTTCCGGCATGACTGAACCGAGCGGAGCCTCGATCACGGGCATCCACCACTTCTCGCCCACCGTACGAGACGTCGAGGTGAGCGCGGAGTGGTACGAGAAGGTGTTCTCGATGATCCGCATCCCGCTCACCCTCGCCCACCACGATCGGGAGGAGACGGGCTACGCCGTCCTGCTCATGGATCCGGCCTCGGGTCTGGTGATCGGGCTGCACCACAACGAGGCGAACGAGGGCGAGCCCTTCGATGAGGCCCACACCGGCCTCGACCACATCGGGTTCAACGTCGCCTCGCGCGCCGCCCTCGACGACTGGGTGGCCAAGCTCGACGGCCTGGGCGTGGCCCACTCGGGCATCCGCGACATCACCGACCCCGTGCCCTTCTCGACGCTGGTCTTCCGCGACCCCGACAACATCCAGCTCGAGCTCGTCCACCAGTGACGGCGGTCCGGGCGCGCTGCTCGGCTCGCCCGACGCCGGTCACTTCGGTTGGTTGCGGGTACCGGGGAAGAGCTGGGCGCTGGGTCCGGTGTTCACCTGGCCGGTCACCTTGGCCACGAGGTGGGGGGCGAACACCGACGCGTACACGACGTTGCCCACCACGATGACGGCCACCACCGACACCACGGCGGACCCGAGCGGGGAGCTCGTCCGGGCGTCGGCCCACCTGTCGATGATGGTGCGCCCCTGGGGATCGGTCCTTCCGAGGATGTAGGTGAAGACCATGACCTGCACGCCCATGGCCACCGCGTCGTAGAGCGGGTACTGGTGCCGGGTGCCCGGCCACAGGGCCAGGCCGCCGATGACCCGGCCGTAGGCGAACACGCCGAGGCGGGCTCCGAGGATGGCGTTGAACAGGAACGCCCACACGAACCCGACGCCCAGCCCGGTGCACAGCAGCGCGATCGGTCGTCGCCAGCCGAACCGGGCGCTCAGGCGCGTCCCGAGGAAGGCGCCGATGACGGCCGGCAGCACGAAGTAGGAGACGTAGCCGATGGGCACCGACGCGGGCAGGCCGTGCCAGGTCATGTCCAGCGGCCACCACGACGGCATGCGGGGGATGGCCAGGGGGAACTGGGCGTACATGGCCCAGTCGTAGGGCGCCTCGATCCACGAGAAGGAGATGGCCGAGATGCACACGAGCAGGAGCGGGTGGAGGCGCCCGCGCCGCACGCTCAGGGCGAAGCCGGCCGCCAGGAGGCCGAACCCGCCGATGAAGGCGAAGGCGATGGCACCCTTCATCAGCGGTGTCAGCGGCTCCACCGCCGCGATCACGCCGGGGGCTCCTCGTGCGGGCCGCGCCGGGCCTCGGGGTCGTAGTGCAGCACCAGCGCGAAGACCAGGACGATCAGGCCTCCGAGCGTCCCCACCATGACGACGATCCCCATGTGTCCTCCCCGGCGCTCACGTCCCCCAATTGGATAGTAGACACTACCCTAAACAGGTCCGCCGGGGTCGCGGTGCAGGAAGCCGTGGAGGATGGCCTGGGTGAGCTCGTGGACGATGGCGTCCCGCGGGGGCGGATCGGAGCCGAAGAAGGTGGAGCGGAACGCGGCCATGCCGGCGATCATGGCCACCGTGGAGTGGGCGGCCAGATCCGGATGGCCCGCCGGGATGCCGCGCAGGTCCCGACCTTCGGTGCTGATGCGGCCGAGCAGGGCCAGGGCGTCGGTCACCTCGGGGATGCCGGTCTCGGCCAGCTCCTCGTCGCTCAGGGCATCCGCGGTCCACAGCGTCACGACCAGGCCGCGGTGGGCCACGAAGAGGTCGTAGAGCTGGCCCACGAACCGGCTGGCCAGCTCCTGCTCGTCGGTCTCCTCGGGGACGACGTCCTGCCACACGGTGTTGAAGTCGTCCACGAACTGGGTGAACGGGACGACCAGCGCCTCGTGGAAGAGCGCGGCCTTGGATCCGAACTGGCGGAACAGGAGGTGCTCGGCCACACCTGCGGCCTCGGCGATCTCGCGGGTGGTGGTGCTGCGGTAGTCCTGGCGGGCGAACAGGTCGCGGGCTGCGTCGAGCAGCAGGCGCCGCGGCTCGCCCCGTCGGCGGCGCGTGGCCTTGGCGGATGCCGTCGTGGATGCGGCCCTGGGTCTCGCCTCGGTCACCACCCCATCCTGATCGACGCCACGCCCTTCGACCACTACCGCGCCGTCGGGAACCCGCTCGTGTGCATGGGGGTGCCGTCGGGGAAGACGACCAGGGCCTCGTGGTCGGGCAGGGCCTCGACCCAGCTCGAGCGCGCCGGGTCCCATGGCGAAGGCGGCGGTGGCGTAGGCATCCACGCCGGTGAGCGACGGTCCGACGACGGTGACGCTGACCAGGCCGTGGGCGGGCCCACCGTTGTGAGGGTTCACGATGTGCATGCCGCGCTCGGCGACCCCGGGGGTGGCGATGGCGAAGCTGTCCCCGGTGACGACGGTCAGCAACCGGTCGCGCTCGAGGGGGTGGCTGATGCCGATGCGCCACGGCGGGGCCAGGTCGGCATCGCCCACCAGCTGGATGTCGCCCCCGCCGTTCACGGCGTGGTGGTGGCTGCCGTGGGCGCGCAGGAGGTCGCTGGCCCGCTCGATGGCCCATCCCTTGACCAACCCGGTCGGGTCCAGATCCGAGCCTTCGAACGCGGTGAAGTAGCCGTCGCTCTCGCGCTCGACCTGGGCGCAGAGCTCCAGCACCCGTGAGACGTCGGGATCGGCGTCCCCGAGGGCCAGCTCGCGGCGCCGGATCCGGCTGATGTCGCTGTCGTCCTGGTACGTGCTGAAGACGGCATCGACGCGGTGCAGACAGGTGACGACCGCGGCGATGGCGTCCTCCCAGATCCCGGGGTCGCGGATGTCGATGCTGAACACCGTGCCCATGCATTGCATCTCTTGGCACGCGGTCCGCCGCGCCACGCTGACCGAACCCCGGAGGTAACCCGACCACCGCGGTCGCTTCGCGCTCTGCAGCCCTCGGGTCATACAACACCAACGCTGAACCGATCTCGGCCATCTCGGCCCCCTCTCACCAGAGCGGAGACCGAACCGGGCGTCCCGCCCCCGCCCGACGATCGACCCTACGACCAACCCCGGGCCATCGCCCACCTGCTGCTTGAGGGCTGGCCGGCGAGTGCTCGCGGGTCAGGTGAGGGCGCCCACGGCGTCCTTGAGGGCCGCTTCGATCGCCCACCGCGCCGCGTTGGGCCGTCGAGGCCGTCGGATCTGGTCGAGGGTGCCGATGATGCTCGCCAGGTCCGCCCACGGGTCGAACATCAGTCCCGACCGTTGCTCCCAGACCGACCGGACCTCGTCGGCCATCGACGGGTTGTACTGGAACAGGTTGAGCCGGCAGTGGGCCGGATCGATCGAACGCGGCCCAACGCAGGCCCACTGCCAGTCGACCAGCCCGCTCAGCCGGTCTCGAACCCACAACACGTTGCCCGGGTTGAAATCACGATGCACGAACCCGACATCGGCGCTAGGCACCGGACGACCGAACAACTCGACGGCCCGCTCCCACAGGCCCGGATCGCTCGTCCATAGTGGCGGGTCGTAGCACTTCTGGGCGTAGGTGGTGAGAGGCGGTAGGTCAGCCGAGGAGGCGTCGACGTCGTGCAACGCGATCATGGCGTCGACGGCTTGGGAGACCCACCTCGACGCCCACCTGGTCTCCCACACGGGTCGTCCGTCGAGCAGTGTCGTGACCAGCGTCGGTGCATCGGTGCGTTCGGCGGTGGCGTCGAGAGCCAGCAGCACGGGCGTCGGCATCGCCAGCCGCTCGGCCAGCTGCAACGCCCGCCCCTCCACCGAAGCAACGTCGGGCGACCCAGCGAGGATCTCTGGGAGCACGTACCGGCGCAACACCACCTCGCGCCGACGGTCGCCCGCGTCGACGAGTGTCACCCGGTGCATGGCGGCCGTCGACCCCCCAGGCATCTCGCTCACCCCCACAACCGCGACCGCGTCGAGCTGCTCGACGAGCCACGCCATCGTCGCGGCCGGTGGCGGCTGCCGGATCAACCACCCGGCGCGCTGCGCGTCATCCATCGGCCGATCCACTCCCACAGTCTCCCCGCTCCCCCACGGCGCGCGTCGCGCTCGCCCCGCCAGCACCTCACATCAGCTTCCGACAAGCACCCGCCAAGCGCCGATGTGCCTCAGGTAGGCGCGGTGGCAAGAGCCCGGGCGCGGGTTCGGGCGTCCCGGTGCCGAAGCAACGACACACCGGTCCCGGCCAGCAGAACGAGGGCGATTCCCAACATCAGGTAATCACTCGGCCCAACGGCGTAGGGCTGCGTGGTACAGATCGGACCGTCGCCGGGCATGAGCCGTCGGGCGCACATCGTGCAACCTGCACGGACGCGCCGCGAGCGAACTGCCCCACTTCGTCGTGGTTCCGGTCTCGGTCGATGAGGAATCGAAGGACAGCGAGAGCGCCATCGGGCGAATCTCCGACACCGACGGGAACTGTGGGGTGCTCCCACCAGTCGCAGGCGTAGGTATCGCCGCTGAATGCCCTACTGGGCACAGTGGCGAAGTTGGAGACGGAGAAGGCCACCCATGGGCCACCCTCGTACACCCCGCCGTATCGCGCCTCCGTGATGACGATCACGGTGGGGCGGCGCGCCGGGACGTGGGCTCAGGGTGCAGCTTCGGCGGCCGACGGGATACTGCGGAGCAGGAGGAGTCGTATGGCGAAGCCAACTGAGACCCCCGCTCGCGGGAGGAGAGTCACCAAGACGGTTGCCACCGGGCTACTGGTCGGCTTCGTCGTCGTGGTTGCCTTCTTGGCGATCACGGCTCAGACCGGCTTCCCGGGTCCTGGCCCACTCCGGCGCTACAAGATCTCGGACCTCGACACCCTGGCGAACAAGATCAACAAGGTCGGCTTCGTGTCGCTCTACAGCAAGACGGACGATCCCGCCGACGTTCGGAACCCGGCGAGAGTCGATTGGCTCCGCGACAGAGTGGTGGTGCCCCACGGACTCTGCGTCGACGATGGGGCGCACGAGCTGAGCGCTGCGGAACTGGCGATGATCGAAGGCAGCCACGCATTCTGCGGGGTGGCGAGCACCGGCCAGCAATAGCCACCGTTCGGCCAGGAGCCGCGGGAGGCAGTGGTGAAGGTGACCCTCGGTGCCGTTCGGGCGTAGCCACATCTGGCCTCGACCTACGCTCGCCGACGTGGAGCTGCATGAGATCGCGGATGGCTATTGGAGGCGCTACGAAGACCCGGATGACGCCGCGTGGGCCTCGGAGCTGGTCAACGATGTCGGTCGTGGTGTCCCCTGCCCGGAGGCTGGCGCGCTGACCCTCTTCGCTGAGCTGGCGGCCACGGCTCGGGACCAGGATGCTCTGAGCTACCTCGGTGCCGGGCCACTTGAGGACCACCTCCAGAGCGATGCCCTCGAGCGCTGGGGTGCCTGATTGAGTCATGTGCTCCGTAGTGATCAAACCCAGGGTGGCCGTGAGCCAACACCGGACGATCCGCAGCCGATGGGGCAACCACTTGGCGAGGTCTTTCCATCGACTGAAGACGCGAAGCCCCACCGGCGGCGAGTCGGTTACGAGGATCGCCGCGAGCAGCGGCCCGAGCTTCACCGCCCCGAGCACCATCCCGAAGCCAACGACCGACGCGGTGGACGCCACCCCTAACCAACCACCGCCGCGCGATGCCTGACAGTCCACGCCCACGCTGCTATTCGATTCGCTCGCCTGCATCGCCGGTCGCTGCGACATCTCCACCACGGTGGCGGCCATCGCCCCGGTCAGTGGCCTGCGCCTGCCCACCCCGTGCCCGGGGACCCGGCCGGTGCCGGTCATCAGCTTCCACGGCACCGCCGACCCTGTCGACCCGTACCTGGGCAACGGTCAGGCCTACTGGACCTACAGCGTCCCCGAGGCCGCCTCGCGTTGGGCAGCCCACGACGGCTGCTCGGCCACGCCGGTCACCTCGACCCCGGCGACCGACGCCACCGTGACCACCTACGCCTCGTGCTCTCGCGGCTCCACCGTCGAGCTCTACACCCTGGCCGGGGCCGGCCACACCTGGCCAGGCGGGCCGCCCCTGCCGGCCAGCCTCACCAAGGTCCTCGGCCCCCAGTTCCACGGGGTCGACGCCAACCAGCTCATGTGGTCGTTCTTCGAGGCCCACCCCCTACCCTGACGACGCCAGGCCCGAGCCATAGCCGGTGGGTCTGACCGGCGCCGCGACGACGTTCCATGCCTGCGTTGTGAGCTCCAGGGCGTAGCCCCCCGCTCGGGCGACCGGGGTTCGATGGAACGGATGCGCGACACCGTCGCAGTGCTGATCATCGGTGACAGGTTGGCCAAGAGGCCGCGTGGCGGATGGTGCGACCTCTTCGCTGCGTGAGAAGAGCAACGTTGTAAGCGGTCGACAGCGCAATCGAAAAGTGCTGGTCACAGCGCTGCCGACTCCCGAGCCAGGGAACCCCCAGCGGACCTTTGGGTGCCCAATCAGGTCCCCCCGCCGATACATGACCACCACATCTGTGGCCAAGTGATTCGGCCTGGGTTTGACGGGTGCTCGTCGGTTTGGATTTCACTCAGGCCGCGTTGGCCTGAGTGAGGTCACGGTGGTGGGCGGCTTCGACCTCGGCGGAGCCGCCCGGTCTTGAACAGCGCGTTGACCGATTCGGCCATCGCGTTGTCGTAGCTGTCGCCGACGGTCCCGATCGACGCGAGGGCGCCGATCTCGTCGAAGCGGTCGGTGTGCGTCGAGGCTACGGGCGCCGACCGATCGCGATCTGCACGGAATCCCGAAGCGTGTAGCCGTCGGGTCCGCGCATCGAGCGAAGCCGGGCGAAGCACGCGTGCTTGAGCTGCGCCAGTTGCCCGTCGTCGAGCAACTCGAAGAAGAGACGGTCCCCGTGGGTCTGGGCCCATCTCCACCACGACTCCTCGTCGACCAGGACGAACTCGGCGCTCGCAGTGGCGACGGCGACTCGACCGAATCCCGCATCCCGGATCAGCGATCCGGCGTCGAGGACTCGTCGCTCCTTCCCGTTCCGCTTCGCGGGCGAGACTGCCGCTTGCAGCTGGGCCGGCTCGAGGGCCTGCATGGCCATCTCTGGGAAGAAGTCGATCTCCTTGTCGATGTCGTCCAGCAGTGAGATGGCCACCCTGCCCCCCGGGCGGAGGACCCTCACCATCTCGCTGAGGGCTCGACCGGCATCGGGGAAGAAATTGAGGGCGTGGGCGCACGTCACGACGTCGAACGAGCCCGACGCGAACGGCAGAGCCTCAGCATCCGCCGAGATGGCAACTGCTCGGCCCGGACACCGCTCCTCGATGTCACGCGACAGCAGTTCGACCATGCGGGCCGTGAGGTCGATGCCGGCGGCGACACCCGACCCGTCCAGCCGCTCCACGGCGGGGAAGAGCACGGCTCCGCGACCAGTCGCGATGTCGAGCAGACGATCCTCGCCCT
Organism: uncultured Microthrixaceae bacterium; assembly: GCA_963785815.1. Lineage (GTDB taxonomy): Bacteria > Actinomycetota > Acidimicrobiia > Acidimicrobiales > Acidimicrobilacustridaceae > UBA4742. The sequence continues at coordinate 1,454,627 of CAWAWN010000002.1, forward strand.
GTGGAGCGACCGCATCGACCAGCACCCGACCGAAGTACTCGAACCACGGGATCACCGAGTCGTACTCGGGTGCGGCTCCGGTGAAGATCCGGACCGTCCGCTCCTTGCTCCGGCGACCCTCCTCGCGAGCGCATTGCATCGTGGCCGCCATCAGCTCACCTCCACGCCGCCGACTTCTTGTCGTTCGCGCTTGCGCTGCGCCATCGACACCAACGCTTCGAAGATCACGCGGAGCGCGATGTGCGTCGTCACGTCGCTCTGGTCGTATGGCGGCGAGAGCTCCACGACGTCCATCCCGACGATGTTCACCTGGCGCGCCACCCTCCTCACGGATTGGAGCAGATCGATCGACGTCATCCCCCCCGGCTCGGGTGTTCCCGTGCCCGGTGCGAAGCCTGGGTCGAGCACGTCGACGTCGACCGACAGGTAGAACGCGTCTGGGCCGCGCCGCGCCCAGTCGATGACATCCTGGAGGACCTCCCGGCAGCCGCGCTCCCAGATCTCGGTCATGGTGTGCGCCCGCATCCCTTGGCCGCGCATCCAGGTGAGCGTCTCGTCGCACGGCCAATACCCGCGCAGGCCGATCTGGAGGAAGTCGGACCCCGAGATCGCTCCTGACTCGATGAGGCGTCGCATCGGCGTTCCGTGGCTGGCCCGGTTACCGGCGATGATGTCGTCCGCGTCCGCGTGCGCATCGAAGTGGACCATGCCCACCCGTCCGAAGCCGTGGTGCCGGGCGACGGCGGTCGCCGCCGGCCAGGTCACCGAGTGATCGCCCCCGAGGACGATCGGAACGATCCCTCGACACGCGACCTCGCCGACGCGTTGCTCGATGGCCTGGTGCGACGCCTCGGCCATGCCGGGGCTGCAGATCGCGTCGCCGTAGTCGACCACGTCCAGGTGGTCATACAACGACATGCCGGCATCCAGCTGGAAGCCGCTGCCGGCGGACGCGACCTGGCACCTCAGCGCTCGTGGTCCGAACCTCGCGCCGGCGCGATATGTGGTCGAGTCGTCCCACGGAGCGCCGACGACCGCGACGTCCGGCTTCCGCCGATCGAGCTCGTCCGGCTCGGTGAGGAGGGGCCGTCTCGCGAAGGTGGGCAACCCCTGGTACGCGAAGGCGTGCAACTGGGCCTCGAACCCTGGCCGGCTGTCGTCTCTCGTTGCGTCCATCTCTCCCCTTCCCTAGGTGGGAGTCGAGCGCGCGGTCAAAGGATCGCGGCGAGCGTGGCGTTCACGTACAGGTCCACGGCCCACGGTGGATGAGGGACATCCCTGCCGGGCGCGGAGGCGGCGAAGAACGCGCCGACGAGATCGTGGTGCGGATCGCCCCACAGGAACATCCCTCCCGCGCCGACATGCGAGAAGCTGCCGAGCGCCAGCACCGGAAAGTGCATCTTCCGCGAGATGTTCGACCGGAAGGCGCGGCCGGCGGCGCCGCACTGGTCGGGGGTTGTCACCGACCAACCGAAGCCCCAAGAGGCTTCGACGTGACGGTGGCGCACACTCGAGAGCCCGATCCCCGGGATCTGGTTGCGCGTCATCTCCCGAACGGCATGGGGGCTCAGCACGGTCGGGTCCGGCGCGCGGCCGGCGTCCAGGTGCACCTGCGCGAGGGCGGCCATGTCTGCGGCCGTCGACCACCCGCCTCCAGAGGAGCTGGGATGGACGAGGAACCGGTCGTCGTGCGAGGGGTCGTCATCCTCGATCGGCCGCACCGATCCCCGCCGGGCCTCGAGGTCTGGCGCGATGGCGGTGTCGACCATCCCGAGCGGCGCGAAGACCCGATCCCGGCAGAAGGCCGCGAACGGGCGGCCAGACACCCGGCGGATGATCTCGCCCAGAAGCTCGTAGTTGAGGTTGCAGTAGGCCATCGCCGCGCCCGGGGTTCGGTGCAGCGGCAGCTCATATGTCGAGCGGAGGTACCGCTCGAGGAACGCGTCCTGGGTGGCGTCCAGGGTCGCCGGGTCAGGTGGAGTCGTCGCCGCCAGCCGCTCGCATTCGTCGAGCGGGTCCTCGAGCCCGGAGGTGTGCGTGAGGAGGTGATGGACGCAGACGTCGTCCTTTCCCTCGCCCGTGAACTCCGGCACGTACTCGGCGACCGGACGGGTCAGGCCGACCAGCCCCTCGTCGACCAGCGTCATGAGCGCGGCAGCGGTGATCGGCTTGGTGAGCGACGACAGTGGGAACAGCGTGTCGGTCCGTGCCGCTTGGACGGCCGGTCGACTCGTGCGACGAAAGGCTTCGTGAAGCACGACGGTTCCTCGCCGGGCGATGAGCACGACGACGACGTCGTGCACCCCGGCCGCGACCCAACGATGCGTGAGGTCGCGGATGTGCTCGATTCGTTCCGGCGCCATCCCCACCTCCGAGGCAGCTCCGGTTCGCAAGCCGCGCTGCGGGTAACAGGAGCGCGCGCCGCGGTCGACAAGGTCTTGTCGAAGGCTGCTCGTCATCGCGGCGACACGCGCAGCAGTTTCTCGTGCTCGGCGTCATCGACGGGCTCACCGCTCTCGATGAGTAGGATCGGTATGCCGTCGCCGATGGGGTACCGACGGCGTAGCCGGGGGTTGTAGAGCACCTCGTCACCTTCGAGGTAGATGAGCGTTCCTTTGTCCTCAGGACAGGCGAGGACGTCGAGCAGTTCCGGGGTGAGCGCCATGGCGCGGATCGTCCCATGGCCGGCCGCGTCGTCGCTACCACGGTTCTGGCGATGTGCACCGCTGGTCGCGTGATCGTTGCTGCCGAGATGGCGATGAGGGTTCAATCCGCGTCGACATGACGTGACCGACGTGGACCTGAGGAGCTGAGCGAGTGCCGACCGACCTGGTGATCTCCGCCGACTCGCACATCAACGAGCCTCCGGACCTCTGGTCCAATCGGGTGGGGCCATCGCTGCGCGACCGGGCGCCCCGGATGCAGCGCTTCGAGCAAGGCGACGCATGGATCGTCGAGGGAGCGCTCGACCCGATCAACTTCGGGAGCAACTGCTCGGCCGGCGTGGAGGCCGAGGCTCGTCGGGACTGGATCCGCTGGGGCGAGGTCGGTGAGGGCGGGTACCTGCCCGCGTCACGCGTCCGCGACCAGGACCGCGACGGTGTCTCCGCCGAGGTGATCTACCCCACCCCGCGGATCGGTTGCGCCCTCGCGTGGCAACGGACCGACCGAGCGCTCCATCTCGCGTGCATCCGCGCCTACAACGATTGGCTCTCGGAGTTCTGCGCCGCGGCTCCGAACCGCTTGTGGGGCGTGGCGATGCTGCCGAACGTCGGGGTCGACGCCACTGTGGCGGAGCTGCACCGCGTGCTGGCGATGCCCGGGATCCGCGGCGTGCTGTTCGCGTTGTACCCGCACGGCGGGGAGACGCCCGTTCCCGAGGACGACCTCGTCTGGGGGCTCGCCGCGGAAGCGAGCATGCCACTGTCGATCCACGTGACCTTCGCGACGCACCAGCAGGGCGCCAAGTCGCGGGGCAAGCTCACGAGCGGGCTTCGGTTCCTCGACGCGCCGATCCGCGCCTCGCAGTTCATCTTCGGCGGCGTCTTCGATCGGTTCCGCGATCTGCAGCTCGTCCTCGCCGAGGTCGATTGCGGATGGGTCCCCTACTTCGCCGAGCAGCTCGACGACCGCTTCGACCGCGCTCCCTCGACGGTGCGGACGAGCATCGCCCGGAGGCCGAGCGACTACTTCGCAGAGAACGTGTCGTGCACGTTCGTCACCGATCGCTACGGGCTGCGCAACCGGGATGCAGTCGGTGTCTCCCAGATCATGTGGTCGAGCGACTATCCGCACAGCGGATCGGACTGGCCGAACTCCTTGTCTCACATCGACCGACAGCTCGCCGGCATCTCGCCGGGTGAGCGAGCGCTGATACTGGCCGGCAACGCCTGCCGGCTGTACGGCCCGATCGACGGGGCGGCTGGGTGCCCGATCGGCGACGCGCCGAGCAACACCGTGGGGGCCCTCTGACATGGGCGACCTCGCCACCGATCTCCAGGGGGCACGAATCGGGGTGCTCGCTGGAGGTGACCCGCACCCGCACCTGGTCTGGCCGGTCATCGACCGGATCCATGCCGCGCTGACCACGAAGGGCTACGACGCAGTGGTGATCGATCTCGAGGCCGACGGCTTCGTCGACGGTCTCGCGAACGTCGACGTGGCCTTCATCGCGCATTGGGGTCGAGTGGGCGACACCGGGCGGGTCCAGGGCATGCTCGATCTGCTCGGGCTGCCATACACGTGCTCCGGCGCCATCGCGACCGGGGTGGCCAAGGACAAGCTGAAGAGCAAGAAGCTCCTCCGCTTCGAGGGCCTGCCGACACCTGACTTCTTCGAGGTCGAGGCTGACGCCGATCCCGAGCGGCAAGCCGAAGCCATGATCGCGGAGCTCGGCCTCCCGATCGTGGCGAAGCCGATCTACGAAGGCGGCAGCTACGGCATCCAGTTGTGTCGGGACGCCGCTGATGTGGCCAAGGCGTTCGCGGACCCGTCGTTCGGGCCGAAGTTCGGCGAGCGCTTCATGAGCGGCCGCGGGTTCACGGTGGCGATCCTCGAGGACGCGACCGACATGACGGTGCTTCCCGCCCACGAGATCGTGTTCATCGACGGGCGACCCTTCCTGGGCCCGGTCGAGTTGTTCACGCCGGGAATGTCGTGGTCGGCCGTGCCCTCCGATGAGGACGCGGAGCTCGTGACCGAGCTAGAGGGCCTCGCCCGTCGGGCCCACGAAGTCATCGGCGCGTTCGGGCTCTCGAGAACCGACTTCAAGCTCGACGCCGCCGGCCGCCCGCAGATCCTCGAACTGAACCCCTTGCCGGCCATGACCACGATGAGCGACCTTCCCTTCTCGGCGGAACGGGCCGGGATCCCGTTCGACGACCTCGTCGAACGGATCCTGCGGACTGCGGTCGACCGTCCCGATCGCGCCCGATAGGCCTGGCAGCGGAAGGTCGATCTGATGGGCGACCGGATCGACAAGGCCACCGATGCCAGGACGGCCTTGCTGCAGCAGCTGCGTGCCGATCGCCGTGTCGTCGAAGCCGACCGGCTCGAGCTCGAGACGTCGGTTCCCCGGCTCGAGCGGCAGCACCGCCGTGCCTTGCGAGAGCTGACCGTCTTGCGCTACGAGGGCGAGCCGCTCTACGTCGCCAAGGTGCCCCTCGGCGACGACGACGGGCGGGTCGCGTCAGAGTTCTCGAAGCTCCAGGAGATCGACGCCCGCGTCGCCGCCTGCCGCCCCCTCCGCCGGGCTGGCGCCGGGTTCGTCATGGCCTACGTCCCCGCGGCCGACCTGCCCGATCTCTTCACCTCGATGTCTCCTTCCGAGTGGCGAGCGGCTGGTGAGGCGGTCGTCGATGCGATGGTCGATCTGCAGAACACCGGGCCGGTCGTACGACGACACCATCGAGCTCGACCTCAGGACGTCCTCCGGGGATACCACGTCGGCCTCTCGACCCTCGACCCGCGATCGCGCGCTGCGGTCCACCAGATGCACGTCGGACCTGCTCACGGCGATCTCGCCGCGTGGAATGTGCGCTATGACCCGGCGACGCGCCGGGTCGGCATCGTCGACTGGGAGGACTACCGATCGGCCGGGTTGCCGGCCCTCGACATCATCAACTTCGTGGCCACGCTGGCCGTCGTGATGCACGAGGGTCCCGGGTCGTGGGACGACGTCTACACGCGAGCGTTCGAGCAACCGGGCGAGTACCGGGACCTGGCCACGGGCCTGGTCCGCCGCTGGGCGGCGCGAACCGCGGATAGCGCGCGGGACACGATGACGCTGCTCCCTGCCTACTGCGAGGCGATGGAGCAACGCATCGCACGCGAGTGCCGTTCCACCGAGCACATGTTCTTCGCCACGTTCGCTCGTCGGTTCGCGGCCGCTGATCTGCCATGGGTCCGGTCCCTCTAGCGGTTCTCGTACCCTCGTCGGTTCGCGGCCGCTGATCTGCCGTGGGTCCGGTCCCTCTAGCGGTTCTCGTACCAGTGATGGAGCTCAGGCGGTGCCGTTCGGCTGACCGGGAGGCGCCCCGGGCGCACCCCGAGGAAGCTGCCACGGGCATTCCGGAAGAAGATGCCAGGGATCCCCAACTCCCGGATCAACCCCGCCAGCCGGGCATGGTGGCTGCAGTCGGGATGCCCATTGCCCGCATCGTGGGCCACGATGACGGCACCGGGCGGTGCGGCTTGCCACCAGACCTGCAGCTCGGTGAGGCGTAGCGACCCGTCCGAATCGAGGATCGTGAGCTCCGCCTGCTCGAGGTCGTCCGCGGTCGGGCTGCCCTTGGCCGCGAGGCGGATCCGGTCGCCGGTGAAGAACGGGAGCTGCGACAATTTCGCCCGCAGGTCATCGTCCTGCTCGAAGGTCAGGAGCCGACAGCCTTCGTAGAGGCTGGCGGCAACCCGTCGGGTGACGAATCCCTGCCCGGTCCCGGTCTCCACCACCAGGCGCGGGCGCGTCATCGTGACCACGGACGCGACGAACTCGCAGAACTCGACCTCGGGGCTCGCCAGGTTCCAGCTGTGCCAGCCGGGCTCTGCCCACGTGATGAAGCGGGTGTCGTCCGCCGCTGGTGGCTCCTCGATCCAGACCCGCTCGAACCTCGCGAGATCGACCGACTCGCCGAGGTGGTTCATCCGAGCGGTGTCGCGGTCTCGTTACCCGCTCGGCGGAACATCGCCATCCAGTGCCACTGCTCCGGTCGCTTCTCCGTGGGCAGCCCGAGGAACCGCTGCAGCCGCTCGCACTCGAGATACGGCAGGAACGTGTCGAGGATGTCCGCAGAGCGCAACCGGTATGGGCCGCTGCCCTCCGACATCTGGTCGGAGTACCCGCGGAGGACGAACAGGCCGCCCGGACGGAGGAGCCGGTGGACCTCGGCGGCGTAGCCGTCGCGGCGCGACGGCCTGACGTTGTGGAAGATGAACGAGTCGCTGACGACGTCGGCGCACCCGTCGAGCAGCGGGACATCGAGGATGTCACCGTTCACCCAGCTCACCTCGACACCGGATACGGCCTGGAGCCGACGCGCGACGCCCAACGCGGACCGCGAGAGGTCGACGCCGATCACCCGCATCCCGTGCACCGCGAGGAAGACCGACTCCACCCCTGGTCCGGAGCCCAGCTCGACCACGCGGGAACCGCGCTCGATGATGCCCTCCCTGACCAGCTCGACCAGCTCCGGTCCGGCCGTGCCGGTGAACCATGTGATTTCCCGCAGGGGTCGGGTGTCGTAGACGTCATTGAACGCCTCGACCCAGCGATCTGCGAAGGCGGTGTCGGGCAACGCGCTCTCCTCGCATCGTCAGTCGATATCGATTGACCGAGCGGCCGGCGGCCGGCCACGCGGCATCCCGTTCGGGCGATCTCTTCTTCGCCGAGATCGTGCGGCCGATGCGAGGTCGCCAGCAACCCCCTGGAACCGACGGCGGTCGGGAGTCTCGCCGTGGTGGTCAGGCGAGATCGTCAAGCCCGGAGACGATGACGAGCGTCGGCGTTCGGGACGGATCGGGGATCGCATCCAGCGTTCGCGCGATCTCGTCGATCGTGGCGCTGACGGTCTCGAGCACCGTCCATCCGAGCCCGGCCCACCGGCGGCGGTGCCGCGGCGTCGACCTCGCTCGCTCGGTCTCGAAGGCGACGGCGACGACGTTGTCGAGCGCGGACTGCACCGCGCGGGCCGCGACGGCGTCCGTCGACGGGTCTTCGAACTCGTCATCGCCGAGGAGCACGACCGTGCGGTGGGCCGCCGAGCTGCGCAGGTCGGCGGCGAACGCCATGCCGGTCGCAACCGCCAGGCCGTGACCGAAGGCTTCGGCACCGGCCTCGACTCCGGGAACCTCGACCATCGGCTCCTCAGCGAGCCTGCCCTGACGTCCCGCCCAGTCCTCCGGCTGCGAGGGGCCGAGGAACCCCGCGTCGCCGAGCGCGGCGAACAACGTGGGCAGCGCGTCCTGGCGAGCCAGCACGAACCGATCCCGTCCCGGTGCGGCCGGATCGTCCGGGTCGACGTGGAGCCATCGGAAGTACGCCACCGTCATGAAGTTCGTCGCCCTGAGTGCGTCACGTCGGGCCTGGTCGTCGGGTGAACCCATCCGCAAGACGCGCATCCGAACACGGGCGGCGACCGACTCGAGTCGCTCGCGCTCCTCGAGTGAGAGGTGCGGTGCCGTCGAGGGTCGGTCCCCGTGTGAAGCCATCAGATCGATCGTGCCGCATCGTGCCGCAGCGCACCTACATAGTTCCGCGCCGGCCCCCTCACGACCATCTGCGAGTGGCGTCGCGGCGTCGAGTCGGGCCGACAAGGCCTTGTCGGCTTCGACCGAGCCCGTTGCGGCCTGGCTGCGCCCGATGCGACCGTGGCCGTGTGATGCTCACACCGCTGGCAACACCTGCGTCTGGCCTTGCGTGGGCCCGCGAGCCCCTCGCTCCTGGAAGTCGGGGCTCGTGAGTCGACCGAGGGCGGCGGTGCTCGGGGCGGGCGTCATCGGCCTGACGACGGCCAGCGTCCTCCTTGACCGAGGCTTCGACGTGACCGTTCGTGCGGCCGAGTCGTGGCCGCGGGCGTGCTCGGCGGCCGCCGGCGGCGTGTGGTTTCCGATCCTCGCCGGCGACCCCTCCCTGACGCCGCCCGGTTACGCCGACCGGATGGAGCGCTGGACGAGCTCCTCGTGGCGGCGCTACGAGCCCAAGGTCGGAGCGAGCTGGGGCGTCAGGTGGATCACGAACCACGAGCTGTTCGCCTCACCGACGGAGCCGGAGGACTACTTGAGGAAGCTGCTTCCCGACTTCGAGGCGACCGGCGACGAGAACCTGCCGGCCGGGTTCACGCACCGATGGAGCTTCCGCACCTTCCTCATCGAATCGCCCGTCTTCCTGCGGCGGCTCCTCGCCGCGCTCCGAAGCGAGGGCGTGCGGTCCGTCGTGCAGCGCTTCGGCGATGTCGAGCAGATCGAGTCCATCGACGCCGACGTCGTCGTGAACTGCACCGGTCTCGGCAGCCGCTCGCTCTTCGGCGATCGCGCCCTGCGCGGGATCAGGGGGTTCCAGGTCCTGCACGCACCGGTTCGGCTTCCGTACGTCATCGTCGCCGACGAGTTCAGCGCCATGCCGCGTCGAGACGCGCTCGCGCTCGGATCGCTGTTCCTCGATGACCCGGAGGGGACGAACGAGGTTGCGTTGAGGGAGCGCGCTCTCGATCGCATCTGGAAGACCGTTGGCTCCTGGACCGCGCGTCCTGGCGGCATCGGAATCCCTCCCGGCACGCTCGACGCCGCGAGCGTTCGACGAGTCGTCACGGGCGTGAGGCCCTACCGGGACGGTGGCGTGCGCCTCGAGGCCGAAGACCTCGCCGCGACGACCATCGTGCACAACTACGGCCATGGGGGCAGTGGATACACGATCGCGTGGGGTTGTGCGGACGAGTGCGCGGACATCTGTGCGGAGGTGGTCTCACTGCGATCGCGCCGGCGAACCCAACCGAGGAGGAGCGCGTGATGGCTCGGGCCCTGTTCACCACCAGTCCGCTGGGACCGGGGGAGGAGCTGCTCCTTCGATCCTCGGGTATCGAGTTCCAGATCGAACCCGCCGACCTGACGAACGACGAGATCGGACGGGCCTTGAGGGGAAAGGACGCATACATCCTCGGCGGGGTCGAGAGCGTCCAGGCGGCCACGCTCGAGGCCGCGACGGACCTGAAGGTCGTCGCCTTCATGGGGGTCGGTTACCACGCCGTCATCGACGCCGACGCCGCGACTCGTCTGGGGGTCGCGGTGACCAACGCGCCCGGTTCGAACGCTCGCGCCGTCGCCGAGTTCACGATCGGCCTGATCCTCGACGCGGTTCGGCGCACGACCTACCTCGCGAACCGGACGAAGACAGGCGCGTGGCCCGAGTATCGATCACACAACCTCGAAGGCCGCACGCTCGGCATCCTCGGGATGGGCACGATCGGCTCGATGGTCGCCGAGATCGCCCATGCGGGCCTGGGGATGTCGATCGTATACCACAGCCGCGTCGCGAAGGCCGACGTCGACGGGCGGTTCGATGCTCGATGCGTGAGCTTCGAAGAGTTGCTCGCCCGGGCCGACGTCCTGTCGCTGCACGCCTCCTTCAACCCGCAGACCCACGGGGTGGTCGGAGAGGAGGCACTGGGCCGGGTTCGTCCCGGGACGGTCATCGTCAACACGTCTGAGGCGGAACTGATCGATCCTGAAGCCCTACGCGCCGCCATCGGCTCGGGGCGGCTCGGTTGCGTGGCGATGGATGGCTACTACGTCGAGCCGGTCCCAGGCCCCGAGGACGACCCGTACGGTCTGCTGTCGTTGCCCGACGATCGCTTCATCGTGCTTCCGCACACCGCGTTCCACACCTCGGAGTCGATCGAGCGGGCGCTGACGACGAACCTCACGAGCATCGCAAATGTCCTCGAGACCGGAGACGACGATCGGATCGTAAATCCCGAGTTCCGCCGGCAGGCCACATGGATCCCTCCACGCGCGCTGACGTCGGCGAGCACGACTTCGGCGATCCGATGAACTCGATCCCCGCACGGAACCTCCGTCGCCACCGGTTCTCGCCCGAGATCGTCCTCGCAGCCCGTTCGTGCTGTCGGGCGGACAACTGGCACGGCCCGCTCGAGGCCGCGGAGCACTGGCTCTGGATCGCGTTCTGGATCGCCGTCTCGCTCGCGGCTTGGCGGGGCGCGCCCATCGCCGTCGCAGTCCCCGTCTATGTCGTCGCCGTCTACTTCATCGGCGGCCGGCAACGAGCCATCGCCGGGCTCCTGCACCAGGCGGTGCACAACACCCTCATGTCGAACCCGCGGGCGGGGGTGGTCGTCGGCACCGTCTTCGGAGGCTACCCGGTGCTGCAGAGCTTCACGGGATACTCGAGCTCCCACATCGTGGGCCATCACGCCCACACGGGTCAGCGCGAGCGGGACCCCGACTACATCCAGTACTGCGAGTACGGCATCTGCGGTCCCGGCCTCAACCGTGTGTCGCTGCGCCGTCACCTGCGCCGGCTGATCATGCCCGCGAGCACGTGGTCTTACCTCGTATACCTCGTGCGGAACCGCATCGCGCCCCGCGACGAGCAGCGCGTGGAACGTCGGCTGCGGCTGGCCTTCCTGGTCGCCGTCGTCGTCGCGGTCGTAGCGCAGGGGGGTGCGGTGATCGTGCTCGCCTACTGGCTGGTCCCGCTGGTCACCACCCAAGTGTGGATCGGCGCGGTGGCCGAGCTCCTCGAGCACTATCCCCTGGTCGAGACCGCGCCGAGGCTCGACCTCGAGCTGTCGTGGAACCGCGACTACAACATGCTCGAGCGGTTCCTGCTCGGCGAGAAGGCGGGCGAGGGGTACCACCTCGTTCACCACCTCTTCCCCCGCGTACCCCTCTGGCGCTTGGCCGAAGTCGACCAGATCCTCCTGCAGGATCCCGACTACGCCGCGCTTCGTCGGCTCCACGGCATCTGCGGCGCCCTCGCGACGATCCAGGACTGCGTTCCCCCAACGTCGGCAGCAGCTCCATGAAGGCCTGGATCGTCGACACGTTCACGAGCGAGTGCTACCTCGGGAATCCGGCCGCTGTGTGCGAGCACGAGGGGCTCACCGGCCGGGCGATGCAATCGGCCGCCACGTCGCTCGGGCAGCCCGCCACGGCGTTCCTCGAACGGCTGGACACACGTTGCTTCTCGATCAGGTGGTTCACGCCCACTCAGGAGCTCGAGATCTGCGGCCACGCCACTGTCGCCAGTGCTTGCTACGCACATGACGTCGTGGGCATCTCTCCGACATCACCGCTGCAGTTCGTGACCGCCACGCGATCGTTGCATGCCCAAGCACGAGCGGGGCTGGTCTCGATCGACTTGCCGGCCGTGATCGCAACGGAGACAGAACTGCCCCATCGTCTCGAAGGAGTGCTCGGTGTCGAAATCATTCGCTGTTCCCGCGCCGAACGTGACCTCATCATCGAGGTCGCATCTGAAGACGTCGTCCGTCGGATCCGTCCCGCCATCGATCAGCTCGGACGCATCGACTGCGATGGTTCCATCGTGACGGCGCGCAGCGAGCGGGTCGGCGTCGACTTCGTGTCGCGATCCTTCCTGCCGTCCCTGGGCGTGAACGAGGACCACGTGTGTGTGTCAGCGCATTCGTGGCTCGGGCCGTACTGGGCGCCCCGCCTCGGCCGTCAGCGGCTCGTCGCCGAGCAGCTGTCGGCGCGCGGCGGACGCCTGGTGCTGGACGTCGGACCGGACGAGGTACGGGTCGCCGGAGCGGCACGAGTACGGGGGAGGGCCGTGGCGTGAGCACGACAGCGCAGTTGGGGCTGCTGGAGTCGATGGAAGGCAGCGGTGGCGTCCGCGCCCACAACGAGTGGGACCCCCTCGAAGAGGTCATCGTCGGGATCGTCGACGGCGCCCACTTCCCACCGTGGCACATCTCGGTATCGGCGCCCCTCGGCCCCGACCAACGCCGGGTGTTCCGCGAGAACGCCGCGCGACCGTTCCCACCGGAGCGCATCGCCGCCGCACAGCGCGAGCTCGACGAGTTCGTCACCATCCTCGAGGGCGAGGGTGTCACCGTCCGGCGGCCCACGCCGCGGGAGCATGGACTGCCCTTCGGCGCTCCGGGCTGGACGAGCACCGGGCTCTACACGGCGATGCCTCGTGACGTGCTCCTCGTCATCGGCGACGAGATCATCGAGTGTCCCATGGCGTGGCGGGCGCGGTACTTCGAAACATCCGGGTATCGCCCCTTGCTGAAGGAGTACTTCCGGGCAGGAGCTCGATGGAGCGCCGGTCCCAAGCCCGAGTTGCCGGACGAGCAGTATCACGCCGACTGGACCGATCCCGAGGACGGTGGCGGGACGACTTCGGTGATCACCGAGTTCGAACCCACCTTCGACGCCGCCGACTTCGTGCGCTGCGGCCGGGACATCTTCGGTCAACGCAGCCTCGTGACGAACGAGTTCGGGATCGACTGGCTGCGGCGCCACCTCGGCGACGCCTATCGCGTGCACGTGGTCGAGTTGGACGATCCCCATCCGATGCACATCGACGCATCTCTGATGCCGCTCGCACCGGGGAAGCTACTCGTGAACCCTGAGCGGGTACGGCGCGTGCCGAGGATCTTCAAGGGGTGGGACGTCCTGCAGGCACCGGCACCGTGCATCCCGAAGTCCCACACGCTCTACATGACGAGCCGGTGGATCAACATGAATGTGATCATGCTCGACGAGGAGCGCGTGATCGTCGAGCGCCAGGACGAGCCGATGATCGACGCAATGCGGCGCTGGGGCTTCACCCCCATCCCCTGCAACTTTCGCAGCTTCAACAGCTTCGGCGGCTCGTTCCACTGCGCGACGTTGGACGTCCGCCGCAGGGGCGAGCTGCAGTCCTACTTCTGACGCTCGCCCGGAAGTCGACCCACCATCGGAACGGAAGCCAATGGTCCTCAGGCCATGGCGAAGAAAGGAGTACCGGGATGACCAGCGTGAAGACCAACGGCAACGGAACCAGCGATCAGGCCGTCAGGTTGTTGCCCCCTCACCACCTCGACCCCGACAAGCTCGAGGAGGGCGTCCGGGCGATCCTCGCCGGCCTCGGCCAGCTCGACAAGGCGGAGGTCGTCAAGAACACCCCCCGCCGGGTGACCGATCTCTACCTCGAGATGATCAACCCGGGTTGGGCCGACGTGGAGGAGGTCTTCAAGACCTTCGAGAACTCCAACGGCTACGACGACCTCATCATCGTGAACGACGTCCACTATGTGTCGATGTGTGAGCACCACCTCATGCCGGCATTCGGGGTCGCCCACTTCGCCTACATCCCCGACGAGCGGATCGTCGGCTACTCGAAGGTGAAGAAGGGCCTCAACTACGTCGCCCGGGGCCCGCAGTTGAACGAGCGGATCCTCGTCGACACGCTTGACATCGTCGAGGACCAGCTCCAACCGAGGGGCTCGGCACTGGTGCTGCAGTCGGTCCATTGCTGCATCGCGGTCCGGTCGAACGGACCGGCGCAGGAGCTGGTCACCGTGCAGGGCTTCCGCGGCCTGCTCAAGGAGGATCCGTATCGGCGGGAGTTCTACAGCTCGTTCCTCGGGCGCAAGCCGCTCTTCCTGGGCCAATGATCCGCGTGGACGGGCTCGTCGAAACGCAGGTTGCGGTGGAGGTGCGCCGGAAGGCCCCGAGGGATGCCCGTGCCGAGGCGCTCTTCCTCAGTCTGCGGTCGTGCGCAACCCACACCGCTGGACCGCTGCGTGCCGTGGCGAGCCTGGCCGAAGCCGTCGAGGTCGGCGAGATCAGCGAAGACGGCGCTCGAGTGATCTGTGACGATGTCGCGGCTCGCTTCCGCTCGATGTCGACGATGCCCGGTGATCGACTCGCGATCGTCACCCAGTTCCTCTCGGTCCTCTTCACATGATCGTCGCGGTGGTGGGCAAGGGCCGGAACTGCCGTCCGGAGGTGGTGGACCTCGCCAGGCACGTCGGCCGTCAGGTCGCCGTCGCCGGCCACGTGCTGGTCTGCGGGGGGCTCGGTGGCGTGATGATGGCATCGGCCGAGGGGGCCTCGGAGGCCGGGGGTGTCGTGCTCGGCGTCGTCCCGAACGAGGACGCTGCCAACGGCCATTGCACCATCGTCGTGCGGACGGGTTTGCCTCCGACGGTCCGCAACGTCGTCATCGGATCTTGTTGTGACGCGATGCTCGCCCTGGACGGGAGCCACGGCACCATGCAGGAGATCGCCGTCGCCCTCGACCGAGGGGTGCCGATCGCTGCCGTCGAGACGCAGCGGTGGGCTTCGTTGGTGCAGGCGATCCTCAGCCCCGACGATGTCCGAGGGTGGCTCGACCGCACGCTCGACGACGTGACCAGGGGTTCATCGCTGTCCGCACCGGCCTCCGAGGCCGACGTGCTCGTCCCCGCCGACGCGTCAGGAGCCTGACATGGACACCTCTCCCCACCCGGGCATCGCCGAGATCCTCGCTCGCACCGCCGCGCCGCAGCGCGAGCTGGAGGACCACCGCGTCTATCGACAGCTCGATTCTCTCGGCCACGTCGCCGTCTTCATGGAGCACCACGTGTTCGCGGTGCTCGACTTCATGTGGCTCCTGAAGTCCCTGCAGCAGCGTTTGACATCGGTCAGGGTGCCGTGGACGCCGCAGAGCTCTGGTGTCATCCGTCGTCTGATCAACGAACTGGTCGTGGCCGAGGAGAGCGACGAGCACGACGGCAGTTGGACCAGCCACTTCGAGCTCTACCTCGAAGCCATGGACCGGGCGGGTGCGTCGACGATCGCGGTGCGCGGGTTCGTCGAGGACCTCGATGTCCGTGTCGATCCGATCGATGCGGCCTCACGCAACGGCGTGCCCGCGGGAGCACGCTCCTTCATCGGCGAGACGTGGCGCCTCGTGTCCGCCGGAGAGGACCACGAGATCGCCAGCGCGTTCGCCTTCGGACGGGAGAACCTCATCCCCCGCATGTTCATCCAGCTCGTGGGTCTCGGAGTCGAGTTCCCCGAGCAGCTCGACCTCCTCGCGAACTACCTGGCGCGCCACATCGAGCTCGATGCCGAGACGCACACGCCCCTCGCCTTCCGGATGGTCAGCGAGCTGTGTTCCGACGATCCCCTCCGCTGGGCGGGTGCGCAGGCGGCGGCCACCCACGCGCTCCGAGCTCGCCACCGCCTCTGGGACGCGACGAGCGCGGCCATCGGTGAACAGCGACTCGCCCAGTCATCTCCGGCTGCTGTCACGGCGGGAGCTCTGCGGTGAGGTTGCTGATGACGGCGAAGTCGTTCGGCTACGGCTCGGTGTCGAAGCTCGCCACGATCGCGGCGGCTCGACCGGGGGACGAGCGTCACTTCGTCGGCAGCGGCATCGCCCTGGAGTTCGCGACCCGCAACCGTGATCACTTCTCGACCGTCGACGAGTGCGAGATCGAAGCGGGCTGGCCACTCGTGGCCTGGCTGCGCGGGCCGGACGCGCTGGTGTCGGTGCGCAACGCCGACGCCGTCTTCTGGGCGCGTCGGGCCGGGCTGCCGGCCCTGTTCGTCGACAGCCTCTTGTGGTTCTGGAAACCGCAGCGCGAGATCGAGGATCTCGTCGATCTGGCCAGGGCGCTCGACGCTCTGCCGGCCGAAGCGGCGTGGTCGAGCTTCTGCGCGCTGTCGGAACACGACCGCGCCGTGATGGGTCACGTCCTCGCCGACGCATCGCTGGCCCAGCGGTTCCCCGGTGTCGACGAGCGGGTCAATCGCCTTTCCAACGCCGGGTGCACGGGGGTCCGGGCGTGCGGTCCGATCGTCGACTACGACATGATCCGCAGCTTGGCCGAGGACATGGTGGCGGCGAGCGCGCCCGCCGCCACGGACTGGGACGTCGTCATCAACGTGTGCGGCTACGACAACTTCGTCCTTGACTCGAAGACGACTCCCGCCTACCTGCGGCTGCTCGAGCGCTGGACATGTGACTACGTGCGCCGCCACTCGAACTGCCGCCGAGCGCTGATCTGCGGCGGGCCGTATCGCAGCGGCGGCGTCACCGAGGTCGGGAGCTCGGTCGTCGAGCTCGGCACCCTGACGCATGCCGACCTGCTCCGCGTGGCAGCGCGCGCGCCGCGGTACCTCTGCAGCCCCGGCCTCACCTCGTTCCACGAGCTGGTGGCGCTCGGCCGCGTCCCGCGCATGGGGCCTCCCCAGCACTCCTGCCACCTGGCGTCGATCCGAGCGCTGGAGGCGCAGGGCCTCGATCGGATCGGCCTCGACCTCAGCCCCATCGTCGGCGATGACGTGCCGGCCGACGACCTCGGCGGCACGATGGCCATCATCGATCAATCCAAGCAGGTGCTCGACGATCCTCGCGCCTACCGAGCGGTCGCGGACCGGCTGGACACCTTGCTCGATCTGAGCGCGTCTGATGTGAACCAAGTCGATAGCACCGAGATGCATCGCCTGCACCAGATGCTGTCGGGCCCGGACGCTCAGGAGTCGATCTCCGCCGCGCTGTGCGCCGCGGCACCGGCCGGAAAGGGACTGGAGTGACCATGGACATGGATCGAAAGGAGGACCCGGACTACGACGTGATCGTGGTCGGGGCCGGTCCGAGCGGGCTGTTCGCCGCTCTCGAGGCCCGCCGGGCCGGCCACACTGTGGCCCTGCTGGAGAAGGGGGGCGACATGCTCTCCAGCCTGTGTCCGAAGGTGCGCGTCGAGATGCGTTCCCGCACGCTTCGCGACGCCGAACGCTTCCGCTTGCAGTGCCCGAACTGCAACTGCCTGCAGGGGTTCGGTGGTGCGGCCTTCCACTTCGACACCACCCTCAGCTACGCCGAGCACCTGTCCCGATCGCGGATCGAGCGGGGCCACGACGAAGCCCCGATCGTGAAGTACAGCGGTCTGGAGCGTGCCGTCGGCTCGTTCGAGCGCGCCGACGAGCTCCTCCGGGACGTGTTCGAGATCTTCCTCGAGTTCGGGCTTCCGCCCGGTCTCGACGACGAGCACAGCCCACTCCTCGCCGAGCAGGCCGCGCTCTTCACCAACGTCGACGTCTCGCCGTCGAAGCTCGTCACCGTGCCGGTCGCGGTCGAGGTCATCGGCCGCATGTACGACCACCTCGTCGACTCGGGCGTGCAGATCCTCCTCGAGTCGCCGGTGACGACGATCGATCCCGGGACGACTCGCCGATGGACGGTGACCGGCTCCGTTGCGGGACGAGCAGCGCGCCTGCACGCCGACCACGTCGTGGTCGCGGCAGGCAAGTCGGCGCTCGCCTGGTTGCAGGCCCTCGTCGAGAAGCTGGACCTGGCCCACATGCCGGCGACGACTGCCGACGTCGGCGTTCGGCTGGAGAGCGCTCGCGAAGACCTCGCCCCACTCGTGACGGGGTGTCACAACCCGAGGCTGGCGTTCCTCAACGACCGAGGCGAATCGGTGCGGACGTTCTGCGTGACCCCGGGCGGTCGGGTGATGTCGTACACGTTCGCCGGGGTTCCGGTGCTGGAAGGTCAGCACTTCTTCGGCTCGCCGACCTCGCGGAGCAACATCGGCATCGTCACGACGCTCCGGATGCCTCCCGGGGTCGACGGCACGGCTCGTGCCCTCGAGATCGGGCGTCGAGTGAGCGCCTACGGCCTTGGGCATCCCGTCGTGCAGCGGGTCGGACATCTCTTCGGGAGCTCGCCGGGGTTGCACGAGGCCCCGCGAGACCGCGGCTGGCGCACGACCAAGCTGTCGACGAGTCTCATCGACTACATGGAGGGCGACCTCCGCCAGTGCCTGCCGGCGGGGATCATCGACGACGTCGGGCGCATGGTCGAGCTGCTGAACACAGCCGTTCCCGGATGCGTGCAACCCAGCGCCACCATCGCGGCCCCGATCATCGAGCGCATCAGCCCGTCGTTGGAGCTGACGCGGGACCTGGAGAGCAGTGCCCCCGGCATCTTCTTCACGGGCGACTGCTCCTCCAAGCTCATCGGAATCACCTACGGGGCGGCCACTGGTCTGGCCGCGGCGCGTGCGATCGCACGCACGAGCGGAGGGGAGGCGAGATGCGCCACGCCATCATCGGCTGCGGTCAGGTAGCACCGAACCACGTCGACGCGTTCCGATGCGTCGAAGGCGTCGAGGTGGTCTCGGCATGCGACCGCGACCTGGGGCGCGCCGACTCGCTCGCGTCAGAACACGCGATCCCAGCCACCACCTGTGACCACCGTGATGTGCTCGAGGATCCGACGGTCGACTCCGTCTCGATCGCCGTGGACCACGCGGAACATGCGGAGCTAACCGGCGCGGCTCTCCATGCGGGGAAGCACGTCCTGCTCGAGAAGCCGATCGCGCTCGACGTGGAGCAGGGTCGCGCCCTGTGCCGCGAGGCGGACGAGTCGGGTCTCGTGCTCGCCGTCGTCGCCCAGCACCGGTACGACCCGATCGTCCGTGAGCTCGGTGCGTGGATCACCGAAGGGCTTCTGGGGCGAGTCGTGATGGCGAGCACCCAGATCGAGTGCAGCCGCGACCGCCAATACTACGAGGCGAGCTACTGGCGCGGGACGTGGTCGGGAGAGGGCGGCTCGGTCCTCATCAACCAGGCCTACCACTGCGTCGACATCCTGACGGCGCTCTGCGGGCCGTTCTGCCACGCCACCTCAATGATGGCCACGCTTCGCGCCGGCGACGTCATCGACACCGAGGACACCTTCGCCGCCGCGCTCGAGAGCACGAGCGGCGCGCTGGTCACCGTCAGCGCCACAACGGCGGGCCATTCCTACTGGGATGCACGGATCTCCGTGGTCGGCACGAACGGCTCGATCGCCGTCGCCCTGAACCACCCGGTACGGCTGATGAACTGGGAAGGATCACCGGTGCTCTGCGACCGCGTCCAGGCGCTGCTGGAGGCGATCCGGTCCGAGGCGCCGACGGTCGCCGATCCATACGGCATCTCCCACCGCCGACAGGTGGTGGACTTCTGTCGCGCGGTCCGCACTCGACAGCCCCTCGTCGTACCACCCGGGGACTCCGTCGCCACCTTGGACACCGTCTGCATGCTCTACCGCGCTGCCGGGCGGGTCACCTCCGGCGGCTCGGACGACCGAGTGGACCACGATGGGATGCGAGCCGGGATCGGAGCATGATCGCCGGCACCAGCACGGCGGGTCCGACGATCGGTCGCCGTCGAGCGCGGGGCGTCGTCTCGAAGCGGCTCACGATGACCCGCGACCACGTCGAGGTCACGGAGGTTCGGGTGCCACGCGAGCTCGCCGACGGCGAGCTCCTCGTGCGCAACGCGTGCACCCTCATCAGCGCAGGGACCGAGCTGGCGATGTTTGACGGGGTGCACCCCGGTCTCGCCGTCGAGGGGCACTGGGCGAGGTATCCCTGCTCGCCCGGGTACGCCGCGGTGGGCGAAGTCGTGGCCGTCGGTGGGACCGGCACCACGTCGGTCGGGCCGCGGATCGGCGACCGGGTGTTCCATCCCAGCCCTCATGAGACGTGGTCCGTCGTCCCGGGCACGCGCGTCGTGCCCGTACCGGACGATCTCCCGAACGAGCGCGCCGTCTTCCTCAAGGTCATGTCGATCGCCCTCACCGCCGCTCGGCTGGCTCCGGTGCGGTTCGGTGAGCGCGCCGCGGTGTTCGGGTTGGGTGTGATCGGCAACCTGGCGGCGCAGCTCTTGCTCACCGCCGGCGCCGGCGAGGTGCTCGCCTTCGACCGTTCCCCACGCCGCCGGGCGATCGCCGACGGGTGTCGGATCGGGCCCGTGCACGATCCCCGGGAGACCGATCTGGTAGCCGCCGGTGGGGCCGAGCTGGTCGTCGACGCGATCGCCTCCGATGCCAGCATCCAGGCTGCTCTGCGGGGCGCAAGGGACGGCGGACGCGTCGTCCTGCTCGGCAGCCCCCGGCGTCCGGTCACGATCGAGGCCTACTTCGATCTGCACGTTCGCGGGCTCTCGCTCATCGGCGCGCACGAGTCTCGGATCGACCACCAGCACCGACGTGCGGATGTACCGTTCGCGCTCGAGTCGCTCCGAACCGAGCGCATCGTGGTGGACCCCCTGGTCACGCACCGCATCCCCCTCACCGAGGCGCGGGCGGCGTACGAGGGGCTTCGCGACGACCGGAACACCTTCGTCGGAGTCGTGCTCGACTGCGCGTAGGACCTTTCGCCGGGATCCGCGCCACCCGACAAGAACCCTTGTCGATGTCTCGAGCACTCCCTTGCCTTGGCATAGCCATGGAGAGAACATGAAGAGAGGGGGGGCGGAGCGGCGTCGCCAGGCGAGTGCGATTCCGCGTCACGGCGAGATCAGGAGGCAGCTTCATGCTCGAAGCTTCGACGATTTGCGAACCGGATTTGCATAGCTCGGGTCATGCGGGGTGCCCTCCTGCAGTCGAGGAGAACGACCAGGTGCCGGCGGCCGGCGCCGAGACGGCCGAGCTGGTGGACCAGCTCGCGATCGCGCTCCGAGACGCGGTCCCGCTGACCAAGCAGCTCGAGGACGCCACCTCGACCGTTCGGACCACCTACCGCGACGTGGCCGAGATCGTCGTTGCGCTGCGGCACCAGTTCGCGGGGCCAGCGGGTGAGACCCACGATCTTCGGGGCCGGTCCCGCGACTACCGGATCGCGGTTCGCGCCGCCTACGAGTCGGCGGGCGTCGATCCGAACACCCGCGTCGCCCGCCGGATCACGGTCGGGGTCGCGTATTGGGTGCGGAACCTCCTCCTCGAGCAGTACTCGGAGGAGGAGCTCCTGAAGATGGGCGTCATCGCTCGGTCGGCCCGTCACAGCTGGAGGATGTCGGACACGGTGACGACCGGTCCCGACGACGTGATGTCGATCGCGCTCGGCATGCTCAACGAGCTCGCGGCCGATACCCACTTCGTGCCCTGCCCCGAGGCGTTCACGTCGCTGATGCGCGCCGCGGCGCTCCTGAAGCACCGCATCGAGGACGACGACCGCGTCGCCATCGTCGCCTGAGATGCTCCGAGTGGAAGGTGTCACCAAGCGCTACGGCGAGGTGATCGCCCTCGACCACGTCGACCTCGAGATCGAACGCGGCGAGGTCTGCGGGCTGCTCGGTCCGAACGGCGCCGGCAAGTCGACACTCGTGTCGATCATCGCCGGGCTGAAGCGACCCGACGCCGGCCGCGTCGAGGTGGACGGCATCGACGTCGTCCGCTCGCCGAGCGCGGCGCGCCGCCGCGTCGGCATCGCGCCGCAGGAGCCGGGGGTCTACGCAACCACGACGGTGCGCGACAACCTGCGCTTCTTCGGCGAGCTCGCCGACCTGCGAGGCTCGCGGGCGAGAGGTCGAATCGAGTCGATCGCCGACCAGCTGGCCTTGACGGACCTGCTCGACCGGAAGGGGCGCGAGCTGTCAGGAGGCGAACGTCGACGGCTCCACACCGCGATGGCGATGCTCCACCGCCCGCCGGTCCTTCTCCTGGATGAGCCGACTGCGGGCGTCGACGTCGCGACCCGGGCACAGCTGCTGGAGGCAGTCAAGGCCATCGCCGCCGAGGGCACGGCCGTCTGCTATTCGACGCACTACCTCCACGAGGTCGAGGTGCTCGACGCGTCGGTGGCGATCATCGATGGCGGTCGGATGATCGCGCGGGGCGCGGCGCGCGATTTGGTCGCCGCCCACGCGACCTGCGTCCTGGATCTCACCTTCGATGGGTCCGCTCCTGCCATCGACGTCGGCTTGCCGGTCGAGACGAGCGGTTCGTCGCTCCGATTGCGGACCGACGGAAGCGCAACGGTCCTGCCGACGGTCATCGCAGCTCTGGGAGCCGATGGGGACCGGTTGACCGGGGTGGAGATCCTGCGGCCCAACCTCGAGAGCGTGTTCCTCACGCTGACCGGTCGTCGGTTCGAGGAGACGGAAACCGATGGGCGCGACCGAGACCGTCACGCCGAGAGCCGTGGCGTGACGGGACCCGACCTGGCCGAAGTGGTGTGATGTCGTTGCGACGGATCGCCGCCATCGCCCGCAACGACCTGCGTCTCCTTCGCAGCGATCCCGGGTTCCTGATCGTGCTGACCTTGATGCCGCTCGTCGTGATGGCGTTCATCAAGCCGGTGTTCGATGCCGGCCAGGTCGTTCCCGGCATGGCGGTGATGTTCTCGATGTTCCTCGTGGGCAACCTCGGGTTTTCGGTGTTTCGGGAGCACGGGTGGAACACCTGGGAACGGCTTCGAGCGAGTTGGGCGAGTCCGGGTGAGATCCTGGTCGGCAAGTCGGTCACGCCGCTCATGTGTCTGGTGCTGCAGCTGACCATCCTCTTCGGCGTCGGCGGAGTCCTGTTCGGCCTCCACGTACGCGGCTCGTTCATGGCGCTCGCCCTCGTCGCCCTTTCCTACGCGATCTGCCTGCTCGCTCTCGGAAGCGTCCTGCTCGCGCTCTGTCGTACGCTCATGCAGTTGAACGGCCTGACCAACCTCGGTGCCATGGTTCTCGCTGGTCTGGCGGGCGCCCTCACTCCGTTCGCGCTCCTCCCGGTCTGGGCTCGCGCCATCGCGCCAGCAACCCCGGGCTACTGGGCCATGCGGGGCTTCCGCGAGGTGATCACCGGAGGCGCGGGTCTCCGCGCCGTCATGGTCCCGTGCTCGGCGCTCCTGGGCGCCGCAGTCGTGCTCGGTTCGTTCGCGCTGTGGCGGTTCCGCTTCGACGAGACCAAACTTGGTTGGGCCTGACCCGCCACCACCATCTAGCCTTCGACCAGTCGCGATGACAGGGAGTGGACGCCCCTCGAGCGCTGAAGATGAACGAGGCCACTGTGCTTTCGGTGGTGAAGTGCGGTGGCACCGCGAGCTCCCGTCGCCCGCACAAACGGGATCGACCCCACGGAGGTCAGGGATGGGACGAACGTTCGCGAACGAACTGCCAGCGAAGGTCGGCGAGCGGGTCCGCATGCTCGGCTGGCTGCATCACCAGCGGCAGCTGGCGCATGTCGCCTTCGTTCTGCTGCGGGATCGCAGCGGCATCGCCCAGGTCGTCGTCGTCGACGCGGCGGCTCGTGAGGCGGTGGCGGAGCTGATGGCCGAGACGGTCATCGAGGTCGAGGGCGTGGTCATCGCCAATGACAGCGCGCCGAACGGTGTGGAGGTCGGCGAGCCGACGATCAGCGTCGTGAGCGCTGCTGTGGTCACTCCACCGTTTGAGCTTCGACGACCGACCATCAACGCACAGCTCCCCACGCTGCTCGACCACGCAGCCGTGTCCCTGCGCCATCCGGCCCGTCGAGCTATCGCTCGGTTGGCTGCGATCTCCGCCCACGGCTTCCGCTCCACCCTTGACGATCTCGGGTTCACCGAGGTGTTCACTCCGAAGGTCGTCGCTGCGGCCACCGAGAGCGGTGCAAACGTGTTCCCGATCGATTGGTTCGGACGGCGCGCGTACCTCGCGCAGAGCCCGCAGTTCTACAAGCAGATGATGGTCGGCGTCTTCGAGCGCGTCTACGAAGTCGGGCCCGTCTTCCGGGCCGAGCCGCACGACACCGTGCGCCACCTGGCCGAATACGTCTCGTTGGACGCCGAGCTGGGCTTCATCCGCGACCATCACGACGTCATGGGCGTCCTACGGGACGTGATCGCCGGCATGATGGGAGCGCTCCACGACGGGGCCACGGCCGAGGTCGAGCAGCTCGGTTTGGAGTTCCCGGCCGTGCCATCGGAGATCCCGGTGGTCGACTTCCGCGAGGCGCAGCGGATGATCGAGGCTGACACCGGACGCCCGACCGTCGGCGAGCCCGACCTGGCGCCTGCCGACGAGCGGTGGCTCGGCGAGTGGGCCTCGGCCGAGCACGGCTCGGAGTTCTTGTACGTCAGCGGCTACCCCATGGTGAAGCGCCCGTTCTACACGCATCCCGATCCCGCCGACCCCGAGGTGTCCAACAGCTTCGACCTGATCTTCCGGGGGCTCGAGCTCGTCACCGGCGGGCAGCGCCTGCACCGCTACGAGGACTACCTGCAGGTTCTCGACGGCCAGGAGGTCGGCGTCTTCGAGGGGTACCTAGAGGCGTTCCGCCACGGCATGCCGCCCCACGGCGGGTTCGCGATCGGACTGGAACGTTGGGTCGCGCGGCTCACGGACGCCGCCAACGTCAGGGAGGTGACGCTGTTCCCGCGTGACATACACCGCCTGACCCCGTAGCCCCGTCCACGTCGAGATCGACACAGGCCCCGGTGGGCCGGGTGCTGGGCGGTCAGCACATCGGTCCTTGGCCCGAGCCGGCGAGCGCCCGACGCGCCTCGGCCACTTCCGTCGCCATCCGGCGACGCTCCTCGCTCCGGACCTCGACCACGTGCTCGAGGATCGGCACCACCACGCCGGCGCCGGTCGGCGGTGCCAACGCGGGCAGTGAGCTCAGGGTGAGCTGACGCAGCACCAACGGCATGGCGGCAAGGTTTCCACCGAGATCATGCTCGGCGAACGGCAGCTGGTACAGGTCGCGGGGCCCGAACGCCGCCGAGCGATCGAGCGCGAGTTGGACATCCTCGATCCTCGACCACTCGTCGTCGGTCGCGTGGACGGCGACGACGGGTTCGTCGATGGCGCAGAGCTCATCGATCGTGCCGTCGCGATCGCCCCACCGGTTGGCGAGGACGTCCTCCCACAACGGCACCGGGTCGATCTGGTGCCGTTCGAATGTGACCTCCGCCGGGAGATCGGCGCGCGCCCAGGTTCCGTAGTCCTCGCCGAGCACGGTCCGCAGCGTGTACCGCACGTCGACGACCGCGGCGAGGAGCACGAGGCGCGTGACCTCCGGAGTACGGGACGCCACCCGGATCGCGGGCCGCGCCAGGAGGCTGGCGGCCAGCACGGTCACCTGATCGACCGCCTCCCTGGTCACGGCCAGGTCGACCACGGCGTCGAGGCTGGCCGAGACACCCGAGATCGTGAAGTTCCGCACATCGCCGTCGCTCAGGCCAAGGTGGTCGATCGGGTCGAAGCGGTACACGACGGCGCCGTTCAGCACCAGCGTCAGCGCAACGGCGCCCATGTGGCGCATCGTTCGGCAGAATCCCGGAGCGAGCACGATCACCGGTCCCCCGGCGCCCGGGCCGTGGCTCCGCCAGACGGCGACCAGCCGGCCGTCCGCTGCCGTCGCGTCGAGTCGTTCTGTCTCCACTAGCCCTCGACCTCCCCTGCAGGCTGCACGGCGGCCTGGATCTTGAGCGCGCACCCCTCCGACCCGCTGGATCGGACGACGCGCCGCGTGATTCGCATGGTCGTTCCCGTCGCGCCGCACGGGCACGGCTCAGGATCGATGACGCCGAGGTCGTCGCTGATGATGCAGCACGGATACGAGTGGGCGCTCGTGTCGATGTACGAGAGCAGACCGACCGTGCCTCGGGTCATGGGGGCAAGCGTCGCCGGCGAGCGCGCCGAGGCATGGACCCACGGCGGCACGTGCTTGCGGTGGTGCGCGCACTCGATGAACACCGAGTTGAGCTCCACTTGGCTGAAGCAGTCCCGCACCTGCTCCACCGAGTCGAGCCCGAGCACACATGCGGTCTCGCGACGGAGTTCCTCCGGGTCGACGGCATGACCGATCCGACGCTTCCACCCGCCACCAGTGAGGACGATGATCCGGTTGCCGGCCCTGACACCTCGTCCGCGGGCCCGCATCCAGGTCAGCAGGTCCATCAGCAGCGCCGGCGGTCCGACCACGGCGACGACGGCCCCGTTGGCGAGGTGCCGGGCGATGGCGGCGGCGGCGGCTTCCACCCGGAATTCGCCGCCCTGCACGAAGAACTCGCTCGACGCGAAGGCCCGTCCCAGCGCCATCGCATAGGAGAACCAGACGTCGCCGGCCTCTCGTGGTGACGACGTGAGGCTCACGACCTCGACGTCGGTGTCCAGATCGTCGGACGACAGCCACGGTTCCAGCAGTCGCAGGCCCACCCGCATCGAACCGGCGAAGCGGGCCAGGGTCATGTCGTCACGGGGCACGACGCTCACGGTCCCGCTCGTGCCGCTGCTCCGGAACCTCCGGACCACCTCGGCGTCCGGCACCGAAGCGAGGTCGAGCCGTTTGAACAAGTCGATGGGGAACAGGGGGACCGCTGCCAGCGAGTCGTCGAGGTCGGCGGTCTCGAACCGGCCGACAAACCGGCCGAACCCGGCATTGCGGTCGCGATGCCAGCGCACATAGTCGTCGACGAGCTGCATTCGGACGGCGATCGCATCCCGTTCAGCGATGGCGAACGGGTTGGCGCGGCCGAAGATGATCCGGTCGACCGGCTCCACCTCGTCCAGCGAGTGCACGCGGACGGTCCCGTCGGCGAGGAACGTGCTCATGAGAGTATGAGCTCGACCAACGTGCCGTGCTCCAGCTGCTCGGTCTGGTTGATCGGAGCGACGACGCCCTTGCCGTGGACCGCCGAGGGCAGTTCCGCCGACGAGAGGCGCACCAGCCGGCTCAGGGGGTAGTAGCCGTCGTGGGTGCCGCCCGGGCGGAACAGATTCATCAGGCCGAGCTCGGTGATGCGGCTCACCCCTCGTGACGCCCAGTCGTCGCGGTGCGCGAGGCACACCTCCCACGGCGCAACGCCGACGGTCTGCACGTTGCCGTCGAGGTGGGCGGACACCTCGTCGAGCGACGCGACCTCGTGCACGTACAGGTAGCGACCCTGCGGGTGCTGCTGCGTGCCGGGCGCCAACCCCCGGACGATGGTCCAGCCGCCATCGGCCGCGACCTCGACCTCGGCACCGAGGAACTCAGCCGACCGCCGCGTCAGGCTGGCCTCTGCGGCTTCATCGATCGTCTCGCGGCTCCGTGGCAGCAGCTCGGAGTAGCGCTCGAAGGCCCGAACGAGCTCTTGCAGCAGCGTTTCGGCGGGCGCCTCGACGAAGACCTCCTGCACGGAGAAGCAGGCGCGCTGGTCGTGGAGGAAGACGTCGTGGGCGAGCGCGAGCGCGACCCGCTCCCGCTCCGCACCGGTGCCCAGGTCCGCGCCGACCACGGCGACACTGCGTCGCGGTCCGAACTGCACGACCTCCGCCTCCGGGCCGGCGTTGGCGCGGACCCACTCGACCGCGTCGAGCGCTCCCCAGACGCAGACGGCATCGGCGCGTGCAACCAGCGACCGGCCGGCCACGTCCGAACGATCCCAGTACACCGCCGAGACGCTGCGTGCGACCGGGTGGTGCGGGTCGCAGTCCAGCATGCTCAGCGCCAACGCGACCGGTGTGAGCAGGTCGCGGGCCGCGGCCTTGAGCACGACGGTGTTCTTCGTCACGAGCGCACGCACCAGCGAGACGGCCGCCGCCGAAGGCACGTTCCCAGCGAGCAGGTGCACGCTGAGGCCGCGCGGGAAGGCGCGCACCTCGGTCTCCTCTCGGCGGATCCAACCATCGAGCAGGAACCGCGACCCGAGCTCGACATCGAGCTGGTCCCAGATGCGCGTATGGCCGCGAAGGATGAGACTGATCCAGTCGGCCTCGGCTCGCGCCGCAGGCTCGGAGATGCCACGCAGCTCCTGGAGCTGTCTCACATAGCGACGCCGTCGCGGGTAGTCGTCGGTCCTCCACAGGTGACCGAGCCGGTTCAGGAAGGCGATGATCTCCTGTGTCGGGAGCGTGGTCAGCTCAGCGTTCGTCGCGAGCTCATCCGCCATGTGCTGGGAGAACGCCGGGATCATGATCGAGGCCCACGGGTTCTCGACCTCCATCGTCGCCGGTTGCCGCGCGTCCACGCGGCGCCCGGCGAGGACGAAGGGCACCTCGACGGGGTGCCCGTTCCCTACGACCGGGTCGGTCACGTCGTCGACGCCTCGAAGCCCACGAGCTCGCGCTGCTCGACCGCCGGCACGACCTCGGACATGAACCGAGCCATCGTCTCCCGGGTACGGGACCGCTCGGCGACGCCCTCGAACCCGCAGATGATGTGGTTCACGCCAAGCAGTTCGGCTTTGCTGACGATCCGGTCGACACACAGGTCGACCGAACCGATCGGGTTCAGGGCGAACAGGCGCTCGAGGTTGAACAGATCGCGGTCGCGTGCTCCCCG
Organism: uncultured Microthrixaceae bacterium; assembly: GCA_963785815.1. Lineage (GTDB taxonomy): Bacteria > Actinomycetota > Acidimicrobiia > Acidimicrobiales > Acidimicrobilacustridaceae > UBA4742. Next base: position 1,483,149 of record CAWAWN010000002.1, read on the forward strand.
CAGTATCGCTTCGTCCCGTTGGGCGTAGTGGAAGCCGTAGTTGATCTGGCGCCGCTCCGGCTCGTCGGGAAGCTCGTAGATGGCGTCACCACCGGCCTTGATCCACCACAGGTAGCGCTCGAGAACGTCCGCCTGGGCCTGCTCGGTCGTGTCGGCGACGTGGGCGACGCACGACAGCGCGTGCTCTGTGAGCGTCGGGTCGCCGCCGCACCCGCGCGTCACGTCGGCGTGGAGGTCGACGATCGACCGCTTCACCTCGTCCTCGAGGTAGTAGAGCAGCAGGAGCGGCAGTCCGTTCCGTGCTGCCCACTCGACGCTGGACGGCGAACTGGCTGCGGCATAGACCCTGGGGTGCGGAACGGTCAGTGGCTTGGGCCGGACATCGACCTGGCCGAACGGCCAGAAGTCGCCGTCGTTGCTATACGGGCCCGCCCACAGGCCCTTCAGCGCGTCCCAGCCCTCCCGAACCATCAGGTGGCTCTCGCTGACGTCGCGTCCGAGCGCCTCGAACTCGCGAGGGAAGTCACCCCGTCCGATCCCGAAGAGCAGCCGGCCGCCGCTCAGGTGGTCGATCATGGCCACGCGTTCGGCGAGGCGGATCGGGTGGTCGAGCGGTATGACCGTCACCGCGGTCCCGACCTCGATGGTGCTTGTCGCGCCCAGCAGGTAGGCCGCCATGGTCGAGCGCGTCACCGCAGAGCCCGAACGGCGTGAAGTGGTGTTCGAGGACCCACACATCTCGGTAGCCGAACTCCTCGGCCGCGTGTGCATAGGCGACGGCCTCGTCGAAGGCCTCTCCCTCAGATGTGCCCGGCGGCTGCGCGGTGGTGACGAACGCGCCATATCGCATCTTGGACATTGCCTACCCCTCGACTCGTGTTGGATCCGTCGACGCGTGGCCGGGCGTCGGAGGGTCGGCGGGATGCACGGCCCTGCGTCCGGTGCGTCGACCTAACCTTCGTCACTCGGTCCGCTTCGCCGATAGGTCGTTCAGTCAGGAGGGATGGTGTCGTCCGACAAGACCTTGTCGGGGTGCGACCGCTCTCGGGCTCCGGAACGGCCCGCGGCGCCGAGATCAGCGGCGGTCGGGCAGGAGGCAGCCGGGCCCGCACCTCGCCGAGCTCGGTGGGCTCGACCTCGGCGGTGACGATCCCTTCGGTGGCCCCCACGTCGGCGAGCACCTCTCGCATGGGCTCGACGTTGAGCGAGTCGCGGCGGGTGCCGGCGCACCGGTGCCTGGGCCTGGGGCGGTCGGGCGCGGGGTGCCGGTTATGCGCCGGCGGTGATGTCGCCGATGGCGAGGTCGACTTCGGTGTCGTGGGACTGCTGCACGATCAGGTGACAGGTCGGGTTAGGCGGCCTGGGTGGTGGGTGGGGTCATGGTGATCTCGAACTCGATGGGGTCAATCGGCCGAGGGCGCGTTGGCGTCGTCGACGGTGGTAGGTGCGTTCGATCCAGGTGACGATGGCGATGCGCAGCTGGTCGCGGCTGGCCCAGCGCTGACGATTCAGCACGTTCTTCTGTAGGAGCGAGAAGAACGACTCCATGGCCGCGTTGTCACCGGCGGAACCGACCTGGCCCATGGAGCCGACCATGCGGTGACGGGCCACGGCCTGGTGCACCTTCCGAGAACGGAACTGCGACCCGCGGTCGCTGTGAAGGATGCATCCGGCGACCTCACCTCGGGGGTCGACGCCGAGAGGCCACGACGTCAGCGTTCGGTCGGCCACCTCTACATCGGGCCTCCAGCCACTGGCGGACCCGGAGTCGCCTGAGCTGTCGCGGCCGCCGTCGCACCGGTCGCCTCGTCGGTGTTCGGGGTCGCTCGGCGGGCGATGAGCTTGCCCAGCTCCCAGAGGAAGATGAGGGCGACGGCTGGCAGGAGAGCGAGTGCCCATTGGTGGAAGGTGAGCTCGACGGTCCCGAAGATCCGGCGGAGTACGTCCATCTGGGTGATGAGAACGGCGAGCACGAACTCGGCGAAGGCCGTCCAGTTGAGGTTCCGGTTGTCGAAGGTGGCGGTGGTGAAAGTCGTTCCCGTCACGCTTCGAGCCTGGTAGGCGGCGGTGATGAGGAGGAGCGAGAAGGCGGTGATCCCCATGGAGGTGCCGATGGCCACGCTGCCGTAGTGGTGGGTGCCGTAGCTGATGAGCGCGAGCGTGCACGCGGCCATGAACAGGCCGACGAGGCCGGCGGTGGTGAGGAGGCCGGTGGTCATGATGGAGGCGTCGCGCGGCCGCGGCTTGCGGCTCATGAGGCCGGTGGCCTCGTGGTCCATGCCGAGCGTGACGCCGAGCGGGGCGTTGACGAAGAAGTTGATGTAGAGGATCTGGGCTGGTGAGAACGGCTGGCCGGCGGCGATGTTGAGGATGCTGGCCCCGAGGAACGTGATGATGTAGGCGACGAGCTCGATGATCACGAAGCGGATGAACTTGTTGAGGTTGTCGTAGACCTTCCGGCCGCCCCTGACCGCGCGCACGATGGTGGCGTAGTTGTCGTCGGAGAGGATCATGCGGCTGGCGTTCTTGGCTACCTGGGTGCCGGTGCCCATGGCGATGCCGATGTCGGCCGCCTTGACTGCGGGGGCGTCGTTCACGCCGTCGCCGGCCATGGCGACGACGTCGCCCTTCTTCCTGAGGGTCTCGACGAGCAGCACCTTGTGCTCGGGAGCGACTCGGCCGACCACGCCGATGTCGTCGATGCGGGCGAGGCGCTCCTCGTCGCTGAGCGCGGCGAAGTCCGTCCCGAGCATCGCCTCGCCGGGGATGCCGAGCTGCTCGGCGATGGCTGCGCCGGTGATGACGTCGTCGCCGGTGACCATCCGTACCCGGATGCCGGCGGCCTGGGCGTCGTGGACCGCGGCCATCGAGGCCTCGCGGGGCGGGTCGACCATGGCCACGATCGATGCCATCTCGAGGTCGGTGACGTAGCTGAGCAGGTCGCCCTCGGCGTCGAAGGTCGTCGGGTCGAGGTCGCGTGAGGCGGCGGCCATCACTCGCCGTCCCTCGCCTTCCATGCGGGTGACCGCGTCGTCAGCCCGTCTCTTCAGGGCTTCGTCCCACGGCACGCTGGCGCCGCCGGCAAGGGCGGTCGCGGTGCGGCCCATCACCGCCGGAGCCGCGCCTTTCACGAAGCAACGGACCACGTCCTTGCCCGACGGGTCGGTGGTCGAGTTGAACGTCGCCATCAGCTTGTAGGTGGGATCGAACGGCAGCGTGGCTAGGCGAGGCAGCCGCTCCCGACTGGCTTCGACGTCCAGGCCCGCCTTGTGGGCCAGCACGAGCAGCGCGCCCTCGGTCGGGTCGCCAACGACCTTGCCGTTCACCAGCTTGGCGTCACTGGCGATGATGAAGGGCAGGACCGCGTCGTCGATCGAGGGTGAGGTCCCCGCGGCGTGCTGCACCTTCCCCTCGAGCTCGTAGCCGATCCCCGAGATCGTGTAGCGGTCCACGGGATCGACGACCTCGACCGCGGTCATCTGGTTCATCGTCAGGGTGCCGGTCTTGTCCGAGTTGATGGCAGAGGTCGACCCGAGCGTCTCGACCGACCCCAGGTCCTTCACGATGGCGTTCTGGCCGGCCAGCTCCTTGGCGCCGGCCGAGAGGATGACCTGCAGCACGGTCGGAAGCGCCGTGGGGATGGCGGCGATGGCCAGCGCGATGGCGGTGATGAACAAGGTGTCGGCGGACTCGCCTCTCGAGAGCCCGAGAGCGAACATCACGATCATCGTCCCCAACGCCGCCCCGCCGATCCACAGGGTCATGGTGTTGAGCTGCTTCGTCAGCGGCGTCTGCTCCTTCGCCGTCCCGGCGAGCATGCCGGCGATCTTGCCCACCTGCGCGTCGGCCGCGCGGGCCGTGACGACCATGGTGCCGCTGCCGTGGGTGACCGGGGTGTTCATGAACGCCATGTTCTTCTGGTCGCCGGGACCGACGTCGGCGTCGGCGAGGGTGGTCGCCTCCTTCGAGGCCGGGGTGCTCTCCCCCGTGAGCGCGGACTCGTCGATGCTGAGCGCGTTGGCTTCGATGATCCGTCCATCGGCGGCCACGTTGTCGCCTGCAGTGATGAGCACGATGTCGCCGAGGACGACCTCCTCTAGCGGGATGGCCGCCTCGACGCCATCGCGACGCACGCGGGCCGTCTGTTTGGTGAGGGATCTCAGGGCGTTCATGGCGCTCTCGGCCTTGCCCTCCTGGCGGAGGCCCACGACGGCGTTGAAGACGGTCAGCAGCAGCAGCACCGCGCCGGTGCTCCACTCGCCGATGGCCAGGGAGAGCACCCCGGCGATGAGCAGGATGATCTGCATGTATGCGGCGTACTGGTCGAGGAACCGCCGCCACCCCGGCACCCCCTTCTCGGCCGGCAGAGCGTTGGGGCCGTCCTTCGCAAGTCGTTCGCTCGCCGTCGCCGCGGCGAGACCGCTCGCCGGGTCGACGCCCAGCCGTTCGACGACCACGTCGGGCGAGAGCGCGTACCACCTGTCGGACGCGGTGGTCGTGGGTGCAAGAAGCTGCTCGGTGTCGGACATGGGTCAGAACGTCTCGGGCACGTAGTGCAGCGGCAGGTTTGGCTCGACGTAGTCGCCAGGGTCCTGTCGCTTGGGCAGCTTCACGTCGGGCAGGGTGAGCGGCTCGTACGGGATCCGGCTGAGCAGGTGGGAGATGATGTTGAGCCGACCGCGCTTCTTGTCCTCGTTGTTGGCCACGAACCACGGTGCCCACGACGTGTCCGTCGCGGCGAGCATCGCGTCGCGGCGCGCGAGTAGTCGTACCAGCGGCTGTACGACTTCAGGTCCATGTCGGAGAGCTTCCAGACCTTCCGCGGATCGCCTATTCGGCTCTTGAGCCGCCGGGTCTGCTCGTCCTGGCTGACTTCGAGCCAGTACTTGATCAAGATGATCCCGGCGTCGACGATCGCCTTCTCCGTCGCCGGCACCATCTCGAGGAACCGGGCCGACACTTCGGGAGTGCAGAAGCCCATCACCGGCTCGACGCCGGCCCGGTTGTACCAACTGCGATCGAAGATCGCCACCTCACCCGCCGCCGGGAAGTGGGCCATGTAGCGCTGGACGTACATCTGCGACTTCTCGCGATCGGTCGGCGCGGGGAGGGCCACATGGCGGAACACTCGCGGGTTGGTCCGTTCGGTGATCCGGCGGATCGTGCCGCCCTTGCCGGCGGTGTCGCGCCCTTCGAACACCACCATGATCTTCGCCCCGGTGTCCGTGACCCACTGCTGCAGCGCAACCAGCTCGCCCTGAAGGCGCCGCATCTCGGTCTCGTACTCCTTGTTCTTCATCTTCGGGCGCGCCGCGACGGTTGCATCGAACTCGTCGATGTTCGCCGGCGGCAGGATGGCCTGCGCCACCGCGGAGGCTCCGCCCGTCTTCTTGTCGCGCTTCTTGTCGCGCTTCCCGTTGTCCGTCTTGGACTTCTTGCTCATCGTTCTGCTTCCCTTCGGGACCGAGCGGGCGATTCGTGCTGCTCGGCGAATAGCGATGCCGCAGCATCGAGCAGCGCGCGACGTAGGGCGTGCGGCCCCGACGGAGCTCCCGCCGGGCGCCGAGGTCCCGGCCGTCGAACTGGCTGCCGTCCGGAGACGGCCACGTCACGACCACGCGACGGATGGCCTTCGACACAGGGTGGAGCCATATGGGCGCACACTGCGACCTCATCGGACCGAGGGCAAGGGGCGAAGGTCCCGAGCACTCAGAGTCCCCTGGATGGAATCTCGGTGCATCGAGGACGGCCGGCGGCCGCATCACAAGGCGCTGACCTGCAGGATTGAGTCGGGCTGGCGGGATTTGAACCCACGACCTCTTCGTCCCGAACGAAGCGCGCTGCCAAACTGCGCTACAGCCCGTTGGGACTGGCGATGCTAGCTGACGCAACGGACCGGTCCCAACGCGTAGGACAGGGGACCGGTCAGGCGGAAGTGGCGACCTCGGCCGGGTCGGGCTCGGGCTCGACCGCGGCCACGCCGGTGGCCAGCGCGTGCTCGTCGACCCCCTCGAACCAGGAGTCGCCGGCCAGCAGGGCGTCCGCCGCCCGCCGCAACCGGAAGGCGTCGAGCGGCTTGATCAGCCACCCGTCAGCGTCGGAGCGATGGGCCAGGAACTCATCCGCGGCGCGATCCAGCAGCATGAGCACGGCGGTGATGGGCAGCCGGCCCATGCCCTCCTCGTTGCGGATGGACATGCAGGTCGCCATGCCCCCCATGTTGCCGATCTGCAGGTCGAGGATGGCCAGCTCGGCGTCGACCTCGAGTAGCGCGGGGATCACGTCGACGCCGCGCCGCACCCGGTACACCGTGACCTCGTCGCTGCCCAGCGCGGCGTCGACCTCGTCGTAGAGCCAGTCGGCGTCGGTGGCGATCAGGACGGCAGGCATCGGCGACACGCTAGTTCGCGCTGGCATCGCCACCAACACCGCCGAGCTGAGGGCGTCACGCCCTTACGACGTCAGGAACAGATGTTCGTATTCGGCTCCCATCTCGGCCGCGTCGTGGCTACGATGCGGCGCGGCCGTGGCCAACCCACCTGGAGGATTCGTGCTCGAGATCCACGTCGAGGACACCGGCGACTACACCTTGTGTCGACCGATCGGTGAGCTCGACGCGTACACGGTCGGCCAGTTCCGCGAGTCGCTGGTCGAGCTCTCCAGCAAGCCTCGCCTGCTCATCGATCTGTCCGAGGTGCCGTTCATGGACTCGGCGGGCCTGGGCGCGCTGATCGGCGGCATCCGGCGGGCGCGCGAGGCCCAGGGCGACGTGTCCGTGGCCTGCGGACGTCCCACCCTCACCCGGCTGCTCCACACCACCGGGTTCGACCGCATCGTGCCCGTGACCGAGACGGTCGAAGCCGCGGTCCAGGCCCTGCTCGATCCGCCCGACCTCCAGATCGACTGAGCGGCCGCCGTCGAGGCGGTCAGGCCGGGAGCTCGGGGAACAGGTAGCCGGCGACCTCGCGCAGGCCGTCCAGGTCGTGCACGTCGCTGCGCAGGAAGGGCACCCGCACCACCGGCGCCGGCGACACCCGCTCGGACAGGCCGCTCAGGTGGTGCTCCTCCTCATCGGCCACCTGGGCGAACTCGGCCAGGTTGGCGTACAGCTCGCCCAGGTCGGTGCCGGCCAGGTCCTCGGCCCGGTGGCGCAACGAGACGGGCGACGAGTCGGTGAAGCGCGGGTGCATGCGGTTGACCACCAGCGCCCGCACCGGGATGTCGGCCTCGGCCAGACGGGCCGCGAAGTAGGTGGCCTCCTCGACCACGTCCCCCCGGGGCGCAGCCACCAGCACGAAGGCGGTGACCTCGTCGGACAGCAGGGCCAGGGTGGCGGCGGCGCGGTCGCGAAATCCCATCTCCATCCCGTCGAAGGCGGAGAAGAAGGCGATGGCATCGCGCACCACGTCGCCGCCGACCACCTTCGAGACCGTGCGCAGGAAGGCCTGGGCGGCCACGTTCACGGCCCGGGCCACCCCGCGGGTGGGCGCCATCAGCACCCGGTAGAGCCGGTGGTCGAGGAAGCGGGTCAGCCGCTTGGGCGCCTCCAGGAAGTCGAGGGCGTTGCGGGTCGGTGGCGTGTCCACCACCACCAGCTCGAAGTCGGTGCTCTCGTGGAGGGCGTACAGCTTCTCCATGGCCATGTACTCCTGGGTGCCCGACAGGGCCCCCGAGATGTTGCGGTAGAAGCGGTTCTGGAGGATCCCGTCGGCCTGCTCCGGGGTCTGGGCGTTGGTGACCACCAGATCGTCGAAGGTCGACTTGGTGTCGAGCATCAGCGCCCACAGCTCGCCCGGCCAGGGACCGTCGATGCGGGTGGGGGAGTTCGACAGGGCCTCCAGCCCCAAGGCGTCGGCCAGCCGCTTGGCCGGATCGATGGTGACCACGCACGCCTTGCGGCCCAGCTCGGCAGCGTGCAGGGCCATCACCGCCGCGGTGGTGGTCTTGCCCACGCCCCCCGACCCCGTGCACACGATCACCTCCTGGTCGCGCACCAGCTGTTCGAGCTCGGCGCGCCGGTCCCGCTGGTCCTCGCCGGCACCTCGAGTCACGGGTCGGCTCGGTTCACAGTTCGGCTCGGTTCACAGGGCGGCTCCAGCCACCAGCGGGTCGAGGCCGTCGATGCCGTCGAGCAGGGTCTGGGCCAACCGCTCCACCTGTGCCGGGCCCAGGTCGGCCTCGAACAGGTACGGCAGCGACAGCTGGGGCAGGGGCAGCACCTCGGCCAGGCGCTCGACCTGCGAGGCCTGCAGGTCCAGGCGATGTCGGCGGAACCGGGCCGCCGCGCCGAGGGCCTCGGCCTCGGCGGGCTCGAGGGTCACGCCGGCCTCGGCGGCCGCGTCCGCCGGCGCCCGGTCCAGCCCGGGCGGCTCGGGGTAGCGGCCGTTGATGACCACCGGTCCCAGGCTCACGCCCACCTCGTCCTCCAGGCTGTAGGCCGTCTCGATCAGCTCGTTGACCGGCGTCTCCTCGGGCAGGGTGACCAGCACCACCTGGCAGCGGGCCGGGTCGGTCAACAGGTCGAGCACGTCGCGGGCCTGCGTGTTGATGGGGCCCACCTTGACCGCGTCGAGCAGGCCCCGAGCCGAGCGCAGGAAGCTGATGGCGTGGCCGGCGGCGGGCGCGTCCAGCACGATGAGGTCGGCCCGGCGCCGCTGCTCGAGCTGCTTGACCTTGCCCAGGATGAGGATGTCCTTGATGCCCGGCGCGGCGGTGGCCACCATGTCGACCGCGCCCGTGCTGGCCAGTCGCCTGGAGATGCGGCTCATGCCGTGGTCGTGCAGGTACTCGATGAGGGCGTCGTCGGGGGTGAGGGTGCGGGCCGAGACGTCGGCCGCGCCATCGCGTCCCCCGCCGGGGGACAGCACCACCTCGCTGTAGTCGAACGGGGGCTGGCCGAACAGGCTGGCCAGGCCGCTCTTGCCCTCCACCTCGATGATGAGGGTGGACAGACCGGCCCGGGCCGCAGCCCGCGCCAGCGCCGCGCTGACCGTCGTCTTGCCCACACCGCCCTTCCCGGCCACGATGACGACGCGTGATGCTGCGAAGAACTGCGCAGGATCCAAGCTTTTCCCTTCGGAGGCCCGTGCGCCGCACACTACCCACCCCAGACCGCAGGTCCCGGCCCCGCCGACGCGCTGGGTGGGCGCTGCTGGCCCTGGGCGCGTCGGTGCTGGCGGCCACCCTCGGGGCCTCGGCGGCCAGCGCCCAGGCGGCCACCCCGGCCACCGGCACGGGCACTGCCGCGGGCTACGTGGCCGTGTTCAAGGTGAGCGGGCTGCTCGATCCGGTCATGGTCAACGCCATGACCCACGCGGTGCGCGACGCCCAGCAGGCCAAGGCCAAGGCCATCGTGTTGCAGACCAACGCCAACGGGGTGGTGGTCAGCCAGGCCACCTTCGGCGACCTGCTCCGCCTCATGGGGCGATCCCCGGTCCCGGTCGACATCTGGATCGGTCCCAGCGGGTCTCGCCTGACGGGCGATGCCGCCCAGATGCTGGGCGTGGCGTCCAAGGTGGGGATGGCCCCGGGCACCAGCGTGGGCAACTACGGCACGCCCGTGCCGGGGGTGGCCCTCGACCCCGACCGGCTGCCGCTGGTGCTGCGCAACCGGGTGGTCGGCCAGGGCGAGGCCACCAAGCTCGGCGTCACCACCACCTACGCCCCCACCCTGGGCGACTTCATCGTGCGCCTGCCCGGCGTCGACACCAAGACCGTGACGGTGGGCCACCAGCGGCGCCTCGAGCCGGTGACCCAGGTGCAGTTCAGCGAGCTGTCCCTGGTCGAGCAGCTGTTCCACACCGTCGCCAGCCCCGCCGTGGCCTACCTGCTGCTGGCCGTGGGGATGGCCCTGTTGATCTTCGACCTGTTCACCGCCGGGGTGGGCGTGGCCGGGGTGGTGGGGGCCGGTTCGTTCATCCTGGCCTGCTACGGGCTCGACGTGCTGCCCACCCGCACCATCGGCCTCGTCCTGCTGGTGGCCTCGATGATCGCCTTCGCCGTCGACGTGCAGACCGGCGTGCCCCGGTTCTGGACGGCGGCGGGCGGGGTGGCCTTCGTGGTCGGGTCGCTCGTGCTCTACGACGGCGTGTCGCTGTCGTGGATCACCCTGGGCGTGGCCTTCATCGGGGTGGCCCTGACGTTCCTGACCGCCATGCCCGCCATGGTGCGCACCCGGTTCTCGACGCCCACCATCGGTCGCGAGTGGATGATCGGCGAGCTTGGTCGGGCGGTCACCCCCATCTCGCCCGACGGCACGGTGCAGGTGCGCGACGCCCTGTGGCGGGCCTACACCAACCGGGCCACGCCCATCGACGAGCTCGACCGGGTGCGGGTGATCGGCATCGAGGGACTGGTGTTGGAGGTCGAGCCCGAGGAGGGCGCCGCCCGCGACTACCGGCGGCGCTGAGCTGGTGCTCGCTGCTTCTTGTCCCAGGTGGCCTGAGCAGCCCATGATCGCGATATCTCGCAGAGTGCGTACAAAAGTTCACCCCTTGTGGGAGCGAAATCGACGGTTGTAGGGTCAGCGTCGAAAGGGGGAGTGACGTTGAGTGCTCAGCGAATTGACGATTCCTGGCAGGTCAAGGCGGCATGTCGCGGACCCCAGGCCGCGGTGTTCTTCCCCCCGCCCCAGTTCGAGCGCAAGGACGAGAAGCTCGAACGTGAGGCTCGCGCCAAGGACATCTGCGCCAGCTGCGGGGTCAAGAAGGACTGCCTCGACTACGCCGTCAGCATCCGCGAGCCGCACGGCATCTGGGGCGGCCTCAACGAGGTCGAGCGAAAGCACCTGATGACGCAACGAGCCGGATAGGTCTCGCCGAGCGACGCCCACACCGGGGGGGTGGGCATCGCGCGAGCGCCACGACGCGCGCCCTTCGGGGCGCGCGTCGTCGCGTCCGGGTACGGCCCGGGCCAGTCGGGGGTGGCCCCGGTAGGCTGGGACGGTGGCCTGGTTGATCCTGCTGTTCGTGGTGGCTCCGGTGGTGGAGCTGTTCGTCATCGTGACGGTCGCCGGCGTCATCGGTTGGTTGCCCACGCTGGCCTTCCTGGTCCTCAGCAGCATCGCGGGGGCGTGGTTGACCAAGGTCGAGGGGCTCGGCGTGCTCCGCCGCATGCAGGTCACCGTCGACCAGGGGCAGCTCCCGGCCGACGAGGCCATCGACGGGCTGCTCATCTCGGTGGGCGGCCTGCTCATGTTCGTGCCCGGGTTCATCAGCACCTTCCTCGGCCTGACCCTGATGGTGCCACCCGTCCGCTCCCTGCTGCGCCCGCTGGTGGCCGCCCGCATCCGCCGACGCGCCGAGCGCAGCCAGGCCCGCTTGGTCACCTACTCGGTCGGCTTCGGGGGCGATCCCTTCGGGGGCGAGCCGTTCGGCCCGGGCCAGTTCGGTGCCCCCGGTCACGGCGCGCCGATCGACGTCGACTCCCGCCCGTGGACCGACCCCGACCCGTCCCGGTCACCGGGCGATCCCGGCGACCGACCTCCCGAGCTGGGTTCCTGATGGACGTCCCGATCCGCGACGCCGCCACGGTGATGCTGGTGCGCGACGCCCCCGGGGACCGGGTCGGCGGCGACCCGGGCGGGCTCGAGGTGTTCATGCTGCGCCGCAACCTGCGGTCCGACTTCGTGGGCGGTGCCTACGTCTTCCCGGGCGGCGGGGTCGACGACCACGACCGCGTGGCCGACCTCGAGGCCGTGTGCCAGGGTCGACGCGACGCCGATGCCTCCGACCAGTTGGGCGTGGACGCCGGCGGCCTGGCCTTCTGGGTGGCCGCCATCCGCGAGTCCTTCGAGGAGGCGGGCGTGCTGCTGGCCTACGACGGCCACGACGGGTCCGCCCGGGGCCACGAAGGCCTGGTGCGACTCGACGACCCGGCCACCATCGAGCGGTTCGCCGAGCACCGCCGCGCCGTCGATCGGGGCGAGCGCCGGCTGATCGAGGTGTGCCATCAGGAGGACCTGCGCCTGGCCGTGGACACCATGTACTACTTCGCCCACTGGATCACCCCCGAGGGCCCCACCCGCCGCTACGACACCCGCTTCTTCGTGGCCCGGGCCCCCGATGCCCAGGTGCCGCTCCACGACGACCACGAGGTGATCGCCAACTTGTGGATCCGGCCCCGTGACGCCCTGGCCGCGAACCGGGCCGGCGAGCTCGACATGATCTTCCCCACGGTGCGCACCCTGATCGCGATGGCGCGCTTCGACACGGCCGACGAGCTGATGTCCCATGCCGCCGCCATCGGCCGGATCCCCGGCATCCTGCCCCGCATCGTCGCCGACGAGGGCGGCGGGGTGCGCATCGTGCTGCCCGGCGACCCCGGCTATGACGAGCTGATGACCGCGGTGCTGCCCGAGGGGTTGCCCCTCAGCGCCCTGTCGGGCTCGGTGGTCACCCTGCCCGACGGGGCCGCCACGGCGACCACGCCCACCAGCCGGGGAGGTGCGCGCCATGCCACGGCGGAGAGCGCCTGAACCCGTCGACCCCGAGGCCGAGGCCCCGGAACCGCCCCCGCTGGTGCCGGGGGTGGCTCGGGCGCTCAGCCCGCTGGTGCGTCGCATCGTCGCCCCCAACCCGGGCCTGATGACCGGGCCGGGCACCAACACCTACCTGGTGGGCATAGACGAGATCGCGGTGATCGACCCCGGTCCCGACGACGAGGGTCACCTCGATGCCATCGCCGGGTGCGGCGGCGACCGCATCCGCTGGATCGTGTGCACCCACACCCATCCCGACCACTCGCCGGGTGCCGCCGGCCTGCAGGCCCGCACCGGTGCCGAGGTCATGGCCTTCGACGCCCGTGACGGGCTCGAGATCGACACCAAGGTGCGCTCGGGCATCGTCATCGAGGCCACCGAGTTCCGGCTCCAGGCCATCCACACGCCGGGCCACGCGTCCAACCACCTGTGCTTCCTGCTCGAAGAGGAGCGCATGCTGTTCTCGGGCGACCACATCATGCAGGGATCGACGGTGGTGATCAGCCCGCCCGACGGCAACATGACCGACTACCTCGAGTCGTTGGCCACGGTTCGGGCGCTGCGCCTGCGGTCGATCGCACCGGGCCACGGGCACCTCATCGAGGAGCCCCGAGCGGTCATCGACGACTACATCGAGCACCGGCGAGCTCGCGAGGCGCAGATCCTCGAGCTGCTGACCACGTCGGGCACGACCAAGATCGACGACCTGGTCGAGGTGATCTACGTCGACGTGGTGCCCGAGCTGCACCCGGTGGCCAAGCGCACCGTGCACGCCCACCTGCTCAAGCTGGCCAAGGAGGGCAAGGTCAAGGGCCGCTCCATCGACGGCAAGTGGAGCGCCGTGTGAACCAGGCCCAACCCATCGACGGCTGACATCCCTGCCTGACCTCCCGACTCGTCGTTGGAGGGCTAGTCAGCCAGATAGAGCAGATAGCCGCCTTCTTCGCGGCGTTGGGCACGACCGGCCAGACGCAGGTGCTCGAGGTGGGCGAAGGTCTCGCTCTCGGCCATGTGGCCCCATGAGCGCTCGCGGAACACGGCACGCATCAGGTCGGTGACGCTGGCCCAGCCCTGCGCTTCCGACGCCTCCTCCAACAGCTCCAGGCGCTCCTCGTGGTGGCGCTTGATGGCGTCCACCCGACCCTGCAGGTCGGTGAAGGGGTGTCCGTGGGCGGGCAGCACGAGCTCGACCCCCTCGAAGGCCGCCACCTTGTCGAGCGAGTCCAGGTAGGCCCGCAGCGGGTCGCCCTCGACCAGCCCGGAGATGTGCGGGGTGATGGTGGGCAGCACGTGGTCGCCCGAGATGAGGATGCCGGCCTGCTGGTCGAACAGGCAGAGGTGGTCGTTGGTGTGACCGGGCGTGTGCGCTCCCAGCCACTCCCACCGGCCCAGGGCCAGGTGGTCGGCGTCGGCGACGTGCATCGATGGGCGAGGCGGGGTGAACCAGGAGCGGAACTCGCGGCGGCGGGCCAGGAAGCTGGCTCGCTCGGCGTCCTTCAGCTTGCCGGCGTCGCCGCCCCACGGGGTCGGGTGCTCGAAGCGCGTCAGGAAGGCCTCGTCGGGCTCCTGGTTCAGGCGCCAGTCCAGCTCGGCTTCCCCCGCCTCTTCTCGCAGGTCGTCGTACCAGGTGCGGAAGTGGCTCGACGCCACCACGTCGGCCCCGCTCTCCTGGGCCAACATGCCCGCCCCACCGAAGTGGTCGGGGTGCGAGTGGGTCACCAGCACGTGGTGCACCCGGTTCATGGGGATGCCGGCTGCGGCCATGCGGGCCACCAGCGCCTTCCACGACATCTCACCGGGCAGGCCGGGGTCGATGAGCATGAAGCCCTCGGCGTCCTCGATGGCGTAGGTGTTGACGTGTCCCAGACCGGGCAGGGCGATGGGCAGCTGCAGCCGCAGGATGCCGGGCGCCACCTCGGTGATCTCCTCGGAGGCCGGCTCCTGCTCCTGCTTGGGGGGCTTGGTCGGCGGGCTCGCGGGCGACGACGGGGACGACTCGCTCATCCGTCCACCATAACTTGACCAATCGGTCAATTCCGCCGGCCGGGCGAACCCTCCCCGGAAACTGGCCGCCGAAATGCGCGATGTGCCACAGCCAAAGATGCCCAGTTTGCTGGGCGATGGCGGGGTCAGGCGGGCGGGGCCTCGGACGGGGCCTCGGACGGGCGGGGCGTGGCCCGGGTCAGGAAGGTCTCGCGGTAGTAGCGCAGCTCGTCCACGCTCTCCCGGATGTCGTCGAGGGCGCGGTGGCCCTCGGCCTTGCGCGGGGCGCCGCCCAGGATGGCCGGGTTCCAGCGCTTGGCCAGCTCCTTGAGGGTGGACACGTCGACCGAGCGGTAGTGCAGGTAGTTCTCGACCTCGGGCAGGTGGATGGACAGGAAGCGTCGGTCGGTGCCGATCGAGTTGCCGCACAGGGGGACGGTGGCCGGTTCGGGGATGTGCTGGCGCAGGAAGGCCAGGGTCTGGGCGCCGGCCTCCTCGACGCTCACGGTGGACTCGCGGATCTGGTCGATCAGGCCGCTGCGGGTGTGCATGGCCACCACCACCTCGGGCATGCGCGACAGCTGCTCCTCGGTGGCGTGCACCACCAGGTCAGGGCCCTCGGCGATGAGCTCGAGGTTGTCGTCGGTCAGCAGGGTGGCGATCTCGACGATCACGTGGCGCGCGGGATCCAGCCCGGTCATCTCGAGGTCCATCCAGGCGAGCATGGTGGCGAATGCTAATGGGCGTACGGCCGTCTCCTAGGCTCCGGCCATGCTCGAGGTCGCGCTGGCCCGCCTGGATCCCGACCTGCCCGTTCCCGCCTACGCCCGCACCGGCGATGCCGGGCTCGACCTGGTGGCCCGCGAGTCGGCCACCATCGCCTGCGGCGGCGGCCGGCTCCTCATGCCCACGGGTGTGGCCGTGGCCATCCCCCACGGGTTCGCCGGATTCGTCCAGCCGCGCAGCGGCCTGGCCCTGCGCTACGGCGTGACCTGCCTGAACACGCCCGGCCTCATCGACAGCGGCTATCGGGGCGAGCTCAAGGTGCTGCTGGTCAACACCGATCCGGCCATCGACCACCGCATCGAGCGCGGTGACCGCATCGCCCAGCTGGTGGTGCAGAAGGTCGAGCACGTGGTGTTCGACGTGGTCGACGTCCTGGACGAGGACAGCGAGCGCGGCGAAGGCGGCTTCGGCCACACCGGCCGCTGATCAGGCCGGCAGCATCCCCCGGTCACGCCAGTAGGTGAGCAGGGCCTGGCGGTCGAGCTGGGAGCTGGTGGGCGGGGGCAGCGGCAGGTCGCTCGCCGCCGGCGCCGCGGCCACGCCGACCGCGGCCGGTTGGGTGGGCGGGGGCGGGATGCTCGGGGTGCAGGTGCTACCGGTGGCGGGCAGGCCGGGGCTGGCCAGCGTCGGTGGCGGCCGGAACGGGTGCTGGCTGAAGTCGAAGCAGTCGAGCAGGTTGTCGGCGTGGGCGTCGCGGCGGGTCAGCGCGCCCAGGTTCCACTTGGTCTCGATGAAGCGCAGCACCGACGTGTGGTCGTGCACCACGTGGGACACGTAGTTGGGC
Organism: uncultured Microthrixaceae bacterium; assembly: GCA_963785815.1. Classification (GTDB taxonomy): domain Bacteria; phylum Actinomycetota; class Acidimicrobiia; order Acidimicrobiales; family Acidimicrobilacustridaceae; genus UBA4742. Next base: position 1,499,180 of record CAWAWN010000002.1, read on the forward strand.
TTGGCGTATGGCGAGATGACGAACGCGGGGACCCGCAGGCCGTAGGTGTTCCACGCGTCGGGCGCACCCGGGGCGGCCGCCACCGCCGGCAGGATGTCGTCGGGGGGCACGGCCGCGGGTGGGGGCACGTGGTCGTAGTAGCCGCCGTGCTCGTCGTACATGAAGAACATCGCCGTCTTGGGCCAGGCCGGGCTGTGCATCACCGCGTTGATGATCGACGCGCTGTAGGCCTCGCCCAGGCGGACGTCGTGGGGGTTCTCCTCGGTGTAGTTGTTGATGCCCGGGCTCACGATCGACACGTGGGGCAGCGAGCCGGACTGGCAGTCGAGCAGGAACTGGTCGAAGGACCGCACGTGGGACTTCTGCGTCGGGAACGTGGTCGGGAACAGGGCGATGTCGGGCAGGTCCCAGGCGTAGTCGGCCCAGCTGATGCCGAAGGCGTCCAGCTTGTCCCAGATGGTGCCGCCGGCCGGGTGCGGCAGGGTGAGCACGTCGGCCGAGGTGGAGATGAGGCTCTGGCAGGTGGCCGCCTGCAGGTAGAGCCGGTTGGGGTAGGTCTGGGCGGGCGCCGAGGCGAACCAGCGATCGCAGATCGGGAAGGTCTGGGCCAGCGAGTAGTAGAAGGGGATGTCGGTCTGGTCCCAGTAGCGCATGGCGTTGGTGTTGCCGTTTGCCAGGAACCCGTCCATGAGGCCGCTGTCGATCTGGGTGTGGGTGCTGGACCAGCTCTGCGACACGCCCTGGCCCAGCTGGCAGGTGTCGGGAGCGTGGAACACGGCCAGCTCCTGGGTGGACGGCAGGGGGTTGCTGTTCTGGGGGACGCCGTCCACCAGGGTGTAGCCGTCGCCCCGTGGCAGCATCCCGAGGTACGAGTCGTAGGAGTGGTTCTCCTGCATGTAGATGATGATGTGCTCGATGCGGGGCAGGAACGCGGTGCCCTCCGGGTGGCGTGGGTAGGGACGATCGCCGGGTTGGCCGGTGTGGCCGGGGATGTTCCTGGCTCCCGCGGCGGCGGTGGACAGGCCGGCCGCAGCCAACCCGGAGGCCGCTCCCAGGCCGGCCAGGAACGCTCGACGGGACAGGTCGTCGGTCATGTCGGGCACCGTAGCGGGCCGGCCCCGCGGGTGCCGGCTCGGGCGGGTGAGCGGACGAACTTGCGTTGGTCTTGTCCCTGCCGGGGGCGTTTCTTCAACGCAAGTTCGGGGCGGGGGGTCCCGGCGGTGGGCCAGATCAGCCGATGCGGCGGCGCAGGTGCCCCAGTGCAGCCGCGTCACCCGGGGCGTCGCGGGCCGTCAAGCGATCGGCCACGGCCTGTCGGTGGGCGTCGTCCACGTTGCCGCCGTACTTGAACTTGGCCCGCACCTCGTCGATGTCGATCCGGACCGCCCGGATGGCGCGCAGGCGGGCGCCGTGCTCGGTCGGGTCGACCACCTCGACGTCAGGCTGGAGCGCGGCCAGTTGCCGGCGCAGCACGCCGGCCACCTGGTCGGGATCGCCGATGACCTGGGCGCGGCCGGTGAGCTGCACCGACGCGTAGTAGGTCGTGGGGATGCCGAGCCTCGGGTCCTCGTCGTCGACGACCTTCCAGTCCGATGGGATGAACGCCCAGTCGCCCGACACGGCCAGCACCACCCGGGGGTTCTCCTCGAGTGCGGCCCAGATCGGGTTCTGGGCCAGGAGGTGCACCAGGACCTGGTCATCCTCGATCACGAACTGGGTGGGCACCACCACGGCCACGTCCCGCCCAGCGCCGGCGGCCACCAGCTCGCCGAAGCCGTGGGCGGCCACGAACCGGCGCCACTCCTGGTCGTCGACGGGTTGGTCCCAGCCGTGGATGAACACGCGTCCATCATGGCCCGGTCAGTCGTCGACGGGCCGATCGGCGTGGCCTCGGCCTCACCCGTGGGAGGGGCCGATCCGGGTCACCCCGCTCGGCGTCGAGTACCAGAGGCTGCCGTCGGGTGCCGGGGCGATGGCGGTGGTGCCGCCGGAAACCGACACCACCGAGGCGGTCGAGCCCGACAGGCGGATCACCCAGTCACCGCCGGCCACCCGATCGGTCGTGCCCAGGCCCCAGAACTGGGGGCCACCGGTGGCGGCCACCGCCTGGGTCGGCAGCGACAGGCCGGCCACCCCGACGGCCAGGTGGGTGGACGGATCGAGTCGGTACAGGGCGGTGCCGGTCGAGGTGGCCGTCGACCACCCGCCCAGGACGAAGGCCGTCGAGCCCAGCGTGACGGGCCCGGCGCCGCCCGGCACCGAGATGAGCCTGACCACCTTCATGGTGACGGGGTCGACCTGGGCCACGGTGTCGAACCCCTCCCCGGTAACGAACAGTCCAGGTGTCCCCGCCACCGGCGTCTCGCTCTCGCCGTCGCCGGGGAGGGCGGCGGTGAGGGGGTCGACGGCAAGGGTGGTCGGGTCGACGCGCACCAGCCGCTGGTTGGGAGCGTCGGCGTCACAGCACACGGTGACCCACACGTGGCCGAGCCCGGCGGCCACCCGCTCGACCTCGGCCCGGGGCCGGGCCTGGGCGGCGGCCACGTCCACCGAGAGCGGGATCACGTGGTGCGGGATCCCGGTCTCGGCGGTGGGATCGATCCGGGTGAGCATCCCGGTGCCGAACGAGAGCGCCCAGATGTGGCCCTCGCCCGAGGCCAGCCAGATCGGGTAGCCCTTGGCCTGGCTCTGCGAGAGGCCGGAGACGGCCGAGCCGGGCCCCGAGGGCAGGGTCAGCCTGGAGAGGATCTGGCCGGTGGGTCCGACGTGGACGACCTGGCCCTGGTCGACGACCGCCACCCAGGCGCTGCCGTCGGAGCCGGCCACCACGACGCCGCCGCCGGACACCGTGGCCTGGGCCAGCACGTGCACCGGCAAGGTGGCCAGACCGGCCACGGCGGATCCGGTCGAAGGCGTAGCGCTCGGCCGCGACGACGGGACCGACGAGCTCGGCGACGGACCCAGCGGGACGGTGCGCACGCGTTCCCCGCGCCCCGGCCCGCTCACCACGACGGCAACGGACACCAGGACCAGGACGACGCCCGCCGCGACCGCGACCACCCGACGATGGCGGCGCCGCCGACGAGCCGGGCCGAGCCGGCGGGCCAGATCGGGCCAGTCGGGCGCCGAGTGCGGGGCTGGTCCCAGGGATCGGTGCAGCTGGTCGCGCAGTTCGCGCTCCAGCAGGTCGTCGGCCATGGTCAGCCCTCCTTCCGGATGGTCGAGGTGAGGCCGTCGCCCAGGTGCTGGCGCAGCTGGGCCAGGGCCTTGTGGGTCTGGCTCTTCACCGTGCCCGGCGAGATCCCCAGGGTCTGGGCGGTCTCGGCCTCGCTCAGGTCGAGGTAGTAGCGCAGGACCACGCAGGCCCGGCGTCGGGCCGGGAGTCGGTCCAGCGCGGCAACCAGGTCGACATCCATCCCAGGATGCGGGTCGAGGGTCGCCGCGCCGGTGGGCGCGACCTCGCCGGCCCCGTCGAGCGGCTGATCCGGCCGGCGAGCCCGACGCCGGCCGCGGTCGATGGCCAGGTTGGCCACGGTGCGGCGCAGGTAGGCCGGGGCGGCGGCCGGGTCGCGCAGCGTCCGGCGGTGCAGGTAGAGGCGGACGAACGCCTCCTGGGTCAGCTCCTCGGCGGCCACCTCGTCTCCGCACAGGGCCCAGGCCATGCGGGTGATCGGGGCGAACAGGTCGGCGTAGAGCCGGGCCAGCACCTCGTCGTCGACACCCGCCTGCTGCTGACCCACCTCCTCAGGACGATGCGGCACCCCGAAAGGTTGCCCCAGCTGGAGGGGTGCCCCGCTCGCCGGTCGCGGTTCAGCTCACCGCTCGTCGTGGCGCGGGCGGGTGGAGCCGAGCTGCGATCCGTGTCGCCTCCAGCCGGTGGACCAGCGTCGCCGTGCTGGGGTCAGTCGTAGTGCTTGAGCAGGTGCACGTGGTGGGCCTGCTCGTCCACCGCGTAGGAGTCGACGGTCCCGTCCACGATCGCCTCGAACCGCCTGAGCGCACCCTGGTCGACCCAGGCCAGGTTCGGCCCGGCGGTCGAGGTGGCCTCGATGTCGAGGCCGGCGTTCCCCACGTCGAAGCGCAGCGTGATGGTGCCCGGTCGCCCTTCGGGGCGCAGCAGCAGGATGATCGTCTCGTCGACGGCCAGGCGGAGGTCGTTGATGCTGCGCTGGCTGAAGCCGAGTCGGCGGGCCAGGCCCGAGACGGTGATCCGGGCCAGCCGCCCGTATTCGGGCTCGGCCGGGATGGTGAGGCGGATCTGGTCGTTCACTGCGTGGGGTGCGACCACCACCCTCAGCCTCTCACGCCGACGGCGCGGCCACGGGGGTCGGGCTCGGGTGGGGGTTCGGATCCGAGGGCTGGGCCGCGCTCGGGCCAGCTGTCGGGCCGAGCCACCCCACCCGCCAGGCCAGCTCGATGAGGGCGGCGGCGATGGTGGCGATCGCCACCGCGGTCAGGACCATGGCCCGGTCGGGGACCACCAGCTCGAAGTAGTGGCGGACGGCGCCCACGCCCAGCGCGACCAGCAACGACCCCCCCATGAGCGCCACCAGCACCCAACGCCAGGCGTTGAGGGGTCGGGCCAGCATCACGAGCACCCACCACGCCACCAGGAAGGCCACGATGAGGGCGGTGGTGCGCTGCTCGGCCAGGTCGAGGCCGCCGTGGTGGCGGGCCACCTCGTAGGAGATCACCACGGCCAGGGCCACGACGACCCCGCAGGGGGCGGCGAAGCGCAGCACCCGGGGCAGGAACCCCGAGCTGGCTCGGCGGGCGTTGGGCGCCAGGGCCAGGAAGAAGGCGGGCACGCCGATGGTCAGCGAGCTGAGCAGCGTGAAGTGGCGGGGGATGAAGGGGTAGGCCCAGCCGGTCACCCCGATGATGAGCGCCAGCACCAGGGCGTAGAAGGTCTTGGTCAGGAAGAGGTTGGCCACCCGCTCGACGTTGGCGATGACCCGGCGACCCTCGCCGACCACATCGGGGAACACGGCGAAGTCGTCGTCGAGCAGGACAAAGCGGGCCACGGCGCGCGCCGCCGCGCTGCCTGCGCCCATGGCCACACCCACATCCGCGTCCTTGAGCGCCATCGTGTCGTTGACGCCGTCACCGGTCATGGCCACCACGTGACCGCGGGCCTGGATGGCGTGGACCATGGCCCGCTTCTGCTGGGGAGTGACCCGTCCGAACACGCTGTGCGACTCGACCACGTCGGCCAGCTCGACGGGGTCCTCGGGCAGGCCTCGGGCATCGACCGGATCATCGGCACCGCGCACGCCGCAGCTGCGCGCCACCGCCCCGACCGTGTCCGCGCTGTCGCCCGAGATCACCTTCACGTCCACGCCCTGGCGGGCGAAGTACGCCAGGGTGTCGGGCGCCGAGGCCCGCAGCCGCTCGTCGAGCACCACCACCGCGGCCGGCACCAGGCTGGGAGGCAGCGCCGCCTCGGCTCCCGCGGCCAGGCCGTCGGGCGCCCCGGCCACCAGCAGCACCCGCCGGCCGGCGCGGGCCAGGTCGTCCACCCGCCGGCGCACCGCCGGCGCCTCCGGGTGGTCGGGCATGGCGGCCAGCAGCACGTCGGGCGCGCCCAGCAGCCAGGCGCCCTGGTCGGCGAAGCTGGCCGCGCTCCACTTGCGGGCCGACGAGAACGGGATGGTGGCATCGAGCGTCCAGCCCGGGTCGGGCCCCGATCCGGCGGCGACGGCGCGCAGGCTGGGGTTGGGGTGGTCGTCGGCCCCGGCCAGGGCAGCCAGCAGCTCGGTGGTGGTCGAGCCGTCGGGGGCGGCGCCGACCGGCTCGACGAGTCCCAGCTCGAGATCGCCGTGGGTCAGGGTGCCGGTCTTGTCCAGGCAGACCACGTCCACCCGGGCCAGGCCCTCGATGGCCGCCAGCTCCTGGGTCAGCACGCGGCGTCGGGCCAGGCGGGTGGCGCTGACGGCGAAGGCCACGCTGGTGAGCAGCACCAGGCCCTCGGGAACCATGGCCACCAGCCCGGCCACCGAGGCCTGCACGGCCAGGTGGAAGCCCAGGTCGGCGCGGACCTGGGCCCAGATGAGCAGCGCGGCGGTGGGGATCATGACCCAACCGATCCACGTGATGAGGCGGTTCACCCCGTCACGCAGCTCGGAGCGCACCATCGAGAAGGTCTTGGCCTCGGCCCCGAGCCGGTAGGCGTGGGTGTCCTCGCCCACCGCCGTGGCCCGGGCCAGGCCGTCGCCCACGGCCACGAAGCTGCCCGACCGCACCTCGTCCCCCGCGTCCTTGTCCACCGGGTCGGCCTCGCCGGTGAGCAGCGACTCGTCCACCTCGAGGCCTCGCGCCTCGAGCACCGACGCATCCACGGCGATCTGGTCGCCGGGGCGCAGCACGATCAGGTCGTCGAGCACCAGGTCGTGCACCGGGACCTCGAGCTCGACGCCCTCGCGCCGCACGCACGCCCGCGGCGCGCTCGAGCAGGGCCAGGCGGTCGAGGGCGCGCTTGGAGCGGACCTCCTGCACGATGCCGATGGCGGTGTTGAGGACCAGCACGATGCCGAACAGCGAGTCCTTGATCTCGCCCACCGCCACGATGATGACGAACAGCACGCCGAGCAGCAGGTTGAACGGCGTGAGCACGTTGGCCCGGACGATGTCGCGAACGGCGCGGCTCGTGGGGTCGGCCACCTGGTTGGATCGGCCGTCGGCCCGGCGGGCCTCGACCTCGGCGTGGCTCAGGCCCGAGACGGTGGTGTCGGGCGCCATCGACCCATTCTGTCGGCCCGGCTGACGCGATGAGGCCCACCCCGTGGGGGGCGGGCCTCATCGAATGTGCCGGGAGGTGGTCCGACCCCGTGGGTCGGAGCGGAGGCGGTCAGCTGGCCTTGTGCTGGCCGAACTGGTGGCCGACCGCCTTGGTCACCGCCGCGGGGACCTTGGCCTCGATCTTGGTGGCCTCGGCCTGGGTGATCCTGCCCTTGGTCACGGCGTGCTGGATTCGGGCGTCTACGTCCTTGGTCAGGTCGGTGACCAGGGTCGAGGTGCTGACGCCCTTGGCGTTGGCCACCTGGGCCACCGTCTGGCCGCCCTTCAGGTCGCTGCGCAGCTCCTGGGGCGTGATGCCGATGACCTTGGCGCTGTCACGCAGCCCGGCCCGGCGGATCTCCTTGCGGTGGTTCTTGAGCCAGGCGACGCCCTTGGGGGCGGTGGCCGGGCTGGCCGAGGCCGCCGGGGGGGTGGTGGGGGTGGTGGGGGTGGTGGCGCCCGCGTCGCTCACGGCGAAGGCGACGGTGCCGCCCAGCAGGGCCAGTCCGGCGACGCTGGAGGCGATGAGCTTGCTCTTCATGGTGGTTCTCCTGATCTCGATCCGAGTCGGGCGGGGGGCCTGCTCGTGATGAGGATCAAGATGACCGCCGAATGTGAGCGGATTGTGAAGCGCGGATCAGGGGGCGATCAAGGTGTCCGGGCCGCGTCGAGCTGGGCTTCCAGCTCGGTCACCACCTCCTGCCAGTCGGCCACCAGACCCAGGTCGGCGAAGTCGAACACCGGCGCATCGGGATCGGGGTTGACGGCCACGACCAGGCCGGCGCGGCGCAGGCCCACCATGTGGTTGAACTTGCCGCTGGCCCCGATGACCAGGGCCAGCTCGGGGGCCAGGTTCTGACCGGTGATCCCGACCTGGCGGGAGTGGGGGAGCCACCCCGCGTCGGTGACCTTGCGGGTGGCGGCCACCTCGGCCCCCAGGCGTCGGGCCAACGCCTCGACCCGCGGGAGGTCGGCCGGGTCGACGCCGCGGCCCACCGACACGATCCGGGTGGCGCCGCCCAGCACGTCGAGGTCGTCGTCGCGGCGGCGGACGTGGACGGCCACCCGGCCCCGCGGCTTCACCTCGAGGTGGGAGACGACCGGCTCGGCGGCCCGGCGGGGGCGGTGCTCGGCCAGCACACCGGGGCGCACCGTGACCATCTGGGTGGCCGAGGTGGCCTCGATGGCGGCCACCATGGCGCCACCGAAGGCCGGCTTCCAGGCTCGCAGCCGTCGACGGGCATCGAGCTCGAGGCCGATGGCGTCGCCGGTCAGGCCGGCGTCGAGGGCCGCGGCCACCCGGGCCGCCACCTCCCGGCCCCAGGAGGTGCCGGGGGCGGCCACGATGGTGGGGCTGAGCTGCCGGCACCAGTCGGCCACGGCGGCGCCCACATCCTCTTCGACCGTCGAGCGCTGGGCGTCGGTCGACCCCAGCAGCACCACCTCGTCGGCACCCCAGCTGTGGAGCACCGCGGCCAGCTCGGCGCTCCAGGGGGCGGGTGACAGCAACGGCTCGCCGATGGCCACCACCCGGGCGCCGAGGTCGGCGGCCAGGTCGGCGGCCGTGCCCAACAGCTCGCGCAGCACGCGTTGGCGTCCCGGTTCGACGAGCACGGCCACCACCGAGACGTCGGCGCCGCGACCGGCGCTGGGCCCGGGTCGGGCTGCTGCCACCTCGGACCCGGCGCGGTGGGCGCGCCCGGCCGGCTGGGCCGGATCGAGCAGCCCCCGCTCGCGCCACACGTCGATCACCGTGGCCACCTGCTCGGCGAGGGCCCCGGTGAGGCGCACCCGGCCCCGCACCACGGCCTCGGCCTTGATCTCGCCCACGCGGGTGGGGCTGGCCGCCTGGCCCCACGGTCCCGCCCCCAGGTCGGTGGCGCCGAGGCGTTCGATGCGAGCCGGGTCGACCGCGGCCAACAGCTCGGGGTCCTTGACCTTGCAGGGATCGATGAGCCGCTCGGCCACCGATAGCACGGCCGGCAGGGCCACGGTGGCCTCGAGCCAGGTGTCGTCCTGCTCGCAGCCCACCGCCACGGCGTCGGTGCCGTCGAGCGCCAGGCGCTTCACCCCGGTGGCGAAGGGCAGGTCGAGCAGCTGGGCCAGCTCGGGGCCGACCTGGCCGGTCTCGGCGTCGACCGAGTTGCGACCGCACAGCACCAGGTCGACCTCGCCCAGCCGCAGCAGGGCCGCGGCCAGGGCCCGGGCGGTGGCCAGGGTGTCGCTGCCGGCGAAGGCGGGGTCGCTGATCAGCACCCCTCGATCGGCCCCGCAGGCCAGCGCCTCGCGCAGCACGTCCTCGGCCGAGGGCGGTCCGAGGGTGATGACGGTGCAGCTGCCCCCGGTCTGGCCGGCCAGCAGCACCCCCTGGGCCACGGCCCGGCGGCAGTAGGCGCTCATCTCCAGTGGGACGCCGTCGCGCTGGAGGCGGCCGTCCGCGCCGATCTCCATGTTCTCGAAGGCGGGGATCTGCTTGACCAGGGCGGCGACGTGCAGCGGTCGCGTCGGCGCGCTCACCGTGCGTCGGGCTCGGACCGGCGTGGGGACATGCGGGCCACGTTAGGAGCTGGCGCCGGTCGCCTCAGCGGGCTGCGGCCTCGCGGGCGGCGCGGGCCCGGAACTTGCCCGGCACCAGCTCGCCGGCCCGGCGGGCGGCGGCCAGGGCCTCGCCCCACCAGGCCAGGTCGTCGAGCGTGATCTGCATGGCGATGTCGCTGTTGTAGTCGGTGGGGTCGCCGGCCTCGTCGAAGGCGTGGAGCACGTCGGGGTGATCACCGTCTGGCGGATCGGGGCCATCTCGAACTCGATGGCGATGAGGGCCAGGTGCTCGATGGCCCGCACGCCGGCGGCCGCGCCACCGCTGTAGCTGACGGCGCTGATCGGCTTGTTGCGCAGCGCGTGGGTGATGAAGATGTTGTCGAGGGCGTTCTTGAGCACGCCGGGGATCGAGTGGTTGTACTCGGGGGTGACCACCAGGTAGGCGTCGCCCTCGGCGATCCTGGCGTTCCAGGCCTTGACCACGGGATCGGAGAAGGTGGGATCGGTGAAGTCGCCGATGGTGCCGGCGTGCTCCTGGAAGAAGGGCATGGGCCAGTCGCGCAGGTCGAGCACCTCGACCTCGAAGGCGTCGTGGTGGGTGGTGCGCTCGACCACCCAGGGCACGACCTGGTCCGACGCCCGCGTGGGTCGCGTGCTGCCCACGATCACCTGCAACTTCAACACGTCCGGCCTCCTCGTCGGCCCGTCGCCACCGTCGGGTCAACCTACCGGCGCCCGTCGTGATTCCCCGGGGCGGCGTCGCGATCGGTCAGTCGGCCGGGAACCAGTTGCCGTGCAGGCCGTTGGGCACACGCTGGGGCAGGTGCAGCTTGGCCCGAGGTGGCGCGGGGAAGTCGGCCGCGTCCCACATCCACAGCTCGGTGGCGTCGGCGTCCACCCGGTTGACGTAGCCCAGGTAGTAGCCGTCGAGCTCGTCGGTGCCGCCGGGGCGGGGGGCGAAGATCGGCTCGCCGATGGCGCCACCGGTGAGGTGCTGGGCCCACCCGCCGGTGTCGAGGTCGACCCGGCACAGGGCGTCGTGCTCGCCCGGGACCAGGGTCGGGATCTGGCCGCTGGCCGCGCCGACCAGGGTGTAGCGATGCGGTCGGCCGATGCGACGGTCGTCGATGCGGGGGAACTCGGAGGGCCCGTCGTGGACGGTGTCGAACGAGACGGTGCCGGCGTCGGGGGACAGGCGGGCGCGCACGAAGTCCCCGCGGTCGGCGGCGTCGGGCACCAGGAACCCGGGCAGGGTCCAACGGGGGAACGACAGCTCGATGTGGTCGCCGGCCTCGTGGGCGTTGGCGAAGTGCCACACCCAGAAGGCGTCGGTCTCGATCCAGCGGGTGGGGCCGGTGCCGTCGCGGCGGATCACGGCGATGCGGGTGCCCAGGTCGGGCTGCCAGGACAGCATGGCACCGCCGCTGAGCATGGCCTCGATGTCGAACACCGCGGGGGAGACCACCAGCACGAGGTGCTGCTCGGTGATGGCGAAGTCGTGGATCATGCAGCTGTGGTCGGCGCCGTCGACCGCCCGTTCGGGCTGGGCCATGGTGCCGTCGGCGGCCACCACCGCCCAGGTGAGGTAGGGCTGCTCGACGTCGTAGCGGAACACCACCAGCTCGCCGGTGACGGGATCGGTCTTGGGATGGGCGCACAGGCCTTTGGGCAGCCCACCGTCGAAGTCGAAGCGGGCCATGGTCTCGAGCCCGGGGGTGACCTCGTAGGCCGGGGTGCCCTCCTCGAGGGCCAGGTAGTGACCGGCGTGGCGCACGATGTTGATGAAGGCGTCGAGCTTGGTGGGCCAGCCGGGGTCGGGATCGGGACCGAGCAGCGACTGGTCCACGAAGGTCGGGGTGAGCAGGCCGCCGTAGAGGGCACGGCCGGCGCGCTCCTCAGCTGCCAGGGCGTTGGTGGTCACCCAACGGTTGCGGTAGCGCACCCGGCCGTCCTCGAACCACAGCCCGTGCAGCATCCCGTCGCCTTCCATCGGGTACGTGTAGCTGCCCAGCGGAGGGAACTTCGGGTTGGGTCCGTTGCGCAGGTAGCCGCCGGCCAGGTCGGTGGGGATCTCGCCGTCGACCACCGTGACCTCGGCCTGGATCTCGGCGTGGACGGGGGCGAATCGGCCCGACAGGTGCGGGTTGGTGGTCGGGTCGACCAGGCGCAGGGCCGCGGTGGGGTTCGATTCGTCAGTCACGGCCGCCATGTTGGCGCGACGGCGTCCGACGCGGCGCCACGATCAGGTCCGCTCCGTCAGAAGCCCGCCTGCCACCCCTTTGAGGCAGGGGTGGCAGGCGGACGAACTGCGGAAGCGATCAGACCAGGGACGCGCACTGCCCGGTGGCCTTGCGGCCAACGGTGTTGACCTCACCGGGGATGAAGCCGCCGGACACCGCGGGGGCGAGTCCGCTGCAGCGGAGGTTCAGTCCGATGGTGTTGCTGGTGACGTACACGGCACTGCCCGGATCGGTCACGGTGACGTTGGTGACCGTGGCGTTGCGTCCGATGTGGTTGAAGAGCAGGCCGAGCCACGCGCCGTCCACCCGGTTCGCGGTGAAGTCGCCGCCGATCGTGTTGTGCTTGATCGCCCAGGGAATCGGACCGCCGCCGCCGATCAACCGAACGTTCCCGTTGACCGTGATCCCGTTCAGCAGGACGGTGTTCGCGTCGGAGGCGGTGACGTTGCCGTTGACCGTGATCGTGGAGTGCCCCGTCGGCTCGACGGTACACGCGTGGTAGGACTCGCCGCCGGGCTGGCAGCCCAAACCGAGAAGCGAGCCTGCGTAGGCCCGGACGCTGTTCCCGACGGTGATCGTCGAGGGCGCGGTCTGCGCGTCGAGAGAGGCGCCGGCGAGGACGCTCACGTTGCCATTGACCGTGATCACCGCATCGGCCGCCACCGAGCACATGCCCGTGACCCTGATGTTGGCGTAGGTCCCCGAGCCGATCTCACCACCGGTGCACGTGTACGCCACCGGCCAGGCGTTGGGGGTCACGGCGCTGGCGACACCAGTCGCACCCAGGCCGGTAGCCACCATCGCCACCAACGTGGCCATGCAGAACGCGATTCGAAATCTCATGCTTGTCTCCCCCTCTTGATCAGTCACCCATCCCCGAAGCCTCGCGGCCCCCGGCGTCTGCTCTGCCTATCACACGGACGTGGAGAAATCGTGAGGAGCACCATCTGGCGGGGGAGTCGACCTGTCGGTCCTATCCGCACCGGCTCTCCATGGGGCCGGTCGCCGTCGGGCGCGTCCCCGCCGCGCAATGATGGCGGCCGTGAGCTCAGAGCGGAATGCCCGCATCGTGGCGCGCTACCGGGCCGGAGCGCCGCTGGAGGAGATTGCGGTGGAGCACGGCTTGAGCGCCGAGCGTGTGCGCCAGATCGCCCGTCGGGCGGGCGAGCCGGGCCGCCGGATCTCCCGGGGTTCCGCCAACGGCGAGCGGGTGAAGCTGCGGATCGGCAACCTGGCCAAGGCCGTGCTGGTCACTGGTCAGGCCTACCAGGACCCGAAGGACGCCTTGAACGAGTTCATCTCCAACGCGGCGGACGAGTACGCGTTGACGGGGCGCGGGGTGAGCGGATCCGGGTGGTGCTGCGCCGCAAGGGGCACCACCCGGTCGTGATGGTCGATGACCAGGGCCGAGGCATGTCACCGGACCGCTTGCGCGAGGTGGCCCGCAACCTCTTCGAGAGCACGAAGGCAGGCGACGATCGCACGCTCGGGGAGAAGGCCATCGGCCTGCTCGGTTTCCAGCAGCTCGGGGCCCGCTGCGAGATCGTGTCCCGGGCCACCGGAAGCGACGAGACCTGGGCACTGATGCTCGAGCGGGGCCGGGCCGACGCCACGCTGGTACGGGAGCGGCGGCGAGCGCGCACCGAGCCCGGTACGACCGTCTATGTGGCCCAGCTCGACCCCGAGGTGCTGCGCATGCTCACCCAGCGCAAGGTGGTCGAGTACCTGCGGCGTCGCCGCGGTCCAGCGCTGGCGCGAGGGGACTACTCGATCGAGGTGGTCGAGGGCCGCAGCGCCGAGCTGGTCACTCCCGAGGAGCCAGAGGGCGTGCGCCTCGCCATCCCGGCCCGCGCCACGTTGTGGGGTCGCATCGAGTTCGCTCTCTACGTGGCCGCGGATTCGTCACCGTCGCGTCACGTGGCCGTCGTCGGCCGTGCCGGCACCGCCATCCTCGATCGCATCACCGAGCTGGAGGAGTTCGACCACGAGCCGTGGAGCTCGGGGCAGGTGTCGGGCCAGGTGGTGTTCGAGGCGCTCCAGCAGACCGCGGGCCGCCGAGCGGTCCTGCGCGACGGCGACGCCTTCCCCGTGTTCCGTGAGGCGGTCCTGTCGGTCGAACCACTCGTGGTGCGGGCCGTCGAGCGGATGCGCCAGGAGGTCGACCAGCAGACCACCGACCGCGTGTCCGACACGGTGCGGCGCATCTTCGAGCGAGTGCTCAAGGAGCTCGCCGACCTGGAGAACCCGATGCGCGCCCCCGCCGGGGAGGAGCCAGGCTCAGGCGCGCTTCCCCTCGGTGGGGGCGAAGGCGACGACGGCCCCGCCGGCAACCGGTCGTCTGTGCCGGTTGGTGGCGGCGGAAACGATGCGGTGCCGACCGAGAGCCCGGGCATCGACGACCTCATGCCGGGCGCCCAGGCGACGCCCCTCGAGGGAACCGGAGCGACCCGCCCGGCACCCGGCCGGTCCCGCCACCTGCCGACGGTGCGGCCCGATCCTGAACCGGGACCGGCCCGCAGCCGTTTCGACCCCGACGCCGGTGTGGTGCTCTACAACGAGCACCACGCCGACTTCCTGATGGTCAAAGACGACGAGCCGGCGTTGCTCGACTACCTGGCCACGCTGGTGGCCAAGGAGTACGTCGTGTACAACAACCCGCTGGCCCCCGCGGAGGACCTGGCGGAGGAGATGGTGCGCATGCTGGTACGGGTCCGCCGCCATCTCCCGCGCCGGCGCTGACCATCATCATGGTCACAACCGTCGCCATCACGGCGGCGCTCATTGCCATGTGAGAAGGTGCCAGTCGAGACCCCAGATGGCCACCGCCAGCGACGGTGGTCCCCACCGCGGCGACTCCGAGCATTGTCCCCGCCAAAGTCGGTTCGGCGAGATCCGTCACCGACCGGAAGGCCGGGTGCCTTGGGTGGCAAAGTCACGCCGTCGAGGTCACCCTGACCGTCGGCCTTCCCCTCGAACCCTTGAGCGCTGCCCAGACTCGTGCACCCGAGACCTGACCAGGCCTCGGATGGCGGTGGCCGCCCGCTGAGCAACGGCGCCCCAACAGCTCCCCGTCTCCACTGGGCAGTGCGTCGCACGCCTATGTGCCGTTCAGGGGCAGCCGTTGAGGGTGCCGCCGAGTGGGAAGCGGTGGAGTGGGGGAGATCGGGACGGGGCTGTCTCGTAGCTCTGGATGCTCGAGGGGATGCGGTGACTGGTCGCGTGGGGTGTCGCGTCACCGGGGCCGGACGCGCTTCTCCCCGGTGATGGTCAACAACGACGAAACCGTCGCCGCCGGCGAGCCCGAATACTGCGATTCCCGGCCGATGGGACCAGAACCGGGACCGAACCCGGGACCCCCTCTTGCGACGGTCAGGCCATGAGCGACCACACCATCGACTTCGCCGACTGCGCCACCCTCAGCCTCGCCGAAGCCGCCCACGTCCTCGGCATCCACCGGAGCACTGCCTGGGACCTCTACAAGCGCGGCGAGTTCCCCGTCCCCGTCCTCCAGATCGGCCACCGCCTCCGAGTCACCAAACACCAACTCGAGCGCTACCTGCTCGGACCCGAGACTGGTGACGGTCTCTAGGTGAGGGTGGTCACGAATGGCTCGATGACGTCGATGATGCTGTCCATGTCCAGCCGTAACGGAGCGACGGATTGCATCTCGCGCATGGCATGGGCCGGCCTGACCAGGATTTCGGTCTGCACCACCGACGCGACGAGTTGTCCGAGGTGAGCCGGCGCGGCGGCCAGCTCGATGCGCAGGTCGCCTCTCGTGTCGAACACCTCGATGAGTCGGTAGATGTCGAAGAGGTCGGCGGCGTGCTTGGTGGCGCGGCGCGCCGACCGTGGATAGCCGGCGGCGTGGCTCTTGGCCGCGACCAACCCCGCAGCGCTCGCCACCGGGATCTCGATGGTCGGCGCGCCCGCGTGGGCAGTCGTGACCAGGACGAGGTCGGCGGTCTCGAGGGCCCAGCGATGACCTACGACGAACAGCCTCGAGCCAGTGTCGAGCCCGTCGAGTTCATCTTCGGTGACGGCGGTGGTGTCGATGATGTCGACCTCGGTGCCGTTCACCACGACGGTGTTCTCGTGGGCGAGCGTGTGGCGCTCGGCAAGGACGTGGAGGGCGGTCGGGTCTGCGGTGTTGGCCACCAGGTCGATGTCTCGGGTGGCCCGGTGCGCGTCGGCCGCGGTGGATAGCCGGATGTTCACCGCCGTCCCGCCGATCACGGCGATGGCAGGCAGGTCGGATGCGGTGAGCGCGCGCAACACCTCGACGAGATCGCCGAGCGCCGCGGGCAGGACGACCACCGGGTGCGCCGCGCTATTGCCAGACAGCGTCGGCTCCTTCTGGCGACCATTGCGCCAGGATCTCGCGGCCTCGTCCGGGATCGCGAGCCAGGTCGAGGGCGGCGAACAGCGGGTGGGGGAGCGGCCATGCGGAGTCGTTCGATGGCGACGGGCGGCGGTGCTGGCAGACCAAGGCCGTGGGCGGGGCGGCGACGACGGCGACTCGGTCTTCCCATGTCGCCGGCCCGTAGGTGCGTTCGGCCCGGCGCAGCTCGACCTGGGTGGGTACCCACAGCCAGGGGCGCTGTTCGACGCTGAAGACGGGTGCACCGAGTTCGGCGGCGGCGAGGTCGCCACCCAGCACCCAGCCAGGCTCGTCGAGGCGGTCCGCCCGGGTGGTGAGGGCTGGATCGGTCGGCTCGGGTATCGATGCGATGGGAAGGACCTTCAGGGGCTGCCAGACGTCGGCCAGCGCCCAGAACAGGTCGGGAAGTGTCGGCTTGTTTCCCGGCCCGACGAGTCCGGCCTCAGCGAGCTGCTTCACGGCGTTGCTGATCGCGGTCGGTGTCATGTCGACCGCGGCGGCGACGGATCGGAAGCTCGGGGGATCGCCCGGGTCGCGGAGCAGCTCGGCGGCGTAGGCGATGCCGGCGCGCCCTCGGATCGGGCCTCCAGCGACGCGCGCGGGTGCCTGCGAGACCCCGGCGCGGTCGTTGGGCCGGGTGAAGCGAACCTCGATGTCCCGGCGCCCGATCGGGATGTGGGCCCCGATTCGCCGGTCCAGCCACGCCCACCGGTGATCCGCCAGGTACCGGCGCGCCGGCCCCGAGATGCGGTTGGCCACGACCACCGTTCTTCCCTGCGGCTCGGTCGCCACCAGCTGCTTGGCGACGGCTTCGCCGACGGCGTCGTAGGCGATGACCTTGGCCGGCCAACTGGCGCCCTCGCTCGGATAGAAGCTCACCTGCTCGGGACCGGTCACGACCACGCTCAGGTCCTCGAGGAGAGACCCCAGCCGGGTGAGCTCATCCTGCGCGAGCGCCACCTGTTCATCGTGGCTGAGGCGGGTGGGCGGCATCGAGGTCTCCTACGAACGTCTCGGCCCATTGTAGCCGGTCGGCGTCCAGTGTCCAGTAGCTACTGGACACTGGACGAGGGCTGATCGGCGGACGGGTGGGGGGAGGCCCGCCATCAGGAGTCCTCGTGATCTGGTGCAGGGGCGAGGAGCCCACCCAGCACCTCTGCGGCTGCCTGGTCGCTCGCCTCGAGGAAGTGCGAATAGACGGTCAGGGTCGTCGAGGGGTTGGCGTGACCGAGGCGGCCGGACACCGTGCGGACGGGTACGCCGGCGGCGATGAGCCTGGTGGCGGCGAAGTGTCGGAGGTCGTGGAGGCGGACCGACCCGAGGTCGAGGCTCGTGCGCACCCGCTGGAAGCGATGGGTGATGGTGCTGGGGTTCCACGGCACGCCGCCGCCTGGCTCGGGCGAGAACACGTAGGCGTCGTCGCTCAGCTCGAGCTCGGCTGCCTCAGCCAGCCGGTCAGCCAAGGCGCGTTGCTCGGCGATCACCACCAGCGTTCCGGCGTCGAGCGCGATGCGCCGCGCCGCGTGGGTCTTGGTGTCCTTCTCGCTCACGCCACCCTCCACCTCGGCGATGGAGCGGGAGATGGTCAGCGTCTGCTTCTCCACGTCGATGTCCTGCCAGTGCAGCGCGCACAGCTCACCCCGTCGTGCGCCTGTCGTCGCGGCCAGGTGCAGGAAGCGACCAAGCTCGGGGTCGTGCTCGTTGGCGTAGGCCATCAGCTGCATCACCTGGTCCACATCCGGCGGCGAGATGGTCGACCGCGGCACCCGGGGTGGGCTGGCGTTGATCGCCGGGTTGGTGGCCAGCCATCCCCAGCGCACGGCCTGGCGCAGCGCGCGCCGGATCACCGCGTGGACCTGGCGGACCGTCGATGGCGCCAGGCCCTCGTCGTTCACCAGTGCCAGGTAGAAGCGGTCCAACTCGTCGGCCCGGAGCCGATGGATCTTTTTCGACCCGAGCGCCGGCACGATGCGCTTGGACAGCAGGTTCTTGTAGCGGAGCACCGTCGTCGGGCTGAGGTCGTTCTCGACCTGGGCCAGCCACCGATCGGTCAGCTCCTTCAGCGTGACATCGGTGCCCGTGAGCGCTCCGGTGTCGGATTGGACCGACAGCGAGTTCAGGACGCGCTCGGCGTCTCGCTTGCCGCCGCGCACGGTCCGGCTGATCTGTCGTCGTCGGCCGGTCACCGGGTCGCGGCCGATCTCGGCTCGGACCTCCCACACGCCAGGGGACCGCTTGCGAATTCCGCCTCGCATCGCTGGCCAGTCTACGCGATCTGCAGCGATGCGTGGGATTTGCGTGGGATGGTCGACGAACCTCGAAGGCTCGAAGTCCCCGATCCCTTGCCCTGCTTGGTAGGCCGCCCGGGGCTCGAACCCGGCACCTTGGGATTAAAAGTCCCCTGCTCTAGCCAGATGAGCTAGCGGCCCGGGAGGGCAAGCGTACCGGCGCCGGCCGGGTCAGATCCTGGATTGGACCGCTACGCCTTTGGCAACGGTGTGCTGGTCCGAGCCAGGGCTGGGCCGCCCGCGCGCCGGAGCCGCGCACGGCGCCGGCGTCACGCCGGCTACGAGCGGGCCCCCCGGCCACGACTGGCTACCCTTCGTCGCATGGCCCCCGACGCCTCGATCGACTCCTCGCCCCCCGCCCTGATCGACCGTCAGCGCTGCCGGATCGACGGCCATCCCCCCCACCCCTTCTTCCCGTGCGAGGGGGACGGCCGGTGACACGGGCGCGCGTACGCGGGGTCTTGATCGTGCTGGTGCTGACCGCCGCGGCCGTCGTCCCGGCCACGGCGGCCACCGCGAACGCCAGCCTGCCCAAACCACCCGCGACGTTCACGGCCACCGGCTTCTTCCACATCGCGTTCGTCGGGCACCGCTGGTGGCTGGTCGACCCGAGCGGCCATCCCTTCTACTCGTCGGGCATCGACCACGTGACCGCCTCGCCCGACACCGACGAGACGACCCAGGTCTGCCCCTACTGCCAGGCGGTGGCCGCCCACTACCCGAGCTGGGACGCCTGGGCCGACACCCAGATCACCCGGCTGCGCACCTGGGGCTTCAACACGCTCGGGTCGTTCTCCGACACCGATCCCCGGCTCACCTCGCAGATGCCCTACACCGTGCTGTTGTCGATGGCCAGCGGTGACGACTGGTTCGACCCCTCCTTCGCGGCCCACGCCGATCAGGTGGCCTCGACGCTGGCCGCCCGCCGCGACGACCCGAACCTGGTCGGCTACTTCACCGACAGCGAGTTGCACTGGGGTCCCGACTGGCGCTCGCAGGTACCCGTCCTGGACGACTACCTGGCCCTGCCGGCCGGTTCACCCGGACGGCTCGTGGCCGAGCAGCACGTCGGCGACCCGAGCGGCTTCCTCTACGCCCTGGCGGTGCGGTACTTCTCGGTGACCTCCGCCGCCATCCACCGCTACGACCCGAACCACCTCATCCTCGGGGTGAAGGCCGTGGCCCAGCTCATCGAACCGCAGCTGCTGGCGGCCGCCCGACCCTACGTCGACGTCTGGAGCGTGGACGACTACGCCATCCTCGGATCGGTCAGCACGTTCATCGCCCAGCAGTGGCCCGCCTACCTGCCCGACCAACCCGGGATGGGGGCCATCGAGCGCCTCGTGGGCCGGCCGATCATGGTCGGCGAGTACGGCTTCCGTGCCGCCGACAGCGGCCTGCCCAACACCTGGCCGCCGTTGTTCCCCGTCTACCCCACCCAGCACAGCCGCGCCGCGGCCTACGCCCACTACGCCCGCCAGCTCTATCGCACCCCATGGGTCGTGGGCGACGACTGGTTCGAGTTGGTCGACGAGCCTACCGGCGGGCGCGTCGCCGACGGTGAGAACAGCAACTGGGGCATCCTGACGACTGCGGACGTCCCCTACACGACGATGGTCGACAAGATGGCGAAGCTGCACGCCGGCTCACCCGGCCATGCCCCCCGGCCCGGGCCGATCTGCCTCAGCTGGGCCCCGGCCGCCTCCGGGCCTGCCACCTGCACGGCCTCCGCGGGCTAGAGCCGCCGGGCGCGCGAGCATCTGGCGGTGGTGACTGGGGACACGGGAGGCGAGTGGTCGGATGGCGACGCCGGCGCGCCGTCGGGCCGGGTCCGATGGATGGCCATCGCCTCGGCCGTCGTGCTCGTCGGCGTGGCCGCCGTCGTCCTCCGGCCCGACCACCGCACCCCGCGCATCTCGTCAGCGGCCACGGTCGCGTCCGACCCGACCACGGTCCCCCACGGCACCACCCACCCGCCACGCACCACCACCACGGGCGGGCCGAGCCAGGCCACCAACGCCGTCACGTTCACGGCCGTGGGTGACACGGGTCTGGGCCGGCCCGGCGAGCTGCCGGCCGATCCCGTCGCCTACCTCAGCCCGATCCAGGCCGCCCTGGCCGCCCCCATCGTGTTCGGCAACCTCGAGGGCACCCTCACCGCGGCCACGGGATCCAAGTGCAGCGACGACTCCACCAACTGCGTCGCCTTCCGGGTGCCCACGACCGACGCGGCCGTGTTGCGCCAGGTCGGGTTCACGGTGATGAACAGCGCCAACAACCACTCCCACGACTTCGGGGCGCAGGGCGCGGCCGACACCAGCGCGGCGCTGGCCGCGGCCGTCATCGCCCAGACCGGGCTGCCCGGTCAGATGGCGGTCGTGTCCGACGGCGCCACCAAGGTCGCCTTCCTCGGCTTCGCCCCCTACGCGAACACCAACGACATGCTCGACCTCGCCACCGCCCACACCCTCATCGCCAAGGCGCGGACCCTGGCGGAGGTGGTGGTCGTGTACATGCACGCCGGCGCCGAGGGCTCGGGTGCCACCCACGTCACCGGGGCCGAGGAGACCTACGTGGGAGAGGACCGAGGCAACGCCGAGGCCTTCGCCCACGCCGCCGTCGACGACGGTGCCGACGTGGTCATCGCCAGCGGTCCCCACGTTCTGCGCGGCATCGAGCTGTACCAGCACCACCTCATCGACTACAGCCTGGGCAACTTCGCCAACTACCACGACTTCATCTCCGCCGGCACGACCAGCCTCAGCGCCATCCTGCGGGTCACGGTGTCGGCGGGCGGTTCGCTGGTCGCCGCCCACTTCACCTCGGTGCGGCTCAGCTCCAGCGGCCAGGCCACCATCGACCCGACGAACGCCTCGGCCCAGCTGGTCAACCAGCTCTCGGCCGCCGACTTCGGGCCGACCGCGGCGGTGATCCAGCCCGACGGCACCATCACCGTCCCCGCCGGCTGAACCGCCGTCCGCCCCGTCACCACCGGCTTTGGCGTTGATGCGCACCCCTCCAGGGGTGCAGATCAACGCCAAAGCGTCGTGGCCGGCGGCGGGGGAGCGGGGGGTCGAGGGCTCAGTGGCTGAGCGCGTGGGCCAGGGCGGCGACGATGGGGTCGAGGCCGAACTTGGCGTCGGCCCGCGCCGCCAGGGTCTGGCCCAGGGTCGTGGCCTCCGCCCGGTGGTCGAACACCCAGCGCAGCCTGTCCACCGCGTCGTCGTGGTCGGCGCGGGCCCAGCGCTGATCGGGGCTCGGTCGCATCCAGTCGTCGGCCCGGTCGGCGGCGGTGGCCAACAGCTCGTGGTCGACCAGCAGGGGCCAGTCGTCGCCGGTGATGTCCAGCACCCCACCCCAGCCGGTCACCACCACCGGGTTGGCGGCCCGGGCCGCGTCGAGGATGGTCAGCCCGAACCCCTCGCCGCGGTTCAACGACACCAGGCAGTCGCCCCGGCGGTGCAGGCCGGCCACCGCAGCCTCCGACCAGATGTCGGTGACCAGCAGCACGGGCGGGGCCGCCGGCCGGGCGGCCAACAGCTGGGCCAACGTCCACCAGGTCTCCACCCGCGACGGCGAGGTGGCCGCGCCTGACGGGGTGGATGCCCCCGCAGCTCGGGTGGCCGGGTCGGCGCTCGCCGTGGCCTCGCGGGCCCGGGCGGCTTCGAGCAGTGCCTGGTGGTCGACCAGCCCGGTCTTGATCACCAGCGCCACCTCGTCGGACCCGGCGAAGGCGTCGGCGAAGGCCGACACGGTCTCCGGCAGGCCCTTGCGGGTGGTCCAGGTGCCGATCGTGTAGAACACGAACCGGTCCCCCAGCGACGGATGGGAGAAGGGCGCGACGTCCAGGTCGAGGTCGCCCACGTGACCCACCACGGTGATGGGCGGTCGCACCCCGCTGGCCGCGAACACCTGCTGGTTGAACCTCGACGGCACGATCACCCGATCGACCCCGGCCAGCGCATCCACCCATCGCCGGCTGATGACGTCGGTCTCGCCCGTGGTCATCGCCACCTGCCACCGGCGGCGCTCGCCCTGCAGGTGGCGGGGGATCCGGTCGGGCGGCAGGAAGACGACCACGGTGTCGTAGTCGATCGGCTGGTCGATCCAGCCCGTGAACCGGCTGAGCCGGGAGCTGACCTCGGCCCGCTGCTGGCTCTGGAAGTCGACCGGCTCCCACCGCACCGGCACGCCCATGCGCTCGAACACGCCGAGGTAGCCCTGGGCGGCGGCCCCGTAGCCGTCGCCCGGGGCGCGGTCACGAAGCGCAGGCCCGACGGTCGTCCGCCCGGGCCGCGCCGCCGCCAGCTCACCCGGCCCCGCTCCGGCTCACCACAGGTCCAGGTCGGGCAGCAGCGGTCGGGCCAGCCGGGCGTAGGTCGACCTCCCGGCCCGGATCCACTCGGGTGTGATCTGCCGGGCGTGCACCGGGCTGAAGTCGAGGCGTCCCGCGTCCCACCACAGGTGGGCCCACAGGTGCAGGCTCACGGCGCCGGGCAGCGCGCCCGACGGGCTCAGCAGGTGATCGGTCTCGAGCAGGTCGTGCAGGCCGTCGGCCGTGCAGGGCGCTGGCAGGAAGGTGCGACTCGGCTCCACCCGCACCTGATCGGGACGCGATCGGCTCAAGGTGTGGGCCAGGAAGCCGCTGTGGTTGCTCCAGGTGCCGTTCAGCTCGCCGGCCATCCGCTCGCGCCACGCTCGGGCGAAGGCCGCCCCCGGCTCGGCCAGCATCAGCGCGTTGCACAGCGACGGGCGCAGCTCGCCGGTGAGCTCGTCGCGTTGGGGGCCCTCGTCACCGATCACGAACGGCGCGTCGAACAGCTCGCCGGGGAACGGGGCCAGGAAGAGCGTGTCGATGTCGGCGTACACGCCGCCGTGCTCGATCAGGGCGTCCAGGCGCACGAAGTCGGCGTGGTGGGCGTAGCGGTACCGGGCCGGCACCAGCTCGTCGTGCGAGGTGGCGGCCACCACCTCCGGGACCTCCTCGACGTCCACCAGCGTGAGGTGCGGTCGGACCCGGTCCCACCAGACGCCGTAGGGCAGGTGGCGGTGGTGCAGGTAGATCGCGGTCGGGGCCAGGTGGTGGCGGCACGACTCGATGGCCAGGTAGTGCACCAGGTGGAACGGCTCGGTCTGGGGCTTGAGCCCGAACACGAAGTGCGCCACCCGGGGGACGCGAGGCTCGGGCGGCGACTCGACCATGGAGGCTGCCATGCTAGGCAGTGCACGGCGCTCGCCCCAGGAGCACGATGGCCGACCCCACCGACCCAGACCCGACCCACGCCGAGCCGGGGGCGCCCGACCCTGGCGCCACGCCCGTCACCGTCGACCACCTCGAGGTCAACGAGGTGCGCGACGGGCTCATCGTCTACGACGCGACCCGCGACCGGGTCCACTACCTGAACGCCACCGCCGCGGTCGTGTTCACGCTCTGCGACGGCGAGCACCGGGCCGACGCCATGGCCGACGAGGTGGGCGCCCTGTTCGGGGTGGATCCGCCCCGGGCCGAGGTCGCCGACTGCCTGGCCGACCTCGCCGCGGAAGGGCTCCTGCGATAGCCACCACCCTGGCCTTCCGACTGCTGCCCTACCAGGTCGAGATCGCGGTCGACGACGACCGCACCGCGGCGCGCCTGGCGTACGTGGCCAACTCGGTCGGCCAGGACGACGTCGAGCTCCGCGACACGCTGCACTGGGCCGTGCGGGGGGCCGGTCCGTGGGAGCTGCTCGAGGAGGGCGACCTGGTCGACCGGTTCGACCGCGCCGACGACCTGCTCTTCGTGCTCTACCAGCGGGTCTACGGCCGGCTCATGGACCACCTCGACCTGGGCGGCTGGCTCTCGCTGCACGCCGCGCTGGCGACCATCGGCGGTCGGCGGGTGCTGCTGGTGGGCGACAAGGGCGCGGGCAAGACCACCCTGGCCGTGCGCCTGCTGGTCGACGGCTTCGACGTCGAGGGCGACGAGATGGTGGTGACCCGCGACGGGGTGGCCCTGGCCCTGCCCCGGCGCTTCCACGTCAAGCCCGGCACCGCCGAGCTCGTCCCCCAGATCGCCGACGCCCTGGCCGCGTCGCCCCGGGCCGGCCTCGACGACGGCACGTCCATCGTGGGCCTCGACCCCCTCGACCTGGGCCACCCCACCCGCACGGCGCCGGGCCCCGTGGCCGGGGCCGTGCTGCTGCGGGCCAACCACGGGGCCGGGTCCACCATCGAGCCGATCCCCACCGTCGACCTGGTGGCGCGCTGCATCAGCCACGTCCGTCCCGGGGGCGACTCCCGCTCGCAGCTGTTCGCCACCCTGGCCGCGCTGCTGGGGCAGGTCCAGGGCTACGAGATGGCGGTCGGGCCGCTCGACGACGCGGTGGCGGTGCTGACCCGCGTGCTGTCGACCTGACCGCCTGACCGCGATCTGACCGGAGCCCTTCCCGCCCTCCCGCCGGCGCGGTAGCGTGTCCGGATCAGCAGCCACCGCGCCGCGACGCGCGCGACAAGGGAGCAGATGATGGCCGAGGGCGAGATCGAAGCGCATGACGGCTGGGACTCCTCCGATCGGCGGCAGTTCATCAAGCGGGTGGCCGTCACGACCGCCTTCGCCGTGCCCGTGGTGACCTCCTTCTCGATGACCGGGCTGACCATCAACTCGGCTTCGGCGGCCACCTCCAACCTGTCGATCCCACCCCCACCCCCTCCCGCTCTCTGATCCGCGCTCCTGAGTGCTGCTGAGCGCTGCGCTCATCGCCCGCGACGAGGAGCAGTTCCTCGACGGTTGCCTGAGGTCGATCGCACCCGCGGTCGACGAGATCGTGGTGGTCGACACGGGCTCGATCGATGCCACGCGGGACATCGCACGTCGCCACGGCGCCCGGCTGCTCGAACGGCGCTGGGACGGTGACTTCTCCGCGGCCCGCAACCACGCCCTCGACGCCTGCCGGGGGAGGTGGATCCTCTACATCGACGCCGACGAGCGCCTGAGCCTGGACGGGGACCTCCGGGCCGTGCTGGCCGCGGCCGGTGACGAGGTGGTGGCGGCCACCGTGGACTTCCGGCCCACCCTCCGCAGCACCCGCTACCTCGAGCACCGCCTCTTCCTCAACCGCCCGGACGTGCGGTTCCGGGGGGTGATCCACGAGACGATGCTCCCCGACGTGCTCCGCTTGTTCGACCAGGGCGGCCGCGTCGTGCGGGCCCCGGCCTCCATCGACCACCTGGGCTACGAGGGCGATCTCACGGCCAAGCATCGACGCGACCGGCCCCTGTTGCGCCGTCAGGCGGCGATCGATCCGGGGCGCACCTACCTCTGGTTCCAGCTCGGCCTGGTGGAGGCCGGCCTGGGGAACCCCGACCAGGCCGACCGGGACTTCGCCACCGGCGTGGCCGCAGCCCGGGCCCGCGGCCCGATGGTCACCGCCGACCTGCCGCTGTTCGCCGAGCTGGCCCTGTTCCGCCTCAACCGGGCCTGCCCGGCCAGCGACACCGACCCGGTGAGCCCGCTCCGGTCGGCTGGGCCGGTCGACGGGGTGAGCGACCTGCTGGCGGACATGGCCGCCACCCATCCCGACGACCCGCTCACCTGGTGGGTGGCGGCCAACCTGGCCATGTCCGAGCGACGCTGGGTCGACGCCGTGCGCGACCTCGAGGGGCTGATCGGGCACCCGGCGGCCACCGCCTCCCATGCGGTGGTGGCGTACGACCGGCGGTTGTTCGGTGAACTGGCCCACCACGCCCTGGCCATGTGCCTGCTGCACCTGGACCAACCGGAGCGGGCCGCCGCCGAGCTGCGCCTGGCCCTGGCGGAGGACCCCGACAACCAGGAGTACGCGGTCAAGCTGGCGCTGGCCGAGGCACGCGCCCGGCCATGACCCGACGGGCTGGCCATCGGCCCGCGGTGGCGACGGTGGCCGCCATCCTGGCCGCCGGCGACGGTGCGCCGGCTCCGGTGCCCCGACAGCTCGACGCCGGCGGGTGGGACGCCGTGCTGGCCGAGGCCGGGACCCACGACCTGGTGCCGGCCCTGTGGCGACCGGCCCGCACCCTGGGGCTGGTCGAACCCGTGCCCGAGGCCCTGGTGGAGGTGCTGGGCGACGAGGCCGCCGCCCGCCACCACCCGGCAGCCGTGCTCGAGCTGGCCCACCGACGCAACGCCACTCGCGTCGGGGACCTGCTCGACCAGCTGGCCACGGTGGTGGACGAGCTGGCCGCCGCCGGCGTCGAGGTGGTGGCACTCAAGGGCGCGGCCCACCTGGTCGGCGGCACCTGGCCCGACCCGGCGGATCGGTCGATGGCCGACCTCGACCTGCTCATCGATCCCGGGGCGGCCCGGACCGCCCGCCGCCGCCTCGAACAGCTCGGCTACGTCGCCACCGCCCATCCCGGAGAGGAGCTGGGCGGGCACCACCACCTGCCGGCCCTGCGCCACCCGGCGCGGTTCGGGTCGATCGAGCTGCACGTCGAGCCGCTCCAGCGAGGGTGGCGCGCCGCGCTGGGCGCGGGCGAGCTGTGGGCCGACGCCCAGGTCGTGTCGTGGCGGGGGACACGGATCGGGGTGCCCACGGCCGTCCAGGCGGCCGTGGTCTCGCTGGTGCACGGCTACCTGGCCGATGGCGCCCACTACCAGGCCCGGGTGCCGCTGCGCACGGTCCACGAGCTGTGGTGCGCCGATCGACGCGGGGGCCGGCTCGGTCCGATCGACTGGGGTGGGGTCGCCGATCGGCTCGACGTCATCGGCTGGGCGTCGTTGGTGGACGACCACCGGGCCACCGTGGAAGGTCTGTTCGGGGACCGTGGCGGCTCCGCGGGTCACGGCGGCCGCGGTCGCACCGGGGCCGTGGCGGCGCGAGCCCGGCTGTCCCTGGCGCTGTCCCTGGCCGAGCGACCTGCCGCGGCCCGAGCGGCCGACCGTTGGCTGCGAGCCCGATCCAGCCTGGACGAGGGCCGGCTGCGCCGCCACTACGGCACCGCCATCGAAGGGCGTTGGCCGCTGCGGCTCCACCACCTGTCGCGCCAGGTGCCGGGCCGCCGACGCCGGCCCGGTCCGCTCGATGCGTCGGTGAGCGACGGGGTGGCGCCGAGGCGACCCCGCGCTCTGCTGGTCTCGCCCGAGCTGCCGTCGGGCACCGGGAACGGCCTGGCCATGCGGGCCGAGGTGGCCCTCCAGGCGCTGCGGGCCGTGGCCGACGTGACCGTGGTGGTGGTGGACCGTCCCCTGGATGCGAGCGGGCCCGGCACCGCCTCCACGCGGCGACGGCCGCCCATGGGCCGCCCGGCGGACGGGTGGGCCGACCACGAGGCGGTCCTGGCGAGCCAGGTGGCGAGCCTCGTCCGCTTCCGGCCCCCACCCCTGGACGACCGGGCCGCGGCCGCGTCGTGGTTGGCGCAGGAGGCTTCCCGCACCCGCCTGGCCGCGCTGGAGCCCCTCGCCACCGGCGCCCGCCTGGCAAACCCGACGGCGGTGGCCGCGCTGGCGGACGAGCTCGCGGCGGCCGGGGCCCCGTCGGAGGTCGCGGTCGGCACCGTCGGCACCGGCGGCACCGAAGCGACGCCGTTCGACCTGGTGCAGGTGGTGCGGCTGCGCATGGCGCCGTGGGCCGAGCCCTTCGCCTTCCGGCCCGGGGTGGTGACGGTGCTGGACCTGGACGACGACGAGGTCGCCACCCACGACCGCCTGCGGGTCGAGGCCGAGGCCCGCGGCGAGTCGGATCTGGCCGAGCACCTCGGAGCCGAGGCCGAGGCGCTCGGCCGTCTGGCCGACTGGTACGCGCCGCGGGCGACGGTGGTGACGGTGGCCTCGCCCGACGAGGTGGCCGGTGTGGCTCGCCACCGACCGACCCGGGTGGCCGTGGTCCCCAACGCCATCGACGCCGTCCCCGGTCCACGCACCCATCTGTTCCACCGGTCCGGTCGGGCGGGTGGGGCTCGCCCGGCCGATCCGGGCGAGCTCCGGCTGCTGCTGGTCGGCAACTTCACCTACGCCCCCAACCGATGGGCCGCCGAGGTGCTGGTCGACGAGGTGCGTCCGGCGCTGGGGGCCCGGAGCGGAGGGCCGGTGCAGGTCGAGCTGGTGGGCGCGATCCCGCCGTCGTTCGAGCGGTTCCGGGCCATCCCCCACGTCCGGGTGGCCGGCCACCTGGCGTCGGAGGAAGAGCTGGACGCGGCCTATGCCGCGGCCACCCTGGTGGTGCTCCCCCTGGTGCCCGCCGGGGGCACCCGCATCAAGGTGCTCGAGGCCTTCACCCACCGGGTGCCGGTGGTGGCCACGCCGGGGGCGGTCGAGGGGTTGGGGGTGGTCGACGGCGTCCACGCCCTGGTGGCCGAGGGTGTCGACGACCTGGTCGAGGCCAGCATCCGGGCGTTGGACGATCAGGCGGCCAGCCGGGCCCGGGTCGAGCGGGCCTGGGAGCTGGCGGCCGGGTACGACCGCCGACTGGTCGTGGGCCAGCTGCGCGGTCGGCTCAGCGAGTGGCTCCGGGCGCGGCCGTCGCCGGGCGCCGCGCTCAGACGGTGATGGGCACGCGCACCCAACCGCGCACGGTCGAGGTGTGGAGGCGCTCGGCGCGGTCGTGCTCGACCGACCACTCGGGGAACCGGGCCAGGGTCTCCTCCAGCGCGATGCGCCCTTCCAACCGGGCCAGGGCGGCGCCGATGCAGAAGTGGATGCCGTAACCGAACGAGACGTGGTGGTCGAAGGCGCGGCGGATGTCGAACCGGTCGGCGTCGGGGTACTTGCGCTCGTCGCGCCCGGCCGAGCCGGTGAGCAGCAGCACCTTGGCCTGGGCCGGGACGATCCCGCCGCTGGTCTCGACCTCGGCCGTGGTCCAGCGCCCCTGCACCGGCGAGGGGGCCTCGAAGCGCAGCAGCTCCTCGATGGCGTTGGGGACGAGGGTGGGATCCGCGGCCAGGGCGGCCCGCTGGTCGGGGTTGGCGTCGAGCACGACCGCGGCCCAGCCCAGCAGCCGGGCCACCGTCTCGGTGCCGGCGCTGATCAGCAGGATGCCGAAGTTGACGCTCTCCTCGGTGGTCAGGTGCCGGGTGACGCCCTGGTCGTCGACGATCTCGGCCTGCACCAGGTCGGTGAGCATGTCGTCGAGCGGATGGCGCTGGCGCTGCTCCATCTGGGCCGTGAGGTAGGTGTGCAGCTTCATCATGGCGTCGAAGCTGACGTCGTTGATCATCCCCTTCTCGGGGTCGAGGTGGAAGACCTGATCGATGTAGCCCCGCACCTCGTTCTGGTCCTCGAGGGGGACGCCGAGCAGCGAGGCGATGACCATGGCCGGCAGCCGGGCCCCGAAGTCCTGCACGTAGTCGAAGGTGCCCCGGGGGCCGGCGGCGTCGAGGAAGTCGGCGCACAACGCCCGGATGCGGCCCTCGAGCTCACCGATGCGGCGCGGGGTGAAGGCGCGCGACACCAGGGTGCGCAGCCGGG
The DNA here is from genome assembly GCA_963785815.1 of uncultured Microthrixaceae bacterium. GTDB lineage: Bacteria > Actinomycetota > Acidimicrobiia > Acidimicrobiales > Acidimicrobilacustridaceae > UBA4742. The sequence continues at coordinate 1,528,823 of CAWAWN010000002.1, forward strand.
TGTGCTCGGGCGGGTCGAGGAAGATCATCTGACCGCCACCGATGGGGTGCTCGGTCATCAGCTCGAGCACCGTGCCGTGGGCCGAGCTGAACGTCTTGGGGTCGCGGTGGGCGGCCTCCACGTCGGCGAACCGGCTCAGCGCGTAGAAGTCGTAGCGCTCGTTGCGGTAGAGCGGCGCGTCGTCGCGCAGCCGACGCCAGATGTCGTAGGGATCGGTGTCGATCTGGGTGTCGAACGGGTCCCAGTAGAGCTCGGCCAGCGTGTCGGACATGTCAGAGCCGCTCGATGACCAGGGCCGAGCCCATGCCGCCACCCGCGCACATGGACATCACGCCGAAGGTGCCGTCGGCCCGGGCCAGCTCGCCCAGCATGGTGACCACCATGCGCGAGCCGGTGCAGGCGATGGGGTGACCGAGACCGCAGCCGCTGCCGTTCATGTTGACCCGGTCGGGGTCGAGGCCCAGCTGGCGCGTGGCGGCCACGGCCACCGAGCAGAAGGCCTCGTTGATCTCGAAGCGGTCGATGTCGGCCACGCCCAGCCCGGCCCGACCCAGGGCCTTGGGGATGGCCTCGATGGGCGACAGGCCGGTGCGCTCGGGGTCGACGCCGACCGAGGCCCAGCCCCGCACCCGGGCCAGGGGGGTCAGCCCGTGGGCTGCGGCGTAGGTGTCGGAGGCGAGCATGACGGCGGCGGCGCCGTCGTTGAGGCCGGCGGCGTTGCCGGCGGTGACCGTGGCGCCCTCCAGCTCGGGGTGCAGCACCGGCAGGGCGCTGAGCGACTCGATGGTGGAGTCACCCCGGGGGTGCTCGTCGGTGTCGAAGGTGCGGGTGCCGCCGGCGCCGTCGGGCACCTCGACGGGCACGATCTCCTCCTTGAACCAGCCCGACGCCACGGACCGGGCCGCGGCCAGGTGCGACTTCAGGGCCCACTCGTCGGCGTCGGTCCGGCTGATGCCGGCCAGCCGGGCGGTGTTCTCGCCCACGGTGATCGACATGTCCCATTGGGGCGCGTTGTCCTGGGCCGGGTGGCTGGGCGACATCCACGGCTGGGGGTTCATGGCCGAGGCCGGCACCGACTTGGTCAGCTGGGGCATGGAGCTGAGGCTCTCGGTGCCGCCGGCCACCACCACCTGGTCCATCCCGGCCCGGATGCTGCCGGCCGCCAGCTGCACCGCGCTCAGGCCGGCCGCGCAGTGGCGGTTGTCGGCCAGGCCGGGCACACCGGTCAGGCCGAGCTCGAGGGCGATGTAGCGGGCGATGACGCCGCCGCCCTGGAGGCTCTCGGCCACCACGATGTCGTCGATGTCGGTGGTGGGGATGCCGGCGCGCTCGATGGTCTCGCCCACCGCGATGCGGGCCAGCTCGAAGGCGTCGATGTCGACCAGCGAGCCCTTGCGGGCCCGCCCGATGGGGGTGCGGGCCGCGGCCACGATCACGGCGTCGGTCATGTCCTGCTCCGTTCCAGGTTCCCGATGAGTTGCGAGCCAGGCTACACACGACTGAACCGTCGTTCAGCCGGCGGGCCGACCCCCCTTCGAAAGGGTGTAGAAATCCCCCCTGGAGCAGGATCTTCCGCTCCGATCTGGCTGGTTGGCCGGTGGCGCGCTCGGAGGAGATCACCATGACCGCGGACGTGATCCGCACCGCCGACGTCGATCGGGTGCGCACCATCACCTTCACCCGTGCCGCTCAGGCCAACGCCTTCGACCACGCCCTCTACGTGGCCGTGGCCGACGCCCTGGGCGCGGCGGCGGTGGAGGACGGGGTGGGCGTGGTGGTGCTGACCGGCGAGGGGCGCAGCTTCTGCGCCGGTACCGACCTGGTGGAGATGGCGGCCATGGTCGCGGGCCTGGGCGGCTCGGGGGCCGAGGCCGACGTGTCGCCGGCCGACCACGGGTTCAGCACCTTCATGGACCGGCTCACGGCCTTCCCCAAACCGCTGCTGGCCGCGGTCAACGGGGCCGGCGTGGGCCTGGGGCTGACCATGCTGGCCCACTGCGACCTCGTGCTCATGGCCGACACCGCCCGGCTGAAGGCACCGTTCGCCGAGATGGGGGTGCCGCCCGAGGCCGCGAGCAGCCTCCTGCTGCCCCGGCGCATGGGCGACCAGCGCGCCGCCCTGGCCCTCTACACCTCGCGCTGGATCAGCGCCGCCGAGGCGGTGGAGTCGGGGCTGGCCCTCCAGGTGGTGCCGGCGGTCGACCTCTTGCGCGAGGCGCAGGCCCTGGCCGCCGAGATCGCCGCCATGTCCCTGCCCGCCCTCATGGCCGCCAAGCGGCTGCTGGTCGACGCCCGGGCCGATGCGGTGGCGCAGGCCCGCGCCCGGGAGGATGCCGCCTTCTCCGACCTGTTGCGGGGCCCTGGCGTCGAGGGCGCCGTGCTCGGCCAACTCGACAAGCCCTGACCCCCTCCGCCTTTCCCCAGCTCAGGGTGAAGCGGACACGGTCAGCGACACGGTGCCGGCGACCGACTGGCTCGGGCTGGACGAGTCGGTGACGGTGACGGCCAGCCCGAAGGTGCCAGCTCGACGGGGGACGCCGTACAGGCGCCCGGTGGGGTCGAAGGTGAGGCCGGCGGGCAGCACGGTCCCGGGAGCCAGGGCGAACCGGTAGGGCGGTCGGCCGCCGATGGCCATCACGTGGGTCGACCCGCGCACGCCCACGGTGGCCGGGGCCACGGTGGTGCCCAACAGCTGCAGCGCGAAGGTGGCCACGTCGAAGGTCGCCGCGCAGGTCACGCGCCCGGCGGTGCGGACCCACGCATCGCACGACGGCCCGGGGGCCACCACGTGGTCCGGCGCGATCGAGTGCATGAGCGTGACGGCCGCGTCCATCGTCGGATAGGGCTGGTCCTCCACGTCCACCAGGCCGAAGTTGTCGTCCTCGCCGTCGAAGCGGCCACCCGCCGGCTCGTCCACGTACTCGAACCACTCGTCGCCCACCACCCAGGGCGACTGCTCGTAGAGGGGTGCGATGTAGGCGGTGTAGGCGTCGGCCCGGGCCTGCTGGTCGGGGGACACGGCGTAGACGCCCGGGACCGTGTCCGGCGTCTGGGGCGTGTGCGCGATGAACGAGTACTCGGCCACCATGATCGGGCGCTTCACGTACCTCTCGAAGCTGTCGAAGGTGCGGGTCACCGGCAGGTACTGGGGCCAGATCTTGTCGATGATCTGGGCGAAGCCGGGCATCAGCGTGTAGTCGTCGATGCTGAACACGTCCACGTAGGGCTGGGCCGCCTCCAGCAGCTCGGGCTGGATCTCCTGGCCCTCGGCCTTGACCCCGAGGATGAGGTGGTGGGGGTCGTAGGCCCGGACGGCGGCAGTGGTGACCTGGAAGTAGCGGGTGGCCAGGGCGCGCACGAACCCGTTGGGGTCGCCCACGTAGTGGTCGGCCACGGCGCGCCCGGGGGAGCCCTCGGGTAGGGCCAAGTAGTGGTCGAGCTGGGTCTGGAGGTCGCCGCCGTTGGGCCCCCAGTCCAGCTCGCTGTCGGTGTACCAGCCGATGAGGTTCGGGTCGTCGGCCCGCGGCGCCACCTGGCTGGCGGCCACCGCGTCGGCGTGGTCCACGAAGGACGGCGCGAACCAGTCGTCGCCGCTGGCCAGCCCCAGCTGCACGCTGTAGGGCATCTGGCCGGCCAGGGTGGTCTCGTCGGTGAACGCACCCAGGCTGTTGAAGCCCCACGACCGCAGCTGGGCCACCGTGGCCGTGGCCCAGGCCGCGGTGGTCGGGTACTCGGTGGCGATGGCCTGGCAGTAGGGGCACTGGCCGGTGGTGCGGTCGGTGTCGGGGGCAGGGTCCACGTGGTCGATGCCGGCCGAGTAGAAGGGCTGCCCGGTGGGGGTCACGAAGTACCAGCGGCCGTCCAGCTTGCCGATGCGGAACCAGCCGCTGGCCCGGAACGGCGTCGCCCGGGCCGTCACCCCCGCGGCCCCGGCCGTCGTGGAGGCCGACGCGGTGGAAGGCACCACCGCGGCCACCAGGGCCAGCAACCCGACCCACGCCAGCAGCCTCGCGCCATGGATCCGCCGGGATCGCCTGGGCTGGGGGGTGGGCACGCGCCGCCGACCGTAGCCTCGCCGGCCCCGAACATCGGTTCTTCAGGACTGAACTATGGTTCAGGCGGTCGGCGGTGGTGTGGCGATGACGACGAGGGGACGATCGTGAACGACGCGGTGTGGAAGGTCGAGTCGCAGGACACCGTGGTCGACCTGATGGCCCGCCGGCTCGATGCCGATCCCGGCGGTCCTTACCTCGACGTGTGCGGCACGTCGCTCACCGCGGCCGAGGTGCACACCCGCGCCGCCAGCCTGGCCCGCGCCCTGGTCGAGCTGGGGGTGCGGCCCGGCGACCGGGTGGCCACCCTCATCGAGAACTCTCCCGAGGCCATGCTGTCGTGGTGGGGGGCGATCACCGCCGGCGCGGTGGCCGTCCCCATCAACACCGCTTACAAGGGCTCCTACCTGCGCCACCAGCTGGCTGACTCCGGATCCAAGGTGCTGGTGGTGGCCGACGGGTTGGCCGACCGCGCCGCCCGGATCCTGGGCGACCTGCCTGACCTGACGCAGGTGGTGGTGGTCCCCGACGCCGACGAGTCCGACCCGGCCGGCCGGGACGCGGGCGGGGCCACGGCCGCCGGCGCCGGGCTGGCGGCGGTCACCGACGGCCTGGTTGGCCAGCAGGTCCACACCTGGGCCGAGGTGCTGTCCGCCGAGGCTTCCGCCCCCGACGTGCAGATCCGGCCGGGCGATCTGGCCACCTTCATCTACACCGGGGGCACCACGGGACCGTCCAAGGGCTGCATGCTCAGCCACCACTACCACGGGGCCCTGGCCCGCCAGATCGGCATCTGCTGGAAGCGCACGGCCGACGACGTGGTGTGGACGCCGCTGCCGCTGTTCCACTTCAACGCCATCTCCACCGCGGTGGTCGGCGCCCTGGTGTGGGGCGGCCGGTCGGCCATCTACGGGCGCTTCTCGGTGTCCAACTTCTGGCCCGAGATGAACCGGGTGGGCGCCACCGTCACCTCGACCCTCGGGACCATGGCCTACCTGCTGGCCCACGACATCGACCGCCCCGAGATGCCGCGCTCGGGTGCGGCCGAGGCCAACACCAGCCTGCGGCTGCTGGGGGCGGCGCCCATGCCCGTCGAGGTGGAGTCGGTCATCAAGGAGCGCTTCGGGCTCACCACCTTCAGCGGGGCCTACGGGGTGACCGAGGCCAGCCTGGTGTCGTGGCAGCCGCCGGGCGTCGACAACCGACCCAACGCCGCCGGGGTGATCAACGACGAGTACTTCGACGTGCGCATCTTCGACGACGACGACCACGAGCTGGATCGAGGCACCGACGGCGAGATCGTGCTGCGGCCCAAGCGGCCCCACGTCATGTTCGAGGGCTACTGGGGCAACCCCGAGGCCACCGTGGCCACCAGCCGCAACTGGTGGTACCACACCGGCGACATCGGTCGGGTCGACGCCGAGGGCTACCTCTACTTCGTCGACCGCAAGGCGGACTACCTGCGTCGGCGAGGCGAGAACATCTCCAGCTTCGAGGTGGAGCGCATCCTGATGGGGCACGGCCAGCTGGCCGACGTGGCCGTGCACGCGGTGGCCAGCGAGCTCACCGAGGACGACCTGAAGATCACCGCCACCATCGCCGAGGGCGAGGAGCTGACGGCCGACGAGCTGTTCCGCTGGTGCATCGACGAGCTGCCCTACTTCGTCCTGCCCCGCTACATCGAGTTCCGCCCCGAGCTGCCCCGCAGCCCGGTGGGTCGCGTGCTCAAGCGGGAGCTGCGCGACGAGGGCGTCACCGCCGACACCTGGGACGCCGAGACCTCCGGCATCACCTACGAGAAGCGCTGAACCGGCGGGCCGGCGGGCCGCGGGCCCGCGTAGGGTCGGGACATGTCCGACCGACCGCTCGAGTACCTGGCCGCCAACACGGCCTGGTGGGAGGGCCGCCGCGACGAGCAGGCCGTGTTCGCGCGGCGCGTCTGGGCCGACGAGCCGCAGTGGGGCGTCTTCGCCATCCCCGACGCCGAGGTGGGCGTGCTGCCGGCCGACGTGGCCGGCCTGGACACACTCGAGCTGGGCTGCGGCACGGGCTACGTGTCGGCCTGGCTGGCCCGGCGGGGTGCCCGTCCGGTGGCCGTCGACCCCACGCCCAGCCAGCTGGCCATCGCCGCCGCCTGCCAGGCCGAGTTCGGCGTTTCGTTCCCCCTCGTCCGCGCCGCCGGTGAGGCGGTGCCGCTGGCGGGCGCCTCGTTCGACCTGGTCATCAGCGAGTACGGGGCGGCCATCTGGGCCGATCCCCACCGGTGGATCCCCGAGGCCGCCCGTCTGCTGCGCCCGGGTGGGCAGCTGATCTTCCTGGGCAACAGCGTCCTGGTCATGTTGTGCGTCCCGGACGTCGACGGCGAGCCGGCGGGCACGCAGCTGCGCCGCCCCCAGTTCGGCATGCACCGGTTCGAGTGGCCCGACGACCCGACCGTCGAGTTCCACCTGAGCCACGGCAACATGATCCGCCTGCTGCGGGCGAACGGGTTCGAGATCGAGGACCTGATCGAGCTGCAGCCCTCGGCCGAGGCGGTCGACTCACCTGTGTACGGCTTCGTCACCGTGGAGTGGGCGCGCCGGTGGCCGGCCGAAGAGGCATGGGTGGCGCGCAAGCGCGCCTGATCAGCCCGCGCTGACCTCTTGGGTGGCGCGGGCAGCCAGGCCCTCGGCCACCTGGGCCACGAACCGGCCCAGCGCGTACTGGAAGAACGGGCCGCTGCCGGGCATCCGCCCGCCCGAGAACGTCGAGTGCCAGCGGATGGACGTGCCGCCCGCGGCGGTGGGGGTCAGGTCGACGTCGGCCCGGTAGTCGCGGATGGGCAGCCCGGACACCAGCACGTAGCTGAAGCGCCGGTCGGCCACCAGCTCCACGATCTGCTCGTGGCTCACGCTCTCGCCGATGGGTCGAGGGGTGCGGAAGATGCGCACCGCGCCCAGGCCCTCGGGTTCGTCCGCCGCCGGTCGCTCGAGCTCGAACGAGCCGATGGGTGACCAGGTCGGCCAGCTGGCCCCGTCGCGCAGCAGGGCATAGACGGTCGCCGGGGGAGCCGAGGTTGTGACGGTGACGTCGATCTCGTGTCGAGCCATGACCGATCCAGAAGCGGTGGTGGACGGGTGAACGGGTGACGACCGGGGTGCCAGCCGGCTCGCCGGCGCGGTCGTTGCCACCATGGTGCCGGCCGAAGCGCGCTCGGGGCGAACCGACGGTCCACCCGCCCGCTCGTCGGTGGACAGGGGCGGGCCGCGTCGTGGGGGGAGATCGAGGCTGCGCCGACCCGCGGACCAGTAGGGTCGGTGGCCGATGACGGTGCTGCGGGTGGATCGTTCTCACGACGGCGTGGCCGTGGTGACCCTCGATCGGCCCGAGGCGCGCAACGCCATGGACGCCGAGCTGATCGCCGCGCTGCACGACACGTTCGATGACCTCCACCGGGACCGGTCCTGTCGGGTGGTGGTGCTCACCGGCGCGGGGGCGGGCTTCTGCGCTGGGCTCGACCTGAAGGCCGGTGCCACCCCACCCGAAGCCGAGGGCCTCGGTCGGGCCCAGGCCGGGCTGGCCACCCAGCAGTCGATCGCCAACCTGGTGCCCCGCATGCGATCGATGCGCCCGGTGGTGATCGCCGCGGTCAACGGCGCCGCCTCCGGGGGCGGCCTGGCCCTGGCCCTGGCCAGCGACATCCGGGTGGCGGCCGCCTCGGCCCGGTTCAACGTGGCCTTCGTGCGGGTCGGCCTGTCGGGTTGCGACATCGGTGTCTCCTGGTTGCTGCCCCGGCTCATCGGCGCGTCGCGGGCCTACGAGCTGATGCTCACCGGCCGCTTCGTGGACGCGGCCGAGGCCGAGCGGATCGGTCTGGTCACCCGGGTGGTGCCCGACGGCGAGGTGGTGGCGGCCGCCCTGGACCACGCCCAGCTCATCCTGGCCAACAGCCCGTTCGGGGTGCAGATGACCAAGGAGGTCATGTGGAGCCAGCTCGAGGTGGGCAGCCTCACCGCCGGCATCGACCTCGAGAACCGCACGCAGCTGCTGGCGGCCACCACCGACGATCTGGGCGAGGCCATGGCCGCCTTCGCCGAGAAGCGCCCCCCGAGGTTCAGCGACCGTTGACCGAGCGGGCGGGGGAGCGAGGGGGACGATGAGCGAACCGCAGGCGGCGGCCGCGCCGGGCTGGTACGCCGATCAGGCGGGCGCCATCCGGTGGTGGGACGGCCAGGCCTGGGGGCCGTTGGCGCCGCCGCCCGGACCGCCGCCGCCACCCGCGCCCAACAAGGCGGTGGCCGTCCTGGCCCACCTGGGCCCGATCGTTGGTGGCTTCATCCTGCCCCTGGTGCTCTACCTGGTGACCGACGAGCGCGATCGCTACACCCGTCACCACGCCTCGGAGGGGCTGAACTTCTGCCTGACCCTGCTCATCCTCCAGGTGGGCGGATTCGCCCTGTTCTTCGTGGCCATCTTCGCCGGCGCGGCCGCCTCGAGCGCGTCCGGGTCGGGTGCGGGTGCGGGGCTCGGCTTCGGCCTGGGCTTCTTCGCCGTGTGGGGGGTGCTGATGCTGGTCTTCGTCGGCGCCTGGGTGTTCGCCATCATCGGCGCCGTCCAGGCCTCCAAGGGCGTGTGGTACCGCTACCCGATCTGCGTGCGCTTCGTGAAGGGCGCGGCGCCGGCCGGCACGCCGCCGCTGGTGGGGTTCTAGCGGGTCGAGCGGTGCCGCCCGGGTTCGCGGTGGGCGGGCGACCACCCCGGCGATAGCCTGCGCGGCCATGTCTCTCGAAGCCCGGATCGGGCCGGCCGACGACGCCATCCGCCCCCAGGACGACCTGTTCGGCCACGTGAACGGCGCGTGGCTCGACGCCACCGAGATCCCCGCGGACCTGTCCCGCACCGGTGGGTTCATCGACCTGTCGCTCGAGGCCGAAGCCACCGTGGGTGAGATCCTGCGCGAGGCGAGCGAGGACCCGGCCCCGCCCGGGACGGAACGCCAGCAGATCGGTGACCTGTTCGCCAGCTTCATGGACGAGGCCGCGGCCGAGGCCCGGGGCGCGTCCCCTTGGCCGACGACCTGGCCGCCATCGACGCGCTGGCCGACGTCGACCAGCTGGTCGCCCTGCTCGGGTGCCTGTCGCGCCAGGGCGTGGCCGGCGGCGCGGTCGAGAGCTACGTCAACACCGACGACCGCCACGCCGAGCAGTACATCGTCAACATCGTCCAGTCCGGGCTGGGCCTGCCCGACGAGTCGTACTACCGCGAGGACACCTTCGCCGACATCCGCACCGCCTACGTGGCCCACGTGGCCGCCATGCTCGGGCTCCTGGGGTGGGACGAGGGGGCGGCGTCCGACGGCGCCGACCGGCTCATGGCCCTCGAGACCCGGCTGGCCGCCGGGCACTGGGATCGGGTGGCCAACCGCGACGTGATCGCCACCTACAACCGCATGAGCTTCGACGAGCTGCGGGCATCGGCGCCGGCGTTCGCCTGGAGCGGGTGGATCGATGGCCTGGGCGCCAGCGAGGCGGCCTTCGCCGAGGTGCTGGTCCGCCAACCCAGCTACCTGGAGGCGCTGTCGGCCGCACTGGTCGAGGTGCCGCTGGACGACTGGAAGGTCTGGCTGACCTTCCACCTGGTCCACGGCGCCGCGCCCTACCTGAGCAGCCCGTTCGTCGAGCAGAACTTCGACTTCTACTCGCGCACCCTCAGCGGGGCCCAGGAGATGCGCGACCGCTGGAAGCGAGGGGCGTCGTTGTGCGACGGCGCCCTGGGCGAGGCGGTCGGGCGCCTGTACGTCGAGCGGGAGTTCCCGCCCGAGGCCAAGGCCCAGATGGACGAACTGGTGGCCAACCTGGTCGAGGCCTACCGCATCAGCATCGGCCGGCTCGACTGGATGGGCGAGGACACCCGGGCGCGGGCGCTGGCCAAGCTCGGCCAGTTCCGAGCCAAGATCGGCTACCCGGTGCGCTGGCGCGACTACTCGGCCCTGGAGATCGATCGTGACGACCTGTTGGGCAACGTCCGGCGGGCCGCGGCCTTCGAGACCGACCGACAGCTGGCCAAGCTGGGCGGTCCGGTCGATCACGACGAGTGGCTGATGACCCCGCAGACGGTCAACGCCTACTACAACCCGGGCGTCAACGAGATCTGCTTCCCGGCGGCCATCCTGCGACCGCCGTTCTTCGAGGCCGACGCCGACCCCGCCCTCAACTACGGCGGCATCGGCGCGGTGATCGGCCACGAGATCGGTCACGGCTTCGACGACCAGGGCTCGCAATACGACGGCACCGGCAACCTGGTCGACTGGTGGACCGATGACGATCGGGCCAGCTTCGCCGAGCGCACGGAGAAGCTCGTCGCCCAGTACGACGGCTTCGAGCCTCGCGACGTGCCCGGCCACCACGTCAACGGGGCGCTCACCGTGGGCGAGAACATCGGCGACCTGGGTGGGCTGACCATCGCCCTGCTGGCCTACGAGCTCAGCCTGCACGGCGCCGACGCCCCCGAGGTCGACGGGCTCACCGGCGCGCAACGGGTGTTCTACAACTGGGCCCTCATCTGGCGGATCAAGACGAGACCCGAGCTCGCCCTGCAGTTCCTGGCGGTCGACCCCCACTCGCCGGCCGAGTTCCGGGCCAACATCGTGCGCAACCTGGACGAGTTCCACGAGGCGTTCGACACCACGCCCGCCGACGCCCTGTGGCTCGACCCGCAGGACCGGGTGCGCATCTGGTGAGGGAGCGATCAGCCGCCGGGTCGTCCGGAGCGGTCAGCGCTCAGGGTCGGGGTCGGCGGCCGGCGCGGGTGGTCCTGGATCGGCCCAGTGCGGGTCGTCGGGATGCGGAGGCTGATAGGGACGGCCGAGCGCCGTGGTGAGCTGGTCGAGGCCGTCCGGCGCGGCACGCAGCTGCGCGGGCTGAAGGGCGTTGATCCGGTCGAGATCGGCGGTGGCGAGGACCTTCATGCCGGTCGCCCGGCGATCGAGTCGCCCGGGCACGGCTGACACGAGGCCCGCCCCGGACACGAAGTCGGGATGTCGCTGGCGTCGCAGGGCCACCAGTTCGTCGGTGGCGCTGATCCAGGAGAGCTCGAACGTCGCGCCCGGGTCCAGGCTGCTGTTCCAGCCGTCACCCAGGTCGACCTCGGTGTCGCGGTCGGGTCGTCCTCGGTAGAACGCTCCGATCGAGCTCCAGGTCTCGTCGATCGGGACCGGGTCGATGTTCCGCGGTGTGTACCTGACCGCCAGCCAGCCCCCCACGGCCACGGCCACGAGCACCAGGAGCAGGCCGACCGTCGCGAGCATCGGCCGCCATGATGCGCGACGAGGGCGCACGCCGCAACGTCGTCCCTGCCTTCAGTCGGGGCGCAGGGCGCGGTGGTCGGTCGGCTGGGGCGTGACGCTCAGCAGCCTGACCCCCTCGGGAGTCTCGAATCGATGCCACGTGCCCTGCGGCACGAGGACCAGCTCACCCGTTCGGAGCCCGGCCGACAACTCCTCGCCGTCGCTGAGGAAGATGATCGTCGTGGTCCCTTCCAGGACCAGGACGATCTCGTCACCCGCGACGTGGCGCTCCCACTCGCTCGTGCCCGCCCAATGTCCGACGAAGACCCCGCCCTCTCGATAGTTGAACAGCCTCTCGAACGCGCCCTCTGCCTCGTCCGGTGTGGTCGTCGGGGTTCGGTCGGCCAGGAACGTCAGCCCGGCCAGAGCTTCGTCGATCCGGATGGGCCGCGGTCCGCTCGGTGGCATCGAGCCAACCCTAGGGCCGTGGCCCCTCGTGGGCGCCCCCGTTGGTTCGAGGTTGTGTCGGTGGGCGACCCGGTCGGTCAGGCGGTGGCGGCCTTGGCCAGCTTGCCCAGGTCGGCGCCCTTGCGGCGCTCGTAGCGGCCCTGGTCGAACGAGTGGGTGGACACGTCGTGGCCGGCGGCCTCGGCCCGCAGTGCCGCCACCGTCGACTGCTCACGGGGACGCACCGCGAACGGGTCGTAGGAGTACCAGCGCATGGCGTTCTCGTAGCTGATCTTGTTCAGGTCCGCGTCGGACACGTCGGCCGCCACCCGGGCCAGCTCCTCGGGAGCCTCGGGCCACGACGAGTCGGAGTGGGGGTAGTCGCACTCCCAGGCGATGTTGTCGATGCCGATGTCGTCGCGCAGCTTGATGCCGATGGGATCGGCGATGAAGCAGGTCAGGAAGTGGTCGCGGAAGACCTCGCTGGGCATCTGGTCGCCGAACTCCTGGCCGGTCCACAGGTGGTGCATGTCGTAGGTGCGGTCGAGCCGGTCGAGGAAGTAGGGGATCCAGCCGGTGCCGCCCTCGGACAGGGCGATGCGCAGGCCGGGGAAGTCCTTGATCACCCGCGACCAGAGCAGGTCGGCGGCCGCCGCGCAGATGTTCATGGGCTGCAGCGTGATCATCACGTCGATGGGCGCGTCGGGGGCGGTGACGGCCAGCTGCCCCGACGACCCCAGGTGGATGGACAGCACCGTGTCGGTGTCGCACAGCGCCCGCCACAGCGGATCCCAGTAGGGGTCGTGGAAGCTGGGGTAGCCGAGGGTGTTGGGGTTCTCGGTGAAGGTCAGCGAGTGCACGCCCTTGGCCGACAGGCGGCGCACCTCCTCGGCGCACAGCTCGGCGTCCCACAGCACGGGCAGGCCCATGGGGATGAACCGGCCGGGGTAGGCGCCGCACCACTCGTCCACGTGCCAGTCGTTGTAGGCCCGCAGCACGGCCAGGGCGAGGTCCTTGTCGTCGGCCGCGGCGAACAGCCGGCCGCTGAAGCCGGGGAACGACGGGAAGCACATCGAACCCAGCACGCCGCCGGCGTCCATGTCCTTGATGCGCTCGTGGATGTCGAAGCAGCCCGGGCGCATCTCCTCGAACGAGGTGGGCTCGATGCCGTACTCCTCGCGGGGGCGACCGGCGACGGCGTTGAGGCCGATGTTGGGGATGGTGGCGCCGTTGAACTTCCACACGTCGTCGCCGTTGGACGTGCGCACCACCTTCGGGGCCCGGTCGGCGTACGCCGCGGGGATGTGCCCCTCGAACAGGTCAGGCGGCTCGACCAGGTGGTCGTCCACGCTCACGAGGATGAGGTCGGCTGCGTCCATGGTGACCCCCCAGGGGTGCTCGATGACCAAGTGAACTATAGTTCGGAAACTTGAACTGAGCTTAGGGGGACCCTCGCATGGGTGAAGAGGACCAGCACCACTACGCCGAGCGCATGTTCGACGAGCCCGTCGACCTCGGCATCGCCCAGCCCGATCGGGCGGTCTCGTCGGTCTCCCACGGCACCCAGAGCTACCTCGAGGGCGAGGGCGGCGAGCGGGGGTCGCGGTGGTACCAGGGTGGCGGTGCGGCCAAGGACAAGGCGGTGCAGGGCATCACCATCTACCCGCCCACCCACGGCCGCCAGACCCAGGGCGACCCCTTCGAGCCGGTCAAGATCGGGATCCTCATCGACATGGATCTCAACCAGCTGCTGGCCGACTGGATCGACCCGACCATCCTGGCCATCGAGGACGCCCTGAACGAGGGCATCTTCTCGCGCGGGCCGATCCAACTGGTCATCGCGGATGCCCGCGGCCTGCCCCGGGAGAACTACCGCAAGGTCATCGACGGCTACCGCTGGCTGGTCGACCAGGGCTGCGTGGTGGTGCTCGGTCCGATGATCTCGGACAACTCCCTGGTCCTCCAGGACACGGCCAACGAGCTGGGCGTGGCTTGCATCGGGTGGACCGGGGCCCACAAGTTCGCGTCCGAGTACTGCTTCACCGTGGCCAACGGCGACATCCCCACCGAGGGGGTCATGTGCGCCCAGTGGCTCAAGGCCCAGGGCCTCGAGCGGGTCGGCCTCTTCTGGGAGCAGGGCTCGTCGGGCAAGGACTACGCCGAGTACTTCCGCGACGCGGCCATCGGCCTGGGCATGACGATCACCCGCGAGGTCAAGCTCGAGCCCAACCCGGTGGGGCTGGCCGACGACCTCGACACCATGCGCCAGCTGGGCACCCAGGGCATCTACTACGGCGGCTACGGCTACGCCACGTTCCACTTCGCCGAGGCCTTCAAGAAGCTCGACTGGGATCCGCCCCGCGTGATGGGCACCGCCTTCATGTTCTATTCGAACTCCAACGCCTGGGCCGAAGGGCTGGAGGGCTGGCACGGCGTCGACCAGTTGGGTGAGGACGGCGCCAACCCCAACTACAACGCCATGGTCGAGCGGTTCGAGCGCCGGTTCGGGCGGAGCACCCGCAACGTGGTCGTGGCCCTGGCCTACGACACCGCCCGGGTGGCCATCCACGGCATCGCCAACGCCGCCATCCCCCACCCCAGGTGGGTGAAGGAGGGTATGGAGCGCATCCGCTGGATGCCCTGCACCAACGGCGGCCCCGGCACCTACATCCAGTTCGGCCCGTGGGACCGCAAGGGCTACAAGGGCGACTTCCTGACCATCCGCGAGCTGCGCGGCGGCGAGCTGCGCTTCGACGGCTACCACCGCCCCGAGTGGCCCAGCAACGCCGGGTGACCCCCTCCTCCTCTCCCTCTCCGGAATTGGGCATCTTTGGCTGTGCTGTTTCGCGCATTTTGTGGAGCAGTTTCGGAGGCGGCCGATGAACGACAAGGTCTACATCCACGAGCTCATCGACATCATCGGACCCAACCGCGCCCGGTACATGCACCACATGACGGCCAACTGGTGTCCGGTGGCGCTCGAGGAACGCAACCAGCTGTGCTTCGGAGTGTGGGGCACGGTGGGCTCCACCGGGCGGTGGCCCGAGGTGGTGAACCTGTGGGAGCTCGACGGGTGGGACGGCCTGGTGGCCAACTTCGGCCACGAGCTGCGCCACGACTCGTTGCAGGACCCGTCGCTGGCCCGGTGGTGGGCGGTGGCCGCTGAGCTCCGCCGGGGCGGCGTGGACCGCATCGTCGTTCCCGAGCCGTGGACCGAGCCCATCGGGTCCCTGACGGCGCGGGGTGTCCAGGGCGAGGTGTATGCCCACGAGCTGTTCCGCTGCCGGCCCGGTCGGTCGGGGGCGGTGCTCGAACACCTGGCCACCATGGCTCGCCCGTCGGCCGAGGCGTTGGGGCTGACCTGTGTGGGCGCCTTCGACGTGGCCATGGTCAACGAGTCCGAGTGCCTGGCCATCTGGGCCATCCCCACCTGGTCGGACTGGCCGGCCTACGAGGCGGCCTGGCGCTCGGGCGGTGCGCTTCGGCCGTGGGCCGCCTGGTTGGCCTCCGAAGGCGTGGACACCAGCCGCACGCTGATGGTCGACGCGCCGCTGGCGCCGTTGCGCCTGGGCCGCCAGCCCCTGGCGTCGGACCGCCGTCCCCTCGACGAGATCTGAGGAAACTGACCCCCGGAATCCGCGAAACGGCACAGCCAAAGATGCCCAATTTCGTCATTGGGGGAGCGGCGGGTCATCCGGGATGGGGGAGCACTCCGTAGGACTCTCGACCGCGAGCGAGAGGGCTCGCACGAGCGAGGGAGGTGCGCATGCCCGAGCTGTCGAGGCGCGGATTCTTGGGGACTGCCGGGCTGACGGCGGCGGGGGTGGCCCTGGTGGCCGTGCCCGGCGTGGCCGCAGTGGTTCCGGAGGTGTCCGGCGTGGTCGACGACGTGGCCGCCCCGGCCACCGCCGACCTGGAGGCCGTCGGGCCTCTGGTGGTGCACGTGCGGGACGCGGCCACCGGCGAGCTGTCCGTCCTCAGCGGCGAGAGCGAGGTCGTGATCCACGACCCCGGCTTCATCGCCCGGATCGTCTCGGCCGCTCACATCCGTTAGCAACCCCACCGTCCACAGAGCAGGAGTCCCAGATGTCCTCACACCGCGAAGCCCCCGAGATCTCACAGGATCCCGTGGCCGACAGCACCGACACCTATGCCTTCGTGTCGCCCGACGACCCGGGCACGGTCACGCTCATCACCAACTACGTGCCGTTGCAGGACCCGGCCGGCGGCCCCAACTTCTTCGAGTTCGGCGACGACGTGTCGTACAAGATCAACGTCGACAACGACGGCGACGGCGTGGCCGACGTGGTCTACGAGTTCCGTTTCACCACCACGCTGCACGACCCCGATACGTTCCTCTACAACACCGGGGTGGTGAAGGGCCTCAACGACGCCACGCTGAACCGGCGCCAGACCTACTCGCTGACCAAGACGACGTCGGCGGGCACCGTGGTCGTGGCATCCAAGCTCAGCTGCCCGCCGTGCAACGTGGGCCCCCGCTCGATGCCCACCTACCCCAACCTGTCCAGCCAGGCCATCCACTCGGTGGACCGCCACCGCGTCACCGTGTTCGCCGGCCAGCGCCTCGACGGGTTCTACGTCGACCTGGGCTCGGTGTTCGACCTGGCCGACCTGCGTCCGTTCCAGAACCTCCACCTGCTCCACACCGCCGCGGCCCCCGGGGTCGACGGCCTCAAGTCGTACAACGTGCACACCATCGCCATCAAGGTGCCCATCTCGGACCTGACCGCGGACGGGACCACGCCCAGCGACCCCACCCGGCCCGACGCCGTGATCGGCGTGTGGGCCTCCGCCAGCCGCCAGATGGCGCTGGTGCGCAACGCCGGAGGGGTCAACACGGCCACCGGGCCGTGGGTGCAGGTGTCGCGCCTGGGCAACCCGCTGGTCAACGAGGCGCTCATCCCCCTGGCCAAGAAGGACCTGTGGAACTCGGTGGGTCCGGCCGGCGACTCGGCGTTCAACGAGTACGTGATCCACCCCGAGCTGGCCGCGCTCATCCCCGCGCTGTACCCGGGCGTGTTCCCCAACCTGGCCGCCTACTCCCAGCCCCGGGCCGACCTGCAGGCCATCCTGCACACCGGGATCCCCAACGGGATCATCGGCGGGTTCCAGAACTACACCGGGCCGACCCAGGCCGACATGCTGCGGCTCAACGTGGCCATCCCGCCGTCGTCCGGCCCCAGCATCATGGGCATCCTGGGAGGCGACCTGGCCGGGTTCCCGAACGGCCGCCGCGTGTTCGACGACGTGTTCACCATCGAGCTGAGGGCAATCGCCGGGGCCACCATCCCGCTGGTCGACCCGTCCTTCACGCCCGACGGCGCCGCCTCGGTGGTGACCGACGGCGTGACCCCACCGGGCAACGTGAGCTACCGGTCGTCCTTCCCGTACCTGGACACGCCCCGGTCCGGCTTCTCGGTCGTGCCGGCGGCGTGAGCGCCGTGATCGCCCCTGGCCCCGCCCAGGCCCCCGAGCTCGGGCATGGCCACGAGCTCGGGCATGGCCACGAGCACGGGCATGACCCCGAGCCCGGATACCGGCACGAGGCTGGTGCGCCTCCGGCGGGCCGGCCGGTGGTGGTCGACATCGGTGACGACGTCGGTGCCCTCATCGTGCACGTCGACGCGGCTCGGATCGGCCAGGAGCTGCACGTGCGTCGCCCGGGCGAGACCCGCACCACCCACACCGGGGTCTGGGAGCGGCGCATCGGCCGGCGAGCCGTGGTCGTGGCCGTGTTCCCCGCGCTGGTCGAGGGGAGCTATGCCCTCCTCGACCGGGACGGGGCGCCGGTCCACGAGGTCGAGGTCACCGGCGGCCAGGTCACCGAGCTCACGATCTGATTGCTTGGCCCTTCGGTCGGCAAGCCTCCCTGCGGGCGCCTTCGGCATCTGGGTGTCATCGGTCCAGCGGCTCCGGCCTGGCGGCCTACGCCTTCCGGAGCCGACCTCTAGCATCGGAGCGTGGCTCGCGAGGACCTCCTGTTCGTCACCCAGGTGTCGCCGTACTCGCCGAGCGCGCCCTACCACACGGCCATGGGGCTGGCCGGGGCCCACGGCGTGCTGCCCCAGGCCTGGCTGGCCTTCCGCCAGATCGCCGAGGTGGTGGGCCTGCGTCCCCGCCTGGTGGAGGACGTGCGGGAGGTGCCGGTCGACGAGGTGGCCGCTCGGGCGGTCGTCCTGTTCACCATCGGGGAGACGCCCTGGTCCGGGTCCCAGCGCGCGGCCCTGCTCGGCGGCGTGCGGGATGGGACCACCGCGCTGGTGGTCGTCCACTCCGGCCTCGACGCTTGCCTGGAGTGGCCCGAGTACGGACCGCTCATCGGCGCCCGCTTCGACGGCCATCCCCTGACCGGTGAGCTCCCCCTCGAGGTGGTGGACGGCGACCACCCCGCCACCCGCCACCTGGGCTCCACCTGGTCCCTCACCGACGAGCTCTACACCTTCCGCGACCTCCAGCCCGACGCCCACGTCCTGCTGCGGGTCCCACCCGGTCGCCTCGACGTCGGGGCGGCACCGGACGTCGACTTCCCGCTGAGCTGGTGTCGCACCGAGGGCGGCGGCCGGGTGTTCACCACCGCCCTCGGCCACTTCCCGACCGCCTGGGAGTCCAACGCCTACCTGGCCCACGTGGCCGGGGGCGTGCAGTGGGCGCTCGAGACCTGAGACGGGGACGGCCCGCGTCGGGCCCGCGCCGGGCCCGCGCTGCGGTGGGCCGGTTAGCGTGCGTCGATGGCCAAGCTGACCTTCACCGCGACACCGGTCGCCGAGGGCAAGACCGGGAACATGGCGTCCATCGACATCCCCGACGACGTGCTCGAGGCGCTCGGGGGCAAGAAGGTGCCGGTGGTGGTGACCATCAACGGCTTCTCCTACCGGACGACCACGGCGGTGATGAAGGGACGCCAGATGGTCGGCTTGAACACGGCCAACCGCCAGGCCGCCGGGGTCGAGGCCGGCACGCCCGTGTCGGTCACCATCGAGAACGACGACCAGCCCCGGGTGGTCGAGCCGCCGGCCGAGCTGGCCGCCGCCTTCAAGACCCACGCCGCGGCCGAGGCCACGTGGACGTCGCTCAGCTACACCCACCAGCGCGAGTACGCCGAGTGGATCGAGGGGGCCAAGAAGGACGAGACCCGCCAGCAGCGGGTGGCCAAGGCCATCGAGCGCCTCGACGCCGGAGCCAAGTCGTACCGCTAGCACCGCGCGTGCGCCTCCTTCCTCCGAACCGGCGATGGAAATGGCCCCTGGGAGGGCGGAAACCAACGCACGTTCGGAGGTTCGGGAGGTTCGGGGTCAGGCGCGGCCGTCGGTGGTCAGGTCGGGGTGGATCCAGCTGGGGGCGCGCCGGTCCCGGAACGAGAGCCAGCCCTCCTCGACCTCGGCCCCGGCCAGGCTGGCGTCCATGCCCATCCGGTCGTAGTGGCCGTAGAACTCGTCCATCACCCGCTTGCACGCGGCCCGGGCCCCGGGCGCGGCCTGGGCCAGCTCAGCCATGGCCGTCATGGCCGCGTCCATGAGCTCGGTGGGTGCCACCACCCGCGACACCAGCCCCCAGGCCAGCGCCTCGGCCGCTCCCACGGCCCGCCCGGTGAGCAGCATGTCGCGGGCCCGGGCCGGGCCGATCTGGCGGGGCAGGATCTGGGCGTAGTTGGTGTCAGCGATGCCGCGCAGCAGCTCGGGGCAGCGGAAGGTGGCGGTGTCGGCGGCCACGGTGACCTCGGCCAGCATGGCGATCATCAGCCCGCCGCCCTGGGCGATGCCGTTCACCGCGCACACCACCGGCTTGCGCGAGTTGCGCACCGCGTCGAAGGGCGTGTTGTCCATGCCCAGCAGGGTGGGCAGGTCGGCCCAGCCGTCGGTGTTGTCACCGCTCAGGTCGCCCCCGGGGATGAACACGTCGCCGGATCCCGTCACGATCAGCCCGACCAGGTCGGGGCTGCGGTTGACGTGGTCGATGGCGTAGCGGATGCCGAAGTACATGGCCGGCGTGAGGGCGTTGCGCTTGGCCGGCCGGTCGACGGTGCACACCGCGATCGGGCCGAGCCGGTCGAAGCGCAGGAACGGGGTGCCGAGCCAGTCGCCCGCCGGGGGGCGAGGGGGCTCGGCTGGCGGGGTGTCGTCGTCGGTCACGCCGCGGCACGCTACTGCCCGCTACGCGGCTTCGGTGGAATGAACACCGGTTCATCCGGTCGGACCCGGGCTAGCATCGGTCGGATGGCCAGGACCCCGAGCCGCGAGGCCAGCCGCCGCGAGCAACGGCGGTCCCAGCACCAGGACCTGTCCCGCGCCCAGCTGCTCGACGCCGCCGAGGAGGTCTTCGGCCGCAAGGGCTTCCACGAGACCACCTTGCGCGAGGTGGCCGAGCTGGCCGAGTTCTCGGTCGGCTCGGTCTACTCGTTCTTCGAGAACAAGGAAGACCTCTACGTCAGCGTGTTCGTGCGCCGCGGCGACGAGTACATGCCGTCGCTGCGCCAGGTGGTGGCCTCCGACGACGACCCCGTCGACCAGCTGCATCGCCTGATCGACTTCGAGGTGGGGTTCTTCCGCCAGCACCGCCACTTCGGGCGCCTCATCCTGCGGTCGTCGCCGCGGTCCCTGCCGGCCATGGCCGAGACCGGCCTCGAGAAGGCGGTGGCCGGCAACTTCCGCGAGGCCATGGACCTCCAGGCCGATCTGTTCGTCCGGGGCCAGGCGGCCGGCCGGTTCCGCGAGGGCGATCCCCAGGCCCTGGCGCGCCTGTTCAGTGGCCTCATCGCTGCCTTCCAGTCCCAGGACCCCGAGGTCATCTCCGACCGCCCGGCCGGTCGTCGCGGCCTGCCCCTCGACGACCTGCACCAGATCGTCGAAGCGGCCTTCACGGCTTGAGCAGGGCGTCCCCCGACGTTTGAACCCGCGTTCAGAGATATGGAACACTGTTCGAGAACTGCCGGGGCATGATCGGGGATCAGTGAGCGAACACGGACGGTCCGCGGAACCCGGCATCACCGATGCGGCCATCGAGCGGTTGCGGGCCCGGGTGGGCATCCCCGAGCCCCACCCGATGCCGCCCCACTACTTCGAGCCCAACCTCGACGTGTTCCGCAACGTGGCCCACGCCTACGGCGACGACAACCCGCTGTGGTGCGACCCGTCGTACGGGCCCGGCACCCGCTGGGAGGGCTCCATCGCCTCCCCCGTACTGGTGGGGGGCGACACCCTCATCGGGGAGGACGAGGTCACCGAGGTGGCGCCCGAGCACCGCGACCTGATGAAGGGCGACCCGCTGCGCGGGGTGCACGCCTTCTACTCGGCCACCGCCCGCGAGTGGTGGGCGCCACTGCGACCCGGCCGGCGGGTGTGGCGACGCAACGCCCTGGTGGGCGTGTTGGACAAGCCGAGCGAGTTCGCCGAGCGGGCCGTGCACGAGTGGACCGGCCAGGTCTTCCGCGACGACGGCACCGCCGGCCGACCCGCCCAGCTGCTGTCGGCCCAGTACAAGCTGATGATCCGCACCGAGCGATCGAAAGCCCGGAAGCGGGCCGAGGACGAGCCCACGCGCCAACCGGTCGAGCAGGTGCCCTACACCGACGAGCAGATCGACGAGATCGAGGCGCAGTACGCCCGGGAGGCGCCCCGCGGGGCGGAACCCCGCTGGTTCGAGGACGTGTCGATGGGCGACCCGGTCGGTCCGCTGGTGAAGGGCCCGTTGACCATCACCGACATCGTGTGCTGGCACACGGGCATGGGCATGGGCCTCTACGGCGTCGAGCCGCTGCGGCTGGGCGCGCAGAACCGCCGACGCATCCCGCGCTTCTTCCACCGCGACGAGCTGAACATCCCCGACGTCATGCAGCGCGTGCACTGGGACCCGGCCTTCGCCCGGCGGTCCGGCAACCCCACCACCTTCGACTACGGGCGCATGCGCGAGACCTGGTTGATCCACCTGTGCACCGACTGGATGGGCGACGACGCCTGGTTGCACAAGCTCGACTGCGAGTTCCGCAAGTTCAACTACGTGGGCGACACGCAGTGGGTGTCGGGCACCGTGGCCCGCACCTACCTGGCCGACGGTGACCGGCCGGCGGTCGACCTCGACCTCACCGCCGTCAACCAGCGGGGCGAGCAGACCACACCGGGCCACGCCACCATCCTGCTGCCGAGCCGCGAGCACGGTCCGGTGCGCCTGCCCGATCCGCCCGGTGGGGCCACCGACCTGCAGGGCGCACTGGAGGCCATCGCCGAGAACTTCCGCACGGGCGTGGGCTCGCCGGCCCGATGAGCGGCACTTGGAGGGCGCTGACCCGGAGGGCGGCAACCCGGAGGGCGCGAAGATGACGGGCGACATGCGCTACGACTCGGTGGACGGCCTCGAGGTGGCCCTCGACGGCCCGGTGCTGCGCCTGACCCTGGATCGTCCCGAGCGGCGCAACGCGGTCGACGACCAGATCATGGTCGGGATCATCGATGCCCTCGACCGGGCCGGGCGCGACGAGGCGGTGCGGGCGGTGGTGCTGGCCGGCAACGGCGAGCACTTCTGCTCGGGGGCCGACATCGTGGCCCGCAACGCCACCCCGGCCGACGGATCGGCGCCGGAGCGGCCGCGGGTGGGCAGCATCCAGCGTCGGGTGCCCTCGACGGCGCATCGGCTCATCCCGCTGATGACCACCGTGCAGGTGCCCATCGTGTGCCGGGTGCAGGGCTGGGCGGCCGGCATCGGCTTCCAGATGGCGCTGGCCGCCGACTTCACCGTCGCGGCCCGCGACGCCACCTTCTGGGAGCCCTTCACCGAGCGCGGGTTCACCCCCGACAGCGGCGCAACTTGGCTGCTGCCCCGGCTGGTCGGTCCGGTGCGGGCCCGCCAGCTGCTCATGCTCGGGCGCAGCCTGACCGGGGCCGAGGCGGCCGACTGGGGGCTGGTGCACGCCACGGCCGCCGGGGCCGAGCTCGACGCCCAGGTCGAGGCGCTGGTCGACCAGGTGGCGGCCGGGCCCACCGTGGCGCTGGGGTTCACCAAGTGGCTGCTCCAGGCCGGGATCGAGGCCACCCTCGACGCGCAGCTGCAGAACGAGGCCCTGGCGCTCGAGCTGTCCTCGCGCACCAACGACTTCCGCGAAGGGCTGGCCGCCTTCAGGGAGAAGCGCCCACCCGAGTTCCGCGGGCGATGACGAGCCGTTCGACCGGAGAGCAGGCCTCCGCCTCGGAGCTTGGCGAGCGGTCGGCGGTCGGGTCGCGCCTGGTCCTCGACGCCGGCAGCTCGCTCGACGAGGTGCGAGACGTCGTCGCCGCCTGGGTCGAGGCCACCGTGCCCGAGGCGTGGCGGGTCGCCGCGCCCGAGGGGGCCGCCGCCCTGCGGGCCGTGCGCAGCCGGGCGGACTACGAAGCCTGGTACCCCGCCTTCGCCGCCTCCGGGTTGGTGGCGCCCACCTGGCCGGTGGCCTACGGCGGCCTCGACCTGGCGTCGGCCCAGGCCCGGGCGGCCGAAGTGGCGCTGGCCCCCTACAACCTGGGCCGGTTGAACCCGCTGGGGCTCAACCTGGCCGCGCCCGCCCTGTTCGCCCACGGCACCGAGGACCAGCGCCTGCGCTACCTGCCCCGCATCGTGGACAACTCCGAGCGCTGGTGCCAGCTGTTCAGCGAGCCGGGCGCCGGCTCCGACCTGGCCTCGCTGGCCACCCGCGCCGAGCGCGACGGCGACACCTGGCTGCTCACCGGCCAGAAGGTGTGGACCACCTGGGCCCACGTGTCCGACTTCGGCGTGGTGCTGGCCCGCACCGATCCCGAGGCCACCAAGCGCGAGGGGATCACGTACTTCCTCGTCGACCTGCACCAGCCGGGCGTGGAGGTGCGACCGTTGCGCCACCTGACCGGCGAGATCGACTTCAACGAGGTCTTCCTCGAGGGTGCCCGGGTGCCCGACGACCAACGGGTCGGTCCGGTGGGCGGCGGCTGGAAGGTGGCCAACGCCACCCTGTCGGGTGAGCGCCAGATGGTTTCGGGCTCGGGCTCGGGTGGCGTCGATCGCATCGGCGGATCGGGCACCGATCGGCTGGTGGCCACGGCCCGCGCCCGGGCCGAGGTCCACCCTGGCACCGGCTGGGACGACCCCGTCGTGCGCCAACGGCTCATGCAGGTGGTGTCCGAGGAGCGCATCCGGGGCTGGACCAACCAGCGCATCCGGGGCGGGCTGGCGGTCGGGCGCAGCCCGGGGCCCGAGAGCTCGGTGGGCAAGGTCCACCAGGGCGGCCTCAACCAGCGCATCCAGCTGTTGGCCACCGACCTGTTGGGCGCCGACGCCCTGGCCTGGGAGACAGCAGAGCCCTCCGCCGGTGAAACGACGGCGGGGTCCGCCGTGGCCGGCGGCGAAGGTCGCCCCGAGGCCTATGGGCTCGGGCTGCCCTACGAGGTCAAGGGCATGCTGCGCAGCCGGGCCAACACGATCGAGGGCGGCACCACCGAGGTCAACAAGAACATCGTGGCCGAGCGGGTGCTGGGGCTGCCCCGCGAGCCCGATCCGTGGCGAGGCGCGCCGTGGCGCGACATCCCCCGGAGCTGACCGTGATCTCGTCTGATCCCGACGCCCCCGGTTCGCCCACCTACGAGACCCTGATCGTCGAGCGCGACGGCCCGGTGGGCTGGTTGATCTTCGACCGGCCCGACGTGGGCAACGCCATGGATGCCCGCATGCTGGCCGAGCTGGAGACGGCCTGGTGCCAGCTCGACGCCGAGCCCGAGGTCCGGGTCATCGTGAACACCGGCAACGGGCCGGCCTTCCAGACGGGCCTCGACGTGGCCCAGCTGGCGCGCGACCGCGATGCCTTGCGCGAGCAATCCCGCCGCACCCGCGACGCGGAGCTGCGCCTGACCGCCTGGCACAACCAGGTGCGCAAGCCGGTCATCGCCGCGGTAAACGGCGTGTGCGCCGGGGGCGGCCTGCACTTCGTGGCCGACGCCGACATCGTGATGGCCGCGCCCGAGGCCACCTTCGTCGACCCCCACGTCTCGATCGGACAGGTGAGCGCCTTCGAGACCATCGGCCTGGTGCGCAAGTCGCCGTCCGAGACGATCATGCGGCTGGCCCTGGTGGGCCGCCACGAGCGCCTCAGCGCCGAGCGGGCCCGCCAGCTCGGCATCCTCAGCGAGGTGGTGCCCACCGCCGACGTCCTGCGCCCCCGGGCCCAGGAGCTGGCCGAGCTCATCAGCCGCAACTCCCCAGCCGCCATGGCCGCCACCAAGGCCGCGCTGTGGGGGGCGTTCGAGGCCGGCCTGACCGACGCCTGCCGCGCCGGCGCGGTCGAGATGATGGCCGTCTGGGGCCACCCCGACCAGAACGAGGGCCCGGCCGCCTTCGCCGAGCGCCGTCCGGCCGCCTGGCTGGACCTCCCGGAAGGAACCCGATGACCTACCCGAGCTTCGACTGCCTCATCGTGGAGCGGCGCGGACCAGTCGGGTGGCTGATCAACAACCGGCCCGACCAGCTCAACGCCATGAGCGCGGCCATGCGCGAGGAGTTCGGCACGGCGTGGCGCGTGCTCGACGACGACCCCGAGGTGCGGGTCATCGTGCACACCGGTGAGGGCCGCGCCTTCCAGACCGGCGTGGATGTCACCGAGATCGCCTCGGACGGGGTGGGCATGGAGCGCTACCGCAAGTCGGTCGAGGAGTTCGACCTGCACTTCACCTCCTGGCACCAGCAGGTGTGGAAGCCGGTCATCACCGCGGTCAACGGGCTGTGCGCCGGCGGTGCGTTCCACTGGATCGCGGACGCCGACATCGTCATCGCCGCCTCCGACGCCCAGTTCTTCGACCCCCACGTGTCGGTGGGGCAGGTGGTGTCGCTGGAGGCCATCGGGCTGATCCGCAAGATGCCGGCCGAGGCTGTGATGCGCATGGCCTTCGTCGGCCGCTACGAGCGGATGTCGGCGCAGCGGGCCTACGAGCTGGGGATGATCAGCCAGATCGTGGACCCGCCCGAGCAGCTGCGCGACGCGGCCCAGGCGCTGGCCGAGACCATCGCCCGCAACTCGCCGGCGGCCATGGCCGCCACCAAGCGGGCGTTGTGGGGGGCGTTCGAGATGGGCCTGACCGACGCCTGCAAGGCCGGGGCCGACCAGCTGACCTCGATGTGGGGTCACCCCGACCAGGCGGAAGGCCCGGCCGCCTTCGCGGAGAAGCGCGAGCCCCGATGGCAGCCGCTTGGCCCCCGCGACCAGGACCCGCCCGGATGACCGCGGGCCCGATTGGCGGCCTGGGCGAGCTGTTGTTCGATCCCACCGCCGACCCCGACGCGGTGCTGGTGACCGCCGGGTCGGTGAGCTGGACCCGCGGCCAGGTCCAGGCCGCGGCGCGTTCGGTCGCCGACCGGCTGGTGGCCATCGGGGTCGAGCCGGGCCAGCCCGTGGCCGTGCGGCTGCCCACGGGTCCCGACGTGGTGGCCGCCCTGTTCGGGGTTTGGCAGGTCGGCGGCGCCTACCTCCCGGTGAACCCCCGCCTGACCGACACGGAGGTCGAGCGCGTGATCGACCAGGTCCGTCCGGCGGCGATGGTGGACGACCTGGGCGCGGCCGACGGCATCCGCCGGGTTGCCCTCGACGGGGGTGGAGGCCAACCCGCCCACCACGAGGCCGACATCGCCCTGATCCAGTTCACCTCCGGCACCACTGGCCGGCCCAAGGCCGTGCTGCTGCGCCACTCGGGGGTGGGCGAGCTGATGGACGGGGTGATCGGGTCGATCCGCGGCGGTGGGGGATCGGGCACCGAGAGGCCCGACAAGCCGGCCATGCCCAACCTGGTGCCGGTGTCGCTGTCGTTGTGGGCGGGTCTCTACAACGTCTTGTTCGCGCTGAAGGTGGGGGCGGCCATGGTCCTGCTCGACCCCTTCTCGACCACCGACTTCGCCGACCTCGTGCACCGGTACCGGATCCGCTCGGCCGTGCTGCCGCCCGCGGCCATGACCATGCTCACCGACGACCCGGCCGTCACCGACCTGGATCCGTTGCGCTACGTCCGCTCCATCAGCGCCCCGCTGTCGCCCCTGCAGGCCCGCCGGTTCCGCGACCGCTTCGGGGTGGCCGTGCTCAACTGCTACGGCCAGACCGAGATCGGCGGTGAGATCGTGGGCTGGACGGCGGCGGACTCGAGAGCCTTCGGCGAGGCCAAGTTGGGCTCGGTGGGGCGCCCCCACGAGGGTGTGGCCGTCCGAGCCGTCGACCCGGCCGACCCCGACGGCGCCGACGTGGCGGGCGATGAGGTGGGTGAGCTGTGGGTGAGGACGCCGGCCATGAGCGCCGGGTACGCCGACGGCGCCGACCTGGCCGACCGCCTCAGCCCGGACGGGTGGTTCCGCACCGGCGACATGGGTCGGGTGGACGCCGACGGCTTCGTGTGGATCGAGGGTCGGGTGTCCGACATGATCAACCGGGGCGGGTTGAAGGTGTCGCCTGACGAGGTGGCCGAGGTGCTGCGGTTGTCGCCGGGCGTGGCCGATGCCGCCGTGGTCGGTGCGCCCGACGACCGGCTGGGCCAGGTGCCGGTGGCCTTCCTGGTGGCCGGCGACGGCGCGGAGGCCCTGGCCCGGCCGAGCGACGACGAGCTGGAGGCGCTGGCCCGGGAGCACCTGGCCCCCTACAAGGTGCCGGTGCGCTTCGAGTGGATCGACGCCCTGCCCCGCAACCAGGTGGGCAAGGTGCTGAGCGGCGAGCTGGTGGCCCGAACCACCCCCCAGCGGTGAACCAGCCGGTCCGCTCCGGGGGGATCGCCCACCTCCTGGCCCAGGCCGGCATCGACGCGGTGTACGGCGCTCGGTTGCCGGCGCTGGCCGGTTCAGCCGTGGTCGAGGTGGCGCCGTCGGTGGCGCCGGTGCTGGCCGAGGCCCACGTCTGGATCCGGGGTCGGGCGGCCGCGGTGGCCACCCCCGACGGCCACCTCCACCTCGGTCCGGTCGAGGGGGCGCCCGGACGCCGACTGCGCCTGGCCGGTGCCCAGGACGGGGCCGAGGCGCTCGCTGCCCTGGCCGGTTGGGCGACGGCCCAGGTGCGCACGCCGGGGCGGGATGCCCGAGGCCGGTTGGAGGTGGCCCTCGACCTGGAGCCGGGCGCCCCCGTCTCGGTCGAGGCCGACCCGCCGGCCCCCGCGCCCACCTGGTCGGAGGTGGCGCCCGACGACCTCGAGCGGATCCGAGGCGCGGCGCGCCCGATGCTGCTGGCCGGTCCGGAGGTGGTGACCGCGGGCGCGGTCGGTGGGCTCCAGGCCCTGGCCGCCGCAGCAGACCTCGGCGTCCTCAACACGTGGGGGGCCAAGGGGATCTTCGACTGGCGCAGCCGCCACCACTGGGCCACGGTCGGGTTGCAGGCCGACGACCTGCGGCTGGGCGGCGTGGCCGACGCCGACCTGATCCTGCTGTGCGGGGTCGACCCGGCCGAGCTCCCGCCGCCCGCATCGGCGGGGGACTGGTCGGCGGCGAACGGCTCGGTCGTCACGCTCGACCCCGCGCAGCTGGCGCCCCTGGCCGAGGTCTGGCGCCGGGCCGACGGCCAGCTGGCCATGCCGCCGTTGCGAGACGGCCTGGCCGCCGTCACCCAGCGGGGATGGACCCGCACCGATGCGCCCCTGCCCCCGACCAAGGTGACCCAGCACTACGCCCAGGCCCTGGCCGGCGGCGGGTTCGTGGCCGCCGCCCCGGGTCGCGCCGGCTACTGGGTGGCGCGCACCTTCGCCACCACCTTCCTGGGTGGTGCCCGGGTGCCGGCCCGTCGCCGGCGGGCCGGGCTGGCCCTGGCCTGCGCCATCGTGGCCGGGACCGGACACGGGCCGCGCCGCCCCCTGGTCGTGGCCGACGGTCCGCTCGACGCGGCCTCGGCCGAGCTGGCGGAGGCGGCCGAGGGACTGGGCGTCGCGGTGGCCGTCGAGCTGTGGGATCCCGACGGCGAGCGCCTCGACGCGGCTGCCCACCAGCACCGCCTGGCCGCCCAGCTGGCCTCGCCGACGACGACGGTCACCACCCTGGCCACCGACCGGGTCCAGCTCGATGAGATGATCGAGGTCGCGGGTCCCGTCACCGCCTGGGACGGCCTCACCTCCGAGGAGCTGCGATGACCGACTCGATCCTGGGCCGCCCCAACCGGGCTAGGGCCGGGGTGTTCTCGTTGGCCCAGGCCTCGCCCGACGGCCCCCAGGCCGACGCCGACTACCTGCGGTGGCACCTGCTCGACCACCTACCCGAGCAGTATCGCAACGACGCCCTGGTCCACGGGTTGCGCTGGGAGTCGACGCCGGCCTGTCGGGATCGGCGCGCCGCCCGCACCGCCGTCTCGCCCGACGCCGCCCGGTTCGAGCCGGTGCACCACGTGACCCACTACCTGTTCGCCGACCCCGTCGATCAGGCCCTCGAGGACTTCCTGGCCCTGGGCAGCGAGTTGGCCGCACTGGGGCGCTACCCGGTGCGGTTGCCGGGGGTGATGCTGGGTACCTACGACGTGGCCGAGGTGGCCGCCGCCCCGCGGGTGCGGGTGAGCCCGCCGGCCATCCCCTGGCGGCCGACCCGCGGCGCCTACCTGGTGATCGAGCCGGCCCCGGCGGCCAGCGGAGCCGAGGTCGCCGAGCACCTGGACCGGCTGGTGGCGACCGACGGCGTGGCCGGCGCCTGGCGCTTCTCGCCCAGCGACCGTCGCCCCGACCGCTTCGACGCCGCCGGGCTCGCCGTCACCCTGCTCTACCTCGACGAGGACCCGGTGGCGGTGGCCCCGGCCGTCGAGGCGGTGCTCGACGCCGCCTGGCAGCGCTGGGGCACCGCCCCCGCCCTGGCCGCGCCCTTTCAGACCGTCCGACTGGATTGACCGTCGCGACTGCAAGCCGACTCTCTTTGCCCTGCGGTCGGCAAGCCTCCCTTCGGGCGGGCTTCGCCGATCCGGGTGTCATCGGTCCAGCGGCTTCGGCCTGGCGGCCTTCGCCTTCGTTGCACGCGACCGTCGTCCGGCAGCGATAGCTTGCGGCGCGTTCGTTCCAGGCCCAACGTCAGCTGAAACGAGAGGTCCACATGCACCTGCGCAGGAGAGCAATGCGGAAATCCGCCATCTCCATCCTGGCCACCGTGGCGCTGTGCGCCGGCACGCTCGCCGTGGGCAGCGCCACCGCCGGTGCCGGGCCGGCCACCGCGGCCGTGTCCGGCTCCCAGCCGAGTTGGGCCACGCCGGCGGCCCGGGTGGGCGACGCCCCCGCCGGCCAGCGCATCAGCTTCCGGGTCTACCTGCGCATGCGCAACCAGGCAGCCATGGATGCCACCGCCCAGGCCGTGTCCAGCCCGGGCAACGCCGCGTACCACCACTACCTCACCACCGCCCAGGTCAAGGCCTCCTTCGACCCCACCGACGCCACCGTGGCCTCGGTGCGGTCCTGGCTGACCAGCCAGAACCTCTCGGTGGCCGGCGTCCCGGCCAACAACCTGTACGTCTCGGCCACCGGCACCGTGGCTCAGGTGAACCGCGCCTTCGGCATCGACCTGGGTCTGTACCGGGTGGCGGGCCAGGCCCAGGCGCTGCGCTCGCCCGACCACGAGCTGGCCGTGCCGACGTCGTTGGCCGGCGTGGTGGCGGGTGTGGTCGGCACCGACCAGTCGGGCAACCTGCTCAAGCCCGATCACATCGCCGCCGACCCCAACACCGGCACGGGAGCGGGCACGTCCTCGGGCGCCAGCCCGCAGGCGGTCACGCCGTCGAGCGCGGCGGCCACCGGCCCCGCCAAGGTGCCCCAGCCCGACGGGTTCCGCAACGCCACCCCGTGCTCGGCCTACTGGGGTGAGCAGGTCGACACCAAGGACCCGGGCTACACACCCACCGGACCGCACCTGGACTACGCGCCCTGCGGCTACACGCCGCCCCAGCTGCGCCAGGCCTACGGCATCGACACGCTCGTCAACCAGGGCCTCGACGGGCGCAGCGCCACCGTCGCCATCGTCGACGCCTACGCCTCGCCCAGCATCTACAAGGACGCCTCCACCTACGCCACCCGCAACGACCCCACCCACCCGCTGGCCAAGAGCCAGTTCAGCCAGCTGATCTACAAGCCGACGGTGGCGCTCGAGGGCGACGACCTGTGCGGCGCCAACGGCTGGTGGGGTGAGGAGACCCTCGACGTCGAGGCCGTCCACGCCATGGCGCCCGGCGCCCACATCCTGTTCGTGGGCGGGTCCGACTGCCTGGACCAGTCACTCGACGTCGCCCTCAACGGCGTGGTGGCCGGCAACCTGGCCCAGATCGTCAGCAACTCCTACGGCGACGCCGGTGAGGACGTGTCGGCCGACGAGGTGGCTGCCTTCGACACCATCTCCGAGTCGGCCGTACTGGAGGGCATCGGGGTGTACTTCTCCTCCGGCGACGACGGCGACGAGGTGGCCGACCTGGGTGGCGCGCCCACCCCGGACTTCTCCGCCACCAACCCGTGGGTCACCGCCGTGGGCGGCACCTCGATCGGCATCGACCAGAACGGCCACCTGGCCCTGGCCACCAGCTGGGAGACGGGCAAGAGCACGCTGGGCCACAAGAAGTGGATCCCCAAGCCGCCGGGCAACTACCTGTACGGCTCCGGTGGGGGCACCAGCCGCCTCTACACCCAACCCTTCTACCAGCGGGGCGTGGTGCCCGACGCGCTGTCCAGGCAGAACCAGTCGGCGGCCGGCGTGAAGGGCCGGGTCGTGCCCGACATCTCCATGGACGGTGATCCCAACACCGGCATGTTGGTGGGGGAGACCCAGACCTTCCCCGACGGCGTCTACTACGACCAGTACCGCATCGGCGGCACCAGTCTGTCCTCGCCGCTGTTCGCCGGATTCGTGGCCCTGGCCGACGACCTGTTGGGCGTGCACCACGGGTTCGTCAACCCGACGATGTACGCCGACATCGCCGGGACCGCCGGCATCGACGACGTGCTGCCGCTGTCGGGCCACGGTGACATCCGGGTCGACTACGTGAACGGCGTCGATGCCAGCAACGGCCTCATCCGGTCGCTGCGCGCCTTCGACGACACGGCCGGCCTGGCCATCCACACCACGCCAGGCTACGACGACACCACGGGGCTGGGCACGCCCAACGGCCTCCAGTTCCTGCTGCGCCTCTAGCGCACCTGCTCCCTCCCGCTCCGCCCGCCCATCTTCTCGTGCCGCCGGTCAGCGCAGGAAGATGGGCGGGTAGTGGGTGGAGGGATCCTCGAAGGCGGCCAGGAACGCGGTGGCCGCCTCGGTCGAGCCCACCACCGTCAGCCCGTCGGCGGCCAGGCGCGCCGCCGGATCGCCGCCCGCCAGCAGCACGGGTCCCAACACGCGTCGGTCCCCGGTCAGCACCACCTCGGCGGCCGGATCCCGCCCGACGCGCACCTCGGCCACCCCTCGTCGCAGCTCCACGGTGAAGGCCTCGCCCGCGTCGGTGAAGTCCAGCCCCACCACCAGTCGCAGGTCGAGCACGGCCTCGGCCACCAGGCGCACCGGGAGCTGGGCCACGATCACCTCGGGCGGTAGCCCGCCCAGGGTGTCGGGGGAGTTGCGGACCACGCCCACCAGCCCGTGCAGGCTGTCGAGCAGGTCGACCAGCGTGCCCTCCAGGTAGCCGGCCGCGGTCAGGTAGAAGCCGCGCCAGGTGGGGTTGATCTGGGCGTAGCCCTGCCGGCGGAAGGCCCGGGCCTTGACCAGTCGGGCCTCCTGGTCGTGGGCGTCGATGCGGATCAGGTAGGTGGCCAGCTCGGCCGCGAACTGGGGGTCGTCGTCCTCGTCGACCGCGGCGCGGGCCGCGACCAGCACCGCCTCGCGTCCGCCCATCAGCTCGACCAGCCGGCGGGCGTGCTCGGGGCGGGGCGTGGGCGCCAACACGACCGGGTCGCCGTCGAACCACCCCAGGTAGTCGTTGAAGATGGCAGGCACGTTGTGGGCCACGGACCCGTAGAACGGACGCATCCACGGCGACCAGCTCTCGAGGTGCGGAGGCAGGCGCACCCGCTGGGCGATCTCGTCCTTGGCGTAGCCCTGGTTGGCCAGGCGCAGCGTCTGGTCGTGCTGGTACTGGATGCCGTCGCGGTAGCCCTCCAGCACGCCGGCCACCTCGTCGCCGCCCGACACCGGCGGGCCGTGCTGGAGCACCATGTGCTCGGCCTCACGCCACTGGCGCATCAGGTCGATCGACTCGTACCACTGCTTGGCGTCGCGGTGCTTGGCGCCCCGCAACGTGTAGATGTTGGGGCAGGTGTGGTCCTGGACCACCTCGGCCGACAGCAGCACCCGGTCGTCGGGCAGCCACACGCACAGCTCCGACTCGGCCTCGCTGGGCACATGCAGCAGGTGCATGCGGATGCCGGCCACGGTGAGCTCGAGCTCGTCGTCGAAGGTGTGGGTGGGGGCCACGAACCCCGCCGCCCCCACCCGGTAGCGCGGGCCGATCCCGGCGTTCATGCCCTCGGCGTCCTCGCCGGACAGGGCCAGGTTGTACATGGGGATGGCCCGGGCGTTCATGATCGGCGCGATCAGCACGTTCTCCTGGCTGTACTCGTCCATGAGCGAGGCGTGGGCGTAGATGGGCACGGCCGACGCCTCGGTGCCGCGGGTGTCGAGCACCGCCCGGGTGCCGTGCACGTGGTCCACGTGGTGGTGGGTGAGGATCACCGCGGCCACCGGCTTGGTCGTTATCCGGGCCAGCTCGGCCATCACCTCGGTGGCCTGGTCCTGGCTCATGCCGGTGTCGACCACGACGATGCCGTCGTCACCCTCGATCATGGTGATGTTGGCCAGGTTCCACCCCA
Organism: uncultured Microthrixaceae bacterium; assembly: GCA_963785815.1. Lineage (GTDB taxonomy): Bacteria > Actinomycetota > Acidimicrobiia > Acidimicrobiales > Acidimicrobilacustridaceae > UBA4742. The sequence continues at coordinate 1,562,359 of CAWAWN010000002.1, forward strand.
CCGCGCAGTGCACCCGGCCGAGGTGGTGGACCCGGGGCGGGGAGTACAGGTGCGTGTGCTCGGCCAGCTCGGGGTGGATGGCGGGCGCGGCCGATCCGTCGGCCGCGCCGCGCCGGGGTTCCCGCCGGGGTCAAGGCTGGCTGGGGGGCGGCGGAGGAGGCGGTGGAGGTGGCGTCGCGGCTCCGCCCACCGGTGGAGGAGGCGGCGCGGATGCCGGCGGTGCCTCGCTGGCCGACGCTGGGGGTGGTGGAGGCGCGGCGGCTGGCGGTGGTGCGGCGGCCGCCCCCCGCGGTTTGCCGGCGTCGGGGTTGCGCTGTTGGGCCTCCGTGCTGCCCCACCGGGGCGCGGGCGGGGCCTCGGGTTCCATCGGGATGAACTCCGGCTGCACGTCGAGCAGCCCCATGAGGCCACCGGCCACCACCGGCGGCTGCTCCTCGCGCACCGCGTCCGGCAGTTCGGCCGCGACGCTCTTGGTCCAGCGCCGGCCGTCGTAGAACCGGAAGTTGGCCTCGCCCTTCGGGTCCGGGTACCAGCCCGGTTCGTCCGGCATGGCCGAAGCCTAGCCACTCGGCTGCGCCCGGGCCGGGTGCCCGTCGGCCCGACGCCGACCTCCTGGCGGCGTCCGCGAGCTCCGGCCGACTCCAGGGAGGCCTTCGCCTGCTTCCGAGCGACCAGGTGGTGGCGTCCGCCAGCTTCCGCCGAGCCGCTGGTACCGTGAACGCGCTCTTGCGCCGGGTGCGGCCGGACCTGCCGGCGCGCAGAGAGTCTTGCCGGCCGATCCCGAGGAGTTCCCTGCTGATGCCCCCGCCCCCGGTGCGCATGGCCGAATCGGGTTCCCCGCTGCTCATCGTCAGCGCGGACGACTACGGGCTCACCGAGAAGGTGTCCCGGGCCATCCTCAAGGCCCACCGGGGCGGCATCGTGACCAGCACCTCGGTGCTGGCCCTGGCCCCCGCCTTCGAGCAGTCGGTGCGCTGGCTGGGTGAGGTTCCCCGGCTCGGGGTGGGCGTGCACTTGGCCGCGGTGGGCGAGGACCCGCCCCTGCTCAGCGCGGCGGAGATCCCGAGCCTGGTCGACCGCCGGGGGCGCCTGCGTGCCAGCTGGCGCCAGTTCGTCCCGCTGCTCACCGGCGGCCGCATCGACCCGGCCGACCTGCGGCGCGAGTTCGCGGCGCAGCTCGAGCGGGTCGCCGCCGCCGGGGTCGCGGTCGACCACCTCGACACCCACCACGACCTGCACCGGTGGCCGTCGGTGCGCGACACCGTCATCGAGCTGGCGGCCCGACACCAGATCCGCGCCGTGCGCATCTCCCGATCGGCGTCGCGCTCGCCCTCGGGACTGGCCCAGCGACGCCTGGCCCACACGGCCCAGCGGCGCTGTCGGGCCCGCGGCCTGCTCTACCCGGAGGCCTCCGCCGGCAACGACGCGCCGGGCCAGCTCGACCTGCCCGCCACCATCCGGGCGCTGCACCGCCTGGCTGCCACCCGCGCCCGGTCGGCCGAGCTGATCACCCATCCGGGAGGGCCCGACGACCCGGACCGGGCCCGCTACGCCTGGGGCTATCGCTGGGACGACGAGCTGGCCTCGCTCACGTCGGGCACCGTGCGCCACACGGTGAAGGAGTACCGCTTCCGGTTGGGCACCTTCGCCGACCTGGTCAGCGCGACCGGCCGGAGCGACGGGGCGACGTCCGCCGGCCTGGCCGAGGGCACCGAGATCGGTGTCGCCGGGGCCGCCCCCGGCGGTTGGCGGCGCGGGTTGGATCCCACCGGCACCGACACCCCGCCAGGCCAGTCCGCCCGATGACGGGACCGGCCGCGCCGGCCGGTCCCGCGTCCGGAGACGGGTCCCGGCGGGGGGACGGTGGCCAGGCGCGCTCGCACCCCCATCCGGTCGCCTCGCGCTGGGCCCGGCGGGCGCGGCTGGCCGGGCTGGCCGTTCGTCGCGGCGTCGACCTGGTGGCCACCCGGGCCCGCGGGGTGTTCGCCGGGCGGTCCCGGCGAGCCGAGCTCGACGACGCCCTGCTGATCCGCTCGGCCGACGACGTGAGCCGCCAGCTCGGCCAGATGAAGGGTGCGGCCATGAAGCTGGGCCAGATGCTGTCGTTCGTGGTGGACGGCCTGCCGGACGAGGCGCAGGCGTCGCTCTCCCAGCTCCAGGCCCACGTGACCCCGATGTCGGCGGAGCTGGCGGCCCAGGTGGTGCGCCAGGACCTGGGCGCCGATCCCGCCAGGCTGTTCCGGCGATGGGACCCGGTGCCGGTGGCGGCCGCCTCCATCGGCCAGGTGCACCGGGCCCAGCTGGCCGACGGGCGAGCGGTGGCGGTGAAGGTCCAGTACCCGGGGTTGGAGGCGGCCATCGGCTCGGATCTGGCCGACGCCCGCCGCATGGGCTCGGTGCTCGCCTCCCGGCTGCTGCCCGGGGTGGACGTGGGCGGCCTGGCCGACGAGCTGGTCGACCGGCTGGCCGACGAGCTCGACTACCGGATCGAGGCGGCCAACCAGCAGGCCTTCGCCCGGCGCTACCGCGGCCACCCGTTCCTGCACGTCCCCGACGTGGTGGGCGAGCGGTCGGGTCGGCGGGTGCTCACCACCACCTGGGCGGACGGCTGGACCTTCGCCGAGCTGCGCGACCGGGCCGACCAGTCCACCCGGGACCGGGCGGCCGAGGCGATCTTCCGCTTCGCCCAGTCGTCGATCCTGGTCGAGGCGCGCTTCAACGCCGATCCCCATCCGGGCAACTACCGGTTCGATCGCGCCGGTCGGGTCACGGTCTTGGACTTCGGCCTGGTCAAGGCGCTCGACCCCGACGTCTTCGTGCGCTTCATGGCCGTGTTCGACGCGGTGCTCGAGGCCGACGCGGTGGCCACCACCGCGGCCATGGTCGGGGCCGGCTTCCTGGCACCGGACCACGGCCTCGATCCCGAGCGGGTCTTCACCTGCGTCGAGCGCGCCCTATCGGGCCTACCTGACCGACGAGTTCACCTTCACCCCGAGCTACGCCGGACAGGCCCTGCGTTCGCTGCTCGACGCCCACGGCCCCTACGCCGACGTGCTGGCGGCCCTCGACATGCCGCCGTCGTTCGTGCTGGTCGACCGGGTGGTGTGGGGGATCAGCGGCGTGCTCGGCCAGCTCGGCGCCCGGGGTCGGTGGCGATCCATCGTGGCGGAGTACCGCTCCGGCGCCCCGCCCGAGACCGAGCTGGGCGTCCAGGAGGCGGCCTGGCGGGCCGACCATGGCGGGTCGGGCTCGCCGCCCGTCGCATCCTCCTAGTCGAGGTCCTTGGCGATGAGGAAGCCGCGGGCCCGCTCGGCGCGTGGGTACTGGTCGACCAGGGCTCGGAAGGCGGGGGAGTGGTCGGCGTGGACCAGGTGGGCCAGCTCGTGGACCAGCACGTAGTCGAGCACCCACGACGGGTACTCGGCCAGCCGACGCGACAGGCGGATCTCGCCGGTCTCGACCTGGCACGACCCCCACTGGCGGCGCTGGTTGTCGGACCACTCGACCGAGACCGGCTCGGGCAGGGCGAACCGCCGGGCCAGCTGTTGCGCCCGAGCCGGCAGGTCGATGTGCTCGGAGCGCATTCGCCGCTCGAGGCGCGGCACCAGGTCGGCCACCTGCTGGTCGATCTCCGCCGCGTTCATCCACGCCGGCACGCGCACGCGCACCACCCCGTCCACGATCTCGGCGGACACCGTCTTGCGGCGCTTCGGGCTGCGGACGACCTCGACGGGCAGGCCCACCGGACTACACCCGCTGGTCGTCGGCCATGGCGGCGGCGTCCGACGGGTCGGACGTGTCCGGCGACCGCACGCCGATGGGTCGGGTGGCGCCGGCCGCCGGGCCGGGGTCGTCGACCAGCTCGACCCGGTCGCCCAGGCGCAGCCGGTCGCCCTCGTGGTCGACCCATCGGGCGGAGAGGTTGCCCAGCCGGGAGAAAGGCAGGCCGGCTTCCTCTTCGAGGACGTAGACCACGCCACCGTGGGTCACCACCAGCACCTCGGCCCCGGCCTGGGCCCGGGCGATGTCGTCGAGGGCGTCGCGGACCCGGGCGCGCAGCTGGTCGTGGGGCTCGAACCCCGGCGGTCGGCGCCGCTCGGCCAGGTAGCCCGGCCACTGCTCGTCGATCTCGGCCCGGGTCAGGCCCGACCACTCGCCGGCCGACCGCTCGCGCAACCGGGGTTCGACCAGGACCGGCCCCACACCCAGGCCCTCGGCCAGCAGGGCGGCGGTGGTGAGGGCGCGATCGAGGTCGGAGGCCACGATCAGGTCGACCACGCCCAGCCGGGCCACCGCGGCCCGGGCCTGCTCGCGACCCAGCGCCGACAACGGGGGGTCGGCCTGGCCCTGCCACCGGCCCCGCGCGTTCCACTCGGACTGGCCGTGGCGGACGAGGAGCATGCGTGTCATCTCGAGCACGGTACCGAAGACGTACGACGTGAAGGGACACGCCCGGGCCGACCGGCCGCGTCCGCCGATCCCCCCGCCACCGCCGGGCGGGTCGATCGGTGGGGCCGGTATCCTCCAGCGGTGGCAACCCTCCGGCTGTTCGCGTCGGCGCGCGAGGCCGCGGCCACCGGGCGGGACACCATCCCCGGCGCGACCGTGGGTGCGGTGCTCGACGAGGCCGAGCGGCGCTACGGCGAGGCCTTCACGGCCGTGCTGGCCACCGCCCAGGTCTGGCGCAACGGCGAGCCGGCCCAGCGCGGCGATCCCGCTGGCGACGACGACGAGGTGGCGGTGCTGCCCCCGGTCTCGGGTGGGTCCGAGGCCCTCGACCCCGCCCTGGCCGCGTTCGCGGCGTGCCGCCGATGCCCGGGGCGGCGCCCGATCCGGGGGCGCCACCACGGCGCCGCCGCCGGTCGGGCTTGGCCGCTCGCTGGCCGAGGGCCTGGTCGGCGGCTACGACACCGACGGTCCCCGCATCCGCCTCGGCCTGTTGTGGTTCGTGGTGCTGCTCGCCGCCGTCGCCCTGGGCCCCTGGCCCCTGGGCGTGGTGATGGCGCTGGTGGCCGGGGCCGCCGCGTCCCAGACGGCGGCGGCGTGGCGGCGCGTCGGATCGCCGGCCAACGCGCCGCTGGCCGGGCTCAGCGCGCTGGCGCTGCCGCTGGCCGCGGCGGCCGGCACCGCCTTGCTCGGCCTGGCCTGCGTGGCGGTGGCCGGGCTGGCCCTGGTCTGGTCGGCCGCGGCCCCATCCAACCGGCGTCGTCATCGCATCTGGGCGGTGGCCGGCCTGACCCTGCGCTGCGGGTTCCCGGTCGGCCTGGCCGCCGCCTCCCTGGTGGTCATCCGCCACCAGGAGATCGGGGCGGCCGTGTCCCTGGTGCTCCTGGTGTCGGCCTACGACCTGGGCGACTTCGTGGTCGGCACCGACGCGGCCACCCTGTTCGAGGGCCCGGTGGCCGGCATCGTGGCCGCCCTGGTGGTGGCCTTCGCGCTGGGGGTCTTCACCGTGCCCCCCTTCGTGATGTCCTCCGCCCTGATCTTCGGGGGCCTGGCCGCCGTGCTGTTCCCCCTGGGCCAGCTGGTGGCCACCGAGCTGCTGCCGGCCGCCGCGGCCCGGGCGCAGGCGTTGCGGCGGCTCGACTCCCTGTTGCTGGTCGGGCCCATCTGGATGGCCGCCCTCTGGCGCTACCTGCACTGAGCACGCCGATGACAGCCTCGCGCCGGCTCGATACGCTGGGTGGCGCCATGACCTCCCGCGACGACCGCCTGCTGGGCCCGGAGTTCCTGGCCGACCTCGAGGCTCGCCCGATCGACGAGATCCGCCAGATGCGCGCCGAGTGCGTCGACGTCGAGACCGGGCTGTCCTACCTGCGACGCATGGTGCAAGGTCCGCTCGACATCGTGAACCGCGAGCTGGTGCGGCGCGAGGTCGGCGGTCGGGCCGACCGCTCCACGCTCATCGACGAGCTGCCCGGCATCCTGGCCGAGGGCCCGCGGCCCGCCGGGGTCGGCCGGCTCTCCCAGCAGCTCGAGCCCACCGCGGTCGACCCCGAGCTGTCCGCCGAGCTCGACGCCATCCTGGGTGGTGGGGTCATCGGTGAGGTCACCGCCCTCGACAACGAGGCGCTGCTCGGCCTCCAACGTCAGCTCGAGGCCTTCGAGCTGCGCGTGTCGGACCGCCGCCACGCCTACTTCGACCAGATCGACGCCTTGCAGGCCGAGCTCACCCGGCGCTACCGCACCGGCGAGGCCTCGGTCGACGGCCTGCTGACCTGACGTCATCGGCCGTTAGGCTTTGCCCCGTGTCCGGGCCCTCGTCGACCGCTGGTACCCCCGACGGGGCTGATCCTCCCCGGGGCGACGACTCAGCCGCGGGTCCGGTCGTGGCCGCCGACCCCGAGGCCGAGCGAGTCTCGGTGGTCGACCTGGGCGAGTTCATCCGCGAGCAGCGGCGGGTGGGCCGGCTGTCGCTGCGGAAGCTGTCGGAGCTGTCCGGCATCTCCAACCCGTACCTGAGCCAGATCGAGCGGGGGATGCGCAAGCCGTCGGCCGACATCCTCAAGGAGCTGGCTCGGGCGCTGTCCATCTCGGTCGAGTCGCTCTACGTGCGGGCGGGCATCCTCGAACCCCGCCTCGAACCGTCCTCGGTGATCGACGAGATCGGCCGCGACCCCCACCTCGACGTCGACCAGAAGCGGGCCCTGATCCACATCTACGAGTCGTTCCGCCAGTCGCACGACGCGGTGGCCGACGCCCGCCAGGAGCACACCGCCTGATGCGCACCCTGGCTGTGCTGTCCATGCACACCTCGCCGCTCACCCAACCGGGCGCGGGCGACAGCGGCGGCATGAACGTCTACGTGCGCGAGCTGGTGTCGGCCCTGGCCCAGGCGGGCGTGCGAGCCGACGTGTTCGTGCGGCGCTGGCGTGACGACCTGCCCGAGGTGGTCGACGTCGAGCCCGGCTTCCGGGTGGTGCACGTCGAGGCGGGGCCCCACGACCTGGCCAAGGAGAAGCTGCCCGAGGTGGTGGACGAGTTCACCGAGGGGGTGCGTGACCACCTGATGCGGGCGGATGACGTGGACGCCATCCACGCCAACTACTGGCTGTCGGGAGTGGTCGGGCACCGGCTCAAGCACGAGCTGTCCCTGCCGCTGGTGTCGACGTTCCACACCCTGGCCCGGGTCAAGGCCGAGACCGGGGACGAGGAACCGGCCCGGCGCGTGCAGGCGGAGACCGACGTCATCGGCTGCTCCGACGCCATCCTGGCCTCGTGTCGGGCCGAGGCCGCCCAGCTGGTCGAGCTGTACGGGGCCGCGCCCGAGCGCATCGAGATCGTGGCGCCGGGCGTCGACCACGCCTTCTTCTCACCCGGCGACCAGCGGGGGGCGCGCAACGCTCTGCGGCTGGGCGACCACCCCGTGCTGCTGTTCGTGGGCCGCATCCAGCCCCTCAAGGGGGCCGATGTGGCCGTGCAGGCGCTGGCCGAGCTGCGCCGGCGCCACCGCGACGCCCTGTTGCTGGTGGTGGGCGGGGCCAGCGGTCCGGAGGGTCCCGCCGAGCAGCACCACCTGCACGAGCTGGCCGACCAGCTCGGTCTGGCCGACGCCGTGCGCTTCGTGGCCCCCCAGCCCCACCACCTGCTGTCCACCTACTACCGGGCCGCCGATCTGTGCATCGTGCCCAGCCGATCCGAGTCGTTCGGCCTGGTGGCCCTCGAGGCCGCGGCCTGCGGTACTCCGGTGGTGGCGGCCGAGGTGGGGGGTCTGGCCACCCTCGTCGACCACGGCCGCACCGGCTACCTGGTCGAAGGGCGAGATCCCGGCGACTACGCCCGGTTCGCCGCCCGGGTGCTCGACGATCGGGTCACCGCCGAGGCCCTGGCCGCCGCCGCGGTGGCGCGCGCCGGCGACTTCCGCTGGTCCACGGCCGCGGCCCGGCTGCGTCGGGTGTACGCCGACCTCACGGCCCGCGCCCTGGTCGAGTGCCGGTGAGCTCGCCGGACCAGCCGGACCGACTCGACGAGCTGGCCCACGCCCAGGACCCGTCCTTCGGTGGCGATCTGGCCGGCCCGGACCAGCTCGACCGGCTCGAAGCCCGGATCGACGCCTGGTTGGCCGAGCAGCTGGCCGAGAACCCGGCGGTGGTGGCCGTCGATCGGGGTGAGCCGGGGGAGCGGCGCTGGTACGTGCGCCTGGCCGGCGACCAGAAGGCCACGTTCACCGTGTGGTTCACCCTGGGTCAGCGCACGTTGCACTACGAGACCTACGTGATGCCCGCGCCCATCGAGAACCAGGCCGCGTTCTACGAGCACCTGCTGCGTCGCAACCTCAAGCTGTACGGCGCCGCCTTCGCCGTCGGGGCCGAGGACGCCATCTTCCTGATCGGTCAGGTGGGCCTGTCGTCGCTCGACGAGGACGAGCTCGACCGGGTCCTCGGCTCGCTCTACGCCTGGGTGGAGCACTTCTTCCGCCCCGCCATGCGCATCGGCTACGCCAGCGTGTTCAAGGGCTGACCCGCCCCCTCCTTGACCATCTGGTCCCCCCCCTCACCGAAATCTGTGCACCTCCTACGGTCCTGTCGTAGCAACTGCACATATTTCGGCGGGAGAGGGTGGACAAAGTGATGTTTCCATGAGTTTCATGATATGGTGATCCGCACCTCGGGAGCGGGGCGCGGCGGTGCTCGGGAAGGTACGCCGCGCCTCGCTCCCCGATTAACCTCCGGCCATGACGAAGCTGGCGCTGGTGGGCGGGGGACGCATGGGCGAGGCCCTGCTGGGCGGCCTGTTGACCGCCGGATGGGCCGCGCCGGCCGAGGTGGCCGTGGTCGAGCCGGTGGCGGCCCGGCGCCAGGTGCTGGCCGAGCGCTACCCGGGCATCGCCGTGGCCGAGTCGGCTGTGGGCGCCGACGGGGTGGTGCTGGCCGTCAAGCCCGGCCAGGTTCCGGCGGCCTGCGCGGCGTTGGCCGATCTCGAGGTGGGCCGCGTGCTGTCCATCGCCGCCGGCGTCCCCGTGAGTCGCCTGGAGGGGGCCCTGGCCCCCGGCACCCCGGTGGTGCGGGCCATGCCCAACACGCCGGCGCTGGTCGGGGCCGGTGCGGCCGCCATCGCCGGCGGCACCCATGCCTCGGCGTCGGACCTCGACTGGGCCGAGTCGGTGCTGGGCGCCGTGGGCCAGGTGGTGCGGGTGGACGAGCACCTCCTCGACGCTGTGACCGGCCTGTCGGGCTCGGGCCCGGCCTATGTGTTCCTGGTGGCTGAAGCGCTCATCGAAGGTGGTGTGCTGGCCGGCCTTCCCCGTGACACGGCGGTGGAGCTCACCGTGGCCACCCTGGCGGGGTCGGCCCGGCTGCTGGCCGAGACCGGGGACGACCCCGCCGCCCTGCGGGCCGGCGTGACCTCGCCGGCGGGCACCACGGCGGCCGGGTTGCAGGCCCTCGAGGACCGCGCCACCCGGGCCGCGTTCATCGCCGCGGTGGCGGCCGCCACCGACCGCTCCCGCCAGCTCGCCTCCGGCTGACCGGGCCCGTCCGTGTCGTGGGTCGGACCGGGTCCGGTAGCGTCTGGAGGCCATGGCCCTGCGCTACGACACCATCTCCTTCCTCTCCGACTACGGCCATGACGACGAGTTCGTCGGGGTGGTCCACTCGGTCATCCGGGCCATCGCACCCGAGGTCGGCGTCATCGACGTGACCCACGAGGTGCCCGCCCACGACATCCGGGCCGGCGGCCTGGCCCTGGCTCGCAGCGCCCAGTACCTGTGCCCCGGCGTGGTCCTGGCCGTGGTCGACCCCGGCGTGGGTGGGGCGCGTCGGGCCGTGGCGGTCGAGGTGGGCGACGGGGCCTCCGTGCTCGTCGGGCCCGACAACGGCCTGCTGGCCCCGGCCGTGGCCCTGGTGGGCGGGGCCGACCGGGCGGTGGAGCTGACCGAGCCCGCCTTCCAGCTCGAGGCGCCCGGCCCCACCTTCGCCGGTCGCGACGTCTTCGCGCCGGTCGCCGCCCACCTGTGCGCCGGGGTGCCCCTGTCCGAGCTCGGCCCCGAGCTCGACCCCATCGGCCTGTTCCCCGGCGTGCTGCCCATCAGCCACCTCGACGAGGAGGGCCTGCTGGTGGCCGAGGTGCTGTGGGTGGACCGCTACGGCAACGCCCAGCTGAACGTGGACCCCGAGGAGGTGGCCGACTTCGGGGAGCGGGTGGGGTTGCGCATCGGCGACGACCACCGCACGGCGCGGCGCGCCGCCAGCTACGGCGACATCGGCCCGGGTGAGATCGGGTTGGTGGTCGACTCCTACGGCCTGCTGTCGGTGGCCGTCGACCGCCACTCGGCCGCCGAGCGCCTGGGGCTGCACCCCGGCGCGTCGGTGCTGATCGAGGGGTTCGACGACGAGCAGGAGGGCGCCTCGTCCGGGGTCGTCACCCCGGTCGAGCTGTCGAAGGGCCCGGGGGGCGCCCGATGAGGAAGGGCACCACCATCGCGCTGGCCGTGCTGCTCATCGCCATCCTGGGCGCCGCCTTCCTGCAGCTGGTGATCTTCGCGAAGTAGCGACTTGCTTGGCCCTCCGGTCGGCAAGCCTCCCTGCGGGCGCCTCCGGCATCTGGGTGTCATCGGTTCAGCGGCTCCGCCCTGGCGGGCTGCGCCTTCCGAGCGCACAGCCAATCCACTCAGCTGTTGGTGGCGAGGCGGTCGCGGGTGAAGCGGCGGCCGTTGCGGGCCAGGAGGGCCAGGGCGACGGCCCAGATGAGCACGCCCACGCCGAACACCGACAGCGACGGCACCAGCAGCAGCACCGAGGCGTAGCCGGCGGCCAGGAAGATCAGGGGCAGGATCACCGCGCCGCCCAGCTGGTTGGCCTCCTGGGTGGTGCGGGCCCGCGACGAGACCGCCACCAGCAGGCCCAGGGCCAGCAGCGCCACCGCCGGGGCGATCCAGCCGATTACCACGAACCACTGCCAGAAGGGCAGGATCAGGCGGTGGGTCACCGGCCAGGCGATGACGTTGCCCAACACGGCGTAGAGAACGGCCCCGATCCAGGTGATGACCAACGCCGGCAGGTAGGCGCTCAGCACCTTGGCCAGGAACAGGTCCCGGTCGCTGATGGGCAGCAGCAGCAGCCCCTCGAGGGTGCGGCGCTCCTTCTCACCGGCGAAGGCGTCGGCGGCCAGCACGGCCGACACCATCAAGGGGATGACCAGCAGCAGGGGCGACAGCAGGTAGCCCAGCACCAGCACAACCAGCTGCTGGCGCCGCGGCAGCGACACGATGGGGCCGGCCATCCGGTGCAGCATCGGTGAGCTCAGTGCGCTCGAGACCTGGCTGGAGGGAGCCGACCGGGCGAACAGGCCCAGCAGCACCGGCAGCAGGATGAGCAGCACGGTGGGCACGATGATCATGGGCAGCACGATGGCCTTGCTGCGCCGCACGGCCCGCAGGTCCTTGCCCACGATGAGGCGGATGGCGTGCCAGTCCCGCGGGGGGCGGGCGGGGGCGCCCGGCGTGGGTTCGTCCGGCTCGGTGGGCGCGGCCTGGGGGTCGGGCGTGGGGGACGGGTCGAGCGGCGCGGTGGTGGTCACGGCCGGCCTGCCCCGGTGCTGACCAGCTCGGACGGTGGGCGGGGTCGCCCGAACCCGTCGGTCAGGGACCGGTCGCCGGTCTCGGCCATGATGCGCGACTCGAGCTCGAAGTAGACGTCCTCGAGCGTGGGCGGATGGGAGATGACCTGGTAGACCGCCACGTCCCGGGCCGCCAGGGCCGCCACCACCAGCGGCAGCACCTCGCGATCGGCCACGCGGCACGAGGCGCCGGCTGGGTCGGCCCCCGGGTCGGTGGCGGACACCTCGGTCGTGCCGGCCACACCGGCGATGGTGGCGACCACGGTGGGATCGGCGGGGCGGCCGAGGTCGATGGTGGCGGCCACCCCGTCCCAGATCTGGGCCGCCAGCTCGGCTGGTCGGCCGAAGGCTCGAAGCTCGCCCCGGTGCAGCACGGCCATGCGGTCGGCCAGGCGGCCCGCCTCGCCCAGGAAGTGGGTGGCCAGCACGATGGTGCGCCCCTGGCCCGAGAGGGACTGGATCAGGTCGATGACGTCGCGGGTGCCGGCCGGGTCGAGGCCCGAGGTGGGCTCGTCCAGGAACAGCACCTCGGGCTCGTGCAGCAGGGCCCGGGCCAGGGCTACGCGCTTGCGCTGACCGGTGGAGAAGCCCTGGGTCAAGTCGTCGGCCCGGTCGGCCATGCCGAAGCGCTCGAGCAACTCGGTGACCCTCCGTTCGGCCTCGACCCCGGCGAAGCCGCGCAACCGGGCCGTGAACACCAGGTTCTCCCGGCTGGTCAGCCGGTCGTCGAGCCCGGCGTTCTCCGTCAGCACCCCGGTGCGGCGCCGAACCTGGTCACCCTGGTTCACCGGGTCGAAGCCGGCCACCCGCGACCAGCCCTCGTCCGGCCGGAGCACCCCGTTCAGCAGGCGCACGGTGGTGGTCTTGCCTGCGCCGTTGGGGCCGAGCAGGGCGAGCACCTCGCCGGTCTCGACAGCCATGGTGAGCCCGTCGAGCGCCGGTCCGCTGGCGAAGGCGCGGCTCAGCTCGTGGGTCTCGATGGCGGCGCCCATGCCCCAGTGTGCCCTCGCGCGGCGCTGGATGCGCGGCCGTCAGGTGGGCAGCTGGCGCAGGGCGGCCAGCACCGCGGCCACCCGCTCGGAGCTGGCCGGCGGTGGCGGCCCGGGCTGGGGGGCGGGAGGCGCCGTCGTGGTCGTGGTGGCCGGGAGCGTCGGCAGCGTCCCCGAGCCCGATCCGAAGCCCGTGGTGCTGGTGGCGTGGGTGACCGGGGCAGAGTGGACCACCGGGGCCGCGACGTGAACAGGGGCGGGGGCGCTGGTGGCCGGCGGGGCGCTGGCCCCGACCAGCTCCATGAACTTGTGGCACGTCCACTCGGTGCCGTTGCCGTCCACCACCACCCCCACGCCGACCCGGTTGAAGGAGGGGTCGACGAGGTTGGCGTAGTGCTCGGCACTGTGCAGGAAGGCGTTCCACACGGTGGGGTTGTCCGGGCCGACCCCCACGTTCTCGCCCAGCTTGGCCCAGCTCTCGGTGATGCCGGCCGTCAGCACCGAGTGCGACAGCACCCCGGTGGAGGCCATGTGCTGGGCCCAGCCCTGGGCCAGGCCCGTGAGCTGGGCGTCCACGGCCAGGGGCTGGACCCCGACCGACGCCCGCAGGGCGTTGATCCGAGCCACGTAGTCGCTGGACGTGTTGCCGTCGGCCGAGGCCGACTGGATCGGCACCGTCACGGCCAGCACCATGGCGCAGGCGGCGGCGACCACGGCGAAGCGGAGGTGGCGCAGGGGGCTGAGGCGTTGCATCACAAGCCGTATCGGCACGCGGGTTCCTCGACTGGAGACGGATTTTGATCACGTCGCCCAATTTCCGACCTGCGCTCGACGGATCAGCTGATCCGGCCGCCGGGGGCGCCCACCTCCCGATCGCCAGCGCCACCACCGCTATCGTGATCGCACCGTGAACCTGGCCGAGATCATCGATACCCATCCCGACGACGACGTAGCCCTGATCAGTCGAGGTCTTGTCACCACCTTCGGCGACCTGCGCCAGCAGGTGGCCGCCCTGCGGGGCGGTCTGGTGTCGACCGGGCTGGTGCCGGGCGACCGCCTGGCCCTGCTGGCCGGCAACAACTGGTACTTCGTGGTCACCTACCTGGCTGCCCTGGGCGCGGGACTGGTGGTGGTGCCCGTCAACCCCCAGGCCCCGGCCCCCGAGCTGACCAACGAGCTGGCCGTGACCGGGGCCCGCGCCGCCCTGGTCACCCCGGCCGCGGCGGGCGCCTTCGCCGCCATCGACCGGGCGGAGGTGGGCGACCTGCAGGTGGTGATCGAGACCGCGGGGGTGGACCTGCCGGGTGCCGTCCTGCTCGACGACCTCCTCGCGCTCGACCCGGTGCCGGTGGTCGAGCGAAGCGACGACGACCTGGCCGTGCTGATGTTCACCAGCGGCACCGTGGGCGCCCCGCGGGCCGCCATGCTCACCCACGGCAACCTGCGCGCCAACCTCGACCAGATCCAGGCCGGTCGCATCGATCCCCAGGCCGCCTCCGACGTCGTGCTCGGCCTGCTGCCGCTGTTCCACATCTTCGGCCTCAACGTGGTTCTCGACCTGAGCCTGCTGGCCGGCTCGCGGGTGCTGCTCATCGAGCGCTTCGACCCGTCGTCGGCCATCGAGGCCATCGAGCGCCACGGCGTGACCATGATCAGCGGACCGCCCACCATGTGGTCGGCGCTGGCCGACCAGCCCGGGGTGGCGGCCAGCTCCTTCGCCACCGTGCGGGCCGCGGTGTCGGGCGCGGCGCGCCTGGGCCCCGAGGTGGCCGAGACGGTGGCCAAGCGGCTGGGCCTCGAGCTGACCGAGGGCTACGGCCTGACCGAGACGTCGGCCGGCGTGTCCGCCGCGGCTGGCACCGATGCTCCCATCGGGTCGATCGGCCCGGTCCTGCCCGGCGTCGAGCTGCGCCTGGTGGACGACGACGGCACCGACGCCCTGGTCGGAGACTCGGGCGAGATCTGGGTCCGAGGTCCCAACGTCTTCGCCGGCTACTGGGACGATCCGGAGGCCACGGCCACCGCCCTCACGGCCGACGGCTGGCTGCGCACCGGCGACATCGGGGTGGTCGACGACGACGGCTTCGTCTACCTCGTCGATCGGGCCAAGGACCTGATCATCGTGTCCGGCTTCAACGTCTACCCGGCTGAGGTCGAGGAGGTGCTGGCCGAGCACCCGGCGGTGGTCGAGGCCGCGGTGGTGGGCGTCCCCCACCCCCACACCGGCGAGGCCGTCAAGGCCTACGTGGTGGTGGCGTCGGGCCGGTCGGTGGACGAGGACGACATCATCGACTTCTGCCGCGCCCGGCTGGCCCGCTACAAGTGCCCGTCCAAGGTGATGTTCACCGACGAGCTACCGCACAACCTGACCGGCAAGCTCCTGCGTCGCTCCCTGCGGTGAGCCGGGCGGGGCGGCGCTCGGCGGCCCGGCGCCCAGCGACCCGCGCACCTCGGGTTGGCCCGACGGGGCCGGCAGCGGGCTCGAGGCCAGCAGGAACCCGCCGAAGATCACGGCGATGCCCACCACCAACGACACCGAGAAGGCGTTCATGGCGTCCACGGTGGAGTTGAGGATGCCCCCGGCGCTGAGGATCAGCGTGCCCGCCGCGATCACCAGGTTGGCCGCGGCCAGGCGGCCGGCCGGGATGGTGGGGGCGTCGGCCGAGCGGCTGCGGCGACGCCCGACCAGCAGGCGCACCGCG
The DNA here is from genome assembly GCA_963785815.1 of uncultured Microthrixaceae bacterium. Taxonomy (GTDB): domain Bacteria; phylum Actinomycetota; class Acidimicrobiia; order Acidimicrobiales; family Acidimicrobilacustridaceae; genus UBA4742. The sequence goes on from CAWAWN010000002.1 coordinate 1,577,606, forward strand.
CTCCAGATGGCGCCCACGAAGATGACGGTGGCGGCCACGCCCGACCCCACCCCGGCGGCGATCCGGGGCCCGATGCCGAACACCGCGGAGCCCTGGGGCAGCGTGGTGCCACCGATCGCGTGGGTCAGCGGGGTGGCCACCACGATGCCGGCGGCGAAGGCGCCCAGCAGGGCCACCACCGCGGTGGCGATGTCGCCCCGGCGCGGCCCGCCGAGCAGGTACACGGTGCCCAGGGCCAGGAAGGGGACGTTGAGGATGGCCCCGAACAGGTAGAAGACCTTGAACGACCACTCGCTCCAACCCAGGGCCGCGCCCAGCCACAGGCCGAACGAGCCCAGGGCGAACATGACCAGGGCGATGGTCCAGACCAGCTCGTGGCGGCGGTGGCGGGCGAGCCAGCGCTCCCACGTGAACATGGCGAAGGCCAGCGACAGCAGGGTGGCGGTGGCGGCCAGGGCTTCGTGCATCATCGGCGCCCAGGCTACGCGCCGACGCCCGAGGATCCGGGCCGGGTGACTTTGTGAACGTGTGCACGTAGCGGTACCGTCGGTGACGATGACCGAACGAGCGCGGCGCCGCATCCCCGAGGCCACGGTGGCCCGGCTGCCCCTCTACCTCCGCAGCCTGGTGGAGCTCAACGGGGGCACGCCCACGGTCTCGTCGGAGAGGCTGGCCGAACTGGCCGGGGTCAACGCGGCCAAGGTGCGCAAGGACCTGTCCTACCTGGGCTCCTACGGCACCCGAGGGGTGGGCTACGACGTGGCCTACCTGGTGTTCCAGATGAGCCGCGAGCTGGGCCTCACCCAGGACTGGCCGGTGGTCATCGTGGGTGTGGGCAACCTGGGCCAGGCCCTGGCCAACTACGGGGGGTTCTCGGACCGGGGCTTCCCCGTGGCCGCCCTGGTGGACAGCGATCCGGCCAAGGTGGGCAAGCGCCTCGGGGGTCACGTGGTCCGCCACATCGACGAGCTGCCCGAGGTGGCCGCCGACCTGGGCGTGGCCATCGGCATCATCGCCACGCCGGCCTCGGTGGCCCAGCAGATCGCCGACCGCCTGGTGGCGGCGGGCATCACCTCGGTGCTCAACTTCGCGCCCTCGGTGGTCACCGTGCCCGAGGGAGCGTCGCTGCGCAAGGTCGACCTGGCCAGCGAGCTGCAGATCCTGAGCTTCTACCAGCAGCGGCGGTCCGCCGGGTTGGCCGCCCCCGAGCCGATCGAGAGCGGCCCGACCGAGCCGGCCGGCCAAGCCGGCCCCGAGGCCGTGGCCAACGGGTCGACCGCCTCGGTGGCGAACCGGTAGGTGGCCGTGCCCGACGAGGTCGTCTACCCCCTGAACCTGCGCCTGGCCGGCCAGCCCTGCCTGGTGGTGGGGGGCGGCGCGGTGGCCACCCGCAAGGCCGCCGGCCTCCTCGACGCCGGGGCCCGGGTCACGGTGGTGGCCCCCGACATCGGCGAGGCGATGGCCGAGCTGGCCGAGGGGGCGGGTCCCGACCGCCTCGACCTGCAGGTGCGGGCCTACCGATCGGATGAGGTGGCGGGCTACCGACTGGTGATCACCGCCACCGGGCGGGCCGAGGTGGACGACCAGGTCTACCGCGACGCCGAGGCGCACCAGGTGCTGGTCAACGCGGCGGACGATCCCGACCACTGCCGGTTCATCCTGCCGGCCGTGGCCCGCCAGGGACCGCTGGTGGCCACCTTCTCCACCAGCGGTCGCAGCCCCGCGGTGGCCACCTGGCTGCGACGACGCTACGAAGCCGAGCTGGGTCCCGAGTACCTGGTCCTGCTCGACCTGGTGACCGAGCAGCGCCGCGCCCTGCAGCGCAGGGGAACGGCGACCGAGGGCCTAGATTGGCAACCGGCGTTGGACTCAGGAATGCTGGAGCTCATCCGCGAGGGCCACCTCGCCGAAGCGAAGGAGCGCCTCGAGGCGTGTCTGTCGTCGTCATCGGGCTGAACCACCGCACCGTGCCCCTCGACCTGCTCGAGCGGATGACCATCGACGAGTCGCGGCTTCCCAAGGCCCTCCACGAGGTGGCCTCGCGCGAGCACGTGAGCGAAGCCGTGGTGCTGTCCACGTGCAACCGCACCGAGATCTACGTGGTGGCCGAGAAGTTCCACGGGGCCTACGCCGATGTGCGCGACTTCCTCTCCGAGATGGCCTTCCTGCCCCCAGAGGACTTCAGCGACCACCTCTACGTGTCCTACGACGAGGAGGCCGCGGCCCACCTGTTCGCGGTGACCTCTGGCCTGGACTCGGCCGTCATCGGCGAGGCCGAGATCCTCGGCCAGGTGCGCACCGCCTGGACCCGGGCCCAGGAAGAGGGCACGGTGGGCACGTCGCTCAACCTGATGTTCCGCCACGCCCTCGAGGTGGGCAAGCGGGCCCGCACCGAGACGGGCATCTCCCGCCACATCGCGTCGGTGTCCACCGCCGCGGTGGCCATGGCCGCTCAACGACTGGGTCCCCTCGAGGGTCGCTCCATCCTGGTGCTGGGCGCGGGTGACATGGGCGAGGGCATGGTGCGGTCGCTGGTCAGCGCCGGGGTCGACGACGTGCGCATCGCCAATCGCACGTGGGGCCGAGCCGTCGAGCTGGCCGACCGGCTGGGGGGCCGGGCCGTGGGCCTGACCGAGGTCGAGTCAGCCCTGGGTGAGGTCGACGTGCTGCTGACCTCGACGGGGGCCGCGTCGTTGATGCTCGAGCACGGCGACCTGGCCCGGGTGATGAGCCGGCGTCCCGACCGCCCGCTGCTGGTGGTCGACGTGGCCGTGCCCCGCGACGTCGACCCGGCGGCGGCCGCCCTCGACGGCATCACCCTGCTGGACATGGACGACCTGCGCGAGTTCGCCGAGGCGGGCATGGTCGAGCGCCGCCGAGAGGTGGCCGCCGTGCAGCGCATGGTCGACGACGAGGTGGCCCGGTTCACCGCCGTCGCCACTGCCCAGGAGGTGGCCCCGCTGGTGGCCGCCCTCCACGAGCGGGGCGAGCAGGTGCGCACCGGCGAGCTGGAGCGGTTCGCAGGTCGACTGGCCGAGCTCGACCCGCGCCAGCTCGAGGCGGTCGAGGCCCTCACCCACGGGATCGTGGCCAAGCTGCTGCACGAGCCGACCGTCGGCCTGAAGGGCGCCGCCGGCTCGGCCCGCGGTGAACGCCTGGCCGAGGCCCTGCGCGACCTGTTCAACCTCGAGTGAGGTCGTGACCACCGCGGTGGTCCGCGTGGCCACCCGCGGCAGCGCGCTGGCCCGGTGGCAGGCCAGCCACATCGCCGAGCTGCTGCGGGTCGATGATCCCGACCTCGACGTCGAGCTGGTGGTGGTGGAGACGGCCGGTGATCTGCGCCTGGACGTCCCCATCTGGGAGCTGGGGGGCAAGGGCGTGTTCGTCAAGGAGGTGCAGGCCGCCGTGCTCGACGGTCGGGCCGACGTGGCCGTCCACTCGGCCAAGGACCTGCCGGCCATCACCCACGACGACCTGGTCATCGCCTGCGTGCCCCCGCGAGCCGATGCCCGCGACGCCCTGGTCGGCTCCACCCTGGCCGAGCTGGCTCCCGGGGCCCAGGTGGCCACCGGTTCGGTCCGCCGCCGGGCGCAGCTGGCCGCCCTGCGGCCCGACCTCACCTTCGCCGGGCTGCGGGGCAACATCGACACCCGGCTGGGCAAGGCCGCCGGGTTCGGGGCCATCGTCATGGCCGCCGCGGCCCTCGAGCGGCTGGACCGCTCCGGCGAGATCGCCGAGCTGCTCGAGCCCGCGGTCATGGTGCCCCAGGTGGGTCAGGGGGCGCTGGCGGTGGAGTGCCGCCGCGCCGATCTCGAGCTGGTGTCCCGGTTGGCGGTGCTCGACCACGCGGCCAGCCGCCTGGCTCTGGAGGCCGAGCGCGGCTTCCTGGCCGAGCTGGGTGGCGACTGCGACCTGCCCGCCGGAGCGTTCGCCACCGCCGGCCACGAGCAGGTGCGCCTCGAGGGGCTCATCGCCTCGCTCGACGGCCACATCGTGCTGCGCCACGCGTCGGTCGGCTCCGATGCCGACCCGGGGGCGCTGGGTCGGCAGGTGGCTCGGTTCCTGCTGGACGACGGCGGAGGCGCGGCGGTGCTGTCCCGCTGAGCTGGTCACTGCCGGCCGCCGAAGAATTGTCAGCTATACTGCCAGTTGTCGGGGGAGGCCCCGACTTGGTCGAGAGCGGCCGAGAGCGCGAGCGCGGAGCGAGGGTGCGGTGCGTGAGTCCCCGGAGTGGATCGACGACGAGCCCGACGGGCGCGTGGCCCGACGGGAGCGCAACCGCGAGGCCGTGGTCGACGCCATCATGGTCCTGGTCAAGGCCGGCGAGGTCGAGCCGAGCATGGCCGACGTGGCCTCGCTGGCGGGGGTGTCCGAGCGATCCATCTTCCGCCACTTCGACAGCCGCGACGCCCTGCTGGCCGCGGTGATCGAGCGCCAGCTGGAGGTGGCCGAGAGCTTCCTGCACGGCATCCCGGCCGACGCGCCGCGGGCCGACCGCATCCACTCGCTGGTGTTGGAGCGGGCCCGCCTGTACGAGGAGATCACGCCCATGCGCCGGGCCGCGCTGCGGGTGGCCGAGCGGTCCGACCTGGTGGCTGGCCAGCTGCACACCGCCCGGGTGTGGTTCCGCGACGAGCTCGAGACGCTGTTCGCGACCGAGCTGAGCCGACGCACCCTGCCCGAACGCCGCGACCTGCTGGCGGGCCTGGCCATGGCCACCAGCTGGGAAGCCTGGAACGTGCTGCGCGAGCACGAGGGCGCGTCGGTGGTGCGCGCTCGGCGGGTGACCGCCCGCATCGTGGCCCAGATGTTGAAGTGAGTCGAGCTCCACGACAAGGGGGAGAGCAGACATGAAGATCCTGCGCACACCAGACGAGCGGTTCGAGTCGCTTCCGGGGTTCCCGTTCGAGCCGCACTACGCCGAGGTGGCCGACGGCGACGGCGGTCGGCTGCGGGTCCACTACCTCGACGAGGGGCCGCCCGACGGCGAGGTGGTGCTGCTGCTGCACGGCGAGCCGTCGTGGAGCTACCTGTACCGCAAGATGATCCCGGTGCTGAGCGCGGCGGGGCTCCGGTCGGTGGCGCCCGACCTGGTCGGTTTCGGCCGGTCCGACAAGCCGGCCGACCGCACCGACTACACCTACGCCCGCCACGTGGAGTGGATGCGCGAGCTGGTGTTCGACGCGCTCGACCTGTCGGGCATCACCCTGGTGTGCCAGGACTGGGGCGGCCTGGTCGGCCTGCGCCTGGTGGGCGAGCACCCCGAGCGCTTCGCCCGGGTGGTGGCGGCCAACACCTTCCTGCCGGTGGGCAACACGCCGCCGGGGGAGGCGTTCCTGAACTGGCGGAAGTTCTCCCAGGAGGTGGAGACGTTCCCCACCGGGTTCATCATCAACGGGGGGTGCACCACCGACCTGGCTCCGGACGTGATCGCGGCCTACGACGCACCGTTCCCGGACGAGACCTACAAGGAGGGCGCGCGCCAGTTCCCCACGCTGGTGCCGGCCACGCCGGACGATCCTGCGTCCGACGCCAACCGGGCGTCGTGGAAGGTGCTGGAGCGCTTCGACCGGCCCTTCCTCACCGCCTTCGGCGATTCGGACCCCATCACCGGCGGGTCCGACGCCCCGTTGCAGGCCCGCATCCCGGGTGCGGCCGGGCAGCCCCACACGACCATCGTCGGGGGCGGGCACTTCATCCAGGAGGACCGGGGTGAGGAGCTGGCCGCGGTGGTCGTCGACTTCGTGGGTGCCAACCCGGCCTGAGCCGTGGACCAGACTGGCGGGGTGGAGCCCGAGGCGCAGCCGCTGCTGGGCATCCCCGGTCTGCGGTCGGCCACCCGACCGTTGGCCCGGTTGGTGGCCGCCGCGGTGGCCGGCGACGCCCCTGGGCACCGGACGGGGCTGGTGGGGTTGACCGGGGCGGTGGCGTCGGGCAAGAGCACCACGGCCGAGGCCCTGGTGGAGGTGCTGCGCGACGAGCACGGGCTGGACACCGAGCTGGTGTCCACCGACGGGTTCCTGTGGCCGAACGACGAGCTCGAGCGTCGCGGCCTGACGGCGCGCAAGGGCTATCCCGAGTCCTACGACTACTCGTCGTTGCAGGGCGTGGTGGCCCGCCTCGAGGCCGGGGACCGACGCGTGGAGGTGCCGCTCTACGACCACCTGGCCTATGACGTGGTGGTCGGGCGCACGGCGTCGGTGGGTGGGGCGGCGGTGGTGCTGTTGGAGGGGGTCAACGTGCTGCAGGACCCGCCGGCGGGCACCGCCGGCCTGGCGGTGGCCGACCAGCTGGACCTCGGGGTCTACGTGGACGCGGCCGAAGCGGACCTCCGGGCCTGGTACCGGGCCCGGGTCACCCACCTGCGGGCCGAGGCCACGGGCGACGGGTCGTCGTTCTACGACGCCTTCGCCGGGCTGGACGACGACGCCTTCGCCCGGTTCGCCGACCGGGTGTGGGAGACCGTGAACCTGCCCAACCTGGTCGACCACATCCGACCCAGCCGGGATCGCGCCGACCTCGTGGTCGAGCTGGCCTCGGACCACTCGGTGCGCGACATCCAGGCCTGCACGGCCCGGGCCCGAGCGCTGGTGGCCGAGCTGGCCTAGCGCGGAGGCGCCGTTGAGCACCGGGCGACGCTCATCGCCGGTGTGCTTGACGACGGGCAGGTTGTAACCCCAATATAACCCCATGCCGAAGATCAACGTCTACCTGCCGGACGAGTTGGCCGAAGCGGTCCGTGAGGCGCAGGTGCCCGTCTCGAGCATCTGCCAGGTCGCGCTCGAGGCCGCCGTGCGCGACGTCTCCGCCACCCGCGCCCTCGACCTGGCTCCCGGCGAGCCCAAGGCGTCGGGCCGGGGCCCGCGCCTGTTCAGCCGCTTCAGTCCCCGCGCCCGCGCCGCCGTCGCGGGAGCCGAGGCCGAAGCGCGGACCGCCGGGTTCCGCCAGGTGAGGACCGAGCACCTGCTGCTCGGTGTGCTGGACCAGCCCGACAACCTGGCTCTCGGCGTCCTCGAATCGCTCGACATCGAGCCCCCCGACCTGCGGGCCGAGTTGGCGGCCTCGATGCCCAGGCCCCCGGCCGTCGCCAAGCCGGGCACCGGCCGCGCCCGGTTCTCGGCCGAGGCCAAATCGACCCTCGAGGCTGCCCTGAAGGAAGCACTCGGCTTCGGCCACAACTACATCGGGTGCGAGCACCTGCTGTTGGGCCTGCTGGCCACCGAGGAGGGGCTCGCCAGCCAGGTGATGCGCCAGATGGGCCTCGAGCTGCGCACCACCCGCCGTGCGGTGGCGAGCGTGCTGGCCAACTTCACCCCGGCTCAGCGGACGTGGAGCGGGACGGACGCCCCGGAGCCGGACGATCGCACCTCGGCGCGTGACCCGGTGCTGGAGCAGATCCTCGAGCGCCTCGACGCCATCGAGGGACGCCTGGCCGGGTAGCGATGCGCGCTGTCCGTGGGCCGTTCGACCGAGCCGGCTGTGTGCGGTTGATCGGCCAGTTCACGGGGTGATGGCGAACCTCTCGGACGAGTACTCGGGACAGATGTCCGCGTCGCACAGCGCGACCAGGGCATCGCTGTCGAGGAGGAGCATCGCCGCACCCGGGGGTGTGCCAGGCGGGATGGTCACCGTCGTCGAGAAGGTCCCGTCGGTGGCGACCGACGTGACACCGAGAGGCGTCCGCTGACGTGTGCTGAGCGGATAGAGGTCGATCGCGTACCGGGTGCCCCTGGGGAGGTGGGCCTTGCAGGCCAGGAAGCCACGACTCGACAACCGGACGGTGGCTCCGGCCGATGCACTGCGGGGAGAGACCACGGCCTGCGCCGGGTAGCACCTGGGGCCCGCTGAGGAGCAGCCGCACCAGATCGCTCCCATGAGCACGGCCGCGACGACACACGAGCTCACCCTCGGACGCACCCCAACTCCCTTGCCGACCATGGCCAGACCTTCCCAACCTGCGATGGCCACTCAGCCTCCGACGAGCAGGTCGTCGACCTGGTTCCCGCTCATCGTCGGGGCGCACTTCGGTGACGTGGTCCTGTCGCTACCCCCGAGTCGGACCTGCTGACCGTTCCAGGCTGACTCGATCCCAGCGCGCCCGGTCAGCGGCCGCCTCGTAGGTGCTCTGCAGGAAGTCCAGCAGCATGGCATCGGGGTCAGCGGCCGTGCGCACCACCGAGTACGGCAGGGTGAACTCGCCCAGAACCTCGTCGAACCCGGCTGCGTCCGGCCGCACCGGTGCGGATCGGTAGCCCGCCGGCTCGGGGTAGGCGTAGGAGTAGAAGACGCCCTCGCCGTCCGGGCCGGGCCAGTAGCCAGCGCTGCTCACCTCGTGGGAGTAGGCCTCCCACATGACCTGGGGGCCGCAGTGCGGCGCCCCACCCGGATGCGGGGGAGCGACCCGCCCCGAGAACCGCGTCACGGCCAGGTCGAGTGCGCCCCAGAACAGGTGGACCGGGCTCACCTTGCCCAGGAAGCGGGCCCGGAACACCTCGAACACCCGGTCCATCTGCACCAGGGCCGTCCACCACCGGTGCACCGCCTCGGCGTCGTAGGCGCGGTGCTCCTCGTCCAGCTCGAAGGGGATGGCGTCGGGGATCTCCACCGGCATGGTCCAGATCGGGGTGGTCAGGCCGAGCTGGTCGAGCCGAGCCATGACCTCGCGGTGGAACGTGGCCACCGACATGGGGGCCAGGTCCAGTGTGGCCGAGGTGCCGTCGGTGACGGCGACGACGAGGCGGTGGTCGACGAAGTCGAGGTCGACCTGGAACCCGCGCCCGCCGTGGGGGATCAGCCCGGTGCCCAGCCCCCGCGTGGTCACGTAGAGCGGGACGTTCCACCAGTGGTTGGTCAGCGGGGTGTTGGCCATCCGGACCTTGCCCACCAGCTGGGTCCACAGCTGGAGGGTGTCGCGCGTGGCCTCCCAGTCCGCCACCGGGAGCGCGGGCCAGACCGGCGGGTCCGTGTCGTCGTCCACGTGGGCACGCTACCCGTGCCGGTTCTGGCTGGCGGCCTGGTTCGAGCTCATCGTGGCCAGCGCCGCCGACCAGCGCTCGGGGTGGGCCACCGCCGGCCTGGAGACGGCCACCATCTGGTTCGCACCCGGGTGCGCGGAGCTGGACGCGGACGGCGAGGCCCGGCTGGAGGCCCTGGTGGGGGAGATGCTGGGATCCCGGGCGCCAGTCGTCCTGGACATCTTCGGCCGCTTCGAGGATGCCCACCCCCATGATTGCGACCACCACTACCTGAGCCTGATCGGCACCCACCCCGACCACCGGGACCGCGGCATCGGGATGGAGCTGCTGCGGGCCAACCTGGCGGCCATCGACGCCGCCGGCCAGCCGGCCTACCTGGAGTCGACCAACCCGGCCAACCTGGCCCGCTACCAGTCGGTGGGCTTCGAGGTGTGCGGCCACTTCGACCTGCCCGACGACTGCCCGAGCATGACCATGATGTGGCGCGAACCAGGCCCAGCCCTCGACCAACCGTGCAACCTGTCACCCACGCGACCGCAGGGGGCCCGCTGAGCTGACAGGCTGCGTCGGGGAGGGCAGGAGGGCAGGAGGGCAGGACGCGGGCTGCGGGACGCGGGTTGCTCGGACTAGCGATCGGCTCGCTCGGGCACCTGCGGCTCGCGCCACATGAACCAGATGGTGGGACCGTCGGAGCCAAGCTGGGTCTCGCCGGTCACCTGGAAGCCGAAGCGCTCGTAGTAGGGCACGTTGACGTCCTTGGACGACTCCAGGTAGGCGGGCAGGCCGGCCCGGTCGCAGCGGTCGGTGATCTGGCGGATGAGGGCGCCGCCCACGCCCAGTCCCTGGGCCGGCGGATCGGTGCCGATCACCGAGAGGTACCAGTGGGGCTCGCGGGGGTGCTTGGCTTCCACCGCCCGCTCGATCTCGAGCGAGGCGAACACCCGGGTGCCGAAGGCCCGCAGCAGCTCGGGAGCGGCCTTGAGCAACGACAGGTTGGACAGCTTCCACTTGCCCGGCGGCTTCCACAGCGCCGCCCCCTGACGCTCGGGCGTGGTCAGCACGGTGCCCACTCGCAGCGCGTCGCGCAGGTAGGCCCGGAAGGTGAGGGCCAGCCGGCGCGACTGGCTCGACTCGTCGGGGAACAGCCACTGCCACACCGGATCGTCCCAGAAGGCGCGGGCCAGCACGTCGCTGAGCAGCACGCGGTCGGCTGAGGTGGCCACCTCCACGGAGGGCGGCGCCGGACGGGCACGGGGCGGTTCGTCGGTCATGGGGGTGACGGGGTCCTTCGCGTCGGGCTCGGCTCAGGACAGCCGGAACCAGTTGTCCATGTGGTCGAGCATGGCGTCGGCCACCAGGCCTCGGTCGGGGATGGTGTCGGCCATGCCGTAGATGGGGGCCATCCCGCCCTCGCGGGTGGGGTCGGCGCGCACGTCGTCGATGGCGGCCCGCAGGTCGACCAGGAAGCGCTCGGCCACCCCGGGTTGGGTGTGGCGCAGGGTGACGCACAGGTGCAGGGCGGCGGGACGGTGCAGGCCGTTGAGGCTCCACCCCCGGCGGCTCATGGCGTCGAACACCCGGAAGATGTCGAGCGACTCGTCGTTGCTGGTGAAGGCGATGACGAACAGGGGGTCGCCGATGATGTCGAGCTCGCCGAAGTCGGCTCGCAACCCGGCCTTGATGGTGTCGGCCACCTCCAGGATGGCGCGGGTGGCGTCGAGGTAGCCCTGCCGCCCGATCGACACCAGCGCCGCCCAGCAGGCCGCGCTGAGGGCGCCGGGCCGGCTGCCGGCGAAGGTCGGCGAGCAGTACAGCCCGCCGGGCCAGTCGGTGGTGGTGAAGTACTGGAAGTGGCGCAGCTCGAGGCTGCGGTAGAGCACCACCGAGGTCCCCTTGGCCGCGTAGCCGTACTTGTGGGTGTCCGCCGACATCGAGGTCACGCCGGGCAGTCGGAAGTCGAACCCCGGCACCGGGTAGCCCAGCTGCTCGGCCCAGGGCAGCACGAAGCCGCCCAGGCAGCCGTCGGTGTGGAAGCCGATGCCGCGGGACGCCGCCAGCTCGCTCAGGGCGGCGATGGGGTCGATGACCCCGTGGGGGAACGAGGGCGCCGAGCCCACGATGACCACGGTGTCATCGGTGATGGCCGCCTCGGTGGCGGCCACGTCGGCGCGGCCGTCGGGGCCGGTGGGCACGTGCACGATGTCGATGCCGAAGTACTGGGCCGCCTTGTCGAACGCGGCGTGGGCGCTGATGGGAACGATCATCTGGGGTTGGGTGATGCCCCGCGTGGCCCGGGCGTGGTCCCGGTAGGTCTTCATGGCCAGCTGGATGCTCTCGCTGCCCCCCGACGACACGGTCCCCACGATGCCGGTGTCGGTGCCCGGGCCGTCGCCGATGTCGGCTCCGCCCAGCATGGACGCGGTCATGGCCACGATCTCGCTCTCGTACTTCACCGCGCTGGGCCACAGGTCGGTGTGCAGCGGGTTGGCCTGGGAGTTCACCGCGTAGACCTGGTTCAGGAAGGCGATGTGATCGGGATCGCCGTTGTAGACCGACCCCGAGGCGAAGCCGTCGGCCCACCGGGCCGCCTCCTGGTCGGCCATGGCGGTCATCTCGGCCAGCACCTCGACCCGGTCGCGTCCGGTGTCGGGGATGGCCGCGAAGGTCTCGAACTGCTCGCGGTAGGCCCGGACGGTCGGTTCGGGCACGGGGCTCTGGGTGGGTTCGGTCATCGCAGTCCGGTCGGGTCGGCGCGCCGGTCAGGTGCTGGCGCGGCGGTTCAGCTTGGCGTACAAGCCCTTGTTCTTCTTGTAGAGGCCGACGAATGTCTCGAACAGCCGGTCGTAGGTGGTCCGTGTCGCCGGGTCGGGCCGGTAGGTGGCGGCCACCTCCACCCGCGACGGTACGTCTTCCCACCGCAGGTGGCCCAACGCCACCGAGGCCGAGAAGGCGGCTCCCCGGGCGTTGGCCAGCACGGGGTCGGCCACCCGGTTGATCGGCCGGTCCAACACGTCGGCCAGGATCTGGCACCAGGCCTCGGATCGCGCCCCACCGCCCACGAACTTGAGGTGCTCGAAGGGCCGCTTGGTGAACTTCTCGGTGGCCTGGTTCATCCACCGGGTGTTGAGGGCCACGCCTTCGAGCACCGACCGCACCAGCTCGGCCCGTCCGGTCGTCAGCGAGGCGTTGAACCACCCGCCCCGCAGGTGGTGGTCGTCCACCGGGGTGCGTTCGCCGTTGAGCCAGGGCAGGAAGATGAGGTTGCCGCTCCCGGGTTCGGCCGCCGCCACCTCTCGCTCGATGCGCTCGAACACGTCGTCGGGCCGGGGGTGGCCGCTCGGGGCCAGGGACAGCTCGTCGTCGGGGTAGAGCAGCTCGTCGATGAGCCAGGTCAGGCACTTGCCGGCCGTGTCCTGCTCGGTGGCCACCCAGTAGCGCCCCGGGATGCCCGAGGGCAGCGACGTGATGTTGGACATGATGTCGGTGCGCTTGAACGGCACGTGGCACGACAGCCACGACGACGTGCCGATGTAGAGGTGGCCGTCGTAGTCGCGGGTGGCCCCAGCCCCGATGCCGGCCGATGCGGTGTCGCCCGTGCCGGCCACCACCACCACGCTGGTGGGCAGCCCCAGCCGTCGGGCGGCCTCAGGGGTGAGCGACCCGATGATCGACCCGGTCGGCACCAGCTCGGGGAGCTTGTCCCGATCGACGCCCACCCACTCGATGAGCTCGTCGTCGTAGTCCACCGCCGACAGGTCGCGGTTGTCGGTCACCCAGTGGCCAACGATGGTGTCGTAGGAGGCCACCGCCCGTCCTGTCAGGCGCAGGTTCAGGTAGTCCATGGGTTCGAGGAACACCGCCGCCTCGCGGTAGACCTCGGGCCGCTCGTGCTTGAGGAAGAGCATCTGGCCCACCGGGTCCTTGCCGGTGCGCGACGGGATGCCACCGGTCAGGCGCAGCCACTGGCGCAGCTTGCGGGCGTTGTACCCGGTGGTGGGAACGGTGACCCCGCCCCCGGCGGCGCGGCTGGCCCATCGGGCGCCGCGGGTGTCCATCCAGCTGATGGCGTTGCCCAGGTGGTGGCCGTCGGCGTCGACGGCCACGGTGGTCATCCACTGGCTGGTGATGGAGACGGCCCCGATCTCGTCGACCGGCACCAGCCGCTGGGCCAGCAGGCGCTTGGTGGCCGACACGATGGTGGACCACCACTGCTCGGGGTCCTGCTCGACGCCACCGTCGGGCAGCAGGATCAGGTCGTTGGGCTCGTAGGTGTGGCCGACCACGACGCCCTCGGTGGAGACCAGCGCGACCTTCGGTCCACCGGTGCCCAGGTCGACGGCCAGCACGTAGGTCCCCACGCGTGGTCACGCTACCCGCCCGGAAAGTGGGCATGAAAATGCGCGAAACCGCTCAGCCAAAGATGCCCGATTTCCGGGATCACCTATCCTGGCCGGCCATGGACGTGGACGTCGACCAGGTGCTGGCCGAGATCGAGGCGGCGCCCGACCAGGCTGTCAAGGTGGCGGTCACCGACGTCGACGGCGTGCTGCGGGGCAAGTACCTCGACAAGGGCAAGTTCCTGTCGGCGGCCCGGAAGGGCTTCGGGTTCTGCAACGTCGTGTTCGGGTGGGACTCGGGCGACCAGTGCTACGACAACACCACTTACACGGGTTGGCAGTCGGGGTATCCCGACGCCCAGGTCCGCATCGACCTGAGCACCCGGCGGCGCATCCCGTGGGAGCACGACCGGCTGTTCTTCCTGGGTGAGTTCGTGGACGAGGCAGGCGAGCCCCTGGCGGTGTGCCCGCGCCAGCTGCTGCGCCGGGTGCTCGACGACGCCGCCGCCGACGGGATGACCGTGCAGGCCGGGCTCGAGTTCGAGTGGTTCAACTTCCTGGAGACCTCGGCCTCGCTGCGCCAGAAGGGCTACCGCGACCTGACGCCGCTCACCCCGGGCATGTTCGGCTACTCGATCCTGCGCCAGAGCCAGAACCAGCCCTACTTCGACGCCCTGCTGTCGGACCTGCGGGCCTTCGGCGTGCCGCTGGAGGGCCTGCACACCGAGACGGGTCCGGGCGTGTTCGAGGCGGCCATCACCTACAGCGACGCGCTGGAGGCCGCCGATCGGGCGGTGCTGTTCAAGTCGTCGGCCAAGGAGATCGGTGCCCGCCTGGGCATCCTGGCCTCGTTCATGGCCCGCTGGAACCCGGATCTGCCCGGCTGCAGCGGTCATATCCACCAGAGCCTGTGGCGCGACGGGGCCAACCAGTTCTTCGACCCGGCCGCCGATCGCGGCCTGAGCGCCACGGCCCGGTCCTACGTGGCCGGCCAGCTGGCCCTGCTGCCCGAGATCCTGGTGCTGCTGGCACCGACGGTGAACAGCTACAAGCGCCTGGTCGAGGGCTTCTGGGCGCCGACCACCGCCAGCTGGGGCGTGGACAACCGCACCGTGGCCTGCCGGCTGATCCCAGGTGGGGCCGGCGGCACGCGCCTCGAGTCGCGGGTGCCCGGCGCCGACATCAACCCCTACCTGGCCACCGCTGCCTGCGTGGCGGCCGGGGTGTGGGGTGTCCGCCAGGGCCTCGAGCTGGAGGTGCCCGAGACCATCGGCAGCGGCTACGGCATCGCCCACGAGCGCCTGCCCCGCGACCTGGCCGAGGCCACTGCCGGCCTCGACCAGTCCAAGGTGGTGCGCGAGCTGCTGGGCGACGGGTTCGTGGACCACTTCGTGGCCACCCGCGACTGGGAGTGGCGCCGCTCGCAGGAGGCGGTCACCGATTGGGAGCTGGCCCGCTACTTCGAGATCATCTGAACCCATGGGTGCCGAGGTCGGGAGTTGGGAGCAGCTGGATCTGGTCGACCACCTGGGTCTGGCCGCCGCGCTCGACGCCCACGGGCTGGTGGGGGCCAGCCGGGTGGTGGCCCTGGCCGCGCCCGGTCCCGGGGATGGCGAGGGGTCGGTCGGACCGGTCGACGCGTCCCCCACCTCTGGCCGGTCGAGCAGGCCCTGGTGGCTGGCGCCCGACCGGCTCGCCGGGCCGAGGTGTACGCCGGGCGCGACGCGGCCCGCGCCGCCCTGGCCAGCCTCGGCGTCGCCGCCGGCGCCATCGGGCGCCGTCCCGATCGCTCCCCGGACTGGCCGGCGGGCGTGATCGGGTCGTTGACCCACACCCGTGGACTGGCCGCGGCGATGGTGGCCTGCTCGACCCGCCGTCATCCCCACCCACGCCCCGTCCCGAGCTCGGACCCGAGCCGGCCGGGGCTGGGGATCGATGCCGAGGTCGACCGTCCCCTGCCGCCGGGGGTGGCCGAGCGGGTGATGCAGCCGCCCGAGCGCGCCGCGCTGGGCGCCGAGGCCGAGGTCGACGGCGTGGTCGTGTTCTCGGCCAAGGAGTCCGTGTTCAAGGCCCTCAACCCCCTGACCGGCCGATGGCTCGAGTTCGAGGACGTGGTGATCCACCTGGAGGCCGAGGACCAGGCCCGCAGCCGCGGCGCCTTCGAGGCGTGGCTGTCCACCGACGGGCGGCGCCCCGGCGACCCGGCCGCCGTCACCGGTGCCTGGCGGCGCGCCGGTGGCGTGGTGGTGACCGGCTGCGTGCTGTCCACCGTGGCCACAGGCCCCAGATGACCGCGCTCGAGGCGCTGCTGGGGCCCGGGGCTGGCGCCCATCCCGATGCGCCGGCGCTGCTGGCGCCCGGCGGAGGTGTCCTGCGCCGCGGTGAGCTGGTGGCCCAGGTGGCGGCGGTGGCCGAGGACCTGGTGTCCCGCGGCATCGGGCCCGGCGACGCCATCGGCATCGTGGGCCCCAACGGCCCCGACCTGGCCGTCGGGTTGCTGGCGGTGGCATCGGTGGCCACCGCGGCGCCGCTCAACCCGACGTCGCCCCCGCCCGAGCTGGCCTTCGAGCTGGCCGACCTGGGCCTGGTCGCCGTGGTGGTGGTCGGCGGACCGGCGCCGCCCGGCGCGCTGGGGTGGCCCGATCCCGTCGTGGCCGCGGCGAGCGCCGCCGGCGTGGCCGTGCTGCGACTCGACCCCGTGGCGGGCGGTCCGCCCGGATCGGTGGCCCTCACCGGACCCGACGTGGGGCCGGCTCGCTCCGGCGCGGTCCGTCGCCGGCTCGAGCCGGACGTCGCCCTGGTGCTGCACACCAGCGGCACCACCGCACGGCCCAAGATCGTGCCGTTGACCCGGGCCAACCTGGCGGCCTCCGCCGAGGCCGTGTCGACCACGCTGGTCCTCGAGCCCGACGACGTGGGCATCGAGGTCATGCCGCTGTTCCACGTCCACGGGTTGGTGGCGGGCCTGCTGGCGCCGCTGCACGCCGGGTCCGGCGTGATCTGCACCCGCGGGTTCCACGCCCCCGACTTCGCCGGCTGGTTCGTCGGAGCCCGGCCGACCTGGTTCACCGCCGTGCCCTCCATGCACCTGAGCGTGGTGGAGCGGCTCGCCACCCACCCCGCCGAGGTGCCGGCCCGTCCCCTGCGCCTGGTCCGGTCGTCATCGGCTGCGCTGGCCCCCCAACTGCTGGTCGAGGTGGAGCGGGTGCTGGGCGCGTCGATGCTCGAGGCCTACGGCATGACCGAAGGCGCCCACCAGCTGGCCAGCAACGGCCTCGGTCCCGACCAGCGGCGGCCGGGCACCGTCGGTCGCGGGACCGGGGTCGAGATCCGCGTCCGGGTGGACGGGCAACGCTGGGCCGAGCCGGGCGAGGCGGGTGAGATCGTGGTGCGCGGGCCCAACGTGACCGGGCGCTACGTGTCCGACGACCCCGAGGTGAACCGGTCCGCCTTCGTCGACGGGTGGCTGCGCACCGGGGACCTGGGCTCGTTGGACCCCGACGGCTTCGTGACCATCACCGGGCGGCTCAAGGAGCAGATCAACCGGGGCGGGGAGAAGATCTCACCCCGGGAGGTCGACGAGGTGCTGCTGGATCACCCGGCGGTGGCCCAGGCGGTCACCTTCGCCGTGCCCGATCCCCGGCTCGGGGAGAACGTGGCCGCCGCGGTGGTGGCCGCGCCCCGGGCCACGCCCACCGAGCGCGACCTGCGCCAGTTCGTGGCCCAGCGGCTGGCCATCCACAAGGTGCCGCGCCGGGTGCTGGTGGTGGACGACCTGCCCAAGGGCCCGAGCGGCAAGCTCAAGCGGATCGGCCTGGCCACCGACCTGGGTCTCGACGGGTCGGTCGGCCTCGACGGGTCGGTCGGCGGCGCGCCGGCCGCGGCGGGGGGCGCGGCCGAGGAACCGGCCTCGCCCGAGGTGGTCGAGTTCGTGGCCGAGCGGTGGGCCGAGGTGCTGGGTCTGAGCCGGCCGCCGGCGCCCGACCAGCACTTCCTCGACCTGGGTGGCGACTCGGTGGCGGCGGCCCGGTTGCTGGTGGCGCTGGGCGACCAGCTCGACCTGGAGATCTCGGTGTTGGACCTCTTCGACCGCACCACGGTGGCGGCCCAGGCCCGGTTGGTGGAAGGGCTGCTGCGAGCCGAGTCGGCCGGGTGAGCGACGCCGCCGGCCTGCTCGCCGCCCGCCTGGCCCGGCGCTCGGGCGGCCGCGCCATCCCCGCCCACCCCGGCTCCACCGCGCCCTTGACCGCCACCCAGGAGGGGATGTGGTTCGAGGCCCAGGTCGATCCCCGTCGGGCCGGCCACCACCGCCCCACCGTCATCCGGGTGGGTGGCTCCCTCGACGTGGACCGCCTGCGACGGGCGCTGCGCGACGTGGTCCGACGCCAGCCGGCCCTCACCACCAGCTACCCCCTGGTCGGTCTCCGGCCGCGCCAGCAGCCGCCCCGCCCACCCGACGGGGGGTCCGGCGCCGAGGTCGAGGTCGTCGACCTGGTGGTGGACGCGAGCCTCGACCCCGCGGCGCCGGCGCGGGCCGTGGCCGCCGCCGCCACCCGTGCGTTCGACCTCGCGCACGCCGGCCCGCTGGCCGCCACCCTCGTGCGCCGGTCCGCGGACGACCACCTGCTGGTGTTGGCCCTGTCGCACCTGGCCATCGACGGCCCGTCGGCCGAGCTGTTGGTGGCCGACCTGGCCGCCGCCTACGCGGCCGACCCGGCCGGGGTGTCCGCCGCGGCCGCCGCCCCCACGCCCTCGTTCGCCGACTGGGCCGCCTGGGAGGCCGACCGGATCCCGCCCGAGCGGCGTGAGGACGACCTCGACTGGTGGTCCCACCTCCTGGCCCACCGCCCGACGCGGCCCCCACTCGCCTGGGTCGACCCCGGTCATCCGGATCCCGCCCCGGGCCGCGGCGCCCGTCGGGTGGGGACCGCCCGCCTGGCCACCGATGGCCAGGAGCTGGGTTGGGAGGTGGTGGGAGCCGAGCTGGCCGACGCCCTGCGCAGCCTGGCCCGGGTCGAGGGCGCAACCATGCACGCCGTCACCCTGGCCGGGTTCCAGGCCCTGTGGTGGGCCGGGCAGGCCGTCGACGACCTCGTGGTGGGGGTGCCCGTCAGCGATCGCGACCACCCCGACCTGGCCTCGGTGATCGGCTGCTTCGTGCGCGTCCTGCCCCTCCGGTTGCGGGCCGGCCCGGCCGACACCGGACGCGACCTGGTGCGCCGGGTCTCGGCCCTGTCCCAGGTGGCGCTCGCCCACCGCCGCGTGAGCCTGCCCGAGATCACCGCCGCCCTGGGCACCCGCACGCCCGACGGGGTCGTCTCCGAGGTGGTCGACGTCCACTTCCAGTACCGCCGCGAGGCGTCGGCGGCGCGGACGGCGGGGGAGGTGACCCTCGAGCTGGAGACGGTGCTCGACGCCGGCACCCGGATCAGCGTCCTGGTGCTGGACGACGGGCAGGAGCTGACGGTGGCGTCGGCCACGCCGGCCGGGGGGCTGGTCGAGTCCCGCCGGTTGGCCCAGGCCGTGGTCGGAGCCCTCGGCGAGCTGGTGCGCAGCCCCGACCGCCCGCTGCGTCCCGCCGACCCCTCGGCCGCCGCCACGAACGCGGCGACCGCCAGCGCTCGCCCGGGGCCGCCTTCGGGTGCGGAGACCACGCTGGTCGGGCTGTTCGAGCGCACGGTGGCCGCCCACGGCTCACGTCCGGCCTGTCGGGACGCGACCGAGGTGGTGACCTACGCCGAGCTCGACCGACGGGCCCGGGCCACGGCCCGACGCCTGGCGGAGCTGGGCGTGGGCCCCGGCGACCCGGTGGTGCTCCAACTGAGCCGGTCGATCGAGTGGCTGGTGGCCATGTTGGGGGTCGTGCTGGCCGGCGGGGTCTACGTCCCGGTCGACCCCGAGTCCCCGGCGGCTCGCACCGAGGCGATGTTGGCCGACATCGGCCCCACGGCCATCGTCCGGCCCGACGGCATCGAACGCCTGACCACCGTGACCTCCTCCGACCCGGCGCTCGCCGGGCGGGCCGCCGACGACGGCGAGCGGGTGGCCGGCTGGTCGGGGACCGGCGCGCAGGCCCCCGTGTACGTGCTGTTCACCTCCGGGTCCACGGGTCGGCCCAAGGGCGTGGCCGTGACCCACGCCAACGTGGTGCAGCTGGTCGAGGACCCGGGCTACCTGCCCATGACCGCCGACGACGTGGTGGTCTTCTCGTCGAACCCGACCTTCGACGGCACCACCATCGAGATCTGGGGCGCCCTGGCCGCCGGCGCCTGCGTGGTCGTGCTCGAGTCCGACGTCCTGGTCGATCCGCGCCGGCTGGAGGCCGCGCTGCGCGACCAGGGGGTGACCGTGCTCGGCATGACCACCGCCTTGTTCAAGGCGGTGGCCCGCCACCGGCCGGGCGCATTCGCCAGCCTGCGGGTGGCCAGCTTCGGCGGCGAGGCCTGCGATCCCCGGTGGGTGCGGGCGGTGATGGCCGCCGGCCCGCCGCGCCGGCTGATGCACGACTACGGCCCCACCGAGACGACCTGCGCGGTGGCCTACCACGACGTCGTCGCCATCCCCGAGCCCGGCGCGGTGGTGCCCATGGGCGCCCCGCTGACGCGGGCCACCCTGCACGTGCTCGACCCCGCCGGCCGGCGGGTCGTCGCCGGGGTGCCGGGTGAGCTCGCCATCGGTGGGGCCGGCGTGGCGCTGGGCTATGTGGGACGTGCCGAGCTGACGGCCGAGCGGTTCGTGCCCGACCCGTTCTCGGCCGATCCGGATGCCCGCCTCTACCGCAGCGGCGACCTGGTGGTGCAACGTCCCGACGGGATCTTCGAGTTCCTCGGCCGCCTCGACACCCAGGTCAAGCTCCGCGGCTACCGGATCGAGCTGGGCGAGATCGAGGCGGCCCTGACCGACCACCCCGGCATCGACCTGGCCGCGGTCGGTGCCTGGGCGCCGGACCCCGCCGCCGAGGCCATGCTGGTGGCCTACGTGGTGACGGGTCCGGAGTGCTCGTGGACCGACGACGAGCTGGTCGCCGAGGTGGCCGCCCACCTGGCGTCGCGAGTCCCGCCCTACATGCACCCCCGCCGGGTGGTCCGCCTCGACGGCCTCCCCACCACCGCCACCGGCAAGCTCGATCGCCGGGCGCTGCCGCCGCCGGCCTCGCCACCGGCGCAAGCACCCGCCACCGACCGACGTCCCGCGTCGGGGGACCCCACCGGGCTGGAGGCCATGCTCGGCCTGTGGCGCACCGTGTTGGAGACCGATGGCATCGGGCCCGACGACCACTTCTTCGACGTCGGTGGCCACTCCCTGCGGGCCATGGCCCTGTTGGCCGCCATCCGCGACGAGTTCCGGGTCGACCTGCGCGTCGCCGACCTGGCGTCGGCCGACACCCCCGCCCGCCTGGCCCAGGTCATCTCCCGCCACGACCTGCTCACCAGCCCGGACGGGCTGATCGAGCTGCACCCCGGGCTGGCCGGCGAGCCGGTGCTGTTCATCCCGTCCGGCGTGGCCGTCCACTACCTCACCGGTTACCGGCGACTGGCCCAGCAGCTCGACCTGGACCGGCTCGCCGTCACCTTCGAGGCGCCCGGCATGGCCCCCGGCTCGGTCCCCCGCTACCACGTCGAGGGGTTGGTGCGCTGGTACCGCCGTCTCATCGACCTCCACCAGCCCACCGGTGCGCTGCGCCTGATCGGCCACTCGCTGGGTGGGATCCTGGCCCTCGAGGTGGCCCGCCACGCACAGCGCGACGGCCGCGACATCGCCGCCGTCGTGCTCCTCGACCCCCGGTTGCCACCGGCTCCGGCCGCGGGGCTCCATCGGGCTCGGGTGGTGGCGTCGTCGACGGCTCGGCGCACCCGGGCCCAGCTGTCCCGCACCTCGGGACGGGCCCGCGCCGGCGCGGCCACCGGCGGCATCGACGCCGACCTGCGGACCGCCGCCGGGCACGCCCTGGCCCGCTACCGGGCCCGGCCCTGGGACGGGCCCGTGACCCTGGCCGTGGCCACCGGGGTCGGCGACCGCGGGCCTGGCCGCCGCGGTGGCACGGCCATGGTGGCCCGCTGGGAGCCGCTCCTGTCGAACCTGACCGTGGTCGAGGTGCCCGGCACCCACGTGGGGCCTGAGAGCATCCTCGACGACCGGCACGTGGACGGCACCGCCGCCGCCGTCCGCCCGGCCCTGGGCTGACGGCCCGCCACTCGGCGGGCGGTCAACCCCGGGGGATCAGCTCATCCACAGGTCGGCCACCCAGGTCTTGGGGCCCAGGGTGGCGATGGTGCCGTTGCCGGCCAGGACGTAGCCGTGGACCTGTGGGCTGGAGGCGATCACCCAGTCGGTGCGGGCCAGCCAGATGTAGGGCACCGAGGCGTTGATGAGCCGCTCGAACCGCTGGTAGGCGGCGTTGCGGGTGGTGGGATCGGTGGTGGCCCGGCCGGCCTGCAGGGCGGCGTCGGTCTGGGGGGTGGCGAAGCGGGGCATGTTGAGCGACACGTCGTTGGCCGCGCCCACCGAGGTGGACGCCCACCAGTAGTAGTCGGCGTCGGGATCGGGCTGGCCGAAGAGGCGGAAGTCCACGGCCTGGTACTTGCCCAGCACGGCGTTGAGCACCTGGGTGGCCTGGTCGGCGGCGGTCAGGGTGACGTGGGCGCCGGCCGCCTGCCACATCGACTGCAGGAGCTGGTCCTGGGCCACATACGCGATCTCCGAGACGGCCTGGAGGGTGAACGACAGCGGTTGGCCGGTCTGGGCCGTGTAGAGCGCCACCTGCTGCTTGGCCTTGGCCAGGTCGTACGTCGGGTATCCCGACTGGGCCGTGTAGCCCAGCTGTCCCGGCGCGAACATGCCGTTGGCCGGGGCGTAGATCCCGGCGCCCAGCTCGTTGAGGAACCTGGACGTGTCGGTGGCGTAGGCCAGGGCCAGGCGGGCGTGGACGTTGTTGAACGGGGGCTGCTGGGTGTTGAGCGGGACGAACAGCTCCTCGCCCCGGTCGTACTCGAGGCGCTCCAGGTTGGGATCGGCCCGGATCTCGCGCACCTGCTGGGCGGTGACCATGTTCACCGCGTCGAGGGTGCCGTCCTCGAGGTCCTGGAGGCGGGTCTGCGAGTCGGGGACGGGCTTGAACACGATCTCGTTGAGGTGGGGCAGGCCCTTCTGCCAGTAGTGGGGGTTCTTCACCACCGTGACGTGGTCGTTGACCGCCCACTCCTTGAACACGAACGGACCGGTCCCGATCGGGTGCTGGCCCCCGTTGGGATCGGCGATCATCTTGGGGGCTTCCATGTAGCCGTTCTGGCCCAGGAAGACGTCCTCGAACGTGGCCCAGGGCTGGTTCAGCTCGACCTGCACGGTCAGGGGCCCGGTGGCGGTCACCGCCGTCACCGCGGTCCACGCCTTGCTGGTGATCAGCGCGGTGCGGTAGGTGTTGATGTTGAGGGCCACCGCCGCGGCGTCGAACGGCTCGCCGTCCTGGAAGGTGATCCCGCTGCGCAGGGTGATGGTCCAGGTCTCGTTGTCGGGGGAGTGGCTGAAGGACTTGGCCAGGTAGGGGACGATCTTGCCGGCCGCGTCCATGGTCACGATGGGATCGAAGATGGCCGAGCCGATCATCTGGGCCGAAAGGGCCCAGCGCCCGGTGATGGGGCTCAGGCTGTCGCTCTCGGCTTCCAACCCCCAGGCCAAGGTGCCGCCATCGCGAGGGGTGCCCTCGTTGGCCGGCACGTTGCCGCTGTAGGTCTTGACGGCGGACGCGGCGTGCTTGGTCGACGAGGACGACCCGCAGGCCGAGGCCAGCAGCAGGAGCGCCAGGGCCAGGGCGACGGGGGCCAGCAGCGCGGTGCGGCGGACGAGGGTCATGGGGATCGTGGTCCTCTCCCCGGGCCGCGGGCCCGGGCTGAGCAGATGGTGCGGGAGCTGCGCCTATCGGCCGTCGCCCGCCCCGGTCAAGCCCTCCACCAGCCCAATTGTGTTCACTTCATCAAAAAGATGCGTCAGATGGCCCGGGCCGCCCGGCGGGGGTCATGGGCCGTCCGCGCTCCCGGCCGTGGTCCGATCGGACCAAATCGGGCTTTTCTCCGGGTCCCGACCTGCCGATAAGGGAGTCGTGCGGACCAACCCCAGCGCGACGCCCGACGTGCGCGCCGCGCGCCCGGTCGCGCCGCTCGAGGAGGCCGGCCTGGCCCCGCTGCCCAAGCGGGTGGCCGAGGCCGAGGCCGAGGGGGCGGTCACCGACCCGGTGGGGTTCGTGCGAGACCTGCTGGAGCGCACCGTGGTGCTGCTCAGCACGCTCGAGCACGACGTGGAGGGGCTGCGGGCCGACCAGGCCGAGGAGCAGCAGCGGATCGAGCAGAGCTACATCAGCCAGCAGGAGGCCCTGGAGGCGGCCACCGACCGACTGGGGCGGCTCCAGGCCCGGGCCCGCCAGATCGCGGCGCAGAAGGGCAAGCTCGACCTGCTCGAGTCCGCCCTGCGCCTGGGCCCCATGATCGATCCCTCCGCCGTCGACGACCCGGGGTCGTTCGACCGCCTGGTGGCCGCGCTCGACCAGGAGCTCAGGGCGGCCCAGGGGATCACCGGCGCGCTGCGCATGCCGGCCATCGGGCGGCTGCTGAACGAGTCGGCCCTGGCCGTGGCCCGCATGGCCCAGCGGGCCGACCACACCAAGCGGCGGCTCCTGGCCCGCACCGAGGACGAGGTCGCGGTGGAGGGCAAGGAGGCCCGGGCCAGCTTCGAGATCGGTCTGGGCGTGCTCGAGCGCGACCTGGAGGTGCTCGACCAGGCCCTGCCCGCCGCCGCCCGGTCCTGGTCCGACCCGGGCTGGGCGGAGTGGGAGCCGGTGGACGCCGCCGAAGTCGTGGCCACCCCGCCCATGGTGCGCCTGGGCGCCTTCGTCCACCCAGACCTGCCCGGGGTGTCCATCCCGGCGCTGCTGCCGGCCACCGGCGGCCCGGGGGTGCTGTTCGAAGGGGGCGCGTCGCGGGCCGAGGCGGTGGATGCGGTGCGCAGCATCCTGTTGCGCCTGCTGGCCGGGCTGCCGCCCGGGTCGGCCCGGTTCAGCTTCATCGACCCGAAGGGCATGGGCGAAGCCGTGGCGCCGTTCCTGGGGCTGGCCGAGTACGACGCCGACCTGGTGGCCGGCGGCGCCCTGACCCTCGACACCGAGGTCGAGGAGCACCTGGCCGAGCTCACCCGGCACGTCGAGCGGGTCAACACCCGGCACCTCCAGGGTCGCTACGCCAGCCTGGACGAGCTGCACCGGTCCACCGGCGAGGTGGTCGAGCCCTATCGCTACCTGGTCGTGTTCGACCACCCCACCGGGTTCACCGAGCGGTCGCGGGCCCTGCTCCAGGCCCTGGTCGAGTCGGGGTGGCGGGCCGGGGTGACGGTGGTGGTGGTGCGGGAGGGGCCGGCGCGGGGTCGACGGGTGGCCGACCGGGGCCTGCCCGGGCTACCCGTGGTCCACGGCGGACCCGACGGGCTGGCCATGGACGTGGAACGGGCCGGCCGGTGGCAGCTCCAGCCCGACGCCACGCCCGAGCTGAGCGTGGCCGAGCGGGGCGAGCCCACGCTCTTCGAGCGGATCAGCACCGCCATCGGCGCCCTGGCCCGCCAGGATCGGCGGGCGCCGGCCACCCCCGGTGCCGTGTTCGACCTGCTGGCCCAGGCCCAGCGCCGCCGGATCCGGGCCGACGTAGCCGCCACCACCGCGCCGGTCGACCCGGGCGAGCCCCAGACCTGGTGGTCCGGTGACGCCTCGGCCGGGCTGTGCGCGCCCATGGGCCGCACCGGTGACCGGGCCCTGGCCAGCCTCTGGTTCGACCGGTCCGAGGCCGGCGCCGTGGTGGTCGGCCCGCCCGGCAGCGGGGTGTCGAGCGCGCTGGCCGCCATCATCGACGGGCTCACCATCCTCTACCCGCCGGGCGAGCTGCAGGTGCTGCTGGTGGGCCTGGGGGCGCGTCGGTCGCTGGAGGTCTACGGCCGCCACCGGCTACCCCACGCCCGGCTGGTGGCCAGCCAGGCCGAGCGGGAGCTGGGCCTCACCGCCCTGGAGGCCTCGGTGCTGGAGGTCGAGCGGCGCGCCGGCCTGTTGGATCGCTCGGGGACCTCCCGGCTGGGGCTGGCCGGCTACCGGGCCCGCACCGGCGAGCAGCTGGGACGGGTGGTGGTGGTGCTCGATGGGCTGCGGGAGCTGTTCGGGGCCGACGACGCGGTGGCCGCCGCCAGCGGGCGGGCGCTGCGCCGCCTGAGCGAGGACGGTCCAGCCGTGGGCGTGCACCTGCTGCTGGCTGATCGCACGGACCCGGCGGACCCCGACGGGTCGGCCCACGTCCTGGCCCACGTTCCGCCCACGGTCACCACCGTGGTCCGCCTGGGGGCCGAGGGCGACGAGCCAGCGCTGCCCGGCGACGCGGTGGTGACCCACGCCGGTGCCACCACCCCCATGCGCACCATGTGGATCGATGCGCACGAGCGGGGCGTGAACCTGCGGGATCTGCGCCAGCTGGCCGAGGCCCGCGGCCTGACCGGTGGGCCCCAGGTCATCGCCGGCGACGACGGCGCCGAGCTCACCACCGCTCCGCTGTCCTCGGTGGGGGGCAACCCTGAGCATCGTGATCAGCGCCGCAGCGTGCGGCTGTGGTTGGGGGAGCCGGCCGCGTTGGGCCCGCCCGTGGAGGTGACCCTGCGCCGCCAGGAGGGCGCCAACCTGCTGGTGATCGCCAGCGGGGACGCGGTGGGTCCCGGCCTGCTGCACGCGGCGGTGGCCACCGCGGTGAAGGGGCACGGCGGAGCCCTGCAGACCTGGGTCCTCGACCTGGGCGGACTGGAGACCGGGTTCGGCGACGCCCTGGGTGCGCTGCGGGCCGACCCGCCGGTACGGGTGGCCCGGCGCCGGTCCATCACCGCCATGCTCGACCAGGTGGGCCAGGTGGTGGCCCAGCGCCGTGACGGCCAGCGCTTCGACGAACCTCCGTGCCTGTTCGTGATCGCCCACCTGGAGCGGTCCCACGAGCTGGCGGCGACCCACGACGGTGGGGCGGCCGCGACCGCCGACCCGGAGCTCGAGACCCTGCTCATGGTCCTGCGCGACGGTCCCGAGGTGGGCGTCCACTGCCTGGTGTGGTGCGAGTCGTTCGACCAGCTCGCCGCCCGGCTGGGGGAGCGACCCACCCGCCACTTCGGCCTGCGGGTGGCCACCGCCCTTCCCGCCGAGGACTCGCTGGCCCTGCTCGACAGCGCCTACGGCGCCAGCCTGCGCCCCCACCACGCCCTGCTGGCCGACGAGGACAAGAGCCGACTGGTGAAGTTCCGGCCCTACCTGATGCCCCCACCGGGCTGGAAGTTGGAGGACTGAGCGGCGGGCGACCTGTTTGGCCCCCTGCCCCGAGATCTGTGCACCTTCTACGACACGGCCGCAGGAGGTGCACAGATTTCGGAGGGGGGCCGCCACAGGCCAGAATGTGGCGGTCATGTCCGAGCTGCATCGCTTCGCCTTCCCCACCGACATCACCTTCGGGCCGGGTGCCCGACACCGGCTGGTCGACCAGCTGCGGTCGCGGGGCCTGAGCCGTCCGCTGGTGGTCACCGACCCCGGCATCTCCGGGCTGGCCGTGTTCACCGACCTGCTGGCCAACCTGGCCGCCGGGGGCCACGATCCGCTCGTCTACGACGGCGTGCGGGGCAACCCGGTGGCCTCGCAGGTCGAGGCGGGCGCCGACGCCTACCGCAGCCACCAGGCCGACGCGGTGGTGGGCATCGGGGGTGGCGCGGCGCTCGACGTGGCCAAGGCGGTGGCCCTGTTGGCCACCCATCCCGGGCCGTTGTTCGCCTACGCCGAGGGGGTGTCCGACGCCCCGCCCATCGGGGCCGTGCCCTACCTGGTGGCGCTGCCCACCACGGCCGGCACCGGCAGCGAGGTGGGACGCAGCGCGGTCATCTCCGACGACGCCACCCACGTGAAGCAGATCATCTACTCGCCCAACCTGCTGGCCGCCACCGTGCTGGCGGACCCCGAGTTGACCCTCGACCTCCCGGCCGCCATCACCGCAGCCACCGGCGTCGACGCCCTTACCCACAACATCGAGGCCTACCTGGCCCGCGACTACCACCCCATCTGCGACGGCATCGCCCTCGAGGGCCTTCGCATCGGTGCCGCCAACCTGGCCCGGGCGGTGGCCCAGCCCCACGACCTCGAGGCCCGGGGCGCCATGATGATGAGCTCGATGATGGGAGCCATCGCCTTCCAGAAGGGGCTGGGCGTGGTCCACTCCACCGCCCACGCCCTGGGCACGGTGGCCGACATGCACCACGGCCTGGCCAACGCGGTCATGATCGACCACGCCCTGGCCTTCAACGTGGAGGCCGTCCCCGGCCGGTTCGAGGTGATGGCGCAGGCCGTCGGGCTCGACGACGGGTCACCCGAGGGCTTCCTGCGGTGGCTGGCCGACCTCAAGGCCGAGATCGAGGTGCCGCGCTCGCTCATCGACACGGCCGTCGAGCCCGACCAGCTCGAGCGCCTGGTCGACGTGGCCGTGGAGGACACCTGCCACCTCAACAACCCGCGCCCGGTCACCCGGGCCGACTTCGAGCGCATCTTCCTCGAGGCCTTCCGATGACCGACCCGCGGGCCGACCGCCTGGCCAACCAGCTGGCCGCCACCCGGTGAAGGTCGTCGATCCGGCCACGGGCGAGCCCTTCGACGCCGTCCTGGACGACACGCCCGACACCATCTCGGCCAAGCTGGCCGCCGCCCGGGCCGCCCAACCCGCCTGGGCGGCGCGCCCCCTCGACGAGCGCCTGGCCATCCTGGCGCGGTTCCGGAGCTGGCTGGTGGCCCAGGCCGACGAGCTGGCCCGCACCCTCACCTCAGAGACGGGCAAGCCCATCACCCAGAGCCGCAACGAGCTGGCCGGCACCCTGGACCGCCTCGACTTCTTCCTGGGCCACGCCACCGAGGTGCTGGCCGACCAGACGGTGGCCGACGCCGACGGCACGGTGGAGGTGATCGGGCGCGATCCCCTGGGCGTCATCGCCAACGTGTCGGCCTGGAACTACCCCTACTTCGTGGGGACCAACGTGTTCGTCCCCGCCCTGGTGGCCGGCAACGCCGTGCTCTACAAGCCGTCCGAGCACGCCACGCTGACGGGCCTGGCCATCGGCTCGATGCTGGGCGACGCCGGGGTGCCGGTCGACGTGTTCTCGGTGGTGGTGGGCGACGGCGCGGTCGGCGCCGCCCTGGTCGACGCGCCGGTGGACGGGATCTTCTTCACCGGCTCGTATCGCACGGGCCAGGCCATCGCCCGGGCCGCGGCCGGTCGGATGATCCCGGTGCAGCTCGAGTTGGGGGGCAAGGACCCGGCGTACGTCTGCGACGACGTGGATGTGGCCGCGGCGGCGGCCAGCCTGGCTGACGGCGCCTTCTACAACAACGGGCAGAGCTGTTGCGCGGTCGAGCGCATCTACGTCCACGAGGCCGTGCACGACGAGTTCGTGGCCCGCTTCCTCGAGGCGGTGGACGGCTTCGTCCTGGGCGACCCCACCGACGAGTCGACCTACCTGGGGCCGCTGACCCGCGCCGACCAGGTCGCCGTCCTCGACGCGCAGGTGGCCGACGCCGTCGAGCGCGGCGCCACCGTGGCCCGCGGTGGGCGAGCCGTGGCCGGCCGCCCGGCAGGTTGGTTCGAGCCCACGGTGCTGACCGGGGTGGACGCCACCATGGCCGTCATGCGCGACGAGAGCTTCGGTCCCATCATCGGCATCCAGTCGGTGCCCGACGACGAGGCGGCGGTGGCGGCCATGGCCGACACCGACTACGGCCTGACGGCGGCGGTCTACGCCCGACACCCCGACCGGGCCCGCGCCCTCCTCGGTCGTCTCGACGTCGGGTCGGCCTACTGGAACTGCTGCGACCGGGTGAGCCCGCGCCTGCCCTGGTCGGGCCGGGGCCACTCGGGCATCGGCACCACCTTGTCCGCCGAAGGCCTGCGGGCCTTCACCCGACCCCGGGCCTGGCACCTGCGCCAACCCTGAGGAGGTGCGCCGATGGGCGCACCGACCCATGGGGTCGGCCGAGCCGTCCGGGTTCCTCAGTGGACGTGGGTGGGGGGCAAGACCTCGTCGCAGGCGTGGCACTCGAGCTCGAGGGTGGCGTGGTCGATGTCGAAGCGCTCGACCAGCATGGCCTTGAGCGCCTCGCCCCGCTGTTGGGCCTCGTGCAGGGTGACCTCGCCTCCCAGCACCACGTGGGCGGACAGCGACGGCTCGTCGGAGGCCACGCTCCACAGGTGGATGTGGTGCACGGCCTCCACCGCCGGGTCGTCTTCCAGGGCGGCGCGCACCTCGTCGGGGTCGATCCCCTTGGGGGTGCCCTCCAGCAGCACGTTGGTGGTGTCGCGCAGCAGGCCCCAGGCCGACCACAGCACGAGCACGGCGATGAGGATGGAGGCGATGGGATCGACCCGGTCGGCGTTCCACACCACGACGGCCACCCCGGCCACGATGGCGGCCACCGAGCCGGCGGCGTCGGCCGCCATGTGCAGGAAGGCGGCACGCATGTTCAGGCTGTGGCCCTGGGACCGCAGCAGCACGGCCGCGCTGCCCAGGTTCACGACCAGGCCGATGGCGGCCACGGCGATGACGCCACCGCCGGACACGGCGCGGGGCGAGGCCAGGCGCGACACCGCCTCGACGATGATCAGCACCGACACGCCGACCAGCACCACCCCGTTGAACTGGGCCCCCAGCACCTCGGCCCGCTTGAGCCCGAAGCTGTGGCGGGCGGTGGCCGGGCGCGCCATCAGGGCCAGGGCCACCAGGGCCACGGCCAGGGCCACCACGTCGCTGGCCAGGTGGACGGCGTCGGCCAGCAGGGCCAGCGAGTGGAAGGCCACGCCGCCCACCACCTCGACCGCGGCGTAGCCGGCGTTGGCCACCAGGGCGATGATCAGCGCCCGGCGCTGATCGACCCGCTGGTGGTCGTGGCTCACCGCGTCAGGATACTGAAGGCGCCCGCAGGGAGGTTCACCGACCGGAGGGCCGAGCGAGTCGGGCCCAAGGCTGCGTAGCCGCCAGGCGGAGCAGCGAGGACGGTGTCACCCGGATGCCGAAGGCGCCCGCAGGGAGGTTCACCGACCGGAGGGCCGAGCGAGTCGGGCCCAAGGCTGCGTAGCCGCCAGGCGGAGCAGCGAGGACGGTGTCACCCGGATGCCGAAGGCGCCCGCAGGGAGGTTCACCGACCGGAGGGCCAAGAGTGTTGTCGGATCCAGGTGTGCATGGCGATGCCCGAGGCCACGCCGGCGTTGATCGACCGGGTCGAGCCGTACTGGGTGATCGAGCAGACCATGGTCGCGGCCTCCCGGACGGCGGGGGACAGGCCCGGACCCTCCTGGCCGAACACCAGCATGCACCGAGCCGGCAGCGCCACGGCCTCGATGGGCACGGCCCCGGGCAGGTTGTCGATCCCGACGAGGGGCAGCTCCTCGTCGGCCGCCCAGCGCACCAGGTCGTCGACCTCGGGGTGGTGGCGGAGGTGCTGGTAGCGGTCGGTGACCATGGCGCCCCGCCGGTTCCAGCGCCGCCGCCCCACGATGTGCACCTCGGCGGCCAGGAAGGCGTTGGCGTTGCGCACCACCGTGCCGATGTTCAGGTCGTGCTGCCAGTTCTCGATGGCCACGTGGAAGGGGTGGCGGTGGCGGTCGAGGTCCTCGACGATGGCCGCGTTGGTCCAGTACCGGTACCGGTCGGCCACGTTGCGCCGGTCGCCGTCGGCCAACAGCTCGGGATCGAGGCGGGGGTCGTCGGGCCAGGGCCGCGGGTGCGGGCCGACCCCGACCTCGTCGGCAGCCGCGTCGGGCGCGGTCAGCCCTGGCCTCGGGCCCGTCGCAGCCCGGGGCAGCCCCGCAGCGTCTGGTAGCCGTACATGCCGGCCAGGCAGAACGCCACCACCGAGACGAACCCGCCCACGTCGGGACCGAGCGTGAGGGTGACCACCGCGGTCAGGGCGATGGCGGCCATGACGGCTGCGAAGGTGCGCACGAGCGAGCCCGCCAGGCTGCGGGGCGGGGCCAGCTCGGCGTCGAAGCGGGGCGGCTGGTCGTCCCAGCGGCGGCTCCGCGGACCGCTGGCGTCGGGGACCGGCATGTCGTCGCCACCGACCGGCGGGGACGGATCGAGCGGATCGATGACCCGCTCGTGCGGGTTGGGTGGGTCGAGGTGCTCGAGGGGTTCGACGCGGTCGTCGGGGGCCGGGGCCGCCGGCGTCCCGGGCCGAGACGGCCGGACCGCTGTCCGCCTTGGCGAAGAGCTCGTGGAGCGCGGGATCCTCGATGCGCAGCCGGGCCTCGATCTCGGCCAGGCGTCGCTCCTCCTCGCGATCCAGCATGGTCCGATCGTGCCACGATTTCGTCGAGTTCGCCCGGCCCCGTCGCAGATTTTTCCGGATCTGTACCCGGATCAGGCCAGGGCCAGCAGCACGGCGGCGCTGGCCGCCAGACCCAGCCCCACCGCCTGCACCCGTCGCAGCCGCTCGCCCAGCACGACCTGGGCCAGCATCACCGTGGCCGCCGGGTACAGGGCCACGATGACGGCCACCAGCGAGACCAGGCCGCGGCGCACGGCGAGCAGATAGCAGATGTTGGCCACCATGTCGCCGGCGCCGGCCACGGCGATGAGTCGACGGCTGCCCGGCACCGGGCGCAGCGACCGGCCGGCCAGGAGGGTGGCCCCGCCCAGCAGCGCCACCGACACGATGCGGGCGCTCAGCAGGGGCCACAGGCCGGCCGAGGCGTGGGTGCGGCTGAGGGCGACGAAGAACCCGCCGAAGGCCAGCCCGGCAGCCACGGCCAGCACCGTGGGGTGCCCGGCGTGCACGCGGGCGCGGCCCCGGCCCAGGCGCCTGACGGCGCGCTCGACGGGGCGGTCCGGGTCGTCGGTGTCTGCGAGGTCGACCAGGGGGTCGGAGGCCGACTCCCGGCTGACCAGGGCCACGGCGGCCACGGCCAGGGCGATGCCCACCAGGGCAGGCAGCGACAGGGCCTCGCCGGTGACCACCCCCACCACCACCGGCAGGGCCGCGCCGAACAGGGCGGCCACCGGGGCGATGACGCTCATGGTGCCCTGGGCCAGGGCCCGGTAGAAGAGGATGAGCCCGCCACCACCGAGGGCGCCGGCCACCGCGCCCCAGCCCAGGTCGGCAGTGGTGGCGTGGGCCGCCGGCAGCAGGGGCAGCAGGCCGGCCAGGAGCACCAGGCCGACCACGTGGGCCAGCACGGTCACGGTCACGGGGGAGTTGCGGCGCGACGCCACCCCACCGCAGAAGTCGGCGGTGCCGTAGATGGCGGCGGCGCTCAGGGCGAGGATGGCGGTCATGGCTCTGGTTCGCTACGATGATCTGGCTGGTACAACAGAGGACTATACCTGTCTGTTGTACTGATCGGTC
The DNA here is from genome assembly GCA_963785815.1 of uncultured Microthrixaceae bacterium. Classification (GTDB taxonomy): domain Bacteria; phylum Actinomycetota; class Acidimicrobiia; order Acidimicrobiales; family Acidimicrobilacustridaceae; genus UBA4742. The sequence goes on from CAWAWN010000002.1 coordinate 1,610,344, forward strand.
AATATAGTGACCACACCCCGCTGACGCCGGAGGATCGATCCCACCGTGTCCGACCCCTCCTCGGCCGCCATCTCCACCATCGCCCGCAACGTGCGCGCCCTGCGCAGCCAGCACGGCTGGACCCTCGATGAGCTGGCCGGCCGGTCAGGGGTGAGCAAGGGGATGCTGGTGCAGATCGAGCAGAACCGCACCAACCCCAGCATCGGCACCCTGAGCCGCATCGCCGAGGCCTTCGGCGAGTCGCTGTCCGCCCTGGTCGAGCTGGGTCAGTCGCCCAGCGTGCGCCTGGTGGAACCCGACCAGGCCGTCGAGTTGTGGCACGGGCGTGCCGGCAGCGTGGGCCGGCTGCTCATCGGCAGCGACCGACGTGAGCACCTCGAGCTGTGGGAGTGGCGGCTGGTGGCAGGCGACGAGTACCCGAGCCAGGACCACCTCCCCGGCACGCGCGAGATGCTCCACGTGCACGAGGGCACGCTGACCCTCTCGGTCGACGGGGTCGACCACGAGGTGCCGGCCGGTGCCGCCGTCCTGTTCGACGCCGACCGGCCGCACGGCTACGCCAACCGGGGCCGCAAGGCGGTGCGCTTCACCATGGTGTCGTCCGCGCCGGCGGGCCAGTACGACCGGCGCCACGGCGAGATCGCCCCCTGACCCCGGCTGGGACGATCGGGGTGATGGCTCAGGTCTCGGCGCCGTCGTGGACCACGACCGGGGTGCCCACGAACTGGTCGAGCGCCATCGTGAACAGGAGGGGCGACGACTGGTCGGTCCTGCGGGTGATGGAGAACGGGTTGAACGACACCTTCCCGGCCCCGGCCCCCGTGGACTGCGAGCCGGTGCCGTAGCCCTCGACCTCGGTGTCCCCCTCGGGGAAGGCCCGGGTGGCCACCATGGCCAGGATGGCCTGCTCGCCGTCGCTGAGCGTGACCGCCCACGCATCGAGCTTGCGGCGGAACGATTCGACGTCGGCCTCGGTGATGGTCAGCTCGGACATGGTCGCTCGATCCTCCGGTGGCTCGATGGGCTACCACCTCGACGGGAGGCCCGATCCGGGGTTACAACCATGCCCGTTCGGCGCCCAGCGTGGCGCCAGGATGTCGGGATCCGACTGAACCGATCCGGTCGGCGTGGGCTTGTAGGACGGTATGGCGAACGACGCGGGATCCGGACCCGAGAGCTTCGAGGCGTTCTTCGACGCCCACTACGTCGAGGTCGTCCGGGCCCTGGTGCTGATCGCGGGCCCGGACGGCCGGGCCGAGGACGCGGCCCAGGAGGCGTTCGCCCAGGCGCTGCGCCGCTGGTCGCGGGTGCGAGCCATGGACCGACCGGTGGGCTGGGTGATCGTGGTCGGGGTCAACCGGTTGAAGCGCTGGATGGCCCGAGCCGAGCGGCTCCACGCCGCCGCGCCGGCCGACGACCGGGTCGAGGTGGGCGCCGGTCACGGTGATCACGCGGATGAGGTCGTGGCCGGCAACGACCTGCGCGCCGCCCTCGACCGGCTGGCGCCGCGCCAGCGGGCCACGGTGGTGCTGCGCTACCTGTGCGACCTGCCCACCGCCGAGGTGGCCGAGGCGCTGGGGTGCTCGCCGGGGACGGTGAAGTCGGCGCTGCACCAGGCCCTGATCAACCTGCGGGTGGAGCTGGGGGCCGGTGATCTGGCCGGCGATGATCTGCCCGACGGCGACCTGATGGCGGCGGGAGCCATCCACGAGGAGGACGGTGAGCGCCATGGATCTTGATCAGCTCCGTCGCGACCTGCGCGCCGAAGCCGCTACCGGCAACCCGGTCGACCTCGCCGCGGCCCGCCGCGGCGTGGCCGTCCACGTCCGACGCCACCGCATCCGCCGGGCCGCGGTGGTGGTGGTCGCCGCCGTGCTGGTGGTGGCGGTGGGCGCGGCGTTGGTCGGCCACCACGACCAGTCCGCCGACGAGGTGGTGACCAACGGCGGACCGGTGCCCCACCTGGTGCCCGGGTTCATGTCCGACCAGGTGCGCTTCTCCCACGTGGTCGACCTGCCGCTGACCGAGTCGACCGGGTCGGCGGGGCTGCCGGCCGAGCGCCTGTGGGTCTACGCCACCGGCACGCCAGGGGACCGGCTCGGTGGGTCGAGCTTCGGGGTGCTGGCCCTCGAGTACGCCTCCGACCCGTCGCCCTCGGGCTCCACCCTCCAGCGCGGCTTCGTGGGCTACGACCCGGCGCCGGCCGGCCTGCGGGGCGCGGCCTTCCGGGTGGACGCCACCACCGCCTTCGAGGTGCTCAGCGCCCAGCTGTCCGACCAGCAGCTGCGCGGCATCGGCGAGTCGGTGCGGATGAGCGCCGACGGCCCCCTTCCCCGGCTGGACCAGGTGCGGGCCCCCGACGGCTACCAGCAGGTGGTGGCCGGTGCGTCGGGCGGCGCGCTCAGCGCTGCGGGCGAGGCCATCGACACCCGCGCCCGCGGCTACGTGGCGGTCTGGAACGCGGCCGCCGCCGACCAGCAGGGACTGCGCCTGGTGGTCCTGAGCGTGACCGCCTCGCGACCCGCCGACCTGGACGCCCTGCGCTGGAGCCTCCAGGGCGTGACCCGGGTGGACATCGACGGGAGCTCGGCCGTGCTCGGGTGGATGCCCGGCGGCCAGAGCACGTCGAGCACGTCGAGCACGTCCAGCGGCCGCGGCGGCACAGGCACCCCCGGACCGCGCAGCTGGATCCTGAGCTGGATGCTGCCCGACGACACCACCCGCGTGGCCGTCCAGGCCCTGGGCGGTCTGAGCCCGGCCGGCTGCACCGGCGACTGCACGCCCCAGGTGCTCGAGCAGATCGCCCGCAGCCTGCGCCCGGTCGACGACGCCCAGTGGCGGGCGTTCACCTCGGCCACCACGACCACCACGCTCGACCCGGGATGCACCACCGAAGCGAACGGCGGTCAGTCCTGCACGTTCTCGGCGCACGGCACGGCCGTCGGGGCCACCGCCGAGACGACCGGCGGTCGCTGAACCCTCCTGCGCCTCACCGCGGGCCGTAACCGGGTCCGGCCGGCGGCGTCGTGGTGCGAGTACGACCCACCGACGCAGGAGAACCACCGTGCCCATCTACATGAACAACCCGGTGGCCGGCGAGGGCCAGAAGCGCAGCTCGCAGGGCCAGGACGCCGTCGGGCGCTTCGGCCCGGCCCTGTCCGCCCAACCCGGCCTGCTGGGCGCGTTCGGCGTCGGTGGCGGCGAGGTCGTGGGCTTCGCCCAGAGCTCGGTGCTGGAGGCGGACGTGCTGAGCGGTCACCGGCTCACCTTCGCGCGCGCTGGAACCCGACGACTTCGTCGCCTGGCAGTCGGCGCGCCGGTCGATGGGTGACGAGTACGTGGAGGCGGGCGGGGTGGGTGACCAGGAGGGGTTCGAGCTGCGCTGCCGCTCGCTCGCCTTCGCCTCCCTGCTGGGCACGGCCGTCACGTTCGGGGTCTTCGCCGGCGCCGATCTGGTGGGCGAGCTCGAGCTGGCCCTGGTCACGGCCGCGGGCATGAGCACGGGCATCTTCTCGATGTGGCTCGACCCCTCGGCGCAGGGCCAGGGCCTGGCCACCGAGGCGGTCATCCTGGTCATGCAGCACGCCTTCGAGGCGCGGGACCTGCACCGGGTGGAGCTGCCGGTGACCCCCGACGCCCCCGTGCGCCGATCCATCGAGGCCGTGCACTGCCGGGACGAGGGCATCGCCCAGGGGTACGCCCGGGCCGAGGGCGGGTGGGCCGACCACGTCCGCTACGCCCTCACCGCCGAGGAGTGGGCCACCCACCGCACCGAGCTGCTGGCCGCGGCCAACGAGGGTCACCGGCTCGACCGCTAGGCCAGCTCGACGGCTGGGCGAGCCGGGTGACGTCGCTCAGGCGTCGATGGCGCTGATGCCACCGGTGGTCCACCAGCTGGCGGTGAGCTTGAGTCCGGGGGTGTCGCCCCGGGGTTGGATCTCCTCGTAGGTGCGCTTGTAGCCGGTGCGCGAGATCTTCCACTCCTGACCGACCGACCCGTCCCCTGACCCGCCCACCTTGCGGTACTCGTCGGTGTAGAAGGCGGCGCCGCGCAGGGTGAGGTCCCAGTCGACCATGACCACCACGTCGTCCATGGCCCACGTGCCGGTGGCCGTGTCGGGCCCGGTCAGGTCGATCTCGGGTTGGTGGATGCGATGGCTGGAGTGGAAGGTGTCGGCGCCCATGGAGCGCACCAGGAACTCGATGATGGCCTCGGGCCCCTCGTAGGTGTACTTGCCACCGCTGTACGCGGCCACGGCGTCGTCGGTGAAGCAGGTGGCCATCTCGACCCACTCCTTCTGGTCGAGGCACCGCATGTAGCGGTACTTGACGCGCTTGATGGCTTCCAGCTCGACCAGGTCGGAGGTGTCCACGGCGGGCATGGTAGGCGAGCTAGCGTCACCACCTCATGGTCGTCGCCAGCACCGCACCCCTGAGCTACCTCCAGGCCATCGTGATGGGAGCGCTCCAGGGCGTCACCGAGCTGTTCCCCATCTCCAGCCTCGGCCACTCCGTGTTGCTGCCCGGGCTGATCCCCGGGTGGAGCGGTCTGGCCAAGGCCCAGACCGACCCCAACTCGTTCTTCCTCACCTTCGTGGTCGGGCTGCACGTGGCCACGGCCCTGGCCCTGCTGGTCGTGTTCCGCCAGGACTGGGTGCGGGTGATCAGCGGGTTCTTCCGGTCGCTGCGTGATCGGCGCATCGACGACGACGATGCCCGCATGGCCTGGCTGCTGGTGGTGGGCACCGTGCCGGTCGGGATCGTGGGCCTGTTGTTCGAGAAGGACCTGCGCGACGTGTTCGCCAAGCCGGAGCTGGCCGCCATCTTCCTGACGATCAACGGCCTGGTCCTGCTCGGTGGCGAGTACCTCCGGCGCCGCCAGGACCAACACGCCGCCGGAGGCCGCGCCCCGCGCCGGGCGCTGGCCAGCCTGGCCCCGGTCGACGGCGCCATCGTGGGCGGAAGCCAGATCCTGGCCCTGTTCGCCGGCATCAGCCGCTCGGGCATCACCATGGTGGCCGGCCTGCTGCGGGGCCTCAGCCACGAGGACGCGGTGCGCTTCTCGTTCATGCTGGCCACGCCGGTCATCCTGGCTGCGGGCCTCTACAAGCTCCCCGACGTGGCCAAGGGCAGCTACGCCGACATCCGCGGCCAGATGCTGGTGGGCGCCATCGCCGCCTTCTTCGCCGCCTTCGCCTCGGCCAAGTTCCTGGTCCGGTGGTTCCAGACCCGCACGCTCACCCCGTTCGCCATCTACTGTCTGGCCTTTGGAGCCTTCTGCGTCGCCTACTACGCCTGAGCCCGCCGGCTGGCCGGCGCTCGACGACACCCGACCGGCGATGGCCGCGGCGGTGGCCTCCTACCGGGACCACGGCCACGCCGTGATCCGCGGGCTGGCCTCGCCCGCCGAGGTGTCCGCCTACCGCCCGGCCATCGAGGCCGCGGTGCGCAGCCACAACCGCGAGTCCCGACCGTTGGCCGAGCGCGAGACCTACGGCCAGGCCTTCCTGCAGACCACCAACCTCTGGCAGGTCGATCCGGTGGTGGCGCGGTTCGTGCTGGCGCCCCGGTTCGGTCGGATGGCGGCCGAGCTGATGGGGGTCGAGGCGGTGCGCCTGTACCACGACCAGGCGTTGTTCAAGGAGCCGGGCGGCGGGCGCACCCCTTGGCACCAGGACCAGTTCTACTGGCCCTTCGAGTCGGCCCACACCACCACCATGTGGATGCCGCTGGCCGACGTGGGTGCCGAGGTGGGGTCGATGGCGTTCGTGGCCGGCAGCCACCGGCTGGGCCATGTGTCGGGTGAGTCGATCAGCGACGAGTCCGACCGGGAGGTGGCCGTGCTCATCGCCGAGCAGGGCCTGGAGGTGGCGACCCATGGCCCCCTGCGGGCCGGCGACGCCACCTTCCACTCGGGTTGGACGTTGCACTCGGCCGGGCCCAACCCCACCGCGGACATGCGCCCGGTGATGACGGTGATCTACGTGGCCGACCCCATGGTGGTGGCCGCCCCCCGCAACCCCTACCAGGAGTTCGACCGACGCGTCTGGTTGGACTCGACCCCCGCCGGCTCGTTGGTGGACAGCCCCCTCAACCCGGTGATCTGGTCGCGCTGACCCTCCTCGAGCGGCGGCAACGAGTTGGCTCTGGGACAACTGGCTGCCGCCGGTTGGACCCGGTCGGGGGCCGGTCAGCCGATGAGCGGGGGCTCGTTCGCCAACGCGCCGAAGGCGGCCAGGCAGATGGTGGTGTAGGTGTCGACCAGCTCGCGTCGGGGGACGCCGCGCGCCACCCAGCAGTCGATGACGCCCTCCATGCCGGCCAGCAGGATGACCGTGGCCGTGTCCGCCACCCGCGGGCTCAGCCCGAAGGCGTCGGCGGCGCGGCGGCTGTAGAAGTCGCTGATCACCGCGCGCAGCTGGCGGCGGCGCTCGCCCAGGTCACCGGCCAGCCGGGGTGTGTTCAACAGGGCCAGGATGATCGGACCGCGCTCGGCCAGCACGTCGAACCAGGCGGCCAGCGACGCCCGCACCGAGGCGTCGAAGGTGACCGTCGACTCCATGGCCGACCGCACCCGTTGGGCCACCTCCACCATCTCGCGCTCGGCCACCGCCACCAGCAGCTCATCGGCGTTGTCGAAGTAGCGGTAGCAGAGGGCCTTGGACACCCCGGCGCGCGCCGCGATGCCGTCCATGGTGAGCGCCTCGGTGTGCCCGTCGGCCAACAGGTCGGCGGCCGAGTCGAGCAGCTGGGTGCGCCGCCGAGCTGCGGGCAGGCGGCGCGGCCCCTGCTCGATCGCCTGGGGACCCGTCGCAGCCATCACGGCCGACCCTACCGGCGCCGCGGAAATCCATCGTGGGATGTGCGCCCGATCCGCTATATTGGTTAGCAACGCTAACTACCTGACGACACGACCTGCGATCGCGACCCACGAACCGGACGGACATGACCGAGCACCCCGAGCCATGAAGCGCGTCGGGCGGGCCACCCGCCAGACCTTCGCCTCGTTGAAGGTGCGCAACTTCCGGCTCTTCTTCGGCGGCCAGCTGATCTCGCAGGTCGGCAACTGGCTCACCCTCATCGCCCAGACGCTGCTGGTGTTCGAGCTGACCCACAGCGGGGTGGCGCTCGGCCTGCTGGCTGCCGCCCAGTTCGGCCCGGTGCTGGTCCTGGGACCGTGGGCCGGTCTGGTGGCCGACCGATCCGACAAGCGCCGGCTGCTGCTCATCGTGCAGGTCATCGCCATGGCCCAGTCGTTCGCGCTGGCCGCCCTGGCCTTCGCCGGCCACCCCTCCGTGCTGGCCATCTACGCCATCGCCTCCGTAGGAGGTGTCACGGTGGCGTTCGACAACCCGGCCCGGCGGGCCTTCGTGGTCGAGATGGTGCCCGAGTCGGGCATCACCAACGCCGTGAGCCTCAACAGTGCGCTGATGACGTGCGCCCGCATGGTCGGCCCGGCCCTGGCCGGCGTGCTGGTGACCACCGTGGGGTTCGGTTGGTGCTTCGCCACCGACGGACTGTCCTACATCGCGGTGATCGTGGGGCTGTGGCTCATCCGCACCCGCGAGCTGCGGCCCTCGCCGGTGGCTGCCCGGGCCAAGGGGCAGGTCCGCGAGGGCCTGCGCTACGCCCGCAGCGTGCCCGAGCTGTGGGTGCCGCTGGCCATGATGGCCGTGATCGGCACCCTGTCCTACAACTTCCAGGTCGTGTTCCCGCTCTTCGCCCGCTACAGCCTGGGCGGTCGGGCCACCCTGTTCACCATCCTGTACTCGGTCACGGCCCTGGGCTCGCTGTGCGGCGCCCTGGCGGCGGCCCGGCGCACGACCATCTCGGTGCGCCTGGTGGCGTTGGCCGCGGTCGCCTTCGGCTCGATGATGGCCGTGCTGACCATCGTGCCGACGGTCGGGGTGGCCCTGCCCGTGTGCCTGCTGGTGGGCATGGCCAGCATGACGTTCATGACCGCTTCCACCGCCATCGTCCAGATCGAGTCGGCCCCGGCCATGCGCGGTCGGGTGCTGGCCCTGCAGGCCATGGTGTTCTTGGGCAGCACGCCCATCGGCGGGCCGATCGTGGGCTGGATCTGCCAGGTCTTCGGGCCCCGCTACGGGCTGGCCGTGGGCGCCCTGGCCGCGCTGGGCGCCGGAGCGTGGGGCCTGACCACCGTGCGCCGGGCCCGAGCCCGCCTCGACGTCGCCGCGGTGGACGCCGCCCAGGCCCGCGAGGCGGTGGCCGAGGCCGAAGCCGGCCTGGCCGAGGGCCTCACGCCCATCGTCCCCGCCTGAGCAACGGCGCGCGGCGCGGTCAGCCGCGGGCCTTGCGGGCGCTGCCGTAGGAGGCCAGGTCGACCAGGAAGGCCAGGATGACCAGGAACCAACCGAAGCCCTGCACGCCCTTGGGCACGGCGTAGCAGACGGCCCAGGCCAGGGTGGTCCACGGCAGGAACACGAAGCCGAGGGCCGCGATCCAGAAGCTGTGGAAGGCGTGGGCCATGCGGTCGGTGAACAGCCACAGCACGAAGATGGCCAGGCGGGGCGACAGCCAGGCGAGCAGTGCGAGGAAGCACATGGCGGCGTTCTCCCAGACCGGAGGCGGGGCAACAGGTGCTGGCGAGCGTAGCCGGGAGCTGGCACAGTGTTCGACGGCCACGGCGGCAAGATCTTTGGGGCACTTTGAGCCAATCACGACCAACGGGGCACCCGCCAGCGCGTCGAGGCCGTAAAGGCGGGCCTCGGATCGCGTCGATATCGGTACCCATGCGAGGACGCGTGGTGCGGCTGAGCGCGGTCATCGCGCTGGTCGCCATGGTGTTGGCCGGCTGGGCGCCGTCGTCGGGCGCGGACCCGATCGTCGACGCCGAGGCCCAGGCCACGGCCATCGCCACCAAGCTCGGCCAGCTCAACAGCCAGCTGACCATCCTCAGCGGCCAGGTGGCTGACGCCCAGCACGCCGTCGACCTGGCCTCGGCGGCCACCACCCGCGGACGGGCCGAGCTGGCTGCGGCTCGCCATCAGCTGGCGGTGCGTCGGGCGGCTCTGTCCGCCTTCGCGGTCGACGCGTACATGAGCGGTGGCTCCACGCCGCTGGGCGTGTTGGCCGACTTCGACGGCGAGCGCAGCCAGGCCACCGTGCGCGACGGGTTCGTGCACACCGTGGCCGGCCACCGCCAGACCCTGATCGACGCGGCGATGGCCGCCGCCCGGGTGGTGGCGGCCAAGGCGGCCCAGCTGGCCGCCACCGAAGCGGCGGCCCGGGCCTCGGCGACCCAACTGGCCGCGGTGCAGGCCGCCACCACCAAGGCCGCGCAGCAGGAGAGCGACCTCCAGAACCAGGCCAACGCCCACCTGGCCTCGCTCATCAACGCCGAGGAGACGACCGGCGAGGGCGAGGACGACGCGCTCGACCCGGCCACGGCCAAGCAGACGCTGTCGGCGGCCCTGCTCACCAACCTGCCCCCGGCGCCGAACCCGGCCGCCGCGCTGGCCGTCGACGCCGCCCTCAGCGTGGTTGGCGACCCGTACGTCTGGGGCGGCTCCGGCCCGGTCACCTTCGACTGCTCGGGCCTGGTCATGTGGTCCTACGCCCACGCCAAGGTGGCGCTCACCCACTGGACCGGCGACATGATCGGCCAGGCCCAGCCCATCGCCATGAAGGACCTCCAGCCGGGTGACGTGATCTTCATGTGGCCGCCCGGGGCCGGTACCGCCGGCCCGCCCGAGCACGTGGTCATGTACATCGGCAACAACCTGATCGTGCAGGCCCCCCATGTGGGCAGCTACGTGGAGGTCAGCTCGATCTACTGGTGGCCGTCGGCCGGTCGGGCCGCGTACCGGTTCCCGATCACGCCGTCCCAGGCCGCCTACGCCGCCAGCCAGCCGCTCCCGGCCCTGCCTGTGCCGCTGCCGCCGTCGACCACCACGACGACCAACCCGGGCTGACCAGACCTGGCAGCATGGACGGGACCTGAACATCGGGTGAACGTCCGGGGGGACAGATGGGGATCACGCGCCGGCGGTTCATCGGCGGTCTGACCGGCACGGCGGCCGGCCTGGCCGGAGCCGCGCTGCTCGATGCCTGCGGCGGCTCGACCGCGTCGCGCGGCGCGACGCAGGCCACCACCGCGGCCAAACCGGGGCTCCCGGATCCGTCCAAGGCACCGTTCGACACGGTCGTGGTGCTGATGATGGAGAACCGGTCGTTCGACCACCTGCTGGGCTGGCTGCCCGGGGCCGACGGCAAGCAGGGTGCCCACAGCGGGCTCACCTACGTGGACAAGGCCGGGGCCAGCCACACCCAGTGGCCGCTGGCGCCGGACTGGCAGGGGTGGCACTACGCCGATCCGGGCCACGACTGGCAGTCGGCGGTCATCCAGTACGCCGAGGGTGCGATGGACGGGTTCCTGAAGACCCAGCCCGACGGCGACCTCTACCCGATCGGGTACTACGTCGAGGACGACCTGCCGGTGTTGGCCAAGCTGGCCCGCAGCTACACCACGTTCGACCACTACTTCTGCTCGCTGGGCGCGGCCACCTGGCCCAACCGCTTCTACATGCACAGCGCGGCCACCGACGTGGACGAGACGGGGATGTACCCGGGCTTCCCGGTGGACCAGTCGGCCCTGCCCCCGCCGAACCTGGCCCGGCCCTCGAACCTGCAGCTGGCCATCTGGGACCGGCTGGCCGCGGCTGGGCTGACCGGCGGCTACTACTACCACTCCGAGCCCCAGACCGGGCTCTACGCCAGCCGCCGCTACGACGGGATCAGCCACCTCTACGACCAGTTCAAGGCGGACGCAGCGGCCGGCAAGCTGCCCAACGTCACCTACGTCGACCCGGAGTTCGGCACGCTGCCCGAGGTGCAGGGCACCTCGAACGACATGCATCCGCACGGCAGCGTGAAGGTGGGGGACGCCTTCATCGGCGACGTGTACGACATCCTGCGCAACAGCCCGCAGTGGGACCGCATGGTGTTCGTCTTGAACTTCGACGAGCACGGGGGGTTCGCCGACCACGCGGCGCCCCCCACCGTGCGCGACGACAACGTGAACCCCAACCCGGGCCCGCACCCCGACTACTCGCGCCTCGGCTTCCGGGTGCCGGCCATCGCCATGGGTCCCTTCGCCCCGGCCAAGGTGGAGACGGCCGGTCCCTACGAGCACTGCTCGATCCTGCGCATGATCGAGTGGCGTTGGGGGCTCGAGCCCATGCACGCCCGGGACCGCTACGCCAAGAACCTGGCCGAGGCCCTCGACTTCTCGTCGGCCCGCCAGCCCGTGCTGGTGGCGGCCGAGACGCCCCCGGCCACGGTCGCTCGTCCATCCGATGCCGGCGCCCCCTGAGCCGCGCCCCGCGATCTAGGGTTTGCCCATGGGTTCCCCGCGCTTCGAGTTCAACGGCATCAACCACCTGGCCCTGGTGTGCCGGGACATGGGTCGCACCGTCGACTTCTACACCAACGTCCTGGGGATGCCGCTGACCAAGACCATCGAGCTGCCGGCCGGCATGGGCCAGCACTTCTTCTTCGACTGCGGCGGGGGCGACAGCCTGGCCTTCTTCTGGTTCCCCGACGCGCCCGAGCCGGCGCCGGGCATCTCGGCTCCGGCCAGCCGTCCCGATCTGGGCGAGCTGACCAGCGCCATCGGTTCCATGAACCACGTGGCCTTCGACGTGTCGGCCGACCAGATCGAGGAGTACCGCGACCGACTGCTGGCCGCCGGGGTGCCCTGCACCGAGATCGCCAACCACGACGACAGCGAGTGGGGGATCTCCAAGGAGATGCACGACGGGGTGTTCGTGCGCTCGGTCTACTTCCAGGACCCCGACGGCATCCTGTTGGAGTTCGCCTGCTGGACCCGCGGCTTCGGCCCCGACGACGTCGCCGTCGAGCCCGCGGGGGCCGTGCGGGCACCGGTCGAGGCCTGATCGCCGTGCCCCGACTGCGCCAGGTCCCCAAGGCCGACGACAACGCCCCCATCGTGGCCATGATGTACGACTTCCTGTTCGACGGCCGCGACCCGGTGGCCGAGCCAGGCACGTCGACCGGGTCGCCGGGGGACTGGTGGACGGTGTTCGCCCTGGTGCCCGACGTGCTCGACCACGCCGTGGCCGGGTTCGGCCTGTACCAGAGCCCCAAGCGCAAGCTCGACCCCGTGCTGCGCGAGCTGGGCCAGGCCCGGGCCGGGTGGGCGTCGGGCAGCCAGTTCGTGTTCTCCCAGCACTGCAAGTCCATGCGGGGCCTGGAGATCGACGAGGCGAAGATCGAGGCCGTGCCGGCCTGGGCCGCAGCCGACTGCTGGTCGCCGGTCGAACGGTTGGTGCTGGCCTACACCGACTGCCTGGTGTACGACCACGGCCGGGTGCCCGACGCCCTGTTCGACGCGCTGCGGGCGGAGCTGAGCGACGAGGAGATCCTCGAGCTCACCTACATCACCGCCATGTACCTGCAGCACGCGGTGATGTCACGGGCCCTGCGCACCGAGTTCGACGACCGGCCCGAGCCCATCGTCGAGGTGGCCGCCCCCGAGGGTGCGGAGAACGTGCTGCGCATCGCCCGGCCGGACGCCTGAGCCCTGGACCGATCCGCTCACCAGGAGCCGGCCACCTGGCCGGTCACGGCGTTGAGGCGGTTCCACACGTTGATGTTGGCGATGGCCAGCACCAGCGCGCCCAGCGCCACCTGGTCGTAGTGGCGCGCCGCCTCGGCCCACAGGTCGTCGGACACGGCGCCGGGGTGGTCGGCCAGCCGGGTGGCGGCCTCGGTCAACCCCAGGGCGGCGCGCTCGGCGTCGGTGAACCAGGGGGCCTCGCGCCAGGCGGCCACGGTGGCCAGCCGCTCGTCGGTCTCGCCCAGCTCCCGCAGGGATCGGAGGTGGCCGGCCAGACACACGGCGCAGCCGTTGATCTGGCTGGCCCGCAGGCAGACCAGCTCGATGGTCAGGGGCGGGACGCCGCCCTGGCCGACGGCTGCGCCCACGGCCTGGAGGGCGTCCATGGCGCCGGGGACGACCATGGCGGGGTGGGGCATGCGAGCTTCCATCTGGTGCTCCTAGGTTCAGCCGGTCACATCGACCGGATCGGGTACGTCAACCACGTGTCAGCCAGTTGACGGATCTCGACGAGAGGATGTGACCGATGGACGCGGACCACTTGGCCGAGCAGTTCGAGGCCAGCCGCCCCCACCTGCGGGCGGTGGCCTACCGGATGCTGGGCTCGGAGGCCGAGGCTGAAGACGCGGTGCAGGAGTCATGGCTGCGGTTCAGCCGGGCCGGCACCGACGGGGTGGACAACCTGGGTGGTTGGCTGACCACCATCGTGTCGCGGGTCTGCCTCGACGCGCTGCGGTCCCGCACCGCCCGTCGCGAGCACCTGGTCGACGAGCCCGTCGACCGGATCGGCGTCGGGCCCGACCCGGTCGAGGACGCGGTGCTGGCCGACACCATGGGTCCGGCCCTGCTGCTGGTGCTGGAGACCCTGGCGCCGGCCGAGCGCCTGGCCTTCGTGCTGCACGACGTGTTCGCCCTGCCCTTCGACGAGATCGCGCCCATCCTGGACCGCACTCCGGCTGCCACCCGCCAGCTGGCCAGCCGGGGGCGTCGACGGGTGCAGGGGCGAACGGGCGAGCTCGAGGTCGACCAGGCCCGCCAACGGCAGGTGGTGGATGCCTTCCTGGCCGCCTCCCAGGCCGGTGACCTCCAGGCCCTGGTGGCGGTGCTGGACCCCGATGTCGCCCTGCGGGCCGACGCCGCCCTGCTGCCCCGGGGTGTGCCCGCCGAGGTGCGCGGGGCCGGGACGGTGGCGGCCCGCGCCCGCGCCTTCCGGGCCGGGGCCGACGCGGACATCCGGGTGGCGCTGGTGGACGGTGCCGTCGGGGTGCTCACCCTCCGGTCGGGGAAGCCGGTCGTGGCCTTCCTGCCGACCATCGAGGACGACCGCATCGTCGAGATCGACGTGGTGGCCGACCCGGACCGCCTGGCCCGCCTCGAGGTGGTTCAGCTCCCCGTGTAGCGGGGCTCGCGCTCCTCGGCCGCGGCCGCCTTGCGCTCGGCCGCGTCGTCGCTGCGGCTCACGAAGGTCTGGTAGATCATCTCGTCGGCCATGGACGAGCGGATCTGGGGCACGGCCAGGTGGCGGATCACCTCGCGGGCCAGCTTGACGGTGACCGCCGGCGCCGCCGCGATCTGCTCGGCCATCTCGCGGGTGGTGGCGTCGAGCTCGACGGGGGCCACGATGCGGCTGATGATGCCGTGGCTGAGCGCCTCCTCGGCGCCCATGATGCGCCCCGTCAGCACCAGGTCGCTGACCACGCCGTGGCCGCACATCTCGTAGAGCACACCCATGCCGCCCGTGTCGGGGATGACCCCGTGGGTGACCTCGGGCAGGCGGAAGCGGGTGCCCTCGGCCGCCACCCGGATGTCGCACAGCAGTGCCCGCTGGAACGATCCACCCATGACCCAGCCCTTGGCTGCCACGATCACCGGTGCGTCGAGCTCCCACAGCTGCTGGATGCCGCGGTGGCCCCGGCGCATGAGCTCGTGGTGGCTCAGCTCGGTGCGGTTGGTGCCGATGGCGGCCACGTCGCGGCCCGACGACCACGACTTGCCCTCGCCCCGCCAGATGACGGCCCGCACCTCGGGGTGTTGGCGCAGCTCGGCCAGGATGGCGAAGAGCTGGGCGTCCATGTCGTCGTTGAAGGCGTTGTGCTTGTCCGGGTTGTCGTTGGTGATGGTGGCGATGGCGCCGTCGATGGCCAGGTGCACCTGGTCGCTCATGCGGTCCCCCTCGGGTCGTCCCGACCTCCGTCTACCAGCTCTGGTGTCAGCTCGGCCACGGAGCGGGCGCCGCACAGGGCCATGGTCCGGCGGATGTCGGAGTCGAGCAGGCCCAGCACGTGGTCGACGCCGCGCTCGCCGGCCGCCCCCAGGCCGTAGAGGTAGGCCCGACCGATGGTGCAGGCGGTGGCGCCCAGGGCCACGGCCTTGACCACGTCGCTGCCCCGGCGCACGCCGCCGTCGCAGATGATCTCGATCCGCCCGCCCACGGCCTGGGCCACCGGCGCCACCAGGTCGATGGGGGCCGGGGCCGAGTCGAGCTGGCGGCCGCCGTGGTTGGACAGCGAGATGGCGTCGATGCCGGCCACCGCCGCCTTGGTGGCGTCGGTGACCGTCTGGATGCCCTTGACGATGATGGGCCCGTCCCACACCGTGCGGATCCAGTCCAGGTCGGCCCAGGACAGCGACGGGTCGAACTGGGCGTTGATGTAGTCCGACAGCGTCACCGCGTCGGAGCCGTCCACTTCGGTGCGGCCGGTCACGTTGGCGAACATGATGGGCTCGTTGCGCAGGAAGTCCAGGGTCCAACCGGGGTGCAGGGCGCCGTCGACGAAGGTGTCCAGCCCGATCTTGGGGGGCAGCTCGAAGCCCCGCCGCACGTCGCGGTCGCGCTTGCCGAACACGGCGGTGTCGACGGTGACCATGAGGGCCTCGAACCCGGCCACGCGGGCCCGGTCGATCATCTCGGTGACCAGACCGCGGTCGCGCCACACGTAGACCTGGAACCACTTGCGGTTGCACGGCTGCGCCCCCACCTCCTCGATGGAGCGGGTGGCCAGGGTGGACAGGGTGTAGGGCAGGTCGGCCCGCCCGGCGGCCCGGGCCACGGCCAGCTCGCCCTGGGGATCGGCGATGCGGGTGAACCCGGTCGGGCCCAGGGCCAGCGGGATGGGCAGCGGCCGGCCCAGCAACGAGGTGGACGGGTCGACGTGGGACACGTCGCGCAGCACCCGCGGCCGCAGGGTGAGGCGCCGGAACGCTTCGTTGTTGTTGGCCTTGGCCAGCTCGTCCTCGGCCGCGCCGTCGATGTAGTCGAACACGCCGCCGGGCAGGCGGCGCTTGGCCAGCCGGCGCAGGTCGTGCACCGAGGCGGCGCGCGACAGGCGCCGAGCCGTGCCGTCCAGCTCGACCGGGCGCAGTCGCACCACCGAGCGCAACGTGTCGAGCGGTTGGCGCAGGCGGCTCCGGAGCGTCATCCCGCCCAGTCTGGCCGACCTCATGGGTCGGCGCGCCGGTCGACGCACCTCCTGGGACCCGAGCCGCGTGGTCGGGCATGATCTGGGGATGCTCAGCCAACAGGAGATCTCCGACCGCCTCGAGCTCATGGACCTGATGGTGCGCTACGCCCATGCCGTGGACACCCGGTCGTGGGACGCGTTCGAGTCGCTGTTCACCCCCGATGCCGTCATCGACTACTCCGCCTTCGGGGGGTCGGTGGGCACGGTGGCCGAGACCCGGGACTGGCTGGCCTCGGTCATGGTCGGCTTCGTCGGCTCCCAGCACCTGGTGGCCAACCCACTGCTCGAGATCGACGGCGACCAGGCCACCGGGCGCACCATGTGCTTCAACCCCATGGTGGTGCCCCGCCCGCCCGACGATCCGGGTGAGCCCCGGGTCTTCTTCTGCGGCCTGTGGTACCTCGACCTGTTCGTGCGCACCGAGGCCGGGTGGCGCATCGCCAGCCGCAGCGAGGAGAAGTCGTGGGCCCACAACATGGGCCCCGCCTTCGGCGGCCCGCGGGACTGACCGGCGCCGGCCAGACTGCTCGCCATGCCTCGCTGGTCCCGCCGCTCGGCCTCGGTGGTCGCGGCGGCGGGGATGGTGGTCTTGGCGGTGCTGTCGGGGGTGGCCGCCGGCCGAGGTGACGACCACGCCGCGGCGTCGACGGGCGGCGCGTCGGGCGCGTCCCCGGAGGTCCAGGCCGGCCAGCGGCTCCCCACCCGGGGTCCGGTGGGTGGGCCCCCGACGGTGCACCAGCGGGTGGCGCTCAACCTGATCGGGGGGCTGCTCACGGGCACGCCCATCCTGGCCGGCGACTACGCCGACCCGTACGCCCTGTTGGAGCCCGCCGGTCTGTACGTGTACGCCACCAACACGGTGTCGGCCAACGTCCCGGTGATGCAGATCCCCACCGGCGACATCTTCAACGGCTACTACCTGGGCGACGCCTTGCCGCGGCTGCCGTCGTGGACGGTCAAGGGCTTCCAGTGGGCGCCGTCGGTCTGGGCCCGGCCCGACGGCACCTTCGTCATGTACTACGCCACCCCGGCGCCGGCGAACGCGGACGGCCAGCCCCGGCGCCAGTGCATCTCCCGGGCCGTCGCCACCAGCCCGGCCGGACCGTTCACCGACGACTCCGACGCGCCGTTCATCTGCCCCCTCGCCCTGGGCGGGGCCATCGACCCCAGCGTCTTCGTGGACGACGGCACACCCCACCTGCTGTGGAAGGCCGACGGCAACTGCTGCGGGCTGGCCACCACCATCTACTCCCAGCCGCTCAGCGCCGACGGCCTGTCCACCGCCGGGCCGGCCGTGGCCCTGATCACCGACGACCAGGCCTGGGAGGCCGGGATCGTCGAGGGTCCATCGATGGTGCAGGTCGGCCACACCTACGAGCTCTTCTACTCGGCCAACGACTGGGACACGTCGCACTACTCGGTGGGGATCGCGCTTTGCCGCTCGGTCCAGGGACCGTGCACCAAACCCCTCGACCACGCCTGGATGACCTCCGCCCAGGCCTACTCCGGGCCGGGAGGCCAGGAGTTCTTCTCGTTCCGGGGCGGGCTGTGGATGGTCCACCACGGCTTCCTGCCGGGCCAGGCCGGCAAGCCGGGCGGCCAGCGGCGTCTGTACCTGGACCTGCTCCAGTACCACGGCACCGATCCCATCCCCAGCCGGATCGGGGCCCGCCACACCGAGCAGGCGCTGCTGCGCCTGGGACTGATCGTGCTGATCCCGCTGGTGGCCGGTGTCGGGCTGGTGGTCTTGGCGGTCCGGCGCCGTCGTCGGCGCGCCCCGACGTCGTGAGCGGCACATGGCACGGTCGTGACGGGGCCGACTGCTACCTTCGGCGCGTCGTGCAGGGGAGCCTCCTCACCCATCGAGAGGCTCGCAGGATGGTGGGGAAGGGAATGGCCGTGCGCAGAGCAGTCGTCCTCCTGGCCGGTGTGGCGCTCGCCGTCGCCTCCGTGGCCCTGGCGCCCGTGGCCGGTGCGGTGCCGACCGCACCGCACCCCCGGGCGATCGGGTCGAGCCCGGCCTCGTCCCCCTCCGCCGGCACCATCTCGACCTTCGCCCAGAACTTCATCCACGCCACCGACCTGACCGCCGGTCCGGACGGGAACGTGTGGTTCGTCGACCAGCGGGCGCTGGGCTCGGCGGCCGTGGGCCGGATCACCCCGGCCGGGGTCGTGACCCTGTTCTCCGGGTCGGGGATGGTCAGCCCGTCGCAGCTGGTGGTCGGCCCGGACGGCAACATCTGGTTCACCGACGGCGGAGCCAACGGCGTCGGCCGCATCAACGTCACCACGGGCGCCATCTCCATGTTCAGCGGCGCGGCCTTCGACACTCCCCAGAGCCTCATCGACGGCCCCGACGGCCGGCTCTGGTTCGCCAGCAACGGCAACGACACCGTCGTCCGCATGAGCACGACCGGCACGGCCACCACCTACGCCACCGTGCCGGCCGGGGCCGTCACCGCCGGGCCCGACGGCAACATCTGGGTGGTCCGTGACGGCTCCATCACCAAGATGACCACCGCGGGCGTGGTCAAGGGCACGTTCACCGACGCCAGCATCCAGGGGCCGGGCGGGATGGTCGTCGGGTCGGACGGCCGGTTGTGGTTCGCCAACTCGCCTCTCCACGGGAGCTTCTCGATCGACGCCGTGACCTTGGCCGGCGTGATCACCAGCTACACCGATCCCAGCGTCGTGCAGCCCGAGGACCTGCTGGCCGGTCCGGACGGCGCGCTGTGGTACCTCGACATGGGCCCCGCTCCCACCGTCGGCACCATCACCACGGCCGGGGTGGTGTCCAGCTTCACCGACCCCAGCTTCACGATCCTGTCCAGCCTCGCGGTGGGCCCGGACGCCGACCTGTGGGTGACCGACGAGGGGAACAACTCGATCGACACGCTCACCACCGCCGGCGTGGTGACGGTCTCCACCGACCCGTCGATCGTCCAGCCCACGTCGATCCTGGCTGGCCCCGGCAGCGACCTGTGGTTCGCCAACCTCAGCTCGATCGGCACCAGCACCACCGCCGGCGTGGCCAGCGCCTTCCTGGGCACCCAGGTGTTCGACCCGACGGGCATCACCAGCGGGAGCGACGGCGACATCTGGTTCACCAACGGCGCCGACTCCGGCCAGCCCGGCGGCAGCCCCCAGGTGAGCATCGGGCGCTTGACGCCCACCGGCACCCTCACCACCTTCACCGACCCGGGTCTCTCGAACCCGGGCCCGATCGTGGCCGGACCCGACGGCAACCTGTGGGTCGCCGACACCGGCACCGACAAGGTCGACTCGGTCACCACCGCGGGCGTCATCACCATCGGGGCCAACGCCCTCGGGGGAACGCCCACCGCCATGGCCGTCGGCCCGGACGGCGCTTTGTGGGTGACGATCGCGGCGTCGGACGAGATCGACCGGGTCGACCTCTCGGGAGTGGTCACGCCCTTCACCGATGCGGGCATCCAGCACCCCGACGGCATCACTGCCGGCCCCGACGGGGCGCTGTGGTTCGTCAACGGCGGCTCGAGCACCTCGATCGGCCGGATCACCACGGTGGGCACCGTCTCGACCTTCACCGACGCCGCCATCAACGGCCCCACGGCCATCACCAGTGGACCTGACGGGGCCCTCTGGTTCACCCAGACGAACGGCACCGTCGGGCGGATCACCACCGCCGGCGCGGTGTCGACCTTCCCCAGCCCTTCGGTGTCCGGGGGGGCCATCGCCACCGGGGCCGACGGCAACCTGTGGTTCACCGGTGCCGCGGTCGGGACCACCGGCCCCACCGTGGCCCGCGTCACACCGGCCGGCGTGGTCACCACCTACGGGACGGGCAACCTCGGCGGGACCAGCATCACCGCCGGTCCGGCCGGCACCATGTGGTTCCCCAACGCGTTCGACAACTCGGTCAGCTCGGTGGCCACCGGTTCCCTGGGCGACTCGTTCCACGCCCTGGCCCCCAGCCGGATCCTCGACTCGCGTCCCGGCGGCGGCAACATCGGGGGCTACACCACGCCGTGGGGCGCGGGCGTGACCCGCGAGGTGGCCGTGACCGGCGGCGCCAGCGGCGTGCCGTCCAACGCCGACGCCGTGGTGCTGAACGTCACCGTCACCGGCGCGTCCAGCCCGTCGTTCCTGTCGGTCTACCCGTCCGGCGCCACCCCGACCACGGTGTCGGACCTGAACTTCAGCGGCGGCCAGACCATCGCCAACCAGGTGACGGTCAAGGTGGGCGCCGGCGGCAAGGTCTCGGTGCTCAACCACAGCGGCCAGGTGGACGTGATCGCGGACGTGACCGGCTACTACTCGAGCGCCACCGGTGAGGGCTTCACGTCGCTCAGCCCGGCCCGGATCCTCGACTCGCGTCCCGGTGTGGGCAACACCGGGGGCTACGCCACGCCGTGGGGTCCGAGCACGTCGCGCGACGTGTTCGTGGGCGGGCGTGGGGGCGTGCCGTCCAACGCCGCCGCCGTGGTGCTGAACGTGACCGTGACCGACACCGATGCCTCGTCGTTCCTCTCGGTGTGGCCGCAGGGCTCGTCGCGGCCCACGGTGTCCAACATCAACTGGGCGCCGCACACGACCATCGCCAACGCCGTCACCGTGAAGCTGAACGCAGTCAGCGGAGAGGTCTCGGTCTACAACCTGGCCGGTGACGCCAATGTGGTGATCGATGTGGCCGGGTACTTCGTGGCCGGCTCGGGGGACCTGTTCCACCCGCTCACGCCGGCGCGGGTGCTCGACTCGCGCCCGGGCACCCTCAACTACGGCGCGTACACCACGCCGTGGGGCGCCGGCACCAGCCGCAACGTCGACGTGGCCCCGCTGGCCGGGGTGCTGCCCTCGGCCGACGCGGTGGTGGCCAACGTGACGGTCACCAACACCACCGGCGGCTCGTTCCTGACCGTGTGGCCCCAGGGCAGCACCCGTCCCACCGCCTCCAGCCTGAACTGGGCCCCGGGGGTGACCATCCCCAACGCGGTCACGGTCAAGCTGGGCGCCGGGCAGGTCTCGGTCTACAACTTCAGCGGCAGCGTGGACGTCCTCACCGACGTGGGCGGTTGGTACGGCTGAGCGGCGCTGGAGGCGGTGACGTGACCTGGGACGGCGACCGCTACCAGCAGCGCTTCGACGACCTGGCCGCCTCGGGCGTGGACGTGCACGGCGAGGCCGACCTGGTGGCCGGGCTGGGCCCGGCGAGCGTCCTCGACGCCGGGTGCGGGTCGGGCCGCGTCGGCATCGAGCTGGCGCAGCGCGGGATCGAGGTGGTCGGGGTCGACGCCGATGCCTCGATGCTGGCCACGGCACGCCAGCGGGCACCCGAGGTCACCTGGATCCAGGCCGACGTGGCCGACCTCGACCTCGACCGTCGCTTCGACGTGGTGGTCATGGCCGGCAACGTGCCGCTGTTCACCCCGCCCGGCACGCAGGGCGCCCTGGTGGCGGGCTGCGCGGCGACATCTCGTCCCCGGCGGGGCGTTGGTGGCGGGGTTCCAGCTGGGCCGCGGCTACGACCTCGAGCGGTACGACCGTGACTGCGTCGCGGCCGGGTTGGTGCCCGTCGAGCGCTGGTCGACCTGGGGCCGCGCCCCGTTCCCCGGCGACGGCGGTTACGCCGTCTCCCTCCACCGCCAGGGGTGATCTATCGCCTGGGCCAGGGGTGCCGAACAGGTCGAGGGCCGCGGTGGTGATCCGAGCGATCTCCGCCGGGGTGGCGGGACGGGCCGGCCCGACACCCAGGGCGCATCCGGGCGCAGGCAGACGGTCAGCTCGCACGGGTCGTGCCAGGTGCACCGGATCACGGTCACCGTGCCCGGGGTCTGGCGGCTGTCGTGCAGCTCGGCCGCGCGCTGGTGGTACCGCTGGCCGGCTCCGAACGTGGTGGAGGTGCCGACCAAGCGGACGGCGTCGATGCGCCGGGTGTCCTCGTCGCCCATGGCGTAGCGCTCTCGGCGGTGCACGACGCCGGCCGGGTCCTCGACGTAGCGCGTGTTGGTGAGCTCGCCCACGATGATGGTGGAGGTGAAGTCGTAGGGGTGGTCGTGGACGGGGGGATCGCCGACGCACGCCTCCGGGTCCCACACGTGCAGGCGCAGCTCACGGCGGTCGTCGAGGGGCAGGCCCAGCAGGCCGATGCCCTGCAACCGCCACGGGTGGTCGGCCGGGTGCTCGAGCAGCCTGCGCACCTGGTCCGAATCGAGCGTGTGGTGCACGGCCCCCTCCTGCGGCGGTCGGTGCGTCGGGTCTCGGGGTGTGCAGACTACATCGCTGTCATTTGGGGTGAGCGGTGGACGAGGTGGTGGCGGACGAGGGGGTGGGGACCAGCCCGGCCACCACCACCCGCGTGGCGTCGGCCAGCAGCGCATCGGCCGAGGAGCTGTCCTGAGCGCCTCGGTGGGACAACAGTGCGATCACGATGGGGGCGTGGTCCGGCGGCCAGACCACGGCGATGTCGTTGCGCGTGCCCCAGTCGCCGTTGCCTGTCTTGTCGCCCACCCGCCAGCTGGCGGGCACCCCGGCCCGGATGAACGGATCGCCGGTGGTGTTGGCCACCAGCAGGGCGGCGAGCTCGTGGGCGCGGCTGGACGTGAGCAGGCCGCCCAGCACGAAGCGGCGCAGGTCGGTGGCCAGGGCCCGGGGGGTGCTGGTGTCGCGGCGGTCGCCCGGGGCGGCGGTGCTGAGGGCGGGTTCGTAGCGGTCGACGTCGGTGGTGGGATCGCCCACGCGGCGAAGCTGGGCCTGGAGCCCGGACGGTCCGCCCAGTTGGGCCTCCAGGAGGTTCGCCGCGGTGTTGTCGCTCTGGGTCGTGGCCGCCGCGATCAGGGCAACGACGGTCACGCCGGTGGCCACGTGCTGCGACGCGACCGGGGCGTAGGCCTGGAGCTGTGACGCGTCGTAGGTGATCACGTGGCCAGCTGGGTGTCGCTGTCGTCGCGGAGCAGCAAGCCCGCGGCCAGGGCCTTGAACGTGGAGCAGAAGGCGAACCGCTGATCGGCCCGGTAGGCGATGGTGGCTTCGTCGCCGGTGTCGACGGCGTACACGCCCAACGTGGCGTGGTACTGCTGCTCGAGGTGGCGGAAGGCGACATCGGTGTGGGTGGGGCGCGGGGCCGAGGTGGGCGCGGGGGCCGAGCGCGGGGTCGCGCCCGATCCGCAGGCCCCGAGCAGGAGGGTGACGACGACGGCGATGGCCAGCCAGAGGCCCGAGGCTCCGACGCGGGAGCGGGCTCGACGGTGTGGGGTTCGTAGCATGGCGAGCAGTGTGTGGGGGCCGACTATTGCTGTCAAAGCCAGAAAAGTGCATCTCCATGCCGTTCTGGCATAGTCTCTGGTCATGGACCTGGTGGCCGCCTGCCGCGTGTTCGTGAGCGTGGGCGAGCGGGGCAGCTTCACCTCGGGGGCCGATGCCGTCGACGTGGCCCAGTCGGTGGCCAGCCGTCGGGTGGCCGCCCTCGAGGCCCACCTCGGTGCCCGGCTCTTCGACCGCACCACCCGCCGTGCCGCCCTCACGCCGTTCGGCCACGAGATGCTGCCGTCGGCCAAGCGCCTGGTGCAGCTGGCCGAGGCCATCGAGTTGGATGCGGAGCGGGTGAGGCGCCACCCGGTGGCCGTGGCCGTGCCCGACACCTGCTCGGTCCGTGATCTGGCCATCCTCGACGCCGCCGCCCGACGGCAGGGCACCGCCTTCGCGTTCCGGGCCGGGAACCCGGCGCGACGCCTCGAGATGCTCCGGGGCCGCGAGGTGCGGATGGCCCTGACCGCCGTGCCGGCCGCCGACGCCGCCTGGTCGGTCCCGCTGGGCGTCGGCTCGGCCACCGAGGCCTCCGGCCGGCGCGGGCTGCGCCTCGAGTCGCTGCAGCCGGACCCGACCGATCGGACCTTCACCCGCGTCTGGATCCAACCCGAGGACGACCGTCCCGACGTGCGGGACCGACTGGTCCAGCTGGGCCATCGGGCCGCGCTGCTGCCGGCCCAGATCGTGGTGGCGGAGTCGACCACCGCCGGGTTGTCCGACGTGCTGGCCAGCCCGAACCTGCTGCTGTGCTCGGCGGCCGAGGCGAGCGGGTGGGGGCTGCACTGGCGGCGGGTCGCCGGGGTCGAGCTGGCGCGGGGGTTCGACCTGTCCACCGGCGACGGCGACGATCCGGGCGCGCTCGAGGGCCCGCTGTGGGCGGCGGTGGCCGCCTGCCTGGGCGCGACCGCGGTCACCGGGTGATCGACGACCAACTGCTCCGCCACCTCGAGGAGGAGCTGGCCGACGCCGGGCTCACCGGGTCGTTCGTGGTGCGCGACCTGGCCACGGGCGCCCAAGCCGCGCTGGCGCCCGACCTCGAGTACCCGATCGCCTCCCTGGCCAAGGTCCCCCTGGCCCTCTCGGTGCTCCAGTGCATCCACGACGGCCGCCTGCATGCGGCCACCCTGGTGGACGTCGAGCCGGTCGAGCCCGCCGCAGCCGGCACCGTCGGGCTCAGCCGGTTCCGCCACCGAGCCCGGATCGCGGTGGAGGACCTGCTCTACCTGAGCACCGCGGTCAGCGACAACGCGGCCTCGGACGCCCTGTTCGACCTGGTTCCCCCGGCCGAGGTCAACCAGGCCCTGCGCCAGGTGGGCGTCGGTGGCATCACGCTGCGCCATGCCATGCGCGGCCTCACCGACACCGTCGCCGGTCGGCTGCAGCCCGACGACACCCAGCTGGCCCACTCGCTGGCCATCGAGGCCACCGCCGCCGGCGGGGGCCATCCGATCGCCGCGCTGGACGTGGCCCGAGCCAGCGTGGGGACGGCCGCGGCCTTCGTCGACCTGCTCGACGCCCTGTGGCAGCCGTCGCGCATCCCGGCGCCGGTGGCCGAGGCGGTGCGCGAGCTCATGGCCGAGAACGTCATCCGTCATCGCCTGGCTCCGGCGTTCGGTTCGGACGGGTCGCGCTGGTGCTCCAAGACCGGCACGCTGTTGAACCTGCGCCACGAGGTGGGGGTGGTCGAGCACACCGACGGCGACCTCGTGGCCGTCGCCGCGCTGACCCGGTCGAGCGTGCCGGCGTCGATCCAGCCCGCGGCCGAGGCCGTGATCGCTCGGGTGGCCCGAACCCTGCACGACGAGCTCCGGGCCGGGTGAGCCAGAGGCGCTCAGCCCTCCCCATCCAACGCGGTCAGGTGCAGTGGTAGAGCAGGTAGTGGTGGGCCACCACCGAGTGCGGGGGCAGGCTGGCCGACTCGTCGTGGCACCAGAACTTGAAGTAGGCGGCCAGGCCCCGGTGGGGGGAGCGGCGGTTGACCAGGGCGAAGCCGACGTGGTGGTTGGCGATCCACGACTCCGCCACGGGGCCGGACGGCATGGACTCGATGCCGGTGTAGCCGGACAAGCCGGCGACGTGGGTGCCGCCGGCCAGGATCCAGGCGCCGGCCTCCATGGTCGACGGGAGCAGCACCGCGTAGCGGCGGCCCTCGGCCCGGGCCTCCAGGTTCGCCAGCACGGGACGACCAGGTCCACGTCGAACACGCTGCTGGCCGGTCGCACGCCGGGCCCACCTCTCGGGTCGTTGCCGTTGGTGGCCCCGACGAGGGGGCCGTAGGACCAGGCGACCGGTCCTACCAGCAGGGACAGGCCGGCCAGGGCGGCGATCAGCAGGCCGCCCCCCGTGCGGCGGGTGATGGTGTCACCCAGCTCGCCGCGTGACCACAGCAGCAGGCACACCGCCAGGCCGCCGACCGACAGGATCGTCGGGGCCAGCCACGGGAAGGATCCGGCGTCGCGGGTGGCCAGCCCGGTGGCCACCACCGCCTGGGCCCCCAGCCCGATGGGCAGCAGCCAGCCGATGCGCTGGCGGGCCTGCCACGCCTGCCACAGCAGCACCGCCCCGGCGGCCACCACGGCGGACAGCGCCGGCGCCACCTCGTTGGCGTAGTACAGGTGCCCGACGCCGCCGCTCAGGCTCACCACGGCCACGCTCACCACCAGCCAGCTGGCCCACAGCAACCAGCCGGCTCGGGTCACCGCGGCGCGGTGACGCCGCCAGCTGACCCACAGCCCGGCCAGCGAGCAGAACCCGCCGGCCACCAGCAGCCAGCCGATCTGGCCCCCGAACTGGGGCTCGAGCAGTCGCAGCGGGCCGGGCACGCCGGTGGTCTTGTTGGCCTGGGCCAGCTGCGCGGCGTCGAGGTGGTTGGTGCCGCCCTTGAGCCGGTTGAGGCCGTCGGCCACCAGCATCAGGTTGACCTCGCTGTCGGAGGTGCTGCCCTCGACCAGCGGCCGGTGGGAGGCGGGGCTGAGGTCCACCGCCACCGGCCAGGCCAGGCTGCCGACCACGATGATGAGCCCGGCCAGGGCGAGTCGGCCGACCCGCCGCCACACGAGGTTCGGACCGCAGGCCAGGTAGGCCAACGAGATGGAGGGCACCACCATCCAGGCGGTGAGCGACTTGGCCAGCGCGCCCAGGGCGATGGCCACCGCCGCCACCCCCAGCCAGCGGAAGCGGTCGTCGGCCAGGGCCCGGGTGGTGGCGTACACCGCGGCCACCAGCAGGAACATCAACAGGGTGTCGGGGTTGTTGTCCCGGTTGATGGCCACCACGATCGGCGTCACGGCCAGCAGCCCGGCGGCGATGAGCCCGGCCGGGTGGCCGGCCCACCGCGACACCGTCAGGTAGAGCAGCCACACGGTGGCCGCGCCGAGCACCACCTGGGGACCGAGCAGGACCCACCCGTGGAACCCGAGGAGTCGGACGGCGGCCACCTGGAGCCACAGCGAGAGCGGCGGCTTGTCGGTGGTGGCCACGTGCAGCGGGTCGAAGGTGGCGAACCAGAAGCCCGACCAGCTGCGGTTCATGGAGCGGACCGCGGCGCTGTAGTACAGGTTGCCCCAGCCCTCGCCCGCGATGCCCCAGCCGTAGATCAGCGCCGATCCGGCCACGAGCGCGCCGACGATGGCGCGTCGCGCCGGCGTCGTCAACCGGCGCCGCGCTCGTGCGACCTCGTCACGCGTCGCGGATGGCACGACGTCAGATCACCCTCCCTCTCCCAAGATCTGACACACCGCCGAGCGGTGAGCTGGCGCATACTAGGGGCTGCGGAGGGTTGCGCAAGCGCGTGACGAGCAGCGCTACTGGCCACCTTCGGGAGGCGACCCTCACGGAGGGGACCCGCTGGGTCGAGGCCCAGATGCGTACCCGCCACCCCGCGATCCGGGCCATCGGCTGGTACTGCGGCTTCAATAGCCGCTGAACCGCCCGACCACCGAACGCCAGAACCAGCGCTCGAGCGTGCGCCGGGGTGCCGTCGGGCCGTCGGGTCAGCCGTGACCTGATCGTGCGACACTGCCGAGCATGCGGAGAGCTCTGGGCGGCGATGGCAGCCCTGGGCGCGTTGGCCCTCGTCGGCTGTGTGGCCGTGACGAGCAGTTCCACCATCGGGTCGGCCGATGGAGTGCCTCACTGCCGTTCGGGCGATCAGCGCCACAGCCAGCTGAACCACCAGCACAGGGCCTCGACAGCATCGCTACTGAGGCCGGGGCGTCCCGCCCGAAGTTCCTCGCCAACCCGAGTAGTGGCCTCTTGCAGGGTTTCGTCGCACGCGGCCCAATCGACGCCGAAGAAGTCCGACCTCAGCTCTTCGACCCGACCCTGAAGCTGGGCCGCGAGCTCGGGCCCGAAGTAGCTCATGAGGCGCTCAGGCTGAGGGCTCGGCATGGGGCTAACACCCACGCCGAGGTAGAGGAGAACCGCCATGCTCAGAGCCGGATCCCGTTCCATCAGATCACGGTAGGCAGACCGAGCGCCGAGGCGCCGTTGGGTGCGCCCTCTAGGGTGCGCAGACGACTCCGATGCACTGGGGTGGGGCGTTGTGTCGGGCTACGTTGTCGCCCAGGTCGGTGACGCTGAAGGCGGGACCGTAGGTCGGTGGTGGGCCGGCCTCGGCGTCGATGCCCAACCCGCCGTTGCGCAGGGCCGTGTTGGACCCGATGGTCCACGTCCCCTGGCTGACCGACAGCCCGACCCCGGCGTTGTCCAGGAACTTGTTGCCAGTAGCCGTGCCGCCTCCGGTGTTGGTGCCCACGAACCCAGCGCCGTTGCCCCGGAACACGTTGTCGGTCAGGGTGATGTCGGAATAGCCGGGCATGGTGACAGCGGTGCCCCAGCCAGTGAACACGTTCCCGGTGACCAGAGCCGCCTCGGAGTACCCGGGCACGACCACGGCGGTGCCGCTGCCGCGGCCCACGAAGCGGTTGCCCGTGAGATCCATCCAGCACGCGCCGTCGTCGCCGCTGAGCTGGCCGCCGACTACGCGGCTGTCGGTGACCACGAAGTTGGTGTCGCCGCACCGATCGGTCATACCTATGAGCTGGTCATGGTTGAACACCACGCCGTACCCCCCGGGCGTGAAGACCTCCCCACCGTCGACTGTGGAGGTGGAAATCGTGGCGTCAACAGAGGCCAAGGAATAGCCCCCTGCTCCAGTCACCCGGATGGTCGAGTGGTCGACCGCGACCTTGCCCATCGAGTAGTCCATGAAGGCCCAGGGACCGATGCCATTTGGTCCCGTGATGGCGGTGCGGTGCACCCCCAGGGGGGACGCCTGCCACGAGATCCCCCAGGTGTTGTCAACCAAGGTCAGACTGTCGACCTGGTTGCCGGGACCAGCATTGCTGTCGGCGATCGCCGCGGCGAAGCCCTCGATGGTCCCCCCGCGCACGATCACGTCCTGCACACGCACCCCAGAGCCGGCCAGTACGCCGAACTCGACACCGATGCCGGTGCCGTCGCTCGACCGGATGGTGTGGCCTTCGAGACGCACGGTCACGCCGTCGGCCCCCACCACCAGGGCGGTGCCGGCGCAGGTCAGGTCGTGGTGCAGCACGGCGTCCGTGTTGACCACCTGCCCACAGGAGGTGATCGACACCGTCGAACTCGCCGCGCTTGCTGCCGTGGCGGGCACCCCGGCCCCAACCACCGCCACCACCAGCAACACGACGAACTTCCCCATCGCCCAAATCCCCATCGCTCGCCCTAACCCACACATCGTCACCCATGAAGCTGAAGCCAACCTGAAGCTGGTCCCGAGGCCCCTCCGAACCGGCGCTCGGTGTGCCGATGTGCCGTTCGTTTCTATGACGCCCGGCGGGGTCGCCCTCGCGGGATGAGAATGGCCGCCCTCGGTCTCGTCTCGACCACTCCCTGTCGACCCGAGGGCTATTCACATCTCAGTGGTCATGTCACCCCTGTTATCCAGCCGGAACGTGAGGGTGGCACGCACCGCCAGACGGGACAGTGATGGGGTCTCTTAGCCAAGTGCCTCTTCGGTCACGTTCGCCCAACGGTGAATGCACGGGCAGCCAATCGCTCACCCGGCCGCAACACCCACCCCAACATCGTCACTGCCGTTCGGTGCGGGTCCTAGGGTTGTGTGCCCGCCCCGTGAACGGCAGCTTTGCGACCCGTCGGTACCACCTGCTGTTGTCGGTGGCGTTGCCGCCAGTGGCCGAGTCGAACATGCGGCCACCGGGCCCAGCGGCCACGAACCAGGTCAGGCCCCATCGCCACGCTGGCCAACCACGGCCCTCTTGCCTGTCTCGTCTTCGTACTGCTGGGCACACCTGAATCCGCTCAGCCCGGCCAGGCATGTCAATGGCCGGTGGGATCTGCCCGGGGGCGGTCAGTGGTTCTGCCCGGTGGTGGCCATCGGATCTGCTCGGCGGTGGCCGGTAGAACTGCCCGGGTCATCGGGCGAGGGGCTTCACCCCCTTGCCGGTGGTGGCTTGGGTGAGCCGGATCGAGTCGCCGGTGGTGATGACGATGTGGGCGTGGTGCAGGAGCCGGTCGACCGTCGCGTTGGCGATGGTCTTGGGCATGAGCTCGTCGAAGCCGGCGGGGTGCAGGTTCGACGACAGGGCGATGGCGCGGCGTTCGTAGGCGGCGTCGACGACGCGGTAGAGCGCTTCGGCGGTCTCGGTCGTGACGGGCAGTAGGCCGATGTCGTCGATGCAGATGAGGTCGGCGCGCATGATCTTGCGGATGGCGCGGCCGGTGGTGTCGTCGGCGCGGTGGCGGCGGAACAGGGCGCCGAGGCTCTCGAGGGAGAACCACAGCACGTGGGCGCCGGCGTCGACCGCGGCGTGGCCGAGGGCTTCGAGGAGGTGGGACTTGCCGGTTCCGGACGGTCCGCACACGACGAGGTTCTCGTGTTGGCCGATCCATTCGAGGGTGCGCAGCGACCGCTGCGTCGGGGGCGGGATCGATGAGGTGGTCTCGTCCCAGGTGTCGAAGGTCTTGCCGGTCGGGAACCCGGCCGCTTTGCGTCTGGTGCCGACCGATGAGGCTTGGCGGCCGGCGAGCTCTTCGGCGAGCAGGGCTCGGATCGCTTCGGCGGGTTCCCAGCGCTGGGCTTTGGCGGTGGTGAGGAGGTCGGGGGCGTGGCGGCGCATGTGCGGGAGCCGCAGCTGGCGCAACAGGTCCACGACTTCGTCGACCACGGGAGCGGCGGGGGCGGTCATCGGCCGAAGCCTTCCCAGGCGCGGGTGCCGTCTTGGAGCGAGTGGTCCTCGCCGGCCCGGTGAGCTTCGCCGGTGGGGTGCGCGGTCAGGATCGAAGCGGTGTCGCCGTCGTCGAAGCGCCCGAACGTCGCCGCGTGGCCCAGCGCCCAGTCGACGCGGTCGGCGCCGTGGAGCGCGGCGAGCTCGACGGCGTCGGCCATCTTGGCCTTGACCCTCGACGCGCCCGCCGCGCCGGCCTCGATCAGCCACGTTCGGGCGCCGTCGCCGAGCCCCAAGAACGCGGCCTCGGCCGGGTTGGTGGCCTTGGGCTCGCGACCGAGGGGCCCGGCCGCCCGCGGCGGGTAGTGGGCGTCGTCGATCATCGGGTGCCCCGGCGTCGACAGGCGGTGACGGGCGACTTCGGTGGCGCCTCGCCCGGCGAGGTGGGTGGCGACGAGCTCGTCGCCTTCGACACGGACCCACACGGTGTCATCAGCCAGCGTGTGTGGGACCGAGTAGGTCACCCCGCCGAAGCTGATCGTGGCTGACCACGACACCCGCCGGGTCTGCCCGAACACCGCTGTGTAGCCGACGTCGGGCAACCGGTGCAGTGGCGTTGTTCCTCGGCGAGCATCTCGGCCGGTGCCCGGCCGGTCGACCGGTGCGGGCGGCCGTTGACGTCGACCATGAACGTGTCGCAGGCGTCGACGAGTTCCGCCCAGCTCGAGTAGCCGTCGCGCAGGTTGGCGTAGGTGGGGACCAAGTCGGCCTTCGCGATCTTGACCGTGGCCTCGACGCCGCCCTTGGACTCGGGGTCGAAGGGCACGCACGTCGCGATCGTGACCCCGTAGTGATGGGCGGCCGCGACGATGGCCGGGTTCCGGACTGCGATGCCTGCGACGTGATCGACGGTGACGGTGCGCTCGTTGTCGGTCAGCCAGTAGGTCGGGGCGCCGCCCGCAGCGCGCATCGCCTGGTCCAAACAGCCGATCAGCGTCGGCATCGTCCGGTCCCACGTCGGGATCACCACCCGGAACCGTGACCACCCGAACCACGCGCAGAACAGATTCGTGGCCCGCCCCCCGATGGTCGGACCCTTGCCCCAGTCCCACTGCGCCCACATGCCCGGCTCCGGAATCCAGGGCCGATACACCCGCTGCCGCCCGCGCTTGTAGTTGGCCTTGACCCGGGCGACCGCCCGGCGCACCGTGCGCGCCGAGCCCTCGAACCCGACCGCAACCAGCCGCTCGAACACCACATCAGCGCGGACCTTGCCCTTCGACCGATCAACCCACTCCTCGACCTTGGGCAGAAACGGGTCAATCAGCTTCGGGCGCTCGACGACCTCACCCGGCACCGGCAACTCGCCCCGGTCACGCTTAGCGACCCAGTCAGCGACGGTGTGATGCGAGCACCCCGCCAGCTCCGCAGCGTCGCGGAACGACCGCGTCAGATCGAATGCTTCAAGAATCTCCATGACTTCCTCGTAAGACTTCACGTGCTCCTCCTGGTCGGCCGGTCTTGGTTCGCACCGACCAGTCGACTCAGGAGGGGCACCCACCGGGCGGACCCCGGCGGGCGACGGACATCAACAAGGGCAGAACCACCGGCCACCAGTGGGCAGTTCTGTTGGCCACGCCCGGGCAGCTACCTGGCCGCCTCCGGGCACGATCTCATGGCCGCCGTCACAGGCAGGCCACGGCGAGGCACACGACCAGGAAGACCAGCACAAGGGTCGCAGCCATGCTCCCTCGTCGGCACGCATGCTCTCGGGGTGAGCGCCGAGGTGCCGATGGGGCGCTCCTGGCCGGGCTCCGCTCGCCTCACCTTTGATGGCTCGGTTGCCGACGGGATGGGAGTGGTCGATCGATTCGGTGGTGCCAGGCACCGCCTTCTGCCTTGGACTCACCACCTCCCGACTCGCTCACCTGACAGGCGCTCGGAGCGATCGCGAGCAGTGCCGATGTCACTGCCGTTCGGTTCGGCCCCCCGTGGACGGCTGCCGAGTCATGTTCGGGTGTGGCGCTCGATCCGGTCGATGCTGGCCCGAACGAATCGTGCCGAACCAGCGCTCGGGCGCTACTGATAGATGCTACGACAAACGTCGTGGATGGCCCATCGCAGAAGCCCTCGCCCACCATCTGTGACGCCGCTGGCGTGAGGGCTCAGCCCAGCTTGCGGAGCTCCACCGAGGCCCTGGCGTCACCGGCACGCGAGCCTGCTGGGGAACGGAAGGGGTAGAGCGTTTGGCGCACCCATGAGGCGACCAGCTCGAGCGGGTTGGCGCTGGTCTCCAGCGGGTAGGCCGGGTCCTGCAGACCCGTGGACGGATAGACCTCGCGGTCCGGGTGACGGGTTCCGAACAGCGAGTCCCAGCACGAGAACACGGTCCCGAAGTTGGCGTCGTGGTGGTCGGGATCGGGGGAGTGGTGCAGGCGGTGGGCCTGAGGCGAGATCAGCACGTACCCGAGTGGGCCGAGATTGGAGCGCACGTTGGTGTGGATGAAGGCCGACACGTAGATCGTCAGAAAGGCGAGCGACCTCGCGGCCGAGGCGTCCAGCCCGAGGACCCGGGCCGGTAGGTAGCTGAGGGAGGCGGCCACGACCGTCTCGACCACGTGCTCGCGGTTGTCGGAGAGCGGGTTCATGACCCGCTGGGAATGGTGCACGGCGTGGAACCGCCACAGCGTCGGCACCTTGTGGTGGAGCCAGTGGGTCCACCAGGCCAGCAGGTCGGTGATCACGAAGGCAGCCACTGCCACCAGCCAGACCGGCCGGACGTGGCCGAGCAGGCTCCAATCCCCGGCGATGCGCCCGTATGCCCGGCCGATCCCATCCACCACCCCGGCGATCATCGTCGCGGCGAGCGCGGTCTCGCACAGGAACCACACCAGGTCGGCCGCCCAGCCGATGCCCGGTCCTCGTTGATCCCGACGGGCCGGAAAACGCCACTGCAAGATGGCCAGCGCGGCGATGAAGCCGAGGTAGAAGGGGTTCAGGATCACGTCTCGATAGGTGCTCCAGGCACCGACCGCCCCGTGGCTGACCGTGGACCATCTGGTGGCCCCCGACAGGTCACCGGAGGTGGCCGCCGACCAGGCCACCAGCATCGCCAAACCGCCGAGCAGCCCGAGCACTCCGACACCGAGCAGGGACGGGCGCGGCCGCGGCGCGGCGGCGCTCGCCGTCGAGGTGTCCACCGTGCCCCGCCGTGATCGCAGGCGGGTCTGGTCACGCATGGCGGATGCTCAGCCGGTGAACTTGGGGGCGGTGCTGACCGCTTGTGCAGCCGGCGTGGGGGTCTCGGAGCTCGGTGTCGAACCGGCTGGACACCACGGGTTCGTCGGCACCCCGGCGCACGGGTTGGGCATCGTGGGCTCGGCCGGCAGCGGAGTCAGCGTCACCTGCGTGGCGCGCGGGTAGGTGCCGATCCCCTCGCCGCAGGGACCGAAGATCTCGGTGGCGCAGATCACCTGGCCGGTGAGCGTGTTGGGGTTCGAGGCGTTGGCCAGGTTGACGGGCTCACCCCCCTGGTTGACCTGACCGCAGGTGGCGTTGGCGGTGGGCAGGTCGGTCGGCCATGCGGTGAGCCCGCCGGCGTCGTGGTTGGTGTTCCAGCAGTTGCCCGGATCGGTGGGCTGAGGATCGCTGATGTCGCCGAGATCCCCGTTGGTTGGGTTCCCGAACGAACCGTTGTTGGAGAAGGTGTTGCCGATGATCTCGTTGCCCCAGTCGGGGTAGTAGCAGAATCCGGTCCCCAGCCAGTTGGCCACTCCGCCTTCGCAGTGGGCGATCGACGGCGGGGTGCCGGTGTCGATGTAGGGGACGGTGAGGACGGCCCAGCTGCCGTTGTTGGTGAACGTGTTGTTGGTGACGATGTCGCGGCGCCCGCCCGCGATCACGACCCCGGTGCCTGGCGGCCCCAGCTCCGCCGTGCCGGTGCCGGGCACGTTCGCGTTGTTGTTGTCGTGGATCGAGCTGTCCTTGAGGACCCAGCAGGCGTTGTCGCCGGTGGGCCCGGTGACGTCGGACGGGCA
The DNA here is from genome assembly GCA_963785815.1 of uncultured Microthrixaceae bacterium. Taxonomy (GTDB): domain Bacteria; phylum Actinomycetota; class Acidimicrobiia; order Acidimicrobiales; family Acidimicrobilacustridaceae; genus UBA4742. The sequence goes on from CAWAWN010000002.1 coordinate 1,644,896, forward strand.
GATCCCGTCCTGGGGCGACGGCGCGTCGTCGTTGTTCTGGCTGTTGGTCGACAAGCCGGTCTTGTTGTTGTCGAACTCGGAGTTCTCGATCACCAGGCGCCCACCCGAGTTCGTGCCCGAGTAGCCGAGGGCGTTGGTCTCGGCGTGGGCATCGTCGAGCACCGCGTTGCAGTCGTTGCAAGCGCCGATGTAGTAGCCGGAGTCGGCCATGTTCGATGCGTAAGTGTGCGCGATGGTGCCCGGACCGTTCGAGTTGCTCACGAAGATGCCGTACTCGCCGCTGGGTTGGTTCGACTCGTAGTACGTCGTCGTGGCGCTCAGGTAGCTGCCGCTGTAGGCACCGCCACCGACGACGCCCGAACCGTCGCCGTCGTTCCACCAGATCCCGTTGCCGGCGCCCAGATCACCTGACAGGAAGTTGCAGACCGTGAGGTTGTCGACGGAGACGCCGTCGGTCTTGTACGCCTCGACCCCGTTGCGCCCCGCAGGGTGGCCGCCGTCGTCCAGCGGCCCGAGGTCCTGGTCGGCTCCCTGGTTCGAACAGGTCGATGCTCCGGGCTTGGTGCCATCGACGATGACCTGGTTGCGGTCCATGCCCCGTAGGTGGAGGTCGGCCTTGTTCAGCTCGACTGCGGCGCCGCCGCTGTCCATCAGGCCGCCGGGGGCGTGATCCATCTGTTCGTGGTAGTCGCCGGGACCGACGAGGATCCAGTCACCCGGCTGGGCCGCGGCGACCGCCTGGGCGATGGTGGTGTACTGGCCCGGGATGCCGTTCCAGGTTCCTACACGCAACACGTTGGGCGATGCGCCTGCCACCGGGGACGGTGCCACCATCAGCAGCGAGGCGACCAACGCGCAGGTCGAGGCCAGCGCGGTCGCAGCCTTGCGGACGCGGACCGCGAGACGATTGCGGGTGTGGCTCGTGGCGACCATGGTTCCCCCCCGGGTGGTAGCAGACTCGCTAGGCAGGCGACCCTAACCGGATCGCTGCGTGGATGGGGTGAACGATCATCATGCCCAGGAGAAGCGCTGCGGAACCGCCAGACACGGAGGATCGGATGGGCTCCCGCCGACCTGGCGACGAAAGACGCTCGGCGTCCCTCGACGCCGTTTGATGGGATGAGTGATGGGATGTTCAGTCCTCCCGACCCAGCATCGAAGGCCGCGATCCCTTGTGGCCGTTGGTGCCCCCGCGCACTCGATCGCACGACTTCGTGGGATGAAATGTGGGATGGCTCGCATCGCCGCCGGGTGGGTCGCCGCCTCCGGCTGTCCCCAACGATGAAAGTCTGATAATCTGATCACGTGCCGGATATCACTGCGACCGATGCAGCACGTAACTTCGCCGATCTCCTTGACGCCATCGAGCACCGGGGTGAGCACTTCACGATCGTCCGGCGAGGCAAAGCCATCGCGCAGCTCGAGCCCGTGAACGGTGGTGGTGGGTCCGACGCCAAGGCGTTGCTGCGTCGCCATCGCCCCGACCGGCGGTGGAGGGCCGACCTGGACGAGGTGCGAGGACTGCTCGAGATCGATGAGCGTGGATGAGCCGACTGCTCCTCGACACCACATTTCTCATCGACGCCGACCGATCAGGAAGTGACGTCGACGCGGTCATCGATGACGACGACGACGTGGCCATTGCCGCGGTGACCGTGGCCGAGTTGCGAGTCGGCGCCCTTCTCGCCCGCGGCCGGCACAAGACGACGAGAATCGACTACGTCACCGACGTCATCGCCACCATCCCGATCCTTCCCTACGACCTCGCCGTCGCCGAAGCGCACGCCGATCTCCTGGTCGCCGTGCGAGCCCAAGGGCGGCCTCGAGGCGCGCACGATCTCATCATCGCGGCTACGGCCAGAGCCTTCGATCGCTCAGTGGCCAGTGCCGACGCATCCGCATTCGATGACCTACCCGGCGTGAGCACCCGAACGCATCGATAGTTCGCCTCTGAGTCTCAGCTCATCCAACCCGCCGAGTTCGAGGCAGCCGGTCTCCTGCTTCCCAAGAGACCGACTCCACCAGACCCGCGGCAGCTCACTGCCTCCAGCAGACCCAGGGCGGTTCATCGGGCTTGGTACACGGTGGCTTCTCCTGACCGCCTTGGTCCGCCAGACTCACGGTGTGGGTCGGGAGCGGCGGGCGTCGTCTTGGGCTGAGTCCGCGGCGGTCGTCGACGAGCGGCGCGCCGACGCGAATCAGCTCGTCGGCCTCGCGCTGGCCTCGGTGAGCTACGTGAACATCGACTACCGGCGGCAGGATTTCGCCCCAACTGTCAAGGGTCCGCGTTCGGTCACGGCTCCGGCCGAATGGCGCGAACCAACCTGGCGCCACCCGCGGTGCGACAGCGTCGACTTCGGCGTCGAACTGGTGACGACCGCCCAACGCACCTTCGCCATCGCTTGGAGTCCGCCGGGTGATCACGAGGGACTCGGGATCTGGGCGTCGTCCCTAGCCGGGACCGGGCTCGGACTGGACGACGACGTGGCTGTCTGGGATGTCGGCGGGATCAGCGGTTGGCCGTCTCTGGTGCACCGTCGCGTGTCAGCGGTCGACCTTCACTACGTGCCGTGGGCCGACGACGGGTACTGGTGCCCGCGCATCACCATCTCGTTCCCACTGGCCCCGCCCTTCGCCTGGAGGCCCTTTCGTGGGATGAATCATGGGATGACCAGTCCCCCCGACCCAGCATCGAAGGCCGCGATCCCTTGTGGCCGTTGGTGCCCCCGGGAGGACTCGAACCTCCGCGCACGGTTTGGGAACCGTATCTCCGGGGTCCCAGCCGGCCCCACCCAGTCGCAACCCGTGGCGCCCGTTCGCATCGCCGGCTTGGCGATTCTCGCTGAGTCGCACCCAGACGCACCCGATCGCACGACTTCGTGGGATGAAATGTGGGATGGCCCGGGCGCAGACCCCGCCGGCGGAGATGTGTCGAACGATCCTCATGCCCAGGAGAAGCGCGTCGGAGCCGCCGGACGCGACAACGGATGATCTGCTTTGTCGAACCGGGCAGACGAAGGCCACCAGGATCTGTCCACCCAGGCTGGCGGGCGCGGCGACGTGCGACGCGCCGGATCTGGTCCCGCGCAGCACCAGGTGCTCCGAGTCCGTCCGCTCCGGCAAAGTCTCACCCAAGTACCAGCGTGTCGACGGTCCAACGCGATCTCGCCACGCCTACCGTGCGGATGTGTCGCAAGCCGTGACCGCTCTCATCGACGAGACGGCGCTGAATCCCTCGGGTGTCCCCATCGTGGCGGTCGATCAGCCCAGGCTCGCCGGAGCCGGGCAGGTCTCGCGGTCGTGTCCGGGACGGCGTGGGGTTGTCCGTTTCGTTCGCCCTGTGGGGATGGTCGTGCTGCTCGTGGTGGTCGCGTTCTTCGTGGCGACCCACCTGAGGCAGATGGCCATGGCCGCTGGTGCGCTCAGCCACGCTGATCCTCGGTGGATCGCGGTGGCGCTTGTCGCCGCGGCGGTGAGCTACCTGCTCGCCGCGAGCGTTCTTCGGGCGTCCAGCCCGTTGCGCTTGCCGCTTGGCCGGACCGTCGCGGCTCAACTCGCGGCCGCGAGCGCGAATCGGATCAGCCCGGGTGGGGTGGGCGCCTTGGGCGTCAACGTCCGTTACCTCGAGCGCAGTGGGAGTCGACGGCCCGAGGCCATGAGCACCGTGTCGTTGGGGGTCGCGGTTGGGTTCGCGATGCATCTCGTGATGATCGTCGGGCTCTTGGTCGTGGTCGCCCGGCGCCCGTCGTTCCGACTCGGCGCGCTGCCGGGTTGGTCGGTGGGCGCGGCGCTGATCATCGCGGTGACGGCGGGAGCGCTGGTTCTTCGGCACTGGCAGATCCATGCCCGCCTACTGGTCGGAATTCGCGCCGCCGGGGCGCACGCCCATTCGATGATGCAGCAGCCATCGCGAGTGATCGTGCTGATCGCCGCGTCGGGCGGTATCAGCATCTCTTACGCGGTTGCCCTCACCGCCTGCTTGGCCGCAGTCGGCGGACATGTCGCGGTCACCGGCGTCCTGCTCGTGTACCTGGCCGGCTCAGCGGTAGGCGCCATCGTCCCCGCGCCCGGCGGCATCGGCGCGGTGGAGGCTGCCCTGATCGCCGGTGTCGGCCACCTCGGCGTCCATCCGGGCGTCGCGGTGGCTGGCGTGCTCAGCTACCGGATGGTCACCTACTGGCTCCCCGTCCTACCGGGATTCATCTGCGCCGCGTTCCTTCACCGCCGCCATGCGATCTAGCCCCAGCGCCCCGATGACGCGCCAGGTGATCGCCTCGGTCTCGGTGGCCGTCATGGGAGTCTGCTGTGCGGCGTGCGCGGGCCATTCGGGGAAGTCGGCCCGCCCAGCATCGACGTCACCGGCCACATCGTCGACCCAGCCGGGAAGGGCGACGGTGGCCCCGGCGGTGGCGACCACGACGATCGATCCGGGCTCGCTGCCACAGACCCGAGACCTGCCCACCACGACCGACCCCCACTTCGCCGCCGGCGTCGCCGCGCTCTGGTCGGCCGTCGTGAACGACGACCCCGCACGAGCAACGCCGTTCTTCTTCCCGCTGTCGGCCTACCTGCAGGTCAAGGCCATCGCCGATCCGAACACCGATTGGCATCAACGGCTCCTCGCCGCCTACCAGCGCGACATCCACACCATGCACGTCCAGCTCGCCGCGTCCGCTCCGAAGGCCACCCTCGAGGGTCTACGGGTCCCGAGCGCCGGTGCGACCTGGGTGCTGCCTGGTCAGGAGTACAACCGGCTCGGATACTGGCGCGTCTACCGCGACGCGCTGGTCTACCGGGTCGGTTCGGTCGAGCACAGCTTCCCCATCTACTCGCTCATCTCCTGGCGCGGCGAGTGGTACATCGTCCACATCGGCCCGCCCTGAGCCGCCGACTCACCCAGTAGGCGTGGCGCCTCAAGTTGCAGGGGAACGGCTTGCTTCGCCTCGAGTCGCATCGCGCTGGCCGGGAGTGCTCGGCGCTTCCTGTTGAGTGTCGGCGGAGGGCGATGGCGGCGTAGTTCCGTCGAGATCGGTGGTCGTCAGGTCGATGTCGCCATCGGGAGGGTCGAGCGGGTCGGTCGTCTGGGTCGGCCCGACCGGCGACCACTGTTCGTCGGCGGGACCCGGAGGGAGGAGATCGAAGCGCTCGTGTCGGCTTTCGCCACCGCGATTCGGGAAGAGGAGATCGGTGGGGAGCCGCCATCCGTGACGGCGAGTGGTCGACGAGGTAGTCGGTGGGTCCGTCGGGGTGGGGTTCGTCGCACACCGGGCGAACCCGCCTGCTTCAGCGCGTGGGGATCGGGCCGCGGTGGACTCCCTGCCGAGGCGGTAGCTGCGGGTGCCCTCGGCCCGATCCTCCAGAGCAAGACACGCGGGCTGCTCGAAGCCGGGGACATCACCCTGGCGTGCAAGGCATCGCTGGGGACAGCTCCAGTCGGACCCGATGCGCGGTGAACACCGCGTCGGCCGCGTTCACGACGCGCAACCTCCCACGCAACGGCAACCGCACGTGGTCCACGCCACCGTCGATGGTGGTCCAGGCATGACCAGCCACCACCGTCAGCCCTTCGGCGCACCACGGCGACGAATCACCGCTACGCAGCTCTGCAGCCACCGTCCACGACCGCATCGGCCGGGCCGGGCCGGGCGCAGCCTGCGCCACCACCACGAACGCCACCCCGACGAGCACCACGACCGCGACCCACCAGCCACGCCGCCACTGGTTGCCCCGCAGGATGTGCTCGGCCTCACGCACCGGATCCACCCGGCGGACCGTACCCCCGACATCCAGCGCCACAGCCGGCACATGCCAAGACTTAACCCGCCATTGGGGTTCCTGGAGCAATCCGAGCCTCGCGGTCACCTGACCGCGTCTGACGTGCGAGGATGAGCAGTGCTCGGCGCCGGGGACGAGCTGATCATGCCGATCAGCGCAAGGAGGAGTGCCCGTGGCTGAGAGCTCCCGGAGCGAGGTCGACCCTCGTCCTGGTCCTTGTCGCGGTGGCGTGCACCGCCTTGGGGATCATGTCCCTGATGAGCGCTGACAGCACTCGAGGCGGCGGGGACACCCAAGTCGAGGTGCTGGTCGATGTCCTCGTCAAGGCGACGCGCACCGGTCGGGCCGAGTGGCATGTAGGTGACAGCTATCAAACCGTGGTCTTTCGGGGCCCGGACGGATCGGTCGTGCTCTACCCCGTCAACGGCGATCAGAAGGCCCCGTACGCGCTCGAGGTGCGGGACAAGCAGGGTTCGGTGCTTGATGCCAAGGTCACCGCCTACACGGCCAACCGGTCGAGCCTCACCCCGCTCTCGCGTCAGATCGATGAGCTGTATCACCTCGCCCGCGATGCTGCGGTGGCTCCCGTCGTTGATTCCATCCTCGACGAGCTGAGCCCGTACCGCACAAGGCCTGACGGTGACCACTGAACCGTTGCCCGCAATGGAGCCGGGCGGTCAGGTTCAGACGCGGAACCTCGCCACCAGGCGCGTGGCTTCCCTGCCCCAGGTCGCGCCCAGGTAGCCGAACGCGCAGCCCCGGGGGACCAGCGGCCCCTCCCTGTTGACCGCGACGTTGTCCCCCGAACCGCTTGACCAGCCCGCGGGTCGCGATCGCCAATCGCCCACCCCAGACCGGGTTCCGGGGTCGACCGGCACCGTTATCGTCGGCATCACCGTCCTCTGCGGTGGGCGCCCGTGGACGTCTGGCAGCCGGCCCGTCCCGCCATCCGGCGAGACGCGCTGTCGCCTATGGTCCCTCGATCGCTCGCCGACTATCTGGCCACGGGCGGAGGGCTTCGAGGGAGGTGCATCGATCCGGGTGATGGTCGGCCAGGACAGGTCTGGTGCTGCGCTGCTTCCCGAGCCGCCGCGGCCGGGGAGACGAGCTCGGGTCTCGGCGCTCGCGTTCGTGACGGGGTGCGCGGCGCTGTTCGGTCTCATCGCTGAGGACGTCGTCGATGGCGGACGGCTGGTGTCTCGCGACCAGGCGCTGTTGGGGTGGTTCGTGGAGCATCGCAGCCCGTGGATGGTGCATGCGGCGCGGGTCGTGAGCACGGTGGGGTCGTTCGTTCCGCTCGTGTTGCTCTGCGCGTTGGTGGCGCTGTGGCTGTGGCTGTGGCGGCGTGGGGTGCGGGTGTGGGTCGCCGTCTCACCGGTCGCCGCGCTGGCCTTGGCGGGTGGGGCCTCGACGGTGGCCAAGTCACTGCTCGGGCGGCCCCGGCCGCCGGTCCAGGTGCGCGACGCGGCGGTGAGTCTCGCCTCGTTCCCGTCGGGCCACGCCACCGACGCGGCCGCGTTCGTCGTCGCGATGACGGTCGTGCTCGCCATCACGGTGGCCCCGCAGCGGTGGCAGCGGCTCTGGCTGCTCGCCGCGGTCGTGGTCGTGGCGGGGGTGGTCGGCGTCAGCCGGCTGGTGCTCGGCGTGCACTGGCTGTCCGATGTGGTGGCTGGTTGGGCGCTGGGCGCAGGCGTCGCCGTGGCCACCGTTGTCGCCGTGTGGGATCTCACCGGCCGCCCGACCCGATGACTTGGCAGGTTCCCGGCGCCGCAGGCGGCGGCATCGACGGCGGCACCTGGCGGTGAAGGCGCGTCAGAGCTCATGGTCGTTCCACGGAGTTCGGGTGTCCGAGCGGGCGCCCATGAGAAGGCGATGAGACCCCCTCGGGACAGCGCGGGCAGGACTAGGTTCCGGCGATGAGCCAGGCCGGACCCAAGGAATCAGAAGAGGGGTGGTGGTCGTCGTTGGTGAGGGCGGTGACCGTGCCGGGAGCGCTGCGGGTGCCCCAGATCACTGCGTTCTTCTGGGTCATCAAGAGCCTGTCGACTGCGATGGGCGAGTCGACCTCGGACTACCTTGTGCACGCACTGGGGCCGGTGCCCGCGGTGCTGTTGGGGTTCTTCTGGTTCTGGCTGGCGCTGGTGGTGCAGCTGGCCATGCGCCGCTACCGGGCGGTCACCTACTGGTTCGCGGTGGTCATGATCGGTGTGTTCGGCACCATGGGAGCGGATGTCTTGCACGTCGGCCTGGGTGTTCCCTACGCGGCGTCGACGGTCCTGTGCGCGTTCGTGCTGGCCGGCGTGTTCCTGGTGTGGGAGCGCACTGAGCACACCCTGTCGATCCACACGATCGACTCCACTCGCCGCGAGCTGTTCTACTGGGCCGCGGTGGTCGCCACCTTCGCGCTGGGCACCGCCGCCGGCGACCTCACCGCCATCGCCATCGGCATCGGCTACCTCGGCTCGATCGTCCTCTACGCCGTGATCATGGTCGTGCCGGTCGTAGGCTTCCGGGTGCTGCGCTGGAACGCGGTGTTCTGCTTCTGGTTCGCCTACGTCATCACCCGTCCCCTTGGCGCGTCGGTGGCGGATTGGATGGGCAAGCCCACCAAGGACGGCGGCCTCGGCTGGGGCGCCGGACCGGTCGCCCTCGCACTCAGCGGGGCCATCATCGTGCTCGTCGCCTACCTGGCCGTGACCAAACGAGACCTCCAACACCAAGCCTGAACCGAGGTCCCGGCCCGCCGCGGCCGAGAACCAAGTGTCATCGGCCATCAGGGCGCTCCGCCCACATCGCCGTGGTACGACGGTGGCCGCGGACGGTCGCGATGAGAGGCACATGAGAGCGTCCCCGGGAGGTGCCTGCGTTCGTTAGCGTCGCCGGGATGTTCGCCGCCGCGCAGTCCCTCACCTACTTCCAGGCGATCGTCATCGGGTTGATCCAGGGCGTCACCGAGCTGTTCCCGATCTCGAGCCTCGGCCACTCCGTGCTGCTGCCGAGTCTGTTCGGCTGGAACAACGTCGTGCACGCCCAGTCCCAGACCGAGTCGTTCTTCCTCGCCTTCCTGGTCGGCCTGCACGTCGCCACCGCCATCGCGCTCCTCATCCTCTACCGCGACGAATGGGTCGCGGTCATCGCCGGGTTCTTCCGATCGGTGCGCACCCGGTCGATCCCCGAAGACGATCGCCACGCCCGCATGGCGTGGCTCATCATCGTCGGCACCGCCCCCGCCGCGTTCATCGGCCTCGGCTTCGAGCACCTCCTCCGGGTGTTGTTCGCGAAGCCGCTCGCCGCCGCCATCTTCCTCACCGTCAACGGCCTGGTTCTCCTCGGCGGCGAGTACCTGCGCCGCCGCGCCGACCGCCACGCCGCCAGCGGCCACCCACCCCGACGCGCCCTGACCCGACTCAGGCCCCTCGACGGGCTCCTGATCGGTCTCGCCCAGAGCACGGCGCTGCTCGCCGGCATCAGCCGATCCGGGGTCACCATGGTCGGCGGGCTCCTGCGCGGCCTCACCCACGAAGACGCCGTGCACTTCGCCTTCCTGCTCGCCACCCCCATCATCTTCGGCGCTGGCATCTACAAGATCCCTGACCTGCTCGGCCCCAACGGCAACGGCGTGAGGGCACAGATCCTCGTCGGGAGCATCGCCGCCGGCCTCGCCGCCTACGTGTCCGCCCGGTTCCTCATCCGCTGGTTCAAGACCCGCACCCTCACCCCCTTCGGCATCTACTGCCTGGTCTTCGGCACCTTCTGCATCGTCCACTTCGCCTGACCGTCCGCGACGTCAAAGCCGACGGTTGCCACTGAGGCGCCGCGTAGCGTCGTGGGCCCCTGCCGGTTTCGCGACGGGTGGTCGCGCTCCCGATTGAATGGGCTGACCTGGTGCGATCGGCCCGGATCGCCAACGTCAACAAAGAGATCAAGCGCCGCTCAAACGTCGTCGGGATCTTCCCTGACGACGCCTCAGTCATCCGCCTCGTCGGCGCCGTCCTGCTCGACCAACACGACGACTGGGCCATCGCCGAACGCCGCTACCTCTCCGAAGAATCCATGGCCCCCATCGACCACGATCCCCAGGGGGTGACCACCACGACCACCGCCGTGCTGCCAGCCGCGTAACCTCAGCTGGCGAAACCGAGGATCACAGACCTACTTCCACCACTCCACGGGGCACGGCCGGCGTCTCGGTGAGCCCATCCACTTCGCGCAAGCAAGGTGGCGTCGATCAGAGGTAGAGGACGCGGTAGCGCAGAGAGCCGGCCAGCTGGCCCGTGTACCACCCCGCCTGGCGAACGGCTAGGTCCCGGTGCTTCGCGTCGCTGGTTCCTCGCACCGTGTGCAGCCCGACCGCGGCCCATGAGCGGGCGACGGTTCGGGCGGGGCGCCTCGGCATGCCTTGGTCGCGATAGCGGCTGTAGAGCAGAGCACCGTTGCGTCCCCAGCGGTAGTACTGGCGGAAACGGATCCAGCCCTTCGGCGCGCCCTGTTTGAAGACCACCGCGTCGGGCGCGTCGATGAGGTCCAGGCCTGACTGCTGGGCTCGCCATGACAGCTCCACGTCCTCGGAGAAGTGGAACGAGTCCTCCCACCCGCCCACCCGTTCGAGATCGTGACGACTGATGGCCAGGTTCCCGCCGTCGGCGAACGGCAGGAATCCTCGCGTCACTGGGCGTGGCGTGGCCGGTAGGAGGTCATCGCAGCGCGGGGCGTTTGGCGCCAGGCGCAGTGGGTAGATCCGCCCGGCCACGATGGATCCGGGCCGCCACGCCGACGCCATCGTCTCGAGCCAGGCATCGTGGACGATGTCATCGCTGTCGCAGAAGACCAGCAGTTCGCCCCGCGCCCGACGAGCGCCCTGGTTGCGCGCGTACGAGGCGCCCCGGAGCGCGCCCGCATCCACCACCTCGAACCGGGTGAAGCGGTCGGCATAGGACTCCGCCACCGCCACCGTTTCGTCGGTGGAGCCGTTGTCGGCGACGATCACCTCGAAGGGCCGCGAGGTTCTCTGACCGGCCAGGGCATCGAGCTGCAGGCCGATCACCGAAGCGCGGTTGAGCGCCGGGATGATGATGCTGATCAGTTCCGGCGCACGGGTCATGGCTGCAACCTTCCCCAGCGTCGGTCACCCGCGGGTGACTGGCGAGCAGGAGCAGCGTAGGCGACTACCAAGGCACTGCGTCGAGCAGAGCAGGTAGCCCGGAAGGAGCGATCTGGGACGGTACCGAACCGGCGCTCGGCGTGCCGATGAGCCGTTCGGTCGCGGCTGTCGGGTTCACCGCTGTCCGCGAGCCTGACCCGCTCGACAGCGGTCCACAGATCGTGTGGGTGAGTGGTTGAGGTTCAGCGTCCGAACGACTCGGCTGCGAGTTCGACCGCGCCGGGAGGGCGATGACGAGTTGGCGGACCTCTTCGGTGCGGTAACGGCGAGTCAGGATGTCCGCCACCTGCAGGGTCGATCCGATCCTCGCGGGCCGATCGACCATCTCCCGTCGTCGAACGATGCTCCGACGCCGGCGGCAGCCGCCACCACGTCGACGCCGGTGCGAACCATCACCTCGTCGGCAAGGGACGGACGGCCAAGCGCCCGCAGGATCTGCGAGTGGTGGACCCATCGCTCCATGAACTCGCGAGCGATCGCCTGCCAGTACGGGGAAGCTTCACCCGTCGAGCCGAAGAAGAACACGGGCTCGCACGGCCCCGCGAGATCAACGCTCTCATAGATGTCGGAGGTCCAGTCACCGGCCGCTTGCAGCAGTTCGACGAGCACGTCGGTACCGAAGAACCGAGCGGTCGATACCCACCTGTCATTGAAGGCGTCGAGGATGGTGTGAAAATCTGCGCCGCCGAGATCTTCGGCCATGAGGAGTAACCCGTTGGTCGCGCCGTCTCGCTGTCGGGCAGCGAGCAACTCCACGGGTCGCAGGACCGGCGTTACATCCAACATCCGACAACCTTCGCCCGGCACGTCGAGTGCGTCAACGAATCAAGACGGCGAACCCGCCAGCGCGGATGGTCCGTAGGACGCTTCGACGAGCGCCGATGTGCCGTTAGTTCCCATGACCCTTGGCGGGGTCGCCCTCGCGGGATGAGAATGGCCGCCCTCGGACAATACGCACCCTCTTCCGTCCGGTTGGCTCAGAGGAGCTCCAACTCATCGCAGCCGCCGCGTATGAGGCGTTTCCGCCACGCCTAGCCGAGCAGCCGATCTTCTATCCCGTGCTTGTCGAGGAATACGCGATCCAGATCGCTCGCGACTGGAACACCAAGAACGGTGCGATCGGCTACGTCACCGAATTCGACGTCGAGGAGACATTCCTCTCCAAGTACCCCGTCCAGACCGTGGGTACCCGCGATCTCCACCTTGAGCTGTGGGTTCCGGCGGAGGAGCTGGACGATCTCAACGCGCACATCGTCGGAGGCATCCGGGTCACGCACGCGTACCGCGGCGTGCCTCGACGGTCGGTCACAGCTACTCCCTTTGCAGCGAGATGGACCTGACGCCCGTGACTGTCTACGTGGGAACACATCTCGATCGAGCCAGGTCGCTGGCTCGACAGCGCGGTGAAGTTCTGAGGGTTGTTCAACAGGACGGAGCCCAGGAGGCGTACACGGCAGAGCGAGTGCCGAACCGTGTTGATCTCGCCGTCCGCGGCCAAACCGTCGTGCAGGCGTGTCACGAGTAGCGACGCCCCTCGGTGCTGTTCGGCGCCCGGGTCACCTCGGATCCGGCGTGTTGAGACGGTCACGACCGGCGACAGTGGCCGGTGAAGCTGGGGTCGGCGGAGCTAGCCTCGCAAGGCGGTTCTAGGGGGCTGGGCGATCTAGGGAGGTGGGGTCTTGGCTCGCCGCTCTCGCTGGGTGCTCGTGGTGCTAGCGGCGTCCACCCTGCTGCTCGGCGCATGCACCAGCGGACACGACCAGACGGCGCCGACGCAGCCCGCTACCGCAGCACCGACCACTCGCCAAGTCACCGGGGCGCTCACCGGCATCGCCATCCCGTGCGGGCTGTACAAGGTCGGCACGCAACGGCCTCCAATCGCAATCAACGTGTTCTCGAAGAATGGATCACCGACGACGATCGCAAGCCAAACGGTTCCGGCTGATGCGCGATTCCACACTGTGGTCCCGACCGGGGACTACCTCGTTAGTTCGCCCGAGCACGGCAACCTCCCGCCGACACCTGTGACGGTGTCGGCGAGCCAGACGGCCGAGGTCGTACTGCCATCCTGCAAGTGACACGTCCCATGGCTTACGAAGCCCGTCCCGGATGGGCAGTTCTGTGACGCGCGGGAGTCGCCCGGAACCGGCACTCGGGGCGATCGAGAAGATCGCCGACGTGCCGTTCTGTACGCCTCCGGTGCCCAGTCGGCCAGAGCCCAGCGCGTCAACGGCTTTGACACGGTCGTCCAGAGATAGACTGGAGGTGTGGCGGACCATCTGAACATCGAGCTTGATCGGACGGAAGCGCTCGAGCTGCTGGCCGTCGTGCAGGCGACGTTGAACGCCATCGCCCACAGCCGTGAGCTGACGGTCGGCGCAGCCATCTTGTCGGGGACCCGGTCGAAGCTGATCGACACGCTCGAAGCCGACGCCGGCCCATGAGGAGGACCAACTGAGATGACCAAGACCATCGACGACATCGACCTACTCGGTGAATCGGTGCTCGCCGAGCTCAGCGACGCCCGCACGACCGCTGATGCAGTCGGCGCGGCCACCGCCGCGGCCGCGCTCGCATCACGGCGAGCGGCCGAGGAACTCGTTGCCCGCGACCGCATTGTTCGCATCGCTCGCCACGAGGGCGCGACGCTGCGGTCACTGGCCGAAGCGACTGGTCTAAGCCGCCAGACCATCGCCAACATCTGCAAGGACTGACCGGCTCGACGGCGTCAGGGTGGCCCCGGGCACGGGTGTCACGGCCCCTCCGAGGCAACGCCCTACGTGATGCGATGAAGGAGCGGGGCCTCCGCTCCTCGTGTGGGTTCGGGTCTCGGTTGGGAGACTCGGGTTTGCACACCTGTCCCTCGAGTAAGAGGAGGCCCCTATGGAGCGAGAGTACGTCGGTGTGGATCTGCATCGTCGGCGTTCGGTGATCTATCGGATGAACGCGGCGGGCGAGCAGCTCAGTTGTGTCCGGGTGGCCAACGAGCCGGCGGTGTTCGGCGAGGCGATCTCGGCTGCGGCGCCGGGTTCGGATGTGGTGATCGAGGCCACGTACGGCTGGTACTGGGCGGCGGATCTGGTGGCCGAGTTGGGGTATCGGGTGCGGTTGGCGAACCCGCACGGCAACGACTGGGGCAAGCGTCGCGTGAAGAACGACGAGCGCGACGCCCGGGACCTGGCTGACTTGTTGCGCCTGGGCCGGCTGGCTGAGGCGTGGGTGGCGCCACCGGCGGTGCGGGAGCTGCGCGAGCTGGTGCGGTTCCGGGCCAAGTTGGTGAACCTGCGGGGCGGGCTCAAGGCTCAGGCCCACGCGGTGATGGCCAAGAACGGGGTGTTGCCGGCGGTGGGTGACATGTGGGGCCCGACCGGCACCGCCCAGCTCGACTCACTGGACCTGCCCGACGCGTACACGCATCGCCTCGAGGTGCTGCGAGAGCTCATCGACGGCTACGACCACCAGATCGTGACCCTCGACCGTGACATCCATCGCCGGTTGCGAGCCGATCGCGGCTATCAGGCCATCCAGGCGATACATGGGGTGGGTCGGGTGTTCGCGGCGGTGTTCGTGGCCGAGATCGGCGACGTCGAACGGTTCGATTCACCGGCCGCGTTGTGCTCGTGGGCCGGGCTGACCCCGCTGCATCGCGAGTCCGACACCAAGGTGCACCGGGGCGCAGTGACCAAGCAAGGCTCGAGGCTGGTGCGCTGGGCTGCCATCGAAGCGGTGGCCCGCTACCACGGCGGGGACCACCTGGCCGCCAAGTTCCACCAGATCGCCGACCGGCGCGGCACCACCAAAGCCAACGTCGCTATCGCCCGACGAGTGCTCACCCTCGTCTACTACGGGCTCCGCGACGGCGAGATCCGCTGCCTGACCCAACCCCAGGCGGCGTGACGCTCGGACACGACCAGGTCGCGAGCTCGACAAACGGCAAGGCGCCCACCCCTGTGATGGCGACGCCGGCTACGTGACTGAGCCCGACCCGGCCGAGGCCGAAACGCACCATGCCCCCGACCGCGGGGCGAAGACATGCCTGCCAGCCGAGCTGGCCTACCTCACCCACTCAACTCGACCAACCCTGGTGCGACCCCCGCCCCGTTGACGGCGGCGACAACCTGACCGACAGCCTGCGCCGATCGAGGACAGCGTCAAGGTCGTTCGTCCTCGCTTCGCTGCGGGCGCTCCACCTTGACCCCGAACCTCTCACCGGCGCGCGCCCGCTCCCAGGTCCCGCCCCCACACCACCCGCCTGCCCCACGAGAAACCCGCCAAGAATCTCTTGACACGACACCGCTCCTTCAGACATGCCGTTCTGGCGCGGTCGCGGCAGCGACAAGGGCCCGGGACCTGGGCCTGCGGGGGCACTCCAAACGGAGCCGCCGTCGCGGCATGGCCTCAGGGTGTTCGGATGCGGAGGCCCCTGACCTTGTTGAAGTCCTTGTGGTTCCTGGTGGTGAGGGTGAGTCGGTTCTCCAGAGCTGTCGCGGCGATGAGCGCATCGGGCAGCCGGAGTTGGAACTCTCTTGCCACACGGCCGGCGCGCTCGGCCACGGCGCGATCCACGGTGATCTCACGAAAGGGAGCCAGCAGCTGCGACACGAGATCGGTCGCGCTGTTGCCAGCGAACAGCTCGGCTCGCGTCACCACCGAGTAGTGGAGCCGGTTGCGACCTGGCTTGAGCTCAGCGGATCCGCGCAGGTGATCGATGAAGATGTCGGTGTCGACGAGGATGTCAGCCACGCTGCCACTCATCACGCGACGGTGACGTGGCGGCTGGGATGGCGCCGAACGTCGAGTTCAGGGCTGCCGCGGCATCGACGTCGCCGCTCAGGTACTCGTCGAGAGCTCGACGGATGACCTCTGCCATCGGGATGCCCTCAGCGGCGGTCACCTGGTCGATGCGGTGACGTTGTGTTTCAGTGAGGTAGATCTGCGTCCTGGTCGCCG
The DNA here is from genome assembly GCA_963785815.1 of uncultured Microthrixaceae bacterium. Classification (GTDB taxonomy): domain Bacteria; phylum Actinomycetota; class Acidimicrobiia; order Acidimicrobiales; family Acidimicrobilacustridaceae; genus UBA4742. Next base: position 1,660,782 of record CAWAWN010000002.1, read on the forward strand.
ACATACAGCAATGGTATACAGCACACCCATCGACATCAACCTTCTGGATGAGCCGTTCTGGGACGCTCTGGATTTGCGCCGAACCGGCGTTAGTTGCCATGGCCCCTGGCGGCGCCGCCCTCGCGGGATGAGAATGGCCGCCCTCGGTCTCGTCTCGACCACTCCCTGTAGACCCGAGGGCTATTCACATCTCAGGTCGCTACTGATAGATGCTACGACAAGTACTTGGAGGGGCCTCCGCATGGCCCGGGAGCGGCGGTTTTGGAGCGGGCTCGAGGCGCACCCGAACTGCCGCGATCGCACCGGCGTCGGTCCATCCGACGGTGGAGAGCATCGACGAGTTCAAGTTGCAGGGTCGGCCGGTCGTCGTCGGCCCGCGCTCGGGGGATCGGATCGTTTGTCGCGTCTGTCGGTCCGGATGCGCTTAAACCCCCGATCGCACGATTTCGTGGGATGGAATGTGGGATGGCGGGGGAGTGGCCCCACCCGGCGGAGATGCGGTGAACGATCCTCATGCCACCGACAAGCGCATCGGTATCGCGGGACGCGACGCAGTCCCTCCGAGTCGTCCAGATCGCGTAGGCTGGCGTTGTGAGTAACGTCGCACATGATCGAGATGAGGTACCTCGCGGCACCGGCCTGGTGCCCGCGGACTTGACCGCTGACCAACTCGCGTCAGCACCCACGATGTCATCAGTCGACATCCTGTTGATCGACGATCTCACCGACGACGAAGACGACGCGTTCGCCGCTGCGCTCGACGGGTGAGGCTCGTCGTCGACACCGGCGTGTTCAGCGCGTCGCTGAGCCGTCGTCGCCGCGTACGCCTCGACTCACACGTCCGTCTCATGGCTGGACATCAGGTGTTCCTGGCCACCGTCAGCGTGAGCGAACTCCGTTAGGGCGCGCTCGTTGCCCAATGGGGTGAGCCTCGCCGCCAGCGACTGGAGGCGTCCATCCAGGCGACCACGGTGATCCCCGTCAGCGATGCACTGCTGAGTGCCGTTGCCGAGCTCCGCTACGCGTGCCGGCTCGCCGGTCACCCGCTCCACGACCGTAGCCACGCCAGTGACCTGTGGATCGCCGGGTCCGCGCTCCACATCGGTGCACCGCTGCTCACCGCCGACCACATCTTCGAGAACACCCCCGGACTGATGCTCCACAAGTAGCGGTGACCGCCCCCCAGGAAGGGGTTCTGCGCGATGGGGCAGTGTGCCGGCAGTCGCATATTGGTCGGGTCACGCGGGACCGACCGCCGCGCTCGCTGCGACACGTGCATCGGTCGAATGGTCAGCACTGCGTTCGACCGGCTCGGAGCGTGGCGAGGCGCTCCTCGTGTGAACAACCGTCGCTTCTCGGGCCCCATGGGCACCGTCGGCGACTGCTTCGACGGCTCCGTCGCTGAAGCGTTCTTCTCCGGCCTGCGGACAGCGAGCTGCTCGACCAGCACCACTGGGCCACCCGCGAGCAACTCGCCCTGGCCTTGTTCGACTGGATCGAGACCAAGTACAAGCCCGCCGCAGCCACAGCTACAACGGCGGGCTCAGCTCGGCCGAGTTCGAGACCACCAACCGCCCCAGCGACGAGACCGCGGCATGACCACCGCGAAACCACGCCCCCGGCTCACCTCTCAGCCACTCGAAAGCGACCACCGTGATAGGAACCACCCGACCATTCAACCCACAGCCCACCCGTCCACGAGCCCGGCGTACTTCCAGACATCACTGTGGATGTGGATGTGGATGTGGATGTGGATGTGGATGTGGATGTAGTCGACGCACTGGGGGCAGACGATGGAGTGACCGTGCTCTGCTCGGCGCCGGCCGAGGGGGCCTCGAACAGCGGGCCGCCGAGAACCCCTGCGGCGATCACCGCGAGAACCGCGACAACCGACCACGGGCGTCCGGATCGAGGTCGCGGTCTCGAGCGAGGGCCGTGCGGCCTGGTTGCGCAGACGGGCCCGAGGACCCCAGTCGAGCACACGGCGGGTGAGGACATGGCCCTCGTGTATGGCCGACACCTTTGAGTGGACTTGGGGTCGGATGGAAACCCGATCTAAGGAGCTGGCCACACCGCCGGCCGATCGCAAGACCAGAGGGTGGAGGTCAGTCGGGTCATCGCGTCTTGGATGGCCGACGCCGTTCGCGGTGCAACATGGCCGTCGATCCGTCGAGTTCGAGCGGCGTGCTCGGCAACCGACGGGCGGCGACTCAGTGTGAGGCTTCCGTCTACGGCGCCTGGAACTTTGGCTGGAGCGAGGCGCACGCCTGGAGAGCGGCCTTGGTCTTCGGGTCAGATTGATTGAGGCCGAATCCGGCTCCGGACGGAATGCTCCGGTTGGGCGCGCCGCCGGCGGGGAAGGTTCCGCCAGGCGTGGCGCCGGACGGGAAGGTTCCGCCATTGGGAGGAGCTCCTGAGCTAGGGAAGCTCCCCCCGGGCGGAGGGCCGGGGAAGGTCCCGCCTGGCGCCCCGCCCGCGGGACGGCTGCCCCCGGTCGGGATCTGAAGCTTGACCCCGTGCTTGGAGAGACAGGCGGTGTACTTCTGGAAGGCCGCGTTGTTCGCGCCCCTGAGGGGACCCCGTTGAGTGGTCCAGGCGTTATGCGAGTGCTGGTTGGTGGTGGGTGGTCCAGGCTCGGGCGAACTCGGTCGGGGTGAGGTCGCCGTGGGCGCTGTGGGGTCGGTTGTCGTTGTAGTCGATGCGCCAGTCCTCGATGAGGACCTGGGCTTCGAGCAGGCTGTCGAACTGCCAGCCGTTGAGGAACTCGTCGCGGAGCCGGCCGTTGAACGACTCGATCCAGGCGTTCTGCCAGGGTGAGCCGGGGTCGATGAACACCGAGTCGACCCCGTTGAAGCGGCACCAGTCGGCGATGGCGTAGGCGACGAACTCGGGGCCGTTGTCGAACCGCACGAAGGCGGGCATGCCGCGGACCGCGGCGATGCGGTCGAGGGTGGCCACGACCGCGTCGGCGTCGATGGAGCGGGCCGACGACGATGGCTGGGCACTCGCGGGTGAACTCGTCGATCACGTTCAACAGCTTCAAGGTCCGGCCGTCGACGGTCACGTCGAACTGGAAGTCGAGAGCCCACAGAGCGTTCGGGCAGATCGGACACATGGCCCCGACCGCGGCGCCGATCCCTCGGAGCCGCTTCTTGCGTTTGCGGTAGGGCACCTTCAGGCCTTCGTCTCGCCACAGACGCTGGATCCGCTTGTCGTTCACGACCCAGCCATCAGCCCGGGCGGCCTTCGCGGCCCGGCGCCATCCCCACCGGGGACGCCCAGTGGCGAAGGCCCGCAGGAACGCCCGCAGCTCGGTCTCCTCGTCGGAGACGACCGGCGGGTCGAGCCGCTGAGTCGACCGGTGCTGGCCGATGACCCGACACGCTCGCCGTTGGGAGACCCCGAACCGTTCGCGCAGCACCTTCACCGCGGCGCGACGCCGGTTCGGGGTCAGAAGTTTCCCTCGGCCAGCTCCTTGAGCATCGCCTTGTCGAGCTCGGCCTCGGCCAGCAGCTTCTTCAATCGGGCGTTCTCACCCTCGAGCTCCTTCAACCGCTTCGCGTCGTTGGCCTTCAAGCCGCCGTACTGAGCGACCCAGCGATGCCACGTCGAGTCGGCGACCTCGAGATGGCGACACACCTCGTCGAGCTCGGCGCCGCCGGCCAAGAGCTTGTTGCCCTCAGCGAGCTTGCGGATGATCTGGTCGGGCGTATGCCGACGTCGGGTCATGGTGCTGTCCTCCTCGCCCCAGTCTGGGGCAACGGACTCCCACACCGCCCGGACCACTACACGGGGGTCACCTCACCCCCGCCGGCTGTCGCCGTCTCCTTCTTCGAGCTTCCGCCTCCACATCCAACCAACGCCAGACCGGCGAGGCCAAGCAGCAGAACCCGTGCGAACCACTTCATTCGTGCCTTCTCCTGCGTCAATGACCTTGGGCCTTGTGTTGAACACCGGGCGACCTGCGCGAACGCCGGAGTCAAGTTGGGCAATTCGTCTCGGCTCAGCCGGGGGCTCGGGTGGAGGCACGGGCCACGACCGTCGAACCTGGACTCAACCCATGACCACCAGCGCACATCGATCTGCGGGCCGACGAACCAACGCCCGACGATTCGCCGCGAGCGCAGATGACATTCGCACCGTCACCTCATGGCTCGATGAGAACCAACTGGAACTTCCATGGAAGCGGCCGGTTCGCCGGATCATGGTCCAGGCGTCCGAGCACTGCCTCGGCTCCTCCGCATTCGAGCGGCGCGTGGTTGTTCGACCTCTCCCTGGGCCTTCTAGCGAGTTTCCAAACGGTTCCAAGGCCGATCTCAGGGTCGGTGTGGAGAGTGGGGTCCACTCGGCGGTCCCGGCGCGTCGGGATCGACCAGTCCTCTGGGTCGAAGCAGGCCAACTGGCCCGGGGTCGCACCGTTTCGCTCGTCCACCGATTCGAAAGCTCAGCTCCCACATGGCTCTAGAGACGACAGATCCGCCATCTCCTGACCCGCTCGTCGCGACCTCGCCAGCTGCGCCAGCCGTCGACGACGACCCAGCGGGGGACCGGGCAGCGGGTCCCACCCGGTTCAGCCGCCTTCGTCGCCCCTGGGTGATCGTCGCCGCCGTAGCTGTGGTGCTGGTCGCCGGTTTCGGCATCTGGTGGTTCTTCCTCCGATCGACCGGTCACGCGTCGGCCGCGACCTCCACCGCCCAGCTCGTCACGGTGACCCGAGGCGACATGAAGACGACGGTCTCGGGCAACGGCACCGTGGCCGCAGCCGACACCGACAACCTGAGCTTCGCCTCGTCCGGGAAGGTGACGGCGGTCAACGTCAAGGCCGGTGACACGGTCACTGCCGGTCAGGTGCTGGCCACGATCGACTCCAGTGAGCTCCAGTCCTCGCTGAGCTCGGCCGAGGCGAATCTTGCCAGTGCGCAAGCCACGCTGGCCGACGCGGAGTCAGCGGGAAGTTCAAGCCAGCAGATCGCGGCAGACAAGGCCAGCGTGACCTCGGCGCAGGACTCCGTCACCAGCGCGCAGCAGGCGCTGAGCGGGGCGTCGCTGGTTGCGACCTTCGACGGCACGGTCTCCCAGGTGGACCTCACGGTGGGCGAATCGCTCGGTAGCTCCGGAGCCGGGGCGACGACACCGACGGGGTCGGCCAGCGGGTCGGGCCTGTCCTCACCCGGCCTCGGTTCCTCGACCAGCCCGACTGGCGGGACGGGCAGCTCCTCGACCACCTCGTCGGCCCAGATCACGGTGGTCAGCGCCGGTCGCTACACGGTGCAGCTCTCGATCGGCACCAGCGACATCGACAAGGTCGCCGTCGGCCAGAGCGCCCAGCTGACCGTGACGACGTCCGGTTCCTCGGCCACGTCCGGCCTTCCATCGTTCCTGGCTGGTGGCGGCGGCGGGTTCCCCGGTCTCGGCGGAGGTTCTGGCGCGACCGGATCGAACCAGTCCACTCGGAGCTCGAGCTCCTCTACCGGGGCGACCGCCACCGGAACGGTGACCGAGGTGAGCAAGGTCGCCGCCACCAGCTCAGGCGTGGCCACCTATCCGGTCACCATCTCGTTCAACGCACCAGCCAAGGACTTCTATGTCGGTGCCACCGTGACCGGCGCCATCAGCACGGCGACCCGGACAAACGTGCTTCAGGTCTCCTCGCTGGCGATCACCACCAGCAACGGGGTGTCCACGGTGCAGGTGGCCAAGGATGGCACGACCACGGGGCCGACCGAGACCCGGACCGTCCAGACCGGGCTGACCGACAACGGCATGACGGAGATCACCTCCGGGCTGGTTGCCGGTGAGAAGGTGATCATCTCGCTGCCGAGCTTCCCGGGTGCCGGGTCGACCTCAGGCCGGGGAGGGTCCGGGTTCCCCAGTGGTACAGGCGGGTCGGGCTTCCCGACCGGTGGCTTCCCGAGCGGAGGCTTCCCCAGCGGTGGGAACGCTCCGAGCGGTGGACAGTGAGCGCGCCGCAGCTGGTGGCCCTGGGTGACGATCGGGTTCCCGTCATCGAGCTCGTCGACATCCGCAAGGTCTACAGCTCGGGGAGCGATCTCCAGGTCCTCGCGCTTCGAGACGTGTCATTGCGCATCGATGAGGGGGACTACCTCGCCATCACCGGGCCGTCCGGCTCCGGCAAGTCCACGCTGATGCACATCCTGGGCTGTCTCGACGTCCCCACCTCTGGGCAGTTCCTGCTCGCCGGCCACGACGTCGGCTCGTTCACCGAGGACCGGCTCGCCGCAGTCCGCAACCTGTTCATCGGTTTCGTCTTCCAACAGTTCAACCTGCTCGCCTATCTGCCGGCTTGGCGCAACGTCGAGCTGCCGCTCATCTACGCCTCGGTGGAACCAGCCGAGCGACGTCGGCGCGCGCTCGATGCACTGGATCAGGTCGGGCTGGTCGGGCGAGCTGACCACCGGCCGGGCGAGATGTCCGGCGGACAGCAGCAACGCGTTGCTGTGGCACGGGCGCTGGTGACTGAGCCGGCCCTGATCCTGGCCGACGAACCGACCGGCAACCTCGACTCGACCTCGACGATGGAATTGCTCAACCTCTTCGAGAGGCTTCACCGTGAGGGCCGCACCATCGTCCTGATCACCCACGAGCTCGACATCGCTCAGCGGGCCGAGCGTGTCGTCCAGGTGCGCGACGGCGAGGTGCGCCAAGACCTGGTGACCCCCACCCACCGGTCCGAGATCGGGGGGGTCACGCGATGAGTTGGCGAGACACGCTCCGAACGGCCACAGAGGCTGTCCGCACCCACCGGCTCCGGTCGGCGCTCACCATGCTCGGCATCCTGATCGGCATCACCGCCGTCGTCCTGACGGTGGGGCTGGGCCAGGGCGCCAAGGCCAAGGTGCAGGCCCAGATCAACGAGCTGGGCACCAATCTGCTGGTGGTATCACCCGGCAGCTCGACGAGCAGCAGCGGCACTCGAGGTGGCTTCGGTTCCGCCTCGACGCTCACCGTCGAGGACGCCCAGGCGCTCGACGCCAAGTCGGTTGCACCCGACATCCAAACCGTGGCTCCCGTGTCGACCACCTCGGCTTCACTGGTCTCGGGGTCCAAGAACTGGACAACGACCCTGACGGGAACTTGGCCGAGTTGGAGCGCCGTGCGCTCTCGCTCCGTTAGCTCGGGCCGCTTCTTGTCCGCCGCCGACCAGCGCGACAGCGCGGCGGTGGTGGTGTTGGGGAGCGACACCGCCTCAGAGCTCTTCTCCCAGGCTGACCCGGTCGGGCAGTACGTCTCCTACAACGGGACGCGGCTCGAGGTCATCGGCGTCTTGAAGGCGCTCAGCTCGTCGGACAACGCGTCGAGCAACGACGTCGCCCTGGTGCCGCTGTCGACCTATTCCCAACAGCTGGTCGGCGGGTCGAGCCGCAATTCGGTCAGCTCGATCTACATCAAGGCCGATTCGGCGGGGAGCCTCTCGTCGGCCTACCAGGAGGCCAACTCGTTGCTCCTGAACCTTCACGGCATCACGACCTCGAGCAACGCGGATTTCTCGATCGCCACCCAGCAATCCATCCTCAGCACCGCCAGCTCCGTGAACAGCACCCTCACGGTGATGCTCGGCGGGATCGCCGTCATCGCCCTGCTGGTCGGCGGCATCGGTGTGATGAACATCATGCTGGTGTCGGTGGCCGAGCGGATCCGCGAGATCGGCCTGCGCAAGTCCCTGGGCGCCCGACCTGGCCTGATCCGTCGACAGTTCCTGGTCGAGGCCTCGGTCCTGGGCCTGGCCGGAGGCGTCCTCGGTGTGAGCCTCGGGATCCTGGGTGCCGTCCTGTTACCGATCTTCACTGACTCCGAGGTGATCGTCTCGGTCCCCGCCGCGCTGGCCTCGATCGTCATGGCCGTCGGGATCGGTGTCGCCTTCGGCGTGTACCCCGCATCCCGGGCGGCGCGTCTCGCCCCCATCGACGCACTGAGAAGCGAGTAGAACCATGTCTGGCTACACGAGTGCCATGACCACACCGGCGAGGAGCGGGCCAGCTGCCTCGGCCAGCACCCGCTTGGCCGAGCTCTTCCCCGACGAATCGGGCCGGCCCCGGCGACGGTGGTGGCGGCGGGGTCGGATCGTCCTCGCCCTAGTCATCGTGGTGCTGGTCACGGCTCTGGTGGCGACCGAGGCGTTCGGATCCAGCACGCGGAACTACGTCACCGCGAAGGTGAGCCATCAGAACGTGGCCTCGACGCTCACCGGGGTGGCGACGATCGAGCCGACCTCCCAGGCCAGCGTCGCCTTCCCGGTCAGCGGGACGGTCGCCACCATCGGCGTCGAGGTGAACGACACCGTTAGCGCCGGGCAGGTGCTGGCCACCCTGGACCCCACCAGCCTGAACACCACCCTGCACCAGAAGGAGTTGACGCTGGCCCAGGCGCAGCTCACCCTGTCCAAGGCATTGGCTGGCGAGAGCGTTTCGGGAGGGGGAGGGTCGTCGCCCTCGGGTAGCACCTCCGGAAGCCAGAACACGGGCAGTCCGACGGGCCAAACAGCCGCCGCCACCTCCAGCTCGGCCAACACCTACATCCTGGCCGCCGCCACCTCCGGTCCTGGCCCTGGCACCGATCCGGCCATCGCTGCGGCCGAGCAGGCCGTCCTGGACGCTCAGAAGCAGGTCGACGCCGCTCTGGCCGAGGCCGACGCCGCCATGGCCTCGGCCAACGCGGTGTGTGCCGGCATCACGACCACCTCCGCGTCGACCACCACGACGACGTCCGAACCCGATCCGATCACCGCCTGTGCGAACGCGCTGGCCCAGGTACAGGTGGCACAGCAGGCGGTGAGCACCGCACAGAACAACTTGGCGACCGCTTCCTCGGCGCTCGACGCGCTCCTGGCCCAGCAAACCACCACCTCGACGACCACCCCGGCACCCGGAGCGAGTGGATCCAACGGCAGCGCCGCCCCTTCAACCGGCGGCACCGGGACCAGTAGCTCAGCGTCATCGGCAACCTCATCCACCGGCAAGTCCACGTCGCCGTCGTCGCAGGATCTCATCGCCTACCAAAAGGCTGTCGACGCCGACCAGGCCGCCGTCACCGAAGCCCAGCAGGCGGTCGCCCAGGCGACGATCGTGAGCCCGATCAGCGGCAAGGTCATCGCCGTGAACATGTCGGTGGGTGACGCGGTCACCAGCGCCTCGACCACCAGCACCATCGTCGTGAAGGGCAGCGGCGGGTACGAGGTCACCACCGACGTGAGCGTCGACAAGATCACCGACGTCGCAGTCGGTCAGTCCGCCGTCGTCCTGCCAGATGGCTCGAACCAGAAGCTCGCCGGCAAGGTCGTGTCCATCTCGGGACAGCCCGACTCCAGCAGCTCATCCACGGCCTACCGCGTGGTGGTCGGCCTCGACAACCCCACCGCCAAGCTCAACAACGGCGCGACGGGCACGGTCGAGATCGTGACCGGCTCCGCCAAGATGGCGCTGGCTGTTCCGACCTCGGCCGTGACCACCAGCGGCACTCGACACACCGTGGAGGTGGTCAGCGACGGTGCAGTCAAGCGGGTGTCGGTCAAGGTCGGGGTCACCGGCGACCGCTGGATCGAGATCACCGGAGGGCTCACCGAAGGCCAGCAGGTGGTCCTGGCCAACCCCGACGAACCGCTGCCCGGGTCGGCCACGAGCTCTTCGAATTCTACGAGGACCTCGGTGCCCAGCTTCGGGGGGGCCGGCGGCCTCCCGACCTTCGGCCGAGGCACCCGCTGACCGATCCACACGGAAGAGCTCGGAGCATGCGTCGTACCCAGCGCATCCATCACGTGCTCGCCGTCGCCATCGTCACGGTTCTGGCCTGTGGAGCCTGGGCCGTCTGGCCGACGGGAACCGGGAATAGCCGTGCCGGGCTACCCGCGGCCGCGGCCGACACCGCCCCTCCGACCACCGGAGGCTCGACCGGCACGAGCAGATCCTCGGTCACTGCGTCCATCCCGACCGCTGGGCAGAACCCCGTGGCCGGCGAGGACTTCCCGGACCCTTCGGTGGTGGCCACCGGGCGGGGATACGTCGCGTTCGCCACCAACAGCGATGGCCACAACGTGTCGATGCTCACCTCCACCGATCTGGTGCACTGGACCGACGCCGGCGATGCCCTCCCAACCCTCCCCAACTGGGCCGAACACGGCACCATCTGGGCGCCGTCGGAGATCGAGACCGCGGGCGGATGGGTCATGGAGGTCACCGTCGGCGACGCCCGTCGCGCCGAGCAGTGCGTCTTTGCGGCCACGAGCGACTCCGTGACCGGCCCGTACACGCTCCAACCGGACCCAGTCGTGTGCGAGCAGACGGCCTCCATCGACCCGAGCGTGGTCCGCGACCGCGTGGGGAACCCGTGGCTCGCCTGGAAGGACGAGACCGGCGGGGTTGGCCCAACCATGATCCGCGCCGCGCGCCTCGATCCCGATGCGACGACGCTGGTGTCGCAGCCCGTCACGCTGCTCACGAGTGCCGCCGCAGGTGTCAGCAACATCGAGGGGCCGTCGCTCGTACAGACCGGCAACGGCTACCTCCTCTTCTTCTCGGTCGGTAACTGGCGAAGCTCGAGCTACCGAACGGGATACGCCCTGTGCGCGGCCCTCACCACTATCTGCCAGACCGTCACCACGAGCTGGCCGAGCGCCCGTGACGGCCTCGACGCTCCCGGCGGCCTCGAGGTCTTCGTCGGCAACGACGGCTCGACCTATGCCGCGTTCCACACCGGTTCCTGTCGCTGCACGGAACCGACCCGGCGACTCAACATCCGCCCGCTGGACCTGGGCACGTCGTCCGGCTCGGTCCCGGAGCTGTCCTAGGGAGCAGGCCAGATGCACCTCGCCCGACCTCCACGTCGTCAAACGATGCGAGGCAGCTCGATTTTGAACGCGGCACCGTGGTCGGGGGATGACTCGACCAGCACCTTTCCACGGTGAGCGGACACGATCGAGGCGACGATGCTCAGACCGAGGCCTGTCCCGCCGTTGGATCTCGAGCGTCCCACGTCGGCGCGATAGAACCGGTCGAAGACATGACCGGCCTGTTCGGCCGTCATGCCGGGCCCGTCGTCGCGCACCTCGATCATGCAGGCATCGCCGACGGCCTGGACGGACAAGTCGATGTGGCCGGACTCCGGCGTGTAGCTGATGGCGTTGGCCACGAGATTGGTGACCACTTGGCGCAGCCGCTCCTCGTCACCCCGGACGAGCACGCCGGGGCTCAGGTGGGTAGTGATGCAGCGGTGGCTCTGGGACAGCGAGGCGTCCAGAGCGGCGTCCGCCACGACCGCGCTGACATCGACGGGCTGGTCATCGAGCGGACGGCCCTGGTCCAGCTGGGCCAGGAGCAGGAGATCGGAGACCAGACCGGACATCCGCTCCGTCTCCTGGGTGGCGCGCCTGAGCGCCTCATCTAGGCCGTCCCCTTCGACCAGCGCTCCCTGCTGGTGTAGTTGCAGCACGCCGGCGATGGTGGTCAACGGCGTGCGCAGCTCATGGGAAACGTCTGCCACGAATTGACGGAGCTTCTGGTCGGCGGCCTGACGCTCGTCGGCCATGACGTTGAACGCCTGAGCGAGTTGTCCGGCCTCGGTCGCCGGGGGCTGAGGCTCGACACGGTGATCGAGCTCACCCGAGGCAATGGCGACCGCAGCGTCGGTCACCCGCTTGATGGGCCGAATACCCAGGCGCTCGACCCACCAACCGGCCACGGCCAACGCCGCGAGCAGGACGAGAGCGGCGGCTATGACCGCGAGCCTGACGCGCCGGTAGGTCGCGTCGATCCGATCGGTGGGGAGCGCGACCAGGGTCAGCCTGTCGTCCGCCGAGCGCACGACCACCACCCGGAACGAGGAGGAACCGTCGCTGGACCGGGCGTCGAACGCGGCGGGGCGGGATGCCGACGTGGCATGAGCCTGTGCCGTGTGTGAGGTCACGACCGGCGTCTGACCCCCCGCCGGCTGCAAGAACCAGGTCAAGGATCCGCCTTGGCCGTACTGCCCGATGAAGACGTCGGTGAACGGAGACGCCGGCCCCGAGCCACGGGCCAACGCAGGAGAGCCGATCGGCACGACCGGGCGGTCGACCGGTGTCGCCGTTATGGGGGCCAGAGAGGCGAGCTGGCGGTCAACCTCGTAGACCAAGCCCGTGTGGACGAAGCGCATCAGCACGACGACTGAGACGAAGAGCACCGCGGCGATCAGAGCCAGCGCGCACACCAGCCGGACGCGAAGCGACATTCAGCCTCCGTCAGTTCGCATCACATAGCCGACGCCGCGCACGGTGTGGATGAGCTTCGGATCGGTGCAGTCGACCTTCCGACGCAGGAAGCTGATGTAGGACTCGACGTTCGAGCTCTCCCCGCCGAAGTCGTAGTCCCACACGTGATCGAGTATCTGATTGCGAGACAGAACTCTCCCGGGGTTCATCAACAGGTAGCGCAGGAGCTTGTATTCCGTGGGTGACAGCGACACGATTCGCTCTCCCCGACGAACGAGGTGCGCGGCGTCGTCCATCTCCAGGTCGGCATAGCTCAACACCTCGGATGGCTGGGCCGCGGATCGCCGGAGCAGGAGCCGACAGCGCGCCACCAGCTCCTCCACGCTGAACGGCTTGGTCAGGTAGTCGTCGCCTCCGATGGTCAACCCTCGGACCCGGTCGTCGGGCGCATCGCGGGCCGTGAGGAAGATCACCGGGGTCAGCAGACCCTCACGTCGCAGTTGCTGGCAGAGCTCGTAGCCGTTGGCGTCCGGCAGCATCACGTCGAGGACGATCACATCGGGTCCAAACTCTTCGATCGCCGCTCGAACCATGGCCCCGGTGTCCACTGAGGTCGTGTCCCACCCGTCGCGACGGAGCGCAGTGGCCACGACGTAGGCGACGTTCTCCTCGTCGTCGACGATCAGCGCTCGCATCGAAAGTCCGCCGAGCGCCAGGCCGAGAAACCCACGGCGGGCAGTCAAGCACCCGAACCTGGACGTTCCATGGAAGATCCCTGGCAACTCCATCCGGGTGCCAACGCGCGAGGCTGCCGAGCGAGCAGCGTGCCCCTGTCGGGGTCTGCTGCACGGTCTGGTGACATCCCGCTCGGACCTAGTGCAGCCGGCGTGTGAGCCATGGCCGACTTCTACACTTCTTCCGCACAACGACAAGTGACGGGCGTCTACGCAGCGGTCCGCTTCGCAGGTGCAGCGGCACGAAAGACCAGTTCAGGGGCACTTTTCCGGGATGTCCTAGTATGAGCTGGCACCCTGGAAGTCCGTTTCATTACCCGACGTGTCGGTGGCCATGAGATGTTGCCCACTGGCGGCCATGTAGCTGCCCGGTGGTGGCCATTAGAACTGCCCGCTGGCGGTCAGTGGTTCTGCCCTCGTTGATATCGGTTGCTCGTCGGGGTCCGCCCGGTGGGCGCTCCTCCTGGTTCGACTGTCGGTCGCTGAACTGACGTCGACCAGGAGGAGCACGTGAAGTCTCGCGAGGAAGTCATGGAGATTCTTGAAGCGTTTGATCTGACTGGCAGCTACCGCGACGCGGGCGAGTTGGCCGGGTGTTCCCACCACACCGTCGAAGACTGGGTCGCCAAGCGCGACCGGGGCGAGTTGCCAGTCCCGGGTGCGATGGTGGAGCGACCGAAGCTGATCGACTCGTTCTTGCCCAAGATCGAGGAGTGGGTCGACCGCTCGGACGGCAAGATCCGCGCCGATGTCGTCTTCGACAAGCTCGTCGCCCTCGGGTTCACCGGGTCGGACCGCACGGCGCGTCGGGCGGTCGCCCGGGTGAAGGACAACCATCGGCGGGGCCGCCGGCGGGTCTACCGGCCGTGGATCGTCGAGCCGGGCATGTGGGCTCAATGGGACTGGGGTCAGGGCCCCACGATCGGGGGGCGGGCCACGAACCTGTTCTGTGCGTGGTTGGCGTGGTCGCGGTTCCGGATCGTGATTCCGACGTGGGACCGCACGTTGCCGACGCTGATCGGGTGCCTGGATCGGGCCATGCGAGCCTTCGGCGGCGCGCCGACCTACTGGCTGACCGACAACGAGCGCACCGTCACGATCGATCACGTGGCTGGCATCGCGGTTCGTCACCTCGCCACGCCGTAGCCACCCCGGCCTCCTGCAGATCAGCTCGGGACGTCCGCGGGGAGCAGCGTGCCGGTGTCGTCTGGGTAGCCGGCAGCCGCGTAGGCCCGGGCCTTGGCCCCGAAGTAGTCGAGCACCCAGCGATAGCGGTCGCCGTCCTTGGGCAGGCCGACGACGTCCGCGATGTGCGTGAGGCTGATGGGGACGCCCCCGGCGGCCCAGTTGCCCTCCGTCACCTCTTCGAGGATCACCATGATGCTGTGGGGGGCGTCGCCAGCCACGGCGTCGGACGCGGGTACGACCGCGGAGATCGCCTCGGTGACCCAGCGCTGCACCTCCGCCTTGTGGGTTGCGTTCATGTAGCCCTCCGGGATGGCGACGCGCACCAGGAACCTCCCAGGAGGTGACACGAAGGTGTCGTCGAGGTGCCCTCCGATCCACCAATCGCCCTGGGGGACCTCCTGGAACATGACCCAGGCGAAGCCTCGGCCGCCGTCGGTGTTGGCGCCGCCCTCCATCTTGATGAGGACGTCGGTCAGGCGCTGCGCCAGGGCCGACTTCCGCTCGACGTCGAGGGCGCCGTTCGGGTAATGGACTTGCATCACTGGCATGGGAACCTCACTCGTGGTCTCGGTGGCGGGTGCGGAGCTCGAGTGTCAGAGCACGGTCTCGACGATGAGCACGTCGGTGTCGACGCCGCTCGTCGTCAACGTCTCGGAGCCGCGGTGCGCGAAGCCCACGCTGTCGCCGGCGGCGAGCGTGCCGCCGGACCATCCGAGCTCCCCGTCGACGACGAAGCAGTAGACGCCGTTGTCGGCTTGCAGCGGCGTGTAGGTGTGCTCGCCCGCGCGGTCGGAGAACAGGCGCGAGATGCGCACGTCGGCGGCGATGGCTTTGGCCCCCGAGCCGGGACCGAAGAGCTCGAGGATCTCGTTCGGCGCGGTGTCGCGGTCGAAGTGGTCGCGCTGGTAGGTGGGCGGCAGCAGGAGCTGGCTCGGGAGCATCCAGACGTAGATCACGTGCAAGTCCTCACCGCTGATGCTGAGCTCGGCGTGCTTGCCCCCGGAACCGGTCGAGAAGGCGTAGTAGTCACCCGCCGTGAGCTCGTCGACGCCACCGAGCAGGGAGTTGACGTGGGTGAGCTTGCCGCCGAGGACGAACGCGCAGATCACGAAGTTGTGGTGGGGGTGGATGTTGTAGCCGCACCCGATCCCCTCGAAGAGCTCCTCACCGAACACCCGGATGCGGCCGAACCCGGCTCGTCCCGACTGGTACTCGTGGAAGTTGAAGCTGGAGTGCCTCGTGAGGATCGACTCGGGATGCCCGGCGATGTAGGAGGCGCTCTCCCCAGTCGAGAGGTAGCGGTCGTGGCCACGATCCCCGGCCCGCAGGACCCAGGACGTGTCGGACGTGTTGGTGGCGATGTCGGTGTCGGTCACGGATGCGCTCCTTGGTTCAGGCGGCGGCGACGGGCTGACCGTCGGCGTAGCTGATCTCGACCATCTCGAACAGGTGCTTCGGGGTCCCGCAGTCCGGGCAGCAGAAGGAGTCGGGAACGTCCTCCCACCTGGTCCCGGGGGCGATCCCCTCCTCGGGGAGACCTAAGGCCTCGTCGTACAGGAACCCGCAGCCGAGGCAGATCAGCCGCTTGAAGCTCTCACTCATGGCATTCCCCTTCGCGTCGTGTCACGGCCGTCGCGGCTCGTGACGGGTGGTGACCGTTGGGTACCTGGCCACCCCCTCCTGGCTTGCTCGCCGGTCGAGTCGAAGCCGTGATCCGATGGTCGTCCCCACCGGGCCGGGTGTCCCTAGGGGAAGACCCCAGTTGTTCGGGACGGGCGGAACGAGACCCGCGTCAGCCTTGGGGATGAGCCCCAGGGACACGCCGGGGCCGCGCGCCGATGATGGACCCATGACTGCACGACCTGACCACCCGAGCGAGCGACGGCCGGGCAACCCGCCGCCTCTCGTGGACGCGCCGTGAACCGGCTCATCGTCGAGGTGTTCCGTGACGATGAGGGACGACTGCACGGCACGGTTGGCCCCGACGACGGGGACGGCGGCCCCGTCGGCTTCACCGGCGTGATCGAGCTCGTCGCCACGATCGAGGCGTGCCTCGACCAGGTCGATGCGGGCGGCGACCACCCGGACCGCGACGGCCGGGGCTGAGCCCACGCCGCCGGCTCACCTGCGGGGGCCGCGCAGCTCCCGGCGTGATCGGATCCCCAGCTTCGAGAAGATATTGCCCATGTGGTACTCGACCGCCTTGACGCTGACGAACAAGGTCTCGGCAACCTCCCGGTTGGTGTAGCCCTGGCGCACCAGGGCGATCACGTCACGCTCGCGCTCGGTCAGCTCGACGACCGGCACGATCGAAAGGAGATCGGTGTCCACGCCGGCGGAGTCCAGGTCGGAGCGGATGCGGTCGACCAGCGGCCCCGAGCCGAGGGGCGACACGAGGCGCTCGGCGGCTCGTAGCTGACGGCGGGCGTCGTCGAGTCGGCCCAAGGCCAGGAGCTGCTCTCCGTGGCGGCGATGCAGCTCGAACCGTTCCAGCACCGGGGTGTCGGGCGTGACCGCCGACTCGGCCCGCTCGAAGGCCTTCAGCGCGGCGGCGGCGTCACCGTCGAGTGCCGCGACGCGCGCCTCGATCGTCGCCACGACGGCCGTCAGCTCCGTGCTGTGGCGTCGGGCCAGGGAGGCCAGCAGCTCGGCATGGCGCCGGGCCTCCGTCACTCGACCCAGGTCGGCCAGGGCGCCGGCGAGGCGGGGGAGCCACAGAACTGCGAACATCGGCCCGGCATCGTCGCGGGGGCCGCCCTCGAGTGGCTCGAGCGCGGCGACGACCTGTTCGGGCTGGCCTGAGGCTTCGGCCAGCGACGCCTCGGCCAGCCGGGCCCACATGTCGGCCTCCGCGGTGCCCGCCCTGTCGGCGGATCGGCGAGCCTGGTCGACGTACCCCGGGGCGCGGCCGCTCGCGGCCCCCGGTGCCAGGGCCATCGCGGCGACGGCCTGGGCCTGGGCATGGATGAGCACCAGACCCTCGTCGGAGGCGAGGTCGATGGCGATGCGGGCGTGGACAGCGGCCTCGTCCCACTCGCCGAGTGCGACCAACGAGAGCGCCAGCAGCGTCTCCGCCCGCGACAGGTGGATCGTCTGGAGGCCCCGGTGCGACCGCTCGATGAAGCCGTGCAGGGATGCGATGGCGGCCTGGTAGCGGCCCGTGTACGTCTCGAACATGCCTCTGGTGCCGATCACGAGCGCCTCGATGTTCGGCGTCAGCGTCGCCTCTTCGGGGAAGCGGGCCGCGAGGTCCGCCAGGCCGCTCTGCGCCCCCCACTGCTGGGAGACACCGACCGAGTGCAGGACACCGGCCACACCAGCCGGTTCGCTCTCGGCCCCCACGAGCGACGCGACAGGCGCCACGGCATCGACCGCGTCGACGCCGCGCGCCGAACGTCGCGTAGAGGTACCCCAACTGGATGAGCACGCTGGCGGCCTGCGCCGGATCGGAGCCGACCGAGGCCTCCTTCAGCAGCTGCTCCCCGGCGATGATGTCGCCTGAGGCGGTGGCGAGCATGCCGCGGACGAGGCTCAGGAGCTGCTGGTCCTCGTCCGACGCGGATGTCGGGCACCGGGCCTGGGCGGCCGCGAGCTGCCCGGCCTCGATCAGGGCCCGGCTCGCCTCGAGCGAATGTCGGGTGCGGACAGCGTCCGAGGTGGCGACCTCTCCTGCCCAGAGCAGGTAGCGGGCCGCCTGGGCTCCTCGGCCCGAGGCCCTCGACCGCTCTGCCGCCGCCACCAGGTCCGCCTCGAGCGACACGTCGGTGGGATCCGCCGCCAACGCACGATGGCGCAGGGCCTCATCGGGTGGCAGCGCCGACGCGGCCGCGGTGTGCAGCGCCTTGCGAACGCCCGGCGCCAGGTCCTCGTAGACCGCGACCTCCTGCAGGGGATGCACGAACGCCAGCTCCGCAGGGCCCGCCGCGTTCGACACCTCGATCAACGAGCCGACCGCGGGGGTGGCGAGGACATCGAGGACGGCGGGGACCCCCGACACCTGCTCCACGACGGCGACCGACGCCCGACCACCCAGGACCGCCAGCGCCTCGCAGACCGCCGCCGCCGAGCCCGGCAGCGCGGCCACCTGGGCTGTGACGATCGAGCCGAGCGAGCGGGGGACGGGCAGGTCCGGTCCGGGGCGGGTGAGCTGGGACGGCGTGAGCTCCTCGAGCAGGGTCCGAACGTAGAGCGCGTTCCCCGCGGTGTGGCGGGCGAGGCGCGCCGCCGCCTCCGGCGGAAGGTCGGTCCCCGCCGCGGACGCGAGCTCCGTGCACTCCTGCCAGGTGAACGGCGGGACCATGATCCGTTGGCAGCGATCGGGATCGGCGTGGAGGCGGCCCCACCGCTCGTCACGGGGCCCATCGTCGTCGCGGACGGTCGCCACCACCAGGACCCGATCGTGGTCGAGGCGCCGCAGAGCCGTGACCAGCGCCTGCAGGGACGGCTGATCGGCCCAGTGGAGGTCCTCGATCGCCAGCACCGCCACCCGTCCGCCCTCCTGGAGCTCGGCGAGGTGGTCGATCAGCCGCAGGGCCGCGGTGAAGGTGGGGGCGTCGGTGGTCCCGATCACCGAGCCGAGCAGGCTCATCGGCACGTCCACGGCCAGTTCGTCGCCGTAGGCCCGCTCGATCATGAAACGGTCGTCCAGCGCGTCGAGGCTCGACCTCATCAACGCCGACTTCCCCGACCCTGCGGGCCCCTCGATGGTCACGAGCCACGGGTGCCCCGACGCCGCGTCGCGCGCCGCCGAGGCGAACCTCCCCTGCTCGACCGATCGTCCGACGAAGGGCACCGATGCCGTCACCGGGAGCCACCGCCGGGCACCACGAGGGCAGCGGGAACGGGCTTCGAGGTGCACCCCGACCTCAGACAAGGGCCCAACCCCGCAACCTCCCGACTCGACTCGACGCGACGCTCCCGTCCGAAGCGTAGGTGCTGGGCCGACGCCTGCCGACAGACGACCGCAGGAGCTCGCGCCGGCTTCCTAGGGTCCGCGCGCCCTGCGGCACGGAGATCTAGGGGCCTCCCCCAGTGCAGCCGTCGGCCTGATCGTGGACCATCGAGACATCGACGGCCTCAGCATCCGAACGGGACGCGACCGATCCGACCCCGACCACACCATCTGGAGGACGAACCATGACCGAGATCAAGGAACCAGGCCGCATCAAGGGTCCGCTGAAGACGTGGTACGACCTCCACGAAGCCCTCGACCACGAGGTGACGGGCATCGCGGCCGACGCCGTCGACCTGGCGCTGAGCGGGCTCGATACCTTCGCCACCCGCTTCTGGGCGTTCGACCGCGAGCTGCGGGCCCACTCCGAGGTGGAGGACGGCATCATGTTCCCCGCCATCACCGAACGGGGCGGCACCATCCCCGACGAGCTGCTGCAGGAGCACCGGGGCGAGCAACTGGCCGTGTACGCCGTCGGCGCCGCGCTCCTCCAGGCCAACGCCACCCGGACCCCCGAGGCGCTGGCTGCGCTCGCCGGTCCGACGGCCGACCTGCGCGACTCGTTGAAGGCCCACCTCGAGCTCGAGGAAGCCACCGCGCTCACCCAGGTCGACGGCCTGTTCAGCGACGACGAGCAGTCCGGCTTGTTCCGCACGATCATCGGCTCGCTCCCGCCGGATCCGCAGCTGCAGCCATGGGTGACCTCCGCGCTCAGCCCCGATCACCTCGAGCTCCGACTCCGCAACATCGCGTCGTCGATGTCCACGCCGGCGCTCGCCGCCCTCATGACCCAGATCCACGACGGCGTCGACGCCGACACGTGGGCGGTCGTCCAGAGCCGGACGCCTGATCTGGCGGCCCTCGTCGACCACGGCCGCGGGTCGTGAGCACGTCGAGGACGGGAGCCGAGCTCGTCGGCGACTTCGTCGCCAACTTCGGCATCGAGTACGTGTTCGGCAACCCCGGCACCACCGAGACCACGTTCCTGGCCGCACTGGCGAGCTCGGACGCCACCTATGTGCTCGCCCTGAACGAGCCGAGCGCGGTCGGGATCGCGGCGGGCTGGTCCCTGGCCACCGGCAAGACGGCGATGGTGAGCCTGCACACCTATCCCGGGCTGGCCAGCGGCATGTTCAACCTCCGCAACGCCTACCTCAGCGGGATTCCGCTTTTCGTCGTGAACGGCACCGAGGACAGCCGCTTCCTGATCCACAACCCGGTGCTCGGCGGCCCGAACACCCAGCTGGCCGAGACCGCCACTAAATACCAGTACGAGGTGCGCAGCATCGATGAGCTGACCGTGGCCCTCCAGCGCTGCTGGGTGCAGGCGGGCCTCCAGCCCACCCGGCCGGTGTTCCTGTCGGTGCCCATGGACTTCATGGCCGGCTCGACCGAGCGGATCACCTTCAAGTCGACGGTCGTGTACGACGACGTCGCCAGTGCGTCGCTCACCGCGGTCGCGGCCGCGCTGCGCTCGTCGCAGAAGCTGGCGATCGTCGTGGACTACGCGGTCGGGTGGGATGACTCGGTCCGGGCGGTGACCAACGTCGCCGTGGCCCTCGACGCCGACGTGTACGCCGCGCCGTTCCATGTGCAGGGCGTGTGCGACATGTTGCACCCGACCTTCAAGGGCGCTCTCCCGCCGACCACCAAGGAGGTGCGCGAGATCCTCTCGGGCTACGACACCGTGCTGCTGCTCGGCGAGAAGCTCGACACCTTCACCTATACCGGCGACCAGTCCGTGCCGCCCGAGGTGCGCCTGATCCAGATCACGCCGGCCAGCGACCAACTCGGCTTCGATTGGCCGGTGGACATCGCGGTGGTCGGCGACATCACCACCAGCCTCGCCGGCGTCGGCGTCGCGCTCGGGGATCGACGTCGACGCCGAGATCCAGGGTGACGGTGTCAGACCCGACCTGGAAGCCCTCCGCGGCACCTACACCGCCGCGGACTCGGACCCCTCCGACCGGCTCATCTTCTCGCTGCTCGAGCAGCTCGATCCGACCGCCACCCACGTGGTCACCGAGGGATCCTCCGAGGACGCGCTCGTCCAGCAGATGGCGACGTCGATGGGGTTCCGCAACGTGCACTTCAGCCCGCGAGGTGGCGCCCTCGGCTGGGCGATGCCGCTCGCCGTGGGTCTCTCGCTGGGCACGGGCGAACCGGCGGTGTGCTTCGTCGGTGACGGCGGCAGCCTCTTCTCCGTCCACGCCATCTGGACCGCCGCGGCGATGAAGTTCCCGGTCGTCTTCGTGTGCTTCGTCAACCACGAGTACCGGCTGCTCAAGGACCTCTGGGTCAGCTTCATCGGGGGGACCCTCGACAGCACCCGGTTCGTGGGTCTCGACTTCGACGACCCAGCGCTCGACCTCGACGCCATCATGGGAGGGTTCGGCGCCGTCACCGAGCACCCCGGCTCGAGCGACGAGGTCGTCGCCGCCGTGGCGGCGGCGCGAGAGCGGTCCGGACCGACCGTCGTGTTCATCGAACGTCGCCCCTGACCGGGCCTCGACCACATCGGAGCCACCCATGACCCACGACCGAGGACCCATCCCCGCCGCCGGTGTCGAGCCCGGGCAACGTCAGCTCAACGGCCCGCAGACCACCGGCCGCACCTACCGCAACCTGTCCGAACCGCTCCACCGGATCACTCGCGACGACGACGTGATCGTGCCGATGCGCGACGGGGCCCGCCTGCTCGCCGACATCCACCGCCCGGACGGCGACGGACGTTTCCCGGTCCTGGTGTCCGCGTCGCCCTACCCCCGCCAGCTCCAGGACATCGGCGCTCCGATGGGCTTCATCGAGGCCGGAGCCAGCGACTTCTTCGTGCCCCGCGGCTACGTCCACGTGATCGCCAACCTGCGCGGCACCGGGGGCTCCGACGGCACGTTCGGCTTCTTCGACAGCCAGGAACGGCTCGACATGCACGACCTCGTCGAGTGGGCCGCCGCCCAGCCGTGGAGCGACGGCAACGTCGGGATGGTCGGCATCAGCTACTTCGCCATGACCCAGCTCGAAGCGGCCACGCAGAAGCCGCCGCACCTGAACGCCATCTTCCCAGTGGCGGTGACCTCCGACCTCTACGAAGCGGCCCGACCCCACGGGCTGTTCAACTCGTCGTTCCTCTCACCCTTCCTGGCCATGGTCGGCATCACCTCGGCCCACGGCGACGAGCTGTGGCGTGGCCGACTGCTCGAAGTCGCCCGGCACGTGCTGGACATCCCGCGCCTCCACCAGCGGTTCGCCACCATGAACGGCGAGGCGGCCGTCACCGTGATGAAGGAAGCGATGCGCCTCCACTACGACCCCCATCCGTGGGACGACCTGTGGGAAGCCGTCGCCGTCGACCACCAGGCGCGCGACGAGTGGTGGGACGAACGCAACCTCCTGCCGATCCTCGACCAGGTGGACATCCCGGTCTACCTCGGCTGCGACTGGCAGAACGTCCCCCTGCATCTCCCCGGCACGTTCTCGACCCTGGCCGCGCTGACCAACAGCCCCGAGGTGCGGGTGGCCATGCTCGGCGAGTTCGGCCTCACCTGGCCGTGGGAGAGCCTTCACCTCGAAGCCCTCGCCTGGTTCGACCACTGGTTGAAGGGCGCCGACACCGGCATCCTCGACGGCCCCCCGATCCGCTACCGGCTGCCCGGCACCGACGACTGGCGCGCCGCGGAGCAATGGCCGCCGCCCGAGAGTCGACCGCTCACGTTCTCGCTCGGGGCCGACGGAGCACTGGCCCGCGACGGCGGCGCTCCCGGTGCGCGGTCCTACGTGTGCCCCGGGCCCGGCCTGAACCACCAGCTCGGGCGGGCGACCGACCCCACCACGTCGCTGGCGTGGGAGACCGAAGCACTCGACACCGACCTCGACCTCGGCGGCGATGTCGAGCTGCAGCTCGAGGCGTCCACCACCGCCCTCGACACCGCCTGGATCGCCCTACTCGAAGACGTCGCTCCCGACGGCACGGCTGAGACGGTGACCCAAGGATGGCTCCAGGCCAGCCTGCGAGGGGTCGACGCCTCGACCAGTAGCCCGGGTGCCCCGGTGCTGGCCTGCCGGACGCCCGCGGCCGTCCCCGTCGACGAGGTCGTCTCCTACCGGATCCCGCTCGTCGCCAACGCACGACGCTTCGCCGCCGGACATCGCGTGCGGCTCGTGGTGTGCAGCGACGACCAGCCCGACGACGTCCCCGCCATCATGGGGTTCCGTCACGCCCCGGTCGGAACGACGAGCCGCAACACGATCCACGCCACGTCGAACCTCGTGCTGTCCGTCCTGCCCCCAACGACATCGGCCGAACACGCGCAGGAGGTCGGACCGTGACGGACAAGCCCGATTCCGGACCGAGCGAGGACATCGAGCAGGCCCTGACCGAGCTCGCGTGGGCGAACCCCACCATCGCAACCGATCCCGACGCCGCCCTCGCCGCCCTCGGCGTCCACCTTCCGGACGGTCTGCATCTAGACGTGAGGCTCCAACGACGCGACACCCTCTACTTCGTCATTCCGCCCGCTGACGGCGACGGGGGTGACGCCGACCAGGTCGTCGACCAGATGGACCTCTGGGGCAGCGGCGACCAGTTCGTGTGGATCCTGCCGCAGGACCAGAAGCTCGCGCTGCTGGGCTTGCGCGAGCAGTATCGGCACCACACAGCCGCGCAGACCCGATGAGCACCGACCGCTTCACCGAGCAGTACCGACAACTGATCGGCGACCCCGAGGCCCGGGCCGCGCTGCTGGCCGATCCGAAGGCCGCGCTCATCGCCTACTTCGGCGACATCGTCGCGGGCGACTATCGCATCGAGGTCATCGAACAGCGTTCCGACACGATCACCGCAGTCGTGCCCGCACCGCCCGATCCCGGGACCGACACGGCGGCACGCCTGCAGCAGGTCTCCGGGAGGATCTTCGACCTGCTCCACAGCGCCGGTGTCGGTGGCTACCTCATCCCCGACGAGCGCCTCACCTGGGTGCTGCGAGACATGCGCAGCCTCTGGTCATCCGGTCGCTGACGTCATCGAGCACCGGACCCAGGGCCCGTCTCGTCCCGTTTGCCCAACGCCCTCGCCAAAGCCCCGCCGGGCACGCTCATCAGGAGCGAGCGCCTGCTGGGCGCTCCCGGTGGCGCCGTGGGCCCCCGGTCATCGGATGCTGTCCGGTGCCGCTCGAGCGTTCGCTCGGCCGTGCCGCTCTGGCCGTAGCGCCGCGGCGAGGGGGTCGATGCCGCGTCACGTCGTGATCGGGTGGCCGGGGCCCCGGCGCTTGCTGCGGGTCACGAGCGCAACGACACCGATGGCGAGGACGGCGAGCCCGCCCACCAGCGCGATCGCACCCCACGGGGTGCGGTCACGGCCCGAGTCCTTGGTGGTGCCGGTGGCACTCGAGATGGTGATGGGGACGAGTCGCGAACCGGTCTTCTCGCCGAGCACCTCGATGTGGTGGTCGCCGAGGTCCGTGTCCCGGGGGATGGTGACCGTTGCGTGCAGATTGCCGTCAGCATCCGCCTGGCCGTTCGTCAGCAGCACCGGATCGGAGTGCAGTCGCAGCTGGACCTTCTCGCCCGGATGCAGGCCCGATGCCGTGACCGTGACGTGGCCGCCGGGGCTGGCCGTCGACGAGCTGAGTCGGGGCTGGGCCCAGTTGCCCTGGTTCAGGGTGCCGATCGAGCCGGTGGCCGTGGCGCCGTTGGCGTTGGTGATCGTGTAGCTGAACTGGTCGGTCCCGGTCCAGCCGTCCTGGAGCGGGGTGTACTCGACCGTCCCGTCGGCGGCATCGACGACGGAGAGCGCGCCGTGCTCGGCGGGGGTGAACGTGATCTCCGTGCCCGGCACGCCCTGGAAGGAGCAAGGCAGGGGGAACTGCGTCGGCTGGGTGGCCGACACGGTCTGGGTGAAGGCTTGGAGGCACACCGGCGAGAAGATCCAGTTGATCACGACCTGACCGTCCGCGGCCTCAGGAGCCGTGGTGATGGTGCCGCCCTGCATCACGGCTGGGCCCAGGTAGCTGGACCCGGCGCCGCCGCCTCCGCCGCCTCCCCCGCCCGTGCCGCCGCCGGTGCCGCCGTTGCCGCCCTTCCATCCTCCGCCGCCTCCGCCGCCGGGACCGGCCTTGTCGTGCTCGGGGGCGCCCGCGCCTCCAGCCATGCCGGACTCGCCGCCGAACGCCCCGCCGTGGCCGTGGCCCGGCCCGGAGCCGTCCTTGCCGTTCGTGCCCGTGCCGTTGCCTCCGGCCACGCCGCCGTCGCCGCCGGCATCGATGCCGCCGAGCGTGCCCGACCCGCCAGCGCCGCCACCGCCTCCGGCCACGAACTGGTAGTCACCGTTGAGCAGGACCGAGGAAGCACCGCCGCCGCCTCCGCCCACGGTGGAATCGCTCCCATACGACGTTCCCCCCGGGGCATCCCCGCCCCACGCGGGCGCCGGGTTCTCGGTGGGGATCGACGCGGACACCCCTTGGCTACCGACGTTGATGGTGAGGACATCATTGGGCTCGAGCAGCAGCGTCCCGGTCACCGAGGCGCCGGCCCCGCCCGGCTTGGCCTCGCCCAGCCCGTTGTAGCCCTTCCCGCCGCCGCCGCCGTCAACGAGGAAGTACGCGCCGAGGGCTCCGGCGGGAACGGTGGCCGTCTGCGTCTCGCCGAGCGCGGTGAAGAGCGTCGACCCGCTGGCTTGGGCGGCTACCGGCACCGACGAGCAGAAGACGGTGGAGGCGCTCATCACGACGGCGCCGAGCGCAGCGATGCCGAGCCAGCGGAGCGAACGAGACCGTGTCGCCGGTGTGGACGCGGGTGTGCGGCGATCGGACCGAGCGGTGGCGGAACTGCGGTGTGCGGTGCTCATGGCCCCATCGTGGGCACGGGGTCTCGCCAGTGTCCCTAGGGGGTCGCCCTAGTTCTGCTGACCAGCGGTGGGGACAACCGGGGACATGCCCTGACTGTCCCGAGCTGCGTTCGGCGATCCTCGGATCGGGTCCTCTCGGGCCGACGAGCTGCGCCCGGGCGAGGGCACGGTGCCTGGCGCCCTTGACAGCTCCTGGGGTCTGAACCGACGACACGCTCACCCGCAGGCCAGCTCCACGGGCCGCAGACCTCCAGCCGCACCTTCGGGCTGGCTCTTCGAGCCACACCACCACACCGGGTGCGATTACCTCAGGTCGCGAGGACGGGCCTGTAGACGGGCCACCACTGTGCCTCGCGTACCGCCTCGACGACGTCGATGATGTCGGCCCGGGCCACCTCGTCGCGCTGGGCGGCGGTCACGACCTGAACGGCGACGACGCTCGAGGTGGTGCGGAGCGCGGCGTTCGACGGCAGGAGCGCGGCGCCAGAGTCGGTGAGGGTCGCCTCGCCCGCCACCGCCCGGGCGGCGGCGAGGATCATCCCGTCGGTGACCTTGGCCGCCCGGCTGACGATCACGCCCAGCCCGAGTCCCGGGTAGAGGGCGGCGTTGTTCGCCTGGCCGATCCGGTGGGTGACCCCGTCGAGCTCGACGTCGTCGAAGGGCGATCCCGTGGCCACCAGCGCCTTCCCGGCGGTCCACGTGAGCACGTCGGCGGGTGTGGCCTCGGCCAGGTGGGTCGGGTTCGACAGCGGGAAGATGATCGGTCGCTCGACGGCGGCGGCCATGGACTCGACGATCTGCTGGGTGAAGCGCCCGGGCGTAGTCGACGTGCCGATCAGGATGGTCGGCTGGACGTGGCCGACCACCTCGGCCAGGTCGACGATGCCGGTCGTCGCCCGCTTCGCCTGGAGCTCGGACATCTCGGGCCAGCGTTGCAGGGTCGTCGAGTCGATCGACGGCGGCGTGCGCGTCCACGACGCCACCTCGTCGACGGGTCGCGCGTATCGGCGCTGGTAGTCGAGGAGGCCGTCGGTCGTGTCGTCGGTCAGCAAGCCGGGCAGGTCGACGATCCACACGCAACGCTCGGCTTCGCCAACGCTCATGCCGGCCCGCACCAGCTGGTCGACGATCTGATCGGCGATGCCGCAGCCGGCGGTCCCGCCGCCGGCGATCACGACGCGCTGATCGGCCCAGTCGGTGCCGGTGAGCTTCACGGCGTTGAACAGGCCGGCCATCGTGATGGCGCCCGTTCCCTGCATGTCGTCGTTGAAGTTGGCGAGGTCATGGCGGTGACGATCGAGGATGCGCCGGCACGTGCTCGAACCGAAGTCCTCCCAGTGGAGCATGGCCGAGGGGAACAAGCGGTGCGCAGCGGCCACGTAGGCATCGACGAAGTCGTCGTAGTCCCGGCCGTGCGAGCGCGAGTGGCGCCGGCCGATGTAGAGGGGATCGTTGAGCAGCGACTCGCGGTTCGTCCCTGCGTCGAGCATCACCGGGATCACACGGTTGGGATCGATGCCCGCGGCGGCCGTGTACACCGCGAGCTTGCCGATGCAGATGTCGATGCCGTTGGCCCCCCAGTCACCGATGCCGAGGATCTCCTCGGCATCGGTCGCCACCAGCAGGTCGATGTCGTCGGGGCCCGCGCCGAACGCTCGCAGCCGCGCCTCGATGCCCTCGACGTCGTCGATCGACAGGAACACGCCGCGAGGCCGCGTGAAGACGTGGCTGTAGCTGCGGATGGCGTCTCCGACGACGGGGTCGTAGACGACGGGCAGCATCTCGAGCAGGTGACGCTGCAGGAGGGCGTGGAAGAGCGTCACGTTCGTGTCGTGGAGGCTCATCAGGTAGAAGTGCTTGCCCAGGTCGCTCGGCTGCGCGGCGTAGGTGGCGTAGCTCCGGTCGAGCTGCGGGGCCATGTCGGCGACGACGGCGTCGGGCAGGAGCCCGCCGAGACCGAGGGCGTCGCGCTCGTCGGCGGTGAAGGCGATGCCCTTGTTGAGCGCCGGGTCACGCAGGACCTCGTAGCCGCGCGCGTTCGTCTCGAACACCGGTCGGCCATCGCGCTCGGCCACGCGAGCAATCCGGCGGGGGTGGTCATCGACCTCGCGCTGATCAGCCATGGTGACTCCTCGGTTGCGGCGGCTCCGGCCGATCCAGCAGGGGATCAGATCAGCGGAGCCTCAACCATCCGCGTCGAACCCGCCGCTCGTCAACCCTCGACCACCGCCCGCCCGCCCTGAGCCCGGAGCCGGGCCGACCAGTCAACCGTCTCGAGTCCTGGCGTCGACGCGAGACCTGCTCCAGCCCGCCGTGGCCTTCGAGGTCGATTGCATCGAGGATGACGCCGGCTCGGGCTGGATCGTCCTGATCCGTGGGCACGCCAGAGAAGTTGAGATCGAGGCCGTCCCCGATCTTCTGCGCCTCATGCGACCCAGCTCGCGCCCAGCGAGGAACGATTCGGACTGTCGGACCCGTGGCCGTGGACCGTAATCCGCTCGCGGGCGCGTGCGACAAGCTTAGGATCCGGCGGAGGTGCGGCCTCCCAAGGGGGCCCAACAGGGTACCCAAACTCCCCCGGGCGGCCCCGACTTGGCTCGGACCCAAGTGGACGCGTGACCTCTTCTACCAGGACTCATGCGACTTCGAGCGGATGGCTCTGGACGGGCCGGTCTCGTTCGAGACGAAGAGGCCGTGGGTTCAAATCCCGCCAGCCCGACTCAAAACAGCAGGTAAGAGGTGTTGCTTGGCCACACAGTGCCGTGGCCAAGCAACGCGCCGAGGAACCAAACCTCGTCAGGGGACCCTATGGAACGATTCGTCGCAGCGCTGTGACCAGCACATTCGTGTCGCGCTCTCGGCCGCTGGCACCCCAGTCTTAGGGCGGCACGAAGAGGTCAGCCGACAACGCGGAGGTGAGCCATGGCGACCCGTCGATCAGGCCGTCGAGGTTCACCCGACTCCGCGCAGAACGCGGCGCGAGATCGCCTCCTCCAGTCGGCCCCGCCGTTTCCTGGTCCCGAGGAGCTCCTGATCGAAGGTCTCAGCGACGCCAAGAGGGCGAGGTTCCTGGCTGCCATCGCCGACGCCTGAACTCACGAACGCTGCTCATTCAGCTGGCGTCCCCAACCCGCCGGAGAAGGTCGAGGGACAGCCGAAGCCCGCGTCAGGCCCCCGACTCATCGCCGCGCATGTAACCCAACTTGGCGGCAGGTCAAACTGTCACCCGTCCGTGCAGCAGTCCTCACCTCGTGAGTCGGCCTCAGCAGGTGGAGGTGGTGGGCTTGCCGGTCTGGATGTCGCCGAAGAACGTCTGCACCGCTCCGAGGGCGGCCAGGGCGATGGTGGCGTGGACCTGGTGGGGGTAGGTGTGGTAGGCGACGTGCTCGTCGGTGGCGCACAGGTGGGCCACGTACGCGGCGGTGGTGGCGGGGCGTACCAGGGTGTCGTCGAGGCCCTGGGCGACCAGGATGGGGATACCGATCGGGACCGCTCCAGGTGTGTTCTGCGCGAGCAGCGTGGACCAGCCGGGCACCTCGGCCGGGTCATGGGCCAGGTAGTGGCCGACCAGGGGGTTGGCCAGGGCATGCAGCGACTTGTGCTGGCCGAACAGGCACAAGGCGGCCATCTTCGGGGTGGCCGCCACTCCTGCCGGGGTGAGCAGCGACGACAACGAAAGGTTCGGGGTGGTGGGGCCGTACACCATGGCATAGGCGTCAAAGGCGTAGGAGCCGATGGTGACCCCGCTGTCGTCAACCAGGTCGTCGGTCAACAGCTGACCCAGTTCGGCCGCCGGGGCGGCCACAGCCACCGCCCGCACGTGCAGGTCCGGGGCGTAGGTTCGGGCGTCCTGGGCGGCGAACAGCACGGCCTGTCCCCCTTGGGAATGGCCCCACAGCAGCACGTCGGACCCGGCATGGGTCTGTCGGATCTCCGCGGCGGCCCGCGCCGCGTCCAACACGCTGTTGCCCTCCGACGTGCCGATCAGGTACGAGGGCGGAGAGGGCGAGCCCATGCCCGGGTAGTCGGTGGCGGCCACCACGTAGCCGTCGGCCAGCAGCGCCTTGAGGCCTTCGATGAGGCCGAATGGGTCGACCCCGATCGACGGCGCGCACTTGGGTGCGGCTCCGGTGGTGGGATGGCCCCAGGCCACCACCGTGCGGGAGCCGTGGCTCGGGACGGCGTCGGGAGCGACCACCACACCCGAGACGGCCACGTCCGCACCGGTCACGTCGCGCGAGTGGTACAGCACCCTCCAGGCGTGAGCGCCGTCGGGTGCACCCAGCAACCGCTCGGATCGGATCAGCTGGCCGGGTCGACCTGCCGGAAGCGGGGCAGGCGGTCGGTAGAAGGTGCCCTCGGTGCGAGACTCGATCACATCCTCGGAGACGCGCCGTGCCGTGGTGGCACAGCCCGCCGCCAGCAGGCTCGCAACCACCACGACGGCCACCGCGGGAGTGAGACACCTCCCGATCCCGCATCGTCGGAGGCGGCAACCGCGACCAGTTCCCGGCCGTCGGCTGCTCCGAGTCACTCCGTCAGCGGTCATCGTCTTGCCGTTCACCGCGAAATAGACGTACTGGCGGACCTTCACGGCGGCGAACACTAGCTCCGAGCCGAACCGGCGTTATAGGGCGCTACTAGTAGTTGCTGAGACAAGTGTTTGGACCGGCCGGGATGCCCTAGACATGTCCGACTTGGGGGCTGGTCGGAGGCGCACTCTCACTGGCCCCGTCCCGCCGGGGGTCGGTTCATCCGGAGGTGGAGAGCCGCGACGAGTTCAAGTTGGTCGCGTTCGGCGGGAGGCTCGCGCTTATCGGTAGGTATGAGGACCAGATCGACATCTCGGCTGATGTGCCCTGCGGTCGCCGTCGACGGATCTCGCTGTCGGGTGCGCAAGGTAGTGGGCGGGTCGTCGCCAGTTCGGGGGCGGGGGATCGAATCGGCTGTCGCGTCTGTCGGTCCCAATGCGCTTATCGAGGGCATGAAGATCGTTGAGCATTTCTCCGCTGGCTGGGTGGCCGCCGCCGGATCGCCCTGTCCGGTTGGCAAGGTCGGCGGGTCGTCGCCCATTCGGGGACGGGGGATCGGATCGGTTGTCGCGTCAGTTGGTCCGGATGCGCTTATCCAAGGCATGGAGATCAGTGACCGATCCGACGGCTGGGTCGCCGACGCCGGATCTCGCTGTCGAGTGCGCAAGGTCGGCTGGTCGTGGTCAGGTCGGGTGCGGGGGATCGGATCGGTTGTCGCGTCTGTTGGTCCGGATGCGCTTATCCAAGGCATGGAGATCAGTGACCGATCCGCCGGCTGGGTCGCCGATCTCGATTCCCACTGGCCTCGCCCTCCGCCTGGAGGCCGTTTCGTGGGATGAAATGTGGGATGGCAGGGGAGTGGCCCCACCCAGCGGAGATGTGGTGAATGATCCTCATGCCCAGGAAGAGCGCATTGGGACCGACAGACGCGACCACCGTTCGGCTGCACCGCATCCACCGTAGATCCGAACCTGCTCCTCTCGGCCCGGCTCCGGTTCCTCCCGGTGACGCGACGGATGGGGGGATTGCTGTGGGTGGTCGCCAGCGGGAGCGTGGGACGTCTGGCCCTGCCGTGGTCGTCCGGTCGGGCGCGACAGTGACGTCGAGCGCCGATCCCCGAGCCAGGAACGCCATCGCCATGACCCTGATCTACGCCTTCGATCATCCTCACGAGACGCCGCCGATGAACCTCAAGGATCTCCTGGGCGGGAAGGGGGCGAATCTGGCCGAGATGACCTCGGTGCTCCACCTGCCGGTGCCGCCGGGCTTCACCATCACCACCGAGGCTTGCCGCCAGCATCTGCGCACCAGTGGGTGGCCCGTGTCGCTCGATGACGAGATCGCCGAGCACGTGAGCCGCATCGAGCAGGCGATGGGCCGTCGCCTGGGCGATGCGAGCGATCCACTGCTGGTCAGCGTCCGGTCGGGGGCGAAGTTCTCCATGCCGGGCATGATGGACACCGTCCTGAACCTTGGCCTCAACGACGAGTCCGTCCGGGGACTGGCCGCCCAGACCGGCAGCGAGCGGTTCGCCCTCGACTCGTACCGCCGGTTCGTGGCCATGTTCGGGCGGATCGTCCTCGATGTCGACGGCTCCTTGTTCGATCGCCTGCTCGAGGACGCCAAGCGCCTGGCTGGGGTGACCGTGGACGCCGAGATCCCCACCGAGCTGTTGCGGTACCTGGTGCCGCGCTACCAGCAGATGGTGCTGGCCGAGACGGGCGAGCCGTTTCCTCAGGACCCCGTCCGGCAGCTGCGCATGGCGGTCGAGGCCGTGTTCCATTCGTGGGACGGGGCCCGGGCTGTGGCCTACCGGACCCGCGAGCACATCCCCGATGACCTGGGCACTGCGGTGAACGTGCAGGCCATGGTGTTCGGCAACCGCGACGATGACTCGGGGACCGGAGTGGGCTTCACCCGCAACCCGACCACCGGCGAACGGGCCCCCTACGGTGACTTCCTGCTCGACGCCCAAGGCGAGGACGTGGTGGCCGGGATCCGCCAGACCGAGCCGCTGTCGGCGCTGGCCACCCGGTTCCCCGACATCCACGCTGAGCTCCTGTCCATCTTCGAACGACTCGAGCGCCACTACCGCGACATGCTCGACACCGAGTTCACCATCGAGCAGGGCAAGCTGTGGATGCTCCAGACCCGCACCGGCAAGCGCACCGGGCGGGCCGCGCTGCGCATGGCGGTGGAGATGACCACCGAGCCGGAGATCTCCCTGACCCACGCGGAGGCGGTTACCCGCGTTACCCCCGAGCACCTCGAACAGCTGCTGCATCCCCAGCTCAGGGGCGAGCACCGCGGACTGGTGGCCCGCGGACTGGCCGCCTCCCCCGGGGCCGGCATCGGGCGGGCCTACTTCGACGCACACGACGTGGTGGCGGCCGTGTCCCGGGGTGAGAAGGCGGTGCTGGTGCGCACCGAGACATCACCCGACGACGTGGCCGGCATGCAGGCCGCCGAGGCCGTGCTGACCAGCCACGGTGGCCTGGTCAGCCACGCGGCAGTGGTGGCCCGGGGCTGGGGCATCCCGGCCGTGGTGGGCGCCGGAGCCATCACCGTCGATCGGCACCACTTCACCGCCGACGGGATCACCGTGCGGGAGGGCGACTGGCTCTCGGTGGACGGCACCTCCGGTGAGGTGATGCTCGGCCAGCTCGAGCTGGCGCCCGCCGTGCCCCCACCGGAGTTCACCACCATCCTGGGGTGGGCCGACGACATCCGCCGTGGCCGCATCGGAGTGCGGGCCAACGCCGACAACGGCCCCGACGCGGCCCGGGCCCGCGAGTACGGCGCCGAGGGGATCGGGCTGTGCCGCACCGAGCACATGTTCCTGGGCGACAAGTTGCCCCTGGCCCAGCGCATGATCCTGGCCGACACGCCCGACGAGGAGGCGGCGGCTCTCGACGACCTCCTCGCAGCTGCAACACGCCGACTTCGAGGAGATCCTCGAAGCAATGGACGGACTCCCGGTGACCGTGCGCCTACTCGATCCCCCTCTGCACGAGTTCCTGCCCGACATCGAGGACCTCATCGCCCGCGACGCCCGCGGCGAGCTCGACGAGGACGACCGCACGCTGTTCACCGCGGCCCGCACCTGGCAGGAGCAGAACCCGATGCTCGGCACCCGGGGCGTCCGGCTCGGCATCATCAAGGCCAACCTGTACAAGATGCAGGTGCGAGCCCTCGTCGAGGCCGCCTGCCAGCGCATCCGACGGCGCGGTCACCCCCACATCGAGATCATGATCCCCCTCATCGTCACCCGCGCCGAACTGGCCCTGGTGGGCCGATGGGTCCGCGAAGAGGTCGACGAGACACTGGCCCGCGAGGGCGAGCACCTCGACGTGAAGATCGGCACCATGATCGAGACCCCCCGAGCAGCGGTGCGGGGGGACGACATCGCCGAGGTGGCCGACTTCTTCTCGTTCGGCACCAACGACCTGACCCAGATGGTCTTCGGGTTCAGCCGAGACGACATCGAGGGACGTCTGATGGCCCGCTACCTCGAGGAGGGGTTGCTGCCCCGCAACCCGTTCGAGACCATCGATCACCGCGGCGTCGGCGAGCTGGTCCGGACCTGCCTGGAGCGAGGGCGTGCCGCCAACCCCGACCTGATCGCCGGCGTGTGCGGCGAGCACGGGGGTGATCCCGAGTCGATCGCCTTCTTCACCGACATCGGCCTCGACTACGTCTCCTGCTCGCCGTTCCGGGTGCCCATCGCCCGCCTCGCCACCGCCCAAGCCGTCCTAGCCTCTCGCCCCTAGCCACGATCTTTCATAGGGCTGCGTGAGCTGGGCGGCCTGTGGTCACGGTGAGTGGCTGCAGGGCGTGGCGGAGGCGGTGGAGGGCGCTGAGGAGGGTGGTGGTCCAGGGCCAGGTGCGGTCGAGGTCGAGTCGTCGGCCGTTGGGGGTGGTGCGGGCGGCGACGTGGAGGAGCCGGTGGCGCAGGGTCTTGGGGGTGGCTCGGCGCAGCGGGCCGGTGAGGCTGATGGTCTGGGCCCAGACGAGCAGGTCGTGGGCGGTGAAGCAGAGCTGCATCCAGACGTCGTTGTTCACGACGTCGTCGAACGGGAGGTTGGCCAGGCCGCAGGCCTTGGTGTCGCGGATGACTGCCTCGGCTCGGGCTCGTTGGCGTTGGAACAGCTCGAGGGCGGCGATGTCGTGGTCGGGCTGGTCGGTGATGAACGCGGTGTGGCGCATGCCTTCAACGGTGTCGAACAGGCTGAGCTGGGCGCCGGGGTGGGGGCGTTCGCGGCGCACGATCACCCGGGTCCCGGTGGGCCAGGCGGTCAGGTCCATCAGGTCGGTGAGTTCGGCGACGTGTGCCCCGGGACGCGCCCGGCCGTTGCCGTCCACGGCGGGAACCCAGGTGTCGTCATCGACACAGACGATGGCGTCGCGGACCGCGGCGGTGATCTGGAACCCGAGCGAGAAGGCGATGTTGCGGTCCCGGCACTCCTCGACCAGCCAGTGCGAGGTGCCGCCGGCGTCGGCGCGGACGACCAGCTCCTTGGCCGTGTCATCGGGGTGGTCACCAGGCCCGTGCCCGGCACGCCAGAGCGCCGGCAGCGCGGCGACCGCGTCGGCGAGTACGACGATGTGGTCGGCGGCGGTGTTGGACCCGGCGTTGCCCGGTCGCAGCATCCCGGCCAGCACCTCGTTGCAGTCCCCGGCCATGGCCAGCAGCGGGTGATGCCCATAGGTGCGCTTGTAGGTCGGCGCCGCGTCCTGCTTGTCGGCCTTGGTGGTCACGATGGTGGCGTCGATGTCGATCACCAACAGCTCACCATCGGGCCCCGCACCAGCCGCCCAGGCCCGCTCGCGTGCCGAGGCCCGAGCCGCGGCGATACCGCGCAGCTCGGCGGGGCCGACCCGCTCGAAGGTCCGCCACACCGTCGGTTCCGAGGCGACCGGGCCGGCCAGAGCCGGCTGGTTGCGAAGCACCGCCAGATCCGCAAGACACGTGGCCCCATCGGCCAGGGCCAGGGTCACCTGGGCCACGGTCCGACCTGGATGGTGACGCCGCCACGACTGCCCGTCGAACGCCTCGACCAGCCCGCCCGACAGGCCGGTCAGGTCGGCCGCTTCAGCCAGCCACGCCAGACCGGCTCGAGACACCAGCCCCTCACCGTTGCCCGTCACCGTCCGTGGCCGAAACAGCCTGGTACCATTCATCACGAAAGCCCTCCCGATCTCGGGTTCGATGTCTGTTCAGCGACTCACATCTTCCCAGGTCAGGAGGGCTTTTCGCGAGCCCAAACCGGCTCGCTATGAAAGATCGTGGCTAGCAGGGTGCTGAAATTCGGCTGAGGGTGCTCGCGTTCGTCGGCGGGATCGAAATGAATGGGTGCCATGCGTGGTGCACCGGATCCCCAGCTGGCGATGTTGAGCACGTTGAGCACCGAGGACTTGATCCCGCCCGATCATCCGATCCGTCGGATCCGGGTGGTGGTCGATGCGGTGCTCGCCGAGCTCGATGGGGTCTTCGACGGCATGTACGCGGCTGGCGGGCGCGCCAGCGTGCCACCCGAGACCTTGTTGAAGGCGACGGTGTTGATGGCCATGTCCTCGATCCGTTCGGAGCGAGCGTTCTGTGAGCGGCTCAACTACGACCTGTTGTTCAAGTGGTTCCTGGACATGCGCATCGATCAGCCCGCGTTCGACGCGACCACGTTCTCCAAGAACCGCCAGCGCCTGTTGGACCACGACGTCGCCGACCGCCCGGAGCCCGTTTCGTGGGATGAAATGTGGGACCTTCGGTTCCCTCGACCGAGTGCTGACGTCGCGATCCCTTGTGTCGCTAGGGTGCCCCCGGGAGGACTCGAACCTCCGCGCACGGTTTAGGAACCTTGCTCGGGGCTCCCAGTTGCTCCCGCCGAGTCGCATCCTGTTGCACCCGTTCGCATCTCCGGCTTCCCGATTCTCACTGAGTCGCACCGAGACGCACTCGGTCGCACGATTTCGTGGGATGAAATGTGGGATGGCGCGCCCTGGGCCTTCGGGCGTGGTGGCAGACCGGCAGCGGTGTCAGCGGGAGACCAGCATGACGCATCGCGGTAAAACAACATCAGATGGCGCGTGAAGCCGGCATCTCGGTCCAGGGCGGGCTAGCCTCAGGCGGATGGATCGCTATCTCCCGCGCCACATTGACGGGTTGTTGTCCGAGCTGCTGGCCGAGCTGCCCGCGGTGCTGATCGTCGGGCCTCGAGCCACGGGGAAGACGACCACCGCCGCTCGCCACGGGGCGGCGCTGGTGCGTCTGGATCGTGCCGCCGAGGCCGCGGCGTTCCGCGCTGACGCGGATGTGGCGCTGGCGAGCTTCGACGAGCCCGTTGTGCTCGACGAGTGGCAGGAGGTTCCCGGGGTGCTCGGTGCGGTCAAACGGGCTGTCGATCGCGACCCGCGACCGGGTCGGTTCGTGCTCACCGGGTCGGTACGTGCTGACATCGAGGCGCAGACCTGGCCCGGTACGGGTCGGGTGGTGCGGGTCGCCATGTTTCCGATGACCGTCGCGGAGCGGGGGGAGCGATCGACCTCTCCTCTCGTCGATCGGATCGTCGACGGTGACGCCCTCGAGGCGGCCGCCCCGGGCACAGACCTGGCGGGCTACATCGATCTCGCTCTCCAGGGCGGGTTCCCGGAGATGCTGGCCCTTTCCGAGCAAGGTCGGAGACGGTGGGTCGACGGCTACATCGACCAGCTGCTGACTCGCGATGTCGCCCTGGTCGATCGGGGCCGCGACCCGGCCCGTCTGCGGCGCTACCTGGAGGCCTACGCGTTGAGCTCGGCGGGGCTCGCCGAGGACAAGACGCTCTACGACGCGGCGGGCATCGACCGGAGAACCGCCCTCGCCTATGAGGCGCTGCTGGTCAACCTGCAGGTCGTCGAGTCGATCCCGGCGTGGACGTCGAACCGGCTCAAGCGGCTCACGCTGTCACCCAAGCGCTATCTCATCGACCCAGCCCTGCTGGCCGGCATCATCGGTGTGACCCAGACTGCCGTGCTGCGCGACGGGGATCTGTTGGGTCGCCTGCTCGACACCTTTGTGGCCGCTCAACTCCGTCCCGAAACCCAGGTCGCCCGCCACCGCGCCAGGCTGTACCACCTCCGACAGGAGCAGGGCCGCCACGAGATCGACCTGCTGGTCGAGCTCGGCGCCGAACGGGTCATAGGCATCGAGGTCAAGGCTGACAGCGCGCCTGACGCCAGCTCAGCCAAACACCTCAGCTGGCTACGCGACGAACTCGGTGACCGATTCGTCGGCGGGGTGCTACTCCACACCGGCCCGGCCGCGTTTTCTCTCGGAGACCGCATCACCGCCGCCCCGATCAGCACCCTGTGGGCCTGAGCGAATTCCTCCCACAACCCGGGTGGCCGTCAGCCCGGGGTAGTTCCATCGAGGGCCGCGGCATTTCAGGTGGGTCGTGTCTTGAGTGCCGACGTGCCGATAGGCGCTTTGGGATGTGTCCCGAACCGAGGTTCCGGGACTGTGTCTGGCGCAAACCGCTCGCTTCGCTGGTTGTCGAATGCAAACCTCCCCGGGTGCTTGACGACCATTTCGCCGGCGACGTCGCCGTCCGCTACGACGACACGCTCGGGGCCATGGGCTCGCCTGAGGTGGTCCAACCTGCGGTCGATCTCCTGGCCGAGATTGCCGGCACCGGCGCCGCCCTCGAGATGGCGGTCGGCACCGGGCGAATCGCCCTGCCACTCGCCGCCCGAGGCGTGCCGGTCAGCGGCATAGAGCTGTCGCCAGACATGGTGGCGCAGCTCCGGGCCAAGCCGGGCGGGAATGCCATCCCCGTCAAGATCGGAGACATGGTCACGACGCGGGTGGCGGGTACCTACCGTCTCGTCTACCTCATCTTCAACACGATCGGGAACGTCGAGAGCCAGGACCGACAAGCCGCGTGCTTCGCCAATGCCGCTGCCCACCTGGAGCCTGGTGGATGCTTTGTGATCGAGGTCGCCGTGCCTGACCTACGTCGCCTAGTCCCGGGCCACGACTCCATCGTCTTCGCCCACGCGCCCGGCTACGTCGGCTACGACCGCTACGACGATCTCGTCGCTCAGCACGCCGTCTCCCACCACTTCGTAGCCCATGGCTCTGGCACCCGCGAGGTGCGAACGCCGTTCCGGTACGTCTGGCCCTCCGAGCTCGATCTGATGGCGAAGTTGGCCAACCTCGAGCTAGCCCACCGGTGGGCCTACTGGGACCGGTCGCCGTTCACCGGCGACAGCCGGTCCCACGTATCGATCTGGCGCAAGCAGCCGTAGACACACCCACCAGCAGCACGCGGTTTCCACTCTCCCCAAGTGATGCGATGAAGGAGCGGGGGCTCCGCTCCTCGTGTGGGAGACAATGACTGCCTCGTCGTCGCCGAGGGCCGTGTGCGCACGGTGATCTCGGCCTATGCGGGTGCGCTCGTGTTGGATGGGAGCGGCTGTGAACCGGCGCGGGCCGCGGCTCGGTCGATTCCGTGGTTTCACGGATGTGCGAGCGGGGCCCGGCGCCGACGATGGAAACACCGTCCCGAGCAGGGAGGTGCGGATGGATCGGTGACCTCGAGAGGACGCCGTTCCGCCCGGGAGCATCGCACCGGAGAGCCGAGGATCAACCATGTTCAACCCATTCGTCACCCGGACGCCCCGCATCGTCCTGACCGGCGTGTGCCTTGGGGCGGCCGCCTGTCTGGCTGTCGCAGCGTCGCTGCCCGCCGCGGGCACAGGTTCACCCTCGATCAGCACGACGGCCGCCACCGTCGAGATCGGTGGCACCATCACGATCCACGGCACGGGTTGCGAGCCGAACGGCGACGCGATCACCCACGAGGTTCTCGACTACGGGACTTCGAGCCAGAACTACTTCGGCACCGACTACCCGATAGCAACGGACGCGTCAGGCTCGTTCACCGTCACGCGCACGATCGACGCGACCCAAGGCCTGGCAGAGGGGTCGGTGATCACCATCGTCGGGAGCTGTCCCTTTGCTCCGGAGGCGCCGACCCTCGGCCCCATCACCGTGACCGTCGGCCCTCAGGTGACCACGACCGTGACGCCCAGCACCGCGCCCGACTCGACGGCGACCACGTCGGTGTCGACGGTGCCCGTCAGCCAGACGAACCCGACGGTACCGCAGCCGGTCGCCGTCCCTGCCGTTCCCCAGGCCGCCCAGCCGAGCCTCACCGGCTGAAGGTCAGGCGGTGCGGGCCCGACGCCGGGTCCGGTCTGCCGGCAAGTTCCGTAGGTCCCCGAGGCGCATGGTCGCCCGAGGTCCGATGTCACCATCCTGCGGCCTCGAGGCCGTCGACCGAGCTGCACCGAAGGAGAACGGCGTGAACGCACGATCAGGGTCAGGGGCCTTGGGGTCTGTCGAAGGCCAGGCGGAGACCGCGGCACCGAGGAGTCGGCTCCGTCGGATGGCGGGGACGCTGGCCTTGGTGTGCGGCCTGGTGGCGGCCGCATTCGCGTTGGCGGCCTGCCAACCGCCGGGCGCCGTGCTGCACGGACGGGTGACCGATTCCACCAGCGGCACCAACCCGGCCGGCGTGTCGGTGACGCTGTTCTCGTCGACATCGGATACGCAGGTCGCGACGACCGTGACCGACGCCCAGGGCGACTACTCGTTCGCGTCCGCCAACGTGCCTGACGGCACGTACCGCGTGCGCTTCTCCTCGGCGGATTGGTGGCAGGGGGCGTCGAGTTGGTCGGACGCGACGGACGTCGTCGCCTCGGTGGCCAGTCCGGCTGAGATCAACGAGACGCTCGCCCTTTCGCCGGGGACCATCTCGGGGACGGTCACCGATGGGTCCAACGGGCTGACCGGCGTGACCGTCAGCGCCATCGCCCCGTCGACCAGTCACATCATCGCCACCACGCTCTCGACGGCGGGTGGCAGCTATCAGCTCCCCGCACTTCCCGAGGGCAGCTACCGGGTGCAGTTCAGCCTGAGCGGCTACACCACGCGCTACTCCGGGGATGCCACGTCCACAGCCACGGCGCCACTCGTCACGGTGAACCCCGGAGCTGACACCACGGGTGTCGGGACGACGCTCGTGCCGCAGTCGATCATCTCGGGTTCGGTCCGCAACGGCTCGGTCGGTGTCGGCAGCATCATCGTGGTCGCGTACGACCAGGCGAGCGGCGCCCCCGTCACCCTGACCCTGTCCGACGCCAGCGGCGACTACCAGCTGACGGCGCTGAGCGCCTCCACCTATGTCGTCGGCTTCTATGACCCGTCCGGGGTGTACCGCAACCAGATGTGGGGTTCGGACACCTTCTCGATCGCCT
Source organism: uncultured Microthrixaceae bacterium (assembly GCA_963785815.1). Taxonomy (GTDB): domain Bacteria; phylum Actinomycetota; class Acidimicrobiia; order Acidimicrobiales; family Acidimicrobilacustridaceae; genus UBA4742. The sequence goes on from CAWAWN010000002.1 coordinate 1,701,523, forward strand.
CGGGCACGGCGATCACGACGTCCACCGGCACGGACACGCCGCTCGGCCCCGAGTACCTGACCGGCCGCGACTGCGACCCGACCGTGTACACCCCGGGCGCGGACCTCTCCGGGCTAAACCTGTCGGGCCAGAAGCTGACCAACTGTGACCTCAGCGGAGTGGACCTGACCGGCGCCAACCTCACCGGCACGGACCTGTCGGGCGCGACCGTCACCAACGCCGTGCTGACCGACGCCGACCTCTCGAACACCGACCTGTTCGACGCCGTCGGCATCAACACCACGATCGTCGGCACCGACCGCACGGCTGGGCTACTCAGCGCCACGCTCACCGGCACGAACCTGGCCGGCACGGGCCTCGACCTGACCAGCACCAACCTCAGCGGCGCGGACCTGGCCGGCACGAACCTGTCGAGGGCGACGTTCAACAGCACGAACCTGACCGGCACGAACCTCACCGGGGCGAACCTGTCGGGCTCGACCTACCTGAACTACGCGACCGGGCTGGCCACGGCCACGCTGACCGGGACCGACCTGTCCGACAACGGCCAGGCCCTGTACCAGGCCGACCTGCACGGCAAGGACCTCAGCGGCACCAACTTCACCGGTGACGACCTGACCAACGCCAACTTCGACAGCGCCACGCTCACCAACACGGTGTTCACCGGGACAGGTCTGTCGGGCGCCAAGCTGACCAACGTGGCGGGACTCGACTCGACCGTCATCGGCACCGACCAGTCCGCCGGGCTGTTCAGCGCCGACCTCACGTACGCGGACTTCACCGGCTCGGGCCTGGACCTGCATGGCCTGAACCTCGACCTGTCCGGCAAGGACTTCACGGGCACCAACCTGGCGGGGGCGGACCTGGCCGGCACGAACCTGTCGGGGGCGAACCTGAACGGCACGAACCTGACCGACACGGACCTCGACCGCTCGAACCTGTCGAACGCGGTGCAGCTGAACTACGCGACCGGGCTGGCCACGGCCACGCTGACCGGGACCGACCTGTCCGACAACGGCCAGGCCCTGTACCAGGCCGACCTGCACGGCAAGGACCTGAGCGGCACCAACTTCACCGGTGACGACCTGACCAACGCCAACTTCGACAGCGCCACGCTCATCAAGACGGTGTTCACCGGGGCGAGCCTGTCGGGAGCCAAGCTGACCAACGTGGCGGGACTCGACTCGACCGTCATCGGCACCGACCAGTCCGCCGGGCTGTTCAGCGCCGACCTCACGTACGCGGACTTCAGCCAATCCCATCTGGGCGAGACCGTCACGCAGTACGGGCCGAGCATCGACCTGTCCGGCAAGGACTTCTCGGGCGCCAACCTGACGAATGCCACGCTGGTGAACACGAACCTGTCGGGGGCGACGTTCAACGGCACGAACCTGACCGGCGCGGACCTCGACCGCTCGAACCTGTCCAACGCGGTGCAGCTGAACTACGCGACCGGGCTGGCCATGGCCACGGTGACCGGCACCGACCTGTCCGACGACAGCCAGGCCCTCTACCAGGCCGACCTGCACGGCAAGGACCTGAACGGCACCAACTTCACCGGTGACGACCTGACCAACGCCAACTTCGACCGCGCCGTCCTCTATGGCACCGTGTTCACCGACGCCGATCTGTCGGGAGCCAAGCTCACGAACATCGATCCCATTGTGTGGAACGGCAGGGTGGCGATCAACGCCACGATCATCGGTACCGACACGTCGGCCGGGTTGTTCAGCGCCGACCTCACGTACGCGGACTTCACCGGTTCGGGTCTGGACCTGCATGGCCTGAACCTCGACCTGTCCGGCAAGGACTTCACGGGCACCAACCTGGCGGGGGCGGACCTGGCCGGCACGAACCTGTCGGGGGCGAACCTGAACGGCACGAACCTGACCGGCACGGATCTCACCGGGGCGAACCTGTCGGGGTCGACCTACCTGAACTACGCGACCGGGCTGGCCACGGCCACGTTGACCGGGACCGACCTGTCCGGCAACGGCCAGGCCCTGTACCAGGCTGACCTGCACGGCAAGGACCTGAACGGCACCAACCTCGCCGGTGACGACCTCACCAACGTTGACCTGACCAGCGCCACGCTCACCAGCGCCAACCTGTCCGGCGCCGATCTGGCCGGGGCCACCCTCACCGGCGTGGTCTCCGGTGGCATCACCGGCACCCCTTCGGCTCTGCCCGTCGGCTGGACCCTGGTCAGCGGCACCCTGGTCGGCCCGTGAGCGGCCCGGTCGGCCTGCTCGGGTACGACCCTGCACGCCACGCGGGCGGGGAGGGGTCCCACCGTCCTCCGACCGCGGCGGGCTACGCCCGGGCCTGCGTCCGCTCGATGTCGCGGGCGAGGCCGAGCCAGCCGTGCACGGCTGCTTCACGGCCGAGCTCGTCCAGCATCGGGTGGGCGCCGGCCCGGTCGGCCTGCCTCCGCCGTTCCAGACCGGCGATGGCCAGTCGGGTGTGGGCGACGAGCAGCGTCGCACCCAGCCCGGTCTCCTGCTCGAGCGCCGACGCCAGGAGCGCGACGGCGCGCTCGTCGTCACCGAGCCGGGCGTCGAGCCGCCCGAGGAAGTGATCGGCCGCGCCCAGCACGAGCGTGCCCGACCCCACCACGACCAGCTGCCCGGAGTACGGGCGCAGGCGATCGGCCAGCGCGACGCAGTCCTCGTCGGTGCCTTGCTCGGTCACCACCGCGGTGAGCATCGCCAGGGACGCGGCCAGCACCCAGTCGTCGGGCAGCAGGTGGGGCCCTCGGGCGACGACGGGCTCCACGACCGACCACGCGGCCTCCGACTCGCCGACGGCGTGGATGACCCAACCGACGAGCGCCCGAACGACGGCGAGGTCGCCATGGTCGGCGAGGGTCTGCTCGGCCAGCGCCACCACCTCGTGGCCTCGTCCCTGCGCCAGGCGGACACCACAGAGCTGGGCGAACCATCCCAGCAGGACGTTCGGGTCGCCCAGTGCCTCACCGAGCAAGGCGTCGTTGGCGGCGGCGGCGACCTCGAGGTCCCCTTCGCACAGCGCCATGGTGGCGCGCAACATGGTCGTCATCGAACCCATGAAGGCGCTCAGCGTCCGCTGGGCTCCCGCCTGCAGCGCAGTTCGGTCACGCTCGAAGGCCGGCCGGTCACCGATCTGGAGACTGACCGTGGCCGACAAGCGAATCCCGTCGGTCGGGTCGACCTCGTCGGGCACCTGGTCGCGGAGCGTGGCCAGCTCAGTGCCGACGGCGAGCTGGCGGTCAGTGTCCGGGCTGCCCAGCAGCACGCCCGCCAGGGTGTAGAGGGCCATGGCGAGCGCGGCCGGGCTCCCCGACGCGCGGGCATCGGTCACCGCCCCCTCGGCCACCGGGGCGACGGAGAATCCCGCGCCGCCGACCGAGCGGTGGTAGGCGGCATACCCGCCGAGGCGGGCGCGCAGCACGGCGGTGTCATCGTCACGCAGGCCGGCGACGGCCTCGTCGACCAGGGCGAGGATCTCCTCGTCGACGGTGCCCATCCTGGGCAGCAGACGATAGGGGACCAGTGCCCTGGCCAGGTCGACAGGATCACCGATCCGGCGGGCGACCTCGACCGACTCGAGCACGGCGCGCCGGTGGTTGTCGTGGTCGAGTCGTAGGTAGTGGATCTCGCACAGCGCGATCAGCAGGTCGAGGCGGACGGCCTCGGCGTCAGCGCCCGTCGGGAGGGTGGCCAGCGACGTCGTGGCGAGCTCGGCCGCATCGTCGGGGGCGAGGCGGGCCACGTCAGAGGTCACGGCCTGCAGGGCGCGACGGCCGGACTCGATCCGATCGCCGGCATCGGGCGACTTCGCCAGGTGGGCGGCGACCAGCGCGGCGTCGGCCGGACCGTCGCCCCGGAGGGCCACGAAGGCCCGGCCGACCGCCTGGTGGAGGCGGGCGAGACGGGAGGTGGACAATCGCCCGAGCAGCGCCGTCCGCACCACGTCGTGCACGAAGCGATGCTCATCGAGCCCGGCGATCGGTGAGAGGAGCCCGGCCCGCTCGGCCCGCTCGACGAGGTCGATGGGCCGCGGGCGCTCCGGCAGACCGGCGAGGACGACGGCCTCCTCGGCGACCGCCAGGTCGAACTCCAGACCGATGACCGCGGCCACCTCCAACATGCCGACCGGTGGCCCGCCGAGCTGGTCGACGCGCTCGAGGATGGACGCGGTGAGCAGGTCGCCGCCCACCTCCTGCCCGGTGGCGCCCCCGTTGTCGGTGGCGAGAAGCTGAGCGAGGTAGAAGGCGTTTCCCGCGCACTGGGTGTGGAGGCGAACGACCTGCTCCTCGTCCAGGAGGCCGCCCCCCAGCGATCGGCCCAGCTGCAAGGTGTCGTCCAGGGACAGGCCGCGCAACGCGAGGTCCTGATGCTCTTCGAGCTTCCGCAGGTCCGCGAGCAGACCGGTCAACGGGTGTCCCGGCTCGATCTCGGTGTCGCGGAAGGTCATGACGACCAGTACCGGCAGTTCCTCGGGCGACGCGAGCAGGAAGCGCAGCAAGGCGACGGTCGCCCGGTCGACCCAGTGCATGTCCTCGATGACGAGGATGGCCATTCCGGATGAGGACGCGTGCCGAAGAACCTGCAGCACCGCACCTGCCACCAGTCTGGGTAGCACGCCCGGGTCGACGGCGGGGGAGAGGGTCGGAAGCCGCGAAGCGAGGCTCGGCAGGATCGTGGAGAGCGCCCCGCCCTGAGGTCCAACGACCGGCTCGAGCGGTCCCGGCCGGTCGGTGAGGTAGGGGCGGAGCGCGTCGGCCAGGGGGCCGAACGGCGTGGCGAGATCCTCCACGCAGCGGCCCGCCAGCAAGGTCGTGCCAGGTGCCAGTGCGGACTCGAGGGCCTTCGCGACGAGGGTCGTCTTTCCGGCACCCATCTCCCCGCCGACGGTGACGAAGCGCCAGGACCCGGCGCGCGACGCCCCAAGCGCCTTGTCGAAGACGAGCAGCTCCTCGTGTCGTCCGACGAAGCTCGGTGGCGCTGCGAACCCGAGCAGGCTCGGGACGGCGGCTGGCGCACCGAGCGAGCCGGATGACACTGGACCGGCCAGCTTCGCCACCAGGGCCGATCGCGAGGTGACGCCGACCTTGCGATAGATCGAGCTGAGGTGGCTCTCCACCGTCCGTGCGCTGAGATACAGCTCGTCGGCGATGTCCTGGGTCGAGCAGCCCGTGGCTGCGATCGCGGCCACCTCCCGCTCACGCGGCGACAATCGCTCGATGCCCACGGGCCCTCCCGATGGCGGTATGCGACGAGGTTGCCCGGTCGACGTACAGAGAATCTGACTCTATCCGGACGTGATCAGGCCGACGATGGTGCCGGGCGATCACCACGACGACCGCGACGCGCCGGAGATGGGGTCGCCTACCCTCGACAGTCGCCTGGCTCTCGGGACGGCCGACGGGTGAGCGACCGGATGGGGTGCGGACCGTTGGTCATGCCAGGTCCAGTTGCCGCGTCACGCCGTAGCGGTCGGCGACCCAGCAGAACAGCTCGCTGAACGCGTAGTCACCGAGCGGCATGAGCATCGATCCGTCCACGGCCAGGCCGGTGGCCACCCGCTCGAGCTCGGCTCGCGACGAGCAATCCACCCAGAGCAACACGGCGGGCGTGAAGGTGAACTCGTGAGGACCACCGCTGTCGATCGCTCTGACTGGGTTCCCGCCGATCTCGGCGCCCACAGGGTCGGCCTGTAGGGGTGCCGTTGTCGGTCATGACCCGCAGCACGGTGGTGCCGCGGGCGGCGAACCCTGCGACGGCGCGGGCCAGGAACCCGATCGAGGTAGCCGCCTTCTCGTCGGGAAGGACCTCGATGTAGGCGAGGCGGCTGGTACCATCGACACCGACGTGGACGGCTTCCCAGCCGACCCGGTAGTTGTTGTGGCCGGGGCCTCGGCCAGTGACCCGGTGACCATCGGGCTGGCTGCTTCGGGTACCCGATCGCTTCCCGCCGGCGGGTGCGTCGATTCGATTCATCAGTTGTCGCGTCCGTCGGCTCGAATGCGCTTATCGAGGGCATGAAGGTCGTTGACGGTTCCTTCCCTGGCTGGGTCGCCGACGGCGGATCGCCTGGTTCAGCTCACAAGGTCGGCCCGTCGTCGCCCGCTCGGGGAAGGGGAATCGGATCGCCTGTCGCGTTTGTCTGGCTCGGGGCGCTTATCCATGGCATGAGGATCACGGACGAGACGACCACCAGCCGCACCATGGGGCGCGTCCTCCGACCCCGCCCGCCGCCTGGAGGCCGTTTCGTGGGATGAAATGTGGGATTTTCGGTCCCCTCGACCGAGGACCGAAGTCGCGATCCCTTGTGTGACTAGGGTGCCCCCGGGAGGACTCGAACCTCCGCGCACGGTTTAGGAAACCTCTCCCTGGGCTCCCACCCGGTCCCGCCCAGTCGCAACCCGTTGCACCCGTTCGCATCGCCGGCTGCCCAGATTCTCACCTGAGTCGCACCGAGACGCACCCGATCGCACGATTTCGTGGGATGAAATGTGGGATGGCCGGGGTAGCGGACCGGATGGGGAGATGTGGCGAACCATGTCTCGTCCTCTCCCGGCCTTCCCGGTCACCCCTCGATGATCGCAGGCTGCTTCCATTTGTAGGCGGTTGCCTCCTGAGGACGAGCCGCACCCCGCCTCGCAACCTCATCGGTAGGATCAGGCCAGCGACTTGGCCCCTGTGCGCTCCTGGACTACTGAGGTCCGATTCCCGGCCAGGTCCCGACGAGTGCAGGAGAGCGTCGATGGCCTCCTCAGCGAGTACGAAGCCGGCGGCAGAGCCGGAGCGTGGTGCGCCACCAGCGGGGAAGAAGGTGGCGATCGTCACCGGTGCGTCGCACGGGATCGGTGCTGGCATCGCGGCCGCGTTCACCGCGGCGGGTTACGCCGTGGTGGGTACGGCGCGTTCCGTCGAGCCGTCCGCAACACCGGATCTGCTGATGGTGCCGGGAGACATCGCGCGAGGCGAGACCGCCGAACTTGTGGTCCGACAGGCGCTCGATCGGTTCGGCCGGATCGACACGCTGGTCAACAATGCGGGCATCTACATCGGGAAGCCGTTCACCGACTACACGATCGACGAGTACGTGGCGATCACGTCGGTCAACCTCACCGGGTTCTTCCACATGACCCAGCGGGCCATCGCGCAGATGGTCGCCCAGGGTGGAGGTCACGTAGTCAATGTCAGCACCAGTCTTGTGGAGCACGCGGACGCAAGGGAACCGTCGGCTCTCGCATCCCTGACCAAGGGCGGGCTGGAGGCGGTGACACGCTCTCTGGCCACCGAGTACGCCGGACGGGGTGTCCGCGTCAATGCGTTGGCGCTGGGCATCATCGAGACCCCATCTCACGACCCGGCTTCGTACCGTGAGCTGGCTGAACGACATCCCCTGGGACGCGTGGGCGAGGTCAGCGACGTGGTCGACGGGGTTCTCTACCTCGAGCGCGCCACGTTCGTCACCGGTGCGACGCTCCGTATTGATGGGGGCCGGGCAGCCGGAGGCTGACCAAGAACTGGCGAGATCCGCCACCCCGCGACCAATCCAACCGAGCCTACGATCCCGCAGGCATCGTCGAGTGAAAGGCAGTCACCCCATGCGATCCGACATCAGACCAGGCGGCGTGTTTCCTGACTACTCGCTGCCGGACCACACCAACATCGTTCGCACACTCAGTCAGCTCCAAGGTGACGATCCGATGATCCTCACGCTGGCCCGAGGAAATTACTGCCCCAAGGAACACCAGCAGCACCTGGAGCTCGCAGCGAACTATTCGAAAATCGCCGTCGCCTATACCCAGGTGGTCACCATCGCCACCGATGACCACCACACCCTGCAGGAGTTCCGGGGTTCAGTCGGCGCCCAATGGACCTTTCTCTCGGACCCAGCCCGGACGGTCCAAAAGGACCTCGACATCCAGGAATACACCGACCCCGAGCACGATCCGATGATCCCCCACACGCTGGTCCTCAAGCCTGGACTCATCGTTCACAGCGTGTACAACGGCTACTGGTTCTGGGGGCGCCCCTCGTTCTACGACTTGTGGTCGGACCTATGCGCTGCGTCGAGCGAGATCCGCCCCGACTGGGATCTGAGCAAACCGGGCTTGCGCGAGGCCTGGGATGCAGGCGACTACGCGAGCTTTCACGGTTGGAACAAACGGGCCGACAAGGCGATGCCAACATCGTATGAGTCCTAGAAGTGTACGGATCTGTCCGTGTTGGGTGGAGGACGGCCTGGATCGAAGGGTAGGTGGCAGTAGTGCGAACGCCGCTCTGCGAATTGCTCGAAATCGAACAACCGATTGTCTTGGCGGCGATGGTGGCGGTGCCCGAACTTGCGGCAGCGGTCTCAAATGCGGGTGGCCTCGGCACGGTGACGCTGACGTGGTCCGATCCGGCCGGAGACGTGGTTCGCGAGACGGCGGCGCTCACCGATCGTCCCTTCTGCGGCAACCTGGTTCTCACCTCCGATCAGCACCGTCGCCTCGATGAGGCCCTCGAGGCCGGTCTGCGGATCGTGTCACTGTTTCTGGGAGATCCCGTTGGCTACGTCGGGCGGGTCCACGATGCCGGCGGACTCGTACTCTGTACGGTCGGAAGCGCCGAAGAGGCGCGGCGGGCGGTCGCCCGCGGGGTCGATGTCATCGTGGCGCAGGGTTGGGAGGCTGGGGGGCACGTGGGGGGTCGGATTGCGACGCTCCCCCTCGTGCCCGCCGTCGTGGACGCGGTGGCGCCGGTGCCGGTGATCGCGGCCGGTGGAATCGGGGACGCTCGCGGCGTGGCCGCCGTCCTCGCCCTGGGTGCTCAGGCGGCGTGGGTGGGCACCCAGTTCCTGCTTGCCCAGGAGATGCCCATCCACCAGGAGTACCGCAGGCGCCTGATCGACGCGGCCGAGACCGACCCGGAGTGGTACCCCGACCTCTACGACGTCGACTGGCCGGACTCGCCCCACCGCGCGCTCCGCAACTCGACGTCCGAAATGTGGGAGGCCGCGGGCCGGCCGCCTCTGGAAAGTCGGCCCGGAGCGGGCGATGTCATCGCGCACTTCGCTTCGGGCGAAGCCATCGTTCGCTACGAGCCGGCGCCGCCGATGGTTGGCACCACCGGTGACCTTGAAGCGCTCTCCATGTGGGCCGGACAGAGCGTCGCGCTCGCCAGGCAGCCACGACCAGCGGCGGAGATCGTGGCTGAGCTCGTCTCGCGTTTGTGAACCAAGCCGGCCCGCCGGAGACGGCGACGAGCCGGCGGCACGTGGGAACCAGCCCGCACGTATCGGCGTGTCATCCGGACCTCTTGACTGACGAATTTCCGTTCTTGAGCCGACCTGGCCACGCGACATCGGAGATAGACCGGTTCTACGACTACCGGACCACCGTTTATCTGCCAGCGGCTAGTCGGACCGCGGCCCGGAGACGAGGGCTAGGCTCGTCGCGTTCGGCGGCTCGATCGCGCTGTCCGACCAGAAGCGATCGCGGAGAGCAAGATGCCATGGTTTCCAGATTTCGTCAGCGCGGTTGAACTCGCCCGTCGCCAGACAAGGTCCGTCGGCCTCGCTGATCCGGTCGAGCGGTACTTCAACGCCCTCCAGACCGGGCGCGCTCACGAACTAGAGGAAACATGGCCCGGCCAAGTGGCCATCTACGACCCGCGAGAAGGGGAGGTCCGCGGTCATCGGCAGCTTCGACGGTTCGTCCGCAGCAATCAATTGTTGTGGGCTGAGCGCCACGTCCGCATCGAAGCCGTAGCCTCCACCTGCGTTCGCGGCCGGGCCGTGGTCGAGCTCTTGGCGCACCTGGACGACTTCGCCGGCCAGCCGGTGGATTGGCCGATAGCCGTCGTTGCAGAGTCCCCCGACGAACTGTCGGTGGTGTTCCGCACCTATTGCAGCCAATGGCCCGTTGACGGGCAGCGGCACATCAGGCGCCCCCTGCTCGAGCCGGCAAACCCCCAGCTGAGTGACGTCGTCGGCCGATATCTCGCCGCGCTGAGCGCCGGAGATCTTGACTCCATCGTGAGCGTGTTCGCACCAGATGGGTACGTCCGCGACGCAATCGGCCCGCACTATCTACACGTTGGCACGAGTGAGCTGCGGTCGTACTTCGCCGAGTGCTTCAAGGCGGGTGGCGGGCTCAAGCTCGAGCACTGCACCGTGACTGACGACGGGGTGCGTTGCGCCCTGGAGTTCAACTGCGTTCGATGGGGTAGTCACGACCTGACATCCCAGGCTGGAATTGGTGTCTATGAGCGAAGTTCGGACGGTCTGCTGGCTGCTGTCCGAATCTACGACGACATCGAAGCGCCCGTTTGAGATCGGCCTCAAAGCTACTCTCGCGATGTGGATCGCGGTGGCCATCGAAGGAGCAGACCTCGCTCACTGGTTCCGGGGATCGTCGGCCTCGTCGATGTATTCGAGGCCGAGCGGTCCGACGGCCGATACCTGTGTGATGTATGTTCCGGATTTTGCCCAGTGGAAATGTGGGGTACCGCCGGGAAGCACAATCACAGATCCCGGCGGGTATGCCTGGAGCCGGTCTTCATCGAACACACTTCCGAGGCCGATGTAGAACACGCCGGAAATGACCGTATAGATGCGGTCCTCGGGGTGCTGGTGCGGCATCAGCTTGACGCTCGAGGGGACCTTGACCCGGATGACGTACGGTGCTGGTTCCGATGGATCGCCGACGACGAGCGCCAGTCGCGCCGATGGCGGAAACGCTGGAAACGGCTTCCAAGCCATTTCCTCGGGCAGAACTGACCTGAACTCGGCCTGGTCTGGTTGGTGGATCACCATCGTTGGGCGACCTCCCGGCTTCTGAGGGGTGAGGGGCCGAAACGGCGAGACAGCTCCACCTCTCAGGGTGATGCCGTACGAACACTAGCGCGACGCAAATGGATTGGCGCCGCCCGCCAACCCGCCACTCCGCACCCCCTCCGAGTCGTTCAGATCAGGTTCGCCGAGCGTGCCAGTACGGTTGCCGATAGCTGATAGCCCATCTCCAGACGCAGTTGGGCAGATGTGCTCTGGTGCTCATGGGCGCGGCCGGGTCGCGCTCTTGCACATCCACGAGCGAGGGAGCCAAGTGACCACGACGCCCATAGCTGACTATGCGCTCCTGTCGGATCGGCACAGCGCGGCGCTGGTCAGTCGGGGCGGGTCGATCGACTGGCTCTGCTTCCCACGGTTCGACAGCCCCTCGATCTTCGGTCGCCTCCTCGACGAGAAGGCCGGGCACTGGTTCTTCGGAGCCACCAACCCGACGGAAGTGAGCAGGCGCTACCTGGACCGCACCATGGTGTTGGAGACCACGTTGCGCACACCGACCGGTTCGGTCAGGATCACGGACGCTCTGGCCATGGGTCCTGGCAACCGGGGACACGAGCTCGGCATAGGCGCGCCTCACGTTCTCCTGCGGCAAGCCACCTGTACGGCGGGACGGGTCGACTTGTCCCTGGAGTACGTCCCGCGCCCCGACTACGGGTTGAATCATCCCTCGCTCGACGCGGTCGACGGTGGAATCACGGAGACGGGGAGCGCTGACGGGCTGGTGCTGTCGACGTCCGTGGCCTTGACGCTCGACCAGGACCGCGCCGCGGCCTCGGGCCGGTTCCAGCTCGTCCAAGGCGAGAGCATCGGCTTCGCTCTGCAGCACGGGAACCAGATCGAGGGCAGCTCGGCGAGGGTCTGGAGCCCGTCGGAAATACGCGCCCGGCTCGAGGACACCGTGGCGGGGTGGGAGTCGTGGTCAGAGCTCCACCAGGCCTACGTGGGGCCCTGGCGAGACCTGGTGCACCACAGCGGCCGGGTGCTCCAGTCCCTCTCCTATGCACCCACCGGCGCCATCTGCGCGGCGGCGACCACGTCGTTGCCTGAGGTGGTGGGCGGCTCCCGGAACTGGGACTACCGCTATGCCTGGGTCCGGGACGCCTCCTTCACGATCCAGGCCCTTTGGGTGGCGGCTTGTCCTGACGAAGCCAACCAGTTCTTCGACTACGTCTCCTCGTCCGCGGCCGGCTCGCTCGACGGGGGCGGGGCCTTGCAGATCATGTTCGGCATCGGCGGTGAACGGGATCTGACCGAGCGGGAGCTCCCCCATCTGGAGGGGTGGCGGCACTCGGCGCCGGTCCGGGTGGGCAACGCGGCCTGGAAGCAACGACAGCTCGACGTCTACGGCGAGCTGCTCAACGCGGTGTACCGCATGTCTGACCACCTCTTCGACGACACCCACCGGGTCGGGCCACCGGCCGACTCGGGCAAGTGGGATGCGCCCACCCAGCTGGCCCCAGCCACGCGAGCGTTCCTGGTGCAGCTGGCCGACACGGCTGCTCGCCGGTGGCAGGAGAAGGACCAGGGAATCTGGGAGATCCGGGGGGAGCCACGTGACTTCCTGTATTCCAAGCTGATGTGCTGGGTGGCCCTCGATCGAGCGGTGATCCTGGCCGACCGGCTCGACGCCTCCGCTCGAATCGGGTCATGGACCCAGACGCGGGACCAGATCAGCGAGGCGATCGTGACCAAGGGCTGGAGTGACCAGGCCAACGCCTTCACCCAGTCGTTCGGCTCCGACGAGCTCGACGCCTCCAACCTCATGGTGCCCCTGGTGGGATTTCTCCCGACGGACGATCCGAGGGTGCTGGCCACGATCGACGCAACCGAGGAGCGGCTCACCGACTCGCGGGGATTGGTCTATCGCTATCGGTCCCACGACGGCCTCGAGGGCGAGGAGGGCACCTTCGTGTTGTGCACCTTCTGGCTGGCCCAGGCCTTGGCCCGGGTAGGCCAGCCGGTTCGGGCCCGGGCCGTGTTCGAGCGTGCCGCCGCCTTCGTCAACGATGTCGGCCTGCTGGCCGAGGAGGTCGATCCCGACACCGGCGAGCTTCTTGGCAACTTCCCGCAGGCGTTCAGCCACATCGGGCTCGTCAACGCGGCCTGGGCCATCTCTGAGAGCGAGCGCAAGGCGCAACCGACCTGAACGTCAGTTGGACCGCCGTGGGATCCTTGGACCGAACCCTTTCGAGTTTGGAGGCCACATGCGCAGCGACATCCGTGAAGGCGAGACGTTTCCCGACTACGAGCTCGCCGATCAATCCGGCCATCGGCGGTCCTTGTCGGAACTCCAAGGGGGCAACCCGATGGTGCTCCATCTGTCCCGTGGCGGCTTCGATCCCAAGGAGCATCAGTTCGTAGGGCATCTGGTCGACATGTATCCCGAGTTCAGAAATGCTTACACCCGATTGGCCCTAATCTCGACCGACAATCAGCTGAACATCAATGAGTTCCGCGATGCGCTGGGCGCCACGTGGCCGTTCCTGTCGGAC
>CAWAWN010000003.1:0-1379205 GCA_963785815.1 uncultured Microthrixaceae bacterium
AGGGCACCGAGGAGGCCCGCAAGAACCTGTTCCAGGTGCCCCTGGCCGGCAGCACGATCATCCACCCGGTGATCGGTGAGACCGGCGCCGGACGCGTGCTGCTCAAGCCGGCCGCCCCCGGTACCGGCGTCATCGCCGGGGGCGCGGCCCGCGCCATCCTGGAAGAGGCCGGCGTGCACGACGTGCTGTGCAAGTCGCTGGGCTCGGCCAACCACATCAACGTGGCCCGGGCCACCATCGCCGGGCTCAAGGCCCTCAAGCGCCCGGACGAGATCGCCCGGCTGCGGGGCCTGTCGGCCGAGGAGTTCGTGCCCAAGGGCCTGCTCGAGGCCTACCGCACCAGCGAGCGCGGGCCCTTCGTGCCCGACGAGGTGGCCTGATGGGCGAGCTCACCGTCACCCAGGTCCGCTCAGCCATCGGCGCCAAGCCCAAGACCCGCGGCACGCTGCGGGCGCTGGGCCTGCGCGGCATCGGCCAGAGCAACACCCTGCCGGATCGCCCCGAGATCCGGGGCATGATCGCCCGCGTCCCCCACCTCATCCGGGTCACCGACGCCGCCTCCCAGGAAGAAGCCTCATCGTGAAGGTCCACGATCTCAAGCCAGCTGAGGGCTCCACCCGCAAGCGCAAGCGCGTCGGTCGCGGCATCGGTGGCAAGGGCGGCAAGACCGCCGGCCGCGGCACCAAGGGCCAAGGGGCCCGCGACACCATCCCCGCCGGCTTCGAGGGCGGCCAGCTGCCCCTGCACATGCGGGTGCCCAAGCTCAAGGGCTTCAAGAACCCGTTCCGGGTCGAGTACCAGGCCCTGAACCTCGACGTGCTCGACGCCAGCGGGCTGGACGTGATCGATCCTGACGTGCTCCACGACCACGGGCTGTCCCACAAGGGCGCCCTGATCAAGGTCCTCGGCCGGGGCGAGGTGACCCGACCCATCCAGGTCCGGGCTCACGCCTTCTCCAAGGCGGCCGAGGCAGCCATCACCGGAGCAGGCGGTACGGTTGAGGTCCTGGCGCTGCCGTGGGGCGATCGTCGTCCGCCGGCCAAGGGAAACCACCTCACCAACCGCTAGCCCGCGCCCCCCGCCCGACCACCTGGGTCGACGACAGGAGCCCCTCGGTGCTTTCCAGCCTGCGCAACATCTTCAAGGTCCCCGACCTGCGCAACAAGGTGTTGTTCACGATCCTGATGATCGTGCTCTACCGCTTCGGTGCGCACCTGCCCGTCCCGGGCATCGACACCGGGGCGCTCAAGACGCTCCGGAGCCAGGCCAACCAGAGCGGCGTGCTCGGCTTCCTGACCTTGTTCTCCGGCGGGGCCATCACCAACTTCGCCATCTTCGCCCTCGGGATCATGCCGTACATCACGGCATCCATCATCCTGCAGATCCTGGGCGTGGTGATCCCCAAGCTCGAGGAGTGGCAGGAGCAGGGGGCGGTCGGCCAGCGCAAGATCACCCAGTGGACCCGCTACGTCACCATCGGCATCGCGGTGGTGCAGTCGACCGGTCTGGCCTACCTGTTCCACAAGGGCGGCGGCGGCCTCCGCCAGGGCAACACCACCGGCATCGACCTGGTGCCCCACTACAACGCCGGCCACGTCGCGCTGATCGTGCTCACCCTGACCACGGGCACGGCCTTGCTCATGTGGATGGGCGAGCTCATCACCCAACGGGGCATCGGCAACGGCATGTCGCTGCTGATCTTCGCCTCGGTGGTGTCGACGCTGCCGGCCCAGGGCACCCGCATCCAGGCATCGGCCGGCTGGGGCGCCCTGATCATCACCATCATCGTGTTCATCGGCCTGCTCGTGGCCATCGTGTTCATCGAGCAGGGCCAGCGCCGGATCCCGGTGCAGTTCGCCAAACGCCAGGTGGGGCGTCGGGTGTACGGGGGGCAGAGCACGTACATCCCCCTGAAGGTGACCCAGGCGGGCGTCATCCCCATCATCTTCGCCAGCTCGGTGCTCTACCTGCCCCAGCTGCTGTCGTTCGTGCTGCCGGCCAGCGGGTGGGGCGCGAGCGTGCAGAGCTTCATCAACAACCACCTGTCCAACCCGGGCTCGCCGTACTACCTCGTCACCTACGGCCTGCTCATCATCGGGTTCACCTACTTCTACACGGCCATCACCTTCGATCCGGCCAAGCAGGCCGACACGTTGCGCAAGCAGGGCGGGTTCATCCCGGGCATCCGACCCGGGCCCCAGACCGAGCGCTACATGGCCCGTCTGCTCAACCGCATCACCCTGCCCGGCGCCCTGTTCATCGCCGGGGTGGCGCTGGTGCCCTCGTGGATGCTCAGCCACTACCTGCCCGGCAACCAGGTGTCCTTCTCGGGCATCTCGGTGCTGATCGCGGTGGGGGTCGCCCTCGAGACGATGAAGCAGATCGACAGCCAGCTGATGATGCGCAACTACGAAGGGTTCCTCAAGTAGTGGCGCTGAAGCTGGTGCTGTTCGGCCGTCAGGGCGCGGGGAAGGGCACCCAGTCCGCGTTGCTGGCCAAGCACTACGGCGCGGTGCACGTCTCCACCGGCGACATGCTGCGCGAGGCCGTGGCCGAGGGAACCGAGTTCGGGCGCCAGGCCAAGGAGATCATGGACGCGGGGGCGCTGGTGCCCGACCAGATCATGCTCGGCATCATCAGGGACCGCCTGGCCGCCGAGGACGTGGTGACCAACGGCTTCCTGCTCGACGGGTTCCCCCGGAACCTCGGGCAAGCGGATGCCCTGCTGGAGATCGCCTCCATCGACCTGGCCGTCGACATCGAGGTGCCCCGCGACGTCGTGCTCGAGCGGCTCTCCAGCCGGCGAGTGTGCACCCAGTGCGGCACCATCTACTCGCTGTCCGAGCCGCCCACCCGTCCGTGGACCTGCGACAAGTGCGGGGGCGAGGTGGTCCAGCGCGACGACGACACCCCCGAGGCCATCAACAAGCGGCTCGAGGTCTACGAGCGCGAGACGGTGCCGGCCATCGCCCGGTTCGGCGAGCTCGGCCTGCTCGAGTCGGTCGACGGCCTGGGTCGCCCCGACGAGGTGGCCGACCGGTTGGTGGCAGCCATCGACGCCCACCTGGGCGCCTGAGCCCGGCCGTGCGCGCGCTGCGGAACCCGGCGCCCACGGTGCGCAGCCGCGCCGAGGTGGCCAAGATGCGCAAGGCCGGACGGGTGGTGGCCGAGATGCACGAGTGCATCCGAGCCGCGGTGGCGCCGGGGGTGACGACCCTCGAGCTCGACGCGGTGGGCCGCGACGTGATCGAGCGCCGGGGCGCCACCTCCAACTTCCTGGGCTACCACGGCTTCCCGGCGGTCATCTGCGCCTCGCCCAACAACATGATCGTGCACGGCATCCCCGACGGCTACCGGCTGCGCGACGGCGACATCATCTCCATCGACTGCGGCGCGGTCGTCGACGGGTGGCACGGCGACGCCGCCTTCACCATGGGGGTGGGCGACATCACGCCCGAGGCCGCCCGTCTGATCGACGTCACCGAGGCGTCGCTCCACGCGGGGATCGCCGAGCTGGTGGCCGACAACCACCTGGGAGACGTGGGTGCGGCGGTGCAGGCCGTGGCCGAGGCGGCCGGGTACTCGGTGGTGCGGGAGTACGTGGGCCACGCCATCGGGCGGGCCATGCACGAGCAGCCCGAGGTGCCGAACTACGGCCGGCCCGGACGCGGCGCCCGCCTGTCGGTGGGCAACGTGTTCGCCATCGAGCCCATGGTCAACGCCGGCACGGCGGAGACCTTGCTGCTGGACGACGGCTGGGGCGTGGTCACCGCCGACGGCTCGCTGTCGGTGCACTGGGAGCACACCATCGCCGTCACCGACGACGGCCCCCAGATCCTGACGACTGCCTGAGGCCCTCTCGCACCCCCCTCCCTCGAAATCGGTGCAGAAACGTGCCGGATGGGCACGTTCGTGCACCAATTTCGGGATGGTCAGGCAGAGAAGAGGTCGTTGAGGCGGGTGAAGGGGGCGGCGACGGCGAAGTCGTCGAAGGTGCCCGCGTCGAGCAGCGTCTCGGCGGCCCGGGACACGGCGCCCCACGCCACCCGGGCCAGGGCTGAGCCCACGCTGATCCGGCGCACCCCCGCGTCGGCCAGCTCGGCCACGCTCGGGCCCCCGGACCAGCCGATGAGCACGTTCACCGGCGCCGGGGCGAGGGCCTCGACCACCACCCGGATGTCCTCGATGGTCCGCAGGCCCGGGGCGAACAGCACGTCGGCGCCGGCCTGGGCGTAGGCGTCGAGCCGTTCGAGCACGTCGGCCAGGGGATCGTCCACGCCGTAGAGGAGCGACTCGGCCCGGGCGGTGAGCACCACGTCGGCGCTGGACTGGTCGACCGCCGTCCGAGCCGCCCGGAGTCGGGCCACGGCGGCGCCCAGCTCGATCATCGGGTGAACGGATCCGCCGGACGCGTCCTCGATCGACAACCCGGCCACCCCGGTCTGGATGCATCGCGCCACGTTGGCGGCCACGCCTTCGGGCTCGTCGGCGTAGCCGGCCTGGAAGTCGGCGTTGATCGGCAGCTCGGTGGCCCCCACCAGGTCGACCAGGTGGGCCAGGACGTCGTCCACCGAGAGGGCGTCGGGACGGTCGGGGAGGCCTCGGGTGAACCCGAACCCGGCACTGGTCGACGCCAGGGCCGGGAACCCCAGGCTGGCCAGCACCTGCGCCGAGCCGACGTCCCACGGGTTGGGCATCACGAAGCACCCCGACTGGTGCAGCGCCCGGAACGTCGCCCGTCGTCCGGCCAGGTCGGCCGCGGTCGGCGCGTCCTCAGCCATCGAACCCGTTCGGGCAGGGCGTCGAGCCGACCCCGCTCAGACAGATGTCGAGACCGAGTGACGTGGTGCGGGTCACCCCACCGGAGCGGTAGGTGACCACCACGTCGGGGGCCATGACGGTCACCGGTCGGGTCAGGCGGTAGCTGATCACGATCAGCGACGTGCTGGTCGGGCTGATCCGGGCCCCGCGAGGGGCAACGATCGTGCACCGGGCGAGGGGTTCCGCGTTGGTGAAGCCCTGGCCGCACGTCGACGAGCTGAAGCCGAAGGTGGCGGTCAGGTCGTCGACCGGGCGGGCCAGGCGGATCGACTCGACGGTCACGGTGCCGCCATGTGCTTCCAGCTGGAGCGTCAGCACCCGCGGGCTGCCGACCGGGACCGTGGCCGCGCCAGCCCGGGCCCCCAGAGGTTCGAGTCGGGGTCCGGACTGCCCGGCTCGCCAGCTGGCGACGCCGGCCAGCAGCGCCAGCACGACCAGCACGACCAGCACGAGCAGCACGATGACGCCCAACGTCCACTCCGGTCGCCGCGGCACACGTCGACCCGTCGGTCGAGCCCCGAGACCTGCCACCGCCGTCGGTGCCATGGGCCAAGAGTAGTTCCGCGGCGTCGCCGGGTCCGCGGCCGAGAAATCCCGCGGCCAGCTCCGGCGGTGCCTTCCAGCTGAAGCGGGTCCGCAAGCGGGCCCTGCGCGACGCCGTGGTGGACGCCTGGCTGTCGGCCTTGCTGAACGGCCGCTCCCAGGCGAAGGCCTTGCCGGCCACCAACCAGGCGCGGTAGCCGTGCCGCTCGGCTCGGACCGCGGATGGCGTCGCCCTGGGCGCCGCGTGGCGTGGGCTAAGGTCGCCCGACGGGCACGAGTTCCGACCACGACGGGAGTGAGCATGCGCAGATGGATCACGCGGGCACTGTTGCCGGTCCTCGGCGCCACCGTGCTCACGATAGGGCTGCTCCCGGTCTCGGCCGCCCACGCCGACACGTTGCTCATCGAGAGCTTCACGAACGCCACGGTGGCCAACCCCGGTGACTGGGTGTCGGGTGGCACCGGGTCCTCGATCTCGGGCTGGCCGGGCCAGACGTGCCTCACCGCCGGGTCCGACACGACCCAGACCCCCGTCGCCGGTTGCGGTCTCGACACGCCGGACGCCGCCGGGTCGGGCGCGCTGCGGCTCAGCCCGGCCAACGGCTCGTCGGCCGGCTTCGCGCTCTACAACCACGCGCTGCCCACCTCTGGCGGCCTCGACATCACCTTCGACCAGGCCCAGTACGGCGGCAGCGGTGCCGACGGCATCTCGTTCTTCCTGGTGAACGGCACGGCCGACCTCACCACCCCGGGCGCCGCGGGTGGTGGTCTGGGCTACACGGCGGGCAACGACGGGGTGAACTACAGCCCCGGGGTGACCGAGGGCCTGTTGGGGATCGGCATCGACAAGTGGGGCAACTTCAGCAACACCGGCTCGGCCGGCACCGGATGCGCTGCCGGTTCGGGGCCGGGCTCCCAGGGGCCGGGCCAGGTGCCCAACGTGGTGTCCGTGCGGGGCGAGGGCAACGGCACCGTCGGCTACTGCTGGCTGGCCAACTCCGACAACCTGGGGACGACCCTGTCGGGTGGCAACACCCGCGCCGCGGCGACCGTGCTGGTCCACATCGTGATCGACCCGAGCACGGTCAGCGTCCGCCACATCACCATCTCGCTCAACGGCACCCAGGTGCTGCAGATCCCGATCACGGCCGCTCTGGTGGCGGCGACGAGCTTCAAGTTCGGCTTCGCCGGCTCCACCGGGGCGGTGACCGACGTCCACGAGGTGTGGAACCTCAACATCAACTCCGTGATCCCGGTCCCGCCGTCCAGCACCACCTCGACCACGGCGGCCACGACGAGCACCACCGGCACGGCGGCCGAACCGGTGACCGCCACGCCCGCCTTCACCGGCTGATCCCGCGACCGGTCCCACCCCTCAGACGTCGAACCTGTCAGCCCACCCCCCTCAGTCCCGAACCTGTCAGCCCAGCGGGCACGGTGAGGTCGCTGAGCTGACAGGTTGCGCGAGCTTGCGGGTCCGCGATGGCTCGGAGCTGGCCCTGATCCCACCCCTTCCTCGAACCTGTCAGTGGAGCGGGCTGTATGGGGTCGCTGGGCTGACAGGTTGCGCGACGTGGGGGTGGGGCAGGGCGGGGTACGGCTAGCGTCGGCCCCATGGACGACGTGGTGGTGGACTGTGAGCGGGCGGTGGCCCGGGCGGCGGCCGTCGTCGACCAGGTGACCGAGGCCGAACTGGCCCGACCCACGCCGTGCGATCGCTGGGACGTCCGGGCCCTGCTCGAGCACATGATCTGGATGTGCGACGTGTTCGCCCTGGGGCTGTCCGGCCAGGCCGCGCCACCCGAGGCCGTCCCTCTCGGCGCTGACGACCCGGCCGCACGGTACGCGAGAGCCAGCGCCGCCGCCCTCGACGGGTGGCGGACCACCGAATGGGCCGAGATGATGTTGATCTTGCCCTTCGCCACGCTGCCGGCCGCCATCGGGGTGCGGGTGTTCGTGGGCGACCAGCTCATCCACGCCTGGGATCTGGCCACCGCCCTGGGCCGGCCCTTCCAGATCGACGACGACCTGGCCCGCGCCCAGCTGGAGATGATGCGCCAGTACTACGACCCGGCCAACCGGGGGCCGGACGCCGCCTTCGACCTGGCCGCCGACTGGGCTGATCCGGTGACGCCGTCGGACCAGCTCATCGCCCTGTCGGGACGCCAACCCGGAGTTGGACTCGGGCCCACCGACCGCTAAGCTGTCTTCTCGCCTCGGAACCTTGCGCGCCAGCGCGCCTCGGTCGAGGAGTTCCACCGCAGTCGGCGCGTGCTTGCGCGCGTGGTCTGCCGGTCCCGGTCCACCGTCTCGTAGGAGCAACCCTGCCCAAGCCCAAGGAAGACGCCATCGTCCTGGAAGGGACGGTGATCGAGCCCCTCCCGAACGCCATGTTCCGGGTCGAGCTCGAGAACGGCCACAAGGTGCTGGCCCACATCTCGGGGAAGATGCGCATGCACTACATCCGCATCCTGCCCGGCGATCGCGTCCAGGTGGAGCTGACCCCCTACGACCTCACCCGAGGCCGAATCACCTACCGCTACAAGTAGATCCAGTCCCTTCACACCTCCATCCGCACACGAGTGAGAGCCCAGGGCCGAGCGAGCGAGACCGCTCTGACGACCGAGCCCGGGCCCGTCGGGGAACCCCGACGTTCCTGGCCCCAAGGATCCAGGCGAGACCATGAAAGTACGACCGAGCGTCAAGCGCATGTGTGAGAAGTGCAAGGTGATCCGCCGCCACGGCCGGGTCCGCGTCATCTGCACCAACCCCCGGCACAAGCAGAGGCAGGGTTAGATGGCGCGCATCTCCGGAGTCGACATCCCCCGCGAGAAGCGGCTGGAGATCTCGCTCACCTACATCTACGGCATCGGCCGCACGCTGGCCCAGCAGATCTGCGCGGCCACCGACATCGATCCCAACACCCGGGTCCGTGACCTGACCGACGAAGAGGTCAGCCGCATCCGCACCTACATCGACCAGAGCGTCAAGGTCGAAGGCGACCTGCGCCGCGAGGTGTCCCAGGACATCAAGCGCAAGATGGAGATCGGCTGCTACCAGGGGTTGCGCCACCGCAAGGGGCTGCCCGTGCACGGCCAGCGCACCCACACCAACGCCCGCACGCGCAAGGGTCCCAAGAAGACCGTGGCCGGCAAGAAGAAGGTGCGCTGACCATGGCCAAGCCCGCTGCCGGGGGGCGTCGTCCCCGCCGCAAGGAACGCAAGAACGTCACCTACGGGGTGGCGCACATCAAGAGCTCGTTCAACAACACGATCGTGTCGATCACCGACCAGGACGGCAACGTGCTGGCCTGGGCATCGGCGGGCAACGTCGGGTTCAAGGGCTCGCGCAAGTCGACCCCGTTCGCCGCCCAGATGGCGGCCGAGCAGTGCGCCCGCCGGGCCATGGAGCACGGGGTCCGCAAGGTCGACGTGATGGTCAAGGGCCCGGGCTCGGGTCGGGAGACGGCCATCCGCTCCATCCAGAACGCCGGCATCGAGGTGACCGGCATCAAGGACGTCACCCCGGTGCCCCACAACGGTTGCCGCCCGCCCAAGCGTCGGAGGGTCTGATGGCCAGGTACACGGGGCCCAAGGCCCGCATCTCCCGCCGTCTCGGCACCAACATCTGGGGCACCAGGGGCGAGACGATCGCCCTGGACAAGCGCCCCTACCCGCCGGGCGAGCACGGTCGCACCCGTCGTCGCGGCAACGTGTCGGAGTACCTGCTCCAGATGCAGGAGAAGCAGAAGGCCCGCTTCACCTACGGGCTGTCCGAGCGCCAGTTCCGCAACCTCTACGAGGAGGCGAACCGCAAGGACGGCGTGACCGGCGAGATCATGCTGCGCTACCTCGAGCTGCGCCTCGACAACGTGGCCTACCGCGCCGGCTGGGCGGCCACCCGGCCCCAGGCTCGCCAGTTCGTGGGCCACGGGCACGTGCAGGTGAACGGCAAGCGGGTCGACATCCCCAGCTACCGGGTTCGCAAGGGCGACGTCATCACGCTGAAGGCAAAGTCCCGCGAGATGGTCGTCGTGCAGTGGAACACCGACGTGCTGGGTCGCACGCCGCCGCCCTGGCTCGAGGCCAGCGATGGCGGCTTCTCCGTCACCGTGTCCGAGCTGCCCCGGCGCGAGCACATCGACGTGCCCGTCCGCGAGCAGCTGATCGTCGAGCTCTACTCCAAGTAACCCCCGGCGGCCGGGGCGGTGCTCCGCTCCCGGTGCCAAGCGCACCCTGTTCGTCCTACGGAATCTGTGGATTCATCGAGGTAGAAGCACATGCTGGTCATTCAGCGCCCGAAGGTCGAGGCACTCAGCGAGGGCGATGCCGATCGGCAGCTGTTCGCCGTCGGCCCGCTCGAGCCCGGTTTCGGGCACACCCTCGGCAACTCGCTGCGCCGGACCCTGCTGTCGTCCATCCCTGGGGCGGCGGTCACCCAGGTCCGGTTCGACGACGCCCTGCACGAGTTCGACACCATCGAGGGCGTGACCGAGGACGTCACCGACATCATCTTGAACCTGAAGGACCTCGTCCTGCAGGTCTACAGCGACGAGCCCGTCACGTTGCGCCTCGACGTGCGGGGCCCGACCGACGCCACCGCCGGTGACCTCCAGACCACCAGCGACGTGGAGATCCTCAACAAGGACCTCCACATCGCCACCCTCAACGCCAAGGGCCGCCTGGCCGTCGACGTCACGGTGTCCAAGGGCCGGGGCTACGTGTCGGCCGACCGCAACAAGACGTCCAACACCATCGGCGTGATCCCCGTCGACTCGATCTTCTCGCCGGTCCGCCGGGTCAGCTTCCAGGTGGAGCCCACCCGGGTCGAGCAGTCGACCGAGTTCGACCGTCTGGTGCTCGACATCGAGACCGACGGCTCCATCTCGGCCCGCGAGGCCCTGGCGTCGGCCGGCGCCACCCTGCGCACCCTGGTGCAGCTGGTCGAGGAGATGAGCGACGAGCCCCAGGGCCTCGAGCTGGGTGAGCTGACCGGGGCCAGCGCGGGCTCGCCCGACCTCGACCTGCCCATCGAGGACCTCGACCTCTCCGAGCGTCCCCGCAACTGCCTCAAGCGCGCCCAGGTCAACACCATCGGTGAGCTGCTCGAGAAGGGCGAGGACGACCTGCTGGCCATCACCAACTTCGGCCAGAAGTCGCTCGACGAGGTCATCCAGAAGCTCGACGAGCGAGGCCTCTCGCTCCGCAACCGGGACTGATCCACCATGCCGGCAACGCCACGCAAGAGCCGTCGCTTCGGCGGCACCTCCTCGCACCAGAAGTCGATGATGGCCAACCTGGTGGCGTCGCTCATCGCGGCCGAGGGCATCGTCACCACCGAGGCCAAGGCCAAGGCGCTGCGCCCGGTGGCCGAGAAGATGATCACCAAGGCCAAGAAGGGCGGCCTGCACAACCATCGCCAGGTGGTGTCGTTCATCGGCGATCGCGAGATGGCCTCCAAGCTGTTCGACGAGATCGGGCCCCGCTACGCCGATCGTCCGGGCGGCTACACCCGCATCCTCAAGCTGGGTCCGCGCCACGGTGACAACGCACCCATGGCTCGCATCGAGCTGGTCTGACCCACCCCACATCAGGTCGAGCCGGCCTGGTTCGACGGGTCGCGTCGGACCGACCGTGACGGCATGACCCTGTTCGACGAACCCGAGCCACCGTCCTCCCGGCCGGTTGAGGACGATCTGGTCCGGGTGCGGATGACGGTGGCCTACGACGGCACCGACTTCCGCGGCTTCGCCACCAACCAGGGGGTCCCGACCGTGGCCGGCACCCTGGCCGAGGCCCTCGGGCGCGTGCTCGGACACCCGGTCGACCTGGCCTGCGCCGGGCGCACCGACGCCGGCGTGCACGCCTGGGGCCAGGTGATCAGCTTCGACGCGCCGGCGGCGGACCTCGACGTGGTCGAGGTGGCCCGAGCCGTCACCAAGCTGTGCGGGGGACCCATCGTCATCCGCGACGCCGAGGTGGTGGAGGCCGACTTCCACGCCCGGTTCTCGGCGGTGTCGCGGCGCTACCGGTACACGGTCGACAACCGGCCGGTCCCCGATCCCTTCACCCGGCGCTTCACCTGGCACATCGAGGCGCCCCTCCACCTGGAGCGCATGCGCCTCGGATGTGACCCGCTGCTCGGCGCCCACGACTTCTCGTCGTTCTGCCGGGCGCCCAAGGTCGGACCCGGCCAACCGCCCGCCTCGTTGGTGCGCCGGGTGTCCGACGCCCGATGGGTGGAGGTGGACGACGGCGTGCTGCGCTTCGAGATCGAGGCCAACGCCTTCTGCCACCAGATGGTGCGCAGCCTGGTCGGCACCCTGGTCGACCTGGGCCTGGGCCGGCGCAGCCCCGGCGAGGTGACCGCCATGCTGCGCGCCGGTGACCGCCACGCCGCCGGCCAGGTGGCCCCGCCGCGGGGCCTGTGCCTCTGGCAGGTCACCTACGCCTGACGGGCCGGGAATCGGAAGGCGCCGACCGCCAGGGAGGCGCCGCGGCGCGGACGAGACCCGGATGCCGAAGGCGCCCCAGGGAGGCCTGCCGGCCGGAGGGCAGGGCAAGCAGGTTGCCGACCGGAGGGCCAACAAGCAGACTGCGCAGACCGGCGAACGGGTAGGAGCCTGCACCTATGGGTACCGGAAGCTTCGAGCTGCACGAAGAGGGTCTGCCCTCCGACGTGGTGAACCGACACCGCGCCATCGTCTCGATCATGGAGGAGCTCGAGGCGGTCGACTGGTACGACCAGCGGGTGGCGGCGTGCGACGACGCCGACCTGGCCGCCGTGCTGGCCCACAACCGCGACGAGGAGAAGGAGCACTTCGCCATGACGCTGGAGTGGCTGCGGCGCCATGACCCGAAGATCGACGAGGTGCTGCGGACCTACCTGTTCGCCGACGGCGACATCGTGGCCGTCGAGCACGAAGCCGAGGCCGAGGCGGTCGAGGCCAGCGCGGCGGCGGGTTCGACCCGGTCCTCCAGCCTGGGCATCGGCAACCTGCGCAACGAGAGCGAGGGAGAGCTGTGAACCACCTGCGACGCGAGCTGGCCCCCATCGGCGATGCCGGATGGGCCGAGATCACCGCTGAGGCGACCCGCTCGCTCAAGCACTTCCTGGCCGCCCGCAAGCTCATCGAGGTCACCGGGCCGCTGGGGTGGACGGCGTCGACCGTCGACCTCGGCCACGCGGTGGACATCCCCGGACCCTCCGCCGGTGTCGAGGCGGCCCAGCGCCAGGCCTTGGCGCTGGTCGAGCTGCGCACGCCGTTCGAGGTGAGCCTGGCCACCCTCGACGATGCCGAGCGCGGTGCCGTCGACCTCGATCTCGACGTGGTGGTGGACGCCGCCCGCGTGGCCGCGCTGGCCGAGGACGGGTCCGTCTTCCACGGGTTCGCGGCGGGGGGTCTGTCCGGGGTGGCCGAGGCCAGCCCCCACGCGCCCATCGACATCGCCGACGACTACGACGACTACCCGCGCAGCGCGGCGCGGGCGGTGGCCGTGCTGCGGGCGGCCGGGGTCGACGGCCCTTACGCCATCGCCTTGGGCCCGCGCTGCTACACCGGGGTGATCGAGACGACCGAGCACGGCGGCTACCCCGTGTTCGACCACCTCAAGATGATCCTGGGCGGCCCGGTGGTGTGGGCGCCGGCGGTCAACGGCGCGGTGGTGCTGAGCCAGCGCGGCGGCGACTTCGAGCTGGTCGTCGGCGAGGACTTCTCCGTGGGCTACCGAGGCGTCACCCAGACGGCGGTCGAGCTCTACCTCGAGGAGAGCATCGCCGTGCGCATCAACTCGCCCGAGGCTGCGGTCCGCCTCGCCTACTGATCGCTGGTCCCGCCTCCGGCGGGTCTCGGCTCCCCCGATCGGGGTGTCGTCTGGCGATCGGCTCGGCCTTGCGGCTCCGCCGCGGTGGCAAGGACCAGCCCGGTTTGCTGTTGGGGGCTGCGACCCATATCGTGGTAGGTCGCCCTGGCGTGCCGCTCGACGGTCGTCGCGCTAGCTCAGCACCTGTCTGCAACCCGAACAAAGGCCCGCGCGTGCCCACGTACTCCCCCAAAGCCAGCGAGATCCAGCGGGACTGGCACGTCATCGACGCCGACGGCCTCGTCCTCGGACGGGTGGCCACCGAGGCGGCCCGCCTGCTGCGCGGCAAGCACAAGCCGACCTTCACGCCCCACATCGACACCGGCGACCACGTGATCATCATCAACGCCGACAAGATCGTGCTGACGGCGGGCAAGGCCGACAAGAAGCTCATCCACCGGCACTCGGGCTACCCGGGCGGCATCCGCCACCGCACCTTCGGCGACCTGATGGACCGTCGGCCGGCCGAGGCCGTGCGCCGCTCCATCCGGGGCATGCTGCCCAAGAACCGCCTCGGTCGGGCGCAGATCTCCAAGTTGAAGGTCTACGCCGGCCCCACCCACCCGCACTCGGCCCAGAAGCCCCAGCCGCTCGAGCTCGAGCACGCTCGGGCCCGCAGCTGACCCCCTCCTCAAGGACCACTCGATGTCGAAGCCTCTGATCCAGACGACCGGTCGGCGCAAGCGGGCCGTAGCCCGCGTGCGGCTCCGCCCGGGCACGGGGGTCATCACCGTCAACCGACGCGAGGTGGCCAACTACTTCCCGTCCGAGACGCACCGCATGGTGCTGACCGAGCCCCTGCGGGTCACCGACACGGTCGAGACCTACGACATCGACGCCACGCTCGACGGCGGCGGCCCCTCGGGCCAGGCCGGAGCCCTGCGCCACGGCATCGCCCGGGCGCTGGTCGACCTCGACCCCGAGCTGCGCACCGAGCTCAAGAAGGCCGGCTTCCTCACCCGCGACGCCCGCGAGAAGGAGAGCAAGAAGTACGGCCTCAAGAAGGCGCGCAAGGCTCCGCAGTACTCGAAGCGCTGACCGCCGCGTGTCGCTGCGGTTCGGCACCGACGGCGTCCGGGGTCCGGCTCACGAGTTGACCGACGCGCTGGTGCACGCCCTCGGACGCGCCGCGGTGGCCGTGCTCGGCCCCCAGCGCTACGTGATCGGCCGGGACACCCGCGAGTCGGGGCCGCGCCTGCAACAGGCGCTGGCCGCCGGGCTGGTGGCGGCCGGGGCCACCGTCGAGGCGCTGGGCACCGTTCCCACACCTGTGGTGGCCCAGGTGAGCGCCACCCAGGGCGTACCGGGCGTGGTCATATCCGCTTCCCACAACGCGTACGGGGACAACGGCATCAAGTTCTTCGCCCCCGGCGGGCTC
Source organism: uncultured Microthrixaceae bacterium (assembly GCA_963785815.1). Taxonomy (GTDB): domain Bacteria; phylum Actinomycetota; class Acidimicrobiia; order Acidimicrobiales; family Acidimicrobilacustridaceae; genus UBA4742. The sequence continues at coordinate 14,605 of CAWAWN010000003.1, forward strand.
AAGCTCTCCGACCCGGTCGAGGAGGCGCTCGAGGCCGAGCTGGATCGGCTGCTCGGCGACCCGGCCCCCACCGACGTCGCCGCCGGTACCACCGTGGTCCCCCCCGGCGCCGCGGAGGTGGACCAGGGCCAGGCGCGGGCCAGCGCGGATCTGGCTCGCTACCAGGACGCGGTGGTGGCCTCGCTGGAGGGTCGGGACCTGGCCGGTCTGCGGGTCGTGATCGACTGCGCCAACGGCGCCGCCTCCGAGGTGGCGCCGACGCTGCTGGCCCGCCTGGGCGCCGAGCTGGCCGTCATCCACGCCGAACCCGACGGCCGCAACATCAACCAGGGCTGCGGCTCGACCCACCCCGGCGACCTGCAGGCCGCGGTGGTGGCCGCCGGAGCGCAGGTGGGCCTGGCCTTCGACGGGGACGCCGACCGGGTGCTGGCCGTCGACGAGCGCGGCGAGCTGGTGGACGGCGACCACCTGCTGGCGTTGTGCGCGCTCGACCTGCGGGCTCGCGGCCAGCTCACCGACGACGCCGTGGTGGTCACGGTGATGACGAACCTGGGCTTCCGGCTGGCCATGGCCGACCAGGGCATCGAGGTGGTCGAGACGCAGGTGGGGGACCGCTACGTGCTCGAGGCCCTCGAGCGCCGTGGCCTGGCGCTGGGCGGCGAGCAGTCCGGCCACGTGATCTTCCGGCGGTTGGCCACCACCGGCGATGGCCTGCTCACCGGGGTGCAGCTGCTCGACCTGGTGGCCCGGGCCGGGCGGCCCCTGTCCGAGCTGGCTGCCAGGGCCATGACCCGACTGCCCCAGGTGCTGGTCAACGTCGAGCTGCCAGCGGCCGGGGCTGGGGACGACCTGGTCGCCCGCCTGGCCGCGGAGATCGCGGCGGTGGAGGCCGAGCTGGGTCCGACCGGTCGCGTGCTGGTGCGACCCAGCGGCACCGAGCCGCTGGTGCGGGTGATGGTCGAGGCGGTCGAGCCGGAAGCGGCCGAGGGTGCCGCGGCGCGCCTGGTGGCCGCCATCGAGCGCCTGCTGGCCGACCCGGTGGCCTGACCGATCCCCGCCGACGCGGCGCCGGTCATGGCCCACCGCGCCCCTGTGGCCGCCCGGCGGACAGGTTCGTCCGGGTCGGATCGGGGCTGGGGCCTGACCAGTTCGCGCCGGGCGCACCGCTAGGCTGGTGGGCCGGCTCCCGGGTCCGGGAGCGCTCCCCGATCGCTGGATCCGAGGTTCTGACCGAGCAGCGTGGCCCGGTGCCTCTCCCGAGGAAGGTGCCCATCGCATGTGCGGGATCATCGCCGTCGTCCGCCGTCCCTCCGAACGCCGACCCCCGACGGGGACCGAGATCAACCAGGCGCTGACCCGGGCCCAGCGCGATCTGGAGGGGTTGGCCGGCTCGCGGCCCGATCCCCGCCGGCTGGACGAGGTGTCGGCTGTCATCGCCGAGGCGGATCGGCTCCTGCGTGGCGCGCCCGGCCTGGTGGCCCTGGCCGGCGACCCCTCGCTCATGAGCGAGGTGACCCACCTGGTGCGGCTGCTCGACCACGACATCACCGACATCGAGGTTTCGCTCGACTCGCTCGAGGTGGACGCCTCGGTGCTCGACGGCGACGCCGACATCGAGGCCGTCAACGCCGCCCTGATCCACCTCAAGGACGCGGTGTGGGCCATCGAGCACGACCGGGTGCGCACCGCGGCCGAGGTGCGCCGACTGGCCGGAGCTGATTCGTCGCCCACCGCCCTGGTCACCTACCTGTCCATCCAGGAGGCGCTGTCGGCCATCGATCGCCTGGAGGTGCGGGGCCGGGACTCGGCCGGGTTGCACGTGCTGGTGCGCGGCCACCAGCTCGACCTGGGCTCGGGCGCGGTGGCCGCCGAGCTGGCCGCCCGCGGCGACGACCCGCTCTTCGCCGACGGGGCGGTGCAGGCGGCCGACGGCCAGCTCGGCTTCGTCTACAAGGCCGCGGCCGAGATCGGTGAGCTGGGGGACAACACCCGGGCCCTGCGCCGGGCCATCGCCGCCGACGAGCTGCTGCGCCGCGCCCTGCAGGCCCCCACGGCCCAGGCCACGGTGCTGGGTCACACCCGCTGGGCCAGCGTGGGGATCATCTCCCAGGCCAACGCCCATCCGCTCAACTCGATCGAGCTCGACGCCGAGGCCGCGGGGAGCGGGGCGGCGGCGCCGTACCTGACCGCCGTGCTCAACGGCGACGTCGACAACTTCGCAGACCTGAAGGCCACCGAGGGCCTGCGCATCCCGGTCGAGATCACCACCGACGCCAAGGTCATCCCCACGCTGACCTCGCGCCACCTGGTGGACGGCTGCGAGCTGGTGGAGGCGTTCCGGCGCTGCGTCGACGCCCTGGAGGGCTCGGTGGCCATCGGGGCCTGCTCGGCCACCCATCCCGACGACCTGCTCCTGGCCCTGCGCGGCAGCGGCCAGGCCCTCTACGTGGGGCTGGCCGAGGACGCCTTCATCGTGGCGTCGGAGCCCTACGGCGTGGTGGAGACGGCCGACACCTACCTGCGCCTGGACGGCGAGACGCCGGCCGATCCCGACAACCCGACCACCCGGGGCCAGGTGGTGCGCCTGCGTGGGGCCCTGGCTGGCACCATCGAAGGCATCGAGCGCCTGGCCTACGACGGCACCCCCCTGCCGGTGGTCGCCTCCGAGCTGGCCACCGCCCAGATCACCACCCGGGACATCGACCGGGGCGACGCCCCGCACTTCCTGCTCAAGGAGATCTCCGAGGCGCCGGTGTCGTTCCGCAAGACGCTGCGCGGCCGGGTGGTCGAGCGTGACGGCCGCCTGCAGGTGGTGGTGGGTGACGACACCCTGCCCGACGGGCTGCGCCAGGACCTGCGGGCCGGGCGCATCCGGCGCGTCCTGGTCATCGGCCAGGGCACCGCCGCGGTGGCCGGCCAGAGCCTGGCCGCCGTGCTGCGGGCGGCGCTGGCCGACGACCGCATCGAGGCCCGGGCGCTGCTGGCCACCGAGCTGTCGGGCTTCGAGCTCGACGCTGACCTGTCCGACACGCTGGTGGTGGCCATCAGCCAGTCGGGCACCACCACCGACACCAACCGAACCGTCGACCTGGTGCGGGCCCGGGGCGGTCGGGTGGTGGCCGTGGTGAACCGGCGGGGCAGCGACCTGACCGACAAGGCCGACGGCGTCCTCTACACCTCTGACGGGCGCGACATCGAGATGAGCGTGGCTTCGACCAAGGCCTTCTACGCCCAGATCGCGGCCGGGTTCGTGCTCGGCCTGGCTCTGGCCGCCGAGGCCGGCCTCGACCCCGGCTACCCGGCGCAGGACGTGCTCGGCGCCCTGCGCGACCTGCCCGCGCTGATGAGCCGCACCCTCGACCAGCGCCCGGCCATCGCCGAGGCCGCGGCCAGCCTGGCCCCCAGCCGGCGCTACTGGGCCGTGGTGGGCAACGGGTCGAACCGGATCGCGGCCAACGAGGTGCGCATCAAGGCGTCGGAGCTCTGCTACAAGTCCATCGCCTGCGACGCCACCGAGGACAAGAAGCACATCGACCTGTCGTCCGAGCCCCTCATCGTGGTGTGCGCGGCCGGGTTGTCGGGCTCCACGGCCGACGATGTGGCCAAGGAGATCGCCATCTACCGGGCTCACAAGGCGGCGCCGGTGGTCATCGCCACCGCGGGCGAGGAGCGGTTCTCGGCTGCCCTGCAGGCGGTGCGGGTGCCGGTCACCCATCCCGACCTGGCCTTCGTGCTGTCCGCCATGGCCGGGCACCTGTTCAGCTACGAGGCGGCGCTGGCCATCGACGCCCAGGCCCGACCGCTGCGCGAGGCACGGGCCGCCATCGAGTCGGCCGTGTCGGCCGCCGGTCTGTCCGGGCCGCTGGGGGACGGCGCCGACCTGCTCGACCGCCTCGGCGCCACCCTCGAGCCGGTGGCCACCCGCTACTTCGACGTGCTGCGCACCGGCGACTACGACGGGCACCTGGAGGCGAGCACGGCGGTGCGGCTGGGCTCTCAGCTGCGCTACGCCCTGGGCGTGCTGCCCCTGGAGGCCTACCAGGTGGAGCACGGCAAGGTGGGCACCCCCAGCGTGGTGGTCGAGGACCTGACCGCGTCGCTGACCAGGGCCATCGAGGAGCTCACCCGTCCCATCGATGCCATCAAGCACCAGGCCAAGACGGTCACGGTGGGCATCTCCCGTAGCGACGAGAGCCTGCTGCAGGTCCCCCTGGTGGCGGCTGTGCTGGCGGCCGGCGTGGCCCGCGACCAGCTCACCTACGGATCGCTGCGGGCCCTGGCCACCCTCGACCCGGCGGTGGCCGAGGTGTTGGGCTACACCCGCTACCGCATCGAGGGCCGGGTGGAGGACGAGCAGACGCCGGCCTCGGTGGTGGTCATCGACCGGGGCGGCATCTCCCGCGAGCTGGTCAGCCGCACCGACACCCAGCCCGAGCTGGTGGGCACCAAGCACCGGGTGGCCACCCAGCGGCTGGTCACCGTGGCCAAGGGTCGACGCGACGGGCGCACGCTGGTGATCGTCCCCGAGGTCAAGGACAAGCAGGCCACCGGTCTGACCCTGTTGCACCTGCGGTTCCGCGATCGCCTCGAGCCGGGCACCATGCGAGCGGTGCTGTCTGGCTACCAGGGCCGCTTCTCCGCCCTCAAGGACGCGGTCACCGAGACCGAGCCCACCTTCCGCGAGGACCTGCTGGGCACGCTGCCCGTCGTCGACCTGCTCACCGAGCCGGTCTACGTGCTGGCCGACCGGTGGCGGTCCGGGCACCGGTGACGACCGACCTGTGGTGTCCTCTGGTCGGCAAGCCTCCCGGCGGACGGCTTCGCCATGCGGGTGGCACCGCGCCCGCGGCTTCGCTCCGCTCCGCCGCGTGACACCGCTGACCGGACCGGTGCCGGCGAACCTGGTTGGGGTTGGTGTCGACCTGGTCGACCTGGACCGCTTCCGGATCGTGCTGGACCGCACGCCGACCATCGTGGCCCGGCTCTTCACCGACGGCGAGCAGGCCTACGCCCGGGCCCGACGGGACCCCACCGAGCGCTTCGGGGCCCGGTTCGCAGCCAAGGAGGCCGCCATGAAGGCCATGGGGGTGGGGTTGGGCGATGTCCGCTTCCGCGACCTCGAGGTGGCGCGCCTCGACTCCGGTGCCCCGCGGTTGGTGCTCCACGGCTCCGCCGCCGAGCTGGGCCGGGCGCGGGGCATCACCGACTGGCGCCTGACGCTGACCCACACCGACCACCTGGCCCAGGCCATCGTGGTGGCGCTCGGGCAGGCGGCGGGATGACCGGGCGATGATCCCGGTCCTGACCCCCGAGGAGATGGGAGCGGTGGATCGGGCCGCGCCCGAGCCCGTCGAGGTGCTCATCGGGCGGGCCGGGGCGGCCGTGGCGCGGGCCGCGGTGGCGCTGCTGGGCGGCACCTACGGTCGTCGGGTGGTGGTGGTGGCGGGCAAGGGCAACAACGGCAACGACGGCCGGGAGGCGGCGCGGCGCCTGCGCCGACGAGGGGTGCGGGTCGAGGTGGTGGACGCCGGATCGACCGACCCGCTCCCGCCGTGCCACCTGGTGGTGGACGGGGCCTACGGCACCGGCTTCCGGGGCAGCTACGCCTGGCCGGCGGTCCGCTCGGCCGACCCGCGGGCGGTGCGGGTGCCGGTGCTGGCCATCGACATCCCCAGCGGGGTCGACGGGCTCACCGGCGCGGTCGCCGCCGGGGTCGGCCGAGCCGATGCCACCGTGACCTTCGCCGCCCTCAAGCCGGGCCTGCTGTTCGAGCAGGGCGCCAGCCGGGCCGGCGACGTGGTGGTGGCCGACATCGGCCTGGACGTGTCCGGCGCCCGGGTGGACCTGGTGGAGGCCGAGGACGTGGCGGACTGGTGGCCGACCCGCGCCGCCACCAGCCACAAGTGGCAGTCGGCGGTGTGGGTGGTGGCCGGCGCCTCGGGCATGGGTGGGGCGGCGGCCCTGGCCGCGGGCGGCGCGCAGCGGGGCGGGGCCGGCTACGTCCGCCTGTCGAGCCCCGGCGACCTCGCGGGGGTCGATGTCCCCGTCGAGGTGGTGCGCCACGACCTCGACGCCGACGACTGGGCCGCCGGCGTGCAGCCCGACGTGGCCCGGTTCGGTGCCATGGTCGTGGGCAACGGGCTGGGCACCGACGACGACACGCGCGACCAGATCCGCCGCCTGCTGGCCGTGCTCCTCCAGGCCGGGGTGCCCACCGTGGTCGACGCCGACGGCCTGACCGCGCTGGGCTCGGATCCCGCCGGGCTGATCGGCCCCCGGACGGTGCTCACCCCTCACGACGGCGAGTTCGCCCGGATCGACGGCAGCCCGCCGGGACCTGATCGGTTGGACGCCGCCCGTCGCCTGGCCGAGCGCCTCGGCTGCGTGGTGCTGCTCAAGGGCGGGCCCACGGTGGTGGCCGGCCCGGACGGTGAGGCCCTGGTCGTGGCCTCGGGCGACGCCCGGCTGGCGTCGGCCGGCACCGGCGACGTCCTGGCCGGGATCATCGGGGCCCTGGGCGCCCGAGGCCTCGACCCGGTCCAGGCCGCCGCCGCCGGAGCGTTCCTGCACGGCTCGGCCGCCGCTCTAGGCTGGCCGGACGGGTTCGTGGCCCGGGACCTGATCGACCACCTGCCCCAGGCGATCGACGCGATCGTCCGCCGTCGGATGGGTTGAGCGCCCGCCCCGCCAACCCGCCGATCCGTCCCACCAGGAGAACCGATGGCGCTTCGCGACCTGCCCGTGCACGACGTCATGACCAGCGACGTGGTGGCCTTCCGGCCGGACCAGAACGTGACCGAGGCCATGCAGCAGCTGGTGGCACGGGGGGTCGACGCCGGCCCGGTGGTCGACGGCGGCGCCGTGGTGGGCATGTTGTCGACGGGGGACCTGATCGTCGAGGAGGCCCGGGTCCACTTCCCCACGGTGGTCAACTTCCTGGGCGTGAACGTGACGTGGCCGTTGAAGCACGACGACGTCGACGAGTCGATGTCCAAGGCGTTGGGGGCGTCGGTGGGCGAGGTGATGACCCCCGCCCCGCTGACCGTGCGCGACGACGCCAGCGTGGAGGACGCGGCCACGATCATGCACGACGGCAACGTGTCGCGGCTGCCGGTCCTGGACGGGTCCGGCCTGCTGGTGGGCATCGTCAGCCGGGGCGACATCGTAAAGGCCATCGTCATGGGAACGGGGGAACCCGACGCGCCCGGCGGCGAGCAGAGCGCGCCGAGTTGAGCGACCGACTCGTGCGCGCTGGACACGCGGCGCGCGGACGCCTGAGCCCGGGCACCTGAGCTGATGCGCGCCACGCGAGCCGACGTGGACCTCGACGCGGTGGCCCACAACGTGCGCGCCCTGCGCGACCTGGTGGCCCCCGCCCAGCTGTGCGCGGTGGTCAAGGCGGACGGGTACGGGCACGGCGCGGTGGCGGTGAGCGATGTCGCCCTGGCCTCCGGCGCCTCCTGGCTGGGGGTGGCGCTGGTCGAGGAGGGAGCGGTGCTGCGCCGCAGCGGGGTCGAGGCGCCCATCCTGCTGCTCTCCCAACCCCGGGCCGCCGATGTCGACGCCGCCGTGCGCCTGGACCTGCGCCTCACCGCCGACACCCACGCCGGCGTGGCCGCCATGGCCGCGGCGGCGGCCCGCCACCATCGGGTGGGCCGCCTGCACCTGAAGGTCAACACCGGCATGAACCGGATGGGGGCGGCTCCGGCCGACGTGGTGGAGCTGGCCGCGGCCATCGCGGCCCAGCCCACGCTCCAGCTGGAGGCGCTGTGGACCCACTGCGCGGTGGCCGACGAACCGGGCAACCCGTTCACCGACGTGCAGCTCGACCGGTTCGAGGAGGTCTGGGCCGAGCTCGAGCGCCGTGGCCTGGCCCCGGCCATGCGCCACGCGGCCAACACCGCGGCCGGCATCGACCACCCCCGGAGCCGCTACCACTTGGTCCGCGCCGGCATCGGCATCTACGGGCTCGCTCCGTCCCCCGCGCTGGAGGGTCGGCTGGACCTGGTGCCGTCCATGACCCTGCGGGCCGAGGTGGCCATGGTCAAGCGGGTGGCGGGCGGCGAGAGCATCTCCTATGGCCAGGCCCACACCTTCACCCGGTCCACCAACGTGGCCACCGTGCCCATCGGCTACGCCGACGGCGTGGTGCGCCGGCTGTCTTCCACCGGCGGCCAGGTGCTCATCGGCGGCCGGCGCCGCGACATCGTGGGCGCCATCACCATGGACCAGCTCATGGTCGACTGCGGGGACGACCCCGTGGCCGTGGGCGACGAGGTGGTGCTCATCGGCCGCCAGGGTGACCAGTCGTTGAGCGCCCAGGAGTGGGCTGACCGCCTCGACACCATCGGCTACGAGATCGTGTGCGGGATCGGTCCCCGGGTGCCCCGCCACTACCGCCGGGCCAGCCCGGCCGCCGGGTCCGGCTCCGCGGCGGGAGGCTCGGCGGGCGTCGTGGCCGACGGGACGCCACCTCGCCCCCAGCCCGATCCGGCGGCCGGAGCCATCGGATGACGGCAGTAGCATCCCGGGGTGGGCAACCCGCTCGAACAGCTCGCCGTCGAGGCCAGCACCTGCACCCGTTGCGCCCTGGCCGCGGGCCGCACCCAGGTGGTGTTCGGCGTGGGCGACCCGGCGGCCGACCTGATGTTCGTGGGCGAGGGGCCGGGCGCCGAGGAGGACCGCCAGGGCCTGCCCTTCGTGGGACGTTCGGGCCAGCTGCTCGACCGGATCATGCTCGAGGAGATGGGCCTGACCCGCGATCGGGTCTACATCGCCAACGTGGTCAAGTGCCGCCCGCCGGACAACCGTGATCCCCTGCCACCCGAGATCGAGGCGTGCCGGCCCTACCTGCACCGCCAGATCGAGCTCATCGACCCCAAGGTGGTGGTGACGCTGGGCAAGTTCGCGGGCCAGCTGCTGCTCGACTCCACCGTGCCCATCACCAAGCTGCGCGGCCAGCAGTACCCGTTCGGTCGGGCCGTGCTCATCCCCACCCTGCACCCGGCCTACGCCCTGCGCGGCGGGGCCGAGCCGCTGGCCCACATGCGGGCCGACTTCGTGCGGGCCAAGCTGGCCCTGAGCGGCGCGAGGCCCGAGGCGTGACCTTGCTGGCCCGCTCGCGCTCCGCGTCCGACACCCAGGCCCTGGCCGCGGCCCTGGCCGAGCTGGTGCGCCCCGGGGACGTCATCCTGCTGGCCGGCGAGCTGGGCGCGGGCAAGACCGCCTTCACCCAGGGGCTGGGCCGGGCGCTGGGCGTGGCCGAGCCCATCACCAGCCCGACCTTCACCCTGGCCAGCCACTACGAGGGTCGCCTGGAGCTGAACCACCTGGACGTCTACCGCCTCGAGCAGCTGGCCGAGGTGCTCGACGTCGGCCTGCCCGAGATGCTCGACGACGGTGGGGTCACGGTGGTCGAGTGGGGGGACGCCATCGTCAACGCCCTGCCCGCCGACTACCTGGTCATCCGCATGACCTACGGCGACGGGCTCGACGACCGCAGCCTCGAGCTCGACCTCGTCGGCCCCCGGTGGTCGGCGCGCCGTCGCGCCCTGTCGCTGGCCCTCGCCGCCTGGCTGGTGCCGAGCTGATGGCGGAGCACCTCCGATGCTGATCCTGGGGATCGACACGGCCACGGTCCAGGTGAGCTGCGCGGTGGGGGGCCACGAGGGCGTGCTGGCCTCGACGCTGTCGGCGCGGGGGAAGCGCCACGCCGAGACGCTCACCCCCGCCGTCCAGTTCTCCTGCCAGCAGGCGCGCATCGCCCTCACCGAGATCAGCGTGGTGGCCGTCGACCTGGGGCCTGGCCTGTACACCGGTTTGCGGGTGGGGGTGGCCTCGGCCAAGGCCATGGCCCACGCCCTGCGGGTGCCCATGATCGGCGTGCCCAGCCTCGACCTGGTGGCCTTCCCGGTGCGGTTCACCTCCAAGCTGATCGTGGCCGCCCTCGACGCCCGGCGCGGCGAGCTCTTCTACGCCTTCTACCGGCAGGTGCCCGGAGGCGTTCAGCGGCTGGGCGAGCACCGGGTGGGCACCGCCGACGACCTGGCCAGCGAGCTGCTGGCGTCGGGCGAGGAGTGCCTGCTGGTGGGCGACGGCGCCATCCGCTACCGCGAGGTGTTCGACGGGCTCAACAAGGTCGACATCGTGGGCGAGGAGCTGGCCTACCCGTCGGCCTCGTCGCTGGTCATGCTGGCCCACGCCCAGGCCCTGCGCGAGCAGTGGGTGAAGCCGTGGGAGCTGACGCCGCTCTACCTGCGCAAACCCGACGCCGAGATCAACTGGTCCACCCGGGAGGGCGGATGAGCGGCCCGGCCGGCGACGCCCGGTCGCTCGGCGTCATCGGATCGGGCGGGGCCGCCGGGTCGTCACCCGCCGACGGGGCGACCCCCCAGGTGGTGATCACCCCGATGCGGCGCCGCCACCTGCGCGGCGTGCTGCGCATCGAGAACCAGACCCAGGCCCGGGGCTGGTCCCTCGGGCTCTTCCTGGGCGAGCTGGCCCGACCCGACGACCGCTGCTACCTGGTGGCCAAGGTGGGCTCGCAGGTGGTGGGCTACGGGGGGATGCTCTTCATCGGCACCGACGGCCACGTGACCACGCTGTCGGTCGACCCGGCGTGGCGTCGCCTCGGCATCGCCACCCGCCTGCTGGCCGCCCTGTGCCGAGCCGGCATCGCCGCCGGCCTGGGGGCCCTCACCCTGGAGGTCCGGGCCCACAACCCGGAGGCGCAGGCCCTGTACCGGTCCTTCGGGTTCGGCCCGGCCGGGGTGCGGCGCAACTACTACGCCGAGACCGGTGAGGATGCCCTGGTGATGTGGGTGCACGACGTCGGCGGCGACGACTACGCCCGCCGGCTCGACCGGCTCGAGGCGGGGGTGGCGTGCCGGGCGCGCGTCCAGGGCCTCGACCCCAGCCTCAGCGACGCCCGGAGCGGTCCGCCCGCCGCGGGCCGCCGGGAGGCGACGCCATGACCGGCACCCGGGTCCTCGGCATCGAGACGTCCTGCGACGAGACGGCCGCCGCGGTGGTGGTGGACGCCCGCCAGGTGCTGTCGTCGGTGGTCAGCAGCCAGGTGGAGCTGCACGCCCGCTTCGGCGGGGTGGTGCCCGAGATCGCCAGCCGGGCCCACGTCGAGTCGCTCACGCCGGTGGTGGCCCGCGCCCTGGTCGAGGCCGGCATCAGCGATGACCACGTGGACGCGGTGGGAGCCACCGTCGGTCCCGGCCTGGTGGGCGCCCTGCTGGTGGGGCTGAGCGCGGCCAAGGCGCTGGCCCTGGTGTGGGACGTGCCCTTCGTGGCCGTGAACCACCTCGAGGCCCACCTCTACGCCGCCTTGCTGGAGGAGCCCGACCTGGAGCTGCCCATCGTGGTGCTCCTGGTGTCGGGCGGTCACACGCTGCTCATCCTGATGGAGGGCCACGGCCGCTACCGGCTGCTGGGGTCGACGATCGACGACGCCGCGGGCGAGGCCTTCGACAAGGTGGCCCGGTACCTGGGCCTGGGCTATCCGGGCGGACCGGCCATCGACCAGATCGCGGTGCAGGGAGACCCCGAGGCCATCGCCTTCCCCCGGGCCATCCTGGCCGACGGCTACGACTTCTCCTTCAGCGGGCTGAAGACGGCGGTGGTCAACCACGTGCGCCGCAACCCCGACGTGGCCACCCCCGACGTGGCCGCGTCGTTCCAGGAGGCGGTGGTGGACGTGCTGGTCACCAAGGCGCGGCGGGCCGCGGCCGCCTACGGGGCGAAGGGCCTGGCGCTGGCCGGCGGGGTGGCCGCCAACTCCCAGCTGCGCACCCGGGTGCTCGACGCCTGCCTGGCCGACGGCTTGCACCCCTTCCTGCCCAGCCACGCCATGTGCACCGACAACGCGGCCATGGTGGCGGCCGCCGCCTGGTGGCGCCTCGAGGCCGACGGACCCTCGCCGCTCGACACCGGCGCCACCCCCGGCCTGCGGCTGCCGACGATCTGACTGGCCCTCTGGTCGGCAAGCCTCCCGGCGGGCGGCTTCGCCCATCCGGGCTGGCCCTGCCCCAGCGGGGGCGAAATCGTGCCACGCTGCGGCAGGCGTGGGAGGCCGACATGTCGACCAGGAGCTCGGGAGAGCACCGGATGGCCCGCGGAGCAGGTGAGAGCCGGGGAGGCCCTCATCCCAGAGCCACCCCCCGACGGCGCCTGACCGGTCCGGCGGGCCCACGGAGCGGATCGCCGATCCTGTGGGTCGTTCGGGTTGCCGTCTCGGACGTGAGGGGCGTATCGTTAGCACTCGCACCCTGAGAGTGCTAACGACCGCCAAGACCCGTAGACGGAGAGTTCACACATGGCCATTCAGCCCCTCGACGATCGGATCGTCGTCAAGCCCGGCGAGTCCGAGGAGACCACCGCCAGCGGCCTGGTCATCCCCGACACCGCCAAGGAGAAGCCGCAGCAGGGCGAGGTCCTGGCTGTCGGCCCGGGTCGTCGTTCCGAGCAGACCGGCGAGATCATCGCCATGGACGTCAAGGTCGGCGACACCGTCGTCTACAGCAAGTACGGCGGCACCGAGATCACCGTGGACGGCGACGACGTGCTGATCCTCACCGCCCGCGACGTCCTCGCCATCGTCAAGTAGGAGACCACATGCCCAAGATCCTGAAGTTCGACGAGGACGCCCGCCGCGGCCTCGAGGCCGGCGTCAACAAGCTGGCCGACGCGGTCAAGGTCACCCTCGGCCCGAAGGGCCGCAACGTGGTCCTCGACAAGAAGTTCGGCGCCCCCACCATCACCAACGACGGGGTGTCCATCGCCCGGGAGATCGAGCTCGACGACCCGTTCGAGAACATGGGCGCCCAGCTGGTGAAGGAGGTGGCCACCAAGACCAACGACATCGCTGGTGATGGCACGACCACCGCCACCGTGCTGGCCCAGGCGCTCGTGCACGAGGGCCTGCGCAACGTGGCCGCCGGGGCGAACCCGCTCGGCCTCAAGCGCGGCATCGAGAAGGCGGTGGCCTCGGCCGTCGCGTCGATCGCCGAGCAGGCCAAGGAGATCGACGAGAAGTCCGAGATCGCCCAGGTGGCCTCCATCTCGGCCGCCGACCCCGCCATCGGCGAGGTCCTGGCCGACGCCATCGACAAGGTGGGCAAGGACGGCGTCGTCACCATCGAGGAGTCGAACACCTTCGGCATGGAGCTCGACTTCGTCGAGGGCATGCAGTTCGACAAGGGCTACCTGTCGCCGTACATGGTGACCGACCCCGAGCGCCAGGAAGCGGTGCTCGAGGATCCCTACATCCTGTTCATGAACTCGAAGATCACCTCGGTGCAGGATCTCCTGCCCGTGCTCGAGAAGGTCATGCAGGGCGGCAAGCCGCTCGTCATCGTGGCCGAGGACGTCGAGGGCGAGGCCCTGGCCACCCTGGTGGTCAACAAGATCCGGGGCACGTTCAACTCCATCGCGGTGAAGGCCCCGGGCTTCGGTGAGCGCCGCAAGGCGATGCTGGCCGACATGGCCATCCTCACCGGTGGGCAGGTCATCTCCGAGGAGATCGGGCTCAAGCTGGAGAACACCACCCTCGACCTGCTCGGTCGGGCCCGCAAGGTGGTCGTCACCAAGGACGACACCACCATCGTCGAAGGTGCCGGTTCGGCCGACGACGTGAAGGGCCGCATCGCCCAGATCAAGCGCGAGATCGACGACACCGACTCCGACTGGGACCGCGAGAAGCTGCAGGAACGGCTGGCCAAGCTGGCCGGTGGCGTGGCTGTGGTCAAGGTCGGCGCGGCCACCGAGGTCGAGCTCAAGGAGAAGAAGCACCGCATCGAAGATGCGCTGTCCGCCACGCGGGCTGCCATCGAGGAGGGCGTGGTCGCCGGTGGCGGCACCGCCCTGCTGCGGGCTCGGGCGTCGGTGGCCAAGACCATCGCCACGCTCGACGGTGACGAGGCCACGGGGGCGCGCAGCGTCTTCAAGGCGCTCGAGGCTCCGGCTCGGCTCATCGCCGACAACGCCGGGCTCGAGGGTGCCGTCGTGGTTCAGCAGATCGAGTCCGAAACGGGCTCCGTGGGCCTCAACGCGGCCACCGGTGAGTTCGTCGACCTGCTGAAGGCCGGCGTCATCGATCCGGCCAAGGTGACCCGCGCCGCGTTGCAGAACGCGGCGTCGATCGCCGGTCTGCTGCTCACCACCGAGGTGCTCATCGCCGACAAGCCCGAGGAAGAGGGCGCCGGCGGCATGCCCGGTGGCGGCATGGGCGGCATGGGTGGCATGGGTGGCATGGGCGGCATGATGTGATCAGACCCGGGCTCGCGAGTCCGGGTCGCCCCGCTGTCCGATACGGCCGGTCCTTCGGGGCCGGCCGTATCGCGTCCGACCGCCGCTTGCCCAAGGCCCGAACCTGTCAGCCCACCGCGCCGAACGAGGTCGCTGGGCTGACAGGTTCGTCAGGTGGGGCCGTCGACGCCCGCGTCCTGGTCGGTATCCTTCGGCCCATGGATCGACCACCGCCGGATCCGGCCAAGCTGCTCGCCTACTGGAACGAGTGGGAGACCGGGGAGACCACCCCGGGACGGGTCATGGCCAACCTGAAGACGGCGGGGCTGCCCGAGCTGCTCGACCAGCTCGTGGCGCAGCAGGCTCCGGCCGCGCCGGCTTGAGCGGTCCCGCGCCCGGCCCGGCTGGGCTCGACGGCCAGGTGGTTCGGCGCCCAGGCGCTCAGGTCATCCCACGCCCCCGCGACCGTCGCCTGGGCGCGCCCCCGCCGTGGGCCGAGCTGGCCGCCGACCAGCGCCGGCCCTCGGTGGCCGACGTGCGGGCCGCGTTGGCCCGGCCCCGGACACCGCGCCGATCGGTGCTCGAAGGCACCGGCACCCGTCCGTCGGCCGTGTTGGCCGCCCTCTACGACGACGCCGACGGCCTGGCCACGGTGGTGCTGACCCGACGGTCGGCCCACCTCCGGGCCCATCGGGGCGAGGTGAGCTTCCCCGGCGGGGGCGCCGAGTCGGGGGACGCGGACCTGGTGTCGACCGCCACCCGCGAAGCCCACGAGGAGGTGGGGCTCGACCCGGCGGCGGTGGAGATCATCGGCGAGATCGACCACCTCCAGACCGTCACCAGCCGGTCCTACATCGTGCCCTTCGTGGGCGCCCTGGCCGGCCGGCCCGACCTGGTGGCCAGCGAGTCCGAGGTGGCGGCCATCCTGCACGTGACCCTGGCCGAGCTGCTCGACCCGACCATCTACCACCAGGAGCGGTGGGGCCTGCCACCGCTCGAGCACCCCATCTCGTTCTTCGAGCTGGACGGCGACACCGTGTGGGGGGCGACGGCAGCCATGTTGCGGAACCTGCTGGAGCTGGTCACCTCGACGACGCCACCCGCGCCCGGCCGCGACACCTTCTGATCGTCACCCCGACCGGGCTCCTCCCGGCCGCGCCTCACCCGAAGCCCTGGTCCGATGGTCGGGGCGCTACCAAGCGTCGCGGTGGATGACGCGGGTCATGTCCCGGCGGGGACCTGGCTTGAAGTCGGTGCCCTTGGTGTGGGCCACCGGGATGAGGGCGCCCTGCATGATGGAGTCGGGCAGGCCGAGCAGCTCGGCGGCCTCCTGCTCCTGGATGAGGTGCAGCGTGGTCCAGCAGGTGCCCAGGCCGCGGGCTCGGGCGGCCAGGCAGAAGCTCCAGGCCGCCGGCAGCAGCGATCCCCACGAGGCGGCGTGGAGCGCGACCGGGCCCTCGGTGACCCGACCTTCCACGCACGGGATCACGTGGACGGGCACGTCGGCCAGGTGGTCGGCCAGGTAGCGGGCTGAGTCGATGACGCGGCGCTGGGTGGCCAGGTAGACCGGATCGTCCTGGGGCATGCCGGCCAGGGCCGCCTCGGGGTCGCCGTAGAACAGGTCGAACCCCACCCGGTAGAGCTCGGCCAGCCGGCGGCGCTTGGCCGCGTCGGTCACGACCACGAAGTGCCAGCCCTGGGCGTTCGAGCCGGTGGGTGCCTGGGCGGCCATCTCCAGGCACTCGTCGATCAACTCGGGTTCGACCGGGCGTTCCAGGTCGAGTCGCTTGCGCACCGCCCGGGTGGTGGACAGCAGCTGGTCGGGATCGAGGTGGAGGAGCTCAGCCATGCCCGGACCCTAGGCCGTCCGGTCCCGGCCCGCCGTCGTGGCGGCCCGCCATCGTGGCAACGGCTTTGGCGTTGATCGACACCCCTGGAGGGGTACGAATCAACGCCAGACGTGTCGGGTCTGGTGTCGGTGGTCCTCGGTCGCGCCTCGTGGCTAGCCTCGGCGGATGGTCGCCGCCGGGTATTCGGGAACGCCCCAGGCTCGCCATGTGGGCCTCAAGCCCGGCCAACGGATGGCCCTCGACCACGGCCCCGACGGGTGGGCCCTCGACGGTCCGCCGGACTGCCCACCCGACCGCGCCACGGCCCCGGCGCGGCGTGGAGCTCGCCGGGACGCCACAGTGCGGTGATGACGAGGAAACCCGACCTCGACCCCGACCGGTTCGCCGCCCACGCGAGCGAGGTGCGGGGCTTCCGCCAGGCCTACGTGCACGAGGGCGTCGGTGGTGTCCCCCTCCTGCTGGTGCACGGCTGGCCCGAGACCAAGCGCATCTGGTGGCGGGTGATCGAGCCTCTGGCCGCCGCCGGCTTCGAGGTCATCGTCCCGGACCTGCGCGGCTTCGGCCAGAGCGACGTCGCCCCGGACGGGTTCGCCGACGTGGCCTCCCACAGCCACGACCTGCACGCCCTGGTGCACGACGAGCTCGGCCACGACCAGGTGGTGGCCGTCGGCGGCGACCTGGGCGGACCCGTCATCCAGGACCTGGCCCTGCGCTTCGGCGACTTCGTCGAGCGCATGGTGCTGTTCAACTCGCCGCTGCCCTACGACAAGGCGCGCATGGCCGGGATGCGCACCCGCCCGGCCAGCGCCCACGACTACTTCGTGCGCCAGGGCACCGACGCAGACGCCCTGGCCGCCGAGCTGGCCACGCCCGACCAGCGACGGCGCTACATCGCCACCTTCTACTCCTCGCGCTTCTGGGCCCACCCCGGCGCCTTCGACGACGCCTCCATCGCCTTCCACACGGAGCCGTTCGCGGACGGGGCCAAGCTGCGCTCGAGCTTCGGGGCCTACGAGTCGACCTTCTCGGAAGGGGCGCGGCGCGAGCCGGCCATGATCGGGCCCAACGCCCACACCCCGACGGTCATCCTGTTCGGCCCGTCCGACCACGTGATCTACCCGGACTTCGACCTGATGGCGGCCTGCGTGTTCGAGCGCCACGTCGGACCGTTCCTGCTGCGCGACTGCGGCCACTTCGTCCAGTGGGAGGCGGCCCACGCCCTGACCACCGCCATCGCGGCGTTCCGGACAGGTCCCTGAAGGCGGAGGCCGTCAGGCCGTAGCCGCTGCACCGACGGCACCCGGATGCCGAAGGCGCGCGCCGGGAGGCTTGCCGACCAGAGGGCCAGTGGAGTTGACCGGTACCATCGCCACATGCCCCAGCTCGTGTTCGAAGGTGCCACCCAGCAGGAGCTCGTGTCCCAGGTGCGGGCCTGGCTGGCCTCGCTCGAGGCCGACGACCAGGGCCTGATCTCCATGAGCCAGGCCATCGAGCAGGGGGCCGGGCTGACCAAGGACGCCATGCGCATCATCGCCTCGGCCGCCCCCAAGCCCATCGCCCAGAACGACGTGGTCCGCCAGCTCACCGAGATGGGCTACAAGGTCACCGACGCCACCTCGAGGCGGCTGGTCGAGGGGCTCGAGGGCATGGACGAGGTCACCGGGGGCGGCGTGCTGCGCCAGGTCACCGACCGGGGTCGCAGCGTGGCCTTCCAGATGAACGCGGCGGTGGCGAAGCAGATCCTCAAGTCCCTCGCCGGCTGACGACCAGCTGGGCCTGGCGCGGCCCGAGGCCGGTCCGGGAGAGCACGCTCGGCTTGGTAGGCTGACCCTTTCACCGGGCCGGAGACCGGGGTCCTCGTGCACCCCGGAGAAAAGGGGCAGTGCCGTGGCTGAGGTCGAGATCGGCATCGGCAAGTCGGGTCGCAGGGCGTACGGGTTCGATGACATCGCCATCGTGCCCAGCCGCCGCACCCGCGATCCCGAGGACGTCGACATCTCCTGGGAGATCGACGCCTTCACCTTCGAGCTGCCCCTCATGGGGTCGGCCATGGACGGGGTCATCAGCCCGGCCACGGCCATCGAGATCGGCCGCCTGGGCGGCGTGGGCGTGCTCAACCTCGAGGGCCTGTGGACCCGCTACGAGGACCCCGACTCCATCCTCGACGAGATCGCCAAGCTCTCGCCCGAGAAGGCCACCCTGCGCATGCAGGACATCTACAGCGAGCCCATCAAGCCCGAGCTGATCGGGCTCCGCATCCGCGAGATCAAGGACGCTGGCGTGGTGTCGTGCGCCTCGGTCACCCCGCAGCGCACCGACGCCTTCGCCCAGGCCATCATCGATGCCGAGCTCGACCTGCTGGTCATCCAGGGCACCGTGGTGTCAGCCGAGCACGTGTCCAAGTCGGTCGAGCCCCTCAACCTCAAGCGCTTCGTCCGTGAGCTCGACCTGCCGGTCATCGTGGGTGGCTGCGCCAGCTACCAGGCGGCCCTGCACCTGATGCGCACGGGCGCGGCCGGCATCCTGGTGGGCGTCGGCCCGGGCCACGCCTGCACCACCCGGGGCGTGCTCGGCATCGGCGTGCCCCAGGCCACCGCCATCGCCGACGCCCGCGCTGCCCGCATGCGCCACCTCGACGAGACCGGCGTCTACGTGCACGTGATCGCGGACGGGGGCATGGGCACCGGCGGCGACATCGCCAAGGCCATCGTGTGCGGCGCCGACGCCGTGATGATCGGGTCGCCGCTGGCCGCGGCCAGCGAGGCGCCCGGTCGCGGCTACCACTGGGGCATGGCCACGTTCCACCCCACGCTGCCCCGTGGCGCACGGGTCAAGACCACCACCCGGGGAACCCTGCGCGAGATCCTGGTCGGTCCGGCGCACGAGAACGACGGCCGCATGAACCTGTTCGGTGCGCTGCGCACCTCCATGGCCACCTGTGGCTACGAGTCGGTCAAGGAGTTCCAGAAGGCCGAGGTCATGGTGGCTCCCGCCCTGCAGACCGAGGGCAAGTCCCTGCAGAAGTCCCAGGGTGTGGGGATGGGGCACTGACCCACCCATGACCGATCCCGCCGTCGACACGGTGCTGGTGGTCGACTTCGGCGCCCAGTACGCCCAGCTCATCGCCCGACGGGTGCGCGAGGCCCACGTCTACAGCGAGATCGTGCCCCACACCACCACCGCGGCCGAGCTGGCCGAGCGGGCCCCGGCTGGCATCATCTTCAGCGGGGGACCGGCCTCGGTGCACGTCGAGGGGGCACCCCGCATCGACCCGGGCATCTACGAGCTGGGCATCCCCATCCTGGGCATCTGCTACGGCGCCCAACTGCTGGCCGTGGACCTCGGGGGCGAGGTGGCCAAGACCGGCCGCGGCGAGTACGGCCGCACCGATCTGGCCCGCACCGACATCGGATCGCCGTGCCTGTTCGGACCCGACGTGGCCAACCGCCATCCGGTGTGGATGAGCCACTTCGACACCATCACGGCGGCGCCGAGCGAGGCCTTGGTCACCGCCTCGACCCCCGACACGCCGGCGGCGGCCTTCGAGGACCCGGTGCGTCGCATCTACGGGGTCCAGTTCCACCCCGAGGTGGTGCACACGGCCAACGGGCAGCTGCTGCTCGAGCGGTTCGTGTACGACGCGTGCGGCTGCCAGCCCCGCTGGACCATGACGTCGGTCATCGACTCGTCCGTCCGCGCCATCCAGGCCCAGGTGGGCGACGGCCGGGCCATCTGCGGGCTGTCGGGCGGGGTCGACTCGGCCGTGGCCGCCGCCCTGGTGCATCGGGCCATCGGGGCCCAGCTCACGTGCGTCTTCGTCGACACCGGGCTGATGCGCGAGGGCGAGGGCGACCAGGTGGTCGAGACCTTCCAGCGCCACCAGGGCATCGAGCTGATCCACGTGCGGGCCGCCCAGCGCTTCTTCGATCGCCTCGAAGGGGTGGTCGACCCCGAGGAGAAGCGCAAGGCCATCGGTGAGCTGTTCATCCGCATCTTCGAGGACTCGGCCGGTGGCCTCTCCGATGCCCGATTCCTGGTGCAGGGCACCCTCTACCCGGACGTGATCGAGTCGGGCACCAGTCAGGCGGCCAAGATCAAGAGCCACCACAACGTGGGTGGCCTGCCCGAGGACATGAACTTCGAGCTCGTCGAGCCGCTGCGGGGCCTGTTCAAGGACGAGGTGCGCGAGCTGGGCCACGAGCTGGGCCTGCCCGATGAGATCGTCTGGCGCCAGCCGTTCCCCGGCCCCGGGCTGGGCGTGCGCATCATCGGCGAGGTCACCCCGGAGAAGGTGGCCATGCTGCAGCGGGCCGACGCCATCGTGCGCGAGGAGATCCGCCTGGCCGGCCTCGAGCGGGACATCTGGCAGGCCTTCGCGGTGCTGCCCGACATCCGCTCGGTGGGGGTCATGGGCGATGAGCGCACCTACGGCCATCCCGTGATCATCCGGGCCGTCACCAGCGAAGACGCCATGACGGCGGATTGGGCCCGCCTGCCCTACGAGCTGCTGGAACGGCTGTCGAGCCGCATCATCAACGAGGTGGCCGGGGTCAACCGGGTGGCCTACGACATCACCTCCAAGCCTCCCGGCACCATCGAGTGGGAGTGACTCGGAAGCAACGGGGTGCCGGGGTGTCCTGGAAGGCGTAGGCCGCCAGGCCGGAGCCGCTGGGTGGACGAGACGCGGATGGCGAAGCGCCCGCAGGGAGGCGTGCCGGCGGGGTCTCGGAAGGCGTAGGCCGCCAGGCCGGAGCCGCTGGATCGGTGAGACCCGGGTGCCGAAGGCGCCCGCAGGGAGGCGTGCCGGCGGGGTCTCGGAAGGCGTAGGCCGCCAGGCCGGAGCCGCTGGGTGGACGAGACGCGGATGGCGAAGCGCCCGCAGGGAGGCGTGCCGGCGGGGTCTCGGAAGGCGTAGGCCGCCAGGCCGGAGCCGCTGGGTGGACGAGACGCGGATGGCGAAGCGCCCGCAGGGAGGCGTGCCGGCGGGGTCTCGGAAGGCGTAGGCCGCCAGGCCGGAGCCGCTGGGTGGACGAGACGCGGATGGCGAAGCGCCCGCAGGGAGGCGTGCCGGCGGGGCCTCGGAAGGCGTAGGCCGCCAGGCCGGAGCCGCTGGGTGGACGAGACGCGGATGGCGAAGCGCCCGCAGGGAGGCGTGCCGGCGGGGTCTCGGAAGGCGTAGGCCGCCAGGCCGGAGCCGCTGGGTGGACGAGACGCGGATGGCGAAGCGCCCGCAGGGAGGCGTGCCGACCGAAGGGCCAAAGAGGTTGAGTCTGGTCTTGGCCTCGGCTTCGGCCTACGATCGTGTCCTAGGGGCCGGTGGCGAACAGCTGTTCGTCACCGGGGTGCGGAGAATCCCAGCTGTCCGGACAGGAGCGCGTCTGGTGAGGTTCTCAGCACGTCGAGTGACAATGGCGCTGGCCGTCATGGCCCTCGCGCTCCCCGCGTTGGGCGTCACGGCCGCACCAGGCGGGGCCGACGCCATCGCCGACAAGCGGGCGCAGGCGGCGCAGATCGCCCAGAAGCTCGACCAGCTCGGCACGCAGATCGACCAGCTCGGCCAGCAGTTCGACGCGGCCCAGCAGCAGTTGAGCACGGCCAACAGCCAGATCACCACCGCCACCAAGGAGGTGGCGGCGGCCAACCGCACGCTGGGAGCGGCCCGCCAGCAGCTCGCCGGCTACGCGGTGCAGGCCTACGTCCAGGGGGGCGAGAGCGCCCTGCCCGACCTCCTGCTGACCGGCGACGGCAACGACGCCGTGCGCCAGCTCGAGTACCTCAAGGCGGCGTCGGGGAACCGCGACGACCTGATCGACCAGGTGCGGGCGGCTCAGTACGCCACCAACGCCAAGCTGGCCACGCTGGACACGGCGCGCAACTCGGCCCGGGCGCTGCAGGCCAAGCTGACGGCCGAGAAGGACCAGGCCAACGCGGCCATGAGCCAGCAACAGGCCCTCCAGGCCACCGTCACCGGTGAGCTGGCCGACCTGGTGGCCCAGGCCCAGGCCGCCCAGGCGGCGGCCGCCGAGGCCGCGGCCAAGGCTCGTCTGGCCCAGCAGCAGGCACCCCCAGCCACGACGCCGCCCAAGGCCCCCGGGGGCACGACGCCCACCACCGGTGGGGGCCATCCCGGCTCGCCGACCACCACCGTGCCCAGCCCGACCACCACCGATCCGGGCGGATCGCCGACGGGCAACCCGGTCGTCCCCATCTACGTCCCGCCGGGGGCGCCTCCGCCCGTCCTGCCCGCCGCGGCGACCGCCATCACCGTGGCCCGGCGGTACCTGGGCACGCCCTACCAGTGGGGCGGCGCGTCGCCGGCCACTGGCTTCGACTGCTCGGGCCTCGTGCAGTACTCGTTCGGCCAGGCGGGCGTCTCCCTGCCCCGGGTGGCCGACGCCCAGGCCGCCGCCACCCGCCACGTGAGCTACGCCGACGCCCAGCCCGGCGACCTGGTGTTCTTCGATTCGCCCGACATCGGGCACGTCGGCATCTACCTGGGCGGCGGGATGATGATCGACGCGCCCCACACCGGCGCGGTGATCCGGATCGAGAGCATCTGGTGGCCCACCCTGGTCGGCTTCGGCCGGGTCGTCTGACCCGAGCTTCCTGGCCCTCCGGCGTCTCGAAACCGGTGCAGAAACGTGCCCATACGGCACGCTTCTGCACCAACCTGCACGAGCGATGAGCGAGCGGGGAGCGGGGGATCACCGGCCCCTAAGCGCGGCCACGACGGGGGCCATGATGTCGATGGCGTCGAGGCCGACGCCGACGTAGGAGATGCCGTAGCGCGCTCGCCGCACCTGGCACTGCTCGATGATCTCCTCGGTGGTGCCCACCAGGGCGTAGGGCGATTCCAGGGCCTCTTCCGGGGTGACCCCGAGCGCGGGGCCCACGGCCCGGGCCACGCCCGGCCGGTCATCGGAGAGCATGGTGAGGTGCACGCGCACCTGCAGCTCGATCTGGTCGAACCGGGGACCAGCCGCCTCCCGCACCCAGGCCACCTTGTCGAGGGTGGCCTGGTGGGTCGACGAGGGACCGGCCCGCTCGTCGATGCGCCCGGCCGGCAGGGCGATGTTGAGGCCCACGATGTCGGCCCCGCGGCCGGCGAGGCTCAGCACCCGACGACCGCCGCCACCGATCAGGATGGGCGGCCGGGGTGACTGGAGGGGCTTGGGCTGGCCCTCCAGGCCGTCGACCCGGTAGTGGCGGCCGGCGACGTGCACCGGTCCGTCGTCCCACAGGCCGGTGATGACCTCGAGGGCCTCGCCCAGGCGCTCGATGCGGGTGCCGGGCGGGTCCATCACCAGGCCGGCCTGCTGGTAGTCGGTGGTCATCCAGCCTGCGCCCAGGCCGAGCTCGAGTCGCCCACCCGAGAGCCGGTCGATCGTGGCCGCCTCCTTGGCCAACACGACGGGGTGGCGGAAGTCGTTGCAGTAGGTCAGCGAGCCGATGCGCAGCACGGTGGTGGCGTCGGCCGCGGCCATGAGCGCAGGGGTCAGGGCCAACTGGTCGTCGAGGTGGTCCGACACCGTGAGCGTGGCGAAGCCCAGGTCCTCGACCTTGCGGGCCAGGTCCGGCCAGGTGGTGCCGGGCGGGGGCGCCGCCGCCTGCAGCCCGAATCGGAACGGCTTGGTGGCCGACACCACTCCCTCTTCCCCTCTGGCGATCTCGTCGCGTGGTGCGGGGCCGGCGTCGGCGGGTTTGGCGTCGGCGATGGCCCTTGGTGGGCGGACGTGGCGAAAACTAGCCTGCCGGCCGTGACCGATCCCCTGCACGGCTTCACCCGGACGACCTTCACCCACGACGGCAAGTCGCGCGACGTCTACGAGCTGGGAGAGGGCCCGGCGGTGATCGTCATGGCCGAGATCCCGGGCATCACGCCCAAGGTGGCCGACTTCGCCCGACGGGTGGTCGGGGTCGGGTGCACGGCCGTGCTCCCCCGCCTGTTCGGCGAGCCCGGGGTGGCGGCCACGCCCGCCAACGCGCTCAAGGCCATCGGTCCGGCGTGCGTGTCCAGGGAGTTCGCGGCGTTCGCGGCCAACCGCACCGCGCCGGTGACCCAGTGGTTGCGGGCCCTGGCCGCTGACGCCCACCAGCGGTGCGGCGGTCCGGGCGTGGGCGCCGTGGGCATGTGCTTCACCGGTGGGTTCGCCCTGGGCATGATGGTGGACGAGCGGCTCATCGCGCCGGTGCTGAGCCAGCCGTCGTTGCCCATCGGGCTGACGGCCAAGGCCAAGGCCGGCCTGCAGCTCAGCGACGCCGACCTGGCTCGGGTCAAGGCCCGGGCCGAGGACGGCATCTGCGTGCTCGGGCTGCGCTTCACCGGAGATCCGGTGGTGCGGGCCGAGCGCTTCGGTCGACTGCGCGACGAGCTGGGCGAGAACTTCATCGGGGTGGAGATCGACTCGTCCAAGGGGAACCCGTGGGGGTTCCCGCGGGGCGCGCACTCGGTGCTCACCGAGCACCTGGTGGACGAGCCGGGCAACCCCACCCACGACGCCCTGAACCAGGTGCTCGAGTTCTTCCGGGAGCGCCTGGTCGAGCCCGCCGCAGCCAGCTGACGGCCTGATCGGCGGACGGTCGCAGTCATCGTGAGAAGCGCGTGGTGGGAGGGGAGCGCCGGGTGTCGGCTGTGGCAGGCCCTGGGCGGGGCGACCGATTCTCGGGGAAGGCCCATCCTCGGCCCGGACGACTGGCTGGTCGTGTTCGTCGGCCCCGAGGATCAGGCTCCGAACGCGACCGCAGCATTGCGGTGCGTGGGGATCGACAGCCGGCCGTGCCACGTGCCGGACGACCACCGCCTCGTCGGTGATCCCACCGAGCTGGCGGCACTCGAGGCTCGGGCCCCGGACGCGCTGCGTGCCGTTCGCGAGCTCGGCTCGCTCGACGTCGCGAACCGCGTTCTGACCGAGGAGGAGTGAGCCGCGCTCGAGCTGCCGGCCGACCCCGACGACATCGAGCCGCCTCCGGCGCCCGCGCTGCGCACGCCGATCCATCCCGTACTGGTGGTACTGACCTTCCTGGTGGTGGGCGGCGTGCCGGCCATCGCCCTGGTGGCCGGCCTGGTGGCGCCGTGGATGACGACCACGGCGCAGGTCGGCAGCCCAGGGGTCGCGGGGTCCCGACCTGTGTCGAGCTACGTGGATGCCACGGGGCGAACCGCGTACGAGGTCTCGTGCCCTGCACCGATCCATGGAGCATTCGAACGCGACGCGTTGTGCCAACCGACGGACCGGCAGGACTCGCGACCTCGTTGACCGCGGCGGCCGTCGGGTTGTGCGGGCTGGTCGCCCTGGCCTGGCTCGGTCGGTGGATCGTGCGTCGCCGCCGTGCGCTTGCCCCTCGGCGGGCTGCATCGCAAGGTCCAGCCGGCTCGGGGCCGTCACAGGGCGCCGGTACCATCGAAGGTTGATGAGCCCGGGACCGCACGGCGACCGCCTTTTCGACACCGCCGACGAGCCCGAGCGCGAGCTCGGCCCGGTGGCCGACGACGACCGCGGCCCCGACGACGGGCTCGACGTGCGCTGGGTGGCCAACCAGGCCCCCGACGTCGACGACGAGCCGCTGCCGGCGTTCGAGCCCGAGGGCGACGACCTCGATGACCGACCCGGCGGCGGCGCCGGTTCGTGGGCCTCGCGGCCCGACCCGACCGAGGGGTTGAACCCGGTCCAGCTCGAGGCCGTGACCCACGTCGACGGCCCGTTGCTGGTGGTTGCCGGCGCCGGCTCGGGCAAGACCCGGGTGCTCACCCATCGCATCGCCCACCTCATCCGCAACGAGGACGTCTCGCCCTTCGAGATCCTGGCCATCACGTTCACCAACAAGGCGGCGGACGAGATGAAGCAGCGGGTGGCCGCCCTGGTCGGGCCGGTGGCCCAGAAGATGTGGGTGTCCACCTTCCATTCGGCCTGCGTGCGCATCCTGCGCCGCGACGGCAAGGCGCTGGGCTACCCGTCGTCGTTCACGATCTACGACCAGGCCGACGCCGTGCGCCTCACCGGCTACGTGGTGCGCGACCTCAACCTCGACTCCAAGCGGTTCCCGCCCCGGTCGGTGCACGCCACCATCAGCGCGGCCAAGAACGAGGGCCTCGACGTCGAGGCCTACGCGGCCCGGGCCCAGGTCATCTTCGAGCGCAAGATCGCCGAGGTCTACCGCGAGTACCAGGCCCGCCTCGAACGGGCCGGCGCCATGGACTTCGACGACCTGCTGGGCAACGTGGTGCGCCTGTTCCGTGAGCATCCCGACGTGCTGGACCACTACCGCCGCCGCTTCCGCCACGTGCTGGTCGACGAGTACCAGGACACCAACCACGTCCAGAACGAGCTCGTCCTCCAGCTCACCTCCGAGCACCGCAACGTCTGTGTGGTGGGCGACTCGGACCAGTGCCTCGTGCCCGACACCCTCGTCACGACGCCGACCGGTCCCCGCCGGATCGACGAGCTCGCGGTGGGAGACACGGTGCTCGGGACCACGGGTCGGTCCGAGGCGGTCGCCGGGCGGCTCGCCCATGTGAAGCAAGGTCGATCGACGGGGCCGTTGGCCAAGGTGGTGGCCGACGGCCGGGTGGTGAGGGGAACCGTGCACCACATCGTCCCGGCGCGCATGGCCGCGGACCCTGGGCGGTGGTTCGTCTACCTCATGTGGCGAGCTGATCGCGGCTACCGCGTGGGGCAGACCAAGAGCGTACGGGTCGACGGCCATGGCAACCAGCAGCTCGGCTTCGTCGTGCGCTGCGGTCAGGAACACGCGGACAAGCTCTGGGTTCTCCGAGTGTGCGAGTCGGCCGCGGACGCGTCCTACTGGGAGGCGTATCTCGCGGCGCGCTACGGCCTGCCCACGGCGTGCTTCCATGCAGTCGGGCGGGCGGGCATGGCGCTCGACGACGAGTCGCTGGCTCGCCTGTTCACCGAGCTCGACACCGATGCCGCCGCCAAGCTGCTGATGGATGACCTCTACCTCCATCCGGACTTCCCGCACCATCGACCTCAGGGCGGGGAGCGCCGCCAGTCGCTCAACTTGACGATGTTCTCCGACGCCCGGGCGGCCGTCAGCTACCACCGGGTGCAGTGGTCGTCGAACCGGGCCGTGCAGGCACAGCGCCTCGAGGCCGCTGGTCTGAGCGTGCGACCGGGCAGGTTGCCCGGAACCTTCCGGTTCGAGACCAGCCGTCGCGACTACCCGGATGCCGTAGCCCTGGCGCGCCGGTGCCGCGGGCGCCGCCGATCTCGACATCCGCTACCGGATCTCGGTCGCGGGACACGTCTACGACTACATGCCCCTCAGCCACCTGCGGCCCGGGATGCGGGTGCTCGTCAGCGGTCCGGACGGTGACCTGGTCGAGGCCCCCGTCGACTCGGTCGAGCTCGAGGCCTACGACGGGCCGGTCTACGACCTCGAGGTCGACGAGACCCACACCTATGTGGCCGACGGCGTGCTGGTCCACAACAGCATCTACAACTTCCGAGGCGCCGACATCCGCAACATCCTCGAGTTCGAGGAGGCGTTCCCCGATGCCACCGTGATCGTGCTGGAGCAGAACTACCGCTCCACCCAGACCATCCTCGACGCGGCCAACGCCGTCATCGCCAACAACCTGGGACGCAAGCCCAAGGAGCTGTGGACCGACGAGGGCCACGGCCAGGCGATCATCCGCTACCACGCCGACGACGAGGCCGACGAGAGCCAGTGGGTGGCCCACCAGATCTCCCACCTCCACGACGACCACCACCGCTGGGGCGACGTGGCCATCTTCTACCGCACCAACGGGCAGAGCCGCGTCATCGAGGAGCAGCTCATGCGCTCCGGCATCCCCTACAAGGTGATCGGCGGCACCCGCTTCTACGACCGCCGCGAGGTCAAGGACGCCCTGGCCTACCTGAAGGTGCTGGCCAACCCGGTCGACGAGGTGAGCATCAAGCGGGTCCTCAACGTGCCCAAGCGGGGCGTGGGCGACTCGACGGTGGGTCGCCTCGACGCCTGGGCCAACGGCCACGACGTGTCGTTCATGGAGGCGCTGCGCCGCCACGACGAAGCCGGCATCAGGGGCACCGCCATCCGCGGCATCGAGCGCTTCCTGGCCCTCATCGACGAGCTGGCCGCCGAACTGGCCGGCGGGGCGGGTCCGGGCGAGCTGCTCGAGGTGGTGCTCGACCGTTCGGGGTACGTGCGCGAGCTCGAGGCCGAGCACAGCGTCGAGGCCGAGGGGCGCATCGAGAACCTGGCCGAGCTGGTCGGAGCGGGACGCGAGTTCGACTCGGTCGACGCCTTCCTCGAGCAGGTCGGCCTGGTGGCCGACACCGACGACCTGGGCGACGACGAGTCGTCGGTCCTGCTCATGACCCTGCACTCGGCCAAGGGCCTCGAGTTCCCGATCGTGTTCCTCATCGGCATGGAGGACGGCGTCTTCCCCCACCTGCGCTCCATCGGCGAGCCCGACCAGCTCGAGGAGGAGCGGCGCCTGGCCTACGTGGGCATCACCCGGGCCCGGGAGCGGCTCTACCTGTCCCACGCCTGGAGCCGCATGCTCTACGGCTCGACCCAGTACAACCCGCCGAGCCGGTTCCTCGACGAGATCCCCGAGAACCTGGTCGAGCAGGTCGAGGGCAACCGACGCGGGTCGCGCCGGTCCAGCTTCGGTGGCAACCGTTCTGACCGAGGTGGCGGCTCGGGATCATGGGATCCGGGTCCAGCGCGCGGCGACGGGGGGGACGGTCGTACCTTCGGGCGCGGGAGCGGCCGAGGCCGTGACTGGGAGGACCACCGCGAGCGTGTCGTCGACCAGGCGCTGGCCAGGGCCGAGCCGGCGCCCACCGGAGCCGACCGTCTGGGCCTGGCGGTGGGCGACGACGTCCGCCACGGCACCTTCGGCGAAGGCGTGATCCAGCGCATCGAGGGCGAGGGCGACAAGGCGCAGGCCCACGTGCACTTCGTCGGCGTGGGCGACAAGGTGTTGCTGCTCAGCTGGGCCCCGCTGGAGAAGATCTGAGGTCACGCCAACTGGCGGGGCGGCGGTCCGGCGGCCAACATCGTCTGGTGTCCGTTGAACGATTGCGACGGCCGTGCACGCGCTGACCCGCGCCCGCCTGGTGCTGGGTCGCGGCACCACGCTGGGGACGTTCATGTCCGACCTGGCCGACGTGCACGGCAACCGCCGGCTGGTCACCGAGGCCGCCGGCGTCCAGCTCAGCTACCACCAGGCGGCCAAGCGGGTGAACCGGTGGGCGGCCGGCATCCGGGCCCAGGCCGAGCCGGGCGATCGGGTGGTGATCAACACCACCAACACCTACGAGCAGTTCCTGTTGTGCCTGGCCGCCTCGCGCGCCGGCTGCCTGGCCGCGCCGGTCAACCCCCAGATGCGAGCCGACGAGGTGGCCCACGTGGTGGCCGACGCTGGTGCCGCCCTGGTCATCCGCAGCGTCCACCAGGTGGACCGCGCCGAACCGATGGTCGAGGCCGCGCCGGCGTCGGTGGACGACGTCGCCGCCCTCTTCTACACGTCCGGCACCACCGGGTCGCCCAAGGGTGCCGAGCTGACCCACCGGGCCCTGCTCGGCCACGCCACCGCCGGGGCGCTGTGGACCCCGGCCCTGCACCGCGACGAGTCGGTGTTCAGCCTGCCCATCGCCCACATCATGGGATTCACCGTGCTGGTGGGCATGGCGTGTCTGGGCGTGCCCACCTACCTCATCCCCCGGTTCCGGCCCACCGAGGTGCTCGACGCCATCGAGACGCGCCGAGCCACCATCTTCATCGGGGTGCCGGCCATGTTCCGCATGCTGCTCGAGGCGGGCGCGGCCGAGCGCGACCTCAGCTCCGTGCGCCTCTGGGGCTCCGGGGCCGACGCCATGCCCGCGGACCTGGCCCGGCAGTTCAAGTCCATGGGGGCCACGGCCACGTTGCCGCTGATCGGGCCGGTGGGCCAGGCCGCCTTCGTGGAGGGGTACGGCATGGTCGAGGTGGGCGGGGGGGTGGCGGCCAAGGTGTCCCCGCCCGGGCTCGGCCTGGGGCTGGGTGACGGCCTGGGGCTGCAGCTGCCGGGCTACCGGTTCAAGGTGGTGGACGGCGACGACCAGGAGGTGCGCCCCGGGGCCGAGGGCGAGCTGCTGGTCCGGGGCCCGGGCGTCCTCCGCGGCTACTGGAACGCGCCGGAGACGACTCGCCACACCGTGACCGACGACGGCTGGCTGCGCACCGGTGACATGGTGCGCCGCGGGCCGCTGGGCACGGTCGTGTTCGTGGGACGCCAGAAGGACGTGATCAAGCACGCCGGGTACTCGGTGTACGCCCGCGAGGTGCAGGAGGCGCTCGAGCGCCACCCCGCCGTGCTGGAGGCGGCCGTGGTGGGCCTGCCCGACGAGACCAAGGGCGAGATCCCCGCCGCCGCCGTGCGGTTGGCCGAGGGGGTCGAGCTCGACGACCTGGACCTGGAGGCCTGGGCCGGCCAGCACCTGGCCGCCTACAAGGTGCCCCGGCGGTTCGTGGCCGTGGGCGACCTGCCCCGCACCGGCACCAACAAGCTGGCCAAGCGCGACCTGCTGAGCCTGTTCTAGTCGGTCAGCGCTTGGGGAGGGTGCCGGTCATCAGCACCGTCGAGCTGGTGGTGGTGGCGCGCGGTTCGAGGGTGGTGCCGCCGCTGGGCAGCCCGGCCGACTCGTCGTTCGGGTTGAGGTCGATGACCACCCGACCGTCCTTGGTCACGGTGACGCGGTAGTGGGGGAGGCCGGTGCCGGTGGCCGACACCGGCGCGCCGCCACAGGGATCCTGGAAGTGCGACGCGGCCGCATCCCACCTCAGCGTGCACTGGCGGCCCTGGCCGGCCTTGCGGGCGTCGAAGGCCAACCAGCCGCGGCCCACCTCCGAGCCGAGGTGCTGCAGGTAGATGTCGCGGGTGCCGCCTGACGGGTCGGGCAGGAGGATGGGGCCGGAGCGGGCGATCTCGGCGGCCCGGTCCTTGGCCGAGCCGGCATCGAAGTCGGCCGACCCCAGGTGCAGCACCGTCTGGTTGTGGGACGTGATCGACGGGATGGCGAACACGAAGAGGGCCACGGCCAACCCCAAGGCCACCAGCACGCCGCCCAGGGCCAGCGTGTAGGTGCGCGCGCCGCGTTGGCGGCGGGGGGCGACCGGGCTCATGGCCGTAGTATCCCGTGCCCAGCGCCGGACGATCGAGTCGGCCCTGGCCGCGGCGACCACCGAATCGTGGCGCTCTCCCCGGCTGGAGCCGGGCGCGCGCCGGGTCGGCGTCAGGCCGTCACGGTGTCGGCCTTTGCCGAGCGCCCTGGCGAGTCGCTAGCTTCGCCGCCGTGGATCTCCTCGAATTCCAAGGCAAGCAGTTCTTC
The DNA here is from genome assembly GCA_963785815.1 of uncultured Microthrixaceae bacterium. Lineage (GTDB taxonomy): Bacteria > Actinomycetota > Acidimicrobiia > Acidimicrobiales > Acidimicrobilacustridaceae > UBA4742. Next base: position 46,049 of record CAWAWN010000003.1, read on the forward strand.
GCCGGCTTCGGCATCCCGGTGTCGGACGGCCGGGCGGTGACCACCGTCGACGACGCGGTGGCCGCGGCCGACGCCGTCGGCTACCCGGTGGTGGTCAAGGCGCAGGTGCACGTGGGCGGCCGGGGCAAGGCCGGTGGGGTCAAGCTGGCCAACGACGCCGACGAGGTGCGCACCCATGCCGGCAACATCATCGGCATGGACATCAAGGGCCACCGGGTCGACATCGTGTGGATCGAGCACGCCTCCGACATCGATCAGGAGTACTACGCCAGCTTCACGCTCGATCGGGCGGCCAAGAAGCACCTGGGCATGCTCTCGGCCCAGGGCGGCGTCGAGATCGAGACCGTGGCCGTCGAGAGCCCCGAGGCCCTGGCCAAGATCTGGATCGATCCGGTCGACGGGCTGACCCCCGAGGTCGCCCGCGAGTGGGTGCTGGCGGCCCAGCTCGACCCCAACGCCACCGACGGGGCGGTCGACATCCTGACCAAGCTCTACACCGCCTACGTGGAGGGCGACGCCGACCTGGTCGAGATCAACCCGTTGATCCTGACCCCCGACGGTCGGGTCCACGCCCTGGACGCCAAGGTCACGCTCGACAACAACGCCGAGTTCCGCCACGACTGGGATGCCTACGAGGCCACCCAGGTGCGCGACGAGCGCGAGCAGGCGGCCCACGAGGAGGGCCTCCAGTACGTGGGCCTGGAGGGCTCCGTGGGCATCATCGCCAACGGTGCCGGGCTGGCCATGAGCACCCTCGACGTGGTCAACCAGGTCGGGGGCCAGGCCGCCAACTTCCTCGACATCGGCGGCGGGGCCAACGCCGAGGTGATGGCGGGCGCCCTGTCGGTGATCAACGACGACCCGCGGGTCAAAGCCATCTTCATCAACATCTTCGGCGGCATCACCCGCGGCGAGGAGGTGGCCAACGGCATCGTGGAGGCGCTCGGCCGGGTCACCATCGACGCCCCCATCGTGATCCGCCTCGACGGGACCAACGCCGAGGAGGGCCGGGCCATCCTCGAGCCGCACCTCTCCGACCAGCTGCAGTCCAAGCCGACCATGCTCGAGGCCGCTCGGGCCGCCGTCGAGCTGGCCGGTTGAGCGGATCCATGCACGTGCCACCGACGCTCCCGCCGAGCGTCGCTCGACCCACCGATTGGCGGGAGTAGAGATGTCGATCTTCGTGGACGAGACGACCAAGGTCGTCTATCAGGGACTCACCGGCAGCCAGGGCCGCTTCTACGGCCTGCGCAACCGCGACTACGGCACCCAGGTGGTGGCCGGCACCAACCCCAAGAAGGCGGGGACCGACGTCGACGGCGTCCCGGTGTTCACCACCGTGGCGGATGCCGTGGCCGCCACCGGCGCCACCGCCTCGTGCATCTTCATCCCCGCGCCCGGCGTCAAGGACGCGGTGATCGAGGCGGCGGAGGGCGGCGTCGAGTTCATCGTGTGCATCACCGAGGGCGTCCCCGCCCAGGACGAGGCCTGGTTCTACAACGAGCTCAAGCGCGACCACCCGAACGTGCAGCTGTTGGGGCCGAACTGCCCGGGCATCATCAGCCCCGGCAAGTGCAACATCGGCATCACCGCGGGCGAGATCGCCAAGCCCGGCGGTCCGGTGGGCATCGTCAGCCGGTCGGGCACCCTGACCTACCAGGCGCTGTACGAGCTCAAGCTCCAGGACATCGGCGTGACCACCTGCGTCGGCATCGGTGGCGACCCGGTGCCTGGCACCACGTTCATCGACTGCCTCGAGCGCTTCGAGGCCGATCCCGAGACCAAGGCCGTGATGCTCATCGGTGAGATCGGTGGGTCGGCCGAGGAAGAGGCGGCCGAGTTCATCGCCGCCAAGATGACCAAGCCGCTGTCGGCCTACATCGCCGGGGTCACCGCACCGGCCGGCAAGAAGATGGGCCACGCCGGCGCCATCGTGTCGGGGGGCAAGGGCACGGCCGCGGCCAAGATGGAGGCGCTCGAGGCCGCCGGGGTGCGGGTCGGGCGCAACCCCACCGAGGCCGGTGAGCTGATGGTCGAGATCGTCCGCGACCTTGGCTGACCCCGCTGGCCACGGGCCAGCGGATCCGCGCCGGTGGACCGGCACCTGGCACTAGGGTTCGCCCGGACGCGGCGCCGGGACGCCGCCCGGCCACTGGGGGATCTGCCATGTCCGACGACTCGCCGCCGCCGTTCGGGTCGGACGACGAGCCCACCCCGGCGGCCGGGACGCCCGTCGACCCGCTGCCGTCGCTGCCCACCCCACCCACGGCCCCGCCCCTGACCCCGCCGACCGGACCACCGGCAACCCCGTCCATACCGGCGCCGACCGGACCACCGGTGTCACCACCGGCGCCGCCCCCGGTGTCACCTTCCATGCCGGGGCCGACTGGGCCACCGACAGCCGCTCCCATGGCACCACCGGCGCCGCCCCCGGTGTCACCTTCCATGCCGGGGCCGACTGGGCCACCGACGACCCCGCCCATGCCGCCGCCCACGGCACCACCGGTCGGCTTCGTGCCGTCGGGTGCGCCCGTGGCGTCGCCATACGGACCACCGGGTGGTCCCCCGCCCTACGGAGCCGGACCCTACGCCCAGGCTGCGGGCCCGCCCTACGGTGGCGTCGGCGCTCCCGCCCCGGCCGGCGGCACCAACGGCCTGGCCGTGGCCGCCCTGGTGCTGGGCGTGCTCACCTTCCTCTGCCTGGGGCCCCTCGGGGCCGTGCTGGCCATCGTCTTCGGGATCCTCGGCCTGCGAGCCGCCCGCCAGTCGGGCGTGGGCCGCGGCATGAGCATCGCCGGGATCGCCCTGGGCGGGGTGGGCGTGGTGTTCGACGCGGTGGTGATCGTGCTGATCATCGCCGCGGCCGGCCGGGCCGGCACCAGCCTGCAGCACCTGGCCGGTCCGGCCGATCCCAGCAGCTACCAGATCCACACGGACTCCTGCTCGGTGGACGGCGTGGGCCAGACCACCTTCACCGGCACGATCACCAACGAGACCTCCTCGGCCAAGAACTTCACCGTGAACGCCGAGTTCCGCGACCCCGCCAACGGCCTGCTGGTCGACACCGGCGACACGATCGTGTCCGACATCCCCGCCGGGAGCACCTCGCACTGGCAGATCATCGCCGACAACAGCCAGACCCAGAGCGGCGATCGGGTGACCTGCCATGTGAGCAGCGTGGACAACTTCTTCAACTGAGTCGGGCCCGCTCGACGATCAGCCGGCGCGCCCCCTGCCTGGGCTAGCGTGCAGCGAGTTGGGGGACCGGGGGAGGGACCATGTTCGAGCTGTTGGCACAGACCACGACCACCACGTCTGCGGGAGTGGGCGCCGGAGGCGCCGCGCTCATCGCCGGCGGCATCGTCCTGTACTTCGTCGTGTTGATCTTCGGCATCATCTGCCTGTGGAAGATCTTCGACAAGGCAGGTCAGAAGGGCTGGCTGGCCATCATCCCGATCCTGAACATCATCGTGCTGTTGAAGGTGGTGCACAAAGAGCTGTGGTGGATCATCCTGCTGTTGATCCCCTGCGTGAGCATCGTGGCGGCCATCATCGTGTACTTCAACCTGGCGAAGGCCTTCGGGAAGGGTGCCGGCTACGGCATCGGCATCATCATCCTGCCCTTCATCTTCATCCCGATCCTGGCCTTCGGGAAGTCGCAGTACGCGCTCGAACCCGATCCCCTGTTCTGAGCTCGAGCTGAGCCGGGCCCGACCTGCAGGTACGGTTGCCCCCCGGAGTCGGGTCGGGAGGCCGGTGTGAGCGACGTTCCGCAGGGTGCTGGGTGGTGGCAGGCCGCAGATGGTCACTGGTACCCGCCCGACCAGTTCGCCGGACCCGTGCCGGCGGCACCCCCACCCGGTGTCGGAGGCGGTCCGGCACCACCCGCGCCGCCGATGTCGCCCGCGTCGTCGATGCCACCCCCGCCGGTGTCCCCAGCGGGGGTGCTGGTGACGGTCGGCGACATCTCCTGCACGGCGAACGAGGTCATCACCCCCAACGGCCGGTCGCCGTTGGGGGGCACCGTGTGGGTCGTGCAGAACAACACCACGACCACCGAGTCGATCCCCGCCTATGCCATCGTGCTCGCCGTCCTCTTCTTCCTGGTGTGCCTGCTGGGTCTGCTGTTCCTCCTGATCAAGGAGCGCAGGACGACGGGATGGGTGACGGTCAGCGTCCAGGGGCGGGGGATGTACCACGCCACCCAGATCCCGATCTCGACGCCGCTGCAGGTCGGCGACATCGAATCGCGCGTGGGCTACATCCGAGGGCTGGTGGCTGCGCTGGGCTGAACGACCGGCAGGGCCGCACGGCCGCCGGCCGGGTGATCCGGGGGAGCAGGCGGAGAACCCGGCTCGGGAGGCGAGCAGCGACTGGTACCGTGCGCCCGTGCGCGTCGCAGTGCTGGCCTCGGGGAGCGGAACCATCCTCGACGCCCTGCTGGCGTCGGGTGTGGCCGTCGAGGTGGTCGTGGTCGACCGGCCTTGCTCGGCCACCCAGGTGGCCGAGCGCCACGGTGTGGCCGTGGCGGTCATCACCCGCGACCGATACGACGGTGCCTTCGACCGCGAGGCCTACACCGACGCGGTGATCGATCGGCTCGAGGCGGCCGGGACCGAGCTGGTGGTCATGGCCGGCTACGGGACCATCCTGGCCAAGGCCATCTTCGATCGCTGGCCCGGCCGCATCCTCAACACCCATCCCGCCCTGCTCCCCGCCTTCCCGGGGTGGCACGCGGTGGCCGACGCCCTCGACTACGGGGTGAAGATCACCGGCTGCACCGTGCACATCGCCACCGAGGAGGTCGACGCCGGTCCCATCCTGGCCCAGGCCGCGGTGGAGGTCCGCCCCGACGACACCGTGGAGTCCCTGCACGAGCGGATCAAGGTGGTCGAACGCCAGCTCTACGTGCAGACCGTCCGCGACATCGTCGAACGGGGATCGGTGTGACCGAGTTCGCCGTCCCCCAACCCGCCGTTCCCCAACCCCTCGAACTGCTGGAGCACCCATGAGAGCCCTGCTGTCCGTCTACGACAAGTCCGGTGTGGTCGAGCTGGCCCAGGGCCTGGTCGACCTGGGCTGGGAGCTGGTGTCGAGCGGAGGCACGGCCAAGGCGCTGGCCGAGGCCGGCATCGCCGTCACCGACGTGGCCGACATCACCGGCTCGCCGCCCATGCTCGGCCACCGGGTGGTCACCCTGCACCCGAAGGTGCACGGCGGCATCCTGGCCGACCGCGACAACCCCGAGCACGTGGCCGACATGGCCACCCACGGCATCGAGGGCATCGAGCTGGTGGTGGTCAACCTCTACCCGTTCTCGTCCGAGCCCTCCATCGAGCTGATCGACATCGGTGGTCCGGCCATGGTGCGCGCCGCGGCCAAGAACCACGCCTTCGTGGGTGTCATCGTGGACCCGACCGAGTACGAGCCGGTGCTGGCCGAGCTGCGCGAGCGAGGGTGGCTGAGCGACTCGACCCGGCGGCGCCTGGCCCGTGACGCCTTCGCCACGACGGCGGCCTACGACTCCGCCATCGTGGAGTGGCTCGACTCCGGGGCGGCCACCCAGCCCGAGCTGGCCGGTTCGCCGGCACCCGACGAGGCCGACCTGCCGCCGGTGATCCAGGTGACCCTGCGCCGCGAGCAGGCGCTGCGCTACGGCGAGAACCCCCACCAGCAGGGCGCCCGCTACGCCATCGTGGGGCGTCACGGCTGGTGGGAGTCGATGGAGATGCACAACGGCAAGGCGCTCTCCTACCTCAACGTGTACGACACGGATGCCGCCTGGCGGCTGGTCCACAGCCTGGGCGACGGCCCGGGCGCGGTCGTCATCAAGCACGCCAACCCTTGTGGGGTGGCCATCGACGACGACATCACCACCGCCTACCACCGGGCCCACGAGTGCGATCCCGTCAGCGCCTACGGCGGGATCGTGGCTGTCAACCGCCCGGTCACCGAGGCCATGGCCCGCGAGCTCGACCCGGTCTTCACCGAGGTGGTGGTGGCCCCGGGCTACGAGGGCGACTCGATCGAGATCCTCAAGAACCGCAAGTCCCTGCGCATCCTCGAAGCGGTGCCGCCGGGTGAGCTCGGCCCCAACCTGCGGGCCATCGACGGCGGCTACCTGGCCCAGACACCCGACCCCGTGCGGGTCGAGCGGTCCGAGTGGCAGGTGGTGACCGAACGTCCGCCCACCGACGAGCAGTGGGCCGACCTGGAGCTGGCCTGGCGGGTGGTGGCCCGGGTCACCTCCAACGCCATCGTGCTGGTCAAGGACGGCCAGGCCGTTGGCATCGGGTGCGGCCAGCAGAACCGTGCCGACGCCGGACGCCTGGCCCAGCAGAAGGCGGCGGGGCGGGCCATGGGCGGCGCCTACGCCAGCGACGCCTTCTTCCCCTTCCCCGACGGGCTGGACGGGGCCATCGAGGCCGGCGCCACGGCCGTGATCCAGCCGGGTGGATCCATCGGCGACGCCAAGGTGATCGAAGCGGCCGACGCCTTCGGGCTGGCCATGGTCTTCACCGGCGAGCGCCACTTCCGCCACTGAACCTCCTCCCCCTCTATCGAGGTCGAAGGCGCCCGTCGGGAGGCTTGCCGAGGGGGGTGTCGGAAGGCGCAGCCCGCCAGGGCGGAGCCGCTGGAGCGATGAGACCCGGATGCCGAAGGCGCCCGGCGGGAGGCTTGCCGACCAGAGGGCCAAGAGAGTCAGCAGGATTGGATGGCGGCCAGGTCGAGGTCGGCCAGGGCCTGCTGGCCGGCGTCGTTGGGGTGGACGTAGTCGGTCGTCTCGACCAGCAGGTGGCCGGCCTGGCGCGCATCCCACTCGTAGGTGTCCCAGTCCACGACGTGGGTGAAGTGGGCGCGCAGCCAGCGGTTGATGGCCGTGGCCGTGGCGTCCTCGATGGCGTCCCCCCGATGTGAGCTCACCGTGGTGGCGATGAGGCAGGCGTGGCCGAAGTCGCGGAGGTAGCCGGACATCACCTGTTCGTAGGCCGCCGCGCTGGTGGCTCCGGTGGTGCTCTGGGTGACGTCGTTGGTCCCCAGCTCGAACAGCACCACCGACGGGTGCTGGCGGGCGAAGTCGGCCACGTCGGGGGCCAGCCGGGCCGCGGTGTAGCCGATGCGCCCGGTGATGAGCAGGCGGTAGCCCGCCCGGTCGGACCCGGCCTGGATGTCGCGCGAGGACAGGAACGTGATCGAGTCGCCGATGACGGCCACCGTCGGGTGCGCCGGCCGGGACGAGCAGGCGGCCGCCAGCAGGACCACCGCGCTGAGCAGGGCGAGCGCGCCGGCGTGCCTCACGCGCGTCCGCCCGAGCCGGGCTGCGGACGAGGCGGGCCCCAGGTCACCGGCGCGAAGCCGACGCGGGCCAGCAGCGCCTCGGTCTGGGCCATGGGTAGGCCCAGGACGTTGCTGGCGCTTCCCTCGATGGCGACCACGAAGGATCTGGCCGGCCCCTGGATGCTGTAGGCCCCAGCCTTGTCGTAGGGCTGCTCGGTGGCCACGTAGTCCTCGATCGCCTCTGGGTCCAGGGCGGCGAAGGTCACCGTGGACGTCGTAACCGAGCTCACCAGGAGATCGCCCCGGGCCACCGCTACCCCGGTGTGGACCAGGTGCGGCCGGCCCGACAGGCGCCCGAGCATGACGACCGCGTCGTGGCGCGACGCCGGCTTGCCGATGATGTCGCCGTCGATGTCCACGGTGGTGTCGGCCGCCACCACCACCTCGTCGACGCCGGCGTGGCGGGCGCCGGCCTGACCGGCACGCGCCTTGCCCCGAGCCAGCCGCTCGACGTAGGTCGGCGGGTGCTCGCGGCCATCGGGAGACTCGTCGATGTCGGGGATCCGGACGGTGAAGGCCACCCCGAGCCGTCCGATCAGGTCCCGCCGGCGCGGCGAACCGGAAGCCAGCACCAGGTGCGGGCTGCCGTCGGTCGCCGAGGAGGACCCGTCGCCCATCGCGTCAACCATCGCGGCCGGTCGGTCTACCCACCCGAGGCGCCGACCCCGGCGGCCTGGGGCGGTGGGTCCCCGACGAGCCGGTCCCGGACCCAGTTGGCCGGCAGGCTCACCGCCTGGGGGCCGGACTGGGTACCGCGCACGCCCGGTGCGGCCAACGGCCGGGCCGTGGGGTCCAGTCCGGCGACCACGGCCTCGAGCTGCGCCAGCGTCTCGACGGTGGCCAGGGCGCGACGGACCTCGCCGCCCACCGGGTAGCCGGTCAGGTACCAGCCCGTGTGCTTGCGCAGGTCACGCAGTCCGGCCTGCTCGCCGCGGCGGGCCACCAGCAGCCGGGCGTGGTCGACCAACACGGCCGCCACCTGACCCAGGGTGGGCGCCGGCTGGGGTGGGCGGCCGGCGAAGGCGTCGGCCAGGTCGCGGAACAGCCACGGGCGGCCCAGGCAGCCCCGGCCGACGACCACGCCGTCGGCGCCGGTGCCGCGCATCATGGCCAGGGCGTCGGCGGCGGTCCACACGTCGCCGTTGCCCAGCACCGGGATGTCGAGGGCCTCCTTGAGGCGGCCGATGGCGGACCAGTCGGCTCGTCCGGCGTACAGCTGGGCCGCGGTGCGGGCGTGGAGGGAGACGGCGGCGGCTCCGACGTCCTGGGCGACGCGCCCGGCGTCCAGGTAGGTCAGCAGGTCGTGGTCGATGCCCAGGCGCATCTTCACCGTCACCGGCACGGCGCCGGCCGCGCCCACGGCTGCGGCGATGATGGCGGCCAGCAGCGCCGGACGCACCGGCACCGCCGCGCCCCCGCCGTGGCGGGTGACCTTGCGCACCGGGCACCCGAAGTTGAGGTCGACGTGGTCGACGTGGGCCCGCTCGACCAGCCGGGCCACCGCCGTCGCCACCGCCGTCGGGTCGGTGCCGTAGAGCTGGATGGAGCGCGGCGACTCGTCCTCGTCGAAGGCGGCCAGATCCCAGCTGCGCTCGCCGCCCTCGGCCAGGCCGCGGGCGTTGACCATCTCGCTCACGTACAGGCCGGCGCCGTGCTGGCGGCACAACCGGCGGAAGGCGGTGTTGGTGACCCCGGCCATGGGTGCCAGCACCACCGGCGGCCACACCGGGATCGGGCCGACCTGCAGCGGCACGAACTCCCCGGGCGCGGCCGGGTCACCGGGCTCGGGGCCGGTCGGGGCGGTCAGGACGGCGGGGCCGGTCAGGACGCCGGGGCCGGTCGGGGGGGTCACCCCCCAAGAGTAGAGTCGCCCCGTGACCGCGGAGAAGCTGGACGGCGAGGTGGTGGCCGGCCTGGTCAAGGCCGACCTGGTGGCGCGGATCGCCGCCCTCGTCGATCGGGGCGTCACGCCGGGCCTGGGCACGCTGCTGGTCGGTGACGACGCACCCAGCGCCAACTACGTGGCCATGAAGCACCAGGAGTGCGCCGAGCTGGGCATCGCCTCGCGCCACACGCACCTGCCGGCCTCGGCCAGCCAGGCCGACGTGCTGGCCGTGGTCGACGACTACAACCGCGATCCGGCGGTCGACGCCTTCCTGATGCAGTACCCGTTCCCACCCGGGCTCGACTACGCCGAGGCCATGCTGGCCATGGAGCCCGACAAGGACGTGGACGGGCTCCACCCCGTGAGCCTGGGCAAGCTGGTGCAAGGCGTGCCCGGCCCGCGCCCGTGCACGCCCGCCGGCATCCAGGCCCTGCTCCAGCACTACGAGATCCCCATCGCCGGCCAGCACGTGGTGATCGTGGGGCGAGGGCTCACCATCGGCCGGCCGCTGGCCAACCTGCTGTCGCTCAAGGAGCCCGGTGCCAACGCCGCGGTCACCGTGGTCCACACCGGGGTGGCCGATCTGGGCTTCCACACCCGTCAGGCCGACATCCTGGTGGCGGCCGCCGGCTCACCGGGCATCATCACCCCCGACATGGTCAAGCCGGGGGCGGCGGTGGTGGCCGCCGGCGTGTCCTTCGAAGATGGCCGCATCCGCTCCGACGTGGTGCTCGAGGTGCGGGAGGTGGCGGCCTGGACGTCGCCCCGCGTGGGAGGCGTGGGTCCGATGACTCGGGCCATGCTCCTGCGCAACACGGTGGAGGCCGCCGAACGCCATGCCAGCTGACCAGGCCGTCCCCGTTCCGGCGGGGACCGATCTGGTGTCGCCATCCGGGTCCGGGAACGGCCCCCGAGCTCGAGGTTGCCGATGATCGCCATCACCGATGCCCACCGCACGCTGGCCGAGACCGTGGCCGACATGCTCGAACGCCGTGGGGCCCGCGCCGCCGCCCGTGACCTGCTGACCGCGCCCGACGAGACATTGCCGGCCCTGTGGCCGGAGGCGTGCGAACTGGGTTGGCTGGGCCTGCACGTGCCCGAGTCCGCCGGTGGCTCGGGCTACGGCATGACCGAGCTGGTGGTGGTCGTCGAGCAGCTCGGTCGGGCGCTCACCCCGGGACCGTTCGTGCCCACCGCCATGGCCAGCGCCACCCTCGTGGCCACCGCACCCGACGAGCTGGGGGCGCAGCTGCTCGGTGGCCTGGCCACCGGTGATCGCGTCGGCGCGGTCGCCCTCGGCGGCGACGTGGTCGTGGCCGACGGCCGGGCGTCGGGGTCGGCTGGCGTCGTGCTCGGCGGCGGTCTGGCCGACGTGCTGCTGGTGGCCAGCCACGACGACGTGGCGGTGGTGGACCTCGGTGGTGACGGTGTCACCGTCGAGGTGCCGCCCAACCTCGACCCGACCCGGCGGGCGGCCCGCATCACCCTCGAGGACGCGCCGGCCCAGGTCATCGCCGGGGCGCGCCGGACGATGCTGGATGTGGCTCGGCTCGTCCTGTCGGCCGAGGCCGTGGGCGTGGCCCGCCAGTGCACCGAGCTGGCTGCCGACTACGCCAAGGTTCGCGAGCAGTTCGGCCGGCCGATCGCCACCTTCCAGGCGGTCAAGCACCACTGCGCCAACATGGCCGTGGCCACCGAGCTGGCCACCGCCGCCGTGTGGGACGCGGCCCGGGCCATGACCACCGCCATCGAGGACGGTGACCCGGCGTCGGTCGCCCAGGCCTCCTACACGGCAGCCATCGCCGCGGTGATGGCCCTGCCCGCCGCCGACCTGTGCGCCAACCTGAACATGCAGGTGCACGGCGGCATCGGTTTCACCTGGGAGCACGACGCCCACCTCTACCTGCGCCGCGCCAGCGCGCTCGAGGCCCTGGTGGACGCCGACCAGGCCGCCCGGGACGTGGCCGACCTGGCCCGCACCGGGATCCGCCGCGAGCGCTCGGTCGATCTGCCGCCCGAGGCCGAGGCCATCCGGGGCGCCGTGCGCGAGCTGGTCGAGCGCCTCGACGGGCTCGAGCCGGCCGAGCAGACGCAGGTCCTCATCGACACCGGCTACGTCATGCCCCACTGGCCGGCCCCATGGGGCCGCGACGCCGATGCCGTCGAGCAGCTGGTCATCGAGCAGGAGTTCAAGGCGGCCGGCATCTCGCGGCCCTCGCTCGGCATCACCACCTGGGTGATCCTCACCCTGGTGCAGCACGCCACCGACGACCAGGTGGCCCGGTGGGTGCGACCAGCGCTCGAGCAGGAGGTGATCTGGTGCCAGCTGTTCAGCGAGCCAGACGCCGGATCCGACGCCGCCGGCATCAAGACGCGGGCCACCAGGGTGGACGGCGGGTGGAAGATCAACGGCCAGAAGGTGTGGACCAGCGGGGCGCACGTCTCGGGCTTCGGCCTGGCCACCGTGCGCACCGATCCCCAGGCCCCCAAGCACCAGGGCATCACCACCATGGTCATCGACATGCACGCCGAGGGCGTCGAGGTGCGCCCGCTGAAGATGCCCAGCGGCCAGTCCGAGTTCAACGAGGTGTTCTTCAACGACGTGTTCGTGCCCGATGACGACGTGGTCGGGCCCGTGGACGGCGGCTGGACGGTGGCCCGGGCCACGCTGGGCAACGAGAGCGTGAGCATCGGCGGCGGCGACGGCGGGATGGCCATGCCGGGCGAGGCCCTGCTGGCCAGCTTCGACGCCCACCCCGATCGGCTGGCCGGGGGTGCGGGCCGCATCGGGCGCTACATCGCCACCCAGCAGGCCATGGGCGTGCTCAACCAGCGCAGCGCCCATCGGGCCGTGGCCGGTGGCGAGCCCGGTCCCGAGGGGGCCATCACCAAGCTGGTGCTGTCCGAGCTGGGCCACGACGCGGCTGCCATCCTGGCCGAGCTGGCTGGTCCCGAGGGGGCCTTCATGGACGGAGACGGCGCCGTGGCGTCCACCATGGTGCTCATGCACCGGGCCCTGTCCATCGCCGGGGGCACGTCGGAGATCAAGCGGAACCAGATCGGCGAGCGCATCCTCGGCCTGCCCCGCGACCCCCTCATCAACTGACCTGGCCCTCCGGTCGGCAAGCCTCCCTGCGGGCGCTTCGCCATCCGGGTGGCATCTCGCGTGCGGCTTCGCCCGGCTCCGCTGACCTGGCCCTCCGGTCGGCAAGCCTCCCTGCGGGCGCTTCGCCATCCGGGTGGCATCTCGCGTGCGGCTTCGCCCGGCTCCGCTGACCTGGCCCTCCGGTCGGCAAGCCTCCCTGCGGGCGCTTCGCCATCCGGGTGGCATCTCGCGTGCGGCTTCGCCCCGCTCCGCTGACCTGGCCCTCCGGTCGGCAAGCCTCCCTGCGGGCGCTTCGCCATCCGGGTGGCATCTCGCGAGCGGCTTCGCCCGGCTCCGCTGACCTGGCCCTCCGGTCGGCAAGCCTCCCTGCGGGCGCTTCGCCATCCGGGTGGCATCTCGCGAGCGGCTTCGCCCGGCTCCGCCGCGTTTGTGAAGGTCAGACGGGCGGTGACGCGGGTGCGGGCTCACTAGCCTGGACCGATGGCCAGGATCAGCGACCTGCTCGCCGCAGGCCCGACGTCGTCGTTCGAGTTCTTCCCGCCCAAGACCGACGACGCCGCCCGCAGCCTGGAGAAGACGATCGGCGAGCTGGCCCCGCTCGACCCCTCGTTCGTGTCCGTCACCTACGGCGCCGGGGGTTCCACCCGTGAGCGCACCCGCGACATCGTGGTGCACATCCAGCGCGATGCCGGCATCACGGCCATGGCCCACCTCACCTGCATCGCCCACCGGCCCGAGGACCTGGTGTCGCTGCTGCGCCAGTACCAGGAGGCCGGGATCGAGAACATCCTGGCCCTGGCTGGCGACCCACCCCTGGGCGAGCCGCTGGAGGACTCGGGCCTGCGCTACGCGGTCGAGCTCATCGACATCGTGCGGGCCACCGGCGACTTCTGCATCGGCGTGGCCGCCCACCCGGAGCTGCACCCGCGCTCGGGCGGCGACCGGGGGCGCGATCCGCGACTTCCTCGCGGCCAAGCTGGAGCTGGCCGACTTCGCCATCACCCAGTTCTTCTTCGAGCCCGAGCCCTACCTGACGATGATCGACGAGCTGGCCGAGCGGGGGGTGACCAGGCCGGTGCTGCCCGGCATCATGCCGGTCACCAACGCCCGTCAGGTGCAGCGCTTCGCAGAGCTGGCCGGTGCCGAGTTCCCGCCTCGGCTGGCCGCCCGCTTCGAGGCGGTGGCCGACGACCCGGCGGCAGTGCGGGCGCTCGGGGTCGAGCTGGCCACCGACCTGTGCCGCCGGCTCCTGGAAGCCGGGGTGCCGGGGCTGCACTTCTACACGTTGAACCGCTCCACCGCGACCCGCGAGATCTGCGCCAACCTCGGCCTCTCGTGACCGGCCTCCAGCCAGTTCAGGGCGTGAACTGGGCCTGGATCACCGTGACCAGGCCATCGGTGATCTCCACCCACACGTACTTCGGGGTGTCGCTTCCCAGGATGGCCTGCGCGCTGGCCACGCCCGTGGTGGGGGCGGCGTCGGTGCCGCTGAAGCCGCCGCTGGCGTTCTCGGCCAAGGGCAGCACGGCCACCTTGGTGGCGGTGGGCAGCGTGTAGATCTTCGGGTTCTCGTTGCGCACGAAGTAGTCGTTGTCGACCGGCGTGGAGGATCCGGCTGCAGCCTGGGCGGCGGCGCCCGAGAACCAGCAGGCCAGGTCGAGGCCGATGGCGTCGTGGGCGGTGTCGACCGACTTGAGCACGCCGAACCAGATGCCGTCGGGCAGGCTGCCGCCTGCCGGTGGGGTGCAGCCTGATCCGTCGGGCGACGTGCTGTCGGTGCTGGCCGGGATGGAGATGGGCACCGACGGTGGCGTGGGCTGGGCGGAGGTGACCGTGGTCGCGCCCGAGGCAGTCGTGTCGGGGGCCGAGGCCGATCCGTGCGACGAGCTGCACGCCCCGGCCGTGAGCACCGACATCACCGCCAGTGCGGCCAGGATGGCGCCGGGCGGGCGTCGGCGGGGTCGGCCACGTGGCATGGGTCGGTCCGGGCGGGGTCGAGGTCGCAACACCTCCCCATGCTGGCCCAAGCGCGTGGGCGGCGGTCGTCATCGCCTCCACCGCACCTGCCCACTTGTGCCACTTGTGCCACTTGTCCCACTTGTCCCACTTGTCTTGAACTTGTCTCATCGGTACCATCGGGGCATGGCAGACAAGATCACCCAGAACGCTGACGGCTCCCTCAATGTGACCGACACGCCCATCATCCCGTTCATCGAGGGCGACGGCACCGGGGTGGACATCTGGCCGGCGGCCAAGCTGGTCCTCGACGCGGCCGCGGCCAAGTTCGGGCGCACCATCGAGTGGAAAGAGGTGCTGGCCGGCGAGAAGGCGTTCAACGAGACGGGCGACTGGCTGCCCCAGGAGACCGTCGACGTCTTCAAGGAGTACCTGATCGGCATCAAGGGCCCCCTGACCACCCCGATCGGCGGCGGGTTCCGCTCGCTCAACGTGGCGCTGCGCCAGATCCTTGACCTCTACGTCTGCCTGCGGCCGGTGCGTTGGTTCCAGGGGGTGCCCTCGCCCGTGAAGCGCCCCGACCTGGTCGACATGGTCATCTTCCGGGAGAACACCGAGGACATCTACGCCGGCCTGGAGGTCGAGTCGGGCACGCCCGAGGCGGCCAAGATGATCCAGCTGCTGCACGACAACTTCGGCTGGGAGATCCGCCCCGACTCGGGCATCGGCATCAAGCCGGTGAGCGCCACCGGCTCCAAGCGCCTCATCCGCGCCGCCATCAACTACGCCCAGGCCCACGGTCGCCAGTCGGTCACGCTGGTGCACAAGGGCAACATCATGAAGTTCACCGAGGGCGCCTTCCGCAACTGGGGCTACGAGCTGGTCCGCGACGAGTTCGCGGACGTGGCCGTGGGCTGGGACGACTGCGGGGGCGAGCCGGGCGACAAGATCCTCGTCAAGGACGCCATCGCCGACATCACGCTGCAGCAGGTGCTCACCCGCCCGGCCGAGTTCGACGTGATCGCCACCATGAACCTCAACGGCGACTACCTGTCCGATGCCCTGGCGGCCCAGGTGGGCGGCATCGGCATCGCCCCGGGCGGCAACATCAACTACGTCACCGGCCACGGCATCTTCGAGGCCACCCACGGCACGGCTCCCAAGTACGCGGGCCAGGACAAGGTCAACCCCGGGTCGGTGCTGCTGTCGGGGGTGATGATGTTCGAGCACCTGGGCTGGACCGACTCGGCCGACGACATCGTCACGGCCATGGAGGCCACCATCGCCGACAAGGTGGTGACCTACGACTTCGCCCGCCTGATGGAGGGCGCCACCGAGGTCAAGTGCTCGGAGTTCGCCCAGGCCGTCGTCGACCGCCTCTGACCCACCCGCCCATCACCCGCACCCGCTGAGCGGCGGCAACCACTTGCTCAGGAGGCGTGTGGTTGCCGCCGGTTGATGGTGGGGCGCGCGGTTGGGCTATGTGAAGTAGACGATGGTGACGAGCTCCTCGAGCACCTCGGGGGTCAGGGCGTCGACCACCTCGAGGGCGGCCATGTTCTCGACCACCTGTGAGACCCGGCTGGCCCCCGTGATGACCGTGGACACGTGGGGGTTCATCGTGCACCAGGCGATGGCCATCTGCGACAGCGTGCACCCCAGCCGCTCGGCCACCGCGGCGAGCTGGCGCACCTTGGCGTTGCGTCGCTCGTCGGTCAGCATCGCCTGCAACCACTCGTAGCCGGGGAGCGCGCCCCGGCTGTCGGCCGGGACGCCGTCGAGGTACTTGCCGGTGAGCAGACCCGATGCCAACGGGCTCCAGGTGGTGAGGCCCAGGCCGATGTCGTCGTAGAGGCGGGCGTACTCGTTGGTCACGCGCTCCTGCTCGAGCAGGTTGTACTGGGGCTGCTCCATGACCGGCTTGTGCCAGCCGTGGCGGTCGGCGATGTCCCAGGCGGCCCGGATCTCGGACCCGCGCCACTCCGAGGTGCCCCAGTACAGGGCCTGGCCCGATGACACGATGTCGGACATGGCCCGCACCGTCTCCTCGATGGGGGTGTCGGGATCGGGACGGTGGCAGAACAGCAGGTCGACGAAGTCGAGCCCCAGCCGCTCCAGCGAACCCTCGATGGCCTGGAGCAGGTACTTGCGGTTGAGGGTGTGCGACATGTTGGGGACGTCGTCGTGGATCCCGAAGAACAACTTGGTGGAAACCACGTAGGACCATCGCGGCCAGGCCAGCTCGGCCAGGGCGTGGCCCATCACCCGCTCGGACTCGCCCCCGGCGTAGGACTCGGCGTTGTCGAAGAAGTTCACGCCGGCGTCGCGGGCCGCGGTCAGGCACTCCACGGCCAGGTCGGTGCCGACCTGGCCCCCGAAGGTGACCCACGACCCGAACGACAGGGTGCTGACCTGCAGGCCGCTGCTGCCCAGGTGTCGGTACGGCATGTCCATGTCCTGATCCCCCTCGTGGCTCGCGGTCACGGCTCGTCCGGTGCTCGGCTGCGGGCACGCTAGCCCCGCTGCAGGCGGCGTCCACCGAGGCCGGTCGGCCGATCAGCCATCGGTGATCGGCGCGTGGCCGACCGGTACCCTCGGGCCCATGGGGCAGATCCGGTGGCGGGCCATCCTGTTCTGGGCGGTCGCCGGCACGGCCATGGTCGTGGCCGTCACCCTGATCAACACCAGCTCGACCTACCACACGCTGGGCGGGCTGGTCGACACCGGGCCTCACGACCCCGAGGGTCCGGTGATGCACCACGACATGCCCTCGTACCCCGAGCTGGCCGGCGGCGGCCACGACGGCGCCGACTTCTACGTGATCGCCCGCCAGCCGATGCACCCCACCAAGGCCGCGGCCGAGCTCGATCGTCCCCGCTACCGGCTCCAGCGCATCGGCTTCCCCTGGCTGGTCTGGGTGCTGCACCCGACCGGCGGGGGCCTGGGCCTGATCTGGTCCATGTTCGCCGTGGGGGTGGCCGGCGTGCTGGCGGGCTGCGTGGCCAGCGGCGCGCTCTCGATGCGACTGGGCGGACCGGCGTGGCCGGCGCTGGCCTTCGCGCTGGTGCCGGGCACGTTCGAGTCGTTGCGCATCTCGACGCCCGACCCGCTGGCCTTCGCCTTCGTGCTGTGGGCCCTCTACTTCCTGTTGCGGCGACGGCTGTGGTGGGCGGTGCTGTTCGGGGTGGCGGCCGGCCTGACCAAGGAGACCGGCCTGCTCTTCCTGTTCGGGTTCCTGCTGTGGCGGCGCGACCGCGACGCGTTGATCGCCACCGCCATCCCGACCGCGGTGGTCGGCGCCTGGTGGCTGTGGCTGCGCCACCTCTTCCCCCACGTCAGCAACCAGGTGCAGGAGTTCGTGTCCCCGTTGAGCGGATGGAGCGACGCCATCAAGTTCTGGGGACGCGGCTACGAGCCCATCGGGATGGTGTCGGCCGTGGCCGCCGTGGTCGTGTGCGTGCTGGCCCTGGCCGTGGGCCGGCTGCGTCACCCGTTCGGCTGGTCGATCCTGCTCAGCCTGTTGATGTTCGTCGTGCTGTCGGCCAACACCCTGGGCCCCGAGCGCAACGCCGGGCGCACCACGCTCGGCGCCTTCGTGCTGGCCGTCATCGTGCTGGCCACCTACCGCACGGCCGAGGCCGCGCTCGCCGAGCCGGCTGCGTCGGACACGTCGTCGTCGGCTCGAGACCCCGCCACGCCGCTGCGCCCGACGACCTCCTAGCCAGGCGCCCTGCGGGAGCTGTTCGGCGCCTGGCAGGAATCGTGGGGGACATGTCCTTGCCGCCATCGACGGGGGCACGGACGATGGCGGTGACGACATCGCACCCTCGGAGGAGCTTCCATGCAGATCGCCATCGGCCTCTACCAGGGCTTCACCGCCCTCGACGCCATCGGCCCGTACCAGGTGTTCTCGAACATGCCCGGGGTCGAGGTGGTCCTGTGCGCGGCCGAGCGGGGCCGACTCGACGACGACAACGACCTGCTCCACCTCGAGATCGAGCACGACTTCGCCGACGTGCCCCGGCCCGATGTGCTGCTGGTGCCCGGGGGCGTCATCACCCGAAAGCTGGCCCGCGAGCACACGCCCGTCGTCGACTGGATCGAGGCGGCTCACCCGCACACCACCTGGACCACCTCGGTGTGCACCGGGGCCCTGCTGCTGGGGGCCGCCGGGTTGCTCGACGGCCTGGCCGCCACCACCCACTGGTGCGCCTACGACGAGCTGGCCGCCTACGGGGCCGAGCCCACCGAGCAGCGGGTGGTGCGCCAGGGCAAGATCGTGACCGGGGCCGGCGTGTCGGCCGGCATCGACCTGGCCCTCACCCTGGCCGGGATCATGTGGGGCGACGACACGGCCCGGGCCCTGCAGCTGGCCATCGAGTACGACCCCCAGCCGCCCTACGACGCGGGCGCCCCGTCCAAGGCCGCCCCGGACCTGATCGAGCTGATCCGGGGAACGGTGGCCCACCAGGAAGCCGCCCTCTGACCCCCCTCCGGAAATTGGGCATCTTTGCGTGCGGTTTTCGCGCATTCTGGCGTCCAGTTCCAGAGGAGTCGCCCGCGCATACCGGTGGCACCCTGCGGGTGGACCGGTACGACCACGTCACCTGCCATCCCTCGGATGGGCGGACCCGCGGCTGCCCCGGTAGCGTGGACCTGCTGACCGCACGACGGTCCGAATCGATGAGCCCGAGCCTCCAGGGGGAAGCCGTGACCGACTACAGCAAGCTCTACATCGACGGTGCCTGGGTGCCCTCGACAGGGTCCGAGACCATCGACGTGGAGAACCCCTCCACCGAAGAGGTCATCGCCTCCATCCCCGCCGGCACCGCCGCCGACGTCGACAAGGCGGTGGCCGCGGCCAAGGAGGCGTTCAAGACCTGGGGCCAGACCACCAAGGAGGAGCGGGGCAAGTACATCCAGGCCATCGCCGAGGGCCTGGCCGCCCGCTCCGAGGAGATCGCCCAGACCATCTCCGACGAGATGGGGATGCCCATCATGTTCGCCAACATGATCCAGGCCGGGCTGCCCGTCGGGAACTTCGCCGGCTACGTGCAGATCCTCGACGAGTTCCCGTTCGAGGAGACGGTGGGCAACTCGCTGGTGGTGCGCGAGCCCATCGGGGTGGTCGGCGCCATCACCCCGTGGAACTATCCCCTGCACCAGATCGTCAACAAGACGGCTCCGGCGCTGGCCGCGGGCAACACGGTCGTGCTCAAGCCGTCCGAGGTCACTCCGCTCGACGCCTTCATCCTGGCCGAGGTGATCGACTCGGCGGGCCTGCCCGCCGGCGTGTTCAACCTGGTCACCGGCACCGGTCCGGTGGTGGGCGAGGCCATCGCCAGCCACCCCGACGTCGACATGGTGTCGTTCACGGGCTCCACCCGGGCGGGCAAGCGCGTCACCGAGCTGGGCGCGGCCACCGTCAAGCGCGTCCACCTCGAGCTGGGGGGCAAGTCGGCCAACGTCATCCTCGACGACGCCGACCTCAACGCCGTGGTGCCGGGGGGCGTGACCTTCGGCTGCTACCTCAACTCGGGCCAGACGTGCTCGGCCCTCACCCGCATGCTGGTGCCCCGCGCCAAGCAGGACGAGGTGGTGGCCATCGCCAAGGCCACGGCCGAAGGCATCACCGTCGGGCCCGGCTCGAGCGACGCCATGCTCGGCCCGCTCGTGTCGGCCACCCAGCGCGACCGGGTGCGCGGCTACATCCAGAAGGGCATCGACGAGGGCGCCACCCTGGTCACCGGCGGCGTCGACGCTCCCGAGGGCCTGGACAAGGGCTACTTCGTGAAGCCGACGATCTTCTCGAACGTCACCTCGGACATGACCATCGCCCAGGAGGAGATCTTCGGTCCGGTGCTGGTGATCATGCCCTACGACACCGAGGACGAGGCCGTCGAGATCGCCAACTCGACCATCTACGGCCTGTCCGGCGGCGTGCAGTCCGCCGACCTGGAGCGGGCCAAGACCTTCGCCAGGCGCCTGCGCACCGGCCAGGTCGAGGTCAATGGTGGTGGGTTCAACATCCAGGCTCCCTTCGGCGGCTACAAGCAGTCGGGCAACGGCCGTGAGCTGGGCAAGTTCGGCCTGGAGGAGTTCACCGAGATCAAGAGCATGCAGCTACCTGCGTAGCCGGCGCGGCCGGACGGCGCGGCTGGCGTATCCTCGTTCGCTCGAACCTCGACGATCCCGACCGATGAAGAGGACCATGGATCAACCGAGGCGCCGGGCCGGTTCGGCCGTCGCGGTGCTGGCCCTGGTGGTGGCCGCCGCCCAGCTCGCCTGGGTCGGCGCGGCGCGGGCCGACACGCCGGCCACCGACCCTCCCACCACCTCCACCACCGTGGGCACGCCGACCACCACCGGTGATCCCGGAACGACCACCACCACCACCGACGGGGGCTCCACCACCACCACGGCGCCCGGCACCCAGTCCACCACGCCCCAAGGCACGCCGACGGTGACCATCCCCACGCTGGTCACGGGCAGCTCGCCCGACACCGGCCCGCCGCTGCCGGATCCGTCGCCCCAGATCCAGACCCTGCTGGGCCAGATCGGGGTGTTGGACGGCCAGAAGGGCCTGAACATGGCCAACCAGACCCTGGCCACCGAGCAGGCCGGCCTGGACCAGGCCAACGCTGCCGCCGCCCGGGCCCGTGCGCAGGTTGCCGCGGCCCAGGCGCACCTGACGTCGGCTCGGTCGCAGCTCTCGTCGGTGGCCACCCTCGCCTTCATGGGGGCGGGCGGCGGCGTGCTGTCGGCCTTGATGAAGGGTGGTCCCGACTCGGGGACGATCGAGCGGGAGATGGTCAACTCCACCATCGAGTTCCACAGCCTGGCCGTCGACGCCGCCCTCAAGGGGCTGGCTCGGGCCCAGTCGGCGCTCACCTCGGCCAACCACCAGATCGACCTGGCCACGACCCAGGTGAACCGTGGGCGCCTGGGCGTGGCCGCGGCCGATGCCATCCTGACCGCGGCCCACCGCGACCTGTCGGGCAGCGGGCGCAAGGGGGCCTGGTCCCTGTCCATCGAGGGTGACAGCGCGTTCACCGGCACCGAGCTGTCCCAGTGGTTCATCGCCCAGGGCCGTCAGGCCGACGCCACCGTGCCCGTCGACCAGCTGGCCGGCTTCTACATATCCGAGGGACAGGCCGAAGGGGTGCGCGGTGACATGGCCTTCGCCCAGGCCATGGTCGAGACCGGGGGGTTCACCAACCCCGACACCATCAGCCTCAACAACTTCGCCGGCATCGGCCACTGCGACAGCTGCGCATCGGGGTTCGCCTTCAAGACGGCCCAACTGGGCGTCCGGGGTCAGATCCAGCTGCTCAAGTCCTACGCCGAGAAGACGCCCAAGTACGTCAACCCGGTGGTCGACCCGCGGCTGGTGGGGCCGGCGGGGTGCTGCCAGACCTGGACCCAGCTGACCAAGACGTGGGCCAGCGACCCCAACTACGGCCCCAAGATCCTGGGCGTCTACCAGACGATGCTGGAGTGGCTGCTCAAGGTGCGAGCCGCCGAGCCGGGACCGCCGCCGGCCCTGGTGGTGTCGTCCAGCCTGGTGGCGTCGTCGACCACCACCACGACCTCCACCACCGTCGGCCACTGACGGCTCCTACGCGCCCGGCGCCCGACGCCGTGGTCCTTCTTGTCATCTCAGTGGCCCCTGCGGGCCCGCTGAGATGACAGGTTCGGGTTCCGGCGGTCCTAGAGGCGGGGGGCGGCGTTCATGGCCGACACGAATGCCCGCAGCTTGCCGGCATCGAGGTGGTCGACGGTGCGCACCCCACTGCACACGTCGATCCCGAAGGGTCGAACCCGGGCGATGGCCTCGGCCACGTTGTCGGCGTCCAGGCCTCCGGCCAGGAACACGGGCACGGGTGATGCCTCCACCACCTGCCGGCTCAGCCGCCAGTCGTGGGTGCGCCCGGTTCCGCCCAGCTCGGGCGCGTCGGCGTCGGGTCGTCCCGAGTCCAGCAGCAGAGCGTCGACGGTCTCGGCCACGGCTCGGGCCTCGTCCAGCACGCCGGCATCGGTGACGTGCAGCACCTGCACCAGCTTGATGCCCAGCAGTTCGCTTCGGATGAGGCGGTGATCAGCCGGTTCCACCCAGTCGACCAACTGCAGGGTGCTGGTGTTGGTGCGCCGGGCATGCGCCACGATCGCTTCCACCGACGTCTCCCGGGTGAGCAGGAAGGTGGCCACCGACGGGGGCACGGCCAGCGCGATCTCGGCGATCAGCTCATCGGGGATGGGCCCTGGTCCGCTGGGCATGTCGCCCACCAGGCCGATGGCGTCGGCCCCGAAGCGCACGGCGGTCATGGCCTCGTCCACCGACGCGATGCAGCACACCTTCAGACGGATCCGTCCCGCGTCGACCATGGCTCCAGTCTGGCCAATGGCGCGGGTCCACCGAGCGGACCCTGCTCCCAGCCGACGGCCGGGTCGAGGCGGGTCGGCCTACGAGGCCCGATCGGCGATGGCGTCTGCCACCGCGATGGCCCGGCGGGCGTTGGCCACGTGCAGGTTCTCGATCATGCGCCCGTCGACGGTGACCACGCCGCGCCCTTCGGCCTCGGCCTGCTCGAAGGCCTCGATGATGCGACGAGCCTGGGTCAGTTCGTCGGGGCTGGGGGCGAACACCCGGTTGCAGGCCTCGAGCTGGCCGGGGTGGATGAGGGTCTTGCCGTCGAAGCCGAGCTGGCTACCCTGCACGCACTCGGCCTCGAAGCCGACCTCGTCGGTGATGTCGTTGTAGACGCCGTCGAGGATGACCTTGCCGGCGTGGCGGGCGGCCAGCAGGCACATCGACAGGCCGACCAGCAACGGCTGGCGCCCCGCGACCTGTTCGGCGTGCAGCTCCTTGGCCAGGTCGTTGGTACCCATCACGAAGGCGGTGAGCCGCTCCGAGGAGGTGGTGATCTCCTCAGCGTGGAGGACGGCCACCGGTGTCTCCAACATGGCCCAGATGGCGGTGCGATCGCTGGCGCCGGCGGCTTCGAGCGCGGCCTCGACCGCGTGCACGTCGGCCGCCGAGTTGATCTTCGGCACCAGCACGGCATCGGGTTCGGCGGCCGCGGCCGCGGCCAGGTCGGCCGCGTGCCACTCGGTCTCGAGCCCGTTCACCCGGATGATCAGCTCGCGGTTGCCGTAGCCGTCCGAGCTGGCCGCGGCGCACACGCGCTGGCGGGCCTCGACCTTGGCGTCGGGTGCCACCGCGTCCTCCAGGTCGAGGATGAGGGCGTCGGCGGGCAGCGTGCGGGCCTTGTCCAGAGCGCGTTCGTTGGCGCCCGGCATGTACAGCACCGAGCGACGGGGACGCAGCTGATCGCTCGGGCGGTCGGGCGCGGGTGCGGTCATCGCAGGCTCCTCCTGGGTTCGCCGGATCGGAGGCCGGTCACAGGCCGTAGCTGGCGGCCAGCTCGGGGTCGCGGGCCGCCAGCTGCTGGGCCAGGGCCACGATCACCTGGCACTGCTTCACGCTGGCGTCGTCCTCCATCTTGCCGTCGAGCATGATGGCGCCGGTGCCGTCCCCCATGGCCTCGATCACCCGCTGGGCGTGGGCCACGTCGGTCGGGTCGGGGCTGAACACCCGCCGGGCGATGTCGATCTGGCTGGGGTGCAGGCTCCAGGCCCCCACGCACCCCAGCAGGTAGGCGTTGCGGAACTGGTCCTCGCACGCCTGCGCATCGGCGATGTCTCCGAAGGGGCCGTAGTAGGGCAGGATCCCGTTGGCCACGCAGGCGTCGACCATGCGGGCCAGCGTGTAGTGCCACAGGTCCTGCTGGTAGGTGGCGCGGGACGCCTCGGGGTCGTCGGGGTCGGGGTCCTGGCGCACCAGGTAGCCGGGGTGGCCGCCGCCCACCCGGGTGGTCTTCATGCGGCGGTTGGCCGCCAGGTCGGCCGGACCGAGCGACAGCCCCTGCATGCGCGGGCTGGCCGCGCAGATCTCCTCGACGTTGGCCACCCCCCGAGCCGTCTCCAGCAGGGCGTGGACCAGGATGGGCTCCTCCAGCCCCGCCTTGGCCTCGAGCTGGGCCAGCAGCCGGTCGACGTAGTGGATGTCCTCGGGGCCTTCGACCTTGGGGATCATGATGACGTCGAGGGCTCGGCCGGCGTCGAGCACCGCCGCCGTCAGGTCGTCGAGGCCCCAGGGCGAGTCGAGGGAGTTGACCCGGGTCCAGAACTGGGTGGCGCCGAAGTCGGCGGTGCGGGCCACCTCGACCAGCCCGGCCCGGGCCGCGTCCTTGTCGGCCGCCGGCACGCCGTCCTCCAGGTTGGCCAGCAGCACGTCCACCTTGGTGGCCATGTCCGGCACCTTGGCCACCATCTTGGCGTTGGAGGCCGGGAAGAAGTGGATCATGCGCGACGGGCGCACCGGGATCTCGCGGACCGGCCGCGGTGCGCCGACCGCCAGGGGTCGGAAGAAGTCCTTGGGATTGCGCATGGCGCGACCCTAGGACCGACGCTCGGACGCCGCGAAATCTGACCGGTCGGAACCGATTCGTCGGCCCCGGCCTGGTTGGGCGACCATGGAACAGCCATGCCACGGATGGGGGATCACCGAAACAGCAACACCGGCGTGTTCCGGCGCGGCCTGCGGGTCGTGTTCCGCTACGCCCGCCAGGAGCCCCGCACCTTCACGGTGTCTGTCATCGGCGCGTCGCTGTACGGCGCCACCGCGGTGGCGGCCACCATCGTGCTCGGCCGGGTCACCCAGGACGTCATCCTGCCGGCCTTCACCCACGGCGTGGACGGTGGCACCGTCGTCGGTGCGGCCGTGGTCCTGGCCGCCATCGGCGTCATCCGGGCCGTCTCCATCGTCCTGCGCCGCTACTACGCCGGGACCACGCGCTTCCGGGTGCAGGCCCGGTGGCGCCGGACCATCACCGACGTCTACCTGGACGCGCCGCTGACCTATCACCAGAGCCAACCCACCGGGCAGCTGCTGGCTCACACCGACAACGACGTGCTGGCCGCCACCGAGGTGCTGAGCCCGTTCCCCTTCACCTGTGGCGTGCTGGCCCTCATCGTCTTCGCGCTGGTCAGCCTGGCCATCGTCGACATCTGGATGGCGCTGCTCTCGTTGGTGTTCTTCCCCGTGCTCGGCTTGTTGAACCGCGCCTACACCCGGCGCATCGAGCAACCCGCCGAGCAGGTGCAGGAGCGGGTGGGCCGCGTGTCTCGGATCGCGCACGAGAGCATCGACGGCGCGCTGGTGGTCAAGACCCTGGGTCGACGCGATCTCGAGGTCGACCGGCTCTTCGGAGCGGCGGACGAGCTGCGCCTGGCCCGCGTCCAGGTCGGGCGCCTGCGCGGCTCGTTCGACCCCGTCCTGCAGGGGCTGCCCACCCTGGGCGCCATCGCCCTGCTGGCCTTCGGGTCGTGGGAGATCTCGGTCGGACGCATCAACACGGGCGAGCTGGTCCAGGCCATCGCCCTGTTCTCCATCCTGGCCTTCCCCATCGAGGTGGTCGGCTTCTTCCTCGAGGAGCTGCCCCGCGCCGTGGTGGCCACCACCCGGCTCGACCGGGTGGTGGCCCAACCGGGGGCGGTCAGGCCGGCGCCCGACGACGCCGTGGACCTGCCCGACCGGCCCCTCGGGATCGACCTGGATCACGTGTCGTTCGGCTACGGGACCGATGACGAGGTGCTGAGCGACGTGTCGTTGCACGTGCGGGCGGGCGAGGTGGTGGCCCTCGTGGGCGCCACCGGCGCGGGCAAGACGACGCTGTGCGAGCTGATCGCCCGGCTGGCCGATCCCGACCAGGGTGAGGTGCGGCTGGGCGGGGTCGACGTGCGCACGGTGGCGCCCGAGGCGCTCTCGGCCGCGGTGGCCCTGGTGTTCCAGGAGACCTTCCTGTTCGCCGACACGCTGTGGGAGAACGTCACCCTGGGCGCGCCCGTCACCAACGACCAGGTCCGCCGGGCGTTGGCCATCGCCCGGGCCGATCGCTTCGTGGGCGAGCTGGCCCTGGGCGTGGCCACCGTCGTCGGCGAGCGGGGGGTCACCCTGTCGGGCGGTCAGCGCCAGCGCATCGCCCTGGCCCGGGCCCTGCTGCGCGAGCCCCGCGTGCTGATCCTCGACGACGCCACCTCGGCGGTCGACCCGGTGGTCGAGTCCGAGATACTCGAAGGGCTGCGCCACGAGCTGTCGACCACCACGCTGGTGGTGGCCCAGCGGGTCTCCACCATCGAGCTGGCCGATCGGGTGGCCTTCCTCGACGGCGGGCGCATCGTGGGCGAGGGCACCCACGCCCACCTGTTGGCCACCATCCCCGCCTACGCCCGCATCGTGCAGGCCTACGAGGCGGGACCGGGGCGATCCCCCACCACCGTCGGACGGCCACGATGAGCGACTCGTCGGCGGTGACGCCGAGCAGCAAGTTCGAGGCCGAACTGCTCCAGTCCGAGCGCGAGCTGGGCCTCGAGGCGCAGATCGGACGTCCGCACCCGGGCCTGTTCGACGACCCCACCGACTCGCTGACCGACCACCTGGCCGAGGAGATCGAGACCGAACCGGTCAAGGCCACCGAGGTCCTGCGCCGCGGCATCCACGCCAACCCCGAGCTGCGCCGGGGGCTGGCCTTCACCCTGGCCATGGCCGTGGTGGTGGCCATCGGTCGTCTGACCACGCCCGTGCTGATCCAGCAGATCCTCGACAAGGGCTTCAGCGGACCCCACGGGTTCCAACCCCGGTTCGTGATCACGGCCAGCCTGGTGGCGCTGGTCGTGACCGTCGTGGTCATCGTCACGGCCCGCGCCACCTACATCCGCCTGGTGCAGTCGGCCGAGCTCATGTTGCGCAACCTGCGGGTGGCCGGCTTCGCCCACATCCACGCCCTGAGCATCGCCGACCACAACGAGTCGCGCCGGGGCGAGCTGACGGCCCGGGTGACCAGCGACGTCGAGACGATCGCCCAGTTCGCCCAGTGGGGAGGCATCGCCTGGGTGGTCAACTCGGTGATCATCCTGGGCACGCTCGGGGTGATGGCCGTGTACTCGTGGCAGCTCACGCTGGTCACGATCGTGGTCATGGGACCGCTGCTGCCGTTGATGCGGTCGCTGCAGCGGCGCCAGCTCCAGGCCTACGACGTCGTGCGGGTGCGGGTGGGCCAGACGCTGTCGGTGGTGTCCGAGACGGTGATGGGGGCGGCCGTGGTGCGGGCCTACGGGATCGCCGAGCGCGTGCGGGCGCGGCTGGGGGCGGCCATCGACCGCCAGTACCGCGCCGAGCTGCGCACGGCCAAGTACTTCGCCTTCATGTTCCCGCTGGGCGACGTGTTCGGCGGCCTGGCCCTGGCCGCGGTGATCGCCATCGGCGTGTGGTGGGGACCGGGGTGGGGCATGCAGGCGGGCACCCTGATCGCCTTCGCCTTCCTGGTCAACCTGCTGCTCATCCCGGTGGCCGAGCTGGGCGAGATCCTCGACCAGACCCAGACGGCCATGGCCGGGTGGCGCAAGGTGCTCGACCTGCTGGACGTGCCCATCGACGTCGTCGAGCCCGACCCGGGCCTCGAGCTGCCCGCCGGCTCGACGGACCTGGCCGTCGAGGGGCTCGACTTCGCCTACCGCGACGGCGGCGTCGTGCTGCGCGGGGTGGACGTGACCATCCCGGCTGGCACCAACGTGGCCGTGGTGGGCGAGACGGGGTCGGGCAAGACCACCTTCGCCAAGCTGCTGTGCCGCCTGGCTGACCCCACCCGGGGGCGGATCCTGATCGACGGCCTCGACCTGCGCCAGGTGTCGCCCGGCTCGCGCTTCGCCGCCATCCGCATGGTGCCCCAGGACGGCTTCCTGTTCGATGCCTCGATCGCCGAGAACGTGCGCATGGGACGCCCCGACGCCACCGACGCCGAGGTCGGCGCCGCCTTCGTGCGCCTCGGCCTGGACTGGTGGCTGGCCCGGATGCCCGCCGGTCTCGAGACCGAGGTGGGCGAGCGGGGCGAGAACCTGTCGGTCGGGGAGCGCCAGCTCGTGGCCCTGGCCCGGGCCCAGCTGGCCGACCCGGGCCTGCTCATCCTCGACGAGGCCACCAGCGCGGTCGATCCCGAGACCGAGCGTGCCCTGGCCGATGCGCTGGTGGTGCTCACCGCTGGGCGCACCACCATCAGCGTGGCCCACCGGCTGTCCACCGCCGAGGCCGCCGACCTGGTGCTGGTGTTCGCCGACGGCGAGCTGGTGGAGCGCGGCTCGCACGACGAGCTGCTGGCCGCCGGAGGCCGCTACTCGACCATGTTCGAGAGCTGGCTGGGCAACACCCAGGCCGCCTGACGAGTGCCATCGGGCGCCCTCGATTCCCCCTCCCGAGATTGGTGCAGAAGCGTGCCCCGGCGGCACGTTCGTGCACCAACTTCAAGGGGTGCGTCGGCCGGTGGGCTCGATTGCTGTCCGGTGCGGGGCCCTGGCTAGATTCGGGTTCGTCCGTGAGCGCCGGTGTGCGGCGCCGAGACCCTTCCCAGGAGCCGTGCCACCGTGAAGACCCCCGTTCGAGTCGCCGTCACCGGGGCCGCCGGCCAGATCGGCTACAGCCTGCTCTTCCGCATCGCCAGCGGAGCCATGCTGGGAGACGACCAGCCCGTGATCCTCCAGCTGCTGGAGATCACCCCGGCGCTCGACTCGCTGCGCGGCGTGGCCATGGAGCTCGACGACTGCGCCTTCCCGCTGCTGGCCGGCATCGAGCAGACCGACGACCCCAACGTCGCCTTCGGCGACGTCAACTACGCGCTGCTGGTGGGGTCGAGGCCGCGCTCGAAGGGGATGGAGCGCCAGGACCTGCTCGAGGCCAACGGCGCCATCTTCACCGTGCAGGGCAAGGCGCTGAGCGACAACGCGGCCGACGACGTGCACGTGCTGGTGGTCGGCAACCCGGCCAACACCAACGCCCTGATCGCCATGAACAACGCCCCGGACATCGCCCCCGAGCGGTTCACGGCCATGACCCGCCTCGACCACAACCGGGCCACCGCGCAGCTGGCGGCCAAGACGGGCACCACCGTCAACGCCATCACCCACATGACCATCTGGGGCAACCACTCGGCCACGCAGTACCCCGACCTGTTCCGGGCGCTGGTCGACGGCAAGAACGCGGCGGAGCTGATCGACGACCAGGAGTGGATCGACGGCACCTTCCTGCCCACCGTCCAGCAGCGGGGGGCCGCCATCATCGAGGCGCGCGGCCTGTCCAGCGCAGCGTCGGCCGCCAACGCCGCCATCGACCACGTGCGCACCTGGGTGAGCGGCACGGCCGACGACGACTGGGCCTCGATGGCCATCCCCAGCGACGGCAGCTACGACGTGCCCGAAGGGCTCATGTCGTCCTTCCCGGTCACCACGTCCGGGGGCACCTTCACGATCGTGGGCGGCCTCGACCTGGACGACTACTCGCGCGGCAAGATCGACGCCTCGGTGGCCGAGCTGGTCGAGGAGCGCGACATGGTGGCCGACCTCGGCCTGATCTGACCTCTCCCGGCACCTCCGACCACCGCTTCGGTGGTGGATCGGCGGGCTACTTGAGGAACTTGCTGGTGGTGTTGTCGGCCAGCACCTTGCCACCGGTCTGGCAGGTGGCGCAGTAGTTGACCGTGTAGCGGGAGTACTCGACCTCGCGCACCACGTCGCCGCACACGGGGCAGGTCTCCCCTGCCCGGTGGTGGACCTCGCCGGGGCGGTCCTTCGACGCGCTCATGTCGTCGCGCCCGCGCTCGTAGGCCAGCGACTCGTCGATGCAGCTGTGGATGGCCGCGGCCAGGGCCTCGACGTCGGCGGCCGACAGCTTGGAGGCGTTGGCGAACGGCGACAGCTTGGCCCGATGGCAGATCTCGTTGGCCAGCCGGCGGCCCACGCCGGCCAGGGCCCGTTGGTCGCGCAGCATCCCGTGCAGCCGCATGGAGTGCGACTGGCAGATGCCGACCAGGGCCGCGGCGTCGAGCGTGTCGGCGTCGGGACCGAGGCCCTCGATGGGCTCCTGGACCTCGAGCTCGGCCGCGGTGCCCTCGCGCACCCAGACGCCGGCGCGCTTCTCGGTGCCGGCCTCGGTCAGCAGCAGGGCCGGCGGCGTCGTCCCCGCCCAGTCCGGACCGGGATGGAACACCCAGCGGGCCAGCCCGCCCCGCGGCTTGGCCGACTGCTTGTCGTCGGGCCGCAGCCGTCCGCCCTGCATCAGGTGGACGACGAAGGTGGTGGCCCCGAAGTCCATGAGCAGGTACTTGCCCCGGCGCCCGACGTGGTCGAGGGGGTGGCCCACGGCCTGCTCGGGTGGCGGGGCGAACGTCTTGAGGGCCGTGAAGGCGATGGGGCGGAACGAGGCCAGCTCGCAGCCCCCGAAGTCGCGGCTCAACCGCTCGGCGTGCGCCTGCAGCTCGGGCAGCTCGGGCACGGCTCAGCCCTCCTCGGGATAGGCGGTGGTGGCCCGCACGGAAGCGAAGTTGTCATCGAGGCGGACCAGGTCGTCCTGGTGGTCGAGCAGCAGTCGCACGTCGCCGTCCACCCGCAGCTGGCCGCTCATGAAGGCGCCCTGCGCGCTCTGTCGGCCCGACGCGATGGCGGTGGCGGTGGCCCGGTCCTGGGTGAAGGTGATGTCGGGCGTGGCGTGGCGACCCGGCTCGAAGCCGACCCCGTCGGTCCCCACCGACACGAACCAGGTCACCTCCTCGACGCCGGTGACCACCTGCTGGATCACCAGGTCTGGCGCGCTCGGACCCCGGTCGGCGGCGTCGGCCATGGCCTGCAGCCAGGCGGGGGAGAGGAACTCGGTGACCGTGTCGGGCATCGCCTTCCAGCTATACCATCTCGCGCCATGCAGATCGTGGGTCAGGGGAGCCGGGTGTTCGATCACGCGCCCGTGCAGGGCAGCTGGCGCGTGCTCGAAGGTCCCGAGGACGTGCTCGAGCTCATGGACGTCGGCGCCGAAGGGGTGGTGGCCGTGGTCCGCGACGCGGGTGCCACCTTCCTGGCCCCGATCTTCCACGAGCTGACTGGCGTGGTGTGCACGGGCGGCACCCCGCGCAGCCACATCGGGATCGTGAGCCGAGAGTTCCAGATCCCGTGCGTCATGGGGTGCGTGCTGGACCGCGAGCCCGTCGACGGGTCGACCGTCGAGGTCGACTGCTCGGTCGAGCCCGGGGTGGTGCGTGCCTGATCCCGACGAGGTCGACGCGGCGCGGCGACGGGCCAACGAGCTGATCGCCTACCACGCGCCCATCGCCCAGGCCCTCACCGCCCAGCGCACGTCCTACTCGTCCCAGCTGATCCCGGTCACGGCCTACATCGTCGTGGCCTGCTGCGAGGCGTTCACCCGGTATCCCCAGCTCATGGCCGAGATCGACGCGGCCCTGCCGGCCGAGGAGATCGGTCTGGCCGGTCACCGCCCTGGCGTCGAGATCAACTCGGTCCACCTCTGGTCGATCGCCAACTTCTGGCTGTTGGGCCGCAAGATCATGACCGCGCTCGACCCGTCGCTCGACGACCCGCTGGCCGCCGCCACCGTGCTCGACTTCTGGGAGCGGGCGGCCACCGCCTTCCGGGGCGACGGCACCCGCCAGGCCTGGGACGACGGCGTCTGCCGGCCCTACGGCCCCGATGTGGTCGACCGGATCCTGGCCGGCGTGGTGCCGGTGGTCGACGCCGACGAGCGCGTCCGGTTGAGCCGGTTCAACGCCACGTTGGTCAACCACCTGTTCCTGATGTGGTTCGACACCCGCTCCGGCATCGCCGATGTCGGCCCCTACCCGCTCGACGACGGACGGGTGCTGCTCATCCGCGACTTCAACAAGTTCGGGGTCAGCCACTTCCCCTGGTCCGACGTGGCCGCCGACATCCCCTACCGCCACCTCACGGCCGGTCTGGTGCTCGACGGCGTCGACATCACCGCCACCGACTTCGGGTCCTGCAACACCGATCCCGAGGACTACCTCAGCCGCCTGGTGGGGTTCGGCCTGTTCACGGCCGACGGCGCCCCGACCGGACAGCTGACGCCGGTGCCGCTCGACCAGCTCGACGAGCTCACCACCACCATCCGCCGGGTGCAGGCCCGCCACTACCGCAACATCGCGGCCATGAGCCGTGACCAGATGATCCGCTGCGGCGCCTACGTCTACTTCACCTTCCTGCGGCCCTTCGCCGAGGTGGCCGGGGTGGCCGACGACCTCGACTGGGAGGTGCCCAAGTCGCTTCCCGAGCCGGTCTACGAGCTGTTCTCCGCCATCCGGGGCGACGAGGAGCCCATCGACGAGGTGGGCGAGTACTACACGCCGCTCCCCTGAATGCCATCATCGGGGCTCGCGGACGCGGACCACCCAGGAGGCACCCGATGACGCTGGCCCACAAGATCCAGGGCGAGTCGATGCAGATGATCGTCTTCCAGCTCGAGGAGGGCCAGCGGGTCTTCTGCGAGGCCGGCAAGTTCCTCTGGAAGACGACCAACGTCGACGTCCAGACCCGCTTGAGCAAGGGCGATCCCGACGCGGCCCAGCCCGCTGCGGCCGGCGCCGCCGGGCTGCTGAACAAGGCGCTCAAGACCGGCGTGGAGATGGGCAAGCGCCACCTGGCCGGCGAGTCGGTGGCCTTCCAGCACTTCACCGCCCAAGGTGGATCGGGGCTGGTGGCCTTCGCCGGCACCCTTCCCGGCAGCATGCGGGTGATCGAGCTGGACGGCACCATGGGCTGGACAGCGGAGAAGGACGCCTTCGTGTGCGCCGAGAGCACCGTGAACTTCGACATCGCCTTCCAGAACTGGAAGGCAGGGCGCAAGAGCGGCGAGGGCTTCGTGCTGGAGAAGTTCACCGGATCGGGCACCCTGGTCATCGCCGGCGCCGGCAACTTCATCGAGCTGAACCCGGCCAAGTACGGCGGCACCATCGAGGTCGACACCGGCTGCGTGGTGGCCTTCCAGGACTGCATCACCTACGAGATGCGCCGGGTGGGTGGCCTCAACGCCCAGGCCCTCATGGGGGCCATGTTCGCCGGGCAGGGGCTGAGCGTGGCCACCC
This sequence comes from uncultured Microthrixaceae bacterium, assembly GCA_963785815.1. Classification (GTDB taxonomy): domain Bacteria; phylum Actinomycetota; class Acidimicrobiia; order Acidimicrobiales; family Acidimicrobilacustridaceae; genus UBA4742. Next base: position 79,326 of record CAWAWN010000003.1, read on the forward strand.
TGTCGGGCGACGGCACCGTGATCCTGCAGTCGATGACCTACGACGGCATGGCCAACGCGCTGTTCGCCCGGGTCCACCAGAATGACAACCAGGGCATCACCGGCGGCCTGTTCGGCACCTCCAAGGGCTGACCCGCCACCACCGCTCCACGAAGCCGCAGCACCGAGCACCCGACACCCAAGGAACACCAAAGGACACATCATGGGCTTTCTCGATGACGTCAAGAAGGGCGCCAGCAACCTGGGCAGCTCGATCAGCAACACGGTCGACAGCGCCACCACCGGCCAGAGGGCCAACAACCTGCTCCACGATCTGGGGGCGTTGACCTGGGCGGCCAAGACCGGGCAGGCCGGCCCGAACGACAGCGAGGAGTGGGCCCGCATCGAGGCCGAGCTGAACCAGATGGCGGCGGACGGCACCACCATCGACGTGTCGCTCAAGACCGCGGCCGCGCCGCCGCCCCCTCCGCCTGCCGCGGCCGCTCCCGCCGCCGCGGCTCCGACCGCGCCTCCGGCACCCGCCGCCCCACCGGCGCCCGCGCCCCCGCCGGCCCCGGCCGCGCCCGCGGCTCCGGAGGCCGCCGTGCCCCCGCCGGCGCCGGCCGCCCCCGCGGCGCCGCCCGCGCCGGCTCCCTCCGGAGGCTCCTTCACCCTCGACGACCTGTAGGTCGGTCGGCCGGCAGGTCGGTCTGCCACGCCGCGTACCGACCCGATCGGCGGCAGTCACGTACCCAGAGGGTCAGTGGCTGCCGCCGGCTGATCGGACCAGGATCCGGTCAGGCGTCGAGATCGAGGATCTTGTCGAGCACCGGCAGCGCGTCGCGCAGGCGGTCGAGGTCCCCGGCGTCGAGCCGGGACAGCCGCTCGGCCAGCCAGGCGTTGCGCTGGCTGCGGATGGCGCCCAGCTCGTCGCGGCCAGCCTGGGTGATCTGCACCAGGCTGACCCGGCGGTCGGCCACCGCCGTGGTGCGCTCCACCAGGGCGGCCGCCTCCAGGTTGCCCACGATCCGGGTGATGGATGGCGGCTGCACGTTCTCGAACCCGGCCAGCTCGCCCAGCGTGAGCGGGCCCTTCTGCTCGATGGCGGCCAGGGCCGACTGCTGCGAGGGCGTGATCCCGGCGGCCACGTTCTGGCGCAACCGCCGGGCCAGGCGCAGCACGGCCAGCCGGGTACGGGTGACCAGGTCGTCGCGGTCGTCTGACCTGTCGTCGGGCACGGCCGTGATCATCGCGCGGCACGTCGTCGGTCCGCGCCGTAACCTCGCTCGGATGACCGTCGCCCCCTGGCCCGTCGAGCCCACCAGCCGCGCGCTGGTCGAGGCCTACCTGCACTGGTTGGACGACCAGGCCGGGACGACCGGGGTCTACGAGTACGTGAGCGAACCCACCGGCGAGGACCAGCCGGTGCTGTCCATCCGCTACATGGACTGCCCGCAGGAGGGCACGCTGCTGGGCTTCACCTTCGGGATATCGGCGGTGGCCAACCCGCTGTGGGGTGGTCTGCGGCCCGAGCTGGCCATCTGCGTCGACTCCACCGACGCCCGCTGGGCGTGGGCCCTGGCCGACATCGGCGACCGCGTCCGGCGCACCTCGGTCTTCCTGCCGGGCGACACCATCGAGGTGGGGGAACCCATCGCCGACGAGTCGGCCATGGAGTCGTTCGTGCTCTGGCACCAGCTCATCACCGACGACGAAGCGGTGTTCACCCACGACGACCGCGAGGTCGTGCTGGTGCAGGCCATCCCCCTGCACGCCAGCGAGCTCGAGGCGCTGCGTCGCCAACCCGATCGGGCGGTGGGTGTGCGCGAGTTCCTGCGGGGCCTGAGCGAGGCGGGCATGGACATCACCGACGTGCGCCGACCGGCCCTCCCGGCCCGGTGACCCCGATGGCCCAGCGGGCGCCGCGGTGAGCCCGCCGGGCCCGCCGCTCCGGGTCATCAGCCACGTGGGTGACGAGTGGCCCAGGCGCCTGCCCCCGGAGCTGGCCGAGCGGATCGAGGTGGTGGCGCTGCCCATGTCCGGTCCGTTGCCCGACGACCTGGACGGCGAGGTGCTCGTGACCGTGCCCGGCTGGGGCGAGCAGACCGAGGAGCTGCTGGGTCGGGGTGTGCGCTGGATGCACCTGATGTCCACCGGCGTGGATCGCCTCGACTTCGGCTCCCTGCCCGACGACCTGGTGATCACCAACGATCGCGGGGCCAGCGCCATCCCCATCTCCGAATGGGTGCTGGGCGTCATGCTGGCCCACGAGAAGCACCTGCCCGAGGTGTGGATCCACGAGCCACCCGACGACTGGCGAGCCAACGCCCGCCTGGGCACGCTGCACGGTCGCCGGTTGGCCATCGTCGGCTTCGGCTCCATCGGGGCCGCGGTGACCACCCGGGCGCTGCCCTTCGGGATGGTGGTGCGGGGCATGCGGCGCACCGCCCGACCCAGTCCGGTCCCCGGCGTGGAGATGGTCACCTCGGTGGCGGACGTGGTGGCCGATGCCGATCACGTGGTCCTGGCCGCTCCGCTCACCGACGCCACCCGTCACCTGATCGACGCCGATGCGTTCGCGGCCATGAAGGCCGGGGTCCACCTGGTCAACATCGCCCGCGGCGGCCTGGTCGACCAGGACGCGCTGCGCGTCGCCCTCGACGACGGCATCGTGGCCCGCGCCTCGCTCGACACCGTGGACCCGGAACCGCTCCCCGCCGGGCACTGGCTGTTCACCCACCCTCGCGTGCGGCTCAGCGCCCACGACTCGTGGAGCTGGCCCGGCGCCTTCCGGGGCATGTACGACCGCCTCGCCGTCAACCTTCGGGCCTGGCTGGACGGCCAGCCGTTGCCCGACCGGGTCGATCCGACGCAGGGCTACTGATCGGCGGCTGCTGCGCAGCCCGTGTCGTCAGGTGCTGCTGCGCAGCACCACCCCAGCCAGGTCGCCGGTGTGGTCGCCGTCGACCAGCGCCACCTGGCCGTTCACCACCGTGGCCCGGTAGCCGTCGGCTCGCTGGGTGTAGCGACCGGCGCCGCCCGGGAAGTCGTGCACGTACTCGGGCAGGCGCACGCTGAGCCGATCGAGGTCGATCACGTTGAGGTCGGCGAAGGAACCGGGACGCAGCACGCCTCGGTCGGTCACCCCGAACAGCTCGGCCGTGTCCGAGGTCAGGCGGCGCACGCCCTCCTCGATGGGCATGACGCCGCGCTCGCGCACCCACTGGCTCAGGAAGAAGGTGGGCTGGCTGGCGTCCATGATCTGGCCTACGTGGGCGCCGGCGTCGGCCAGGCCCATGACCACGTTGGGGTCGGCCAGCATCTCGGCCACGGCGTCGAGTCGCTGGTTGAGGAACGGCCAGTTCAGCAGCACCCGGCCGTTGGACTCCAGCGACAGGTCGATGAAGGCCTCGGCCGGGGTGACGCCGCGCCGCTCGGCCACCGCCTTGAGGGAGTTGGCCGGATCGTGGTCGTAGTCGAGGTGGGCGTCGTCGAGCACGTAGGCGCCGGCGAAGAACTCGTCGGGGGTCTCCTGGCCCGCCTCGATGAGCTGCATGCGGCTGACCGGGTCGCGCAGCACCGTCAGCTTCTCCTCCAGCGAGAGCAGTCGGAGTCGCTTCCAGGGCCGGGTGCGGTCGAACGGGGTGGCGTGGGAGAGGCCGAACAGGATGCCGATGCCGCGCGCCGTGGTCTGGGGACGCACCCTGGCCCCCGCCGCGTTGTGCTCGTTGACCCGGTCCAGCACGAACCGGTACAGATCGTCGCGACGGTAAGCGTGGGCCAGCCCGAAGGTGAGGGGCCGGCCTGACGTCGTGGTGATCTCGGCCAGCAGGTCGATCTCCGCCCGGGTGTTGGGATAGCCGTCGGTGTCGCGCTCGCCCATGCGCGGCGCCGCCTCGAACACGCCGCGGCCGCGGCGGCCCATCACCGCGGCGATGGCCAGCAGCTCCTCGTCGGCGGCCCAGGTGCCTGGCACCGGTCGGCCGTCGGGCACCCGGTGCAGCAGCGTGCGCGAGGTGGAGAAGCCGAGGGCTCCCGCCCCGATGGCCTCGTCGACCAGGGCACACATCCGCGCGATGTCGTCGGCGGTGGCCGGCTCCTCGCTCAGGCTGCGCTCGCCCATGGCGTGGACCCGCACTGCGCAGTGACCCACCATCCCGCCCACGTTGATGCCCTTGGGCCAGCGCGCCACGGCGTCGAGGTACTCGCCGTAGCTCGACCAGTCCCAGGCCAGGCCCTCCATGATCGAGTCGGCGGGGATGTCCTCGACCGATTCCATCATCTCGGCCAGCTCCTCGCGATCGCTGGGCTTGCACGGCGCGAAGGTGACGCCGCAGTTGCCCAGCACCACCGAGGTCACCCCGTGCCAGCACGACGACGATCCCAGCGGGTCCCAGGCCAGCTGGGCGTCGAGGTGGGTGTGGATGTCGACGAAGCCGGGCGTGACGTAGGCGCCCTCCGCGTCGATGGTGCGCCGACCCTGGCCGACCGCGGCAGCGGACCCCACCGCCACCACTCGGTCACCGTCGACCGCGACGTCAGCTCGGGCCGGGGCGGCGCCGGTGCCGTCCACGACCGTCCCGTTGGTGATCACCAGATCGTGCATGTCGTTCCCCCTAGGACCGCCAGGGTACCGGACACCTCGGAAGGCGTAGGCCGCCAGGCCGCAGCCGCTGGATCGATGCGAGCCGGATGCCGAAGGCGCCCGCAGGGAGGCCCCGCCGACCGGAGGGCCAGGAAGGCTGTGCGAAGCTGGGCCGATGGACGATGTCACCCAGCCCGACCTCGAGCTGCCCTTCGGTCCGGTCGACCCGGCCGACGAGGGCACCCACCCGGCCGGTCCCGAACCCCTCTGGAGCGAGTCGTACTACCTCGACTTCACCGCCGCCGACGGCTCCATCGGGGGCTACGTGCGGGTCGGGCGCTACCCCAACCTGGGCCCCGAGGGCCAGGGGGTCATCTGGTACTGGGGCTGCGTGGTGGGCCCGGACCGTCCGCTGGTCACCGTCATCGACCACACCGTCGCCTTCGGTCGTGACCGCTCCTCGCTCGAGCTGCGCAACGACGGCCTCTGGGCCGACCACCACGTGGAGGAGCCGCTGGAGCGGTTCAGCCTGGGTCTGGAGGCCTTCGGGGTGGCCCTGGACGATCCAGCCGACACCTACCACGGCTTGCGGGGCGAGCGCACACCGCTGGGCTTCGACCTGGAGTGGGAGACCGACGGCCTCCCGTTCCGCTGGCCCATCGACCGCTACGAGATCCCGTGTCGGGTGCACGGCGAGATCCTGGTGGGCGACGAGCGCATCGAGCTGGACGGCCCCGGCCAACGCGACCACTCGTGGGGCGAGCGCGACTGGTGGGACAAGGGCTGGTGCTGGACGGCGTGGCGCATGGACGACGGCACCCGCTACCACGCCGTGACCCTGCTGCCGTCGGAGGGCTTCGCCGTGGGCTACGCCCAGCCGGGCGCAGCCGGTCAGCCCCTCGAGCTGATCACCGCCTTCGACTCCCGTCCCCAGCTCGGCGCCGACGACATCCCCACCTCGGCGGAGCTGGACGTGGCCGGGCTGGGCTTCCACGTCGAGCCCCTGGGCTGGTCCCCGGTGCTGCTCACCTCACCCGACGGGCGTGAGGCCCGCTTCCCCCGGGCCATGGCCCGGTTCACGGCCGCCGACGGTCGCACCGGCTTCGGCTGGATCGAGTTCAACCAGCCGCCGAGGTGAGGGCTGCTCGGGGCAGGCGCCCCGACCTTCGCCCGGCCCACCCGCCCCCGGACATCACCCAGCAAGGGCCTGCCAGCCTGCTCACTGCTTGGGAGGGGCGACGCCGCAGGACTTGAACAGGTCCTGAAGCACCTTCTGACCGTAGCTGGAGCTCTTCTTCGAGTGGAGGCCGGCGGTGATGACCGCTTGCATCTGGCTAGGGGAGATCTTGGCGAACCCGGCGGTGAGGCACTGCTGTTGGGCGGCGGTGAGCTTGCCACCGGTCTGTTGGTCGACGCTGGCCGCGAACTGCGGTGCGAACGTGACCGCCTGCTGACACGAGGTGGCGACGGAGGCGAGCTGGTTGAACGGGGTAGTCCCCGGTACCGCGGCGGCGCCCAGAGCCGAGACCAGCTTCGGGTCGGTCGAGAGCCGCTTCTGCAGGCAGCTGGCCTCGGCGTCGTCGAGGGTCAGCTGCCCTCGGGTGGCGGCCACGATCGCGGCCGGGGTCGCGCCATTTGTCCCCGAGGATGGGATCGGTATGGGCAAACCAGTCGTGTCGGTATGACGAATTACTTGGGTCGTCGGCACTCCATCTGCCGAATTCGGACGTGTCGCACTGGAGCACCCGCTGATCGTCGCGGCCACGACCAACGCCACACCCATGAGACCCCATAGGTCCCGCCGAGCCGAGAGGAGCATCCGCGCAGACTAGAGACCATCTCCTCTGTTTGGCAAGGTGGATCGCGTCGCACCGCGGTGGTCGTCTCCGCGTTCACCCATCTATTTGATCAATTGGACACAATCATTCGCTTGACATGACGTAATGTACCTGTCTACATTCCGGACGCTGTACGTAGTCGCTGGGGGCGGACCGTCACAGCTATCGAGCTGAACGGTGGGATCTAGCTCGGCGCTCTCGCGCCTGGATTGGGTGACGATGAAGCGTGGCGTGAACGGGAAGCTGACGTCCTCCAGCGCGGCCTGGCTGAGGTCTCCCTGGGGCGCGGTCGCCTGTGCGATCACCGTGTGGTTGGTGGTCGTCGGCTTGGCCGCCCCGGTGCAGGCCCAGGGCGGCCAACCGGCGCCCACGGCGCAGAACCCCGGCCTCCCGCACCCGGGGCTGTGCATCTCGGGCTCGAGCAGCGGCACGATCAGCGCCACGCTGAGGAGCTACGCCCCCGCCACGTTCAGCAAGATCTACACCCTTCCGGCCACCGTGCCCGCCCACACCACGGTCATGGCCCACGCCACCGGCACCTACCGCAACGGCTGGAGCATGCTCAGCTGGTGGGCTCCCGGCCTGACCGCCGGTTCCACCAGCCAGGGCATGGTCAACATGAACATCCACACCAATGAGTCGGTGGCCGGCGGTGGTTTCTCGAGCAATCCCGACTCCGCGGTCATGACCAACAGCTCCGGTTCGCCCGTGAACACCGTGCTCGAGGTGCAGGAGAACCAGTACGGCTGGGGAGCCCCGACGATCACGGCCACGGTGAGCTTCTACGGCATCGACACCATCACCGGCGGTCCATCGGCCAACACCTGCCCCACCCTGACCGCCACCGATCTGAACGGCACCTTGGGCAAGCACGGCAAGAAGGTGGCTGATCCGATCAGCCCTGCATCCGGGAACTACGTCCACGCCATCACCGATATCGCGGCTCCCAGCGGCATCTACGGCTTGTCGATGGACCGCACCTACAACTCGATGGATGCCAACCAGGAAGTGCCAACCGGCGACACCGGCCTCCCCCCGAGCATCGTCGGCCCGCAGTGGTCGACTCCCTATGACATCTCGCTCCTGCCACGCGACGACCTGAGCGTGTCACCCCCTGGCAGCGTCAATGGGCTCGAGCTGCGCTTCCCCGATGGCCAGCGGGTGGACCTGACCACCTACAACAGCGCCACCATGTCCTGGACGGTTCCCGCCCAGATCCAGGCGGACGTGGCCTCGGTCACCTGGGATGCCGCCCACAGCCAGCTGGTGGTAACGCTGGTCGACGGCGAGGCGTGGCGCTTCGACTCCACCGGGGCCTGGGTGTACAGCACGTCGCCGGATGGCCAGTACATCTACCAGTGCAGCTCGGGTGGCGCCAACATCAAGATCCGCCACGGCTACGGCACGCCTCCCGCCGGGCTCTGCTCCCTGGCGGACACAGACCCGGCGGTCGACTGGCAGCTCGTGTTCACCGACGCCAACGGCGACGGGCTGGCCGACTCGGTGCGGTTGCAGCACCAGGGCCCGGGCGCGAGCGACCCGATCGTCGACTACACCTACGCCTACGGCCATCTGCTCACGGCCAGCGCCCCTCACGTGGCCGGCGCCGCCGCGCAGCCGACGGTGATCGCCACCGCGGCGGGCACCGGCACCGCCGGGTACAGCGGTGACAACGGCCCGTCGGTGACCGCGCAACTGCACAGCCCGTACGGCCTGGCGGTCGATTCGACCGGCGCGGTGTACGTGGCGGATTCGGCGAACAACCTGATCCGGCGCATCAGCGGCGGCACGATCACCACCTACGCGGGGACGGGCACCGCGGGGCACACCGGAGACGGTGGGCCGGCGGTCTCGGCGGAGCTGAGCGACCCCACCGGCCTGGCGTTCGACGCTTCGGACAACCTGTACGTGGCGGACACCGGCAACAAGGTGGTTCGCGAGATCACCCGGGACGGGACGATCACCACCATCGCCGGCACCGGCGCGTCCGGGAACACGGGCGACGGCGGGCTGGCCACCGCCGCGACCTTCAAGAGCCCGCAGGGTGTCGCCGTCGACCCGGCGGGGAACATCTACGTGGCCGACACCAACGGCAACCGGGTCCGGCAGTTCACCGTCGGTGGGAACATCGCGGCCTTCGCCGGGACCGGAGCGTCTGGCTTCTCCGGCGACGGAGGGCCCGCCGTCGCGGCCACCTTGAACAGCCCGATCGGGCTCACGATCGATCCCGCGACGTCGAACCTCTACATCGCTGACTTCTCCAACAACCGGGTCCGGTTGGTGTCGGGGGGCAACATCTCGACCTATGCCGGCAACGGCTCCGGCGGGTTCTCGGGTGACGGTGGCGCCGCGACCAGCGCCAAGCTCCACGAGCCCGCGAGCGTGGCGCTCGATGCCAACGGCGCGCTGTACATCGCCGACCGCCTGAACCATCGCGTCCGCAAGGTCACGCCCGGTGCGTCGCCGGTCATCTCCACCGTTGCCGGCTCCAACAGCTCGGGCTACGGCGGTGATTACGGCTCCCCGACCGCGGCGATGCTCAGCGCGCCCACCGCGGCGGTGGTGGACAGCGCCGGCGCCCTGTGGCTGTCCGACACCGGCAGCAGCACGGTGCGCACCACCATGACGCTGCCGGGGGAGACCTACCTGTCGGATGGGCTGACCGGGGCGATCGGCATGGTGCTGCAGGGCACCGGCAGCATCCCGAAGATCGAGGCGTTCAACCACTACGACGACTACGGACGGGTCGACTGGCAGAACCTGGCCGACGGCGACCACGTGCAGCTGTCCTACGGCATGCCGACCGGTACGCCCATCTCCCGGACGACGACGGTCTCCTACTGCACCACCTACACCTCGGCTGGGGCCTGCACCGGTACGACGGACCAGTACACCTACGTCAGCGACGAGCACGGCCAGAGCATCGGGCAGACCGACGCCACCGCCTCGCACTACGCCACGGCCACCACCCTGTCGAGCCAGAACCAGCTCCAGGCGTTCGAGGATCGCGCCGGCAACGTCTCGGGCGAGGCCTACGACAGCTCTGGCCGCCCCATCCAGTTCGGCTATCCGGACCCGAGCACCGGGTTCCTGCCGCCGCTGCCGGCCAGCGCGGGCGGAGAGACCTGCGTCCGCAGCAGCGACGGGACCTTCCCGACGCCCAACACCGGGTCGTGCGCCGGGCGGAACTTCAGCGTGGCCACGGTGGCCTACTGCTCGAGCGGTGTGCCGAGCGACGCCAGCCGCATCATGACCACCACCGATGCGACGGGCTCGGTGACCGAGGACTTCTACGGCACCGATCCGGGCAACGGCGCCGACCAGTGCTACCAGTCCGGGCTCCTGGTCCCGACCAAGGTGGTCACCGCGGCCGGGACGGCCGAGGCAGCCACCGCGACGTTGCAGTCGACCAACGGCCTGGTGACCCAGGCGGTCGACCCGGACGGCATCGAGACCGACAACGTCTACAACTCGGCCCGCCTGCTCATCTCCACCACCGTCGGTGGCCACACCACCTACTACGGCTACGACCCGTTGGGCCGCCAGGTCGTGGTGCGCAACGCGGTGGGCGACGAGACCTGGACGACCTATGACGCGTCCAACCGGGTGCTGAGCACCATCGGGCCCGTGCCGGTGACCACCCGCACGTGCACGCCGGCGGCCGGCTGCAACTTCCCGACGACCGGACTGCCGGATGTCTCTGGACCCAGCACGTCCACCGCCTACGGGCTGGACGGCACCAAGGTCTCGAGCCAGGACCAGCTGGGCAAGGTGACCAACTACAGCACCGTCTACACCAACAGCGGTGGACAGGTGTGCCTGGGCGCGCAGCCGGGCTGCAGCCGGACCGAGACGACGAAGGAGCCCGCATTCAGCGCGACCGACGCGCGCCGCATCACGACGGTGGACCAGTACGACACCGCGGGCGACCTGCTGACCCAGAAGGTCGGCGATCCCACGGTGCCCGCGGACGTGGCCACCACCACCTACACCTACTCGCAGATGGGCCGGGTCAACACCATGACGTCGCCGGCTGGGGTCATGACCACCTACCACTACGACCAGGACGGCAACCTGACCGGCACCACCGTCGGCCCATCTGGCTCGGACCCGACCCACACCACGACGACCGAGTACGACCATCGAGGCCGCGTCACCCGCACGCTCGGGCCCTCGGGTGATGCCGACGAGACCGGTGCAACCGCCCAGTCGTGCACGCAGAGCGTGTACGACGCCGAGGGGCGCGTCATCAAGCAGGTGGTCGGCACCAACACCGGCACGGGCATCTGTGGCTCGGCTGGCAAGACCATGGCCCAGACGACCTGGACGATCTACGACCCGGCCACCGGCGATGCCCGCTACACGGTCACCGATCCGACGGGCACCGGCGTCGACCCGGGCACCTACAGCAGCTTCCATCCCGATCCGCACGAGCACGTCGCCGAGACGACCTACACGGCCGCGGGGCGGGTGGCCAGCACGATCGAGCCACCGGTCGACGTGTCCTGCTACAACTGGGCGGCGGGGACCGACTGTGACAACGGCGGGTCCACGGCGGTGGCCAAGCGGGTGACGCTCAACGCCTACTACGAGAACACCGACACGGGCGCGGGTCAGCTCGCGGGCCAGCTCGAGACGGTGACCGACTCGGGTACGGGCGTCACCACCACGACGTACTACCCCGACGGGCGACTGGAGCAGAAGACCACCCCGGGCGGCAACTACCAGCGCTACGCCTACGACGACGCGACGTTCACCACCACCATCTACACGCCGTCGCCCACCGGTACGGGGGAGGCGTCGACCAGCAAGACCAACTACGCCAACGGGGCGCTGAAGTCGAGCACCGACGCCAGCGGTGGTGTCACCACCGACGCCTACTACGGCAACGGGCTGTTGTACGCGGTGACCAACCCGCTGGGGAACCCGGCGTACCCGACCACCGACGTGAACACCATCCGCTACACCTATGACACGCGGGGGAACCGGACGTCGCGCATCGCCTGGTCGCAGAACTCCTCGACTGGCACCGCGCACCAGGTCACCGAGAACTGGACCTACAACCTCGACGATCAGACGCTCACCGACACCGACGACATCAACAGCGCCCTGCCGGTCGGGTCGCAACAGCAGACCGTCTGGCACTACGACAGCTACGGTCGCAACGACACGATCACCAAGCCGTCGGGCCGGGTGCAGACCAACACCTTCTGGGGATCGGGTCTGGTCAAGCAGTCCACGGCCACCCAGAGCGGCCAGCCGACGGTGGTCACCTCGGACTGGTACACGGCCCAGGGGAGCCTGTCGCAGGTGCAGGCGCCGTGGTCGGGGACCGAGAAGAACACCGTCTACACCTACGACCACGGCGGCAACGTCCTGTCACAGGTGGCGCCCGACACGTCGGGCACCACGACGGTGAGCGTGACCCGGGACCTCACGGGCGAGGTGAGCACCGAGACCTATCCCGATGGGGTCCAGATCAAGATCACCCACGACCCACTTGGTCGCCAGCTCAGCAGCTCGTTCCTGCTGTGGGGTCTGTGGATTCCGTACGCCAGCTACACCTACAACGGCGATGGCAAGCCCACCAGCGAGAACATCCTGTCGAGCCAGTCTCGGGCCTGGACCCTCAGCACCAACGGTTCTGACGTGGTCACCCGCTACCAGCAGACCATCGCGACCAGTCCCGCGGTGGTCACCGACACGGACATGTCGTGGCGGGCGAACGGGCAGATCGCCAGCCAGAACGTGCATGGTGCGACCACCAAGACGGTGTACGGCTACGACGCGGCGGGTCAGTTGACGTGTTCGGACACCGGGTCGGGGACGCCGACGTGTCCGACGCCGAGCTCGACGTGTGCTGGCGGTTCGTCGGGGGTGTTGCTCTACACCTACGGACCTCGGGGGAACCGCTACTGCCAGAGCACCGGTGGCACGGTCACGAGCTACACGACCAACGACGATGCCGGTGTGAGCACGGCGGTGTCGGGGTCGGCCACGACGAGCTACAGCTATGACGCGGACGGCAACCGGACGGTGACCGACAACGGGACGGCGTCGCAGCGCCACACGACGACCTATGACGCCCGGGGTTACCCGGTCACGTTGACCACGGGGGCGGCCAACTGCGGCCAGTCGGGTCAGCCGGCGTGTGTGAGCGTGGAGGACCGCATCTACGACGGCCAGGACCGCGAGGTCCACACCGACGGCACGAGTTCGTTGCCGGCTGACATCGTGTGGAACCCGGCTTCTGACATCCCCCAGCTCATGGGCGGCCTGTTCAGCGGCACCAGCACCTACATCGATGTGTTGTGGGGTACCGAGGACGTGTTCGCCATCGCCACCGGCGGCAACCCGCTGTACTACGCGTACGACAACTTCGGGTCGGCGATCTACACGCCCAGCATCAGCGATCCGACCAGCTATGACCCGTATGGGAACCCGCAGGGCACCTATACGGGGGCGGCCTATCGGGGCGAGTCGACCGATCTGATGGGTGGGGTCGACCTGGTGAACCTCCAGGCCCGGGACTACGACCCGACCACCGGCACCTTCACCAGCATGGATCCCCTCGACGGGGTGGATGGCACCACCACCACCGCCAACCCCTACGCCTACGTCTACAACGACCCGTTGAACCAGACCGACCCCACTGGCATGCGAGCCAAGGACGGAGAGCTCGCGGGCGGGCTGGCCATCGCCCTGGACATAAGCGAGGACGGGCTGATCGCCGCCTGCCTTGCGGATCCCGTCTGCGCCGTGGGAGTGGCCGCGATCGTCGCCGGGATCTTCATCGGAGAGATCGTCGTCATCGCCGGCAAGGCGTATCGGGTGACTCAGACCGACGGCAACACCGACACCGGCACGGGGACCAACCCGGGAACTGGCACTGGGACGGGGACTGGCACAACGGTCGAACCACCACCGCCTACGGGCCCGTTGCCACCGCCGAAGCCGGATGCGTGCCCTGTTCCTGTAGGAACAATCGGTGCATTTGGATCACTGCCGTCGTCGTCACAATGCCAGCGTCACCACATCATCCAGGACGCCGCCGTGCGGGGTGTCACTGGCTACAGCTACTACCAGGCCCCGGCAATCGAGCTGACCAACGCGCAGCACGCGGCTGCCACGAGCGCCCAGAACGCAGCACCGTATTGCGGGACATACGACGACGAGCGACAGGTCGCTGAGCTTGCGCTCCGAGCGGCTGGCGATTCCGCTCCTGCGGCAGCGCTGGGGGCTGCAGACGACTACTTCATTGGAGGGTTGGGGCTTACCCTGTCCTCGCCACTGCCTACCCCAAGGAGTCGTCGGAATTGCTGAACGATGAGCAAGGCGCGCAACGTGCCATGCGGATCGCTGGCGGCATGTCGGTTGGCCTCCTGGTGAAGGGGGACTTCGATGTGCTCGAGACGATGACTTCGGGTCGGCACCTCTCGGCAGGCGAGCTCCAGAGGGCAGTGACTGCTGTTGGTCAGCCTCTTGTCGATCCCCCAGACCAGGAGTGGCGCCACGTCACGGTATCGCCCAGGTCTGAAAGCGGTTCGACGGGCTTCGACTTTGTCGTTCCGTTGTGGACCGCCGATGGGCGGTCCGAGCTCGGTATGGCATTGCATCTGATCCCGACCTCCTATGGAACCTTCGAGGTCGAGATCGATGGATTTGTTCCCGTCGATCGGGAGGCGGCGCCGGAGCAACTAGGTGAACCGCCCGAGACGGCAGGGATTGGCGGCGAACGCCCTGGCCGAAAGCCTTCGGGGAGTTCGGTGCCCGAGCGGTGGCGAGCTGTGCTCGGGGCGATGGTCCATCGCCTGGTGATCGGCGACTACGGAGGGCTCGCGGCGGATGGGTTGGTGCGGGCCACAGACGACGCGAGCGACGCCGGCGTCGGGCGATGGATCGAGGAGTACCCCGGGCACCTGGTCGATCTGCCGGGGGACGCGTGGGAGTACTCCGACTGCGCGCCATGGGCTGGTGTGACAGACGGGTCGTGGTTCGTGATCGTGCCCCTCTGGACTGCAGAGGAAGGTATGAGCGATCTGAGCATGGAGGCCACGGTCTGGGACGACGGAAGCTCGATCACGGCCCGGATCGACATGGTCCACGTGATGTAGAGCGCGCCGGATATCGAGCCGGCACTCATCCGGTCACAATCTCGCTTGGCGCAGCGGAAGTTCAGGCGTCAAACATATTGTGGATGCTTCCGGGACTGATCGTTCGCCGGACCCTTGACGCCATCGGACGGGTGGACTGGGTGAGCCCTTCCACCGGGGCGTTGAGTGTCGACGCGACCGCGGCGCCCGCCGTAGGTCAACCCGGTCGGTGACCCAGATTGGCGAGGTGTGCGCGGGTGTTCGTGCGGGGACTGCGTTGATGGCGAGTTGGGAGCACGCCACCTTCGCGGGAGGGACCGCCATCGTCGAGCCGGTGCACGCCTGAATCGATGGCGGGTCGCTCTCGCTGGAGGCCGATGGCCAGGTCATTAGCCTCGAAGATCCCTCCGTCACGGGCGTCTCGAGAGGTCTGACCGTCTGGGTTCGCTCGGCGGCACAGATCGTCGTCGCCGCGCAGCTCGCCCATGGGCTGTACCTGCTGGATCTCCAGCAGTAGTCGATCGACGCCGAACACCTGGTGCGTGGCGACGAACCCGACCTTCGGTTCCTGACCATCCAGCCGAGCGGGCCTTCGCTGCTACTCCTGTACGAGCGAGGACTGCTGTGCGTCACCGACGCTGGCATGGTCGCTTGGCACCGCCTGCATGACGAGCCATCGGCGCGATTCGTCGAGGTCTCCGGGACGGAGGCGGTGCTCGAGTCGCAGTGGCCACCAGACCAACCCAACCGCCGATGGCGCTACCGGATCGAAGACGGTGAGGAACTGCCCGGTGCACGCTGAGATGACCTTCTCCCCTTGGGCTGGCGCCCGAATGCCAACCTGTTCCGAGCCGCCGCCGCGTCGTGGTGGTGCTCGATGGGAGAAACGGCTGATGTCCGCACCCGGGTGGCCGTCGGTGGCTGGAACGCTTCGGGCCTTCGTCGATGGGGCCGAAGAGCTCGTCAGGCAGCCCGGCGGCGAGGAGGCGTTGCGTGAGGTGTTGACGAGCCCCAACCCTTTCGGCGCGCTCTCGTTCCTCATGTTGAAGTCGCCGTCATACCGGGCGGCTACCTACCGGAGATCCTGACCGCGGTTGTGAACGGGCCCAGCAATCGCTCTTGGCGCGCGACGTCCTGCGGTCGCTTCCCCGGTCCGTGCTCGAGGACGGCGTTCCGGTCGTCCTGTCCGAGATGCTGAGGTCGACGGACGCGGAGACGTACCGCCGGGCGGCTGAGGCCGTCGTCGAGCTTCGCTTGGACGGTGCTCCCGCGGTTCTGCGGGTTGCATCGCAGGGCTACGCTGACGCAGAGATCGGCGAGCTGCACCACGATCTGGACGGTGTTGAGCAGGGCCCGAGCCGCTGGGGCCGCCTGGTGCAGGAGTGGCCGATCCGCGACGCAGATTGACCGTTCGAGCGGGAGTGGCCGACCAGCCCCGGCCCCGGGCGGGCCGGGGCCCGGGCCGGTCGGCCCGGACTGCTCAGCCCGCCCTCCCCAGTCGGGCTGAGCGACCGATCGAAGCCCGCTCGGTCTGATCACGGCGGCCGTGCGCCCGACGACACGTGGGCCGGCCGACGGCTGGTCCCGTGCGCGGGTCACCAGCCGGTGATGACCGGGCGGACGGGCGCGGCTAGTGCTCTGACCACACTGGTTGGTGGGTCGCGTCCACCACTTGGATGGCGGGGCCTGTTTTGATCGGGGTATGGCTGAGCGAGTGAGGGTGCGTCGTTTGAACGACGCGGAGGGTCGGGAGTTGCAGCGGATCGTGCGACGGGGCGGCAAGTCCGACCGGTCGATCGTGAAGTGGCGCCGAGCGATGGTGGTGTTGGCGTCGGCGGGCGGTAACGACGTAGCGGCGATCGCCCGGCTGGTGCAGACGTCGCCGGATCGGGTCCGGGAGATGATCCACCGGTTCAACGACCTGGGGATGCGATCGCTGGACCCTCAGTGGGCGGGTGGCCGGCCCCGCCAGATCACGACGAGTGACCGCGAGTTCATCGTCGAGACGGCCAAGACGCGTCCCACCACGTTGGGGTGCCCGTTCTGGCACTGGTCGATCCGCAAGCTGGCCGATCACCTGGCCACCAAGAAGGGCCGCAAGGTGGCGTTGAGTCGGGAACGGCTCCGCCAGATCCTGGTGGCCGAAGGGGTCACGTTCCAACGGACCAAGACGTGGAAGGAGTCCCCGGACCCGGCCAAAGAGGAGAAGCTGGCCCGACACGACTGGGCGCTCGAACACGCCCGGGGACGCACGTTCGCGTTCGACGAGTTCGGGCCGCTCACGATCAGACCGGTCGGCGGGCTGGCCTGGGCGCCGGCCGGCAGGCCCCAGCGGTTGCGGGCCAACTACAACAAGCCCCACGGGTCCCGACAGTTCTTCGCCTGCTACTCGATCGGCGAGGACCACCTCTGGGGCGCCATCGAGGCCCGCAAAGGATGGGAACCGACGCTGCGGGCCCTCCAGGCGATCCGGGCCCGCCTCGATGACGGCAAACCGATCTACGTCATCCTGGACAACCTGAACCACCACCGCGGGGCGACCATCCGCGACTGGTGCGACGCCAACCACGTCGAGTTGTTGTTCACCCCGACCTACGCGTCATGGGCCAACCCGATCGAGGCGCACTTCGGGCCACTCCGACAGTTCGTGCTGGCCAACAGCGACCATCCCGACCACCGAGCCCTCGGCCGCGCCATCCGCAACTACCTGCGCTGGCGCAACGCCCACACCCGCGACCCCGAGCTCCTCGAGGCCGAACGCCGCCACCGCGCCCGCATCCGCAGCGAACAACAACGCCGATGGGGCCACCCCAAACGCCGCGCCGCATAACGCGCGAACGTTTGTGGTCAGAGCACTAGCCGGGTCGGACGTCGATCAGGCGGTGATCGACGGTGGGCGTGTGCTCCCCGGGGGCGGGGCGGCGGAACCCCCCGCCGGCGCAGGGGAGCCGCGGAGCCGGCCAGGACGGCGACCGGGGCCGGCGAACCCGCGGTCGTCCCGGCTGGCGCGCTGCCGTCAGGGACCAGGGAGCGGGGTGAGGGCGGCACCGGCGCGGGCGCGTCCGGAGCGGGGGTGGGCGAGGCGCCCAGGTTGGGCAGACCTGCTGCCGGAGACGCAGGGCGGAACAGCTGCATCACGCCGGTGAGGAGCTGGTTGCGCGTCGCCATCCCAGGTCCGACCGTCGGCGGAGCCGACCCGATCGAGGTCATGGCCGGCGTGGACGGCCGACCGCGGGGGTGTTCCGGCCGGCCGCCGGACTCATGGTGTGGCCGGTGGTCGCGACCGGGGTCGTGGTGTGCCCGGGGGCCGTGGCCGCGTTGCCAGGGTTGGTAGCGGTCGTGTGCCCGGGAGCCGTGGCGCTGTTGCCCGCCGCCGGGGCGGCGTTGCCGGGGGCGGTTGACGGCTTGCCCCTGTTTGTGGCCGAGCTGCCCGGGGTGGCAGTGGCCGGGGGCGCTGGCCGAGTTCCCCGGGCTGGCGGTGCGGCCCGGGGCGGTGGCCGAGTTGTCGGGGCTGGTGGTGTGGCCGGGGGAGTCGGCCGAGCTCCCCGGGGTGGTAGTGTGGCCAGGAGCGTTGGCGGAGTTGCCAGGGCCCGCCGCACTGGTCGCGGGGGCCTGCACCGGGTCGGGGGTGGCCGCCCGAGCCGCATCGGCCCGGGCCCAGCTGAACAGCACCACGACCATCGCCAGGCCTGCGCCTGCCACCAGGACCAGCACCAGCCGAGCCCGACCACCGGTCGCCCCCGCTGCCTCGCTGTGCTCCATGGCCTCGCTCCGTCACCGGCGCGCTTCGTGTTCGACCCCCCCTTTCCGGCCGCGCCCGAAACATGTACCCCGGCTGACCACGCGCTGGGCCGACCGGGGCCCGCGTCCAGGCGGGTGCGGGTCGCTCACTAGGCTGTCCGGATGCCTACCGGCCTGTTCGCCACCCTCGGCCTCGACCCCAAGAAGATCCTCAACAGCGTCGGCACGCTCGGCCTGTTCGCCATCATCTATGCCGAGTCCGGCATCATGATCGGCTTCTTCCTGCCTGGCGACTCGTTGTTGTTCACCGCCGGTCTCTTCTCGGCCACCAAGCACGTGCTGTGGCCGTTTCCGGTGCTGCTCCTCGGCTGCGCCGTGGCCGCCATCCTGGGCGACCAGACCGGGTACCTGTTCGGCAAGAAGGTCGGCCCGACGCTGTTCAACCGGCCCGACTCGCGGTTGTTCAAGCACGAGCACCTGCAGCGGGCCGAGGACTTCTACGAGCGGCACGGCTCCAAGACCATCGTGATCGCCCGGTTCGTCCCCATCGTGCGCACCTTCGCCCCCATCGTGGCCGGCGCCTCGAAGATGCAGTACCGCACCTTCGTGCTCTACAACATCATCGGCGGCGCGGCGTGGACGACCCTGATGCTCGGCCTGGGCTACGGCCTGGGCAAGAAGTTCCCAGGCATCGGCAACTACCTCGACTACGCCGTGCTCATCATCGTGGCCCTGTCGTTGACGCCCATCGCCTTCGAGTACCTGCGCCAGCGGCGCCTGAAGGCCAGGTCGAAGGCCGCCTGATCCTGCTCCTCCCGAAATTGGTGCAGAAGTGTGCCCAGGGGGCACGCAACTGCACCAATTTGGCGGAGGCGGAGGCGGAGACGAAGCCGCTCAGCCGATCTTCTTCTGGCCGGTGAGGCGGCGGTTCTTGACCTTGGACTTGATGTAGTCGCGGTTCATGTAGGCGATGAAGTCGATGCTGATCTCCTTCGGGCAGGCCTGCTCGCACTCGCCGTGGTTGGTGCAGGACCCGAAGAACTCCTCCATGGTCTCCACCATGTTCTCGGTGCGGCTCCAGCGCTCGGCCTGGCCCTGGGGCAACAGGTTGAGGTGCGAGATCTTGGCTGCGGTGAACAGCTGACCGGCGCTGTTGGGGCAGGCGGCCACGCACGCCCCGCAGCCGATGCAGGCCGCCGCATCCATGGCCGCGTCGGCCGCCGTCTTGGGCACCGGGATGAGGTTGGCGTCGGGGGCGGCGCCGGTGTTCGCCGAGATGTACCCGCCGGCCTCGATCACCGCGTCGAGCGGGCTGCGGTCGACCATCAGGTCGCGGATGACCGGGAAGGCGGTGGCGCGCCACGGCTCGATGGTGAGGGTCTCGCCGTCGGTGAACTTGCGCATGTGGAGCTGACAGGTGGCCGTGCCCTTCTGGGGGCCGTGGGCCTGGCCGTTGATCATGAGCCCGCACGTGCCGCAGATTCCCTCGCGGCAGTCGCTGTCGAACACGATGGGCTCGCGGCCCTCGGCGATGAGCTGCTCGTTGACGGTGTCGAGCATCTCCAGGAACGACATGTCCTCCTTGATGCCGGTGGCCTCGTACTCCTCGAACCGCCCAGCGGCCCTCGGCCTGTCCTGGCGCCACACCTGCAGGTGCACCTTCATGCCGACTCCCGCCGGGGCGCGGGGGACGGGGGCGACCGATGCGGGTCACTTGTAGCTCCTCTGGGTGAGGTGGACGTACTCGAACTCGAGTGGTTCCTTGTGCAGGACCTGGGGGATGCCGCGGCCCTGCCAGTCCCATGCCCCCACGAAGGCGAAGTGCTCGTCGTCGCGCTGGGCCTCGCCGTCGGCGGTCTGGTGCTCGACGCGGAAGTGGCCGCCGCAGCTCTCCTCGCGCATGAGGGCGTCACGGCACATGAGCTCGCCCAGCTCGAAGAAGTCGGCCACCCGCTGCACCTTCTCGAGCGACTGGTTGACCGTGTCGGCCGAGCCCAGCACCCGCACGTCCTGCTCGAACTCGGCACGCAGGGCGGGGATCTCGGACAGGGCCTTCTCCAGGCCGGCCTTGTCGCGGGCCATACCGCAGTAGTCCCACATGATCTTGCCCAGCTCGCGGTGGTAGTGATCGACCGACTTCGTGCCGCCCACGCCCAGCCACCGGGTGATCTCGTCGCGGCGCTCGGTCTCGGCGGCCCGGAACTCGTCGCCGTCGGCCGCCGGCACTGGCGTGCCCAACAGCCCGGCCAGGTAGTTGCCGATGGTGTAGGGCAGCACGAAGTAGCCGTCGGCCAGGCCCTGCATGAGCGCCGAGGCCCCCAGCCGGTTGGCGCCCTGGTCGGCGAAGTTGGCTTCGCCGATGGCGTAGAGGCCGGGGATGGTGGTCATCAGGTCGTAGTCGACCCACAAGCCCGCCCATCGTGTAGTGGATGGCCGGGTAGATGCGCATCGGGACCCGGTAGGGGTTCTCGTCGGTGATGCGCTCGTACATGTCGAACAGGTTCCCGTATCGCTCGCGGATGACGTTCTCGCCCAGGCGCTGGGTGGCATCGGCGAAGTCGAGGTACACCGAGTTCTTCAGCGGGCCGACGCCGTAGCCGGTGTCGACCATGGTCTTGGCGTTGCGTGAGGCCACGTCGCGGGGCACGAGGTTGCCGAAGGCCGGGTACTTGCGCTCGAGGAAGTAGTCGCGGTCGGCCTCGGGGATCTGGTCGGGCGAGCGCTGGTCGTCGGGGTCCTTGGGCACCCAGATGCGGCCGTCGTTGCGCAGCGACTCCGACATCAGGGTCAGCTTCGACTGGAACTCGTCGCTGGAGGGGATGCAGGTCGGGTGGATCTGGGTGAAGCAGGGGTTGGCGAACATGGCGCCGCGCTTGTGCGCCCGCCAGATGGCGGTGGCGTTGCAGTTCATGGCGTTGGTGGACAGGTAGTAGGTGTTGCCGTACCCGCCGGTGGCCAGCACGACCGCGTGGGCCGAGTGCGAGCTGATCTG
The DNA here is from genome assembly GCA_963785815.1 of uncultured Microthrixaceae bacterium. GTDB lineage: Bacteria > Actinomycetota > Acidimicrobiia > Acidimicrobiales > Acidimicrobilacustridaceae > UBA4742. Next base: position 100,553 of record CAWAWN010000003.1, read on the forward strand.
GCCGGTGACCAGGTCGCGCACGACGATGCCGGCCGCCTTCCCGTCGACCACCACGACGTCGAGCATCTCGGTCTTGGTGTACTGGCGGACGTTGCCCAGCGAGACCTGCTGCTCGAGGGCCTGGTAGGCGCCCAAGCAGCAGCTGCTGGCCGGTCTGGCCCCGGGCGTAGAAGGTGCGGCTGACCTGGGCGCCGCCGAAGGAGCGGTTGTCGAGCAGACCGCCGTAGTCGCGGGCGAAGGGCACGCCCTGGGCCACGCACTGGTCGATGATGTTCACGCTGACCTCGGCCAGCCGGTACACGTTGGACTCGCGGGCCCGGAAGTCGCCGCCCTTGACCGTGTCGTAGAAGAGCCGGTAGACGCTGTCGCCGTCGTTCGGGTAGTTCTTGGCTGCGTTGATGCCGCCCTGGGCCGCGATCGAGTGCGCCCGCCGGGGTGAGTCGTGGAAGGTGAAGGCCTTGACCTTGTAGCCCAGCTGGGCCAGCGAGGCGGCAGCCGAGGCCCCGGCCAGCCCGGTGCCCACCACGATGATCTCGAACTTGCGCTTGTTGCCCGGGTTCACCAGCTTCATGTCGAACTTGTGCCGGTCCCAGCGCCCCTCGATCGGGCCGGTCGGGCAGCCGGCGGTCAGGCGCGGGTCGGCGGGGATGGATGTGGGCGAGTCGGTGACGGTCACGGTGGCCTCCTCAGCTCGACACGCCGGTGACGCCGGCGAGGGCCATGATCGGGAAGCTGATGTTGATGCCGGCGATCAGGATGGCGAAGCCGGCGGCGAACACCCGGCGGGCCCGGTTGAACCGCGGGTTGTTCCACCCCAGGCTCTGGAAGAGGCTCCACGAGCCGTGGAACAGGTGGATGCCCAGGGCGATGTTGGCCACGATGTACAGGGCGGCCACGCCGGGCCGCTTCAGGCTCTCGGTCACGTTCTGGTAGGCGGCGCCGCGGTGCCACGCCGGCACGGCGATGGGGTGCAGGCCCCAGGTCAGGTCGGCCAGGTGCCAGATCAGGAACAGCAGGATGATGGGCCCGGTCCAGCGCATGGTGCGCGACGCCCAGTTGGCGGCCACGTAGTCGCGGCGGCTCTCGTAGCGCACGTTGGCCTTCTGGTTCATGCGGGTCAGGCCGTAGGCGGCGTGGATGTGGAACACGAAGGCCAGGATGAGCCCGATGCGGATCAGCCACAGGGTGACGGTGCGGGGCAGGATCGGCACCAGCAGCTCGCGCAGGAACTCGCTGTAGGTGTTGAACTCGGTCGGGCCCAGGTACATCTTCAGGTTGCCCACCGCGTGGCCCAGGACGAACAGCATCAGCACGATGCCGCTGACGGCCATGACCCACTTCTTGCCCACGCCCGTCTGGTAGATCTCCACCAGGAACGGCTTGTGGCGCCCCGGCCGCTTGCGGATCGGCGCCACCGAGATGTCCGGGCTCAGGTCCGGTGCGGGCTGTTGGGTTGCTGTCACGGACGGACCTCCCCGTCGGTCGGCCATCCCGGGGCGGGAGCGGCGGCGCGCCTGGCACCGCCGCCGGGGGCGACCGGATCAGAAACTACCCAGCGCCAACCGGCTGGGGCGAACTCACCCGTGGCGCAGCACGTGGGTGCCGTACTGGACCGAGTAGCCCGGTCCCTCACCGGCCAGCTCCACGTCGATCACGAGGTCGTCGGTGGTGTCGGGCACCTCGATCTTGAGGTGGCCCACCCGCACGCACTCGTCGGCCGGGATGTCGCCTTCCCAGGACCATGACCGCCCCACCTCCCCTTTCCAAGACAGATCGATGTGGACAACCATATCGCTGTAGGAGATACGTGCGTCCGAGACGATGTGCACGTCGAGATCGAGCTGATCGCCCGGGTGGACGTGGTCCGGCGGGCGGTCGAGCACCACGATGACGGGCTGGCAGGCGGTGCGCAGGGCGTCGAAGCCGGCCTTGGGGCGGCGACGGTGGTCGAGCACGGCCGGGCTCACCGCGGGCGAGCTGTCGGCGAAGCTGAACTGCGCGAACCCGCCGGTGGGCCGGTACTTGAGGCGCCGCAGGCTCTCGATCTGGTAGCGCAGCAGGCGGGCCTGGTAGCGCTGGGTGGCCGCCCGCCAGTCCTCGTAGGTGTCGAAGGCCTCGGGTGGGACGTAGCGCTCGAAGACGGACAGGTCCAGGCCGTGGTGGCGGGCCAGGCCCTCCCAGTCCAGGTCGGGCCAGCGCGCCCGGTCGATGAACTCGTCGGAGTCGGGCACCGCCGCCGCCCCGAACTCGCTCACGAAGCGGGCCATGCGCGGCCATCGCGCCAGGAAGGCGGGCAGGTCGCGCTGGTCGGCCACCTTCCACCCGAACCACAGGTGGCTGTCGGTGCCGTCGAGCTGCGGGAAGTGGGGGTACACGCCAGAGTGGGCCACCACCGGACGGGTGCCGTCGTTGCGCTCCAGCACCGACTTCACAGCGCGGTCGAGCAACGAGCGGTTCCAGGTGGGCAGCGCCTGGGAGGCCAGCTCGCGCGCCACCCGGAGGCGCCGGCGGCGCGGGTCTCGGGTGGGATCGGGCTCGGTGTCGACCGGCAGGGGCTCGTTGTGGCCGCACCACAGGAACACCGAGGGGTGGTGGGCCAGCAGGTCCACGGCCTCGCGGGCCTGGCGGCGGGCCTGTCCCTTGACGCCCCGGGCGTAGCCCCACTGCAGCGGCAGGTCCTGCCACAGCAACATCCCGGCTTCGTCGGCCGCCTGGTACAGCTCGGGTCGGGCCACGTGGGCGTGCAGGCGCAGGAAGTCGAGCCCGGCGTCGCGGGCCAGGGCGATGTCGGCCGCCATCTCCGTCGGGGTGGCCTCGGCCAGCGCCATGCGGGTGGGTCCCTGGTTGGCGCCCTTGAGGAACAGCCGCTCGCCGTTGACCGAGGTGACCCAGTCGGCCATCTCGACCGTGCGCAGGCCGATGCGACGGCTGGCCCGGTCGCTGGTGCTCCCGGTCTCGGTGCGGACCTCGACCACCACGTCGTAGAGCGGCTGGTCGCCCAGGGTCCAGGGCCACCAGCGCTGGGGGTTGCCCACGGCCAGGGTCCACTCCACCCGGTTCTCGCCCGCCGCGATCGACTGGGTGCGGCGGTGCTCGTAGCCGTCGAGGCGGCGGTGGCCCGGCGCCGGGGCGGGATCACCCTCGAGGTGGGGGGCGACGGTGGTGACCAGCTCGACCGTGCCCGCCTCGCGGGTGTCGAGGACGACCCGCACCGCCACCGTGGCCGACTGGTCGGTCACCTCCTGGCAGCGCGCCCGCCAGTGGCGGATGCGCACCGGCCCGGACTGCTGGAGGTGCACGGGTCGCCAGATGCCGCCGGGGGTCCAGTCCTGGTCGAGCAGGTCCCAGTGCTGGAACACGCCGGTCAGGTTGCGCTTGGCCCGGGGATCCGTCGGGCGGGGACAAGCCACCTCGACGGCCAGCGCGTGCTCCGAGCGGTCGGCCAAGGTGTCGGTGATCTCGAACTGGTGGGGGAAGAAGTAGCCCTCGGTGTCGCCCAGGTAGGCGCCGTCCAGCCACACGTCGCTGGTGTAGAACACGCCGTCGAGCACCAGCCAGGTGCGCCGGGCCACCTCGTCGCCGCCCTCGTCGGCCAGGTCGGCGTCGGGCGCAGCCCCTGGTCCGAAGCGGCCGGGATCGTCGAAGGTGGTGCGGTACACCACCGGTCCGTCGGTCTGGGCGAAGGCCGGATCGGAGCGCCAGTGCCCGGGAACGGCCGTCTCGGCCCACGAGGAGTCGTCGAAGTCCGGGTGGTGGTGGTCGTCGCGCGGCGAGTGCCCGGCCTCGGCGGCTCGCCAGGTTCCGGACAGGTCGACCATCGTCGAAACCTAGCCACTCATCTCCCGGCTTGGACAACGTGGACGCGGTGTCAGGGGCCCGCGCCTCAGATGTGGCCAGGGCACGCCGATAAGGGGAGAACTATCGTGGTCGGCACCTACCGGACAGGAGGAACCAGTCCGTGCCTGAGACCTCCACCGACTTGCCGAACGCGGGCGCGACCGCGTGGCGGACCGCGGCCGGTGGCGGGAACCAGCAGGTCGACGAGGGCGATCTCGGCGCCCTGATCGGGCGCGTCCAACTCGACGAGACGCTGTCGCAGGTCAGCGACGTGGTGATGACCGTGGCCGCCGACGGCATCATCGGCTACGTCAGCCCGGCCATCCGCACCCTGCTCGGGTTCGACCAGGAGCAGTTGCTGGGCCGCCAGCTGGTCGAGTTCCTGCACCCCGACGACGCCGACGACGTGGCGGCGCGCCTCGACCGGGGTCACGGCCACCACGACGTGGGCGCCCGACTGCTCATGCGCCAGGAGCCCGACGGCTGGCGCGAGGTGCTGCTGTTCGTGCACGCCGGCCCGGCCCTCGACGCCGTCGGCTACCGGTCGGTGGTGTTGCGCGACGCCAAGGACCGGGGCCACACCCTCGACGCCCTGCGCCAGCGCCTGGCCTTCGAGGACCTGCTCACCCGGGTGGCCTCCTCCTTCATCCACCGCCCGGCCCACGAGGTCGACGCCTGCATCGCCGGCGCGCTGTCCGACATCGGCACCTTCGTCGGGGTCGACCGGGTCTACGTGTACGTCAGCCGGGACGACCGCGGCACCATGGAGAACACCCACGAGTGGACCAAGCCCGGGGTGCCGTCTGAGATGGACGTGGTTCCGGTGGTCGACCCGCGCCTCATCCCCGAGTGGATGGGCACCCTCGAGCGGCTGGAGCCCATCTACATCCCCCGGGTGGCCGACCAGACCGAGGAGTGGCAGCGCGAGATCGAGCTGCTCAAGCCGCAGGGCGTGCGGTCGGTGCTGGCCGTGCCCCTGGCCGACGAGGGCCGGCTGATCGGGTTCATCGGCTTCGACCTGGTCGAGCGCGAGCGCATCTGGAGCGACGACCACATCGCCGTGCTCAGCTCGGCGGCCGGCATCATCTCCCAGGCCCTGGCTCGCAGCGACGCCGAGCAGCGGTTCGGCCTGGCCTTCACCAACGCCCCGCTGGGCATGGTGCTGAGCGCACCCGACGGCCGCCACATCCAGGTCAACCAGGCCTACTGCGAACTGGTGGGCCTGCCCGAGCAGGAGCTGGTCGGCCGCCTGGCCATCGGCCTCATCTACGAGGGTGACGTGGAGGCCCTGACCCGCACCCATCGGCGGGTGGTGCTGGGTGAGTCCGAGCAGGAGTCGCTCGAGGTGCGGCTGGTGCGCCCCGACGGCGTGATGCTGTGGCTGCGGTTGCACATCTCGGGCGTGCGGGGCGGCGACGGCCGGCTCCGCTACACGGTGTCCCACGCCGAGGACATCACCGAGCGGCACCGCCAGGAGCTCGAGCTGCGCGCCAGCGAGCAGCGCTACCGGACGGTGGTGGAGAGCTCGCCGGCGGTGATCGCCCGCTTCGACCGCGACCACCGGGTGGTGTACCTGAGCCCGGCCTTCGAACAGCTCACCGGCATACCGGTCGACCGGGTGGTGGGCCACACCGCCAACATCTTCGGGGTGGCCGACGAGAGCCAGTGGCGCAGCGCGCTCGAGCGGGTGTTCTCCAGCGGCGAGCGGCTCGACACCGAGTGGGAAGTCCCCATGCCCGACGGGCGCGTCCTGTGGTTCCAGTCCCGGGCCGTGCCCGAGCTCAGCGAGGACGGCGAGGTCGACCACGTCCTGGTGATGAACAGCGACATCACCGCCCTCAAGCGCACCGAGGCCGAGCTCGCCCACCAGGCCCTGCACGACCCGCTCACCGGGCTGGCCAACCGGGCGTTGCTGCTCGACCAGCTGGCTCGCATCCTGGCCCGGCGTCAGCGGGTGGCCCAGGCCGTGGCCCTGCTGTTCCTCGACCTCGACCGGTTCAAGGTGGTCAACGACTCGTTGGGCCACATCGCCGGTGACCAGCTGCTGGTGCAGACGGCCAAGCGGCTGGCCTCGGCCCTGCGCCCCACCGACACCGTGGCCCGGCTGGGCGGTGACGAGTTCGTGGTGCTGATCGACGACTTCACCGACCCCCGCGACCCCATCATCCTGGCCGAGCGCATCCAGCAGGTGCTCAAGGCCCCCCTGCTCGTGGACGGCAACGAGGTGTTCACCACGGTGAGCATCGGCATCGCCGTGGCCAACGCCCCCGACGACACGGCCGAGGGGCTGCTGCGCGACGCGGATGCCGCCATGTACCTGGCCAAGGCCCGGGGCCGCGACCGCTACGAGATCTTCGACGAGGATCTGCGCACGCAGGCCACCGAGCGGCTGCGCACCGAGTCGCACCTGCGCCGAGCGTTGGAGATGGGGGAGATCGAGGTCTACTACCAGCCCGAGCTGGCCCTCGACAGCGGCGTGATGGTGGGGGCCGAGGCGTTGGCTCGCTGGCACCACCCGGTGGCCGGTCTGCTCGAGGCGGGCGCCTTCATCGAGCTGGCCGAGGACTCGGGGCTCATCCTCGAGCTCGGCGAGTGGGTGCTGACCGAGGCCTGCCGCCAGGCCGGGGTCTGGCGCCGCGAGCGCCCCGAGCACCCGCTCACCATCCGGGTCAACCTCTCGGCCCGCCAGATCGCCCAGCCCGACCTGGTCGACCAGGTGGTGGCCGCCCTGGCCGGCGCCGGCATCGACGCGTCGGCGCTGTGCCTGGAGATCACCGAGACGGCGCTGATGTCAGACCCGGTGGCCGGCCTCAAGGTGCTCCAGGACCTGCGGGCCCTGGGCGTCGAGCTGGCCATCGACGACTTCGGCACGGGCTACTCGTCGCTGAGCTACCTCAAGCGCTTCCCGGTGGACGTGCTGAAGGTCGACCGCTCGTTCGTGGACGGCCTGGGCGACGACCCCGACGACACGGCCATCGTGACCGCCATCATCAGCCTGGGACGGGCGCTGGGCCTGCGCCTGGTGGCCGAGGGCGTCGAGACCCGACGCCAACTCGACGAGCTGCGCCGGCTGGGATGCGACCGGGCCCAGGGGTTCATGTTCGCCCGGCCCCGTCCGGCCGCCCTGCTGTGGGAGGCGCGGTCGCCGTATCCCGTGGATGGCGACCTGCGGTGAGCAGGCGGGTCGGACGACCGTGAACCCCGGGGGCGAGGGGGAGCCGGCGACGGGGGCCGAGACGCTGCCGTTGACGTGGGCGCAGCTCGACCAGCTCCTGCTCTACGTCGACGAGGCCATCGTCTGCCTGGACGAGGGCGGCACCATCCTGTTCGCCAACGCCGCCCTGGTCCGCCTCACCGGCCACGACGCTGTCCGCGGTGGTGGGCACCTCCATCGTCGACTACCTGCACCCCGACGAGCTGCCCGAGCTGCTGCGCCTGGTCGAGCGCTGGCACGCGGTGCCCGGGGGTGGTGGCCTCGACCCCCGACGCATCCGCACCGCGGATGGGAGCTGGCTGCCGGTGATCATCGACGCCGTCACCGCCGTGGGTCCGCTCGGGTCGATCGTGGTGACCATGCGCCAAGCCGAGTCGGGCACCGACACCGAGCAGGAGCTGCGCCACCGGGTGGTCGAGCAGGGTCGGCTGGTGCGCATCGCCTCGTCGTTCGTCCACCAGCCGCCCGGTCAGGTCGACGCCGGGATCGATGCCGCGCTGGCCGAGCTGGGCAACATCGGCGGGGTGGCCCGGGTCGAGATCATCCTGTTCGACGAGGCCGGCACGTCGATGACGAACAGCCACGAGTGGGTGGCGCCCGGCGTGGCCCCGCTGCGCGAGCGTGATCGCTGGCTGCCACTGGCGGACAACCCCTTCCTGCGGGCCATCCGGGCGAACCAGGAGGTCCACATCGCGTCGGTGCCCGACCTGGGCGAGGGCTGGGAGGCCGAGCGCGCCTGGTTCGAGTCGCGGGGCGCCCGGGCCGCGCTGGCCGTGCCCCTGGCCGATCAGGGTCGGGTCATGGGGTTCATGGGGTTCGAGGCCGGCGCCGGCGAGTGGAGCTTCTCGGTCAACCACGTGATGACCCTGCGCAGCGCGGCCGGCATCCTGGCCCAGGCCTTCGCCAAGCGCACCGCCGAGGAACGCCTGGCCTTCCAGGCCGGTCACGACCCGTTGACGGGGCTGCCCAACCGCTGGAACTTCCTGGAGGCCCTGCGGGCCGGGGTGGGCGCGCTCGCGCCGGCCGCCGACCCGGCCCGGTCGGCGGCCGACCACCGCGCCGAGGGCGGCGGGCTGGCCGTGATGCTGTTCGACCTGGACCGGTTCAAGGTGGTCAACGACTCGTTGGGGCACCGGCTGGGGGATCAGCTGCTGGTGATCCTGGCCCAACGCATCGAGGCGGCCCGGCCGGTCGGCTCCGTCCTGGCCCGCATGGGGGGCGACGAGCTGGTGGTGCTGTTGGAGGCGCTCGACTCGCCGGCGGAGGCGGTGGCGGTGGCCGACGAGCTGCGAGAGGTGGTGCGTCGGCCGGTGATGGTCGAGGGCCACGAGACGGCGACCACGGCCAGCGTGGGCATCGCCTACACCACCCGGGCCGACGAGAGCGCGGATGATCTGCTGCGCCACGCCGACGCCGCCCTCTACGCGGCCAAGGAGTTCGGACGCGATCGCATCGAGGTGTTCGACGAGACCCTGCGGGCCAAGGTGCGCCGCCGGCTCCAGAACGAGATCGAGCTGCGCCAGGCGTTGGACCAGGGACAGCTGGTGGTGCACTACCAGCCCGAGGTGGAGGTGCCCTCGGCTCGGATGGTGGCGGTGGAGGCCCTGGTGCGCTGGCACCACCCCGAGCGCGGCCTGCTGGCTGCGGCCGAGTTCATCGACCTGGCCGAGGAGACCGGCCTCATCACCGAGCTGGGGCTGTGGGTGCTGCGCGAGGCGTGCGCCCAGCAGGTGCGCTGGCTCCAGCAGTTCCCCGACCACGAGCTGCAGATGCGGGTCAACCTGTCGGCTGTGCAGCTGGGCCAGCCCGACCTGCTGGCCCAGGTGGTGGAAATCGTGCACCAGACCGGCATCGCCGCCGCGCAGCTGTGCCTGGAGATCACCGAGACGGTGGTCATGGCCGACGCCGAGAGCTCGCTGGCCCTGCTCGAGAAGCTGCGGGGCCTGGGCCTGGAGCTGGCCATCGACGACTTCGGCACCGGCTACTCGTCGCTCAGCTACCTCAAGCGGCTGCCGGTCAACGTGTTGAAGATCGACCGGTCCTTCGTGGACGGCCTGGGCACCGATCCCGACGACACCGCCATCGTCGGGGCGGTGATGGTGCTGGCCAACTCACTGGGCCTGCGGGTCACGGCCGAAGGCGTCGAGAACGAGGTGCAGCTGCGGGAGCTGCTGCGCCTGGGCTGCCAGCGGGTGCAGGGCTACCACTTCGCCCGACCCCAGGCCCCGGAGGCCATCACCGAGCGACTGGGCGGCGCCTCGGAGGGTTGAGCGACGTCGCACCGCGTCGACCGGACCAGCTCGGGGCAGCGACGGTAGCCTCGGCCCATGGCTGCTCATCCTGACGTGTTCACCCTCGGTCAGCTCCGGAGCTCGGGCTGGACGTCGCGCCCGGTCAAGGAGGAGATCCGGGCCAACGCCATCGCCCGCATCCGCGCCGGGGCCACGTTGTTCCCCCGGGTGCTGGGCTACGAGGACACAGTGCTGCCCCAGCTCGAGAACGCCCTGCTGGCGGGTCACGACGTCATCTTCCTGGGCGAGCGGGGTCAGGCCAAGACCCGCATGATCCGCTCGCTCACCGAGCTGCTGGACGAATGGATGCCCATCGTGGCCGGCTCCGAGATCAACGACGACCCCTACGCCCCGGTCTCTCGCCACGCCCGCGACCTGCTGGCCGCCGAAGGCGACGAGATGCCCATCTCCTGGGTGCACCGCGACGACCGCTTCGGCGAGAAGCTGGCCACCCCCGACACCTCCATCGCCGATCTGATCGGTGAGGTCGACCCCATCAAGGTGGCCGAGGGCCGGTACCTGTCCGACGAGCTGACCCTGCACTACGGGCTGGTGCCGCGCACCAACCGGGGCATCTTCGCCATCAACGAGCTGCCCGACCTGGCCGAGCGCATCCAGGTGGGCCTGCTCAACGTGCTCGAGGAGCGCGACGTGCAGGTGCGGGGCTACAAGATCCGCCTGCCCCTCGACGTGATGCTGTTCGCCTCGGCCAACCCGGAGGACTACACCAACCGCGGCCGCATCATCACCCCGCTCAAGGATCGCTTCGGCGCCCAGATCCGCACCCACTACCCCCTCGACGTCGACATCGAGGTCGACATCGCCACCCAGGAGGCCGCCCCCCTGGTGGCCGAGGGCGTCCGGGTCGACATGCCCGGCTACATGGCCGAGATCGTGGCCACGCTCAGCCATCTGGCCCGCCAGAGCCCCCACATCAACCAGCGCTCCGGCGTGTCGGTGCGCCTCACCGTGTCCAACCTCGAGACCCTGGTGGCCAACGCCACCCGGCGGGCCCTCACCCATGGCGAGACCGAGGTCGTTCCCCGGGTGAGCGACCTGGAGGCGCTGGCTTCGTCGACCGCCGGCAAGGTCGAGATCGAGTCGCTGGAGGAGGGTCGCGACGAGCAGATCATCGACCACCTGCTGTCGGCCGCCGTGCTCACCGTGTTCAAGGACCACCTCGCCCTCGAGGACCTGCGGGACGTGCTCGACGCCTTCGACGGCGAGACCGTGGTCAGCGCCGGCGACGACGTGGTCTCAGGCGACTACGTGCGCCTGGTCGGCTCCATCCCCGCCCTGGCCGGGCCGGTGTCGCGCCTGCTGGGCGGCCCCGCGGACGGTGCGGACGTGACCACGCGGTTCAACGCCGCGGCCCAGGCCAGCGCCGTCGAGTTCGTGCTAGAGGGACTGCACCTGTCCAAGCGCCTCAACAAGGAAGCCGTCGGCGCCCGCGCCCAGTACCGCGGCCGCTGACGCGACCCCTGCGTCCTCCCTCGCCCGCCGCCCGACCCCCGGAATTGGAGCAGAAAGGTGCCGCTCAGGCGCGTTCGAGCACCGGTTTCGTGATGTGGCCGCGGGCGGGGCTCAGGGACGGGTGAGCTCGCGGACGCCGTCCGGGCCGGCCACGACGACGCGCTCGACCAGGGAGCCGGCGAACAGGCCGTGCTCGACCAGGCCCGGGATGGCAGATAACTCAGCCGCCAGCGCGGCCGGGTCGTCGATCGGTCCGAAGTGGGCGTCCATGAGCAGGTTGCCGTTGTCGCTGCGGCCATCCCGGGTGGTCACCGGGGCCGAGCCCAGGGCCTCGACCCGGGCGGCCACCACGGCGGGGGCGAAGTCGAGCACCTCCAGCGGTGTGCCGAACGGGCCGAGCTGGTCGACCAGCTTCGCCTCGTCGACCACCACGATGAAGCGGTCGCTCATCTCGGCCACCAGCTTCTCGCGGGTGTGGGCCCCGCCCCGGCCCTTGGTCAGGTTGAAGTCGGGGTCGACCTCGTCGGCGCCGTCGACGGCGATGTCGAGGTGGCCGATCTCGTCGGGGGAGACGACCCGCAGGCCCAGTGAGGTGGCCAGGTCGTGGGTGCGCTGCGACGTGGCCGTGCACACGACGTCGGGACGGCGCTCGCCCAGGGCCACGATGGTGAAGTGCACCGTCGAGCCGGTGCCCAGCCCCACCCGCATGCCATCGGTCACGTAGGCGGCGGCCTGGCGGCCGGTCGCTTCCTTGGCCTCGGTCGCCCGGCCGTCCTCGTCACTCATCCGTGCAGCTTGGCATGCCCAGCCGGGGCCCCGTTTCCCAAATCGCGTGCGGAAATGCGCGAAACGGCACAGCCAAAGATGCCCAATTTCGTTGGGGCGGGGTCAGGAGGGGCCGGGCGCGCCGGTGGCCCAGGCCCGGGCCAGCGCCGCGCTGGGCCGCGCGTTGCGGTCGCGGTCGAACAGGCCGAAGGGGACCCGGTAGCCGAAGCCCCACTCGTAGTTGTCCACACCCGTCCAGTGGAACAGGCCCCGGACGTCCAGCCCGTCGTCGACGGCCAGCTCGACCTGGTGCAGCGAGTCGCGGAGCAGCGAGGTCCGCCACTCGTCGTCGTCGGTGCCGAAGCCGCACTCGGCCACCAGCAGCGGGCGCCCCGGCAGCTCCTCGGCCAACCGACGCAGCACCAGCCCCAGGCCCTCGGGCCAGGGCGCGTAGCCCATGGGTCCCATGCGGGCGTCGGCCGGATAGGGCCCCAGGTCGTCGGCGTAGACGGTCTGGGCGAAGTAGTAGGAGAACCCGATCAGGTCGAAGGAGCCGGCCAGGTCATCCAGCTCGATGGGGGCGCGGCCCGGCACCTGCAGCACGCCGTCGCGCAGGGCCCGGGTCCAGCACCAGGTGGTCTCGTCGATGCGCTGGGCCCGCTCGGTGGCCGCGGTGCGCTCGTGGGGGTTGGCCGTGCGCACCGCCGGCTCGACCAGGCCCAGGTTGTGGATGGTGGCCACCGGCTGATCGCCGCTGCGCAGCAGGCGCCAGGCCTCGTGGTTGGCCAGGTGGACCGCCTCCAGGGCCTCGGCGAACGCCTCGGCGTCACGCGCCCCGGGTGGATGGACCCCGAGGCGGTAGCCCAGCAGGGCGTAGGCGCCCGGCTCGTTGATGGGCTTCCACCCGAACACCAGGTCGCCGAAGGTCTCGGCCACCCAGTCCACGTGGCGCTGCCAGTGGAGGCGGTTGGCCCGGTCCACGAAGCCGCCCTGGTCCTGACTGAACCAGCCGGGCAGGGTGAAGTGGTGCAGGCACACCCAGGGGGAGATGCCGGCGTCGCGGGCCGCGCTGAGCACGGCCCGGTAGTGCTCGACCGCTTCGGGGTCGTGGTGACCGGGCCGAGGCTCCAGCCGGGCCCACTCCAACGACAGGCGATGGTGGGTGAGGCCGTGCTCGGCGAACAGGGCGAAGTCCTCGGCGTAGCGCGTGGCGAAGCCGTTGCCGTCGCCCGAGGGCGGGACACGACCGGCGTCCTCCCACCCCCGCCAGTCAGCACGGTCGGCCGCGCCCTCGCACTGGGTGGACGACGACGCCGTCCCCCACCAGAACCCGTCGGGCAGGCGGCGGGTCGGGCGGTCAGCCGGGCCGCCCACGGAGCTCATGGGTCGATCCTGGCACAACCACGCGTCGCGGTGGTCGTGGCCCGCACCCCCGTCCCCGGTCTGACACGATGCCGCCATGGCTGCGGACGCGTCGGACGGCATGGCCCGGGTGATCATGGGCCTGACCCGCGCCTTCGAGCTGCTCACCGACTGCGTCGCCGTGCTCGACGCCCAGGGCGACGTGCTCGACGCCAACCCGTTCATGCTGCGGCTCCTCGGCTACCAGCGCGACGACGTGGTGGGCCGGTCCATGGCCGAGTTCCTGCACCCCGACGACCTGGAGCGCGCCCTGCGGGTGCTGTCCATGGTGGGTCGCGACACCCTGGAGGTGCCCGTCACGCCGGCCATCTACCGCGTCCGGCGCCACGACGGCGGCTACCTGCCGATCGAGATCAACGCCACGATGGTCCCCGGCGACGAGACGGTCGACGGCGACCGCCCGACGGTGCCGCTGGCCGCGGCGTCGGGGTCGCCGGGCCCGGTCGAGCCGGCCGGACCCCTCGGCGCCCTCGACCTGGTGGTGATCCTGGGGCGGTACTCGGTCGACCGCGACCTGGAGGACCAGATCATGGCCCGCCTGGTCAGCGGCGAGTCGCCAACCGCGGTGATCGAGCTGGTGCCGGGCTTCGGGCGATGGCGCCACCAGCTCGAGCACTACGCCGTCGTGTTCGCCGACGAGGCCGGGCACCGCTCGGTGGCCGGCACCGACCTGGCCATCGAGATGGTGGCGCTGGACATCCCCGACTCGCCGTGGGACCGCGCCGCCCACCACCACCTGGCCGCCCGCATGGCGCCCGACGACATGCCTCCGGCGCTGGCCGAGGCGGCCCGGGCGCACGGTCTGACCACGTGCTGGGTGCAGCCCGTCGACGACCCGTTGCGCGACGAGGCGGCGGTGATCCTGGTCTGGGGCCGGCAGGGGGGACCCGACCTGGACGTGCACGACTACGCCATCGAGACCATGGTCCGGGCCCTGGCCGTGGTGCTGCGCTGGCGCCACCAGGTGACCGGCCTGCGCCAGGCGGCGCGGCGCGACCCGCTGACGGGGCTGTCGAACCGCACCGGGTTCTGGGAGGTGCTCGACACGCTGGCCCGGGACCTCGCCAGCCCGCTGGTGGCCGTCCTCTACGTCGACCTGGACGGCTTCAAGGCCGTCAACGACCGCTACGGCCACCGCACCGGTGACCTCATCCTCACCGAGGTGGCCCAGCGCATCGCCGCGGTCGTCCGACCGGGCGACACCATCGCCCGCCTCGGCGGCGACGAGTTCGCCATCGTGTGCCGCAGCCTGGAGGACGAGCGGGAGGCCACCGCCATCGCCGACCGCGTGCTCGCGGCCGTGTCGGGGCCGGTGGCCGCGGCCGACGGGCTGGTGGAGGTGGGGGCCAGCGTGGGCATCGCCACGGTGATGGGCCACGACCTGCTGGCCGACGAGCTGCTCGACGCCGCCGACCGCGCCCTGTACGCGGCCAAGCGAGCCGGGCGGGGTGGCTGGCAGCTCACGTCGGTGGGTCCCACCGAACGTTGACGCCGGGGACCGGTACCCTCGGGGGATGACCAGGGTTCGTCGGGTTCGCTACTCACGCTGGGACGGCACGCAGGTCGGCTTCGAGTTCGGTGCCGACGACGTCTTCGGCGAGATCACCGACGACCTGCTCTACCACGGCGACCTCAACGCCGCCCTGCGCCGCATGATGCAGTCCGGCTTCCGGGACCAGAACGGCGAGCGGATCCAGGGCATCCGCGAGATGCTCGAGAAGCTCCGCCGCAAGCGCCGCGACGAGCTCGAGCGCTACGACCTGGGCGGCGTCTACGACGACATCGCCCAGGAGCTGCGCGACGTGGTCGACACCGAGCGGGCCTCGCTCGACGAGCTGGGCCAGGAGGCCCGTCAGGCCGGCGAAGCCGGTGACGCCCGCCGCCAGGAGATCACCGAGCAGGTGGTGGCCGAGCGCAACCTGCAGCTCGACATGCTCTCGCCCGACCTGGCCGGCCAGGTCAAGGACCTCCAGAACTACGAGTTCACCTCCAGCGAGGCCCGCGAGCGCTTCGAGGAGCTGCTCGACCAGCTGCGCCAGCAGCTCACCCAGAGCTACTTCAACCAGATGGCCGGGGCCATGAGCGGCATCTCCCCGCAGGACCTGGCCCGCATGAAGGACATGCTCTCCGCCCTCAACGAGATGCTCGAGCAGCGCCAGCGCGGCGAGGAGCCCGACTTCGACCAGTTCATGGAGCGCTTCGGCGACTTCTTCCCCGAGAACCCCGAGAACCTCGACCAGCTGCTCGAGATCATGGCCGAGCGCATGGCCGCCATGCAGGCCATGCTCAACTCGATGACGCCCGAGCAGCGGGCGCAGCTCCAGGGGCTGGCCGAGCAGCTCATGGAGGACATGGACCTGCGCTGGCAGATGGACCAGCTCGGCCAGAACCTGCAGAACCTGTTCCCCCAGATGGGTTGGAACCGCAGCTACGACTTCAGCGGGCAGGATCCGCTGGGCTTCGCCGAGGCGGCCCAGATGATGCAGGAGCTGGGCGACATCGACCAGCTCGAGAACCTGCTGCGGGGCGCGACCACGCCCGGCGCCCTGGCCGAGGTCGACCTGGATCGCGCCCGCCAGCTGCTGGGCGACGAGTCGGCCCAGAGCCTCGACCGCATGTCCGAGCTGGCTCGCATGCTCGAAGAGGCCGGGCTGATCGAGAACAAGGAGGGGCGGTTCGAGCTCACGCCCCGAGGCATCCGCCGCATCGGCCAGAACGCCCTGCGCGAGCTGTTCGCCAAGCTCACCAACGACCAGGTGGGACGCCACGAGCTGGAGCGGTCCGGGGTGGGCCACGAGCGGGAGTACGACACCAAGCCCTACGAGTTCGGCGATCCCTTCAACCTTCACATCGAGCGCACCGTGCGCAACGCCGTGCGACGCAGCGGGGGCGGCACGCCGGTGCGGCTCACGCCGGACGACTTCGAGGTGGAGCGCACCGAGCACCTGGTGCGCTCCTCGACCGTGCTCATGCTCGACCTGTCGCTGTCCATGCCCATGCGCGACAACTTCCTGCCGGCCAAGAAGGTGGCCATGGCCCTGCACTCGCTGATCTCCAGCCAGTACCCACGCGACTACCTGGGCATCGTGGGCTTCAGCGAGGTGGCCCGCGAGCTCAAGCCCGAGCAGCTGCCCGAGGTCTCGTGGGACTTCGTGTACGGCACCAACATGCAGCACGCCTTCCAGATCAGCCGGCGGCTGCTGGCCCGCCAGACCGGCACCAAGCAGATCATCATGATCACCGACGGCGAGCCCACCGCCCACATCACCGAGCGGGGCGACGTCTTCTTCAACTACCCGCCGGTGCGCGAGACGGTCGACGCCACCCTCACCGAGGTGGCCCGCTGCACCCGCGACGGCATCCGCATCAACACGTTCATGCTCGACCCGACCCAGCACCTGCGCCAGTTCGTGGAGCGCCTGACCGAGCTGAACCGCGGCCGCGCCTTCTTCACCACGCCCGACACCCTGGGCGACTACGTGCTGGTCGACTTCATCGAGCAGAAGCGCCAGCTCGTGAGAGGACGCCGGTCCGCGTAGTCCTGGAAGGCACAGGCCGCCAGGCCGGAGCCGCCGGACCGACGACACCCGGATGGCGAAGCGCCCGTCGGGAGGCTTGCCGACCAGCGGGCCAGGGACGCGATCAGATCTTCATGAGGCGGATGACCGGGATCTTGCGGTCGGTGAGCTTCTCGTACTCGGTGAAGTTGGGCATCAGCGCGGCCTGGGCCGCATACAGGCGGTCGCGCTCCAGGCCGCCCTCCTCGATGGCCTCGGCCTGGTAGGTCTCGCCCGGCAGCTCGACGGTGACGGTGGGGTTGGCCTTGAGGTTGCGGTACCAGTCGGGGTTGCTGGGCGCGCCAGCCTTCGAGGCGATGATGATCACGTCGCCATCGTCGATGGTGTGCACCACCGGGCTGGTGCGGGCCAGGCCCGACTTGGCGCCCGTCGTGGTGATCAGCACCAGCGGCCAGCCTTCGAACGTCCCCCCGACCTTGCCGTCGTTGGCCCGGAACTCCTCGATGAGGTTCTTGTTGAAGTCGTTCATCCCTGAATCACTCATGCAGGGCACGCTAACCAGCCCGCGGCCCGCCCCCAACGTGTGGTCGCGCCCGCGAGCAGGGTCAGCGGTCGAGCCGGCGTTGGTAGTGGTCGAGGGTGACCCGGTCGTAGGCGACCAGGACGACGTCGCGGCCGGCGACGTCGAGCTGGCGCAGGGTGGTGACAGCCACGGCCGCGGCCGACTCGGGCGGGTAGCCGTACACACCGGTGGAGATGGCGGGGAAGGCCAACGAACGCGCCCCGAGCTCGTCGGCCACCTCCAGGCTGCGTCGATAGCACGAGGCCAGCAGCTCGGGCTCGCCCCGGGCCCCACCCCGCCAGACCGGACCGACGGTGTGGATGACCCACCGGCACGGCAGGGCGAAGCCGTCGGTGGCCTTGGCCTCTCCGGTGGCGCAGCCGCCGAGCAGGCGGCAGGCCGCCACCAGGTCGGGACCCGCACCCCGGTGGATGGCACCGTCGACCCCGCCACCCCCGAGCAGCGACGAGTTGGCCGCGTTCACGATGGCGTCGACGGCCAGGGTGGTGATGTCGGCGCGCACCGCCCGGATGGTCATCGCTCAAGTCTGGCGCAGTCCGGCCGACAAGCCCCGATCACTGTGCTGGCAAGGGAAATCCCAACTTTCCCTTGCGCCGGGGCAGATCCGCGGGCCATGATCACACTGTTGTAATTACACCTGTGGTACGAGCCACTCGTCCAAGGGTGCCCTGTCAGGCACCTGAGGGGGGTCGAGCTGTTCGTGCGCCAATGATGTCGCAACGACAGCTCTGGTTCGTTCCAGGGCGGGGAGAAGGAGGCCGGACATGCCACATGCAGCCGCCGAAGAGCCGATGGAGCCATCCTGGCAGGACTATGCGAACTGCCTTGGCGTCGACCCGGACCTGTTCTTCCCCGAGCGCGGGGCGTCGACCCGCGAAGCCAAGGAGGTGTGCCGTGGCTGCGTCGTGCGGGAGGACTGCCTCGAGTACGCCCTGGCCAACGGTGAGAAGTTCGGCATCTGGGGTGGCATGAGCGAGCGTGAGCGCCGGCGCATCCGCCGCCAGCGGGCGCTGGCCCGTGCCGCCGCCCAGACCGGCTAGCGGCGTTCCGCGGCCCGGTCGCGGGCCTCGAGGCGCGCCTCGATGGTGTCGTCGGCCGACAGGCCGAGGACACCATGGCGAGCCGGGTCGATGCCCGACAGCACGGCCCGGGGGATGAGGCCGACGAGCTCGGCTCGGGCCACCGCGACCTCGGTCGCCACCCGGTCGTACACCTGGTCGGGACCCACCCGTCGGGGATCGATCAGGTTCATCGACACCTGCACCTGATCACCGACGGCCAGGCCGAGGGCGCGTACCGCCGGGCCGCGGAGCTGGCGGGCCAGGGCGCGGGCCCGCGGGAGGTCGGGTTCGGCCAGCCACAGGTTGTAGGCCACCAGCGGGGGCCGCGCCCCGACGGCCACCGCGCCCGCGCTCGGATGGGGCCGGGCCGGTCCCTGGTCGGGCGCCAGCGTGTCGAAGGCCCGACGGCGGACCTCGGGCAACGAGCGCTGCGGGCCGTACACGAAGCAGGGCAGCTCGAGCGTGGTGGCGGCCCAGCGGGCGAAGGCGTCGCGGGCGGCCACGGCCTCGTCCAGGGTCGACCCGTCCAGCGGCACGAACGGGACCACGTCCACCGCACCGAATCGGGGGTGCGCCCCCTCGTGGGTGCGCAGGTCGATGGCGGCCACCGCCGCCGTGGTCACCGACCGGGGTGCGTCGACGCCGGCCAGCGTGAGCACCGACCGGTTGTGGTCGGCGTCATGGTGCAGGTCGAGCAGATCGGCACCCGCCGCGCCGGCGATCGCCTCGACGACATCGAGACGACGACCTTCGCTGATGTTGACCACGCATTCGAGCACGGAGGGCTCGCAGTCCCCGTGGTCAGGGGTGCCGGTCGGCGCTCAGACCAGGACCGGCGAGGTGACCTTGCGCTTCTTGAGGATGCGCCGACGCTGGCGCTCGGAGGTGCCTCCCCAGACGCCGTGGTCGATCCGCTGGTCGAGGGCGTACTCGAGGCACGGCTCCTTGACCGGGCAGTCGGCGCAGATGCGCTTGGCGATCTCGACGCCGACCCCGTCACTGGGAAAGAACGTCGCGGGTGGCTCCAGGCGGCAGTTGCCCAGGGCCATCCATTCGTTGTCCATCGGAACGATCCTCCATTTCCCCGGGTCGTGGGGGATGTGCTGGGGGGCCCCGACCGAGGCTTCTGACCCGAAGATGTCCTGGTGCACGGTACTCCCCGCGCCGCAAGCTCCCATAAACCGCCCTACATTCTGAGACCACGACCGACCCCCGGGGGGTGATGGTGATCGACTACGACATGCCCCCGGTCCCGCCGGCGCATCCGCCCCTGGCTCCGCCGACGACGGCCGAGGGCGGGCTGCGGGTCCCGTCGCCGCCCACCCTCGAGCCCGATCCCTGGGCTGGGAGCCCCGGATCGGGGGGTGCGGGCGCCGGACGCAGCCGGGCCACGGCTGGCCTGCCGCCCTTGCCCACGGCTCCGACGGCGCCGCCCGGGCCGGGAGGGCACCGACACCGTGGTCCGGTCCTGGCCGCGCTGGCCGGCGTAGGGGTGGTGGCCCTGGTGGCCGGGGTGGTCTTCGGGTTCGGGTTGGGTCCCGCCGGTTCGCACCACCGGGCGGCCACCTCGACGACCACGCGGCCCACACCGCTGGACGTACCGGCCCTGCGCCAAGGGGTGGCTGCGTCGGTGGTCCAGGTGACGGTGACCGGCTCGTCGAGCGCAACCGTGTCGGCCCTGGTGGTGGACACCTCCGGGGTGCTGGTCACGACGGCCGACGCCGTGGCCGGGGCCACGGGCGTGACCGTGCGGCTGGCCGACGGGCGCAGCGGGCCGGCCCAGGTGCTGGGCACCCTCCCCGACGACGATGTGGCCGTCCTGCGCATCCCGGCGGTGGGTGGGCTGAAGGCGGCGCCGTTCGGGCACTCGGGTCGGGTGGCGGTCCACGACGAGGTGGTGGCGGTGGGCGCCGCGGCTCGCTCCGGTGGCTCGCCAACCTCGGCCGAGGGCCTGGTGACCGCGGTCGGGCAGTCGCTGCCGTCCGGTCCGGGCAGCTCGAACGACGTCATCCGCACCGACGCGCCCATCCCGTCGAGCGCGGCCGGAGGCGCGCTGGTGGACGCGCACGGAGAGGTCGTCGGCCTCAACGTGGTGCCGTCGGGAGCCAACGCCAAGGACGGCTACGCGCTGGGCATCGACGCGGTGGAGCCGTTGGTGACCCAGATCGAGCAGGGCCACGCCCAGGACACGCCCGAGTCGCCCAGCCTGGGCGTGTCCACCCAGGACGTGCGCAGCCTGGCCCCCGGCGCGGCAGCCCAGTACGGCATCCAGACCTCGGATGGCGCGCTGGTGGTGCACGTGGCCCAGCCGTCGGCCGCCGCCCGCGCCGGGTTGGCCGTGGGGGACGTGATCACCGCCGTCGACTCCCAGCCCGTGAACGACACCGCGGATCTGGCCGCGGCCGTGGCCGCCCACCAGGCCGGCGACCAGATGCAGGTCACCTACGCCCGCCAGGGCCAGACCGCCAACGTCACCGTCACCCTGCTCGCCCGAGGAGACACGGGCAACTGACGTCCCGGACGAGTATGCTCAACGGTCCCCTCTGAGAGCGAGCTGCAGATGTCCGTCACCGAACCCAGCGCCCCCACCGAGCCCCCTCGCGGCCACGTCAAGGTCGTGTACCTCGGTCCGGTGGCCCCCCACTGGGAGGTCCGCTCCGACTTCGGCGACCACCAGATGATCAACGACTTCCGGTCCCGGGTCGAGTCCCGCCTGCTGCTGCTGCCACCCCACGATCCGCAGTTCCGCCGCAACCGCGAGCGTGTGGTGCGCGATGCCGAGCGCGAGAACCTGCTGCTGGAGTGGGATCTCGGCATCCCCGAGGACGACGCCATGGCGGCCACCCGCTGACCCATCCCGGTCGACCGACCACGGCGTGAGCTCGGCGGCCTGCCGTCGTCGTCGGACCGCCTGATGGGCTCACCGCTACTGTGGGGTCGATGGACGCGGACCGCTACCTCAACCGCGAGCTGTCCTGGCTCGACTTCAACGCCCGCGTCCTGGCCCTGGCCGCCGATGGCGAGGTGCCGCTGCTCGAGCGGGCCAAGTTCCTGGCCATCTTCAGCCAGAACCTCGACGAGTTCTTCCAGGTGCGGGTGGCCGGCCTCAAGGACCAGGTGGCCGCCGGGGTCACCACCACCACACCTGACGGCCGCACGCCGGCCCAGCAGCTGCTCGACATCCGCGACGAGGTGGACCGGCTCAACCAGCGGGCGCTGCAGGTCTTCGCCGAGCAGATCGTGCCGTCGCTGAGGTCGGTGGGCATCGTGTTCTCCAGCTGGGACGAGCTCGACGACGACGACCGCAAGTACCTCGACGAGGTGTTCGAGGAGCGCATCTACCCGGTCCTGACCCCGCTGGCCGTCGATCCGGGCCACCCCTTCCCCTACATCTCCGACCTGTCGCTGAACCTGGCCGTGGTGGTGCGCGACCCGATCACCCAGGCTCGCCGGTTCGCCCGGGTCAAGGTGCCGCTGCTGCTGCCCCGGTTCGTGGTCACCCCCGACGGCGAGCGCTTCGTCGCCCTCGAGAACGTCATCGCCGCCCACCTGGGCACGCTGTTCCCGGGCATGGACATCGAGGGCCACTTCCCGTTCCGGGTGACACGCAACGCCGATCTCACCGTCGACAACGAGGAGGCCGACGACCTGCTGGCCGCCGTGGAGTTCGAGCTGCGCCGACGCCGCTTCGGTCGGGCCGTGCGCCTCGAGGTCGACCCGTCGGTGAGCGACGAGATCCGTGAGCTGCTCGAGCGCGAGCTCGACGTCGACGCCGAGGACGTCTACCAGTACGAGGGGCCCATCGACCTGGGCGGGCTGTGGTCGGTGCACGGGGTCGACCGGCCCGACCTCAAGGACCCGGTCTGGGTGCCCATCACCCAGGCCCGCCTGGCCAGCGACGACGACGAGCACGTGAACTTCTTCCGCGAGATCCGCAAGGGCGACATCCTCGTGCACCACCCGTACTCGTCGTTCGCCACCTCGGTGGAGGAGTTCATCCGCCAGGCCTCGGTCGACCCCAAGGTGCTGGCCATCAAGCTCTCGCTCTACCGCACCTCGGGTGACAGCTCCATCATCCAATCGCTGATCCGGGCGTCCGAACAGGGCAAGCAGGTGGCCGCCCTGGTCGAGCTGAAGGCCCGGTTCGACGAGGAGAAGAACATCGAGTGGGCCCGCGAGCTGGAGAAGGCGGGCGTGCACGTGGTGTACGGGCTGGTCGGGCTCAAGATCCACTCCAAGACCACGCTGGTGGTGCGCGAGGAGCAGGACGGCATGCGGCGCTACTGCCACATCGGCACCGGCAACTACAACCCCAAGACGGCGCGCCTCTACGAGGACGTGGGGCTGCTCACCTGCGACCCCGACATCGGGGCCGACCTGACCCAGCTGTTCAACTTCCTGACCGGCTACGCCCGCGACGTCGAGTACCGCAAGCTGCTGGTGGCTCCCCACGGCGTGCGTCCGGGCATCACCGCCCTGATCGAGCGCGAGATGGCGGCGCCTGCCGGCCAGGGTCGCATGGTGCTCAAGATGAACAGCCTGGTCGATCCCGAGATGATCGATCTGCTCTACGACGCCTCGCAGGCCGGGGTGTCGATCGATCTGATCATCCGGGGCATCTGCTGCCTGCGGCCGGGCATGCCCGGTCTGTCGGACAACATCCGGGTGCGCTCCATCGTGGGGCGCTACCTGGAGCACTCGCGGATCTACCACTTCGGCCACGGTGATCCCGACGGGGGTCCCGCCTACTACATCGGCTCGGCCGACCTCATGCCCCGCAACCTCGATCGGCGGGTCGAGGCGCTGGTGCCGGTGGTCGATCCCGACCTGCGGGGCCAGCTCGACGAGATCCTCGACACGGAGCTGGCCGACGACGTGCTGGCCTGGACGCTGGGCGCCGACGGCACGTGGCACAAGCCCGACGAGCCCGGCCACCTCGACACCCACCGCCGGCTGCAGGAGCTGGCCCTGGCGCTGCGCCGCCCGGTGTGAGCGGTCACGTCGAGCACGAGGTCAAGCTCGACGCCGACCCCGATCTGGTGCTGCCCGACCTGAGCGGCGTGGCCCCCGACGTCCAGGCGCGGCCCCGACCCACGTTGGCGCTCGACGCCACCTACTTCGACGCCGCCGACGGCCGGCTGCTGGCGGCGGGGGTGACCGTGCGGCGCCGCTCGGGCGAGGGCACCCGCTGGACGGTGAAGCGCCCGAGCTCGGCGGTCGATCCGGCGGCTGGCGTCGCGGTCGGCGCGGTCGCGGACGCGGTGGTGCGCGGCGAGGCGGACGTCTTCGACCACTCGTTGTCGCCGCCCGATCCCGTGGTCGAGCTGGTCAGCCCGTGGCTGGCCGCCGCCGACCTGGTGCCGGTGGCGTGCCTGCGATCCGAGCGACGGCGGATGGTCTTCGAGGTCGGTTCCGGGGACGCCGATCCGTTGGTCGAGCTGGACGACGATCTCGTGGCCGTGCACCGGATGTCGGGCGGGTCGGCCGAGGCCGAGCCGGCGGCGCGCTTCCGCGAGGTCGAGCTGGAGGTGGTGGCCTCGGCGGGCCCGGCGTTCGAGCGGGCGGCCCTCGTGGCCGAGGCCGTGGCCGAGCGGCTGGTGGCCCTCGGCTGCCGACCGTCGCCGGCCGGGTCCAAGCTGGCCCGGGCGCTCGACCTGCTCGGCCCGCTCGAGGAGGGCTGACGGTGCCCACGTCCCAGGTGCGGGCCGCCGGCGGCGTGGTGTGGCGCGCGCGTGACGGGGTCGTGGAGGTGGTGGTGGTGCACCGCCCCCGCTACGACGACTGGAGCCTGCCCAAGGGCAAGTGCGACCGCGGCGAGCGGGACGAGGACGCGGCCCGGCGCGAGGTGCTCGAGGAGACGGGCCTGGTGTGCGACCTGGGCGCCGAGCTGGTCACCTCGCGCTACGTGGACGGGCGGGGCCGGGACAAGGTCGTGCGGTACTGGGCCATGACCGTGGTGGGGGGCGGCTTCCAGGCCAACGACGAGGTCGACGAGATGCGCTGGCTCCCCGTCGAGCAGGCCATGGCCACCCTGACCTACGCCCGAGACCACCCGGTGGTGTCGTCGTTCCAGGCCCTGGGGCTCGAGTCCGAGCCCGAGACGTAGCCGGAGCGGACGAACGCCGAGCGAACAGCGGGAGAACCCCAGGCATCTCGCCGTGGAGGCCGCGGTCGGTGGCGTCATGGTCCCGACCAGTGGCGGACACCCAGGTTTTGAGTTCCGTTCACCTCTGGTTCACCCCGGCAACCCTCGCTGGTCACCGAGGCTTCCTACCGTTCTCCGCGGGTCGACCAGATCGACCCCGTCCCTGCCGGTAACCCAAGGAGAGCCCTCTGTTGAGCCTGACCAGACGTGGATCGATCGCCGCGGCCGGAGTCGTCGTCGTGATCGCTTTCTTGGCTGCGGCGTGCAGCAGCAGCAGCAACACCAGCACCGGCGGGACGACCGGCGGCACCAGCGGCACCACCGCACCCGGCTCGAACTTCGACTACGCCAGCCTGCCCACCGCCACGTTGAACGGCTCGGGCTCGACCTTCCAGGCGCCGTTCGACCAGGCCGCCATCCAGGGCTTCAGCGACAAGGCCTCGAACGTCACCGTGAACTACGCCGGTGGCGGTTCGGGCAAGGGCAAGACCGACCTGGCCGGCCAGGTGGTGGAGTGGGCAGGATCGGACAGCCCGATCGCGGCCGGCACCGAGTCGACCTTCAAGGGCGGCACCGTCCTCTACTTCCCGACGGTGGCCGCGCCCATCACGGTCTCGTACAACCTGAGCAGCGTGAAGTCCCTGAAGCTCAGCGCGGAGACCCTGGGCGGCATCTTCGCCACCACCATCAAGACGTGGAACGATCCCAAGATCGCGGCCGACAACCCCGGCGTCACCCTGCCCAGCACCGCCATCACCGTGGTGCACCGCTCGGACGCCTCCGGCACCACGAACCAGTTCACCAAGTACCTCACGTTGGCTGCCGGCTCCTCGTGGACGCTGGGCACCGGTGACACCGTGAACTGGTCGGCGTCGACCACGGCCGGCAACGGCAACCCGGGTGTGGCCCAGGCCATCAAGAACACCAACGGCGCCATCGGCTACGTGGACTACGCCGACGCGGTGTCCTCCAAGCTCGTCTTCGCCTCCATCAAGAACACGGCGGGGAGCTACGAGCAGCCGACCCTGGCGGGCGCGTCGGCCGCCCTGGCCACGGCCCAGATCAACCCCAACCTGACCTACGTGGCCCTCAACGCCTCCGGCTCGGACGCCTACCCGATCACCGCCGGCACCTGGGTCCTCGTGTACCAGAAGCAGACCGACGCCAACACGGGCAAGGCGCTGGAGGGGTGGATCCACTACCTGCTGACCGACGCGCAGTCGCTGGCCAACGACAACGACTACGCCAAGTTGCCGAGCAGCCTCCAGCAGAAGGCGCTCACCCAACTGGGCACCATGCAGATCAGCAGCTGATCCCGTCCGCCCACCACCACTGACCCCGACGTGACGCCACCCCCTGCTCCGGATCTGACCGACCCGCCCGCCTCCGCCACCCTGTCGCGCCACATGGCGCGGGGCGGCCGGGGTGGGCGGGGCGACCAGGTCTTCCGGGGGGTGGCGCTCGTCGCCGGGCTGGTGGTGCTGGCCGTGCTGGTCTGGATCGTCTGGGCCATGTGGGACCAGGGTCGCCAGGCCATCAGCAACTCGGGCATCCAGTTCGTCAAGAGCGATGTCTGGGACCCGGCCAACAACAGCTACGGGGCCCTGGCCTTCGTCTACGGCACGCTGTACTCGTCGTTCCTGGCCCTGTTGCTGGCCGTGCCGGTCAGCCTGGGCATCGCCCTGTTCACCACCGAGCTCGTCCCCCGCCGGCTCAAGCGGTGGGTGGTCTCGGTGATCGACCTGCTGGCCGCCGTCCCGTCGGTGGTCTACGGCCTGTGGGGCATCCTGGTGGTGGCGCCGGCCGCCCAGGGCTTCTTCCAACACATCGCCGACTCCATCGGGACCTGGCCGGTCTTCTCCTGGTTGTTCGGGGGCCCAGCCACCGGCAACGGCAGCTTCGCCATCGCCGGGATCATCCTGGCCCTCATGATCACCCCGATCATCACCTCGCTGAGCCGAGAGGTGATCGTGACCGTGCCGGTCTCCCAGCGCCAGGCCGCCTACGGCATGGGCGCCACCCGCTGGGAGGTCATCCGCCACGCCGTGCTGCCCTGGAGTCGGGGCGGGATCGTGGGTTCGGTCATGATCGGGCTGGGCCGGGCGCTGGGCGAGACCATCGCGGTGGCCCTGACCATCGGAGCGGCCCACCAGATCACCACCAAGGTCTTCCTGCCGGGCGACTCCATCGCGGCCAACATCGCCCTCGAGTTCGGGGAATCGAGCGGCACCCATCGCTCGGCCCTCTTCGCCACGGCGCTGCTGCTGTTCCTGATCACGATCGCGGTGAACGTGGCCGCCCGTTCGATCGTGACCCGCTTCGACCGCCGGGCTCAGGGGGTCTGACATGTCCGAGCGACTCCTGCCCGAGGTCGACACCTCGTCGGTGGCCGTCGAAGAGCTGCTGACCGTGACCGTCAGCCGAGGACGGCGCGTCCGCAACCGCCTGGCCGTGATCTGGATGGCGGTCAGCTTCGTGGTGGTGACCATCCCGCTGCTGATCGTGATCGCCTACGTGGTGACCAAGGGCGCCAAGATGCTGACCCAGGCCTGGTTCACGCAGAAGATCTTCGTGCTGTCCACCAAGGCCGGCGGCGGCATGGCGCCGGCCATCGTGGGCACGCTGGTCATCACCTTCTGGGCCACGCTCATGGCCGTGCCGCTCGGGGTGCTGGCCGCCGTCTACCTCAACGAGTACGGCAAGCAGGGTCGCCTGGCCCGCGCCATCAGGTTCATGAGCGACGTCATGGTCGGCGTGCCCTCCATCATCATGGGCCTGTTCATCTTCGTCGTGTACACCTTGGCGCTCGGCACCGAGGGCCTCAACGGCTTCGGTGGCTCGCTCGCCCTGGCCGCGCTCATGCTGCCCATCGTCATCCGCTCGTCCGAGGAGATGCTCCGACTGGTGCCCGACGAGCTTCGCCAGGCCAGCTACGCCTTGGGCAACCGCAAGTGGCGCACCATCGTCACGGTGGTGTTGCCGGCCGCGCTGGGCGGCATGGTCAGCGGCATCATGCTGGCCGTCGCCCGGGCCGCGGGCGAGACGGCGCCGCTGCTGTTCACCATCGGGGCCTCACGGCGGGTGAACTGGGATGTCTTCCACGGCCCCAACACCGCCTTGTCGATGCAGATCTGGAACAACGCCCAGTTCCCCTACGTCCCGGCCCAGGACCGGGCCTGGGGCGCGGCGCTGACCCTGGTCGTGCTGGTCTTCGTGCTCACCGTCATCGCCCGCGCCGTCGCCTCGCGGTTCTCGCTCAAGCACGAGTGACCCTGTGAGCGCCGCCGACCCCACCCAGTACGCTGCTCGGACCGATCCCACCCAGCGGCTCACCCCCCCGAGACCGCCGTGGCCCCGTGCCCAGGGAGGTACCGCCCATGAGCCCTGATCCCGCCACCGACCAGGAAGCGCCCGCCGCGGTGATGCCCCAGCCGATCGTGACCGCCTCCCCCGCCGACGTCGTGGTCGAGCACCTGGCCCCGGTCGTGTTCGACGTATCGGACGTGAACGTCTACTACGGCGCCTTCCGCGCCATCCGCGACGCCAACCTGCAGATCCGCAAGCACGAGATCACCGCCTTCATCGGACCATCGGGCTGTGGCAAGAGCACCATGCTGCGCTGCTTCGACCGGATGAACGACCTGATCGAGGGCGCCCGGGTGGAGGGCGAGATCCTCTACCACGGGGTCGACCTGTACGGGCCCAAGATCGATCCGGTCGAGGTGCGCAAGCGGATCGGGATGGTGTTCCAGAAGCCCAACCCGTTCCCCAAGTCGATCTTCGACAACGTGGCCTTCGGGCCGCGGCTGGCCGGCATCAAGGGCGACATGGCCGACATCGTCGAGAAGGCGTTGCGCCAGGCCGCCCTGTGGGATGAGGTGAAGGATCGGCTCAAGAAGTCGGCCATCGGCCTGTCCGGCGGCCAGCAGCAGCGCCTGTGCATCGCCCGGGCCATCGCCGTCCAACCCGAGGTGATCCTCATGGACGAGCCGTGCTCGGCCCTCGACCCCATCGCCACCGCCCGGGTCGAGGACCTCATGCAGGAGATCAAATCTGACTACACGATCGTGATCGTGACCCACAACATGCAGCAGGCCGCCCGGGTCAGCGACCGCACCGCCTTCTTCACCACCGAG
The DNA here is from genome assembly GCA_963785815.1 of uncultured Microthrixaceae bacterium. Lineage (GTDB taxonomy): Bacteria > Actinomycetota > Acidimicrobiia > Acidimicrobiales > Acidimicrobilacustridaceae > UBA4742. The sequence goes on from CAWAWN010000003.1 coordinate 128,998, forward strand.
GTGAACGAGACCAGCGACACCCGCACCGGCGTGCTCGTCGAGTACGACGTCACCGACAAGATCTTCTCCAAGCCGAGCGACGAACGGACCGAGAACTATGTCACCGGCCGCTTCGGCTGACCGGCCCGGCCCGCTTCGGCTGGCCTACGGCGCCGAGCTCGAGCAGCTGCGGCTCCAGATCGAGGTCATGGGCCTGCGGGTCGACCAGAACCTGGAGCGCATGCGCCAGGTCCTGACCACCGGCGCGCCTGGCCTGGCCGCCGAGGCCTTGGCCGCCGACGACGAGATCGACGCCATGAACCTGTCGCTCACCGAGCGCTGCTACGAGGTGCTGGCCCGCGAGACGCCGGTGGCCACCGACCTGCGCCTGGTGGTCTCGGTCGTGCGGGTGACCAGTGAGCTCGAGCGGGTGGGCGACCTGTGCCTGCGGGTGGTCAAGGCCTGCATCGACCACGAGCGCCTGACCCGCGAGGCCCGGCCCTTCGACATCCTGTGCGTGATGGCCGACGAGGCCATCGACCTCTTCCGGGCGGCCATCCGGGCCTGGGCCACCGATGACCTCGACCTGGCCACCGAGCTGGCCACCGGCTCGAGCCCCCTCGACCTGGCCTATACCCAGCTGGTCGACGCCCTGGTGCGTCTGGAGGGCCCGGAGGCGGCGGCCACCGCCATGCGGGCGCTCATCGCCGGCCAGGCGCTGGAGCGGATCGCCGACCACGCCGCCATCCTGGGCACGCGGCTTCGCTACCTGATCACCGGTGACCCCAACCACCTGGCCGCCGAGGTCCGTCGATGACCACCCGCCGATCCGTCGAGGTCCGGCCCGGCCGTTCCCGCAGGGAGGCACCGTGAACGAGGTCCGTCGCACCTTCCACCAGGAGCTCGACCACATCAAGGCCGACATCGTGCGGGCCGCGGCGTTGGTGACCGAGTGCATCCCCCGGGGCACCGACGTGCTGCTGTCCAACGACCTGCAGGGGGCCCAGAGCCTGATCGAGGGCGACGACGTGCTCGACTCGCTGGCCCTCGAGATCGAGGAGCACTGCTACCAGGTGCTGGCCCTGCAGCAGCCGGTGGCCATCGACCTGCGCTCGCTGGTCACCGCCATCCGGCTGGTGTCGGAGATCGAGCGCTCGGGCGACCTCATGGTCAACGTGGCCAAGGGGGCGCGTCGCATCTACGGCGTGCAGTTCGATCCCCGCCTGCGCGGCCTCATCGAGCGCATGAGCGAGGAGGCCACCCGGCTGTTCCGGCTGTCGATCGACGCCTACGTGGAGGGCAACGCCAGCCTGGCCTCCGCGCTCGACGACATGGACGACAGCCTCGACCTGCTGCACAAGGACTACATCCAGGCCATCTTCGAGTCGCACCACGGCGGCGTCATCGACCTGCAGGCGGCCGTGCAACTGGCCCTCATCGGGCGGTACTACGAGCGCATCGGCGACCACGCCGTGAACATCGGGGCCCGGGTCGAGTACATGGTCACGGGCTGGCTGCCCGAGCACAGCGGAGCGGCCCGCCTGGTGGCTCGGCGTGGCCGGGCGGAGCAGCAGCTGGCCGAGCAGATCGACGACCTGGGCCGCGACCAGGGCGGCCCCACGGCGGGCAACCCGGCCGAGGACGTGGTCGACCTCGACGCCCAGGCCGTCGAGGGCATCGACCGACCCAGGCCCGAGGCGTCCTAGACCGATGTCCGGTCCGCGCGGGGTGGTGCTGGCCGCAGGGCTCCCCGCCGCCGTGTTCGTGCTGGCGGTGCTGGTGGCCGTGGTCGCGGCGGCCGTGCTGGCCCAGCGGTTGCGCGCCCGGTCCCGACAGCTCGAGCACCTCCGCGACGAGCTGGCCCGCAGCCAGCGCCTGGCCCAGCACCACCAGGACCAGGCGGCGGAGACCACCGAGCGCCTGGCCCACGCCCTCGATGCCATCCCCCAGGGCGTCCTCATCACCGACGCGGCCGGACGGGTGGTGTTCCGCAACCAGATCGCCGAGACCTTCGAGTCGGCCCGCCACAGCGATGCTCTGGTCGAGGCAGCCATCACCGAGCTGGTCGGCGCCGCCCTCGACGGCCAGGCCGGCAACCGCACCATCGAGCTGTTCGGCCCACCTCGCCGCACCCTGGTCATCACCACCACACCCCTGTTCGACGAGGTGCGCCTCGAGCCCGGCGCCGACACCGATGCCCCGCAGCTCCGTGGGCGGGACGAGCCGACCGGGGCCGAGGCCTCCCGCGCCGAGGTGCCGGCCCGGCGCACCCTGGGCGGCGCGCTGGCCATCGTGGACGACATCTCCGAGCGCCGGCGCCTGGAGGCCACCCGCCGGGACTTCGTGGCCAACATCAGCCACGAGCTGCGCACGCCGATCGGGGCCGTCGGCCTGCTGGCCGACACCCTGGTGGCCGAGGATGACCCGGTGGTGGCCAACCGGCTGGCCGAGCGCATCGTCACCGAGGTCTTCCGCCTGGCCCGCACCATCGAGGACCTGCTGGTGCTGAGCACCATCGAGACCGAGGAGGCACCGGCCCGCGAGCAGGTCCCGGTCCACCTGGTCATGGCCGAGGCGGCCGAGCGCATCCGCCCGGCGGCCGAGCAGGCCCAGATCGAGCTCGAGGTGGCCGAGCCCGATCGGCGGATCGGCCTGTTCGGCGATCGTCGCCAGGTCACCTCCGCCCTCTACAACCTGCTCGACAACGCCGTGAAGTACTCCGACGCGGGGTCGGTGGTGCGCATCTCGGCCACCACCGACGGCATCGACGTGGTCATCCGGGTGCAGGACCACGGCATCGGGATCCCCAAGGCCGACCTGGAGCGCATCTTCGAGCGGTTCTACCGGGTCGACCAGGCCCGCAGCCGGGCCACCGGCGGCACCGGGCTGGGCCTGGCCATCGTGCGTCACGTGGCCACCAACCACCAGGGCGAGATCCGGGTCGACTCCCGCCTGGGCGAGGGATCGACCTTCGAGCTGGTCCTGCCCTCGGCCTCGGGCCCGGTGGCCCTGGCCGACCTCGACGACCGTGACGACGAGCCACGCGCCCGCGACGAGCTGGGCGACCGCGCCGGTGACCGCCGGGGCGACGTGGCTCGGCTCCAACAGGAAGGCCTGGGATGACCCCCTCGACCTCGGTGCTCATCGTGGAGGACGAAGACTCCTTCATCGACGCGCTCACCCTCGGCCTGACCCGGGAGGGGTTCCGCGTCAGCGTGGCCCGCGACGGCGCCGAGGCCCTGGACCTGTTCGACGACGTGGCCCCCGACCTGGTGCTGCTCGACGTCATGCTGCCCCGCATCTCGGGGCTGGACGTGTGCCGCCAGCTGCGGGCCCGCTCCGACGTGCCCATCATCATGGTGACGGCCAAGGGGGCCGAGATCGACACGGTCGTGGGCCTGGAGATGGGGGCCGACGACTACGTGACCAAGCCCTACCGGCTGCGGGAGCTGGTGGCCCGCATCCGGGCCGTGCTGCGCCGACGCTCGCACGACGAGCTGGTGCCGGTGCCGGTGGGCGCCGACGACGTGGTCGAGGTGGGCGACGTGCGGGTCGACCACGAACGCCACGAGGTGTTCATCCGGGGCGACGAGGTGCGCCTGCCCCTCAAGGAGTTCGAGCTGCTGACCCTGCTGCTCGAGAACGCCGGGCGCGTGCTGACCCGTGAGACCCTCATCGACCGGGTCTGGGGGGCGGACTACGTGGGGGACACCAAGACCCTCGACGTCCACATCAAGCGCCTCCGATCCAAGGTCGAGCTGCACCCGGCCAGCCCCACCCGGATCGTCACCATCCGGGGTCTGGGCTACAAGTACGAGAGCCCGAACCGCTGATGCCCGGGTGACACCGGGCCGGCTGGGGCCCCTACCATTGCCGGCATGAGCGAGGCCTACCCGCAGCCGGTCCGGGATCCTCGCCGCCCGTTCATCGCCTCGCCGTTCACCCGGCTGGCCCGCACCCATGCGCTGTCGGTGGGGGGCGACGCCCTGTTCACCGTGGGCCTGGCCGGCACCATCTTCTTCGCCGTCAGCCCCAAGGAGGCGCCGGCCAAGATCGGTCTCTACCTGCTCCTGACCTTCGCCCCCTTCGCGGTGGCCGCGCCGTTCATCGGGCCGGTGCTCGACCGGGTCAAGGGCGGCCGGCGTTGGATGATCGTGGCCGCCATCGGCCTGCGGGCGGTGCTGTGCGTGCTGATCGTGCGCGACCTGAACAGCGTGTACTTCTACGTCGAGGCCTTCCTGATGCTGGTCTTCCAGAAGGCCTACCTGATCTCGCGCGCCTCGGTGGTGCCTACCACGGTGCGCAGCGACCACGAGCTGGTGGAGGCCAACTCGAAGCTGGCCATGCTCAGCGGCATGGCCGCCATCGTGGCCGGCGGGCCTGGTCTGGTCCTGCTCAAGATCGGTGGGGACCACTACGGCCCCCAGATGGCGGTCGGCCTGGGCGCGGTGGTGTATGCGGCCGGGGCGGTGTTCGCCACTCGGCTGCCCCGGGTCCAGGTGGCGGCCGACAAGCCGACCGAGGTAGAGAAGCTCGAGCTGCGCAGCGCCGGCATCCGGCTGGCCGCGTCGGCCATGGCCCTGATGCGGTGCGCGGTGGGCTTCCTGGTGCTGCTGCTGGCCCTGTCGTACAAGAACAAGGAGCTGCACCTCTGGGCGGTCAGCGCCGCGGTGGTGGCTGCCCAGGCCGGTGTGCTCACCGGCGCCTGGTTGGCGCCCCGCCTGCGCAAGACCTTCTCCGAGGCGCGCATCGTGGTGGGGTCGCTGGGCGTCACGCTGCTGGGCGGGCTGATCGCCGCCCTGCTGGGCAGCCTGGTGGGCGCCTTCCTGCTCTCGTTCCTGCTCGGGGTCACCTCGGGCACGGCCAAGCAGGCCTTCGACGCGCTGGTCCAGCGCGACGCGCCCGACGCCAACCGGGGGCGCTCCTTCGCCCGGTTCGAGACCAAGTTCCAACTGGCCTGGGTGTTCGGGGCCGCCATCCCCCTCATCTTCCGGATGCCCTTGGTGGTGGGCTACACCATCGTCGGCATCGGCATGGCCGTGGGGCTGACCTCCTACTGGCTCGGGCAGCGCCGCGTGGCCCGAGGCACCTACGACTGGGAGTCCACCAGCCGCAAGCTGTTCCGCCGGGGTCTGCGCAAGGTCGACGCCTCGCTGGCTCCCCGTCGCCCGGGGGGGCCCGAGGAGGCGCCGGTCGACGCCAGCGCCGACCCCACGGTGGCCTCGGCACCGCCCCCGCCCCAGGTGGCGGTCGGCTCGCCGGTGCCGGCCGCAGGGATCGCCGGACGCGGCCGCCAGGCGACGCCGGCGCCGGACCCGCCCCGCCCGTCACCGCCGGCCTGGAGCCCGCCACCGGGCTTCGTGTCCGAGCCGCTGGTCTCGTCGTTGCCCGACCCGGCGCCGCCCCCGCCGGCGCCCCCGACGGTGTTCGACGGCGAAGCCGACCTGGCCGCCGACTACGTGGCCGAGCTGGCCGCCGCCTTCGTCCCGCCCGACCGGTCGAGCCCGCCCAGCCCGGCGGCGGTCCAGCCGTCGCCGAGCCCATCCGCTTCACGCGGCGGGGCCGCCCCCATCCCCGAACCCGCGGAGCACCCGACGGGGCAGGCGGGTCCGGCGCCGGACCCGACTATGGTCCAGCCCGCCCTCCCGCTCGACTTCGTGGACCCGGCCACCGATCCCGACGCCACCACCTTCACCGAGCCGCGCTGGCGCGACTCGACCTGATCAGTCGTCGGGCAGGTCGATGCGGGCCAACCACAGGCCGGGGGCGTCGACCTCGGCCGGGGTGGGCAGGTCCCGCTCGCGGGCCCACAGCCGAGCCAGGCCTTCGTCACCGGCCCGCTCGACCACGCCCGACACGAAGCTGGTGCCCCGGTCGTACTGGGCCTGGGTGAGCTCGAGGCCGAACAGCCGCTCCACGAACCGGGTGGACTCGTCGGCCTCGACCCGTCGGCGGCGCACCGCCTCGGTGACCATCGAGTAGGACGACAGCAGTCCGTGGCCGATCTGGTCCATGACGTGGTCGACGTAGCCGACCACCACCGTGATCAACGCCTCGAACGCGGGTAGCAGGCGCTGCTGATCCGGGGTCTGGATGGCGCCCAGCAGGGCCTCCGGATCGCCGAAGATCGACTGCAGGCCGCCCAGGCCGCTGGGGTCGTCGAGCTCGATCTCGCCCAGGCGCCGCTCGAGGCCGCCGGTGTCGGTCTCGAAGCCGGAGAGGTACTCCTGCAGGGATCGCTCGATGCGGTCGCGGACGTGGGGCAGGCCGAGCACGGCGTGGGTGGCGATCTCGTGCAGGCAGACCCACAGGCGCAGGTCGTCGGCCGGCAGGCTCCACTCCTGGCCGAACTCGTCGAGGTTGGCGGTCAGGATGGGCAGCTCGTCGCTGGCCGGCCGGGGGATGGGCAGGTCGTAGGGGCCGAACGAGCGACGGGCCAGGTGACCGACCAGCGAGCCGGCCGTCATGCCCAACATGGTGGGGCCGATCATCTCCATGAGCGGACCCATCCAGGCCATGGGATCGGCCGCGCTGGGCACCTCGTCGGCGGCCAGGGTGGTCGGGCCGTCCTGGTGCAGGGCGCCGGCCAGCTTCTCGAACAGCGGCCGGTAGGCGTCGAGCGTCTGGTGGGCCCAGGCCGAGCGCGTCACCGGCACCACGGTCACGCCCCGGCCCGTGACGGAGGTGGACAACCCGGTGGCGTTGGCCACCTGGAGCTCGGCCACCCGGGCCAGCTGCTCGATCTTGATGCGGTCGAGCGGGTCGATGTTGGACTCGGTCTCCTCGCCCATGGCGATGGACAGCGCGAGCTGGCGGGCCGCCTCCCAGTTGATCGGTCCCTGCTGCTGGAACATCCGGGCCAGGTCGCCGAACAGGGGCATCCCCTTGAACGGGTTGTCGTCGCCCAACGGGCCCATGTCGCCGGAGTCGCTCACGGGTTCATGGTAGGGGCGCTCCCCGGGCTTGCGCTCCGCGCTCCGGTCGACCGGTCCGCGACGGGCTGTCGGTGTGCGGGATCGGCGACGGCCGGGCATCATGGCCCGGTGACCCCTGCTGCCCGACCGCCCGACGACATGGCGGGGCGCGGGGTGGTGGCGGTGGCGGGGACGTCCAGCCCCCTCGGAGCCCGGGTGGTGGCCGCGCTGCGAGCCGGCCCCGGGGTGAGCCGGGTCGTCGACCTGGACGAGGCCGTCGACCCCGGGGTCTGCGGCGTCGAGCTGGGTCCGGGCGACACCCTGGTCCACCTTGGGGACCCGGGGGACGAGCTGGGGCCCGATGGCCTGCCGCGGCTCGATCCCACCCGGTTGCGCAAGAGCCTGGAGGCGGCCGGGGACCTCGGCCACCTGGTGGTGCTGTCGGCGGCCATGGCCTACGGGGCCTGGCCCTCGAACCCGGTGCCGCTCACCGAGGAGGCGCCCTTGCGGCCCGACGCCGCCTACGGGTACGCGGTCGGGCGGGCCGAGGTGGAGCGGCTGGTGGGCGAATGGCGCCTCGACCACCCGGGGGCGGTGGCGGCCGTGCTGCGACCCACGGTGACCGTGGCCGCCGAGTCGGCGGCCTGGCTGGCGCTGTCGCCCTGGTCGGCCCGGGCCCTGCGGGTCAGCGGAGCCGACCGACCGTCGCAGTTCCTGCACCTCGACGACCTGGCCGCAGCCGTCGACCACGCCCGACGCCACCGCCTGGACGGCCCGTTCAACGTCTCGCCCGACGGGTGGTTGCCCCGCGACGGGCTGGCCGACCTGGCCGGACCGGTCGGACGGGTCCACCTGCCGCCCAGCTGGGTGGCCCGGGCGCGTGACCTGCGCGCCCGCATGGGGGTGCCCGGCGGGCCGACCGATGGCGGGTACACCCAGCACCCGTGGGTGGTGGCCAACGACCGGCTGCGAGCCACCGGGTGGGAGCCGGAGCACCGCAACGAAGAGGTCTACGTGGAGGCCGACCCGGGTGGCCCGCTGGCCGACATGAGCCCACGGCGCCGCCAGGAGATCTCACTGGCCGTGGCCGGCCTGGCCGTGGTCGGGGTGGTGGGCGGCGCCATCGCCCTCATCCGCCGCTCACACCGGTCCTAGAAGGCGCCCGCCGGGAGGCTCGTCGGACCGGAAGGCCAGATCAGCTGTCTCTCTCGGCCAGGGTGGCGATGGTGGCGCGTCGGGTGCCGTCGCGCAGGTAGGTGATCTTGATGCTCTGGTGGGGCTTCTCGCCCCGCAGCACGACCGTGAGCTCGGAGCTGGAGGTCGCGCGGGTGCCGTCCACCGCCACCACCACGTCGCCCACCAGCAACCCCGCGTGCAGGGCCGGGCTGGCCGCGATCACCTTGACGATGCGGGCTCCGGGTTGGCCGGCGTCGGCCAGCTGGTCGCCGCTGAGGTCGCTGGCCTCGACCCCGAGCCAGGGGTGGGCCACCTTGCCGGTGGCGATGAGCTCGTTGGCCACCTGGGAGGCGTAGTCGACCGGGGTGGCGTAGCGCAGCACCAGGGACTCGGTCGTCTCCGACGCCACGGTGGTGGTCTCGTCCACCGCGCCGGGCGGGTGGGCGCCGCTGGCGGTGAGCAGACCCATGACCGCGCCGGTGCTGTCGACCAGCACGGCGGCGGCGTCGTCGGTGGCCGTGTGCACGTTGGTCTGGATCATGTCGGGCAGCGTGGTGCCGTCGCTGGAGGACACCCGTCGACCGAGGGCGCTGATCAGGCCCACGCTCACGTCGGGGGTGGCCGGACGACCCGAGATGCAGTCGATGGCCACGGCCGGCTCGCCCAGCTGGATGTCGGACTCGCTGGCCAGCACGGCGGCGTGCATCTGGCTCTCGCCGACCTTGATCACGGCTACGTCGCTGGAGGGATCGACCCCGACCAGGCTGGCCGGCAGCGTCGTCCCGTTGGAGAGCTGCACGGTCAGGGCGGCGGCGCCGCCGACCACGTCGGCCGTGGTCAACAGGTAGCCGTCGCTGCGGAACACCACCGCGCTGCCGCTGACCGTGCCCGTCGGGTGCTGGGCGTCGACGCGGGCCAGAGCCGGGAGCACCTTGGCCGTCACCGCCGCCACCTGGCTGTCGGACGTGGGGGACAGGGGCTGCTTGACCTGCTCGACGGCCACCGTGGTGCGGCGGTGCTCGAAGGCGCCGACCGTCAGCAGCACGGCCAGCATGGCCGCGGCCCCGACCAGGCCCGAGACCACGCCGATGGTGACGCTCCGCCGCCGGCTGGGCCGGATGGTGACCACGCGGGCCGGCATGGCCGCGCCCATCTCCGAGGGGTGCCGCCAGAGGCGGTCGTCGGGTGGCGGTGGCGGCCCCAGCCCGGATCCCTCCTCGTGGTCGTCATCGATCGGCACGGCCGACACGATACTGAGATGGCTCATCGGCGTGGCCGCGCCCCGGTGGCTGTGCGGCGGGAGTCGACCCGACCGGCGACCCCGATCGGGATCGGATCGGGCGACAGGAGGGAGGCGCCGGCCGGTCGCCTACGATGTCGCCCGTGAGGCCTCCGGACCAGGGTGACGAGTGGGTCGCGCTGTCGGCGGAGCCGCTGCCGGTGGACGAAGCCGGGGCGTGGGCCGTCCAGATCGACTGCGGCGCGGTGGTGAGCTTCAACGGGACGGCGCGCGATCACGCCGGTGATCGCCAAGGCGTCACCGGGTTGGAGTACGAGGCCTACGAAGCCGAGGCGCTGGCCCGGATGGGCCAGATCGTGGCCGCCGCCCGCCGTCGCTGGCCCGAGCTCGGTCGTCTGGTGGTGCTGCACCGGGTCGGCCCGGTCGAGCTGGGCCAGTCCGCCGTGGTGGTCGTGGCCGCGGCCCCCCACCGCCGGGAGGCCTTCGTCGCCTGCCACTTCGTGATCGACGCCCTCAAGGCCACCGTGCCCATCTGGAAGCGCGAGACCTGGGCCGACGGCCAGAGCTGGGGGCTGGAGGCGCAGCACCTGATGACCCTGGCCGAGTGGGAGGCGTCGGGCGCCGCGGCCGCGATGGGCGCCGACCCCGGAGCCGAGGCCGAGGCCGAGGTCGAGGTCGGATCGGGACGCCGACCGTGAGCAACGCCGCGTTCGTCCTGATCGCGGTGGCCGTCATCATCGTGGTGTCGGTCCTGCTGTGGCTGTTGAACCGCAAGCCGCAGACCTTCATGTCCAGCATCGACGACTTCGAGCGCGAGATGAAGGCGCTGGGCGGCGAGACGAGCAAGGCGAACCGGGGAGGTCCGCCCGTCCGCCAACGACGTCGGGCCATCTCCCCCTCGGCCCGCCATCCTGGGGCGGAGGCCGGCCAGCCCGGCGGCGCCGCCACCGATGATCCCGTCGGCGGGTCCCGAGATGACCAGGGCGCCGACACGAGCGGGGAGCCGCAGCCATAGCTCGCGACCTGGCCATCGACCTGGGCACGGCCAACACCCTCGTGTATGCGCGCGGTGAGGGCATCGTGTTGAACGAGCCCTCGGTCATCGCGCTCAACAGCCGCACCCAGGACGTGCTGGCCATGGGCCACGAGGCCTGGCAGATGATCGGCCGCACGCCGAGCTACATCGTGGCCGTGCGGCCGCTGCGCAAGGGGGCCATCACCGACTTCGAGATCACCCAGCGGATGATCCGCCTGCTGCTCCAGCGGGTGGGCGTGAGCCGCTTCAACCGGCCCCGGGTCGTCATCTGCGTGCCCTCGGCCATCACCGCGGTCGAGCGCCGGGCGGTGAACGAGGCGGCCAAGCGGGCGGGCGCGTCCGAGGCGCACCTCATCGAGCAGCCCATGGCCGCCGCCATCGGGGCCGGGCTGCCCATCAACGAGCCCATGGGCAACATGGTGGTGGACATCGGGGGCGGCACCTCCGAGACCGCCCTCATCTCGCTGGGTGGCGTGGTGGCCCTCGAAGCGGTGCGCATCGGCTCGTTCGACATCGACGCCCACATCCAGACCTACATCCGCCGGGAGTACGGCATCGCCATCGGCGAGCGCACGGCGGAGGAGATCAAGGTCACCATCGGCTCGGCCTGGCCCACCGAGAACGAGTACGCGGCGGAGGTGCGCGGGTCGCGAGCTGATGAGCGGCCTGCCCAAGACGATCGTGCTGTCGGCCGAGGAGGTGCGCGAGGCCATCGACGAGCCGGTGTCGGCCATGGTCGACTCGGTCATCGCCTGCCTGGGCCAGGCGCCGCCCGAGCTGGCCCAGGACCTCATCATCCAGGGCATGCACCTGGTGGGCGGGGGCGGCATGCTGCGCGGCCTCGACCTGCGCCTGGCCCAGGAGACCGAGATCCCGGTGCACCTGGTGGACGCGCCGCTCGAGTGCGTGGTGCTGGGCGCCGGCCACTGCGTCGAGGCCTTCGACGCCCTCAAGGTCATGTTCATGACCTGACCCCGCCCCTCAGCAAATTGGGCACCTTTGGCTGTGCCGTTTCGCGCGTTTCGGCCCCCCAGTTTCCGATGACGGCCCGGCGCGCGACAGTGGCGGGATGAGGATCGCCCCGTCCACGCTGCTGGTTACACGCGACGGACCGGTGGTGACGGTGACCATGAACCGTCCCGATCGACGCAACGCGCTGTCGCGCGACCACCTGGCCGAGCTGCAGGCTGCCTTCGACCAGGTCGGCGAGTCGGATGCCCGGGGCGTGGTCCTGGCCGCCAACGGGCCGGTGTTCTCGGCCGGCCACGACTTCCGGGACCTGGCGGGCGCCGATCTGGCCGAGGTGCGCAACCTCCTCCAGGCGTGCACCCGCCTGATGTTGACCATCCAGGCGTTGCCCCAGGTGGTGGTGGCCAAGGTGCACGCCCTGGCCACTGCGGCCGGGTGCCAGCTGGTGGCGTCGTGCGACCTGGCCGTGGCTGCCGAGTCGGCGGGCTTCGCCGCGCCGGGTGGCAAGGCCGGCTGGTTCTGCACCACGCCCATGGTGGCCATCGGACGGACCATGGGGACCAAGCGGGCCCTCGAGATGGCGTTGACCGGGGACGTCATCGACGCCGCCACCGCGGCCGACTGGGGTCTGGTCAACCGCTGCGTGCCCGACGCCGAGCTGGACGGCGCCGTCGCCGACCTGGTGGCGCGCGCCACCCGGGGCTCGGCCGGGTCGAAGGCCCTGGGCAAGGTGGCCTTCCACACCCAGATCGGCATGGACCTGCCCCAAGCCTACGCCTACGCCATCGAGGTGATGGCCGCGGCCAGCCAGACCGAGGCCGCCCGCGAGGGCGTGGCCGCCTTCCTGGACAAGCGCCCCGCCGAGTTCCCGGACGCCTGAGCGGCCGGAGGCCCGACATCCACCTGCCCGGTTCGCTTGCCGGAGGCGCCCGCAGGGATGCCCCGCCGACCAGGCCTCGGAAGGCGCAGCCCGCCGGGGCGGAGCCGCTGGACCGATGGGAGTCGCATGCCGGAGGCGCCCGCAGGGAGGCCCCGCCGACCAGGCCTCGGAAGGCGCAGCCCGCCGGGGCGGAGCCGCTGGACCGATGGGAGTCGCATGCCGGAGGCGCCCGCAGGGAGGCCCCGCCGACCAGGCCTCGGAAGGCGCAGCCCGCCGGGGCGGAGCCGCTGGACCGATGGGAGTCGCATGCCGGAGGCGCCCGCAGGGAGGCCCCGCCGACCAGGCCTCGGAAGGCGCAGCCCGCCGGGGCGGAGCCGCTGGACCGATGGGAGTCGCATGCCGGAGGCGCCCGCAGGGAGGCCCCGCCGACCGGAGGGCTAATCGAGTAGATCCTCGGCGGCTTGGCGGACCTGCCAGTCGCGGTCGGTGCGGGCCGTCTCCAGGGCGGCGTCGACGCGGGGGCCGTCGAAGGCGGCCAGGGCGATCACGGCCCGGCGCCGCACCGTGGCCTTGTCGGAGGTGGCGGACAGCACGGCTTCGAGGCCGGCGGGATCGCCGATCGCCCCCAGGGCGGCCACCGCCGCCTCCCGGCACACGGCGTCGTCGTGGCCGGTGGCCATGGCCGCCAGCCGGGCCACGGTCGCCGGCTCGGGCGGCTGGCGCTCACCGGCCGCCCAGGCCGCGACCTCGGCCACCCCCGGGTCGGCGTCGTCCAGCAGGTCCATCAGGGAGGGCGGCGCGTCGCCGGCCCAGTTGGCGGCCACCTCGGCACTGCGACCGCGCACCACCGGGGACGCATCGACCATGGCCGCGGCCAGCTCGTCGGCCCCGAGCTGGCCCAGGCGTTGCAGCGCGCCCAGGGCGGTGGCCCGCACCACCGGCTCGGGGTCGGCCAGCAGGTGCCGGGCGGTGGATGCGTCGCCCTGGTGGCCGGCCAGTGCCGCCTGCCGTCGCCGGGCGCCGGCGTCGAGCGGCGGGTCGGGTGCGATCCCGACGTCGGGCTCCAGCGAGTCGTGGGCCCCGCGCCTGGACGAGGTGGGTTCCGTGGCAGGCTTCCTGGCGCTGTGGATGCTTCGACCGACAACCTACCGGACGGCGACGCGGCCCTCGACGACAGGGACGCGGCCCTCGACGACAGGGACGCGGCGCAGGCCGGAGACCCCGCGGGCGGAGGCGACGGCGAGGCCCCCGACGAACCGCTGACCCCGGAGGAGGCCGGTCGTCGCCGTCGTCGACGCCGCATCCTGGCCGGGGTCATCGCGGTGGTGGCGCTGGTCACCGGCGGCGTGCTGGTGGCGGCGGTCGTGCGGGTGCCGTACTACCTGCTCTCGCCCGGCGACACCTACCGCACCCAGGGTCTGATCACGGTCAAGGGCGCGCCCTCCTACCCCCAGGCCGGCTCCATCGAGTACGTCACGGTGTCGGTGACCAGCCAGGAGGCGACCGCCCTGCAGTGGACGTGGGCCCACCTGGATCCGTCGGTGACGATCGCGCCGGCGGACGAGATCGTGCCGCCGCACCAGACGCCGTCGCAGAACCAGCAGGAGAACCTGCAGGAGATGGCCGATTCCAAGACCTCGGCCTCGGTGGTGGCCCTCGAGCGCCTGGGCTACCACGTGCAGGCCACCGGCACGGGGGCGGTCGTGGCGGATCTGGGCAAGGGGACGCCGGCCAGCAAGGTGCTCCACCCCGGCGACACGATCGTGGCGGTCGACGGCAAGCCGGTGCACCTGGCCGAGGATCTGGTGGCCATCATCCACGCGCACCAGCCGGGTGACGACGTGTCCATGACGGTGGACCCGGCCCCGACCCACGCCGATCCCAAGCCGGCGGTGGCCACCCGGACGGTGACGCTGGCCACCAACCCCACCGACCACGCCGAGGCGTACCTGGGGGTGCACCTGGCCACCCGCGACCTCAAGTTCCCGGACCTGCCCGTGACCATCAGCGTGTCGACGCCCGACGTGGGTGGACCCTCGGCTGGCCTGGCCTTCACCCTGGGGATCATGGACGTGATGACCAAAGGGTCGCTCAGCGGCGGCCACCGGGTGGCCACCACGGGCACCATGGACGTGGACGGCAACGTGGGTCCCATCGGGGGCATGCACCAGAAGGTGCTGGCCGTGAAGGCGTCGGGTGCGGTCGAGTTCCTGGTGCCCCGCAGCGAGGCGGCCGAGGCCCGCAAGTACGCCGGGTCGTTGAAGATCGTGCCCGTCGACACCATCGACCAGGCCCTGACCGCCCTGACCGCCCTGGGCGGCGGCAACAAGGTGCTCCCACCAGCCCCCAAGGGTTGAGTCCTGGTAGGCGAGGCCGCCAGGCCGAGCCGCTGGACCGATGAGAGCCGGATGGGCGAAGCCGCCCGCAGGGAGGCTTGCCGACCGCAGGGCCAAGAGAGTCGACCTTCTACCCTCACCGAACCGGTGGGACGGGCTGAGTACCATCGCCGGGGTGGCAGCCAGCTCGCCTGAGGGCGGTGCGGGGATGAACCCCGACGACATCGGTCGCATGACCTTCACCTTGGTGCGCAAGGGCGCCGACCCCATCGAGGTGCAGGGCTACCTGCTGTCGGTGGCCAACGAGTTGCGTGAAGCCCGGGCCCGGGTGCTGACGCTGGATCGCGAGCTGGCCGCGGCCCGCGAGGATGCCGAACGCCGTCGCGATCCGGATCCGTCGCAGCTCACCGCTCTGCTGGGCGAGGAGACGGTCCGCGTCCTCGACGCCGCCCGCCTGGCCGCCGACGAGATGCGGGCCAAGGCCGAGCAGTCCTCCAGTCAGCTGCTCAGCGAGGCCATCGCCAGCACCGACGAGCTCAAGGCCAAGGCCGAGGAGTCCTCGTCGCAGCTGCGGTCCGAGGCGGAAGCGGCCGCCGCCCAGCTCCGGGCCGAGGCCGAGGCCGAGGCCACGCGGGTCCGGGCCGAGGCCGCCGAGCTGCTCGAGCAGCGCCGGGCTGAGGCCGAGGCCGAGGTGGCCGCCATCGAGGCCCGCGGCGCCGAACTGGCGGCCCAGGCCGAGGCCGAGGCGGCGGCCGAGATCGAGCGCGGGCGCCAGGAAGGCCGCGAGATGGTGGCGGAGGCCCAGCGGGTCCGGGAGCGGATGCTCAACGACCTGGCTCGACGCCGCAAGGCCTTCCGCCAGCAGATCGAACGGCTCCAAGCCGGGCGCGATCGCCTCATGTCGGCCTACGACGTGGTTCGCCAGACCCTCGACGTGGCCACCGAGGAGCTGACCGTGGCGCTGCCCCAGGCCCGCCTGGCCGCCGAGGCCGCGGCCCTGCGCACGGCCGACGAGCAGGAGCCCACCCTCGAGGAGCTCGAGCAGGAGGCGGCCGGTCTGCCCGACTTGGCCGTCGAGGTCCCGGCGGACGTCGGCGCCGATCTGGGGGCCGACGATGGCGCGCCCGTGACCGACGACACCGAGGCCGAGCCGCCGGTCGAGGCCGCCGCACCCGGCTCCCCCACCGCCGAGGTGGGCGAGCCGTCGGCCGCCGAGGCCGCCGACGATCAGCCCCGGGCCCCCTCGGATGCCTCCGTCGAGGGTCGGCACTCCTCGTCGGTCAAGGTGATCCGGGCGGAGGAGCCGGCGGAGGCGACCGAACCCGCCGAACCCGCGCCGACCGCTGCCCCGCCCGAGCCCGAGTCGGCGCAACCCGAGCCGTCGCAACCCGAGGCCGCCGAGCCGGCGCTGGCGTCAGCCGAGGCCGGTGCCACCGGCGAGGTGTCGAGCCTGTTCGCCCGCATCCGTGAGGAGACGACGGTCGACGAGGTCGTGGTCGAGGAGGTCGTGGTCGACCCCGAGACCGGCACCGTCGAGGTCGAGGTCGTCGAGGTCGCCGAGGTCGCCGACGTCATCGAGGAGATCGAGCTGGTCGAGGAGGTGGTGGTCGACGAGTCGGAGTTGGCCGAGCTCACGTCGCTGGCCGCCGAGGCGGCGGCCGGGCCGGTGCCACCCGACCCCGACCGCGAGCTGCTGGCCCGGCGCGACGAGGCGCTGGTCGAGATCGAGCGGAACCTGGGCCGGCGCATCAAGCGCGAGCTGTCCGACGAGCAGAACGAGCTGCTCGACACGGTGCGCCGCCAGAAGGGCGTGCCCACCGCCGAGGCGGCGCTGCCCGACGAGGCGGCCCACCTGGCGCGCTACCGCACCGCGGCATTGCCCAGCCTGGTGGCCGCGGCCACCGCCGGTGGCGACCTGCTGGCCGGTATCGGCATCGAGACGACCTCCACGGGCACCAAGGCCGGCGCTCAGGCCGGCGAGCTGGCCGGGGAGCTGGCCGCCGACCTGGTCGAGCCCCTGCGCGACCGCCTGTCGCGCTGCTTCGAGGAGACGGCCGGCGACGCCGAAGACCTGGCCGAGCGCCTGCGGGCCTGCTACCGGGAGTGGAAGGGCCAGCGGGTGGACGACCTGGTGTCGCGCCTGGCCCTGGCCGCGGCCAACCGAGGCCTGGTCGACCACCTGGCCGAGGGGACCCCGGTGCACTGGGTGGTGGACGACGGCGACACGCCGTCACCCGATTGCGACGACAACGCCCTGGCTGGCGACATCCCCCGGGGCGAGCCGTTCCCCACCGGACACGTGACGCCGCCCATCTCGGACCACTGCCGCTGCCTGGTCGCCCCCAAGCGGGCATGAGCCGTGCGCCGGCAGGCGCACCGGCCCGTGAGGTCGCGGCGCTGGCGGCCGCTCCGGCCCCCGACGTCGCCCATACCGGAAATCCGGGGGGCCGCGCCAGCTTCCGGAGCCCCTTCTCATAGGATGACCGCCTCATGAGAGCGCCGACCGACATGCCGCGCCGCCGCCGTCGTACCAGCAACCGGGGTCGCATCCTGCTGGTGGTGGGCGTGGTCGTGCTGTTCGTGCTGTTCACCTCCCTGCGGGGTCTGGCCCGCTTCTACACCGACTACCTCTGGTTCGAGAACCTCCACCTGAGCTCGGTGTTCACCGGCATCCTGGGGGCCAAGGTGGCCCTGGGTGCCATCTTCACCCTCGCCTTCTTCGTCATGTGCTTCATCAGCCTGACGGTGGCCGATCGCTGTGCGCCCACCTTCCGTCCCAGCGGCCCCGAGGACGAGCTGCTCACGCGCTACCACGACTTCGTGGAGCCCCGGGCCTGGTTGGTCCGAGGCGGCGTGTCGCTGCTGTTCGGCCTGATCGCGGGGGTGGGCCAGGCCAACCTGTGGCAGCAGTGGATCCTGTTCGTCCACGCCCAGAACTTCGGCATCAAGGACGCCACCTTCCACACCGACGTGGGCTTCTACGTGTTCAAGCTGCCGTTCCTGGTGAACGTCACCCAGTGGATGTTCGACTCGCTCATCATCATCCTGCTCATCACCCTGGTGGCCAGCTACCTCAACGGCGGCATCCGGCCCCAGAGCCCGCTGCAGCGGGTGACCCCCCAGGTCAAGGCGCACGTGTCGGTGCTGCTGGCGGCCATGGCCCTGGTCAAGGCAGTCGACTACTGGCTGGCCCGCTACTCGCTGACCTTCTCGAGCCGGGGCTACGTGCAGGGCGCCACCTACGCCGACGTCCACGGCTCGTTGCCCGCCCTCGAGCTGCTGCTGATCATCGCCCTGCTGTCGTGCGGCCTGTTCATCTACAACATCTGGCAGCGCGGCTGGGTGGTGCCGGCCGTGGCCGTCGGGCTGTGGGCCTTCGTGGGCATCATCGCCGGCACGGCCTACCCGGCCTTCATCGAGGCGGTGCGGGTCAAGCCCAGCGAGTCGACCCGCGAGGCGCCCTACATCCACAACAACATCGTCGCCACCCGCCAGGCGATGGGGCTCAACCACGTCAAGCAGCGCACGTTCGTGGACAACTCCAACGAGGCGGTGGCGTCCCAGACGATCAGCCACGAGACCGGCGTGGTCAACAACATCCCGCTCCTGGACCCGACCGTGGTGCCCGACACGTTCAACAAGCAGCAGGGCTACCTGGCGTACACCAAGTTCAACACCGTGCCGGTCGACGCGGCCAACGGTGGGGGGTCGCTGGTCAGCGACCGCTACCGCATCACCGGCGCCGACGGCAAGGTCACCGAGACCCAGGTGGTGGCGGCCAGCCGCGACCTGAACCTGTCCCAGGCGCCGTCGCAGAGCTGGGAGGGCCAGCACATCCTCTACACCCACGGCTACGGCGTGGCGCTGGCCCCGGCCAACTCGGTGAACAGCTCGGGCGGGCCCGACTACCTGATCAAGAACGTCCCCACCGACATCACCCGCAGCGCCATCAAGGCGACCATGACCAAGCCGCAGGTGTACTTCTCGCTCGACCAGTCCGGCTACGCCATCGTGGACAGCTCGAAGGAGAGCGAGGTCGACTACCTCAACGCCAACGGCTCGCAGAGCACGTCGAGCTACGCCGGCCAGGGCGGGGTGGCGCTCAACTCGTGGTTGCGCCGGGCCGCCTTCGCCCTGCGCTTCGGCGACTGGAACCCGCTGATCTCGAGCTACGTGACCCCGGGTTCGAAGATCCTCTACGTGCGTGACGTGGAGGCCCGGGTGCAGGCGGTGGCCCCGTTCCTGTCCTTCGACAGCCACCCGTACCCGGTGCTGGTGGACGGGAAGATCTACTACATCGTCGACGGCTACACGACGAGCGACCACTACCCGAACGCCCAGACGGCCGACACCTCCGGGCTGACGGGGGCCAGCGGGCTGGACAAGACGTTCAACTACGCCCGCAACTCGGTGAAGGCGGTGGTCGACGCCTACGACGGGTCGGTCACCCTGTACGTGGTCGACTCGAGCGATCCCATCATCCGGGCCTACGAGGCGGCGTTCCCCAAGCTGTTCGACCAGGCCCAGGCGCCGGCGTCCATCAAGGACCACTTCCGCTACCCCCAGGACCTGTTCACGGTGCAGACCAACACCTGGGGCCGCTACCACATCGACGACCCGCAGGCCTTCTACGGCCAGACCGCGGGCTGGTCGATCGCGCAGGACCCGGGCAAGGGCGTGACCAACCCCCAGCAGACCACGCAGTTCAACCAGGCCGGCCAGGTGGTGCAGACCAAGGAAGCTCGGGTCGACCCCTACTACTCCATCCTCAAGCTGCCGGGGGAGCCGCAGCAGTCGTTCATGTTGTTCCGCTCGTTCGTGCCCTTCTCGGCCGACGACACCAAGAAGACGTTGAGCGCGTTCATGGTGGCCAAGAGCGACAACTACAACGACGACTACGGCCAGCTCGTGTCCTACCAGGTGCCGTCCGACGAATCGGTGCCCGGTCCGGCCATCGTGGGCGCCGACATCTCGTCCGACAAGACCGTGGCCCAGCAGACCTCGCTGCTGAACCAGCAGGGCTCGCAGGTCACGTGGGGGAACCTGGTGCTCTACCCCATCGACGAGTCGCTGCTGTACGTCCGCCCGCTGTACGTGGCCGCCCAGGGGGGGACCGAGGTCCCGCAGGTGCAGGCGGTGGCGGCGTCGTTCGGCGGACAGATCGTCATCCAGCCCACGTTGGCTGAGGCGTTGGCCAAGCTGTTCCCGGACGTGCCGGCCAGCGTGCTGCAGTACGTGGGCGCGCCACAGGGCCAGGGCGCGACGAGCACCGGCACGGGCACGGGCACGGGTACGTCCCGCTCGACGACCACGACCACCGCGCCGTCCACGTCCACCACCAAGCCGACGACGACCACCACGCCGTCGAGCACGGTGCCCAAGGACCAGACGGTGGCCCAGCTGCTGGCCGAGGCCAACCTGATCTACACCAAGGCCAAGAGCGACCTGGCTGCCAGCTGCACAGCGGGCAACTGCGACTTCAACACCTACTTCACGGCCATCAACCTGTACGCCGCCTACGTGGCCCAGGCCGACCTGCAGGAATCCGGCTCGGCCAGCACCACGACCACCACGGCCACCTCGTCCTAGACCGGCGCGCCCGGGGGCCCGCCCTGCCCCCGAGAATTGGGCATCTTTGGCTGTGCGATTTCGCGCATTCCGTCGCCCAGTTCTCGACACGAGCGGTCAGATGACCCGCTCGTTGCCGCCGTCGACGGGGATCTGGGCGCCGGTGGTGCAGGCGAAGCTGGGGCCGCACAGGTCGGCGACCAGCGAGGCCACCACCACCGAGGAGACCTCGGTGCCCAGCACGTTGCGGGTGCGGTACTGGGCCGGGGTGAGGCCGTAGCTGGCGGCGCGCGCCGCGATGATGTCGTCGTCCCACAGGGCGGTGTCGAACACGGCGTCGGGGTGCACGACGTTGACCCGGATGCCGTCGGGACCCCACTCGAGGGCGGCGATGCGGGCCAGCTGGGTGAGGGCGGCCTTGGAGGCGGAGTAGGCGGCCGCGCCCTTGCCGGGGGCGGGCACGTTCTTGGAGCCGACCACCGCCACCCGGCCCCCGGCGGGAGATCGGGCCAGGTAGGGGTGGGCCAGGCGGAGCAGGCGGGCGGCGGCACCGGCGTTGACGGCCATGGTGCGCTCCCAGACCTCGGGTTCGAGGACGGCGAGCGGGGCGCCGGCCGGGAAGACGCCAGCGTTGACCACCAGCAGGTCGAGCCCGCCGAAGGCCAGCAGGGCCCGGCCCAGGGCGTCGTCCAGGGCGGCGGGGTCGGTGACGTCGCCGGTGACGCCCAGGTAGGCCGGGCCGGAGGCCACGGCGGCCACCTCGTCGGACAGGTCGAGCCCGACCACCGCCGCGCCCCGCCCGAGCAGCTCGAGAGCGCAGGCCCGGCCGATGCCCGAGGCGGCGCCGGTGACCAGCGCGATCTGGCCGGTGAGCGGGGCGGGAGCGGGCTCGCGGCTGAGCTTGGCCTGCTCGAGCTCCCAGTACTCGACATCGAACAGGTCGCCCTCGGCGATGCTGCGGTAGCCGCCCAGGGATTCGGCCCGCTCGATGACCCAGACGGTGTGGTCGTAGATCTCGGCGGCGGTGGCGGCGTCGCGGGGGCGCCGGCCGGCGGCCAGCACGCCCAGGTCGGGGTCGATCACGATGCGGGGAGCGGGATCGACGGGGATGAGGTCGCGGTCGTCGAGGCGGGCCTGGTTGCGTTCGACGTAGGCCTGGTAGGCCGCGGCGTAGGCCGCCACGTCGCGCCCGAGCAGGGGCAGGCGCTTGGTGCGCAGCACGTGGTCGGGGGTGGCGGTGCCCTGCTGGCTGACCCGGTCGAGGTCGGGGCGGGCGGCGAAGCGGCGGGTGGCCTCGGCCGTGCAGGTGCACAGGACCATGGGGTGGCCGGCGTGGTGGGACAGGTCGCGGCGCAGGTCGGCCAGGGCGCGGCGCTGGTCGTCGGTGTCGGGCAGCGGGACCGGCTGGGGCGGGGGTTGGTCGGCCGCGGCGTGGGCCGCCTCGAGGTGGGCGACGGCGCGGCTGACGAGCTCGACGTGGTGCTCGTAGGCGGTGCGGGCGTCGTCGGCGAAGGTGAACAGGCCGTGGTTGAGCAGCACCATGCCGAGGGTGGCGTCGGTGGCTTCGGCGGGGAAGATCTGGGCGCAGCGGCGAGCCAGGTCGAAGCCGGGCATGACGTAGGGGACGACGACCAGGTCGTCGCCGTAGACCTGGCGCACGATGTCGCGGCCGTCAGGGGTGTTGGTCAGGGCCACGACGGCGTCGGCGTGGGTGTGCAGCACGAAGCGGTGGGGGAGGGTGGCGTGCAGGATCGACTCGACGGACGGGGCGGGGGCGGCCACGTCGAGCGAGGCGGCCTTGAGCTCGTTGGCCATGCGGGCGTCGCTGAGGCGGTCGAGCTCGGCCAGGCGAGCCACGGGGGCGAGGCGCAGGGGGGCGAAGCCGGCGGGCTCGATGGTGGCCATGTCCCAGCCGCTCCCCTTGACCCAGAGGACGTCGACGGGGTCGCCGTGGACGTCGGCCTCGGTGGTCTTGACCGAGCTGTTGCCTCCGCCGGCCAGGACCAGGGCGGGGTCGGAGCCGACCAGGCGGGAGGCGTGGACGCAGGCGCCGAGCAGGTCGCCGGGGTCGGGGGCGGCGTCGTCCCAGAGTCCGGTCGGGTGGGAGGTCGGGGCGGTCACGGCCAAACCCTACGACGGGCCGGGGTGCGGGTCCGGCTACCGGGGGAGGGGGACGTAGTCCACCGGGATGAGGTTCACCTCCACGCGGTCGCTGGGCAGGCCGGCGGTCTGGAGGTCGTCGCGCAGCTCGGTCAGGCTGGGTCGGGGTTCGGGGCCGGTGGCTTCGACCAGGACCCGCCCGTGGGCGCTGGTCACCGCCACCACCGACCAGTTGGCTTCGTCGGCCCAGCGCTCGGCTACGGCCTGCACGTCGGTCTGGCGCACCGAGGTCTGGTTGAGGCGATCCGAGTTGATGTAGAGCGGGATGGCCACCGCCACCAGCAGCAGGCCGATCACGACGACGGCGGTGGCGCGGCGGAAGGTGGGGGTGAGCGACGCGTCGGCCGCCCGGTTGGCCCGGTAGAGGGCCATCACCACGATCCCGCTGGCCAGGATGGCCACCACGTTGGTGACGAACAGGAGCAGGGCGGCCAGCGACTGGCTCGGCGCCCGCGATTCGAGGGTGAGGCCGACCACGGCCAGCGGCGGGACCAGGGAGATGGCGATGGCCACCCCGGGCAGGGTGTCGGAGATGTCGGAGCGGGCCAGGGCCACCGAGCCGACGGCCCCGGTGGCCAGGGCGGCCACCAGGTCCACCACCCGGGGGGTGACCCGTGACGCCACCTGGCTGTTGGTGGCGGCCACCACCGGGTAGGGGACGAAGAGGCCGACCACGACGCTGATGAGCACCACCGAGGTGGCGCCGGTGACCACGAGCAGGAGGCTGCGGCGCAGGTTGGTGCCATCGCGAAGGACGACGGCGGCCACGATGCCCAGGATGGGGGTCATCAGCGGGGCGACGATCATGGCCCCGATGACGGTGGCGGTGGAGTCGCTGACCACGCCGGCGGCGGCGATGACGGTGGACAGGACGAGCAGCAGCCAGAAGCGGCTCAGCCGGCGCCTGATCTCGGGACCCTCGAAGAAGAGCTGGTCGCGCATGCGCGCCAGGTCGTCCTGATCCAGTCCTCTCATCGGGTCCCTCCTGATCGGGCCGCGCCGATCCGACTGGGCGGCTGGGCTCACCGTGGCACATCGGTCGACCCGACGGGGTGATCGGGCCGACCGCGGTCGGGAGGCGGGGATCAGCCGTGGCCGATGACGATGGCCACCGCCAACGTGACCATGACCGTCACGGCCACGCCTACGAAGCGCCAGTCCCGTTCCCGGATCCACAGCACCACCAGGGCCACCACCCGGAAGGCGGGGGTGGCGGCCAGCACCAGCACGCCCAGGGCCATGAGGAGGTCGCCGAACGAGTCGGCGGCGCCGAGGTGGAACAGCCGCACGGCATCGGCCCGGTGCACACCGGAGACGAGCTTGACGGCCAGGCCGGCCACCATGAGAGCCACGGCCGCGGCCAGCCCGATCCGCAGTTGGGTCTGGACGATGCGCTGCACGCGGTGCATCTCGTTCTGCTGGGCTTGCGACATGTCCAGCGGGTCACCGTCCAAGGTTCACCCCCGCCGCCTTGAGAGCCATCTGGACAGCCACCAGCACCAGGACCCCGATCAGGATCCAGCGCAGCGTCCGCGGGGACACCCTCGATGAGGTGGCCGCGCCGGCGCTGGCGCCCACGACCACGCCCACCGCCACCGGCGCGGCGGCGAAGGGGTGCACGTAGCCCCGGGCGAAGTACACGAAGAGGCTGGCGATGGCGGTGACGCCGATCATGAAGTTGGAGGTGGCGGCGGCCACCTTGATCGGGACCTTCATGCCTTCGGTCATGGCCGGGACCTTGAGGAACCCGCCGCCGACCCCGAGCAGGCCGGAGACCACCCCGGCCAGCAGCGACACGCCGGCGCCGATGCCCAGCCGGCACGGTCGGTAACGGACGAGGGCGCCCTGGTGCTCGTCGTAGAAGGCCCCGGCCAGGGTCCCCGGCTCCTCCCATCCGACCGGTTCGGCGGTGGAGTCCGTGGCGGCGTCGGCATGGTCGAAGGCCGTCTGCTCGAGGTCGTGCTCGGAGCGGCCGCGGGCCACGGTCACCGCCGTGACGATCATCAGCACCGCGAACAGGCCGGCCAAGAGCGACGGGGAGATGAGCACCGCGACCAGACCGCCGGTGATGCCCCCGATGGTGGTGGCGACCTCGAGGGTCATGCCCAGGCGCATGTTGGCCGTGCCCCGACCCACATAGGCGCTGCCTGCTGCGGTGGACGTGGCCACCACCGCCACGAGCGAGGTGGCCACCGCCACCCGGATGTCGAAGCCGAAGGCCAGCACCAGGATGGGGACGATGACGATGCCACCGCCGATGCCCACCACCGCGCCCAGCCATCCGGCCAGGACCCCCACCACCACCAGCAGCATGGCGCTGGTGGTGGAGAGGGTCATCGGCCCGACCCTACGGAACCGCGGGAGGGGTGGCCAGCTGAGCCCGGGTCAGCGATGCGAGCGGGTCACTCGTAGACGGAACCGCCCAGGCCACCCGGGTTGGTGCCGCAGATGATGCCGCACACCCCGTTGTCTGCGCCCAGCCCGCCTGGTGCGGGCGAGAAGGCCGGCCCCAGTCGGCGCAGCATGGCCGGTGAGGCTGAGGGGGCGCTGACCTGGAAGGCGCCCAACGCGAACCCAGACACCTCGTCGGCCTCGACGCCGGCGTTGGCCAGTCCCTCGTCGATGGCGATGCGCAACTTCTTGAGGTAGGCGATCACCTCGTCGTCGCTCCAGTACTGCTGGTCTTGGTCAGCCATGGTCTGCTCCTGTGGTGGATGGAAGGGTGGGGACGGATCGATCGGAACCGCCGGCCAGGTGGGGCCGGGGGTGCCGGCGGGGCGGCCCGAGGCGGACCGGCGTCGCCGCCCGGTCGCGGTCGGCTCGGTGGTCGGCGGCCACCGGGGCGTTGTCGTCGGCGGGGGACGGGCCAGCCAGCAGCCCGGCCAGGGCCACCGCGGGATCGGGGCGGGCGCGGACGGCCCCGTCGTCGACCGGGCCCTGCTGGCGGCCCAGCTCGAGGAGCAAGCGGGTGGGCAGGTTCCACTTGAAGCTGGGGCAGGCCGAGTCTCCCTCCCGCCACGACTTGGGGCAGCTGCCACCGCACACGGGCAGGAGCGGACATTTCCGGCAGGGCACCTCGCCCTCGTGGATGCGCCGGTTGAAGTCGCCCAGCAGGTTGTGGCGCCGGGGATCGGTGCCGTGGGCCAGGTCGCCGATGGCGTAGCGGTTGGGCGAGCCGTAGCTGGGCACGTAGGACACCTCGGTGCAGCTGAAGATGTCGCCGTGGGCATCGACCAGCTCGGCGGTGGGCATCGTGGCCATGCACACGATCGGCTTCACGGTGGGCAGCGTGCTGGGGGTGAACCCCAGGCGCAGCAGCCGCGCCATCCACCCGGCCTCGGCCCGGGCGAAGGTGGCCCGGTCGAGCGACAGCCGCTCGGCGCCGTTGCCCCACGAGTGGATGGGCGCGAAGTACACGCGGTCGACGCCCTGTTGGAGGCCGAGGGCGTCGAGCAGGTCGATGAAGTCGGGCACGTCGGGGGCGCTGGCGGCGGTGACGTTGCAGCGGAGGCTGATGGCGAACCTGGGTCGGGTGGCAGCCACATCCACCACGTTGCGCAGGATCCGCCCGAAGCTGGGGCGGCCGCTCTTGTAGGGGCGCTGGCGGTCGTGCCAGGGGGCGGGCCCGTCGATGGTCACCTCCACCAGCGACACCCGCAGCGCCTCCAGCCGGGCGGCCACCTCGGGGGTGAGACGCAGCCCGTTGGTCACCACCGCGGCGTCGAAGGCGCAGCCGTGCGCCGTGGCCGCCTCGACCAGGCGGGGGGTCATGGCCTCGATGACGTCCAGGCCGAGCAGGGGCTCGGCCCCGAACCAGCCCATCGACAGGAGGCGGTAGCGACCGGTGCGCAGCTTTTCCTCGGCCCGCTCGATCACAGCTTGCTGGTGCTCGCTGCACAGCTTGGCGCTGGTGTGGTGCTGGCCGCAGTAGACGCAGTCGAGCTGGCAGGCGGCGGTGGGTTGCACCACCAGCTTCAACACGTCGGAGGTGTCGATGGCGCGGTTGCTGCGCCCGAGCACCACCTCGAGCTCGTCGCCGTCGTCGACCAGCAGCTCGATCTCGGCCAGCTCGGCCACCATCTCGGGCGAGAGCGGGGCCAGGTCGCCGTCGACCAGCCGGTCCCACAGCTCGGCGGCGATGCGTACAACCTCGCCGGTTCGGGTGGCCATCACGACCCGGACCCGCAGCCCCTCCACCACCGCGATCGGGGAGCACACGTGATAGCGCGAGAGCCGAAGGGAGGACCCCTCGGACGTCGAGCCGGTGGTGGTCGCCGTCGTCAGGTCGGTGACTGCCATGGGGATCGCTGCTCCTCTCGTCGCCGACCTCCCGCCGAGGGACGTGCCGTCCGCCGGAGCTGGGTGGGCGCTGAGGTCTCGACGGCCCCGGGGCGTCAGGGTTACAGCCCGAGCGTCGGTGGCGGATCGGAGGAGGAGAGTGCCTCTGAGGCGTCGTGGTGGCGGACGACCAGCACGGGACAGGGCGCCTTGTGCACGACGTGATCGCTCACCGACCCCGTGAACAGGCGCCGGAGGACGCCCTTGCCGCCGGCACCGATGACGAGCAGGTCGGGGTGGTGCTGCTCGGCGTGGTGGATCAGGGCGAGGCCCGCTTCTTCGTCGGAGGGGATCAGCAGGACCTCGACGTGGTCGCCCAGGGCCGCGGCGGTCCGCTCGAGGGCGGCCTGGGTCCGCTCCAGGGCCTCCTGCCCGGCGGACAGGTGCTCGGCGTAGTCCCGGTCGGCCTGCTCGGGGGTCAGGAGCGGGCCCTCGAAGCCGCCGGCGTCCTGCTCGGGGTCTTCGCGGTCGACCACGACGGTGACCAGGGTGATCCGGGCGTCGGGGCGCAGCAGGCCGATGGCCTGGCGGGCCGCGTCGATGGCGGCGTCGGTGCCGTCGGTGGCCACCATCACCTGCATGACGATCCTCCAGGTTCGAGGTGCGGAGCCGATCGGGATCCCGCGTGACCCATGATGGGTCGGACCGGGTAAGACTGGCGGACGAGTGAGGAGGATGCCATGACTGGGGTGCGTGTGCTGGTGGGGACGCAGAAGGGGGCGTTCCTGTTGACCTCGGACGGTCGACGCGCCGACTGGGAGGTGAGCGGACCGCTCTTCGGCGGGTGGGAGGTGTACCACCTGGTCGGGGCACCGAGCGACCCGGATCGCCTGTACGCGTCGCAGTCGACGGGCTGGTTCGGCCAGATCATCCAGCGATCCGATGACGGCGGTACCTCGTGGCGGCCGGTGGGGAACCAGTTCACCTACGACGGGGAGGCGGGGACCCACCAGTGGTACGACGGGACGCCCCATCCGTGGGAGTTCGCCCGGGTGTGGCACCTGGAGCCGTCGCAGGACGATCCCGACCTGGTGTACGCCGGGGTGGAGGACGCGGCCCTGTTCCGCTCGACCGACGGGGCCGAGCACTGGGAGGAGCTGCCCGGTCTGCGCACGCAGGACTCGGGACCGGGGTGGCAGCCAGGTGCGGGCGGGATGTGCACCCACACGGTGCTGATCGACCCGACCGACGCGGACCGGATGCACGTGGCCATCTCGGCGGCCGGGGTGTTCCGCAGCGACGACGGAGGCAGGACGTGGCGGCCGGCTAACCACGGGCTGCACTCGGAGGGGATCCCGGACGAGGACGCCGAGGTCGGCCATTGCGTGCACCGGATCACCCGGCATCCGGAGCGGCCCGACACCCTGTTCATGCAGAAGCACTGGGACGTGATGCGCAGCGACGACGCCGGGGACTCGTGGCGGGAGATCAGCGGGAACCTGCCCAGCGACTTCGGGTTCCCGATCGCCGTGCACGCCCACGAGCCCGACACCGTCTACGTCGTGCCCATCACCAGCGACTCGGAGCACTACCCGCCTGAGGGGAAGCTGCGGGTGTACCGCAGCCGCACCGGGGGCGACGAGTGGGAGGCGCTGACGCGGGGGTTGCCGCAGGCCGACTGCTACGTGAACGTGCTGCGCGACGCCATGGCGGTCGACACGCTGGATCCGTGCGGCCTCTACTTCGGCACCACTGGTGGCCAGGTGTACGGCTCGGCCGACGGGGGTGACTCGTGGTCGACCATCGTGCGCGACCTGCCCCGGGTGTTGTCGGTCGAGGTGCAGGCGCTGCCGTGATCCGGGTCCGGCTGCCCGAACACCTGAGCACGCTGGCGGGGGTGGGCCGGGAGGTCGAGCTGGCGGTCGAGGCCCCGGTGACGCAGTCCCGGGTGATCGATGCGCTGGAGGCGGCCTACCCCATGCTGGGCGGGACGGTGCGCGACCCAGGGACGGGGCGACGGCGGCCCTTCATCCGGTTCTTCGCCTGCGAGGAGGACCTCTCGTTCGAGTTGCCCGACGAGCCGCTGCCGGAGGCGGTGGCGAACGGGGACGCGGCCCTTCACGTGGTGGGGGCCATGGCGGGCGGCTGAGCCGTGGCCGGGTTGGTGGCGCGGGGGACGGCTGCTAACGTGCTGCCCACGCCGCGGGGTGGAGCAGTCTGGTAGCTCGTCGGGCTCATAACCCGAAGGTCGTAGGTTCAAATCCTACCCCCGCCACCATCGAAACAGCAGGTCAGGCCCGGTCCTTGTGGATCGGGCCTCTTGCTTGTATCGGACACTTCTAACGGGTTTTCTAACGGGTTCCGTGACGACGGTTGTAGTGGCAGGGGTGCTGACCAGTGCCGCGGGCTTTCCCGGTCGGCACGGCAACGTTCGACGGGCGCGTGGGCAAGCTGACGAGCCCGGATGCGACGCTGTCCTGCGCAGCTTCGTCGTCGAAGCGATATAGCATGTACGCTATGTCATGGGGCGAGGTCGAGCTCGAGCCGGAGGTTCGGGATTGGTACCTCGTCCTCGACGAAGCCAACCAGGCGCGGGTCCAGTTCAACGTCGACCGCCTCGCCGAGATGGGACCATTGCTCGACGAGCCATTCACCAAGCAGCTCGACGGCAAGCTCCGGGAGCTGCGCTTCTACCTCGACAGCCGGCCGACGCGGATCACCTATTGGATCGCCACAGGTCGGCGCATCATCCTGCTCACCGTGTTCGTGAAGACACAGCGTCGTGAGCGGCAAGAGATCGAAAGGGCGAGGCGGGCCTACGAACGGTGCCGGGCGGAAGGGCACACTGCGAAGGAGGACGACTGATGGGAACCGACTACAAGCGGACTGCCTGGGCCGAGCTGAAGGCGGGGACGCCTCGCACTCGTGTGGGCGACGCGGCCTACGACGATGAGGCACGCATCGCCGCGTTCCGCGAACTGGCCCATCGCCTGCGGACCGACGCCGGTCTGACCCAGTCGGAGTTGGCCGAACGGATGGGCACGACGCAGTCGGCGATCGCCCGAATGGAGGGTGGCGGCAGTCGCCCCTCGTTCGAGACCCTGGAGAAGCTTGCCGCAGCCGTTGGTGCGGACCTCGTCGTGGGGGTTGGCGAGAACCTGTCGGCCAATCGCTCCATCGCCAAGCTCGAACGTGATGGCCACGCCGTCGTTCGGCGGGCCAGCTGAGCTCGTTCGAGTGATGGCCGGGAGCGGCGCAGGCGATGAGATGCCGATCGAAGCCGTGCTCGTCGGGCTCGACCAGGCGATGCTCCGGATCTTGTTGGTGAAGGCGGCGGAGGGCCACGAAGATGTGATGCGGGCGGTGCGGCTGGCCGCGGCGGGCGACGACGAGCGGCTGGCGATGCTGCGAGCCGCGGTCGACGAGGGTCTGCGGACCCGCCGGCACCTCGACTACTGGGGTTCCTCGGCCTGGGCCGAGGAGGCGGCTCCGGTGGTGGACGCCCTGGCCGACGAGGTGGCCGATGACCCGTCGCCCGAGCTGGTGCTCCTGTTGCAGCGAGCGGCCGGCCACCTGGTGAAGGTGATCCTGCGGGCCGACGACTCGAACGGACTGATCGGCGATCTGGCTTACCAGGTGCTCGAGCTGCACCGGCGAGGCCTGTGCCGCCACCGGGGTGGCTGATCCTCCGACGTTGGCCAAGTGGATGGTCCGGTTCTCGTTCGAGGACCAGGACTTCTTCCAGCTCGACCCGGTCGCCTACCTCGACGCGCTGGGCGACGAGGGCCTGGCCGTGTACCGGCGCGAGGTGGCCAAGCGCAGCGGGCCGGACCACGCACGTGCTGATCGGCCGGAGGTGCTGCAGGACCTCTACGGCGAGTTCCCCAACTTTGCGGCGCGCTACGCGGCCGAACGGCTGGCCATCATCGACCGCGACATCGACCGGCTGGTGGAGCTGCTCGGCGGCGATCTGACCAATCCCTTCCAGTTCGAGCGGGTGGCTGGAGCGATGATCGAGCTCGAACTGGTCGACGACGCCTTGGCCTGGGCGCGTCGAGGCATCGCCGAGACCAACGGGTGGCAGGTGGTGAAGCTCTACGACCTTGCCGCCGGCCTGGTCGGGGCGACGGGCGACCTCGATGGGGTCGTCGACCTGCGTCGCCACCACCACGAGCGCGCCCCCAGCTCGAGCACCTATGCCCAGCTGCAGGCAGCGGCGCGGGGCAACGGGACCTGGGATGACGAGCTGACCGCGGCCCGGGCGCGCCTAGCCGAGCGCGATCCAGCTGGCCTCGTCGACGCGCTCCTGGCCGACGACGAACCTGACCAGGCATGGGGGGTGGCCACCGGCCTCGAACAGGACCTGGGCGCATCACGGTGGCTCCGACTGGCCCAGGCCCGGGAACCAACCGCCCCAGCGGACGCCATGGCGATTTACCTGCGCTTGGCCGACGAGTTGCTCCAGCACGCGGACAGGCGGCCTACCGGGACGCCATCCGCCACCTGAAGGCGGCGCGCCGGGCGGCCGCGGCCGCCGATCGCCTGGTCGAGTTCGACACGCACCTCCTCGATGTGAGGGAGCGGAACCGACGCCGCCCGACCTTCATGGCCATGCTCGACAAGGCCAACCTGGGCTGACGGTGCTGTGCTGACGAGGTTGCCTGGGAATGCAACACGCAACACCAGCTCAGTCGGCGGATTCATCCGCGCTCAGGCGTCGGAGGCGCCAGCCCCGCCAAGGCAGTCGAGGAGGGCGAGGTTCTCAACACTGCCGTCCCCGTTCAGCCCGACGACCCCCATCGATCCCCAATCGGCGTCGAGGTCCAGTCGGTACCCCGAGTGGTAGTGGCCGTGGACCACGAGCGCGGGCTCGACCTTGTCCATGATCCGGGCGAGCTGGCGCTGGTGGTCACGGGAGGCCGGTAGCTCGACTTCCCAGACGTGTGGGAGCCCTCGGGCGGAAGGCAAGTTCGGGATCGTCCATCCGGCCGGTGCGTCGTGGCAGAAGAGGATGTCCGCGTGCCCGACCAGCGATGCAGCGAGCAACCTCGCCATCGGTGACGTGTTCTTCGTCGAACCAGTCGATCCCGGCGGTGCGAAGACGTCGATCGATCGAGTGGGCTCCACCGCACGCCAGGAGCGATACGCCGTCGAACTCGAAGCGGCTGCCCCGCGGGACGAAGGCGAGGTTCCCGCCCAATCCAGATCGTGCCCTCGGCGCTGGCCGCCCGAGGGCCTGGATGTCGTGACCGAGGCTCAGGTGGTCCTCGTGGTTGCCGTCGATCCACCAGAGGGGAACAGGAGCTCGCCGAGCGATGGAGCGGAAGGCGTCGTTGGTTCCGGATGCGCGGCCACCAGCCGAAGTCGCCGACCTGAAGGATCAGCTCGGCCTCATGGCGCTCGGCGGCCGGGTAGACGACGCGTTCGAGCCATGCCGCGTTCCCATGGAGGTCACCAGCCAACAGCACCCGCACGCACCGCAGGCTACGAGTTGGTCTGCAGCGGGCTGGGCTGAATTTCGAACCGGGTCCGTGACGAGGGGTCGAGCGGCAGGGGGTGCGAGCCAGCGGCAACGTGTCGGCGAGCTTCCCGAGGGGATCGGTCTGGTTCGCTTCACCGGTCGAGTTGTTCGAGGACCTCGCGCATGTAGCCGGTGATCACGGCGACGACCGTCGGATCGGGGAGCGATCCCTGGAGTGCTTGGGTGGCGAGCTGCACGCCGACGCCGCCGGGTGTCATGAAGAGCTGCCTGGCGTAGTCGAGGGCGACGTCGGTGGTGCGGGCTGATCGTTCGTCGTCGAGCAATACGCGGAGGATGGCTGCCATGTCGGTGGCGGCGGTTGTATCGAAGAGCCGGTAGACGTCGCCAGCGTCCTTGGCTTGGAGCCGTTCGGGGCTCGCCAGGCGCTCGCCGAGCTTGTAGGACTTGGCGACGAGCAGGGCGCCGACGCCGGCCACGTTGACCGTGATGCGGCGTTCGTCGCCCGCTTCGAGGGCCGCGATCCTCGAGCGGACCGTTGTCGACCACGGCGCCTTCGAGCCCAGCCGACTTCCGGGCCGTCGACTTGCCGTGTTCGCCAGGGAGTCGGGCCGCTCGCCTCCCGGCGCGGGCCGCCAGATCTTCAGGGACGATGAGGTCGACCGGCACCACGATCTGGTCATCGAAGCCCGGGCGATCGAATCGGGCCTCCCAGATGCCCGGCTCGGCCGTGAGCACGAAGCCAGCCGTCTCCACCGCCTGGCCGAGCGGTGGGATCGGCCCGAGCTTCGCGGGGTCGAGGACCACGTCGGCGTCGGTGGTGAAGGCTTGATAGCCGGCGAGCCGGCCTTCCGAGCGGAGGTACACCGCCTGTGCGCCGACGAGGACCAG
The DNA here is from genome assembly GCA_963785815.1 of uncultured Microthrixaceae bacterium. Taxonomy (GTDB): domain Bacteria; phylum Actinomycetota; class Acidimicrobiia; order Acidimicrobiales; family Acidimicrobilacustridaceae; genus UBA4742. The sequence continues at coordinate 161,904 of CAWAWN010000003.1, forward strand.
GGCGTCGATGTGGGCCTGCATCGCGTCGAGCGCGTCGAGCAGGACACGACGAGCCTCGACGTACTCGATACGGGGAACTTCAGTCATCTGGCGCTGCCATCGGGAGGGTGAGCGAGGTCGACTGCCAGCGGCCGAGGTTGCGGCGCATCCAACCGATGAGGGCTTCGCCTTCCTCGGGCATGCGACCGGTGCCGGTGAGGTCGTCGACGGCAGCCTGGGCGGTGGACACGAAGGGCACCTTTGCAGCCTGGCGCGTCCGCTCGAACACGATTTCGTCGTAGGGGACGGCCAAGACCACATTGGCTCCCGTGGTCGCAGGTAGGAGACGACCGACCTTGGCCAGGCGCTCGGGATCGGTGGCGTAGATGAAGGCCGTCTCCGGGGCCGCGACCGGAACGATGCTCGACGAGGCGAACGAACCCGTGACAACCCACGTGCCGGAGCGCCTGGCGGCAAGGTCTGCGAGGAGCTGCTCGGCACCACCGGGCGCGACCCAAGTGGACGTCTCGTTGGCACGGAAAAACGAGTACGTCGATGCGAGCTGGCGGAGCACGCCCTCCCAATCCACCGACGTGACCGCACCCCTGGGGAGGCGCTCGATCAACAACTCCCCTTCGAGGACCTTCAACACGCGCGACACGTAGCCGGCGTCGACCCACAGGCGCTCGGAGAGATCGCGCACCCCGTACGGGGGAGACACCTCGATGAGGGTCCGAAGCAGCGCCCAGGCGCGCGGCCCCCGAAGCGTCGGACCCGCAGTCGGCTTCGGGTTTGGATCGCGGGCGGCGCCGTCGGTGCGGACGACGAGACCAGGTCGGTTCATCGAGATGTCGGCGTTGCCGGTGGCATCAAGGAAGCCGATTCCTCTGGCGCGCAGGAGCTCGCGGGTCCGTGGGCTGAGCCACATGCTCGCGACGACGGTCGGTTGGGCCGGTTCGGCGACGGCAGCGATGTCGCGTGGCTCGAGTCGCCTGCGCACGATGAGCCTGAGGTCGCCCCTGTCGCGGTCGTTGGCGATCGTGACAGTGCCGCCGTCCGGGGTGCGGTTCGCTACACCGATGGTCCATCCCGCTGGCACCAGCTCGCGCAGACGAGCGACGGCGTCGTCGAATTGCCGTCGGCTCACCTCGGGGATCGCGGGTCGGGCCACGTCTCACAGATTAGCGGATGTTGTCTAGAACAGCGAGTTGTCCATTACGGACAACTAGGCAGTACAGACAACATCTACGACCGGACTCCAGAATCCCGTTGACGCGTGTCGCTGTCGGGCGCATGATGCTCGACCTATGGCACGCACCTTCACCGCCGAACGAACGCTCCAGGGTCAACCCCTGCCCAGCGTCGGCGCGTCCGGTGCCAGCCCGGCAATCGACGACTAGACGGTTAAGCCGGGGAGACGGGACGCCGCCGAGGCCGGCGAACCCGTCGAGCGCTGGTAGCCGATAGCCCTGCGACCAGTCACCGCTCCATCAAACCAGGCGCGCACCACGTCCTGCGCGTCGTGTTCCATCTCGGGCTCGAGTCACGGCGATGCCGCGGTCTCCAACACCGACGGCCGGAGGTTCGACTCCTTCCGGGCCCGCTCCAGGCCTCCCGGCCGCCAGTCGGGATGTCAGCACCTTGACAACTGCAGAGGTATCACAAGCCGCCGTAGCTCAACGAGTGGAGCACCGGCCCGTCCAGCCGGAGGTCGCGGGTGCAAGTCCCGTCGGTGGCGCTGTGCCCATGGTCTGCCATGGGCACCTGTGTCGACGTGGCCGAATGGACAAGGCACCGGTCGACAAACCGGAGGATGCAGGTTCGACCCCTGCCGTCGACGCTCGACTCGCCGTAGCTCAGTGGACAGAGCACCGCCCTCCGAAGGCGGGGGCCGCACGTTCGACTCGTGCCGGCGAGGCCACGCCCAACCCGGGCGTACCGATCGATCCGATGCGACGGAACGGAGATCCTTCTCCCAGCAGCACCTGCGGGCGACTGACCCCGCTGAAAGCCGAGGGTCAGCGTCGGCATCGACCTCGCTCCAGCCGGTTCACGGATCGGCACCACGTGGTCGTCGTCCAACGGCGAGGATGCGAGCACGCCATGCTCGCGATGCGGGTTCGACTCCCGTCCGACCACACTTTAACCCGACCAACAACACCAACACGAAGGAGGGGGTGACATGCCCACCAACATCAACGACAAGCTGATCTCCTGGGCGAGCGACATCGACGACGGGCACCATCCGCCAGGCGGAGAAGGCCGCCCGGCTGCCATCGTCGAGGGCCACGTCGCCCTCATGCCCGACGCCCACGTCGGCATCGGGGCCACCGTCGGTTCGGTCATCCCGACCCGGGGCGCAGTCATCCCGGCGGCGGTGGGCGTGGACATCGGCTGCGGCATGGTCGCCGCCGAGCTCGACGTGACCGAGGACCAGCTGCCGGACACCCTCGAGCCGCTGCTCGGCCGCATCGAGCAGGCCATCCCGGCCGGCGTCGGCAAGGGCCACGACACGGATGGCCCGCACGCCGACGGGTGGCTGGCCGGCAACCGGCCGGCCACTGAGCTGTCCAGCGAAGCAGGCGACCAAGGCGGCCAAGCAGTTCGGCACGCTCGGCTCGGGCAACCACTTCGTCGAGGTGTGCCTCGACGAGCGGCACCGGTATGGATCGTGCTGCACTCGGGCAGCCGGGGCATCGGCAACCAGCTGGCCCAGGGCCACATCGCCAAGGCCCGCAAGCTGGCGAAGGAGCTCGAGCTCTCGCTCGAAGACCCTGACCTGGCGTACTTCATGGAGGGACACCACGAGTTCGACGGCCTACATCGGCGACATGCTGTGGGCGCAGGACTACGCCATGGCCAACCGGGCCGATGATGGACGACGCCCTGCGCGAGGTCGTTCGCCTTCCTCGGCCGGCCGGGAGAGCGGAGCGGATCAACTGCCACCACAACTTCACCCAGCGCGAGGTCCACGACGGCCGCGAGCTGTGGATCACCCGCAAGGGCGCGATCAAGGCGGACGTCGGCGACAGGGCGTCATCCCGGGCTCGATGGGCACCCGCTCCTACATCGTGTCGGGCAAGGGAAACCCGGCGAGCTATAACGTCGTGCTCGCACGGCGCCGGACGTCGCCACAGCCGCGACCCAGGCGAAGGAGCTGTTCACCGTCGACTGACCTGGCCGAGCGATGGCGGGCAAGGCCTGGCTGTCCGACGGGCCGACGGCGCTGCTCGACGAGATCCCCGCCGCCTACAAGGACATCGATCAGGTGATGGCCGACCAGGCCGACCTGGTCGAGATCCAGCACACCCTGCCTCAGGTGCTCAACTACAAGGGCACCTGAGGCAGCGACCGGAGCCCCCGCCCGGACCGGACCGGGCGGGCGACCAATGCGAGGTGGCGGAACTGGCACCACGCCTGGCCCTGAACCAGGAGGTCCGCGTTCGAACCGTGGCCTCGCAGCGCCGATGCCTCTGCAGTTGTCACGCACCTTGACATCGAGTCGGCCTGCGGCGCAGACGGGGGTTCCTTCGCCTGACGAGCGGGCGGTTGCGGGTTCGAGTCCCGCCGCCCCATTTCTTCCGGGCGTAGCTCAACTGGCAGAGCACCAGTGTCCTCCACCGCCTGGTTCCCAGGCCGACCCGATCACCCCGGTCAGCTGCGAAGGACGGGCCTTCTTCATTTGGCATGAAGCGCCGTGCGGCGTCGCCGTTCGAATCGGCACCGCTCGTCCACCGAGTCCCCTGACCGGACCACACCACACCAACGACAGAAAGAGGAAAGGAGAAAAGTCAATGACCAAGTTCTCGGGCACCACGCGCCGCCCGCTGCGCACCAACCTCACCGCGCCCATCAGCACCAGCGCCAGCGCACCCTCACCCACGAGGGCGGCGCCGCGTACGTGCGCGACCGGAGTCGGAGCTGTTCCTGCTCGCCGCCACCAACATGGTCGGCGAGGACACCTTCGACGAGCGCGCCGCTGACCGCGACGCCCGCTTCGTGGACCTGGTCCAAACGGTGACCGCCATCGAACCCGGCGTTCATCGCCGGCGTCGATCCGACGCGGGCAAGGTCGGCCTGGCCCAGTACCTGCGCGAGACCCTGCTCATGCGGTCGGCCGCGGTGGTCATGGCCGCGGAGTACGTCGCGGCCGGCGGCCCGGGCGGCCGTTCGGTGATCGCGCGCGCCCTCCAGCGCGCCGACGAGCCGGCCGAGCTGCTCGGCTACTGGATGGCCAACAACGGCCGCAACCTGCCGATGCCGGTCAAGCGCGGCGTCGCCGACGCCGTGCGCCGCCTCTACACCGAGCGCGCCGCCCTGCGCTACGACGGCCTGTCGCGCCAGATCCGCATGGCCGACGTCATCGAGCTCACCCACCCGTCGCCCCGCGACGACCGCCAGTCGGCGCTGTTCCGGTACCTGCTCGACCGCCGTCACCGTGACGACGCCGTGGCCGACCCGGCCGTGCTGCCCGTGCTGGCCGCGGCCGAGGAGCTCAACGACGGCATCCCGATCGGTGAGCGCCGTCAGGTGCTGCGGACGCGCGGTCCGGAGGCGCTCGCCGAGGCCGGTTGGTCGTGGGAGCGGCTGTCGGGCTGGCTGCCGGACGGCATGGACGCCGAGGCGTGGGAGGCGGTCATCCCGTCGATGGGCGTGATGGCGCTGGTCCGCAACCTGCGCAACTTCGACCAGGCCGGCATCTCCGAGTCGGCGATCGAGGCGGTCATCGCCAAGATCACCGATCCCCGCGAGGTGGCCAGGGCGCGGCTGTTCCCGTACCAGGTGTGGGCGGCCTACCGCCACGCTCCCTCGGACAACTGGAAGCGGGCGCTGGGCCGCACCCTCGACCACACCGTGGCCAGCATCCCGCAGCTCGACGGCACCCTGGTGGTGATCGACACCTCGGGCTCGATGCAGGCTACCGTGTCCCGGCGCTCGACCATGTCGCGCGTCGAGGTCGCGGCGGTCATGGCCATGGCCACCGCCAAGCGGGCGTCGAACGTGGACGTCGCCATCTACGGCCAGTCCAACGCGCTCGTGCGCCAGCTCGACGGCACCTCGGTGCTGGCCGGCGTCGACAAGGTCGTTCAGTCGGTCGGCTCGGTCGGCCACGCGACCAACGGCCACACCGCCATCGCCCGCTGGTACGACCCGAAGCGCCACCGCCGGGTGGTCATGTTCACCGACGACCAGCAGCGCGACGCGGGCCAGGTGCGGCTCGACCACGTGCCGCTCATCTACACCTTCAACCTGGCCGGCTACCGCCCCTCGGCGCTCCGGCCGGCGAGCAGCGGCCGCTACACGCTCGGCGGCTTCACCGACGCCACTTTCACCGCCATCGAGGTGCTCGAGGGCGGCCGCCACGCAGCGTGGCCGTTCTGACCGCCCACGCGGGCTCTGGCACACGACCTGCATGTCGATGTGCCAGGGCCCGCCGGGCTTCGGCGCGCCACCAAGCGTCCCCATCCGGCCTGCACCCAGTGGCGTTCGCCACCTCCGTTGCGTCTCGCATTGCAATGCAACGCGAACTGGCTTGCCTGACGTCCCGACGTGTTCGCGTCCTTGAACACGTCATCTGAAATGCGAGATTGGTCCCGCTCAGGACTCTGAGACCCGGCCCTCCGTCTCCGAGGACATTCGAAGGCCCGACCTCGACGAGTCGACATGGCCCGGCGAGTGAACGCAATCAGCTCTTCAAGGCGGTGACCAGCGGGGCGAAGCGGCCGGCCAGCTGGTTCTCCGTGATCGAGTTGATGCGATCGTCGGGATGCAATGTGAGCTGGTGGTGGGCTGCGGCCAGGCTGCTGAGCACCGCCGTTTCGAGGCCCTCTGCGACAAGGCGGCCCACCCCGAGCGGCGCTTCGGCCAGGTCGGAGATGACGGAGGTGCGGTAGTCGCCGACCAGCAGGTAGAGGTCGTAGAGGTCGGTGGCCCGCTTGGCCTGCGAGGTGCGGGGTCGGTCCTCGAGCGTGTGGAGCTTGCAGGCCACGAGGCCGGCCGGGGTGGCCACCGGGCAGGTGACGCTGGCCAGTGCCTCCGAGTGCTCGTCGACCACCGCGATGGTGGCGGCCGTGGCGCTCTCGAGGGCGTAACGGTGGCCGACGACGAAGAGCAGGTCAGGCCCGGTGATGCCGTCTATGCGCTGCTCATCGAGGGGCTCGGTCGGCAACACGTCGACCTTCACGCCGTCGACGACGAGCTTGTGGCGCTCGTCGAGCGGGCCGAGGTGGCGGGCCAGCAGGTCGAGGGCGTCGGGGTCGGTGGTCTCGACGAGGGTGTCGATGTCGCCCGTGGCGCGATGCACCTGGGCGAGACGACAGGTGACCGCAAGGCCGCCAGCCAGGGCGTAGCGGTCGAGACCGACCGAGGCCACCTTGGACAGGGTCTCGACCAGCCGTGCGGTCATCGAGCCAGGGCCGGCCCCCAAGATGATCGGCTCACCAGACACGAGGAGCCCCTTCGGGGTCGAAGTCGTCGAGGAGCTCGACACCACGGGCCTTGTCGATCGAGAGATCGAGGGCCGCGAACAGCGCCTGGCACAGCGGGTAGCTCTCGACGGTGCGGACCGAGGGTTCGGCGAGCAGCAGCGGCGTCGGTGCGACCGCCAGGGTGGCGACCTCGGCCCCTGGGATTGGTGGCGACGCGGCCGCCGCCAGGCGCTCGAGCGTGGCCGGGTCAGAGACGTAGAGGTCTGGCGGGTAGTCGGTGGTTGTCACCACCGCCGCCCCCCAGGCGAGCGCGGCCAGGGGACCGCCGAGCACGGCGACCTCGGTGGGCGGGCAGACGGCGACCGGCACGCGTCCGGGTTGCCAATGCTCCGAGACCTCCCAGAACAGCTCGGGTACCAGCGGGGTCCCGTCGTCGCGTAGCAGCGACTTCGAGCGCAGAGCGCGGGCGGCGCGGCTCATGTCGCCGGGATCGAGGCCGGAGCGGCGGGCCACGTCGCGCAGCACCACCGGGCTGGTCGGATCCAACAGGAGGGCGCAGGCCAGCGTCAGTCCCGCCCGGGTTCCCAGCGGCGCCCCACCGCGGGTGGGGGCCCTCCGGGTCCGACTCGGCAGGGACGCTTCGACGACCAGGCGCGGAGTGCGCAGCACCAGTTCGCCACGGCGGTCGTAGAACCCCCAGCCGGCACGGCGCAGACGACGCCTCGCCTCGGCCGATATCTGGTCGGCGACCACCACGCCGATGTCGAAGGGGCCCGAACCCGTGAAGCGGCCCAGGGCGGCGGCGCGTTCAGGGGTGATGACCGCGGCGCCCTTGACCGTGACCGTCGCCAGTGGCTCGCCGGTCGGGCCGGTTACCCCGAGGTCGTAGGTGCGGTCGGACGGCAACGTCGGCTGTTGGACGGTCAGGCCGTACTGGCGCAGCGCGTCGCCCAGATCATCGACGGCGGCTCGGCCGAGGGCCTCGGGGGTGCTGCGCTGTGCCACGCCTCGATCATACCGAATGATGGGTGATGGTCAACTAACCAACGACCAACAAATCGGCGTGACTGATGGCTGATGGACAACTGCCCAGCACCCGAACTGGGCGCGAGACGACCTGGCGTGGACTGTAGGTGCGCATCAGGCCTTCTGCTGGGGTGGTCACGGTTGCCATCCTGGCCCGAAGGGACGAGGCGCCGGTCTACGAAACCGGGAAGGCGCAGGTTCGACCGCTGCCGACCGCGACCTACAACTGCGGCCATTCCGGGGTAGTGGCCAGCGCTGAGTTCGCCCAGTTCCGCAAGAAGGCCGAGACCTTCCTCAACGATCACCTGGGTGAGGCCGCAGTGGCCAAGGTCCGGTCCGGCCAGCCGCTCACCGCCGATGACCTCGACGAGCTGCAGCGGATCCTCGTGGCTGCCGGGATCGGAGACCAGGGCACGTTCGCCGAGGCCAGCGAGTTGGCCGGCAGCTTCGGGCTGTTCATCCGATCCTTGGTCGGCCTCGACCGGGCCGCGGCCAAGGCGGCGTTCGCCGAGTTCCTTGACGACAAGCGCTACAGCAAGAACCAGATCCAGTTCGTCAACCTGATCATCGACGAGCTCACCGACCGGGGTGTCGTCGAGGCCAGTCGCGTCTACGAATCGCCCTACGACGGCCTCGCCCCCGAGGGCCCCGAAGCCATCTTCGTGGAGGCGGACCTGGGGCGGCTGTTCGGGACGCTCGACGCGATCGTGACGTCAGCCCGAGCCAGCTCTTGAGGCGGCAAGGAATCGCCGGAACCATCCTCGGCCAGACCTGTTGGGGCCCGATGAGTGGACCGAACAACCCGGGGGTCTTCCGTGTGGGGAGCGGCTGGTCCCCTGATCTGGCAGATGATCCAGCGTCGAGCCGCTGTTGGAGTACCTGCAACGGGCGACCAGGTGCAGTTCTTGCGACGGTCGGCGCCGACCAGACCCTCACCGCTCACCGAAGCAGGGACGGTTCTACCCGTCGAGACATCTCCCTCCGCTGAGGGGCCGGCTACGTCCCTGGCCTCACCCACTGGCAATGCGTATCTCATTGTAATACACTTAGCTGGGTGCCCGAACTGTTCGATCTCGATCTTCTCGACGATGAAGATCCCTTCGAGGTCGACGACCAGCTTGCGCATCTGTTCAAGCACCCGGCGCTCGGCCTCGAGGACGTGTACGAGGTGTGGCAGTCCGACCCGCTCTACTACCCGGCGATACCGCCAGCGCACTGGCTGATGGTGGCGGAGGTCGCCGGCGTGGTGCTCGTCGTGCCGCTCGCCCCTCCTGATTCCGAGGACGCCACGAAGTGCCGCCCGATCGGCTGCTACGTCGCCGCCAACCACCTCGTCACCCGCTACCGGGAGGACCGATGACCAACAAGAAGATGAGCCGAGAAGAGGAGCACGCGTTCTACGCCAAGCCCGAGAACCAGGAGCCGCAGGGTCCGGCTCGGCGACGGAAGCGGTCGAACCTCACGGAGATGGTCCCGGTGCGGTTCCCGCCCGAGACGCTCGCCAAGGTTCGACGCCTGGCCGACGCCGACGATCGCTCGGTGTCGAGCTGGATCCGCCGGGCGGTCGAGCACGAGCTCGGCCAGCAGACCGGCTGACTGGACGCCCGCGACCGGAGCAGGCCCGTGTTCAAGGTTGTTGCACAACCTTGAACACGGGCGGCCGCTGTTCAAGGATCGGGGAAATGGAGAAGGCCGTTCCCGTTAGCCGAGAACGTCGCTCAGAGGCCGACCTTTCTAACGGATGGGTCGGAGAACGGCGTTACCAACAAGCACAGAGCAGCATGGACCGGCAGATAAACCTGCAGGTCACAGCACTGACCAACACTCTCCGTCACCAGGTGACAGCACCGAGTAGCGCCTCATAACCCGAAGGTCGCAGGTTCAAATCCTGCTCCCGCCACCATCGAACCAGCAGGTCAGGCCCGGTCCTTGCGGATCGGGCCTCTTGCTTGTCGGGGACACTTCTGACCGATTCCGTGTAGTAGCAGCTTGTAGCCCGCGTCCCGCCGATCGAGACGTCGTACGCTCCGTTCGTGCCCACCGTCCTGCCCGAGCTCGACGTCGAGAAGGTCAAGCGCTTCTGTCGGGCCAAGGTGCAGGACCCTGTGGCGGACGAGGTGCGCCTCGAGGTCACCACCCGCGGCAGCAACGTCTCCATCCACGAGCGTCGACCGCTGTGGCGGGGCGCACCAGGAACGTGGACCTCGATGGCCATCGCCCAGGTCCGCTACGAGGGTGACGGCACCTGGACGCTCTACTACGGAGATCGCAACGGCAAGTGGGCGATGTACCTCGACCTCGACCCGAAGCAGCCGATCGACGCGATCATCGACGAGCTCGAGGAGGACCCCACCTGCGTGTTCCGGGGCTGAGCGGGTTGCGTGTTGCATTGCAATGCAACACGCAACCCCAGGCCGCCTGAGCGCGCAGCCTGGCGGGCTTCCGGCGGAGGTCCTCTGGTCGGGTGTCAGGAGCGCGCGAAGGCAACCAGCGGCCCGAAGTCATCGCCGTCGGCGGCGCGGAGTGCTTCTAGATAGCGGTGACGGCCTTCGCTGTTCTCATCGAGGGTGCCACCCTGCCCCCACGTGAGCATCGGCTGATCAATCGAGGTCAGGTACAGGTCCGCCATGAGCCGAGTGCAGCGTCCGTTGCCGTTGGGGAACGGGTGCACCGCGACAAGTCGTCGATGGATCTGCGCGGCCCGCTCGTCGATGCTGTGCACGCCGTTGTCGTGCCAGAACAGGGCGTCGTCGAGCGCCTGCTTCGTCTGCTCTGTGATCTCCGACGGATCTACTCCGATGTTCGTGCCCCGGCGGCGCTGGGTGCCAGCCCACTTCCAGACGTCCTCGAACATCTTGTTGTGCAGTCCGAACAGGAAGGAGAAGCCCAGGACGCGGTGCGGGCCACCGCGGCGTGCTTGGTCCAACGCCCAGGGCATCGCCTTGGTGATGTTGTCGAACTCGACGATGTTCAGATCTCCGCGAGTGGCCACGAACTCGGGGATGAGATCTGCGAGGTCCTCTTCGTCGAGCGGGGTCGCGCCCTCTGGCTCTGGGCCGATCGTGCGGAGGCTGAACGAGTCCGTTCGTGGGCTACCCGGATCATTCACCGCGCGTTCCACTGTCGGTTGTGGTCGATGACAGCAGTTGCCTCAGCGGCGAGCTGTTCGGAACGACGGTCGGGCTCAACAGCTTGGTCTTCGAGGCCCATGGTGGTCGCGACGTACCCCAGTGTGCTCGCCGCGACTCGCTCAGCCTGTCGCTGGACGGTCTCCTCGAGGCTGCTGTTGGGCAGCAGCACGTACACCAGCTGGCAGTCCATGGCACGGGCGACATCGGCCAGTCGGCCGATGCTGATGGTCTGGTTGACCTCGGACCCCTCGAGCCCGGCTACGTTCGCCTTCGTGACGGCAAGGCGAGCTGCAAGCGCCTCCTGGCTCATGCCGAGGCCCGTGCGGATGGATCGGATCCAGCCACCCCTCGGCCACGCGCGAACGGGCGCGAGGTTCGCCGCCTTGAACTTCCGGTCCAGTTCCCGGCGGGCCTGCCCCGCTCTCTCGCTCTTTCGCATACCTACAGATTAACAAATCCTCCAAATCTGTATACCTACAAATCGACTTTTCTCTCTAGTTTGATACTCTCTAGGTACTCGGAAAGCTGGACCGAGACGGACGAAGGGTGACGGGACGGCAGCGGGTCGCAGCTGTAGATGGCTGTGCTGAGCACCCGGGCCGCCTCGGCTTGCATGCCGGGGAGGACGTGTTGGTAGACGGTCGTCGTGTCGTCCGGCGCTTCAGGTCGGCGGACGAAGGCGCAGACCGGCCATGCCGCCGTCGACGGCGAGGATCGTCCCCGTGGTCGACCCCGACAGCGGACCCGCCAGGTAGCAGATCGCGTGGGCGACCTCATCGGCCGAGACGAGTCGGCCCATCGGCTGGCGGGCGGCGAGCGCGGCTCGCTCCGCCTCGGGGTCGACGGCCGCGTCGAGGAGCCGGCCCACCCAGGGGGTGTCGGCGGTGCCGGGGGCCACGGCGTTGACGCGGATCCCGTCCCGAACGTGATCCGCCGCCATCGCCAGCGTGAGCGCGTGGACGGCACCCTTGGACGCGCTGTAGAGGGCTCGTTCGGGGAGACCGGCCCACCCGGCGATCGATCCGACGTTGACCACCGCACCTTCGCCGGTGGCAAGGAGGTGGGGGAGTGCGGCCCGGGTCACTCGGACCATCCCGACGACGTTGACGTCCCACACCCGAGCCCACTCCGTGCTGGGATTCGCCGCGACGGTGCCTTGCGCACCGATGCCGGCGTTGTTCACGACGATGTCGAGCCGACCGAAGTGCTCGACGCAGGCGGCGACGGCGCGATCGACCGAGGCATCGCTAGCCACGTCGCACTCGACTCCGAACACCGACTCGTCGCGGCTGGGCTGTAGGTCGAGCACCGCGACCTGGGCGCCTCGGGCTCGCATCTCGGCGACCGTCGCCGCGCCGATGCCGGAGGCGCCGCCCGTGATGATCGCAACCCGTCCATCGAACTCAGGCGCCGTCATGGAGCCACCGCCGGTCCGATCCCGGTCACCGCGCCTCCAGGAAAGCGTGTTCGTCGATGGACGATCGATGCATCTCGGTGCTGAAGCCGGGCTGCGTGGGGGCGCAGTAGCGACCGTTCAGCACCGCGGCCGGCGCCACGAAGTTCTCGTGGAGGTTGTCGACCCACTCGATCATCCGCCCGTCCATCGATGCCGACACCGCCGCGTAGTCGAAGAACGCGAGGTGCTGCACCATCTCGCAGAGCCCGATCCCACCGGCGTGCGGGCACACCCGCTTCTGGAACTTGTCCGCCAGGACCAGCGTGGCCACGAGCTCTCCGACGCCGCCCACCCGTGTGGCATCGATCTGAACCACGTCGACTCCCCCGAGCTGGAGGAACTGCTTGAACATGATCGGGTTGTGGCAGTGCTCGCCCGTGGCGACCGGGATCGGGGCCACGCCACGGGCGATCGCCGCATGGCCGACGACATCGTCGGGGCTCGTCGGCTCCTCGATCCAGGCGATGTCGAACTCACGCAGCGCGTTGGTCCACGCGACAGCTTCATCGACGCCCCAACGTTGGTTGGCGTCGAGCGCGATACCGATGTCGGGTCCGACGGTGTGGCGCGCGAGCCGTACCCGTCGGATGTCGTCGTCGAGGTCGCTGCCGACTTTGAGCTTGATCTGGCCGAACCCATCAGCCAACGCCTTCCGGGCCAGCTGGACGAGCAGGTCATCGGAGTAGCCGAGCCACCCGGGCCCGGTGGTGTAGGCGGGGTAGCCGATGCGCTCGAGCTCCGCGATTCGATCCACCTTCCCTTCCTGTCGTTCGGTCAGGATGGCGAGCGCCTCCGCGTGGGTGATGGCGTCGGACAGGTAGCGGAAGTCGACGCTGGTCAGCAGCTCCTCGGGTGGCATCGTCGCCAGCAGCTTCCAGAGCGGCAGCCCGGCGCGGCGGGCGAGGAGGTCCCATCCGGCGTTGACCGCCGCGCCGATGGCCATGTGCATGACCCCCTTCTCGGGGCCGAGCCATCGGAACTGGCTGTCGGCGAGGAGACGACGGGCCAGTGAACCAGGGTCCGACTCCAGTTCCCCGACGTCGAAGCCCACCAGGAGCGGGCGGAGGGCCTCGATGGCTGCGCATTGCACATCGTTGCCCCGTCCGATCGTGAAGACGAGACCGTGTCCGGCTTCCCCTTCGGATGTTCTGATCTCGAGGTACGCGGCCGAGTAGTCCGGGTCGGGGTTCATGGCGTCGGAGCCGAGGAGCGTCAACGAGGTCGGAAATCGAACGTCGGAGACGTGGAGGTCGACGAGGTGACCGGGGCGAGACATCGGACCCCTTCATAGCCGACCTGGCCCTAGGGTCGGGCTGTGCAGGAGCCCCGATGACCCGACACGGCCCGACATCGCTCGACCTCGGCTCGATCTCCCTGGGAACCGCCCCGCTCGGAGGGCTGTACTCGTCGGCTTCCGGTGTCGACGTGAACGGCTTGGTCGATGCCGCCATCGAGGCGGGCATCCGGTACTTCGACACCGCCCCGCTGTACGGCCACGGGACCGCGGAGCGCCGGTTGGGTGCGGCGCTGTCGCGTCACGATCGCGACTCGGTGATCATCTCCACGAAGGTCGGTCGCCTCGTGGTCGCCCCTGCATCCGGCCACGCTGACACCGGCATCTTCGCGGACGCGCCGAACGCAGATGTGGCCTTCGCGTTCGACGGCGACTCGATCCTTCGGTCGATCGAGGCGAGCTTGGATCGACTGGGCACCGATCGCATCGACATCCTGTACATCCACGACCCCGACGACTTTGCCGACCAGGCGATCCGCGAGTCGTACCCGGTGCTGCATCGCCTGCGAGAAGAAGGGGTCGTGAGCGCAATCGGCGTCGGGATGAACCAGACCGCCGTTCCCACCCGATTCGTTCGTGAAACCGATATCGACGTGGTGCTCATCGCCGGGCGCAACACCCTGCTCGATCAATCGGCAGCCGACGACCTCCTGCCCGCGGCCCTCGACCGAGGGGTGTCCATCGTGGTCGGAGGCGCGTTCAACTCGGGGATCTTGGCCGATCCCGACAACTGCGTGATGTACGACTACCGGCCGGCCAGCGACGAGATCCTCCGCCGGGTTGGCCGGGTTCGCTCGGTGTGCGAGCGCCACGGCGTGTCGTTGCCGTGCGCGGCGATTGCCTTCGCCCAGCGCAACCCCGCGGTCTCGACGGTGCTGCTGGGTGCGCGAAGCATCCAAGAGCTGAGCGAGAACCTCGTCTACGCGAACACCACGGTGCCCGAGGAGCTGTGGACCGAGCTGGCCGAAGAAGGGCTGGTGCGCCCCGATGAGAGTTGATGCCCACCACCACCTCTGGGATCTGGAGGTGACGCCCCAGCCGTGGATCGATGCGGAACGGGTCGCCATCGACCGTTCCTTCACCGCTCAGGACTTCACCGCCGCCGCGGCGCCGTTCATCGACCAGAGCGTCCTCGTGCAGACGGTCGCCGACGCGGCCGAGACGGCGCTCCTGCTCGCCGACGCCGCATCATCGGAGCTCATCGGCGCAGTCGTCGGGTGGGTCGATCTCCTCGATCCCGATGTCGGGGAACGTCTCGACGAGCTCCTGGGCGGTCCAGACGGCCACTACCTCCGGGGCATCCGACATCCGCTGCAATCCGAGCCGGACGACCGCTGGCTCTGCCAACCTCAGGTCATGACCAGCCTCGCCGAGCTCGCCGAACGAGACCTGGTCTATGAGCTGTTGACGGTCCCATCGCAGCTCGCGGCGGTCGCCGAGGTCGCCCACCACCTTCCCCAGGTTCGATTCGTGCTCGATCATCTCTCGAAGCCGAACATCGCCTCAGGGAACGTCGAGCCCTGGGCATCGGACCTCACCGAGCTGGCCTCAGCGCCGAACGTCGCGGCCAAGCTGTCGGGCCTCGTGACCGAAGCGGAGTGGACGTCGTGGACCGTTGGAGACCTGTCTCCCTACGTCGAGATCGCCGTGACGCGGTTCGGGCCGGATCGCCTCATGTTCGGCTCCGACTGGCCGGTGTGCCAGCTCGCGGCGTCCTACGCCCAGGTGATCGAATCGGCAGAAACCTTGACATCAGGTCTGACGGACTCCGAACGAGACGCCGTGTTCGGTGACACGGCGGCCCGCACCTACCGTCTGGAAGCGCGTTGAGGCGCTGCGGGCAGGTCATCGGCGTCGATGCCGAGCGAATCGAGGAGTACATCCGACTCCACGACAACATCTGGCCGGAGATCGCCCATGCCCTCCGGGTCGCCGGCATCGCCAACTACTCGATCTTCCACCATGGAGAACAGCTCTTCGCGTACTTCGAGTACCACGGCCCCGACGAGGAGTTCGCCGACCGCATGGCCGCACTGGCCGAAGCGCCGCGCATGGCCGAATGGTGGGCGACCGTGGGCGAGTTCCAACGACCTGATCCGGCGAGGCCGCCCGGGACGTTCTGGACCGATC
This sequence comes from uncultured Microthrixaceae bacterium, assembly GCA_963785815.1. Classification (GTDB taxonomy): domain Bacteria; phylum Actinomycetota; class Acidimicrobiia; order Acidimicrobiales; family Acidimicrobilacustridaceae; genus UBA4742. Next base: position 177,348 of record CAWAWN010000003.1, read on the forward strand.
TCCCCAGCGTCTTCCACCTGCCATGAACCTCACCGAGACCACGGATGGCCCGGGTGATCGCCAGACCGGCCGCATTCGGGAGCGCAGCCGGCGCAGCCCCACCCTCATGACCACGGTCGACGAGGCCGGCCTGGTATGAGGTGCGCCCCCGCCGCCCCCGTAGCATCGGGTGGCGGCCCGACGAGCGATCACGGAGGGGCACCGACGCCATGACGCCCACCGACACGCAGCACACCACGGCGGTCACCTCGACGGATGCGCCGCGGCCACCTCGGCTGACCCGTGAGCTGCTCCAGCACCTCACCGCCCTGGTCTCGGCCTCGGGCGACGCCCCCACCGTCACCACCCACGCCCCGTTCACCGGTCTGCCCGTGGTCGAGCTGCCCCAATCGACCTCGGCGGACGTGTTCGCCGCCGCCGACCGGGCCCGGGCGGCCCAGCGCGCCTGGAGCGCCTGCAGCGTGGCCGAGCGGGCCGCGGTGTTCCTGCGGCTGCACGACCTGATCCTCGACGCCCGCGACGAGCTCATGGACCTGATGCAGCTCGAGAACGGCAAGGCCCGACGCGACGCCTTCCTCGAAGTGGCCGACGTGGCCGGCACGTGCCGCTACTACGCCCGCACCGCCGCCCGGGTGCTGGCCCCCAGACACCGGTCCGGGCTGATCCCCGGCCTGACCGCGGTCACCGAGCTGCACCACCCCAAGGGGCTCGTCACCATCATCTCCCCCTGGAACTACCCGCTCAGCCTGGGCGTCGGCGACACCATCCCCGCCCTGCTGGCCGGCAACGCCGTGGTGCAGAAGCCCGACAACCAGACCGCGCTCACCGCCCTGCGCGCCCTCGACCTGGCCCGCCGGGCCGGCCTGCCCGACGACCTGTGGCAGATCGTGGCCGGTCGGGGCCGCGACATCGGCACGCCCCTGCTCGACGTGGCCGACTACGTCATGTTCACCGGCTCCACGGCCTCGGGTCGCAGCATCGCCCAGGAGGCCGGCAAGCGTCTGGTGGACTGCTCGCTCGAGCTCGGCGGCAAGAACCCGCTGCTGGTGCTCGACGACGCCGATCTCGACCGGGCCGCCGAGGGCGCGGTCCGGGCCTGCTTCTCCTCCAGCGGGCAGCTGTGCATCGCCGCCGAGCGCCTGTATGTGGCCGACGCCATCTTCGACGCCTTCCTGGCCAGGTTCCTCGACGCCGTCGGGGCGCTGCGCATGGGCGGGAGCTACGACTTCGACCACGAGATGGGCTCGTTGACCTCGGCCGACCAGCTCGAGACCACCCGACGCCACGTCGACGACGCCGTGGCCAAAGGGGCCACCGTGCTGGCCGGCGGCCATGCCCGACCCGAGCTCGGCCCGTACTTCTTCGAGCCGACCGTGCTGGCCGACGTGTCGGCCGACATGACCTGCTACGCCGAGGAGACCTTCGGCCCGGTGGTGTCGGTGTACCGCGTCGCCACCGACGACGAGGCCGTCGAGCGGGCCAACGACAGCCGCTACGGCCTCAACGCCAGCGTGTGGAGCGCGTCGGCCCGTCGCGGTCGCGAGGTGGCGGCCCGCCTGCGCACCGGCACGGTGAACGTGAACGAGGCCTACGCCGCAGCCTGGGGCAGCACCGACGCCCCCATGGGCGGCATGGGCGACTCGGGACTGGGCCGCCGCCACGGCGCTCACGGTCTGGCCAAGTTCACCGAGGCCCAGACCGTCGCCCGCCAACGGCTGTTCAACCTGGCCCCGCCGCTGCGCCAGCTCGGCGACGACGGCTTCGCCTCGGCCATGACCGGCGCCCTGCGCCTGTTGAAGGCCGTCGGCTGGCGCTGAGCGACCCCCACCCCGACCCTGCGCCCCCGAGCCCTCGAGCGAGCCCCACCATGGACACCATCTTCGTCACCGGCTTCCCCGGCTTCCTGGGCAGCCGCCTGCTGCCCCGCCTGCTGCGGCGGGCCCCCGACGCCCGGGCGGTCTGCCTGGTGCAACCCAAGTTCGCGGCCCTGGCCCAGGACCGCCTCGACGCCCTGGTGGCCGACGACCCCAGCCTGGACGGACGCCTGGAACTTGCCTTGGGCGACCTCACCCGCCCCGGTCTGGGGCTCGACGACGCGGCCGGCCTGGCCTCGACGATCACCGAGATCTGGCACCTGGCCGCGGTCTACGACCTGAGCGTGGCCCGCCACGTGGGCATGGCGGTCAACGTCGAGGGCACCCGCAACGTGCTGGCCCTGGCCGAGGACTGCCCGAACCTGCGCCGACACCACTACGTCAGCACCTGCTACGTGAGCGGCCGGTACTGCGGACCGTTCCACGAGACCGACCTCGACGTCGGCCAGTCGTTCAACAACTACTACGAGGAGACCAAGTTCCTGGCCGAGGTGGCGGTGGCCGAGTCGCGCTCGGGCGGCGTGCCGACCTCGGTGTACCGCCCCGCCATCGTGGTGGGCGACTCCGTCACGGGCGAAACCCAGAAGTTCGACGGCCCCTACTTCCTGTTGCAGTGGCTGCTGCGCCAGCCCCGGTGGGCGGTGGTGCCGGTGGTCGGCGACCCCACCATGACCCGGTTCAACATGGTGCCCTCGGACTTCGTCATCGACGGCATCGAGCACCTCTCGGGGCTCGACCAGTCGGTCGGGCGGACCTACCAGCTGGCCGACCCGGCCCCGCTGACCGTCGACCAGCTGCTGGAGGAGATGTGCCGGGCCACCCAGCGACGGGGTGTGCGCGTACTGCTGCCGCGGCGACCGACCGAGTGGGCGCTGGGCCACGTCGAGGCGTTGGAACGGTTCATCGGGATCCCGGCCGCGGCGGTCGCCTACTTCGCCCACCCCACCCACTACGACACCACCGAGTCCCAGCGCGACCTGGCCGGCAGTCCGGTCGCCTGCCCGCCGGTGGGCGCCTACCTGCCGAACCTGGTCCGCTTCATGCAGGCGCACGGCGAGGCCGACCTGGGGGCGATGGTCTAGGTCGCGAACTGACGTGTTCCAACGGGTTCCGTGAGGATGTTCGTACTGCGCTCGGCACGGGGAACCCGGTCAACATCGTCGACCCCGCCGAGGCTGCCCGCCAGCTCCGCCGAGCCTCCGCTGGATGAATGGGACAGACTGAGATGTGCGTCTGTACCTCGGTTGCGCCAGTGACCACGAGCCGCCTCACCGAGCGTCTGAGCTCGGGCTGGTCGAAGCCATCCGACATGGCCTGTGCCCGATCTGCCCCAACGAGCAGCTGGAGCCCGACCGCGACCCCGCCTGGGCTCGATGCCGTTGCTGCGAGTGCTGCTGGCGTGTCGAGGATCGCGGCTTCGCCTGCCGCCCGGGCCGGCTGGTGGAGGAGTGGGAGTAGCCGAGCCGATCAACGTGGCATCGCAGGCGGGAGGTCGTGCAGCTCGGATGTCGGATCACGGTGCATGAGCGTCTCCACGGCCTGCTCGGGCGTGCGCTCCCCCGACAGGACGGCGTGCACCTGGGCGCCGATCGGGAGCTCGACGCCTTCTCGTGCCCCGAGCGCGAGCACCGCGGGGGCGGAGCTCACCCCTTCGGCCACCATGGTCATGCCGGCCAGGATCTCGCTGAGCCCCCGGCCGCGACCCAGCTCGTAGCCGACCCGGTGGTTGCGGCTCTCGCTGCTGCCACACGTCGCGATCAGGTCGCCGTTGCCGGCCAGCCCCAGGAACGTGAGCGGGTCGCCGCCCAGGGCGACCCCGAGCCGGGTCAGCTCGGCCAGGCCGCGGGTGATGAGGGCGGCGCGGGTGTTCCAGCCGTAGCCGAGGCCGTCGGCCATCCCGGCCGCGATCGCCAGCACGTTCTTCACCGCACCGCCGATCTCGCACCCGACGACGTCGGTGCTGGTGTAGGCGCGGAAGCGCTCCCCCATCAGCAACGCCTGGAGCCGTCGGCCCCACTCCTGGTCGGGCATCGCCACGACGGTGGCCGCGGGATGTCCCGCGGCGATCTCGCGAGCCAGGTTGGGGCCCGACATGACGCCGACGAGCGACGGGTCATGACCGGACAGCACCTCCGTCAGGATCTGCGTGGGCCGGAGCAGGGTCAGGCGCTCGATGCCCTTGGTCAGGCTGAGGACGGCGGCGTCGGACCTGAGCGTGGCACGCATCCCGCTGGCCACCTCGCGCACGTGCTGCGCGGGGACGACGACCACCACCACCTCGCGATGATCGAGGACGTCGTCGAGCGAGGTCGAGGCCCGGAGCGACGACGCCAGCTCGAAGTGCGGCAGGAACAGCGGGTTCTCGTGGTCGGTCGACACCGCCTCGGCCACCTCGGGCTCACGCGCCCACAAGAACGTGTCGTAGCGCTCGGACAGCCTCGACGCGATGGTCGTGCCCCACGAGCCACCACCGATCACTGCGAAACGCACCTGCTCCATGTCAGTGCACCCCGAGGTGGTGGCCCTTCCAGTACGGCTCGCGCAGAAGCCGCTTGAGCGGCTTGAGCGCACCGGAGAGAGGGATCGGATCGGGGCGGAACTCGATCGACTTCGGCACCTTGTAGCCGGCGATGCGGTCGCGGACCCACTGTCGGAGGGCGTCGACGGACACCGACGTCCCGGCGTGGAGCACCACGATGGCGTGCACCGCCTCGCCCCACTGCTCATCGGGGATGCCGATCACCGCCACCTGATCGACTGCGGGGTGGGTGGAGAGGGCGTTCTCGACCTCGATCGAGTACACGTTCTCGCCGCCCGTCACGATCATGTCCTTCACGCGGTCGACGAGGTAGAGGTAACCGGTGGAGTCCAACCGCCCCTCGTCGCCGGTGTGGTACCAGCCGTCGCGCATCGCCTCGGCCGTCGCCGCCGGGTCGTTCCAGTAGCCGCGCATGAGGTTGCCTCCCTTGGCGCAAACCTCCCCGATCTCGCCCACCGGCAGGATCTGGCCCAGGGGATCCTGGATCGACAGCTGCACCCCCATCACGGGACGTCCGGCCGAGTGCAGCACCTCGCCGCCCCGCCGATGGTCCTCGTCGGTCAGGATGGTCAGGACCGCGGAGCTCTCGGTCATGCCGTACCCCTGGCTCAGCTCGACCCACGGCAGCTCCGCCAGGAGGCGCTCGACCAACGGCGCCGGCATCGGTGACGCGCCGTAGGTGAGCACCTCGAGCGACTCCAGACGCTCCGGGCGGTAGTCGGGATGTTCCAGCACCACCCTCACCATCGTCGGGACCATCACGGTCTGGCTCACGGCATTGCGCTCGATCACGTCGAGCACGGCGACAGGATCGAACATGGGCACGAACACCGATCTGGCGCCGACCGCGGGGATCCCGAGGATGGCCGACATCGACGCGGCGTGGAACATGGGCGTCTGGTGCAGGTACGTCCGGTGGCCCGGGAGCCCGAGGGTGATCCCGGCGTGGTACAGGTTCAGCATCTCGGCCCGCTGGTCGAGCAGCACACCCTTGGGCAGGCCGGTCGTCCCGCCCGTGTACATCAGCACGACCGGGTCGTCCTCCGCCGGCTCGGGCGGCACGACCGGCTCACCGGCGGCGATCAGGTCCTCGTACGCGAGGTCGTGGGGGACGTCAGCCGTCGGGTCGCCGATCAACACCACGTGCTCCAACGCCAGCTCGTCGCGGATCTGCTCGACGGCACCGGTCAGGTGCGCGGCGAACATGGCATCGACGAACACCACGCGGGTACCCGAGTCCGACAGGATGTGCTGCAGCTCCGCTCCCGCCAAGCGGAGGTTGAGAGGGTTCACCAAGCCCGCGCCCAGGAACCCCGCGTGGTAGAGCTCGAGGAACTCGTGCGAGTTCAGTGCCATGACCGCGAAGCGGTCGTCGGGCGCCATGCCGAGCTGGTGACGCATGGCGTGTGCCAAGCGGAGCACCCGCTCGCCATGGCCCGCATAGGTGTTCTCGTAGTCGCCGTCGATGAACGCGAGCTTGTCGGCGAACTGCTCGACCGCCGGCAGCAGCAGCCGCGTGTACACGAGCTCCTTCATCGGCCCCCCAGATGGTCGAGGCGCCCCCGGTCGTGGGCTACTTCTTGGCTGACCCGACCGGGGTCTTCTGGTCCATCGCCTTGGCGCTCACCTCGATGACGTTCTCGGCGAGCTTGTTGGATGTGCCCACCAGGTTCTCGACCATCTTGAACGCCGAGTCGATGATCTTGCGCCGCGGGCCCTCGTCGTTCGTCAGGTCCGGGAACGCGCCGTCGACGGTGTCGACGAACCTCCGTACCGCCTCGAAGGCGGACTGCTCGGCTTCCTGCACCGACTCGAGGATCCGGGTGGCGGAGAGGTCCTGCTCGGTCTTGGCCATGATCTACCCCTTTTCTCTTCTCTTCCTCCTCGCGGCACGCACGCCGCTGCTTGCGACTCCACGCTGTCAAGGCGGCGACCGCCGCAACAGGGTCTTCGGTCAGTTCTTCCGGTCGCGCTGAGGGGCTCGATGAGGCGTCGGCGGAGACCGGTGGGTCATCACGGTCGAGGACGTCATCGACGTCGTGGCGGGACCGCTGACCGAGCCACATCGTGGCCCCGTCGACCACGAGGGTGTTCGATGGCGCGGCCCGACCGCTGTTGCGACACGCAGGACCGACTACCCGGATCAAGGTGCTCGTGCCCAACCGCACCGTGTACCCGCCTGTTGTCGTGCCCTGCCGCGATCCACCCTGACCTGGTTGGTACGCCGAGGGCGGCTCCGAGGGCGACGGCGGCCACTGCCCCGATGACGGTGGAGGTCGGACTGGACATGAGGTCTTGCGCCACGGTGACTGCGTCCTCGCAACCGAGACCGACGGCCCGGTAGAGGCGGCCAGCTCACGGCGTTCAGCCTGCTGCACGCCCGTTGGCCGACGGCGGAGCTCGCAAGTCGCGGCGCGAAGGTCCGCGCCGTCTCGCTCAGTGGGTGGTCCAGGTGTCGGTGACGGGTGGCACCTGGGCTGCGAGACCGGGTGCTGTCGCTTCATACATGGCGGTGAGGGTGCGCAGCACGGTGTCGTGGTCGATGCGTTCGGAGTAGCGCCCAGGCCGGACCATCGGCCCCACGAACAGGGTGGGGATTCGGTTGGCCGCCGAGTAGTCGTCCTCGTCCCAGGTGATCGCGAGCAGGCTGTCGTGGGTCCTGGCCCACCTCACATAGGCGTCGAGGTGGGTGCGCAACCAGACGTCGGCTTGGCCGATGGTCCCGTCGTGCATGTCGTGGTCGAGGTTCGGGATGACGAACGAGACCGTTGGCAGTTTGGTGGGATCGGAGGGGAACGCGGTGAACGGACGATTGTCCGCCACCGGGACGTCGACGAAGTCGGTGACCGGGTTGTGCTTGCGGGCGTAGGCCTCGAACGAGCACGCGGTCGAGCCGGTGGTGGGAAGGTCCTCGCTGTAGCTGGCGAAGCTGACGCCGACGGCTCGGAGGGCAGTGGCGAGGTTGGGGGCTCGGAACGGCGCTCCCGGCGCCGGGCAGCTGTCGTCGCTGACCCCCTGCGTCGAGCCCGAGAAGAGGGCCAGGTAGTTCGGCTGGCTCGGGTGGCCGATGCCATAGCTCTGGGTGAACAGCGCCCCATCGGCGACCAGGCTGTTCAGGTAGGGCGCGTCCGGGTTGCCGATGATCCCGGACTCGGCGTGGTTCTCCTCGATCACGACCACCACGTGGGCTGGTCGGGGAACGACGGGGGTGCCGCCCGACGTGATCGGACGGTCGCTGGCAGAGGTCGTGGCCGGGCCCACTGCCCGGAAGGAGGAGGTGCCCGGGGCCGTGGATGCGGTACGGGATGCGCATCCGGCTGCCATCACCACCAGGGCAAACCCCAACAGGATCCGACTTCGGACCCACTCCGGCTGGCGTGTTCCAACCATCACGCCAGCTTCGCGCTGCAGGCGTGGATCCGGGCCTCAGCCCGGTGATCTCAACGACCAAGACGACGACGGGCTCGGCTGGTCCACCCTCACCGACGCGGCCCCACCCGAGCGCGTCCGCCCGGGCGCAATGCTGCTTGCCGGCAACCCCGAAGCACAGGCCGTCGTGAGGATCGTCGCCATTGACGACGATGGCCATGTCCACTGGGCCGCCGCTGTTCAAGGGGCACCGCCTCCCCGGGACGGTCGAATCGGACCCGGATACGCTCCGCCGGATGGCTGGACGCGGCAGGGATGGCGGGCCACCCGCGGAGCAGAAGGTGGCCGTCGTCACCGGAGCGTCGCGGGGGATCGGCGCCGGCATCGCCGCTGCCTTCATCGCCGCCGGGTACGCGGTGGTGGGCACGGCGCGCTCGGTCGAGCCGTCCGCCAGTCCGGATCTGTTGATGGTGTCGGGGGACATCGCCCAGGCCGAGACCGCCGATCTCGTGGTCGGCCAGGCGCTCGAGCGGTTCGGCCGTGTCGACACGCTGATCAACAACGCGGGCATCTACATCGGGAAGCCGTTCACCGACTACACGCTGGACGACTACGTCGCCGTCACGTCGGTGAACCTGACCGGCTTCTTCCACATGACCCAGCGGGCCATCGCCCAGATGGTCACCCAGGGCGGAGGCCACGTGGTCAACGTCAGCACCAGCCTCGTGACCCACGCCGACGCCAGGGAGCCCTCGGCGCTGGCGGCCCTCACCAAGGGCGGCCTGGAGGCGGTGACCCGCTCCCTGGCCACCGAATACGCGGGGCGGGGCGTCCGGATCAACACGGTGGCGCTCGGCGTCATCGAGACCCCCAACCAGGACCCGGCCTCGTACCGTGACTTGGCGAAGCGGCATCCCCTGGGCCGCGTGGGCGAGGTCAGCGATGTCGTCGACGGGGTCCTCTACCTCGAACGCGCCACCTTCGTCACCGGCGCGACGCTTCGCATCGACGGGGGTCGCGCCGCCGGAGGCTGACCGGGACCGCGGCCAGCCGACGCTGGCGACCGTGCGATGCGCCCTGGACATCTCGCGGCGGTGGGCGCAGGCTTGCCTGGTGGCTGCTCCGGGCGTCCGAGGGCCCGCGGCGGACATCGTGGCCGAGCTGGTGTCCTGCCGGTGAGCCGATCGGCCGGCCGGCCAGGCGCGGATGGGAGCCTCGCGCGCCGCCGGGGCACCCCAGCCATCGGAGGTACCAGGTGACCGAAGAGCTCCTGCTCACCCACTTCATCGTGTCCGACGACGTCGAGCGCTCCCGCCGCTTCTACACCGAGGTGCTCGGGGGCCGGGTCGCCTTCGCCAACCCCGGCGGGCCGACCAACGTCGCCCTGTCCAACAGCTGGATCGTCATCAACGCCGGCGGAGGCCCGACCGACGACAAGCCCGAGGTCACGCTGGAGACGCCGGCCGACCCGGATCGGGTGAGCAGCTTCGTCAACGTGCGGGTCGAGGACATCGAGGCCGTGCACGCCGAGTGGCGGGCCCGGGGTGCGGACTTCCTGACGCCGCCGAAGCAACACCAGTACGAGATCCGTTGCTACCTCCGCGATCCCGACGGTCACCTGATCGAGGTGGGGCAGACCACCGACCCTGGCGGGGACTGGGTGCCCGATCGCTGGCCATCGACCCCGCCCGCCGACGAGCTCCCACCGCCCCCGGAAGGGATCGTGCTGGCCCACTTCATCGTGTCCGACGATGTCGAGCGCTCGCGCCGCTTCTACACCGACGTGCTCGGAGGCCGGGATGCCTTCTCCGGGCCGGGAGGGCTCACCTATGTCCAGCTGTCGAACAGTTGGATCATCATCAACGTCGGCGGAGGCCCGACCGACGACAAGCCGGAGGTCACCCTGGCCACGCCTGGCGATCCCAACCGCGTCAGCAGCTTCCTCAACATCCGGGTCACGGACGTGGAGGCGGTGTATGCCGAGTGGAGCGGGCGGGGCGGTCAGTTCCTGACGCCGCCGAAGCACCATCAATACGAGATCCGTTGCTACCTCCGCGATCCCGATGGCCATCTGATCGAGGTGGGACAGACCACGGACCCGAAGGGCGATTGGTACCCGGGTCAGTGGCTGGCGAACACGCCCCCGTGAACGGACACGGAGGAGGTCTCCCTCACGACCACGGCGACCATCAGACCGCGATGCCTCTGCGGTCGGGGTGCACATCGACGCCAGGGAGTCGGCGTGCCGCGCCGCAGACCTATCAGGCCTAGAAGTTCAGGCTCACGTCGGGCAACGAGGTCGAGTTGTTGTCCTCGCGCAGCTCCGTGATGTTGTTGCTCGAGTCGACCGTCACCGTCACGGTGACCGGCGTCGTACTCGACTGATCGGCGCAGTCGACGAACAGCTCGGTGGCGCCCCCCGCCCGGACCGGCAGGGTGATCACCTTCGGGTAGCAGGTGCTGCCGAGGCAGACGTCCACGGAGAAGGGCTGGGTCACGTCGACCGTCCCGATGTTCTTGGCATCGAACGTGACTCGAGCATGTGTCGGCGAGTCCTGCTCGATGGTCATGCCCAACACGGTCAGGTCAGGCAACTTCGGCGTGGTCGTGGTCGTCGTCAGGAAGCTGGTGGTGGTCTTGGTCGTGGCGGCGGTCGTGGTCGTCGCGTTCGACCCTGAACCTGAGGCGGCAGCCGGACTGGACCTGGCCGCGCCACCGGTGGCGATCGAGGCCGGAGCACTCGCCCCGTTGCCGGCCGATCCCGACGCCGACGCCGATTCCGTGGTCGAGGTCGACGAAGCCGAACCAGCCGCCGTGGTGTGCGTGACGGACGTGGCGGTGGAGAGCGATTTGGTGTCTCTCGAGCACCCGGCGACCGCGGCCAGCGAAACGACGACGCAGAAGCCAACCGCCAACTTCGGCGCCCGGTGCATCACTGCTTCGCACCCCGCACGTCTCCGCAGCACCTCGAGGGCCTGAACACGGGCCAGCCTCGCGAGTCGGCCCCCTGTGTTGCGTTTGCCATCCCCAGCACTCCCTCGTCCGTCGTGCTCGCAGGACGGTAGCAGAGGCCATCCGCCCAGAGGCGATCCTGATGGGCGGCTCCTATGCGCCCGAGCGGGTCACGCCAGCGGCCTCGGGTCGCGTCGCACGAGGTCGTAGACGCCGAGGGCGAGGACGGCGAGGCCCAGGAGACCGAACACGATCTGGAGGCCGGGTGCCACGACCACCCAGGCCGCCTCGAGGAGGATCCAGGCCATCAGCCCGACTCCGACCGCGAGGTGGCCGAGCGATGCGATCGGCATACGGCGCAGCGCAGCTCCGGCCGCCAGGGCCGGGCAGATGCCGACGAAGAAGAACAGCGCCAGCCCGGGCCACCGCCAGGTGTGGAACCAGGTGCCGTCCAGGTAGCGCAGGGGCATCGCCGTCGACGGATGGGTGGCCAGGTAGAGACCACCGCCCAGACCGCAGACGGACAGGAAGGTCTCGAGGGCGACGAGCGCCTTCTCCGGGCCACGCAACGGCCGCGTTGACGGGGCCGCCCCCTTGCGCGGCGGCGCCGCGGATCGCGTCAGGCGGTCGTCGGGGCCGGTCGTGGCGGGCCCTGCGGTGGTCCTCACCTCTCCCATGGTTCAGCTTCGCCCATGTCTGGGACCAGGGTCCTTCGTCAGTCCACGGGGAGGCGTCCACGGGATGACCCACGTTCGGGACGTTTGCCCCTGACCGATGTTGGGGCGGCGGGTGACAATCGTGCTTCACCGCTCGAGTCCGAGGAGAGGTGGTGGGAGGTGCCAGATCCACACCGACACCGCCCCCGTGGTCGCGTCGGCCTGCGTGGCGCGGCGGTCCTCTCCGAAGGGCTCGCCCTCGCCGGTGGCCTCGTCGTTGCCAGCTACCCCATCTGGCGCCCGTGGTGCCTCTCGTGGGGGGCCACGGACGCGGAGGTTGCCGGCGAGCTCCCCGGGGACGACCTGCTGGTCGCGCCCGACATGACCGCGACGCGCGGGATCTGGATCGACGCCCCGCCCGAGGCGGTCTGGCCGTGGTTGGCCCAGATGGGATCCGGGCGTGGAGGCGTCTACACCTACGACTGGATCGAGAACCTCTTCGGTCTCCACATGCACAGCGTCGACGTCGTCCTGCCCCAGTTCCAGCAGATCGAGGTCGGCGACGCCCAGACGCTGGGGAAGAACGGACCGACCATGCGCGTCGCCCTCTGCCATCCGGGAGAGACCCTGGTGCTTCGATCCGACGATGGGAACTGGATCTGGGCCTTCGCGTTGCGGCCGCAACCGCGGGGCACCCGACTTGTCAGCCGCAACCGCATCGCCACGCCCGATGCGTCGGCGGTCACCCGAACCTTCAACCGCTACGTGATGGAGCCGGGCAGCCTGATCATGGAGCGCAAGATGCTTCTCGGGATCAAGGAGCGTGCGGAGCACCTGGCACGAGCGCGCACCGCATGATCAGACCCGGCAGACTCGGACCAGGCAGTCGAGCGCGGGGCGCTCGGCGCCCACGACCGGCCGCTCGACGGTGTCGGCCACCTCGGTCGTGAGTTCGACGTCGGTGGCGGCGAGATCCTCGAGCACGTCGGCCGGTCGGTACAGGACCGCGGCGTCCTGGGGTCCGCCGGTGCCGCCGGTCAGGTTGGCGGTGTCGTGGGCCACGACCAGCAGCGTCCCGCCCGCGGCCAGGGCGTGCGCCGCCACGCCCAGGGCACGTCGGCGCTCGGCGGCCGGCAGCTGCAGGTAGAACAGCGCCACCAGGTCGAACCCCTCCTCGGGCGGCACCCAGCTGGTGGCGTCGGCGCACACCCACTCGACGCCCACGCCGCGGTCGGCGGCCAGCCGGCGACCCTTGTCCAGCCCGACCTCGGAGAAGTCGACGCCGGTGACGGTCCATCCCTGCTCCGCCAGCCACACCGAGTTGCGGCCCTCGCCGCAGGCGAGGTCGAGCGCTCGGCCGGGTCGGAGCCCGCTCACCTGCTCGACCAGGAAGGTGTTGGGGTCGGCGCGCCAGATGTACTCGGCGGTGCCGTAGCGGTCGTTCCAGTCGTGGGCGTCCATGGGAGATCCTCTCGTTCAGGCCCGCAACCGGTCCTCGGCCGGGACGACATCGCACGCCGGTCGCCCTTGTATCGCGTCGTAGCCGCCGGCGAGCTCGGCGACGTGCTCGAACCCAGCGTGGCGCAGCAGCGAGGCGGCGGTGGCGGAGCGGTAGCCGCCCGCGCAGTAGACCAGGGTCGGGGCGGCCGGGTCGAGGTCGCCGAGCCGGTCCAACAGCGTGGGCAGGGGCAGGTTGCGCGACCCGGTGATCTGCCCGGCCAGCAGCTCGTTCGGGTTGCGCACGTCGAGGATCTGCAGCGTCGCCTCCGAGGCGCGCCACGCGTCGAGCTCGGTGGCCGAGAGGCGCGGCGCCAGGGCCACCAGCTCCGGACGGTCGGCGAGTTGTGCGGTGCAGTCGATGAGGGCGCCGAGGACGTGATCGAACCCGATGCGAGCCAGGCGGACGCGGGCTTCGCGCTCGCGGCCGGGTTCGGTGACCAGGACCACGGACTGGCCGGGGCGCAGCACGTCGCCGGCGTACTCGGCGAAGCGACCGTCGAGTCCGACGTTGATGGCCCCTCGCAGGTGGCCCGATGCGAACTGGTCGCTCGGTCGGGTGTCGATGACGACCACTCCCTCCGCCTGGCGGCCAACGACCACGTCCAGGTCGAGGACGGGGACCTCGCCCGCCTCGTCGAGCAGCTCACGGTCGCGGCGGTTGGCGTTGGCCGCGAAGGCGAAGTAGAGCGGCGCCACCGACTGCCCCTGGATGACGGCTTCGACGAACTGATCTTCGGTCATCGGGGCGAGGGCGTAGTTGGTGGCCCGTTGCTCGCCGATGGTCGAGCGCGTGGCGGGCGAGAGGCTCTTGCCACAGGCCGAACCTGCGCCGTGCGCCGGGTACACGACGGTGTCGTCGGGCAGGGTCAGCAGCTGTTCGTGGAGCGAGTGGTACAGCTGTCGAGCCAGGTCCTCGGCCGAATACCCGATCGAGGTGAGCAGATCGGGGCGTCCGACGTCGCCGATGAACAAGCGCGTCACCCGTCAGGACGGCCGCCGGGGGCTCACCGGGATGCTCGTGGAGGACGATCGAGATGGACTCGGGGGTGTGGCCCGGGGTGTGGCGGATCTCGAGCTGCACCTCCCCGAGCGACAGGGTCTGGCCATGGGCGAGGCCTTCGGAGGCGAAGTCGGGCCGGGCGCGGTCCCCGTAGGAGATGACGGCACCGGTGGCCGCCGCCAGCTCCAGGTGCCCGGAGAGGAAGTCGGCGTGGAAGTGGGTCTCGATCACCCGCTCGATCCGAAGCCCCAACCGCTCGGCCTCGGCCAGGTAGCCGCTGACGTCACGTTGGGGATCGACGACCACCGCACGCCCCGTCGTCTCGTCGCCCACCAGGTAGGAGAACAGCGACAGACAACCCAGCTCGTACTGCTCGACGATCATGACGACATCCTTTCGCGGCGCGTGCCTCAACCCAACATACCCATGGGGGTATAACATTCCTCACGCGCCGGATTGTGCTTGATGCGCATCGCCTGAGCGTGCCGGGGACCGCCGGTCGCAGCTCGCCCCGCCGGAGCGCTCGACCGCCGGTCGCAGCCCGCCGTTCGGGGCAGACTGGTCACCATGGCCGACGAGGTGCTGATCGAGGTGGTCGAGCGGGTGGCGACCATCACACTCAACCGTCCTGCGGTGCGCAACGCCCTCAACGGCCCCCTGCTCGACGGCCTCCACGCCGCGGTGTCGGGACTCGACGCCGACGACGACGTCGACGTGTTGGTGCTGACCGGCGCCGACCCGGCGTTCTGCGCCGGCGTCGACCTGAAGGCGCTCGGCTCGGGCGAGATGGGGTTTCGCCACGTCGGCGACGGGCGCAACCCGATCGCCGGCCACGTCAAGCCGCTCATCGGTGCCGTCAACGGGTTCGCCGTCACCGGCGGGCTCGAGATCGCGCTCAACTGCGACCTGCTGATCGCATCCGACCGGGCCCGCTTCGCCGACACCCACGCCCGCGTCGGCATCCAGCCCGGGTGGGGGCTGACCGTCCTGCTGCCCCAAGCCATCGGTGTGCGACGAGCTCGGCAGATGAGCCTCACCGGCAACTACATCGACGCCGCCACCGCCGCGGCGTGGGGGCTCGTCAACCAGGTCGTGGCCCACGACGAGCTGCTGCCCACCTGCCAGGCGTTGGCGCTCGACATCGTGTCCAACGACCAGGGTGCGCTTCGGCGCATCCTGGCCACCTACGCGGAGGGCGCGGCCACGACCGCGGCCGAGGCGTGGGAGATCGAGGCGCGGGTCTCACGCACGTGGGAGCAGCAGCGCGACCCCTCCGAGGTCGAGCGCCGCCGCGGCGCGATCACCGAGCGCGGCCGCACCCAGCAGGGCTGAGCCGACCCGGGCGGCATCCGTCGCGCCGTGGCAAGCTCGGCCCATGCCCGTCGAGCTGTGGACCGTCACCGTCCCCGAGACGGGACGAGCCGAACGCTTCGCCACCCGAGCCGAGGCCGCCGGATGGGACGGTCTGGCCGTCACCGACTCGCAGAACCTGGTGGGCGATCCGTTCGTGTCGCTGGCCCTCATGGCCCGGGCGACCACGCGCCTGCGCCTGATGACCGGGGTCACCAACCCCGCCACCCGTCACCCGGCCGCCCTGGCCACTGCCATCGCCACCGTGCAGGAGGAGTCCGACGGCCGGGCCGTGCTCGGCATCGGGCGCGGCGACACCGCGCTGTTCCACCTGGGCCGGCCGCCGATGGCCGTCGCCGCCTTCGCCACCGCGCTGACCGAGGTGCACACCTACCTCAACGGAGGCACCGTCGACCTGGACGGCTACGAGAGCCGCCTCCGCTGGCTCGACCGCGCCTCCCAGGCGCCCGTCCCCGTCGACGTGGCCGCCGCCGGACCCAAGGTCATCGCCGTGGCGGCCACGACGGTCGAGCGACTGACCCTGGCCGTCGGTGCCGAGCCCGAGCGCGTCGCCTGGGGCCTCGACGTGGCTCGCCAGGCGGCGGCCGCGGCCGGCCGGGCGGGTGCCGTGTCGTTCGGCGCCTACGTCACCGTCGGCTGCCACCCCGATGTCGCGGTGGCGCGTGACCTCGTGCGTGGCGGGGTGGCCGCCTTCACGCACTTCTCGGCCATGCCCGGATCCACCGGAGCCGGCGTGCCGTCCAAGGACCGCGAGGTGGTGGCGGCGGTCGGCCGCAGCTACGACAGCAACCTCCACCTGGTGAACCAGGCGGGGCACAGCCGCCTGGCACCCGATGAGTACGTCGAGCGCTTCGCCGTGGTGGGCGACCCGGACACCTGCGTGGCCCGCCTGGTCGAGCTGATCGGGCTGGGTCTCGACCGGCTGATCATCACCGGGCCGAGCTTCGGCGCCGATCGAACGGCCGCCGCCCTGGCCACCCGGCTGGTGCGAGACGAGGTGCTCCCCGCACTCCGCGCCTGATAGCCCATCTTCGAGGGTGGGCCGCGGCCGCAGCTCCTGCAGGCGGCGATGACCCACGGTCCGCTCCGCTCAGCTGGACATGGCCTGGCGGAGCGACTCGGCGTCGGCGGGGCTGAGCTCGCCCCAGCCCGGTTCGTAGCCGAACACCTGGCCCAGGCTCGTCGAGGTGTGAGAGCCGTCGAGCACCTCGAGCTGGTCGAGCGTGACCAGCGCCGGGTGGACCCGGCCGCAGGCTCGGCCCAGGCGCACCAGCTCGAACCGAAGCTGGGCCAGGTACGCCGCCACCCGCACCGACTTCGATGCCGGGTCCACGCCACGCTCCAGCCAATGCGACTGGGTGGCCACACCCGTCGGGCAGCGTCCGGTGTGGCAGCGCTGGGCCTGGATGCACCCGACCGCCATCATCACCTCGCGCCCGACGCTCACCTGGTCGCAGCCCAGCGCCATGGCGGCCAGCGCGTTCTCGGGCAGCCCGAGCTTCGCCGACCCGATCCACACCACCTCGTGCTGCAGGCCCCGCTCGGCGAAGGCGCGGTACACGCGGGTGAACCCCTGGCGGAAGGGCAGGGCCACGTGGTCGGTGAACACCAGCGGACCGGCGCCTGTGCCACCCTCGCCCCCGTCGATGGTGATGAAGTCGACGCCGCGGTCGGTGGCGGCCATGCGATCGGCCAACTGCTCCCAGAAGGCGGCCTCGCCCACGGCCGACTTGATCCCCACCGGGCGACCGGTGCGCGCCGCGATGGTCTCCACCAGCTCCAGCATCGAGTCGACGCTGTCGAAGGCCGTGTGCGCCGGTGGGCTGGCGCAGTCGACGCCCACCGGGATGCCGCGGATCTGGGCGATCTCAGGCGTCACCTTGACCCCCGGCAGCAGCCCGCCGAGCCCGGGCTTGGCCCCCTGGGAGAGCTTGATCTCGATCGCCCGCACCTGCGGGTGCTGATCGATGGCGGCGACCAGGCGGTCGAGCGAGAAGCGGCCGTGCTCGTCCCGACAGCCGAAGTAGCCCGTCCCGACCTGCCAGATGAGGTCGGCCCCGTGCAGGTGGTGGGGCGAGATGCCGCCCTCACCCGTGTTGTGCAGGCACCCGGCCATCGCCGCACCCCGGTCGATGGACTCGATGGCCGCTCCGCTGAGCGCGCCGAAGCTCATGCCCGACACGTTCACCAGCGGCGGCCGGAAGGCCATCGTGCGGCCGCGCCCGCGCGCCCAGCACCTTGGCGCCGGGCACCCCGCAGGACGGGTCGGGCTGGGCCGCACCCAGACCCAGGGGGAAGGCGGCATGGTCCACGATCAGGTAGTCCCGGATCGTCTCCAGGTGGTTGTCGGTGCCGAAGCCGAAGCTGGTGTCGGTGCCCTTGGCCGAGCAGTAGATCCAGCGGCGTTGGTCCCGGCTGAACGGGCGCTCCTCGTCGTTGTCGGTCACCAGGTACTGGCGGGTCTCGGGACCGAAGCTCTCGAGCACGTACCGGAGGTGGCCGATCACGGGGTACGTCCGCAGCACCGAGTGGTGGGTCTGCACCAGGTCGTGGATGGCCAGCCCCAGCAGGGCCAACACCACCACGGCGGCGATGATCAGCAGGATCACGGCCGCGTCGTCCCCTCGGCGCGGGTCGTGGCCGGGGTCGACGTGGCCGACGGCCACCTCGAAGACCTGGAGGCGGATGCCGTCACGCGCGAGACCTCCCCTGACCTGTCGTCGGGTCGCCGGCGGTGCGACCTGTCGGCGCACGCTACACAGCCGGTCCCGCCCCCAGTAGGGACCTAAGGCCCGGCCGCGCCGCCGGGCTCGGCCGCCGCGCCGGAGTCAGCCCGGGGTGAGGCCAGGACGACGATCCCGATGGCGGCGGCAGCCAGCGCGCCGAGGGCCAGCGGGACGTGGCCGGCCGCCCCGCTCAAGGCTTCGTCGAAGACGCGCACACCCAGCACCACGCTGATCAACAACGTGGCGGCGTTGCTGGCCGCCAACGCCGGCGCCAGGTGTCCGGTCTTGAGGGCCGTCTGCTGCAAGGCGAACCCGCCCAGGGCGGTGACGATGAGGGCGTAGGTCGTCCACGAGGTCAGCACCGGGCCCAACCCGTGGCCCAGCTCGCCCACGAAGACCTTGGTCACCGCGGCCTGGTAGGCGAAGGCGACCCCCGCGGCCCCGGCGAGCAGGGCGGCCGCGGCCGGTCCGCCCCGGCGGCGACCGACCAGGACCAGCCCCCCGATCAGCACCGCCGAGCTGACACCGGACCACCACCAGGCCGACGCCGACGGGGTGGTGGTGCCGGCGCCGGGCTGGCCGATTACCAGGAACACGACGATGCCGGCCAGGGCCAGAGCCGCACCGGCCACCGTGCGACGATCGACCTGCTGATCCGTGAGGCGGGCGCCCAGCGGCAGGGCGAACACCAGGCTCAGCGCGCACAGGGACTGGACCACGACCAGCGGGCCGCGGGCCAGGGCCACGGCCTGGAGCACCCAGCCCACGAGCTGGCACGCGGCCCCCGCGAACCACACCGGCTCGCGCAGGATCTCGACCAGGAAGTGCGGGTCGCCCTCGCCCGCCTTCGTCTCGAGGGTGCCGCGCTGTTGGAGCACCGACCCGAGCGCGAACGCCACGGCCGCACCGAGCGCCAGGAGCACAGCCA
The DNA here is from genome assembly GCA_963785815.1 of uncultured Microthrixaceae bacterium. Classification (GTDB taxonomy): domain Bacteria; phylum Actinomycetota; class Acidimicrobiia; order Acidimicrobiales; family Acidimicrobilacustridaceae; genus UBA4742. Next base: position 196,263 of record CAWAWN010000003.1, read on the forward strand.
CCCCGTCATCGTCTCACGCATCTGCGGTCACCGACGGGACCGAGCCGGCCCCTTCTGGTCCGCTCACCAGCGCGGGGTCAGGACCGCCCGACGGTAGGGCCTCATCTCAGCCGCGTAGCGGAACGACGGGTTGGGCGGTACGGTTCAAGTCTGGGTCGGGCGCGCCGAAGAGAACCACAGGACCGCCGTGCCCGACGCCGCGAACTCGTCGTGAGTCCGCATCGACTCCAGAGATGTCGCGCTTTGACCACCACCGCTCATCGCTCCCGCCGAGACGAGCCCCGGTCGGATGCCGCGCTCGACATCGCCGGGCTGACCAAGCGCTACGGCGACCGCTGCGTGGTCGACCACCTCAGCTTCTCGGTGCCCCGTGGCGTGGTGTGCGGCTTCGTCGGACCCAACGGCGCGGGCAAGACCACGACCATCCGGATGCTGCTGGGCCTCATCAAGCCGACCGAGGGCGCCGGCCAGGTGCTCGGCCACCCCCTGGCGCACCCAGCGGCGTACCTGCGCCACGTCGGTGCCATGATCGAGGGCCCGGCCTTCTACCCGTCGCTCAGCGGCCGTCGCAACCTCGATGTCCTGGCCCGCATGGGCGGCATCGACCGCCGCGCCGTCACCGACGTCCTGCGCGCCGTCCACCTCGAGGATCGGGCCGGGGACCGGTACAGCTCCTACTCGCTGGGCATGAAGCAGCGCCTGGGCATCGCCGCCGCCCTGCTCCCGTCGCCCGACCTGCTCGTGCTGGACGAGCCCACCAACGGCCTCGATCCGCCCGGCATCCGCGACCTGCGGGCCCAGCTGCGGGCCCTGGCCGACGGCGGCATGACCGTGTTCGTGTCCAGCCACCTGCTCGACGAGCTGCAGCAGGTCTGCGACCACCTGGTGGTCATCGACCAGGGTCACCTCGTCTTCGCCGGCGACGTCACCGAGCTGCTCGGCTCCCACGAGCCCAAGCTCTGCGCCGTGCCCGAGGATCCCGCCATGGTCGCGGGCCTGGTGGCGCTGTGCGAGCAGCACGGCCACCCGGCCCTGGCCCTCGACGACCGCGTCGTGGTCAGCGCCCCGCCCACCTGGGCCGGCGAGCTCAATCGGCTGACCATGCGCAACGGCATCACCCTGTGCGAGCTGGGCGTGGTGCCCATCCGCCTGGAGGACGCCTTCTTCCACCTCACCAACACCCCGCTCACCGTGGCCGACGTCGACCCCGAGCTGGCCGGATCGGGGCGCCGGTGAGGCACGTCATCCGCAGCGAGTGGACCAAGCTGCGCCGCCCGGGGATGCTCGTCGGCGGCCTCTCGTCCATGGTCCTGGTGGCTGTGCTCGGCGCCGTGCTGGGTGTGGCCACCGCCGGGGACGGCTCCTCGAGCGGCCCCCGGGCGGGCGACGCCATCAGCCTGGCCCAGCTGCACTCGACCCACGGCCTGGCCGACGCGCTGGGCCAGGCCACCACCCTGTTGGGGGTCGTCGCCCTGTGCCTGTGCGCCGCCGCCCTGGCCGGCGAGTTCAGCACCGGGACCATCCGCAACCTGCTCGTGCGCGAGCCCCGCCGCCTCCGCCTGCTGGGCGGCATCACCATCGGCGTGCTCACCTTCCTGGCCGCCATCACCCTGTTGGCGCTCACCGTGGCCACGCTGGTGTCGGTGGCCATCGCCTCCACCAAGGGCGTGGACACGTCGGTGTGGTTCGGGTCGGCTGGTCTGGCCGTGCTCGGGCGCACCGTGGTCAACCTGTTGCTGGCCACGCTCGGCTTCGGGCTGCTGGGCGCGGTGCTCGGGGTGCTGCTGCGCTCGCCGGTGGCGGCCATCGGCTTCGGCGTGGCCTACGCCCTGCCCGTCGAGGCCATCCTCAGCGCCACCGTGGACGGCACCGACCGCTTCCTGCCCGGCCAGCTGCTCCAGGACGTGGCCGCGGGGGGAGGGCACTCGCCCACCTACGCGGCGGCTGGGATCACGCTGGTGCTGTACGCGGGCGTCGCCCTGGTGGCGGCCGGCGCGCTGTTCGTGCGGCGCGACGTGACCTCCTAGCGATGGACGAAGGCGACCCAGCCGCGGGAAGGCGACCCAGCCGCGGGAAGGCGACCCAGCCGCGGGAAGGCGACCCAGCCGCGGTCTGGCGTTGATTCGCACCCCTCCAGGGGTGCGAATCAACGCCAAACCAGTGGAACCCGGTGGAGGTGAGCGGCGCGGGCGAGCCGGGAGGCGGCGACGGCCCTCAGAGGTCGAAGAGCAGGTGGTGGCTGAGGTCCCCTTTGAGGTCGACGAACATCTGGCGGGTGTCGAACCACCATTGACCGTCGACCAGGTGGAAGGTGTCGTGGTAGTGGCCGGCGATGATCGGCTGCAACGCCAGCTCATCTGTCTGCTGGAACACCGTGTAGTACGCCTTGGACCTGGCCGTGCCCGCCGCCTCGTCCACCTCGACGGCCACGTTGGTGGTGACGTGGCGGGTGCGGGGCGTGCCGTCCTGGTGGAGGCGGGTGGAGCCGTCGTAGAGCTTGCGCACCTCATCGGATCCCTCCACCACGATGCCCGGCGCCGCCTCGATGCGACCATGTCGGAACAGCTCGGCCACCCCGGCCAGGTCTCCGGCGTCGATGCGCTCGGCGTAGGCGTAGATCAGGTTCTCGATCGCACGACCGTTGTCGGGCATGGGCCGAGATGCTAGTGATGCGCCGTGACCACCGCCCCGGCCGACGCCTTCGACGCCGAGCGCCTGTTGCGCTCGGCCTGCCGATCGGCCGGCTCCGGCGACTTCGGCGACGAGCCGTTCCGCGAGCCGCTCGAGGTCCTGTTGGAGTCGTTGCAGTCGGCGCCCCTCAACGACCTGGGCACCATGATCATGCGGGGAACCCTGCTGCGCAGCCTGATCCAACGCCTCCGGGCCGAGCAGTGGTGGCTTGCCCACCCCGAGATCCTCGACGAGGCGATCGAGGCGCCCATCGTGGTGGTGGGCATGATGCGCTCGGGGACCACCCTGCTGCAGCGCGTCCTGGCCAGCGATCCACGGTTGGCCTGTGCCTGCGGCTGGGAGGTGGGCGAACCTGCGCCCCGACCGGGCTGGGACCCGGCGACCCCCGACCCCCGCATCCCCGACGCCGAGGCCCGCGAGGAGCAGACTCGCACCTTCGCCGCCGAGCTGTTCGCCATCCACCCCACCTACGTGCACGAGGCCGAGGAGGAGATCGTCTTCCTGGCCGACGCCTTCCTGTCCCACATCCCCGAGGCCTCGTGCGACGTGGGCCGCTACCGGTCCTGGATCGACGACCAGGACTTCGCGCCCGCCTACCGCTGGCTGCGGCGCATGCTCCAGCTCCTCCAGTGGCAGAAGGCCCAGCGGGGCGAGCCGCGCCGGCCGTTCGTGCTCAAGACGCCGGCGCACCTCGGCTACCTGGATGCCCTCCTGGTCGAGTTCCCCGACGCCCACCTGGTGCACGCGCACCGCGATCCGGTCGATGTGATCCCCTCTGGTGCCTCGCTCAACACCACCTTGTGGCGCACCCATGCCGACGACGTCGACCCCCACGTTGTCGGATCGCAGTGGCTCGAGCGCATGGGCTGGTCGTGCGACCGCGCCGTGGCCGCCCGGGCCGCGATCCCGGCCGGCCAGGTCACCGACGTCGCCTTCGCCGACGCGGTGGCCGATCCGATCGGCGCAGCCGCCACCGTGCTGGCTGCCGTCGACCTGGATCTCACGGACGAGGCCGAGGGCGCCATGCGACGCTGGCTGGAGCAGGACCGCAAGCGCGACGCCCTCCCGGTCCACCGCTACGAGGCCGCCGACTTCGGGCTCAGCGACGACGAGATCCGCCATCGGTTCGCCGACTACACCGAGCGCTTCGGGTAGGTGTGCGAGGCTGCCCCGATGGACGGACATCCCGTGGCCACCGCCGAGCAGCACCACCATGAGCGCGCCGCCCTGGAGCTGTTCGAGCACCCCGTGGTGGCCGAGGCCCGGGAGGTCGTCCGAGCAACCTGGCTCGACCAGCAGCAGCCTTCGCCGGCCATGGCCGCGTGCTTCGACTGGGCCTTCGAGGAGGTCATGTTCTCGGCCGCGGTGTGGTCGTCCAACCAGGACCCCCTGCGCCCGCGGGTCACCTGCATCACCCGCCTCCAGCACCCGGTCGACGGCGTCCGCATCCCCGGGTCTCGATGGGGCATCGACAACCCCGACACCATCTACCGGGTGATCCCCATCTCGGGTGATGAGCGCTACGAGATCCGCGGGCGGGTCGGTCAGCACCGCATGACCGAGAACTACTTCACCCTGTGGGACGACGCCATGGGCACCCAGGCCCTGCTCGACGGCGCCGACCTGGTCACCGAGCCCGATGGCTCGTTCGTGGTCACCGTGGACGCCGACCCGGCGGGCAGTCGCCCCAACCACGTGCAGTCCAACGACAAGGCGCACGAGTTCTACATCCGTGACGTCATGCTCGACTGGGCCACCGACGACCCGAACTGGCTGGAGGTGGTGCGGCTGGGTCCACCCGCCAACCGACCCCCGATGACCGAGGACGAGCAGGCTCGGCGCACCGTCGAGTACATGCACCGCTTCGCCCAGTTCAGCCACGGGCTGGCCCAGGGGATGACCCGTGGGCGCCCCAACCGGTTCCACCTGGCGTACTCCGCCGACGCGGGGGGCGCCCTGCGCAACCAGGTGTACGTGGGCGGCCACTTCCAGCTCGAGGACGACGAGGCCTTCGTCATCCACGTCAACGACGGTGGTGCTCGCTACTTCACCGTGCCGGTCTCCAACGTGTGGGGGACGACCATGGACATCCGGGACCGGACCGGCAGCCTGAACAAGGCCCAGTCCGAACCCAACGCCGACGGGACCTGGACCTATGTGCTCTCCAACGCCGATCCCGGCGTGCACAACTGGGTCGATCCCGGCGGGCTCAGCGAAGGCATCCTCACCTTGCGCATGGCCGAGTTCCCCGACCAGCGTCCCCACGATGGCCTGGCCGCCTCCGGACACGTGGTGAAGCTGGCCGACCTCGACTCGGTCCTGCCCCCCGGCACCCCCGTGCTCCCCGCCGCCGACCGGGCCGATCAGCTGGCTCGGCGCCGCGCCGCCTACGACCGTCGCCTGCCCGAGCTGGCGTCGTGAGCCGCTGGCTCATCACCGGCTGCTCGACCGGCATCGGCCGGGCCATCGCCGTGGCTGCCCTCGAGGCCGGTCACGCCGTGGCCGTCACCGCCCGGCGACCCGAGGCCGTGCAGAACCTGGTCGCGGCCCATCCCGATGCGGCGGTGGCCGTGGCCCTCGACGTCACCGACCGGGCCCAGATCGACCAGGCCGTGGCCTCGGCCCACGCCGCCTTCGGGAGCCTCGACGTGCTGGTCAACAACGCCGGGTACGGGTACCTGTCGGCCGTCGAGGAGGGCGACGACGCCGAGGTGCGGGCGTTGTTCGACACCAACTACTTCGGTGCGGTGGACCTGATCAAGGCCGTCCTCCCGGGCATGCGGGCGCAGGGCCATGGCCACATCATCAACGTCAGCTCCATGACCGGGATCGTCACCAACCCGCCGAACACGTACTACTCGTGCACCAAGCACGCCCTGGAGGCGCTGACGGAGGGGCTGGCCAAGGAGGTGGGCCCGCTGGGCATCAAGGTCTGCGCCATCGAGCCGGGTGCCTTCCAGACCGACTACATCACCCGCTCCATGCACGAGGCCCACAGCCTGGATGCCTACGCCGAGGTGTCGGCCCGCAAGGACCTCATCAAAGCGTTCGGCGAGCACCTGCCCGGTGATCCCGCCAAGCTGGCGGCCGCCGTGGTCCGCCTGGCCGGGATGGACGATCCACCACTGCGGTTGCTGTTGGGCCGCGACGTGTTGCATGCCTACCGGGAGAAGACCGCGGCGTGGTCGGCCAGCGTCGACGAGTGGGAACCCGTCACCACTGCGGTGGACTTCGACTGAGAGGGCTACGACCATGAGCGCGTTCGGCGCCGACTCCACCACCGACCAGGTGCTCGACGGGCGCGACCTGACCGACGTCAACGTCGTCATCACGGGGACGTCCGCCGGGCTCGGCGTCGAGACGGCCCGGGTCGTGGCCGCCCACGGCGCCACCGTCGTCGGCCTCGTGCGAGACGTGGACAAGGCCCGGGCCCACCTGGCCGACGCCGGGGCCGACGGGGTCGACCTCTACCAGGCCGACCTGGCCTCGCTGGACTCGATCCGCTCGTTCACCGACACCTTCTTCGCCGACGGCCACGACCGCATCGACGTGCTGATCGCCAACGCCGGCATCATGGCCTGCCCGCAGGGCACCACGGCCGACGGGTTCGAGCTGCAGTTCGGCACCAACCACCTGGGCCACTTCCTGCTCGTCAACCGCCTGATGCCGCTGCTGCTCACGGGCACGCCGGCCCGGGTGGTGGTGCTGTCGTCGGCCGGGCACACCTTCAGCGACGTGAGCCTCGACGACCCCGGGTTCGACCACATGCCCTACGACCCCTGGGTGGCCTACGGGCGTTCCAAGACGGCCAACGTGCTCTTCGCCGTCGAACTGGACCGGCGGCTGCGGGATCGCGGGGTTCGGGCCACCGCGCTGCACCCCGGGGGCATCCTCACCGATCTCGGCCGCCACCTGACCGACGAGACCCTCCAGGCCCTGGTCGACGCCCGCGCCGAGCGCACCCGTGAGGTGTCGTTCAAGTCGGTGGCCCAAGGCGCCGCCACCACGGTGTGGGCCGGGTTCGTGGCCGATGCCGACGAGGTCGGTGGCCGCTACTGCGAGGACTGCGCGGTGGCCCCGGTCATCGATGACCCGAACGACTCGCCCGGGGTCATGGGCTATGCCCTCGATCCCGAGACCGCCACCGCCCTGTGGACGCGCTCCGAGGAGCTGGTGTCCGAGACCTTCGACCCCTGACGGCCATCGCCCCCATCCCAGGTGGCGACGCCGTCGGGGGGACCGCTACACGTCGGTGATGAAGGTCTCGTCCATGGTGACCTTGAGGTACTCCTGCTGTGGCTTGCCCGCCTTGCGAGCGGTGATGCCGTCGACGCCGGGCACCGCGGTCCCCAGGTCGCCGAGCGGGGACAGCCCCAGGCCCAGCCCCATGGCGTGGCCGGCGACCTCGTCCTCCGCGTCGGTCTCGTCGACCTCGACGTCGGTCGTCTCGTCCGGATCGGGTCCGTCGGTGCCCATGGTCGTGCCTCCCGAGTCGGCGTGCGGTCCCTGGCTCGACGCCGGGGCCGGCCCGATGGTTGCACATCGCGGTGGCCGACACCCGACCTGACGCCGGACCGACCGCCGACCGGAGATCCGCCCTACGACGGCGGGGACAGGATCAGCCCGCTGGTGGGCACGCCGGTTCCGGCGGTCACCAGCACGTGGTCGACCACCTCGACCTGGTTGCACGACGTGCCCCGGATCTGGCGCACCGCTTCGGTGATGCCGTTCATGCCGTGGATGTAGGCCTCACCCAGCAGCCCGCCGCTGGTGTTGATGGGCAGCTGGCCACCCAGCGACAACCGCTCGATGGTGGCCCAGTCCTTGGCCTCGCCGGGCCCGCAGAACCCCAGCGCCTCGAGCTGCATCAACACGAACGGCGTGAAGTGGTCGTACAGGAAGGCCGTCGACATGTCGGCGGGACCTAGGCCGGACATCCGCCACAGCTGGTCGGCCACCACACCCATCTCGGGCAGGCCGCACAGGTCGTCTCGGTAGTAGCTGGTCATCATCTCCCCGTCGAAGGACGCGCCCTGGGCCGCGGCGGTGATCACCGCCGGTGTGTGGGCCAGGTCGCGGGCCCGCTCGGCCGAGGTGACCACCAGGGCCACGCCGCCGTCGCTCTCCTGGCAGCAGTCGAGCAGGCGCAGGACCGGTTCGATGATCCAGCGCGAGGCCTGGTGGTCCTCCATCGTGATCGGTCGCTCGTGGAACCAGGCCCCCGGGTTGGTGGCGGCATGGATCCGGTCGACCACGGCGATGCGTCCGAAGTGCTCGTTGGTCACGCCGTAGCGCTCCATGTACGGCCGGGCGTACAGCGCCACCCACGCCGCCGGGGTCATCAACCCGTAGGGCGCGTACCAGGCCAGCCACGGCGGCAGGGCGCCCCCAGCGCCCACGGTCATGCTGCCGAACCGGTTGCCGGAGCGCTCGTTGAACGCCCGGTAGCAGACCACCACGTCGGCCACCCCGGTGGCCACGGCCATGGCCGCGTGCATGACCGTGCCGGCCGAGGCCCCGCCGCCGTAGTGGATGCGGTCGAAGAAGGAGATGTCGCCCATGCCCAGGTTGCGGGCCACCTCCATCTCCTCGTTGGCCTCCATGGTGAACGTGACCAGGCCGTCGACGTCGGCCGCGGTCAGCCCGGCGTCGTCGAGGGCGGCCAGGACCGCCTCGCACGCCAGCTGCAGCTCGCTGCGACCCGAGTCCTTGGAGAACTCGGTCTGGCCGATGCCGGCGATGGCCGCGCGTCCCCCCAGCGGACGTGCCGAGCCGGTGCTCATGCGCCCGGCGCCAGGGGCAGGGTGAAGGTGGCCGTGCCGCTGACGTGCTCGCCCAGGTCGTCCATGGCCACCAGGGCCACCTCGACCACGCCCTCGTCGCCTTCGCGGCGCAGCCCGGTGACCGAGCCCGTGTAGGTCATGGTGTGGCCGGGGAAGACGGGCACGCCCAGCCGGATGGCCAGGTGGGTGATGCGGGCGTCGGGGCCGGCCCAGTCGGTCAGGAACCGGCTGCAGTAGGCGGTGTCGGACAGGATGTTCATGAAGATGTCCGGGGCGCCCTGCTGGTTGGCGTAGTCCCGGTCGTGGTGCACGGGCATGAAGTCGCGCGAGGCGATGGCCCCCGCCACCACCCGGGTGGGCGTGATGGCGACGACCATGGCCGGCAGCTCGTCGCCCACCTCGAGCGCGTGCCAGTCGAGCGACGGGGGTGCACCGGTCACGGCTCCTCCTGGGGGTGGGGGTCGGGGACGAACAGGGGCAGCACCAGGCCGTCGTCGAAGTGCTCGAACCGGACCTTCACGGCCATGCCCACCTCGACCGCGTGCGGGTCGACGTCCACGATGTTGGTGACCAACCGCATGCCCTCCTCCAGATCGACCAGGGCCACCACGAACAGGTCCGGGAACCAGGGGAGCGGCGGGTGGTGGGGGATCACGCAGCTGTAGACGGTGGCGCGTCCCGACGCCTCGACCGTGTCCCAGTCGAGCGAGTGGCAGGTCGGGCACATGGGCCGGGGCGGGTGGCGCCGCGCCCCGCACGAGGTGCAGCGCTGGATGAGCAGGCGGTGCTGGACCAGGCCGTCCCAGAAGAACTGGGTGTCGGGCGTGGTGGTCGGGGCCAGGCGGGCGGTCACGGCGACGCCTCGCCCAGGCCCTCGGGCGGTCGGAACTTGAGGATGCGGAACGATTGGCGGCCGACCACCTCACCGTCGTCGTCGGTGTAGGTCGTCACCCAGGTCACGAAGTAGCCGGCGCCGATGCGCGTCTGCTTCTCCGACGACACCGATTCGAGCACCGTCTCGGCGTGGACCACGTCACCGGGCCGCAGGTAGCGGGTGATCTCGAAGTCGGAGTTCGAGGCCAGCGTGGCCACGTAGCCCGCCTGGTCGAGCTCGCGCAGCACGGTGGCCGGGCTGCCCTCCACCGGCGAGCCCCCCCGCTCGGCCATGCCGGTGATCTTGGGCGTGGCCATGGTCCAGGTCTGCAGCATGAGGGGCGGCGCCACGACGCCCCCGAACCGGGAGGCGGCGGCCGCCTCCGGGTCGGTGTAGACGGGGTTGGCGTCCTCGAAGGCCGCGGCCCAGTGCCGGATCATGGGCTCGTTCACCGGGTCGGGGGCGGTGGTAGGCCCGGCGTCGGTGAGCGGCTCGCCGACCAGTGCCTGCAGGCGGTCGTCGAGCGTCGGCTCGGTCATCGGTTGGTGCCTCCCCCACGTCGGCTGAGAACGGCGAGATCTTCATCCGCACCCGCGGGCGGGGGCAAACCCACCCCCCACTCAACCGGCGGCAACCACGTAGCTCTGGGGTACGTGGTTGCCGCCGCTCGAGAACGGTGCGCCACGTCAGCGGGTCCGACCGCGGCCGTAGTCTCTTCGGATGACTGAAGCCGATGGCGACTTCCGGGCGCGGTACGGCCCCTGGGGGCTGGTGGCCGGCGCGTCCGACGGCGTGGGCGAGGCCATCGCCTGGGCTCTGGCCCGCCGGGGCGTGCACGTGGCGCTGCTGGCTCGCCGCCGACCCCTGCTCGATGACCTGGCCGACCGGATCCGTGCCGCCACCGGGGTCGAGGCGCGGGTCCTGGCCGTCGACCTGGCCCGCGACGATGCGCCCGACCAGGTCGTGGCCGCCACCGCCGACCTCGAGATCGGCCTGGTGGCCTACTGCGCCGGCGCCGACCCGGCCTACGCGCCGTTCCTGGACCAGCCGGTCGACGCCGCGGTGGCGATGGTGGCGCGCAACTGCGTGGTCCCCGTGCGCCTGTGCCACCACTTCGCCGGCCCCATGGTGGCCCGAGGTCGAGGCGGCATCGTCCTGGTGAGCTCGGGCGCCGGCCTGGCGGGCGGGCCCAACATGGTGGCCTACGGCGCCTCCAAGGCCTTCGACCTGGTGATGGGTGAGGCGCTGTGGGCCGAGCTGCACGACCGCGGGGTCGACGTGTTGAGCCTGGTCCTGGCTGTGACCGACACCCCGTCGTTGCGCCGGCTGCTGGCCGAGCGGGGCGTGCTGGCCGGCCCGGACGACACCAGCGCCATCCCCGGTGCCGTGTCGGCCGAGGCGGTGGCCGACGACGTGGTCGCCCACCTGGCCGACGGCCCCACCTGGTTCGTGGGCGAGATGGCCCAGATGGCCGCCGAGGTGATCGGGAGCATGTCGAGGGGGGACGCGGTGCGGATGATGATCGACGCCGGCGGCGGCGTGATGGGCGGGGGAACGGAGCGCTGACATGACCACCTCGACCGACGAGACCACCCGAGCCGACGTGGCCGACGTGCTGGTGCGCTACGCCACCGGCATCGACCGACGGGACTGGGACCTGTTCCGCACCTGCTTCACCCCCGACTGCGACGTCGACTACGGCGCCGACATCGGCACCTGGCACAGCCTCGACGAGATCACCGAGTGGATGCGCCAGGTGCACGATCCCTGTGGCCACACCCTCCACCGCATCACCAACGTGGTGGTCACCCCGGCCACCGACGGCCGGGTGCAGGCGCGCAGCTACGTCGACGCGCTGGTGCTCGGGCCCGACAACCGCAACGGCGCCCGGGCCAGCGGCTTCTACGACGACGAGCTGGTGGACACCCCCGGAGGCTGGCGCATCGCCCGGCGGCGCTACACCATGGCCCTCGTCCAGTTCGTGACCGGCGCCTGATCGGTAGGCCGCGCCCGCCGGTCAGCTCGGCGCGGCCGCGTGCAGGTCGCGGCCGAGGGCGTCGAGCCAGTCGCCGGTGCCCTGCTCGCGCCACTCGGGCTTCTCCCAACCGTCCAGGTAGGCGCCGGCTTCGACCAGCACCAGGTGGGTGCCGTCCCCGTCGGGCACCAGCTCGACGGTGGTCAGCGACACGCTCATCACTGCATCGTCCTCGCCCAGCGTCGAGGTGTAGACGATGCGCGCCTCGGGCACGATCTCGCGGTAGAGCGACTCCCACACCATGCGCTTGCCCTCGTGGAGCCCGACGTCGTGCTCCACGCCGCCGGGACGGAAGTCGAGGGAGTACTCGACGGCGTTGGCCGCGAACCAGCGGCGCTTGATCTCGGGGTCGGACCAGGCGGCGAACACCCGGCTGGGTGGTGCGTCGTAGTCGCGCTCGAGGGTGAAGGTGGCATGGCTGACGGCGTGGTCGGGCATGGAGCTCTCCTCGTCTCTCGTGGGTGGGGCGGTCGCCGGGTGGCGTGGGGGTCAGGTCTCGGGGCGGCGCAGCTCGTCGCCCAGCCGGTCGAGCCGGCGTTCCCAGGCGGCGCGCTGCTGGTCGAACCAGGTCTCGGCGCTGCGCAGGGCGGCCGGCTCCAACCGGCAGGTGCGGACCCGGCCGACCTTCTGGGTGGAGACCAGGCCGGCGGACTCGAGCACGCCCAGGTGCTGGATCACCGCCGGCAGCGACATGGGGAGGGGCTCGGCCAGTTGGCTCACCGACGCCGGACCCCCCACCAGCCGCTCGACCATGAGGCGTCGGCTGGGATCGGCCAGCGCCTGGAACACCCGGTCGATGTCCACCTCTTGGTTAAGCATTGACTTAACCGTATGCCCGGACGGGCGGATGGTCAAGTGGTTGCTGAACCATCCGACCCTATGGGCGCACGTCCGAAGGGACCTTGGGTGGGGCCAGCGCGATGGTGCCGAGGGCCGTCCCCACCAGCCGGCCGTCGTTCTCGCACTCGACGGACACGACCGCGGTGCGCGTCGACAGCGACACCACCTGGCTGGTGGCGCGCAGGATGCCGGGTCGGGTGGGGGCCAGGTAGTTGATCTTGAACTCGAGGGTGGCTGGCCAGGTGCCCCGCGGGATGACCGGGAGCACCGACGAGCCCATCATGTGGTCGACGAGCGAGGCCAGCACCGCGCCGTGCGCCGCGCCGAAGGGGTTCAGCAGGTGCTCGCCCACGTCGAGCTCGGCCTCGCACCGCCCCGGCTCGATGGACGTGAAGCGGATGCCCAGGAAGGCGGGCACGCCGGTCTCCCCACCCTCGGGTCCCTCGGCCCGCTGCAACATGAGATCGGCCAGCTCTCGATCGAAGCGGTCAGCCCAGTCGTTCGTGTCGGTCACGCCGGTCAAGGTAACCGCGCCGACGAGGGGGTTCGGACCGAGCTGCGGGCCGTCGCCGGGCGAGGCCAGCCTGGGGCTGGAAGACTGCCGGTAGCTCAGCCACAGGGGGTGCACATGGGCAAGATCGGTGAGGACCCGCGGATCGATCCGCGCATCAAGGCGCTGATGGGTGACTTCGCGGACGGAGGGGTCGGCGACGTGTCGGACCGCGAGCAGCTGCTGAAGGAGGCGTCGACGCCCGAGGCCGAGGCGATGGCCCAGCAGATGACCGCCATGCTCGACATGGTCGACGACGAGACCATCGCCCCCTCGGCCGGCCTGGACATCCGCACCATCGAGGTCGCGTCCGAGCCCGATGGCAACACCATCAGGATCCGGTTCATCCGGCCGCCGTCCGAGGACCCGCTGCCGTGCGTGTACTACATCCACGGTGGCGGCATGGCCTCGATGTCGTGCGAGCTGGGCCTGTACCGGTCGTGGGGTCGGATCATCGCCAACCAGGGCGTGGCCGTCGCCATGGTCGACTTCCGCAACTGCGTGACCCCCTCGTCGGTGCCCGAGGTGGCGCCGTACCCGGCCGGGCTCGACGACTGCGTGTCCGGGCTGCGCTGGGTGCACGGCCACGCCGACGAGCTGGGCATCGACGCCGACCACCTGATCGTGGCCGGCGAGAGCGGCGGGGGGAACCTGACCCTGGCCACCGGCCTGCGGCTGCGGCGCGACGGCGACCTCGGGCTGATCCGCGGTCTGTACGCCATGTGCCCCTACATCGCCGGTTCCTGGCCCCAGGACCGCCTGCCGTCGTCGACGGAGAACAACGGCCTGCTGCTCGACCTGCACAACAACCGCGGCGCGATCGGCTACGGCATCGAGGCCTTCGAGGCCCAGGATCCGCTGGCCTGGCCCCTGTTCGCCTCCGAGGACGACGTGCGCGACCTGGTCCCGACCGTCATCAGCGTCAACGAGTGCGATCCGCTGCGCGACGAGGGGATCGAGTTCTACCGGCTGCTGCTGCGTGCCGGCGTGCCGGCTCGGTGCCGCCAGGTGATGGGCACCATCCACGGCACCGAGGTCTTCTCGGTGGCCTGCCCCGACATCAGCTACGAGACGGCGGCCAGCATCGCCCAGTTCTGCCGGACGGCGTGAGGTTCAGAGGCCGGCGTCGGCCAGGAACTGCGCCACGGCCGCGTCGAACTCGTCCGGGCGATCCAGGTTGGGAGCGTGGCCGGCGCCGTCTATGGTGACCCGCCGCGCCCCGGGGATCTTGGCGGCCATGATGTCGGCCGCGGCCAGGAAGGGCTCGTCCCGGTCGCCGACCAGCACGAGGGTGGGCACGTCGATCTCGGCCAGGGAGGCCATGACGGAGGCGTCGGACTGCTTCAGGATCCCCCGCGCCGCCCGGGCCAGACCGGCCGGGTCGTGCGGGCCGGCGTCGACCTCGGGGCTGGTGGCCAGGGCGTCGAGGCCGCGGGTCTCGAAGCCGACGGCGAAGCGCTCGGCCATGGCGTTCCACTTCTCGCGGCCGGCGTCCTGCTTGTAGCCCGGGCCGGTGTCGATCAGCACCAGCCCGGCCACGCGATCGGGCTGGGCGATGCGGAAGGCCAGGGAGAGGTACCCACCCAGCGAGTGCCCGCCCAGGATGGCCCGCGGCGCTTCGCAGGCGTCGAGGATGGCGGCCATGTCGGCCAGCGACAGCGCCTGGGTGTATTGCGACGGGTCGGCGGGGGAGTCGCTGTGGCCGTGGCCGCGGATGTCCCACAAGACGACCTGGCGGTCGGCGCGGAGGGCGTCGACGTTGCCGAGGAACATGGCGCTCGAGGCCGAGTAGCCGTGGGTGAGCAGCAGGGGCGGCCGGTCGGTGGCTTCGCCGTGGTGCTCGTAGTGGATGGCGACGCCGTCGCGGTCGAGGGTGGGCACGGTCGCTCCTGTGGGATCAGCGAGTCGGGTTGCGGGGCACGTCGCGGAAGGGCAGGTCGCGGTCGGCATCGGGCTCGCGGGGCAGGTCCAGGATGCGCTCGCCCAGGATGTTGTGCTGGATCTCGTCGGTGCCGCCGGCGATGGACACGGCGGGGACCGACACCAGGATCTCGGCCACCACCCCGCCCAGCGGGCTGTCGGGTCCGCAGAGCATGGCCCCGGCGCCGGCCATGGTGGCGTGGATGCGGGCCGAGGCCCGGGCGATGTCGCTGCTGGCCAGCTTGCCCAGCGACCCCTCGGGACCGGGCGGGCGGCCCAGGGATCGGGCGGCCAGGGCGCGCTGCTGGGTCCACTGGGCGATGCGCACCAGCGACACCACATGGGCCACCTGCTGGCGCACGGTCGGGTCGGTGCGGGTCCCGGTGGTCCGGGCCTGCTCGACCACCAGGTCGGGCCGCCCGGCCCGCTGCGGGTACCAGGTGTAGGGCGCAGCGGCCACGGCGGCTTCCTCGGCCGCCTCCCGGGCGGCGCGGCCGGGGGTGGCGTGCGGCGCGGCCGCGGACCGGGTGGGGGCCAGGCGCCGCTCATGGGCCAGGGTGGTGCGAGCCACGGCCCAACCCGCCCCGACCTCGCCGATGACGTCGTCCACCGGGACGGGCGCGTCGGTCAGGAACACCTCGTTGAACGAGGCGTGGCCGTTCATCTGCCGCAGCGGGCGCACCTCGACGTGGGGATCGCGCATGGGGACGATGAGGCAGGTGATGCCCCGGTGCTTGGACACGTCCCAGTCGGTGCGGGCCAGCAGCAGGCCCACGTCGGCGTGGTGGGCGGAGGTGTTCCAGACCTTCTGGCCGTTCACGATCCACTGGTCGCCGTCGCGCTCGGCGCGGGTGGTGAGCCCGGCCAGGTCCGAGCCGGCGCCGGGCTCGCTGAAGAGCTGGCACCACGAGAGCTCGCCGGTGACGGTGCGTCGCAGGAAGCGGGACTTCACGTCCTCGCGGGCGTGCTCGAGCATGGTCGGGGCGGCGAGCGACAGGCCCACGCCGTCGGGGATGCCCACCGCGCCGGCCCGGACCAGCTCGTCGGCCACGACTGCGGCCACCGCCGGCGGCAGGCCCCGGCCGCACCACGGCTCGGGCCAGGTGGGGCAGGCCCAGCCGGCGTCGGCCAGGCGGGTCCGCCACGCGACCAGGCTCAGCTCCGGATCCCAGTGGTCGGCCAGCCAGGTCCGCAGCTCGGCCCGCACCTCATCGGGGTCGGCCTGGGCGCCGCGGGTGGTCATCTGCCCTCGAAGTCCGGGGTGCGCCGCTCGGCGGTGGCCCGGATGCCCTCGGCGAAGTCGCAGGTGCCCTGGAGGCGCGCCTGCTCCTGTTGCTCGTGTCGGGTGGCTGCCCGGAAGCGCTCGGCCAGCTCGGCCCGCATGGTCCGGCGGATCGAGGCCACGGCCAACGGCGCCGATCGGGCCACCTCGGCGGCCAGGGACCGCGCCTCGCCGCGGATGTCGTCGTCGTCGGGGACGAACCGGTCGACGAGGCCGATGTCGGCCGCTCGGCGCCCGTCGATGCGGGCGCCGGTGTAGAGCAGCTCCAGGGCGTGCTGCTGGCCGACGATGGGAGGCAGGGTGACGGTCAGGCCGAAGCCGTGGTGGAACCCGAGCCGGGCGAAGTTGGCCGAGAAGCGCGATCCGGGTCCGGCGACGCGGAAGTCGGCCGCGCAGGCCACGCCCAGCCCACCGCCGACGGCTGCGCCCCGCACGGCGGCGACCACCGGCTTGGCGGTCCGGAACAACCGGACGGCCTCGGCGTAGAGGTCGCCCGGTTCGGTCGGCCCGGCGTCGCTGGCACCCGTGAAGTCGGCCCCGGCGCAGAAGTGTCGTCCCTCCGAGCACAGGACGATGGCTCGGCACCGGTCGTCGGCATCGAGGGCCTCGTAGGCCTCGGCCACGGCGCGGATCAGGGCGACGTCGAAGTAGTTGGCCGGCGGTCGGTGCAGCTCGACGGTGGCGACGAAGTCGGGACCGACCTCGACCGACACGTCCCCGAAGCGCTGCGCAGCCACGCCGGCACGCTAGTTCCGGTTCACCGCATCGGCCCTGGCCCGGGCTGGTCTGGGGATTCGACGACAGGAACAGCACCTCGGTGAACCTGTCAGCGGTGCGGACTCTCTGGGTCCGCTGAGGTGACAGGTTCGTCTCCTGCAGGGTCAGCGTGAAGCGTCGGGCGCCTGGCTGTCACACGGGCTATCTAGTCTTCGGGACATGGGTCAGAACAACCGACAACGGCGGGCGGCCAAGGCCAAGGCACGAGCCAGGGCGCGGTCGGGTGGGTCTTCACATGGTCGAGCGACGCCGCCGAGGCATGGGTTCGATCCGTGGGCGGGCCTGGGCTTCGAGCCGCCTGGTGCAGACGAGGACGAACTGCTCGGCGACGATCCCGACCTGCTCGCGGCAGACGAGCTGCAGGACGCGGTTCGGTACCGTCTCCGCACCGGCGCGGTCGCCCCGCCGAGCGTCAAGCGGCTGGCCGCGCTGCCCTCCTCCTCGGTCGATCACATGACCGAGGTCCTGCTGCTCGAGACCATCGACGTGCTCTGGCGCAGCGGGTGGCAACCGGCCGAGGTGCATCGCCAGGGCCGCCGAGCCGCCTCGACGGCCGCAGGTGGCCGCCTGGTGGCCCAAGCCATCGCCGTCGACCACGTCGGGCGGCGGTCGACCACGCTCGACCACCGTTGGGTGTCCCAGGTCCAGGGGCTCGACCTGCCGCCGACCGACGGGCGCCCGGGGTGGGTCCGTCGCTGGGTGGCTGAGGAGCGACTCGAACGCCAGCGGGCCCTGACCACCGTGATCGAGGTGCTGGCCGACCTCTTCGGCCTGCCCCGCCTCGACCCCGTGCTGCCGCCCCCCGGATCGAGCGGCGTGGGCTCGTCGCGACCGGTCAGCTTCGGCGCCGGCGTGGCTGGCGCCGAAGCCGATCCGGTGCTCCAGCGCATCCGGGCGCTGTTGGCCCAGGCCGAGTCGACCACCTTCGAGGCCGAGGCTGAGACGTTCACGGCCAAGGCGCAGGAGATGATGACCCGCCACGCCGTCGACGCGGCCATGGTGGCGGCCGCGTCCGGGCCAGGCCCGACCCGCGAGCCGGTGGCGGTGCGGGTTGCGATCGACCCGCCCTACGCCGACGCCAAGTCGCTGTTGCTCCAGACGGTGGCCCACGCGACGCGATGTCGAGCCGTCTACATGGACTCGGTGGGCATGTCCACGCTGATCGGCTTCCCCGACGACGTGGCCGCCGTCGACCTGCTCTTCACGTCGTTGCTGCTCCAGGCCCAACGGGCGCTGGCCGAGACGGCGGCCGGAGCCCAGGCGGGCACGCGGACGCGTCGCTCGTCGTTCCGCTCAGCCTTCCTGCTCGCCTACGTCGCCCGCATCGGCGACCGGCTCGACGAGATCAACGCCGCGGTCTACGCCGAGGCCGAGCGCACCGAGGGCCCGGCCTTCCTGCCCGTGCTGCGATCTCAGGAGGACGCCGTCGACGACTTCGTCCAGGAGCGCTTCGGCGATGTGCGCACGTCGCGCGTGCGGGGGGGCTACGACTCGTTGGGTTGGGCCAGCGGCCAGGTCGCCGCCGACCAGGCCAAGCTCAACGCGGGCCACCTGACTGGCCGATCCTGAACGGGTGAGAGCGCCCACGTTCGCGTTGGCCGGCCGTGGCGAGTCCAGCCGCTCGGTCAGTCGACGGTGGGGTTGATCCACTCGATCTCGGTGAACCGGGCGAAGTCGCGGTCGGCGCTCACGATCGACAGGCCGTGCTCCTCGCACAGGGCGGCGAGCACGGCGTCGGAGAGCAGGTTGCTACGCAGGTCGAGGTCCGTGACCAGGCGCCGCAGGATCGTTCGGTGGCCGGGGCCTGGCTCGGGGCACCACACGACATCGGCATCGAGCCAGGCGTCGACCAACTCCCACGCCTCTGTCGGCGAGAGCGGCTCGGCCATCGCCCGCGGGTTCGTGGTGATCCGGAGGAATGCAGACAGGCACATCCACGGCAGGGCCACGCGGCGCGAGCCGTTGAGGGCGCCCTCGATCCACCGGCGGCAGCGCTCGTGGTAGCGGCTCCGCGAATCGGTGGCGTAGAGCAGGATGTTGGCGTCGACCAGCACCTATCGGGCCTCGGGGCCCTCGAGCACATCGAGGGCCCCGGCGACGTTCGACACGTCGATCTTGAGGCCGAGCGGGTGGACGACCTGTACGAACGCGGGGCTGTTCGCTCGCGGCACGAGCCCGCGTCGGATGAGCTCGTTGACGGCTCGGGACAGGCCGAGGCCTTCTCGGCTGCGCAGCTGATCCACCGCCTTGGCGGTGTCCTCGTCCAGATCCACGGTCGTTCGCACCTCGCCAGCCTACATCAAGATGAGTGATGTCACGCATCATGATGCGTCAACAGCCGTCGCTCCCGGCGGCGCTCACATCGTCGCCTGGACCGCCCTGCTCGGCGCGGGCCAGCAGGCGGGTGGTGGCGGTGTCGAAGCGTGCCGTGTAGGACGTGTCGGGCGAGCAGCCGCCCTGGTGCAGGCCGCCGATCACACCGAAGAGCCGGCCGCGCCGGGTCGAGGCGCGGTACTCCACGAGCCACGGGCTCCCGCTGGTGCCGTCCACGAAACCGCCGCAGTCGAAGCCGACGTATCCCTGGTGGGCGTAGGTCGTGGTCGAGCAGATGATCGGTCGGCCGCCCACCTGCGCGGGGTACCCCGCCACGGTGATTGCGGTGGTCGAGGGCTGGTCGATGGCCAGCCGGTCCGCCCCCACCACCTGCTCGATCTCGACGCGGTGGCCGCCCCGGGTCTGCGGGGCCACGGTCACGAAGGCGTAGTCGGCGTTGGGATCGTGCTGGCTCGACCACCGGGCATCCACGTAGGCCGCCACCACCGGCCACAACCCGTAGGGGGCCACGCCCGCGTGGTAGCCCGGCACGAACAGCAGGTCGGTGCCGGTGCCGTTCAGGCAGTGGGCGGCGGTGGCGATGACGTCGCCGTGGGTGCTGTGCACCACGCTGGCCGTGCAGAAGTGCGGCCCGGTGTCAGAGGTGCCGGCGAACAGCGCGCCCACCTGCGGGAGCCCGTCGAAGCTGGTGGCGCGCGTCTGGGTCACCACCGTGGTGGCCCCCGATGTCGAGGTGGGGGTCGAGCCCGGCGAGGTCGACCGGCAGGCCGCCGACACCAGCAGCACCACCGCGGCTACGGCTCCGACGGCGATTCGTCGGGTCCGGGTCACCGCGCGACGCTACGCCGACCGCAGCTTGCGAACCTGGAAGGCCACCAAGAGCTCGACGATCCCGTAGAGCACCATGCCCAGGCCCACGATCACGCAGAGGATCGACAGCGACAGCGAGGGGTACACCAGGCACAGGATGCCGATGCCGGTCGAGATGACCCCCATCAGCACCACGAACCAGTTCGTGGTGCCGTCCGGTCCGTGGCTGAACCCGCCGAAGAGCTCGGCCAGCCCGCCGATGGTCCAGAAGATGCCGACGATGAAGCCGAGGGTGGCGATGGTGGTGGTGGTGTGGTGGAGCAACAGGATGGCCACCAGGATGGACAGCAGCCCGACGACCACCAGTCCGAGCCGCTCGCCGGTGGCGCCGATGGCCTGGATGAGCCGGACCGCGCCCAGGATGAGCAGCCAGATGCCGATCAGCACGGCGATGGCGTGCACCGACCGGCTCGGCTTGAACGTCAGGACGATGCCGAAGCCGAGCGTGATGACCCCGAACAGGGCCAGCAGCCACCAGGCGCGCCCGACCTCGGCCACCAGCTCAGCGGGATCTGTGCTCGTCGGATCCGACATGGTCCCCCCAGTTGTGACGGCGATCTGTGTGACGGCGATCTGACCGCACCCCTCGACCCTAACCACGCGGTGGTCGCGCCCCGCGGATCACGCAGGAGGTGCGCCGGTCCCTGGACCGGTCAGGCTTGCGGCGCTTCCAGCCGGAGGTGGTCGGGCTCCCAGTAGGCGCGCAGCGCCGTGATGCGGCCCTGGTCGTCGACCCGGTAGGTGTAGACCCCTTCGACGATGGCCCGGCTCCCGTCGGCCAGGGTGGTGGTGATGGTGCCCACGTTGGCGCACTCGGAGCCAGCGGCGTAGGACTCGCGGATCGAGAAGGCGATGCGGCCCGAGGCGATGACGGTGTCGTAGAAGGCGGCGATGGCAGCCCCGCCGCGGTGGCCCTTCCCATCCGGGTCGAACATCGACGCCCCGATGGGGTCCTCCACCACCGCCCCGGGTGCGAACAGCCCGATCCAGCCGTCGCGGTCGCCCGCCTCGACCGCGGCCATCGAGGCCCGGGACGCCTCCCGGGCGGGGTGCGGATCGAAGCCCTCCATGCCGTCCATGCCCGAACCCTACGACGGCCGAGCGGCCGTTCAGCGCTCGGTCGCGATCAGCCCGGTCCCGAGGCGTGGATGGGCAGCGACTCGAAGCGGCGCACGAACGCTCCCGGCGCGTACCGGCCGGCGGCGGCGTCCACCTCGAAGTCGGGGATGCGGGCCAGCAGCTCCTCGATTGCCACCCGACCCTGCAGCCGGGCCGCCGCCGCGCCCAGGCAGAAGTGGGGCCCGGACGAGAAGGTGAGCAGCCGGTCGATGGGTCGGCCCACGTCGAGGGCGGCGGCGGTGGGACCGAACTCCCGCTCGTCGCGGTTGGCCGATCCGTACAGCAGGTGGACGCGGCTGCCCGCGGCCAGCTCGACGCCGCCGACCTGCGTGTCGCGGGTGACGAAGCGCGACAGCCCCTGCACCGGCGAGGTGAGGCGCAGCAGCTCCTCGACCGCGGCGGGGATCCCGGACGGGTCCTCGACCAGCCGCCGACGCTGGTCGGGATGGGCGCTCAGCAGCTCGGCCGACCCGCCCAGCAGGCCCGTGACCGTGTCGTTGCCGCCGGCGATCATCACGAAGGCGTAGCCGAGGACGGCTTCCACCGAGACCGGCTCGCCACCCAGGGAGGCTCCGATGAGCTGGGACACCAGGTCGTCGCCCGGCTGGCGTCGTCGTCGCTCGATGAGCTCGGTGAAGTACCCGTAGAGCTCGCCCACCGCGTCGCGGGCACCGCCCAGCACGTCGCCGGCGGCGTTGGCGGCCACGATCGACGTGCTCCAGCCGTCGAACCGGGCGCGATCGGCGGCCGGCACCCCGAGGTAGTTGGCCACCACGAAGCTGGGCAGCGGGCTGGCCAGCTCGGCCACGAAGTCGGCCTGGCCCTGCTCGCGGACGCGCTCGCGCATGGCCTCGACCCGCGCCACAACGAAGGCCCGGACGTCAGCCTCGATGGTGGCCACGGCCCGAGGTGTGAAGCCACGCGACACCAGGCGGCGGAAGGCGGTGTGGTCGGGCGGGTCCATCATCACGAGGGTGGGGACGAGCCCCAGGGCCTCGATGTCGCCCCCGTCGATGGACAGGCCGTGGTTGGAGGAGAACGTCGTGGTGTCGCGCGCCGCCGCGAACACGTCGGCGAAGCGCGACAGCACGTGGAGACCGGCGTGGCCGGTGCGGGCGGCCACCCCCTCGTGGCCGGGGAGGTCGTCGAAGGCCACGAAGTGCACCGGGTCCTCGTCGCGCAGGCGCCGGTACACGTCCCAGGGCTCGCGCACCGTGGCGGGGTCGAACGGGTCGTAGGTCAGCTGGGCGACGTCGGCCATGGGCCACCCTCCCACCTCGGGCCCGGCGATGCGACCGTCCGGCCCACCCGTCGCCCGCCCGCCCGTCCGACCCGGCAGCCGGGCGCCGTGCTGGCTACCTTGGTTCGTCCGCGGATCCGAGGGGGGTTCCAGCCATGGATGAGACGGTTCGCCAGCACAAGTTCGTCCTGGACGAGTCGGAGATGCCGACCGCCTGGTACAACCTCGTGCCCGACCTGCCCAGCCCCCCACCTCCGGCCTTGCACCCGGGCACGTTGCAGCCGGCCGGCCCGGACGACTTCGCGCCGCTGTTCCCGATGGACCTCATCCTCCAGGAGGTCTCGATGGATCGCTACGTCGAGATCCCGGGCGCGGTGCTCGACGTGTACCGGCAGTGGCGGCCGTCGCCGCTGTACCGCGCCCACCGCCTGGAGCGGGCGCTGGAGACGCCGGCGCGCATCTACTACAAGTACGAGGGCGTCAGCCCGGCTGGCAGCCACAAGCCCAACACCGCGGTGCCCCAGGCCTATTACAACGCCAAGGACGGGGTGGCCAAGCTGACCACCGAGACCGGGGCCGGGCAGTGGGGCACGGCCCTGGCCCTGGCCTGCGCGCTGTTCGACCTCGAGTGCGAGATCTGGCAGGTCGGTGCCAGCTACGACCAGAAGCCGTACCGGCGCATGATGATGGAGGTCTTCGGCGGGGTGGTGCACCGGTCGCCGTCCCCGCTGACCGAGAGCGGCCGCCGCTTCCTGGCCGAGGATCCGAACCACCCCGGTTCGCTGGGCATCGCCATCTCCGAGGCGGTCGAGGTGGCGGCCCAGGACCCGTCCATCCGCTACTCGCTGGGCAGCGTGCTCAACCACGTGCTCATGCACCAGACGATCATCGGCGAGGAAGCGCTGCTCCAGCTGCGCAAGGCCGGCGAGACCGCCCCCGACGTGATCGTGGGCTGCACCGGGGGCGGCTCGAACTTCGGTGGGCTCTCCTTCCCGTTCCTGCGCGAGAAGTTGGCCGGCACCATGGACCCGACCATCCGCGCCGTCGAGCCGGCGTCGTGCCCATCGCTCACCCACGGCGTCTACGCCTACGACTTCGGCGACGCCGCCGGGCTCACGCCGCTCATGAAGATGCACACGTTGGGCCACGACTTCGTGCCCGACCCCATCCACGCCGGAGGGCTGCGCTACCACGGCATGTCGCCGCTGCTCTCCCACGTGTACGAGCTGGGCCTGCTCGAGGCCGTGGCCATCCCCCAGATGGAGTGCTTCGGGGCGGCCATCACCTTCGCCCGCACCGAGGGCATCGTGCCCGCCCCCGAGCCCACCCATGCGCTGGCGGCCGCCATCCGCGAGGCGAAGCTGGCCAAGGAGACGGGGCAGGAGACCGTCATCCTCACCGCCCTGTGCGGGCACGGCCACTTCGACCTGGCCGCCTACGACGCCTACCTGTCCGGGCAGATGTCCGACGAGGTGGTGAGCGACGAGCGCTTCGCCGCCGCCCTGGCCACCGTCCCCGACGTCGGCGGTCGCTGACCGACCACCCCTCGGCGGCGGGCGGGTCGGGCCGGGCGAAGCACCAGTGGGGGCCGACCAGGTCAGGGGGTGCGGAGATGCCCCCGGCGCAGCCGGCTCCGATCAACCGCTGACCGGGGCCAGGCGGAGCAGCTGCATGTCGTGGCGCTCGTAGACCGTGGTCGCGCCCTCGGCGATGAGGGCGCGGGCCAGCTCCTGGTCGCGGCTCGACCTCGGGTGCAGCAGAACGAAGCGGACGTCGTAGCGGTCGGCGATCTCACGACGCTGGCTGGCGCTGGTGGCGGGATCCAGGAAGCGGTCGCGGGCGGCCATGCGGGCGGCCACGTCACCCAGGAAGGCCTGGGGGTAGCCGGGCACCAGCGTGCGCCCGGCGATGGCCGGGATGAGCTGGTCGTCGGTGGTGGTCGTCCCCACCACCACCTGTCGCCCGCTGACCTGGTGGGCCAGGAAGCGATAGGCGTCGTCCTTGCGGGCGAACGAGGCCGAGTCGCGCACCGACGACGGCAGCAGCGGTGCCGGGACCATGCGCACCCACCCGGGCGAGGTGGTGGCCACGCCCAGCACCAGCAGGGCGGCCAGGCCCACCGCCCCGGCGCGCATCCGCCCAGTGGCGTCCTGCCAGCGGAACCCGACCGACAGCCGACCCACCCCGTCGGCCGCCCCCACGGCCAGGACGAGCACCACCAGGGCGATGGCCCGGCCATAGGTCTGGTGATCGGTCACCCAGCCGCCGAGGTAGATCACCACCCCGACCACCAGCAGCAGGCCGAGGGGATCGAGGTGGTCGCGGCGCCACCGGCGCCACAGGAACGCCAGGCCGATGAGCAGCGGGAAGATGCGCACCAGGATCAGCGAGTAGATCCCGGCGTTGGACGTGTCGTAGGAGCCGCCGTCGGCGAACAGCTCGAGCACGGAGTAGTAGGGCCAGATCAGGCTCAGGGCCACGGCCACCAGCCCGGCCAGGGCCAGCCCGGTCCAGACCCGCCGACCGCGGGCCCGGGCCACGGCCACCGCCACCAGGCCGGCGGCCAGCCAGCTGCCGGTGATCGGGTGCACCACCATGGTCAGGGCCAGGCCGGCGGCGACGCCGACGAACCACCGGGCGCGGGGATCGCGGCAGGCCCGCAGGGCCGCGGTCAGCGTTCCCAGAGCGATCGGGGCGGCGAAGGTCGACGGGTAGGGCGCCCCGAAGCCGATCGAGTTCAGCCCGAACAAGCCGCTGGAGCGCAACGGCTCGAAGCCCCACAGCAGCAACATGAACAGCAGCGCCCAGAACGGGGCCCGACGGTTGTCGGTGATCTCGACGGTGAACACCCACAGCGCGGCGCAGAGCAGGACGACGTTGGGCACCGCGGCCAGCGAGAGCACGGTGACGGCACCCAGCCCGGTCACGTGCCCGAACAGCCCCAGGCCGACGGTGTATGGCGAGTAGTTGGGATGGGTGGTGGCGGCCCGCACCAACGGGTGGGTGGGGTCGAAGGGGCGGGCGATGAGCTCGCGCACCACGGCCACGTGCTGCCACATGTCGGTCGACCACTGGCCGTTGGCTGTCTGGATGGCCACGCCGACCACGGTGACGGCCGAGAGCGCGAGATAGCGGTGCCGGCTGATCCAGCCGCCACCTGCCGCGTCGATCGGCCCCAGCACCCGGTCGATGCGGTCGGCTTCGGACTCGACGGACGCCGACGGCACGCCACTGCCTACCACAGCCCGTCCAGCGCCTCGGTGCACCACCAGCTGGAGCCCTCGGAAGGCGCAGGCCTCCAGCCTGGAGCCGCCGGTCCGGGCTGGAGGCCTAGTCCACCAGGCTCTGGTAGACGAGCTGCTTGAGCTGGCTGCGGATGGGATGGGTGCTCGAGGGCAGCAGCTGGGTGAAGAACATGGCGGTCAGGTCCTCGGCCGGGTCCACCCAGAAGGCGGTGCTGGCCGCGCCGCCCCAGGCGTACTCGCCCGGACTCGACGGCACCTTGTTGGCGGCCGGGTCGAGCACCACGGAGAAGCCCAGGCCGAACCCCACCCCGTCGAAGGTGGTCTCGGCGAACAGCGGGCGGCCCACCGCCTCGAGGTCGGCGCCGCCGGGCAGGTGGTTGCGGGCCATGAAGTCGACGGTGCGCGGGCCGAGCAGGCGCACCCCGTCCAGCTCGCCACGGTTGCGCAGCATCTGGGTGAACCGGTGGTAGTCGGCCGCGCTCGAGACCAGGCCGCCGCCCCCTGACAGCATCCGGGGAGGCCCCAGGACACCCGCCCCGAAGGCATCGAGGCGCACGGCGGAGCGGTTCGGACCGGCCCCGTAGAGCGCGGCCAGCCGGTCCTGGTCCGATCCGGGCACCGAGAAGCCGGTGTCGGTCATGCCCAGCGGCCCGAAGATGTGCTCGGACAGGAACTGGTCGAGCGGCTGGCCCGAGATCACTTCGACCAACCGTCCCAGCACGTCGGATGAGACCGAGTAGTTCCACTCCGTGCCGGGTTCGAACAGCAGGGGCATGGAGGCCCACACGTCGACGGCGCCGGCCAGGTCCAGCTCCGGCGGGCTGCCCCACTCGAACCCGGCGGCCCGGTACATGGCGTCGACCGGATGGGCGTGGTGGAACCCGTAGGTGAGCCCCGACGTGTGGGTCAGCAGGTGCCAGACGCGCACGGGCTCGGTGGCGGGCACCGTCACCGGCGACTGGGCCGAACCGCTGCGGTACACACGCTGGTGGCGGAACGACTCGATGTACCGGTGCAGCGGGTCCTTCAGCTCGAAGGCCCCCTGCTCGTAGAGCATCATGGCCGCCACCGAGGTGATCGGCTTGGTCATCGAGTAGATGCGCCACAAGGTGTCGCGCTCGACGGGGAGCCCGGCCTCGCGATCCCGATCACCGTGGGCGCGCACGTAGGCCACCTGCCCGTGGCGGGTGACCACGGCCAGCCATCCGGCCAGCCGGCCGTCGTCGACGTAGGCCCCGAAGTGGCGCCCGATGCGATCGAGCCGCTCCGGGTCGAACCCGACCTCTTCCGGCGACACCTCGACGGGCAGCTCCACGTGACCTCCTTGGCCCTTCGGTCGGCGAGCCTCCCTGCGGGCGCCTTCGGCATCTGGGTTTCATCGGTCCAGCGGCTCCGGCCTGGCGGCCTTCGCCTTCTGGCTTGGCCCTTCGGTCGGCGAGCCTCCCTGCGGGCGCCTTCGGCATCTGGGTTTCATCGGTCCAGCGGCTCCGGCCTGGCGGCCTTCGCCTTCAGTGGGTGGTGGTGTCCTGTTCGGCCTCTCGCAGACGTGCCGCCAACGAGGTGAGCATGCGCCGTGCCACGCCGGGCCACTCGTCGAGCACCGCCGCCACCTCGCGCTGGCCGAGCACGAACAGGTCCAGCGGGGTCACGGCGGTGACGGTGGCGCCCCGCGGCGCGTTGTCGAGGACGGCCAGCTCGCCGAAGTACTGCCCCGGCCCCAGGCGGGCCACCGGTCGGTCGTCGCGCACGACATCCGCCTCACCGGCGACGATGAGGTAGAGCTCGCTGCCCGGCTGGCCCTGCTCGACCACGTGCTTGCCGGCATCGACCGACAGGGGTTGGGTGACCTGGGCGATCACCGCCAGCTCGCGATCGGTGCAGGTCGAGAACAGGTCGACGGTGGCCAGCTGCTCGGCCACGCTGCTTCGCGCCATGGTTTCGTGCTCCTCAGGTGACCCCGGCCCGCCTGCGACCGAGGATGGTGGAGATCAGCACTGCCACGAACAGGGCGGCGCCGTTGAAGACGTCTTGGATCCAGCTCTGCACCCCGGCCAACGACAGCCCGTTCACCGTGAAGGCCAGGAAGAAGATGGCCACCAGGGTGCCCACCACGTTGAACCGGCCCGGCTTGATGGCCGTCGAGCCGAGGTAGACGGCGGCCAGGGCCTGGAGGGTCTGGGTCACGTTGCCGAGCTGCGGGCTGCCGACACCCGTGCTGCCCACCCACAGCACGCCGGCGAACCCGGCCACCGTGCCCGAGATGACGAAGGCCAGCAGCACCAGCATGTCGACGCGCAGGCCGACCAGCCGGGCGGCGTCAGCGTTCGAGCCGATGCTCTGGAGGTAGCGCCCGAACGGGGTGTGCTCGAGCAGGTAGTAGATGAGCAGCGCCACCCCGGCCAGGTAGTACACGGGGCGGGGGATGCCGATCCAGTTGCTCGACCCGAGCTTGATGAGCGTGGGCGAGATGTTGGTGATGATCGACTGGCCGCTGGTGTACCACTCGACGATGCCGGCCAGCACGCTGGCCACGCCCAGGGTGACGATGAGCGAGTTCACCCCGATGCGGGCGATGGTGTTGCCGTTGCTCAGACCGACGAAGGCGCCGATGGCCACCGGGACCAGGATGGCCAGGCCCACCGGCCAACCCAGCCGGGACATGAACCCGGCGCACAGCACCTGGGTCAGACCGGCGATGGAGCCCACCGAGAAGTCGAACTCGCCACACGTCAACGGGACCAGGATGGCCATGGCCAGGATGCCGATGACCGCCTGGCTGCTGAGCACGTTGCGGATGTTGGGGGCGGTGAGGAACTTGCCAGAGGTCTTCGACCAGACCGTGAAGAAGATCATGGTGGCCACGAACAGGATGACGAGCGCAAAGCGCTCGATGAACCACAGCACCCGCCCGGTGCTGTCCGAGGTCGTCTGGGAGCCGCTCGATGCGGCGCCGTCGGTGGAGGCGCCTCCGGGTGCCGGGGAGGGGGGCGCCCCGTCGGCCGCCGGGCGGGTCTCGGGCCCCTCGGCACCCGCGAGAGCTTCCGGTTCGAGGCTCATGAGGCCACCTCCTGGGTGCGCAAGGCCAGCTCGGTGAGCCGGATGGGTTCGATGGGGGGTCGCAGCTCGGCCGAGACCACACCGCCGGTGATGACCAGCACTCGGTCCGACACCCGGGCCAACTCCTCGAAGTCGCTGGTCACCAGCAGCACCGAGCAGCCCTGGTCCACTGCTTTGGACACGAGGGCGTAGATCTCGGCCCGGGCGTTCACGTCCACCCCCTGGGTGGGCTCGTCCAGGAGCAGCACCTTGGGGCGGCGCTCCAGCCAGCGAGCCAGGATGACCTTCTGCTGGTTGCCGCCCGACAGCGTGCCCATCACCTGTCGCTCCGAAGAAGCGCGGATCATGAAGTCGCCGATGGCGTTGCGGACATCGGCGTCGGCCTGTCGCCGGCGCAGCCGCAGACCTCTCCAGTAGCGGTCCACCGTGGCCGCCACCAGGTTCTCCGACAACGTGAGGTCGATGAAGGCGCCTTCGCCCCCCCGGTCCTCGGGCACGTAGGCGATGCCCTCGGCCATGGCGTCGCCGATGTGGCGGAAGTGCGTCGCGTGTCCGTCGACCTCGATGGTGCCGGCTCGAACCGGGTAGGCGCCGAACACCATCTTGAGCAGCTCCGAGCGACCCGAGCCCAACAGCCCGGCGATGCCCAGGACCTCGCCCTTGCGCAACTGGAGGTCGATGCCCCGCAGCGGTCCCCCCGACAGGCCCTTCACCTCCAAGGCCAGCTCCTCGGTGGTGACCGGCGGCATCTCGGGGTAGACCCGGTCGAGCGCACGCCCGGCGATCAGCTCGATCAGGCGGTCTTCGGTGATCTCGTCGCCCTCCAAGGTGCCGGCGAACCGGCCGTCGCGCAGCACCGTGGCCCGATCGGCGATGTCGATGACCTCGTTCAGCCGGTGGCTCACGAGCAGGATGGTCTGGCCGTTCTGGGCGAAGCGGTTGAGGGCGCCCATCAGCCGGGTCACCTCGGCCCGGGGGAGCGAGGCGGTTGGCTCGTCGAGCACCAAGACGCCGGAGTGCTCGCCCTCCTGGTCCTGCACCGCTCGGACGATGGCCACCATGGCTCGCTCGGCCGGACGCAGCGCTTGCACCAGCGTGTCCGGTTCGACCTCGATGTCATAGCGGTCGAGCAGCGCCTGGGTCCGCCGACGCAGGGCGCGCCGGCGGATCGAGCCCGCCCAGGTGGTCGAGAACCCGCTGCCGATGGCGATGTTGTCGGCCACCGACAGCGCCGGGAACACGGCCGCGTTCTGGTGCACGAAGTGCAGCCCCTGGGCCTTGGCCGACGCGGGGGTGGTCTGGTCGCTGGCGCTGCGGACGCCGTTGACCTCGATCGAGCCCCCCGAGTCGCCCCGGTACACGCCGGCCAGGATCTTGATCAGCGTGGACTTGCCCGATCCGTTCCCGCCCAGCAGGGCGTGGATCTGGCCCGGCCACACGTCGAAGGACACGTCGACGAGCGCCCGGGTGCCGGGGAAGGTCTTGGACAGGTGGTCGATGCGCAGGGCCGGGGGGTTGCCCCCGTCGCTCATGAGCTGACGCCCCACGCCTTCTGGTACTCGGCCTTGAAGTCGACGGGTGGGACGAAGTTCCCCGAGGGCGGCAGGCCGTGGTCGGCGTCCACCATGGTCCAGCCGATACCGCTGTCCACCGGCTTCTGGCTGAGGAAGACGCTGTTCATGGTGTCGATCGACGCCCAGCCCACCCACTCCGACGAGATCACGTTGACGGCGGTGACCTTGCCCGAGCGGATCAGGTCGAGCTCATCGGAGAAGCCCTCGCCACCCATCACGTCGATGTGGTTGGTGTTGGAGGCCAGAGCCGGGGCCACGCCCAGGGTGGTCACGTAGGTGTACGGGCTCTTGATCCAGGTGGCCTCGGGGTGCTGGGTGATGGCCGCCTCGATCTTCTGGACGATCTGGCCGTCGGTCAGGTCCTGGGTGGTCACGTTGACCGTGTCCACCACCTGCGAGCCCTGGGACGCCGAGATGGTGTCGGTGAAGCCCTTGAGGGTCCAGTACAGGACGGTGAACTCGGGGTCCTGGATGGCGATGATCTTGGCCTTGTTCTGCGACTTGGCGATGATGTAGTTGGCCTGGTCGGCGCCGTAGGACTCCGAGAACTTGTCCGGGTTGGTGGCCTTGGGCCCGAAGTTGATGTTGGCCGTGTACAGCCCCGTGGGCTCGTTGCCGGCCTTGGGGTCGTTGCAGTCGAAGCCGTAGATGCTGACCACCGCGATGTGAGCTGCCTTGGCTTCGGTCAGCGGCTGCTTCACCGTGTCGCAGTCGATGGCGTCGAGCACGATGCCGTCGGCGTGGGCGGCGATGGCCTGGCGCACCAGCGGGGCGTAGTTCGCCGGGTCCAACTTGGCGTCGTACAGGTCCACCTGCCAGCCGATGGCCTTGGCCGCGGCGACGGCGCCGTTGGAGGGCACCGAGCTGGAGCTGGCCGCCTGGCCGGCCGAGATCACCACGACGTGCTTGCTCTTGACCGCAGGTCGCGACTTGGGGTCGACGTTGCGGTTGGTCCCCTTGAAGGCCAGCTGGGTGGCCGCCTCGGCCTTGGCCAGCTGGGCCGCGGCGCCACCTCCGGCCGTCCCACCGGTGGTGTTGCCCGTGGCGGTGGTCGACTTCGAACTGCTGCAGGCCGCCAGTGCGACCACCATCACGATCGCCACCCCTGCACGGCGAATCCACACGTTGCGCGTCATCGGGTCTCCTCCCCCTTGGGCGCCCAGAAGGACGACCCACCGAGCCGTCCTTCCCCGCTGGACGACGTGGCGCCAGCTAAGCACGATCGCGGGTCGGTCGCGTCCCCCAGCGTCATTTTCGTGTCGCTCCGGGAGCGGCTGAAGGCGAGCTGATCCGCGCCGGCGGTCGGCTGGCGGGCGAGCCGCCGATCGGTCGCCGGTAGCATTCGTCGTCATGGCCACCGACGCCCGGGGGGCTCGCCGGGACGAGGCAGCCGCGTGAAGCCGGGGGCGAGACGCCGCCGATCGCTGGTGCTGGTCGCGGTGTCGGCCGTCGCCGTGTTCGGCGGCACGTGGGCGGTGGCCTTCTTCGCCAGGCCCGAGCACGTGGTGCGACTCACCGCCCAGGTGGCGGTGGCGGCCAACGGGTCGGCTCAGGTCGACGAGGCCATCGCCTACCGCTTCAGCGGCATCGGCCACCACGGCATCTACCGCGACGTCCCCGGGCTGGCTGCCGACGCGCCCGGCGTCACCGCAACCGACAACGGCCGACCGGCGCCGGTGCTGGTCACGTCCGACGAGATCGCCCTGCCCGAGGCCCACATCCGCGTCGGCGACCCCGGCCGCACGGTCAGCGGCGATCACGCCTACCTGGTGAGCTACCCGCTGCCCACGGTCATCGACGTGAACGGCAACCTCGACTGGAACGGCGTCGGCACCGGTTGGGCCGTCGACATCGACCAGGCCGACCTCGACGTGACCGGACCGTGGACCTGGGTCGATCCCACCTGCCACCAGGGGGCGGAGGGGTCGACCACGCCGTGCACCGTCACCCAGCCCGTGCCGGGTCGGCTGGTCGTGCACGTGGGCCACCTGGCTCCCCACCAGGGTGTGACCGTGGAGGCCGCCCGCGGTTCGGCGTTGACCGCCGCGCCCGACCTGCCCGCCCCCCCACCCGTGCAGTGGCCGCCGCAGGGGACCTCGCCCCTGTTGACCGCCGCCATCGCGGCCTCGGCCGTGCTGGTGGCCGCCATCGCGCTGCGCGGCCTGCTCGAACGACTCGGTCGGGACGAGGTGGTGGGCGACGGCGCCACCGAGGTGGCCTTCGCCGGTGCTCCGCTGGCCGCAGGCGATGCGGCCTCGACGTCGGCTCGGCGGGTCGGCGGGCGCGAGCTGACCGGGATGGCCGCCATCGAGTTCGCCCCACCTGCCGACCTCACCGCCTGGCAGGGGGGCGTGCTGTGCGCCGAGCAGGTGCTCGACGAGCACAAGGTGGCCTGGCTGCTCGAGGCCGCCATCGCCGGCCACCTGCAGCTCGATGAGCAGGACGGCAAGGTGGCCCTGACCCGACTGGCGGCCCGGGCCCCGGCGCCGGTGGTGGCCCCGGGCCAGCCCGCCGCGCCCGGCGCCGCCCTCGACGCCCTGCTCGACGTGGGCTTCGCCGGACGTCCGGTCATCGTCCTCGGGTCCTACGACCCCTCGTTCGCCGCCATGTGGAAGCGCCTGGACGCCGACCTGACCGGCTGGATGGCCACCAGCTCCCTGTGGGAGCCGCGGGGGCGGCGCCGCCAGCGGATCGCCCGGGTGGCGGGCGGCCTGCTCACCCTGGTCGGTCTGGCGGGCCTGGCCGGCGCGGCGGTCGTCGTGGCGAGGAACGGGTCGGGGCACCTCGGGCTGGTGGCCGCCGCCGGCCTGGTCACCGGGCTCGGCCTGGCCGCCCTCAGCGCCGCCTTCGAGTTGATGGTGCGCACGCCGCAGGGCTCAGGGTTGTGGGTGCGGGTCGAGTCGTTCCGCCGCTTCCTGCACGACTCGGAGGGACCCCAGGCCGAGGACGCGGCCGAGCGCGGCGTGCTGCGCCAGTACACCGCGTGGGCCATCGCCCTGGACGAGGTCCACCACTGGTCGAAGGCGGTGGAGGCCGCCGGCGCGCAGATCGGCACCGTCGACCGCGCCGGGCTGGGCTACGTCTACTTGGCCCCGATGCTGGTCAGCAGCGCCCACTCGGCCAGCGTGGCCCCCCGCTCGTCGGGAGCCGGTGGCGTCGGTGGCGCGGTGGGCGGCGGCTTCGGCGGAGGGGGTGGCGGCAGCTGGTGAGCGCGGCGCCGGCCCTGGTCGGCGGTCCGCTCGGCCAGGCGTGACCGTCGGGGTGGCGGCCGCGATTCGGCGCACCGGCCACCCCGACGATGGGTTGGTCACATGCCGTTCTCGACGGTCTTGACGGAGAAGTCGGCGTTGACCTTCACCGTCACGTGGGTGCCGTCCGACTTGACCATGTGAGCCTCGTAGGTGGCGCCCTCGGCGTCGGTCTCGACGCGCTCGACGGTGGCGCCGGGGACGGCAGCCTTGGCCGCGGCGGTGACCTTGGTGGCGGTGTCACCGGTCAGCGGGGACTCGGTGATCCCGTTCGCTTGATGACCGCCCTTGCTCGGGTCCGCCTGGGGCGGCTGACCGCTCGGCTGGCCGCTCGGCGCGGCGGTGGACGAGCTGGCCGCCGGCGTCGTGGTGGCGGTCTGGGCGTTGGCCGTGCCGAGCAGGCTGGCGCCGATGGCGCCTCCGGCCAGGCTGGCTGCGACGATGGCGGCTCCGGCGGTCGCTTTGCGGAACGTGTTCATGGAGGGCTCCTGAGCTCCGGGGAAGGCTCCCGGTCTGGGGGGAAAGCTCCCCGAGGGCCTCGGGGACGTTCTCCACGATGCGCCACGCCTCTCAGGGGCGACTGGGGCCACGCTTGGGGTCTCCGCAGATCAGTGGGCCTTCGCGGCCTGATCCTCAGAGCCGGCGTTCGAGGAGCGACGCCTACGATGCCGCCATGCCCGAGCCCCCGGACCGCCGGCCCGACATCCCGCTGCTCACCTTCCTCGGCGGCGCCGGGACCGTCACCGGCAGCCGGTTCCTGGTCGAGACCTCCCAGGCCCGGGTGCTGGTGGACTGCGGCCTCTACCAGGGATTGAAGGAGTTGCGCGAGCGCAACTGGGCCCCGTTCCCGGTGGACCCGGCGTCGATCGACGCGGTGGTGCTCACCCACGCCCACATCGACCACTCCGGGGCCATCCCCCGCCTGGTGGCCCAGGGCTTCTCCGGGCCGATCTTCGCCAGCGCCAACAGCGCCGCCCTGGCCGGCGTGGTGCTGCCCGACAGCGGCCACCTCCAGGAGGAGGAGGCGGCCTACGCGAACCGCAAGGGGTTCTCCAAGCACGCGCCCGCCCTTCCGCTCTACACGGAGGCACAGGCCCGCGACAGCCTGACCCGCTTCCGTCCGGTCGCGTTCGGGGCCACCACCGACATCGCCGCCGGGATGCGGATCACGCTGGAGCCGGCCGGGCACATCCTGGGTTCGTCGGTCGTGGCCCTGGACGTGGCCGTCGACGGCGGGCGACGGCTCACGTTCAGCGGAGACCTGGGTCGAGCCCGGCACCCGCTGCTCGTGCCGCCTGCCGCGATCGGCGACACCGACGCGGTGCTGGTCGAGTCGACGTACGGGAACCGTTCGCACGACGATGCCGGCGCCCGGGAGATCTTCGCGGACGCCATCCGACGCACGGCCGGGCGCGGGGGCGTGGTGGTCATCCCAGCCTTCGCCGTGGACCGCACCGAGGTCCTCCTCATGCAGCTGAAGGCGCTCCGGGAGGCCGGCGTGATCCCGGACCTGCCCATCTACGTGGACAGCCCCATGGCCCTGGCCGCGCTCGACGTCTACAGCAGAGCGGTGAAGGACCGCGACCCCGAGATCCGACCCGAGGTGGCGGGGACGGGCGATCCCTTCGGGATGGACCACGTCCGGGCCACTCGGGAGGTCGAGGACTCGATGGTGCTCGACCAGCTCACTGCGCCGGCCATCATCGTGTCGGCGTCGGGCATGGCCACCGGCGGTCGGGTCCTGCACCATCTGCGCCGGTACCTGCCCGACCACCGGGCCACGGTGGTGCTGGTCGGCTTCCAGGCCCAGCAGACACGCGGTCGTCAGCTGGCCGACGGGGTGCGCCAGCTCAAGCTGCTCGGTCACTACCTCACGGTGCAGGCCGAGGTGGTGAACCTTCCGGCCTTCTCGGTGCACGCCGACCAGGACGAGCTGTTGAGGTGGCTGGGCACCGCCACGTCGGCCCCGGAGGCCACCTACGTCATCCACGGCGAACCGGAGTCGTCCGCCCACCTGCGCGACGCGATCGAGCACCGCCTGGGCTGGAACGCCGTGGTCCCCCGCCTGGGTGAGAAGGTCCGGGTCGACCGGCGCCCGCCAGATCGCGGTGCCCCAACCGCGCCCGGGCCCCCGCCGGCACCCCGCCCAGTCCCGGCCCCAGCGGCCACCCCGGCCCCGCCCGCCACCCCGGTGGTCGCCGCCGCCCCACCCGGGCCGCGGCCGGTGACCCTGGACGAGGAGCTGTTGGCCGGACCCGACCACACCCTGGCCTCCCTCCGCGACGACGACGCGGCGCGGGTGGCGCGCATGGAGGCGGAGCTGGCCATGGGCTTCCG
Organism: uncultured Microthrixaceae bacterium; assembly: GCA_963785815.1. Lineage (GTDB taxonomy): Bacteria > Actinomycetota > Acidimicrobiia > Acidimicrobiales > Acidimicrobilacustridaceae > UBA4742. The sequence continues at coordinate 232,039 of CAWAWN010000003.1, forward strand.
CACGTTGGCCGGCATCGGGCCAGCGGTGTCGATCTTCGGCTCGGCCCGGACCCGTCCGGACAGCCCCGAGTACGCACGGGCCCGGGCCACGGCCGCGGCCATCGGCCGCCGCGGGTTCGCCATCATCACCGGTGGCGGTCCCGGCATCATGGAGGCCGCCAACCTCGGGGCCCGCGACGTCGGCGCCCTCTCCGTCGGGCTGAGCATCGAGCTCCCGGCCGAGCAGCAGATCAACGCCCACGTCGACCTGGCCATCGAGTTCAAGCACTTCTACATCCGCAAGATCATGTTCGTGCGCTACGCCTCGGCCTTCGTGGTCATGCCCGGCGGGCTCGGCACCCTCGACGAGCTCTTCGAGGCCCACTCGCTGATCCAGACGGCCAAGATCCGGCAGTTCCCGCTGGTCCTGGTGGGATCCGCGTTCTGGTCCGGTCTGCTGGAGTGGGAGCGCCGCGAGCTCGTGGGCTCCGGCAAGGTCGGCCGTGGCACGCTGGACCTGTTGGCCGTGGTGGACGATCCCGAGGAGGTGGCGACACGGGTGGTGGCCACGACGAGGGACTCCTGATCCATGCCTCGCATCCGGCATCACCGCGGGATGGTCGTGGCCGGCGCCGTCGCGGCCGGAGTGGTCGTGGTGCTGGCGGTCGCGGGCTGGTTGGTCACCCGGACCCATCAGCCTCCGCCGGCATCGGTCAGCGGTGCGCTGCGCACCTACCGGGGCACCGCCACCACCAACCGATCATCGACGCGGGTGGTCGGCCCGGCCCCTGGCGTGTACACCGCCACGGGCTCGGGCACCGAGAAGCTGAGCATCCAGGCCAGCGCCACCCACCTGGGTCCGACCATGCCGGTGACGGTGACCCGGGACGGGTCCGGGTGCTGGGTGTTCCGCATCGACTACACCTCGGCCCACTGGCAGAGCTGGCACTACTGCCTGACGGCGTCCGAGTTGCAGGACCTGGGTGGTGACGTGCACCAGCGCTTCGACCTGGGGGTCGTCCACTACGACTCCGCCGTCACCTCGCAGTGCCGACCGGTCGACGTCGTGGTGCGACTCGGCGCGCACCGGGGCGACACCTGGCCGCAGAGCTGCTCCTCGGGGCAGGGCTCCGGAGCCAGCCACCAGGCCGGCACCGCCACCTCGCTCGGGGTCACCACCGTGTCGGTGGGGGGACGGGCGGTCTCGACGTACCACGTCCGCTGGACGCGGGCCACCTCCGGGGCCCAGACGGGCACCAGCGCGGACGAGTACTGGTTCAGCGTCGGCAGCTTCCTGCCCGTGCGCCACGTCTGGTCGCTCACGTCCCGGACCGCCGGCCCCGCTGGGGTGGCCGTGACCTACGACGAGCAGGGGGAGTGGGACCTGACCACCCTGTCCGCCAAGCACTGACGGCACGCCCGATCGGGCGGGTTCGGCCTGGCTCGACGAGTCAGGCGGCGGGCTCCAGGGAGGTGAGCTGCCAGGACCCGGTCTCGGTGTAGTGCACCGGACCGATGGTCGATGACGACGAGACCGTGTACTGGCGCTCGGCCCGCAGCGGCAGCCCGGTATCGGCGTCGAACCACCACTGCTCGGTGACGGTGCCCTGCTGGGAGCCGGTCAGGTGCTCGAGGCGGGTCTGGTGCAGCGCCGGCACCCGGTGGCCGCCGATGGTGAGCGTGGTCGTCCCGACGATGGTGACGGGGCCCGCCACATCGCTCGCCCCCGCCGACGCGGTGTTGGTGCCCGTGCAGTGGTGCTCGAAGGACTGGCCGGGATGCGGGTTGGTCACCACCACCGGTGCCGGCGGTGAGCAGGTGTAGCTCCCCAGGTTGGTGACGGTCAGCGCACCGAAGTCCCAGCGTTGGAAGTTGCGCTGGGCCTCCAGCAACAGCGTGCCCTGGCCCGGACAGAAGTCGTACTCGTGCCAGTGAGCGGTGTTGTAGTCGATGCGCCAACGCCAGCATCCCTTGCCCAGCGCCGTCACCGTGATCGGCATGACCGTGCCGTCGGTTTGCGAGTTCGGCGGGAAGGAGATCTTCTCGGTGCCCGATCCCTTCGCCTGGTAGACGCCCGGTCGGGGACCGACGAAGCGGGCGGGGGCGTCGCCGGCGGTCGACTTGCGGTACTGCTGCACGGCCGAGCTGACCGACTTGGCCCCCGGGTGGCCCCGCAGGACGTAGCGGATGGAGGGGACGGCGAAGGCCACGACGATCAGGCCGACCACCACGCCCAGGGCCAGCACCCACGGATGGCGTCGCCAGGCGGGCGTCGGCTTCGAGGGCTCGGCCTGCTCGGGGTCCTTCGTCGGTTCGAGTTGCTCGATCGTCGACACCGCTCCTCCCCGGGGCTTCGGCGGTTCGTGACCGGCCCGTCCAGGTCGGTGCTACCGACAACGATCCGCCCCGGCCGGCGGGGCCTCCAGAGCCGAACGTCACAACTGTGCAAGACGTGTCGCCGGCGGAGGACGGGTCCCATCGGCCATGACCTGAACGAACGAGTCCCGTCCAACCGATGTCCGCGGGACCTTGGACCATGGAGCCGGCCCTCGCGTCGCGCCCACAATGGGCTCGAGGCCCGTCCTGGGCTGCCGATCGGAGTCTCGGCCATGGTCTACGAGCGGATGAGCGCGCTGGATGCGGCACTGTTCTGCGCGCAGGACCCCGACGCCCCCCTCCAGATCGGCGCGGTCGCCGTGTTCGACGGCTCCGCGCTGTTGGCCGACGGCACCGGAGTGGACCTCGCCCGGCTGCGGGCGCACGTCGAACGGCGGCTCCGGCCCCTCGCCCGGTTCCACCAGGTCCTCCGCCGGGTGCCCTTCGACCAGGGTCCTCCGGTGTGGGTCGACGACCCCGCCTTCGACATCTCCCGCCACGTGGTGGCCAGCCTGTTGCCGGCCCCGGGGGGTGAGCGGGAGTTGCGGGCCTTCGTGGCCCGCCTCCTGGAGCAGCCGCTCGACGATCACCGGCCGCTCTGGGAGCTCTGGTTCGTCCACGCGCCGCCAGGCCCGGACGGAACCGTGCCGGCGGTGGCCGCGGTGCTCAAGGCCAGCCACCTCCTGGGTGACGGCATCGCCCTGCTGGGCGTGGCCGGCGCCCTGCTCGACCTGGAGCCGCAGCCGCCCGCGAGGGCCGGGGCGACCTCCGAGCTGCGCCCGCCGGTCCAGGACCGGACCGTTCCCGACCCTGGGTCTGGTCCCGGGCCGACCCGGCTGTGGATCGAGACGACGCTGGCCCGCGGCCGCCACGACGCGGCCATGGCGGCACGGGTCGTGGCCGGTGCCGTGCGTCCGGTGGCGCTGGGCCGCCAGGTCCTCTCGATGGCGCGCGGGCTGGCCGCCACGGCAGTCCTGGCGCCGCCGCTGGCCGTGACGCACCCGGTCGGCGCCCGCCGTGACTTCGCCTGGCTCAGCCTGCCGCTCCCCCCGATGCTGGCCGTGGCCGAGGACCTCGGCGTGACCCTCAACGACGTGGTGCTGTCGGTGGTCTCGGCCGGCCTGGCCGCCCACCTCGGCGCCCGGGACGCGGCGCGCTCGGCGCCCCGTGGTCGGCCCGGGTGGCGGGTGGTGGTCCCGGTCTCCACCCACCAGCCCGACGAGGCGGCCCCGCTCGGCAACCACTTCACCTTCATGGTGGCCGAGCTGCCGGTCGGCGAGGCCGATCCGTCCCGCCAGCTCCGCCGGGTCCACCAGGCCACCGTCCGGGCCAAGTCGTCGGGTCAGGCCGAGCTCGGCGCCGCGCTGTTCGCGCTCAGCGAGCTGGTGCCGGTGTGGTGGCTGCGTCGGGTCGGGCCGGGACTCATCCGCCGTCAGCCGTTCGTCAACCTGGCCGTGACCAACATGGCCGGCAGCCCCGTGCCGCTCTACCTGCTGGGCGCCCGCCTCCGCGAGCTGCATCCCTTCATCAGCGTCACCGGCAACATCGGGTTGATCGTGGGCCTGGTCTCCTACGTCGACACCCTGAGCCTCACCTTCACCGTGGACGCCGACCTGGTCGACGACGTCGACGGGCTCGTCACCGCTGTGCGCGTCGCGGCCGACACCCTGGTCGACCAGGTGGGGGTGGCCACATGACCGCCGCCTCGGCCGACGGACCCGCTGACCAGCCGGCTGTCCAGACGCCCCGCGACCCTGTGCCCGGGCTCGCGGCGGTGACCGGCGCGTCGGGCTACCTCGGGTCCAACCTGATCGCCCTCCTGCTCGAACGCGGATGGGCGGTGCGCGCCGTGACCCGGCGTCCGCTGCCGGCGTTCGCCCGCGGGCCCGCGGCAGGAGCCGGTCGCCTGGAGCTTCGGCCCCTCGATGACATCCGGGACCAGCCCCAGCTGGAGGATGCCTTCGTGGGGGTGGACGCCGTGTTCCACCTGGCCGCCCGCATCTCGCTGTTCACCGAGGACCCCGCGGTGTGGGACATCAACGTGCACGGCCCGCGAGCGGTGGGCCGCGCCGCCCTGGCCCAGGGCGTGCGCCGGCTGGTGCACTGCTCGTCGGTGCACGCCTTCGACGTCAGCCAGGCGCGAGGCGCGGTGGACGAGAGCTGCCCGCGCTCGACCGCACCCGGCCGGCCGGTCTACGACCGCTCGAAGGCGGCAGGCGAGGCGGCGTTGCGCACGGTGGTGGACGAGGGGCTCGACGCGGTGGTCGTCAACCCCACCGGCATCGTCGGCCCGGTCGACGTCGGGCCGTCCCGGGTGAACCGCCTCCTCCTCCTGGCGGCCCGGGGTCGGCTCCCGGTGGTGTTGGCCGGCGGCTTCGACTGGGTCGACGTGCGGGATGTGGCGCTCGGGCTGACCGCCGCCCTCGAGCGTGGGCGGACCGGCGAGAACTACCTCCTGGGCGGTCATCGTCGATCCTCTCTCGAGCTGAGCCGCCTGGCGGCCCGGGCCGGCGGTCACCGCGGCCCCAGGTTCACCGTCCCGACGTCGCTGGCCGCACGTGTGGCGCCGATGGGGAACCGGATCGGGCGCCGGGTCGGCTCCGACCTGCTCACCCCGGCCTCGATCGGCGCGCTGCTCGACGATCCCGTCGTCGACACCTCCAAGGCCGAGCGGGAGCTGGGCTACTCCCCCCGCCCCCTCGAGCGCACGGTGTCAGACCTGGTCGGGAGCTGGTCGACCAGGACGCAGCGGGTGCCGGAGTAGATCGTCGGCATGCACCGGTTGCAGTGGATGCACAGCGATTCGGTGGACCGGCCGTCCCGGAGCCGGTTGACGAGGTCGGGCTCGCGCAGCAGCGCCCGGGCCATGGCCACGAACTCGAAGCCGTCGGCCATGGCCGCCTGCATGGTGTCGATCCGGTTGATGCCGCCCAGCAGGATCAGGGGGAGGTCCAGCGCGGCCCGGAACTGGCGGGCGTAGGGTCGGAAGAACGCCTCTTCGAAAGGATACGAGCGCAGGAACCGACTGCCCACGAGCCCGAACCCGAGGCGGGTGATCGGCGGCAGGGTGGCGGCGAAGTCCCGCAGGGGTGCCTCGCCGCGGAAGAGGTACATCGGGTTGGCCAGCGAGCTCCCACCCGTCAGCTCGAGGGCGTCGATGGCACCGTCGGCCTCGAGCATCCGGGCCACCGCGATGCTCTCGTCCAGCCAGAAGCCCCCGCTCACGCCGTCGGCCATGTTCAGCTTGGCCGTCACCGCCATGTGGGACCCGGCGCCGCGACGCACCGCCTCCACGGCCTGTCGGGGGAACCGGGCGCGGTTCGCCAAGCTGCCGCCCCAGCGGTCACGCCGCCGGTTCAGCTTCGGGCTGAGGAACGAGCTCAGCAGGTAGTTGTGGCCCAGGTGGACCTCGATGCTGTCGAACCCGGCATCGTCCAACAGGCGGCCGGCGCGCTCGTAGTCGCGGATGATGCGGGCGATGTCGGCGTCGTCCAGGACGCGGTTCATGCGGTACCCGAGCAGGTTGAACGAACGCGACGGCGCCAGGGCCGACTGGCGGTTCGAGACCGGGTTCGCCACCGGACCGGCGTGGCCCACCTGGGCGGCCACCGCCGCTCCTTCGGCGTGGACCACCGATGCCAGGCGGGTCAGACCGGCCACGGCCTGGTCGCGCAGGTGGATGGACTGGCGGTGGGTGCGACCCTCGGGGGCCACGGCGAGGTAGGCGACGGTCGTCATGCCCACCCCGCCGGCGGCCACCTGGCGGTGGAACTCGATCAGCTCGTCGGTGACCAGTCCATCGGGGGCCATCCCTTCGAACGTGGCCGCCTTGATCACCCGGTTGCGCAGCGGCACCGGGCCGAGCCGGGCGCTCGACAACACGTCCGGAGCCCGCTGGTCGTCAGGTGCGGGGTTGGAGTCAGGCCTGAGGGTCATCTCGTCCTCCTGTTGGCTGCGGAGGGGTGACCCCCTCGCGTTCACGAATCCGCGGACAGGACGCGCACCAGCGTGACCTCGCGCTCGCCCAACTCGGGCGGCGCGCTGCCCGCGGCCTGCACCACCAGATCGCAGGTCTCGTCGTCGGGGTCGACGGCGGACTCCCGGGCCAGGCGGCTGGCCACGTCCCGCAGGGCCACCCCGTCGTCGGCGGAGGCCGACACCGACGCCCGGCTGGCCGGGTTCGTCGACACCGCTCCCACGAACAGGATGGGCTGGTCGATGCGGTCGTCGACCAACTCGTCGTGCAGCGCGCCGGCGCCGTCGTCGGCCACCACCGAGGTGGTCCGGAACGAGCGCGCCGCGTGGCGGATGCCGGCGGCCACGGTCCGGTCGATGAAGATCTCGATCGGGCGGTCGATGCCCAGGCCGACCAGCATGAGCTCGACCGGTCGCGAGGTGGTGGCCTCGTCGGGCATGTCGGCCTCGGTGCCAAACACCACCGGGATGACCACCCCGTCGTCGCTGGCCGCCAGGCGCACGGCCAGCTCGGCCACGCCCCGGCGGAGGGGGTGGTGGCCGTCGATGACCAGCAGGACCCGGCGTCCCACCCGTCCGGCCGGCGGCGTGCCCACGGCCAGGCGCTTGGTGAAGATGGGGGTGATGGAGGCCGACAGCACCAGGCTGACGGCGATGAGGACCAGCACGGCGTTGACGGTCTTGGTGCCGAACAGGCCGATGTCGTAGCCCACGATGGTGGCGGCCAGGGTGGCCGCGGCCTGGGGGATGGTGAGCGAGAAGAGGATGCCCACCTCCGGCCAGCGGTAGCCGAGCAGCGGTCGGGTGGCCAGGGCGGCCAGCGCCTTGCCGCCGAAGCAGGCGGCGATGAAGATGCCGGCCAGGCGCAGGGTCTCGGGATCGAACATCACCGCCGGGTTGATGATGAGCCCGACCGAGACCAGGAAGACGGGCACGAACACCGCCCCACCGAAGAACTCGATGCGCTCCATGAGATCGCCCTCGTTGGGCACCAGGCGGTTGAGGGCGAGCCCGGCGAAGAATGCCCCCACGATGCCTTCGATGGCGAACACCTCGGCCAGGGTGGCCGCCGCCAGCATGGCCACCAGGGCGAACACGTAGCGGGCCGAGCGCGACGTGCCGTAGCGGGCGAGGAACACGCGGGCCAGGCGGGGCAGCACCACGAAGCACCCGATGGCCAGGCCCAGCAGCCCGGTGACCAGCTGGGCGGCGATGTCCAGGCCGCCGGACTGGCCCAGCGTCACCCCCGACACGGCGGCCAGCACCATCAGGGTGAGGGTGTCGGTCACCACGGTGGCCCCCACGCCGGTGGCCACCGCCGGGTCGTTGCCCCGTCCCATGTCCCGGATCATCGGGTACACGACCAGGGTGTGGGAGGCCAGCAGGGAGCCGAGCAGGATGGCGGCCGCGGTGCTGAAGCCGATGGCCAGACCGGCCAGGGTGCCGGCCAGCATCGGCAGGCTGAAGGTGAGCAGCGAGTAGATGATGGTGGCCCGCCGGTTGGCCTGGACCAGGCGCAGGTCCAGCTCGAGGCCGGCCACGAACATCAGGTACAGCAGACCGATCTGGCCCAGGTCGGGCACCGTGGTGTTGCCCGATCCCACGATCCCGAGGGCGTGTGGGCCGATGATGAGCCCGCCCAGCAGCAACCCGATGATGCCGGGCACCTTGAAGCGCTCGATGATCATGGGGCCGAGCACGATCACCAGGAACAGCACCAGGAAGGGCAACGCCGGCCCGGTGGGCGCCTCCACGTGGATGATCTGGGCGAGCACCATCGGCGGGATCCTCAGCTCTGGGTCCGGATCAAGGGGACGTGATCAGCGCTGGTGCCGTTCAGCGTGATGCCCAACCACTTCTGGGCCAGCGAGGCGATGGTGCCGTCGGCGATGAGGGCGCGGATGGCCGACGAGGTGGCGTCGAGGTTGGCCGAGCCCTGGGGCAGGGCGGCCGAGATGTCGTCGTTGGCCTCGAACTGCCCGGCCACGCTCAGGTGCCCGTGCGAGTCGCGGGCCACCGCCGCGGCCACCGGCAGGTCGAGCAGCCCGGCGTCCACCCGGTGGTCCTCGACGGCCGAGGCCGTCTCCTGTTGCGAGGAGCTCAGCCGGATGGTGGTGGAAGGCCGGATGGTGTTCTCCAGGAACTCCTGCAGCGTGGTCGACCGTCCCACCGCCCAGCGCAGGTCCTGGGCGGTGTGCAGGTCCGGCACCGACTGCCCGGTGCGCACGAGCACGGCCGGGGTGGCGGCCAGGTAGGGGTCGCTGAAGTCGAGGAACTCACCTCGTTCGGGGGTGGCGGTGATGTCGGACAGGGCCATGTCGGCGCCCCCCAGGTGGCCGGCCACGATCTGGGTGAAGGGCACGATGACCACGTGCACGTGGGCCAGGCCGAAGCGGTGGGCCAGGTCCTTGGCCAGCTCGAACTCGAAGCCGCCGGAGGGGTGGGACTCGGTGCCGTTCCAGAAGCCGGCCAGCGGCACCTCGGCGGTGGCCACGGTGAGCACGCCGGGGTGGGTCGGGGCGAAGTCGCCGGTGGCCCGATCGGTGCTCGCGCACCCAGCGGTCACGACCACGGCCACCAGCACGACGGCGGCCGCGGCCGCGACCCGAGGTCGACGCCACGACCTCGTCGATCCCGGGGACCCGGTCGACCATCGCGGCGTGCCTTCGTGCCCCACGCTGCTCACGTTAGGACACGCTCAGGATCGTCCTCGACTGACCAGGAGGCTGGGGGATTCGGCCGATGGCAGTTCGTGCATCTGGGATGCGCGCCGGATGGCGTGTCGGGGAGTCGGTGGTGGGGGTGACCGCCGTCGCGTCGACCTGAGCCGATCGCTGTTCCTGCAGGGCTCGCCGTGCTCGGATACCACGTGTTGATGGAGATGGTGAGCACGGCCCTGGACCGGCTGCCGCTCTCCGAACCGTTCGATCCCGACAAGGTCGGCGACCTCCAGGAGCCGTTGCGGCTCAGCCGTCGGCCCTACCGGGGCTGTGGGACGACACGCTGATCCTGCACTACGAGCAACTGGCGGCCGACCCGGTGGCCGGACTGCACCGGGTCCTCGACCACCTGGGTGCTCCCTGGAACCCGGACGTGCTGGCTGTGGTGGAACGACCCAGCGGCCGGACGGTGAGCGGCTCGGCGTTCCTGGCCGGTGATCTGGTCAACGGGTACAAGCGTCAGCTCGACGGGGCCCAGATCGACACCATCACCGCCGTGCTGGCCGACTACGGCCGCCCCTTCGACCTGGATCGGCCACCGGATGGCTCGTCGGCCGAGGCCCCTGCGGCGCGACCCGGGACGGGCGCGGCCTGACCGACGCGCGTCGCGCTCAGGCCATGCCGGTGGGCAGGGCCTCGATCTCCGACTCGTCGACCGGCATCCGGCGCTGGGCCACCCCCGGCCCCAGCGATCGGCCGGCGACCGCCCCGAAAGCGGCGGCGCCCAGCGCGCCGGCCGCACCGATGGCCACGGGCACCCGCGCCCCCCAACCGTCGGCGATCCAACCCAGCAGTGGTCCGCCCAGCGGCGTGGTCCCGATCATCAGGACCGTCTGGAGGGCCAGCACCCGCCCGTGCATGTTGTCGGCCGCCACCACCTGCACGATGGCGGTGGTCGAGGTCATGTAGGCGATGCTGGCCAATCCCAGCAGCACGGCCACGGGCAGGGCCACCCAGGCGTTGGGGACCAGGGTCAACGCCACCAGGGCCACGCCGAGCGCGGCGGCGCCGTTGACGATGGAGCGGAACCGCACCTGGGAGCGGTGGGCCACCACCAGCGCGCCGGCCAACGAGCCCACGCTGAAGGCCGAGTAGACGAAGGTGTAGGTGGTGTCGCTGCCGTGCAGCGCCCGGGTCACCAGCAGGGGGAAGGTGACGCTGAAGTTGTAGGAGAGCACGCCGACGATGGCCAACATCACGAACGAGATGCGCAGCTCGGGCACGCGGCGCACGTAGCGCAGGCCGTCGCGCACCTGGTGCTTGGCCCGCGGGGTGGGTGGGGCCGGGCGCAGCTCGGGCCGGCGCATCATGGCGATGGCCACCAGGACGGTGAGGTAGGACAGGCCGTCGATGGCGAACGCCCAGCCGTAGCCGACGGTCACCACCAGCGCGCCGGCCAGCGCCGGGCCGAAGATCCGTGAGGTGGCCACCAGGGCCGAGTACAGCGTGACGGCGTTGGGCACGTCCTCGGCCGCCACCATCTCGGTCACGAAGCTGCGCCGGACCGGGTTGTCGAAGGCCAGCAGCACGCCGCCGGCGGCGGCCACGACGTAGAGCGCGCCCAGCGACGGGTGGGGCCCGAAGGCGAGGGCGGCCAGCACGAAGGACTGCACCATCTCCAGCACCTGGGTGACGGTGAGCAGGCGCTTCTTGTCCACCCGATCGGCGATCAGCCCGGCGAATGGGGACAGGACCAGGATGGGCCCGAACTGGCAGGCGGTGAGCAGCCCCACGGCCAGGCCGCTGTCGGTCTCGCTCAGCACGAGCAGGGTCAGGGCGACCATCGTCAGCCAGTTGCCCGTGTTCGACACGAGCTGGCCGATGAAGAAGAGCCGGTAGTTCCGGTTGCGCAGCGACAGGAACGACCGGCGGGCGGCCACGCTCGGGCTGAACCTCGACGTCATTGTTGAGCCATGCTAAGTACCTTCCGGTCCAGGATCACCCGATCCCCCCACGTGCACCCCATGAGTGAGCCTGACATCGACGATGAACCGGGCGACCACTACGCCCGCCTGGCGGTGACGCCCGACGCCGACGCGGCCGCGCTCCGGTCCGCCTACCTGGTGCAGGCCAAGCGATGGCACCCGGATGTCCAGGTCAACGCCTCGGCGGACGAGCGCCGAGAGGCCGCGGCCCGGTTCCGGGCCATCCGCGAGGCCTGGGTGTGCCTGTCGGATCCCGGCCGACGGGCGGTGTACGACCGGGGGCTCCGCTCAGGGCCCGGACCGTCGGCCCGGTCCCGACCAGCCCCGGCGGCGGGTCCACCCCCGGGCGAGCGCCGTCCCAGCACGTGGCTGGCGCGCGCCAGCCTGTCGGCGGTGGCGTCACGGCTGGAGGAGGCAGACCTGGCCGACGACGCGGTCACCCAGGCCAGTGCGGCCGTGTACCGCACCGCTCGACGAAGTCTCGACGACGACGAGGTTGCGCCCAGCCCGGTCGCAGCCCGTCAGCGCGCCTATGCCGCGGCCCGACGAGCGCAGGCGAGCTGGACCGGGACCGCCCCCGAGTTCCGGGCCACGCCGTTGCTCCGCGACCTCGTGGGCCAGAGCCTGTGGGTGATGTGCCATGAGCTGTGGGCCGAGATCGAGCCCGATCAGCGCGCCGGCCTCGTCGAGCCCCCTGACACCGCCGGCCGGAGGTCGTTCGCCGACGCGGGCCCGTGCTCGGTGTGCGGCCGGCTGCCGGCCCAGGCCCTCACCTTCCGGGCGGTGCGTGGTCGGGTGGTGGCGTACCGGGTGTCGGTCTTCGCGGGGGAGTTCTGCCGGGACTGCGCCTTGGGGATCGGTCGCGATGCCCAGCACGTCACCCTCAACTCGGGCTGGTGAGGGATCCTGGCCGTGCTGCGCACGCCGTTCGCGCTGTGGGCCAACGGTCGGGCGCTGCAGCGCGCCGGCGCGTTGCTGCCGGCCACCGGAGACCCGTCCCGTCGACGCGCGCCCCTGGACCCAGGGCCACCGGTGCTGGCTCGGGGCTACACCGGGCTGGTGCTGTTCGCCCTGGTGGTGCTCGTCGCCATCGTGGCCCTGCGGATGCTCTGAGCGGCCCGAGGGGTCGACCGTTCGGTCGACCCGATCGAGATCGGCGCCCCTGAAATCTGTGCACCTCCTGCGGCTGTACCGCGACAGGTGCACAGATTTGCGGTTGGAGGGTGGGGTCCGTGACGATCAGCCGATGACCGACCTGCCCACCCCCGCGACCTCGGTGCCCGGCCGGCTCGGCACCTCGGCCCGCCTCGAGGGCGAGGCGCTGGTGCTCGAGCTCACGCCCCGCCCCGAGGTGCTCCACCACGGTGTGGTGCGGGCCAGCGTGCTGGCCTTCCTCATCGACGCCGCCGCCGGCATCCCCCTCGACCGCGATCCCGACGTGTGGACCCTCACCACCGACCTGTCGGTGCGCATGCGCCCGGTGGCCGCGCCCAGCCGGGCGGACGCCTTCAACACCATCGTGCGCCAGGGTCGGCGGTCAGCCACCTGCGTGGTCGACGTGCGCAGCGATCGAAGCGAGCCCCTGGCCCGCGGCGCCATCGGCTTCGCCACCGTGGCCCGCAAGCCGAGCGAGGGCCCCAAGCCGATGCTCACCCTCGACCAGGCCGTCCACCTCTTCCGCGGCCAACCGCCGCTGACCCGGCCGCTGCGGGAGGAGGCGGGCATCGAGGTGGTCGACGCCGCCGCCGGGGTGGTGCAGGTCGAGCTCACACCCGAGCTGCGCAACCCGGCGGGCACCCTGCAGGGCGCGATGGTGGCGCTGGTGGCCGAGGCCGCCACCGAGGAGCTGGTGGCCACCCGGCTGGGAGGGCCGGCCCTGGTGTGCGACCTCGACCTGCGCTACCTGGACCGGACCGGCGCCGGACCGGTGCGCACCCGCTGTCGCCCGCTGGGCGAGCGCGCCGACGCTCCCATCGAGGTCGAGCTGGTCGACCTGTCGAGCGATCGCGTCACCACCCTGGTCTACGCCCGAGCCGTGCCGGTGCCCTGACCACCCGGGGGCCGATCCCACGAGCTGCGCCGGCCGACCAGCCGGCTTGGAGCTGTGCGGCGCGAGTCGGGTCAGGCCCAGTCGGGGTTGCGACCGCACCACGCCACCAGCCGATCGATGGGCGCGGCGTCCGCCGCGGTGGGCACCACCGGGGCGAAGGGGACCTCAGCGTCCTCGGCGTCGCCGCGGGTGTCGGCGGGCAGCGCCATCTCCATGAAGGTGAGGGCGGCGGCCACGGCGTCATCGTCCCAGATCGGGAGCTGGTCGGTGGCCCGGGCCAGGTCCCACGTGTGGACGAGCAGTTCGCTCAGGTACATGCGCAGCACGCCGTCGCCCGGCATGGTGGCCCAGGGGAGGGTGAGCGTGCGGGTGAGCGACTCGGGATCGTCCCACGCCGCCACGGCGTCGGTGATGTCGTGGTTCCAGGCGGCGGCGATGTCGCTGACCCCCCAGCCGGCCGTGCCCCCGTCGACGGCCGTGTAGTCGGGGGTGCCCCGGCCCAGCGAGGCGATGCGGGGCGCCACCAGGACCAGGTGGTCGAGCAGGGCGGCCACGTCGAAGGCGCGGCACGGCGTGGGCAGGCCGAGCTGGTCGGGCGTGACCCAGCTGATGGTGGCGGTGGCCGTCCGCACGGCGCGGGCGAACAGCGGCCGGGGGTCGTCGAGGGTGGCGGGCTGGGACGTTGCGGTGTCGGTGTCGGTGTTGGTCTCCATGGGACCATCCTGCGCCCCGAAACCGGTCACCGATTGTCCTGTTTCCATGACATCCTGTCGAGGTGCGCGCTGATCGCCTGGTGGCCGTCCTGTTGCTGCTGCAGCGCAAGGGTCGGGTGACCGCGGCCGAGGTGGCGGCCGAGCTGGAGGTCTCCGAGCGCACCGCCCGGCGCGACCTCGAGGCCCTGGGCCTGGCTGGGCTGCCCATCTACTCACGCCAGGGCCGCAACGGCGGCTGGCAGCTGCTCGGGGGCGCCACCACCGACCTCAGCGGCCTCAACGCCGACGAGGTGCGGGCCCTGTTCCTGGTGGCCGGCCCGGCGTCGGCCACCCCGCAGGTGGCCGCGGCGCTGCGCAAGCTGATCCGGGCCCTGCCCGAGCCCTTCCGTGACCGGGCGGAGGTGGCGTCGAGCTCGGTGGTGGTCGACGCCGAGGCCTGGGAGGGCAACCGGGGCTGGCCCGGGGCCGGGACCGATCCGGCCCGGGCGGGCCGGTTCACCCACCTCGAGGCGGTGCAGCGGGCGGTGATCGAGTCGGCCACGCTGCGCCTCACCTACCTGGACCGACAACGCCAGACCAGCACCCGCCAGGTGCAGCCCCTGGGCCTGGCCTCCAAGCAGGGCAACTGGTACCTGCTGGCCGACACCGAGGCGGGGCGGCGCACCTTCCGGGTGGACCGGATGATCGAGGCCGAACCCACCGGCACCACCTTCGATCGGCCCGACGACTTCGACATCCACGCCGAGTGGCAGGCGGTCACCGACGAGGTCGAGCAGCGCCGCCTGCCGGCGCGGGCGTCGGTGGCCGCCGCACCCGAGCACATCGACCTGGTGCGCTTCGTCTTCGGGAGCCGCCTGCGCATCGGCCCGGCGCGAGCCGACGGGCGGGTCGAGCTCGAGCTGCGGGGCCACAGCCCGTTCTCCCTGGCCGTGGAGCTGGCCGGCCTCGGCCACCGGGCCGAGGTGGTCGACCCTCCTGAGGTGCGCGAGCAGTTGGCCCGCATCGGCGCCGAGCTGTCGGCCCTCTACTCCTGAGGAGATCTTCTTCTCGCGTCAACCCAGCACGATCCACGCGGGGTTTGGGGGGTGTGAGCAACATGGACCTCGTGGCTCCTGTGCCGGCGGACCGGCGGACCGATGACGAGGCGGTCGACGACCACCGGGTGCTGGCCGGGGTGTACCGCGACAAGGTGGCCGTGCTCCAGCGCATGGCCACCGGCCTGGTCCGCGACCGGGGGGTGGCCGACGACCTGGTGCAGGAGGCGTTCATCCGCACCCTGCGGGCTCGCGGCGCGCCCGACCAGCCCGACGAGCTGTTCTTCTACCTGGTGCGGGTGGTGCTGAACCTGACCCGCAGCCACGCGGCCAAGGCGGCGCGTCGCGCCGCCCGCCGATCCCCCCACCGCCCGGTCGACTCCACGCCGGGGCCCAACGAGGACGCCGGTGGTGCGGCGCTGGCCGAGGCCGTGGCCCGCCTGCCCCGACGCCAGCGCGAGGTGGTGTTCCTGCGCTACTGGCTCGACCTGGGCGTGGAGGAGACGGCCGCCGCGCTGGGCATCTCCACCGGATCGGTCAAGACGCATGCCTCCCGCGCCCTCGAGCGGCTGCGCGCCGATCTCCCCGCCGCCGACGCGCCCGCCCACCCCGATCAGGAGGACCAGCCATGAACCCCGAAGCCCAGCTGCGCGACCGCCTGCGCCAGGAGTTGGGCGATCCCTCGGCCACCTCGACGGCTCCGCCCGCTCCGGCGGCCGGGTCGGGCCCGCCGGGGTCGACCCCCGCGACGGACGCGGGGTGGGCGGGGGTCGAGGCGGCCGGTGCCCAGCGCGACCGCCGGGCCCGGTGGCTGGTGCGCGCCGGCGAGCTGACGGCGGTGGCCGCCGTGCTGATCCTGATCGTGGTGGCACTGACCCACGCCCACCGCAGCTCGACGTCGTTGCAGACGGCCAGCCCGAGGCTCACCACGCTGGTGCCCCGTTCGTCGACCACCGCTACCGCCCGGTCGGAGACCACGGCGACCACCACCACCGTGCCCGTGAACACCGGCCCCACCGTGGCGCCCACCGTGCCCCCCACGTCGTCGACCAGCCCGCCGGGCACCCCCATCGACTGCGGGACGGCCTACCTGGCCTCGGGCTGGCCCACCACCGTGCTGCCCTCGCCGACCCTCCAGCAGTGCATCCTGTCCGCCTTCGCGGCGGGCACCCCGGCCACCTACCGGGAGCGGGCCCAGACCGACGGCGAGGGCGGCCACATCGAGATCACCACCTACGAGGTCATCGGGGTGAACCAGGTGCGCCGCACGGTCGACGCCACCGGAGCCCTGCCGCCGGGTGGCGTGACGGTGTCGATCTGCACCGGCCTGGCTGCCGGCTCGGACGGCCAGCTGTCCGCCAGCGGTTGCAGGCCGGCCTGACTCACCTCATCCCGGGAGCGGATCCGGATCGTTCGGATTGGGATCCGACGAGTCGGGGATGCCGTCGTGGTCGGCGTCCGCCTTGCGGGTGAAGCGGAACGTGGCCAGCACCTTCCAGTCGTCCAGGTAGCCCGCGTAGTTGCTGCCCCCGTCGGTGGTGTGGAATGAGCTGACCTCCACGTCGGTGCCGGCAGCGTTCTCCACGTCGGTGAGGCTCGTCTTGAACAGCATGGGGGCCGGGAAGGTGTTGGGCGCGGTCCAGTTGGCCGTGCCGGGTTGGTCGCCGCAGTCGTCGCTCGTCGAGGTCGTGTAGGCGATCTGGTCCGCCACCTGGTAGGGCTCGGGGCTCAGGTAGGGCACCCCCTCGTCGCTGCCCATGCCCATGTTGAGGGCGCTCGGGCCCTGGAACTTGCCGTCGCTCACGTCGGCTCCGGCGGCCTCGGCGCCGGTCAGGCTGGTGGTCACGGTGCCATAGCCACCTTCCGGCTTGTAGCACCAGTCCGTCGCGTGCTCGGAGATGGAGACGGCGTTGGTCTGTTGGGCGCACTCCACCGACGACCCGGGGCCGTCGCAGGACGAGCCGTCCACCACGTAGGTGTAGGAGCGGACGTCGTGGTAGTTCCCGCCCCCTGACGGATAGGGGGGATTCGACGCGTCGGTCCACGTCTTGGTCTCCGAGTACACGAAGGAGATCTCGCCGCTCCAGCTGCAGGTGCCCAGATCGATCTGGGCGATGGGCGCGTCGACCAGGTTGATCGTGTCAGGGGCCCAGTCGGCCAGCTCGAAGTCCATCCAGGACAGGCTGAGGTTGAACCTCAGGTCGACGCCCACCGAGGGGGTGAGCACGCAGCCGTCGGTGGCGATCTTCAGGTACGGTGCCAGGCCCTCGTCGATCTCGCCCACGTCGTCGAACTTGAGCTGCACCCAGGGGACCAGCTCTACCTTGGCCTCACCCCCCAGGTGGGCCTGCGCCGTGAGGCTGGGCGCGGGGTCGTCGATCGAGGAGAAGGGGTTGACGTCACCGTGGGCGATCGTGACCCCGACGGTGGCGCTGGCGTGCTGGCTGGCGGCCAGGTCGACCTGGCCGTCGAGGTGGGCGCTGGTGTCCAGATCGAGCTTGATGCTCGGGTTCACGAACACCGGCACGCCGGCGACGACGATCACGAAGCCGTCGAAGGGCAGTGTGGCCACGGTGGTGGTCTCGGACCAGTCAGCGGCGGCACTCACGCTCAAGGTGGCATCGAAGGACTCGCCGACCGAAGCGGTGAGGGATCCGTCGACGTGGAAGAAGGGCGGGGACCATTGCGGGTGGATGTGCAGGGCGAGGTCCACCGAGGCGCCGGCGGCCACCGTGCCGCTCACCGTGGTCTGGGGATTGGGCTGGACCGAGAAGTCCTGGCTGAACCCGACGTCGGCGGCCGGCGTCGAGGCCGGCCCGTGGATGCTCGAAGGCGTCGAGGGTGGCGGCGGAGCGGAGCTCGGGGGCGGCCCCAGGTCGACGGTCTGATCGATGCCGCCCTGGATGACGGCGTCGGAGAGGCTGGCACCGATCGTGTCCACCACCGTCTGGCCGGCCGAGGTGGACGTCGAGACGACGTGGCGCAGGAACCCGCTGGGGACGTGCGGGCCGTTGGCGGCGGAGATCACCGTTCCGGCCTGCAGCCCGGTGATGCCGGCGGGGGCGCCGGCGAAGGTGACCGAGTCGGTGTCGACCGCGGTCACCGCCGCCACCTCCGAGTCGGTGAGGACATGGAGGTTGGAGGCCCGCACGACGTTGCCGGCGTACCAGCCGAGGACGTCCACCACCAGGTGGGTGGCTCCGAAGGCGTTGTAGAGCTCGATGGCCCCATCGCTCCCCACCTCGACCACGGCCAGGTTGGCCACGGTCTCGCCGGGGGTGAAGTTGAGGTCGCTGGCCAGCGGTCGGGGCTGGGTCGAGGGCCAGGCCGCCACCCAGCCGGCCGTCGTGGGCTCGGTGACGGTGACGTTGGCCACCACCGCGCTCGGCGGGACCGGGCTGGACATGGCGGGCACCCCGTGGACGCCGGCCACGGTCAGCGACAGGCTCTGGCCCGGCCCGACCTTGCCGGCGCTCGGCACCCCGATCGGGACGCGGGTGTCGAGCACGCGAGCCGGCGTCATCCCCGTGAACCAGCCGCCGGTGGCCTGCGGGTCGGTGGCGTCGGTGTAGTAGCCGCTGACGTCGGCCACCAGATCGACCGAGCCGGCGTAGTTGTACAGGGTGACCGATCCTCCCGAGCCGACGGCCACCACCACCCGGTTGGGTCGCGTCTCCCCGGCCACCAGGTTGAGGTTGGACACCACGGGCCGGGTCTGACCGGTGGGGTAGGCCGTGATGTAGGTGGAGGCGGTGGGACCGGTGGCGGTCAGGTTGAGGGCGATCGCGGACACCCCGGTGGCCGGCACTCCGCCGTGCCCGATCACCGTCAGGATGATCGACTGACCGGCACCCACCTGGTGCGCGGGTGCTCCGGTGCCGTCCCGGGTGTCGAGCACCCGTGACGGGGTGAGGGGGACGAACAGGCCCTGCGCCGTGGCGGAGCCCGTCGAGTCCGCCACCCAGCCCGACACGTCGGCCACCAGATCGGTGGCCGAGATGCCGCTGAGAAGGCTGACCTTGCCGCCTGCGCCGACCTCGACCTGCACGAGGTTCGGGACCGGGTCTGCGCCGGCCACGTTGAGGTTCGACGCGGTGGGACGGTTCGCCCCGGTGGGCCAGGCCACCACCCACGTGGGCCCGGCGGCATCCACCGCGGTGAGGTTCAGGACCACCGCGGACACCCCGGTGGCCGGCACACCACCTCTCCCGGTCACCTGCAGATCCAGGGTCTGTCCGGCGGCCAGCAGCCCTCTGGGTGCGCCCAACCCCGAGCGGGTGTCGAGGATCCGGCTGGGGGCCAAGGGATGCACCGCTCCGCCCGGCGTGGTCGGGGTCACCGCCGCGGAGGCCGGGCTGGGCGGCCCCACGCCCATGGCGTTGCGAGCGGCCACGGTGAACGACACCGACGAGCCGGGCTGGAGCCCGTCCACCACCCAGCGGGTCACCGCCACCGGCACCTCGGTCACCGCGCCCGTGGACGCGGTGATCACGTAGCCCGTGAGGGGACTGCCGCCGGACGAGGGCGCGGACCACTGCAGCGAGGCCGACAGCACCCCGGCCGTCGAGGTCGGCGCCGCGGGTGTGCCGGGCGGGCCGGTGGCCGCCGCGGCCGGGTGCGCCACCGCGGTGCAGAGCCCACCCAACAACGCCGCGACCACCAGCCACCGGCCCAGCCACCTGGCCCGGCCCGGCGCCCCTCGTGCCCTCCCCGCATCGCCCACGCGGCTAGTGTGGGGAGCGGCACTAAAGGGGCACTTAAGCTGGGACGCGGGGGCAGTCACGTGGAGGTGGGGGTGCTGGGGCCCGTCCAGGCCAGCCACCAGGGTCGGCCCCTCCCGATGGTACGAGGCCGGCCGCTCGAGGTGCTGGCCATCCTGGTGTGGCGCCATCCCCACCCGGTCCCGAACGACCAGCTGGCCGAGTGGCTGTGGGAGGGCCGACCGCCCCCGACGGCGCGCACCGCCGTGCACGTGCACGTGTCGAAGCTCCGCCAGGCGCTGGGGCCGGGCGTGGTGGCCACCGGCCACACCGGTTACCACCTCGAGCTCGGTGACGACGGCATCGACGCCGTGCGCTACGAGACCGCCGTGCGCTCGGCCCAGTGCCGGCTGCCCGGTGAGGCGGCCACCGCCCTCGACGAGCTGGAGGCGGCCGCCGTGTGGTGGCGCGGCCAGCCCTACCTCGAGGTGGTGGATCGCGAATGGATCCAGCCCGAGCTCGCCCGCCTCGACGAGCTACGGCTGGGCGCCGAGGAGCTGCGTCACGATGCGGCCCTGCGACTGGGTCGGCACCGGAGCCTGGTCGACGAGCTGTGGCGGTCGGCCGAGAAGTCGCCGTTGCGGGAGCTGCGCTGGGAGCAGCTGATGTTGGCGCTGTACCGCGGCGGCCGGCAGGCCGACGCGCTGCGCGCCTACCAACGGGCCCGACAGGTCTTGTCCGACCAACTCGGGTTGGCCCCCGGTCCGGATCTGCGGGAGCTGGAGCGGCGCATCCTGGTCCACGATCCGCGACTGGACGAGGACCTGCGGCGAGCCGTGCACCGCGGCAACATCACCCGCCGACCGGAGCCGCTGATCGGTCGCCACGACCAGCTGGTCGACATCCGGGATCTGATGGAAGCGAGTCGCGTGGTGACGCTGGTCGGGCCGGCGGGGATCGGCAAGTCCCGGGTGGCGGTGGAGGTGGCGGCCGCGGTCGAGCGAGACCACACCCACGGCAGCTGGTTCGTCGATCTCTCGGGCGCCATCCGCCCCGGGTTGGTGGCGCAGGTGGTGGCCGGCGTGTTCGGTCTGAGCGGCTCACCGGAGCACGGGCCGCTCGACCCGCTCGAGCTGCTGCGCATCGATCTGCGCGACCGCGAGCTGCTGCTGGTGCTCGACGGCTGCGAGACGGTGGCGGCCGAGGTTGCCGCCCTCGTCGAGGTCCTGGCGGCGGCCGCCCCCGGGCTTCGGGTCCTGGCGACCTCACGGGTGCCCCTGGGGGTGCCCGGCGAAGCGGTCCGGGTGCTCGGGAGCCTGGGCGTGCCGGTGCCCGGCGAAGGCGAGGTCGACTGGCTGCGGTGCCCGTCGGTGGAGCTGTTCGTGGCCCGGCGGGGTTCCGGTTGGCCCGGCCAGGTCGAGCTGGCCGCCATCGCCGATCTGTGCCGCCAGCTCGAGGGGGTGCCCCTGGCCATCGAGCTGGCCGCGGCGATGGCGCGGGGTGTCGCCACCACCGACCTGGCCGACGATCTGCCCGGGCGGCTCACCGGAGGCGATTCGAGCCCTGCCGTGGAGGCCTTGCGCGCCACCATCGAATGGAGCCTGGACCTGTTGGCCGACGAGGACCGCCTGGTGCTTCGGCACCTGGCGGTGTTCGCCACCGGCTTCACCCTGGGCAGCGCCCGGGCCGTGGCCGCCGACGCACCCCGCGCTGATCGGGTGACGGGCGCCGTGGCTCGGCTGGTCCACGCCTCGTTGATCAGCATCGACGCGGCTCGCACCCCGGCGCGGTACTTCCTGCCCGACGCGGTGCGCCAGTACGCCCGCCAGGAGCTGGACGCGCACGGCCAGACCGACCTGGTCCGCCATCGGTTGGTCGCCTACCTGGTCGGGGTGGCGATGAGCTTGCGGCCCGATCACGTCGGTCCCGGCCACTACGAGGTCTTCAGCCAGTTGGAGGCCGAGCACGACAACGCCCGGGCGGTGCTGGCCGACCTGCTCAGCCAGGACGAGACGGGGACCGCGCTCGGCCTGGCCATCGCGCTGCACGAGTTCTGGGTCGAGCGAGGCTTCTGGGCCGAGGGCGTCTCGTGGCTGGTCCGGACGCTCGAGGCGTACGGCGATGAACCCGTGCTGCTGCGGGCCCGGGGACTGATGGCGCTGACCCGCACCGCTTCCTCGTTCACCGCCATCGCCGCCCACCACGACGAGCTGGTGGAGGCCGAGGCCATCGTGGCGGGCTCCCCCGACGCAGAGGCGGTGGATCGCTACGCCGCGTCCCTGTTCCTGGGGATCGCCACGGCCGTGCGCGGTGACGCCGAGCAGGCTCGCGCCCATCTGGACCGATCGCTGGCCGCGTCACAGGCGCTGCCGACCTCGGTCCAACAGGAGTGGGCGGCCGCCCTGCTAGGGGCCTACTCCTCGCTCAGCCGGCTCCTCGAGGGCGATCTGGTCGGCGCCCGCCAGGGCGTGCACACCGCAGCCCGTCGGTTCGAGTCGTTGGGCGACCTGGGCGTGGCTGGTCGCGTGCTCATGTACGCGGGGACCGTGGCCCAGATGGGTGGCGACATCGACGGCGCCCGCGACGACATGCGCCGCAGCGTCGAACGCTGCTCAGCCGCCGGCTTGCGCGCCACCGCAGCGCACGCCCAGCTGACGCTGGGGGTGATCGCCGCCCAGTGCGGCGACCCCGATGCCGATCGGACGCTGCAACGAGCGCGCGACACGCTCGACGCGGTGGGTGACATCCGCTGTCGGGCGGTGGCCGAGCGCACGCGGGGAGCGGTCTGCGGCCAGGCTGGCGATCGGGATGCGGCCCTGACTCGTTTCCGGGCCTGCCTCGGCGATCTGGCCGCCACCGACCATCGGGCGCTGGCGGTGGGCGTGGCCGAGGTGGCCCTGATCTACGCGGCGGGCGGGCGGGGTGCCGATGCCGCCAGCCTGGCCCGGGCGGCCACGGTCTGGGCGCAGGGTCGCGGCCTCCCCTTGTCGCCGATGGAGTCCGCCCGCATCGATGCGGCTCGAGCCCTGCTGGAGGCTCCAGACGCGCTCGCACCCTCGTCCGGCGAGCCCGAGGACCGTCCTGATCTGACGGAGCTCCTGCGGTTGGCCGGAGCCTGACCGGAGCTCGACCAGTCGAGGGGGGACGACCCGTCGACCCTGGCCTGGTCAGCTCGGGGGAACCGAACGTGGCGTCCCGGGCATGTTCGCGAAGACGCCTTGCTCCAGGCGGATAAGTCTGTCGGCCGACGCGTTGAGTCGGGCGTCGTGGCTGACCGCCAGCACGGTCACGCCGTCCTCGTCCACCAGCTGCCGCAGGACGGCCCGGGCCACATCGGTGGACTCGTCGTCCAGGTTGCCGGTGGGCTCGTCGGCCAACACCAGTCGGGGATGGTTGGCCAGGGCTCGGGCGATGGCCACCCGCTGGCGCTCGCCTCCCGACATCATGGGGGGGCGGCTGTCGATCAGCTCACCGAGGCCCAGCTCACCGAGCAGCTCCTCGGCCCGGGCCACCCGCTGCCGGCGCGACAGGCCGGTGCCGAACATGGCCAGCTCCACGTTCTGGCGGGCCGTCATGCGGGCCACCAGGTTGTGCAGCTGGAAGATCATGCCGACCGTCTCGCGCCGGTAGCGGCTCTGGTGGTGGTGGTGGCCGAGGTCCTCGCCGAACACGGTGATGGTGCCCTCGTCGACGGCGTCGAGCGCGGCCACCAGGTGCAGGGTGGTCGACTTGCCGGCCCCCGACGGCCCGACCAGGGCCACGAACTCGCCGGGCTCGACCTCGAGGTTCGCGTGGTCGAGCACGCAGCGACGGCCGAAGTGCTTGACCACCCCGTCGAGGCGCAGCGCCAGTGGCGTCGGGCGCAGGTCGATGGCCCGCTCGACTCCCTTTGCCGGCCGCGGCCCGGCCGCCGGTGCGGGCGCGGCCCCGGGGTCGGTGCCGTCGTCGACGGTGGTGTTGGTGGCTCGTGGATCGTCGTTCACGGTCGACTCCTACTCGCGTCGCAGCGCGTCGAGCGGCGCCAGGAAGGCGGCGCGCAGCGCGGGGTAGAGGGCACCGATCACCACCACGGCGAAGGCGAAGGACAGGGCGCGGGTGAAGGTGGCCGCGTCGTAGGTCGGGTCGAAGTACCCCTCGATGGCGCTGACGTGCTGGAGCACGTTCACCATCACCCAGCCCAGCACCAGCCCGAGCAGCAGGCCCACGAAGCCGACCACCACGGCCTCGCCCAGCACCAGGGCCAGCACCCGCCGTCGCGTCCAGCCGACCGAGCGCAGCACGCCGAACTCACGGGTGCGCTCGAAGAAGGAGAGCAGGGTGGTGTTGAGCACCCCGGTGATGGCGATGACCGCGGCCAGGATGGTGCCACCCGTGTTGGCCACCCCGATCAGCACGAGGGTGCGGTCGGCTCGGCCGTAGTCGCTGGCCGACTGTATGGCCGTGTACTGCACGAAGCGGCGATCGATGGCCTTGGCCACCGCGTCCTTGTTGGCGCCGGGGGCCACCTTGACGAAGCCCAGGGTGACCTGGCCGGTCAGCTGGTTCTCGGTCTGGAGGGTGGTGAGGGGGAACATCATGGTCGAGTTCCCGAACGACACGTTGGTGCGGTAGATGCCGACCACGTGGCGGGTGATCGGGTGGCCGGTGGTGCCGCCGATCTGGAGGGTGTCGCCCACGGTCTTGTGGATGCTCTGGGCCAGCACGTAGCCCAACATGATCTGGTTGGGGCTGGCGGGCGTGTAGCTCTGGCCCTCCAGGATGACCACGCCGAACTGCTTCTGGGCCGCGGGGTCGAGGCCGACCTCGATGACCCCGGGGTGGCTGGCGTCGTAGCGGTCGGTCTGGATGAGGGCGCCGACCATGGAGCCCACCCCGGGGGTCTTGGCCATGGCGGCCAGGTCCTCGGTGCTGATGGTGCTCGAGAGGATGTCCTGGTTCTTCTCGGCCACGCTGAAGTCGGCGTTGCCCACCTTGAGGATCTCGGTGGCGGTGGTCTTCAGGCTGGTGGTGAGGATGCCCAAGG
The DNA here is from genome assembly GCA_963785815.1 of uncultured Microthrixaceae bacterium. Lineage (GTDB taxonomy): Bacteria > Actinomycetota > Acidimicrobiia > Acidimicrobiales > Acidimicrobilacustridaceae > UBA4742. The sequence goes on from CAWAWN010000003.1 coordinate 256,534, forward strand.
TCATCACGGCCATGACCGCGATGGCCACGGCCACCGCGGTGAGCGCGGCCCGCAGCTTGCGGGCGCTCACGTTCTGGACGATCAGACCGGCGAAGGTCATCCTCGGACTCCCCGCCCGGGCCACACCGCCCGGGCACCGATGGTGAGGGCCACACGAGCCACCCCGGCCACCGTAGCGGGGGCGGCGGCGCGCCCGGCGCGTGGCCGGGTCAGGTGACGGGCGTGAACAGGGGCAGGGCGGCGGTGTCGCTGACCCGCTCGAACCACACCTCGACCCGCATGCCGACGGCGACGGCGTCGGGCTCGACGTGGACGAGGTTGGTCATGAGCCGCGGGCCCTCGTCGAGGTCGACCAGGGCCACCACCAGGGGCAGCAGGTGGCGGAAGGCCCGCGTGTAGCTCTGGCGGATCACCGTGTGGGACCAGACGGTGGCGAAGCCCGACGCGTCGACCCACTCGACCGGCTGGCGGCACACCACGCAGTGGCGTCGCGGGTAGAGCTGGGTGTGCCCGTTCGGGCAGCGCTGGATGATGAGGCGGCCGTCGGCGGCCGCCGCGAAGTAGGGGTCGAGCTCGGGGTCAGCCGGAGGCTGGGGGCGCGCTTTGGCGTCCTCGGGCAGCACCGGGTCGTGCACCGGGCGGCTCATCCCGCGGACGTCCCCAGGATCACGGTGGCGCCGGTGGACAGGTAGCCGCCCGTCCCGTGCACCAGGGCCACTTCGGCGTCGGCCACCTGGGTGGCTCCGGCCTGGCCGCGCAGCTGGCGCACGGCCTCGACCAGCAGGAACATGCCCCGCATGCCGGGATGGCAGGCCGACAGGCCGCCGCCGTCGGTGTTGGTGGGCAGCGGGCCGTCGAAGGCCAGGCGGCCGCCCTCCACGAAGGCGCCGCCCTCGCCCTTCGGGCAGAAGCCGAGGTCCTCGAGGGTGAGCAGCACGGTGATGGTGAACGAGTCGTAGAGCTGGAGCACGTCCACGTCGGCCAGGCTCACGCCGGCGCGGGCCAGGGCCCGGGGACCGGAGCGTGCCGCGGCGGTCACGGTGAGGTCGGCGGACTGGGACACGTTCAGGGCGTGGCTGATGTCGTGGGCCGCGCCCAACACGTGGATGGGGCGCCCGGGCAGATCGGCGGCCCGCTCCTCGGTGGTGACCACCAGGGCGCCGCCGCCGTCGGACACCACGCAGCAGTCGAGCTTGTGCAGCGGGTCGGCCACCAGGCGCGAACCGACCACGTCGGCCACCGTCAGGGGTCGCGGTACTGGGCCATCGGGTTGAACCCGGCGTGGCGACGCATGGTGACCGCGATCTCGGCCAGCTGCTCGGAGGTGGTGCCGTAGAGGGACATGTGGCGGGTGGCGGCCAGGGCGTAGCAGCCGACCAGCGAGTTGCCCCACAGGCCGTCCCAGGCTTGGGCCACCCCGACGCTGCCGCCTCCGCCTCCGCCGATCTGGCGGCCCATGGCCGAGAGCTGGATGCTGCCGTAGCTGATCAGCACCACCTCGCAGTCGCCGGCCTCGATGGCGCGCGCCGCGTGCTCGAGGTGCACCTCGAAGGAGGCGCCCCCGATGTTGGTCTCGTCCAGCCAGCCCGGACGGATGCCGAGGTACTCGCTCGTGGCCACGCTGTAGAGGGGGAAGTAGCCGGCGCTGGCGAAGCCGTCGACGTCGTCGAAGCTCAGCCCGGCGTCGGCCAGGGCGCGCTGGGCGGCCTGGGCGTGCACCGCGCCCTCGCTCATGTCGGGGAGGTGGGGGTAGTCGGAGGTGGCGGCCCCGACGATGACGGCCCGTCGGCTCATGGCCCCACCTGGGGAGGCGTCCCGGTTCGGTTCGTGGTCTGGCTCACCGGCGGATCCCGGACTCGCCGATCCCGATGAGCTCGGCCGCCCCCGTCTTGGCCTCGGCCCGGGGCGCATGGGAGACGGGGCGCACGTCGACGTCGGTGGCCCGGGCTCGTAGCGCGCCCACCGTGCACTCGTGCCGGCTGCGCCCGACGAACGGGTCGAAGCGGAAGTGGCGCATGGCGTTGCGGTGCGTGATCCGGTCGACCACGTCGACCCCCAGTCCGTCGATCGAGGGCCACAGGGTCTCAGGCGAGATGGGCCAGGTCGAATCCGAGTGGGGGTAGTCGGCCTCCCAGCAGACCTGGTCGACGCCGATGCGATCGAGCTGCTCGACGCCGGCGGGGTCGTCGATGAAGCAGAGGGTGACGCGCTGGCGGAACACCTCGCTGGGGAGCTGGTCGCCGAAGTCCTGGCCGGTCCAGGGGTGGTGGCGGGTGTAGATCCAGTCCAGGCGGTCGCAGAAGTAGGGGACCCAGCCGATGCCGCCCTCGGACAGGGCGACCCGCAGGTCGGGGAAGCTGCGCAGCACCGGCGACCACATGAGGTCGGCGGCCGCCTGCACGATGTTGATGGGCTGCAGGGTGATGAGCACGTCCACCGGCGCGTCCGGAGCGGTGATGACCAGCCGTGACGACGAGCCGATGTGGAAGCACACGATGGTGTCGGTGTCGACGCACGCCTGCCAGAACGGGTCCCAGTGCGTGTCGTGGAAGCTGGGCAGCTTGAGCTTGGACGGGTTCTCGGAGAACGACACGGCGTGGCAGCCCTTGGCCGCGCACCGGTGCACCTCGTCGGCCATCAGCTGCGCATCCCAGATGGGCGGGATCATCAACGGGATGAACCGGTCGGGCGCCGCGCCGCACCAGTCTTCGATGTGCCAGTCGTTGTAGGCCTGCAGCACGGCCAGACCGGCGTCGAGGTCGGACGAGCGGGCGAAGAGCTGCCCGCACAGGTTGGGGAACGAGGGGAAGCACATGGAGCCGATCACGCCGTTGGCGTCCATGTCGCGCAGGCGTTGGGTGATGTCCCAGGTGCCGTCGCGCAGCTCGTCGAACGAGGTGGGTTCCATCCCGTACTCCTCGGGCGGGCGCCCGGCCACGGCGTTGAGCCCGATGTTGGGGATCTCGTTGCCGTCGTAGACCCACACGTCGCTGCCGTCGGCGAGCCGCTCGACCCGGGGGGCGACGTCGCGCCAGCGCGACGCCAGGTGGCCCTCGAACAGGTCGGGCGGCTCGACCACGTGGTCGTCGACGCTCACCAGGACCAGATCATCGATCTGCATGGCCACTCCCCCTGTTCGCCCGGCACCTCCGGTGCCCGGGCCCGGCCCCGAACCTGACGCCGCCGTCAGGTTACTATTCGATCGCATGGGGGAGGCCGCCGGTCCGAGGGCCGGTCCGATGGCGCTCGATCCGGCGGACGCGCCGATGGCGCTGGACGGCGTGCGGGTGCTCGACTTCTGCCGTCTGGGGTTCGGCTCGCAGGCCACCCAGATCCTGGGCTGCCTCGGTGCGGAGGTGATCCGGGTGGAGTCGACCGTGCGGCCCGATCCGATCCGGGTCATGCCGCCGTTCGTCCCCGGGCCCGGCCAGCGGGGCGAGGGGTTCGGTGGGGCCACCCTGGCCAACGCCAACAAGGCCCGCAGCCTGAACCGGGGCGGGATCTTCTACAAGTACAACACCGGCGGCAAGCGCTCGATCGCGGTCGACGCCCGCCACCCGCAGGGCCTGGCCGTGCTCGAGCGCCTGATCGGGCAGAGCGACGTGGTCACCGAGAGCTTCGCGGCCGGCACCCTGGCCCGGTGGGGCCTCAGCTACGAGCGCATGCGCGACCTGCGGTCCGATGTGATCTACGTCTCGATGTGCGGCTACGGCCACACCGGGCCCGACCGCACCTTCGTGACCATGGGACCCACCGCCCAGGCCCTCACCGGGCTCACCCACATGGTCGGGCTGCCCGGGCGGCCGCCGGCCGGGTGGTCGTTCAGCTACCTCGACCACGTGGGCGGCTACCTGGGTGCCTTCGGCACGTTGATGGCCCTGGCCCACCGCCGACGCACCGGCGAGGGCCAGCACGTGGACGTGTCCCAGCTCGAGCCGGCCACCGCCCTGGCCGGTCCGCTGCTGCTCGACCGCAGCGTCAACGGCCGGTCGGCCCGCCGCCCCGACTTCCCGACCGGCAACCGGCGCGGTGGGGGACCCCAGGGGGCGTACCGGGCCGCGCCCGAGCCGGCTCCGGACGGCGAGCTGGTGGGCGACAAGTGGGTCGTCGTCTCCTGTCGCGACGAGGCGGAGTGGGCGCGCTTCGTGGCCGCCGTCGGCCATCCCGAGTGGGGGACCGATCCCCGCTTCGCCACCCTGGCCGATCGTCGGGCCCACGCCGACGAGCTGGACGCGCTGGTCGAGTCGTGGACGTCCACCCGCAACCGCTACGAGGTCATGGACCTGCTGCAGGCGGCTCGGGTGCCGGCCGGGGCGGTGCAGGACGCGGCCGACCGGCTCGAGCGCGATCCCCAGCTGGCGGCACGGCACCACTTCACCCCGCTGGTCAACGACGAGGTGGGCGAGCTCCTGTTGGAGGGCGTGCCGTTCACGTCCTCGACCACCGCGGTGTCGGCCGGGGGCCGCCTCCACCGGGCGCCGCCCTGCATCGACCAGGACGGCGACGACATCCTGCGCGAGCTGCTCGACCTGGACGAGGCGGCCATCGCCCGGCTGCGCGAAGCCGGAGCCCTGCGATGAGGCAACGTCGTGCCGTCACCACCACCTCGAGTCTGGCGTTGATCCTGACCCCCAGGGGGGTACGAATCAACGCCAGTCGGGGTGCGCCGGGGTCGGTGAGGCACCGGTGAGCGGCGCGCTCGATGGGGTGCGGGTGGTCGAGCTGGTCGACGAGCCGGTCGACTACTGCGGCCGGCTGCTGGCCGGGCTGGGCGCCGACGTGGTGGTGGTCGAGCCGCCCGAGGGCGGGTTCCGACGCCACCAGGGCCCGTGGGCCCACGGGCGCCAGGGCGACCCCGATGCCTCCCTGGCCCAGTGGCACTTCGACGTGGGCAAGCGCTCGGTCGTCATCGATCCCGACGACGACGAGACCCTGCGCCGGCTCATCGGGTCGGCCGACGTGTTCGTGCACACCCTGGGCGTGGTCGAGGCCGAGGGGCGCGGCCTCGACCACGACGCGCTCGATGCCGAGCACGACGGTCTCATCTCGTGTGCCATCACCGCCTTCGGCCTCACCGGTCCGTGGGCCGACCACGTGGCCGACGACCTTGTGCTGATGGCGCTGGGTGGGTCGATGGCCACCTGCGGCTACGGCCTGGACGACCCACCGCTGGCCTGCTGGGGCGACCAGGCCTGGCTGACCGCCGCCACCTACGGGGCCATCGGCGTGCTGGCCGCCCTCGACCACCGCCATCGCACCGGCGCCGGCCAGCTCATCGACGTGTCCGCCCACCAGGCCTCGGCCTCGATGACCGAGTGGCACGTGATGACCTACCTGTGCTCGGGCACGCCCATGGCCCGCTTCCGGCACCCCACGGTCACTGCCGCGGACGGCAAGGAGGTGGCTGCCCTGGTCCCCGACTTCCTGGGCCCGCACGTCTTCGAGCACTTCCGGACGATGCTGGAGGCCGACGGGGTGGCCGGCACGTTGGCCGACCCGGCGTTCGAGGACCCCCGGCATCGCGCCCGCAACTACGGCGAGATGGCGGCCGCCACCGATCGCCTGGCGGCGCGCCACGACGGTGAGGAGCTGTTCCGGCTGGGCCAGTCGGCCGGGTTGCCCTGGGGGGTGATCCGCTCGCCCGACGAGGCGCTCGACGACCCGCACCTGGCCGCTCGCGGCCACTGGGTGGACATCGACGGCGTGACCCATGCCGGCGCGCCGTTCGTGGCCGGCGGGTCGCCCTTCCGCTTCGATCGGCCGCCGCCCCGGTTGGGTCAGCACACGGCGGAGGTCCTCGACGAGCTCGACCGCTTCGGGGCCGGCCAGCCAGAAGCTGAGCCCCGGGCCCGATGACCGCCGCCTGCATCGTCGGGATCGGCCAGACCGACTACGCCAAGTGGGGTGGCCTGGACGCCACCGAGTACCAGTTGGCCCTGGAGGCCATCATGGCCGCGGTGGCCGACGCCGGCCTGGCCCTCGACCAGATCGACGGGCTGGGCAGCTTCGCCGATGACCGCAACCTGGCCGTGTTCGTGGCCGCCGACCTGGGCCTGCCCGAGCTGCGCTACGCCGAGATGAGCTGGCTCCCGGGCGGCGGTGGCGGCAGCGCGGCGGTAGCCGAGCGCGGCGCGGGCCGTCGAGGCGGGCCAGGCCGAGGCCATCGTGGTCTTCCGCAGCCTGTGCCAGGGACAGTTCGCCCGGTTCGGCCAGGGCCCGGGGGCACGGCGCGGGGGCGGGGCCCGAGCGGCGCGCCCGCCGGGCCTGCGGGTGTCCAAGGGCCTGCTCGACACCCACGCCGCCTTCACCATGCCCTTCGGGATGGTGAGCCCGCCCGTCACCTACGCCCTGGTCATGCAACGCCACATGCACCGCTACGGCACCACCGGTGAGCAGCTCGGCAACGTGGCCGTGCGCTTCCGGGACCACGCCACCCGCAACCCCCGGGCGGTGCAGCGCGCCCCCATGACCCTCGAGGACTACTTCGCCTCGCGGCTGGTGGCGGAGCCCTTCCACCTCTTCGACTGCTGCATGGAGAACGACGGCGCCTGCGCCGTGGTGGTCACCTCGGCCCGTCGGGCGCGGGACCTGCCCCACCCGGTGGTGGAGGTGGTGGCCGCGGCCCAGGGCGCGCCGGGCGCCTACGGCCACGGCCAGTACCTGAACGTGTACGTGGACGACGACCTCTACACCTCGGGCGGCGGGCAGCCGGTGGCGCGCGACCTGTGGGCGCGCGCCGGCATCGGTCCCGACGACGTGGACGTGGCCATGCTCTACGACCACTTCAGCGGCATGGTGCTGCTCCAGCTCGAGGACTACGGCTTCTGCGGTCGGGGCGAGGGCGGCGCCTACTTCGGCGAGACCACGCTGCCCATCAACACCCACGGCGGGTCGCTGTCCGAGGCCTACATCCACGGGTTGAACCACGTGGTCGAGGGGGTGCGCCAGCTGCGCGGGCAGTCGACCACCCCGGTGCCCGGGGCCGAGACCTGCCTGGTCACCAGCGCCGCCGGCGTGCCCGGGAGCGCGTTGGTGCTGCGAGCCGCGAGATGAGGGCCGGGCGCACCCCGTGAGCGGCGAGCGGTGGTTCCCCGACTCGATGCCCCTGCCGGCGGCCAGCCGGGAGACGCTGCCGTGGTGGCAGGCCGCCGCCCAGCACCGCCTGGTGGTGCAGCGCTGCGAGAACTGCGGGCGCTACCGCCATCCGCCGTCCCCGCTGTGCCCGCACTGCCGCAACTGGGCCTCGTCGTGGGGCGAGCACCCCGGCACGGGGACGATCTACACCTTCACCCGGGTGCACCAGCCCTTCCTGCCCGGGGTGGCGCTGCCCTACGTGGTGGCGGTGATCGCCCTCGACGGGTTGGAGTCGGACCACGTCCGCCTGGTGACCAACATCGTGGACAGCGATCCCGACGAGGTGGCCATCGGACTGGCTGTGCAGGTGGTGTGGGAGGACATGGGGCCGGATCTCGCGGTGCCCCGCGCCCGCCTGACGGGCCGGTCCGCCCGAGCGCCGGAGGGCGGCGCATGAGCGGCGCCGACCCGATCCGGATCGGGCTGCTCTACGACTTCGACCAGGGCGACGGTGGCGCCTACTACGCCGGTGGGTTCCGCCTGGGCCTCGACGACGTGGCCGCCGAGGATCGGCTGGGGCGCGACATCGAGCTGCTCATCGGCCAGGCCGACGGCCTGCCGGGCGGGTCGGCCGAGGCCGTGGTGGACGAGGTGGACGCCCTGGTGGCCGCCGGGGCGGTGGTCATCGCCGGCCCCACCGTGAGCGACAACGGCATCGTGGTGCGCGACCACGTCGACCGCATCGGGGTGCCCTGCGTCAACTACACCGGGGGTGCCATCACCCGCAGCCGGTGGATGTTCCATTACCAGGTCGGTTCTCTGGAAGAGGAGCCCTACGTACTGGTCGACCACCTGCGCGCCACCGGTTGCGGGCGCGTCGGCGTGCTGCACGACGAGACGCCGGTGGGGCGCAACTACGGCCTGTGGTTCGAGCGGGCGGTGTCCGAGCGCGGCGGCCCGGCGATCGTGTCGCGCCACGCCGTGTCGCCCCTGGCCGAGGACCTCTCGGTCGAGGTGGGCGCGGCGGTGGCGGACGATCCCGACGCCCTCGTCTACCTGGGCCTGGGCGTGGCGGCCCGGGCCGTGGCCCTGGGCGTGCAGGCATGCGGTTGGGAGGGCACGGTGGTGGCCAACTCGGCGCTCATGTTCGGCTACGGCCGCAAGGACTGGCGCGCCGGCTGGGACGGCTGGGTGTACGTCGACACCATCAGCGACGCCAACACGGTGCGAGCGCGGTTGCGCCAGCGGTCGAAGGTCCACGCCGGCGGCCCGATCGGCGTGGCCGCGTTCGACATCGGACGGCTGATCGGCCTGGGCCTGGCCATGGCCGACGAGGTGTCGCCCGAGGCGGTGCGCGAGGGCTTGGAGCGGGTCAAGCGGGTGCCGGCCGCCGGTGGCAAGGAGGGGACGGTCATGGGGTTCGGGCAGTGGGACCACGCCGCCCTCAAGGGAGAGACCCTGGTGCTGCGGGTGTGGCGTGACGGCCGCAACCTCGAGTACGAGGGGCCGGCCATCGACCGGCCCGGGCCTGAGGCCGGCCAGCCCGGAGGCGAGCGGTGAACTGGGACGAGTGGGCCCGGCGGACCGAGGCCGCGCTCGACTTCGGGCGCGAGGGCCGGTGGCGGGACCTGTTCGCCGAGGGGGCCGAGTTCGGCGATCCCAACACGCCCAGCACCACCGACCTGAAGGGCGTGCAGTCGGGGACGGCCCGGATCTTCCCCGACTGGCGCCAGGAGATCACCAGCATCCGGGGCGGCGACGACTGGGCGGTGTTCGAGTGGGTCGGCCGGGCCACCTACGCCGGGCTGGAGCCGGATGATCCGCTGGCCGGGACCCCGATCGAGATGCACGGCGCCACCCTCGTCGAGGTCGACGCCGACGGCCTGGTCACCCGATGGCGGGACTACCTCGACCGCAAGGAGCCCGAGCAGCAGCTGCGCGCCGCGGCCAGGGAGCGGGGACGCCGCTGACGGCGGGTGGTACGGTCCGCTCCGGAGCAGCCGCGGTCGGCGGACGGTGCGAGGGAGGGAGGGCCCAGTGCGAGTGCGCTCGCGTTCCATCCGAGGCCACGCGGGCTCGCTCGCGGCGGCCGTGATCGTCCTCGCCTCGTTGGTCGCCGGGGCGGTCGTCGCCGCGGCACCACCGGCGTCGGCGTCGGCAACGGGGGTGTGCCCGACCGGCGCGACCCGCAACGGCATCGACGTGAGCACCTACCAGGGTGCCGTCGACTGGACCCAGGTCAGGGCGGCGGGCATCACCTTCGCGTTCGCCAAGGCGACGGAGGGCAGCTCCATCACCGACGACCAGTTCGCAGCCAACTTCGCCGGCATGAAGGCGGCTGGGGTGGCGCGGGGCGCCTACCTCTTCTTCCACCCGGACTCGGATCCGACGGCGCAGGCCGATCGGTTCCTGTCGACGCTGCAGCAGAACGGGTACGGACCGGGCGACCTGCCGCCCGCCATCGACGTCGAGACCCTCGACCACCAGACGCCCGCGGTGGCGGTCAGCCGGCTCCGCCAGCTCGTCTCGATCGTGCACAACGCGATCGGGGCGGCGCCGCTTATCTACACCGGTCCCTCGTTCTGGAACACCACGCTCGGCGGCCCGACCGACTTCGCCAGCTCCGGGCTGTGGGTGGCGTACTGGACTCCTACTCCTACTACTATGTGTCCGACGCCCCCGAGCCCGACCTGGTCGACCTGGTCGTTCTGGCAGCACAGCTCGACGGGCAGCGTGGACGGCATCAGCGGCGCCGTCGACCTCGACACCTTCAACGGCTCCACGTTGCCGGCCTTCGCCGGGGCCGGCCCCCAGTTCACCGCCGCCTCGCCCCCGCCCGGCGCGCTGCCCGCCACGCCCTACGCCTACACCTTCGGGGCCATGGGCTTCCCCACCCCGACCTTCGCGGTGGCCAGCGGCGCCCTGCCCGCGGGTCTGACCCTGGACGCCACCACCGGCGCGCTCACCGGCTCGCCCACCACCACCGGATCGGCCACGTTCACCATCCGGGCGTCCAACGGGATCGCGCCCGCGGCGACGACCGCGCCGATCACCATCACGGTGGCCACCAGCGACACCTTCCACCCGCTGTCTCCCGTGCGGATCCTCGACTCGCGGCCGGCGGGCCCCCAGGTCGGCCCCTACGGCACCCCGTGGGGGGCGGGCCAGAGCCGGGATGTGACCGTGGCCGGGACGGCCGGGGTGCCGTCGGACGCGGACGCGGTGGTGTTGAACGTGACGGTGACCGACAGCACCACGTCGTCGTTCCTGTCGGTCTGGCCGGCCGGCGAATCCCGCCCGCTGGTGTCGAGCCTGAACTGGGCGGCGGGGCAGACCACGCCCAACGCCGTCACGGCCCGGGTGGGCGCCTCGGGCAAGGTCAGCATCTACAACCTCAACGGCTCCGTGGACGTCATCGCCGATATCGTCGGCTACTACGATCAGGCCGCCGGCGACGCCTTCGCGCCGCTGTCTCCCGTGCGGATCCTCGACTCGCGGCCGGCGGGCCCCCAGGTCGGCCCCTACGGCACCCCGTGGGGGGCGGGCCAGAGCCGGGATGTGACCGTGGCCGGGACGGCCGGGGTGCCGTCGAACGCGGATGCAGTGGTGTTGAACGTGACGGTGACCGACACGGCCGCCTCGTCGTACCTGTCGGTCTGGCCCGCGGGAGAGGCCCGGCCGCTGGTGTCGAGCCTGAACTGGACGCGGGGGCAGACCACCCCCAACGCCGTCACCGTCAAGGTGGGCGCCTCGGGCAAGGTCAGCATCTACAACCTCGGCGGCACCGTGGACGTCATCGTCGACGTCGTCGGCTACTTCACGACCGGCTCGGGAGACCTCTTCCACCCGCTCCCACCCTCGCGGATCCTGGACTCCCGCCCCGGTTCGCAGGTCGCCAGCTACGCCACACCCTGGGGAGCGGGCACCGCCCGGAGCCTGCAGCTGGCCGGGGCGGGAGGGCCGCTGCCCACGGCTCAGGCCGTCCTCATGAACGTGACGGTCACGGACACGACCGCGTCGTCCTTCCTGTCGATCTGGCCCGCCGACGAGGCCCGGCCCCTGGTGTCGAGCCTCAACTGGGCGGCGGGGCAGACCACCCCCAACGCCGTCACCGTCAAGGTGGGCGCCGCCGGCGACGACGACATCTACAACCTGACCGGCACCGTGGACGTCATCGCCGACCTCTCCGGCTGGTACAGCTGAACGACTCGCCAGCTCTCGGACCGCGCCGCGTCCCGGTTCCTGAGTCTTCCCTGAGCACCGGCTGAGTCTCGTTGGCCCTGCTGCCCCTAGGATCTGGTGATGACTGGGGCGAGAGGGAAGGTGGTCCTCGCCGCGGTGGTGGCCATCGCCCTGTTGGCCTCGTGCAGCAGTGGTTCGAGCAGCGGCCGAGCCGAGGTGGGGGCGGTCCAGCACCTGAGCGGCAACCAGCTGCGCTACGGGGCCAGCCCGGTGCAGCACGGGCCGATCACCTACCAGCCCGACGTGGTGTTCCTGGGTGGGGGCGCCGACTCGGTGCACGCGGTGAGCGCCGACGGCTTGCTCTGGACCATCGACGGTCGGGCGGCGCGCGCCGCCGGGGTGGTCCCGGGCAAGATCCTGTTCGCCACCAGCCTGGGCGCGGGGCGGGTGCTCGGCGTCGATCAGGTCGGCTCCGACGAGCGGGTGGCGCTGGGGCCGGTGGCGCTCACCGACATCATCGAGAAGGGGTCCTTCGCCACCACCGCGCCGGTGGCGCTCCACGGGTTCCATGCCTACGCCACACCCAGCCAGCCCGGTCTGGAGACCGCCACCGACCCGGCCGGTGGCACCCGGGCCACCACCGACGCGGCGGGCTCGTGGACGGCGGCGCCGATCCGGTTGGTGGCGGCCACCACGCCGCCCTCGGTCCCCGCCTTGCCCCCGTTGCCGGCGCCCAGCGCCGACGTCCCCGACTCGCAGGTGGGCAACTGGAACCTGCAGTCGGTGTGCTGCACCTCGATCGGGGTGCACGTGGGCTACGACCACGGCGGCGCCCGGGTCCAGGGCACGGCGTCGATGGGGTTCCACCAGCCGGGCGTCACCTTCAGCGTCTCGATCGCGCGGGGCCATGTGCTGGATGCCTCGGCCCAGCTGCACGGCGCCGCCGAGCTCTCGTTCGGCATCTCGGCCGCGGTGCGGGCGTCGTCGGCCGACTTCCACGGCGGCCGGATCCAGGTGCCGGTCGACATCGCCATCCCCATCCCGGTGGCGGGCCTGCCGGTCACGGTGGGGATCCAGCAGATCTTCAGCGTGAGCCTTGGGCTCAGCGGGGAGGCGGCCCTGTCGACCTCGGGCAGCTACGCGCTGGGCGGCTCCCTGGGCTTCTCGGTGCACAACGGGGTGCCCGCGGTCGACACACCGACGCTCACCACGACCAAGAGCGCGCTCGATTCGGTGCAGTCGCTGGCGGTGGCGCCCTCGGCGCTCACCTTCTCCTACGCGGTCAAGGTGTCCATCGGGGTGGGTCCACCGGGGCTCAGCGTGGGCATCTGGTACAAGGTGGCGGCCAGCCTGGGACTGGTCACCAGCGGTTCGCAGATCGACCAGCTCCAGGGCACCTCGCTGGTGACGTGCAAGCGCGTCACCTTGTCGGTGCAGGGCACCTTCGGGGTGGGCTATCGCATCCCCTCGTTGGTGGCCAGCGCCCTGAACCTGTTCATGCGCGCCGTGATGAGCAAGCCGCCGTTACCCATCCAACCCGAGGGCGGCCCGTCGTGGGGACCGTCCTCGCTGTTCGACAAGAGCACCCCACCCTGTTCGAAGTAAGCCCTCACCGAGGAGTTCTCATGCCTGCCAAGTCGTCTCGTCGCCCGCTGCTCGTGGTGTCGTTGGGGGTGGCCGCGCTGGCCCTGGCCGCCTGCGCCAGCTCGAAGAAGGCCGCGGCCCCGCCGACGACCAAGGCCGCGGCGGCCACCACCACGACGGCCAAGACCGTGGCCGCGCCCGATCCGTGCACGCTGGTGACCCAGGCGCAGGGCCAGGCCATCGTCGGGGTGGCGCTGGGGGCCGGGGTGAAGTCGGGCTCGGACGGCGACACCATGTGCCAGTTCACCAGCTCGCCCGACGGTCCCACCGCCCAGGTGGAGGTGTTCGTGGGCGACGGCGCCAAGAAGCAGCTCGACATCGACAAGGACTCGCTCCAGCACCCGTTCACCACCATCCCTGGCGTGGGTGATCAGACCTACCTGGAGGCGGGGAACGTGTTCGTGCACAAGGACGGGATCTGGGTCAGCGTGAACGTGGTGGCGCTCGACGCGCCGGACGACCAGGTGCAGACGGGGCTGACGAACCTGGCGTCCACCATCGCCGGGGAGATCTGACCCGGGGCCGGCGCCCAGCCGCGCCTGCTCGGCCCCATCGAGCCGGCGCCGGCCCCTTGCCCGCCGCCTCCCGTGGCGCCATCAGCCTGCCTCCCGGGCGTCTACCGACTCGGGGGTCAGCGCCTGGTTCAGCTCTTCGTGCGAGGGCGCGGCCCGGTGCTCAGGCCCCGAGCAGGCCTCGCACGTAGGCGGCCTGGCCGGCGTGCTGGATGTCGTCGTCGGCCACGCTGATCAGGCGCACGGCCAACGTCACCGGCGGATCCCACCGGCGGTCGACGATCCGGTCCAGATCGGCGGCGGTGGTGGCGGCCAGGAAGGCCTTGGTCCGCGCCGCCACCGCGTCGTAGTACTCGACCAGCGCGTCGGGGCTCTCCGGTCGCACCGCTGCCACCTGCTCGGGCGTGTGCCCGTAGCCGTGGTCCTCGGCCTCGGCCACCATCCCGAAGCGGCCGGCCCAGTCGCCGGTCATCCACAGCTGGGGCTCGTCCATGAGCCCCGACACGTGGTGGTCCTGCACCCGGGTGAGGTGCCAGACCAGCCACGCCACCGGGTTGGTGCCCGGCGCCGGCGAGCGCAGCAGGTCCTCGACCGCCAACCCCTCGACCACGCCGTGGACGTGGCCGTCCACCCGCCCGAACAACTCGACCAGCAGCTCGCCGACCTCCATGGCCCCTCCCGGTGCTCGACTCCGCGACCATGATGGCCGCGCCCGGCCCCACACGCTCGCCGAACACGCTCACGCGGTAGCGTCCTGGACGTCGACAGCCGCGGGAGGCGAAGGCGATGAGCGATTTCGGCGCGTATCTCTTCATGGTGCTCGGTGTCCTGGCGTCGTTCGTGCTGCCAGCGCTGGTCGCCGCGGTCAAGCGAGCGTTTCCGGGGGAGGCGCCGACGGCGGCGAGCTTCGGATCGACGTTGCGGGCCCTCACGCCGTACCTCCTGGTGGTCCTCCTGGCACTGGTGGCGGCTGCCCTCCTGCTCGCCTTCTACCGCAGTGGCCATCCCACCGGGGCGATCCAGTGGTACACCGCGCTCCTGCTCGGCTTCGGGTGGTACGCGACCTTGGAGAAGGTGGTCAAAGATGTACGGAGCTGAGCTGGACACCCCTCGCAGGCGACCCCTCGAGCGGGTCACACCCGTGCTGGGGCTCAACCTGACGACGGGCCGCCTCGTGGTCAGCTTCCGCCCAGACTCCCGGAAGTATCTGAGCGAGGTGCTGGCCGAGCTCGACCTGCGTGCCAGCCAACCCACGAATGGCGACGGCGATGCCGACCTCGACCGGTTCGAGGGCGCCGACGCGCTGCACCTACCTCGCCTCGGCATCGCGGTCATCCAGGCCGAGCGAGTCGATGCACCACTCGAGCAGCAGCTGCTGCACCACCCCTGTGTGTCGCGGGTGTCTCCCGAGCAGGTCGTCGAAGCCACTGCCTGGCCGTCCTTCGGCGGAGGAGCCGTGCTCCGTCGTCCCTCCCGCTCGGCCGCCGGCTACGTCGGGAGCGGGCTCAGCCAGGTCGACGGCGGCCTCCATGCGGCCTGGACCTGGCGACAGGACGATCCCTGGCATGAGGACGAGTTGACGTGGGGGCTGCAGTCAGTCGGGGTGGACGCCGCGTCCTCCGATGGATCAGGTGTCCGGGTGGCCGTGCTTGACGGCGGTGTCGACCGCTCGCACCCCGACCTGGCCGGACGGGTGGTCGAGGAGCGATCCTTCGTCCGCCATCCCGACGCGGGTCGACCCGACCTGACCCATGGCACCCACTGCGCGGGCATCATCGCGGGCGGGGCCACGCCGGTGCGCGGACCTCGCTACGGGGTGGCTCCGGGTGCGGAGATCCTTTCGGCGCGGGTGCTCGACAGCCGTCTGGTCGGGGTCGACGGCGACATCTTGGCGGGGATGGAGTGGGCGGTGACGGCCGGATGCGCGATCGCCTCGATCTCGGTGTCGGGCCGCAGCTCACGCCAAACACAAGGGGCGTTCGAGGACGCCGTGCAGAACGCCGTGGCCGAAGGCACGGTCGTGGTCGCCGCGGCCGGCAACAGCGCCTTTCGCCGGCTCGGGTGGCCTGGCCGCGTCGAGTATCCGGCTGGGTGTCCGTCGGCCATCGCGGTTGGCGCGGTCGATCGGCATCACCAGATTGGCCGGTTCTCACCCCGTTCCGGCCCGGCCGGAACGGTGACGTTGGTGGCGCCAGGGGTGGGGGTGCGCTCGGCCTGGCCGGGTCCCGACCTGACCCGGTCCTGCGACGGCACCAGCGCCGCCGCTCCATTCGTGGCTGGTGTCCTGGCCTGCCTGGTCGGCTCGACACCGGCCGTGGCTGCGGACGACCTCATCCAGGACCTGTTGGCCCGGGCCGTCCGGCCGCCGGCCGCGGATCGGCGCGACTTCGGCTATGGGATCCTCTCGTTGTGAGCCCGGCGCACAGCTCAGGAAGAGGCGGCGGACGACGATGAGCAGGTAGAGTGCAGTTCGCAGTACCCGTCCACGGGATCGCACACACCATGGCACAGGTCATCAGCGTCAACATCTCGGTCGACGAGTCGAGCGACCTCGATCGAACGGTGCGCGACCTCGAAGGGGCGGGGCTCACGGTCGACCGGGTGCTGCCCGGAGTGAGGATCGTGACCGGCACCGCCGATCGCAACGCCATCCCCACCATGTTCGAGATCAACGGGGTGGCCCACCTCGATCGCGAGCAGAAGGTGCGGGTGGGCGGACCCTTCTCCTCGTTCACGCGTCGCATCCGGTCGGGTCGCAGCTAGAGGACCTCCTCGCGCGTCGTTTTCGTCCGCAGGTGCCGAAGGGCGGCTACGGCGTCACCGGGTGGGTCGTCGGGGTGTGGGTCGAGCCCAGGCGCAGGGCCAGCAGCTCGGGCGTGGGCTCGGCCCCACCCATCGGCCACACGATGGTGTCGCCCGCCACCGCCGGCCAGGCGTTGATGACGCCCGAGCCCTGGTGGGTCCAGACCGTCGACCCGTCCCGCCGTGACAGGGCCAGGATCTTGCCGTCCTGCAACGCGGTGAACACCAGGTCGCCCACCACCGTGGCCCCGCCCAGCGGGTCGCCGGGGACCTTCACGTCCCAGCGGGTCCGCCCGGTGGCCACGTCGATGGCCACCACCTCGCCGTCGTGCTGGCCCACGGTGCCGGCGAACCCGGCGCTGTGGGCCGTGTAGGTCGTGGGCTCGTTCAGCAACGCGACGTACACCACCCCGTCGGCCGTGGCCGGTGGCGTCTCCACCCCGCCGAAGTCGCCGGGCAGCACCTGGATCGAGCCGGTCACGGTCTGCACCCGATCGTTCTGGTGCTGTCCGACCGAGGTCTTCCACAACGTCCGCCCCGACCGTGGGTCCAGTCCGTAGACCCAACCCTCCTTGCCGGTCCCGATCACGACGTCGCCCCGGCGGCTGGGCGCCACCAAGGTCAGTTGGTGATCCAGGTCGAACAGGTCGTGGGGCGTGGCCTGGCTGTACCAGCGCAGCTTCCCGGTCTCGGCATCGAGCGCCACGGTCGAGTCGGTGTAGAGGTCCGGGCCGGGGCGGCTGGTGCCGTTGGGGAAGTCGGTCGTTCCCGGGAAGGGCGCCGGGTTGCCGATGCCCCAGTACATCAGCCCGGTGTGCGTGTCGACGGCCGGTGGGTACCAGGCGCCCCCGCCCGAGTTGACCGACGGGTTGCCCCACAGGTCGGCGCCCTTGACGGTGTCGAACGTCCACGCCGTCGAGCCGTCGACCTCGTCGAGGGCGAACAGCTCGCCGGCATCGCCGCCGTGGTAGATGCCGGCCAGGCTGATCGGCACGGTCGAGCCGTACACCTTGCCCCGATAGGTCGTGGGCTGGATGGTGATGCCCAAGGTCGGCGTGGTGGTAACCGTGTGGCGCCACTCGACCTGCCCCGAGGCGGCGTCGAGGGCCACGACGTCGCTGCGCCCGGCCACCGCGTAGACCTTGCCTGCGTCGACGGCCACGCCGTCGGGCCCGATCATGGGCTGCCCGTCGTCGGACTGGTCGCTGGTCCAGTCGAGCTTCCCGGTGCGCAGGTCGAACTTGCGGACGTGGCCGGAGAGGTCCTCGACGTACACCGCCCCACCCACCACCACCGGGTTGGTCGAGGCGTTGCCGTAGGTGCCCTGGCCGGTGAGCGGCGCGGTCCACGCCACCTGCACCCGTCCGACGGTGCGCGAGTCGATGGGTGAGCCCGGCGCCTGGCGGGTGTTGGCCAGGTCGCCGTCGGGCGCGGGCCACTCGGCGGCCGGTGGGTGCCCCCGCCCCGTGCCCGACGGCGCGGTCGCCGAGCCGCAGGCCGCGAGCACCAGCGCGGCGACGACCGACACCCCGAACCGCCCCCTGGTCCACACACCGCGCATCCTAGGAGACGAGCGGGCCGGCTCGGACCGTCCTCCGTCACGTCATGTGGCTTGTAACTTCGTCCCGCGGCGTCCGTCTCGTTGACCGACGAGGACCTGCGAGGAGCTGATCCGATGAGCACCACCGACTCCACCGACGACGCCACCGACGCCACCGCGGACCCGGTGGCCGACGGCTCCGCCGACGGGGGCCCCGACCGGCGCCGCCGGACGGCCCTGTGGCTCATCCTGGCCGTGGTCGTGCTGGCCGCACTGGTGGGTGGGGTCCTGGTGGCCACCTCGAGCGGACACCACCACGACGCCCGAACGGTGGCCGCCAGCACCGACACCGCCAAGGCCGGCGCGAGCGCGTCGACCAGCACCTCGGCGAGCCAGGCCACGGTCACCACCGCAGTCGCCGGCTCGGGTTCCGCCACGGGCTCGGGTGCCACCACCGCCTCGACCCCGACCCACGTCACCCCGACCACGGCCGCCCCGCCCACCACCGCCCCCCCGACCACGGTGTCGACGGCGGTGGCCTTCGCCAGCGCGTCGGCCAACCCGTCGACGGTCGCCTGCCCCAACCCCCAGGCCAGCACCACCACCACGGCCTTCGTCCAGCCCACGGTGCACCTGAGCTGGGTGGCCGTGAACGCCACCAGCGTGGACGTGTCGGTGGACGGCCCCGGCGTCTACCAGGGCGGCCTGCCGGCCTCGGGCAGCTTCGACTTCCCGTTCAGCTGCCCCGGCCCGCACACCTTGTGGCTCACCGCCCACGGCTCCGGCGGCACCACCGTCGTCCGCAAGTTCGCCGTCACCGGCGTCGAGTGATCACCGGTCCGCCTGCGGGCCCGGTGGTGCCCGACAGGTGGCCGGCTCCCGCCGGTGGCCGCGCCGGCGGTGACGGCCGGGCTCACGCCAGCCGGGAGATGGGCGGCAGCTCGTAGGTGCCGTCGAGGGCCGACGGCTCGGGCACGTAGATGCGCAACATGGGTCGGAAGTCGCCCTCGGGGCTCGGCAGCCAGTTGGCCCGGGCCTCGGGCTCGGCCGTGGCGTCAGGTTCGTCGCGCTGCATGCGGATGGTGATCGAGCCATCGGGCCCGGTCACCAGCCCGGGGGTGCGGTCGCCGATCGAGTAGCGGCCGATGGGGTTGGCCACCAGGAAGTAGTCGGGCGTGTCGTACATGGTGATCGACCAGAAGGCGTGGGCCGGGGGCGGCTCGGGGAAGCGGATCTCGTAGCGGTGGGCGCCGTCGAGCTGGCGACCGTCGGCGTCCACGAAGACCTGGCAGTACACGGCTTCGTAGCCGTGGTTGCCCCAGAGCCCGGCCCGGGCCGCGGCGGCGCGGACCAGGTAGCCGAAGGAGCGGTCGGCGATCTTCCACTCGGGGGCGTCGATGGTGCCGAGCTCGAAGTGGTCGACGTTGTAGTCGAACACGTGGGGGTTCACGAGCCATCCGCCGCGGTTGGCGCCACCGCTGCGGGTGGCCCCCTCGACCTGTTGCTTGGCCGCGGCCAGACCGGCGATCAGGGCGTGGGCCAGGGCCGGGTCGGCGTCCACGTAGGGCGAGTCGGGCTCGAGCAGGCCGAGCGGTGCGAACCGGGCCTGGTGCTCGACGTCGGCCGGGGCCGGCGGGAAGGCGGCCATGAACGAGCGCATCTGTTCGAAGAAGCCCAGCTCGTCGGGCACGCCCGCGGCCGGTGCGGGGATGGGGGAGCCGGCCGCGCCGGTGGGAGCGTGCAGGGCGAGCTGGTCCTGGAGCTGGGCCACGGCGGGCAGGTCGTCGACCCCTGAGCAGGCCCACCGCCCGACGATGGCGGCCACGGTGGTGGGCAGGGCGATCCGGCGGGCGCCCTCGGGCACGGTGCCGTCCCACCCTGGCGGGGTGAGCAGGAAGGTGCCACCCGCGCCCGCGGTGCCGCGCGTGCCGATGTACGCGAAGTTGTTGGTCCAGGCGTCCACGAACTGGAGCACGAAGTAGCGGTCGCCGACCTCGGGCACCTCGAGGGTCACCGGCCCCGAGGTCGTGTCGATCATGGCCGTGGAGTACACGGTGTCGTTGTTGACGCTGACGAACGTGTCGTCGGGTCCAGCCAGGTGGCGGCCGTGGCCCCAGTGGTTGAAGGGGCTGGGGGGCAGCGAGCCGAACCCGGTGGCGACCACTCGGGCCACCTGGCTCAGGTTGAAGACCAGGGGGAAGCCGTAGGTGTAGGCCTCGGCGGCCAGCTCGGTGAGATCAGGGGCATCGGGCACGGCGGCCTCCTCGCGTGGTCTTCGCGGCAACCTATCGAGGCAATGAGGGCGGGGGCGACCCCAGCGACATGTACAAAAGGAGTTTGATCTCCTGTACACTTCAAGGATGGACGTGGGCACGACGACCTTCCGGGCCGAGTTGCGGCACTACCTCGATCTCGTGGCCGATGGCGTCGAGGTCGTGATCACCGACCGTGGTGTACCGGTGGCCCGGGTCACGCCGGTCGGGTCGGCAACCATCCTCGATGAGCTGATCCGTGCTGGCCTCATCGCTCCTGCAGCGCGTCCGGCGCGCCAACGGGCCACCGGTGTCGGGCGGGCCAAGGCCAAGGCGCCGGTGTCCGACCTGGTCTCCGAGCTCCGAGGCTGAGCAGCGGCGGTGACCACCGTCTACTTCGACGCCAGCGCGTTCGTGAAGCTGGTGGTCGAGGAGGAGGGAAGCGACCTGGCGGCTTCGCTCTGGGACGGCGCCGACGCCGTGGTGTCCAGCCGCCTCTCCTATCCAGAGGTACGGGCCGCGCTCAGCGCCGCGGGCCGGGACGGACGGCTGGCGGGGCACGAGCTGCGCCGGGCCGGCGGTCTGTGGGAAGCGTTCTGGGCCGAGGTCCGACCGGTCGAGCTCAACGCGGGCGTGACGTGGGCGGCAGGCGAGCTGGCCGATCTGCATGGGCTCCGAGGCGCTGATGCCGTCCACCTGGCCAGCGCGGTGGCCCTCGGCCCGGACACCCTGGTGGTGGTGTGGGACCGACGCCTCCACGTCGCCGCGTCGGCCGAGGGTCTGGCCGTGTCGCCGGCCGAGCTCAGAACGCGGTGATCGGCCGCCGGTCAGCGCACGCGGGGTGATCGTCGGCCAGACTCTGCACCCATGGCCGGACTGATCGAGGACTACGCCATCGTGGGGGACACCGAGACGGTGGCCCTCATCGACCGGAGCGGATCCATCGACTGGTGGTGCACCCCCCGCATCGACTGCGGCGCCACCTTCGCCGCCCTGCTGGGCGATCCGTCCAACGGGCGCTGGCTCATCGGCCCCGTCGACGACGACGTGACCAGCACCCGCCGCTATCGGCGCAACACCCTGGTGCTCGAGACCGTGCACGAGACCGCCACGGGCAGCGTGGCCGTGATCGACTTCATGTCGCCCCGGTCGGACAACCCCACCATCTTCCGCATCGTGGAGGGCCGGTCGGGGCACGTGCACATGCGCATGGAGCTGGTGGCCCGCTTCGACTACGGCTCGATCGTGCCCTGGGTGACCGAGACCGGCGACGGCCTCACCCTCATCGCCGGGGAGGACGGCCTGCAGCTGCACAGCCCGGTGCTCATCGAGGGCACCGACCGCATGTCGAGCGTGGCTGAGTTCGCCGTGAGCGAGGGCGAGCAGCGCAGCTTCTCCCTGTCGTGGTTCGCGGCGCTCGACACCCCGCCGCTGCCGCTCGATGCCATGGCCAGCCTGCGTCGCACCGAGGAGTGGTGGCGCGCCTGGGTGTCGCGCTGCACCTATGAGGGCGAGTGGCGTGACGACGTGATCCGCTCGCTCATCACCCTCAAGGCCCTGACGTATGCCCCGACCGGCGCGGTGTGCGCGGCGGCCACGACCTCGCTGCCCGAGTGGATCGGCAGCGTGCGCAACTGGGACTACCGCTACTCGTGGTTGCGCGACTCGTCGTTCACCCTCCAGGCCCTGCTCATGAGCGGCTACGACGAGGAGGCCGTGGCCTGGTACCAGTGGCTGCGCCGGGCGGTGGCCGGCTCGCCCGGCGACTTCCAGATCATGTACGGCGTGCGCGGCGAGCGCCGCCTGACCGAGCTCGAGCTCGACTGGTTGCCGGGCTACGAGGGCTCCGCGCCGGTGCGGATCGGCAACCAGGCCAGCGAGCAGTTCCAGCTCGACGTGTTCGGCGAGGTGCTGGATGCGGCCTGGACGGCGGTGTCCGGCGGGGTCACCCAGGACCAGATGGAACCGGGCAGCCACCACGGCCTGGCCATCGACATGATCGTGGCCGTCATGGCCCACCTCGACCAGGTGTGGGATCAGCCCGACGACGGCATCTGGGAGATCCGGGGACCGCGGCGCCACTTCACCCACTCCAAGGTCATGGCCTGGGTGGCCTACGACCGGGCGGTGAAGATCGCCCGGGCCCGCGACTGGTCGGAGATGCCCATCGACGAGTGGGCCCAGACCCGCGACCGCATCCACGCCCAGATCTGCGAGCAGGGTTGGAACGAGTCCAAGCAGAGCTTCACCCAGTACTACGGCTGCGACCAGCTCGACGCCAGCCTGCTGATGATGGCCCGCATGGGCTTCCTGCCCCCGTCGGATCCTCGCATCGTCAGCACGGTGGAGGCCATCGAGCGCGAGCTGCTGGTGGACGGGTTCGTCCAGCGCTACGCGACTGATGACGGCCACAACCCCGACGGGTTGCCCCCGGGCGACGGCGCCTTCCTGCTGACCACCTTCTGGCTGGCCGACAACCTGTCCCTGATCGGTCGCCCCGACGACGCCCGGGCCATCTTCGATCACCTGGTGGGGCTGCGCAACGACGTGGGGCTGTTCTCCGAGGAGTACGACCCGCAGGTGGGACGGATGCTGGGCAACTTCCCCCAGGCCTTCTCCCACCTGGCGCACATCATCACCGCCGCCGGCCTGTCCATGGGCGAGGCTGGACCCATAGCCCAACGCACCCGGCCGGTCGACCCCGCCGCTCGACCGGCGCCGCCGCCAGGATGACGGGCGCCGCCCGCCGGCCGTAACCGGCTCGCGCGCTGCTCGTCTCCCCGCTGGGAGGACGCCATGATCCTGCTCGCCGTCAACAGCAGCCAGATCCGCAACACGCTGAACCAGAACCCGCTGCTCAAGCAGTTCGCCATCGTGGCGGCCGTGGTGGTGGTGCTGCTGATCATCCAGATCCCGCTCGCCGTCCGGCGGCGGGCCAAGCGCCACGAGCGGCGCAAGCGGATCGAGCACGACCAGGCGCAGCCGGGTGGGACCGACCCCATCGACGGGATGGCCGAGCTGGCCGCGTCGAAGGGCTGGAGCGGACCGACCAGCGACCCGCAGTTCGACAACGAGGTCACGCGCTACACCCACGAGATGCTGCGCAACCTGTGGGGCTACCCGCGCGGCGCCGACACCGGCGTCCCGATCGACTCGACCAACCGGTTCACCAACGTCTTCCGAGGCGAGGCCGGCGGGCAGCCCTTCACCATCGCCAACACGCGCCTCAACGTGATGCGATCGAGCATCGACGGCCTCCACCTCGACCGGAGCAAGGATGCCTGGGCGTCGGTCTGCGCCATGAAGATGCCCATGGTGCTGCCGCCCCTGTACGTGAACCTCAAACACCGTCCCGCCTACCGCGGGCTCTTCCTGAAGCACTCGGACTTCGAGAGCGAGCAGTTCAACCGCACCTTCGACGTCGAGTCGGTCAACCCCAAGCTGGCCAGCGACGTGATCACCCCGCAGGTCATGGAGGTGCTGTTGACCCGCGACGACTGGGCCTTCTCCTACCAGATGGGCTGGCTCATCTGCCTGTGCGCCAACGGCCTGCACTCGGCGGCCGACTACCAGCAGCGGATCGAGGTGATGACCAAGCTCGTCGCCCTGCTGCCCGAGTTCGTGGCCGACGACGACGCCCTGAAGATGCCCACCCTGCCCGACGGCACGGTCCTCAACCCCAACATGGGCGAAGAGGACCGGGACAAGGTCATGGCCCAGATCATGGCCATGAGCCCGGAGCAGCGCACCGAGTTCATGCGCCAGGCGCAGCTCGACTCCATCCAGGCCATGGCCAAGATGTTCGGCAAGCACATCGACGAGGGCGCGCTCGAGGCTGCGGTCGACAAGAACATCGCCAAGCAGCAGGCCGAGCACCCCGAGATGTTCGGCGGCCCCACCCCACCTGCCAGCTAGCGGGTGCTCCGCCAAATCTGTGCAGCTGTCGCGCCACAGCACCAACAACTGCACAGATCTCGAGGGGCTCGATACCCTCCCGACGGTCCGACCCTCGATGTCTGGAGCGCGGATGACCGACTCGACCGAATCCCTGGCCGGCACCGTGGCCCTGGTGACCGGGGCCAGCAGCGGGATCGGCGAGGCCACGGCGCGCTCGCTGTCGGCGGCCGGGGCCACCGTGGTCATCGCCGCCCGCCGGCTCGACCGCCTCGAGGTGTTGGCCTCGGACCTGGACGCGACCGGGGCCCACAGCTTGGTGCTTGAGGCCGACATCACCGACCCCGACCAGGCCCGCGGCGTGGTCGAGACCGCGGTGTCCGAGTTGGGTCGACTCGACACGGTGATCAACAACGCCGGCGTGATGCTGCTGGGCCCGGCCGAGGACGCTCCGCTCGAGGAGTGGGACCGCATGGTCGACCTCAACCTCTCCGCCCTGCTCCACGTGACCCACGCCGCCCTGCCCCACCTGCTGGCCGCCGCCGAGCAGGGGCCGCGGCGCGTGGCCGACCTGGTCAACATCTCGTCGGTGGCCGGTCGCCGGCCCCGCGCCGGATCGGGCGTCTACAACCTCACAAAGTTCGGCGTGGGCGCCTTCTCCGAGGCGCTGCGCCAGGAGGTCACCGGTCGTCACGTGCGGGTCTCGCTGGTCGAGCCCGGGGCGGTGGCCACCGAGCTGGCCAGCCACCTGCGTCCGGAGATCCGCGAGCAGTCGGCCAAGCGCTTCCTAGACATCGAGCGCCTGGCCGCCTCCGACATCGCCGACGCCATCGAGTTCATCGTCACCCGGCCCCGGCACATGGCCGTCAACGAGATCCTGGTGCGCCCCACCGACCAGGCCGACTGACGCGCCGCCTTCGCACGCGGTGGGCGACGATACGTTGGTCGTCGTGACCGGCTCCCACCCCGAACCCGCAGCCGAACCCGGCGGCGGCATCGACTGGGACACGCGGTACGGCGCCGAACCGATCTGGAGCGGGAACCCGAACGGGGCGCTGGTGGCCGAGATGACCGACGTGGCGCCCGGCCGCGCCGTGGACGTGGGCTGCGGCGAGGGCGCCGACGCCATCTGGCTGGCGCACGAGGGCTGGCGGGTCACCGCCTTCGACGTGTCGTCGGTGGCCCTGGCCCGGTCGGCCGACCACGCGGCCGAGGTCGGTGTGACCGTGGACCTCGTCCACGGTGCGCTGGTCGACGTCGGGTTGGAGGACGCGCCGTTCGACCTGGTCAACGTGCAGTACCCGGCGTTGCCCAAGCGGGACGGTTCCCTGGCCCGTCTGTGTGCGTTGGTCGCCCCGGGCGGGACGCTGCTGTTCGTCCACCACGCCGACGTGGGTTCGCATGCGGCCAAGGCCGGCTTCGATCCGGACGACTACCTCATGCCCCACGACGTGCGTGACGCCCTGGGTGAGGGGTGGGAGGTGCAGGTCTTCGAGGAGCGCCCGCGCCGCGTGGAGACCGGCGCCGGGGCCCACCACGTCGCCGATGTGGTGCTACGTGCCCGGCGCCTGGCGCGGCCCGTCGACGCCGCAGATCCGCTCACCCCGCGGCTCGACCGCTCCTGAACGGATCGGGCGGTGGTCACAGCCACCCCTGGTCGGTGGCCACCCGGCGGGCCTCGGCCCGGTTGCGGGTACCGGTCTTGGCGATGGCCGACGACAGGTAGTTCCGCACCGTCCCCTCGCTCAGGTAGAGGGAGCCCGCGATGTCGCTGACCGTGGCCCCGTCGCTTGCGGCCACCAGCACGTCGCGCTCGCGACCGGTCAGCGGGCTGGTCCCGTGGGCCAGGCTCTCGGCGGCCAGGGCGGGGTCGACCACCCGTTCGCCCTGGGCCACCCGGCGCACGGCGTCGACCAGCTGGTCGGCCGGCGCATCCTTGACCACGAACCCCATCGCCCCCGCCTCCATGGCCCGACGCAGGTAGCCGGGCCGCCCGAAGGTGGTCAGCATCAGCACCTTGGTGGCCGGCGCCTGCTCGGTGACCACCGCCGCGGCCGACAGCCCGTCGAGGCCTGGCATCTCGATGTCGATCAGGGCCACGTCGGGTTGCACCCGGTGCACCAGGTCGACCAGCTCGTCCCCCCGGCCGGCCTGCCCCACCACCTCGAGGTCGTCCTCGAGCTCCAACAGGGCGGCCAGGGCGGTGCGCACCAGCTGCTGGTCGTCGGCCAGCACCAGGCGGATCACGAGCCCAGCTCGACCCGAAGGCGGTAGCGGTCCGGTGGCTGTGGGCCGGCGTCGACGCGAGCCCCGACCACGGCGGCGCGCTCTCGCAGCCCGGCCAGGCCATGGCCGGCCCCGGCCGAGCCCGCGGGCGAGTCCGCCTGGGGGCGGTCTGGCGCCACCCCGTCGTTCACCACGGTGATGGCGCCCGGTTCGAAGCGCACCTCGACGTGGCGCGCCCGACTGTGGCGCACGGCGTTGGTCACGCCCTCGCGCAAGGTCCAGCCGAACAGCTCCCGCAGCTCGCCCGGCACCACCTCGGTGGACGCCGGCAGGTCGGCCTCGATCCCCGCCGCCTGCAGGACGGCGCGGGCGGTGACCAGCTCGGTGGCCAGGTTCATCTCCCGGTACCCGGCGACGGTGGCCCGCACGTCAGCCAGGCTCTGGCGGCTCAGTGCCGCCACCTCGAGCATCTCGGCCGCGGCCCTTCCGGGGTCCAGCTCGACCAGCCGCGCCGCCAGCTCGGCCTTGACGGTGACGGTGGTCAGGGCGTGGCCCAGCAGGTCGTGCAGGTCGCGAGCGATGCGCAGCCGCTCCTGCTCGGCACCCAGCTCGGCCAGCTCCTCGCGGGCCAGGTCGAGCTGGTCGGTCTGGCCGGCCGTGAACCGCATGATCACCGCCACCGCCCCGGCGATGAGCACGCCCGCGCCCACCCCCCACAGCGGCTGGTCGATGGTCCACCGACCCACGTGCTGGGGCAGGAAGGTGCCCGCTGCGGCCAGGGCCACCACCAGCACCGGGCCGACCAGCGGCGGCAGCAGCATGGCTCCGACCACAGCCACGTACGGCAGCATGGTCAGCCCGTCCGAGCTGACGGCGACCAGGTAGGCGACGGCGATGGCGGTCATCCCGCCCAGCGCCAGCACCACGTCGCGCCGGGCGCCGCCGAAGACGGCCTTGGGGGCCTCGCCCAGGTAGAGGTAGACGAACCCGGCGAGCAGCACCACCCCCACGACCCGGGCGGGCCACCCCTCGTGGACCAGTCCCACCAGCGGTTGCAGCAGGAAGGCCAGGAACACCCCGGCGAAGCGGCGCCAGGTGCGGGTGAAGTCCTGGCGGGCGGCCTCGTTGAGGACGGGCTCGCCGGGGTGGCGGCGCAGCCCCAGGCCCCGCGGGCCTCGGGTCGGCGGGCAGACCTCGTGGTCTCGGTCAGCCGGCTCGGTGGGCGGGGAGGCTCCGGCCGGTTCGGTCGGCGTCCCGGTCGCCGGGCGTTCGACGCTGGTCATGCCCGGTCCACGGTAGTGCGCGACCTGTTCACGACCGGTCGGTGGTGAGCAGGTAGGCCCGGGCCGCCAGCACGGACAGGACGGCGGTCCAGGTGACCAGCACGGCCAACCCACCCCAGCCGATCCACGAGCCCATGAGGGCCTGGCGCCCCGACTGGGCGATCCAGTAGACGGGCAGCGCCTTGCACACGACCTGGAGCCAGTGCGGGAAGGTCGTGACCGGGATCCACAGGCCGCCGAAGAGCGAGAGCAGCGAGTACACCCCACCCGAGATGGCCTGCAGGCTGTCGCCGCGGGCGATGTACCCGATCCAGATGCCGAGGGCGGCGATGGGCAGCAGGGCCACCAGGATCGACCCGGTCACCAACAACCAGCGCCCGGCGGTGAGGTGGACGTGTTGGAAGAGGGCCGCCGCCGCGAACACGCAGGCCATGGCCGGCACGGCCACGGCGAAGCCGGACAGCGCCTTGCCGCTGACGTAGGCGCGACCGCTGAGTCCGGTGAGGCGCAGCTGGCGGTTCCAGTTGAGCTCGCGTTCGAGGGCGATGCGCCCGCCGATCGAGAACACCGCGCTCAGGGCCCCGAACGTGGCCATCGAGACCATGATGTAGGCGGCCACCGCGATCCCGCTGAGGCGACCGGTGCCGTAGGTCGACTGGAAGACCAGGAACAGCACGAGCGGGAAGCCGAAGGTGAAGACCAGGTAGCGGGGGTTGCGGAAGCTGCGTCGGATCTCGCTGTGGGTGTAGACGACGTTCATCGGACGGCCTCCTCGGGCTGGGGCTGGTGGTCGCTGTCGTGCCCGTCGGTGGTCAGGGACACGAAGGCCTCGTCGAGACCCGGGGCCTGCACCTCGATGTCGTGCAGGTCGGGCCAGGTGGCCAGCGCGGCGCGCAGGGCGGTGTCGCTGTCGGCGCAGTGCAGCGTGATCGTCTCGCCGGCCAGCTCGGCGTGCGACACGCCGGGCACCGCCGCGAGCTCGTCGAGGGTCGGCCCGGTCCCGACGGCACGGTCGATGGCGGCGCGGATGGTGCGGCCACCGACGCGGGCCCGCAGCTCGGCGGGCGAGGCGTCGGCCACCAACCGGCCATGGCGCAGCACGACGATGCGGTCGGCGAAGCCGTCGGCCTCCTCCAGGTAGTGGGTGGCGAAGAGCACGGTGCGACCCTGGTCGGCCCAGTCGCGCATGGCCGCCCAAAAGGCCTGGCGGGACTCGACGTCCATGGCCGCGGTGGGCTCGTCGAGCACCAGCAGGTCCGGGTCGGGGACCAGGGCCAGGGCGAAGCGCACCCGCTGCGCCTCGCCCCCGGACAGGTCGGTGGTGCGCCGGTCGGCCAGCTCGCCGACCCGGGCCCGATCCAGCACGTCGGCCAGGGGCCGGGGCCGGCCCTTGGGGTACAGGGCGCCGAGCAGCTCGACCAGCTCCCGGACCGTCGTCTCGGGAGGCAGCTTGCCGGACTGCAACATGGCGCCCACGCGGCCAGCCGCGGCGGCCCGGCTCGGCTGCTGGCCGAACAGCCGCGCCTGGCCGGTGTCGGGGCGGGCCAAGCCCAAGAGCAGGTCGACGGTGGTCGACTTGCCGGCGCCGTTGGGCCCCAGCAGGGCCACGATCTCGCCGGGGGCGATGGCCAACTCCAGCCGGTCCACGGCCCGGGTGGTGCCATAGGACTTGCTCACCGAGTCCAGCTCGACCGCGTGCTCGCAGGGGTGGTCGGGAACCCCAGGTGACCTCTCGTCGGACGTGTCGTCGGGTGATCGGAACGGGTGCCGGGTGCGAAGGGACATGCCTCGAGTGTCGGGTCAACGGGCGACCGGCGGTACCGCCGGATCACACCTTCCACCCATGACACCCGTCATGGGTGGCGCGTGCAGTCGAACCGTTCGAGGCCAGAGGAGGCCGACAGGGGGATCGAGCAGCCGAGGGACATCCACGACGCCGTGTGCTCGCGCTTCAACGCCGGCGACGTCGAGGGGTTGGTGGCGCTCTACGAGCCCGACGCGGTGATGGTCGGTCCCGACGGCGAGGCCCTCGCCGGGCTCGACGCGGTGCGGGCCAACTGGGCCGGCCTGCTGGCCATGGGCGGGACCGACATGGCCCTGACCACTGCGTACTGCATCGAGTAGGGCGACCTGGCCCTGCTGCGCAACGACTACACCGTCGAGTTCGCCGGGGGGACGGTCAGCGGGAGCACCGCCGAGGTGATCCGACGCCAGCCCGACGGCACCTGGCGGTATGTGATCGACAACCCCTTCGGGGCCAACGCCCCGACCTGACCAGCACACCGTGGTGTCCAGATCGGGCTGGAGGTGGACCTTGTACGCGTCGTGCAACGCCAAGCAGCAGGCCGAGCACCCCGAGATGTTCGGCGGCCCAGCCGCGCCCACGAGTTGACCTTGCCGAGCCTGCGAACCGCGCGTGGTCGAGCGGGACCCGAGGATTCCGGGACAGCAAGATGGAGCGGCACTATGGTGCAGCCGCGGGCATACCGACCGACGGACGAAGAGGCGGCACACATGAACGACGCGGGCGCAGTTCCAACGGAGCAGGGGGACTCCTCTGAGGAGGGGAGCGGCCGCCGAGCATTTCTGATGTTGGCCGGCGCAGCGGCGGCTGGAGGGGTGGCCACCACGCTGGTCTCCGCATCGCCGGCGTCGGCGTCGAGTCCTCCGGACGTGACCGTGGATCAGCTCCCAGCCGCGGTGGCGCTCACCGGTTCCGAAGTGCTGCACGGAGTGCAGACCGTCGGTTCAGTCGCCGGTGATGTTGCGATCTCAGCGAGCCAGCTGCAGCAGTACACGAACGGTCAATCGCTGGTGTCAAGCAGCGATACGGTCAGCGGCTACACCTGGGTGCCCGGTGTCACCCACATCGTGGCGTCGAACGCGGCCGACTACCTACCACTGCAGCTACCGAGCTACTTCGCGAGCGGCTGGACTCGGATTCCGGAGATCACCGTGGTGCAGTCGAGTACGGGCCGGATCGCCTTCGCGGCCACGGGCTCGAACTCCCTGCTCGAGTCACTTCCATTGACGCAGTCGGATGGCAGCCTGACCCGGCTCCGATCGAAAGGGACCTGGGCCGTGGCCAGGATCGTCGCCGTGCC
The DNA here is from genome assembly GCA_963785815.1 of uncultured Microthrixaceae bacterium. Lineage (GTDB taxonomy): Bacteria > Actinomycetota > Acidimicrobiia > Acidimicrobiales > Acidimicrobilacustridaceae > UBA4742. The sequence goes on from CAWAWN010000003.1 coordinate 287,047, forward strand.
CTATGGCGGTGTGACGGTGTGGATCGTCAGCGGCGACGTCGAGGGCTACTAGGGGCATGCAGATCGGGACGCATTCTGGACAGAACGTCAAGACCCACGCCGGCAGCTACATCGAGGTGAGCCTCGATCATTCGGCGGCCGCAGCGCCCATCGACGGTGCCGGCTGGACGGACCTGGCGGACAGACATCCGGGGAATTTCGCCGCGGCTGGTTACGTCGGCGGATTCCTTGGGCAGTCCCCGACTCCACTGGCCTCGACGCCCAACACGGGGCCGTTCAGCGCTGGCATCCTCGACTGCGCCCACGTGTGTGCGTACCGCTCCGTCGGGCGGACTGACAACGTGGAGGTCGGGGTTCTGTGGAACATCCAGGACATCCAGGCCTACATCAACCAGGTTGGTCCCGTGGCGTTCGCGGCACCCGACGACGCGATGAATCTGTCGGCAGTCATCACAACCGTTGCCATGGGCACAGACGCAACCTCAGGGGAGCCCATCGTCACGTTGACGACGTCGACTGCTCATGGGTTCTCGGTTGGCAAGATGGTGTTGATCACTGGGTTCACAGATGGCCAACAGACGTTCTTGAACGAGACCCGCCAGGTCTACGAGGTGCCGTCGGCCAACACGTTCGTGGTGTTGCTCAACGGGATAGCGCAGCAGCCAGCGACCACCCCGACTCCGCCGCCGACCGCGATCCAGGGGACGGCCGTACCGGTCAGCTACAGCATCGCCTCGGGATTCGTCACCATCACGACCTCGAACCCTCATGGATTCACCTCGGGCGGCGCGGTCACGCTCAGCGGGTTCACCGGGTCGCAGAGCTTTCTGAACGGCACACAACCCGTGCTCGGCGCATATGGGACAAGTCTGGTCTTTGCCACCAGCTCGGCACCGGGCGCAGGGTCAATTCCGGCTGGTGCATCGGCGGTCGAGATCCCTCGCGCAGAGCAGCACAACGGCATGGGGATATCGAACGTCTTTGATGTCAGTGTGGCTGCCTGGTACCCGCTCGAGGTCTTCAACAGCCCAGCTGTCGACGTTCTGGAACCAAGCCGCTACCCCATCCTCAAGGTCGCTGGGGCAGCGGATCCGGTACCCAGCCTCGGCCAACACTGGGTGACCATGCGATGTGTGGCGGGCCAGGTGGCTGGCTACTTCGACGGCGAGCTGCTGTGGGGGCCCATCGCCACGCCGTCGTGGGCCACGGGTCGCGACGCGTGGGGCTTCCATGCTGTGCAGCTGCAGTACCAAATCGGATCGCCTTGCTTTGACGCGGGTCTGGAGGCCTTCTCGAACAGTCCGGCGATGTTCACCACGACCACGCCGCATCCCTACGTCGCTGGCGACCAGATCCAGATCACCGACACCGCGTCGCCGCCCGATCCAAACCACCTGGACAGCGGCACCGCGAGTTTCCCCGGCTACTACCAGGTGACGAGCGTCCCGTCGGCCACCACCTTCGTCGTGCAGTCGGCGCCGGCCGGCGCCCTTGCTGGCACGCTGCCCACGCGATCGTCGGCCTTTGGTCCGTTGCCCGTGTACCAGGCGGCCTGGATCGCCGACCACCAATCTCCCGTGCAGATCTTGGATTGGTACGCGCGCCCCTACTCGGGCTCGTTCTAACCGGCGGGCGGATGCGGGCAGATCGCCCGAGCCTCGTGCGCCGATCCCCCTGTTCGGAGTGGGTGCCTTCTCCGAGGTGAGCTGCGCCGGAGGTCACCGGGGCGAGGCCAACAGACGTGGTGCTGATCCACGGGAGAGCAGGGGCCGCCCCGAACCTAGGTCCAGGTGAACTCGGTCGGGTCGGGGGTGCGGGTCCAGGACCAGTAGTCGACCAGGCGCCAGGGCGACAGGCCGTAGATGCGGCCGTCCGGTCCCCGGTACCAGCTGTTGGCGATGGACGGGTGCGACCACACCATGGTGTCCAGCTCGGCCTGGAGGCGGACGTTGTACGCGTCGTGCACGTCCTGGCGGACCTCGAGGGCATGGTGGCCGCCGGCGATGAGCGACACGAGCGCGCCCATCACGTAGCGCACCTGGCACTCCACGTGGAAGATGATGCTGCCGCCAGACGCCAGGTTGGTGCCCGGTCCGTACAGGCAGAACAGGTTGGGGAAGTTTGGCGCGGTGATGCCCAGGTGGGCGGTCGGCCGGTCGCCCCACTGCTCGGCCAGCACCCGACCGTGGCGGCCCACGACGTCCATGGGCCACAGGAAGCGGTTGGCGTGGAACCCGGTGGCGTAGACGATCACGTCCACCGGGTGGTGGTGCTCGGTGCCGTCTGGGGCGCGGGTCACCACGCCATCGGCCACGATCCGCTCGATGGGCTCGGTCACCAGGTCGACGTCGTCGCGGGTCAGCGCCCCCAACCAGCTGCCGTTGTCCTGCAGGGTGCGCTTGCCCAGGCACACGTAGTCGGGCACCACCTTGGCCAGCAGCTCAGCGTCGTCGCCGACCTGGTCGGCCATCCACTGGGTGAAGACCTGGCGGGCGGCGTCGTTGATCTCGCTGATGGCGACGTCGGGGTGCGGGTAGTCGGGGTCGACGCGCATGGCGGCCAGGCCACCGTCGCACGCCGGCCAGAACAGCAGGAAGCGGTACCACCGGCCGTAGTAGGGCAGGTGGCGCACGGCCCAGGCCACGCCGGGTCCGACCGGGGCGTGGTAGTTCGGGTTGGGGAACATCCACGGCGCCGAGCGCTGGAAGACGGTGACGTGCTCGGCGTCGGGGGCGATGGTGGGCACGAGCTGGAAGGCGCTGGCGCCCGTGCCGATGACCGCCACCCGTCGACCGGCCAGATCGGTCCCGTCCACCCACTGGGCCGTGTGCATGGCCAGCCCGGCGAAGTCGTCCCGACCCTCGATGTCGGGCAGCCTGGGTCGGTTGAGCTGGCCCACCGCGCTGATCAGGGCGTTGGCCCGCACCGTCTCGGTCGGGCCCGTGGCGTCGCCGGCCGGCTCCGCCTCGTGGGCCGCCGCCGAGGACGGCGCCACCTCGCGGGCCGCCGAGGACGGCGCCACCTCGCGGGCCGCCGAGGACGGCGCCACCTCGCGGGCCGCCGAGGACGGCGCCACCTCCACCGTCCAGGTGGCGGTGTCGTCGTCCCAGCTGGCCTGGCGCACCTCGGTGGCGAAGCGCACGTGGTCGGCCACGCCGTAGCGTGCCAGGCAGTGCTCGAAGTACGCCTGCAGCTCGGGCTGCTGGGCGAAGTACTCGCTCCAGTGGTCGTCGGGTGCGAAGGAGTACGAGTAGAAGTGGTTGCCCACGTCCACCCGGGCGCCGGGGTAGCGGTTCTCGTACCAGGTGCCGCCCACGCCGGCGTTCTTCTCGATGACCGTGTAGGGGACGCCGGCCTGGCCCAGGCGGATGGCGGCCAGCAGCCCGGACATGCCGGCCCCGATCACCACCACGTGGAAGTCGCCGGCGCGCTCGGGTGCGACGTCATCGGGCCACGGGACGGCCCGAGGGTCGACCCCGTCGAGCTCGAGCTCCTCGCCGATCAAGCCCAGGTACTCCTCGGGGACGGCTTCGCTCAACAGCACCTGCATCATCTCGGCCAGCAGGGCGTCGTCGGGCGCCAGGGTCGCGGGATAGCCGGTGTCCCGCCAGGCCAGGATCACCTCCAGGGCCTGGGCCCGCACCGCGGCCTGGGCCTCGGGGGCCATGAAGCCCTGCACCTCGTTGAGGTAGATGCCGACCGGCTTGTGCTCGCCTCGCAGCACGGCGGGATCTCCGGTCATGTGCACCATCGACATCATCAGCGCCGGGACGCTGAGGTCCTCGAGGTAGGCGGCGATGGTGGCCTCGTCGTCGTCGAAGGGGGCACCGGCGTAGCGGCCGGCGCGCTCGAAGGGGGCGCCCGCGGCGTGGTCGTCCTGCTCGAAGGGGGCGCCCGCGGCGTGGCGGGCGCCGTCCGCGCCGAGGTTCACGCCGACGTGGCGGCGGCGGCCGGCGGCGTGGTGCTCGCTCCGATGCGCACGGGCAGGCGCTTGAACCCGTTGTTCAGGTTCGAGCGCAGGTGCACCGGCTCGCCGGTGAGCTCGAGTTGGTCGCAGGCGGCCAGCAGCCCACCGAAGAACACGCGTCCCTCCAGCCGGGCCAGGTGCACGCCCAGGCAGAAGTGCTCGGCGATCCCGAAGGACAGGTGCGGGTTGGGGCTGCGGTGGATGTCGAAGGCCTGCGGGTCGGCGAACACGTCGGGGTCGCGGTTGGCCGACGTGTAGTACATGGCCACCTTGTCGCCGGCCGCGATGGGCTGGCCTCCGACCTCGGTGTCGGCTGCGGCCGTGCGGCGGAAGTAGTGCAGCGGGTTGGCCCACCGCAGGATCTCCTCGACGGCGCCGGGCAGCAACGAGGGATCGGCTCGCAGCTCGGCCAGGTGGTCGGGATGGGTCAGCAGCGCGTGCAGGCCCGACGACAACATGGTCTTGGTGGTGTCGTTTCCGGCGGTGACCAGCTGCACGAAGAAGCTGCCGAAGTCGACCTCGCTCATGGGTTGGCCACCGAAGTCGCTGTCCAGGATGAGGGTGGTCAGGTCCTCCCGGGGTTCGCCGGCCCGGCGGGCGGTGGCGAACTCGATGGCGTACATGGCCATCTCGATCGACGAGCTGTAGTCGGGCTCCTCGCCGGCCAGCACGTCGGGGTCCTGCCCCGAGGTCTGGCGCTCGGAGAGCTCGTGCAGGTGGGCCCAGTCCTCGGGGGGCAGGCCCATGAGCTGGCCCATGACCCACGACGGCAGGCCCGACGCCACCTCGTGCACGAACTCGACGTCGCCGCGCTCGATGGCCTCGGCGATCAGGCCCCGGCTGATGTCGCGGATCTGCGGTTCGAGCTGGCCGATGATCCTGGCCTTGAAGCTGTCGGCGATGGGCTTGCGGTAGGTGAGGTGTCGGGGCGGGTCCATGGCCAGCAACATGCCCCGCATCATCTCGAGGCTGTCCGGCGCCAGGTCCTCGAGCACCACCCCGCCCTGGCTGGCCGAGAACAGGTTGGGCTCGCGGGCCACGTGCACCACATCGGCGTGGCGCAGCACGGCCCAGAAGCCGGGTTCCCCGTCCATGTCCTGCCACGACACGGGCTCGCGGGCCCGCAGGTCGGCCAGCAGCTCGTGGGGCACCCCCGACGAGAACGTGTCCGGATCGGCCAGCACCCCCATGCTCATGACCGGGGACGCTACCTCCGCTCGCCCGAGGTCGCGCCCGTCTCATCCGGCGCGGACCCCGCCCTGGTTCGGATCACCACACCGTCGGCAACGGTGCAGCTGTCTCGGCTACTGATCCGTGCCGGGCTGGCTGCTGGTTCGGATCACCACACCGTTGGCGACGGAGCAGCGGTACGAACCACGGGTCCAGCTCGGGCGTCAGGGTGGGTCACCCGGCCGGCTCGGAAGCCGGCTCGGCCGAGGCCAGCAGGAGCTGGGCGAACTGGCCGGACATGGCCCGGTGGTCCGGGCCCTTCGGGTCGAGCTCGGACTGCAGGGCGATGCCGTTGGCCACGGCCAGGACCAGCCCGGCCATGGCCTCGGGGTCGACCCAGTCGGGCACGGGCCCGGAGGCTCGGAGCTCGGTGATGGCATCGGCCAGCCGGGATCGCACCGATCGGTAGAGGGTGATGGCGGCCCGGCGGTAGCGCCGGTCGCGGGCGGCCAGCAGCAGGGCCTCGAGGTACACCCGGGTGTCGCGGCGCTGGCGATCGAACTCCTGGTCGAGGGTTGCCACCACCTGCAGCAGCCGGAGCTCGGCGGGTCCGTCGCCGGCGAGCTGGTCGAGGGCGGGTTGCAGTCGCCGGGCGAGCTCGTCGAACAGGGCCTCGGCCAGCAGCTCGTCCTTCGAGCCGAAGTGGTAGGTGATGGCGGCCAGGTTGACCCCGGCCGCTTCGGTGATGCGGCGAGACGTGGCTCCGGCCAGGCCGTCGCGGCGGACGCACAGCCGGGCTGCCTCCAGCAGGTCCTGTCGAGTTGTCGACTCACTCATACGTTCGTATGATATGTCCATGAGCCCCGAGACGTTGGTGATGGAGCCGCCGGGCGAACAGCCCGCGGAACAGGTCGGCGAACAGCCCGAGCCCGGGCGGAGGTGCCCGATCGAGGTGCACCGGGCGCAGATGGTCCACCGGTGGGACCTCCTCACCTTCCTGCACTGGAGCTACGACCCGGCCGAGGTGGCTGCCCAGCTGCCTCCCGGCCTCGAGGTCGAGACGTTCGATGGTCGGGCCTGGGTCGGGCTCGTGCCCTTCGCCATGGTCGTCCGACCACCCCGCCTGCCGGCTGCGCCCTGGCTGTCGCGCTTCTGCGAGACCAACGTGCGCACCTACGTGCGCGGTCCCGACGGCACGGTCGGCGTGTGGTTTCTCTCGCTCGACGCGGCGCGGCTGGCCCCGGTGGTCGTGGCCCGCGCCCACTTCCACCTGCCCTACTGCTGGTCAGCCATGCGCCTGGAGGTGAACGGACCCGTGGTGTCGTACCGGTCCCGGCGTCGTTGGCCCGGTCAGACGGCGGCCCGGTGCGACGTCGTGGTCGAGGTGGGCGAGCGGTACGCCCCCCAGGAGCTGGACGCACGCGACCACTGGCTGACGGCCCGCTGGCGCCTGTTCACGCAGGAGCCCGACGGCATCGGTCACCAGCTGGCCAGCCACGACCCCTGGCCCCTGCACCGGGCGCGGGTGCTGCACCTCGAGCAGGACGTGATCCAGGCCGCGGGCCTGTCGGCGCCGGCGGGCGAGCCGCGGGTCCACTGGTCGCCCGGCGTCGAGGTCCGCATCAGCGGACGGATGCCACCCGCGGCCGGATTCGCCCGCGGCGTGGTTCCTGTCAGCTGAGCGGCTTCAGGCGGCCCGCTGGGCTCACAGGTTCGCCGTGGGGGCGTCCCCGGCGTGGCGTTCGGGAGGTCAGGCGGTCGGCTGTTGGCTGACGGTGACGGGGGCGGCCTTGCGGATGCGGGCCAGCTTCGCCTCACCCGGGGAGCGCTCCCCGTCCGGGTTGGGCAGCGAGAAGTCGGTGTAGAGGACGCGGCGCTCGCGGTCGACCGGCGGGTGGCTCATGTGCAGGGTGCAGCTGAGGTGGATGGTGACGTCCCCGGTGGACGTGGGCAGGGCCACCTGAGGCAGGTCGAGCCCCCGACGCACGAAGGCCGGCTGGATGAGGGCCCGGTGCGACCCGGCCACCACGCCCAGCTGACCCGAGCGGGCGTCCGCGCCGGTCACCGAGATCCCCACGGTCATCGAGCAGCAGCGGTACGAGTGGCTCCCCAGGCTGCAGTCCTTGTGCCACGGCACGTCGGAGATGCCCTCCACCACCCCGATGGGCTTGATCAGCGCCTCGACCAGGTTCCCGTCGGTGGTCAGCCCGTCCGGTGCGGGCTTGGCCAGAACGTGTCCGTCGGCCGTCAACCGGGTGAGCCCCACCAGGCGTTCGTCGACCATCAGGTCACAGGTGGCGGCCGACTCGCGGTGGAAGCGCTGCATCCGCACCAGCCGGTTGGTGCCGTCGGCCGTGCGGGCCCACCACGAGTTGTCGTCGCCGGGGGTGTAGCGGGCCGCGGCCTCGTCCATGTCCCGCGACACCGCCGCCATCTCGTCCGGGTCGAACACGCCGGTCAGGTGGAGGTACCCGGCCTCGGCCAGGTGGTGGGCCATCTCCGCCCGGTCGTCGTCGAGGGAGAAGGACCGGTGCAGGTCGAGCGGGGAGCCGTCCAGGCTGTGGAAGGCGACCGACCCGGAGGTGTGGACGGCGCGCTCGTCCAGCAGGCCGCGCAGGATGACCCACCAGTCGAGCAGGTCCTCGAGCCGGCCGGCAGGCTGGTCGAGGTCCCCAGCCGTGAACAGGCCCATGGGCGAGCGCAGGTCGTTCACCAGGTCGGCCAGCATCTCGCGGTCGAACCGGACCCGGGCCGGCGGCTCCGTCCCGTCAGCGGCCCGGTCTCCGGCCGTCACCCGCACCCGGTCGGCGCCCGCCAAGGCGTCGTCGGCCTCGAAGGAGAGCACCCAGGGCTGGCCCTCGACCTCGAGGACCATCGCCCGCGGCGCCAGCTCCCGGGCGCCCGGCCCGACCAGCTCGGCCCGCTCGGCGGCCAGCGCGGGCAGCTCATCGTCGAAGAAGGCGGTGGGCTCGACCGGTCGGACGTCGGCCGCGGTCCGGCTGCGCACATCGACCGACACCGGGTCGCTCATGTCACAACCTCCTGGGTCGGTGCGCCTGTCGGCGCGGCTCGTGCGGTCTCGGGCGCCGGCGACACGGCCCGGCGTAGGGCCAGCTGCCGGCGGATGGATCGGTCCACACCGTAGGACGCGACGAGGATGAGCGCGGCCACGATGCCGTCCATCCACCAGTGGTTGGCCGTGACCACCACCACGCTGATGGTGAGCGCGGGGTGCGCCAGCACGATCCAACGCCACCGGCTGGTGCTGGCCACGACCACCACGATCCCGACCAGCAGGGCCCACCCCACGTGCAGCGAGGGCATGGCCGAGAGCTGGTCGGAGGCGCCGCGGCCCAGCGCGGTGTACACCGACTGGCCGTAGAGGTGGCCGGTGTCCACGAACCCGAGCGAGCTCATCAGCCGGGGTGGCATGACCGGCACGAGCTGCACCAGCAGGCACGCGCCGGTGAGCAGGGCCAGGGTGTTGCGCACCGCCGGATAGCGATCGCGGTGGCGCACGAACAGCCAGATGAGCATGGCGATCAGGGCCGGGACGTGCACCACCGCGTAGTAGACGTTGGCCGCCTGCACCAGCCACGGGTGGGGCAGCACCGCCCGTTGGACGGCCAGCTCGCTGGGCAGGTGCAGGGTCTGCTCGACGTTCCAGATGTCGCGTCCCCGAGCCTCGGCACCGTCGGTGTGCAGCACCGACAACTGGCCGGCGATGCGCCACAGGGCGTAGAGCACCAGGATCAGGGAGATCTCCAGGGCGAAGGGCCGCGCCTCGGTCCACACCCGGCCCTTCGGGCGGATCAGCACGGCCGCCGTGGCCAGCATCACGGCGCCGACCACGGCGTAGGGCCACGGCAGCCACATGGCGGCCGAGTCTACGAGCGCCTCCGGGAACAGCTCGGTCGAGTGGCGGGGCCGGTGCGGCCCGACCCGTCTGGTCGCCGCCGCCCGCCGGGTCGGGCCCGTAGGTGTTGACGTGATGGTCACGCGAGGGACCCTTCGCCGTGGATCAGTTGTAATAGGGTCGCTGGGCGATCGATCGGATCGTCTGACCTCGGAGGGGAGCACGGATGAGCGAGCAGCGCAGCGAGGTGGAGCCCAGTCGACGAGGTCGTCGATCCCGCACGGTCCCGTTCAGTCGGGCGGTGGTGGCGGTGGTGGCGGTCGGGTTGCTGGTGGCGGCGTCCGCCTGCAGCAGCTCGAAGTCGACATCCACCAGCGGCACCACGGCCGGCACCTCGGGCGGCAGCTCGGGCGGCTCGGCCGCCAACTGCACCGCGACCTCGAAGATCCCGTCGAGCATCAAGTCGGCGGGCAGCATGACCTCGGCCACCGACGCCTCCTACGCGCCGATGGAGTTCATCGGCACCGACGGCACCACCATCGAGGGGGCCGACATCGACCTGGGCAACGCCATCGCCAAGCAGATGGGCCTCTCGGTCAAGTGGCAGAACGTGAAGTTCGACTCGATCATCTCGGGCATCGGCACCCGCTACGACATGTCCATGTCGTCGTTCTCGGTGACCGCGGCCCGCGAGAAGCAGGTGTGCATGGTCAGCTACTTCACGGCCGGCACCTCGTTCATGGTCCCGGCCGGCCAGAGCACCGGCGTGTCGCTGAGCGACCTGTGCGGCAAGACCGTGGCCGTCGAGACGGGCACCACCGAGCAGACCGACGCCCAGGCGCAGTCGAAGAAGTGCACCGATGCCGGCAAGACCAAGGTGACGGTGCTCGACTTCCCCGACCAGAACGGCGCCAACCTGGCCCTGACCAGCGGGCGGGCCGAGGTCGGCATGGCCGACTCGCCGGTGGCGGCCTACGCGGTCAAGCAGTCCAGCGGCAAGATCGCCCTGGGCACCAACTCCTACGGCAACGCCCCCTACGGCATCGTGCTGCCCAACACCTCGGAGTTCGCCGGCCTGGCCTCGTCGGTGCTCGACGCCCTCAAGACGCTGGACAGCAACGGGACCTACAAGCAGATCCTGGACAAGTGGGGTCTCACCTCGGGCGCCATCTCCAACTTCGCCATCAACCCGGCCTCGAGCTAGCCCGCCGTGGCCGACCCCGGCCCCCTGACGCAACCGACCGCCGGTGACCCGAGCCCTGGTGGCTCGGGTGCCGGTGGGTCGGACGCCGAGCCGATCAAGGCCATCCCGGTCCGCCACCGGGGCCGCTGGGTGGCCGCCATCGTCATCCTCGTCCTGGCCGCCCAGTTCGTCCACTGGCTGGTCACCGACACCAACCTGCGCTGGGACGTCGTCCGCCAGTACCTGTTCAGCTCGCCGATCCTCACGGGCGTGGTCAACACCATCAAGCTGACCATCATCGCCATGCTCATCGGCGTGGTGCTGGGCGTGGTGCTGGCCGTGATGCGCCTGTCCAAGAACCCGATCGTGTCGGGGGTGTCGTGGCTCTACATCTGGTTCTTCCGGGGCACCCCGGTGCTGGTGCAGCTCATCTTCTGGTACTTCCTGCCCAGCGTCGTGCGCTCGATCTCGTTGGGCATCCCGTTCGGGCCCAGCTGGTTCCACAGCGACCCCAAGACCCTGATCACCCAGTTCATCGCCGTGTGCCTCGGGCTGGGCCTGAACGAGGCCGCCTACATGGCCGAGATCGCCCGGTCCGGGATCCTCTCGGTGGACGAGGGCCAGGTGGAGGCGGCCTCGGCGCTGGGCATGACCCAGCTCCAATCCATGCGCCGCATCGTGTTGCCCCAGGCCATGCGGGTCATCATCCCGCCCACCGGCAACGAGACCATCTCGATGCTGAAGACAACCTCGCTGGCCGTGTTCGTGGGGTTCAACGAGCTGCTGGGTGCGGCCTCGAACATCTACGCCCGCACCTACCAGACCATCCCCATGCTCATCGTGGTCAGCATCTGGTACCTGTTCCTGACGTCGATCCTGACCTTCGGGCAGTACTACCTGGAGCGCTACTACGCCCGTGGTGCCCTGCGCGAGCTGCCCCCCACCCCTCTGCAGAAGCTGCGGTGGATGGCCCTCGGCAACCGGCAGTGGGGGTGATCGGGACATGACCGGCGCGTCGCCCATGGTGCAGGCCGAGGGGGTGCACAAGCGCTTCGGCCGGTTGGAGGTGCTCAAGGGCATCGACCTCGAGGTCGCGCCCCGCGAGGTGTTCTGCCTGATCGGGCCGTCGGGCTCGGGCAAGTCGACCTTCCTGCGCTGCATCAACCACCTCGAGAAGATCAGCTCGGGCCGCTTGTCGGTGGACGGCCAGCTGGTCGGGTACCGCCAGCAGGGCGGCAAGATCTACGAGCTGCGCGATCGTGAGGTGTGCCAGAAGCGCCAGCAGATCGGGATGGTCTTCCAGCACTTCAACCTGTTCCCCCACATGACCGCGCTGGGCAACGTGATGGAGGCACCGGTGCGGGTGAAGGGCGAGTCCAAGGCGGTGGTGCGCGAGCGGGCGTTGCGCCTCCTCGACCGGGTGGGGCTGGGCGACAAGTGCGACAACTACCCGGCGCAGCTGTCGGGCGGCCAGCAGCAGCGGGTGGCCATCGCCCGGGCCCTGGCCATGGAGCCCAAGCTCATGCTGTTCGACGAGCCCACCTCCGCGCTCGACCCCGAGCTGGTCGGGGAGGTGCTCGACGTGATGCGCGATCTGGCCACCGAGGGCATGACCATGATCGTGGTCACCCACGAGATGGGCTTCGCCCGCGAGGTGGGCGACGCCCTGGTGTTCATGGACGACGGCGTGGTGGTGGAGGCGGGTCATCCCCGCGACGTGATCACCAACCCCCAGCACGAGCGCACCCAGAACTTCCTGTCCAAGGTCCTGTGAGAGTCCCCTGATGAATCGAATCGCCGGTCGCCTGGGCGTCGTCCTGGCCGTGTCCGTCCTGCTGGTGGCCGGCTGTTCGAGCTCGGGTCACAAGGGGCCGGGGCCAACCGCCCCGAGCTCGACCGGGACCAGCCAGGCCGCGGCCCCGCTGCGCATCCTGGTGACCAACGACGACGGCTACGCCGCCCCCGGCATCGATGCCGTGGTCCAGGGGCTGCGCACCCTGCCCGACGTGACCATCTCGGTGGTGGCCCCGCTGGCCAACCAGAGCGGGACCGGGGGCAAGACGACGTCAGGCACCTTGGCCGTCACCGACGTGAAGACGGCCAGCGGCTACCCGGCCAAGGCCGTGGCTGGCTACCCGGCCGACACCGTCATCTGGGCCGTCGACCAGCACGGCCTGGCCCAGAAGCCCCAAGTGGTCGTCTCGGGGGTCAACTTCGGGCAGAACCTGGGGACCTCCACCGACATCTCGGGCACCGTCGGGGCGGCGCGGGCCGCGGCCAGCCGGGGCATCCCGGCCCTGGCCTCGAGCGCAGGTCTGGCTCCGGCGGGGGTGACGGCGCCGGACTACGCGGCGGCGGTGACCCAGGTCGAGGCCTGGATCACCCGCCACCGCTCGGCGTTGGAGGCGGGCAAGGCGTCGTCACCCGTGCTGTTGCAGAACCTCAACGTGCCGACGTGTTCCGCCGGCCTGTCACCCCGGAGCCTGGTGAGCGTGCCGGCGGACATGAGCGCGACCGCCGCCGAACAGTTGGCCCCCGCCAACTGCGGTTCGACCGCGGTGGGACCGACCGGCGACGTCCAGGCCTTCGACGAGGGGTTCGAGCCGCTCTCGGACCTGTCGGTCACCCCGACCTCCTCCTGACCCCCCGAGATCTGTGCACTCGCTACGCCCGGGTCGTAGGAAGTGCAGAGGTTTCGCAGAGTGGGGCGGACCTCAGCGGGCGCGGAGCACGCAGAACTCGTTGCCCTCGGGGTCGGCCAGCACCACCCAGGTCTCGTCGCCGGTCTGGCCGACGTCGGCCCGGGTGGCACCCAGGGCCAGGATGCGCTCGACCTCGGCGTCGCGGTCGTCGGGCTTCAGATCGATGTGCAGGCGGTTCTTCACCGTCTTGTCCTCGGGGACGGGGACGAACACCAACGCCGGCTCGGTGTGCTCGTCCCGCCCGATGACCACCTCGTCGTCGGCCTGGTAGAGCAGCTGGTAGTCCAGCACCTGGCGCCAGAACTCGGCCAGGGCGGCCACGTCGTGGGCGTCGATGACGACGGTGTACCAGGAGCTGGGCATGCCGCAGCGTGGCACAGCTCCGAGCCCGCCGCCCCCCGGTAACCTCCGGCCGTGCCCGTGACCGATGCCGACCTGGTCCACGCGCGCCGGGCCATCGCCCTGGCCGCCGAATCGCGGGCTGAGGGCAACCACCCCTTCGGCGCCCTGCTGGTCGATGCGGACGGCCAGGTGGTGGCCGAGGCCCACAACTCGGTGGTGGTCGGCCACGACCCCACGGGACACGCCGAGACCAACCTGGTGCGCCAGGCCGGGCCCATCGCCGCTTCCGAGGGCATCGAGCTGTCGACCACGACCCTCTACACCTCGACCGAGCCGTGCGCCATGTGCGCGGGGGCCATCTACTGGGCCGGTATCGGTCGCGTCGTCTACGCCTTGGCCGAGGTCGACCTGTTGGCCATGACCGGCGGCGACCACCCCGACAACCCCACCCTGGCCCTGCCCTGCCGCCAGGTCTTCGCCGCTGGGAGCCAGCCGGTGGACGTCGACGGACCGGTCCTGGAAGCCGAGGCCCGAGCGGTGCACGAGGGCTTCTGGACCTGATCGGGCGAGTCGACCGGGCCCGGTGGCCGCGACGTCCTGCTTTGCGGGGCCGGCGGGCCGGGGCCGGCCCCTCGCATCGGTCGGGAACCAGGGCCGGCCCGTCGGCGTCGGAACCAGGGTGCGGATCGGGAGCGGCCCGATCCCGGTCGTGGGAGGCACGTCGGTGAAGCTTCGACCCATCCCGCTGATGGCGGTTCTGTTGGTGGTGGTGGCCCTGGTGGCCGGGCTCGTGGCGTGGCACCACCGGTCCGGCTCGTTGGCGGCCGGTCGACCGGGCGAGCTGCCCATCCGGGCCGAGGTGGCCGGCCCGGTCGCCGCCGCCCTGGCCCCGGCGGCCGGCTCCGGGGATGTGGCGGGACCCGTCGTCTACGTGGCCGGGGCCGACCTGCCGGCGCTGGCGGGGACGGCCCACGCCTGGCGTCTGGAGCCCACGCCGGTCACCGCCACCGCCGTGTCGCGGTTGGCCACCGCCCTGGGCCTGTCGGGCGTGGCGATCACCCAGTCCCAGGGCTGGACCGTCACCGGGTCGGACGGGCGTCAGCTGGTGGTCACCCGCAGCCAGCCGGGCGGTCCCTGGACCTGGACCGTGGTGGGGGTGGCAGCCGGTGGTTCGCCCGTGGTGTGCCGGCCCCCGGCTGCGCCCCAGCCGGGCCCGGCCATTCGCCCGACCATCTCGAGCGGTTCCGCCTCGAGGAGCGCCGGCAGCGACGTGGTCGCGCCGAGCGCGGCCACCCCCGCGATCGGGACCGTCGAGGGGTGCGTGGCGCTGCCGGTCACCACCGTCCCCGACGTCCACCCCGGGGCGACCGATGTGGCGCCGCCGGGGTCGGCGCCAGCCGAGAGCCGAGCCCGCACCATGCTGGACGCCGCGGGCTACGACCTGGCCGGGTGGACGCTGAGCGCCTCGACGGCTGGCGATGCCACCACCGTCACCGCCGCTCCCGACCTGGACGGTGTGGCGCTCGACTCGTCGGGGTCCGGGTCCGGAAGTGCCACGCTGTCGCTGTCGTTCGGACCTGATGGCCAGGTGCAGTCGGGGTGGGGTGCGTGGGTGCAGCCGGTCGAGCGCGACGCCTACCCGCTCCTCGGCACCGCGGCGGCCATCGGGGCGCTCAACCAGGGTCGGGGCCTGCCTGGTGTCGAGCCCATGACCGCGGAGACCACACCGACCTCGCAGACCACCGGGACCTCGGCGGTGATCTCGCGGCCCGCGTGCGCCACGCCGGACGAGGCCCGAACCGGGCAGGTGCCGAGTTGTGCCCCGTCGGTGACCACGACCCTGCCGGCCACGGCCAACGGCCCCGAACTGGCGCCCCCGTCCACGGTGGACTGCGCGGTGCTGGCCGGGCCCGCGCCCAGCTGCGCCCCGATGATGTCCACCACCACCTCCACCGCAACCGGGAGCTCGAACGGCGCTTCGCCGCCGGCCAGCGAGCCACCGGTCTCGGCCCCGCCGCCGGTCACCGCGCCGGTGACGGTCACGATGGCGCCGCGCCGGGTCCAGCTCGACCGGGCCGAGGTGGTGCTCGAGGCGATGGTGGGCACCGACGGCACCACGTGGCTGGTGCCCGCCTACCGGTTCACCTCCTCGGCCACGCCGGGGACCTGGTTGGTGCTGGCCATCGACGAAAAGTGGTTCGACCCGGGCACCGACGCCGGCTCGGCCACCACCGGCACCGGCACCGGCACCGGCACGGCGGACGGCGGCTCCGCCGGCTCCACGCCCGGCTCGAGCGTCGTCGCGCCCGCCACCACGCGGGTGGTGCCACCCGCCACCCCCGGCATTGAGTCCACGGGCACCGCCATCCCGATCACGGCGAAGGACCCGCGCGGATAGGCGCGGGCGGCGGGGAGACGCCGTCCGGTCTTCGCTCCGCTGCGGTCGGACACCGCCCGACCGCGGGTCGAAGCGCCTCGTGACCCGGCCGCCGGCCGGGGATGATGTCGGACCGCTTGCGGTCGCCGGGTTCGGCTGGTCGACTTCGGCCATGAACGACCCCGACCTCGACACCGCCACCGCCAGCCAGGCGGTCGCCGCCCTGGCGCAGGGGACGCTCGGCAGCGCCGAGCTGCTCGACGCCCACCTCGCCCGCATCGAGCGCGACAACCGCGCCATCAACGCGGTGGTGGCCTTCGACGTCGAACGGGCGCGGGTCCAGGCGGCCCGCGCCGACGACGACCGGGCCGCCGGTCGCAGCTGGGGCCCGTTGCACGGCCTGCCCATGACCATAAAGGACTCCTTCGAGACCGAGGGCCTGGTCACCACCTCGGGCGCGCCGGAGCTGGCCGACCACGTCCCCGACCGCGACGCCGACGCCGTGGCTCGTCTCAGGGCGGCCGGCGCCATCGTGTTCGCCAAGACCAACCTGCCCCTCTACGCCGGCGACACCCAGACCTTCAACGACGTGTACGGCCGGACGAACAACCCGTGGGACCTGAGCCGCACGCCGGGGGGCTCGTCGGGCGGGGCAGCCGCGGCCCTGGCCTGCGGCATGACGCTGCTCGAGCTGGGCAGCGACATCGGCGGGTCCATCCGCACCCCGTCGCACTACTGCGGCGTCTTCGGGCACAAGCCCACCTGGGGCCTGGTGCCCCAGCGCGGCCACATCCCCGGCCCGCCCGGCACGAGGACGCCGGCTGACCTGAACGTGGTCGGACCGATCGGTCGATCCGTGGCCGACCTCGAGCTCGGGCTCGACGTGCTGGGGGCCGACGCGTTCGGCCTGCGGGGCGCGATCGCACCGCCGGTGCCGGCGCGGTTGAGCCGCGTCGCAGACCTGCGGGTGGGGTTCTGGTTCGACGATCCCGCCGCGCCCACCGACCGAGCGGTGCGGGATCGCCTCGAGGCCACGCTGGCCGCCTTGGCCGACACCGGCGCCACAGTCGTCGAGGGCGTCCGGACCGCCACCTCGCTCGAGGAGCAGCACCTGACCTATCTGCACCTGCTGCTGTCGGTGGTGGCGGGCGGCTTCCCCGACGACGTCCTCACCTTCAGCCAGCAGCTGGCCGACGCCCTCGACCCCGACGACCGAACCCGGTCAGCCGCCATGCTGCGCGGGATGGTCTCCACCCACCGGGACTGGACCCGCGTCAGCGAGCGTCGGCACCGCGTGGCGCAGGAGTGGGCCGAGGTGTTCGAGCAGGTCGACGTCATGCTGGCTCCCGTCACGCCGGTGGTCGCACCGCACCACGACACCGAGAGGCCCCTGGACCAGCGGACCATCCAGGTCGACGGCCAGGATCGCCCCTACCTCGACCAGCTGGTGTGGGCCGGGTTGGCCACCATGCCCTTCCTGCCGGCCACGGTCGTGCCCACGGGCCTCACGCCCGACGGGCTGCCGGTGGGGGTGCAGATCGTCGGCCCCTTCGGCGGAGACCGCACGACCCTGGCGGTCGGGGGCTGGCTCGAGGAGATCCTGGGCGGCTTCCGCGCCCCGCCCGCCCCCTGACCCGGGTGGCCGACGGGCTCCTCCAGGCCGGCCGAAGGGGTCGATGGCGACCGGATCGGGCGCGATTCGGGGCCTGACGGCGAAAAGTCGTTGGTGACCGATCGTCACCTACTGGGTCGAAGGTCCCATGTGGGACAGTACATCCTGGTGAATTTTCCTGTCTTTCCGTACCCTGAGGTGACCCGTTTCACAACGGAATCGTCGCGGAAAAGTTGCGATCGGGTGACGGAATGCCGAAAGTAGGGGGCCGCAAACAACCCCCCAGCCCGACTCCGGGCGAAAGGCAGCTGTCCCTTGTCCCTCCATCTCCCCTTCCGAGAACGTCGCCGCGCGCCGAGCCGCCGAGGTCAGCCTCGCCGGCGCGATCGCGCTCAGCGTCATCGTGGCCCCCGGTCTCATCCGTGGCCACGGCTCACGCTCCAACCAGGCCGGCGCGGTCGCCACCACGTCGTCCAGCGTCCCGTCCACCACCAGCACGACCGTGGCCCCGGTGGCCCTGCCTCCGGTGGCACCACCCAACCCGGTGGCCCCGGTCTCGGTCTCCGATGAGCAGTCCTTCCGGCATCGGTGGACCGCCAGCTCGACCTTTCGCCTGAGCGTGGCCTACGCCAACGCCACGCCCCTCGAGCGCCTGGCGCTCACGGCCTACCTGACGCCGGCCCCGCCGGCGCCGCCCGCTCCGGCACCCAAGCCGGCGCCCGCGCCGAAGGTGGTCGTGCACACGGCCGCCCCCGTCGCGTCGGCCGCCGCTCCCGCCGTGGCCGACGGCTCGGTGTGGGATCGCATCGCCGCCTGCGAGTCCAGTGGCAACTGGGCCGACAACACCGGCAACGGCTACTCGGGCGGGCTGCAGTTCAGCCCCTCGACCTGGCGTGCCTACGGCGGCACCGCCTACGCCCCCTACGCCTGGCAGGCGTCCCGGGAGCAGCAGATCGCCGTCGCCACCAACATCTACAACGCGCAGCACAGCTACCGGGCGTGGCCCGTCTGCGGCAGCCGCGCGTAGTTCACTGGCCCTCCGGATGGCGAGCCTCCCTGCGGGCGGCTTCGCCATCCGGGTGACATCGGTCCAGCGGCTCCGGCCTGGCGGCCTGCGCCTACATCGCCCCCGGTCGGATCGCCGGCCGGGGGCGATGTGCGCCCTGGCCAGCTCTTCTCGTCCTTTTTGGTTGTCCATGCGGGTAGTGTCCCGTCGGTCGCCCGCACCGGCAGGGCAGCTTCCACGAGAGGACTCCACATGGCCTTCGAACTCCCCCCGCTCCCGTACGCCCAGGATGCGCTGGCGCCCTACATCAGCGCCGAGACGCTGGAGTACCACTACGGCAAGCACCACCAGACGTACGTGACCAACCTCAACAAGCTGACCGAGGGCACCGACCTGGCCGACAAGTCGCTGGAAGAGGTGATCGCCGAGGCCGACGGCGGCCTGTTCAACAACGCCGCCCAGGTGTGGAACCACAGCTTCTACTGGAACTGCATGAGCCCCCGCGGTGGCGGCGCCCCGACGGGCGAGGTGGGCGACAAGATCAACAGCGCCTTCGGCTCCTACGACGAGTTCAAGGCCCAGTTCACCGAAGCGGCCACCACCCAGTTCGGCTCGGGATGGGCCTGGCTGGCCGATGACGGCAGCGGCCTGCAGATCATGAAGACGGCCAACGCCGACCTGCCGCTCAAGCACGCGGCCAAGGCGGTGCTCACCATCGACGTGTGGGAGCACGCCTACTACATCGACTACCGCAACGCCCGGCCCAAGTACATCGAGACCTTCCTCGACCACCTGGTCAACTGGGAGTTCGTGGCCGCCAACCTGGCCTGACCTACCCGCTCGACCGACGCGGAGGGCGGCCCGAGTCGCCCTCCGCTGTCGCGCCCGGCCGACAGCGTCCCCCGTGGCCTCCGCACCGGCCGACTAGCGTCGCCGGTCATGACGCGCCTGCGGCTCGACGCCCAGCGCCTCCTGTTGGGCGGTGCGCTGCTGGCGCTGGCGCTGCTGGTCTGGGCTCCGATCGACCACGACGACACCTACATCTACGAGACCACCGGCCGGTGGATCGGCCAGCACCACCGCATCCCCAGGGTCGACCCGTTCTCGTGGACCTACCGCGGTCGCACCTGGCAGTCCAACGCCTGGGGCTGGAGCCTGATCCTGTGGCTGGCCCACGAGGCCGGCGGCCAATGGGTCGTGGCCCTGCTCAAGCCGGCGCTCGTGGTCGTCGCCGGCCTGGGATCGGTGTGGGCGGCGCGACGGTTCGGGGCACGCCGCGGGCCGGCCGCGGTCGGGGCGGTGCTGGTCCTGGTGCTGATGTTCCCGTGGATCACCGACCGGCCGCAGATGGCGTCCTTCGCCTTCTTCCCCTTCACCCTGGCCATGGCCCACCTGGCCACCCGCCACGGCCGGCTCCGCCTGCGCTGGGTGGCCGGTCTGGCCGGGCTCTTGGTGGTGTGGGTCAACGTGCACTCGGTGGCCCTGGTCGGTGCGGCCGTGGTCGGGGCCCTCGAGGCCGGGGTGATCCTCGATCGCCTGTGGTGGCGTCGGTCAGGCACCTGGCCCCCGGGCTGGCCGGTCGGGCCGGCAGACGCGCCGTCGGTCGGGTCGCTCGCATCGCTCGACGGACCGGCCGGCGAGGTCGGCCCGTCGTGGCCGAGCTGGGTGAGCTGGTTCGGGGGACCCGTGCTGGTGGCGGCGGTGGCCGGGCTGGCCATGCTGGTCAACCCGTGGGGGTTCGGCCTGATCACCCACGCCGCCCAGGTGCGATCCCTGTCGGCCAGCACCATCAGCGAGTGGTACCCGCTGCTGCGCTCGGGACCCATCATGGTCATCCCCATCGCGGTGGCCGTGGCCGTGGTGGTGGTCACGGTGGCGGCCGGGCCCCGTCGGCGGGTCGAGCTGGTGCTGCCCGTGCTGGCCACCGCGGTGCTGACCCTCGACGCCAACCGCAACGCCCCCTTCTTCCTGCTGGCCGTGGCCATCCTGGTCACGCCCATGATCCCGGCGTCGTGGACGGTGCTGGCCGGGCGTCGCGACCTGGCCTTGGTCGGCGTGGTCGCCGCCCTGGTCATCGGGGTGGTGGTCGCCGTCCCGCACGCGTGGAGCTCGGGCGATCCCGGTCCCCACATCGCCGGCCGCTCGACCGACGCCCTGCCCCGCGGCTGCAAGCTGCGCAACGACTACCGGTTGGGCGGCTACGTCATCTGGCGACGTCCGGACGTGCCGGTGTCCGCCGACGGCCGCAACGACCTCTACGGCCTGGCGGGCTACGCCCAGAACCGCTGGTTCGAGCAGCCGGAGGAGGCGCTGGCCGCGCCCGACACCTTCCGCGCCCAGGGCGTGGACTGCGTGCTGGCCACCCCCGACAGCCCGATCATCGCTCCGCTGGAGCGAGCGGGGTGGCGCGTGGTGGGCCGGGACGGATCCGGCGTAGCCCTGGTGTCGGGGTCCGCCAGCTAGCGCGTCATCCGGCGACGCCTGCGTCTGGACCGGCGCGAATCGGGTCGTGGGGGATCGGTGGAGCGCACTAGCGTG
This sequence comes from uncultured Microthrixaceae bacterium, assembly GCA_963785815.1. Taxonomy (GTDB): domain Bacteria; phylum Actinomycetota; class Acidimicrobiia; order Acidimicrobiales; family Acidimicrobilacustridaceae; genus UBA4742. Next base: position 307,800 of record CAWAWN010000003.1, read on the forward strand.
CGCCCATGCTGCGCCTGTTCGACACCGCTCGGGGCGAGGTCGTGCCCTTCGAGACCCGCCTAGCGGGCCAGGTGTCGATGTACGTGTGCGGCCCCACGGTCTACGGCCCGCCCCACCTGGGCCACGGTCGCTTCTCGCTGGTGTTCGACGTGCTGCGCCGCTACCTGACCTGGAGCGGCTACGACGTCACCTACGTCTCCAACATCACCGACATCGACGACAAGATCATCGAGCGGTCGCGGGCCGAGGGCCGTCCGGCCGAGGAGATCGCCCGCCGGTGCGAGAAGGTGTGGTGGAAGGGGATGGACGGCATCGGCGTGGCCCGCCCGACCCACGATCCCCACGCCACCGCCTACGTCGAGCAGATGGTGGCGTTCATCGGCGAGCTGGTCGACGCCGGTCGGGCCTATGAGACCTCCGACGGCGTGTACTTCTCGGCCGAGTCCGTGCCCGACTACGGGCTGCTGGCCCGCCAATCGATCGACTCGCTCCAGGCCGGGGCCCGGGTCGAGGTGGACGACGACAAGCGCTCGCCCATCGACTTCGCGCTGTGGAAGAAGGCGAAGCCGGACGAGCCGTCGTGGCCCTCGCCGTGGGGCGCCGGGCGCCCGGGCTGGCACACCGAGTGCGTGGTCATGTCGCTCGACCTGTTGGGCGACGGCTTCGACCTGCACGGTGGTGGCCAGGACCTGGCCTTCCCCCACCACGAGAACGAGCGGGCCCAGGCCGTGGCCCTGGGTCACACCTTCGCCCGGCACTGGATGCACAACGGCTTCGTCGAGGTGGGCGGCGAGAAGATGTCCAAGAGCCTGGGCAACTTCGACAACCTGCTCGACCTGATCCGCAAGTCCGATCCTCGGGCCTTCCGGCTGCTGGTCCTGCGCAGCCACTACCGCTCGCCGGTCGAGGTCACCAACGCCACCGCGGACGACGCCTCGGCCGCCCTGCGCCGGCTCGACACCTTCGTGCGCCGGGCCGGCGAGCTGCCGGCGGGCACCGCCCAGGCCGAGGAGCTCGACGAGTTCCGCCGCCTCATGGACGACGACCTCAACACACCGGGGGCGGTCAGCCTGCTGTTCACCCTGGTGCGGCGGGGCAACCAGGCCCTCGACGCCGACGACGACACCGGTGCGGCCGACATACTGGCCACCGTCCGCCAGATCACCTCCGCGGTCGGCCTCGAGGTGGCTTCCCCGAGCTCGGGAGCGTCGGGAGTGGGGACGCCCGGCGAGGACGATCCGTCGGGTGTGAGCCCCGAGGCCCGGGCCCTGGCCGTCGAGCGGGACCATGCCCGGGCGGCCAAGGAGTGGGACCGGGCCGACCAGCTGCGCGACCAGCTGGTGGCGCTGGGCTACGTGGTCGAGGACACCCCGGCCGGCACCCAGATCCGCCCCGCCTGACCTCCCCCGGCCAAATTGGGCATCTTTGGCTGTTCCCTTTCGCGCATTTCGATGGCCAGTTTCGGGCGTTGGCGCGGCGGCCGATTTGACCTGAGGTAGCGGGTCGCGTTCGCTTGCGGCCGTGGCCCGATCCTCGACCTCCCGCCGTCGCGGCCGCGAACGCCAGCCACTGCCGCCCGGGTTCGGGATCATCTGGACGACGGTGGCCATCGACCTGGTCGGCTTCGGGATCGTCCTGCCCATCCTGCCCCAGTACGCCCATCGTTTCGGGGCCACGGCCACCACCACCGGCCTGCTGGTGGCCTCCTACTCCCTGGCCCAGTTCGCCCTGGCTCCAGTGTGGGGACGGCTCTCCGACCGGGTGGGACGCAAGCCGGTCCTGATCATCGCCCTGTTCGGCACCGCCATCGGCAGCCTGCTCACCGGCCTGGCCGGCGCCATCCCACTGTTGTTCGTGGGACGCCTCATCGACGGGGGATCGGGCGGCAGCGTGTCGGTGGCCCAGGCCGCGGTGGCCGACGTGGCTGCCCCGCGAGACCGGGCGCGGCTGATGGGACTGCTGGGCGCCGCCTTCGGCGTCGGGTTCGTGGCCGGACCTGCCATCGTGTCGGTCGGCGCCCTGATCGGTCCGCGGGTGCCCTTCTACGTGGCCGCGGCCATCGCGGGGGTCAACGCCGTGGTGGCGATCCGCCGGTTGCCCGAGACCCACGGCCCGCGGGCCGCGACCGCGGCGAACCCGGCGGACGGGCGTGCCGCGGGCGGCTTCGCCGCGGACCACGACGACCGGATCGCCACGACACGGGCCCAGGACGAGGCCGCCGCCCTGACCGCCGAGCTCGAGTTGGCGGGCACGCTGGACGGCCCTCAGCCCGGGACGCCGTTCGAGTCCGCCGGGACCGCCGATGCCCTGGGCGCCGCGACCCCGGCGACCGGGGGACCCGATCACGGCCCCGGCGACGCCAGTCCGCCGGGTGGGTGGGGTGGGATCGACAGACAGGCCCTGATCCGCCTGCTGGTCGTGTCGTTCGTCGGCATGGTGGCCTTCAGCGGGTTCGAATCGACCTTCGCCCTGTTGACCGAGGATCGGTTCGGGCTCAAGGAAGCCGGCACCGGCGCCATCTTCACCGTCATCGGCCTGGCTCTGGTGGCCGTCCAGGTGGGGATCATCGGGCGCGTCAACGAACGCCTGGGGGAGTCGGGCACCCTGCGCATCGGCTTGGCCGCCAACGCCGCGGGGCTGGCCCTGCTGGCCGTCGACGGCGGCTGGGCCACGCTCGTGCCCTCGCTGGCCCTGCTGGTGCTGGGCCAGGGTCTGATCACCCCCACCCTTTCGTCGGCCATCGCCGGGCGTGCCGCCCGGGCCCGGGGGGCGTGGCTGGGTTGGCAGCAGTCGGCCGCCGCGCTGGCCCGGGTGGCCGGTCCGGTGCTGGCGGGGGTGCTGTTCACCCAGATCGGCGTGGGCGCGCCCTACGTCGTGGGCGCGGTGCTGGTGGTGGCGGCGTTGACCGCGGTGCCGTCGGTGGCCCGAGCGGTGTCGTCGCCGAGCGCCTGAGCCGCCCGCCCTGCGACCGGCCCGGCACGGGTTGTCAGGGACGCCCGGGCCGTACTACGGTGGAAGTTACCAGTGGGTAACTTCCACGTGGAACCGGTATCCGCGTCGCGGCACCGGACCACTCGTTCGAACCTCGGAGTCCAGCCATGTCCGACATCTCGTTCCAGCTCAACGAGGACCAGCTCACCCTCCAGAAGTGGATCCACGACTTCGCCGAGGAGACCATCCGCCCGGCGGCGGCCGAGTGGGACGAGCGTGAGGAGTTCCCCTGGCCCGTCGTGCAGGAGGCCGCCAAGATCGGGCTCTACGGGCTCGACTTCATGGCCAACGCCATGCTGGGCGACGCCACCGGGCTCACCATGCCGGTGGCCATCGAGGAGCTCTTCTGGGGCGACGCCGGCATCGGGCTGGCCATCATGGGCTCAGGTCTGGCCGCGGCTGGCATCATGGGCAACGGCACCCCCGAGCAGCTGGGCGAGTGGGTCCCCCAGTGCTACGGCACCCCTGACGACGTGAAGCTGGGCGCCTTCTGCGTGAGCGAGCCCGACGCCGGCTCCGACGTCTCGTCGCTGCGCACCAAGGCCGTCTACGACGAGGCCAAGGACGAGTGGGTGCTCAACGGCACCAAGGCGTGGATCACCAACGGGGGCATCGCCGACATCCACGTGGTCGTGGCCACCGTCGACCCGGAGCTGCGGGGCCGGGGCCAGGCCAGCTTCATCGTGCCGCCCAACACGCCGGGCCTGTCGCAGGGGCAGAAGTACTCCAAGATGGGCATCCGGGCCTCGCACACGGCCGAGGTGGTGCTCGATGACGTGCGCGTGCCCGGCAGCTGCCTGCTGGGTGGCAAGGACAAGCTCGACGAGAAGCTGGCCCGGGCTCGCGAGGCGCTGGCCAACCCGCAGGTGCACAGCGGCAAGCAGCCGGCCATGGCCACCTTCGAGGCCACCCGCCCGGCGGTGGCCGCCCAGGCCGTGGGCGTGGCCCGCGCCGCCTACGAGTACGCCCTGCAGTACGCCACCGAGCGCGAGGCGTTCGGCAAGCCGATCGCCATGCACCAGGGCATCGGCTTCATGCTGGCGGACATGGCCACCGAGATCGACGCCGCCCGCCTGCTCGTGTGGCGGGCCGCCTGGCTGTCCAAGAACGGCGCCTACCGCAACGCCGAGGGCTCGATGTCTAAGCTCAAGGCCGGTCGCACCGCGGTGTGGGTCACCGAGCGGGCCATCCAGATCCTGGGCGGCTACGGCTACGTGCGCGAGTACCCCGTCGAGCGGTGGCACCGCGACGCCAAGATCTTCGACATCTTCGAGGGCACCGAGCAGATCCAGCAGCTCGTGATCTCCCGGGCCATCACCGGTCTGCGCGTCGAGTAGCGCTGACCTGCCTGTTTCTGTGAAATCGGCCGGCTCCGACGAGCGGCTCTCTGTCGTGGCCTGAGGTCGTCGAGCTGCCTCATCCCTACCCACATCCCTACTAACTGTCACAGGGCCGGACTACGGTCACGGCCATGGCCACGCTGCGGCAACGCCAACGGGGCGTGTGGGAGGTGCGGGTGTTCGTCGGTCGCGACGAGCACGGCAAGCCGCTGCAGATCTCCCGGACGGTGCGAGGCGGCAAGAAGGACGCCGAGCGGGTCGCCGCCGACCTCGAGGCCAAGCCCTCCCGCGATGCGGGCCGCAAGACGGTGGCCGACCTGCTAACCGCCTGGCGCGAGGTGAAGGCCCCCACCTGGGCGCCTTACACCCGTCGTGATCAGGCCAGCCGGTCGCAGCGCATCGCCGAGGACCGCATCGCCAAGATCCCTGTGGCCCGGCTCCGGGTGAGCGAGGTCGACGACTGGCTGATTCGGATGCGGCGGCGAGGCGTGGGTGAGGGATCGATCCGCAACCAGCTCCAGACGCTTCGCTCCGCGCTCGGACAGGCGGTGCGCTGGGGCTGGCTCAGCCAGAACCCGGCGGCGCTGGCCAGCCACGAACGACCCAAGCGCGCCCCTCGGGGCGTGATGACGACCGACGAGGTCCGTCGCGTGCTCGCCGCGTCGAGCCAGGTGCACGAGCTGGCGCCGATCGCGCTGCGGCTGGCCGCGATCACCGGCGCCCGTCGGGCCGAGCTGGCTGCACTTCAGTGGAGTGACCTCGAGGGCTTGGTGCTCACCATCGACAGCGCGCTCACCGTGGTGCGTGAGGCGGGCCCGGTGCAGCCGGTCACGGTGCTGCGCGACGACCCGACCAAGAAGGCCGACCGCCGACGGGTTGCCCTCGACGAGGACACGGTCTCGCTCCTGGCGGCCCAGCGGGCGACACGTGAGCAGATCACCGTGTGGATCTTCAGCGAAACGGAGGCGCCGCCGCACCCCGATCGCATCGGCTACTGGTGGCGCAAGGCCCGGGCGCTCTCGGGCATCGATCCGCGATGGCGGCTCCACGACCTGCGCCACTGGTCGGCGACCACCGCGCTGGGCGACGGCTTCGACCTGGCCACCGTCGCAGGTCGCCTGGGTCACGCCGACCCGTCGACGACGCTGCGGGTCTACTCCCACGCCCTCGCCGATCGCGACGCCGACCTGGCCACGAGCCTGAGCGATGCGCTCAGGTCGGAGAGGAAGCGGTGAACGACCTCGAACCGATCGAGGGGCTCATCCGAGAGGGCGAGAGCCTCGACCCAGAGAGTCACCTCGTCGTGCGCGGCTGGCCGTTGACCATCGATGGCCTGCTCCGCAACGCCGACGCCACCCGAAACCGCTTCAGCCTGAGCGGTCGCCCCTTCTCTGCCATCTCGGCCGAGGTCACGATGGCGGGGTGGACGCTCGAGGCGATCCTCCGCGGTCCTCGCCTCCGGACACGGAGTCGCTATGCCGCCGTGTCGGCGGGTGAGCTCGTGGCGGCCAGATTCGGGCTGCTGCCCACCTTCGTCGCCCCGCACTACAGCGTCATCCTCGACCCCTACACTCCTGAGCGGGCCCAGCAGCTGCTCGACCTGCTGGGCGAAGCCCAGATCAACCCTCACCATGTCAGGAGGCAGCCATGAGCGACAACGGGGCCGTCGTCGTCACGTTGCCCGCCGATGTGCAGCAGATCGACCAGACCGGGTTCGTGTGGGCGTTTCTCGACAGCGCGGTTGCACCCGGTCGGGTGCAGGTGGGGTCCCTCATCGTGGCCGGCGACGTCGAGGAGCCGTTCCTGGCCCGGGTGGTCGACATCGTCGATGGCCCCGGCGGCCGTCGCATCGTGCACCTCGACGTGGTCGGCCTGCCCGACCAGGCGATCGACGAGCTGCGCCACGCCCACCTATTGCCGCAATAGTCCCTACGGTGGCGCAAGACCCCGCGGCCGGTGACGGCGACACGGCCGGGACCGTCCCGGGCATCGGGGTGCAAGTTCGTGAATCAGAACCGCGGCGTGGCGCTGGCGCGGGTCCGATGGTCGAGAGGCCCGACACCGGCCGGAAGCGCGGCGGGATGGGCGCGAGCCAGAAGCCAGAGGTTGGAAGCACGGAGCGCGCCGTGTGTCGTCACTCGAAGTGGCGACCCCACAGACCGACGCGACGGCCGATCGCCGTTGCCTCGAGCGCAGGTGCGGTGCGCTAGGTCGCTGCAGGAGGGCGCCCTACGGGCTTCGTTAGGGCGCGGCCCAACACCGGGGGTCGGGGCACGAATGGGTCGGAGTCGGTTTGGGCACAGCCGCGCCCATCACCTACCGAGGACCGGGACTGAGTCGGCGGCCTCACGGGGCAATGATCCTGGGGTTGGTGATGATGCCGGTTCCGAGTCCCCAGATGCCGCCGATGTTGGCGCCGGTCGGGTTGTGGAAGGAGACGAGTATGTATTCGGAACTCTGGTCGCTGTTGGCGTTGACGGGGATGGTTACCTGGCCGGTCGTCTGACCAGGAGTGAAGGTTACGACGCCGCTGGAGGCGGTGTAGTCCGAGGTGGGTGCCTGGGGGCCGTTGCTGGTATTGGCTGCGCCTGGGACGTAGAGGGTGTTCCACTGGACGGTCACCGCAGTGGTCGATGCGTGGCTGAGCGTGACCGGCACGTTGAGGTCGGCGGTGCCCGATGATGGGGCGGCCACGGTCCCAGCGCCTGGTAAGACGGTGGGGAGTACTGCGTGGGCGGCTGATTCGATGACCCCGAACCCGAGCCCCCAGAAGCCACCGATGTTGGCTCCGATGGCGTGGTTGAAGGAGACGACCACATACTCGTAGTCAGCCCCGGTGCTGTTGGCGTTGACGGGGATGGTCACGTGGGCGGTCGTCTGACCAGGAGTGAAGGTTACGACGCCGCTGGAGGCGGTGTAGTCAGAAGTGGGTGCCTGGGGGCCGAGGATGGGCGAGGTGGGCGCCCCGGGCACATGGAGCGTGGTCCAGGGCACGGTGACCGTGGTCAGGGAGGCCGCGTCCAGGGTGACCGACACGTCGAGAGGGACGGTTCCCGATGAGGGGGCGGTCACGACGCCGTTGCCGGGAATCACTGCAGGCGCAACGGCTGGCCAGCGCTGCACACGGCTGTTGTCGGAGTCGCCGACGTAGATGTTCGCAGCGGCGTCGACGGCAACGATGTAGGCGCCACCGAGCTGGTTGGCGGCGGTCCCGAACCCGTTTCCGCCGGCGACCGTCACCCCCGAGGTTGCCCCAGGCGCCCACCGTTGCACCCGCGCGTTGTTGGGGTCGGCGACGTACACGTTTCCAGCGCGGTCCAAGTCCACGTCATATGGACCGGTCAGCTGCCCCGGGGCCGATCCATCGCCGTTGCCGCCGGCCACCGTCACCCCGGAAGTCGCCCCGGGCGCCCAACGTTGCACCCGCGCGTTGCCGGAGTCAGCCACGAACACGTTGCCATTGGGGTCCACGGCCACCCCATAAGGGAGGTGGAGTTGGTTAGCGGCCGATCCCCGGCCATTGCCCCCAGCCACCGTCACGCCGCTGGCTGCGCCCGGGGCCCACCGCTGCACCCGGTCGTACCCGGTGTCACCCACGTACACGTTTCCACTGCTGTCCACCGCTACACCGTTCGGACCGACCTGGTTGGCAGCCGACCCTTGCCCGTGGCCACCGGCCACCGTCACCCCACTGGATGCGCCCGGCGCCCACCGCTGCACCCGCCAGTTGAGCAAATCAGCCACATAGAGGTTGCCGCTCGCATCGAGGGCCACGGCTGTCGGCACGTCGAGTTGGTTCTCGGCGGGCCCGATGCCGTTGCCGCCGGCCACCGTCACGCCGCTGGTCGCCCCGGGCGCCCAACGCTGTACTCGGCCATTGTTGATGTCACTGACATAGACGTTCCCAGCCGCGTCCACTGCCACCCCATAAGGGAAGCTGAGTTGGTTGCTAGCTGACCCGTAGCCGTTGCCACCCGCCACAGTCACCCCCACCCCGAGCGCGCCCGCGGCGGCTGGGATGGCACTCGCGACCATGATGACCGCGCCCAGCAAGACCAAGACCGACGCCACCCCGATTCGGCCGATACCGCCATGCCGGCCAGCCCCACGCACAGCCCGCCGATACCCGGTTCCTTGGCCACCCCAACTGCCCCGACCCCTTCCAGCGTGCCTGTTCATTGACGGTGCCATCCAAGCACCTCCCATGTGTCTGGTCGCTCGCTTTGCCATCAGCGTCTGACGTGTGGGGTTGCCGCTCCACCCAACCTGCGCCCGCCGCATGTCCCGACCAAGAGGCGAAGGTCACAAGCCCGGAGCCCGCTGGCAGCCCACTCGAGCTCTGGTAGGGAATTGTCAGACGAAGCTGCCGGTGCACGGCCATGCACGCGGATTTACGAAGGATCACCCGTGTATTAGGCGATCTGGGCGGACATGCTCATGCCGTCGACTGGTCGGCGAGCCCCACATCTGCATCGGACCGGCCATCGCAATCCTTCTCGGGCAACGGGCGGGATCGGGACCGCCGGCTCAACTTCATCGTTGATGCCGGCTCGGCGCTACCGGGCCCAGTGATACAGGTCACGCAGGACGCAGACCTGGGCGCCGTGATGGCTGATCTCGTTGAGCGCCCCGGTCACCGCGAAATACCCCGGAGCTTCCGGCCCAGGCGGTCCAACCACCATCAGACCTCCGCGAGGGGGCTCAGGCGCGTAGCTGTAGTTCGCCGTGACCTGTTCCATCCGCTCGTCGTCTGTGTCGCGAAGTGCGGCCTTGAGCGATTCCCAGCCAGCGCGGAGGGCCTCGGTGGCACCGGATGCCGTGGCGAAGACCGGGTGAGGGCTCAGGTACGGCGACGTCCATCCGCTCGACAACGCCTTGCTGCCTCCCAGGAAGTCCAGATCCGCCACACGACCCGGAACGGAGCCGACGTGCCACAGCAACCAGCCGATGGTCGTCAGCGGCTCGATCTCGCCTCCCATCACCGCCGCCACCACCAACTCGCTGTCGAAGTCGGAGACCCAGTCGCCGTCGCCGAAGGGCGTCGGGCTCCGGCAGTCACCTCGCCGTCGGACACCCCAGGCGCCGGCAGCGGGCTCCCAGAACAGCTCGTCGTCGGTGAGATCCGTCCAGACGCGCTTCAGCGTGTACCACTCGATCTGCTCCATGAGCGCGATCAGGGTGCCTGCCCTCTTCCCGATCATCTCGTACACGCTACGACCGCGATTCCACCCAGTCGCTGAACCCGCCCAGAGCCGGCGATCTGGCCTCCCTGTTGGTGCCATTCGAATGGGTGGTCGGAGAGCACATCGTCATCGACCTGCTCATCCTGCGGCCCGAGGCCCACATCGAATGCGGGCGGTCCTCCCGCCCCGCGCCATCTCGGCCTAGCGTCTGGCCCATGGCTGAGGGTCGGCGTGCGCCCGCACCCGTCGCAAGTGAGGACGGGACCAGCGACGGCGGGGAAGAGGGTCGGAGGCAGCAGGCACTCCTGAACAGCATGTCGACGGAGTACTACCACCTGACCGACATCGTCACCGCCTTCGACCAGCGCATCCTCACCATCAAGGGGTGGAGCGTCACGTTGAGCCTGGCCACCATCGCGCTCGGGTTCCAGCAACGTCACTACGGCCTGTTCCTCGTCGGCGGGGTGAGCGCGCTCGCGTTCTGGGCGAGCGAAGCCACGACGAAGGACCATGAGATGAACTACTACCCGCGGATGCGACAGCTCGAGCGAGCCTCCTACGAGCTGTTCGGCGTGGACCACGTCGACGCCTACCCCGACCTGAAGGAACAGCTCGACACCACCCCTTACCGGGTCAGCTCACCGCGCATCGACTGGGCCTGGGACGAGGCCGCCAAACGGCGCGATGCCGCCGAGCGCGGTCGGGGCAAGCCCCCGGTGGACGAGTCGAAGCGACGCTCGCGCACGCCGTTCCTGGTCCACGTCATGTTCCCTCACGTGATCGCCGTGATCCTCGGTGGGGTGCTGTTCGTCTACGGCATCAGCGCACGCCTGAACGGGATGCCGATCTAGTGCGGCACCAGCCTCGGTCTGGCGGGTCGGGTCGACGTCGGTCCCCGGGTGGTGGCGTGTCGCGCAGCTGCTGACCTCGCCGCGGGCCCGAGGGAGGCACGGCGGAGCGCGTGACCGCCGCGGTTCGGTGACGCGAACGACCCCGCCCTGGCGGGCGGGGTCGTCCAGCCTCCAGGGTTCGGGTCAGACCGGCTGCGATTCGCGGTCGTCGAGGTTGATGGTCACGGGCTCAGCACCCAGGCGGTGGTCAGCCGACTTGGTCGCGGCGTGGACGAAGCCGGCGATGGCGGCGAGGAACAGCACGGTGGCGAGTGCGTAGCAGACCCATGCTGCCTGCTGGGCGCGCTCGCCGAAGATGCTGAAGCCGTAGCTGGTCAGCAACAGGCCTCGCAGCGTCTCCCCCTGGAAGAGCGTGGTGGCCTTCGCCTCGGTGGCGGCGACCTGTGCGGCGAGCTGCTTGGCCTGCGGGGTCGTCTGATCCGGCAGCGCGGCCAGCTGGGCCTGCAGCGTGCGGGTATCGGAGCTGGTCTGCGAGTAGGTCTTGCCGTTGTTGATCAGGGTCACGTGGACGCCGATGTAGTGGTTGGCGTAGCACTGCGCCTGGGCGCCGGTGGTGAGCGGCTCTCCGGCGTAGGTTCGCAGGCACGAGTCGCTCTCGTCCGCCTTCAATCCGCTCACCGGCGTGAAGACGATCTTCTGTTGGGCGAGTTGGTCGTGGACGTAGTTCTTGGCGAAGTTCGCCTGGTTCTGCAGCACGAGGCCGAGCACCAGGATGAGCAGGGCGGCGAGCAGCCCTCCCACGCTGAAGATGAGATCGAGTGTGCGCCGCTTCATGGCCTTTCTCCTCTTGGTATGGAGCGCCGCGGTTCGGCGCCTCCCACACCATCGCCTCAGGTCCTCGCGTCCACCAGGGACCTTGGTCACCGCCGCGGCATGCGTCAGGCCGTCGTTGTGGACATCGTAGGAGAGCTGCAGCCCGTTGATCGACGATGCGCGGGCTGTGGACGGGACGGTGTCGACGGCTGGAGAACCCTCAGCCCGGACGGTTGCCGCGGCACCAGGCGTTGGCGGGCACGCCCTGGCACGGGTTGGGCATCGTCGGCAGGTGCGAGGGGAGCGGGTGCATGACCACCCCGGTGAAGGGCGGGTACGTCGTGCCGGGCGGACAGGTCCCCATGCCGGTGTCGCACAGCACCTGCGTCAGCAGGTCGGGATCGAGGCTGGGTGCGGTGGTGAGCGGGCCGCAGGTGGGCTGGGTGTGCTCCAGGTCGGTCGGCACACTGCCGTCCGGGGCCACGTTGCCGGCGTAGCAGTTCTGGGGCCGGCCGGTCAGCAGCGTGAGCTGGCCGTAGTCGCTGTTGGACGGGTTCCCGAAGAAGCCGTTGTGGGCGAAGACGTTGTGCAGCAGGGCGTCGCCGGCCGGGTCGTACACGCACCCGAACCCCGCCACCTCCTCGCCGCCCGTGCCCGTGCACGACTGCCCCAGGCTCGGTGTGCCGCTGTCGGGGAAGGGGATGAACAGGATCCCCCAGGCCCCGTTGTTGTAGAAGAGGTTGTCCATCACGGTGTCGTGGCTGCCGCCCGAGATGGTCATCCCGGTGCCGGTCGGCCCGTTGCCGGCCTCGCCGGCCTTGGGCACGTTCGGGTTGTTGTTGTCGTGCACCACGTTGTGCAGGAACACCCAGCACGACGTGGTGTGGGTGATCGGGCTGATCCCGCCACCGGGGCAGGTGCCGTTCTGCGGGGCCGGCGGATCACCGTCGATCTGGGTGTTGGTGTCGAGGCCGTCCTGGTTGTGGTCGAACTCCGAGTTCTCGATCACCAGCCGCCCACCGGAGTTGGTGCCCGAGTAGCCGAGGGCGTTGAACTCCATCCACGCGTGGTTCATGGTCATGTCGCACACCTGCAGGCAGGCGCCCACGTAGGTGCCCGAGTCGTTGAAGTTGCTGGCGTAGAGCTGGTCCCAGGATCCATGCCCCTGCGAGTTGGAGGAGAAGATGCCGTACTGCGCGGCCGTCGACTCGTCGGCGAAGTAGGTGGAGGTGGCGGTGAGGTAGCTGCCCTCGTAGCCGTACAGGCCGATGGTGCCGGAACCGTCGCCGCCGTTCCACCACACCTCGTTGCCCGACGACCCGTCGCCGGCCAGGAAGTTGCACACGGTGAGGTTGTCCACGCTGACGCCGTCGGCCTTGGACACCACGATGCCGTTGCGCCCGATGGCACGGCCGCCGGTGCCGACGTGGCCGAACTGCTGGGCCGAGGGCGCCGAGGAGCATGCCGGCCCGGAGCCGGCCTTGGTGCCGTCCACGATGACCGAGCTGCGGTCCATGCCCCGTATGTGGAGATCGTCCTTGGTGACGAGCACGCCGCCGTAAGCGCCCGTGCCCGGGTCAGCCGGGGGTGAGGTGAGGTCGTCGGTCTCGTGGTAGTCGCCGGGCGCCACCAGGATCCAGTCGCCGGGCTTGGCCTTGTCCACCGCCGCCTGGATGCTGGTGAACCGGCCCTTGTGGCCACGGTAGGTGCCCACCAGCAGCACCCGCCCGGTGGGCGGGTGACCACCACCCCAGCCGGGCGGCATGCCGGCCGACGCGGCGGTGGCCGCGCCGAAGGTCAGCATCGCAGCGAGACCGATCCAGGCGCTGGCGAGCAGCAGGCCCCGACGGCGTGGACTGGGCGAAGTGCTTCCCATGGTGTCCCCCTTCGCTCGGCCAGGTGTTGGCGACTGCCGTCACGCTCCCTGGTCGACCCCGGCGGCGACCTTACCGGCGCCGCCCGTCGGGCGCACAGGAGTCAGAGGCCCCCCCTGGAACCCGCTGGCCGGCGGACCCACCAGGTACAGGCGCCCTCAGCAGTCGGGGATGGAGAAGTCGCGGTTCGGCTGCGACGGCGGCATGTTGAACCCCTCCCGGGGACGCCAGCTCGAGGCCTCGAGATCCTCGAGCACGTGGGCCATGTTGAGGGTGTCCTCGTCGTAGCGGAACCGCCCGTCGCCCGCGTACACCAGGCGGGTCCAGCCCGACTGGCGTCGTCCGCCAGGGATGATCTGGAGCCACTTCACCACCACGTCGTCGCCGTCGACGGCGGTGAACTCAATGGGGAAGCGCCAGTCCTCCAGCCCGGTCATGCCGTCGACCAGGAACTCGCGGACGGCCTCGATGCCTTCCACCCGGCCCCAGGCCGGGTCGATGTACACGATGTCGTCGGTGAAGAACTCGGCCAGGTCGAGCCAGGTGGCTTCGTCCCGTTCGATCTGCTCGCGCCGATCGATGTAGCGGGCGACGGCCGACTCGACCTCGTCTCGTGGGTGGGCCACAGCCGCAGTGTGCCACGACCCGACGGGGCGAGGTCACCCCGCCGTGCTGGGGCCAGCTCAGGCCCGGCGACCCAGCGCCGCCCAGCCGTCGTGGCGGGGTTGGAGCTGCGAGACTCGCCGAGGTGGTTGCGATCCGTGCAACTGGCGAGCTGGCGGCCGCGCTGGATCCCGTGGTGCGCGCCTTCTGGAGCTATCCCGAAGCGGTGCACCTGCTGCCCGACGATGAGGCGAACCGCGCCCGCCACCGCGTCGACGAGCCCGGATGAGGCCCCGGGCGGGAGCCGACGCCTCGATCAGCGGGCCGCGGTGCGCCCGGTGACCTGGTGGAAGGCCTCGACCACGCGGCCCAGGTGGTCCTCGGCCTGGGCCGGGTCGGTCGGGATGCGCAGCGAGGCCCGGAAGTCGGTCACCCCGGCTTCGACCAGCGCCGGCACGCCGGCCATGGTGGCGGCCACGTCCAACCCGCCGTCGTCGGCGCGCACCTCGGGCAGCTGACCCGCCACCCCGAGACGCTCGGGGTCGCACGCCAGCCCGGACGACGCCGCGGCCTCGGCCACCGCGGCGCGCATCCGCCCGATGGCGACGGCCACCTCGACCGCGTCGTCACCCCATGGGATCCACCCCGCCCCGAAGCGGGCCAGTCGTCGGGCCACCGCAGGGTTGACCCGGCCGCTGATCCACAACGGAACGCCACGGGGTTGCGTCGGCTTGGGCATCTGGTGGATGCCCTCGAAGCGGAGCTCGGTCGACGCCAGCGAGGCCCGGGGCTCGCGCCACAGCGTCTGGCACACCTCGAGGGTGTGGTCGAGGAGGCGACCCCGCCGGTCGAAGTCCAGCCCGGCTGCCTCGTACTCCTCGCGCTGCCAGCCGACGCCCACGCCCAGGTCGAGGCGCCCGCCCGACAGCACGTCGAGGGTGGCCGCCGACTTGGCCAGCACCGCGGGTCGACGCAGGGCGGCGATCAGGATGTTGGTCCCCAGGTGGATGCGGTCGGTCATGCCGGCCAGCACCGACAGCGTGGTCAGCGGTTCGAGCCAGTGGCCATCGGGGCCGGTCGGCTGCACGCCCCCGTGGGTGCCGCCCACCTCGGGCCGGCCGTACTCCTCGAGGTGCTCGCCGAACACGACGTGGTCCGACACCAGCAGCCGGTCGATGCCGGCGCGGTCGAGCAGGCGCGCCCGCTCGAACAGGGGCTCCCAGGTGCCCGGGTCGTCGGCCGCGAACGAGCGCAGGCCCACCGAGAGCTGCGGGTCGGTCACGCCTCACCACCTCCGGTCCCGGCGTGGGCGCCGGCCGACCCGTCGCCGGCCGACCCGTCGCTGGCCCGGGCCTCCTGGTCGGCCAGACGTTGCTGCAGGCCGTTGAGGATGATCTCGAGCCCGAACTCGAACGAGTCCTGCACCAGCCAGGGTGCCACCCCCAGGACGTTGGGGATGCGCTCGGGCTCGACCGCGCCGAAGTAGCGGCGCACCTGGTCCTGCAGGGTGCCGTCGCTGCGGGTCGACCGCTCGTCGGGGTCGAGGGCCTTGACGGGGGCGATGAGCAGGGAGGCGATGCTGTAGTGGTACAGCATCAGGAAGGCGAAGGCGGCATCGGCGTCGTCGAAACCGGCCTCGCGCAGCACCTGGATGGGCTGCTCCATGTTGGCCAGCCCGTTGGGGCCGATGGTCACACCCTCGGTGTAGACGACGGCGAAGCCGGGATGGGCGCTCCAGACGGCGTGGTTGCGCCGGGTGACGGCCCGCATCCTGTCCACCCAGTCGCCGGTGTCCTCGGCCGAGCCGGCCACCACATCGCCCACGATGGCGTCGACCATGAGGTCGATCAGCTCGGCCTTGTCGGCCACGTGGTTGTAGAGGGCCATGGGCGACGCGCCCACCTCGGACGCGACCCGGCGCATGGTGAGCCCGCCCAGGCCCTCGCGCTCGACGATGTCGAGGGCGGCGGTCACGATCCGCCGTCGGGTGAGCGGGTCCCGGACCGGCTTCGGCGGCGGATCGTCGGCCAGCCAGCGCGGCGCACCGGTGGTTCGGCGCCGGCTGTGCTCGGACATGGGATCCCTTCGAGTCTCGCTGGTGTCCGACGGCCCCCAGGCCCTGACCTGCCGCCTCGGGGCGCCGGCCCCCATTCGGTTCCATCCACCTTACCGGATCTCCGGCCGGAGATATATGCTGTACGTAGACCGTACTGACGAGACGGGCGGACGGGCATGGATCGTTCTGGGGATCGGTGTGGGGTCGTCATCGCCGGGGGTGGGGCCCGGGGCGCCTACGAAGCGGGGGCGCTGTCGGTGCTGCTGCCCGCCCTCGAGCGGCAGGAGGTGACGCCCACCATCTTCGTGGGGACCAGCGCCGGGGCCATCAACGCCGCTGGCCTGGCCGCGCTGATCGACCACGACCAGAGCCCGGCCGCCGCCGCCCAGCAGGTGGTGGAGGTGTGGCGCAAGATCCGGCCTCGTCGGGTGTACGGGCCGGTGGTCCGGGGGCTGGCCCGGGCCAGCCTGGCCACGACGTGGGACCTGCTCACGGGGCGCCGCCGTCCCTCGGTCGGCGCGCTCGACCCCAGGCCGCTGCGCCGGACCCTCGACGCCGAGGTGCCGTGGTTCCGCATCCCCACGAACCTGGCCGACCCCGAGCGGCTGTGGGCCGTGGCCGTGGCCGCCACCCACGAGCGCGACTACCGCACCCGCATGTTCGTGGCCCGCTGCGCCGAGTGCCCCATGCCACCCGACGACCCCGTGCGCAACCTCGACTACTGCGCCGCCGAGCTGTCGAGCACCCACGTGCTGGCCTCCTCCGCCCTCCCGGTGGTGTTCCCGGCCGTGTCCATCAACGATCCCAACGGCTCTCCCGAGTGGTACGCGGACGGCGGCGTGCGCCTCAACGCCCCGCTGCGGCCGGCCCTCGACCTGGGCGCGGACCGCCTGGTGGTGGTGGCCACCGCGCCGATGGTGCCCTCGCCGGCCCCGGCCGCCGTCGCGCCTGGGCTTCCCGCGGGCCTGGGACAGATCCTGCACGCCATCCTGGTCGACGGCATGGTGGAGGACCTCCGCCGCCTCCACGCCCGCAACCAGCAGGCCGACGACTCCGACGCCACCCCGGATCGCATCCCGTTCGTGTTCGCCGGACCCGCCACCACCTCGACCATGGCCGAGCTGGTGCGCGACGTCCTTCGTCGACCGCCTCGGGCTCGGGGGGTGGCCGGCGCCCTGGCCCGGGTGGGGCACCTGCCCCGGTCGTTGGCGGCCCGAGATCTGTCGTGGTGCGAGGCCATGAGCTACCTGCTGTTCGACCCGGACTTCATCGAGGCGGCCATCGAGGCGGGCCAGCGCGACGCCCAGGCCAGCCTCGGGCCCGACGACCAGATCTCCTGGACCGACGAGGCGCCCGCCGCACCGCCCGACGAGGCGCCGCCGACCGTGTGACGCACGACCGGCGCGTCCGCTTGACGTGGCTATGACCCGCTATGTACTGTGTACATGGCAAGTGTGTCGTACATACGTCGACCACCTTGCTGGAGGCTGAAGGGGCGTTCCGGCTCGCCGGGACGGGATGAGGAGCACGTCATGTCGAAGGTCGCACCCGAGGCGGTCCTGCACCAGCTGGCCGCCATCCCGCTGTTCGAGCGCTGCGATCGGCGCCAGCTGGCCCGCATCGCCAACCTGGGTACGGCCATCGCCGTGTCCGACGGCACCGCGATGGTCACCGAGGGTCGACCCTCTCGCCAGCTCATCGTGCTGCGGGCGGGCCACGCCCGGTGCTGGCTCGACCAGTGCCAGGTCGGGCAGGTGGGTCCGGGCGCGCTCATCGGGGCGGCCTCGGCCATCTGGGGTGGGCCCAGCCCCCTCACGGTGGTGGCCCAGGGCTGGGCCGACCTGATCGTGTACGACCCCCGCGAGCTGCCGGCCTTGATGGACGCCTCCGACGTCGTGTCGGCTCAGATCCTGGTCGGCAGCCAGTGCATCGCCCCGCCCGAGCGCCAGCTGGCGCTGATCGCGTAGTGGATCGGAGCAGCTGAGCACCTGGATCCTGGGACAACCTGGCAGTTCGGCTCGCAGACGGCGGATCGTTCGGTGGTGGGACCAGGTCGACGGCGACGTCGGCCACGGAGGGCGGGGGAGGGCGGCGGCGGCCAGGGACGAGAACCCCCCTCGTCCCTGGCCCAGCCCCCCTCGTCGGCGGGTGGCGAGCTCATCGGCGACCGCGTGGGCCCGACGGGACGCCGAGGTCGCCGCTGCCGAACCTCGTTCGTGTCAGGCTGCACCGGTGGTCGAGCCGCTGACGATCGACGAGGAGCCGGTCTCCCTGCCGTCGTCGTTGCGCGCCGCGCTGGCGTGGGAGCTGCGCGAGGCGCTGCGCCCGCCCTTCACCGACCTGCTGGTCGTGGCCTTCAACGCCGCCCTCATGTGCGTCGCCTGGTTCTGGCTCCCGGCCTCGTGGCAGAACTGGCTGTTCACGCTGCACGGGCCGCTGGCCTTCGCCATGGTCCTGGCCGGGTGGATGTACTCCGACGTGCCGGCCACCAACGTGCTGGCGCCGGATCGACGGCGCGTCCTGGCCGCGCTCGACGACCCGGTCATGCTCCGGCGCCTGCTCTACGCCAAGAACCTCATGCTGTGGTGCTTCGTGGCGCCGTTCTGCACGGTGGTGGCCATGATCATCGGGTGGCGCCACCACGACTGGCCCCCGACCCTGGTCAGCATCACGGCCATCGCCGTGGTCCCCTTCGGCACCCTGGGTCTGGCCGGTTGCGTGGGCATCCGCTGGCCCTACCACCCTCGCGAGCTGCGGTTCCGGTGGGAGCACCGACGCCAGTGGCGTCCCAAGATCCTGCGGTGGATCACGCTGGTGCTGGTGCCCTACGGCCTGGTGCCGGCGCTGGCCCTGGTCATCATCACGCCGAGCCTGGTGCTTTGGTCGATGCTCTCGTCCCACGGGCTGACCGACAAGCTCCCCACCACCCACTTCGCGGGCGGGGTGGCCCTGGCTGCGGTGGTGTCGGTGGCTGCGCTGGTGGCGGGCCATCGCCTGGGGCAGTGGATCGTGACCCGCCGACGCGACGAGCTGCGCGCCTACCTGAGCGACCCCGACCAGGGCTGAGGAGGGCGCCTGGGCGCAGGTCGAGGCAGGGCGGCGTCGTACGTCGAAGTGCCCACCGCTGCCCGGTGTCGGTTCAGTCGGTGCTGATGGCCTCGAGCACGTCGAGTCGCGCCGCCCGCCGGGCCGGGATGATGGCGGCCAGCACCCCGGCCAACGCGGCCACGATCACGACCACCAGCAGCTGGCCCACGGGGATGGCCAGCTGGTGGATGCCCTCGGAGTTGAGGGACTTCACCACCGACCACCCGAAGAACAGGCCGATCACCAGTCCCAGCAGGGTGCCCAGCAGCGCGGTGATGACCGACTCCCACCGGATGATCGACCGGGTCTGGCGACGGCTCATCCCCACGGCCCGCATCAGGCCGATCTCGTGGGTGCGCTCGAAGATGGACAGCGCCAGGGTGTTCACGATGCCGAGCAGGGCGATGACCACGGCCAGGCCCAACAGCACGTAGATGAGGCCCAGCAGGGTGTTCACCCCCTGGGTCTGGCTGGCCTTGAACTCGGCCACGTCCTCCACCTTGGCCGTGGGGTACGGGGCGGTGATGCGGTCGAGCGCGGTCCGCACCGAGGCCAGCTGGGAGGACTGGGCGGCCACGTAGATCTGCTGGGTCTGGTAGCCGGGGAAGTGGGCGTCGAACCCGGCCAGGCTCAAGAAGGCCTCACCCACCAGATCGGCGTCGTGGTAGATCACGGCCACGGTCAGCTCGATGGGGCGGGGGTCGAGGAACCGGGCCGAGATCCTCGACCCGATCCGCAGCCCGTTGTCGTCTGCGTACTTCTGGCTCACCGCGATCTGGTGGGGACCCAGCGCCGCCAGCGACCCCTGACGCACATCGATATCGCCCAACTTCGGCAGCACGTCGGGATCGAAGCCCGGGATCTGGTCGGCGCTGCCCGCCAGCTCGACGTTGCCCAGCTTCACCGGCAGGGCGGCGGTGACGCCCGGCGTGGCCCGCACGGCGGTGACCACCGACTGGGGCAGGCCGGCCCCGTCGGCGCCGGGGCTCTGGCCCGAGTCGATGAAGAACTGCCCGTGGAACTGGCTGTCGATCGTCTGGTTGACCGACGCCGTGGCCGAGGCCGCGAAGATCGAGAAGAAGGCCATGAGGCCGACGCCGATCATGAGGGCGGCCGCCGTCGACGAGGTGCGCTTCGGGTTGCGGGTGGCGTTCTGGCGGGCCAGCCGCCCGGTCACGCCCTTGAACCGGGCCACCGGCGAGCCGATCAGGTTGCTGATGGGCCCGGCGACGACGGGACCCAGCACGGCCACGCCGAGGAAGGTGACCAGCGCGCCCCCGCCCACCACCGCGATGCCGTTGTTGAGGTTCCCGAACAGCCCCAGGAACAGGGCGGCCACCCCCAGGGCCAGCACCAGCAGGCCGATGATCGTGCGGGCCAGCGAGTGACCCGACCGGTCGACGTTGACCTCCCGCAGGGCGGCCATGGGCGACACCCGAGAGGCGCGCCGCGCCGGCGCGATGGCCACCACCATGGTCACGCCCACACCCGCGATGAACGCCACCACCACCGAGCTGACGTGCACCACGGCGCCGCTGGCCGGGATGCCGAACCCCAGGCCGCTCAACAGGGCCTTGAGGCCGATGGCCACCAGGATCCCGAAGACCAGGCCGAGCATGGCCGAGATGAGCCCGACCACGAAGGCCTCGCCCAGCACCGACCCCAGCACCTGGCCCCGGCTGGCGCCGACGGCGCGGAGCAGGGCCATCTCACGCGTGCGCTGGGCCACGATGATGGAGAAGGTGTTGTAGATGATGAACGAGCCCACGAACAGGGCGATCACCGCGAACACCAGCAGGAAGGTGCTGAAGAACGAGAGGGCCTGCTGGATCTGGTCCTGGGACTCCTTGGTCGCGGCGGCGCCCGTGATGGCCTGGGTGTGGGCCGGCAGCCGGCGCGAGATGGCGCTGACCAGCTGCGCCTGGGAGACGCCGGGCCGTCCCTGCACCCGGATGCCGGAGTACATGCCGGGTTGGCCGACGAGGCGGGCCGCGGTGGCCTGGTCGAAGATGGTGACGGTGGCGCCCAGCAGGCTGTTCTGCGTGCCGAAGGTGACGACGCCCACGATGTGCTCGGTCCGCCGACCGCTCTTGGTCAGCACACCGATCGGCTGGCCCACCGAGAAGTGGTCGTCCTTGGCCGTCTGGCGGTCGATGGCCACCTCGTCGGCTCGGGTCGGGGCCCGCCCCTGGGCGATGCGGAACGGGTTGAGCCGCGAGGTGCCGTCCCAGCTCACGCCGAGGGTGGGCGCCCCCCGGTTCGGGTCACCGATGGCCTTGCCGTCGTGGCCGATCAGCTGGGCGTAGCCGGTGGTGCCGCCCAACGCCTGCTCGACCCCGGGGGTGGCGGCCACCACCGGGACCAGCGATTGGGGCACCTGGCCGCGGGTGGCCGGGCCGCCCTGGGGCGAGTCGAGGGTCACCGTCGAGCGCACGACGGCGTCGGTGCCCTGGTACACGCCGGCGAAGAGCTGGTTGAACGTCTGCTGGATGGTGTCGCTCAGCACGAGGGTGCCGGTCATGAAGGCCACGCCCAGCGTGATGGCCAGGGCACTTCCCACCAGTCGCAGCTTGTGGGCCAGGAGGGTCTTGACCGTGGTCCTCAGCATCGCGGTCGAGTCTGCCGCAATCCCGCGGCCGGGGCGCCACCCAAATCGGGTCTGAGACGGCTCGGCCGGTGAACAGGACGTGACGTCTCGGTGCCGACGGCGGGTTCACCACTGCTTGACGGCCAGGTACACCGCGGCCGTAGCCCCGACCGCGCACACCACGGCCCGCAGCGCCGGCGCCGAGATGCGCCGCGACAGGCGGGCACCGATGGGTCCACCCACGGCGCTGCCCACGGCCAGGGCGGCGGCCGCCGTCCAGTACACCGGGGCCACGAAGGCGAACAGGATGCCGGCCACGCCGTTGGACACGAGCTGGAGCATCTGCTTGGTGGCGTTGAGGCGGGCGGCCGTGTCGTCCACGAACACGCCGAGGGCGGCGAAGAAGAGCACGCCGATGCCGGTGCCGAAGTAGCCGCCGTACACGGCGATGGCGATGATCACCAGTCGCAGCGGCCCGTGGCCGGGGCGCGAGGACCGCTGCACCCGGCGGGCCAGGGCGGGCTGGGCGGCGGTGACGCCGCTGGCCACCAGCAGCAGCACGGGGGCCACCAGCTCGAAGGTCCGGGCCGAGAAGGCCAGCAGCAGCACCGCACCGACCAGCGAGCCGGCCGCGGCCAGGGGCAGGAGCCGAGCCAGCCGTGGGGCCTGGCCCTGCAGCTCGCGACGGAAGCCCACGGCGCCCGAGGCGTTGCCGGGGATGACGCCGATGTCGTTGGTCACGTTGGCCGACAGCGGCGGCAGGCCCACGGCGATGAGCACGGGGAAGGTGAGCAGGGAGCCGGCACCGGCGATGGTGTTGACCGCGCCCGCGGCCACGCCGGCGGCCCCCACCGCCACCAGGTCGAGCGGGGTCATCGGCGCAGTCGATCCACCACGGCGGCCGCCCCGACGATCTGGTCGCGCACCGCGTCGAGCGCGATGCCGGGAGCGTGCAGGCGCAGGTTCAGGGCATCCGCGCCCGATGCCCGTCGCGCCTCGGCCAGCCCCTCGGCCACCTCGGCCGCATCCGTCCCACCCGCCAGCTGGTCACCCGTCCAGTGCTGCTGGGCGGTGGGGGAGGCGTAGCCCTGGTAGCGCTCGACCTGGCGGGCCACGGCCTCGCCGGGCACCGGCCCGATCCACATCCGCCGGATGAGGATGGTCGGCCCTCGCCCACCCGCGTGGTGGTAGGCGTCGACCAGGGCGCGAGCCCGGTCCAGGCTGGACAGCGAGTCGAGCAGGATGCCGGCGCCCAGCGCCGCGGCCCGCTCCACGGCGGCGCGGCTCATGGCCGCGCTCACGATCGGTACCGGACGATGCCGGCACCGGGCCACGGCGGGGTCGGCGGCCAGCAGCGCCGACGCATCCGGGTCGGGGGCCAGGTGGTCGTTCTCGCCGATCGTCGTGGCCGGGCGCGCCCCCGGGTCGAGGAGGGTGGCCAGGAGGGCGAAGCCGGCGGTGAACCGCGCGGTCAGATCCTCCTTGGTCAGCCCCAGGGCGATGAAGTCCTCGACCCGCGAGCCGGCGGCCACGCCCGCTCCGACGCGGCCGGGGAAGCGGACCGCCAACCAGGCCAGCTCCTCGACCACCAGGGCGGCCGGGCGCAGGGGCAGGAGCAGGGGGCAGGGCGCGGCCCACCCCTGGGGCATGGACTCGAGGGCCCAGCCGGCGGCCTGGATGGGGTTGGGCAGGTAGCCGGCGAAGCCGCCGTGGTGCTCGCTCGTCATCACCCCGTCGAAGCCGGCCGCCGCGGCCAACGCGGC
The DNA here is from genome assembly GCA_963785815.1 of uncultured Microthrixaceae bacterium. Lineage (GTDB taxonomy): Bacteria > Actinomycetota > Acidimicrobiia > Acidimicrobiales > Acidimicrobilacustridaceae > UBA4742. The sequence goes on from CAWAWN010000003.1 coordinate 330,948, forward strand.
CTGCGCTCGCAGCTCGGCCACCGCGTCGACGGGGTCGAGCTCGTCGTGGGGGTAGAGCCGCAGCGAGATCGAGCCGGCCGACAGGGGTGGGTGCAGCTCCACCGGGCCACGCTAGTGGGGTCCATCGCGCCGTCCCGAACCAGAACGGCGGTGCTCGGTGACGGGTGTCGTGCCCGCCAGGTTCCCGTCGGTGGGCCGACCGGGCTCGACCGTGGACGGGCCATACTTGGGCCATGGCTGCGCCCGGGGAACACCGTCACGGCGTCCGCCCGGTCGGCTGAGATGAGCTACCTGGTCAAGGAGCTGTTCCTCACCCTGCAGGGCGAAGGGGCCAACGCCGGCCGGGTGGCGGTGTTCTGCCGCTTCGCCGGCTGCAACCTGTGGTCCGGCCAGGAGCGCCATCGGGCCGAGGCCGTGTGCCAGTTCTGCGACACCGACTTCGTGGGCACCGACGGGCCCGGGGGCGGTCGCTTCGCCAGCTCCGACGAGCTGGCGGACGCGGTGCTCGCCACCTGGCCGGGGGCACCGTCGACGGCTGGCCCTGGGGCCCTGGTGGTGTGCACCGGCGGGGAGCCCCTGCTCCAGCTCGACGCCCCGCTCATCGACGCCTTCCACCGCCGGGGCCTGACCATCGCCATCGAGACCAACGGCACGCTGGCCGTGCCCGACGGCGTCGACTGGGTGTGCGTCAGCCCCAAGGCCGGCGCCGCGTTGGTCGCCACCGCGGGTGACGAGCTCAAGGTGGTGGTCCCCCAGGACGGGCTGGACCCCGCCGAGCTCGAGGCCCTGGACTTCACCCACCGCTTCGTGCAGCCGATGGACGGCCCCGAACGGGAGGCCAACACGCAGGCGGCGGTGGCCTGGTGCCTGGAGCACCCCCGCTGGCGCCTGTCGGTGCAGACGCACAAGGTCATCGGCATCCCGTGATGGAGCTGTTCAAGGAGTTCACGTTCGAGGCCGCCCACCGCCTGCCCCACGCGCCCGAGGGCCACAAGTGCGCACGCCTGCACGGCCACTCGTACCAGGTGACGGTCCGGGTCGAGGGGCCGGTCGACCCCGAGGCCGGGTGGGTGGTCGACTTCGCCGACCTGCGCACGGCCATGGCGCCCGTGCTCGACCTGGTCGACCACCGCTACCTCAACGAGGTCGACGGGCTCGAGAACCCCACCAGCGAGGTGCTGGCCGCGTGGATCTGGGTCCGCCTCGCGCCGGACCTGCCCCTGTTGTCCAGCATCGAGGTGCGCGAGACCTGCACAGCCGGGTGCACCTATCGGGGTCCGGGACCCGAGGCGCGGGCGTGACCTCGATGCGGGGGGCCGCCGCCATCGTGGGGGTGGCCGATGCCGTCTCGCCCACCGGCGAGCTGGAGCTGACCGGCCGGGCCCTGGAGGCCGCCATGGTGGCCGAGGCGCTGGCCGACGCCGGACTGACCCTCGACGAGGTCGACGGGGTCTGCCACGCCGGCTCCTCCATGCAGCTGGCCGAGTACCTGGGCATCCACCCCCGCTTCACCGACTCGACCATGACCGGCGGGTCGAGCTTCGAGGTGCACGCCGAGCACGCGGCCGCGGCCATCGCCGCCGGGCTGTGCGAGGTGGTGATCAGCGTCTACGCCGCCACCCCGCGCAGCGACCGCACCCGGCAGCGCAAGGTGGCTCGGCCCACCCTGGCCGGTCCCAACCCCATGCTCGAGTGGGAGGCGCCCTACGGCCTGCGCATGCCCATGGGTCCCTACGCCCTGGCCGCCGCTCGCCACATGGCGGTGTACGGCACGACGTCGGAGCAGCTGGCGGAGATCGCGGTCAGCACCCGGGCCTGGGCCGGCCTCAACCCGCGCGCCCGCTACCGCGACCCGATCACGGTGGATGACGTGCTGGCTTCGCCCCTGCAGTGCTCGCCGCTGCACCTGCTCGACTGCTGCCTGGTCACCGACGGGGCCGGCGCCTTCGTCATGACCAGCGCCGAGCGGGCCCGTGGCCTGGCCAAGCCACCCGTCCTCGTGCTGGGGGCGGGGACCTGCCACGACCACGCCATGATCAGCCAGATGCCCCACCTGACGGTCACGCCGGGGGTGGTGTCCGGCGCGAACGCGTTCGCCATGGCCGGCCTCGGTCCGTCGGACGTGGACGTGCTGATGGGGTATGACAGCTTCACCATCACCGCCCTGCTGCACCTCGAGGACCTGGGCTTCTGCGCCAAGGGGGAGGGTGGGGCCTTCGCCGCCGACGGCCGCCTGGGCCCGGGTGGATCGCTGCCCATGAACACCAACGGGGGCGGGCTGTCCTACACGCATCCCGGGATGTACGGGATGTTCCTGATCGTGGAGGCGGTGCGCCAGTTGCGGGGCGAGGCCGGCGAGCGCCAGGTCGGCGGGGCCGAGGTGGCGGTGGCCCACGGCTCGGGGATGGTCCTGTCGTGCATGTCGACCCTGGTGCTGGGCACCGAGGCCACGTCGTGAACGGGGACGACGAGCGCCCGGTGCGGGCCCGACTCGAGCCGCCGGTGGCCGAGGCCAGCGCCCCGTTCTGGGAGGCCACCCGCCAGCGTCGCCTGGTCCTGCCCTGGTGCGTGGCTTGCGAACAGGCCTTCTGGTTCCCCCGCGAGGTGTGCCCCGGCTGCCTCGGCTCGGCCATCGACTGGCGACCGGCCTCGGGTCGGGGCCGGATCCACGCGGCCACCGTGGAGCACCACCCGGCCCTCCTGCCGGCCGTGTTCGGTGACCAGCCCTACGTGATCGCGCTGGTCGACCTGGACGAAGGAGTGCGCATGATGTCCAACGTGGTCGGGTGCCCACCCGACGAGGTCGGGGTGGGGATGGCCGTGGCTGCCACCTGGGAGCCGCTGTCCGACGGCCGCCAACTGCTCCTCTTCGAACCCACCTGACCTGCTCGTCTCGAACCTGTCATCTGAGCGGACTGGCCGGGCCCGCTGGGCTGACAGGTTCGGTGGCTTGCGGGTGGGCGGTCGTCAGGTGGGCGGGTCGGGCAGCCCGAGGTAGCGGTCGCGGGCCTCGTCGTAGCTGTCGCGGTCGTTGACGATGTCCTCGGCCAGGCGTCGAACCTCGTCGGGGGCCGGAGGGCGCAGGGCCAGGCGCGACACCCGGCGCACGTTGAACATGGACATCCCGGCGCCGATGGCCACCCCGGCGAGGGGCACCAGGGCCCGCGAGAAGCGCACGGCGGTGCGGCGCAGGATCAGGTCGCTGAGCCAGGCGGCGGCGTCGCGGGCCATCGCCGGCGTGGCACGACGCCCGACGGACGTGGCGTAGCCGGCGGCCTCGGCCAGGTCGGTCAGCACCACGTCGGGGTCGGGGGAGCGCCCGGCCCGCTGGTAGGCCCGCGTCCGGGCCGAGGCGGCCACGTAGGTCTCGAACACCTCGCCCACCACGGCGGTGAGGATGGCCGCGGCCGTGGCTGTGCCCACGCTGCCGAACAGGGCCAGCTCCTCGGCTGCGGCCGCCGAGGCTCCGCCCACGCCGGCCAGGGCCACGTGGCGCGAGCCCCGGTCGCTGGTCAGCGGGTAGTGGACGGCGGCGAAGATGATGACGCGCTCGGCCTGCAGCACCCGGTCACCCACGCGGCGCAGCACCCGCTCGACGGTGGCCGAGCTCAGGCCGCGGTAGCGGCGCAGGCCGGCCACCTCGTCGTACACGTCGGCCACCACGCCGTCCCACAGCTGCGACAGCTCGTCGCGGACCGGCTCGGGCAGCCGATCGTTGCGCAGCCGCCGCGGTGCGGCGTTCTCGAACCGGAGTCGGTCGGCCACCGCCGGGGGGAGATCGCTCAGCTCCAGGTGGCGCATCGGGACCTGGCCCACGGTGGCTGCCGGCACCGCTCCGGGGACTTCGCCCTGGCCCGCGGGGCGGGCGTCGTTCGGGCCGACCGGATCCCCCGGGTTCATGGCCAGAGGCTACTTGGCTCGGCCCTTCGGTCGGCGGGGCCTCCCTGCGGGCGCCTTCGGCATGTGGGGCTCGTCGGTCCAGCGGCTCCGGCCTGGCGGCTACTTGGCACGGCCCTTCGGTCGGCGGGGCCTCCCTGCGGGCGCCTTCGGCATGTGGGGCTCGTCGGTCCAGCGGCTCCGGCCTGGCGGCCTCCGCCTTCCTGTGCTCGGCGTTGGTCAGCGACGGGCTGGCTCGTGCCAAGAGGAGCTAGGCGGACGCCATGAGCTGGCGGCCGCTGACCAGGATGTCGGCGCAGGCCTGGGCCACCTCGGCGCCCTTGGTGCGCAGGTGGTCGGTGAAGAAGGCGATGTCATCGGCGTCGTGCTCGTCGAAGTGCTGCGGCGTGAGCACCGCCGAGAGCACGGGCACCTCGGCCTCGAGCTGCACCCGCATGAGGCCGTCGAGGACGGCCTGCGCCACGAACTCGTGGCGGTAGATCCCGCCGTCGACCACCAACCCAGAGGCCACCACCGCGTCGTAGCGCCCGGTCCGGGCGAGCAGCTTGGCTCGCAGCGGGATCTCGAGTGCGCCGGGGACGTCGAACTGGTCGACCCGGGCCTCGGGCAGCCGCGTTGCCACCTCGGCCAGGAAGGCCTGCCGGCATCCCTCGGTCAGCTCGCGGTGCCAGCCGGCCTGCACGAAGGCGATGCAGAAGCCGTCATCGGAGGGTGTTGTCATGGTCGGATCATACCACGGCCGTTGCTAATTCGACCAGCCTCGGCCTCGGCCGTCGGGCTCCGGGAAGACGCAGGGCGCCAGCCCGGAGCCGCGGGATCGATGGCACCCCGATGCCGAAGGCACCCGTCGGGAGGCTCGCCGACCAGAGGGCCGGCCGATCCGTCAGTGCGGGACGAGGCCGCCGTCGGCGATCAGCACCTGTCCGGTGACGTAGCTGGCCGCGTCCGAGGCGAGGAACAGCGCTGGCCCCACCATCTCGTCGGGGTCGGCGAAGCGTCCCAGCAGGCTGATCGTCCGCATCGACTCGACCACTTCGGGCGGGTTGTTGGTGACCATGTCGGTCAGGGTGGTGCCCGGCGCCAGGGCGTTGACCCGGATGCCCAGCGGCGCCCAGGCCCCGGCCATGGACCGCGTGAACGAGAGCAGCCCGGCCTTGGCCGCCGAGTAGCTGGCCTGGGTGGCCGCGAACATGAACGCGCCCGCCGAGATGACGTTCACGATGGAGGCGCCGGGGCTCTCCGACAGCCACGGCAGCGCCTCCTGGGCCAGGAACACCGGCCCACGCAGGTTGACGTCCATGATCTTGGCGTACGCCGCCGGGGTGAACTGCCCCAGCGGTTCGGTCAGGCCGGTGGCGGCGTTGTTGACCACGACGTCGATGCGACCGAACCGCTCGGCGGTGGTCGCCACCAGGGCGGCGATGCCCTCGAGGTCGCTCAGGTTGGTGGGCACCCCGAGGGCCTGCCCGCCCGCGGCCTCCAGGTCGGCCTGGGTCTGGGCGCACGCCTCGGGTTTGCGGCTGGCCACCACCACCGCGGCACCGGCCGCCACGAACCCCTCGGCGATGGCTCGACCGATCCCCCGCGTCCCGCCCGTGACGATGGCCACCCGGTCGGTCAGGTCGAACAGGGTGGCGAGCTTGTCCTCGTCCATCCGTCAGCTGATCTGGGAGGCGACGTCAGCCAGGAAGCGCTGGCCGCCCTCGATCACCTGGTCCTCGGATCCGAAGATCATCACGTCGACGATGTCGATGCCGAGCTCGGCCTGGCGCTCCAGGCTGGCCACCGTGTCCTCGGGGACGCACTGGCTGACCAGGAGCAGGTCGTCGTAGTCGCGCCCCTCCTCGTCGCAGAACCGTCGGAGCTGCTCGAGCCGCTCGGCCACCGCATCGAAGCCGTCGGCGAGCAGGGCGTCGCCCTTGGCAGACACGGCCCAGCCGTCGCCCCACCGGGCGGCTCGGCGCAGCGCGGCGTCGCCGTGGCCCCCCACGATCACCGGGATGGTGTGGCCCTCACCCGGGGGCTGGGGCCCGAACCCGGCCTCGACGTGGGAGTAGAACCGGCCGTCGTGGGTGGCCACGCCGTTGGCCCAGGCGTTGCGCATGAGGGCCACGTGCTCGTCGAGCCGGGCGAAGCGAGCCTCCATGGGGACGTCCACGGCGTCGAACTCCTCCGCCATCCACCCGGCTCCCACCCCCAGCAGCATGCGGCCGCCGGCGATGAAGTCGATGGTGGCCAGCTCCTTGGCCAGCACCACGGGATGTCGGTAGGTGGGGATGAGCACCCGGGTGCCGAAGCGGATGGTGGTGGTGGCGCCGGCCACCGCGCCCATGATCGCCACCGGGTCGGCGAAGGGCAGGGCCGCGGTCATCAGGTACGAGCCGTCGGCGGTGTAGGGGTACTTGGACTCGAGGTTGGTGGGGGTGAACAGGTGGTCGAACAACCACACCGAGTCGTACCCGGCGGCTTCCGCGGCCTGGGCCACGCGCACGATCCCGGCACCCTCGGGCAGCAGTCCGGCGTTCGGCAGGTGCAGTCCGAACTTCATAGTGCCGACCTCCTTGGCTCGGCGATGATCCGCCGAGCCGCCTTCGGCATGCGAGTTCGGGGCGTGAGCAGCTCCGCCCTGCTCCGCCGCGTCACCGTGCCCCCCTGAGGAGCTGGCCGGGACGTTGGCCCGTGTCCTGGCCCCGCTCGAAGGTGGTGACCCCCGACTTGACGGTGGCCTCGTAGCCCACGGCCCGCTGCACCAGCCGGCGCCCGCCGGCGGGCAGGTCGTCGACCACCACCGGCGTGCCGAGCTGGAGCCGCTCGTAGTCGATCACGTTCAGGTCGGCCAGCATCCCGACCTCGATGGTGCCCCGATCGCCCAGGCCGTAGAGCCGTGCGGTGTCGCGGGTCTGCTTGCGCACGACCCACTCGAGGGGGAGCCGCTCGCCGGCGGTGCGGTCCCGGGTCCAGTAGCTGAGCATGAACGTGGGCTGGCCGGCGTCGCAGATCACACCGCAGTGGGCGCCCCCGTCGGCCAGGCCCAGCACGGCGCGCGGGTGCAGCAGCATCTGGCGCGTCGGTTCCAGGTTGCCCGACGAGTAGTTGAGGATGGGGACGTAGAGCAGGGCCTGCCCGTCCTCGGCCAGCATGGCCTCGTACGCCATGTCCAGCGGGGTGCGCCCGGCGGCGCCAGCCAGGGAGGCCAGCGAGCGCTCCGGACCCGGCTCGTAGTTGGGCGGCGTGCCCAGCACGAAGGTGGTGTCGTAGGACTTGGCCATGCGCGCCGCGGTGGCCTCGTCGCGGGGCTCCCACTCCACGATCGACCGCCGCACCTCGGGATCGCGCAGGGCGGCCAGCAGCTCGGCATCCGACAGGTTGCGGTCTTTGAGCTGCTGGTAGGCGGGGATCATGTCGAACAACGAGTAGGTGGTGTGGTGGCCCGACAGCAGGCCGGTGGCCCGCCCGGCTACCTGGGGCCACAGGTCGGCGCCCTCGTCGGCGGCCCGCTTGGACTCGTCCATCAGCTCGCGCCACAGGTCCGGGGCGGCGTCGACCTGGAGCAGGGCGAAGGTCACCGGACGGCCGATGGCGGCGGAGAGCCGGCGCATCCAGTCGACCTCCTTGGCCGGACCGATGATGTCCTCGCCGGCCGAACCCATCGGGGCGAGCTCGAACACGCCCGTGCCCAGCTCGCCCAGGGCCGAGCCGATGCCGAACAGCTCGTCCTCGGCCGCGAAGGTGCCGGGCACCGGCTCGCCGTCGATGGCCCGGTGGCCGAGCGTGCGCGACGTGGAGAAGCCCAGCGCACCGGCCCGGACGGCCTCCTTGACCAGTGCCTTCATCTCGGCGATGTCGGCGGGGGTGGCCGGCTCGTTGTGGGCCCCCCGCTCGCCCATGACGTAGGCCCGCACCGCGCCGTGGGCCACCTGGGTGCCCACATCGAGGGTCCAGGACCGGCGCTCGAGGGCGTCGAGGTAGTCGCCGAAGGACTCCCACCCCCAGGTCATGCCCTCGGCCAGGGCGGTGCCGGGGATGTCCTCCACCCCCTCCATCAGACCGATCAGCCACTCGTGGCGATCCGGGCGGGCCGGGGCGAAGCCCACGCCGCAGTTGCCCATGACCACCGACGTCACCCCGTGCCAGGCGCTGGGCGCCAGCACGTCGTCCCAGGTGGCCTGGCCGTCGAAGTGGGTGTGGATGTCGACCCAGCCGGGCGTCACCAGCAGGCCGTCGGCGTCGATGGTCCGGTGCGCGGCGGCACCGGCCAGGTCGCCGACCGCGGTGATGCGACCGCCGTCGACGGCCACGTCCGCGGTGCGGGCGTCGGCACCAGTCCCGTCGACGACCGTTCCCCCGCGGACCACGAGATCGTGCATGGTGTTCCCCCTAGCGCTCGGTGGTCAGGCTATCGCTCGGCTGCGACGCGGACGAGAACAGGTTCTACCATCGTGGGCGTGAGCGACCATCCCGACCTCGACGGCCTCGGACATCCGGTTTTCGACGCCGACAACCACTACTACGAGGCGCTCGACGCCTTCACCCGCCACCTCGACCCCGCCATGGGGCCACGGTGCGTGCAATGGTGCGAGATCGGCGGGCGTCGCTACCACGTGTTGGGCGGACGCGTGTCGAAGGCGGTGAGCAACCCCACCTTCGACCCCATCGCCATGCCGGGGGCCATGTACGACTACTTCCGCGGCAACCCCGACGGGCGCAACCCCCTCGAGTTCCTGGCTGCCCGCGAGCCCATCCGCCCCGCCTACCGCGGACCGGGTGCCCGGCTGGCCACCCTGGACGAGCAGGGTCTGGCCGGCTGCTGGCTGTTCCCGACCCTGGGCATGATCTACGAGGAGCCGCTGCGCCACGACCCCGAGGCGGTGTGCCACACCTTCCGGGCCTTCAACCGATGGCTGATCGAGGACTGGGGCTTCGACACGGCCGGGCGCATCTTCGCGGCCCCCTACCTCACCTTGGCCGACGTCGACTGGGCCGTCGACGAGCTCACCTGGGCGCTGGAGGCGGGGGCCTCCTCGATCGTCATGCGCCCGGCGGCCCCCACCACCGCGACCGGTGTGCGCTCACCCTTCGACGCCGGGTTCGACCCCTTCTGGGGCCTGGTGGACGAGGCGGGCATCACCGTGGTGCTGCACGCCAGCGACGGTGGGGTGTCGTCCAACGGGTACGCGGTCGACGGGTTCGCGGCCAACTTCGGCAGCGGCACCTACAAGCCGTCCATCAAGTCCTTCGCCATCGAGCGGGCCATCGACGACTACCTGGTCAGCCTGGTGTTCGAGAACCACCTGGTGAAGTTCCCCAACGTGCGCATCGCCTCCATCGAGAACGGGGCCGAGTTCCTGCCCGACCTCGTGCGCAAGGTGCGCTCGACGGCCAACAAGATCCCCGGCTACTTCCCGGAGGACCCCGTCGAGATCTTCCGCCAGCACGTGTGGATCAACCCGTTCTGGGAGGACGACCTCTACCAGGTGGTCGACATCATGGGGGCTGATCGGGTCATCTTCGGCTCGGACTGGCCCCACATCGAGGCCCTGCCCGAGCCCCTCGACTACCTGCGGGAGGTGAAGGACCTGTCCCCCGACGACCGGCGCAAGGTCCTCCACGACAACGCCGTCGGCTTGCTGACCCCTATTTGTTGAAGACGTCGGTGCCGAAGGGCTGGAGGCCCGAGGCGGCGGCGAATCCCAGGTGGCCCTGGCCGTCGGCTCCGCCCGTGGTGATCCCGAGCAGGTCCTCGTAGCTGCGCAGCGCCGAGTAGTGGTTGTACGACCCGGTCGTGTCCACCGATCCGGCCTTGATGTAGCGGGCGTTCAGCACCACCGCCCCGATCTGGCCGCCACCGGGCATGTCGCCGGGGTGGCTGGGGGGTGTGACGCCGAATGCGCTGTAGATGCCCATGAGCAGGGGGCTGGCGCCGGGGTAGGCCCAGTTGGGTCCGGGCTGCTCGTTGCAGCAGGCGGCCTGGTCGGTGAACGGGTTGCCCTCGTCGAAGGTGAGCACGACCAGGGTGCTGCCGTCCTTGTAGGCGTGCGAGCCCAGGATCAGCGGCATCCAGTGCTTCAGCCACAGGTCGGCGCCCACCAGGCCACCCGTCTTGGTCCCCTCGGTGTTGGTGCCGGCGCAGGTGCTGTCGTGGCCGTCGTTGCACAGGTTCGGGGTGATGAACATGAAGGCCGGGGTCTCGGCCCGGTTCTGCAGGTCGGCCACCAGGTGGCCCGAGAACGAGTCGGCCAGCGGGGTGGTGCCGATGTGGCTGGGCGTGCCCACCGAGATCGTGCCCAGCGGCACCACGTCGGCGTTGCACACGCTGGGGTGGTCGATCACCGAGTGGAAGTAGATGAAGGGGTTGTGACGGCCGGCGTACTGGTCGGTGGCGGTGGCCCCGTTGGTCGGGTCGGACGCCCCCACCGTCGGATGGGCGCAGGTGGTGCCCCCGGCCGAGCCCGCTGACGTGTCGGCCGTGCCACCGTCGCGGCTCGGGGTGTTGCCCATGTCCTCGGCGTACTCGCGCCACGTCGGGCTCTTGGCGTGGGGGTGGAGGGCTTCGAGCTGGTCACCGATGTTCGGTGCCACCTGCGGCTGGACGCATCCCTGGCCGTCCACCTGGCCGGGGTAGAGCGCCTGGTCGGGGTCGAGCGGCGCGGGTTGGCCGGCGTCGAGCATGTCCAGGTAGCTGCCGTTGCAGTCGCTGTTGGTGGTCTGGTTCGGCGCCTGGCCGGAGACCTGGGCGAGGTAGTTGTCCAGGCTCACGTGGCCGGTGGCGTAGTAGTGGGGGATGAGCTCGCCCTTGGCCAGCAGGGTGTGGTTCAGGTAGGTGGCGGGCGAGCTGGGCCCGAAGGTCGTGGAGTAGCTCTCGTTCTCGAGGTCGATGACGATCACGTGCTTGATGGCGCCCGCGGGCACGGGCAACGCATCGGCACTGGGGTTGGCGCCGGCGGTGGACGCCGATCCCAGGCCGGGGGCGACGACCATGGCCAGGGCCGCGGCGGCGGTGGCGGCGGCCAGCCCGGTACGCCACGTCGTGCGTCGGATGTTCATCGGTGCTCCTCGGTCGTCGGTGCGCCACCCCAGGTCGGAGCACCCCTCCATCTGTGGCCGCCCGTTCTACACCGTCTGTCCCACGCGCCGCGATCAGGGGCCGACTTGCCTGGCCCTTCGGTCGGCGGAGCCTCCCTGCGGGCGCCTTCGGCATCCGGGTCCCGTCGGTCCAGCGGCTCCGGCCTGGCGGCCTCCGCCTTCAGGGGCCGATGTAGATGGCTCGGGTGCGGAAGCGCAGCGGGGTCTCGGCGTACTCCTCGAGGGCGTGGGCGATCCAGCCCGAGATGCGGGCCAGCGCGAAGATCACCTCGATGGCGTCGGTGGACATGCCCGCGGAGAAGGCGAGGGCGGCCAGCGCGAAGTCCACGTTGGGTGGCTCCGCGGAGGTGACCGCGGCCGCCGCGAGGGTGCCTTCCACCACCGCGGTGTCGCGGGGCCCGAGCAGCGGCTCCAGCAACGCCAGCAGGCACCGGGCCCGAGGATCGCCGGCCGGGTAGAGGGGATGGCCGAAGCCGGGCAGGGCGCGGTTCAGGCTCAGCGCCTCACCCACCGCCCGCTCGGGCGAGCCCGAGGACTTGGCGTGGCCGAGCAGCCGATGGGCGGCGGCGCCAGCGCCGCCGTGGAGCGGTCCGCTGACCGCACCCAGCCCGGAGAGCACCACGTCGTAGGGATCGGACCGGGTGGAGGCGGCGATGCGGGCAGCCAGCGTCGAGCTGGCCAGCTCGTGGTCGGCGAGCAGGATCAGGGCGGCGTCGAGGGCGCGCACCCGGGCCGGGTTCGGCGCCACCCGGGCCACCTTGGGCCACAGCCGGGCAGCCAGCCGGGGCGGCCGGGCTCTGGCGGCACGGCTGGCCGGGGCCACAGCCGGTCGGGCGCGCCGGGTCGGGGGGAGGGCGTCGACCAGCGTGGCCAGCAGGGTGCGGGCGTGGTGGGTGACCGACTCGGCCCGCAGGTCGACGCGCAGGGGTCGGGAGGCGGCCACCGCGGCGGTGCCCACCCGGACGCGGTCGGCTGGCGTGACCCCCGAGCCCAAGGGGGCGGTGACGTTGCGGACCAGGGTGACGTCCTTCGCCGGGGCCGACCAGCGGATGCCGTCGGCCAGGTCCGCGGTCCAGAGCAACTCGGCCACCTCCTCGAAGGTGGCCGTCGCCACCAGCTCGACGGCGTCGTGCCCGCGGTAGCGCAGCTCGCCGTCGCGGATCTCGGTCAGCGTGGTGGAGAGCACCACGTCGACGATGCCGGTGCGGCGGCTGTCGGTACGGGGACGGCTGCGACGAGCGAGGGCCTCGACCTCGGCCGGATCGAACCGGCTGGTGCGGCCGTCGTCGGCCATCCGGCGCCGCAGCAGGCCCCGGCTCACGTAGGCGTAGACGGTGGCCGGCTTCACACCCAGGCGTTGGGCCACCTGGTTGGTGGTCAGCCATGTTGACGTCATCAACGTTGAGCATAATCAACGTTGATGACGGCCATCCAGGGGGCCACCATGGGACCATGACCACCGAAGCTCCGCTGATCCAGGTCCCCGCCGGTCTCAAGGGCGTGGCCGTCACCGACACCGAGATCGGCGACGTGCGCGGCCGGGAAGGCTTCTACCACTACCGCCAGTACTCGGCCGTCGACCTGGCCCGGCACCGCTCCTTCGAGGACGTCTGGTACCTGTTCGTCGAGGGCGCCCTGCCCGACGAGCCCCAGCGACGCGCCTTCCTGGGCGACGTGGCGCCGTTGCGCGTGATCCCGTCGTCGGTGCTGCCCACATTGGTACCGATCGCCGGGGTCGGCGCCCAGGGACCGCTCGACGGCCTGCGCAGCGCCCTGTCGGTGCTGGCCGCGGCCCACAAGATGCGCCCGTTGCTCGACATCGACGCGGCCGAGCGCCGCCTCGACGCCCTCACCCTGGCTGCCGCCACCCCCACTCTGGTGGCCGCCCTGCACCAGCTCCAGCACGGGCGCGATCCCATCGACCCGCGCCCCGATCTGGGCACGGCCGCCAACCTGCTGTGGATGATCGGCGACACCGAGCTCGACGCCGGTCGGGCGCGGGCGCTCGAGCAGTACCTGATCGCCACCATCGACCACGGGTTCAACGCCTCGACCTTCACCGCCCGGGTGATCGCCTCCACCGGGGCCGACGTCGGCGCCTGCATGGTCGGCGCGGTCGGCGCCCTGTCCGGTCCTCTGCACGGGGGCGCGCCCAGCCGGGCCCTCGACCTGCTCGACGAGATCGGCACCATCGATCGCGTCGACGCGGTGGTGGTGCCCAAGCTCGAGTCGGGCGAGCGCATCATGGGGTTCGGCCACGCCGTCTACCAGGGCGAGGATCCCCGATCGAAGCTGCTACGTGAGGTGGCCCGCCAGCAGGCCGGTCCCCGGGTGGAGCTGGCCGAGGCGGTCGAGCGACGGGTGATCGAGCTGCTGGCCGAGCGCTATCCCGAGCGCGACCTGCGCACCAACGTCGAGTTCTACGCCGGGGTGGTCATGGAGAGCTGCGGCCTGCCGGCCAACCTGTTCACCGCCGCCTTCGCCACCAGCCGCATCGTGGGCTGGGGGGCACACGTGCTCGAGCAGGCCGACGACCCCCGCATCCTGCGCCCCAGCGCCCGCTACACCGGCCCCCAGGCACCCGTCGCGGTCCCGAAAACAACCTGACTGTTCGGTTTGGGTAGATCCTGCCACGATGTTGGACGGAAGGGAGGCCGATGGCGTTCGACCAACACGCGGCACCAACCTCATCCGACGCCGAGCCCGGGATGGCCGCGGTGGTCGGATCGAACCGACGGGGGAACCCCCCGGCACCTGCGACGCCGGTCGAGCCGTTCCGAGCGGGGGCCGTCGCACCCCGGGTCGACCCACCGTCGGCCGCCACCGCGAGCCGCTCGGGCATCGCCGAGGCCGGCGGGTCCTCGCCCCGGGCCATCCGGAGCCGACGGGGCGCGGCCGAGCCTCACCGGCTCGGCCGACCCGGTCTGCGCGGTCGCATGGCCATCGCCTGTGGCCTGGTGGCACTTCTGCTCTCGGGCATCCTGGCCACGCTGGCCTACCAGCAGACCCGCGCCCAGCTGCTCCACGACCGGCAGGATTCGGCGCTCAGCCGGGCCTACATCAACGCACGGCTCCTGCGGAACTCACTGCGGACCAGCCGACCCGACGTCCCCACCGTGCTGGCGGCGGCCGCGGGCAACAGCGGCTCAGTGGCGATCGCCAAGGTCGACGGCCAGTGGTTCTCGGACTCGGTGGGCATCGGCTCCTCGGAGATCCCGGCCTCGTTGGCCGAAGTCGTGGCGGGCGGTGACGCCGGTCGCCAGCGAGTGCGGGTCGACGGTCAGCTCTACGTGGTCGCGGGGGTGCCACTGCCGGCGTCGAGTGCCAGCTACTTCGAGTTCGTGCCCATGAGCGACATCGAGGCCTCGCTGCAGGCCCTGCGGGGCCAGCTCGCCCTGCTGGCCGCGCTGACCGCGCTCATCGGCGCTGCCCTGGGCTGGTACGTCAGCGTGGCCGTCCTGCGACCGCTGCGCCAGATGGCCTCCGCGGCCGAGGACATCGCCGGGGGCTCCGCCGACACGCGGCTGGCCCCGACCGGGGACCACGACCTGTGGCGGTTCGTGGACGCCTTCAACCGGATGGCGGACGCCGTGCAGGAGCGGCTCGATCGCGAGGTGCGCTTCACCTCGGACGTCGCCCACGAGCTGCGGTCGCCAGTGGCCGCCATGCTGGCCGCAGTGGCCGTGGCTCGCCGCCAGGCCGCCGAACAGCCCGGGACCGACGAGGTGCTGGGCGAGCTCGAGGGCCGGGTGATGTCGTTCCACCTGTTGCTCGACGACCTGATGGAGATCTCGCGGGCCGACGCCGGCATGGCCCGTCTCGACGCCGAGGAGGTGGATGTGGGTCGGCTGGTGGTCGCCGCCCTCGACACCATGGGCAGGGGGTCGGTGCCCGTGGTGGTCGACGCGGACGTCCCCAACCCCATCGTGGCCGACAAGCGACGGCTGGGGCAGATGGTGATGAACCTGGTCACCAACGCCGACCGCTACGCCGGGGGCGCCTCCCGGGTGCACGTGGAGCGAGCCGGAGCCTGCGTGCGCATCGCGGTCGAGGACCACGGGCCGGGTGTCCCCGACCACGAGCGCACCTACATCTTCGAGCGCTTCGCCCGGGGCGCCGGTGCGGCCTCGGTCGAGGGCGGCAGCGGCCTGGGCCTGTCGTTGGTGGCCGAGCACGCCCGCCTCCACGGCGGCCGGGTCGGCCTGGAAGAGCCGGCCGACGGCGGCTCCCGCTTCGTGATCGAGCTGCCCGTGGCCGGGCCGGCGACGTGACTGCGGGCCAGGTCCGCCGGGGTCGTCTCCCGGCGTGGCGCACGGGTCACCGTTCGAGGGGCTCGGGCCGCTCGGTGGTCGCCGTGGTCGTCGCCCTGGCCGTGGTCGCGGTGGTCGGCGGATGCGGCATCGGGGTGCAGGACCGGGCTGAGCACGCCAAGCGGTCCGACATCCCGTTCGGCCTGGCCGACCCCACGGCCACCACGGCCCCGGCCCAGCCTCGCGCCGCCAACGTGACCATCTACCTGGTCACCGCGGACCGCCAGCACCTCCAGGCCGTGCCCCGCGAGGTCGATCCCCGCAGCCCGGTGGTGGGGGCGGTGGGTGCTCTGGCCGCCGGCCCCTCGGACGCCGAGCAGGCGTTGGGCCTGCAGACGGCGCTACCGGCCAAGGACCTGGTGCGGTCCGTACGGGTGACCGATGGGGTGGCGGCGGTCGACCTGGATGCCGCGTTCCAGGACATCGGGGGATCGAACGAGCTGCTGGCCATCGCCCAGCTCGTGTACACCCTGACGGCCCTGCCGGGCGTCGGCCAGGTGGCCTTCTCGGTGTCGGGAGGCTCGGTCGAGGTGCCCCGCGGGGACGGCTCGCTCACCTCGGGGACGGTCAGCCGGGAGGACTACACCCCGTTGGCGCCGGCCGGTTGACCGCCATCCGGGGTCGGGGCCCGCCGGCGGACCGACATCGGAACCCCCTCGACCAGCTCGTACGTCGTTGGGGGTGTGGACGAGGGTGCACGCCGGTGGCGCCGATGATGGCTCGCATGGGTGACGGCGGTGCAGCCGCGGGTGGGGACGTGGCCGCGTCGATCCCAGGGCGCTCGATCACCGGTCCACCCGGGCTGGTCGAGGTGGGCGCGGACGGTCCCGTGAAGTCGTTGTTGAGCCGCGGGCTCGACCAGCTCCGGGAGGTGATCGAGCCATGAGCCCCATCGAGACCAGCGAGATCGAACGCCGACTGGGTGTCGCGCTCGACCAGCTCAGCCGGCAGGCCTCGGTGCCCGGCATGGACCAGGGCCGGGCCGCCATCCACACGCGGGTGGTCCGGCGGCGCCGGCAGCGGCGGACGATCCAGGTCGCCACCGCCACCGTCATCGTGATCGCGCTGGCGGCCGCCGGTCTTGGACTCACCCGTCGCCACCAGCAGAGCCAGCAGGTGGTGACCGGGGTTCATCAGCAGGTGCCACCGCTTCCCCAGCTCGGTCTGCCGTCAACGGTGGGTCAGACCAAGGTCACCTTCCTGTACCCCGGCAACGGGGTGATCGAGCAGGTGTCTCATCTCCCGCAGTTCTCCGACACCCTGTCGGTCGTCCTGTCAGACCAGAGGCTGGACCAGCTTCGCCAACAGCGGTCCGGGCCCGGGCTGTCCGTGGCGTCGACCCTGGTGGACGGCCATCCAGCCTTCACGGTGGTGCAGACCGTGACCAACGCCGGGCTGGCGGTCGATCCGACCGCCGTCTACTGGAAGCCCGACGCCCATCACACCGCGGCCCTGGCTCTCCAGGGCCAGACGGTGGCCCGAGCTGCGGCCTCGCTGCGGGTCCTCAGCCTGGACACCTGGCAGGCCCTGCTGTCTCCCGATTCCCTCCGCCCGGATCTGACCACGCCAGGCGTGATGCCGTGCCTGACCATCGGGGCCTGCGCCGCCACCCCCACGACTCCGACGTCGAAAGGCAGCTCGACGACCTCAACACCGGGCGGGAACTGACGTCGCTCAGTCGGCGCGCAGGCCTCGCAGGCCGGCCCAGGCCAGGTCGGACGCGGTCTGGGCCAGCTCCTCGGCGCTCAGGTCGAGGTCGGCGGCCACCCAGTGGCGACAGGTCGTCTCGGTGATGCCCACGATGCCGTAGGCCAGCAGCAGGCGCCGCTCGTGGGTCATGCCCTCCACCGCGATGAGCTCGGCGATGGATTCGGCGAACTGGGTCTCCACCTTGCCCAGCTCGGCCAGGAACTCGGGGTCGCGTCGGGTGTCCCCGGCGAACAGCACGTCGAATCCCCGGCGGTCGCGGGCCACCCACTGGAAGTAGGCCAGGAAGCCGGCCTCCACCTGCTGGCGGGGGCCGGGGGCGGCGGCGATGGCCTTGCCCACCGACGTCATGAGCCGCCCGCCCGCCTCGCGCAGCACCTCCAGGTAGAGGTCGCGCTTGGAGCCGAAGTGCTGGTACAGCACCGGCTTGGTCACCCCGGCCGCCTCGGCCAGGTCGTTCATGGAGGTGTGGTGGAAGCCGTCGCGACCGAACACGGCCAGGGCCACCTCCAGCAGTTGCTGGCGGCGCTGGGCGGCGGGCAGGCGGGGGGTGCCGGCGGCGGTCGGGCGAACCATCGTGAGCGGAGGGTAACAAGCCGGGCCCGATTGGTGGGACCTGGTCCACCCGTCGCGGCCAGGACGTCCGCCACCGTGCCGTCGAAGCCACGGCCAGGCCGCTAAGGTGACGCCGTCGTCAGCTTCGGGGGGAGCGCGACGGAGGGGGACAGGTGCGTGCGAAGGGTCGGCTGACGCGGCTCGTGTGGATCGTGGGCTGCGTGTCGGTGGTGGCCGCCTGTTCGTCGAGCTCCTCGTCGACGGCGCCGACCACGACCTCCGCCACCGGCCAGGCCAGGGTGGTGGCCGGTGGCAACCCGGGCAAGGCCGCCTACCTGGTGTACTGGGACCAGAACGAGGAGCAGGACTTCCTGTCCATGCCCTCGGCCCGGCAGGGTCAGCTGTTGCCCGCCTGGGACCCGAACGGCCAGATGTGCCTGTTGCCGGACGGGCGCTGGGTGGTCGGCTACGACCCCACCCTGCCCGACCAACGCAACCTGGGCAGTGCCAAGCCCTACAAGCAGCCGGGCGACGGCGAGGAGCTCGACGAGCCCAACGGGTCGTTCAGCGGGCAGACCCTGTACGTGCCCGGCCCGTACAAGATGCCGGGCCAGACCATCGGCAGCGACTCCCCGCCGACCGCCAACGGGGTGTTCAACAACAACCAGACCTACACCGGGTGCGCCGTCGACCACACCGGCAACGTCTTCGGCAGCGACATCGCCACCGCCCAGGGCGACTACCCACCTCCCAGCAGCGGACGCCTGGTCGAGTGGTTCGCGCCCAGCTACCGCACCTACTGCATCGTGTACGGCCCAACGTCCGGGGGATACGGACCCCACCACACCGACGGCACCGGCGGGCTGGAGCAGCCCGGCACCATGGCCACCGCGGACAACGGAGACATCCTGGTGCCGAACGTGGGCACCTCCAGCGTGTTGCGCTTCGCCGCCGCCTCGATGCCCACCAGCGCGGCCGACTGCCCCGGTGGTATGTACCCCCGGGCCAAGGTGCAGCTCTCGACGTTGGTGGCCGACCAACCCTTCGCCGCGGGCGTGGCCAAGGACCCGACCTGCGACTGCTTCGCCGTGAGCAGCTACATCGGTGACCCGGGGATCCGCTGGGTGACCAACGCCGGTCTGCCGGCACCGGGTCGTCAGCCGGTGCCGGGCACCACGGTGGCGAACCTCGGCAAGGACCCCCAGGCGTACAACCCCTTCGGGTTGGCGTTCGCACCGGACGGGACCCTCTACTTCGTCGACATCCACATCACCTGCAAGGGTGGCCTGACCAACTGTGGGCCCGCCGACTACGGGGGCCGGGTCATGAAGGTGACCGTCGACCACGGGGTGCCCGCGACGCCGGTGGCGGTGGCCACCGGGTTCGACTTCCCGACCAGCGTGACCGTCTGCGTGCCCGCTCGCACCGTGTGCCCGTACCCGACGGGCAAGCTGGTGGCGCCCCTCTCGGGACCGTCCGAGAACCCGGCCCCCGCCCGGGGCCCCGCATCGAACGCCCCGGCCACGGCCGGCTTCGGCTGAGAGGTCGGTGACGGTGACGCCGAGATCGGTGCCGACCGGCCCGCGCCGCGCCCGTCGCGGGCGGCTCGTGGCCGGGCTGGTGGTCCTGGCGCTGCTGGCCGGATGCGCCAGCTCGGGCGCCGGGTCTCGCACGGCCGGCACCCCCACCACCGACGGCGCCGGCGGCGGGGTCCACGTCGCGCCCGGGCCGTGGGACTGGCCCACCTACGGCCACGACGCCCAGCACACCTTCGCCGGTCGCACGACCCTGACCCCGTCCACGGTGGGTCAGCTGAAGGTGGCCTGGTTCTTCCCCACCGGCGATGCCGTCACCGCCACCCCGACGGTGGTCGGGGGCACCGTGTACGCCGGGTCGTGGGACGACACCTTCTACGCCCTCGACCTGGCCACCGGCGCGCTTCGGTGGAAGTACCAGCTGAGCGCGCGAGGACGCGGTGACCCCCTATCCCGGCCAACAGCCCCGCGACATCACCTCCGATGGCGGGTTGGTCACCTCGTCCGCCTGGTACCAGCGGGGGGCGGGCGCGCGGCCCGATCTGGTGATCTTCGGCGCCGGCTACACCCTCTACGCCCTCGACGCGGCCACCGGGGCGCTGTACTGGCGACACGACTACACGGGCACGCCGGGGCAGCCCCCGAACCCCGACAAGGACGGCACCCGGATCTTCTCGTCGCCGGTCGTGGTGGGCGACAAGGTGCTCTTCGGGGTGGACGTCGACGGCCAGAAGGGGGCGCGGGGCTACATCGCCGCGGCCGACCTCCGCACCGGCGCCCCGGTCTGGCAGTTCCAGACCGACGTCGACGCCGCCGGCCACGTGGCCGACGACGGGTGCGGCAACGTGTGGTCGTCGGGCACGGTGCTGTCGAGGCTGGGCCTCGTGGTGTTCGACACCTCCGACTGCGCCTTCTCCAACACCGGGCCGTTGGCCGAGGCGGTGATCGCCCTGCGCATCGACACCGGTCATCTGGCCTGGACCTACCGTCCGCCGCACTCGGCGGTGGACTGCGACTGGGACTTCGGAGCCACGGCCAACGCCGGGCTCAGCGCCTCGGGGAAGGCCACCTTCCTGGGTGTGGGCGGCAAGGACGGGACGTACTACTCGTTGGATCCGGCCACCGGCCGCCCGCGCTGGTCGACCAACGTCGTGTTCGGCGGGTTCGCCGGAGGGTTCATCGCCACCGCCGCCTTCGACGGCCGGAGGGTCTACGGGTCGACCTCGCTGGGTGACTTCGGCAAGTTCGAGCACGGGACCCAGGTGTTGTGCGACCCCGCCGATCCCCGTGACACGGCCACCCAGGAGCCGTCGGTGCACGCCTTCGATGCCAGCTCCGGTCACGTGGTCTGGCAGGCCGACCAGGCGCCCTCGTTCGCGCCCACCACCGTGGCCGGCGGCATGACCTTCAACGGTCCGGCGCTCGACGGCAGCGTGCTGCAGGTGCGTGACGCGGCCACGGGCGCCTTGCTCGACACGGCCACGGTGCCCGGAGCGATCTGGTCGGGGGTGGCGACCGTGGGCGACGCGGTGGTGACCGGCGTCGGTTCCTCCTACGTCGGCCAGCCGGCCGGCATCGCCGTGCTCACCCCGGGTGGAAGCCACCCGATCGTCCCCCGCTGAGCCCGGGCGCGCCAGGGCCCCCGGTGGCATGCTGGCCCGGTGACCGACCTCGTGGAGCGCTTGACCGCCATCGTGGGGGCGACGCACGTGCTGGTCGGCGAGGCCATCGCCGAGGAGTGGACCCACGACGAGGCGCTCACCGCCGCGCCCTGCCGGCCGGCGGCGGTCGTCCACCCGGCGTCGACCGCGGAGGTGGCCGCCGTGGTCCACCTGGCCGCCGAGCTGGGCGTGCCCGTGACCGCCCGCGGCTCGGGCACCGGGCTGTCGGGGGCGTGCATCCCCCGAGCAGACGGGTTGGTGGTGGCCTTCGACCGCATGGCCGCCATCCTCGAGATCGACCAGGCCAACGACGTGGCCGTGGTCCAGCCCGGGGTCACCCTCGACCAGCTCGACGAGGTCACCGCCGCGGAAGGGCTGGTCTACCCCGTCTTCCCCGGCGAGAGCTCGGCCAGCCTGGGCGGCAACGTGGCCACCAACGCGGGGGGCATGCGGGCCATCAAGTACGGCGTGACCCGCCACCAGGTGCTGGGGTTGGAGGCCGTCACCGGCACCGGCGACGTCATCCGCACCGGTGGCCGGTTCGTGAAGTCGAGCGCCGGCTACGACCTCACCCAGCTGATCGTCGGGTCCGAGGGCACCCTGGCCCTGGTCACCGAGGCCACCTTGCGCCTGTACCCGCGTCCGGCGCACGCGGCCACGCTGCTGGCGCCGTTCCCCAGCCTCGAAGGGGCCACGGCCTCGGTGCCGCCCATCGTGGGATCGGGCATCGGGCCGCTGGTGGTCGAGTACATCGACGCGCTGGCCATGGGTGGGATCACGGCCCACGTGAACCTCGATCTCGGCGTCGACGACGCCGTGCGGGCCCAGACCCAGGCCTGGTTGGTGGTGGTCATCGAGCAGCGTCGGGCCGACCGGTTGGCCGAGGACACCGAGGAGCTGGCCGAGCTGCTGGCCGGGCAGGGCGCGCTGGACGTGTTCGTGCTGCCCCCCGGCGCCGGCGCGCAGCTCATCGAGGCGCGGGAGAAGGCGTTCTGGGCGGCCAAGGCGGCCGGAGCCACCGACATCGTGGACGTGGTCGTGCCCCGCTCCGAGATGGCCGGCTACATCACCGAGGTGAACGCCCTGGCCGCGGCATCGGGCTCGCTGGTCACCGGCTGCGGTCACGTGGGGGATGGCAACGTCCACCTGTCGGTCTTCCAGGGCGACCCGGCGACCCGGTCCCGGCTGGTGCACGACATGATCGAGCTGGGGGTGGCCAAGGGTGGGGCCATCTCGGGCGAGCACGGTCTGGGCACCGAGAAGCGGTCGTCCTTCCTGGAGCTGGCCGACCCGGTGCGGATCGGGCTGGAGCGGTCCATCAAGGCCGCCTTCGACCCGGCCGGCATCCTCAACCCCGAGGTGGCGCGATGACCCGTCGACCGGCCGGCCCACGCCCCTCGCAGCTGGCCCGATGAACGGCGCCCAGGCGCTGATCGCCGCGCTGGTGGCCGACGGGGTGGACGTGGCCTTCATGAACCCGGGCACGTCCGAGATGCACTTCGTGTCGGCCCTCGACCAGGTGCCGGCCATGCGAGGCGTGCTGGCCCTGTTCGAGGGCGTCGCCACCGGCGCGGCCGACGGCTACGCCCGCATGGCCGACCGCCCGGCCGCCACCCTGTTGCACCTGGGCCCCGGGTTGGGCAACGGCCTGGCGAACCTGCACAACGCCCGCCGGGGCCACACGCCGCTGGTCAACATCGTGGGCGACCACGCCACCTACCACAAGGCGTACGACCCCCAGCTCGAGTCCGACATCGAGACCGTGGCCCGCAACGTGTCGGCCTTCGTCCGCCGCAGCCAGGGGCCCGAGGACGTGGTGGCCGATGCCCACGACGCGGTGATCGCCGCCCTGGGCCCGCCCGGTCAGGTGGCCACCCTCATCCTGCCGGCCGACGCCTCGTGGCTGGAGGTGGCCGACTCGGGTGACGCCACCACCTGGGCCGGGGCCGCCGGTCCGCCGGCCCCGGCCGAGCCGGCCGTGGACGTCGACCGCGTCGAGGCGGCGGCCCAGGTGCTGCGCTCGGGCCAGCCCGTGGCGCTGCTCGTGGGTGGTCGGGTCGTGCGGGGCCCGGCGCTGCGGGACGCGGCGGCGGTGAGCGCGGCCACCGGGGCCCGGTTCCTGTGCGAGACGTTCCCGGCCCGCCTCGAGCGCGGCGCCGGGGTGCCGCCGGTCGAGCGGCTGGGCTACCTGGCCGAGTTCGCCGCCGCCCAGCTCGACGGCCTGGCCCACCTGGTGCTGGTCGACGCCGCGTCGCCCGTGTCGTTCTTCGCCTACCCGGGCAAGGCCAGCGATCTGGTCCCGCCCGGGTGTCAGGTGCACGAGCTGGCCGGGCCGGGCGATGACGCGGCGGCCACTCTCGTCGCCCTGCTCGACGCCCTGGACGCGCCGAGGGCCGCCCCCGGGGGCAGGCCGCGGCGCGACCCGACGCGCCCACGGGCGCCCTGACGGCCGAGACGCTGGGAACTGCCCTGGGCGCCCTGCTGCCCGAAGGGGCCATCGTGTCCGACGAGGGCAACACGTCGGGCCTGTTCACCGCCGGGGCCACGGCCGGCGCGCCGCCCCACGACTGGCTCTGCCTGACCGGCGGTGCCATCGGCCAGGGACTGCCGGTGGCCGTCGGCGCGGCGGTGGCGTGCCCGGACCGGCGGGTGATCGCCTTCGAGTCGGACGGCAGCGCGCTCTACACGATCCAGTCGCTGTGGACCATGGCCCGCGAGGGCCTGGACGTGACCACCATCATCCTGAGCAACCGGTCCTACGCGGTGTTGAACATGGAGCTCAACCGGGTGGGAGCCGACGCCGCCGGCCCGATGGCCCGCCGCATGCTCGACCTGCACGAGCCCGACCTCGACTTCGTGGCCCTGGCCCAGGGGATGGGCGTGCCCGCCACCCGGGCCACCACGGCCGACGAGCTGGTCGACCAGCTGGGCCGCTCGCTCGCCACCCCCGGCCCCACCCTGATCGAGGCGATGGTCCCCTCCATCATCTGACCGGGGCCAAGAAGGCGGAGCCCGCCAGGGCGGAGCCGCTGGATCGATGACACCCAGATGCCGAAGGCGCCCGCAGGGAGGCTCGCCGACCGGAGGGCCAAGAAGGCGGAGCCCGCCAGGGCGGAGCCGCTGGATCGATGACACCCAGATGCCGAAGGCGCCCGCAGGGAGGCTCGCCGACCGGAGGGCCAAGAAGGCGGAGCCCGCCAGGGCGGAGCCGCTGGATCGATGACACCCAGATGCCGAAGGCGCCCGCAGGGAGGCTCGCCGACCGGAGGGCCAAGAAGGCGGTGTCACCAGTCCTGAGCCACGGCGTCGGCGACGCCGGGGATGGCGAAATCGACCAGCCCCCAGCCGGCGGGCTCGATGAGGCCGGCGTCGATGAGTCGTTGTCGGTACACCCCCACCTGCGACTGCGACCACTCGTGGTCACCCTTGATCTCGCCGATGCGGGTCGGGAGGCCGTGCCGGGCCATCGAGGCCAGGAAGGCGCGTTGATCGGGCGAGACCTGGTTGACCATCTGCTCGGTCACCGCCCGGTTGAACGTGGTGCGGGCCGCACGAGCGGCCTGCCCGACGTCGGCTGCCGTGATGAGATGCCGGCGGGCCGACTCCCAGGCGTGGTAGCCGATCAGCTGCATGAGGAAGGGCTCCCCCGCCGCCATCTCCACCCCCGATCGCAGGGCCAGGGCCTCGAAGCGACCACCGGCGCTGGCCGCGGTGTCCACGAAGCCCCGCTCGACGTCGCGGTCGTCGAGGCGAGCGAGGGCCGGCTGCCAGGCGCGGGCCAGGAACGTCGGTTCGTGAGCCCGCTCGGGTCGGGGCAGGCCCACCATCACGAGCACGAGCGGGCGCCCATCCCGATGCAGGTGCTGGGCCGCATTGCCCAGCTCGTCGAGGGCCTTCTCCGGTGCCTGGTCGGATCTCGTCGATGGTGACCAGCACGCCGTTGGCTTCATGGGTGACGACCGCCTCCAACACGTCGCGCACCGAGGTGACCGACGAGGGCGGCGGTGCACCCGGCTCCAGGCCGATCCCGGCCCCGAACAGGCTGAGCGACGACACCCGCCGGCCGCGCCTCGGCGGTTCCTGGTCGGCCAGCCGAGTCAGGCCTCGGTCGATGAGCCTCCTGGTCAGCGGCGCGCCGGCGCCCGCATCCTCTTGGATCACCCACCACCGATCTGCAACAAAGAGGCCGGCGAGGCGGCGCACGGGGCCGTCTTGATCGGAGCCCGCCGAGCGGCGCCTAGGCCGAGGTGCGGCGGCGCTTGCGGGGGTCGTCGACGGTGGGCGGGACGTAGCCGGCGTCGGCCCAGTTCATGTTGGTGCCCGGCGTCACGATCTCGTCGATGCGGTCCAGCACGTCGGCGGACAGCTCGACGTCGACGGCGCCCAGCTGGCTGGTGAGCTGGTCCATGGTGCGGGGACCGACGATGGCCGCGGTGACCGCCGGGTTGTTGATGACCCAGGCGATGGCCAGGTGCACCAGGCTCAGGCCCGACTCGTCGGCCAGGGCGGCCAGGGCGTCGGCCGCCTCCAGCTTGCGCTGGTTGCCCGGCTTGGACAGGTCGTAGCGGTCGGGGAGGCGCTGGGCCCGGCGGCTGGTCACCTCGGTCGCCCCCTTGCGCCACCGGCCCGACAGCCAGCCCCCGGCCAGCGGGCTCCACGGGATCACGCCCATGCCGTAGCGCTGGCAGGTGGGAAGCACGTCGGCTTCGATGCCGCGCACCAGGATCGAGTACGGCGGCTGCTCGCATACGAACCGCTCGCGCTGGCGTCGCTCCGCCGTCCATTGCGCCTCGACGATCCCCGACGCCTGGAAGGTCGAGCTGCCCAGGTAGCGCACCTTGCCCTGGTGCACCAGGTCGGTCAGCGCGCCCAGCGTCTCGTCGATGTCGACGTTGGGGTCCGGTCGGTGCACCTGGTACAGGTCGATGTGGTCGGTGCCCAGCCGCCGCAGGCTGTTCTCGCACTCCTTCATGATCCAATAGCGGGAGCCGCCGCTGCGGTTGGGCTCGGTGCCCATGGGGGCGAAGAACTTGGTGGCCAGGACCACCTCGTCGCGGCGCGCCGCGATGGCCTTGCCCACGATCTCCTCGGACTCGCCGGCCGAGTACACGTCGGCGGTGTCGATGAAGTTGATGCCGGCGTCGAGGGCGGCGTGGATGATCGAGATGGAGTCGTCGTGGTCGGGGTTGCCCCAGCCCCCGAACATCATCGCTCCCAGGCACAACGGGCTGACCCTCAGCCCGGTTCGTCCCAGACTCCGCATGTGCATGGATGACCCCCCGGCGGCGTGAACCGGATCACCGTACCGGGGCGGCTTCGGTCTGCGGCTCGCGGTCGGCTCTTAGGATGGCGGTCGTGACTGGCCGACCTCTGGTCGGCGAGCCGGCTGGGGTCGGTGCCACGTTGGTCGGGCCCGCCTCCGCCTGGCCACTGACCCGCTCGACGACCTCCTCGGGGCCACCCTCGGTGTCGCGCCGGCGGCCGGCTCACGCCCCGGCGTCCCCGTGCTGGTGCTGGACGACGCCCACCGGCTGGAGGCCGGCCCCGCCGCCGACGTGCGCCGGGTGTGCTCGACGGCCGTCTGCGCGCCGTCATGGGGTCCACCGATCCCGAGGGCCTGGCCCCGTCGGTCGGGTGGGTGGCCCTCGGTACCGTCCCGGCGCTAGCTGTGCGTGATGACCGAGCGGGCCACCTCGCCGGCCTGCATGGCGGCGAAGGCGTCGTTCACGTCCTCCAGGCCGATGCGGCGGGAGATCAGGCCTTCGAGGTCGAGCTGGCCGTCCCGCCACAGGCCGATCAGCTTGGGCACGTCCGTGTTCACGTTGGACGAGCCGTACCAGCAGCCCTTCACCGTCTTCGCCAGGTACAGGAAGGTGAAGGCGGCGTTGAGGTTCAGGAAGACGTCCATGCGGGGGACGCCCACGAGCACCACCTCACCGCCGTTGCGGGTGGTGTTGATGGCCTGCTCCATGGTGGCGCCCAGGCCGATCACCTCGAAGGAGGTGTCGGCGCCGCGCCCCTCGGTCAGCTCCATGACCTTGGCCACCGGATCGCCGTCGTCGGCCTTGATCACGTCGGTGGCGCCGAACTGCTTGGCCATGGCCAGCTTGGACTCGAACATGTCGATGCCGATGATGCGCTCGGCGCCGGCGATCTTGGCCCCCTGGATCACGTTGAGGCCCACGCCGCCGCAACCGATGACGGCCACCGAGTCACCGGGGCGGATGTCGGCCGTGTTGAGCGCGGCGCCCACGCCGGTGAGCACACCGCAACCGATCAGGGCGGCGATCTCGAGGGGCACGTCGTCGTCGATCTTCACCGTGGAGATCTCCGGGACGATGGTCTCCTCGGAGAAGGTGCCCAGGCACGCCATCTGGAACAGCGGGCCGTCCGGCGTGGACAGCCGGGTGGTGCCGTCGAGCATCCCGCCGGCCGCCTGCATGGCCGACTTCTCGCACAGGTAGCCCTGGCCGCGCAGGCAGTAGTAGCACTCCTGGCAGTTGGGCACGAAGGACAGCACCACGTGGTCGCCCACCGCCACCCGCGACACCCCGTCGCCCACCTCGGTCACCACGCCCGCGCCCTCGTGGCCCAACACGATGGGGGTGGGCAGCGGGATCGTGCCGTTGGCCACCGACACGTCCGAGTGGCACACCCCCGACGCGCCCACCTGGATGCGGACCTCCCCCGCCCCCGGCGCCTGCACGGCGATGTCGTCGCGGACGACGAGCGGGACGTCCTGCCCGGTGAGAACGGCGGCCTTGGTCATGACTTCCCCCTGAGGTCGTGATCGATGCCCGGATGCTCGCGCCCCCGGTGGCGCCGCGCCACTCGACCGGCGGCGAGCAGCCCGACCAGGGCAACCACGTCCGGATCGGATGCTGTCGTGCCGGGGAGGTCCCTGGCTGCCCGATCCGGTGGCCGAGTGACCGGGTGGTCGGGTCAGCGCCCCTGTTCGCGGTCCTCGCGCTCGGCGGCCTTGACCGCGTAGGCGAACACGATGGACGGGGCCAACACGATCGACCCGACCACGATGGCGCCCACGATGAGGTCCACCACCGCCTGGTCGAAGCCGACCACGAAGCCCACGAAGAAGGCCACCACGGCCACCGCGAACAGGCTGTAGCCCACGCGCTGGCCGACCGAGACCAGGCGGGCCACCTGCGCCCGGCGTCGCCGCACCGGGTCCTGGCCGGCCCTCGACGCCGAACCCGGGCCCGGGCCCGGCGGTTGATCGGCGCGGTCCGACGGATCGGTTGGGGGATCGCTCACGGCCGCCAGCCTGCCCCATCCAACAGGTCGGCGAGGGCGTCGCCCATGACCTCCATCGAGAAGTGCTCGCGGGCCAGGCGCTGGTTGGTGTCGAGCAGCTCGGCGTCGGGGTCGGCCAGCCACCGGGACAGGTCGGCCACGTCGGTGGGGGCGAACCAGCGGAACCCGAGCGCGGCCAGCTCCCGGGCCACCGGGTAGTCGCCCACCACCACCGGCCGGCGGGCCAGGGCCGCCTCGACGGGCGGGTTGCCGAACCCCTCCCACGACGAGGGGAAGGCCACCACGTCGGGCGCGGCGTACAGGTCGGGGCCGTGGGGCCACGGCCGGTGGATGACCCGGGTGCGGGCGCCGGCCAGGATGGCATCGAGCTCGGGTCCGTAGCCGAGCTCGGCCGGGCCCAACAGCCAGTACGTCGCCCCCAGCTGCTCGGCCAGCGCCAGGGCCACCGGCACCCGCTTGCGGGGGATGGCCCGCACCGGGTGGGCCACCAGCAGCTCGTCGCCCGCAACCCCGAGGGCAGCGCGGGTCTCGTCGCGACGGCCCGGACCGTCGTGGACGTCGAAGCCGTTGTAGATGGTGGTGGCGGTCAGGCCCCGGTCCGCGAACTGCAGGCGGGTCAGGTGGTTGATGGTGACGTGTCGCCACGCCGGGTCGTCGGGCGGCAGCTCGGTGACCTGCGCCCACTCGGCGCGCTGCCAAGGCGGGTCGTGGTGGTGCAGGATCGCGGGGCGCCCGGCCAGCACCCCGGCCACCGTGCGGGCAGCCGGTAGGTTCAGCGGGATCGTGCACAGGTTCTCGACCACCACCAGATCGGCGTCGGCCAGGGCCTCGGCCACGGCGGCGGGCTCGGGTGCGGCGGTGGCGTCGATCTCGAGCCCGGGCACCAGCCGGTCGACCGGGCCCTCGCCGGCCACGGTGACCACGTCGAAGCCCAGCCGGTGCAGGGCGTCGGCCCAGTTGGCGGCCACGATCGACACCCCGTCGTTGAGCCCGAGCCGGAACGAGACGAAGGTGGCGGTGGGCATGGGCGGGGGCGACACCGGGGACGGCCGACGATGAGTGGCGCCACGGTACCGGGCCCCGGCTCCCCCTCGGGGAGCCCGCTCGACCGGTCGCCCGCGTCGTCGGCCCGGCTGGGGCCCGACGAATCGCCGGACGGGTCGCCGGAACCCGGGCAGGTGCTGGACGCGGCGGCCGCCGTGCTCGACCAGCACTGGCGCTCCCCAGGGTTCTGCGTGCCCAACGCCCACACCTACCCGTGGCAGTGGCTGTGGGACTCCTGCTTCCACGCCGTGGTCTGGGCCCGCCTGGGCCGACCCGACCGGGCCCGCCTCGAGCTGGCCAACGCCCTCAGCCAACAGGGCGCGGACGGCTTCGTGCCCCACATGACCTACTGGTCGTCCACCGGCCGGCCCGACGACGCCACCCACGCCGCGTTCTGGGGTCGGGCGGGCACCTCGTCGATCACGCAGCCCCCCATGTACGGCCACGCCGTGGCCGAGCTGGCGCGGCGCGGGGTGGACCTCGACGACGACGTGGTCGAGCGCGCCGGTCGGGGGCTGCGCTTCCTGTTGGAACCACGCCAGCGCGACGGCGTGGGGCCGGTCATCGTCCACCCCTGGGAGTCGGGGTGCGACGACAGCCCCCGCTGGGACGCCTGGATGCCCGACCTGGCCGGCGACGATCGGGTGGAGCGTTGGAAGGCGGTGAAGGGCGACCTGGTGGGCGCACTGGACCTGTCCCCGGATGGGTCGCCGGTGGGCAGCCGCGCCTTCGAGGTGGCGCCCGCCGGTTTCGGGGCGCTGGTGGCCTTCAACGCGTTCGAGCTGGCCGAGGTGACCGGCGACCGAGCGCTGGCCACGGCCGCGGCCGACGTGGCCACCCGGCTCGACCGGCGCTGGACCGGTGCGCCGGCCTCCAAGGAGGGGTCGGACCCCGCCGAGGGCTCGGGCCCGGCCGACCGGGCGGGCCCCGCGAGCGAGCCGGCTCCCGCGAGCAGGCCGGCTCCCGCGCCCGGCCCGGTCCGATCGGGCACGTGGGCGGACGGGGTCGTGGTCGGTCCGTCGGCGACTGCCGACGTCCGCACGGTCGAGTCGTTCCTGCCCGTGCTGGTCAGCCGTGACGCGGTCGCGGTCGATGCCGCCTTCGCCCAGCTCGCCGACCCGTTGGCCTTCGGTGCGACCTGGGGCCCCACCGGTGTGCACCGGGCCGAGCCGTCGTTCGATCCTCGCACCTATTGGCGGGGCCCGGCCTGGCCCCAGCTCGGCTACCTGTTGTGGCTGGCGGCCAGCCGTCGGGGCCGCGCCGACGACGCCCGCCACCTGGCGCAGGGGCTGGTGGCCGGCGCCCTCCGGTCGGGCTTCGCCGAGTACTGGGAGCCCGACACCGGCCAGGGCCTGGGCGCAGTGCCCCAGTCGTGGACGGCGCTGGCCGCCATGGTGGTCTGACGCCGGCTCGTGGCTCGGCGCGCTTCGAGCCGGCTCAGGCGCTCTCGGCGAAGAGCGCCCGGATGAGCTCCTCTTCGGAGGGCGCCGCCGGGGCCCGGTCGGTCAGGTCGTGGACCTGTCCCATGGGCTCGAGCACCAGCTCGGACCCGGAGGCCGAAGCCGCAGCCGCCGGCACGGGAGCGGCAGCTGCGGCTTCGATCTGGTCGGCGCTCAGCCGGATCTCGCAGGTGGGATCACGGGTGAGGGCCAGATGGTTTCGTGGATCCGGGATCACCTCGACGATCGACCAGAGCGCCGCTTCGGCCCCCTGGGGAAGACGATCGCGTTCTGAGGAGCGCCTGGATCGCGCGAACATGGATGAAACGGTACGAGCCCCCGATGCCGCGCCGCGGATGGTCGGGCCACACCACACGCACGCCCGAGCGGCGGCTACCAGACACCCATAGGTGGTCTGGGTGCCGCCGGTTGACAACACCTCCAGGGGGAGACATGGCTGCCACCAGCCCGACGAGCATGCCCGACCGCTTCCGCCTCGACGGCCGGGCGGCCATCGTCACCGGCGCCGGTCGCGGCCTGGGCGCGGCCACCGCGGTGGCCCTGGCCGAGATGGGGGCCGACGTCGTGGTCTCGGCCCGCAGCGCCGAGCAGCTGGCGGAGGTGGCCGCCGCGATCGAGGCCGCGGGCCGGCGCGCCGTGGTGGTGCCCGCTGACCTGTCCGACCTCGACGCCGTGCCCGGGTTGGCGCAGGCCGCGGTCGACGCCTTCGGTCGCATCGACATCGTGGTCAACAACGTGGGTGGCACCGCCCCCCGCCCGTTCATGGACACCAGCGTCGGCTACATGGCCCGGGCCTTCAGCTTCAACGTCCTCACCGCCCACGCCCTGACCAAGGCGGCGGTGCCCACCATGCTGGCGGGCGACGGCGGATCGGTGGTCAACATCTCGTCGGCCATGGGCCGCCTGGCCGGCCGCGGCTACGCCGCCTACGGCACGGCCAAGGCCGCGCTCTCGCACTGGACCGAGTTGGCCGCCGCCGACCTGGCCCCACGCATCCGGGTAAACGCCATCGAGGTGGGCTCGATCGCCACCTCGGCGCTCGACATGGTGCTCGACGACGAGGCCATGTCGACCGAGATGGCCGAGGGCACCCTGGTGGGTCGCATCGGCGACCCCGCCGACATCGCGGCCGCGGTGGTGTGGCTGTGCTCGCCGGCCGCGGGGTACGTGACCGGCAAGCTGGTGGCGGTGGACGGCGGCCTGCAACGTCCCAACCTCGACCTGCGCCTCCCCGATCTCTGAGTCCCAAGATCCGCTTCCCTTCGCGCGACCTGACAGGAACCGCGGGGGAGCCTGTCCCCAGGAGAACCCGTGACCCTTCGCGTCGTCCAGTGGAGCACCGGCAACGTCGGGCGCCACACCATCGCCGGCATCGACGCCCACCCCGACCTCGAGCTGGCCGGCGTGTGGGTGTCGTCCGAGGCCAAGGCCGGCCGTGACGCCGGCGAGCTGGCCGGCCTGGGTCGCGACCTGGGCGTGGCCGCCACCACCGACGCCGACGCCCTGCTGGCCCTGGAGCCGGATTGCATCGTGCACACGGCCATGGCCGACAACCGCCTGCTGGAGGCGGTGGCCGACCTGGCCCGGTTCCTCGGCGCCGGCATCGACGTGGTGTCGAGCGGCCCGGTGTACCTCCAGTACCCGTGGGGGGTGGTCGACCCGTCGATGTACGAGCCGGTCGAGCAGGCCGCGGCCGCCGGGCAGTCGACGCTGTGGGTCAACGGCATCGATCCCGGGTTCGCCAACGACTGGCTGGCCCTGAACCTGACCAGCATCAGCGAGCGCATCGACGAGGTGCGCTGCATGGAGATCCTCAACTACGCCACCTATGACAACGAGCTGGTCATGTTCGAGATCATGGGTTTCGGACGGCCCCTCGACCACACGCCCATGCTGCTGCTGCCGGGCGTGCTCACCATGGGCTGGGGCAGCGTGGTGCGCCAGTTGGCGGCCGGGCTGGACGTCGAGTTGGACGCGGTGGAGGAGTCCTACGAGCGGGTGCCCGCGCCGGAGACGTTCGAGATCGCGTCGGGCACGGTCGAGGCCGGCACCGCCGCCGGCCTGCGCTTCGAGGTGCGGGGGATGAAGGCTGGCCGGGCTGTGGTGGTGCTCGAGCACGTGACCCGGCTGCGCGACGACCTGGCGCCGGACTGGCCCCAGCCGCTGGGCCAGGGCGGCTACCGGGTGGTGATCAGCGGCGAGCCCAACTACACGTTGGACATGCAGATGCTCGGCACCGACGGCGACCACAACACGGCCGGGCTCAAGGCCACGGCCATGCGTCTGGTGAACGCCGTGCCGTCGGTGGTCGCTGCCCGACCCGGTCTGATCACCGCCCTCGACCTGCCCCTGATCACCGGCCGTGGCCTGGTGGGGTGATCGGCGTGACCGTCGATGGTTCCCGACCGTTCCGGCGTTGATCCGCACCCTCCCGGGGGTGCAGATCAACGCCAAAGCGGGAACTGGCGGGCAAGGTCGGGGGCTCGGCTAGGTTGCCGACGTGGCCGCGGCAGGGGCAGATGGCGAGGACGAGCTGCGCTACGAGGTGGCCGACGGCATCGCCCGGTTGACGATCAACCGCCCCGACAAGCGCAACGCCCTGTCCTGGTCGGTGCTGCGCGGCATGCGCCAGCGGGTGGCCGAGGTCAAGACCGACCCCGAGGCCCGCGTGCTGGTGCTCACCGGGGCCGGCGACCGGGCCTTCTGCGCCGGCGCCGACCTGACCACCGGCGACGACCCCGGCCACCTGGCCACCCACGACAGCCGGGGCGACCTGGTCGGCCTGTTCGGTGAGCTGTGGGGCCTGGGCAAGCCCACCATCGCCCGCGTGCGCGGCTTCGCCCTGGCCGGCGGCATGGGACTGGCCCTGGCCTGCGACCTGGTGGTGGCGGCCGACGACGCCGTGTTCGGCACCCCCGAGGTCGACGTCGGGCTGTGGCCCTACATGATCACGGTCCCCCTCATGCGCTCCATGCCGCCCAAGGTGGCGCTCGAGCTGATGATGACCGGCCGACGGGTGGACGCGGCCGAGGCGCAGCGCATCGGGTTCGTGAACCGGGTGGTGCCCGCCGACCGGCTCGACGCCGCGGTCGACGAGCTGGCGGCCACCCTGGCGGCCAAGTCACCGGCCGTGCTCCGTCTGGGCCGCCAGGCCTTCTACGACGTGTGGGACCAGTCGGCCGGCGACGCCCTGCCCCTGCTCCAGGCCATGCTCACCGTGGCCTCTGGCCTGGACGACGCGGCCGAGGGCCGCGCCGCCTTTGCCGAGAAGCGCCCACCCCGCTGGACCGGCCGATGATCCACGTCGAGCACCAGGGTCCCCTCACGGTGGTCACCATCGACCGTCCCGAGCGGCGCAACGCCCTCGACCACGAGGCCCTCGACGGCCTGCTCGGGGCGCTGGCCGCGGCGGTCGAGCTGGGCAGCCGAGTGCTGGTGCTCACCGGTTCGGGCGGGCACTTCTGCGCCGGCGCCGACCTCACCACCGTGGAGGACGAGGGCTTCGTGGCCAAGCTGCACGAGCTGCTCGACGGGCTGCGCACCGCGCCCATCCCCACCCTGGCCGCCATCGACGGCGCCGCCCTGGGGGCGGGCACCCAGCTGGCCATCGCCTGCGACCTGCGCCTGGCCACCCCCCGCGCCAGCTTCGGCATCCCCGCCGGCAAGCTCGGCCTCATGACCGACCAGTGGACGGTGCGGCGGCTGAGCGCCCTGGCCGGCCCGTCGATGGCCCGGGCCATGCTGTTGGCCGCCGAGACCAGCTCGGGCGAGCGGGCCCACGGGGTGGGACTGGTGACGCGCCTGGCCGAGCCCGACGCGCTCGAGCCCGACGCCCGGGCCTGGGCCCACCAGATCGCCCAGCTGGCGCCGCTGACCCTGGCCGGGTTCAAGGTCGGGCTCAACCAGGCCGAGGGCGATCTGGCCTGGACCACGGAGTACCGGGCCGCTTTCGACGCGGCCTGGGCCAGCGCCGACCTCCAGGAGGGCCTGGCCGCCTTCGCCGAGCGCCGCCCCCCCGACTTCCACGGCCACTGACCGGCTCGGCCCGCAAATTGGGCATCTTTGGCTGAGCGATTTCGCGCATTTTGCCGGTCAGTTTTCGCGGCGAGGCGCTACTTGGCGCTGCCCTGGGCCGTGCCGGTGAGGCGGTTGCCGTCGGGGTCGACCAGGAGGCAGCCGAGCACGTGGCGGATGCCGTTGCCCCAGCTGGCCTCGGTGGGCAGCTCGTAGGCCAGCCCGTACGTCGACGTCTCGTACGGCTTGCCCACGAAGGCGGCGAAGCTGGCCACGCAGTGGGACTTGGCGTAGGCCTCCAGCACACCGGTGCCCGGGAACGTGGGGGACGGCGGGTAGTCGAGGGTGGCGTACACCTGGTTCTCGTGGGGCAGCGTGCAGCTCAACAGCAGCACGATGGCCGAGGTGGTGGGTGGGGTGCCCACCGTGCGGTGGTCGTAGCAGTCCCCGACCGACGGGACGTACACGCTGATCTGGTGCCCGGCGGTGAGCGGCGCCTCGGTGGTGGTCGTGGTGGGCGGTGGGGTCGTGGTGGTGGTGGCCACCTGGTCGGCGGCGTGGCTCCCGGTGCAGCCGGCCAGCAGCAGGCTGACGAGCGCCGCGGCGCCGAGCAGGCGGGCGGCCATCCGCCCGGGGGGTGGCCTCAGGCCCGAGGCCTGGCGGCGATCCAGCCCTCGGCCCCAGCCGGTGCCGGCCAACTCAGAACGCCCCGGGCAGCACCTTCGAGAACGCCTCGAAGGAGGCGTAGAGGCACACCAGGAAGATGGGGAGGCCGATCAGGTAGGGCGTCCAGCGCAGCCACCAGGACGCGGCCGAGGGCGGTGCGGCCTCCGGCGGTCGCGCCGCCGGAGGCGAGGGCGGGGCCAGGGTGGCGGTGGCGCCCCACCCGCCAGCTGCCTCAGCCGGGCCGCCCAGGCTGGGATCGTCGGGGCCGAGCCCCAACGGGTCGGGCACGCCCTGCGAGGCGGCGCCTTCGGCGGCAGTCACGGCCCGGGCCCGGCGCAGCTTGAGGCGGTGCGAGGCCAGCCAGGTCAGGAACCACACGCTCAGGGCGGCCAGCAGCCACAGGGTGGCCGGCAGCCGCTCGGAGTTGTCGCCCTTGGTCAGGCCGGCCAGCGCGTCCTGGTTGGCGTTGGACACGTGGCCGACCGGCTTGCCGGCCACCGGGTTGCCCACCAGCAGGGCCTCGACCACGATGCGCTGGGTGGCGTAGTACTTGGGGTTGCAGGCCATCAGGGTGAGCTGGTTGCGGCCCTTGTCGGCGAGGATCTCCACCGCGTTCGGCTTCACCACGCGGTGGCCCAGCGGCGGCCCGCCTGGCTGGTCGGGCGCCTGGGCCATCACCTTGTAGGTGAAGTGGCCCTGCAAGGTGGTGATGAAGATCTCGTCGCCGGGCTGCAGCTCGTCGATGCGGTTGAAGGGCGCCTTGTACGTGGTGCGGTGGCCGGCCACCGCGGCGTTGCCGGCCTGGCCGGGCAGCGGCGTGCCGGGGAAGTGGCCGGGGCCCTCCGACAGGTACTTCAGGTCGACGCCCTCGACCATCACGAAGTTGGAGCCGATCCGGGGGATCTCGATGGTGCCGATCGGGTCGCCCGGCTTGGGCACCGGGATGGACCCGTCGGCCGCCGGGTGGGCCACCCCCGTGGTGGTGGGGGTGGTGGCCGACGACTTGGCCGAGGCGGCCGCCTGGTCCTGGGCGAACTGCTTGCGCAGGTTGTCCTGGGCCTCGGTGGTGTGGATGCCCGTGCCCCACAGCTGGTACACCACCAGCAGCAGCACCAGCACGCCGGCGCGGATCATGAGCCGCCCCACCGCACCGATGACCCGAGCCGTTCGCACGACGGAACGATAGTGAGTCCGGGCCCGCCGACCGAGTCGGGCCGCGCCTTGGTCGGGGTCGATCCCCACCAGTACCCTGGTGCATCGCCATGGAGCCCGCCGTCCACCTTCGCGCCGCGGTGTCCCTCCTGGGTCGCTTTCCGGCGCTCGCCGGCGTCGATCTCGACGTCGACCGGGGTGAGATCGTCCTGCTCCAGGGGCCGAACGGCGCGGGCAAGAGCACCCTGCTGCGCACCCTGGCCGGCCTGCTCCCGGTGGTTTCCGGCACCGCCGTGGTGCTCGGCCACGATCTGCGTCGCGACCGCCGCTCGGTGCGTCGACAGGTGGGCCTGCTGGGCCACGCAACCATGCTCTACGACGAGCTCACGGTGGACGACAACCTGCGCTTCTGGGCCCGGGCCGCCCGGGCCGATCCCGCCGACGCCGACGCCGCCCTGGTGGCGCTGGGGCTGGGCGGACGGCTGCGGTCGGTGGCCGTGGCCAGGCTCTCGGCCGGGCAGCGCCGCCGCGCCTCCATCGCGGTGCTGGTGGCCCGCCGGCCCGAGCTGTGGCTGCTGGACGAGCCCCACGCCGGCCTCGATGCCGAGGCCCGCGACACGGTCGACGACCTGATCCGGCGGGCCGTGCAGGCCGGCGCCACCGTGGTGGTGGCCTCCCACGAGCTGGAGCGGGCCAACGCCCTGGCCGGGCGGGTGGTCACCATCACCAGCGGCGTGATCTCCCTCGACCCGACGGCCGCCGCCGGCTCCTCCGACGGCCCCGTCGAGCCGGCCGCGCCCACCGAGACACCGGCCCCCGCGCCCGCCGAGACACCGGCCCCCGCCCCCGCCGAGTCGACCGAGCCGGTGGTCGCCGCGGCCAACCGGAATCCAACCTCCGGGAGCGACGCCCCCGAGCCGGCGGCGGTGACCCGTGTTCCGTGACGCCCTGGCCGTGGCCGGCAAGGACCTGCGCATCGAGGCCCGCTCGCGGGTCGCCCTGAACCAGGTGGCGCCGTTCGCCCTGCTGGTGCTCATCCTGTTCGCCTTCGCCCTCGACCCCGACTCGGGCGTGCTGCACTCGGCCACCCCGGGCCTGTTCTGGGTGGCCGTGCTGTTCTGTGCCGTGCTGGCCATCCAGCGGGCCTTCGCCATCGAGTCGGCCGACGGCAACCAGGACGCCCTGCGCCTGTCGGGCCTCGAGCCGGCGGGGGTCTTCCTGGGCAAGATGCTGGCCATCTGCGCCCAGCTGGCGGTGCTCGAGGTGCTGCTCGGCGTGGGGGTGGCCGTGCTCTACGACAGCTCGCCCACCGGCTGGTTGCTGCTGGTGGCGACGTGTGTGGCCGCGACCGCGGGGATCGCCGCGGCCGGTACCCTCTACGGCGTCCTGGCCGCCGGGGTCCGGGTTAGGGAGACGCTGCTGCCGCTGCTGCTGCTCCCCGTGCTCGCCCCGGTGCTCATCGGGTCAACCCGGGCCTTCGAGGCGGCCCACGATCGCACCCCCAGCCAGGGGTGGCCGTGGGTGGCTCTGCTGGCGGCCTTCGCCATCGGATACACCGTCTTCGGAGCGTTCGGCTTCGGCCCCCTCCTGGAGGAATCGTGACCACCCAGCCGAGCCACCAACTCGGGGCCGACGCGGCCGGCGCGGCGGGTGGCGTCGACCCGGGGCCGCACGGCACGGGCTCGAAGGGCACGCGCATCCTCGGCGTCGTCACCCTGGCCGCCATCGCCCTGGGCGCGTACCTGGCCCTGGTGTCGAGCCCGCCCGACGAGAACATGGGCGACGCCGTGCGCCTGCTGTACCTGCACGTGCCCGTGGTGACCGTGGCCTACATCACCGCCACCCTGGTCACCGTGGCCAGCGTGATGTACCTCTGGAAGCGGACGCCGTGGTGGGACGTCACGGCCGCCGCCTGCGGCGAGCTGGCCCTGGTCTTCACCGGCCTGACCCTGGTCACCGGCGCCATCTGGGGTCGTCCTACCTGGGGCACCTTCTGGGTCTGGGATCCCCGGCTGACGGCCACGGCCATGCTGGCCCTGCTGCTGCTGGGGTACCTGGCCGTGCGGCGCCTGCCCGGTGACCCGTCCACCCGGGCCCGGCGCTCGGCGGTGGTCGGCCTGCTGGTGCTGCCCAACGTCTTCCTGGACAACCGGGCCGTCACGTGGTGGCGGTCCCTGCACCAGGGCACGACCATCCTCGAGACCCTCCAGCCCAAGATCCACGACCAGATGGCCTTCGCCCTGGTGTTCAACATGTTCGTGGGCCTGCTGGTGGGGTCGTGGCTGCTCATCCACCGCTGGCGCCTGGCCTGGCTAGAGCAGCAGGCCGAGGCCGCCGAGCTGGACGACGCCATCGCCGAGCGCCGCGCCGAAGGCGCGACGTCGAGCGGAGCCGAAGCCGTGCCGGTGTCGGCCACCGCCCCCGCGGAGCTGGCGCCGTGAGCGATTGGGGCTACGTCGGGCTGGGTTGGGGCATCGCCACCGTCGTGCTGGTGGCCTACGCCCTGTGGATCGTGCTGCGCGGCCGGGCCGTCAGCCGGCGCGTGCCCCCCGAGGACCGTCGATGGCTGTGATCGATCCGCCTTCGGGCTCGCCGGGCGCGGAGCCCGGACCGGGCGACGGCCACGACCCCGTGGAGTCGAGCGACGCCACCACCGGCGTGGCCACCCTCGACCTGAGCCCCCGGGTCCGCCCGGCCCGCCACCGCGGCCGGGGCTGGGCCGCCAAGGTGGCGTTGGTCGCCGTGCTGGTGGGGGCCGGCTTCGTGGTGTCCAAGGCGCTCACCTCGGCCTCGCTGTTCTTCTACAACGCCGACGAGGCGGTGGCCAAGGAGCACACGCTGGGCACCAGCACGTTCCGCATCCAGGGCACGGTCGAGGACGACGTGAAGCGCACCGCCACCGGCGCCGACTTCACCATCACCTACGACGGCGTCGAGGTGCCCGTCGACCACACCGGCGACCCACCCCAGCTGTTCAAGCCGGGCGAGCCCGTCGTGCTGCAGGGCCACTGGGACGCCAACGGCCAGAAGCTGTTCCTGTCGGACCAGATGCTGGTCAAGCACGACGCCACGTACACGGCCCAGCACGGTGACCGGCTGAAGCAGGCAGACACCGGGGGCAAGGTGGCGCCCAAGTCGACGACGACCGCACCCGCCTCGCCGTCCACCTCGATCAAGCCGTGAACCTGGCCCTGGGCACCGCCGGCGACGTGCTCGGCTTCGTGGCCTCCCTGTGCGCGGTGATCACGGTGGCCGTCGGCCTGGTCCGCAAGCGCCCGGACATGGTGCGCCTGGGGCGGGTCTACACCTGGCTCATCATCGGCGCGGCCGTGCTGTCGGTCTTCGCCATGGAGCACGCCCTGCTGACCCACGACTTCACCGTGAAGTTCGTGGCCGACAACGGCAGCACCAACACCCCGCTGCTGTTCACCGTGGCCGGCATGTGGTCGGCGCTCGAGGGCTCGATCCTGCTGTGGGTGCTGTTCCTGTCGGGCTACACGTTCGCCGTGGGCCAGAAGTTCCGCAAGCGCCTGGACGACCCGCTGGTGGGGTGGGCGCTGCTGGTGATGTTCGTGACCTGCCTGTTCTTCTTCGGGTTGCTGATGGGCCCGGCCAACCCGTTCAAGGCCTTCAACCCGGCGCCCGGCTTCAACGGGCCCGGCCCCAACCCGCTGCTCCAGGACAACACCCTCGTCGCCATCCATCCGCCCATGCTCTACCTGGGCTACGTCGGCTTCACCGTCCCCTTCGCCTTCGCCATCGCCGCCCTGGTCACCGGCCGGCTGGGCGAGGGCTGGCTGGTGGAGACCCGTCGCTGGACCCTCATCGCCTGGGGCTTCCTGTCGGTGGGCATCGTGCTGGGCGCCTGGTGGAGCTACCAGGTGCTGGGCTGGGGCGGCTACTGGGCTTGGGACCCGGTCGAGAACGCCTCGTTCTTACCCTGGCTCACGGGCACCGCCTACCTGCACTCGGTGATGGTGCAGGAGCGGCGGGGGATGTTGCGGGTGTGGAACCTGTCCCTGCTGTGCGCCACCTTCGCCCTGACCATCCTGGGCACCTTCCTGACCCGCTCGGGTGTGGTCCAGAGCGTCCACGCCTTCTCCAACTCGACCATCGGGCCGCTGCTGCTCGGCTTCTTCGGCCTGGTGGTGGCCGTGACCATCGGGCTCGTCGTGTGGCGGGGGGACCAGCTGCGCTCGCCGGGGCGGATCGACTCGCCGCTGTCGCGCGAAGGGGCGTTCCTGGCCAACAACGTGCTGTTCGGTGCCTTCGCCTTCGTGGTGCTGCTGGGCACCGTGTTCCCCCTGGTGGTCGAGGCCATCAACAACAACCAGATCTCGGTGGGGTCGCCGTACTTCAACCGGATGACGCTGCCCATCGCCATCGCCCTGCTGTTCCTCATGGCCGTGGCCCCGGTGCTGCCGTGGCGCAAGGCCAGCGGCGAGCTGCTGCGCCACCGCCTGTACTGGCCGGCCTGGTGCGGCACCGCCGCGGTGGTCGTCGGGGTCATCGCCGGCCAGCGCGGGTTCGCGCCGCTGGTGGTCTACGGCCTGGCCGGGTTCGCGGCGGGGTCCGCCGGCCGCCAGCTCGTGCTGGCCACCCGGCGCCAGGGGTGGCGCGGCCTGGTGGGTCGAGCCAACGGCGGCATGATCGTCCACATCGGGATCGTGATGATCGCGGTGGCCTTCGCCGCGAGCGCCAGCAACGTCCAGCAGGCCGAGCTCACCCTGCGCCCCGGCCAGTCGGCCCAGTTCAACGGCC
Source organism: uncultured Microthrixaceae bacterium (assembly GCA_963785815.1). GTDB lineage: Bacteria > Actinomycetota > Acidimicrobiia > Acidimicrobiales > Acidimicrobilacustridaceae > UBA4742. The sequence goes on from CAWAWN010000003.1 coordinate 372,065, forward strand.
ACACGATCACCTACCAGCGCCTGCGCATCACCGCCTCGGCCGGCAAGAACCAGACCAGCGCCATCGTCTCGGTGGACGGCTCGGGGCCCTACGCCCCCGGCATCGTCGCCTTCCGCCAGTCCGACGGCACCAGCGACCCGGTGGGCACGCCGTCCATCTACACGAGCCCTCGCGGCGACGTGGCCCTGAGCCTGCTGTCGGTGCCGGCCACCAACACCAACACGGTGACCATCCGGGTGACCAGCCAGCCGCTGGTCATGTGGCTGTGGGCGGGTGGCTTCGTGATCGGGCTGGGCACGGCCCTGGCCGCCTTCCCGGGACGGCGCCGGCGACCCACCCAACCGGTGTCGGCCCCGGTGCCCGACCGCCGACCCGGCCGGTCGGACCCGGGTCCCGGTCGCCCGCCCCCTGATCGCCAACCCGAGACGGTCCACGCCCGAGTCGAGCCCGGGATCGAGCCGGCATGAGCACCGTGGTCGATCCCCCCGAGGTGGCGCCGCGCCAGGGCGGCGCCCACCTGGCCCGCACGGCGGCGCTGGTGGTGGGCGTCATCGCCGTGGCCCTGGTGGCCCTGCTGGCCACCCACCACAGCAGCGACGACCAGGTGGCCAAGTCCCAGGTGGTGGGCAAGGCCGTCCCCTCGGTCAAGGGCACCACGTTGTCCGGCGGCCAGTTCGATGTCGACCAGCACCTGGGCCAGTGGGTGGTCATCGACTTCTTCGGGTCGTGGTGCGTGCCCTGTCGGGCCGAGCAGGCCGAGCTGGTCAAGTTCGCCCGCCAGCACCAGGGCGACCCCCAGGTGGCCATGGTCGGGATCATGTACACGGACAAGAAGGCCGACGCCGAGGCCTTCTACCGGGGGACCGGGGCGACGTGGCCCATCCTGGACGACGACGGGTCGACGGCGCTCACCTTCGGGGTGACCGGCGTGCCCGAGACCTACGTGGTCAGCCCCGACGGCCAGGTGGTGGCCAAGTTCGAGGCCGGCATCACCGCCTCGGCCCTCCAGCAGGTGATCCAGCGCTACGGCGGCGAGTCGACGTCGTCGAGCACCGCCTCGTCGACTGGCGGCTCGTCGAGCGCGACGTCGACCTCCTCACCGTCGGCCGCGCCGGGATCCACGCCATGACCGACCCCACGACCGACCGACCGGCCGATGCGATGGCGACGGCGGACGAGGCCGCGCCCTCGGTCGGTCGGCTGCTGCGCACCTACGGGCCGTGGCTGGCCATGGCCGTCATCGTGGCCACCGCCCTGACCATCGGCGTGACCGGCACCAACGGCCCCACCACCAACGAGGGCCGCATGCTGGCCATCGCGGCCACGCTCAAGTGCGAGGTGTGCCAGGGCGAGTCGGTGGCCCAGTCCGACTCCGACTTCGCGCAGCAGGCGCGCGTCGAGATCGCCAAGCGCCTGGACGAGGGCCAGACCCCGGCGCAGATCCGTGCCTTCTTCATCAGCACCGATGGGCAGGACGTGTCGCTCATCCCGGCCTCCACCGGGGTGTCGAGCCTGGTGTGGATCATCCCGGTGGTGGCGCTGCTGATCTCCGCCGCCATCCTCGTCGTGGTGTTCCGCCGGTGGCAGGTGAAGGGCGACGTGCACGCCAGCCAGGCCGATCGCGACCTGGTGGCCGAGGCCCTGGCCCGGATGCCCGTCGGCCCGGACGACCTCGCGCCCGACGACCACGGACCCGACGAGCCCGAGCCCGAGCCCGCGAGCGCATCGTGACCGCGGCGTCGGGAGGCTCGGGTGCCCGGGGCACCAAGGCCCGCTCGGCGCGGCTGGCCGGCTCCGGCGGCGCCGCTGACGACCCGGCCGGCCGGTCCGACGCCAAGTCGGGCTCGCGGTCCGCGGCACGCCCGACCGAGGCCCCCGATCCGGACGCCCCCAGCGCCCGGCGCGGTGCGGGCCGGGGCCTCGACCCGGAGCGGATCGTGGCGCTCACCGAGGAGCGTGACTTCCTGCTGGGCTCGTTGCGCGACCTCGAGGCCGAGCACGCCGCCGGCGACGTCGACGATCACGACTACACCTCGCTCAAGGACGACTACACGGCGCGCGCCGCGGCCACCATCCGGGCGCTGGACGCCGACCAGGCGGGCCGGGCGCGCCCGGCGGCTTCGCGCTCCATGGCCCGGCGGGTGGTGGTGGCCGCCGTGGTGGTGATCTTCTCGGTGGGCGCCGGCGTGGTGGTGGCGCAGTGGTCGGGTTCGCGCGGCGCCGGGGACTCGATCACCGGCGGGGTGCGGGGCGACACCCGCGACGAGCTCCTGGCCGCCCGCCAGGAGGGGGCCGCCGGCCAGTACCTGGATGCCATCAAGGACTACAACAAGGTGCTCCAGCTCGATCCGGCCAACACCGAGGCGCTGGCGTACCGGGGGTGGATGCTGCGCATCGTGGCCACCAGCGCCAGCGGCCAGCAGCGCAGCCAGCTCCAGGCCGAGGCCCTGGCCTCGCTCCAGCAGGCCCTGCGCACCGATCCGAGCGACCCCACCAGCCTGGTGTTCATGGCCGTCCTGCTCGGCGATCTGGGCCGGCCCGCCGACGCGCTGTCCGAACTGGCCAAGGTCCCGGCCGGCCAGCTCCCCAGCTTCATGAGCGGCACGATCGATCAGTTCAAGGCCCAGATGCAGGCGCAGGTGGCGGCCGGCTCGACCACCACGACCGGTTGATCAGGTCCGTGGCGGTCGGTACCGGGCCTTGATCGGTCGACCGCGCTCGATCGTGATCTCCCAGACCGACCCCTTCTGGCACCGGGTCGGCGCCTCGACCCGCAGGCCCCGATCCACCAGCCGGACCATCACGTCCGGGATCAGGTCGCCGTGGGCGCACAGCACCTGGTCGTCGCCGGCGAGGATCAGGTCCAGCGCGCCGCGCACCGACGCGCCCTCGGCCAGGTGCTTGTCCGGGTCGACGGCCAACTTCAGGTGGGTGGCCAGGGGCTCCACCGTCTGCACGCACCGCCGAGCCGGGCTCGAGGCCACCCGCCGGATGGTCCGGTCGCCCAGCAGGTCGACCAGGTCGTCCGCCTGACCCATCCCCCGGTCGCTCAGGGGTCGATCGCCGTCCTCGCCCTGCCAGGTCGATCGGTTGCCGGCGTGGGCATGGCGGACCAGGAAGACCGGCATCGTCCGAGGCTAGTGCCCGTCCGGGGGACCACCGTCGGCGCCTCCGGTGGCCACATCAGCCGGGCCGGGCTCAGCCGAACGGCCGTCGCCGTCGGGGTCAGGGTCGGAGTCGGGGTCGGGGTCGGGGTCGGGCTCAGCCGAGCCGCCATCGGGGTCGTCGGGCATCCGGCGCAGGTTCTGGCGCTCCCGTCCCAGATTGGACACCACCAGGGCCACGATGGTGACCAGGAAGACCTGTCCGAACAACCCCTCCAGGATGGCGATGGCCCGCCCGGCGTCGTTGTGGGCCGTGAAGTCGCCGTAGCCGATGGTGGTCAGGGTCACGTAGCTGAAGTACACGTAGGTGAACCCGTTCGTGTTCGGTTGGCTGAACATCGGCGGGGCGACGATCTGGACGAGGCGGTAGGCGCTGGCGAAGATGAGCCCCAACAGCAGGTAGGCGGCCAGCGAGGCCGCCACGGTGTTCAGGTTGACCCGGCGGTGGCTGAACGCCTGGCGCAGGATGGCGGGGAACAGCAGTGCCAACAGCAACGTGTAGAGGGCGGCGCCGATGCCCAGGGTCCACTGGGCGGTGCCGGCGACGGCCGTCCCGGGTGCGTGACCGCTGGCCGCGGCCAGGATCGAGACGATGACAGCCGTCCCGGTCACCACCCCGCCGAACACCCGCAGGGTGTGCGACACGTGGGACCGGCTCAACGTCGTCAGCACGAGCAGGGCCAGCATGACGGCCGACACCACCTGGCCACCGGTGAAGGCGTCGTCCACCGCGATCATGACGACCGTCAGCAGGACCATGATCAGCACGATCAGGTAGCCGTCGCGGCTGAGGAGGTCGCGGCGGAACACGTCCATGACCTCTCGCCCGACGTGGCTGAGGTCGTCGGTCACCTCGTCGATCTCGGCGCTGACGAACTCGGCCGCCGTCTGCATGTCGTGGAGGGGGTCGTCGGCCACGGCTGGATGCTAGGAGCGAGCCCGAGGCGGCACGCGGACGGTCATCCTCTTCCCGCGCCGCGCCAGTGGGGTTAGGACTACGCTGTGAGGACGCTGAGAGCGCGAGGTCGCGTTCCACCTGGGGAGGGGCGTCAGATGACCGGATTTCGTGCGTCTCGGGTCTTGGCCGGGGTGTTCGTGCTGCTGCTGGGCTCGGCCGCCGTGGTCGGGCCGTTGACCGTCTCAGCCGGCGCGGCCACGTTCAACGTGACCAACAGCAACGACTCGGGCGCCGGCTCGTTGCGCCAGGCCCTGACGGACGCGTCCACCACCGCGGGTGCCAACACGGTCGTGGTCCAGGCCGGGCTGGCCACCATCAACCTCAGCTCGCCCATCGCCTGGTCCGGCGTCGGCGGGCCGGTGACGATCACCGGCAACGGCAACACGGTGAACCTGAACGGCCACCCGGCGGGCCTCGACGACCAAGGCGGCGCGGGCATCACCGTCGACGGCCTCACCCTGAGCGGAGGGGGTGGCACGACTGGCAACGACACCGCCCCGATCGTCTCCGAAGGTGGGGTCGTGGCGGTGTCGAACTGCACCATCACCAACAACGACGTCACCTCCAGCGAGGGTGACGCGGCCGGCGGGGTGCTGTCCGAAGGGGGCGAGGTGACGGTGACCAACTGCCAGATCACCAACAACAGCGCCACCGATTCGGACGACGCGGCCGGTGGTGTGCTGTCCGAGGGCGGTCAGGTCACCATCAGCGGATCCACCATCACCGGCAACTCGGCCAACACCGACGATGGCGACGCGGCCGGGGGCGTGGGCTCCGAAGGCGGCCAGGTCATCGCGGCAACCTCGACCGTCTCGGGTAACTCGGCCACGGCCACCACCGACGGGGCGGGCGATGTCGGCGGCGGCATCTTGTCCGAGGGTGGACAGGTGACGTTCCGCACGGTGACGGCCAACTGCAACACGGCCACCACGGCCGGCGACGGAACCGACGCCGGCGGCGGCATCCTGTCCGAGGGGGGCAACGTCACCACCAACGCCGGCAGCATCGTCGGCAACCGGGCCACGGCATCCGGTGGGGGCACGGCTTTGAACTCGGTGCTAGTCCGGGGCGGCGGCACCTCCACCCTGAACGACACCACCGTCAGCGACGACCAGTCGACCTGCACGGCGCCGCCGACGACGACCACCACCGCGGCGCCGACCACCACCAGCACCACGGCGGCACCGGCCGCGGCGGCGGTGACGGCCACGCCCGCCTTCACCGGCTAGCTCTGCCCCGCCGCCCGCCGCCCGCCGCCCGCCGCCCGCCGCCCGCCGCCCGCCGCCGTACGTGGAACCTGTCAGCCAGGCGACCTCGTTGCGTTCGCTGAGCTGACAGGTTCGGGCCTGGCGCGCCGGCCTGGGCTCGGGGCTACGAGGATTCCGTACAGTGCAGCCGATGCACGTGTCGGTCTGGGCCTGGGTGACGCTGCTGGTCGCCGCGCCCGTCCTGCTCGCCCTCGACCTGTTCGTGCTGCCCCGGGGCGGCCAGATGCGCATCACCCCCCGGTCGGCCTGGCGCTGGGCCATGGTGTGGACGGTTGTGGGCGCCGCCTTCGGCGAGCTGGTCTACCTCGAGGCCGGGCGTTCCTACGCGGTCAAGTACCTGACCGGGTTCGCCGTCGAGAAGGCCCTGACCGTCGACCAGGCGCTGGTCTTCGCCCTGGTGGTGACCAGCTTCGCGGCCCCGAGCCGGGCCGCCCGGCGGGTCATCTTCCTGGCCCTGTGGATCGGCCTGCTGGTGAAGCTGCCCTTCATCGCCCTGGGGACGGCGGTGGCCCGGTCCGAACCCGCGAGCCTGCACCTGATCGTGGCCGGGGCCTTCGTGGTCGGTGGCCTGGTCTTCCTGCTGCGCAGCGAGGCCGACCCCGATGCCGCCCAGAACCGCTACCTGCGCGCCATGCGCCGGCACCTCGACTTCACCGACACCTGGCGCGACGACCGCTTCGTGGTGCACGAGACGGTGCCCGACGATGCGACCGGACGTCGCCGCCGCCGCTACACCCTGGCCTTCGCCATGCTCGTGGTGCTGCTGACCGCGGACATCTACTTCGCCGTGACCGTCCCCCTGGCCTTCGCCACCAAGAAGCCGGGCTTCCTGGTGCTGGCCTCGTCCACGATGGCCCTGCTCGGCATCCGGGCCCTGTACTTCTGGGTCAGCTCGCTCGAGATCGACCGGGTGCAGCTGCGCATCGCCCTCGCCCTGGTGCTGTGGCTGGTGGCGCTCGAGCTGCTGTTGGAGCCCTACGTCCCCGCCATCACCTGGCTGCTGCCCGAGTTGGTGTTCGCGGTGATCGCCTGGCCACTGGTGTCGGCCCGCCGCCGGCGCGCGCCGGTGGAGGCGCCGCCCTACCCCCGTCCCGTCCCCGACGGCGAGCGCGAGGCCCGCTGACGCCGACTCAGTCCTGGGTGTTGACCACCAGGACGGGGCAGGGGGCGTCGTGGAGCACCTTGAAGGTCACCGATCCCATGATGGCACCGCGCATGGTGCCGCCCTCGTGGTGGCCCACCACGATCAGGCGGGCGTGGTCGCGCTCGGCCATGGCCAGGATGGCCGGAGCCGGACGTCCGGCCACCGTCTCGGCTCGCACCTCGACCGTCGAGTCGATGGCCTTGGCCGTGGCCAGGCCGTCCTCGAGCTCCTTGGTGCCGATCTCCTCGATGGCGTCGCGCTGGCCCGTGGGCTCGCCGGCGTAGAACGCCGGCGGCTCGAACCCGAAGCACAGGGTGACCGGGCTGGCCAGGGCCTTGGCCATGATCATGGCCTCGGTCAGGGCGCCCTTGGCGCCCTCGGAGCCGTCGTAGCCGACGATGATGGGACCGTTGGCGCTCACTTGGGCGCTCCTTCTTCGACGAGCGGCGGCAGCGGGTCGCCGCCCTCAGGGGGCGGTCGGCTGTCGATCGGGTCGGGCCTGACCCGGAAGAAGGCATGGTCGCGCGTGTTCCACCAGAACATGAGGGGGATGCCGAGCAGCAGCAGGCCCATGCCGATCCACAACACCGGGTTCCACGGGCCCCACTGCTCGGGCGGATCGGTGTAGCTGGCGTGGCTCATGTCCATGAGCGACCGCACGAACAGGTAGGCCAGGGTCAGGCCGCCGATGGCGGGCAGCACGCCCACGAAGAAGAAGTTCTTGGCGCTCTTGAACAGGTGGCGGCGGTAGTAGATGACGCAGGCGATGCCGCACTGGCCGTAGTAGTAGGCGATCATCAGGCCGACCGACAGGATCGACCAGGTGAGCACGTCACCGCCGAACACCCGCGACACGATGGTGAGCAGGCCGAACCAGGCGCACGAGAGGATGCCGAACAGCCACGTGGACCAGGCCGGCGTGAGGTATCGGGGGCTCACCTCGCCGAACTTGGGCGGGGCGGCCCGGTGCATGGCCATCGACAGGGCGGTGCGGGCCGCGGGCAGGATGGTCGTCTGGCAGCTGGCCGCGGCGGAGCTGAGGGTGGCCAGCAGGAGCAGCTTGAGGGCGAACCAGCCCAACCCGTGGTTGCTGAACACGATGCCGCCCACGGCGGAGAACACGTCGTCGGAGTTGTTGGCCAGGAACCCCGGGCCCCGCACCGCCTGGGCGGCGTAGGACACGACCACGTAGATGAGCACGAGCACCACGGTGGCCCAGATGCCGGCCAGGCCGGGCACCTTGTTGGGCTCCTCGCACTCCTCGTTGACGCTGGTGGCCGTGTCCCAGCCCCAGTAGATGAACACCGCCGCGATCATGCCCTCGGTGACCGCTTTGACGCCACCGAGGTTGGTGGGCGTCAGCCACGAGAGCGAGGGGTCGACCGAGCCGTGGATGCTGCCACCCCAGACCTTGGCCAGGGCCACCACGCTGAAGATGATGAGGATGGCCATCTCCGTGGCCAGCATGACGAACTGCGTGCGGGCGCTGAGCTCGATGCCAACCACGCAGATCCAGGTCATCCCCATGATGAACACGCAGCCCAGACCGAGCTGCCACCACAGGCTGGCGGCCTGGTTGTCGAAGCCGAACAGCGACAGCAGGTAGATGGCCGCCACCGCGGCCAGGTTGGGCATGATCAGCAGGTCGGCCACCGCGCTCGACCAGCCGCCCATCCAGCCCCAGCGGGGGCCGATGGCCCGGGTCACCCAGGTGAAGTTGGTGCCGCAGTCGGGGTCGGCCCGGTTGAGGTAGAAGAAGGCGGCGGCGATGCAGCCCATCGGGATGAACGAGATCCACATGATGGCCGGCGCCTTGAAACCCACGCCGGCGGCGGCCACCAGGCCGAGCGTCACCGCCAGGCTGTAGGCCGGGGCGGCCGAGGCCACACCCACCACCGTGGCCGAGACCAACCCGAGGGCTCCGGCCTTGAGCCCTTTGCTCTCGACCGCGCCCCCAGACGGCTTTCCCACATCAGTCGCCATGCGTCCCCCTCGAGGTGCTGGTGGTGGTTTCGGCAAGTATCCGGGTCATTTGGCCCACACGCAAGCGATTCTTTTGCCTTGTGCGCACCTGACAAGCGATTCAGCGGTGCCCCCGGGGCAGGTCGGCTGACCGAAGCGCCCGCGGCTGCCATCCGACGAGCGACCCCGTGCCTCTCGCGGGCGCCTGCGCGCCGGGCGGTCCTCCGGAATGGGGGTGGCCAACGGCTAGCTTCGGGACATGGCTGTGCCTCCTGGGGATGTCGACGGTGATCTGGCCGTCGATGTCCTGGTCATCGGGGCCGGCATACAGGGGCTCTACATCGCCCGCGAGGTGGCCAAGACCTACTCGGTCTGTGTGGTGTCCGACCCGACCATGGCCTCCGCCACCCTCGAGTCCGACGGGTACCTGTCCGCCGGCTACGACGGCAACGACGTCAACCGCATCCAGCCGGCCCGCCGCGCCGCGGCCTGGTGGCGGTTGTGGGCCGAGTCGAACCAGGTCGCCTTCGATCCCGAGCCGACCTGGTTCGTGGTGTCCAGCGACGAGCTCTCGGCGCGCACCCGCCTGTGGTCCGACGCCGCCCTGACCGTCACCCAGGCCGACGAGCTGCCCCCGATGTTCGCGGACGGGTCCCTGGCCGACGGCGTGGCCTTCCGCACCGAGACCGACGTGGTCATCAACCCGGCGGTGCTGCTGGGCGAGCTGCGGCGCGCCATCGCCGACCGCTGCCTCGAGGGCGAGGTGGTGCGGTTCGGGTTGTTCACCGACGAGGCCATCGACGACGTGCAGGTGCAGGTGGGCGATGTCCTGGTGCCCATCGTGGCCCGCTTCGTGGTTCTGGCCGCCGGGGTGGGCAACGCCGACCTGCTGACCAAGCTCAGCTCTCGCTTGTCGGACCAGGCCCGTCGCAAGTCGTCCAAGGAGCTGGTCGACTCCTGCCAGGCGGTGCGCATCCAGTACGAGATCTGCGTGCGGGGGGACCTGCCCAGCCTCAGCGGTCGCTTCGGGCCCTTCACGGTGGCCTCCCACGCCGGCGCGTCGGACGGCACCCGGACGTGGGTGATCTCCGGGCCCATCGACGACGCCCAGACCACCGTGGGACCGACCAACACCCGCTTCGAACCCACCATCGACTCGACCCGGGTGGCCGAGTTGTTGACCCAGCTGTTCGCGGCCAGCCCGGCCCTCGAGAAGGAGGCGGGCGGGCTCCAGTGGTCGGTGTACGCCTCACGACGCACGCAGCACCCGTCGCTGGCCGTGCCCGACACCTCCACCGTGGCCCAGCCCGTGCCGGCCAAGCTGGAGAAGCTCGAGCTCGAGGGCTTCCTGGCCGTGTGGCCCTCCCACCTGGCCTACGCCCAGTTCGTGGGCGACTCGGTGGCCGAGCGCATCGCCGAGGCCCTGGGCCCGCCGGCGTCCTATCCCGACGGCCTCGACCCGAGCGACCTGGGCGCGGCCCCGGGCGAGCTGGTGGCCCGCTGGGATCGCCCCGACTTCGCCTGGCAGGACTGGAACACCTTCCGCCAGGCTCACGGCCTGTCCCGCGACTGACCCCTCCGACCCAACCGGCGGCAACCACTGACCTCATGGGGGTGTGGATGCCGCCGGTCGATCGGGTTCACGGACTCGAGGCCAACGTGCGGAGTCGCTCGAGCACCACCGGCAACGCCTCGAGCAGGGCGTCGATGTCGGCGTCGGTGGTCGACCAGCCCACGGAGATGCGCAGCGAGCGGTGGGCGTCGACCCCCATGGCGGCCAGGACCGGTGAGTCCTCCAGGCCCTCGCTGGCACAGGCGCTGCCGGAGTGGGCGGCGATCCCGGCCTGGTCGAGCGCGAGCAGCACGGCCTGCGGCTCGATGTCGGTGATGCCGAGGCAGATGAGGTGTGGCAGCCGATCCGTCGGATCGCCGTATGGCGAGACGCCGTCGAGCGAGGCCACCGCGGCCAGCACCCGATCGGTCTGCGCCCGGGCCCGGGCCTGCTCCTGGGCCAGCCGGTCGTCGGTGGCCAGCGCCTGGGCGGCCGCGCCTAGGCCCATCAGCGCCGGCAGGTCCTCCAGGCCGGCGCGGCGGGCGCGCTCCTGGTCGCCGCCCTGGAGCAGCGGTGCCAACCGCAGACCCCGGCGCACCAACAGCACCCCGGTGCCCGGAGGGCCGCCCAGCTTGTGGCCGCTCCACGACAGCAGGTCGGTGCCCATCTCGTCGAAGGCCACCGGCACGTGGCCGACCGCCTGGGCCGCGTCGACGTGCACCAGCACTCCCCGCGCTCGACAGCCCGCCACCACCTCGGCCACCGGCTGGAGGGCTCCGACCTCGTGGTTGCCCCACTGGAGCTGCACCAGGGCGGTGCCACCGAGGCCCCCGGCGTCGACCGCGGCCAGCACCTCGTCGGCGTCGACCCGACCGGCGCCGTCCACCCCGACGACCGTCAGCCGGGCGCCGAGGGCGTCGGCGAAGGCCTCGCTCGACTGGCGCACCGCTGAGTGCTCCACCGCGGCCAGCACCACCTGGGGGCGCGCCGACGCCGGGCCCGGCTGTCCCGCAGGTGCATCGGGGTCGGTCGACCGGGTGGCGCGCCACAGCGCGCCCCAGGTCGCGGTGGCGATGGACTCGGTCGCCCCGCTGGTGAACACGACCTCCCGGGGTCGGGCCCCGACCAGGGTGGCCACCTGAGCCCGGGCCTGCTCGAGCCCCGCTCGCGCCGCCATGCCCTCGCTGTGGATGCGGCTGGGATCGGCGGGGACCAACCCCTCGAACCCCCGACCCTCGAGCACGGCGACGGTGGCCGCCACCGCCTCGGGGCGCACGGGTGAGGTCGAGGCGTGGTCGAGGTAGTGCCGCGCCATGGTGGGCGGTCAGGCTTCGACGGCGGTGACGCAGATCTCGTCGCCCATGGGGATCGACGAGGACGTCTCGGGGGAGGTGTCGCCGTAGAGCGTGCCCAGCATCCCCTTGACCATGCCCCGGTCGACCGCGCAGATCACCGGGTTCTCGATGGCCGCGTCGCCGAACGGGCAGTGCTCGCTCACGATGCGCAACCCGTTGTCGTGGGCCTCGGCGTGGGCCGCGAACCCGTGGGCGGTCAGGGCGTCGGCCACCGCGTGGAGCGCGGCCCGGAAGGATCGCTGCGGGCTGGTCGCGCTCTCACCCGATGCGGCCCGATCGCCGGTGCCGCGATCCATGGAGGCCGCCATCAACCGCCCGTACTCGATGCCCACCTGCTCGGCCATGTCCTCGGCCACCTGGCGGGGGATGAGGGCGAGGGCGCGGCCCAGCAAGCTGATCAGCAGGTCGTCGTGGCGGACGGCGAACTCGATGGTGGCGGCCTGGTCGGTGACCCGGTACTGCTTGGAGGGCCGCCCCGCCCCGGCCCCTTCGGTGCGGGCGACTTCGACCTCGATGTAGCCGCCGCCGGCCAGCTTGTCGAGGTGGTGGCGGGCCACGTTGGGGTGCAGGTCGAAGTGGCGGGCCACCTCGGAGGCGGTGACCGGCCCGGCGTGCTCGCGGGCGTAGAGGTAGATCTCGCGCCGGGTCGGGTCGCCGAACGCAGAGGTGATGGCGGTGACCACCGACGAGAACTCGGTGGGCGTGAGTGGCGCCTGATCCACCTCGGTATTGTACCTATCTGCGTAGGGGAAATTCCGATGCCGGCCCGGCCGCACGGTTCCCCACGCCGGTCCGGTCACCGCACCGGTGCCATCGACGAGCCAGGAACCCACCCCCATGCCCCTGAACGAGTCCCAGATCCTCGAGGCCCTCCGCCCGGTGGAGGATCCCGAGCTCCATCGCAGCATCGTCGAGCTGGGCATGGTGCGCACCATCGCCATCGCCGAGCCGCGGGTGGCGGTGCAGATCGCCCTCACCGTGGCCGGCTGCCCCCTGCGCAACGAGATCCAGAACCGGGTCACCGCCGCCCTGACCGCGCTCGACGGCGTCGATGCGATCGACCTCGACTTCACCGTGATGACCGACGACGAGCGCGTGGCGCTGCGCCAGCAGCTGCACGGCGACCCCGGGGCCACGGCCGGCACCCATGCCGGGCACGGCCACGCCGAGGGTCGGGTCATCCCCTTCGCCGAGCCGTCGTCGCGCACGCGGTGCCTGCTCATCGCCTCGGGCAAGGGGGGCGTGGGCAAGTCGTCGGTCACCACCAACCTGTCGGTGGCGCTGGCCCGGCTCGGGCACACGGTGGCCGTGGTCGACGCCGACGTGTGGGGCTTCTCCATCCCCCGCATGTTGGGCGTGAACCGACCTCCGGTGGTCATCGACGAGATGCTGGTGCCACCCGAGTCCCACGGCGTGCGATGCATCTCCATGGGCTTCTTCGCCGAGGAGGACCAGCCCGTCATCTGGCGGGGCCCGATGCTGCACAAGGCGCTCGAGCAGTTCCTGACCGACGTCTTCTGGGACGAGCCCGACTACTTGGTGGTCGACCTGCCGCCGGGCACGGGCGACATCGCCCTGTCCCTGGCCCAGTTCCTTCCCCGGGGGGAGGTCTACGTGGTGACCACGCCGCAGCTGGCCGCTCAGCGGGTGGCCCAGCGGGCCGCGTTCATGGCCGAGCGGGTGCACCTCGAGGTGAAGGGCGTCATCGAGAACATGGCCTGGTTCACCGGCGACGACGGCACCCGCTACGAGCTGTTCGGCGCCGGCGGGGGCCAGGAGCTGGCCGAGCGGCTCGAGGTGCCCTTGCTGGGCCAGATCCCGTTGGTGCCGGCTCTGCGCGAGGGCGGCGACACCGGCCGCCCGATCGTGGTCAGCGAACCCGAGGGCGAGGCGGCGGCTTCGTTCGCAGCCATCGCCCAGCGCATCGACGTCGAGCTGGCCCCCACCCGCCGGTTCAACGCCGAGCTCAAGCTCATCTAGACGAGCTGCCGCCGCCCCCCGGCGATCTGGCGATGATTCTCCACCGACACGCTTCGAGAATCATCGCCAGAAGGATGTGGGCTGGTCCTGAGCGCGTACGATGACGCCACTTTCGCCTTGCCGTCTGCCCTGCCCGTCAGCCCATCGTCCGCCGTGCCGGCGGCACAAGCCCATCGTCCGCCGTGCCGGCGGCGTCAGGAGGATCCGTCGTGGACGTTCGCATCGGTGTGACCAACACCGTCAAGGAGATCGACGTCGAGCTGCCGGCCGACGCCGACCGCGAGAAGGTGAAGAAGAGCATCAACGCCGCCCTGGCCGACGAGAGCCAGGTCCTGTGGCTGACCGACAAGAGCGGCAAGGAGATCGCGGTCCAGTCCGCCAAGATCGCCTACATCGAGCTGGGCAGCGCCGACGGCGAGCGCCGGATCGGGTTCGGTGCGGCCTAGCGGCCACGCCGGTCCCACCCGGGCGCCGGACGGTCGCTGACCGTGGCGTCGGCACCCACGCCCCCGGCCCCGGCGCGCCAGACGCGCCTGCTCGACCACCGCCTGCTGTTCGTGACGGGCAAGGGCGGCGTGGGCAAGACCTCGATGGCCGCCGGCCTGGCCCTGCTGTCGGCCCAGCGCGGCCGACGGACGCTGGTGTGCGAGATCGACGCCAAGGGTGACCTGGCCGACTCGTTCGAGGTCGGGCGCCTGTCGTTCGACCCCAGCGAGCTGGCCCCGCAGCTGTGGGGCATGGCCATGGACACCGAGGAGTCGTTGCGCGAGTACCTCAAGCTGCAGCTCAAGGTGCCGCTGCTGGGTCGGATCGGGCCGCTGGCCCGCACCTTCGACTTCGTGGCCGACGCCGCGCCGGGGGTCAAGGAGATCCTCACCGTGGGCAAGCTCTGCTACGAGGTCCGCGAGCGCAGCTACGACCTGATCGTGGTCGACGCGTCGGCCACCGGCCACGTGGTGGGCCAGCTGGCCGCCCCCCAGGCCATCAACGAGTTGGTCAAGGTGGGCCGGGTGCGCGACCAGACCCGGTGGATGGTCGACATCCTGGCCGACCCCCGCACCACCGCGGCGGTGATCGTCACCTCGCCCGAGGAGATGCCGGTCACCGAGACGCTGGAGCTGGCCGAGCGGCTGGCGGTCGAGACCGACGTGCACCTGGCTGCGGTGTTGGTGAACCGGGTGCTGCCCGAGCTGTTCGGGCGGCGTGAGGAGGAGGTGTTCGAGCGCCTCCGCCAGCCCACCGGCCGCCGCCTGCTGACCCAGGCCCTGGCCGCCGGCGGGACCGCGGCGGCCCAGGCCGAGGCGGTGGCCGGGCTGCTCGACGCCGCCCAGCTGGCCGTCACGCTGCGGCGCACCCGAGCCGAGCACCTGACCCGCCTGCGGGCCGAGCTGTCCGCCGCGGTGCCGCTCGTCTACGTCCCGTACCTCTTCGCCCGCACCCACGGTGTGCGGGCCACGAGAGCCGTGGCCGACTCGTTGTCGGCCGAGATCGACGAGTAGCGGTGCCCCGCGTCCCCGGGCGGTCGGCCCGATCCTCCTCATCCTCCTCGTCGACCGAGGTGGCGTCGAGCACCATCGAGCAGCTGTTGGCCAGCCGCGAGATCGTGGTCACCTGTGGCGCCGGCGGCGTGGGCAAGACCACCACGGCGGCCGCCGCCGGGGCCATGGCCGCGGCCCAGCTGGGCGGCAAGGTGCTGGTGCTCACCGTCGACCCGGCGCGTCGGTTGGCCTCCGCCCTGGGCCTCGAGCAGTTCGGCAACATCGAGACCCGGGTCCCCGACGAGCTGTTCGTGGCCGGTGGCGTCGAGCCCCGCGGCGAGCTGTGGGCCGCCATGCTCGACACCAAGCAGTCGTGGGACGAGCTGGTCCGCACCCACGCGCCCGACCCGGAGACGCGCGACGCCATCCTGGCCAACCCGCTGTACCAGAACATCACCGGAAAGTTCGTCCAGAGCCACGACTACATCGCCATGGAGCGCCTCTACGAGATCCACTCGTCCGGGCGCTACGACCTGATCGTGGTGGACACGCCGCCCACCCGCAACGCCCTGGACTTCCTCGAGGCGCCCGAGCGCATGGCCGACTTCTTCTCCAGCCGGCTGCTGCGTTGGCTCATCGCCCCCTATCGCTCGCGGCTGTACAACGCGGCCTCCCGGCCGTTCTACTCGGTGGCCGACCGCATCCTGGGGTCGCAGTTCCTGGGCGACATCGCCGAGTTCTTCATCTTGTTCCAGACCATGTACGACGGGTTCGTCGAGCGGGCCGAGGCGGTGACGCGCACGCTGGCCGACCGGCGCACCACCTTCGTGGTGGTCACCACCCTCGAGCCGGCGCCCGTGCGCGAGGCCGACTTCTTCATCGACGCCCTCGACGAGCGCGGCTTCGACCTGGGGGCGGTGGTCCTCAACAAGGTGCTGCCCGGCTACCTGCTCGATCGGGGAGCCACGGCTGCGGCCCGGGCGGTGACCGCCGACCCCGACGGGTTGGCCGCCACGGTGGCCGAGTCGGGTCGGGGCAAGCTGGCCGACGCCGCGCTCGGTGTCGCGGGTGCTGCGCGAGGTGGGGGAGAGCTTCCTCAACTACCGGGTGATCGCCACCCGGGAGGCCGAGCAGCGGGCCGAGCTGTCCCGCAAGCCCGAGCTGGTGGCCAGCGTCCCGTACTTCGACTCCGACATCCACGACCTGGCCGGCCTGCTGCGCCTGGGCGAGCAGATCTGGCGCTGACCCGCCCCTCTCAGGAAGTTGGCTGATCTGCGCCGCCATCCTGCGAGAATGCGTCGATGGCCAGCCTCGCCGAGTTCGCCCGGGAGCACACGCGGCTCGACGCGTCCGAGGTCGACCACCTGCAACGCCTGGTGGCCTCGTGGGGGTTGCTGGCCGACCTGTGCTTCGCCGACCTGCTCCTCTTCGTCGCCGCCGACCGCGCCACCCCCGGGGACGCGGTCGCCGCTGGCCCCGATCCGTCCGGGCGGCTGGTGGTGTTGGGCCAGATGCGTCCGCTCACCAACCAGACCCTGTACCGCAGCGATCTGGTGGGCACGGTGGTGTCGGCCGACGACCGACCGCTCGTGGCCCGGTCGCTGGCGCTGGGCGAGATCATCGACGGCGAGGTCACCAGCCAGGCCCTCAAGGAGCGGGTGCGGGCCCTGTGCATCCCTGTCCGCCACCAGGGCCGAACCATCGCCGTGGTCAACCGGGAGGCGGCCCCCTCGGTGCGCCACCCCGGCGAGCTGGAGCGCACCTACGTCGAGGTGTTCAACCGGTTCGCCCGGATGATCGCGGCCGGCGAGTTCCCCTTCGCCAGCGAGGAGGGCCTGAGCGAGGAGGCACCCCGCGTGGGCGACGGCGTCATCCTGCTCGACGACGCCAGCCGGGTGGAGTACGCCTCGCCGAACGCCGTATCGGCGCTGCACCGCATCGGCCTGCACGCCAACACCGAGGGCATGCGCCTGAGCGAGCTGGGCCTGGCCGAGACCGTGGTGCGCACCGCCTTCGCCCTGGCCGTCCCCGACACCGAGGAGATCGAGCGCGGACCCCAGGTCACCGTGCTGCTGCGGTGCATCCCGTTGGTCGAGCACCAGCGCGTCACCGGCGGGGTGGTGCTGCTGCGCGACATCTCCGAGCTGCGTCGCCGCGACCGCCTGCTGGTGTCCAAGGACGCAACCATCCGCGAGATCCACCATCGGGTGAAGAACAACCTCCAGACCATCTCGTCGCTGCTGCGGCTCCAGGGTCGGCGGCTCTCGTCACCCGAGGCGAAGGCGGCCATCGAGGAGTCGGTGCGCCGCATCCGCTCGATCGCCCTGGTCCACGAGATCCTGTCGCACGAGGCCGGCGACGACGTGCCCTTCGTGGACATCGCCCGTCCCCTGGTGCGCATGGTCGAGGAGGGCCTGCTCTCGCCCGACCATCCGATCGACATCAAGATCACCGGCGACGCGGGGAACCTCCCGGCCACGGTGGCCACCCCGCTGGCCGTGGTGCTCAACGAGCTGCTCCAGAACGTGGTCGACCACGCCTACGCCCGGGGCGACGACGGCCCGGCGACCGGCGAGTCCGGCCACGTCCTGCTCCAGCTCGACAACGACGGGCGGGAGCTGCGGGTCACCGTGAGCGACGACGGGGTCGGCCTGCCGCCCGGCTTCACCGCCGACGCCGCCACCGGCCTGGGCGTGTCCATCGTGCGCACCCTGGTCACCACCGAGCTCGGCGGGACCATCGCCTTCGGTCCCGGGCTGGCGGGCGGGCCGGGGCCGGGCACGACCGTCGACCTGCGCGTCCCCCTCGCCACCGAGTCGGTCGATCCGTGATCCTCGACTCCGCCCAGACGCGAGACGGTCCCCTCTCGGGGGACCGATCCGTCTGTCTGGGCCGACGTGGGTCGGGTCAGGCGGTGGCGCGCCGGCGGGCGGCGGCCCACTGGCGACGCAGCTTGCGGCGCTCCTCCTCGGAGGTGCCACCCCAGACGCCGGAGTCCTGGTTGGTGGTCAGGGCGAACTCCAGGCACGGGGTCTTGGCCTCGCACTGGTCGCACACGGACTTGGCCGCGGCGATCTGGTCGATTGCCGGCCCGGTGGTGCCCACCGGGAAGAACAGGTCGGGGTCGGTGTCGCGGCACGCCGCGACATCACGCCACTGGTCAGGATCGCTCGACAGGGAAAGTGAGTCAGCCGAGGTGAGGGCCACTGCGCCTCCACGAGTAGGGCTTCAGGAGGGGCGCGAAGCACGACCGTTCGTGAAGCGAATCACATGCCACCGCGTCGGAAAAACCAGGGCGTGTGGCTGGGACGTAGTGAACCTAACGGGGACGGCCCTCGGTTTCAAGGGGCTCTGCCCGGGTTTTTGGTATGACACTTGTCTCGTCGCGCTCGATCCAAAGTGCGCGCCGCGCCCGTCCCGTGGATCCAGACGGACGGCGCGATGACGACCACGAATCGTGCTCGGCCCGTCGTCATCGCCCACCGAGGGGCGTCGGCCGTACGTCCCGAGAACACCGTAGAGGCCTTCCAGCACGCGGCCGAGCTGGGGGCCGACTGGGTCGAGCTGGACGTGCGCCGGACCGCCGACGGCGCGCTGGTGGTGCACCACGACGCCCGGCTGGCCGACGGTCGCGCCCTGGTCGAGCTGGCGGCGGCCGATCTGCCGCCGTCGGTACCCACCCTCGACGTCGCGCTCGACGCCTGCGCCGGCATGGGGGTGAACGTCGAGATCAAGAACGACCCGCACGACCCCGACTACGACGCCACCGGTGACACCGCGGTGGCCGTCGGGGACCGGCTGGTGTCGCGTGCCGCCGAGCGGCCACGGCTCCCGACGCGCCACCGCCTCGACCAGCTCCTGGTCAGCTCGTTCGACGCCGCGGTCATCGGTCGCGTCCAGGAGGAGCATCCCGACCTGCCGGTCGCCGCGCTGGTGCTTCGCATCGGTCGGCTCGAGCGACTGCTCGACCATCTCGCGTCCCAGGGCTACGCGGCCGTCAACCCACTCGAGTCCTGGGTGGACGCCGTGCTGGTCGACCAAGCCCACCAGCGGGGTCTGGCCGTCTACCCGTGGACGGTCGACGACCCCGTTCGCATGGCCGACCTGGTCGGCCTCGGGGTGGACGGCATCATCACCAACGTCCCCGACGTCGCCCGGGGCGTGGTCGACGGCGCCGGTGTCACGGGATGACCAGGGCCATGGCTTCGGGCTCGTGGAGGAACTCGAGGCGGGTGACCTCGCCCAGGTACTCGCCGTCGATCTGGTACGGGAACGGGCCGTAGCCTTCGATGGTCAGCGCGGCCACGTCGGTGCGGTAGTCGACCTGGCGACTGTGGCGCAGGTGGTCGCCGCTGGCCAGGGCCGAGGCGGCCAGACCGATGATGGTGGTGAAGCTCAGCGATCGCACCGACAGCATGGCCAGGCCGGTGTCGAGCGTGGTCTCGGGGGCCAGGTTGAGGGGGCGGGTGCCCAGGTAGGTGTACGGGTTCGTGTTCAGGCAGACCCCGAAGTACACGTCGTCCACCGCCTCCCCGCCGACGTGCACCGCGAAGCGAGGCCGGCTGTGGTCGTAGTGGCGGAACCAGGTCTCCACCGCCGAGAACAGGAAGAGCGGATGGCTGGCGTAGCGCTTCAGCGAGGCCCGGCTGTCCACCTGGGCCACGATGGCGGCGTCGAACCCCATGCCGGCGTGGAACAGGAAGTACCGACCGTTGACCAGGCCCAACCCGACGCGGCGCACCGAGTTGCGGGCCAACGCCTCGAGCAGCACGCCGGTGGCTTCGATGGGGTCGTCGGGCAGACCCAGGGTGCGGGCGAAGACGTTGGTGGAGCCGCCGGGCAGCGCGGCCAGGGCGGTGCCGGTGCCGGCCAGGCCGTTGGCCGCCTCGTTCATGGTGCCGTCGCCGCCCAGCACCACCACCACCTCGGTGCCGTCGGTGGCGGCCGCCTGGGCCAGGCGGATGGCGTGGCCGCGCCGGCTGGTCTCGGCCAGGGTCACGTCGTGATCCGCCGAGAGGGCCTTGTGGATCACCACCCGACCCCGGGCCGTGACCGACGAGGCGGAGGAGTTCACCAGCAGGAGCACCTTCACAAGCGACCGACGGTAGCAGCGAGGTGGTCGGGGCCGATTTGGCCGCGCTGGGGCTGTCGGCAAAGAATGAGGCCATGAACGTCGTCGTCTGCGTCAAGCAGATCCCGGACCCGGCCGACCCGGGTGCGCTGGATCCCGAAACCAAGACCCTCGTCCGGAGCGGCAAGCTCATCCTCGACGAGTCCGACTCCTACGGGGTCGAGATGGCCCTGCAGCTGGTCGACACGGCCGGCGGCGGAGAGGTCACCCTCGTCTCCATGGTCCCCAACAGCGAGGTGAGCGGTCTGCGCACCGCCCTGGCCATGGGTGCGGCCAAGGCCATCCTGGTCAGCGATCCGGCCCTGGCCGGCACCGACGCGCTGGGGACGGCCAAGGTCCTGGCCGCGGCCATCAAGCGGGTGGAGGGCGCTGATCTGGTGCTCACCGCCACCGAGTCCAGCGACGGCTACACCGGCACCGTGCCCGAGCAGATCGCGGCCCTGCTGGATCGGCCCTCGGTCACCTTCGCCAAGTCCATCGCCGTGGATGGCGCCACCGTCAAGGTCGAGCGCCAGACCGAGGCCGGCTACGACGACGTCGAGTGCCCGCTGCCCGCCGTGGTGTCGGTCACCGCCGGTGTGGTCGAGCCCCGCTACCCCTCCTTCAAGGGGATCATGGCCGCCAAGTCCAAGCCCGTCGACGAGGTGACGGTGGCCGATCTGGGCATCGACGCCAACGCCGTGGGTTGGGCCGGCGGCGGCCAGCAGATCGTGTCCGTCACCGCCGCCGAGGCCCGACAGGCCGGCGAGGTCATCGAGGACGACGGCACCGGTGCCGAGAAGATCGTCGCCTTCCTCGACAACCTCAAGGTCATCTAGGAGCCCCTGACATGACGCTTTCCAAGATCTGGGTCTTTGCCGAGGCCACCGACGGCAAAGTGTCGTCGACCGTCCTCGAGGTGCTCACCAAGGCCCGTGAGCTGGCCGACGTGGTCGAGGCGGTCTACGCCGGGCCCGACGCCGATGCCGTGGCCGGTCCCCTCGGGGCCCACGGCGCCACCACCGTCCACGCCATCGACGGCGTGGGCGATGCCCTGCCGGGCGTGCCCGTGGCCGCCGCGCTGGCTGCCGCCGTCGGCGCCGCCAGCCCCGACGCCATCCTGTTCGCCACCTCCTACACGGCCCGCGACGTGGTCGGCCGCCTGTCGGTGGCGCTCGACAAGCCGGTGCTGACCAACGGCGTCGACCTGGCCCTCGAGGGGGACTCCCTGGCTGTCACCGAGCCCGTGTTCGGTGGCAACACCAACGTGGTCACCACCTTCACCGGCAGCGGCCCGGCCCTGGTGCTCATCCGGCCCAAGTCGTTCGCGGCCGAGGAGAGCGGCGGTGGACCCGCCGCCGTGAGCTCGCTGAGCGTGCCCGACCTGGGTGCGGCCGGAGGCGCCACCATCACCCAGCGCCACGTCGAGGAGCGCGAAGGCCCCCAGCTCGAGGACGCCGCCATCGTGGTCTCCGGCGGGCGCGGCCTGGGCGAAGCCGAGAAGTACCAGATGATCGAGGACCTGGCCAAGCTGCTCGGCGCCGCGCCCGGTGCGTCGCGGGCCATCGTCGACGCGGGCTGGGTGCCCTACTCCCACCAGGTCGGCCAGACCGGCAAGGTGGTCAAGCCGACCGTGTACATCGCGGCCGGCATCTCGGGCGCCACCCAGCACATGGTGGGCATGAAGGGCTCGAAGAACATCATCGCCATCAACAAGGACGCCGAGGCCCCGATCTTCTCGATCAGCGACCTGGGCATCGTGGGTGACGTGAACAAGGTGATCCCCGCCCTCATCGACCAGCTCAAGGCTCGAGGCTGAGCCCGGACAGGTCGCACCTGCGCAACCCCCTCCGGTCGCGCCAGCTCATCTGGCGCAACTGGGCCGGCAACCAACGCTGCGCGCCAGCCAGCATCCCCCGCCCTCGGAGCGAGGCCGACCTGGTCGGCCTGGTGCAGCGCGCCGCCGAGGCGGGCCGGACGGTGCGCGCCGTGGGGGCCGGGCACTCGTTCACGCCGATCGTCTGCACCGACGGCGACCTGGTCGACCTGAGCGGCTACGACCAGGTGCTCGGCGTCGACCTCGACGCCCGCACCGTCACCGTGCAGGCCGGCATCCGCCTCACCGCCCTCAACCAGTTCCTGGCCACCCAGGGTCTGGCCCTGGAGAACCTGGGCGACATCGCCTACCAGTCGATCGCCGGGGCCACCTCCACGGCCACCCACGGGACCGGGCTGCGCTTCGGCAACCTGTCCAGCCGCATCGTGGGGATGCGCCTGGTCACCGGCGACGGCTCGGTGGTCGAGGCCACGCCCGCCGAGCGGGGTGACGTGCTCGACGTGGCCCGGGTCGGGGTGGGCGCGCTGGGCCTGCTCTCCACGGTCACCGTGCAGTGCGTCCCCGCCTTCAACCTGCACGCGGTGGAGCGGGCCGAGCTGGTCGACGAGGTGCTCGAGCGGTGGGAGGACGAGATCGCCGGCAACGACCACTTCGAGTTCTTCTGGATCCCGGGGACCCGCTGGGCCCTGACCAAGCGCAACCAGCGCACCACCGAGGCGATCCGACCCCGTCCGCGCTGGCGGGCGTGGCGCGACGACTACCTGCTCACCAACGCCGCCTTCGACGTGGTCTGTCGCATCGGCCGCCGCCGGCCTGACCTCATCCCCCGCGTGGCCAAGCTGGTGCCCAGCGCCGGACCGGCTGACTACGTGGCGTCGAGCGCCTCGGTGTTCGCCAGCCCGCGCCTGGTGAAGTTCTACGAGATGGAGTACGCCATCCCCCGAGCGCACCTGGTCGAGGCGCTCAACCGGGTGCGGGCCCTGGTGCGCACGCTCGGGGTGCCCATCAGCTTCCCCGTCGAGGTGCGGGCGGTGGCAGCCGACGACATCCCGCTCAGCACGGCCTTCGGGCGCGAGACCGCCTACATCGCCGTCCACGTGTACCAGGGCACCACCTACGACCAGTACTTCCAGGGCGTCGAGCACATCATGGACGACTACGGCGGGCGACCCCACTGGGGAAAGCTCCACTACCAGTCGGCGGCCACGCTGGCGCCGCGCTACCCCCGCTGGGACGAGTTCCAGGCGTTGCGCGCCCGCCTCGATCCCGCAGGGGTGTTCACCACGCCCTACCTCGAGCGCGTCCTCGGCCCCATCGGCGGCTGAGCGCCACGCGCCGACACCCCGCCAGTTCTGACCCGACGAATGCGCGAATCGGCTCAGCCAAAGATGCCCAGTTTCCCGTTGGGGGGGGTCAGACCAGGGGCCAGGGGTAGCGGCGGCCGGTGTGGTCGACCGGGAAGCACCGGTCGCGGACCAGGGCGCGGGCGCGGGTCAGCAGCGCGTCGCGCTCGAAGGGATCCAGCAGGGCCATCAGCGGGGGCGTGAGCCCCTCGTCGACGAGGCGGGAAACGTCGTCCAGCAGCGCGGCAGGCACCGGCTCGCCCCCGAACTCCCAGATGACGGTTCGCAGCTTGAACTCGTGGTGGAAGCTGAGCCCGTTGTCTATGGCGTAGATGCGCCCGTCCCGGCCCAGCAGGCAGTGCCCGCTCTTGCGGTCGGTGTTGTTGGCCAGCAGGTCGAACGCGCAGATGGCCCGCAGCTGGTCGTGGTGCTGCTCGTCCTCGTACAGGGTGAAGTAGTGCTGCTCGAAGTCGGCGTCCACGAACACCTGGAGCGAGCCCTCACCCAGCGGAGCCTCGGCCCGCAGCACGGTGCGCGGCACCAGCCCCCACCCGAGCGCCTCGCTCAGCTCGTAGGCCGCCACCTCGCGCTTGAACAGCCCGGTGGGGAAGTCCCACAGCGGGCGCTCGCCGCGGTGGGGCTTGTACACCGAGTCGATGGCCTCGCCGTCGAGGGCGGCCTCGGCCAGGTAGGTGCCGTTGGAGCTCCAGGGCATCCGCCCCTTGATGGTCAGCTCCCCGCGCACCAGCAGCTGGGCGACATCGGTCACCTGTCCCACCTGGCCGATCGGCCCGTTCGCCCCACCCTGGTCAGTTGAGCCGGGGGCAGGCGTGCCCGTCGGGATCGATGGGCCGGGCGCACAGCGGGCAGATGGGTCGGCCCGAGAGCACCAGGGAGGCGGCCCGGGCGATGAAGCCCGCCACCTGGCTGCGGGTCAGCCGGAACCGCGCCGTGGCCGCGTCCTCCTCCAGGTCGGGCGTCGGCGTCGAGCGCTCGGCGTCGTCCTCGTCGGAGTCGGGCGCCACCTCGATCTGCTCGGCCACCAGCAGGATGCGGTCGGTGGCCTCCTCGTAGGCCACGGCCAGCGCGCCCACCACCCACTCCTCGATGGCCGGCTCGATCAGGTCGACCTCGGCGGCCGGCTCGTCGGCGTCGGGCAGGTCGGCCAGGATGCCGGCCAGGTACTCGGCCAGCGCCGCCACCTGCTGCTTCTCCAGGCGCAGGGTGGCCACCGACCCGCCTTGGGTGGCCTGGAGGTAGAAGATGCGATGCCCGGGCTCGCCCACCGTGCCGGCGGTGAAGCGGTCCGGCTCGTCGAAGTCGAACGACGTGCTCATGACAGGCCCAGGGTGCTCAGGTCGTCGCCGGTCGAGTTGGAGGTCAGCACCACCGGCCCCGCGTCGCCGTACCAGATCACGCTGATCGAGCAGGGGGACACCACGATGCGCTGGAACAGGTCGAGGTGGGTGCCCAGGGCGTCGGCCAGCGCCGCCTTGATCGGGTCGGCGTGCGACACGGCCACGATGGTCTCGCCCCGGTGGGCGCCGGCCAGCTGGGCCAGCGTGGAGGTCATGCGGGCCTGCATCTCGGTGAACGACTCGCCGCCGGGGAAGCGGAAGCCGCTGGGGTAGCGCTGCACCGTCTTCCACTCGGGCAACTTGGCCAGGTCCTTGAGGGCGCGCCCGGTCCAGGCCCCGAACTCGCACTCGAGCAGGCCTCGATCGACCTGCACCTTCAGCCCGAGCCCGGCGGCGATCGGCGCAGCGGTCTCCCGCGTGCGCTCGAGGGGTGAGGCGTAGACGGCGGCCACCTTGTCGAGCTTGGCGATGCGGGTGGCGGCCACCTCGGCCTGGGCCCGACCGGCCTCGGCCAGGTGCAGGCCCTTGGCCCGACCGGGCAGGGTGGTGCCGGTCGAGGGCGTCTGGCCGTGTCGCACCAGCAGCACCGTGGTGGCGGTGGGCGCGGGCGGCCGGGTGCGCCGGGACTTGGGCTTGGCAGCCGGGGAGGGGGACATGAGCGCGCCCAACCTACCCGTACGGACCCGTGGCGAGGCACGGGGGCGGCACCTGCCGCGGAGGTCGGGCGGTGTCCGCCCGCCGCGGCGCAAGGATCGCACGACGCCTGGCCCGCGGCCCCCGTGCCGCTCCGCCCGGGTCCTAGGGTGACGAGGTGGACTCCCTGGTCGAGCTGCGCGACGCCATCGTCGCCTGCCGGGCCTGCCCGCGGCTGGTGGCCTGGCGTGAGGAGGTGGCGACCACCCGTCGCGCCGCCTTTCGCCACCAGGAGTACTGGGGTCGTCCGGTGCCGGGCTTCGGCGATCCCGACGCCACGTTGGTGGTGGTCGGCCTGGCCCCGGCCGCCCACGGCGCCAACCGCACCGGGCGCATGTTCACCGGGGACCGCTCGGGTGAGTGGCTCTATCGCGCCCTGTGGCGCGCCGGGTACGCCAACCAACCCGAGAGCACCGCGGTCGACGACGGGATGGAGCTGCGCGGCGCCTGGATCACCGCGCCGGTGCGGTGCGCGCCGCCGGCCAACAAGCCGACCCCCGAGGAGCAGCGGCGTTGCCGCCCGTTCATCGAGGCCGAGCTCGACCTGCTGGTCCGGTCCCGCGTCTACGTGGCCCTGGGCCAGATCGGCTACCAGGCCGTCTGCTCGCTGGTCGGCGTCCGTCCCCGCCCCCGCTTCGCCCACGGGCTGGAGGTGCCCGTGCCGGCCCGGCCGGAGGCGCCGGCCGTCCCGGTCCGTCCGTCGCGCACCATTCTGTGCTCGTACCACGTGAGCCAGCAGAACACGTTCACGGGCCGCCTCACCGAGCCCATGCTCGACGCCGTGTTCGCCCGCGCCCGGGAGCTGTCGAGCGGCTGAGCGCGTGCGCCCCGCACCCAGACGCGAGGCCCCGAGCACCCGACGGCCGCGCCACTGAGCCGGATGGCTCGGCGGTCGGGGTCGGACGACCCGCGCCACGAGGCCGTACGGCCTAATCCGGTGCCGGACCCGTTGGGGCGTACGGCTCATTTGGCCACCATTTGGGTCGGGCGCCTCATCCGCGGTGGTCGCCGCGCCCGGATGATGGCGACATGCGAGCGAGCATCCGCCGGATCGACCTCACCCAGGACCCCGCCAAGGTGGACGTGTGGCCCTCGATGGACTGGCTGTCCGGCGACGAGCAGCCGACGCCGCTGGTCGGCCCCCGCGGTCGCGGCGGGCTGTGGACCGCCATGGCCAACGCCGTGGCCCGGGCCCGCCAGGCGTCACCCGCCGAGTCGGCCAACGACCTGTTCGCGGTGGGCGCCGACCTGCGTCCGGAGTCGGGCCAGGTCATCGACCTGGCCGTGCAGGCCCCCCACCTGGCCTACCTGGCCCGCGTGGCGGCCGGCGCCGACAGCGGCTCGGACGGCGACGGCGGCGACGCCGAGGTCATCGTGTTCGACGGCCCTCGTTCCCGCCCGGGCGAGTAGCCACGGTCCGGTCCCGGAGCCCGCTCCGGGATCACGCGGGTCGAGCCACACCCCCCGGGGTTCGACCCGGCCCGCCGGCGGTCGAGCCCACCTCGTGGGGTCCCCGCTGCGTCGGAGCCGTCACGGAGCCGCGTCGCCCTGGATGGAGATGGCGGACCTGGCCCGACTACCGTGTCGGCCGACCACCCCCAGATCCACCGAGGCCGCTGGCAAGAGATGACGTCTACGACCACCCTGGAGCCCGTCGGGCCCACGCCCCACGCCGCTCGACGCCCGCGCCGACGGGCGCCCCTGTTGGTGATGGCGGTGGCCGCGTTGGCGTTGCTGGCCAGCGCCTGTCACCAGAGCAACACGCCGCAGTTCTACAACTCGGTGACCAAGGACAACTTCACCCAGGGCTGCATCGGGGGTAGCACCGGCACCACCCTGGCGTCGCCGGACCTGTGCGCGTGCATGTACACGGTGACCACAGGCATGATCCCGGCGTCGAGCCAGGACGAGAAGTCCCGCGGAGGCGGCAAGACGTTCGCCACCTACACCGGTCAGACGTTCATCCAGATCAACGACGAGCTGAAGACCAACCCCAACAAGGTCCCGACCAACCTCCAGGAGGCCTGGCTCAAGACCTGCAACGACCAGGGCTATCGGGGCTCGACCACCACCACGGCCAAGGCCTCGTCGGGCGGCGGTCCGACCACCACCAAGGGCTGACGACCGTGGACGGCCACGCCCGGGGCGGGGAGCGTATCCGCCTCGTGTCTGCGTCGGCCTGGGTGTGCGCCTGGGCCGGGCTGGCCATCGTGACTGCCGGCTGCCGTCAGACCATCAGCCGGGTCCAGGCGCCGACCACGACCGAGAGCCCCGCGGCGGCCACGGAGTACCGGCAGAGCATCAGCCAGCTGTTCCGCGGCACCGGACAACCCAAGCTCCAGTTCGTGGGCGACTCCATCCTGTGGATGTCCAGCTCCGTCATGAACGAACGGTTCGGCTCCCGCTACGACGTGGCCATCAACGCCGGCATCGGCGACGACACGGTGGCGCAGGCCACGACCGTTGCCGCCAGCGCCGCGCTCGATCCGAAGATCGTGGTCGTCGACCTGGGCACCAACGACGCCGTCCGCTTGAACCATGCTCGTCCCTACAGCCCCCGCCAGACACTGGCCGAGGTCACCGGCCGGTTCCAGCAGTTCTCCCAGGCCTATCCACCCGGCACCTGCGTGGTCTTCGTGACGGTGAACACCCACAACGCGTCCTGGAACCCGGCCGGGGCCAAAGCCATCAACGCCTACCTCGTGAGCCACTTCGCCCACATCGCGGACTGGAACGCGGTCTGGTCGCCGAGCTACTTCGACCAGCGCGACAGCCCGCACCCCAACCCGAAGGGACGCCGAGCCCTCGCCGCGGTCATCGACCGGGCCGTCGCCGCCTGCCCGCCCTGAGCTGAGCGGGACAGGGCCCGAGCCCGCGGATGGCCCGGGTGCCGGCGCCGTCGCGCCCAGGGGTCGGCTCGACCCGGCGGTAGGTTTGGCTCGGTGCTGATCCGGGGGTTTGCGACGCGGATGGTCGTGGCCGCCGTCACCGCGCTCGGGCTGAGCGTGCTCATCACCCCGGGGGCGGGCACGTCCCCTGCCGGCCCGGCCTCCTTCGCCGCGCCGAGCGGTCCCCGACCCGACGTGGTGCTCATCGGCGAATCCCTCCTGGAGCAGGTGGCACCGATCGAGACCGACCTGCTGACCGCCGCCCACCTCCGCCCCGCCATCGAGGCACGGGACAGCCAGAGCCTCGGTTCGCCCTTCATCCAGCAGCGGGTCCAGCAGGCGGTGGCCCGGGCCACGCCCATCGTCGTGCTCGAGACGGCGTCCAACGACGCCTACCTGGGCGCGGGCACGGCGCCCCCGGGCCAGTGGCCGGTGGCGCTGGCGCGCTACCGCGCCACCCTGGCCGCCACCCTGGCCCGGCTCGCCCACCAGTGCACCGTGCTGGTCGACACCCGCGTGACCGCCACCTCCAGGTGGTACGGGCTCGATCGGATCGGGCCGGCCATCGATCAGGCCCTGGCCGCGTCGGCCCGCCACGGCACCAGCCCCGTCGAGGTGGTGGCGTGGTCGACGGCCTCGGCCGGGCACGGATCGGACTGGTTCTGGACCGACGGCCTGCACTTCGGCGACCCGGACCACCGCGGCGCCGGGTGGCACACCGCCGGGGCGGTGGCCTATGCCCGAGCCGTGGCCGACGGGGTGGCCGCCTGCTCGGCCGACCTGCGATCCCGCACGCCCCGCCGGACCTGACGTGGCCTAGTGGGAGGTCGCCTTGGCCTTGGGCTCGGGCAGACCGACCCGCACCACCGGGTTGGCCCACTCGGGCCAGCGGGCCCGGCTGCGCTCGGCCAGCTTGCGCATGAGGGCGATGGCGCCCGGGTCCTCGTCGGCGGGACGGGCGATGATCGAGCCTTCGGCGATCATCCGCTGGATGATCTCGCGCCCCAGCTCGGTGCGCACCATCGTGAGGGTCCAGTCGTTGTCCTTGCCGATGCCACCGGTGGAGATGTCGGCGTGCTCGGCGGCGAAGTCCGGGCAGTGGGTGCACCCCTCGCGCGTCCAGTCGTGGCACTCCTTGAGGTTGATCTCGTGGAAGCTGCCGTCGCGCATCCAGATCTGGAACACGCCCTTGATGTTCATCTTCACCATGTCCTGCTTGGACAGCCCGTACTTGGCCTCGAAGAGCTCTTCGAAGATGGCGTCGTCGAACGTCTTCGAGCACAGCAGGCCGATGTTGAACACGATGGGCTTGGAGATCTTGCCGATCTTGCGGTGCCACATGACCGGCGGGACCGACGACTGGCAGCTCATGCCCACCAGCGCCAGCTTGGAGAACCCCCGCTCGAGGGCCTCGTCGAGGGCCAGGGTGTTTGCGGAGTACGTGTAGCGGCTGCCGGCGGACTCGAGCACCTCGTCGCGGTTGGCGGCCACCCCCGGCTTGGCCTTCCAGTCGCCGGCCGCGCCGTCGAGGAACGAGGTGAGGGCGGCGTCGATGTAGCCCTCGTCCAGGGCCCAGATGAGGATGGCCGAGACCAGCCCGCCGTCCTGGCCCATGCGGTGGACCATGTCGTCGCTGGCCCGGGTCAACAGGATGTCGGAGTAGATGCCGGCCACCTCGTCGGGGGTGCGCTCGCGGTCGAAGAGGTGCTCGTTGGCCTCGGGCTCCCAGGCCCGGAACCGGGGGCAGGCCCGGGTGCACGAGGTGCAGCCCTTGAGCCCGTGGCCGCAGTCGCCCGGGCCCAACTCGTCCTCCAGGTGGAACGGCCGGTAGCCGCCCTGCTCGTGGTCGTAGCCGATCACGTCGTGGGGGCAGGAGATCACGCAGCCGGCGCAGCCGGTGCACAAGCCGCTGGTGATGACCTCCTCGTACAGCTCCTTCCACTGGAAGCTCCACCGCTCCCGCTTGGGCGCCTCACTCGTCTCCGTCACCGTCATGCCCATCACCATAGAAGGCGAGCCCGCCAGGGCGAGCCGCTGGACCGGTGAGACCCGGATGCCGGAGGCGCCCGCCGGGAGGCTTGCCGACCAGAGGGCCGGATGCTTCGAGCCCGCCAGGGCGAGCCGCTGGACCGGTGAGACCCGGATGCCGGAGGCGCCCGCCGGGAGGCTTTCCGACCAGAGGGTCAGATCGGTCGGTCCAACTTGACCATCCGGTCAAGGTGGACTCAAGTTGGAGGCATGGACCTGAACTACCCGGCGGAGGCTGAGGCCTTCCGCGTCGAGATCCGCCAGTGGCTCACCGACCACCTGCCCGAGGGGTGGTTCGAGCCGGGCTTCGAGATGGATGCCGAGGCCAAGGTCCAGTTCCAGAAGGAGTGGACCCAGACCCTGTTCGAGGGCGGGTGGATCTGCGCCACCTGGCCCGCCGAGTACGGGGGCAAGGGCCTTTCCACCATGGAGGCCGTCGTCCTCAACGAGGAGTTCGCCCGGGCCGGCGCGCCGCTTCGGGCCGACTTCTTCGGCGACACCCTGGTGGGTCCGACCATCCTGCAGTGGGGCACCGAGGAGCAGAAGAAGTACTTCCTGCCCAAGATCCTCTCTGGTGAGATCGCCTGGTGCCAGGGGTTCAGCGAGCCCGACGCCGGCTCCGACCTGGCGGGCCTGTCCACCAAGGCGGTGCTCGACGGCGACGAGTGGGTCATCAACGGCCAGAAGATCTGGACCACCCAGGGCTTCATCGCCGACTACATCTTCGTGCTGTGCCGGACCGATCCCGAGGCCCCCAAGCACGCCGGCATCTCGTACCTGCTGTGCCCCATGGACCAACCGGGCATCGAGGTGCGGCCCATCCAGCAGATCGACGGCGCGGCCGAGTTCGCCGAGGTGTTCTTCACCGACGCCCGCTGCCCCAGGGCCAACGTGGTGGGTGGCGTCAACAACGGCTGGAAGGTGGCCATGACCACCCTGGGATTCGAGCGGGGCACCTCGGCCACCACCGGGCACCGCCGCTTCGAGAAGGAGCTCGAGGTCATCATCGACAAGGCCCGCGAGCACGGCCGGGCGGATGATCCGCTGGTGCGCCAGGACCTGGCCCGGGCCTGGTCCAAGGTGCAGATCATGCGCATCAACGGCCTGCGGTCGCTGACCGCGGTGGTGCAGAACCGCAAGGACCTGGGCGTGGCCGCGCTGGGTGCCACCAACAAGATGTTCTGGAGCGAGTACCACCAGGCCGTGATGAAGCTGGCCCTGGACGTCCAGGGTCCCGACGGCCAGCTCCTGAGCGGTGACCCGCACGTGGAGGAGGCGGTGCCTGGCTACGGCGCCCGCCGCACCAATGAGAAGTACCCGGCCTCGGCGTTGGAGTCGTCCTTCTTCTTCAGCCGGTCCGAGACGATCTGGGGTGGCACGTCGCAGATCCAGCGCAACATCGTGGGGGAGCGCATCCTGGGCCTGCCCAAGGAGCCGAAGCCGGCGTAGGTGACCCGGGGGTTGGAGCCGAAGCCGGCGTAGGTGACCCGGGGGTTGGAGCCGAAGCCGGCGTAGGTGACCCGGGGGTTGGAGCCGAAGCCGGCGTAGGTGACCCGGGGGTTGGAGCCGAAGCCGGCGTAGGTGACCCGGGGGTTGGAGCCGAAGCCGGCGTAGGTGACCCGGGGGTTGGAGCCGAAGCCGGCGTAGGCGGAGGCCGAGGGTCCGGAATGGGTCACATCCCGTGACCTCGGGCACGTCGGGGGTGACCCGAGACCGGCGGGAGCGGCGAGTAGCCTGACGTACTCCATGACCCCGCCCTCGCTTCGAGGCGTGGTGGACGATCCGCCCGTCCCCAGCGCCGATCCGACGGCCGCGCCTCGGCGGCCCCGACGCTCGTGGCGCCAGCGCGCCGTGATCGGCACCGGCATCCTCGTGGTGCTGGCCATCCTGGGGGCGGTGGCCGCCGTGGGCTACTCCGAGTGGCGGTTCAGCCAGCTCCACAAGGAGAAGCTGAAGCTGGCCAAGCCGGTGTCGGGCATCCCGCAGAACTACCTGATCGTCGGGTCCGACAGCCGGTCGGTCATCGCCAAGAACGACCCCGACTACTCCCTGTTCAAGGGGGGCAGCGACGCCACCGGTGGGCAGCGCTCCGACACGATCATGGTGGTGCGGATCGACCCCAAGAAGAAGACGGCCAAGCTGCTGTCGTTCCCCCGTGACCTGTGGGTGCCCATCTGGGGCACGGGTGCCAGCCAGCGCATCAACACCGCCTACAACAACGGCCCCCAGCCCCTGATCAACACCATCGAGCAGGACTTCAACATCCCGATCAACCACTACGTCGAGGTCAACTTCGACAGCTTCCGCGACGTGGTGAACGCCATCGGCGGCGTGCCGCTCTACTTCGCCACCAGGATGCGGGACAAGAACTCGGGGCTCGACATCGAGACCCCCGGGTGCGTCACCCTCGACGGCGACCAGGCCCTGTCGTTCGCCCGTTCCCGGGAGCTGCAGTACTACGACACCAAGGTGGGGTACTGGAAGTACGACGGCACCGGCGACCTGGGGCGGATCACCCGCCAGCAGATCTTCATCCGCACGGTCATCGGCCGGGCCGAGGGCAAGCTGACCGGCATCAACCTCATCACCACCAACAACCTGGTGCACAGCGTGGTGAAGAACCTGAAGGTCGACTCGAGCTTCTCGTTGGGCGACATGCTCAACCTGCTGGGCGACTACAAGTACTTCGACGCCGACAAGCTCCAGACCTTCACCCTGCCCACGACGCCGTACGTGACCGTGGGCGGCGCCGACGTCCTGCACCTGCAGACGGTGCCGGCCGAGCCCATGTTCGACGCCTTCCGCCCCGAGAGCCAGCAGTCCACCAACGTGAAGCCCAGCCAGGTCACCCTGACCGTGCAGAACGGCGGTGGGGTGTCCGGTGAGGCCTCGCGGACGGCGGCCAAGCTGACCACCTACGGGTTCACCGTGTCAGGCACCGGCAACGCCACGTCGACGGCGACCACCACCGTGCGCTACGGCGCGGGCGGCCAGGGCCAGGCCGACCTGGTGGCCAGCTACGTGACCGGCGGGAGCGCGGCGGCGGTGCCCGACTCCACCCTGGCCGCGGGCCAGGTCGAGCTGGTGCTGGGCGCCGACTTCCAGGGCATCTCCCACACGACGAGCACGGCGACGTCCCCGCCGTCCAGCTCGAGCAGCGGCACCGCCTCGACCACCTCGACGACGGCGCCACCGATCGGCCTGCAGGCGGGCAGCCCGCCCCCGGGCGTGAAGTGCTGAACGCCTGATCCGGTCCGCCCAGCTCGCGATCCGCTCGGTCGGATCAGGCGCGGCTGGCCGCCACCTGATCCAGCCACGACCGCCACGCCGCGGCCGGGCGCACGGCGGCGCCCGGCACCTTGGCTGCGTCGTCGGCGCGCCGCAGGCGGACCAGGGCGTCGAAGTCGGGGCCGCCCTCGAAGTGATCGAGCTCGGCGCGATCCATGGGGCCACCCTGGCCGATCAGAGTGAAGCTGCTGTTCTGGCTGAGCGTGCCGGCGTAGGTCGGCTCGACGGTCACCAGGTACCGCTTGGCCTCGGTGTGGCCGGCGACGAGTGTGGCCACCCGCGCCCCCAGCAGCGACCGGACCAGGTCGGCGCCGGCCGGGCCGTGGTCGGGGCAGCCGGGATCGACGGCGCTGGCCAGGTCGTGCACCAACCCGGCCACCACCAGCTCGGGATCGCCGGCATCGGTGCGAGCCAGCGCCTCGGCCGTCTGCAGCAGGTGGGGGAGGGCGGCCACCACATCGGAGGTGGCCTGCCCGTCGAGCCGCTCGAGCAGGTCGATCAGCTCGTCCACCGAACGCACCGGCGGTCGGGGGCTCATGGTCCAGCCACTACCGGGCGACGGCGGGGCCCACCGGGACGGGTCGGCTCAGGCTCGAAGGTCGCTGGACGCCTCCGCCGGCCACCGTCCAGCGGCCCATGAGCGGGGTGCCGGCGGGATCGCCGAACACGAAGGACAGGTCGGCGGGACCTGGGGTGTTGCTGTTGCGCAGGTAGAACACGCCGTTGCGGTAGACGCCGACGGTGTCGTTGCCCGAGCCGTCGAAGTCGCCCACCA
This sequence comes from uncultured Microthrixaceae bacterium, assembly GCA_963785815.1. GTDB lineage: Bacteria > Actinomycetota > Acidimicrobiia > Acidimicrobiales > Acidimicrobilacustridaceae > UBA4742. Next base: position 406,246 of record CAWAWN010000003.1, read on the forward strand.
CGGGCAGGTCGCCGGGGTCGCCGAAGGGCACCACGATGTCGGCGGGACCTGGTGTGTTGGAGTTCCGCAGGTAGAACACGCCGTTGCGGAAGACGCCGATGGTGTCGATGCCCGTGCCGTTCCAGTCACCGGTCACCGGGTGGTCGCCGGGGTCGCCGAAGGGCACGATCACGTCGGCCACCCCGCTGGTGTTGGAGTTCCGCAGGTAGAAGACGCCGTGTCGGTAGACCCCGACGGTGTCGGTGCCGTCGCCGTTCCAGTCGCCGGCCACGGGCAGGTCGCCGGTGGTGCCGTAGCCGATGATGGTGTCGGGGGCGGTGCTCAGCAACGAGTCGCGCAGCCGCCAGCGGCCGTCGCGGAAGGCGGCGGGGGAGTCCGCGGCGCCGGCGTGCCAGTGGCCCACGACCGGCAGGTCGCCGGGGTCGCCGAACACCTGGGTCACGTCGGCGGACCCGCTGGCGAGGCCGTAGCGGTAGTTCCAGACCAGTGCGGGGGCCACGGGCAGGCAACCCAGCAGCGGGTTGGTGGTGCCCGGTCCCTCGTTGATGGCGTAGGCGCACACCGTGTGGCTGGCGGGTGACACGGCCAGGGTGGCCACGAACCCGTGCCCGCTGTGCTCGAGCACGCCGTCGGACCACGGCTGGTTGGCGGTCACCCGTTCGGCGAAGGCGCCGTCGAGGTAGATGTCGATGGGGATGGGGCCGTTCACGTCGGGGTCGAGGGCCCAGCCCGTCACGGTCAGCACGCCGTCGGTGACCGAGGCGGCGCCGATGCCGCCGATGGCCACGTGCAGGCAGGGGGCGTCGTGGGGGCCGGTGGAGTCGTCGGTGGCGGGCGTGGTCGTACAGGTGGCTTCGATCTCCCACGGTGGGATGCAGGTGACCAGCCGGCACACGATGGGACCCAGGCAGGGGATGGCCTGGTTGCACTGGCCGTAGCGGAACTCGTTGCACCCGGCCCGCCGCTCGTTGCAGTTGCCGTTCGCACACCCGCACCCGGTGCCCGAGCAGGCACCCGCGCACAAGCCCGTGCTGCCGCAGCCGCAGCTCCCGCACCCCGCGTTGCAGTCCATGTAGTAGCGCGGGCCGCCGCAGAAGCCCGAGCCGTCCGCCTTCCACCAGCCGGCCACCGCGGTGCCCGGCGGGCAGGCGTTGGCCCCGTAGATCGAGCAGCAGAACTCGGTGTAGCCGTCGCAGCACAGCGCACCGCAGTCGCAGTTCTCACCCACGCACGAGCACACCGCGGCGTAGGCGGTGGTGGGACGCAGGAGCAGGTCGGCCGGGGCCACGGTGAGGGCGCTGCCCACGATGGCGGATCGGGCCAGGAAGCTGCGCCGCCCGATCCGGTTGGCCAGCCCCGCGGACAGCCGCTCGACCAGCGTGGCCCGCTCACCCATCGAGTTCAAGGCCGGGGCCGCGGCGCGGGAGACATGGGCCCCGATCCTAGGACGGTGGGCGGGGGCGTAACGATCGACCCCTGCCGACGTCAGGGTCATGGTGACCGCGACCGACAGGTCGGTTGGCGCGATCGCGGACAGTCCACACGGGCACTCGATCGAGGAGGTCGGCATGAGCGGTGAAGGTGTGGAGGCAGCCGTGGCCCAGATCCGGGTCGACCGGGATCTGGCCGAGCGGGTGGTGGTGCGGGGCGCGCCCGCCCTGGACGGGTTCGAGCTGACGCCGGACGAGGCCGCGGCGGTGGTCGACGCCCTGCGGCTCGACGTGCGCGTCACCGATGATGAGGTAGCCGGTTTCTCGTTCTCGTTCGGCATGCCGCTCGACAACGTGATCGGTGTGGGCCGCCAGCTCGGCGTCCAGGGCCCGGGCGTGCCGGGCGGGGACTGGATCGACCGCGGCGGCGACCGCGCCGGGTGGATCGAACGCCTCGGTCCGGAAGGATCGCAGGCCTGAGCCCGTTCGCCCGCCGCCTGCGCATCCTGGCCACCGAGGCCGACCCCTTCCCGGAGTGGTGGCCCAGGGCGGCGGTGGACGAGGCCTTCGAGGTGGTGACGGCCCGGGCCGACGCGCTCGTGCTGCCCATGCCGACGTGGCGCTGGGGACCCGAGGACTTCGCCGACGCCACCGACGTGGCGCGTCGGGCCGGGGTCCCGACCGCGGTCTACAACCGGTTCGACAGCTGGGACGATCCCGCGCGGGCCTGGCGAGGTGATCCGGCCTTCACCCCCCTGGTGCACGAGTACTGCGGGGTCGCCACCGTGGTGGCCGGACCCCAGCTCCCCGCGTCGGGCGGCCCCACCCGTCCGGTGCCGTTGCCCTACCCGCCGCTGGTGCCCCGCCGGGCCGCGCCCGGGGCGTGGGGACCGACGGAGATGGACGTGCACTTCGCCGGCTTCTACCGCCCGGCCGGGTGGGCCGGGCCGGCGCGCGACACCCGGGACCGCCACCACCGCGGCCACCTGCTCGACCAGCTGCGCGGGGCGATCGACCCCGATCGCCTGCAGGTGCGCCGAGGGGTCTACTGGGAGAGCGAACCGGCCGAGCAGGAGGCCATGCGAGCCCGATCGACGGCCGAGATGGATCGGTCGGCCATCGTGTTCGCACCCGCCGGCTACGGCTACCTCACCATGCGCCACGCCGATGGGTGGGCCCGCGCTCGGGTGGTGCTGTCCGAGCCGGTGACGTGCCACATCCTGGTGCCCGAGCCCGAGCGCTGGGACGCCGGCGAGATCGTGGTGCCCTACGACCCCACGGGCCGCGACCTGGCCGAGGTGGTCACCGCCGCTCTCGACGATCCGGCCCGCCTGGCCGAGGTGGCCCGCGCCGGGTGGGAGTACGGGCGTCGCTGGACCGAACCCGCCGCCCAGGCCCGCCTGCTGGCCGAGGCCCTGGCCGTCTGCCGCGGGTGATCTGCACCTGGGCCGATCACCCACGAGTGGCCAACACCTTGGTCTCATCGGTCACCGTGGCCTACACCAACTACTCCGACGACGGCTACCACGTCATCAACGGCACCGAGAGCGTGTCGCTCCCCAGCGCCGGTGTGGTCCAGACCGTGACCTGGCACTCGAACCTGACCCTCACCGGATGCCAGAGCGGCACGAAGCTGACCGGTGAGCCCGGTGGCTTCGTGCTCACCGAGGACGAGTAGAACACCATCTTCACCGCCACGGGAACCCTGGTCACGATCAACCCGTCAACGGCACCTGAAGTGGTCGGAACCCGGTCACGGTCTGTCACAACGCCTGTGACAAACCGTGACAGCCCTCCGAGCGGAGTTGATGAGGAAGGCGGCGGCCGGTTGCCTGCTGGGCGCCCTCGGCAGGACTCGAACCTGCGCACACGGCTCCGGAGGCCGATGCTCTATCCGCTGAGCTACGAGGGCAAGGGACGCGATGCTAGCGGCAACGGCCAACGCGGCGGAACGGAGTGAAGCCGCTCGTCGGATGGCACCCGGATGCCGGAGGCGCCCGCCGGGAGGCTTGCCGACCAGAGGGCCAGGAGAGTCGGCGAACCGGGTTCGGCTCCGGGCGGGGCCCCGGGTACGATCCAGCCACCCCGAGGTCGACCACCGTCCCGGTGCTCGGAAAGGAACCCGTTGATCCGCGACCAGCTCGCCGACGCCCTGCGCCGCGCCCTGGCCACCCTCGAGGTCGAGCCTGTGCCCCCGTCCATCGGGATGGAGCGCCCGGCCCGGCGCGAGCACGGCGATTGGTCGTCGAACGTGGCCCTGGTCACGGCCAAGGCCGCGGGGCGCAACCCGCGTGAGCTGGCCGGCCAGCTGGCCGAGGTGCTCAGCGCCGCACCGCCGGCCCACGTCACCTCCGTCGAGGTGGCCGGTCCCGGGTTCGTCAACTTCCACCTGGCCGACTCCTGGTTGCACGACGTGCTGGCCGACGTGGTCGACCAGGGCGTCGACGGCTTCGCGCGACTCACGTCGGGAGCCGGCCGGCGGGTCAACGTCGAGTTCGTGAGCGCCAACCCGACCGGTCCGCTGCACGCCGGCCACGGCCGGGGCGCGGCCTACGGCGACTCGCTGGCCCGGCTGCTCGAGCGCGTCGGCTACGAGGTCTGGCGCGAGAACTACCTGAACGACCGGGGCACCCAGATGGCCAAGTTCGCCGCCTCCCTGGCCGCCCGGCGGGCGGGCACCGACCTGCCCGAGGACGGCTACGCCGGGCGGTACGTCATCGATTGGGCCGCCCAGATGCCCGATGACGCCGACCCGCTCAGCTGGGGCGAGGCCCGGGCCATCGAGGACCACCGCGAGGTGCTGGCCGCGCTCGACATCCACTACGACACCTGGTTCAGCGAGCGCTCGCTGGTCGACTCGGGCGCCATGGAGGCCACCCTCGACGACCTTCGGTCCCATGGCGTGGTGGTCGAGGCCGACGGGGCCACGTGGCTGCGCAGCACCGACTTCGGCGACGACAAGGACCGGGTGCTGGTTCGCAGCGACGGCGAGCCGACCTACCTGCTGCCCGACATCGCCTACCACCGCGACAAGTTCGCCCGGGGCTTCGACCTGCTGATCGACGTGTGGGGCGCCGACCACCACGGCTACGTGCCGCGCATGAAGGCGGCCATGCAGGCCGTCGGCCACGACCCGGCTGAGCTGGAGGTGTCGATCGTCCAACTCATGACCCTGGTGCGCGACGGCGCGGTGGTGCGCATCTCCAAGCGGACCGGCGACATCGTGGAGCTGCGCGAGGTGATCGACGAGGTCGGCCCCGATGCCGCCCGGCTCACCTTCCTGCTCCAGTCCATCGACAGCCCCCAGACCTTCGACCTGGACGTCGTGGCCACCCAGGCCATGGACAACCCCGTCTACTACGTGCAGATGGCCCACGCCCGCCTGCGCTCCATCGAGCGACGAGCGGCCGAGTTGGGCGTGGAGCGGTCACCCATCGGTCAGGTAGATCTGGCCGTGCTGGTCCATGGGCGTGAGCTCGACGTGCTGCGCGTGCTGTCCACCCTGCCCGACACGGTGGCCACCGCCTGTGCCGACCGCGCCCCGCACCGCATCGCCACCTGGGTGCGCGAGCTGGCCGGCGCCGTGCACGGCTTCTACCACGACTGCTACGTGCTGGGCGACGGCCTTGCGCCCGAACTGACCCAGGCCCGCCTGTGGCTGGTCGAGGCGGCCGCCATCGGTCTGGCCATCGGCCTGGACCTGCTCGGGGTGGGCGCCCCCGACTCGATGTGAGCCGCCTCCCCTGGTCGCTGCTGCCCGACTCGGCCACCGAGGGCCCCGACGGGCACCTGGTGGTGGGCGGCTGCGACGTCATCGACCTGGCCAGCGAGTTCGGCACGCCCCTGTTCGTGTACGACGAGGTCCAGCTGCGCGCCCGCTGCGCCGAGGCCGTGGCCGGGTTCGGCGCCGGGGTGAGCTACGCCACCAAAGCCTTCCTGTGTCGCGCCATGGCCCGGCTGGCCACCGAGGCCGGCATGCACCTCGACGTGTCCACCGCGGGCGAGTACCACGTGGCCCGCGCCGCCGGCGTGCCGCCCGGGTCCCTGGTGCTGCACGGCAACAACAAGTCGATCGACGAGCTGCGCGTCGCGCTGGGCGAGGGCGTGGGTCGGGTCGTGGTCGACTCGTTCGACGAGCTCGACCGCATCGAGGCCCTGGTGGCCGAGGGGCTGGCGCCCCCCAAGGTGCTGATCCGCATCACCCCTGGGGTCGAGGCCCACACCCACGAGTTCGTGCGCACCGGCCAGGACGACTCGAAGTTCGGCTTCGGCGTGGCCTCGGGCGCGGCGGCCACGGCTCTGGCCCGGGCGTCGGCCTCCGACGCGGTGGAGCTGGTGGGCATGCACGCCCACCTGGGCAGCCAGGTCTTCGAGGCGCGGTTCTTCGAGCTGGCCGTCGAGGCCCTGGCTCCCTTCTTCGCCGAGCACCCCGTCGACGAGCTGTCCATCGGCGGCGGGCTCGGGGTGGCCTACGTGGAAGGTGAGCAGGCTCCGACCATCACCGAGTGGGCCGACGCCATCCACCGGGCCTGCGCCCAGGCCGGCATCCGCGCCCGGGTGACGGCCGAGCCCGGTCGGTCCATCGCCGCCTCGGCCGCGCTCACCCTCTACACGGTGGGCACCATCAAGGACCTGCCGGGCATCCGCACCTACGTGTCGGTGGACGGGGGGATGAGCGACAACCCGCGGCCCGTGCTCTACGGCAGCGGCTACGAGACCTTCCTGGCCCGGTCGGTGGCGGCCGACCGGGATCGCCCGGTGCGGGTGGTGGGCAAGCACTGCGAGTCGGGCGATCTGTTGGTCCGCGAGGGCTGGGTGCCGTCGGACCTGGCCGTGGGCGACATCCTGTGCACGCCGGTCACCGGGGCCTACGGCCACTCGATGGGATCCAACTACAACAAGGTCCTGCGCCCCGCCGTCGTGTTCGTGGCCGACGGGGCGGCCCGAGTGGTCGTGCGGCGAGAGACCCTCGACGACCTGCTGGCCTGCGACGTCGGTTGACCTGGGACGACGCGGGACGACGCGGGTCGACGCGGGTCGACGCGGGTCACGCAGGTTGACGTCGGGCTCCCGGCGGGTGGTGACCGGCGGAAGGGGGGCGCTGGACCGCCAGGAGCCCGACCCGGCTCACGCTAGGCCGGCTCAGATGGAAAAGCAATGAAACATCATTTAACATCACGCGAGATGCCCACACTGCGGCGGTCGGGCGCGGACGTTCCAGGCCAGCGGTATCTCGTACCGGATGCTCCCGGGCGGGCCACTAGCGTGGAGGCGTGAACGGATCATCGGTGAGGGTGGGCCTCCTGGGCTGTGGGACGGTGGGATCGGCGTTGGTGCAGCTGGTCCAGGAGCAGGCGGACGGCATCGAGGCGCGCACCGGCCTGCGCCTGGAGATCGCCCGGGTGGCCGTGCGCAACGCCTCCAAGGACCGCGGCGTCGACGTGTCCCGCGACCGGTTCACCAACGACGCGGCCTCGGTGGTCAACGACCCCGACATCGACGTGGTCATCGAGGTCATCGGCGGCATCGAGCCGGCCCGCCAGCTCATCCTCGATGCCCTCAAGGCGGGCAAGCCGGTGGTCACGGCCAACAAGGAGCTGTTGGCCAACGTGGGCGCCGAGGTGTTCGCGGCAGCCGAGGCGTCCGGGGTCGACGTGCTGTTCGAGGCGGCCGTGGGCGGGGGCATCCCGTTGGTGCGACCGCTGCGCGAGTCGTTGCTGGGCGAACCCATCGATCAGGTCATGGGCATCGTCAACGGCACCACCAACTACATCCTCACCCGCATGACCGAGTCGGGCGCCAGCTACGAGGCGGCCCTGGCCGAGGCTCAGGCCCTGGGGTACGCCGAGGCCGATCCCACCGCCGACGTGGAGGGCTACGACGCCGCGGCCAAGATCGCCATCCTGGCCAGCATCGCCTTCGGGGCGCGGGTGGTGGCCGGCGACGTGTACCACGAGGGCATCTCGGGGTTGTCGGCCTCCGACATCGCCTTCGCCGGGCGCAACGGCTACGTGGTCAAGCTGGTGGCGGTGGCCGAGCAGCTGGCGCCCGGCCGTCCCGAGCTGGCCGTGCGCGTCCACCCGGTCATGCTGCCCACCACCCACCCGTTGGCCTCGGTCCGGGGCAGCTTCAACGCTGTGTTCGTGCAGGGCGCCGCGGTGGGCGAGCTCATGTTCTACGGCCGAGGCGCCGGCGCCAACCCGTCGGCCAGCGCCGTGCTGGGCGACCTCATCGACGCCTCGTTGAACCTGCGCAAGGGATCGAGCGCCAGCATCGGCTCGTTGCGCGAGGTGCCCATCCGCCCGGTCGACGACCTCGAGTCGGCCTACTACCTGCACCTCCACGTCGTCGACCGACCGGGGGTGCTGGCTGCGGTGGCCGGCGTCTTCGGCAGCCACGGCGTGTCCATCAGCTCCATGAGCCAGGGCCTGCCCGAGCTGGGTCCGGGCCAGACCGAGGCCGAGGCCGACCTGGTCTTCATCACCCACGACGCCCTCGAGCGCGACGTGCAGGCCACCTTGCGCGACCTGCGTGAGCTCGACGCCGTGCGCCACCTGGGCAGCCTCATCCGGGTGCTGGCCGACGAGCCCGAGACGGCATGAAGTACGTCAGCACCCGAGGCAGCGCGCCCACCCTCGAGTTCGCCGACGTGCTGTTGGCCGGCCTGGCCCGCGACGGGGGCCTCTACGTGCCCGAGTCGTGGCCGACGCTGCCGCCCGGCCTGCTGGCCCGCGTGGCCGAGGCGGCCTACGACGAGGTGGCGGTCGAGGTCATGTGGCCCTTCGTGGAGGGCTCGATCGACCGCGACGACTTCGCCGCCATGGTGGTCGACGCCTACGCCACCTTCGACCACCCCGATGTGGTCCCGCTGCGCGACCTGTCGGGTTGGGCACCGCAGATGTGGTTGGCCGAGCTCTTCCACGGGCCCACGCTGGCCTTCAAGGACGTGGCCCTGCAGCTGGTGGGGCGGTTGTTCGACCACGAGCTCGCCCGACGGGGCTCCAAGGTCACCATCGTGGGGGCCACCTCGGGCGACACGGGCTCGGCGGCCATCGCCGCCTGCCGCGATCGCGACGCCATCGAGATCGTCATCCTGCACCCGGCCGGTCGGGTCTCGGACGTGCAGCGCCGCCAGATGACGACCGTGGATGCCCCCAACGTGCACAACCTGGCGGTGGAGGGCACGTTCGACGACTGCCAGGACCTGGTCAAGGCGCTGTTCGCTGACGAGGCGTTCCGCGATCGGGTGAACCTCTCGGCCGTGAACTCCATCAACTGGGCCCGGGTGATGGCCCAGATCGTCTACTACGTGACGTCGGTGGCGCGCCTCACGGGTGGCCGCTCGCCGGTGAGCTTCGCCGTGCCCACCGGCAACTTCGGCAACGTGTTCGCCGGCTACGGCGCTCAGCGCATGGGGCTGCCCGTCGGGCAGTTCGTGGTGGGCAGCAACGCCAACGACATCCTCACCCGGTTCCTCGAGTCGTCGGTCATGCAGATGGCCGGGGTCGAGCCCACCCTGAGCCCGAGCATGGACATCCAGGTCTCGAGCAACTTCGAGCGGTTGCTCTACGAGATCTACGGCGGGGACGGCGCAGCGGTGGCCGAGACCATGCAGGAGTTCCGGGCCGAGGGTGCCTTCGCCGTCGACCACGACCGCATGGGCCTGCTGCGCGAGCACTGGGTCGGTGCCAGCATCGACGACGCCGCCACCCTCGAGGTCATCGCCCGCCTGCACGAGCGGTTGGACCTGTTGGTCGACCCGCACACGGCGGTCGGGCTGGGTGCGGCCGCGGTTGTTCGCCGCGATCCGGCGGTGCCGATGGTGGCGCTGGCCACCGCCCACCCCGCCAAGTTCCCCGACGCGGTCGAGACCGCCACCGGTGTGCGCCCAGCGCTGCCCGAGGCGCTGGCCGACCTGTTCGACCGTCCCGAGCACTACGAGACGGTGGTCAACGACTACGAGCAGGTCCGGGCCGCCATCGACGCCGCCATCGCCTGACGGGGCTTGTCCGACGTCGCCTGCCCACCCACCCGAGGTCGTCTGCCCGTTCTGTGTGCACCTGTCGCGGCGGTAGCGCGGCAGGTGCACAGATTTGGGTGGGCGGGCGCGCCGCCGGGCGTGACGGCTTCGGTCGACGACACCGATACCTGGCATGATGCCCCGGTGAAGTACGTGGTGTGCGTGCCCGACGGCTGCGCCGACGAGCCGGTGGACCAACTCGGCGGCCGGACGCCGCTCGAGGTCGCCCACCTGCCAACCATCACCGCGCTGGCGGCGCGGGGTGAGCTGGGGCGCGCCGAGGTCATCCCGGCGGGGATGGCGCCGGGCAGCGACGTGGGCAACATGTCGATCTTCGGGTACGACCCCGCCCAGTTCCACACCGGACGCGCCCCCATCGAGGCGGCGGCCCTGGGCATCGACCTGGCCGACGACGAGGTGGCTTTCCGCTGCAACCTGGTCACCGTGGTCGACGGCACCATGGTCGACTTCTCGGGCGGGCACCCCAGCACCGAGGCGGCAGCCGAGGTGGTGGCCGCCCTCGACGCCGAGCTGGGCGGTGACGGCATCGCCTTCCACCCCGGGGTGGAGTACCGCCACATCCTGGTGGCGCCCGCGGCCTGGGCCGACGTCGAGTGCGCGCCGCCTCACGACCTGTCCGACAAGCCCGTGGTGGAGCCGGTCGGTCCGGCCGCCGCGCCGCTGCGCCAGCTCATGGACGCGTCGCGCGCCGTGCTGGCCCGGTTCGACCTGCCCGCCAACCAGATCTGGCTGTGGGGCCAGGGCTCGCGCCCGCGGCTGCCCAGCTTCGCGTCCCGCTTCGGCCTGGACGCGGCCTTGAACAGCGCAGTCGACCTGGTCCGTGGCCTGGGGGTGCTCACCGACATCGAGGTGGTCGACGTCGACGGCATGACCGCCGGGTTCGACACCGACTACGCGGCCCAGCGCGAGTGCGCCCTCGACGCACTGGCCGACGGAGCCGATCTGTTCCTCATCCACATCGAGGCCACCGACGAGGCGGGCCACGCCGGCGACGTGCACGAGAAGATCCGGGCGCTGGAGAGCTGGGACCGCGACGTGCTCGGTGCCCTGTCCCCGGCTCTCGACCGGCTCGGGCCCTGGCGGCTGCTGATGCTGCCCGACCACGCCACCCCGCTGCGGCTCAAGACCCACACCAGCGACCCGGTTCCCTACCTCCTGGTCGATTCCAAGGTGGACGGCCCCGGCGGCACCTTCACCGAGGTGGGGGTGGCCGGCGCGCCCATCGTGCCGGGCCACGAGCTCATGGGGCGTCTGATCGGTCGGTGATCGCGCTCACCCGAGGGGCCCGGCGCCGCCGGGCGCTGGCCGAGCCGTTCCCCGACGCCTGGCGTGGGCTGCTGGCCCGGCGGCTGGTGCACTGGAACCTACTCGACGATGCCGAGCGCGGCCGGCTCGAGGACCTCATCCGGGTCTTCCTGGTCGACAAGAAGTGGGAGTCCTCCGGCGGGCTCGAGTTGTCCGACGAGATCAAGGTGCTCATCAGCGCCATGGCCTGCCTGCTGGTGCTGGGCCTGCCCGACGACGCCTACCGTGGGGTCCGCTGGATCGAGGTGCAGCCCACCACCATGGTCAGCCGCGGGCCGCGCCAGTACGGCGGGACGCGGGGCGTGGTCCTCGAGGCCGACGTGCCCATCCTGGGCGAGGCCAGCTTCGACGGCCCGGTGTTCATCGCCTGGGACACGGCCCGCGACGGCGCCCGCCACCCCGAGCGCGGGCACAACGTCGTGTACCACGAGTTCGCCCACAAGCTGGACATGGACGACGGCATGATCGACGGCACGCCGATCCTGGAGCCCGCCGCCCGGCAACGCTGGATCGAGGTGTGCACCGCGGTGTACGAACAGGTCCGTGGCGGCCACGCCGATCCGCTGCTCGACGACTACGCCGGGGTGAACCCGGGCGAGTTCTTCGCGGTGGCCACCGAGGTCTTCTTCGATCGTCCGGTGGAGCTGGCCCACGCCTACCCGGACCTCTACGACGTGCTCCGGGAGTTCTACCGCCAGGACCCGGCGGCCCACGTCCGCCGAGCCGGGCCCGGGAGCTCAGCCGGGCCCGGCTGATGGGCCCAAGAAGGCGCCGCCCGCCAGGCTGGAGCCGCTGGCCCGATGAGACACGGATGGGCGAAGCCCGCCCGCCGGGAGGCTCGCCGACCAGAGGGCACGCAGATCAGAGCGCGTCGTCGTCGAGCTCACCGGTGCGCAGGCGTTCGACCTGGTCGACCTCCTGGACCCACAGCTTGCCGTCGCCGATCTTGCCGGTGCGGGCCGACTCGGAGATGGCCCGGCGGTAGCGGGGCACGTCCTCGTCGTGGCAGAGCAGCTCGATGCGGATCTTGGGAACCAGGTCCACGGCGTACTCGCTGCCGCGGTAGACCTCGGTGTGGCCCCGTTGGCGCCCGAAGCCCTGGACCTCGCTCAGGGTCATACCGGTCACGCCGGCCTCCTTGAGCGCCTTGAGCACCTCGTCGAGGCGGAACGGCTTGATGATCGCGATCATGAGCTTCACTTGTGCAGCCTCTCCATGATGCCCAGGCCGCCGGTGGCGTAGGCGGTCTCGCGGTGTTGTGAGGAATCGAGCCCTTCGAGCTCGTCGTTCTCGTCGACCCGCAGCCCGACCGTGCGGTGGATCCCCCAGGCGATGGCGAAGGTCAGGCAGAACGAGAAGGCCAGGGTCACGGCCACCGCCATGGCCTGCAGGCCGAGCAGGTGCAGTCCGCCGCCGTAGAGCAACCCGTCGGCGCCGGCCCGGTTGACCGCCTTGCTGGCGAACAACCCGACCATCAGCGATCCCAGGATCCCGCCCACCAGGTGGACGCCCACCACATCCAGGGCGTCGTCGTAGCGGAACCGGTACTTCAGGCCGATGGCCAGCACGCACACCACGCCGGCCACGGCTCCGACCACGATGGCGGCCCACGAGTCGACGTAACCGGCGCAGGGTGTGATGGCCACCAGCCCGGCCACCGCGCCGGAGGCCGCGCCCAGCGTGGTGGCAGCCCCGTCGCGGACGCGCTCCACCACCAACCACCCGAGCATCCCGGCGGCGGCGGCCAGCTGCGTGTTGAGCAGGGCCTGGGCGGCCACCCCGTTGGCGTGGAGCGCCGAGCCGGCGTTGAACCCGAACCAGCCGAACCAGAGGATCCCGGTGCCCAGCATGGTGAGCGGCAACGAGTGGGGGTGCATGGCCTCGTCGGGCCATCCTCGGCGCCGCCCGACCACGAGCACGACGGCCAGGGCCGCGATCCCGGCGTTGATGTGGACCACCGTGCCCCCGGCGAAGTCGAGCACCCCTCGACGGGCCAGCCAGCCGGCAGGGGAGAAGACCCAGTGGGCGACCGGGCAGTAGACGATGACGGCCCACAGGGCGACGAACAGGACCCAGCTGCCGAAGCGCAACCGGTCGGCGGTGGCCCCGGTGATCAGCGCCGGCGTGATGACCGCGAACATCATCTGGTAGGCCACGAACACCAGCACCGGGATGGTCAGGGTGCCCAGTCCCGGGACGCCGTGCTGCACCACCGAGTGCAGGCCCGAGAGGCCGAACCCGCCGACGAACCCGCCACCCACGTCCCGACCGAAGGCGATGCTGAACCCGACCAGCACCCACAGCACGCTGACCAGGCCCATGCAGAACACGTTCTGCATGAGCATCCCCAGCACGTTGCGGCTGCGGACCATGCCTCCGTAGAACAGGGCCAGCCCCGGGGTCATGAACAGCACCAACCCCGTGGCGATGAGCATCCAAGCGGTGTCGCCTGCGTTCACGCGTGCCTCCGATGCCGGCCGGACCAGTGCGGATCCGACCATTGGTCAGAATTCCGTCATGTCTACTGGATGGTTGGGAGGGCCCGTGCCCGAGGCCCCGGGTTGCCTGGCGCCGACGGCGGCGGGTACCATCTGGCCTCGTCGACGGGGGGCGCGGCAGGTCGCACGACCTGGTTCCACGTCGGCTCCCTGTCCTGTCCGAGGCCGCCGGTCTCGGGTGTGACCGGTGCGGGGACGACCGCCAGCGAGGCGGACCCGCCCAACCGTTCCTTGACGTCGTGAGCGCCCCTGGGCCCCACGCCGATCCGGGGTCGAGCCCACCTGCAGGCCACCGACCCACCCTCATCCCCCCAGCCTGATAGCTGCTGATCCCCCAGAAGACGAGGTCGCCGTGAGCGCGGACACTCAGCAACTCGAACGCTCGGCGCTCGAGCGCAAGGACCGTGACGAGCTGCACACCATCGCGGTGGCGCTCGGAGGCAAACCCACCTCCCGGGCCCGAAAGGCCGAGATCGTGGATCTGATCCTCGAGCTGGCCGGTGTCTCGCCGACGCCGGCCGCCTCCGAGGCCACGCCGGCCCCGTCGGGCGATGACTCCAGCGCGACCGGGTCGTCGGACGGGTCGCCCGCCGAGACGTCCGGCGGCGGGCGTCGCCGGGGCGCCGAGCGGGCCGGTGCCCGTCGGGGTCGGGGTGCCGCCAACACGGCCGACTCGTCGACCGGGTCGGCGGACGACCCTTCGGACTCGACGACGACCGAACCCGCACCGGCGTCGCCCGACCCGACCCTGGCCGATGTCGAGCGGACCGACGCGCCGGCCGAGCCGGCGGCGGAGCCCGATGCGTCGAGCGGATCGTCCCCGGACGAGGCCAGCTCGGACGTCGAGGCGCGGCCGGCGCCGGAGGGCAACGGGCAGGCCTCGCCCGCGGCGCCGCCGACCAACGGGCCGGGTGCAGAGGGTGAGTCGGGCAACCGCCGTCGCCGCCGTCGAGGCCGGGATCGCAACGACCGCGACCGGGTGCCCAACGGGCAGGGCGACGCCGAGCAGCCCTACCAGGGCGAGCCCGTCGAGGTGGCCGGCCTGCTCGACCTGCGCGACGAGGGCTACGGCTTCCTGCGGCTGGCCGGCTACCTGCCCAGCAAGGACGACGTGTACATCTCGGTCAAGCAGGTCCGCCAGTTCGCGCTGCGCAAGGGCGACCAGGTGACGGGCGCGGCCCGTCCGGCCGGGCGCAACGAGAAGAACCCGGCCATGCTGCGCATCGACGCGGTCAACGGCGTCGACCCCGAGGTGGCCCGCCAGCGCCCGCGCTTCGAGGACCTCACCCCACTGTTCCCCGACGATCGCCTGCGCCTCGAGGTCCCCAGTGAGTCGCACAACATGACCACGCGGATCATCGACCTGGTGTCGCCCATCGGCAAGGGCCAGCGCGGGCTCATCGTGTCGCCGCCGAAGGCGGGCAAGACCACGATCATGAAGCAGATCGCCCGCTCCATCGAGCTCAACAACCCCGACGTCCACCTCATCGTGCTGCTGGTCGACGAGCGCCCCGAGGAGGTCACCGACATGCGTCGCTGGGTCAAGGGCGAGGTGGCGGCGTCCACCTTCGACCGGCCGGCCGACGAGCACACCATGGTGGCCGAGCTCACCATCGAGCGGGCCAAGCGCCTGGTCGAGGAGGGCCGCGACGTGGTCATCATCCTCGACGGCATCACCCGCCTGGCCCGGGCCTACAACCTGGCCGCCCCGGCCACGGGGCGGGTCATGTCCGGCGGCATCGACACCGGCGCCCTCTACCCACCCAAGAAGTTCTTCGGGGCGGCCCGCAACGTCGAGGAGGGGGGCTCGCTCACCATCCTGGCCACGGCCCTGGTCGAGACCGGCTCGAAGATGGACGAGGTGATCTTCGAGGAGTTCAAGGGCACCGGCAACATGGAGCTGCGCCTGGACCGACGCCTGGCCGAGCGCCGGATCTACCCCGCCATCGACGTGGACGCCTCGTCGACTCGCCACGAGGAGCTGCTGTTCACCCCGAAGGAGCTCCAGATGGTCTGGAAGCTGCGCCGGGTGCTGTCCGGGCTCAGCGAGCGGGGCAGCGGGGCGGGGCTGGAGATGCTCATCGACCGCCTGGCGTCGTTCAAGAGCAACGAGCAGTTCCTGGCCGAGGTCGGCAAGGCGCCGGCCAGCCCCTAGACTGGACATTCCCCCACAGGATCCTTGGAGCCCCGATGAAGGCTGACATCCATCCGGAGTACGTGACCGCCACGGTGCGCTGCTCCTGCGGCAACACGTTCACCACACGCTCGACCTCGCCCGAGCTCCACTCCGAGCTGTGCAGCGAGTGCCATCCCTTCTACACGGGCAAGCAGAAGCTGGTGGACTCCGGCGGTCGCATCGACCGCTTCGAGCGCCGCTACGGCAAGCGCAAGCCAAAGACCACGGCTGACGCCTGACCGCCTGACGCCTGATCGGTGGCGCTGCCACCCCAGCAGCGCGACGCGCTGCGGGCCGCCAAGCTGACTGCCCTGGTGACGGGCCGGCAGGCCACCGGCGTGTCGAGCTCGGCGCAGCGGGGCACCCTGCCCGGCGGCGCGTACGTGCTCGACCACGGGACGGCCTGGGTGCTGGGCGAGGAGCGGCCCGACCGCATCCTGGGGCCGGCCCTGGCCTGGGCCCAGTCCCAGCAGGTGCCGAGCACGGCGCTGAACCTGGTGGTGGACGACCACGCCGGCCTGCTGGCCCGTCGAGCGGCCGCCTTCCGTGAGCCGCCCGCGGTCTGGCTGGTCGACGGCGGCGAGCTGGTGGCGGTCGAGCCGGACCCTCCCTCGAGCGGGGCATCCGCCCCCGTGGGTGCCGAGGCCCGGGCGCTGGTGGAGCTGATCGACGCCGCCGGCGCGGACGTGGTCATCGACCACGGCGAGATCATCGGCGAGGTGCTGGGGCTCGAGGTGGCCCGGGTGGTGGTGGACGACGGCGGCTCGGCGCGCCTCGAGGTCGGGGTCGGGCGCAACGACCGTGAGGCCTTCGCCATCGTGCACGCCGACCGGGACCCCTTCGACGCCCTGTCCTCGGTGGTCGGCACGGTGCGCACCCATCGCCAGGCCGGAGCCCCGGCTCACCCCCTGAACCGGCTCGGCGCGCCACGTTGGCTGCGATCCCGACTGGTGGCCGATCCCGGGCTGGTGGGTGCGTCGAGGTTGGTCGCGGTGCCCGGCGTGCTGCCGCGGGGTGGCGTCAAGGAGTCGGTGCCGGTGGCCGCCGTGGGCTCCGACGACCAGGGCCGCACGGTGGTGGTGGTGGCGTCGGTCGGCATCGATCTGGACCTGGTGCCCACCGCCGCCGATCTGCGCCTGGCGCACGCACCCGGAGCCCGGCTGGTGCTCGTGGTGCCCGAGCGTGATGCCCACCCGGCGACCCGCCGGATGGCAGCCGGGCTGATCGACCCGGCCGAGGTGGTCACCGTCAGCGACGACTGGCGCTGACGGGCTGCCGAACCCCTCCCGAGATGTGTGCCTTTCCTACGACCCGAGCGGAGAAGGTGCACAGATGTCGGGGAGACCGGCGCCGCGGGGCCCGCCGGTAGCCTTTCGGGGTGTTCGACCGACTCGACGACCTGGAGCGTGAGTTCGACCAGGTCGAAGCGCGCCTGGCCGACCCGAGCGTCCTGGCCGATCCCGGTCGCTACGCCGAGGTGGCCCGGCGCCACCACGAGCTGGAGGCCATCGTGTCGCGCACCCGGCGTCTGCGGGCCGCCCGCAGCGATCTCGAGGTGGCCCGCGAGCTGTACGCCGAGGCTTCGAGCGCCGACCGCGAGGTCCTGCGTGCCGACCTGGACGAGCTCGAGGCGCTCATCGAGCAGCTCGAGGGCGAGATCCGCCTCCTGCTGTTGCCCCGCGACCCCAACGACGAGAAGAACGTCATCGTGGAGATCCGCGGCGCCGAGGGGGGCGAGGAGGCCAACCTGTTCGCCCGGGACCTGTTCGAGATGTACATGGCCTACGCCGCCCGCCAGGGCTGGAAGGTCGACGTGCTGAGCTCGAGCCCGTCGGACATGGGTGGGCTCAGCGACGTCACCTTCCTGGTCAAGGGCGACGGGGTGTGGACCAAGCTCAAGCACGAAGGCGGCCCCCACCGGGTGCAGCGGGTGCCGGTGACCGAGTCCCAGGGGCGGGTGCACACCTCCTCGGCCACGGTGACCGTGCTGCCCGAGGCGGAGGAGGTCGACGTCCACATCGATCCCAAGGACCTCGAGGTCGACGTGTACCGCTCGTCGGGCCCCGGCGGTCAGTCGGTCAACACCACCGACTCCGCCGTGCGCGTCACCCACCTGCCCACGGGCACGGTGGTGGCCATGCAGGACGAGAAGAGCCAGATCCAGAACCGGGCCAAGGCGATGCAGGTGCTGCGGGCCCGGCTGCTCAAGCTCGAGCAGGACCGCCAGAGCGCCGAGCTGTCCGACGCCCGGCGCGGCCAGGTGGGTGGGGGTGGGCGGTCGGAGAAGATCCGCACCTACAACGTGAAGCAGAACCGGGTCACCGACCACCGCATCAACCTCGACGTGTACAAGCTCGACAAGGTGCTCGCGGGCGAGCTGGACGAGATCGTCGACGCCCTGGTGGCCGACGAGCGTGCCCGCCAGCTCAGCGACCAGGGTTCCGGCTGAGTGGGCGACCCAGCCGGTTCCGGCGGGCCGGGGCCGGACGCCACGGTGGCCTGGCGGCTGCTGCTGGCCGACGTCGACCGCCGTCTGGGTCAGGCGGGGGTCGCCAACCCGGCGGTGGAGGCCCGCCGCCTGGTCGAGGAGGCGTCGGGGTGCGCGGCGGCCGAGCTCGCCCGGGCGCTGGACCGCCCGGCCCCCCAGCGCGGCATGGCCCGCCTCGACGACATGCTCGAGCGACGGATCGGCGGGGAGCCGCTGCAGTACGTGTTGGGCAGCTGGGGGTTCCGCACCCTGGACCTGATGGTCGACCGGCGCGTGCTCGATCCCGCGACCCGAGACCGAGGTGGTGGTGGGCGAGGCGCTGGCCGAGCTGGACCGGCTGCGAGCCGGGACGGCGACGTCCCGGCGGTCGCTGCGGGTGGTCGACCTGGGCACCGGCTCCGGGGCGGTGGCGCTGTCGGTGGCCGCCGAGCGGGATCGGGTCGAGATCTGGGCCACCGACGCCTCGGGGGACGCGCTGGACGTGGCTCGGGCCAACCTGGCCGCCTCGGGCATGCGAGGCGCGGCGGTGCGCCTGGTCCAGGGCTCGTGGTTCGAGGCGTTGCCTCGCGAGCTGGCCGGTGCCGTCGATCTGGTGGTGAGCAACCCGCCGTACGTGGCCGAGGCCGATCCGTTGCCCGACGAGGTGGCTCGATGGGAGCCCGGCTCGGCGCTGGTGGCCGGCCCGGTCGGCACCGAGTGCCTCGAGCACCTGATGCGCCAGGCGCCTCGGTGGTTGGCCCGGCCCGGTGCGCTGGTGCTGGAGCTGGCGCCCCAGCAGGCCCCGGCCATGGTCCGGCTCGCCCGCCAGGTCGGCTACGTCGACGTCGAGGTGCGCGACGACCTGACCGGCCGACCGCGGGCGCTGGTGGCCCGGGTGCAGCCCGGTGGCTGAGCCCGGCGGGGACCCGAGTCAGGTCGTGGTGAAGTGCAGGCTGTTGAGCACGGCCTGGAACTCGCTGTCGGCGGGATCGCCCTGGTAGATCGACAGCGTCTCGATCACGTACAGCTCGTCTCCCTTCAGGAACAACATGGCGTTCTCGTAGCCGTTGCCGCCCTGGAAGGTGATCCGGTTGATCTTGAACTCGATGGCCGGATAGCCCTGGAAGCTGGTCTGGGTGCGGCTCTCGATGAAGCCGCCGTCGGCCGCCATCTTGGCGTCACCCAGCCGCGACACCGTGTCCTCGCCGGTCTCACCCGGGTTGGCGTGGACCTTGCCGTAGAGGACGTAGATCTGGGTGTCGATGCTGGGCGCCTGCCCCACGGTGGCCAGCCAGCCGGTGAGCTGGCCGTTGTCGGCCGGGGCGAAGGCGACCGAGGTGGCGGCGGCGGTGGGGGGCAGGCTCACGGTGAAGCCGCCCTCGGGATCGGTCACCGTCTTCCAACCGTTGGTCGTGCCCTTGATGCCGATCTTGGCGACGGCCTTGTTGACCGCGCTGCTGCCGGAGACGACGTGCAGGGCCAGGGCTCCGATGGCCAGCACCAGCACGATGAGCACGCCCACCAGCGCCAAGCTGCCCATGCCCCGCTTCTTGACGGGCGCGGTGGCCCGCGGCACCCCGCTGGCCGCGGGCGTCTCGACGGTGCCGTCCATCACGTAGCCGCACAGGCGGCAGGTGCCGGGCGGCTCCTTGTGGGTGGCTCCGCAGGACGGGCATCGGTTCTTGGCCATCGGGTGAGACTCCCACCGGTTGGGTGCGAAACGTCGAGATCGGGACGGTTCCGTCCTAGATCGGCACGGCGACGGACCCACTGCAGCAATCGCGGCAACAAAAAGCTAGCAAGTCCGCCCCGAGGCGGTCGGACATCAGCCGGGCTCGACCAGGATCTTGGCGTGGGCGTCGGGGTGGGCCAGCTCGTCGAAGGCGCCCGGGACGCCCTCGATGGGCACCCGTCCGGTGACCAGCGGGGACACGTCCAGCTCGCCCTCGGCGATCCGCCGCAACGTCTCGGCGAACTCCATCGGGTCGTAGCCCAGCACGAACTGGAGGTTCAGCTCCTTGCCCACGGCCAGCATGGGGCGGACGGTGTCGGGCTGCATGCACACCCCCACCACCAGGATCTGGGAGTTGCGCGGGGCGTCGACCATGGCCGCGTCGAGCATGCCGGGCGCGCCGACGGCCTCGAACACGACCATGGGCAGCCGCGAGCCGAGCCGACGCCAGGCGTCGATGGCCGGTTCGACGGACGGGTCGACCGATTCGTGGGCGCCCATGGTCAGGGCCAGGGCGCGGCGCATGGGGGAGTAGTCGGCGGCCACGATGGGCTCGACCCCGGCCCGGGCCAGGGCGGCGATGACGGCCAGCCCGACCGGTCCGGCCCCGAGCACGACCGCGGCCTGCCCGGCCGCGACCCGTGACCGGTTCACTGCGTGCAGGCCCACGGCCATCGGCTCGGTGAGCGCCGCTCGCCACGGTTCCAGGGCGTTGGGGACGTCCATGCACAGCAGGTCGTTGAGCACCATCAGCTCGCCGTAGCCGCCGGGGTACTGGTTCGAGTAGCCGACCGCGTGCAGCCCGTCGGCGCCGAAGGCGACGGGCAACGAGACGACGACGTCGCCCACCCCGTGGTTGGCGCCGCCACCCACCAGATCGGGTCCCAGCTCGACCACCTCGGCCGCGAACTCGTGGCCCATGACCACGTCGTGGGCCAGGTCCATCATCTGGGGCGACGGCATGCCGTCGCCGGAGGTTCGAGCCGCCTCGTCGGACAGGGCCACGAGCTGGTCGCCGTGGGCCAGGGCGTGCAGGTCGGATCCACAGATCCCACAGGCGAGCGTGCGCACCAGCAGCTGCCCGTCACCCGGCCGCGGATCGGCCACCTCGTCCACCACCAGCGCCCCACCCCGCATCACGGCTGCCTTCATGGATCCCCCGATCGTGGCTGTGGCGCGCATCCTAGGTCTCGGGCGGGTAGGTCGAGGAAGGCGCAGCCCGCCAGGGCGGAGCCCCTGGAGCGATGAGACCCGGATGGCGTAGCGCCCGCAGGGAGGCTCGCCGACCGAAGGGCCAGTAAGTAAGGTCCTCTTCATGTTCGGGAACAGGAAGAAGGCGGTCGACGGGGTCGGGAAGCTGGCCGGGGTGCCGTTCTTCGACGGGTTCTCGCCCGACGAGCTCCAGCGCGTGGCCGAGCTGGCCGACGACGTCGAGGCCGAGCCGGGCGCCGTGCTCGTCGACCAGGGTCGGGTGGGCCAGGAGTGCTTCGTGATCCTCGACGGCCAGGCCAGCGTGTACGTCTCGGGCGAGCACGTGGCCACCTCGGGCCCCGGCTCGATGGTGGGCGAGATGGCGCTGGTCGAGCACAAGCCCCGCAACGCCACCGTGGTGGCCGACACCCCGATGAAGCTGATCGCGTTCGACACCAAGGCGTTCAAGCAGCTGCTCGAGGAGATGCCCAAGGCACACGACCGGGTCATGGAGGTCCTGGCCGCCCGCCTGCGCCCGAGCTGAGCCTGAGGAGGTGCGCCGACAGGCGCACCGACCCATGCGGTCGGGCGGTGTCCGACCGCATGGGAGCGAGGATCGGACGAAGTCTTCCCCGCCGCCCCCGCTTCTGTCCGCGCGGGCCCGTCGGGCCTGTCAGCTACTCAGGCCAGCAACTCGACCTCGCCGCCGCCCGACAGCCGGGCCGGGCGGCCCACGCACTCGGTCGACTCCAGCTCGGCCAGGGTGGACGGGTCACGACCCGACCCCCAGGTGCGACCGCCGTCGGGGGTGAGCAGGGCGTAGAGGGCACGTTCGGCCTCGCCGTCGCGGGCGTGGACGACCGTGTAGCTCTCGACCTCGACGGGGCCCTCGTAGCCGTCGGCGGCCGGGCGGGACGGGGTCTGGTCGACCTGGGCCTGCACGTCGTCGCCTCGGTATCCGGCCGCCGGGGGCGTGGTGGTGTAGACGCCGAAAGCGTGCTTGGTGGTGTAGCCGCCGTTGGCGCTGCACAGCCCGACGGTCCCGGGGTCCTCACGCAGGCGTTGGGCCAGGGTGGCGATGGCATGGCTCGGGTAGTTGTTCCACGGGCCGCCGGCGAAGCTCATCCCGCCGGTCACCGTCAGCGGCCGGTCCAGGCCCAGGCCCAGCTCGGCGGCCGCGATCTGCACGGCCGAGGGGAAGCACGAGTAGAGGTCGATGTAGGCCAGGTCGTCCACGCCCACCCCGGCCAGCTCGAGGGCCCGCGCGCCGGCCAGGCGCATGGCCGGCGACGAGCACAGGTCGAACCGGTTGGACAGGAACCAGTGGTCGTGCGCGTCGGTGCCCGCCACCGGGAACACCCACCGGTCGGTGGGGACGCCCATCGACCGCGCCGCCTCGACGGAGGACAGGATGAGACCTGCCCCCTGCTCGACGTTGTTGTTGGAGTTCATGACCTTGGTGTACGGGTACGAGATCATCCGGTTGGCCGGCGTGGGGGTGGCGATCTCGTCGGCCGTGCTGGCCTGCTGGATCCAGGCGTTGGGGTTGGTGGCCGCCACCTGGCTGAAGTCGGACCACAGCTGGGCCGCCTGGCGGCGCTGCTCGTCGGGGCTACGACCGGCGGCGGCCCCCAACGCCACCTCGAACATCGGGTAGACCGTGACCGGCAGCATCACGCCGCGCTCGACCTCGAAGGGCGACGAGAGGGGCGTGTCGTCGCCCAACGAGACCGTCGGGGTGGTGTCGTCGCTCTGGGTCGTCCAGGTCAGCGCCCGTCCCTCGGCCCGGGCCTGGTTCCGCGACCGCCAGGCCTCGGCCCCGGTGATGATCACCACGTCGGCCCGGCCGGCCGCGATGTCGGCGGCCGACATGTTCACCAGGGTCTGCACGTAGTTGCCGCCCATGACCGTGTACAGGGTCTGGCGTGGGGTGGCCCCCACCCGCTCGCCCACCAGCGCTCCCGGGTCGCCGTAGCGCCACGAGAGCAGGCGCGACACCCGGATCGAATCGGCGCGGGCCAGCACGTCCCGCCCACCGCTGTCGGCCTCGGCCCGGCGCAGGGCCTCGACCATCAGGTCGACCGGCTCGAGCACCTCGGCCCCGCGGTCCACCCGCTGGCTGAGCTGGCCAACCCCGATCAGGACGGGGGTGCGGGGGTCGAGGGGGTCGGGCATGGTCGTCTCCTGGTGCGTGGCTCCGGGGGAGCAGGGCGCGGCGACCCTAGCGGGATACGCGGGCCTCACTACACTCCTCGGATCGACATCCTGATCCTCTGCACGGGCAACACCTGCCGCTCACCCATGGCCGAAGCCCTGTTGCGGGCCACGGTGGCCCAACGGGGCGCCGACGCCACCGTGAGCTCGGCCGGCCGGGTGTCCGACGGCCAGCCGGCCACCGACACGGCGGTGGACACCATGGCCGAGCGGGGCCTCGACATCTCCGGCCACCTGAGCCGGCGCATGACGCCCACCATGCTCGACTCCGCTGACCTGATCGTGGCCATGACCCGCGAGCACGTGCGCGAGGCGGCCGTGCTTTGGCCCGACTGCTACCCGCGGTCGTTCACCCTCAAGGAGCTGGTGCGCCGCGGGGAGGACGAGGGCCCCCGCGCCGAGGGCGACGCCCTCGAGGACTGGATGGCCCGCCTGCACAAGGGACGGCGGCCGCTGGACCACCTGGGGGCGTCCCCCGACGACGACGTGGCCGATCCGGTCGGGCAGGGGGCTCGGGTCTACGAGCTGACGGCCATCGAGCTGGAGGACCTCACCACCCGGTTGGCCGACCTGCTCTGGCCACCGCGCTGATGCCACGGTCCCGCTGATGTCGCCGGTGCGCTGATGCCGCCGCTGGCCGACTACGCCATCGTGCTGGTGGTGGTCATGGTGACCACCTTCGTGGCCATGCCCCTGGTGCTGCGGTTGGCGGTGCGCATCGGCGCGGTGGTGAGCCCCGACGAGCGCCGCGTCCACGAGCGCCCGACGCCGTTGCTCGGCGGCGTGGGCATGCTGGTCGGCTTCCTGGCCGGCATGGCCGTGGCCTGGCGCCTGCACGCCTTCGGGTCGATCTTCGACAACAACACCGAGCCACTGGGCCTGGTCATCGCGGCCGTGCTCATCCTGGGCGTGGGGGTCATCGACGACCTGCGCGAGGTCTCGGCGCCGGCCAAGGTGGCGGGGATCGTGCTCGCCGCCAGCGTCCTGGTGCTGTCGGGCATCAGCATCCTGTCGTTGCGCATCCCGTTCGTCAGCACCTTCATCCTCGACCCCAACTGGGCCTACCTGGTGAGCGTGATGTGGGTGCTGGGCATGACCAACGCCATCAACATCATCGACGGGCTCGATGGGCTGGCTGGCGGCATCGTGGCCATCGCCGCCGCCGCCTTCTTCCTCTACGCGCAGCAGCTGGGGCGCGAGGGGGCCCTGCAACCCGGCAACATCGGCCCGCTCATCGCCGTGGTGGTGCTGGGCATGTGCCTGGGCTTCCTGCCCCACAACGTGCACCCGGCCAAGATCTTCATGGGCGACGGCGGCGCGCTGCTCCTCGGCCTGCTCATGGCCGCCTCCACCATGGTGGTGGGCGGGCGCACCGACACCCCGGTGAGCGGGCAGTCGTTCTTCTTCTTCGCCCCGGTGTTCATCCCGCTGGTGATCCTGGGTGTGCCCATCGTCGACACCATCTTCGCCATCCTGCGCCGGACCCGGACGCGCAGCGGCCTGGCCACCGCTGACAAGGACCACCTCCACCACCGGCTCATGCGCCTGGGCCACGGCCACCGGCGCAGCGTGTTCATCCTCTGGGGGTGGACGGCGCTGCTGTCGGGCCTGGTCCTGTACCCGGCCTACACCCACAAGGGCGACGGGGTGGCACCGTTCGGCATCGCCGCGCTCGGGTTGGCGCTCTACACGCTGCTGCACCCGGGGGTGCGGGAGGTCCGCCGGGCCGAGCACGACGCGGCGCGCGCCGCCCACGAGCGCTCGGCCGACGAGGCCCTCACCGGCCTCGAGCACCCGGAACCCACCGAGCGTCCGGCTCCGGCGGAGCGTTCGTAGACTTCTCCCATCCGCGCCGACATGGTTCCCGGGGCCACGTTCCCCGACTACGAGCTGTCCGATCACACCGGCACCCACCGCAAGCTCTCCGAGATCCAGCGGGGCGATCCGATGGTCGTGGTGTTGAGCCGGGGTGGCTACTGCCCCAAGGATCGTCGCCAGCACGAGGGCCTGGTGGAGCTGTACCGCGAGATCGAGGTGGGCTACGCCAAGTTGGTGACCATCAGCACCGACAACCTGCTCGACACCAACGAGTTCCGCTCGGGCATGGCGGCCCACTGGCCGTTCCTGTCCGATCCCGGCCGCAAGGTCCAGCGCGACCTCGACATCGCCGAGTACACCGACCCGCACCACGACCCGATGGTGCCCCACACCCTCGTGTTGGAGCCCGGGCTGGTCATCCACTCGATCTACAACGGCTACTGGTACTTCGGGCGACCCACCCTCGAC
Source organism: uncultured Microthrixaceae bacterium (assembly GCA_963785815.1). GTDB lineage: Bacteria > Actinomycetota > Acidimicrobiia > Acidimicrobiales > Acidimicrobilacustridaceae > UBA4742. The sequence goes on from CAWAWN010000003.1 coordinate 431,586, forward strand.
GAGCTTCGCCTCGACCTGCGAGCCATCACGGCCAAGGTCCGCCCCGACTGGGACCTGTCGGCCCCCGGCCGGCGCGAGCAGTGGGACGCTGGCGACCACGACGGGTTCTACCCCTACGGCAAGACCCACGCCCAGGTGTTCGCCGAGCAGGACTGAGGCCGCTCGGTCGTCTCGGCGCGCCCTCACCGAGCGATCCGGCCTCGGCGCGATCTTTGTGTCGTCAAAGTTGCGGCTTCGGACCCCCCGCGCGTAGGTTGCAGCCGCTTCGCCCGCGGCCCGACGTCTCGCCGCGTCATGGGACGTGCCTGGGGGAGAGCGGTTGGGATTTGTGTCAACGCGTCCCGTACCGTAGATTGGGAATGGATTCACAAGCCCTGTTCGGGGCGATCGGGCGGTCGGTTCCTGCGCCGGCCCGCCGGGTTCTCACTGGTCGAGAGGAGGTTCCGCCGTGGACCTTCGTGCGTATCGCGAAGTCAACAACGGGTTCGGGGATGGCCTGGCGGCCGCCTTCGAGGTCGTGGCGACCCCTCTCATCATGGCCTTCTTCGGCTACCTGCTCGATCGCTGGCTCGGGCTCCACCTGGTCTTCGCCCTCATCTTCGGCCTCTTCACCTTCGGCTACATGATGTACAAGCTCGTGTCCCGCTACTCAGCCGAGATGGCCCGCCACGACGCCGACGCGCCGTGGTCCCGCCGACCGGTGGGCTCGACGGCGTCGACCTCGTCGGCCTCGACCGCCACCGGGGTGAGCCCCGAGCTCGACGCCGCCCTGGACGCCGATCGGAGCGGTTCCGATGTTTGAGCCCCAGATGTTCGAGCCGATCGACCAGTCCTTCGTCGAAGGCGCCCCCGAGCTCGACATCGCCCGCGACATGATCCGCCGGGCCCTGCCCGTGGCCCCGGTGCTGCTGCTCGTGTGCGGGTTGATCTGGGGGGTCGACGGGGCCCTGTCCAGCGCCTACGGCCTGGTGCTGGTGCTGTGCAACTTCCTGATCGCGGCGGCTCTGCTGTCGTGGGCCGCCCGCATCTCGCCCACCATGCTGATGGCCGCCACCCTGGGTGGCTTCCTGGTCCGCATGTGCCTGATCGTGGCCGCCATCATGCTCGTCCGCCACGCCTCCTGGGCCGTGATGGCCCCCATGCTCGGCACCATCCTGATCACCCACGTCGGCCTGCTGATGTGGGAGACCCGCTACGTCTCCATGTCCCTCGCCTATCCCGGCCTCAAGCCGCGCAAAGGAGCCTGACCGGTGATCCTCGGCCTCGAATTCGAGCCAGTCAGCCGACTCGTCGACTGGAAGACGCTCTTCGGCAGCGGACCGCTCGCTCCGACCCGCGTCACCTTCCAGATCCTGATCTCGGTCATCATCATCATCGCCTTCTACGTGGTGGCCAGCCGCAAGAAGGCGCTGGTGCCCAAGGGCGCCCAGAACCTGGCCGAGGCGGCCTACGACTTCATCCAGGACGGCGTCATCCTCCAGACCATGGGCGAGGAGGGCCTGGGCTGGACGCCCTTCCTGATCACCCTGTTCAGCTTCATCCTCGTGCTCAACATCTGGGAGGTCATCCCCGGGTTCCAGATGCCGGTGACGGCCCACATCGCCATCCCGGTCGAGCTGGCCCTGCTGATCTGGGTCCTGTTCAACGCCGTGGGCATCAAGAGCCAGGGCCTGTTCGGCTACTTCAAGTCGATGGCGTTCCCGCCGGGCGTCCCGTGGCCCCTCTACATCCTCATCACCCCCATCGAGATCATCTCGACCCTGTTCGTGCGGCCTCTGTCGCTGTCGGTCCGGCTCTTCGCCAACATGCTGGCCGGCCACCTCCTGCTGGCCACCTTCGCCGTGCTGTCGGCGGGGATCTTCTTCGCCGACGCGGTCTACCTGCGTCCCTTCTTCATCCTGCCCTTCGGCCTGCTCGTCGCCCTGACCGGGTTCGAGGTGCTGGTGTCGTTCCTGCAGGCGTTCATCTTCACCATCCTCGCCGCCGTGTACATCGGCGGTGCCATGCACCCCGAGCATTGAGCCACGCGGTGCCCGACCCGAGATCCCGAAACAACCGATCCCGAAACAATCAAGGAGAATCCCGTGCTTGACGTCATCGTCGCCGCACAGAACGCTGGCGAGCTGCAGAAGGGCTTGCAGACCGTCGGTGCCGGCATCGTCTACGGCGGCGCCGCCATCGGCCCCGGCATCGGCATCGGCATCGTGGTGGGCAACGCCATCACGGCCATGGCTCGCCAGCCCGAGGCCTCCGGCCCGGTGCGCACGACCATGTTCCTGGGCATCGCCTTCACCGAGGCCCTCGCCCTGTTCGGCTTCGTGCTCGCCTTCCTGTTGAAGGGCTAGGGCCACCATGCGCATCCGAATGCTGATCGTGACGATCGGCCTCACCGGCGCGGCGTTGGTCGGCATGTCGGCCGCCGCCTCGGCGGCCACCGCACCCGCTCACCCCATCCCGGTCCCGGCCGGGTCGACCGAGCAGCAGAAGTGCATCATCGAGGCCTACAACGCCGGCTCCGACGTGTCCGACTGCTACACGGCCAAGAGCCCGATCATCCCCGACACCACCGACCTGGTGTGGGGTGGCCTGGCCTTCCTGATCCTGCTGCTGGCCATGTGGAAGTGGGCGCTGCCCGCGCTCAAGACCGGCATGGAGAGCCGCTCGCAGCGCATCAGCGACGACCTGGCCAAGGCCGACTCGGCTCGTCGGGAGGCCGAGGAGACGTTGGCCACCTATCAGCGGCAGGTGTCCGAGTCCAAGGCCGAGGCCACCCGCATCATCGAGGACGCCCGGGCCACCGCCGAGGGGCTCAAGGCCGACATGGCCCGCCGGGCCGAGGCCGAGATCGCCGAGATGCGCGAGCGTGCGGCCCGCGACGTCGAGGCGTCCAAGGCCCAGGCCATCGCCGACCTGACCGGCGAGGTGGCCTCGTTGGCCATCGGCGCCGCCGAGGTCGTCGTCCAGCGCAACCTCGACCGCGACACCCAGGTGGCGCTGATCGAGAGCTACATCAACCAGGTCGGCTCGGCCAACTGACCGGATCTTCGACCCGACTGACCGGGTCTTCGACACCCGCCTGACACCTGAGGAGATCGGCTCGTGGCCGACGACAGCACAACCGACCAGCGCATCGCCGGCTACGCCGAGGCCATGTTGGTGATCGCGGCCAACGAGCACAAGCTCGACGAGGTGGCCGACGAGCTGTTCCGCTTCGCCCGCGTGCTCGAGGGCTCCGACGAGCTGCGCGACGCCCTGGGCGACGTGCACCTGCCCGCCGCTCGGCGCCAGCAGATCGTCGAGGACCTGCTCTCGGGCAAGGCCTCCGACGTCACGGTGGCCCTCATCTCGCTGCTGGTGGGCGTGGGTCGGGCGCGGGAGCTGCCCGCCATCGTCGATCGCCTGGTGGCGGCCAGCGCGTCGCGCCACAAGCGGTCGGTGGCCGAGGTGCGCTCGGCCATCGAGCTCACCGCCGACCAGCGGACCCGCCTGCAGGCCGCCCTGTCCGAGGCCACCGGGTCGCCGGTCGAGGTCAAGGTGATCATCGACCCGACCGTGCTCGGCGGCGTGGTGGCCCAGATCGGCGACACGGTCATCGACGGCTCCGTGCGCCACCGGCTGAGCCAGCTCCGAGAGACCATCTAGGGCATCCCCCGGATGTCCGACGACCCGATCACGCCCGACGATCCCGCCCCCGAAGAAGAGCCCGAAGAGACGGAAGACATGGCTGAACTCACCATCAACACCAGCGACATCACCGCCGCCCTCCAGAAGAACCTGGCCGACTTCCACCCCGACGTGGAGCTGCGCCAGGTCGGCCGCGTCCTCGAGGTGGGAGACGGCATCGCCCGCGTGTCCGGCCTGCCCGACGTGGCGGTGAACGAGCTGCTCGAGTTCGAGGGCGGCACCGTGGGGTTGGCCCTCAACCTCGACGAGGAGTCGATCGGCGCCGTGATCCTGGGCGACAGCGAGTCGGCCGCCGAGGTCGAGGAGGGCGCGCCGGTGCGGGCCACCGGTCGCATCCTGTCGGTGCCGGTGGGCGACGGCATGCTCGGCCGCGTGGTCAACGCCCTGGGCGAGCCCATCGACGGCAAGGGCGCGCTGGTGGGCACCGAGCTGCGCCGCATGGAGATCCAGGCCCCGGGCATCACCGGCCGCCAGCCGGTGGGCGAGCCCCTCCAGACCGGCATCAAGTCGATCGACGCCATGACCCCCATCGGGAGGGGTCAGCGCCAGCTGATCATCGGCGACCGCAAGACGGGCAAGACCACCGTGTGCATCGACACGATCCTGAACCAGAAGGGTCAGGGCGTGAAGTGCATCTACGTCGCCATCGGGCTCAAGGCCGCCACCGTGGCCCAGACGGTGAACACCCTCAACGAGCACGGCGCCATGGACTACACGGTCGTGGTGGTGGCCGCGGCCTCCGACCCGGCTCCGTTCAAGTACCTCGCTCCCTATGCCGGCTGCGCCATGGGCCAGCACTGGATGGACAACGGTGAGCACGCCCTCATCGTCTACGACGACCTGTCCAAGCAGGCCGAGGCCTACCGCCAGCTCTCGCTGCTGCTGCGCCGCCCGCCGGGGCGCGAGGCCTACCCGGGCGACGTCTTCTACCTGCACAGCCGGCTGCTCGAGCGGGCGGCCAAGCTCTCCGACGAGCGCGGCGCCGGGTCGCTGACCGCCCTTCCCATCATCGAGACCAAGGCCGGTGACGTGTCGGCCTACATCCCGACCAACGTGATCTCCATCACCGACGGCCAGGTGTACCTGCAGGACGACCTGTTCAAGTCGGGCGTGCGCCCCGCCGTCGACGTGGGCATCTCGGTGTCCCGCGTGGGTGGCGCGGCCCAGACCAAGGCCATGAAGGCCGTGTCGGGCACGCTCAAGCTCGACCTGGCCCAGTTCCGCGAGCTCGAGGCGTTCGCCACGTTCGGCTCCGAGCTCGACAAGGTGTCGGCCGCCCAGCTCGAGCGCGGATACCGCCTGGTGGAGCTGCTCAAGCAGAACCTGAACTCGCCCATGCCCATGGAGGAGCAGGTGGCGGTCATCCTGGCCGGCACCGGTGGCTACCTCGACGACATCCCGGTGAGCGACGTCAAGCGCTTCGAGTCCGACCTGCTCGACTACCTGCGCAGTCGCCACGGCGACCTGCTCGACTCGACTCGCACCAGCGGGGCACTGCCGGGCGACGATGCCCTGGCCAAGGCCGTGGCCGCCTTCAAGGACGAGTTCTCGCCATCCGACGCGACGCCGACCACCCTGTCGGACGCCTCGGCCGAGACCGACCAGATCGACGACGCGGTCACCGCCGCGGCGCAGGCCGACGAGGCCGGAGAGGCCTAGTCGTGGCTGGTGGTCAGGAGCGGATCCTCCGCCGACGGATCAAGAGCGTCGACTCGACGAAGAAGATCACGCGCGCCATGGAGCTGATCGCCGCCACGCGGGTGGTCAAGGCCCAGGAGCGGGCGGCGGCGGCGCGGCCCTACTCCGACGAGATCACCGCGGTCATCGCCCAACTGTCCCGGGCCGGCGCGGCCAAGGACCACCCGCTGTTGCGGGACCACCCCGAGGCGCAGGCCCGGGCCGTGATCTGCATCACGTCGGACCGCGGCCTGTGCGGTGCCTACAACTCCACGATGATGCGCATGGCCGAGCGCCAGCTCAAGGCCATCGAGGCCGAGGGTCACCGCTACGCCCTGGTCGTGGGGGGCAAGAAGGCCCAGACCTACTTCAAGTTCCGCAACTACCGCATCGACGACGCCTTCCTGGGCGTGACCGACCAGCCCACCTACGAGCAGGCCCGCGAGATCGGTCAGTCCATCATCGGGCGCTACGCCGCCGGCGAGCTGCTGTCGGCCGACATCTCCTACTGGCGCTTCGTGAGCGCCGGCACCCAGGAGGCCGTCACCCGTCGCATCCTGCCGGTGGAGATGGACGACGGCTCGGTCGACCCCGGCCAGGCCGCCACCGGACCCACCGCCGACCTCGAGTACGAGCCGTCGCCCACGGCCATCCTGGGTGAGCTGCTGCCGCGCTACGTCACCAGCCGCATCTTCTCGGCCCTGCTCGACGCCTCGGCGTCGGAGTACGCAGCCAAGCAGCGGGCCATGAAGGCCGCCACCGACAACGCCGAAGAGCTCAAGACCACGCTCAGCCGAATCATGAACCGGGCCCGCCAGGACGCCATCACCACCGAGATCATGGAGATCGTCGGTGGCGCCGAGGCGCTCAAGGGCGACCGCAAGGGCGGTGACCAGCTCCTGTTGGAGCGGGTCGGCGCCGAGCACCTCTTCGCCCAGCACCTCGATCCCACCGATCACAGCCCCGCCCACCACGACCCGCTCGCCTGAGGGCGGGCGCGCCCGCTTCGCCGGCGCCGACCCCTCGATCGTCCCCACCAGGAGACCCGCATGACCGTCACCGACACCCCCAGCACCGACACCACCGCCCACCTCAAGGACGGCCGGGTGGTGGCCATCGCCGGCCCGGTGGTCGACGTGGAGTTCCCCCGCGGGTCCCTGCCCGAGATCAACACCGCCGTGCAGATGACGATCAAGCTGGAGGGCGTCGACACGCTGGTCACCGGTGAGGTGGCCCAGCAGATCGGCGACAACCGGGTGCGGGTCGTCTCGCTCAAGCCCACCGACGGGCTCACCCGGGGGGCACCGGTGGTCAACACCGGCCGCGGCATCAGCGTCCCGGTGGGCGACGTGACCCTGGGCAACGTGTGGAACGTGATCGGCGAGCCGCTCATGGGCGGCCAGGAGGTGCTCGACCGCATCACCGAGCGGTGGGACATCCACCGTGAGGCGCCGGCCTTCGACTCGCTGGAGCCCAAGGCCCAGGTCTTCCCGACCGGCATCAAGGTCATCGACCTGCTCACCCCCTACCTGGCCGGCGGCAAGATCGGCCTGTTCGGCGGCGCCGGTGTGGGCAAGACGGTGCTGATCCAGGAGATGATCAACCGGGTGGCCTCCCAGCACGGCGGTGTGTCGGTGTTCGCCGGCGTGGGGGAGCGCACCCGTGAGGGCACCGACCTGCTGATCGAGATGCAGGAGTCGGGCGTGATCGAGAAGGCCGCCCTGGTGTTCGGCCAGATGGACGAGCCTCCGGGCGTGCGCCTTCGGGTGGCGCTGTCGGCGTTGACCATGGCCGAGTACTTCCGCGACGTGCAGGGCCAGGACGTGCTGCTGTTCGTGGACAACATCTTCCGCTTCGTGCAGGCCGGCTCCGAGGTGTCCACCCTGCTCGGCCGCATGCCCTCGGCCGTGGGCTACCAGCCCACCCTGGCCGACGAGATGGGCGAGCTGCAGGAGCGCATCACCTCGACCCGCGGCCGCTCCATCACCTCGCTGCAGGCCGTGTACGTGCCCGCCGACGACTACACCGACCCGGCGCCGTTCACCACCTTCACCCACCTCGACGCCACCACCGAGCTCGACCGCCAGATCGCCTCGCTGGGCATCTACCCGGCGGTGAACCCGCTGTCGTCGACCTCGTCCATCCTGGCCCCCGAGATCGTGGGCCAGCGCCACTACGACGTGGCCCGCCAGGTGCAGGAGGTCCTCCAGCGCTACAAGGAGCTCCAGGACATCATCGCCATCCTGGGTCTCGACGAGCTCTCCGAAGAGGACCGCATCACCGTGAACCGGGCCCGCAAGGTGCAGCGGTTCCTGTCCCAGCCCTTCTTCGTGGGCAAGGTGTTCACCGGCATGGACGGCATCTGGGTCGACACCGAGACCACCGTCGAGTCCTTCGCCCAGCTGGTCAACGGCGACCTGGACGACCTGCCCGAGCAGGCGTTCCTGAACGTGGGCGACGCCGACTCGGCTCGGGCCAAGGCCCGCGAGCTCGAGAAGAGCGCATGACGCTGCACGTCGAGCTGGTCTCGCCCGAGCGCATCCTGCTGTCCGCCGACGCCAGCATGGTGGTGGCCCGCACCATCGGCGGGGGCGACATCGCCTTCCTGACCGATCACGCCCCGTTCATCGGGGCGCTCGACACCTGGCCGCTCGACATCGTGACCGCCGACGGCGCCACCGAGCGGGTGGCCGTGCACGGCGGCTTCATCTCGGTCAACAACAACGAGGTGAAGATCCTGTCGGACCTGGCCGAGCTGGCCAGCCAGATCGACGTGGGCCGCGCCCAGTCCGCCCGCGAACGGGCCGAGGCCGCTCTGCCGCCCGGCGACGAGGCCAAGGGCTCGGAGCCCGCGGCCGCGCTGGCCCGGGCCAACGCCCGACTGGCCGCCGCCTCCGCCGCCTGACCCCACGCTCCACTCGCAAACCGGGCATCTTTGCCTGAGCGATTTCGCGCATTTCGACGTCCAGTTTCGACGAGCACCGCCGCCTTGCGGCCGCCTGTCCCGATCTGATCCCGGCGGTCAGTCGAGCCGGATCTGGTCCAGGCCGTCCGCCGGCTCGGGATAGGTGAGGTCGAGCGAGCGCAGCGTCTCCACCAGCACGGTGGAGACGATCATGTTGCGGAACCACTTCTGATCCGACGGCACGACGTACCAGGGCGCAGACTCGGTCGAGGTCTCGGCCAGGGCGTCCTCGTAGGCCGCGGTGTAGGCGTCCCAGTAGCGGCGCTCCTCGATGTCGCCGTGCTCGAACTTCCAGTGCTTGGTCGGGTTGTCGAGCCGTTCCTGCAGGCGGGCGCGCTGCTCGTCGCGTGAGATGTGCAGGAAGAACTTGCGGATCACGGTGTCCTCGTCGGCCAGCATCCGCTCCCAGTCGCGGATGTGGCCGTAGCGGCGGCGCCACACCTCCTCGCGCACCAGCCCGTGGACGCGAACGACCAGCACGTCCTCGTAGTGGCTGCGGTTGAAGATGCTGATGGCGCCCGACGGCGGGGCGTTGTGGTGCACCCGCCACAGGTAGTCGTGGGCGCGCTCCACGTCGTTGGGGCGCTTGAAGTTGGCCACCCGCACCCCCAGCGGGTTCACCATCTTGAACACCTGCTTGATGGTGCCGTCCTTGCCCGAGGTGTCCATGCCCTGGAGCACCACCAGCAGCTTGTGGGCCGCACCGGCGTAGAGCACCTGTTGCAGGTCGAGCAGCTGCACGGCCAGCTCGTCGGTGCGGACCTTGGCCTCGTCCTTGTCCGGGCTGTCGTCCGGGGCCCGGGTGGGCGCCTCGGCCAGGGTCACGGCGTGGCCCGGGCGCACCCGGAACCGATCGACGTCAACGTCCATCTGCATCTGCACCTTCTCGGCCATCGGTCCATGCTGGCCCATGCGCGCTCTAGCGTCGTGGCATGCCCCGTCGTCGCCTCGGAGTGGTGCTGCTCGTCCCCCCACCGACGGCTGATCGGGTGGACGGTTTGCGCCTGGCGTTCGGCGACCCTGCACTCGACCGGGTCGCCCCCCACATCACCCTGGTGGCGCCCGTCAACGTGCGCGAGGACGACCTCCCCGCCGCGCTGGCCTGCTTGCGGGCGGCGGCGGGCCAGGCACGGCCCCTCGACCTCACCCTCGGTCCGGTGGCGGTGTTCCCCGGAGACGAGCACGTCGCCTACCTGGAGGTCCGCGGTTCGGACCCAGCCGAGGCCGCCCTGGCCGACCTCCAGCGCCGGGTCAGCCGGCGACCCCTGGACCGACCACCGGACCACGACTTCGTGCCCCACGTGACCCTGACCCAGGGGATCGACCCCGCACGGTTGGCGTCGGTGGTGGCCGCGTCAGGCGGCTGGCAGGCCGAGCCGGTCCACGTCGACCGCCTGCACCTGCTCGAGCACCAGCACGCGGGTGGCTCCCGCCGATGGGTGCCGGTGGCCGACGTGGTCCTGGCCCCGCGCCACGTCGTGGGCCGCGGCGGTCTGGAGCTCGAGCTCACGCCCAGCCAGCTCGTCGACCCCGAGGCCCTGGCCGAGGTGGTGGACGCGGCCAGGCCGGAAGCCGACGAGCTGCCCGTCGGCGCGCGGCCCCACGTGGTGACGGCCCGGCGGGAAGGCCGGGTGGTGGGGCTGGCCGCGGGCTGGGAGCGCGGCCCGGATCGCGGGATCACAGGGCGGTGGGTGGACGGGGCGGCCGCAGCTCACGGGGTGGGCGAGCACCTGGACCGCGCCTTCGACCAGCTCTAGGACCGGCGTGGTTCGGTGCGAAGCCACGGCTCTGCGCCTCGTCGCGGGGCCGAAGGCGCGTCCAGGTTCAGACCTCGATCTGGGTGGAGGCCCGCTCGGCGGTGATGGGCTGGATCAGCTCGGCGATGATGCGCTGGTGCTCGGGGTCCTGCACGTAGGTGCGCCAGCCGTCGACGTCGTCGAAGTCGGCCACCACCGTGGCGTCCCAGCTGCCATCGCGCAGGGAGAGATCGAGCTCGGCCTGGTAGCTGTGGATCTCGGGCAGCCGCTCGGGCAACGCCCGCAGCGCGGCCAGCATGTCCTGGCGCGACTCGGTGGTCGACTCGGGGGTGAAGCGGAACAGCACGACGTGGCGGATCATGGCGGAGCTCCTCGAGAGCGGGGATCGATGGTCAGAGCAAGGCCCGGTAGGCGCCGCCGTCGACGGGCACGGCCGCCCCGGTGATGAAGCGGGCCTGGTCGCTGCACAGGAACGCGGCCACCGCGCCGAAGTCGTCCGGTCGCCCCAGGTGGCGGGTCGGGGTGGCGGCCGCCGCCCCGCTCAGATCGCCACCGTAGAGCGAGCGGAGCCGGTCGGTGTCGTGGGATCCGGGCTGGACGGAGTTGACGGTGACCCCAGCTGGGGCCACCTCGAGGGCCAGGGTCTTGAGGAACCCCGTGGCCCCGGCCCGGGCGGTGTTCGACAGGATGAGCCCCTCGATGGGCTGGCGCACCGAGATGGACGTGATGGCCACCACCCGACCCCAGCCCCGCTCGACCATGGAGGGGACCGCGGCGCGGCACATGGCCACCACGGAGAGCAGGTTGAGCTCCAGGGCGGGGCCGTAGGCCTCCAGGTCGGTGGAGGCGAAGTTGCCCGGTGGGGGACCTCCGGCGTTGGTGACCAGGATGTCGAGGGGACCGATGGCGGCCTCGGCCTCGGTCACGAAGGCGGTGGCACCGGCCCCGGTTGACACGTCCGCCACCAGACCCACCACCACGTCGGCGCCCAGGTCGAGCTCGGCGGTCAGCTCGCCGGCCGCGGCCTGGATCCGGCCGGCGTCGCGGCCGCAGATGGCCACCTGGACGCCCTCGGCGGCCAGCGCCCTGGCCGTGGCCCTACCCAATCCGCTCGACGCGCCCGCCACCGCGGCGCGCCGACCACGCAGTCCGAGATCCATGGGCCGACCGTAGCCGCCCCTCTCGCTCTGGCGACGATGTGCGACGCGTGTCCTTCGGGATCCGTCGCCAGAAGGCGCATGGAGGTGCGCCGATGGGCGCACCGACCCATGAGGTCGGGCGGTGTCCGACCGCAGCGCACCGACGATCCGACGAAGCCTCTCGTGCAGCCCCCGTGCCGATCCGCGCGGGTCCCAAGGGTCGCCAGCGCGGCAGCCCGCGCTCGGCCTGAGTAGGTTCACGGCGATGGACCTGTCCCAGATCGGCGCCGGCGTGTATGCCTGCCTCCAGCCCGACACCGGCTTGGGGGCCTCCAACTCGGGGTTCATCGACCACGGCGGCGGCATGGTGGTGGACACCCTCTACGACCTGCCCCGCACCCGACGCCTCATCGACCTCTACGCCACGGTGAACGCCGGGCCGCCCCGCCGGCTGGTCAACACCCACCACAACGGGGACCACTGCTGGGGCAACCAGCTGTTCGCCGAGCTGGGCACCGAGATCATCGGCCATCGCCTGTGCGCCGAGTACTTCGACCGCGAGGCGTCACCCGAGCTCTTCGTGAGCCTGTCCGAGGCCGACGAGGTGCCGCCGGCCTTCGCTGCCCTGGTGGCCGCCCTGGCCGACTACGACTTCCACGACATCGTGCTGACGCCGCCCACCACCCTGATCGACGACGACACGCAACTCGATCTCGACGGTCTCGACGTGCGCCTGCTCTACGTGGGTCCGGCCCACACGCCGGGCGACGTGGTGGTGCACCTGCCCACCGAGGGCGTGGTGTTCACCGGTGACATCCTGTTCCAGCGCTGCACCCCGATCGGCTGGCAGGGCACCTTCGCCAACTGGATCGCGGCGTTGGAGCGCGTCGAGGCCCTGGAACCGGCCACGGTGGTGCCGGGCCATGGCCCGGTGTGCGGCGTCGACGGGCTGGCCGACCTGCGCGAGTACCTCGTCTACGTCCAGGACGAGGCCCGCGCCAGCTTCGAGGCCGGCCGGTCCACGCTGGAGGCGGCCCGACGCATCGACCTGGGTCCCTACGGCCTGTGGACCGAGCCCGAGCGCCTGGCCTTCCAGATCGACCGGGCCTACCGCGAGTTGGAAGGCGGGGCGTGGGACGCGCCGCTCGACGTGGCCAAGGTCTTCACCGAGATGGCGGCCCTGCGCGCGCACTACGAGGCCGACGCCGCCTGATCATCCCCAAATTGGTGCAGGTGTGTGCCCCAGAGCCCCAGAGGCATGCCTCTGCACCAATTTCAGGAGGGAGGGTTAGAGCTCGTCGCCGGGTGACGCCTCGCCATCGGCCAGCTGGCGTCGGTCCACCTTCTGCATGGGCGTCAGGGGCAGCGCGTCGACCAGGCGCAGGGCCTCGGGCAGCTTGTGGTGCGACAGGCGGTCAGCGCCGTAGCGGCGCAGCTCGTCGAGCGACACGGGCTGGCCGGGGTCACGGGGGACGACCACGGCCACACCGATCTCGCCCATGACCGGGTCGGGCCGGGGCACCACGGCCACCTCGCGCACGTCGGGGTGAGAGGCCAGCACGGCCTCGACCTCGAGCGGGTACACGTTGTAGCCGCCCCGCACGAACATCTCCTTGGCCCGACCGGCCAGGCGCAGGCAACCGGTTTCGTCGATGCGTCCCAGGTCGCCCGAGTGCACCCAGCCGTGGCGCACCGTGGCGGCGGTGGCGATCGGATCGCGCCAGTAGGACCGCAGCTGGGTGGCCGAGCGCAGGCAGATCTCTCCCACCTCGCCCGGCGCCACCGGCCGATCGTCGGGGTCACGGATCTCCACCTCGACGCCGGGGCGGGGTCGGCCCACGGTGAACAGGGCCTCGTCGTCGTCCGCATCGAAGGCGGTGGCCGTGCCGATCCCGCCGGACTCGGTGGAGGAGTAGCGGATGGAGTAGGCGGCGTCGATGCGACGGCGCGCCTCGCGCACGAGGGCGGGGGGCGACAGGGCGCCGCCCATCACGATGGTCTTGACCGCGGACAGGTCGAAGGCGTCGAAGTCGGGCTCGCGCAGCAGCAGCGCGAGCTGGGGGGCGACGCCTCCGATGCTGGGCATGTGCTCGTGGGCGATGAGCCGCAGGACGTCGTGGGCCCGCCAGCGGTCGACCAGGTGCACCGTGCTGGCCGTGCGCAGGTACCAGGGCAGCTTGGTCATGAAGCCGATGTGGGCCAGCTGGGTGCCCGACAACATGGCCGCTCCGCCGCCCCAACGACCACCCGTGTCGGCCTGGCACACCGCGGCCAGCTCGGCCCCGCCGAAGACCGCGCCCTTGGGGACGCCGGTGGTGCCCGAGGTCAACACGATGGCCACCGGCCGGCCGGGGTCGGGCGGCAGGGCCGGCGGGGTCCGCCCGGACGCCCCCTGCCGCAGCTCGGCCAGCAGGCGATCGGCCCCGGTGGCCGGCGGGCACAGCTCGACGTGGCGGTCGCCGGGCAGGCCGCCGACCAGCGCCGGGCTGGCCAGGACGAGCGCCGGGTCGGCCACCTCGACCATGGCCGCCCGCTCGTGATCGGTGGCGCGGGGGTTGAGCCCCACCGTGACCGCGCCGAGCTTGGCCGCGGCGGCGTAGGCCACCACGTAGTCGGGGGCCGACGGCAGGGCCAGGGCCACCACCGAGCCCTGGGCGACCCCGAGACGGGCCAGACCGACAGCCGTCTCGTCGCTGAGCTGGTCGAGTTGGCGGAAGCCGAGGGTCCAGCCGGGCGCGCCGTCGAGGCCCGGGGTGGCGAAGGCGGGCCGGTCGCCGAAGCGCCGGGCTGCCTCGGTCACCGTCTCGGCCAGCACCTCTCAGCCCGAGAGCGCCGCGGCCCAGGACGGGTCGAGGTACTCGTGCAGGCGTGAGATCCGGCCGTCGGTCACCCGGGCCACCATGCAGCACGGGACGGCCACCTCGGTGCCGTCGGGCGTGGTGCCGCACAGGCGGTGCTCCTGCAGGAAGCCGTCGGGGAGCAGCTCCCGCCGACGCACGTCGTAGCGGCGGTCGGCCAGCTTGGAGCACAACCAGCCCACCGTTCGCAGCGACCTGGCCTTGTCCAGCGTCCGGTCGTCGTAGTTGGCCCACACCTCGACGTCGTCGGTGCAGCAGGCCGAGACGGCCTCGAGATCGCCGGCCTCGATGGCGCCGAAGTAGCGATCGGCAAGGGCCAGGGTGTCGGCATCGGTCATGGCATCATCCTGGCATGGCTCAAACCGTGCTCGACGGGATCGAAGAGGTGCGCGCCGCGGTCGGGCGCTCCCTGGGGACCAGCGACTGGCTCGAGGTGTCCCAGGCCCGCATCGACCAGTTCGCGGATGCCACCGGCGACCACCAGTGGATCCACGTCGATCCCCAGCGGGCGGCGGCCGGGCCGTTCGGGACGACCATCGCCCACGGCTACCTGACCCTGTCGCTGTCCAACGCCCTGCTGCCCGAGGTGGTGGAGGTGCGCGGGTTCGACCTGGGCATCAACTACGGGCTGGGCAAGGTGCGCTTCCCGGCGCCGGTGCCCTCGGGGTCGCGCCTCCGGGCCCACGTCGAGCTGGCCTCGGCCGAGGACGTCCCCGGTGGCGTGCAGACCACCATGCTGGTGACCATCGAGCTGGAGGGGTCGGACAAGCCCGCCTGCGTCATCGAGTCGTTGAGCCGCTACCTGGTGTAGTAGCGGGCGTTCCTGACGAGGCGTCAGATCATCAGAGCGGCCTGAAGTAGGCTCGTCGCCGCCATGGACCTGCGCTTCAGCCCCGAGGAGGACGCCTTCCGCAAGGAGGTCCGGGCCTACCTCGACGAGCTGCTCCACGGGGAGTTCGACATCATCCGGGGTCGGGGCGGCCCCGGCGACGAGCACGCCTTCTTCGACGAGCGACTGGCCTGGGAGCGCCGCCTCGGGACCGACGGCTGGACGTGTGTGGGCTGGCCCGAGCGGTTCGGCGGCCGCGGACTGCCCCTCAACCAGCAGGTCATCTACTTCGAGGAGTACGCCCGGGCCGGCGGTCCCGGCCGGTTGGGCCACATCGGCGAGGGCCTGATCGGCCCCACCCTCATCCACTTCGGGTCGCCCGCCCAGCAGGAGCGGTTCCTGCCCGCCATCCGCCTGGGCCAGGAGCTGTGGTGCCAGGGCTACTCCGAGCCCGACGCCGGCTCCGACCTGGCCAACGTGGCCACCCGAGCCGTGCTCGAGACCGGGTCGGACGGCGACGACGAGTGGGTGATCGACGGGCAGAAGGTGTGGACGTCGCTGGCCCACTGGAGCGACTGGTGCTTCGTGCTGGCCCGCACCGATCGCGACGCCCCCAAGCACAAGGGCATCTCCTTCCTGCTCATCCGCATGGACGCGCCCGGCATCGAGATCCGCCCCATCGTCCAGCTCACCGGCACCTCTGAGTTCAACGAGGTCTTCTTCGCCGGCGCCCGCACCCCGGCCGATCTGGTGGTGGGGGAGGTCAACGCCGGTTGGAAGGTGGCCATGGGCCTGCTCTCGTTCGAGCGGGGGGCGTCCACCCTGGGCCAGCAGTTCGGCTTCGAGCGCGAGCTGCGGGAGATCTCCGAGCTGGCCCGGGCCCGGGGACGCAGTGCCGACCCCGTGTTCCGCCAGCGCCTGGCCTCGGCCTGGAGCCGGCTCGAGATCATGCGCTGGAACAGCCTGCGCATGCTCACCCACGCCGACCAACCCGAGCTCAGCGGGGCCTCCTACATCGCCAAGCTCTACTGGGCCCGGTTCCACCGCGACCTGGGCGAGCTGTTCCTCGACGCCCTCGGACCGGATGGCCTGGTGGCCGACGGCCTGCCCTACGAGCTGTCGACCGCCCAGCGCCTGTTCCTCTACACCCGGGCCGACACCATCTACGGCGGATCGGACCAGATCCAGCGCAACATCATCGGCGAGCGAGCCCTGGGGCTGCCCGCCGAACCGAGGAGCCCAGTGTGAGCGTTCCACCGTACGTCGAGGGCCACCGCCTGCTCGAAGGGCGCACCGTGGTGGTGACCGCCGCGGCTGGCACCGGGATCGGCTCGGCCGTCGCCCGGCGCTGCATCGAGGAGGGCGCCACGGTGGTGGTCAGCGACGCCCACGAGCGCCGGCTGGAAGAGGCGGCGGCGTCGCTGTCCGAGCTGGCCGGTCGCCCGGTGCTGGGCGTGCCCTGCAACGTCACCGTGCAGGCCGACATCGACCGCCTGTTCGCGACCGCCGTGGAGGAGCTGGGCCACATCGACGTGGTGGTCAACAACGCCGGTTTGGGCGGAACGGCCGAGGTGGTGGACATGACCGACGAGCAGTGGAACCTGGTGCTCGACGTCACCCTGACCGGCACCTTCCGGGCCACGCGGGCCGCGCTGGGCCACATGTTGCCCCGGGGATCCGGGGTGATCGTGAACAACGCCTCGGTGCTGGGCTGGCGGGCCCAGGCCGGACAGGCCCACTACGCCGCGGCGAAGGCCGGGGTCATGGCCCTCACCCGCTGCACCGCCATCGAGGCGGCCCCGTCGGGCGTGCGGGTGAACGCGGTGGCCCCCAGCCTGGCCATGCACCCGTTCCTGGCCAAGGTCACCTCCGACGACCTGCTCGACGAGCTCACCACCCGCGAGGCCTTCGGCCGTGCCGCCGAGCCGTGGGAGATCGCCAACGTCATCGTGTTCCTGGCCAGCGACTACTCGTCCTACCTGACCGGCGAGGTGGTGTCGGTGTCGTCCCAGCACGCCTGACCCGTCCTTGCGGTAGGCGCGGCTGGTCGCCGCGAGGGTGGCGAACGGGTCAGTCGTCCTTGCGGTAGGCGCGGCGGGCCGCTCCGGCAGCCCGTCCCAGCGCTCGGGCGGTGCGATCGACGTCGGCCTGCTTGGGCGCCTTGGCCTGCGCCGTGGCGGCCAGGTTCTTCACCGACTCGGGCACCTCGGGGCGCGGCAGGGGCGGCACCCCACCGCTCGAGCTCGGGGCCCGGTCCTCGTCGGCTGGCGTGTCCGGAGCGTCGTCGGGGGAGGCCTGGCGTCGCGTGGCCCTGGTCGTCGCCTCCTCGACCTCGCGGTCCCGGGCTCGCCAGCCGTCGACGAAGCCTCGGATGGTCCCGGCGAAGATCCCGGTCAGGGTGATGACGAGGAAGGCCAGGGCGGCGGCCAGCAACCCGAAGGCGAGCCAGCCCAGCGGCGTGGACGGGCTGGCCAGGGCGAGCTCGATCACCACGAAGACCGCGGTCAGACCCAGGGCGAACCACAGGACCCGGTCCTTGCGGATCGGGTGGCGGTAGCCCCGGCGCAGTTCACCGGTGGGGCGCGATCGCCGACTCACGTCGCCCACCGTAGCGGTGCGCCCGCCGCGGGTAGGGCGCCCCGAACGGTTGGCGTACCCGCGATCAGGTCTCGGACGACGACGTCACGGCCGGCGGTTCGGAGGGACCCGACTCCACCTTGCGAGCCGGGGTGTGGCCGTTGCCGTTGCCGTTGCCGTTGCTGGATTCGCCGTCGCCGGTCAGTCCGCCCCGCAGCATGGTGCGGGCCAGCTGCATTCCGGCCACCCCCTGGCTGAGGGCCTGGGCCAGGGCGTCGCTCAGGCCGGTGGCGCCGTTGAGCACGATCATCTGGTCGATGTCGCCGAACGGCTTGGCGGCTGCCTCCACGATCGACGACCAGTTCTCGGCCAGCTGCTGGCCTATGACCGCGTCCTGGTTCTCGGCCAGGGCGTCGGCCCGGGCCTTGATGGCCTCGGCCTCGGCCATGCCCTTGGCCCGCACGGCCTCGCCCTCGGCCTTGCCCTTGGCCTGGGTGGCGTCGGCCTCGGCCTGGCCCACCGCCCGGGTGGCATCGGCCTGGGCGCCCGAATGCAACTTCACGTGCTCGGCTTCGGCGCCTGCGGCCAGCTTGACCTGCTCGGCCTGGGCCGCGGCTTCGACCTTGACCTTGTCGGCGTTGGCCGCGGCCTGCAGCTGCACCTCCTGGGCCTGGGCCTCCGCCTGGGCGATGCGCGAGTCGCGGTCGGCCTTGGCCAGGGTCACCGTCTCGTAGGCCTTGGCGTCGGCCGGCTTGCGCACCGTCGCCTGCAGGCGCTGCTCCTCGCGCTCGGCCTCGAGCTCGGCCACCTTGGTCTGCTCGACGACGACCTCCTGGGTGGCCTGGGCCTCGGACTTCGGGCCGGCCTGGCGGGCCACGGCCGCGGCCTGGTCCACCTCGGCGGAGAAGCCGGCCTGCTTCACCTGGCTGGTGCGGCGGGCCTCGGCCTTGAGGGCTTCGGCCTCCTGCTCCTTCTCGGTGGCCAGGCGGTCGGCATCGGCCTGGGCGATGCGGGCCTGGCTCTCGACCGCAGCGGCGTGGGGGCGACCCAGGTTCTTGATGTAGCCGGTCGGATCCTCGATCTCCTGGATCTGGAGGGAGTCGACGATCAGGCCCAGCTTCTCCATCTCGGTGCCCGACGACTCACGGGTGAGCTGCGTCAGCTTCTCGCGGTCGCGGATCATCTCCTCCACCGTCATGTTGCCGACGATGGCGCGCAGGTGGCCGGCGAACACGTTGTGCACCCGCTGGTCCATCTGGGCCTGCTGGTCGAGGAACCGCCGAGCGGCGTTGGCGATGGACGAGAAGTCGTCGCCCACCTTGTAGATGACCACGCCCCGGATGCCCAACGGGATGCCCTGGTGGGTGACGCAATCGATGGCCAGGTCGGCCTCGCGCAGGTCGAGCGACAGCTTGCGCACGACCTGCACCCCGGGGAAGACGACGGTGCCCTTGCCGGTGATGATCTTGAAGCCGAGGCTGGCCTCGACCGCGTCGGGGGTCGTCTGGTGCCTGAGGCCGGAGATGATCAGCGCCTCGTTGGGCTCCGCCACCCGCCAGGTGGCCTTGAACAGGATGATGATGACGATCAGGCCGATGAGCACGGCCCCGCCGATGATGTACAGGGTGGTCATGTTCGTTCCTCTGCTCGCAGCCGGACGGGCCGGCCAAGGGTCTTACAGGGCGGAGACGATGACGGTGCGGGGCGGCAGGTACTCGACGACCACGACCTCGGTGCCGACCGTGATCTCGTTGGACCGATCCACGGCGTAGGCGTGGAACACCTCGGCGCCGCCGCGGATCGAGATCATGACCTCACCCAGCGCGTCGGGCCCGATGCGTCCGGTCACCCGACCGCTCTTGCCGATCACCCGTTGGTCTGCCATCGCCCCGTTCTTCTCCGTTGGCTGTCCCGACCGCCTTCCGACCGCCGGGTTGGACGAACTGGCTGGCAATCCTGCCACGTCCAGTCCGCGTCCCATTATGAACGCGTTGCAGCAAGATGCAAATACAAATATCTATTAGGATGATGATATAAGTATGCGCTCCAAGAAGCAGTGTCGCGGGCGCGGGCGCGTGGGGGTGGGTGGGTCAGCGGGTCAGCGGATCAGCGGGTGAGCAGGACCGACGAGCCGTGGCCGAACAGGCCCTGGTTCACCGTCACGCCGGCCCGGGCGCCTTCCACCTGCCGTCCGGTGGCCTGGCCGCGCAGCTGCCAGGTGATCTCGCACACCTGGGCCAGGGCCTGCGCGGGGATGGCCTCGCCGAAGCAGGCCAGCCCACCGCTCGGGTTGACCGGGACGCGACCACCGATCTCGGTGTCGCCGTCGTTGAGCAGCCGCTCGGCCTCGCCCTCGGGACAGAGCCCGATGTTCTCGTACCAGTCCAGCTCCAGGGCCGACGACAGGTCGTAGACCTCGGCCAGGTCGATGTCCTCCGGCCCGATCCCGGCCTCCTCGTAGGCGGCGTGGGCGATGCTGTCGCGGAAGGGCCGGGGGGCCACGTCGACCCCGGCGGCCGAGTCGGTGGCGAAGGCGGGGAGCTCGATCACGGTCTGGGGATAGGTCGGCGTGACCGTCGAGATGGCGGCCACCTGCACCGGCTTGGCCGTCTCGCCCAGGTGGCGGCGGGCGTACTCCTGGCTGGCCAGGATCACGGCCGCGCCCCCGTCGGAGGTGGCGCAGATCTCGAGCAGGTGCAGCGGGTCGGCCACCACCGGCGACCCCAGCACGTCGTCGACCGCGAACTCCTTGGGGTAGCGGGCGTTGGGGTTCGCCGCCCCGTGGCGGCTGTTCTTGGCCCGGACCCGGGCGAAGTCCTGGGTGGTGGCGCCGTAGGCCTCCATGCGCCGGCGTGCATACAACGCGAAGTAGGTCGGGTTGGTGGCGCCCAGCAGGCGGAAGCGCAGCCAGTCGGGATCGTCGGGGCGGTCGCCGCCCACCGGGGCGAAGAACCCCTTGGGCGTGGTGTCGGCCCCGACCACGAGCGCCACCTGGCTCAGCCCGGCCAGGATCTGGGCTCGGGCGATGTTGAGGGCCTGGGCCCCGGACGCGCAGGCCGCGTAGCAGCTGGCCACGCGGTTGCCCTGCCAGCCCAGGGCCTGGCTGAAGGTGGCGCCGGCGATGTAGCCGGGATAGCCGTTGCGGATGGTGTCGGCGCCGGCCACGAAGTCGACGTCGGACCAGTTCAGCCCGGCGTCTCCCAGGGCCTCCTGGGCGGCCACGATGCCGTACTCCACGAAGTTGCGGCCCCACTTGCCCCAGGGGTGCATGCCCACGCCCAGCACGGCCACGGCCCGATCGTCGGTCACGGTGCGGCCTCCTCGGTCGGGTCGGCTCCAGGCTCGGTGGCGCCGGAATCGATCGGCTTCCACTTCCACACCAGGTACTCGTGCTCGTCGTCGGCGTAGAGCGTCCCCAGCACGAGCTCGACGGGCTGGCCCGCGTGCAGGTGCTCGATGTCCACCCCGGGGACGAGCTGGCCCAGCACGACCATCTGCTCGGCCTCGAGCTCGACGGCCGCGATGGCGTAGGGCTCGAAGGGATCGGCCGACACGTAGGGCGGCGGGGGTTGGTAGCGGTTGTCGGTGAAGGACCACAGGGTCCCGGTGCGACTCAGCTCGGTCTCGGCGAAGTCGCGGCCCCCGCACCCGGGCTTGCGGCAGAACGAGGTCTCCCGGGGAAGAACACGCTCTCGCAGCGCGTGCAGCGGCTGCCGAGCAGGGCGGGGCGTTCGGGGTCGAGGGTGAACCACCCCTCGATCGCCGGCACCTGGGTGATGGCGGCCACGAGACCTCCCGGGTCGGGTGAGACGAGGACGACCGACCCGGGCACGGGGGACCGGTGGCGGACGGGCCCACGCTAGTCGACCGGCCTCCCGAGTCCTGACGGGTCGTCAGGAGGCCGTCGGCCGGAGCCGCCGACCAGGTCATTCAGCCCAGGTGTGTTGACTTGCCCCCCGTGACCTGCTGACATCCCGGGCGGAGACCGGCGGCCGAGAGCCTGGGGAGATGACATGGTGGGAGCTCGACGTGTGGATCGGGACCAGACAGCCCGCGGGTCGGCGGGCCAGCGCGCCCGCCATGGTGGTGGCATGACGAGCCTCATCCGGCTGTCGGCCGTCGTGGCGCTGCTGGGCGGCCTCATGGCCGCCACGCCCGTGCTCAGCGCCGCGGCCGCCACCCCGTCGTCGACCAAGGCCGCCGCCGGCCCGGCCATCACGACCGCGTCCGAGGGCCTGCCCCACCACAAGCCCGATGCCGCCAACCCCCGCATCGCCATGGTCCTGCGCCACACGCCGGCGGCCGCTCACCAGGTGTCGACGTGGGTCTCGGCCCACCACCTGCGCCTGGTGGGCACCGCCAGCGGGGTGGACACCGTGACCGGCAGCCGGTCGCAGGTGGCGGCCGCCTTCGGCAGCGCCACGAACCCGAGCGTCCCCGGGCCGCTGGCCTCGGCCGTGGAGGGTGCCGGGTCCGACGCCTCGGCCCTCCGGGCGCGGCCGCTGGGCCTGCACACGAAGCCGCAGACCGGGGTGGTGTCGAACCCAGCATGCGCGTCAGGACCCACGTGTTGGCCGGGCGGATACGGCTCGGCCAAGCTCCGGGGTGCCTACAACGTCTCGGGTACGGGTGCCGGGTTGACCGTGGCCTCCGTGCAGTTCGCCGGCTTCGACTCGTCGGATTTCACCAACTACGCCACGGCCGCCGGCATCTCGCTGTCTTCGGGGCAGATGACGCTCGTCAGCGTCGACAGCGCCTCGACCAGCGGGACCGAACAGGAGGACTCCCTCGACGCCGAGAGCCTGCTGGCCATGGCCCCGTCGGCCAAGCAGCTCATGTACATCGCTCCCAACGACGGCAACGGCCTGCCCGACGCCTACGCCGCGATCGCGGCCGACGTCACCACGCGCCACATCGCGGCCGTGAGCATCTCCTGGGGGTTCTGCGAGGCGGACCTGGCGCTGTACCCGTCGGAGCGGGCCCAGCTGGAGACCTCGCTGGCCACGATCGTGTCTGAGGGCGCCACCCTGTTCGCCTCCGCCGGCGACGCCGGGCCCTACGACTGCTCCGGTGCGATAAACCCCACCAGCACCCTGTCGGTCGACTGGCCCGCGGTCTCGCCCAACGTGGTCGGGGCGGGCGGCACCACCCTGACCGGCAGCGGCCCCTACAACGAGGTGGCTTGGGAGCATCCTTCGGGCGACTGCAACGGGACTGACCCGGTCGGTGGTGGCGGCGGCACGTCGACGTCGGTGGCTCGCCCGAGCTGGCAGACCGCGGCGGCGGCAGCAGCCGGGATCGGCGGGTCGTTCCGCCTGGTGCCCGACATGTCGGCCGTGGCCGACCCTTGCGACGGGCCGACGGTGCTCCTCGACGGGGGCTGGTACTTCGGCGGCGGCACCTCGCTGTCCGCCCCGGTGCTCACCGGTGGCCTCATCTCCGAGCTGTCCAACTCGTCGCGGACCACCGGCATCGGCGACATCCACCCGATGCTCTACGGCGCGGCATCGCACTTCCGCGACGTCACCAGCGGCTCGTACTCGCCGTACTCGGCGGGGGTGGGCTACGACGAGCTGACCGGCCTCGGCACCCCCCAGTGGGACAACTTCTTCTCCCTGGGCGCCCCGACCAACGTGGTGGCCCTGCGGGGCAACCAGGCGCTGTCGGTGACGTGGGCCGCGCCCACCAGCACCGGGCAGTCGCCGATCTCGCACTACACCGCCACGGCCACGCCCGGCGGGGCCACCTGCACCTGGACGTCCGGGCCGCTGGGCTGCGTCATCACCGGCCTGACCAACGGCACCAGCTACACGGTCAAGGTCACCGCCACCAACGCCCAGGGCACCGGCCCGGCGTCGGCGGCCTCGGCGCCGGCCGTCCCCGGACTGGGTGACGCCTTCCACGCCCTGACCCCGGCCCGCGTCGTCGACTCGCGCAACGGCACTGGCGGCTACTCCACGCCCTGGGGCGCGGGGGTGACCCGCAACGTGACCGTGGGCGGGGTGGGCGGCGTGCCCAGCAACGCCGACGCCGTGGTCCTCAACGTGACCGAGACCGGGGCCACCGGTTCGTCCTACCTGTCCCTGTTCCCGGCCGGCTCGGCTCGGCCCACCGCCTCCAGCCTCAACTTCACCTCGGGCGAGACCATCCCCAACCAGGTCACCGTCAAGCTGGGGACGAGCGGCGCAGTCTCGATCTTCAACGCCGGCGGCAACGCCGACGTGGTGGTCGACGTCACCGGCTACTACGACACCAACACCGGTGACGGGTTCACCTCGCTGACCCCGGCGCGCATCCTCGACTCGCGACCGGGCACGGGCAACGTGGGCGGCTTCACCACGCCCTGGGGCGCCGGCACCAGCCGCGACCTGCAGGTGGGCGGGGTCGGCGGGGTGCCGTCGGATGCCGACGCCGTGGTCCTGAACGTGACCGTGACCGGCACCACGGCCGGGTCCTTCCTGTCGATCTGGCCCCAGGGCTCGGTTCGGCCGACCGCCTCGAGCCTCAACTGGACCTCGGGGGAGACGATCCCCAACGCGGTCACCGTCAAGTTGAACGCGGCCAACGGGAAGATCTCGCTCTACAACCTCACCGGCAACACCGACGTGATCGTCGACGTGGCCGGCTACTTCAAGGCCGGCACGGGCAAGGCGTTCTACCCGCTCGCGCCGGGGCGCATCCTCGACTCGCGGCCGGGGTCGGGCAACGTGGGCGGCTACGCGACGCCGTGGGCGGTGGGCACCAGCCGCAACCTGAGCGTGGCCGGGTTCGGTGGCGTGCTGAGCGGCGCCGACTCGGTGGTGGCCAACGTGACCGTCACCGACACCACGAGCTCGTCCTTCCTGTCGATCTGGCCCCAGGGGGCGTCGCGCCCGACGGTGTCGAGCCTGAACTGGACGGCGGGGGAGACCATCCCCAACGCCGTGACGGTCAAGCTCTCGTCAGGCGGCGCCATCTCGCTCTACAACGCCGGCGGCCAGGTCGACGCCATCCTGGACGTGGCGGGCTACTACGCCTGACTCCCCGGACCCGACGTCGGGTTCGCGCATACGCCCGGGCGGGCTGGGTACAGCCAAAGCATGAGCCCGCACATCGCCATGCCGTGCGACGACCCCGAATGTGATGGGTCGGTCGTGTTCGAGATGCCCGATGAAGCGACGTCCACGGGCCGCCTCACCGGTCGCTGCGAGGTCTGTGGTGCGCGCTTCGACCTCTACGGGGGCAAGCGCCGACGCCTGTCGCGCCGCTACGACGAGCGCACCTGCTGAGCGTCCCCCTGAGCGACTGGAGAGCGGAAGGCGACCAGCAGGTTGTTGGGCCGGGGCGGGACGCGGAACTCGGCTGCCATCCGCAGATCGGGCACGGCCCCGTGCACCAGGGCGAGCAGCTCGTCTCTGGTCATGAAGCTGACCCCGCGGTCGCCGCTCACCCAGCGATCCGAGATGTCGGCCACGGCATGGGATGCCGTGCGGGTGCGCTCCCATTCCTTGACGGCCAGCACGCCCCCGGGGGCGAGCAGCTGGCCGGCGTCGGCCAGCAGGGGACCGCGCTCGGCCGTGGGCACGTGGTGCAGTACGTCGCCGATGACGATCAGGTCGTAGGGCTCGGGCGACTCGGCCAGCAGGTCCGACGTGGACACCTGGCGGAAGGTCACCCGGGCCGAGCCGGCCGGGGCCAGCCGCCCGGGCTGGTCGGAGATGTCGATGCCCAGGATCGTGGCCTGGGCCAGCTCGTCGGCCAGGCCGGTGCACAGCAGGCCATCGCCGGCGCCGACCTCGAGCACCCGGTGGAAGTCGTCGAGGGCGGCGATGTCGCGGGCCAGCTCGGGCAGGTCGATGAACCAGTCGCGGTACCGCTTGGCCGCCCGACCCTCGAACGGTCCCAGGGCCGAGCGCACGGTGGTCCCCAGGGGCATCCGGTCAGGGTACACGGCGGCTCGCGGCCCACGCCGGGCCGGCCCAGGCGATCCGATACCGTCACGCCATGGGCGACCAGTCGGGTCGACGGGCTGACCGGGGGGACGAGGATCGCGCCGACGACGGCTCCGGCGAGAGCGAACCGCCCCCGCACCTGGTCGACGTCGGGCAGTTGGGCCCCACGGTGGCGGGTCGCATCGCCCTGCGCCTCGAGGCCTACCGGGACCGCCCGGTGGTGGCGCTGGTCAGCGCCTTCCTGGCCCGCGACCGGGAGGGCGCCGGTTCGGTGGTGGGCAGCGCCATCGCCTTCCGGCTGTTCCTGTTCTTCATCCCGCTGCTGCTGTTCGTGGTCGGGGTGGCCGGCCTGCTGTCGGGCCACGTCGACCCCGCCACCGTGGCCCACGACGTCGGCGTGTCGGGCGGTCTCGATGCCGAGATCCGGGCCGCCTTCAACCAGGAGGCCAGTGCCGGTTGGCTGGCCCTGCTCATCGGCCTGGTCGGCATGGCCACCGCCGGCCGGTCGCTGAGCCGCGCGCTGCTGGCCATCAGCTACCGGGCGTGGGAGATGCCGATCCTGGGCAAGGCCTCGTGGCGTGTGGTCGGGTCGATGGCCGGCCTGGTCGGCGGGATGGGCCTGGTGTCGGTGCTGGTGAACCGCATCCGCGAGGCGGTCGGGCTGGGGCCGGCCACCCTGTCGTTCATCCCCGCCTTCATCCTCTACGCGGTGGCCTGGTTCGCCATCTCCTTGCTCATGCCCCGCCGCACCGACGACCCGGGGGCCCTGCTACCGGGTTGTGTGGTGGTGGCGCTGGTCATCACCACCATGCAGGCCGTCAGCCAGTTCTACCTGCCGGGCCGGTTCGAGCGCGCCAGCCACCTCTACGGGGCCATCGGGTCGACCGTGGTGACCCTCGGCTGGTTCTTCATCGTGGGCCGGGCCATCGTGCTGGCCATCGAGCTCAACCCCGTCCTGTTCGAGCGCTACGGCAGCCTGACCGCGGCCGTCTTCGCGCTGCCGGTCATCCGGGTGCTGCCACGGCACTCGGCGCCCCTGCGTCGACTGTTCGACCTGGACGAACCCGGTTGACGGCCGAGCAGGCCCGCCGGGCCTCGCCGGAGCGCAACCCGGTACCGGTGACCGATGCGATACTGGCGCCCGTGAGCGACGACGGGGGTCAGGACCTGCGCTCGGCGGCCGGCCGACACAGGGCGCGGTGACCGGCCCTCCGGTCGGCGGCCTGCCCGCCGATCGCCTCGACGCCGGTCGGGCGCGCCGGGGCGCGGTGCCCCGCTCGGCCCACGCCGAGTGGCGGGCGGCTCCGGGGCGCGATCCGCTGGCCGTGCTCGAGTCCCAGGCCGCCACCCGTGAGCCCGACCTGGTGCCCATCCGCTACGGGCGCATGGCCGAGTCCCCCTTCGCCTTCTTCCGCGGGGCGGCCGCGGTGATGGCCGCCGACCTGGCCACCACGCCGGTGACCGGGTTGGCCGTCCAAGCCTGCGGCGACGCACACGTGTCCAACTTCGGGCAGTTCGCCACGCCCGAGCGCAACCTCGTCTTCGACATCAACGACTTCGACGAGACGCTGTCGGGACCGTGGGAGTGGGACCTCAAGCGGCTGTGCGCCAGCCTGGCCGTGGTGGCCCAGGGCCATGGCTTCTCGCCCACCAAGTGCGACCGGGTGGTGCTCACCGCGGTCCGCACCTACCGGGAGTGCCTGGCCGAGTCGGCCGCCAAGCGGGCGCTGGACATCTGGTACGACCGCATCCACATCGACCAGGTGATCACCCACTTCCCACGTCGCTACCGGCCGATGGTCGAGCGTGACGTGGCCCGGGCGCGTCGCAAGACGCACCTGCGGGCGGTGGCCAAGCTGACCACGGTGGAGGACGGCGAGTTCCGGTTCGTGGAGGACCCGCCGCTGCTCGTGCACCTCGACAACACCCAGTTCGACATGGACGACGTGGCCCCCATGATCGAGGGGTACCGGGCCTCGCTGAGCGACGACCTGCGCACCCTGTTCGATCGCTACCGACTGGTGGACGTGGCCCGGAAGGTGGTGGGGGTGGGCAGCGTCGGCACCCGATGCTGGATCACGCTGTTCGAAGGCCCGTCGCGTCCCGACGGCGATCACCTCATCCTGCAGGTCAAGGAGGCGCCGCCGTCCGTGCTCCAGCCGTACGTGGCCACCGCCGTGCCCGAGCACCAGGGCCACCGGGTGGTCACCGGCCAGCGTCTCACCCAGGCCGCCAGCGACATCTTCCTGGGCTGGACGCAGGGGCCGCGCTCCGGCCGCCACTACTACGTGCGCCAGCTCTGGGACGTCAAGGGCCAGGGCGATCCCCTGAAGATGGATCTGAGCAACCTGACCCACTACGGCGCGCTGTGCGCGTGGGCCCTGGCCCGCGCCCACGCCCGCACCGGCGACCCGGCCCAGCTCACCGGGTACGTAGGCCGCGGTCCCCGCCTCGACCGAGCCCTGGCCACGTTCGCCACGGCCTACGCCCACACCACCGAGCAGGACCACGCCGCCCTGGTCGACGCCATCGCCAGCGGCCGGGTCGAAGCCCGGCTGGCCTGAGCGCCCGGCGCACGGGCCGGCGGGTCAGGGGCGACGACGGGTGGCTGCGCCCCGGGCGGGAGGCGCGTCGGCGGGGCGGGACCGCTCCGACCGGGAACGACACCCGCTCGTGGTGCTGGCCGCGTTGGCGGCCCTCGGCTTGTTGCTGGCCGGCGGCTGGTACCTGGCCCTGATCATCGGGGTGCTCATCGGGTTGCGTGGCTGGGACCGGCGCTGGACGGTGGCCAGCGACGCCCGGGCCGACCGACCGCGCCCGGGTCGCTGCGCCACCGAGACGCGCGTGGAGCTGGTCATGACATCCTCGGTGGCCGAGCCGTTGTGCGAGCTGGCGCTGGGGCGGGCCGAGCCGGCCTGGCAGCCCAGCCCGGGGGCGGCGGCTGGGTTCGTCGAGGGTCGTCTCCGGGCCCGGGTCCGCCGGCCGCTGGGACGGGGTCAGCTGATCTCGCTGTGGGTGCGCTCGGTGGGGGACGACGCCGCGGTGGTGGTCATCGAGGCCCGAGCTCGGGTGAGCTCACGGCTCTACGACGGCGGGGCCACCGCGGCCACGGTCGAGGGGCTGGCCCAGGCCATCGACGCGGCCGCCGCCGAGCTGGGTCGACGGGCCGAGGCCCTCCCCCCACCCCCGGCCGCCGCTCCGGCGCGAGCGGGGTGGCGGTGGTGGCACGTGGGGGTGGGCCTGGCCCTGTTCAAGCTGGCCGGGTACCCCTTCCGGTGGATCGACGAGCTGCTGGGCAAGCCGCTGCGGGCGGGCAGCTACCTGGTGGTGGGCCAGCTCTTCGTCGTCGCCCTGGTGCTGCTGTGGTTGGGGTGGGTGTCGCGTTCCACCGGCACGGGCTCGTGGGCCGTCGACTACGGCAAGCGCCTGCGCTGGCCCGAGGACCTGTTCATCGGGGTCCCGCTGGGTGTCGTCCTGCTCGTGCTGGAGTCGGTGGTGGTGGCCACGTTGCAGCACGCGACGGGGTCGACGGCGGCCAACACCGGCCAGATCTTCGTCGACCTCCGCCAGGACCACTGGTTCGCCTTCTGGCCGCTGGCGGCCTATGCCGTGGTGGGGGCGCCCTTCGTCGAGGAGCTCACCTTCCGCGGCCTGACCCTGCGGGGCATGCAGCGCCGGGTGGAGGCCTCGTGGGCCATCCTGGGGTCGGGCGCGCTGTTCGGCCTGGCCCACTGGATCCCGGGCCAGCCGGTCGAGGCCGACCTGCTGCTGGTCGTCACGCTGGGTCTGGTGGGCGTCGTGCTCGGGCTCATCGCGGTGGCGGCCCGGCGACTCGGCCCGTCGATGATGGCGCACGGCACCGTGAACCTGGTGGTCACCACCGTCATCGTGCTGCGCTACCACTGAGCCCATCGCCGGGCCCTGGAGCGCGGTCCTGGACTGGTTCGGGCTCAGATCGAGATCAGCGTGCGGTCGATCTGGGCCACCTCGCGGCCCAGGCCCAGGGCCGCGAACTCGGCCCTCGCCCGCTCGAACAGCGGCCGGGCCGAGGCCCCGTGGCCGCTGCGCTGCGCCAGCCGCGCCTCCTCGAGCTGGGCCAGCGCGGCCGCGGGCGCGCACCCGAGCGACTGGAAGGTGCGCCGGGCCGCCACCAGGGGTTCCTCGGCCTCGACCAGGTGACCGCTGTCGCGCCACACGGCGCCGCGGGCCAGGGCGTACTGGCCGTCGTCGAAGCGCCGGCCCGATCCCCGGTTGGCCTCGAGCGGGGTCAACGCCGCCAGCAACCGCTCTGCGGTGGCCAGGTCCCCGGCCTGCGCGGCCAGGCGGGCCACGGTGGTGGCCACGGTGACGGCTTGGGCCATGGCCCACGCCATGCGGGCGCCCGGACCGGGGCGCGAGAGGGCGGGCAGCACGGCGCCGGCGAACCCGGCCGCCTCCTCGATGCGCCCGGCGTGGGCCAACACGATGGCTCGATCGCCGTCCACCACCATCTGCTGCGAGCGGCTGCGCAGCTGGTGGGCGAGCCCGGCGGCGGTGTTGAGCAGCTGGTAGGCGCGATCGAAGTCCCCGAAGGTGGTGCCCAGGGCCACGTGGGCCCGGGTGGCGGCCAGGCGGCAGTCCAGGCTGCGTTCGGGCTCGCTCAGCACCACCACGCGATCCCAGGCGTCACGAAAGCGGCCGGTGAGGAGCAGCAGGTCCAGCTCGACCAGCCAGAAGGACTCGCCCGAGCCGATCTCGCGTCGCAGGTCGGCGTCGTCGGTGACCAGCTCGCGTCCTCGTCGCAGCCAGGCCAGCGCGTCGGCGTAGCGCTCCAGGCCCGCCAGGCTCGCCCCGGCGAGCAGCAGCACGGCCGGCACCAGAACCGCCTGGGCGGGGTCGGGCTCGAGCTGGTCGACGACCAGCTGCGCCCGAGCCAGCAACCCGGCCGCGTCACCCCGGTCGAAGGTGGCTCGCAGGTCGCGGTA
This sequence comes from uncultured Microthrixaceae bacterium, assembly GCA_963785815.1. Classification (GTDB taxonomy): domain Bacteria; phylum Actinomycetota; class Acidimicrobiia; order Acidimicrobiales; family Acidimicrobilacustridaceae; genus UBA4742. The sequence goes on from CAWAWN010000003.1 coordinate 461,967, forward strand.
GGCCGACGCGGGGATCACGGGTCCTGTCTAGCTGCCCTCGGGTGGGTCTGGCTCGGTAGGCGGCGGCGACAGGGGGTCCGACGGCTCGGCGTGGCTCCTCCTCCCCTGGTCGTCCACCTCGATGAGCACGAGGGCGTTGCCATCGGGGTCTCGGTACCACGCCTTGCGCCCAGCCGTGCCCACGGTCTCGAACGCCTCGGCTTCCAGCCCTCGACCGCGCAACTCGGCGTCGGCGGCGTCGAGGTCGGCAACGGCCAGGTTCACCAGCGTGTGGCCGGCGCGAGCCGGGTCGACCACGAGGTAGATCCAGCCGCCATCGGACGCGCGCCACATCTCCTCGTCGCCGTTCGGGGTGATGTCCGCCGACGTCGGGGTGGCGGCCGGCGATGTCGGTGTCCCAGGCCGCCTTGGTGCGCGCCAGCCACTCGCGGGCGGTGAAGCTTGATCTGCATCCGCAGCGGGTAGCGGAAGCTGGCCTGGTCCGGGTGGTGCTGCCAGTCCGGCACCGACAGCCCGACCGACGCGATGCCCAGGTGCTGGCAGAGGTGGAGGGCACGCGGCAGGTGGTAGTCCTGGGTGGCCAGGACGGCCCGCCGCACCCCGAACACGGCGCGAGCCCGAGCGCAGCTGTCGAAGGTGTCGAACCCGGCGTAGTCCCGGGTGATGGCCGTGGCCGGAACCCCGTGGCGCACCAGGTAGGAGCGCATGGCCGTCGGCTCGTCGTAGGCCGTCGTGTGGTTGTCGCCGGTCACCAGCAGGTGGGGGACCCACCAGCACCACCGCGGCCAGGGCCCCGCGACGGACCCACCGACGCCGCCACCAGTCGGTGCCCGACGCGGCCGAGGCGGTCGACGTGGCGGCAACCGCGGCTGTCGCGGCCGCCGGCGCAGGCGGGAGCGGCCGGTGGTCGAGCGGGTCCGGGCTCACGGCTCGGAGGCGGCGTCGAGGAACGGCGGGGGCTCGCCCCCGCCGTGCACCTCGAGGTTGGCGCCGGTCACGTAGGAGGCCAGCGACGACGTCAGGAAGACGCAGGCGTCAGCGATGTCGCGGGGCGTGGCCAACCGACCCATGGGGACGGTGGCCGCCACCCGGGCCTGGCCGGCCTCGTCGCCGTAGAACAGCTCGGCCTGCTCGGTCAGGATCATGCCGCCGGTCACCAGGTTGACCCGCACCTTGGGCGCCCACTCCATGGCCACCGTGCGGGTGAGGTTGACCAGGCCGGCCTTGGCCGCGCCGTAGGCGGCGGACCCGGGCGAGGGGCGGATGCCGCTGACGCTGCCGATGTTGACGATGGCGCCGCCCTCGGCCTGGTCCTGCATGACCGCGTTGGCTCGTTGGGCCACGTGGAGGGGGGCCAGCAGGTTCAGCCTCACGATCGACTCGGTGAAGCGGGGCGAGGCGGTGGCGGCCTCGGCCGGCGGCGACCCGCCGGCGTTGTTGATCACCGCGTCCAGCCGCCCGCCGCCCAGCTCGACGGCCCGGTCCACGACGGCCGCCGCCTGGTCCGGGTCGCGCAGGTCGGCGCCGACGAAGGCCGCCACCCGATCACCGTCGGCCACGGGCGCCTCGGGTTCGTTGCGGGCGGAGGTCACCACGGTGGCGCCCAGGTCCAGGTAGCGCTGGGCGATGCCGCGGCCCACCCCTTTGGTCCCCCCCGTGACCAGCACGACGCGCCCGGTGAAGTCGAGCGGATCCTCGCGGTCAGCCACGGCCCGAGACGCTACCGGACCGCTGGGCGCCGATCGGGCTCCCGCCGCCTGGGGCTGTGCCGGATGTCCCGAGATCAGTTCTCACCACGCCCGATCGGCCGCAGGAACAACCGTGACGGGATCGGAGGAGCTGGGACAGGCGGCGCCATCCCGAGGGGCCAGGCGCAGTTCGCCCCCGGTCGACCGAGCGGCCTAATCTGACGGGTCATCAGATCGGGCGGCATCGAGGCCGCTTGACCCGACGGGGGCTCGCGGCATGCCGACAACCCACACGATCACCGACGGCATCGCCGAGGTGGTGATGGACAACCCACCGGTGAACGCCCTGAGCGTGGCCGGCTGGTTCGACCTGGCCGACCAGGTGCGAGCGCTGGGCGACGACCCCGAGGTGCGAGTGGTGGTGCTCCGGGCCGAGGGCCGGGGCTTCAACGCCGGCGTCGACATCAAGGAGATGCAGGCCACCGAGGGCTTCGACGCCCTCATCGGCGCCAACCGCGGCTGCTACGCCGCCTTCGCCGCCGTCTACGAGTGCGCCGTGCCGGTCATCGCCGCCGTGAACGGGTTCTGCCTGGGCGGCGGCATCGGGCTGGTGGGCAACGCGGATGTCATCGTGGCGGCCGACGACGCCACCTTCGGGCTGCCCGAGGTCGACCGGGGCGCCCTGGGGGCGGCCACGCACCTGGCCCGACTGGTGCCCCAGCACAAGATGCGGGCCATGGTGTACACGTCGGCCACGGCCACCGCCGCCGAGCTGCACCACTTCGGCTCGGTGCTGGAGGTGGTGCCCCCGGCCGAGCTGCGGGCCACGGCGATGCGCATCGCCGGCCAGATCGCCGAGAAGAGCCCGATCGTGATCCGGGCGGCGAAGGAGTCGCTCAACGGCATCGACCCGGTGGACGTGAAGCGCAGCTACCGCTTCGAGCAGGGCTTCACCTTCGAGCTGAACCTGTCAGGGGTCAGCGACGAGGCCCGCGACGCCTTCGTGGACAAGCGCGAGGCGGACTTCGACAGATGACCGCGGACACCCTGTCTTGGTCGGCCGGGGAGACGACCACGGCCGCCGTGGGGCATGGGCCCCACGTGGCACAGGAGGCCGGGCCGGCGGGGTGCCCGGCCGGGGAGAGGACATGACCACCATCCCGGACAAGCGCATGACCCATGACGAGGTGGTGGCCGAGCTGCGCAGCGGCATGACCATCGGCATCGGGGGCTGGGCGTCGCGCCGCAAGCCCATGTCGTTGGTGCGGGCCATCCTGCGCTCGCCGCTGGAGGACCTGACCATCGTCAGCTACGGCGGCCCCGACATCGGTCTGCTGTGCGCGGCAGGCAAGGTGCGCAAGGCCGTCTACGGCTTCGTGTCGCTCGACACCATCCCCCTCGAGCCGCACTTCCGCATCGCCCGCCAGACCGGGGCGGTCGAGGCCATGGAGCTCGACGAGGGGATGATGCTGCTCGGCCTGCAGGCCGCGGCCTGGCGCCTGCCCTTCCTGCCCACCCGGGCCGGCCTGGGCTCGGACCTGCTGCGGGTCATGCCCGAGATCAAGACCATCACCTCGCCCTATCCCGGGCCCGAGGGCGGCCCGGGCGAGGAACTGGTGGCCATGCCCGCGCTCGAGCTGGACGCCGCCCTGATCCACATGAACCGCGCCGACCAGGGCGGCAACGGGCAGTTCCTGGGTCCCGACCTGTACATGGACGACCTCATGGCCATGGCCGCCACCAGGACCTACCTGTCGACCGAACGGGTCGTGCCCACCGAGGACCTCACCGCGGAGGGGTCCTTCCACACGCTGCGCATCAGCCGCCTGATGGTCGACGGCGTGGTGGAGGCGCCCAACGGCGCCCACTTCACCGAGTGCCCGCCCGACTACGGGCGCGACGAGGCCTTCCAGAAGGAGTACGCGGCCACGGCCTCGGATCCCGACCTCTGGGCCACCTTCCGCGAGAGGTACCTGGCCGGCGACGAGGCCGACTACCAGCGAGCGATCAAGGAGCGATCATGAGGTTCGCGACGTTGCGGAGCCGCCAGGCGGAGCAGCTCGAGCCATGACACCCGGATCGTCGAAGCCGGGAGCGACGGAGTCGCGACCAGCAAGTAGGGCAGAGGTCTGCGTGGTGGCAGTGGCCGAGTGCTTCCGCGGCGACGGGGAGCGGCTGTGCAACCCGATCGGCACCATCCCCATGGTCGGGGGACGTCTGGCCCGCGAGACCTTCGAGCCCCACCTGGTGATGACCGACGGCTTCGCCATGTTCGCAGCCAACGCGGTGCCGGTGGGCGTGGACGACCCCGAGGTGGTGGTCGAGTCCTGGAACCCCTATCCGCAGATGTTCAGCGTGCTGTGGAACGGCAAGCGCCACGTGATGATGGGCGCCAGCCAGATCGACCCCTACGGCAACCAGAACTTCGCCTGCATCGGCGACTGGCACAAGCCCAAGGCCCAGCTGCTGGGCTTCCGCGGCGCGCCCGGGCAACACCATCAACCACACCACCTCGTACTTCATCCCCCGTCACACGAACAAGGTGTTCGTCGAGCACGTGGACGTGGTGTGCGGTGTGGGCTACGACCGGGCGCACGAGCTGGGGCCGGCGGGGTCGCGCTTCCACGACATCCGCCGGGTGGTCACCGACCTGGGCACCTTCGACTTCGACACCCCCGACCACCACATGCGGTTGCGCTCGGTGCATCCCGGCGTGACGGTGGAGGACGTGGTGGCGGCCACCGGCTTCGAGCTGGTCATCGACGAGGTCGAGGAGACCCGCCTGCCCACCGACGAGGAGCTCCACCTCATCCGCGACGTGCTCGACCCCCACGAGGCCCGTGCCGCCGAGGTCCGTGGTTGACCCACGCCGCGCTGCACACACGGGTGTGCGAGCTGTTCGGGGTGGAGGTGCCCATCGTCCAGACCGGGATGGGCTGGGTGGCGGGCGCCCGGCTGACCTCGGCCACCAGCGCGGCGGGCGGGCTCGGCATCCTGGCTTCGGCCACCATGACCTTCGCCCAGCTGCGCGGGGCCATCGCCGAGGTGCGCGACCGCACCGACAAGCCCTTCGGGGTGAACCTGCGCACCGACCAGCCTGACATCGGGGATCGGATCGACCTGCTCATCCGCGAGCAGGTCAGGGTGGCGTCGTTCGCCCAGGCCCCCAGTCGCGACATCGTGGCCAAGCTGAAGGATGCCGGCATCGTCACCATGCCGACGGTGGGCGCCCGCCGCCACGCCGAGAAGGTGGCGGAGTGGGGTGTCGACGCCGTCATCGCCCAGGGAGCCGAGGGCGGGGGCCACACCGGGGTGGTGCCCACCTCGCTGTTGCTGCCCCAGGTGGTCGACGCGGTGGACATCCCGGTGCTGGGCGCGGGGGGCTTCACCGACGGCCGGGGGCTGGTGGCCGCGCTGGCCTGGGGCGCGGCCGGCATCGCCATGGGCACCCGGTTCCTGCTCACCCAGGAGTCGACCGTCCCCGAGTCGGTCAAGGCGATCTACCTGGGCACGCCGGTGACCGGCACCGTCGTGACCACCGCGCTCGACGGCTTCCCCCAACGGGTCATCCGCACCGAGGTGGTCGACGAGATCGAGCAGGCCTCGATCGTCACCCGGCTGCCCCGAGCCGTGCGCCGGGCCCTGGAGTTCCGCAGGCTGACGGGAACGTCGTACCGCGACCTGCTCACCGAGGGCCTGGCCATGAAGCGCAACCAGGATCTGAGCTGGAGCCAGCTGGCCATGGCCGCCAACGCCCCCATGCTCATCAAGGCGTCGATGGTCGACGGTCGTCCCGAGGTCGGGATCCTGCCCACGGGCCAGGGCCTGGGGGTGATCGACGAGCTGCCCACGGTGGCCGAGCTGATCGAGCGGATCGTGGCCGAGGCCGACGCCGTGCTCTCCCGGCTCGGCGCCTGAGCACGCCAACGCCCCCGCGCCCACTCCCGCTTCCCCCGCGTGCCGAAGGCCGCGTGGGGGTGACCTGGTGGCTCAGCCCTCGCCGTTGCGCAGCGCATCGGCCACCAACGTGATGGGCGGACGTGTCGGCGGGTCCACCGGCCGGCCCGAGCGGGCGTCGATCCAGCCCTTGCCCTCGACGTACTGGCGGATCACCTTGGCGGGGGCGCCGACCGCCACGCAGAAGTCGGGGAGGTCGCCGGTCACGACGCTGTTGGCGCCAACCGCCACATGACGCCCGATGTGGGCGCCGGGCAGCACCACCACCCCGTGGCCCAGCCAGGAGCCGTCGCCGATGACCACCGGCGCCTCGGGCTGGTTCTGCACCGAGATCGGTCGGTCCACCAGGTCGTAGCCGTGGTTCATGTCGGTCAGGTAGACGTTGTGACCGGTCCAGACGTCATCGCCGATCTCGATTGAGCGGTGGGCCACGATGCCGCTGCCCCGACCGATCAGGCAGCGATCACCGATGCCCACCACCCGGTCGGGGAGCCCCTCCTGGCCCGGACCCCAGCCCGCGGACAGGGTGACATCGGCGGCGATGGTGGTGCCGGACCCGATGTGGACGCACTGGGGGTTCACGAAGCGCTGGGTCGGGAAGCAGATGATGCTGCCGGCGCCGAAGGTCCCGAAGGCCCGCGCCCGGCGCGAGGTCGGTCCGATGGCCCCGAGGTTGGCGGCGTGGTCCCACCCCCACCGGATCACCTCCCCGGCGGTCCGGGTGGCCAGGCCGCGGGCGCGGCCCAGCAGGGTGGGGTTGTCGGGCTGGCGGGCGAGCACCGTGCGACGGTAGTTCCCGCTGCCGGTCTCGTCACGATGAGGTGGCCAAGGGGCCAGATGCGGAGCTCAGCCGTTGAGCGAGTCCAGCCGCTCGGTGGCCTCCAGGTAGCCCTCGACCAGGTCCTGCATGACGTCGCGGACCTTGCGCACGGTGTTGAGCTGGCCCACCACCTGGCCGACCGGGTTGAACATCACCTTGGTGGCCTTGTCGGCGTAGCGGCTGCCTCGGGCCACGCAGTCGCCCGACACCATGTACTGCAGGGGCATGGGCAGGGGATCGGGGGCGTCGGGCGCCTCCCAGGCATCGGTCCAGTCGCTGCGGATCATGCGACAGGGCTTGCCGGTGAACGACCGCGACCGCACCGTGTCGCGGCTGGTGGCGTCGAGCAGCTGCTGCTTCTGCGCCGGCGGGATGTCGGCCTCCTCCACGGTCAGCCACAGCGAGCCGCTCCAGACGCCCTGCGCACCCAGGGCCAGGGCGGCCGCGATCTGGGCGCCGGTGCCCACGCCGCCGGCGGCCAGCATGGGGGTGGGGGCGATGGCGGCCGCGATCTGGGGCCACAACACGATGGAGCCCACCTCGCCGGTGTGGCCGCCGCCCTCGCCGCCCTGGGCGATCACGATGTCGATGCCGGCTTCCTTGTGCTTCAGGGCCTGGTAGGGCGAGCCGCACAGGGCGGCCACCAGCCGGCCGCTCTCCTTGATGTGGGTCACGATCTCGGGTGGCGGGGTGCCCAGGGCGTTGGCGATGAGGCGCACCTTGGGGTGGTTGAGGGCCACGTCCACCTGGGGGGTGGCGGTGGCCTCGGTCCAGCCCAGCAGTCGGAGGCTGTTGGAGTCCTCGTCAGGCAGCTCGGGCACGCCGTGGTCGGCCAGGATCTTCTTGGCGAAGCTGAGGTGGCCGGCCGGCACCAGCTCGCGCAGCATGTCGGCCAGCTTCTCGGGGTCCTCCTCGCCGCCCTGACCCTCGTACTTGCCGGGGATGACCACGTCGACGCCGTAGGGGTGGTCGCCGACGTGCTCGTCGATCCAGGCGCACTCGATCTCGAGCTGCTCGGGGCTGAACCCGACGGCCCCCAGCACGCCGAAGCCGCCGGCCTTGCTGACGGCGGCCACGACGTCGCGGCAGTGGGTGAAGGCGAAGATGGGGAACTCGATGCCGAGCTGGTCGCAGAGATCGGTGTGCATGGTGGGGCTTCCTGTGGTCGGTTGGGTCGGCGCGAGCCGGCCGGGTCAGGTTGGATCAGGCCGGGTTGCGGCGTGGGGTGGGGGTGAAGGTGACCGGCATCTCCTTGATGCCGTTGATGAAGTCGCTGCGCAGGCGGCGCACCGGGCCGGCCAGGGCCAGGTCGGGCATGCGCTCGACCACCTGTCGGGTGATGGCCCGGATCTCGGAGCGGGCCAGGTTGGCCCCCAGGCAGAAGTGGACGCCTCCGCCCCCGAAGGCCACGTGGTCGTTGGGGGTGCGGGTGATGTCGAAGCGGTACGGGTCGGGGAACACGGCCGGGTCGCGGTTGGCAGCCATGTAGTAGATGACCACCTTGTCGCCGGCCTTGATGGGCTGGCCCCCGAGGACGGTGTCGCGGGTGGCGGTGCGGCGGAAGTTGTGGATGGAGGTGCCCCAGCGCAGCATCTCCTCCACCGCGCCCGGGTACAGGCTGGGATCGTCGCGCAACATCTGCATCTGCTCGGGGTGGTCCATGAGGGCCAGGGTGCCGTGGGTGATGAGGTTCCGGGTGGTCTCGTTGCCGGCCACCACCAGGGTCACGAAGAACAGGTTCAGCTCGAGCTCGTCGAGGCGGTCGCCGTCCAGCTCGGCCTGCACCAGGGCGGTCATCAGGTCGTCGCGGGGGTTGGCCCGCCGATCGGCGGCGATGTCGTTGCAGTACAGGTAGATCTCGGCGGCGGCGGCCGCCCCGATGTCGGGGTTGGCCTGGTACTCGGGGTCGTCGAAGGCGACCACGGTGTTGCTGATCTCGAACATGCGCTGCCAGTCCGACTCGGGTAGGCCGATCATCTCGCAGATGATCTCCAGGGGCAGCTTGGCCGCCACGTCCTCCACGAACTCGCACTCGCCCCGCTCGCACACCTCGTCCACGATGCGCTCGGCCCGGGTCTTGATCTGCTCCTCGAGCTGGGCCACCACGCGGGGGGTGAAGCCCTTGGACACCAGCCGGCGGTACCGGTTGTGCTTGGGGGGATCCATGTTGAGGATGGTGAGGCGCATCTGGGCCAGCGCCTCGTCGGTCTGGGTGTCGATGAAGGTGCAGCCCAGCTCCGAGGAGAAGGTCTCGGTGTCGCGGCTCACCGCCACCACGTCGGCGTGGCGGGTGACGGCCCAGAAGCCGGGCCCGTCGGGCTCGGGGTGCCAGTGCACGGGGTCGTCGGCCCGCAGGGCGTCGAAGGCCTCGTGGGGGACCTCGTGGCTCCAGGTCTCGGCCAGCAGATCGATCTCGTCGAGCTTCATGGGGTGCTCCGGGGGTTGGTCAACGGTCGGTGGGGGTGTGGTCAGTTCAAGGGGTGGAACACGCGGTGGTGGCGTCGGCGGGGGAGTCGTCGGGACGGCCGAAGCCGGTCAGGGCCCGCAGGCCGGTCACGGCGGTGGCGTCGGGCACGGCCTCGGGATCGATGCGGCTCTGCATCTCCAGCCCGATGAGCAACCCCACCAGCAGGGTGGCCACCTGGTCGGGGGGTGCCGGCAGGTCGGCCACCCCTTGGACCTGGTGGTCGGCCATGGCCGCCGCCGCCGTCTCGCGGGCCAGCGCGAACCGTCGGGCCAGCCGTCGGCGGGCGTCCTCGTGACGGGCGGCGTAGAGCCAGAACTCGTGCTCGAGCAGGAGCCACTCGCGGCCCGGCCCGGGAGGTGGGTCGCTGAACGTCCGCCACACCGCGGCCAGCTGCTCGTCGTCCACCACCGGCTGGTCGCCCAGGCTCAACTCGGCGCGCATGACGGTGGCCATGTCGTCGACCAGGTGGTCGAGCAGGGCCACCAGTAGGCCGTCCTTGCCCCCGAAGTGGGCGTAGACCGCGCCCGAGGTGCGATCGGCGGCGTCGGCCACGGCGTCGATGGACACGGCGTCGATGCCGCGGTCGGCGAACAGGGTGGCGGCGGCGTCCAGCAGTCGTTGGCGGGTCTCGGCCTTGCGTTCCCCCTGGGTGGCCACCCGCAAACTATATCGGAATTCCTCTTTATATGGAAGGGTTGATCTTTTCGGGCGGGGCCAGCACCAGCCGCCAGCTGAGGTGCAGGGTCGGGTTGACCAGGGGTGGCCCGATGATGCCGAAGGCGTCGGCCGGCGACGAGCGTCGACCCCGCAGCACCAGCTCCTCGTCCGGACCCCGGCTCAGCTCGGCGCCGGCATCGTCGGCGGCGGTGGCCAGGTCGATGGGCCTGGCCGTCTGGCCGTCGGGGATCACCTGCAACGACCCGGCCACCTCGGACGACGTGAGCAGACGCGGGGACGTGTGGCCCAGCGCACCCACCGCGTCGTCGGCCACCTCGACCTCGCCGGCGACGCCGGCGGGCACGCGGGGCAGGCCCATCGGAGGCCGCACCTCGACGGTGATCGTCGATCGGTCCTCGTCGATCCGATAGCGCGCCACGCTTCGCGATCGGTCAGTCGAAGTCGAGGTTGAGCATGCGGATGGCGTTGCCCCGCACGATCTTGTAGGTGTCCTCGTCGCTCAGCCCGGCGAACATCTTCTCGGCCACGGCCTTGGTGTTGGGCCAGGTCGAGTCGGAGTGCGGGTAGTCGGTCTCGAAGGTGATGTTGTCGACCCCGACCTCCTCCAGCGAGCGGATGCCGTGCTGGTCGCGGAAGAAGCAGCCGTACACCTGGCGGTAGTAGTAGGTCGACGGCGGCTCGGGCACCTGCTCGCGGGGGAAGGCCCAGCCCCGGAACTGGTTCCAGACGTCGTCGGCCCGCTCGAGGATGTAGGGCAGCCAGCCGATCTGGCCCTCGCTGTAGGCCAGCTTGAGCCGCGGGTGGCGCACCAGGACGCCCGAGTACAGGAAGTCGCTCAGCGAGCCCATGGCGTTGTTGAAGCTGAGGGTGGCCTGCACCGAGGCCGGTGCGTCGGGCGAGGTGGCCGGCATCTTGGACGACGACCCGATGTGCATGCACACGGTGGTGTCGGTCTCCTCGCAGGCGTCGAAGAACGGCTCCCAATGGGCGGCGTCGTGGATGCTGGGCAGACCCAGGTGGTAGGGGATCTCGCTGAAGCAGACGGCGGGAACGCCCCGGGCGGCGTTGCGTCGCACCTCGGCCGCGGCCTCGGCCGGATCCCACAGCGGGATCAGGCACAGGGGGATGAGCCGGCCGCCCGTGCCGGCCGACCACTCCTCCACCATCCAGTCGTTGTAGGCCTGGACGCACAGCCTGGCCAGGTCGCGGTCCTTGGCCTCCAGGAAGGTCTGGCCGCAGAAGCGGGGGAAGGTGGGGAACGACAGCGAGGCCTCCACCCAGTTGATGTCCATGTCCTCGAGGCGGCCCTTCTGCTCGTAGCAGCCAGGGCGCATGTCGTCGTAGGTGATGGGGGTGAGGGTGACCTCGTCGACCGGGAAGCCGGCGGCGGCGATGATGCGCCGGTGGGGGACGATCAGGTCCTCGTAGACCCAGAAGTCGGTCGGCGTCGCGTCGGGCGCGTCGAGGTCCCAGGTGTAGGTGGTGCCGTTGAACTGGAGGTTGCCGGCGACCTTGCGCTCGACGCGGGGGCCCACGTCCCGGTACTTGGCGGGCAGCCGATCCACCCACACGTTGGGGGGCTCCAACACGTGGTCGTCGACGCTGATGATCTTGGGGAGCTCGGCCATGGTCCGAGTGTAGATCGTATATCTGACGGTGTGTCAGGTTCCGAGGCCGGGCGACGGTCGTCGTCCACGAGCGGGGCCGCCGGCGGCGCCCAGGGTCCTCGGTCACCGACCCAAGCAGGTGACGCGCCGGTCCTGGGCCGGCGGTGGCGTCCGATCCGGCGGGACGTCCGGGAGCGGTGACGAGCCGGGTCAGGCAGGATGGACGACATGGCAGCTGATCCGTCGACCTCTCTCCCGCAGGTGTCGGTGCGCGGAGAGGCCGTCCTCGAGGTCGAGGCCGAGATCGCCCACCTGGTGGTGAACGTGAACGGGCGGGACCGCAAGCGGGCTGCCGCGTTGCGGACCGTCGAGGAACGCAGCGCGGCGACGCTGGCGCGGGCCCGCGCCCATGGCGCGGCGGTGGAGCACATCGAGACCACGCGCATCCGGGTGCACCCGTGGTATCGCGAAGGGCGGCCCAGCGAGCGGATCGACGGCTACGTGGCCCAGATCACCCACACGTGGAGCTGATCGGACCGATGTGGGGCCTGCGGGTCGACACGCCGGTGCGCGCCCGCGCCCGACGGCTGGCCGTCGACGATGCCCTGGCCCGCGCCGTCGACTACGCCGGCGCCCTCGGCTCGTCGGTGGTCGATCTGGTGGAGCTGGCCGATCCCGGGCTGCTGGGTGGCGAGGACGCGGCCGCCGGCCAGCACCTGGTCCGCAAGGTCGCTCGGCACACCGCGGTCGCCGGCGGCGCGTCCTTCGGGGCCGAGGACGGGGGCTTCACCCTCGAACCCCAGCGGCAGGTGGTGCGCGCCGCCATCGAGGCCCGGTTCACCATCGCGCCACCCGATCTGGCCCGGGTGGTGGCCGCTCGCACGCCCGGCTGACCCGCGGCCACCACCTTGCGACGGATCTGACGGTGCGTCAGGCTCTGGTCCCGATGGAGCCCGCATGGATCTGACCGACGCCGAATCCGAGGCCGCCTTCCGGGCCGAGTGCCGAGCGTGGCTCGAGGCGCACGTCCCGGCCGAGCCACTGCCCTCGGGCGACACCCGCGACGGCTTCGCCCGCCACCTCGACTGGGAGCGCGAGCTGTTCGCCGACCGCTGGTCGGTGGTGTCGTGGCCCGCGGCCTACGGGGGGCGCGACGCCACGTTGTGGGAGTGGCTGATCTTCGAGGAGGAGTACTACCGAGCCGGCGCCCCCCAGCGGGTCACCCAGAACGGCATCTTCCTGCTGGCGCCGACCATCTTCGAGTTCGGCACGCCCGAGCAGCAGGACCGGCTGCTGCCCCGCATGGCCGCGGCCCAGGACCTGTGGTGCCAGGGCTGGAGCGAGCCCGATGCCGGCAGCGACCTGGCCGGCATCAAGAGCCGGGCCGAGCGCGACGACCAGGCCGGGGGCTGGCGGATCACCGGCCAGAAGACCTGGACCACCCGCGGGGCGTTCTGCACCCACCTGTTCGGCCTGTTCCGCACCGACCCCGAGGCCGAGCGCCACCACGGGATGACCTACCTGCTGGTGCCCCTCGACGCCGACGGGGTCAGCGTGCGCGGCGTCGGGCGCCTCGACGGCGACGAGGGCTTCGCCGAGGTGTTCTTCGACGACGTGTTCGTGCCCGATGCCGACGTGCTCGGCGGCGTCGACCAGGGGTGGAGCGTGGCCATGGCCACCACCGGCTCGGAGCGCGGCCTGACCCTGCGCAGCCCGGGCCGCTTCACCGCCGCCTGCGACCGCCTCCTCGACCTGCACCGGCGCGTCCCCGACGCCTCGCCCCGGTCTCGTGATCAGGTGGCGCAGGCATGGATGGATGCCCAGGCCTATCGCCTCTACACCCTGCGCGACGTCACCGACCTGACCGACGGGCGCGCGCCCGGCGCGCGCTCGAGCCTCAACAAGGTGTGGTGGTCCGAGCTCGACGTACGGTTGCACGAGGCGGCGCTGGAGCTGCTCGGTCCCGTCGCCGAGCTGGAGGGCGAGGCGCCGCTGGCCGTCGACCGGGGTGCCTGGATGAAGGGCTACCAGTTCTCGCTGTCGGGGCCGATCTACGCCGGCACCAACGAGATCCAGCGCAACGTCATCGCCGAGCGCGTGCTCGGCCTGCCCCGCAGGTAGGCACCGTGCGCTTCGCCTTCACCGACGACCAGCTGCTGTTCCGCGACACCGTGCGCGACCTGCTGGCCAAGGAGTGCCAGCCCGAGCAGGTGCGCTTCGCCTGGGTGGACGACGACGGCCGGCTGGCCGACGTGTGGGCCGCGCTGGCCGAGATGGGCGTGCTGGGTGTCCAGGTGCCCGAGCTCCACGGTGGCCTCGGGCTCGACGAGCGCGACCTCGTGCTGCTGTTGGAGGAGACCGGCCAGGTCGGGCTGCCCGATCCGGTGGTGGAGACGGTGGCGGTGGCCGCCCCCCTGCTGGCCGACGTCCTCGGCGGCGGGGGGCCATCGGCCGCGGCCATCCAGGTGGGCGGGCGCTCGCTGGGCGAGTGGCTGACGGGCATCGCCGAGGGCGAGGTGCTGGTGGCCGTGGCGCTGGACTCCCCGCTGGTGTCCCACGGCGCCGATGCCCAGCTGGTCCTGGCCCGACACGACGACCGGCTGGTGGCCCTGCCCGGCGACGCGGTGGCCGCCACTCCCCAGGCCTCGGTGGACGGGGCCCGCACGCTCGCCTCGCTGACCTGGTCGCCGGCCGACGAGGTCGAGCTGGCCGGCCCGACCGACGCCTCGGCCGTGGTGGCCCGGGCCCTCGATCGGGCTGCACTGGGCACGGCCGCCCAGCTGATCGGCCTCGGCCAGCGCCTGCTGGACCTGTCGGTGGCCTACGTGAAGGAGCGCCACCAGTTCGGGGTGCCGATCGGATCGTTCCAGGCTGTCAAGCACCACTTGGCCGACGCCCTGCTGGCCCTCGAGTTCGCCCGTCCGGTGGTGTACGCCGCCGCGTGGTCGTTGGCCACCGACCAGGCCGACGCCAGCCGAGCCGCCTCCCACGCCAAGGTGGCGGCCGGCGACGCCGCCCGGCTGGTGGGCCGCCAGGCCCTCCAGTGCCACGGCGCCATCGGCTACACCGTCGAGTACGACCTGCACCTGTACCTGAAGCGGGTGTGGGCGCTGAGCGAGGCCTTCGGCGGCACGGCCGCCCACCGGGCCAAGGTGGCCGAATCCCTGCTCGGCCCCTGACCATCCGACGACCCCCCCAAATCTGTGCAGTTGTTGCGGTGGTACCGCAGCAGATGCACAGATTTGGGGCTGGTTCGGGGCAGGTAGCCTGAGGGCACCCGCCCGGTGAACCCCGATCCCACACCCAGGAGCGACCGATGCCCGAGGCCTACATCATCGATGCGGTGCGCACCCCGGTGGGCCGACGGGGCGGCAGCCTCAGCCACGTGCACCCCGCCGACCTGGGAGCGTTCCCCCTGACCCAGCTGTTCGAACGGGTCGACGTCGATCCGGCGGCCGTGGACGACGTGATCTTCGGGTGCCTCGACACGATCGGCCCCCAGGCCGGCGACATCGCCCGGACCTGCTGGCTGGCGGCCGGGCTCCCCGAGGAGGTGCCGGGCACGACCGTCGACCGCCAGTGCGGCTCGTCCCAGCAGGCGGTGCACTTCGCAGCCCAGGGCGTGATGAGCGGCACCACCGACCTGGTGGTGGCGGGCGGCGTCCAGAACATGAGCGCCATCCCCATCTCGTCGGCCATGACCGTGGCCGAGCCCTTCGGCTACGCCGATCCCTTCAGCGGCTCGAAGGGATGGGTGGCCCGCTACGGCGACCAGGAGATCAGCCAGTTCCGCGGCGCCGACCTGATCGCCGAGAAGTGGGGCATCACCCGCGAGGACATGGAGGTCTTCGCCCTCGAGAGCCATCGCCGCGCCGCCCAGGCCACTGACGAGGGTCGGTTCGAGCGCGAGATCGCGCCGTTCGAGGGGCTGGCCGTCGACGAGGGCTTCCGGCGTGACACCAGCCTGGAGAAGATGGCCACCCTGAAGACCCTGCGTCCCGACGGGCGCGTCACGGCCGCCGTGTCCAGCCAGATCAGCGATGCCGGTGCGGCCATGCTCATCGCCTCCGAGTCGGCGGTGAAGGTCCACGGGCTGCGCCCTCGGGCCCGCGTCCACCACCTGAGCGTGCGGGGTGGCGACCCCGTGTTCATGCTCTCGGCTCCCATCCCGGCCACCGCCCACGCCCTCGAGCGCGCCGGCATGACCCTCGACCAGATCGATCTGGTCGAGATCAACGAGGCGTTCGCCTCGGTCGTGCTGGCCTGGCAGCGCGAGACCGGAGCGGACCTGGCCAAGGTGAACGTGAACGGCGGCGCCATCGCCCTGGGCCATCCGCTGGGCGCCACCGGCGTGCGCCTGATGACCACGCTGTTGAACGAGCTCGAGCGCACCGGCGGTCGCTACGGCCTGCAGGTCATGTGCGAGGGTGGCGGCCAGGCCAACGTCACCATCATCGAACGTCTCTAGGGGCGTGCGGCTCAGGGAGCCGGCGGCCTGCCCTACCCGGCCAGGCGCACGCCGGCGCCGCCCGCCTGCTTGACCTGGTACATGGCCCGGTCGGCCGGTCGCAGCAACTCGTCCAGGTCGATCGGGGGTTGCTCGCTCACGGCGACACCGATGCTGGCGCGGACCGGACGTCCCGTCACCCCGGCCAGCGCCACCTGGATCCGGTCGGCCACCCCCCGGGCCTCGCGGTCGTCTGCCTCCAGCAGCAGGATGGCGAACTCGTCGCCGCCCAGCCGGGCGAACAGGTCGTGGGTGCGCAGCTGCGCCTTGGTGGTGCGCACGAAGTCGACCAGGAGCACGTCGCCGGCCTCGTGGCCGTCGCGGTCGTTGACCTGCTTGAGTCCGTCCAGGTCGAGGTACATCAGGGCGACCGGCAGGCGTTTGCGCCGGCTCCGGCGGCAGGCGCCGGCCGCCTCGGCATAGAAGGCGCGCCGGTTGAGCAGACCGGTGAGCATGTCGATGGAGGCGAAGTGCTCCGACTCCTCGAGCAGCAGGTGGACCTCGCCGACCAACCAGGCGGTGAACACGTAGAAGAACGTCCGGGCCAGGGCGTTCCAGGAGGCGACCGCCACTGACTGCGAGTCGGCGACGATCGACAGGGCGAGACCGGTGACCCCGGCGATCACCCCGGTCAGCACCCCCAGGCGGGGCCCGCCAACCCAGGCCATCAGCACCACGGGGAGCAGGTAGAAGATGACCAGCGACACATCACGCCCGGCGCTGGCATCGGCCAGCGCGGTCGCGACCAGCAGGACGGCCGCGATCACGGTCGCCGCCGGGAGCGGCAAGTGGCTGATCCGGGTGAGGAAGCGCTTTGGGTCGGGCATGAGGGCTCTCACCGCGGACGTCGTCGACACGATCCCGCCGGAGCCTATCGGCCGCACCGGCGGCGACTTGAAACCGTGGCAGAGGTCCGGGGGGCGCCCGCTACCGGGGGTCGTCGCGATCGACGTTCGAGTGGCGGGTCACCGAGCCCAGCCACTCGACCTGCTCGCCGGGCATCCAGCTGAACCGGGTCATGGTGCGCTGCCCGCCCTCGAGGTCGCTGTAGAGCAGGTCGACCGAGAAGCGGGCGTGGCCCTGCACCAGCGCGGCCATGGCGGCTCGGAGCTCATCGTCGTCGCGCAGCGCCCCCTGCCAGAACCCGACGTCGCCGGCGCCCACGTAGAGGTCGCGCATCTGCCGCCGAAACAGCTCGACGGGCGGGAAGTCGGAGGGTCCGGGCGTGGACTCCAGGCGCGGGTTCCAGCCCTGGAGCACGGCCACGCCGCTGCCCGAGTTGCGGACCGAAACGGCCAGGTAGACGATGCCGTCGTCCACCGAGGCGTGCGCCTCGCCGCCGCGCAGCTTCACGTCGTGCCCGTCACCCCACTGGAACTTGATGGGCGGGTCGTCGAGGCGCGACGGCATCAGCAGGGGACGCCGACCGGCCAGCAGGGCCTGCTCGGCGATGCGGGCCGAGCGGTTCGACGAGCGCACCGCCGAGAAGGTGGCCCCGGCCAGCACCAGGGTGGCCCCGGCGGTGGCCAGCGAGGCGACGGTGGCCCAATCCGTCACGGCGTCGGCTCGGCGGTCATGGCGCTCCCCGCCGTCCTGGCGCCGCCCTGGCTCATGCGATCAGCTCGGCCCAGCGGTCGAGGATGGGCAGCACCACGTCCGCGTGGGCGCTGGGCACCCGGAAGATGCACTCGGTCACCCCGATGCTGGCGAAGTGCTCGAGCTTGCCCGGGTCGGGGAGGGAGCCGAACGGCACGACCTCGAGCGCCTCGGGATCGCGCCCGGCCTCGGCCACCGCCCGGCGGAGCTCGGGGATGGCCTCGGCCAGACCGGCACCGCCCACCGGCATCCAGCCGTCGCCGTACTCGGCGATGTGGGCGAACAGCTTGGGCCCGGGGGCGCCGCCCAGCAGCACCGGCAGGTGGCCGTGCACCGGCTTGGGCCAGGACCAGCTGGGCGACAGGCGGACGTGCTCGCCGTCGAAGGAGGCGACCTCGTCGGTCCACAGCGCCTGCATGGTGAGGACGACTTCTCGGGCCACGGCCCGTCGGTCGGCCATGGCCACACCGTGGTCGGCCAGCTCGTCCTCGTTCCAGCCGAACCCGACGCCCAGCACCGCCCGCCCCCCGGAGAGGTGGTCGAGGGTGGCCACCGCCTTGGCCGTCACGATCGGTTCGCGCTGGGCGGGCAGGGCTATCCCGGTGCCCAGGCGGATGCGCTCGGTCACCGCCGCGGCCGAGGCCAGGGCCACGAAGGGATCGAGCGTGCGGCGGTACTCGTCGGGTAGTTCGGCGTCGCCGGTGGGCGGCGGGGTGCGGCGGCTGACCGGGATGTGGGTGTGCTCGGGCAGGTAGAACGAATCGAAGCCGCGGGCCTCGACCTCGCGCGCCAGGTTGGCCACGTCCATGGTCAGGTCGGTGGCGAACATCGTGATGCCGTGGCGCATGTGCTCACCCTAGGGGCATCGTCGGGCGCGAGAATTCGCCGATGAGCGACGACGTCGGTGCGGATGCCGGTTCGGACGACCCGGCGCCCGCGGGGACAGCCGGTCGACCCGACCCCATCGACCCACGCCTGCACTACGCCAACGAGCGGACCTTCCTGGCCTGGATCCGCACGGCGCTGGCCCTCATCACCGCCGGGTTGGTCATCACCCAGCTGCTGCCGGCCTTCAGGGTGGCCGGCGGCCGGCGCATCGTCGGGCTGCCGCTCATCGCGCTGGGCGTCGTGCTGGCCGTGGCCTCCTTCCGCCAGTGGACCGGCAACGAGGAAGCCATGGACGAGAGCCGGCCCCTACCCCACTCGTCGCTGCCGGTGGTGCTGGCCGTCGGGGTGACCGTGGTGGCGATCATCGCCCTGGTGCTCGGCGCGTTGGGTGGGGTGGGCCAGTGACGGTCGATCCCGACGAGCCCGACGCCGACCTCGAGCGCACCGAGCTGGCGTGGCACCGCAGCGGCCTGGCCCTGGCCGCCGTCGGGCTGGCGGAGCTGCGGCGGCTGGTGCCCCTCAGCGGCCACCGGGTGGCCGAGGGGCTGATCATCGTGGGCCTGGGGCTGGCCTTCATGGCCACCGTCGTGGCCTACGAGCGGCATCGGCGCCACCAGCAGCTGCCGTCCCGATCCGCGCTGAAGCTGGTGACGGCCGCCACCACCGGCATCGGCTTGGCCGCCTTCGTGCTGGCCCTGGTCAGCGGCTGACGGCCTCGGGGCCGGCTGGGCGCGCCGCCGTTCTTGACGGGTCGTCAGATCGGCGTGCCATGATCGCCCGATGGACACACCCACAGGCATCTGTGACGGACGAGTGGTGATCGTGACCGGAGCCGGACGCGGCATCGGTCGGGGTCACGCCCTGGAGTTCGCCCGGCAGGGGGCGAAGGTGGTGGTCAACGACCTGGGGGCCGAGAGCGACGGTCGGGGCGGATCGAGCGGTCCGGCCGGCGAGGTGGTGGACGCCATCCGGGCCATGGGGGGCGAGGCGGTGGCCGACGGCGCCGATGTGGCCGACTGGGCCCAGGCCGAGCAGCTGGTGGCGACCGCGGTGGGCACCTTCGGTCGCCTCGACGTGGTGGTCAACAACGCCGGCTTCCTGCGCGACCGCATGTTGGCCAACACCTCCGAGGAGGAGTGGGACGCGGTGATCCGCGTCCACCTCAAGGGCCACTTCGCCCCGACCCGCCACGCCGTGGCCCACTGGCGCGAGCGGGCCAAGGCCGGCGAGTCGGTGGACGGCCGCATCATCAACACCAGCTCGGGGGCCGGGCTCATGGGCAGCGTCGGGCAGGGCAACTACTCGGCGGCCAAGGCCGGCATCGCGGCCCTGACCCTGGTCGAGTCCGCCGAGTTCGCCCGCTACGGCGTCACCGCCAACGCCATCGCCCCGGCGGCGCGCACCCGCATGACCGAGGCGGTGTTCGCCGACACCATGGCGGCGCCCGACGCCGGCCAGTTCGATGCCATGGACCCCGACAACGTCGCCCCGCTCGTGGTGTGGCTGGGATCGGTGCACAGCGCGGATGTGACCGGGCGGGTGTTCGAGGTGGAGGGTGGCAAGATCAGCGTGGCCGACGGCTGGGCCCACGGCCCGTCGTTCGACAAGGGGGCTCGCTGGGATCCGGCCGAGGTGGGCGCCGTGGTGCACGACCTGCTGGGCGAGGCCCCGACCCCCACCCCGGTCTACGGCGCCTGACGTCTCGGTCCACCTCCGCCCTCCGCTCTCGGGATGCGGGGCGCCGATTCCGTCAGAGGTAGAAGACGCGGTAGCGCACCGAGCCGGCCAGGTAGCCGGTGTACCAACCCGCCTGGCGCACGGCCAGGTCGCGCTCGGTCTCGTCGCGCGTGCCGCGCAGGGCGTGGACCCCGAGGGCGGCCCACGATCGGGCCACGGTGCCGGCCGAGCGCTTGGGCATCCCCTCGTCGTGGTAGCGGCGGTACAGCCGGGTCGCGGCCCGGCCCCAGCGGTGGTACTGGCGGAAGCGGATCCACCCCTTGGGCGCGCCGCGCTTGAACACGACCGCGTCGGGAGCGTCGATGAAGGTGAGACCCGACTGCTGTCCTCGCCACGACAGCTCGACGTCCTGGGAGAACCGGTAGGACTCGTCCCAGCCACCCAACCACTCCAGGTCGCGTCGACCGATGGCCATGTTGCCGCCGTCGGCGAAGGGCAGGAACCCACGAACCACCTGGCGGGGCCGGCCGGGCGTCAGGTCGTCGCAGCGGGGGGCGTCGGGGGCCAGGCGCAGCGGGTAGATGCGCCCGGCCACGATCGAGCCGGGCTGCCAGGCCGAGACCAGCGTCTCGAGCCAGGCCTCGTGGGCGATGTCGTCGCTGTCGCAGAAGACGAGCAGCTCGCCCCGCGCCGCCCGGGTGGCCATGTTGCGGGCGTACGGCGCGCCGCGTCGCGCCCCCGCCTCCACCACCTCGAGGCGTGAGAACTGGTCGGCATGGGACTCGGCCACGGCCACGGTGTCGTCGGTCGAGCCGTTGTCGGCGACCACCACCTCGAAGGGGCGCGACGTCACCTGGCCCGCCAGGGCGTCGAGCTGCACGCCGATCACCGCGGCGCGGTTGCGCACGGGGATGATGACGCTGATCAGTTGGGGATCGGGGCTCATCGTGGGCGAGGCCGTCGCCCGCCGCCCGGCGGGCCCTGAGCGGGGCTGGTCGAGCCTAGGTCGGCCAAGGCACTAGAGGCGCTCGACGATCATGGCCATGCCCTGGCCGCCGCCGACGCACATGCTCTCCAGGCCGACGGTCTTGTCCGCGTCCTGCAGGCCGTTGAGCAGCGTGGTCATGATGCGGGCGCCGGTCATGCCGAAGGGGTGGCCGACCGCGATGGCTCCGCCGTTGACGTTGAGCTTGCCCCAGTCGATCCCGAGGTGCTTGGCCGACGGGACCACCTGGGCGGCGAAGGCCTCGTTGATCTCCACCAGGTCGATGTCGTCGATGGTCATGCCGGCGCGGGCCAGGGCCTGGCGGCACGCCTCGATGGGCCCCAGCCCCATGATCTCGGGGTTCAGGCCGCTCACCCCGCTGGCCACCACCCGGGCGAGCGGCGTGATGCCCAGCTCGGCGGCGCGGGTGTCGCTCATCACGACCACCGCCGCGGCCCCGTCGTTGAGGGGGCAGGCGTTGCCGGCGGTGACCTTCCCGTCGGGTCGGAACACGGGCTTGAGCTGGGCCAGGCCCTCCACCGTGGTGCCGGCACGGATGCCGTCGTCGCGGGTCACGACCGTGCCGTCGGGCGTGGTGATGGGGGTGATCTCGCGCTCCCAGAAGCCGCGCTCGAGCGACTCGGTGGCCCGCTGCTGGCTGAGGGCGGCGAACTCGTCCATCTCCTCGCGGGTGACGTGCTCGAACTCGGCCACGTTCTCGGCCGTCTGGCCCATGGCGATGTAGATGTCGGGCAGGCCCTCGGGAGGCGCCCAGTCGCCGTGGCCGCCTTCGGTGCGGGTGGCGGTGCGGGCCTCGGCGTCGCCGAATCGGGTGTTGTGCGGGCCGGTGTCCGACGCGCCGTTGCGGTAGCGGCTGACGGTCTCGACCCCGGCGGCGATGAACACGTCGCCCTCGCCGGCCTGGATGGCGTGGGCAGCCATGCGGATGGTCTGCAGCGACGAGGAGCAGTAGCGGTTCACGGTGACGCCCGGCACGTCGGGCATGCCGGCCAGGATGGCCACCACCCGGGCGACGTTGTACCCGGACTCGCCACCCGGCTGGCCGCAGCCCATGATGAGGTCCTCGACCGTGTTGGGGTCGAGCTCGGGCACCTTGTCCAGGGCGGCGGACACGATGGTGGCGGCCAGGTCGTCCGGCCGCACGTCGACCAACGAGCCCTTGTTGGCCCGCCCGATCGGGCTGCGGGCGGTGGACACGATCACGGCGTCGGGCATTGGTTCCCCCTGGGAGCGACATTCCTGCGGCGGCTACGAGCGATGCGCATTCTCGCCCCCGCCGACCGAAAGCGAAAGTTGGCCGGTCCGTGAAGGCGCAGGCCGCCAGGCCGGATCCGCTGCACCGATGAGACCCGGATGGGCGAAGCCCGCCCGGCGGGAGGCTTGCCGACCAGAGGGTCAAGTAGATCGCTTGCCGACGGAAGGGCCAATGAATTAGAACGTGTTCTATGTTCTCGGTGATCCGATTCGACATGCGGGCACCGGGGTTGGCGCCGGCGGAGGCGCAACGGCTCTACGCCACCAGCCTGGAGATGAGCGAGTGGGCGGATCGGGCCGGGTTCGACATGCTCGTGCTGAGCGAGCACCACGCCGCTCCGGACGGCTACCTGCCCTCACCCCTGGTGCTGGGCGCGGCGGTGGCGGCCCGCACCACCCGCATCCCCATCTGGGTGTCGGCCCTGCTGGTGCCCCTGCACGATCCGGTGCGCCTGGCCGAGGACATCGCCGTGCTCGACCTGATCAGCAACGGTCGGGTCTCCATCGTGACCGGCCTGGGCTACCGGCCCGTCGAGTACGCCCTGCTGGGCCGGGAGTGGAAGAGCCGGGGCCGCCGACTCGACGAGTGCCTCGACATCATGCTGCGGGCCTGGGCCGGCGAACCGATCGAGGTCGACGGTGAGGTCGTGCACGTGACCCCACGGCCGGTGCACCAGCCCCATCCCAACATCATGATCGGCGGGTCGGGCCCCGCCGCGGCCCGGAGGGCAGCCCGGTTCGGGTTGGGCTTCTTCCCACCCGTGGGCGACGATGAGCTCGTGCAGCTCTACCGCGACGAGTGCGAGCGCCTCGGCATCGCGCCGGGGTGGGTGGGCCAGCCCAAGGGGCCGGGCGCGGTGTTCGTGTCCGAGGACCCCGACCGGCTGTGGGCCCGCATCGGTGACCACCTGCTCCACGATGCGATCACCTACCACTCGTGGCAGACCAGCGACATCCGCTCGCACGTGAAGTCGGGAGCCACCAGCGTGGAGGAGCTGCGGGCCGAGGGCATCTACCAGATCCTCACCCCGGACGAGTGCGTGGCCCTCGAGCAGCAGCTCGGACCCAATGCTTCGTTCACCCACCACCCGCTGTGCGGCGCCACCTCGCCCGACGACGGGTGGGAGAGCCTGGAGCTCTACGCCGACCAGGTGCTGCCCCGCATCCGCCAGGTGGCGTCGTGACGGTGCCAACCGGCCGGCGCTGATCGTGGCGTTGGACCTGACCGAGCTGGTGGCTGCCGGCCACACCGCGCTGGTGACCCAGGAGTGCCAGGGCGCCACCATGGGCCCCGACGCTGCGCTGCCCGAGCTGGCTCAGGCGGCCCAGCAGGTGGCCGTGCCCAACATCGCCCGCCTGGCCGCCGGCGCCCGGGCAGCCGGCGCGCCCGTGGTCCACTGCCTGGCCATGCGCCGCGACGACGGGCTGGGCTCGAACCACAACGCCCGGCTGTTCCTGGGCATGCTCAAGACCCCGGTGCCGCTGCGGCCGGGCACCCCGGCGGTAGAGGTCGTGCCTGAGATCGGGGTGGCCGAGTCCGACCTGGTGTTGAGCCGCCTGCACGGCCTGGGGCCGATGGGGGGCACCGACCTCGATCCGATCCTGCGCAACCTGGGGGTCACCACCATCGTGGGCGTCGGCGTGTCGGTGAACGTGGCCATCCTCAACTTCGCCATGGACGCGGTGAACAAGGGCTACCAGTTCGTCATCCCCCGCGATGCCGTCGCCGGCGTGCCCCAGTCCTACGCCGACGCCGTGCTCGACAACACGCTGTCGCTGGTGGCCACGGTGACCACCACCGATGACGTGCTCCAGGCCTGGTCCTCCCGGTCGGCCTGACGGTCCCGCCGAGCTCAGCCGGTGGTGGTGGTCGGCGCGGCCTTGGTGATGGGCTGGCCGTCGAGGCCGACCACGTACCACTGGTGGTCCAGGCCCTGCCCCTTGATCTCGCCCGCCAGCCCGTCGCCGGAGAAGCGGTAGAGGGGATGGCCGTTCACCGACACCTGCTTGGTGGTGGTGCCCGGGATGAGCACCAGCTTGAACTCGTGCGGTTGCACGGGCACGGTGTTGGCCACGCCCAGGTAGACGCCGGTCACCGGCGGCCAGGCCTTGGCGCACTCGTCCACGCACGTGGGGACGCCTCCCGCCGCGTCGGGGGCGTAGGTGTAGAGGGTGTGGCCGGTCCCATCGACCAGGATCGGCCCCAGCGCCGAGGAGGAGCTGGTCACGGTGGCGGTGTCGGGCGGGAAGGTGGCGTCGGTGGTGCCGCCGGGCACGGTCGACGCCGTAGGCGGGGTCGACGCCGTGGCATCGGTGGCGGCCGAGGTCGAGGTGGCCGAAGCAGCCGGGTGGCCGCCACTCGAACCGCAGGCGACCAGTCCGGTGGCACAGACCAAGGCCAAGGAGAGCACGGCCGTCCGGCCGCGGGGTCGGGGCAACACGGGCATGGCGCCAACCTAGAGGCCACCCTGGCTGACGAGGCGTCAGGTCCGGGGGCCCTGCCGACTATCGTGGCGCCCGATGAGCGCGCCGCCCAGCCCTGACCGCGCGGTGCTGGACGGCGACGAGGTCGTGGCCGATCCGGTCGAGCTGCGGGCCGCCGACGGGCGGGTGCCGGGTCGCCGGGGCCGCGCCACCCGGCAACGCCTGCTCGACGAGACCGCCGAGATGCTCCGGGCCAGCAACTACCGCGACCTCAAGGTGGTGGACATCGCCCGCGGGGCCGGCACCTCGCCCGCCACCTTCTACCAGTACTTCCCCGAGGTGGAGTCGGCCATCCTGGTGCTGGCCGAGGAGATGGCGCACGAGGGCGCGGTGCTGACCACCATCGTGCGCGACGGCCAGTGGCGCGGGCGGGCGGCCTACGCCACCGCCGAGGCGCTGGTGGACGGCTTCTTCGACTTCTGGGAGAGCCACCGATCCGTGATGCGGGTGGTCGACCTGGCCACCGAGGAGGGCGACCAGCGCTTCCGCAACATCCGCACCCGCCTGCTCAACGAGGTGGTGGTGGCGCTGGCCGAGGTCATCGGTCGCAACCGGGGCAGGGGCCACCCAGCCGACCTGGACCCGATGGCCAGCGCGGGGGTGCTGGTGGCCATGCTGGCCACCGTGGCCGGCCACCGCTACGGGTTCGAGTTCTGGGGCATCCGCACCGGCGACACCCGCCGAAGCATGGCCCGCATCATCCACACCACCGTCACCGGCCAGAAGCCGCCGAGCTCCTAGACCTCGGGCTCGTCCAGACCGGCCTCGGCCCGCTGATCGAGCTCCTGGCGGCGGGCCCGGTCGGCGATCGAGCCGCGACGGAAGAGCAGGAACAGGCAGACGGCGATCAACGCCAGCACGCCGACAACGATGAACAGGTCGACCAGGCCGCCGGAGCGACCCTGGCCGGGTTGCACCCGCATCGTCGAGGCCAGCACCGGGTCCACCTCGGCACGGTATCGGGGCCCGTGGTCAGCGACGCGTCAGCGGATGGCGCACTCCAGGTCGTCGAAGTAGTGGTTCGTACCGCCTCGGAAGGTCACCGATCCGCCCTGGTCGGCGGTGAACACGGCGGTGCGCGGCGTCGGCACCTGGCCGAAGGCATGGCGGCCGTCATCGGTGACCCGAAAGGTGCCGGGGACCGGTCCGGATCCCCAGCTGGCGGGCGCGTGGTCACGGCTGATCCACAGCTGGCCGCCGGGTCGCAGATCGGCGACGTCGTTCCAGCACACAGGTGGCGTGGTGTGGAGCGTCACCGAGAGCCGGTGCGTCGATCCGGCGCACCAGTCGTCGTGACAGCCAGTGAACCACCAGGCGTAGGCGCTCATGCCACCCAGCACGAGCACTGCGGCCATGATGGAGAACCGCACCGGCCCCCAGCGCCGTCGGCGCGGAGGTTCTGCCCTATCCGGCGCGATCTCCGCTTCCGCCTCCATCGCTCGATGGTGCGCTTCTCTTGCACCCCCGTCAACGATCCGGACGGAGCCGACACAGAACTAGAACGTGTTCTAGAGTGCAGCCCATGCCGGACGCGATCCCTGCCGACACGCTCGTCTACGGCATGCAGCTGCCCATCCAGTCCCAGAGCACCATCTACGCGGAGCCCTGGGAGGCGTCGGCCGGGGCGTCCGAGCTGGCCGACATCGCCCGGGCGGCCGACCGCAACGGCTTCTGGTACCTGGCCGTGTGCGACCACGTGGCCATCCCCCGGCCGTTGGACGAGAAGATGGGCACCTCCTGGTACGACACCATCGCCACGCTGGGGTGGCTGGCCGGCCTCACCGACCACGTCCGGCTCATGAGCCACGTCTACGTGCTGCCCTACCGCCATCCGCTGATGACGGCCAAGGCCTTCCTGACCCTCGACGAGCTGAGCGGGGGCCGAGCGCTGCTGGGTGTCGGCGCCGGGCACGTGCAGGCCGAGTTCGAGCTGCTCGGGGTGGAGTTCGAGCACCGGGGGAGCGCCCTGGACGACGCCATCGACGTGGTCCGGGCCGCCTTCGTCGACGAGTACCCCGAGGCCACCACGCCGTCGGTGTCGGTGGCCGGGGCCGGCCTGCGCCCGCGCCCCCGCCAGGCCGGCGGGCCGCCCATCTGGGTGGGTGGCTCGTCGCGACGGGCGCTGCGCCGGGCCGCGGACAAGGGCGACGGCTGGTTGCCCCAGGGCCCGCCACCCGAGGGTGTGCGCGCCGCCGTCGCCTGGATGGCCGAGCGGCGCCAGGCCAACGGCCGAGCCGACCGGCCCTTCGCCATCGGGGGAAACTCCGACGTGCTCTACCTGGGCGATCCGTGGTTCGAGCCGAGCCCCGGCCAGCTGGTGGGGGCCGCCGAGCCCATGGCCGAGCGCCTGCGCAAGGCCAAGGCGGTGGGGATCAACCAGCTGCAGCTCCGCTTCCACACCCGTTCCGCCCAGGAGCTGTGCGACCAGATCGATGCCTTCGGCGCGGACGTGGCGCCGCTGCTCAACTGACCAACAGGGGGAAGGAACCACATGCTGCTCGAGGGCAAGGTGGCCATCGTGTCGGGGATCGGTCCGGGCATGGGCCGCGACATCACCCTGGCGCTGGCCCGGGAGGGCGCCGACATCGCCATGGGGGCGCGCCGGGAGAAGGGTCTGGTCAAGGTGGCCGGTGAGGTCGAGGCCCTGGGTCGCCGGGTGACCTACGTGCCGACCGACATCACCGACCAGGCCGAATGCGACCGTCTGGCCGGCCGGGCCCGCGACGAGCTGGGCCGGGTCGACATCCTGGTCAACAACGCCTTCAGCGACGGAACCTTCACCCTGTTCGAGGAGGGTGGCTTCGACGGCTGGCGCTCGACCATGGACGTGAACCTGATCGGCACCATGCAGATGACCTACGCCGCCCTGCCCCACCTGCGCGAGCAGGAGGACAGCCGGGTCATCATGGTCAACAGCCAGGCCTCCCAGGTGGTCGAGGAGCGGTTCGTGGCCTACGCGGCCTCCAAGGGGGCGCTGGCCGTGGCCACCCAGGGCCTGGCCCGCGAGCTCGGCCGCTACGGCGTGCGGGTGAACGGCATCCACCCCAGCTACATCTGGGGCAAGTCCGTGGAGTGGTACATCAACGACATGGCCACCAAGCGCGGCGTCGACTTCCAGGTGGTCTACGACGAGCTGGCCGACGGGACCTGCCTCAAGTACCTGCCGTCGTCAGCCGAGATCGCCGGGGCCGTCGTGTTCTTCGCCTCGCCTTTGGCCAAGGCCGTGACCGGCCAGAGCCTGAACGTGAACTGCGGGGAGTACCTGTCGTGACCGGCGCGCCCGGAGCTCGGCGATGAGCGGGCTCGACCTGTCGGGTCGGGTGGCCCTGGTCACCGGTGGGGCCTCGGGCATCGGCCGAGCCACGTGCGAGCTGTTCGTGGCGCGGGGGGCGTCGATCATGGTGGCCGACCTGGACGCCGGTCGGGCGGCGGCGGCGGCTGAGGCGCTGCGGGCACTGGTCCCCGCGGGAGGCGGGCAGGTCGAGTCGGTGGCGGTGGACGTGGCCGAGCCCGACCAGGTCCAGGCCATGGTGGCGGCCGCGGTGTCGCGGCTGGGCGGGTTGGACGCGGCCGTCAACAACGCCGGCACCCCGGGCACCTACGCGGCGTTGGCCGACCAGCAGCTGGCCGACTGGCGGCGCACGGTCGACGTCAACCTCACCGGCACCTTCCTGTGCCTCCAGGCCGAGCTGGCCGTGATGGCCGAGTCCGGGCGCGGCGCCATCGTGAACGTGGCCTCGGCCGCCGGGCTCATGGGGTTCGCCAACCTGCCGGCCTACGTGGCCTCCAAGCACGGGGTGGTCGGCCTGACCAAGGCGGTTGCCCTGGAGTTCGCCCGCGGCGGTGGCATCCGGGTCAACGCCGTGTGCCCCGGCAACGTGCGCACGCCGATGCTCGAGGGCTTCACCGGGGGCGACGAGCAGGCTCTGACCGGCATGGGCAAGGTCACCCCCATCGGCCGCCTGGCCCAGCCGGCCGAGATCGCCGAGGCCATCGTGTGGCTCTGCTCGGACGCGGCCAGCTTCGTGACCGGACATGCCATGGCCGTCGACGGCGGCGTGCTCGCCACCTGAGGAATTGAGGCGGGGGGCTGACCCCGAGGTCGATAGCGTGCCTCGGGTGGGGACAGACGCGATGTTGGTGCAAGCGCGCGGCCTGACCAAGGTGTTCGACGACTTCGTGGCCGTCGGGGGGATCGACTTCGACGTCCGCCCGGGCGAGGTCTTCGGGTTCCTGGGGCCCAACGGCGCGGGCAAGAGCTCCACCATGCGCATCATCGGCTGCGTCTCACCGTTCACCGGCGGCACGCTGCGCATCCTGGGCCTCGACCCGGTGGCCGACGGCGCCCGCATCCGGTCCCGCCTGGGTGTCGTCCCCCAGGAGGACAACCTCGACACCGAGCTGAGCGTGGTCGACAACCTGATCATCTACGGCCGCTACTTCGGCATCCCCAAGGCGGTGCTGCGTGAGCGGGTACGTGAGCTGCTCGACTTCGTCCAGCTCACCGACCGGGCCGAGAGCAAGGTCGACCCGCTCTCGGGCGGCATGAAGCGCCGGCTCACGATCGCCCGGGCCCTGGTCAACGAGCCCGAGCTGCTGCTGCTCGACGAGCCCACCACCGGCCTCGACCCCCAGGCGCGCCACCTGGTCTGGGAGCGGCTGTGGCGCCTCAAGCAGGACGGGGTCACCCAGGTGCTGACCACCCACTACATGGACGAGGCCGAGCGCCTGTGCGATCGGTTGGTCATCATGGACGGTGGCCTGATCGTGGACGAGGGCTCGCCGGCCGAGCTGGTGTCGCGCCACGTCACCCGCGAGGTGGTCGAGGTCCGTCCCCGGGGCGGGGACCGCCTCACCGGCGACGACGACGAGCCGGGCGTCGAGCGACAGCTCGAGGCCGTGCTCGATCTGGTCCGGGCCAACGGGGAGCGGGCCGAGGTGGTGACCGACCGCGTGCTGGCCTACACCGACGACGGCGACGCCCTGGTGGCCAAGCTCAACGCCGACGGCCTGCGCCCCGCCTCGGTGCTGGTGCGCCGCTCCACCCTCGAGGACGTGTTCCTCATCCTCACCGGCCGCACCCTGGTGGAGGGCTGAGGTGGCGCTCGACACCGCCCCCCTGCGCTACGTGGAGCGCGAGGCCGCCATCTACCGGCGTCTCTGGCGCGGCAACGCCTTCAGCCAGTTCGTGGGCCCCACCCTCTACCTGCTGGCCATGGGGGTGGGCCTGGGCCACCTGGTGTCGGCCGCCGGCCACACGGTGGACGGGCTGAGCTACCTCGAGTTCGTGGCCCCCGGGCTCATGGCCGCCACCGTGCTCCAGGCCGCCACCGGTGAGTCCCTGTGGCCGGTGCTGGGCGGGTTCAAGTGGATGCGCTTCTACGAGGGCATGGCCGCGTCGCCCATGACCCCGGCCGACATCTACCAGGGCAACCTGGCCTGGACCGCCATCCGGTTCAGCGTCACCGCCGCCGCCTTCCTGCTGGTGGCCACCGTCCTGGGTGCCATCCTGTCGTTCTGGGCCGTGCTGGCCATCCCGGCGGCCGTGCTCGGGGCGGTGGCGCTGGCCGCGCCCCTCACCGCCTGGGTGGCCACCCAGGCGGACGAGCACGCCTTCCCGATCATCATGCGGTTCCTGACCCTGCCCATGTTCCTGTTCTCGGGCACCTTCTTCCCGTTGAGCCAGTTGCCGGCGCTGCTGCGCCCCGTGGCCTGGGTGCTGCCGCTGTGGCACAGCGTGGAGCTGTGCCGCGACGCCACCACCGGCTCCTTGGCGCCGGGAGCATGGGCCATGGTGGCGGTCCACCTGGCAGTGCTGGGCGCCTATGTGGCCGTGGGCTGGCGCATCGGCGTCAGGACCTTCGCCCGGCGGTTGGCGGCGTGAGCGTGGCCGGCCACCCCCCGCCACCCGGCGCCGAGGAGGCCGCCGTGGTGGCCGACGGCGCCCTGGTGCTCGACGGACCGCTGCCCCAGCGCCCGGCGTGGACCCGGCTGTTGCCGGGGGCCGCCACCTCGCCCTCGTTGCGCCTGCTCGAGCGCAACCTGGTGGCCTGGCGCGGCATGTGGCTCATCTTCATCTCGGTGATGGTCGAGCCCATCTTCTTCCTGTTCTCGATCGGCGTGGGTGTGGGCAAGCTGGTGGGCGACCTCACCCTGAGCACCGGCCAGGTGGTGAGCTACCGCGAGTTCGTGGCCGGCGGGCTGCTGGCCTCGTCCGCCATGATGGGCCCGGTCTTCGACTCGACCTTCAACTTCTTCGTGAAGCTGAAGTACATCCACACCTACCAGGCGGTGCTGGCCACGCCGATGGGCCCGCGCCACATCGTCACGGGCGAGATGCTGTGGTCGCTGGTCCGGGCCTCGCTCTACGCGGTGGCCTTCCTGGTGGCCATCGTCGTCATGGGCCTGACCAGCTCCTGGTGGGCGCTGCTGTGCGTGCCGGTGGCGCTGCTCATCGGGTTCGCCTTCTCGGGGGCCGGCCTCGGAGCCACCACCTACATGCGCTCGTTCATCGACTTCGACCTGGTGAACGCGGCCATCATCCCCATGTTCCTCTTCTCGGGGACCTTCTTCCCGGTCTCGCAGTACCCCACCCTGTTGCAGTGGGTGGTGCGAGCCACGCCGCTCTACCAGGGCGTGGCCCTGGAGCGGGGCCTGCTGCTGGGCGACGTCGATGTCGCCATGCTGGGCCACGTCCTGTACCTGGCAGTCATGGGGGCTGTCGGCCTTTGGGTGGCCTCCAAGCGCCTGCACCGCCTGCTCCTGCCGTAAGTTGCTCCCATGTCAGCGGCCCCCGAACCCGCGGGCCACGAGCGGCTGCTCCGGACGCTGTCGATGCTCTTCCTGGTCTGGCTGCTGGGCCTGCTCGGGGTCGTGGCCGCGGTGTCCAGCCTGACCCGCATGCAGTGGCGGGTGGCGCTGGTCCTGGAGGCGGTGGTGACCGTCGCCCTGTTCGGCGGCCTGCTCGTGCTGCGCCGTCTCCGTCGGCGCGACGCGCGCCGCCAGTCCGATGAGGTGGAGGTGGATGTGCGAGACGAGCCGGACCCGCCGAACGGGCCGGACCAGGCGGACGGACCCACTGCCTGAGGTGGTAGGCAGGAGGGATGGGACTGCTGGAGGGGGAACGGGCGCTGGTGACCGGGGCAGCCCACGGCATCGGCGCGGCCACCGCCCGAGCCATGGTGGCCGAGGGGGCGCAGGTGGCGGTGCTCGACCGCGACGCGGACGGGGCCCAGCGGGTGGCCGATGAGATCGGTGGGATCGCCGTGGTCGTGGACGTGGCCGATCCCGTCGCCCTGCGGGAGGCCTTCGACCAGGCGGCCGGCGGGCTCGGCGGGCTCACGGTGGTGTTCAACAACGCCGGGGTGGGCAACCTGAAGCCGCTGCACACCTACACGCCGGCGGAGGTCGACCTGCTGGTCGACGTCAACTTCACGGGCAGCTTCCACGGCGTGGCCGCGGCCATCCCGCATCTGCGGGCCAGCGGGGGCGGCGCCATCGTGAACATGGCCTCGGTCAGCGGCCTGCGCCCGACCCGGGGCGAGGCCCCCTACTCGGCGGCCAAGGCCGCGGTCATCGCCCTGACCCGCAGCGCGGCGCTCGAGTACGGGCCTGACGCCATCCGCGTCAACTGCGTGTCCCCGGGCTTCATCCGCACCGACCTCACCGGCTTCGCCTTCGACAACCCGGCGTGGATCGGCCCCATCGAGGCCGCCACCCCGCTGGCTCGGGCCGGCACCAGCGAGGACGTGGCCGACGTCGTCGTCTTCCTGGCCAGCTCTCGCGCCCGCTACGTGACGGGCCAGAACCTGGTGGTGGACGGGGGCAGCATGCTGCCCAGCTCCCAGGTGGACGGCTTCCTGCGGGAGATGCTGGGGGAGTGAGCTGGACGCCGCGACCTCCCCGGTTCCCCGCCACCGCCGCCTGTCAGGCGGCGTTCAGGGTCGCCGCTCGCACCCCGCTGACCTGACGCGCCGAGGCGTGCGTCTCTAGCATCTGCGATCGTGACCACCGTTCCGCTCGACGACGCCCCGGTCGCGCTCGGCGCGGCGGGCGCGGCGGGCACCGCGGACGGGACCCGGCTCGACGACGCCCCCGGCACCCGTCCCGCGCCGGAGCCGGGCCGGCCGTCGTCGCCCCCGGCCCGCTGGCGCCTGCTGGCCCGGTGGAAGGCCGCCGGTCACCGGGTGCTGCCCGGCATCTCGTACCCGATCACCCTGTTCGCGGTGTGGCGCCTGGCCGAGCTGGCGGTGAGCCTCTTCCTGGGCGGCGACGCCCAGTACACGGCCTTCTACTACGACTCCCAGCACTACCTGCGCATCATGCACATCGGCTACGTCCACCCGGTGTGGACGATGCCGTCCAACGCCTTCTTCCCCGCCATCTCGTGGTTGGGGTGGCCGTTGTGGAAGCTGACGCAGTCCGACCTGCTCACGGTGCACACCGTGGCCACGCTCACCGCGCTGGCCGCCTTCATCTGCGTGTGGGGGGTGTCCAAGTCGTTGCGGGGCGAGCGCGTGGCCCGGCGGGCCGTGCTGCTGTTCGCCCTGTTCCCGTCGTCGCTGTTCCTGTGGGCCTTCTACAGCGAGGGGCTGTTCATCGCACTCGGCGCTGGTGCCCTGTGGGCCGACCGGCGAGGCCGGCGGGGGGTGGCCACGGCCCTGTTCGTGCTGATCGGCGCCACCCGCAGCGTGGGCATCCTGGTGCCGGCGGTGATCGTGCTGGCCCGCATCATCCGCCAGCGGCGCATCGACAAGTGGTGCTGGGCCTACGCCGCGGCCGGTGCCAGCGGGCTGGCGGCCGTGCTGGTCGTGCTCCAGGTCCAGACCGGCAACGCCTTCTCGTTCGTGGGCGTGCAGCAGGACTGGGGTCGCTCGTTGAGCATGCCCTGGACCACGGTGATCCAGGGCTACGAGAACCTGTGGCCGCGGCCGGGCACCGTCATGATCCCGGCGCTGGTGGCCCGGAACTTCGACCTGTGGTGCGTGGGCATCGTGGTGCTGGGCGTCGGCTACGCCGCCTTCTCCCGGCGCGACCGCTTCCCCATGGAGGTGTGGATGCTCGGGGTGGCCATGATCGTCCTGCCGCTGTGCTCGAGCGTCCTGGCCAGCTTCAACCGCTTCACCTTCGCCGACTGGATCCTCTACCCCGTGTACGCCTCGGCCATCGACCGGCTGCCCAAGCCCTGGCGGGTGGCGGCCATGACCACCCTCGTCGTGGCCCTGGGCATGACCGCCTACGCCCTGATCGGCCGCTTCAGCCTGGGCCTGTTCGTGGGCTGAGCGACTCCGGCCTGGCGGCCTGCGCCGCGTCAGGACTTCCAGGCCAGGGCGTCGAGGCGGACGTAGGTCTGGTCGAGGGTGCCGTCGGGGCGGGCCAGCTCGTCGAGCCGGGCCTCGACCTCGGCCCGGAAGGCGGCGTGGTTCTCGGCCGGCATGGTCAGCTCGAAGCCCTGGTAGCACTGGCTTCGCAGCCACCCCAGCAGCGACTCACGATCGAACGGGCGGCGTTGGGCGGTGCTGCGGGCGAAGCCGCGGGGGTCGGGGTCGCCGGCCGTGTCGGGCTGATCGACCTCGAACCCGGCCGCCTCGAGCAGCTCCAGGTAGGTGCCCGGATCGGGGAACGACCACGGGGCGCCCGGTCCGCCGTGGGCCTGCGAGATGGCGGCCACCCGGGGAGCCAGACGGCAGATGTTGCCGGCCCCACCCATCTCCAGGCGGAACCAGCCACCCGGTCGCAGCAGCCGGTGCACCTGGGCCAGGTAGCCCGGGTGGTCGGCCATGGGCACCCACTGCATGGCGGCCCGGCTGACCACCCCGTCGAAGGCGGCGTCGTCGACCAGCAGCCGATCGAGGTGCTGGACCGGGCCCTGCACGAACGACTGGTTGGGGCCGGCCACAGACCGGGCCTCGGCCAGCAGCGCCGACTGGGGATCGAGGCCGACCACGTGCCCGTCGGGGACCCGGTCGGCCAGGATGCGGGTGAAGTCCCCTGACCCGCAGCCCAGGTCGAGCAGGCGATCGGTGGGTCGGATCGGGGTGGCGGCCAGGAAGGCGGCGTCGTAGCGGCGGTGGTGGCCGGTGTTGGCCGCGTACGACGCGTCCCACGACGGCAACCAAGGGGTCCTATTATTTGAGACTGAATCCTTCATAGTAGGACATCCTAGCCCATCCTCCCGACGCGGCGGCATTGGCTTGCGGAGAGCGCGTGTGGTTGCCGCCTCATCAGTGGGCGGGGTCAGGGGGAGTCGGGGAGGTTCGTCCACCCCCGCCCGTCGCGGCGGCGGTACCAGCCGCTGGCCGCGGTCGTCCCCCCGTCCACCGGGATGATGTGGCCGGTGACGAAGCGGGACCGGTCGCTGGCCAGGAACCGCACGACCTCGCCGTAGTCCTCGGGTTGGCCGAACCGGCCCAGCGGCACCCACTGGCGCACCAGGGCCGGGTCGCGCCCGGCCAGCATGGCCTCGGCCGGGGTCTGGAGGGTGTCGGCCAGGTCGGGCGCGATGGCGTTGACCCGCACGCCGTCGCCGCCCAGCTCGACGGCCAGGCTGCGGGTGAAGGCGTTGATGCCGGCGTTGAAGGCCGAGTAGACGGCGTTGGCCGGGATGCCCCGGAACGCCTCCACCGTGGACACGTTGACGATGCTGCCCGATCCCTGGGCCACCATGGCGGGCGCCATGGCCCGGGTGCAGCGCAGCACGTGCTGGAGGTTGATGGCGTAGAGCTCGTCCCACTGCTCGTCGGACGTCTTGAGGAAGCGCCCGTTGGGTCGGTAGTCGCCGACGTTGTTGACCAGCACGTCGAGTCGTCCGCCGTCGAGGGCCAATGCGGCCCGGGTCACCTGGTCGACCACCTCGGACGAACGGATGTCGCCCGCCACCGGCACCGCCGATCCGTGTCCCTCGGACTGGATCTGCTCGACGGTGGCGGCCAGCGCATCCGGGTCGATGTCGTTGACGACCAGCCGGGCCCCGGCCCGGGCCAGGCACCGGCTGATGCCTCCACCGATGCCGCCGGCCCCGCCGGTGACCACGGCCACCTGCCCGGCGAGCTCCCGCCCGCCGTCCCCCGTCTCGGGATCTTCCGAACCTGTCATCTGCGCGACCTCTCTGGGCCCGCTGGGCTGACAGGTTCGGGGAGGGAACGTGCGGGCGGGCGGCGCGGTCGACACTAGCGGTGCCCACCGGGTGGCGATCGGGCCTGTGGCCGGCGACGATCAGGCGGGGCGGAGGGCAGTGACCAGCTCGCGGGTGGCCGGCGACGATCAGGCGGGGCGGAGGGCAGCGACCAGATCGCGGGTGGCCGCGGTGGGGACGATGCCCAGGTTCTCCCGCAGCACCTTGGCCAGCTCGTCGAACTGGCGCAGGGCCTCCCCGGCGTTGCCCTCGGCCAGGTGGGCCCGGATCACCGCTCGGTGCGCGCTCTCGCGCAGCGGCTCGGCCCGGACCGCGGCGAGGCCCGCCTCGATGGCCAGCCCGTGCCGCGCGAGGGTGGACAGGCGGGTGCACAGGGCCTCGAGGCTGTGCAGCCGGATCTGGCGGAGCCGCTCCCGCTCGAGCAGCACCCAGTCGTCGTACCACTCGGGCAGCAGCTCGTCGCTCAACCCGTCGGGGCTGGTGGCGGGGTCGATCTCGGCCGTGGGGTCCTCGGTCAGCTGGTGGGCGCGGGCCACCATGGCGTCGAGGTCGATCTCCACCGTCGGGCCCAGCTTCAGGTAGCTGCCCTGGCTCACGACCAGATCCCGATCGACGCGACGCGCCTTCCACAGCGCGGTGCGCAGGTTGGCCGCGGCCCGCTCCTCGGGGCTGTCGAGCCAGAGGGTGCCGGCCACCGTGGTGCGGTGCTGGGGGCGGCTGCGCAGGGCCAGGAAGGCCAGCACCCGGGCCACGTTGGTGGGCACGTTGACGGCGCGGTCGTCGTGGCGCAGCTCGAAGCCGTTGAGCAGGTTCAACTGGGTTGGTGCCGCCGCCTCGAGGCAAAGAGGTGGTGCAGGGACTGACCTCGCCATGGCTTCCCTTGCCGCTGTGGTCGGCCGCCACCGGCCGACGATGCTCGCCGCCTGATTCGACCACCCGAGGGACCGCTTGGCAAGGGGCAGTCGCGGCGCGTGGCGGCACCGGCGGCGATGACGCACCGAAACGGTGGGGTGGTTGCCGCCGTTCGGGGATGCCGGCCGCGCTCAGCTCGGGCGCACGTGCTCCTCGAGCCAGCGACGCGTCTCGGCCACGACCTCGTCGATGCTGGCCGCGGTGGCCACCGGGGCGTCCTCCGCCTCCACGTCGTGGCGACCGACCAGGCGGGCGCGCAGGCCCCGCTCGGGGTCGTCGTCCTCGGTCCAGACCCGGATGATCAGCACTCCAGCCGGGCTCCCGGGCGGATGCGTCATGCGCTCATGGTCGATGCCTGCCGTCACTGGAGCGTCACTCCCTCGTCGCCCTCGAGCCACCCCCTCGACATCTTCGACCTCGGGGTGCCCGGTTCCCATAGGTCGTTCGGCTCCGGGTGCCGACGGCGCGGCCCACCCGGTGGGGGTCATCCGGCCCCCACCCGTTGACACGGCGGTGATGGCGGGTTGACGACGGCCGTCGACACTCTCGCGGTGGCTGGGTTCAAGAGCGTAGGGGCGGTGGGCAAGAGCATCGAGGCGCTGCTCAACGACGCCTTCATCGACGAGCCCCCGGTCGACAGCTACACCACCACCGCACTCCTCGTGCGCAGCGACGACCTCGAGCGCGGCGCCACCACCCAGCTGGTGCTGCCGGCCCTGTCGATCCTGCTGTACCGCGTCGACTTCAACAAGACGATGCGCGCCAGCTGGTCGTCGCTCGGCTCGGTGGACGGCTACGCCCACCTGCCCCTCGACCTGCACTTCCTGCTCACGGCCTGGGCCGACAACGCCGAGCACGAGCACCAGATCATCGGCCGCGCCCTCCAGGCCATCGAGACGGTGGGCGCCCTGTCGGGCCCGCTGCTGTACCCGTCGGGGGACTGGGACGCCGGCGAGGCCGTGCAGCTCTACCTGGAGGACATGGCCACCGACGACCTCATGCGCACCTTCGACGCCCTGCAGTGCGACTTCCGCCTGAGCGTCCCCTACATCGCCCGGGTCGTGGTGGTGTCCGGGCTCGACGCCGTCCCGCCGGTGGACGTCACCACGGTGGTGAGCGGGATGGCGCCGTGAGCGTCAACCAGGTCCTGGCCGCCCGGTGGACCGAGCAGGTGGTGCGCCTGGCCATCGGGATCGAGCCGGTGGACGGGTTGGGCCGGGGCGGGCCGCTGCCCGACCTGCAGGTGGCGCTCGAGCGCGTGCCGCGGCCCCACCCCGTGCCGGTGGGCGCCGGTGACCTGGGCGACTACCAGGTGGGGATCGACCTGCCGGCGGTGACCCGGAGTCGCAGCGGCCGCTTCGCCGTCACCTACCTGGTGGCCGACCTGGCCTCACCGACCACGGTGCGGATCTTCGATCCCGGCCGGCGCTTCGTGCCCCGACGCCTGGCCATCCCCGTACCCACCGAGGCCCAGGTGATCGCCCAGGAGCAGGCCCACACAGCCAACCCCTGGCCGCCGGTGGTGAGCCGGGCCTTCCGGCCCTGGCTCCACGCCGGCGCGGCCTACGGCACCCAGGCCGGTGCGACCGTCATCCGGGGCCGGGCCGTGCACGCCGATGCCACCCCGGCGCGTTGGTGCCGGGTCCACGCCACCGACGCCGAGCAGGGCACGCCGCTGGGGTGGGCCCACGGCGACGACCGCGGCGAGTTCCTGCTGGTGCTCGTGTCCAGCGACGCCCAGCTGGTCAACCCGTCCTCCTCGGACCTGGCGGTGGCGGTGTCGGTCCGGGCCCGGCCGGTGCCGGTCACCCCGAACACGCCGGCCGAGTCCACCGCCGATCCGCTGTGGGACCTGGTGGTCGAGACGCTGCCCAGCCCCGGCGCGCCCGACCCGGTGTCGAACGGGCGCACGGATCCGGCCGGCTTCACCGCCGGGGCCACCGCCACCCTCGTCGTGACCAAGGGCCGCGTCACCCGACCGGCCACCCCCTTCGTCGTGTCCTAGCCACCGACCACGCGCCGCTCGCACCGCGCCCGCCGACCGCAGCCCCGCAGTCCCGAGTCAGCCGTACCGAACCAACCGTCCGTGGAAGGAGCCCCATGCCCGAGTACCTCGCCCCAGGTGTGTTCGTCGAGGAGGTCAGCTATCGGGCCAAGTCGATCGAGGGGGTGCCCACCAGCACCACCGGTTTCGTCGGCCTCGCGCCCTTCGGGCCGGTGCAGTACCCCGGCGGGCCGGTGACCAACGAGCCGCGCCTGGTCACCAGCTTCCCCGAGTTCGAGCGGACCTACGGCAAGCTCGACCCGCTGGTGATCGGCGGCGACCAACGCCTGCCCTACCTGGCCTACGCGGCCCGGTCCTTCTTCCTCAACGGGGGCCAGCGCCTGTACATCTCGCGCGTCTACGTCCCCACCGAGGGCGACGCCACGTCGGGCCTGGCCTCGGTGGCGGTGCCCATCCCCACCCCAACGGCCTCCACCGCCACCTGGCGGGCCCGCTGGCCGGGGAGCATGGGCAACGTGGCCGTGCAGACGTCGGTCACGCGGTCGCGTGACGTGGCTCGACACACCGGCCTGGTGCCCTACGCCAACATGGCCCGCGAGGGCTCGATCGTCGAGGTGGTGCCCAGCCCGGGACCGCTGCCGGCCATCGACAGCTCCCTGGATCCCGACCACCTGCGCATCGTCGGCTTCAACCCGGACGGCACGCAGAGCTTCACCAAGGCCGACGGCACCTCGGCGCCCCCGGCGGTGGGCGACCTGCTGTCGATCATCGAGCTGAGCGTGCTGGTGCTGGTGGACGACGACCGCTCGGACGCCTCGTCGCGCCTGGGCACCGACCCGAGCCACCTGCGCTTCGTGGGCAAGATCCTGGCCCTCGACCACCCCGAGGACCAGGACTGGGTGGTGTGGCTCGACTACGACTTCGACACCATCCCCGGCGCCAACGCCATCCACCTGCTGGTGGGGTTGGTGGGCGCGTCGGCCCCCGGCCTGAAGGTGCGCCTCACCGGCGGCGACGACGGGGCCATGGCCGGTGCCGACGAATTCAACGGGCAGGTGGCCGACCCCGACATCGTGACCGAGAAGGCCACCGGCCTCCAGGCCCTGGGCGAGATCGACGACATCGCCATCGAGGCCATCCCCGACGCCGCCGACATGGACCCGGACGAGCAGCTGGTCACGGCCGGCTACCTCATCGCCCACTGCGAGGAGTGCCGCTACCGGTTCGGCATCATCGACGGGCCGCCGGGCTCGTCGGTGAACGACATCCGCTCCTTCCGGGGCAACTACGACTCCACCTACGCCGCCATCTACCACCCCTGGCTGGAGATCCTCGACCCCAACCAGTCGGTGACCCAGGGCGCGCCGCCCCAGGTCCTGCACATCCCGCCCTCGGGGGCCATGGCCGGCATCTACGGCCGCACCGACGTGGAGCGGGGCGTGTTCAAGGCCCCGGCCAACGAGGTGGTGTACGGGCTCACCCAGTTCGAGTCGAACATCAACCAGGGCCGCGACGAGGTGCTCAACCCCGAGGGCATCAACGCCCTGCGCTTCTTCCCCGACCGGGGCAACCGGGTGTGGGGGGCGCGCACGCTGAGCTCGGACCCCGAGTGGACCTACATCAACGTGCGCCGGTTGTTCATCTTCCTGGAGCACTCCATCGACAAGGCCACCCAGTGGGCGGTGTTCGAGCCCAACAACGAGTCGCTGTGGCGCAACGTGGCCCAGTCGGTGAAGGACTTCCTGGAGGTGCAGTGGCGGGCCGGCGCCCTGCTGGGCTCGAGCGCCGACCAGGCCTACTTCGTGCGCTGCGACCGCTCGACGATGACCCAGAACGACCTCGACAACGGTCGGCTGATCTGCCTCATCGGCGTAGCCCCCACCCGTCCAGCCGAGTTCGTCATCTTCCGGATCGGCCAGTGGACGGCCGACGCCACGACCTCGTGAGCGACGGCGTGATCCGACCATCCGACCCCGACCCATCGGCTCGGCCGATGCGACCGACGCGACAGATCCGAGAGAGAGGACACCGACGTGGCCACACCGCGTGACAACCCCTACGGGGCGTTCAACTTCATGGTCCAGTTCGGTGACGTGGCCGGCGGCGGCCCCATCGACGGCGGCTTCTCGGACGTGTCGGGGCTCGGCAACGAGATCAACTACTCCGAGTACCGGGAGGGCACGGCCAAGGTCAACACCGTGACCAAGGTGCCCAACACGAACAAGCTCGACGAGGTCACGCTCAAGCGCGGGCTGGTCGGTTCCACCGACATCTTCACCTGGTTGTCGGCCGTGCGCGACGGCGCCTACCAACCGCGCACGGTCACCATCGTGATGCTCGACGAGGGCCGCAACGAGGTGCTGAGCCTGGTGCTCAAGAACGCGCAGCCCAAGAAGTGGGTGGGCCCGACCCTGGCCGCCAAGGGTGGGGGCGAGGTGGCCATGGAGGAGCTCCACCTGGTCCACGAGGGCATCACCTACCAGTGATCCAGCCCGTCGCCGACCTCCTCGTCCCGCCGCGGATGGCTCCGTCGTGAGCATCGCGCCGGTCGTGCTGGGTGCCCCCGGCGTCATCGACGTCCCCGACGTCGCCCCCCAGGTGCTGGTGGGGGTCCCCATGGACGTGGCCGCCTTCGTCGGGGTCGCCCCGCGGGGCCCCGCCTGGGAGCCGGCCGACCCGCGGGTCTGGCCCGTGCCCGACGGCGTGGTGCGCAACCGCTCGGTGCCGGTGGCGGTGGAGAGCTGGGACGACTACGTCGAGCACTTCGGCTCGTTCGAGGGGCCCGGCCTGCTGCCCTACGCGGTGGCCTCGTTCTTCCAGCAGGGAGGGCGGCGGGCCTGGGTGGTGCGCATCGTGCACGACGTGGCCGGGGTGACCGGAGGCGTGGTGGTGCCTCCCGCCCGGACCGGCTACGCCTTCGGATCCACCCTGGTCGACCCCGGCGGCCAGCCCATCTCGATCACGGCCCGCAACGAGGGGACCTGGGGCGACCGGTTGTCGATCACCCTCAGCTTCACCACCGCTCCGGTGGCGGTGTCCGACAGCGTGGGCTCGACCCTCGTGCTGGCCGTGGCCGGCCAGGTGCGCACGGGTGACTGGCTGCGCCTGGTGCAACCCGGTGGCACCCGCCAGCTGCGCTCGGTGGTCGACGTGACCCAGGTCGGGCGCGCCGACGGGCCGGGCTCGGACTGGGTGGCCCAGCTCGACGGCCCGGCGGGGGCTCCGCTGCTCGTGGATCGGGTGGACGGCGTGCTCGACGTGGTCGACCAGGACCCGTTGCGCACCCGGCGCGAGCACTTCGAGGGGTTGGGGATGTGGCCGGCCCACCCGAGCTGGATGGGCGACGTGCTGGCGGCGCGCTCCAACCTGGTCGAGCTCGCCGGGGGCCCGCCGGCCGGGACCGGCACCCCGGGCTCGTTCGGGCCCGACGGCATCGTGCTGAGCGACATCACGCTGGCTGGGTCGACCGCGGCCCTGGTGACCCCGGGTGCGGACCGCGACCCGGTCATCGTCCCGGGCGACATGTTCGGCGACTGGCTGACCGGCGACGACGCCGCCACCGACGGCCTGGACGTGCTGGCCCGCGTGCCGGAGGTGGCCAGCCTGGTGGTGGCCGACCTGTACTCGCCCACGCCCCTGCCTGCCGCCATCCCCGTCTTCGACCCACCCACCCTGGCCGGGCCGACCTTCGGCGAGTGCCTGCCGGTGGTGCCCCCCGCGCCGGGGCCGGCGCCCGTGCCGGGGTTGACCGGCCTGGCCCTCGATCCGGGCGACGCCGGCCAGCTGGCCCAGATCATCAGCTGGCAGCAGCTGGTGGTGGACCACGCGGAGAGCCTCCAGCTGTCGGCCCTGCTGGACGTGCCGCCGGGCCTGCGCCCCCGGGCCGTGATGGCGTGGCGGGCCGCCTTCGACTCGAGCTGGGCCGCCGGGTACCACCCGTGGCTCCGCGTGCCGCGCGGCGACGGCAGCAACGGCCTGGTGGCGGTCAACCCGGCGGCGGCCGCGGCAGGGATCCTGGCCCGCACCGAGCGGGTCCACGGCGTACCCCACGGCCCGGCCAACGAGCCGGTGGTCGGGGCGGTGGACGTCACCGATCGCATCGACCAGGCCCACCACGACCAGCTCCACCAGGCGGGCGTGGACGTCTACCGCATGCAGTCCGACGGCGTGTGGCTGACCGGCGCCCGGACGCTGTCCAGCGATCGCAGCTGGCGCCAGCTGAGCGTGCGACGCGTCGTCTCCCTGCTGGAGCGGACCGTGCGCCGGGAGCTGGCCTGGACCGTGTTCGAGGTCAACGACCGCGTCCTGCGCGCCCGGCTCGAGCTCGTGTTGAACCAGCTCCTGGGCCGGCTGTTCGCCCTGGGTGCGTTCGCCGGGGCCACCCCTGCCGAGTCCTGGTTCGTGCGCACCGCCGCCGACGCCGGCCTGGCGGCCGAGTCCGACGCCGGGCAGCTCGTCTGCTGGATCGGCGTGGCGCCGGCTGAGCCGGTTGAGTTCATCATCGTGTGCGTGTCCCTGGACGGCCAGGGCGCGGTGCGAACCGAGACGTTCCGTGGCTGACCCGTGGCTGGCCACCACCTTCCGCTTCCGGGTGTCGCTGGTCGGCAGCGCCGGGTCGGGGGCCAGCGGCACCCTGGGCACGGGCGGGTTCCAGGAGTGCTCGGGCCTCGAGGTGGAGATGGACACCAGCGAGTGGCCCGAAGGGGGCGCCAACAACGCCGTGGTCCAGCGGGCCGGGCGGGCCAAGTTCACCAAGCTCGTGCTCAAGCGCGGGATGTTGTTCCCGGCCGGCGCGGCCGTCGACTCGTCGCTGTGGAAGTGGCTGCAGGACGTGGTGGACGGCGTGCGACCCATCCGCCGCTACGACGGCACCGTCCAGGTGCTCGACGACCAGGAGGCCATCGTGGCCACCTGGACCTTCAGCCGCGGGCTGCCCGCCAAGTTGGTGGGACCGGCCCTCAACG
Organism: uncultured Microthrixaceae bacterium; assembly: GCA_963785815.1. Classification (GTDB taxonomy): domain Bacteria; phylum Actinomycetota; class Acidimicrobiia; order Acidimicrobiales; family Acidimicrobilacustridaceae; genus UBA4742. The sequence goes on from CAWAWN010000003.1 coordinate 505,611, forward strand.
CCAAGACGGGTGACGTGGCCATCGAGGAGCTGCACGTCGCCCACGAGGGCCTGAGGTTGAAGACGGCATGACGCTGCACAAGGCCACCATCCAGGAGGTCGACCCCAAGGCGTCGCCCCGGCCCACGTTGCTCGGCTCGCCCGTGCCCGTGCAGGTCAACCCCACCTCGTTGCGCCTGGCCCTGGTGAACAACACCGAGATCGGCAAGGCGGCCGGACGCCCGAACACCCAGAGCCAGGGTCTCTACTCCTCGACCCTGAGCTTCGACCTGATGTTCGACACGGCCGACCAGGGGACCCCGACCCAACCCGTCGACGTGCGCACGCTCACGGGCCAGCTCGAGTACTACCTGCTGCCCAAGAAGGGCGATGCCAAGGCGGTGCCGCCCCGGCTCAAGTTCGTGTACGGGAGCCTGGAGGTGGTGGGGGTGATGTCGGCCCTCAACCTCGAGTTCGACCTGTTCGCCGACACCGGCATCCCGCTGCGGGCCAAGGCCTCGGTGACCATCAAGGAGCAGAAGCCCGAGTTCGACGCCGACCTGCTCGGCCCGGGCGCCAACTCGGGCGCGGCGGCCACCAACCCCCTGCCGTCCCCCGGGGCGGCGTCGACGCCCGCCGCGCCGAACCGCACCGGCACGGCCCTGGGGGGCGAGAGCGCGTCGGACTTCGCCACCCGGATGGGGCTCGACCCCTCGACCTGGAAGGACCTGGCCGACGGGATCAGCGACCCACTTCGCCTCGACGCCGGGCTCCAGATCGACTTCAGCGCCTCGGTGTCGGCGGGGACGGGCCTCGGGGTCACCTCCAGCGCCTCGGCCGGCGCCACCACCGGGTCGGCCTCCGGCGGCCCCGACCCGACCGATCCGGGGGCGGTGACGGCGGCCGGCGGGCTCAGCCAGGCCCTCTCCCAGCAGACGGCCAGCAGCTCGGCGGCGGCGGCCACGGCCAGCCGCGCCGCCTTCCCCGGCCCGACCGCGCCGCCGGTCGGGTCCGTGGCCTCCGTGGGCGGGTCGGCACCGGTGGCGGCATCGGTGGCCGCGGCCCAGGGCGCGTCCCCTGTGCCCGCCGTGGCGCTCGACCCCCGGGCCGCGTCCTACGGGTTCGGCATCCCGCTGCGACCACTGGTGGCGGTGCCCGACCGGGCCGCGGTGGCCCTGGTGCACGACCGGGCTCGGGGCGAGGTGTGGCCGCCGGAGGGCAGCTCGAGCGGTGCGTCGACGGCCCGCGCCGGGACCGCCACGTCCGGCTGCGGCCGCGGCTGCGGTGGCGGGGGTTGTGGCTGTGGAGGGGTGAGCTGATGCCGGTCACCGTGGGCGAGGTCTCCTCCACCGTCGAGGTCGGCTCGGCCGCACCCAACGGCGGTTCGACGCCGGGTCCCGAGCCGCTGGCCCCGACCTGGGCCGAGCAGCAGCGCCACCGCCTGGTGGCGCAGCTGGCCGCGGTCGAGCGGTCACGCACCGAGGGAGGTGGGTTCGATGCCTGAGGCACCGATGGCCACCACCAACGCGCCGGTCGTCAGGACCGACGGCACCCTCCAGCCCGACGTCGGCCGCGACCTGCTGCGCCTGGAGGTGGCCGAGGGCACCGAGGGCCTGCGCACCCTGGTCATGCACGTGGTGGCGAGCTCGTCGCGGGCCAACCCCACCACGGACGTGGCCGAGTACCTCGACGGTGCCATCTTCGACTACGGCAAGCGCATCGAGGTCTCGATGGGCCCGGCCGGCAACGAGAAGGTGGTGTTCAAGGGCACCATCTCGGCCATCGAGGTGTCCTTCGAGCAGGCCGACACCCCGCACGTGAGCGTCTACGCCGAGGACGAGCTCATGGCGCTGCGCATGACCCAGACCTCGGCCACCTACAACCAGGTCTCCGACGCCGACCTGGCTCGCACCATCGCCTCCCGCCACTCGCTGACCCCGCAGGTGGCGGTGGACGGCCCCACCTACGACGTGGTGCAGCAGGTCAACCAGAGCGACCTGGACTTCCTGCGCCAACGCGCCCGCCTGCTGGCAGCCGAGGTGTGGGCCTACGACGGGGCGCTGCACCTGTCGTCGCGCCCCAACCGGGTGGGCACGGCCGTGACCCTGACCCAGGGCAACGAGCTGCTGTCGGTGTCGCTGCGGGGCGACCTGGCCCACCAGGCCAGCTCGGTGCACGTGTCGGGCTACGACGCCCAGGGGAGGGCGAACATCGACGTGACCTCGCCCGGGTCGACCATCTCGGCCGAGGTCACCCGCGGGCGCACCGGACCCGACGTGCTGTCCAGCGCGGTCAGCACCCTGGTGGCCCACCGGGTGACCACGGTGCCCCTGGTGCAGGCCGAGGCCAAGGCCTTCGCCGATGCCGAGCTGCTGCGCCGGGCCCGCCGCTTCGTCACCGTGCACGGCGTCACCGCCGGCACCCCCGAGATGGGCGTGGGGTCGCGGCTCACCCTGGCTCGGGTGGGCAAGCCCTTCGAGGGCGATCCGTACTACGCCACCCAGGTCCGCCACACCTTCGACCTGAAGGCCGGCCACCGCACCTGCTTCCAGGCCGAGCGACCGACGGTGAGCGCCTGATGGACACCGCCGGCCGCTACTTCGGGCTGTACCCGGCCATCGTGGCCGACATCGTCGACAACGACCGCCTGAGCCGCATCCAGGTGACGTTCCCGTGGCTGGGCGACGACGGCTCCACGGTCAAGGCGTGGGCCACGTTGCTGTCGCCCTACGCCGACGACGACCAGGGGTTCGTGGCCCTGCCCGCGGTCGGCACCCAGGTGGTGGTGGGGTTCGAGGCGGGCGACCTCCGGCGGCCCTACATCGTGGGTTCGGCCTGGAACGGCAAGGAGATGATGCCGGTCACCCCCACCCGACCCAACGACAAGCGGCTCCTGAAGTCGCGCGCCGCCAGCCTGCTCGAGTTCGACGACACCGACGGCGCGGTCAAGGTGACGCTCAAGTCGGGCGGGGGCCACAGCGTGGTCCTCGACGACGGCAGCGGCCAGATCACCATCACCCACTCCAACGGCTCGGTCATCACCCTGGACCTGGCCGGCCGGGTCAGCATCCAGGCCAACGCCACGGTGGAGGTGACCGCCGCCGCCCTGAACGTCCACGCCCCGACGGCCACCTTCGACGGCATGGTCAACTGCACCACCCTGATCGCGTCGGTGGGCGTGGTCTCCCCCAGCTACACGCCGGGTGCGGGGAACGTCTGGTGAGCGCGGTGGAGGGCATGGCCCCGATCCCCGTCCCGGCCTCGGCCGGGTCGTCCGCGGCCGCGCCGGGTGAGCACCCCTGGATGCTGGTCGCCCCCTGGTGGCACTGGCCCACCGAGGGCGGTCACGGTCGCCGGACCACACCGGTGTTCCAGAAGTACGAGACGCCTGACCTGGTGAACACCTTCCTGGCCGATCCCCAGCTGCGCCTCGCCTTCATCCCCGACTCGGACCAGATCGCGGAGGTCGGCGTGCCCACCTCGGTCTTCAGCCCGCCGGCCCGCACGCTGACCGACACCCGCAAGCTGTACCTGGACTCGCACCACCGCCACTACCTGGTGGCCTGCGCCCTGCACTGCGACGCGCCCGGGTTCCCCCCGTCAGCCGCGACCAGGTGTGCGAGGCCGGGTTCGTGGTGCGCCGCCACCAGGTGGTGCTGGACCCCCACCACCGCCGCGAGGCCCGCCGCCGCCTGCGGGGGCTGGCCGGGGCCCGCAACCGCCTGGCCGGGGTCGACGCCCAGCTGGCCCAGCTCCAGGCCCGGACGGTCGGTGGTCGACCGGGGGTGAAGGCGACCCAGCTCGAGGGCAAGCGCCAGGCCGCGGCCCGGCTGGTGGCCGAGCGGCAGGCCGAGGTGGCGGACTGGGCCCACCTCATCGGCTTCCACCGCGAGCTCGAGGGCTGGATCCCCCAGGGCAAGGACGCCAAGGGGAACTACGTGGACCTGCCGGCCTGCCCGGCCACCTCGACCTCGACCTCGACGTCCACGGCGTCGCACCGACACCTGCAGGCACCTCCGGTGCCGTTGGCCGGCGTGGGGCGCTGGGCCAAGGTCAGCGAGATGCCGGCCAGCATCGAGGAGCTGGTCTACCCGCTGCACCCGCTCATCCCCGACCCGTCCCAGCCCGACGCCGACGGGGCCAAGGCCTGCGTGTACTTCGGCCTGGTCCCCACCGGCTCTTCGGAGGTGGACTCGATCGGCACCGCCCGCCTCGACGAGGTGACCCAGTACGAGATCCGGTGCTTCGTGCGCCGCCACAAGCCGGCCTGCCCCCGCAGCGGCCCGCAGTGCCACTGCCCGGTGACCTGGAGCGATCCCACCGAGGCGTACCAGCTGGCCGGCCACTTCGACCTGCAGGGCACCTCCAACCGGCCGGTCACGGTGCAGCTGCCCAACCTGCACCAGCTCCAGTCCGACGCCCTCACCCTGCCCCCCGGATCGACCGGCGGGCTCCAGACCAAGGCGCCGCAGAGCCTGATGCCGTCGGGCTCGTCCTTCCCGCCCAGCGGCGGCATGGGGGGCGCGGAGATCTGCTCGTTCGCCATCCCCCTCATCACCATCGTGGCCACGTTCGTGCTCAAGCTGTTCCTGCCCATCGTGATCCTGGCCTTCCAGCTCTGGTTCATGCTCCTGCTGAAGTTCTGCATCCCGCCGGAGCTGGGCCTGGATGCCGGGCTGAGCGCGGCGCTGTCGGCGGTGCCCCCCGACGTCGATGTCAGCGCCTCGTTCGCGGCCAGCTTCGACGCCACGTGGGGGGCGACCATCGACGCCGGTGTCGACTCGATGTTCGGCGGGATGGACGACAGCGGGGGAGACGCCCCCAGCGTGTCGTTCGACGCCAGCGCCGGCGACCTGGACCGCCTGCGCCTGGCCAAGCTCCTGCTGTCGGGACCGATCGACCCCGTGCCGCCCACCGACCTGGTCTTCGCCCCCCGGGTCCGACGAGATCAGGCCCAGGCGTGAGCCTGCCCCAGATCTCCGGGCCCGGCCCGGCCGCGGGTGACCAGCGCCTGGGCACCGGCGTGGCCTTCCCACCCCGGCCCGATCCGGTCACCGGTGCCCTCGACTGGCTGTCGGGGGCCGCGGTGGTGCGCCAGTCGATCCAGCTGATCCTCGACACCGAGCCGGGGGAGCGGGTCATGCGCCCCACCTTCGGGGCCGGCCTGCGCCGCTACCTGATGGATCCCAACACCCCGGTCACCCGGGCCCAGATCGCCCTCGACGTCCAGGCCGCCCTGGCCACCTGGGAGCCGCGGATCGTGGTGCAGTCGGTGTCGGTCGACCCGGGCGACGACCCGGCCGAGGTGGTCATCACGGTGTCCTACGTCCACGTGCGGGACCAGAGCCCCGGCACCCTGGAGCTGCCCCTGTCGTTGGCCGCCGCCGGGTCCAGCCCGTTGTCGGGTCCGGCGTCGGCGTCGCCTTCCGGGTCGGCGTCCGCATCAGGCGGTCCGCGCTCGTGAGCCTGCCCGTACCCGTCCTCGACGACCGCACCTACGCCCAGCTGGTGACCGAGCTCACCAGCCGCATCGCCACCTACACGCCCGAGTGGACAGACCAGGGGGCCAGCGACCCGGGCATCACCCTGCTCGAGCTCTTCGCCTTCCTGGGCGAGAACCTCCTGTTCCGCTTCAACCAGATCCCCGACGCCACCAAGCTCTGGCTGCTGCGACTGCTCCAGGTGCCGCCCGAGCCCGGTCGTCCGGCCTCGGGGCTGGTCACGCTGGACCCCGCCGACCCCACCGCCGCGGCCCCGGTGGTCGACGCCGGCACCCGGCTGCAGGCCGGGTCGCTGCCCTTCGAGACGCTCGAGGACCTGGTCTCGCTGCCGGTGGTGACCCGGGCGGTCGTCAAGCTGTCGGCCCCGGCCCCCACCGATCCCGAGCTGCTGGCCGGGGTGGAGCGGGCCATCGACGCCATCGGGGGGCTGGGGGCCGACCAGCAGCCCCAGTGCTACAACGCCTCGGTCCTCCAGGCCGCCCCGGGCCAGCCCGGCGTGGCGTCGCTGGACGTCCCCGACGCGGTCGACGGGACGCTGTGGATCCCGGTCATCGCCGCGGCCGGGGTGACGGTGGCGCAGCTGCTGACCCCGACGGGTCCCCTCGACGGCACCACCCTCAACCTGGGCGTGGTCCTCGACGACCGGTACCCGACCATCGACCAAGTCGATCCCTGCAAGGGGCTCGACCCCGTGCCACCGCCGGGGGCGGCGGCGCCCCCCCCGCAGCTGGTGTGGCAGGCCTCCACCAGCGACACCACCACCGACCGCGCCGGCGTCGAGCAGCCGGTCTACGTCCCGCTCGAGGTGGTGGGTGACTCCAGCGCCTCGCTCACCACCAGCGGCGTGGTCCGCCTCGAGCTGCCGGCCGGGCTGGTGGTGGGCTCGTCGCTGCTCGGCACCTTCCCCGACCCCGACCCCGACCTGGCCGGCACCGGCACCCTCCCGCCGGTGCTCGACGACGACCCGCCGGTGGTCTTCTGGTTGCGGGCCTACCCGCCGGCCGGGGCCCCGCCCATCGGCGCCCTCAGCTGGGTCGGGCCCAACGCGGTGGGCGTGGACCAGATGCAGACGGTGGGCCCCGAGTTCGTGGGCACCGGCACGGGCCAACCCAGCCAGGCCCTGGCCCTGGTGCACCCGTCGGTCGACGCGGCCAGCCTCGACCTGCAGGTGGAGGAGCCCGGGGGGTGGACCAGCTGGCAGCAGGTGGAGACCCTGGCCGCGTCGGGCCCCGACGACCGGGTGTACGTGCTCGACGCGGCCAGCGGCACGGTCACGTGCGGCGACACCGTGCGGGGCCACGCCTTCGGCTACGGACAGCGCATCCGGGCCCGCACCTATCGCTGCGGTGGGGGCTCGGCGGGCAACGTCGCCCCCAAGGCCATCTCCACCATCACCAGCGCGGCCCAGGTGGAGGTGGTCAACCCCCTGGCCATGACCGGCGGGGCCGATCCCGAGACCATCGCCGATGCCCTGACCCGGATCCCCGGCGAGTTCGCCCGCCACGAGCGGGCCGTGACCGCCGACGACTTCGCCCAGCTGGCGGCCGTCGTGGGGGTGGGGCGGGCCGAGTGCCTGCCCCACTTCTACCCGCCCACCCGCGACCTGCAGGCCGCCGGGGTGGTGAGCGTGGTGGTGTGGCCCGACGTCGACCTGGTGCACCCGGACGCCCCGGTGCCCGACCAGGCCCTGCTGGGGGCGGTGTGCGCCGAGCTGGACGGGCGGCGGCTCGTCACCACCGAGCTCTACGTGATCCCGCCCACCTACCGGCCCGTGGCCATCTCGGTCGGGGTGGCGGTCAAGCCGGGCTTCAGCGGCACCGCCGTGTGCCGATGGGTCGAGAAGGTCCTGCGCCAGTACCTGGCCCCGCTGCCCCCCTACGGCCCCGACGGGCGGGGATGGCCGATGGGCCAGCGGGTGTTCGCCCCCGAGCTGCTGGCGGTCGCCCTCCAGGTCGACGGCATCGACTACCTGCAGGACCTGCGGGTGTCGGGTCCCGACGACCGCGGCACGTGGGTGGAGGGCACCGTCACGCTCCAGCCCTGGGAGGTGGTGCAGGTCACCGAGCTGACCGTGGTGGTGGGCGCCGCCCTCGAACCGGGCCAGCCCGTCCCGGCCCCGGCCACCCCGAGCCTGGTGCCCATCCCCGTGCCGCCGGAGGCGTGCTGATGGCCGCCATCCGGGACCTGGCCGCGGTGTGCACCGCCGACGGCTGGCTGCGCTGCGGCCACATCGACACCGCGCTCGACCAGGCCGAGGGGGTGGTGTCGTTGGCCTGGCAGGACCCGGCCGAGACGGCATGGCCGCCGGACGCGCCCCCGGCGTCGGCCGGGCTGGCCTTCGACCCCGGGGGCTGCCTCTACCACGGAGACCTGGACACCGGGCAGGTGCAGTGGATCCCCTGGCGCCTGTCCGACCCGCTCGAGTTGCGGGGTGCGTCGGCGGTGGCCGTCGACCTGCTGGCCCCGGCGCCGGTGGGCTCGTTCGGCCAGTTCCAGCCGGTGCCGCCGACCGAGCCCACGCCCAGCCTGGTCCCGTCGTCGTTGGCGCTGGACTGGGATCAGCACCTGTTCGTCCTGGACGACACCACCGCCACCATCTGGGTGTTCGACCTGGATGCCCGGCGGGTCATCCGCCAGCTCCACCTCGACCCCCCGGCGGTCGACCTGGCCGGCCAGGCCGGCATCGTGATGGTGGCGGTGGCCGACCGGTCCCACCCGTTGGTGCGCCTGGGGCGCGGCGCCAGCCCGAACCGGTCCCGGTGCCGTCCGCCGCCCTGGTCGGCGTGGACGCGGCTGCCGTGCCGGCCCGGGTGGCCGCCGACCCGGCCGGGCACATCTGGATGTTGTGGCGGGCGCCCGACGGGTCCAGCTGGGCCGTGCCCGCCCAGGACGACCGCACGACCCGCCCGATCGGGCCCCTCACCGGAGCCACCGACCTCGAGCTCGACGGGGACGGTCGGATCGTGGTGGCCGGCCCCCCCGGCGCCGACCTGCGGGTGTTCGTGCCCGTGGAGGGGGTGGAGTCCGAGCAGCCGCCGCTGCGGGCCCGCAACTACGACGGCCGGGGGATCGTGCGCACGCCCGACGGGCGCATCGGCTTCTGGACGCCGGCCGGCATGCGCCTGGCCGTGGCCGCCCGACTGGTCTACTCGGCCCGCGGCCAGGTCGACCTGTTCGAGCTCGACGGGCGCGACTACCAGCGACGGTGGGGTCGGATCTTCGTGGATGCCTGCATCCCCGACGGCACCTCGGTGCGCGTGTCGTTCGTGACCGCCGACGACGAGCCCGGGGTCGGGGCGGTGGACGGCCCGAGCGTGGTGCGCACCCTGCCGGCCAACGTCGACCCGTCGGATCCCCGCGTGCCGGCACCCGAGCCCCCGCTGGTGGCCGTCGACCTGGCGCCCCGGCTGGACGCCACCAGCCAGGTCCTGCACCGGCGGGAGGTGGGGGGCGACGTGGCCTGGGCCCCGCCCATGTTGGCCTCGGACGGCACGACGCTGCCCTTCGAGACCTACGAGGGCGTGGTCTCGGCTCCCCCCGGGCGGTGGCTCTGGCTGCGCCTGGAGCTCACCGGCACCACCGCCCTCACCCCCCGGGTCCGAGCCGTGCGGGTGGAGTACCCCGGCACCGACTGGCTGGCCCGCCTGCCCAGGGCCTACTCGGCCGACCCGGGGTCGACCGACTTCCTGTTCCGCTTCCTGTCGCTCATGGACGGGGAGCTCAACGACATGGATGCCCGGGCCGAGCAACGGGAGCTGGTGCTCGACCCTCACGGTGCGCCGGCCGAGATGCTGCCCTGGGTGGCCAGCCTGATCGGGCTCACCCTCGACGAGCGCTGGAGCGAGGCGGCGCGCCGACAGGTGCTGGCCGAGGCCATCTGCCTGTTCCGTCGCCGTGGCACCCTCGGGGCGCTGACCCGGATGCTCGAGATCTACCTGGGGGTGGCCCCGGTCATCGTCGAGCGGTGGCGCCTCCGAGGCGTGGGCGGGGCGTTGGTGGGCGGGTCCGATCCGACCTCTCCGTACGCCACGGGGGCGGGGTTGGCCAACTCGGTGGTCGGCTTCGGCATGCGGGTGGGCGGCGCGGTCGGGGACCAGGCCCCCGACGTGGTGGGCGGGGGCTCGGTCGACGACGCCTTCACCACCCATGCCCACCGGTTCACCGTCGTCATCCCCCGACTGCTCGACGACGAGCAGCGCCAGACCGTGGCCGACCTGCTGGACCTGCACCGGCCGGCGCACACCCTCTACGACCTGTGCACGGTGGGCGCAGGCATGCGGGTGGGCATGGGGTTGCACGTGCAGCTCACGTCGGTGGTGGGCCCGAGCGCAGGCTGGCGCGAGCTCGAGGTGGGCGGCTCCGTCCTGGGCGCCGACGCCGTGATCGGCCGGCCGCAGCAGGGCCTGCGCCCGGGCGGGTCCCGCCTGGGCATCGATTCGAGGACAGACACGTGAGCGACGTTGCGAGGACCAGACACGTGAGCGTGTCCGCGAGGGCCGAGACGTGAGCGTGTCGGCGCGGGTCGACACCCTGACGTTGCAGTGGCGGCCGGCGACGCCCGACCTGGTGGACGAGGCCCGCTTCGCGCGCGTCGGCCAGGCCCTGGCCGCCGACGCCCTCGACGCCGCCTTCGACGGTGTCGACAGCGACCCCGACGAGCTGATCTGCATCCGCCGGCTGGTGCTCGACCCGGTTCGGGCCGGCGCCGACGATGCGGATCAGGAGCTGATCCACCTCATCCGCCAGGCCGTGGCCGGGTCGCTGCACCGGACCTTGGCCGCGGGCGGCGACGAGGTCGTGCGCTACCGATCGCGGGCGGAGGCTCGAGCCGACGCGCTGGTCTCGCTGGGTGCCGGTGACCGCTCCCGCCGGTGGGCCTGGCGGCAGCTGGACCTGTGGCCGCTGGATGACGGCCCGGTCGATCCGGGCGCGGCCATGGCCCTGGTCCTCGACCGCGACCGGGACGTGTTGGCCCCGGTGCTGGCCGACCTGGAGCCCGCGGCGTTGGACGCGGTGGTCCAGGTCCTGGGCCCGGATCGACTGGGAGCTCTGGCCCGTCGTCGCTGGCCCGACGTCTGGGACGAGCTGAGCGACTGGCCCCACCAGCTGTCGGACCGGGAGCCCACTGACGCCGACCTGGGTCTGGCCGTCCCCGCCCTGGGTCGCTCGCCGTTGGGCCGCCGCCTGCTGGCGGGGCCGGCGTGGCCCGGCCCGACCCTGGCCACCCTGGCCCTGCTGGCGGTGCTGGCCGCCGAGCCGTCGCTGGCCGATGGGGATCCGGCGGCGGTGCCCACCTGGCCGGGGGCGGCGGTGGCGCTGGTGCTGGCCCGCGCCGCCCGGGGGCTGTCGAGCGGCGGGGACGAGGGTCCGGGCCAGGTTGCCGATCCCACCGCCGCCTCGCCGCAGCCCCCGACGACCGGGCTCGACGCGGGTGAGGCCCTGCTGGCTGGCGCCCACCCCCTCGAACCGGCGGCAACCACGTGCGCTGAGCGCACGTGGTTGCCGCCGGATGGCGGGTCGGTTGGTGGTGGCGTGGCCAATCCGCCCGTCCTCGGCGCGATCGACGACCAGGCCGAAGCGCTTGCCGACCAGGTTCGTGGGACGCGCCGGTTCGCCACCGACTGGGCCGGCCTGCTCTTCCTGTTGCCGTTGGTCGAGCGGTCCGGCCTGGTGGGGCGCGTGCTCGGCGGCCCATCCGCGGAGGTCGGGGTGCGCCGGGTCCTCTACGCCGTGGGCCGGGCGCTGGCTCGGCGGTTGGTCGACGCGCCGGACGGCCTGGACCCCTCCGATCCGGCTTTGCTGGTCTTCTGCGGTCTGGCCCCGGGGCACGAGCCTCCCTGTCGGGTGATGTCCGATCGGGACGGCTCGCCGCCCGACGCCCTCGGGCTCGGCGCCCAGGCCGAGGAGGAGGCCGCCCGCCTGGTGGTGGAGCTGCGCCGGTCGTTGGTGCCCGACCCCCTGGCCGATGCCGAGACGTCCGAGCTGCTGCGCGCCGTGTGCGCCCGACGAGCACTCGTGGTGCCCGACCCCGGGTGGATCGACGTGCACCTGGCCCTCGATGACGTGTCGACCGCGGTGCGCCGGGCCGGCCTGGACCTCGATCCCGGCTACCGGTCGTGGCTGGGCGTGGTCGTGAGGTTCCGCTATGCGTGACCTGCTCGTGCTGCCCCCCAGCCCGGTCATCGGCGCGGCCCGCTCCCGGCGGCCCCAGCCTGGCCGGCCCACGGAGCCCGATGTCGGCCCCGACCCGGCCGATCCGACGGCCGCGCCGCCGCACCGCCTGCACCTGGCGGCTCGCCGCCTGGCCGGGCGCTTGGCCGTGCTGGTCGACCAGCTGGACGCGGCCGGCCCGCTCGACCCGGCCCGGTCGGCCGGGTCGGCGCCCGCCGACTTCCTGCGCTGGCTGGCGGCGGGAACGGGCCCGGACCCGGTGGACGGGTCGGTCCTCGACCTGCCCCCGCGCTCGGGCCCCGACCCCATCGACCGGGCCGTGGCCCGGCTGGGCCTCGACCCGCTCGACGTGGACCTGTTGGTCCTGGCCGGCCTGCCCGACGAGCACGAGGGCCTGGCTGCGGTGTGCCGGGCGCTGCACCCCGACAGCCGACCCGAAGCCACCACCGGGGTGGCCGGCGCCCTGGCGGACCTGGGGCTGTTGGCTGGCCCGCCTCGGCTGGGTGGCGAACCCGCCCCGATCGATCGGGAGCTGGTCCGGCATCGGCTCACCGGCGGGCCGCTGGCTCGCCACGGGCTCGTCCGGGTGGACGGGATGGCGCGGTTCTGGGAGGCGGACCTCCGCCCGGGACCGGGCATCTGGCCGGCGTTGCGCGACGGGGACGTGGGGGTGCCCGGCTGGCGTCCGCTGGCCCTGCCCGACGCGCCGTGGGGGTTGGAGGACTGGTTCGACGACGACCGCACCCGGGCCGCGGCCGAGGCGGTGGCCCGGCTCGAGTCGGTGGTCGTGCTGGTGGTGGCCGATCGGTCCCGGGCCGGCGCCGCCCGCCTGGCCGCCCTGGCCCGGTCCTGCGGCCACGAGGTCCTGGCCGTGCAGGCGGGGGCCGCTGCCGACCCCTCGGCCTGGGAGCGCGCCGCGCTCCAGGCGGTGCTGGCCGGTCGGGTGCCGCTGGTCGAGGCGAGCGACCACGACGTCGACCTCTCCGGGCTCGACCCCCGCGGCCCGCTGCTGGTCAGCCTGGTCGGCGCCGGGTCGTCGTCGGTGCGGGCCTGGCCCACCCCGGTGCTGCGCCTCGAGCTGACCCTGCTCGACGCGTCCCAGCGGGCCCGGGCGGTGGCCGGCGCGCTGCCCGAGTTGTCGACCCCCCAGGCCGACCCGAGCCGCACCGGTCCGATGCACGCCGGTCCGGTGGTGGGACCGGCCACCGTCCAGCCGGCGGACCTGGCCGAGGTGGCCCTCGACCTGCGCACCGCCGCCGCCCTCCGGCGTCGGGTCGGCCGGGGCGCGGCGGACGGGGTGTCGCTCGACGAGCTCGTCCGGGCCCTCGACCACCACCCGGCCCACCAGTCCCCGCCCGGCGCGGTGCTCATCCACCCGCGGGCCGGCTGGGACGACCTGGTGCTGGCCGACGAACCCCGCGCTCAGCTGGTCGAGGCCGCCCAGCGCCTGGCCCAGGCCCCTCGGGTGATCGACGACTGGGGCTTCCTGGCTGGCCGGGCCGGCGGGCGCGGGCTGCGCCTGCTCTTCTGCGGCCCGCCGGGGACGGGCAAGACGTTGGCCGCCGAGGTGCTGGCCGCCACGCTCGGACGGGACCTGCTGGTGGTGGACCTGTCCCGTCTGGTCTCGAAGTGGGTGGGGGAGACGGAGAAGAACCTGGCCGCCACCTTCGAGGCGGCCGAGCGCTCGGGTGCAGCCTTGCTGTTCGACGAGGCAGACGCCCTGTTCGGCCGTCGAACCGAGGTGGGCGACGCCCGCGATCGCTACGCCAACCTGGAGACGGCCTACCTGCTGGCCCGCATCGAGCGCTTCGACGGGCTGGTGGTCCTGGCCACCAACTTGCGCCAGAACCTCGACGCCGCCTTCGCCCGCCGGCTCGAGTTCATCGTCACCTTCGACCTGCCCGACCCCGAGCGCCGGGCCCGGCTGTGGCGGCGGCACCTGCCGCCCGGCGCCCCCCTGGGTCCCGACGTCGACCTCGCCGATCTGGCGGCGCGCTATCCGCTGTCCGGTGGGCTCATCCGCAACGCGGCGGTGGCCGCCGCCTTCCTGGCCGCCACCGATGCCACGCCCATCACCGGCGAGCACCTGATCCACGCCGTGCGCCGGGAGTTCGCCAAGGCCGGCCAGAACTTCCCCGGACCGCCGCCGCGTCCGGGGCGCCGACCTCCCACCGCACCGTCCACCGCACCGTCCACCGCATCGTCATCAGCCAAGGAGTGGCCATGTCCTCACCTGCGACCGTGACCGAGTTCCGCGCCGAGGCCAAGGCCCAGGCCGACCAGACCGTCAACGCCCTGCAGTCCCAGCTCGCCCAGCTCAACCTGGATGTGACCGGCACCGAGGCGGCCTTGGTGGCGGCGACCAAGCAGGTGGCGGCCGACCAGCAGGCCAACGCCAAGCTGCGCGTCCAGCTCTCCCAGGCGGCCCTGCCCTCCGACGCGGCCAACCTGGTGGCCGAGCTGCAGGCCAACCTCATCCAGTCCCGCATCGACCAGGCCGCGTTGGGTGCGGCCACCGATGCGGCGACGGCCGCCAGCCGGGCGCAGGCCGCGGCCACCGCGGCGCTGGCCGCGGCGCTGGCCACCCAGACCCAGGCGGGCACCGACCTGGCCGCGGCCCAGGCCGACGACAACCTGATGGCCCAGTGGACCAACACGGTGCAGTCGCCGGCCGTGACCGCCGCCCTGGCCAGCGCCGCCCCCGCCGCCGTCACCCCGTTGGTGTCCGCGGCCACCAACGCGCTGGAGGCGGCCATCGGCACCGGCATGGTGGCCCTGTTCGAGCACCGCCGCACGGATTGGGAGGCCGACCACCAGGCCGTGCAGAGCTCGGTGACGGCGGCCGCGGCGGCGATGGCCGCGGCCCAGACCGCCCAGGCACCGCTGGCCGGGGCCCTGACCACGGCGGCGGGGGCCTACCAGGTGGCCCGCCAGGCGCTGGCCGACCTGGCCCAGAACGCGGCCACGGAGGCCGCCGCGGCCGTGGCCACCCTGCAGGCGGCCGCCACCGTCGGCCCGCTGCCGCCCGACGAGCTGGCGGCACTGGCCGCGGCCAAGTCGGCAGCCGCGGCCCAGGTCACCCCGGAGGCGAAGGTGGCCACGGCCAAGACCAAGGTCCGGGCCGATCTGGCCGCCATCGACGCCACCACGCTGACCAACCTGCAGACCATCCCCGACTTCGACGGCGACACCGACCCGGCCACGTCGTCGGACCGCGCCAAGCTGACCACCGACCAGGCCTCGGTGGCCTCGGCCGTGGCCGGGGTGGACGAGACCAAGATCGCGGCCTGGGAGGTGCTGATCCCGGCCTCGGTGATGTCGCTGCTGGTGGCCGTGGTGGAGGCCGAATCCACGCTGGGTGACCTCGGCGCCGTCGACGTGACCACCGTGCTGGGCAACCTGGCCACCGCCGCCGCCACCTACGGCGCCGCCCTGGAGGCCGACTGGACGCACCAGCGATGCCTGACCGTGCTGGGCGACGAGCTGGCCCGTCGCCAGGACGACTGGGAGGCCGCCGGTCGGGTGGCCTCCCAGCGCGAGGACGCCGCCATCCGCGGCGCCTCCTGACGAGCAGACGGCGACGAGTTGACCGGGACGAACGCAGGACTGAGGACGTGAGGAGCCGACCGTGTCCATGACCGACACCACCGATCAGGCGTTGAGCACCACCCTGCCGGTCGACCCGTTCACCGCGCTGGCGGTGAGCTTCGGGATGCTGCTCGGGGTGACCGACTTCGACGCCCTGGCCGCCAACCCCCGGGGCAAGCTGCGATTGCACAACGCCTGGCTGCACGGCCAGGGCGTGGTGTGGGGCTATCCCGTCACGCTGGACACCCCCAGCCGCGAGCTGCGGGTGGGCCCGGGCCTGGCCCTCGACGCCGTGGGCCACGAGCTGGCCCTGGGCGTGCTCTCGTGCGTCGACGTGGGCGCCTGGTACGACACCACCAGCCAGGACCCGACCTCGGGGCTGCCCCCGGTGGTCGATGGCACGGTCAGCTTCGACGCCCACGTCGTGGTCCGGTTCCAGGCCTGCCTGGCCCAGCCGGTGCCGGCCATGGCCTCCCCGTGTGCCGGCTCGGCCACCGACACCGCCTACTCACGGGTCAACGAGACGGTGGAGCTGCTGCTGAAGCCGGGCCTCGCCCCTCCCCGCGACCAAACCTTCGCCCGCGTCCGGGCCCTGTTCGGGCTGCCAGCCACCGGCCAGCCCGACGCCGAGGTGCAGGCCGCGCTGGCGCAGCTGGCCGGCCTGCCCTCGGCTGACCTGGCCCAGGGCTGGCTCGACGCGCTCCACGCCCTGGCCGCCGACGACGTGACCGACCTGGCCCCGCTCGGCCTCCAGTCTGGCCACGTGGGGTCATCGACCCTGTTCGCCCAGGACGAGCCGGTCGACGTGGTGCTGGCCGACCTGCCCGGGCTGACCCTGACGGTGGCCAACGACGGCAGCCGCACGGCCTCCATCGCCCGCATCGACGCCAGCGTGCGGACCAGCCACATCCCGACCACCACGGTGACCGACCTGCTCACCGCCGCGGTCGACACCTCGGCCGCGGCCGGCGGGGGCGCGGCGCCCGACGCCGGCGGACCGCGCCTGGACCCCACCTGCGCCTGGGACGGCGACACGGCCGCCATCAGGGTGGTCGGCTCCCTGTTCGACGGCACCCTGGCCGAGGGGATCACGGTGCAGAGCTTCGACGCCTCGGCCGCCACCCCGCAGTGGGCGCCCCTGTCGTTCACGGCCTCGTTCGACCAACCCAGCCAGACCCTGACGGTGGACACCAACGCCTCGTCCGTCCTGTCCGACGGGGACTGGGTGCGCATCGTGGTGTGGGGCACGGGTGCCTCGCCGGTCCTGGGGCCGGGCTCCACGGCCAGCGACCCGCCGGTGGCGCTGGGCGGAGCGGTCGGCGGTCCGCCGGGCTCGGTCGGCCTGGGCCACGACGTCGCCTTCATCCTCCAGAGGAGCGCGTGATGACCATCTCAGACACCCAGGTCGACTCGGTCACCGGGCCGGTGGTGCTGACCGGCACCGCCGCGGGCTACGCGGTCGTCCCCGTGCCCACGCCCCTCACCTTCCTCAACTACTACGACGGCAAGTTCCTGCGCGCCTCGGACCTCGACCAGGAGCAGCTGGCCCAGCGGGCGCTGGTGCGCCTGTCGAACGTGGCCGGCGGGGCCGGCGTGGTGTCCGGGTTCGACGTGTCGTTGGGGTCCGGCGACACACTGGGGGTGTCGCCCGGCCTGGCCGTCGCCCCCACCGGCGACGTCCTCTACCTGCCCCAGGCCATCCGAGTGTCGGTGAGCGACCTGTTGGCGGCCATGACCGCTCCGGCCAGCGACGCGGGGAACGGCTCGACGTCGGGCACCTCGGCGGGGTCCTTCGGCCCCTGCGCGCCGGCCAGCTCGACGGTGACGGTGGCCCCCACCCTGGGCAGCGACCTGTACCTCATCACCGTGGGCCTGATCGAGGGCCTGTGCGGGACCGACGAGGTGTTCGGGCGGCTGTGCGACGCGGCCTGCACCACGGCCACGGATCGACCGTGGCGCATCGACGGGGTGGTCATCGGGCTCGTGCCGCTGACCCTGGCGTCGCCCCTGGAGTCGTCGACCGCGGTGCCCCTGGGTCTCACCCACCTGCGGTCACGGGTGGCCTCGGCCTACTTCGCCGACGAGGAGGTGGCCGCCGGCTCGCTCATCTCCGGGCTCGGCCTGCACTCGTCGGTGTGGTGCGCAGGCGCCGCGGCGCTGAGCGGCTCGACGCTGGCGCTGGGGGTGCTGGCCCGATCGGGGACGACCACGTTGTTCGTGGACGAGTGGACGGCGCGGCGCGAGCGCATCGAGACCACCCCCCGCCGGTACTGGGCCGGCCACATGGCCATGCGGCCGTGGGACGTGCTGCTGGCCCAGATCCTGCAGTTCCAGTGCCAGCTGCGCGACGTGCTGGCCAACGCCCCCAGCCCCGGCACCGGACCCGACCCATGCGCGTCGGCCATCGATCTGCTCAGCCAGTCGACCCACCTGATCGAGCGCATCACCGCCGAACGGCCGGCACCGGAGCCGCCGGCTCCCGCCCCGCCTTCGCCCACGCCGGCCCCCGAGCCGAACCCACCGCCCAAACCCGTCGTCGGGGCCGACGCGCCGACCGAGAAGGCCGCGTCGACCGAGAAGGCCGCGCCGGCCGAGAAGTCGGTGGCGAAGAAGTCGGCGGCGAAGAAGGCCGCACCGGCCAGGAAGTCAGCCGCGAAGACGTCGGCGGCGAAGAAGTCGGTGGCGAAGAAGTCGGTGGCGAAGAAGTCGGCGGCGAAGAAGTCGGCCACCAGGAACGCGAGGGCCAAGAAGGCACCGGCCAAGCGACGCCCGGTCCGGGCCGCGGCCGCCAACCCCCGCGTGTCGGCCACCGTGCAGCCGCCCTCGGCAGGAGGGGCCGACGCCGAGCTCGTCATCTCCGACGTGCTCACCGAGGCCATCAAGTTGTACCGCAAGAACGTGGCCGACGTGATCGCCGGCGAGGCCGCGGCCTCCGACCGCATCCTCATCGATGGCGGCATCGTGGAGCTCCCGCCGGCGGGCTACCTGCCGGTGGACCTCACCGGCGTGGTCGACGTGCCCACCCAGGTCCAGCGACTGCTGGGTCCTGGCCTCGACCTGCGCTTCTGCACGATGCGCCACGACCAGGCCGGTTTCGAGGTGCGCAAGGCCCAGGACCTCGACCGCATCTCGATGCTGGTGGGGATCGACGATCCGACGGCCAAGCCCCAGGTCGACATCCTGGTGCCCGACGCCACCTGGTCGACGGCGACCACCACACCCCCGAGCCCGACCCCCTCGCCCGCGCCGAAGCCGTCGCCGTTCCGCATGGGTGGTGCCGAGACCGAGGCCAACTGGGTGGTCCCGCACCCGTTGCGGCCCACGCCCGCCACCGATCCGACCACGCCCACCCTGGTCCCCACGCTCGACTGGGTTCTGTTCCGCCGCCGCAGCGACCTGGACTGCGGGACGGTCATGCCGGTGACGCCCCCCGTGGTCGTGACCGTGTGGGACCTGCAGGTCGAGAGCCAGGAGCTGGCCACCAGGGACTGGGGCTTCCTGACCACCGAACCGCTGGAGGTCGAGCGGGTGCGGTGGAGGGAGGTGGGCCAGGCCACGTTCACCGCCGGCACGGCCGACCTGGTGACCACCGCGGCCCAGCTGGCGGACTGGGACACCTCCGGGGTGGGGCCCCTGCTGACCGGCGCCGGGTATGCGGCCTCGACCGGTACGGATCCCGAGGGCGTGGCCCGGGCCAAGGTGGTGGTGAAGGTCCTCGGCCTGAAGGCGCCCAAGGGCACGACCGCCGAGTACGTGGACTTCTCGGCCGTGACCCCACCCAGCGGCTCCGACGCCGACATCTACCTGGTCACCTTCCCCGAGCCGGCACCGACCGAGTGCTTCGACGTGTGGATCCTGAACATGGACCAGGCCGAGCAGTACAACCAGGCCATCGCCAACGGCGACCCGACGGTGGCCAACGACCTGCAGAACAGCGTGACGCCCATCCACATCGACGTGGTCGACGGCACGCCGAACGCCGACGAGCTGGCCACGGTGAGCCTGCCCCGCTACTACACCGCCTTCGGCTGGGCCACGCCCAACTGGGGCTCCCAGGGAACCAACCTGGCGGATTCGCAGCGCTGGATGCAGGCGCTCACCGGGGTGCAGGTGCAGACCGTGAACTTCGATCCGGCGGCCTCCTGCCCGGCGCGGCTCTGGATCATCCCCAACCCGGGGTGACGGGGACAGCCGATGGGAGCAGTCGACCACGCCGGCGATAACGAGACCCGGACCGACCACGACGTCGGCACGCGCCCCGACGTCGCCGGTGACCAGGGCGGGGCGTCCACTCCGACCCAGCCCGGCCCGGCCGCTCCGACCGCCTCGTCGCTGGGCCAGCAGCAGGTGCAGCGGCGGGCCACCGTGGGCGCGGCCGACGACCCGGCCGAGCACGAGGCCGACCGCACCGCCGACCGCATCATGCGCATGGCCGCGCCCGAACAGGACCGACCGACCAAGGTCCCGGCGTCCGCGCCCGGATCGGGAGGGTCCGGCGCCCCGGCCGGTGCGGGAGGTCCCGGCAAGTCTCCGGCCGTGCCCCCGCCTCAGCCGGCGCCGGCTCCGGCCGCGGCGGCCGCGCCCGTGGCGGCACCTGCACCAGCCGGCCCGAAGCCGGCGGCCGGGGCCGCGCCCGCGCCAGCCGGCCCCGAACCGGCGCCCGGCGCCGCGCCCGCGACCACCCCGGCCGGTCCCGCGCCGGGTTCGACGCCGCCACCCAAGGCACCCGACCACACCCGTCGGGCGGCGCCGGCCCCGGCGGACGGTGGCGGCGCCGGTGAGGAGGTCAAGCCCGCCCGTGGCGGCGGGCCGTCGGCACCGGCACCACCCGTGCCCGACGAGACCCAGAAGTACCTCGACCGCTCGGCCGGGGGCGGCGTGCCGCTGCCCGAGGAGGCCCGGCGCTACTTCGAGACCCGCTTCAAGGCCGACTTCACCGCCGTGCGCATCCACGACGACGACGCCGCCGACCGGGCGGCCAAGTCGCTGGCCGCGACGGCCTTCACCCGGGGCAACGACATCTACTTCTCGGCCGGTGCCTTCGACCCGGTCACCGAACCTGGCCGCAGGCTGCTGGCCCACGAGCTGACGCATGTGGTGCAACAGGCGCCGGGGATCAACCGCAAGGTGGCGCCCGGCGGCGGGGGCGCGGTGCGTCGGGCCAAGGGCGACAAGGCGGCGGACAAGGCCGACGCCGACGCGGGCTCGAAGAAGAACAAGTCAGCCACCAGCTTCACCAACCCCGACGACATCGACCCGGTGGACAAGGAGAAGGCGGCCAAGGCACCCAAGGGCAAGATCGAGCCGGGGGGGCTGACCCTCGACGCCGTCTACGTGCCGGCCTTCAAGGTGCCGTTCCACCCCGGGGCCATCACCTGGGTGCCGGACGTCGATCGCAAGGGCACCCACACCGAGGCGTGGGAGGGCGCGGCCAGCAAGAAGTTGGGGCCGCGGGTCACGACTCGAGCCAAGGACGTGGACAAGAAGCAGGTGGCGCCGCCCTACTACCTGCAGTGGAACGGGGGGAAGAAGCCCTATCTGGCCTTCGGGGCGCCCGAGGACATCGGGACGCTTCTGTCCCACCTGTCGTGGGACAAGGGTGGGACCGAGCACAGCTACCAGATCGACCACCGCAAGGAGCTCCAGCTGGGCGGGGACGAGGCCGACCCGGCCAACATGTGGCTGCTGGACTCGGCGCTCAACCAGAGCTCGGGCGGCACCATCGGCAGCGGCATCCGCTCCGACGTCAACGCCTTCCTCGACCTGGCCGGGCCCTACCTGGCCAAGGCACCGTCGAGTTGGGCCACCCTCCCCAAGCTCGGCTACGCGGTCAAGTTCGGCGAGGCCCGCGCCGGTCCGCCGCCCCATCGCGCCTCGGCCTCCAAGGCGTTCGCCAAGGGCTCCTACAAGCCGAGCACCGACTCGTGGACGCTCGAGGAGCTCGACGCCCCCAAGGCCGTGGCCCCCCTCACCAAGATGACGCCTGAGAACCGCAAGAAGGTGAGCGGCACCAGCGAGCTGCTGTCCATCACCACCCGACGGGGCGGCGGCTCGACCGCATCGCTGCCCTTCGACGCCAGCAGCGGGGCGATCAACACCAAGTCGCTGTTCACCGGCCGGGGCTTCATGCCCGTGTCGGGCACCTACACGGCCAAGGGCCCCAACACCGAGTCGGGCAAGCAGGTGGGTGACATCACGTTCACCTTCTTCAAGAACAACGCCCACCTCAAGGAGCGCTCACCCACCTTCCCGATCATGTCGGTGGCCGGCGTGGAGTACGGCGGGATGATCGACACCCGCGACGTGCGCAAGCTGGCGCTGGAGCTCAAGCACGCCAGCCGGATCGACTTCGCCGAGCTGGACCTGGATTTCAGCCGCGGCCTGGTTGGGCGGGGCGTGGTGCCCAAGCCCACCATCAAGCTGCTCGAGCGGGTGCAGATCGCGGTGCTGCTCGACGGCGATGACGTCGGCCTCGAAGCCAGCATCGCCGCCGGCGACATCTCCCTGCCGGGACCGTTCAAGGTCAAGGGCGGGGTCATCACCCTGAGCGCCTCGGCGGCGGGGTTCGGGGTGACGGGCGACATCGACTTCGAGATCGAGAAGTTGGCGAAGGGCAAGATCGGCGCCGGCAGCTCGCCGGCCACCGGTCCCGGCCTGTCGATGACCGGCAGCCTGGACTTCGACACGAAGATGTTCACCAAGGCCCACCTCGGCTTGTCCTACACCGAGGGCAAGTGGGGGGTCACCGGGCAGCTGGCGGTCGGCCCGGACAAGATCAAGGGGATCAAGAGCGCGTCGGCGTCGGTCACGGTGGACGACGACAAGGTCGACGCCACCGGTGAGCTCGAGTCGTCCATCAAGGGCGTCGAGAAGGGCAAGGTCGGTTTCAAGTACGACCCGGCCGAGGGCATGGCCGTCACCGGCGAGATCACGCTGGGCAAGCTGCCCGGGCTCAAGGGCGGCACGCTGGCCGCCACCGTCAAGGAGGGCAAGGAGGGATGGACCCTCTCGGGCGCGGTGACCATCCAGCCCGACGTGCCGGGCGTCGACGGCGACGTCACCGGCACCTACGACGACGGCGCCTTCCTGGTCGAGGCCAACCTGTCCTACGCCAAGGGAATGGCCAAGGGGTCGGTGCGGGTCGGGCTGACCAACCAGGAGGTGGGGCCCGACAACAAGCCGGCCGGCCCGCCCAAGGACTCGCTGCTGGTCTACGGCGGCGGCGAGGTCACCCTCACCATCACCCCGTGGTTGCAGGGCACGGTCGGCCTGCAGCTCAAGCGGGACGGCTCCATCGAGGTGAAGGGCAAGGTGGCGCTGCCCGACCACTTCGACGTCTTCCCTGAGAAGAAGGTCGAGAAGCGCATCTTCTCCATCGGCATCGACATCCCCATCGTGGGGGTGGCGGTGGCCGGCCAGCGCATCGGCATCTTCGCCACCATCAAGGGCGGCCTCGACATCGAGGCCGGCTTCGGCCCGGGCCAGCTGCGCGACCTGGGCCTGGAGGTCGTCTACAACCCCGACCACGAGGACGACACCCGGGTGACCGGCACCGCCACCTTCGCCATCCCGGCCCACGCCGGCCTGAAGCTGTTCGTGGACGGCGGCATCGGGGTCGGCATCCCGGTGGTGAGCGCCACCGCCGGCGTCGAGATCTTCGGCGAGCTGGGCCTGGCCGGTGAGGCCAGCGCCTCGGCCAAGATCGAGTGGACCCCTGGCCGGGGCGTGGTGCTCGACGCCAAGGGCGAGCTGATGGTGGAGCCCAAGTTCAAGTTCGGCATCGACGCCTTCGTCGACGTCAGCGCCGACCTGCTCATCGACACCATCGAGCTGTACCACCACGTCTGGCACCTGGCCGCCTTCGAGTACGGCTCGGGTCTGCGCTTCGGCATGTCCTTCCCCATCCACTACGAGGAGTCCAAGCCCTTCGAGCTGGCCTTCGACCAGGTGCAGTGGACCTATCCCCACATCGACCCCGGCGAACTGCTGGGCGGGCTGATGAAGCAGCTCGTCGGCTGACCCCGCACGCGACAGGAGCCACCATGACCACGTCCCTGACCGAGTCCGCGGCCAAGCCCCTGGTGAACCGGGGCGCGTTGCGCCACGCCTCCGGCGACCTGGTCGGGGCCGAGGCCGACTACCGCGCCGCCATCGAAGCCGATCCCGCCAACGCCACCGCACACGCCAACCTGGGCTACCTGCTGGCCTGCCTCGATCGCCACGCCGAGGCCATGGACGTCGACCTGGTGGCCATCGCCCTCGAACCCGAGCGCTCGGCGCCCTGGGCGCACCTGGGCATGTCGCAGGTGGCGTCGGGCGACCCGGACGCGGGCCTGGTGTCGTTGGCCCGAGCCGTGCGCCTGGACGTCGACAACCACTTCGCCTGGGACGCCATGGGTCGGACCCTGCTGGCCCTGGGTCGGGTGGCCGAGGCCGAGTCGGCGTGGCGCTCAGGCGTGGTGGCCGCGCCCGACGACGTCGACCTGCTCATCGCCTGGGCCGCGGCGCTGGTCATGTTGGACCAAACCGCCGAGGCGGCCGCCGCCCTGCGTCGGGCGGTGGGCACCGATCCGTCGTCGGCCCGGGCCTGGGTGCAGCTGGGCGCGGTCTGCCTGGTGCGCCAGGACCACGGCTCGGCCGGCGAGGCCCTGCTCACCGCCCTCGACCTCGATCCCGACAACCCCGAGGCCCGCTACCACCTGGCGCTGCTGCACTGCGTGGTGGGGGCCACCGACGAGGCCCGCCAGGAGCTGGCCGTGCTGGCGGCGCCGGGTTCGCGCACCCCGTTCGCCGACGAGGCCGCCGCTCTGCTCGACCTGCTCGATCGACGTCAGTAGCCGCCATGCCAAGCCCCTGAGCGCCGTCGGAGCCAGCCCGAGGTTGTCACACCCCCTTCGTAGCCTGGAGGGGTTACGACGGTTCGGCGTTCCGCGGCGGAGGTGGCGGTGTGATGGATACGACGTTCGAGACGGCTCCCCCGGGCCTCGACCAGCTCACGACCGAGCGGCTCGAGGCCCAAATCGTGGCCATGGCCGGCCGCCGCGCCGCGGATGACTGCGCCTGGCTGCTGCTCATCGCCGAGTTCGACCGGCGCGAGGGCTGGGCCACCTGGGAGTGCCGGTCGACCGCCTACTGGCTGAGCTGGCACTGCGGCCTGTCGGTGGTCGCGGCCCGCGAGCACGTCCGGGCCGGTCGAGCCCTCGAACACCTGCCCCTCGTCCGAGCCCACTTCGCCGCCGGCCGGCTCACCTACTCGAAGGTGCGGGCCATCACCCGAGTGGCCACCGCGGCCACCGAGCAGACCCTGGTCGACCTGGGCCTGGCCGCCACCGCCGCCCAGCTCGAGCGGATCTGCTCGGCCTACCGCAGGGTCCGGCCGCCCGGGCCGGTCCACAGCGAGGACGACAACGGCGACGGCCCGCTCGACGAGGAGTCCCAGGCCGCGGCCGACGCCGAGCGTCAGCACCTCGAGACCTGGCACGACGAGGGCATGACCCAGCTCCGAGCCAGGATCGTGACCGAGGACGCCGCCCTCATCGAAGCCGCCCTCGCCACCGCCCAGGAGCACCTCAACGATGCTGCTTGTCGCAGTGGCGATTCCGCGGAATCGCCCTCCGGCCCCATCGCGGCGGCGGGCGAGCCGGCGCCCCGGGCGTCCCGAATCGACGGGCTGGTCGAGATCGCCCGTGCCTACCTGACCCGGACCGCCCCCTCACCGCGGGTCGAGCGCCGTCACCTGGTGCTGCTCGTCGACGTCGGCGAGCTGACCGCCACCGGCGAGCTCGACATCGACCCCGACGGCCGCTGCACCATCGGCGGCCGACGCATCACCCCCGAAACGGCTCGCCGCCTCGGCGCCAGCGCGTCGATGACCACCGTGTTGATCGACCACCGGGGCCTGCCCCTGTCCGTGGGGCGCCGCTCCCGCCATCCCACGCCGGCGCAACGCCTCGCCCTCCACATCCGCGACCGCGGCCAGTGCCGCTACCCCGGTTGCGCCAGCCGCCACGTCGACGCCCACCACATCATCGAGTGGGACCCCGACGGGCGCACCGATCTCGACAACCTGGCCTCGTTCTGCACCTACCACCACCACCTCGTCCACCGACTCGGGTTCGACGTCACCCTCGATTCGAGCGCCAACACCCTCGAGGTCCGCCGCCCCGACGGCACCCTCATCACCCACCGCGCCCCGGACTCCGCCGACGCTCCCGCCCGTCCCGCCGTCGCGGCCGACGCCCAGCAGCCCGGCGAAGCCGGCACCCCGCTCGAACTGGCCGACATCATCGAACACCTGGCCCGGCTCGACGACCACGCCGAACAGGCCTGAGGCGGCCACCGACGGTCGCGTGCGCGGCCTGACGCTCCTACCAGAGCTCGTCGGCGTAGGTGTCGGTGCCGGGGATGGTGGGGATGAACGGCGCGGCGTAGGAGACGGTGGCCCGACCGCTGGCCGCCACCGTCTCGGCCAGCTGCTCGAAGGTGCTCCAGCACTCGCGGGGATCGGTCTCGGTGAAGCACATGAGGGCGATGCGGCGCTCCTCGCCCGGGTTGGGCGGCGCGAACACCGGGGCCTCCTTGGGCAGGGGGATGGGCGTGAGCCCGACGGTCAGCGCCCACGGGGTGCCGGCCATGGCCGCCGGGGCCAGCTCGTCGCGCACCCAGGCCGAGTGGGCGCGGGCGTCGACGTCGGGGTTGCGGTCGACCATGACCACCACCAGGCCACCCCACGGGTGGTCGAGCGCCAGCTCGGCCGGCACGCCGTCGGGGTCGCGCCCGGTGGCCCACCGGTTGGCGTAGATGAGGGTGTGGATGTGGTCACGCCCCTCGAACATGCGGTCGTGCTCGTGCAGCCAGCGGACCTGGGCGCTGCCCCAGGCGACCGCCTCGGGGGCCATGTCGCCCAGCACCCAGTAGGTGGCCAGGTAGCTGCCGGCGTCGATGTCGGGCAGGAAGACGGTGTCGCGGGGGAAGCGCAGGTCCTTGAGCGGCCTGGTGGCCACCCAGCGCTTGCCGGCGAACCACCCGGCTCCGATCAGGCAGCCGGCGTAGAAGTGGTCCCGTTCGTACCAGCGGTTGTAGGCCACCTCCTGGCCCCGATGGGGTTCGACCAGGGTCAGCAGCGTGCTGCCGATGGTGATGCCGCCCTCGTTGCCGGCTTCCTGCACCTGCGCCATGTCGCGTCCCCCTGGACCTGAGCTCGAGCGTTCGGAGCAGCCTAGCCACGACTAGAACCGGTTTCAGTTTCGGGCTGACAGGTCGTCAGATGGCCGCTAGCATCACGGCCATGGGGGACTTCCCGAAGATCATCTCCGTCGACGACCACGTCATCGAACCCGCCCACGTCTGGCAGGACCGCCTGCCCGCCAAGTACAAGGACATCGGCCCGCGGGTGGAGCGGGCGCCCATGGGCGAGATGACCTTCATCGGCGGCAAGTTCTCCTACGTCCCGGGCGGCGACGGTCCCATGTGCGACTGGTGGCACTACGAGGACAAGGCCATCCCCCAGACCCGCCTGTCGGCTGCGGTGGGCTTCGACCGCGACGACGTGAAGATCACCGCCATCACCTACGAGGAGATGCGCAAGGGCTGCTGGGATCCCAAGGCCCGCCTGGAGGACATGGACGCCAACTGGACCGAGGCCCAGATGTGCTTCCCCAGCTTCCCCCGGTTCTGCGGCCAGACCTTCCTCGAGGCCGAGGACAGGGACCTGGCCCTGCTGTGCGTCCGGGCCTACAACGACTGGATGGTCGAGGAGTGGTGCGGCGACTCGGGGGGCCGGCTCATCCCGCTCATCATCATCCCCCTCTGGGACGCCAACCTGGCCGCCGAGGAGGTGCGGCGCAACGCGGCTCGCGGCGTGCACGCCACCTGCTTCTCGGAGATCCCGCCCTACCTCGGGCTGCCGTCGATCCACTCGGGGGAGTGGGACCCGTTCTTCGCCGCCTGCGCCGAGACGGACGTGGTCGTCAACATGCACATCGGCTCGTCGTCCAAGATGCCGTCCACCTCGGCCGACGCCCCACCGGCGGTCGGCTCGACCCTGACCTTCGGCAACGCCATGTCGTCGATGGTCGACTTCCTCATGTCGGGTGTGCTGGTGCGCTACCCCGACCTGACCCTGGCCTACAGCGAGGGCCAGATCGGCTGGATCCCCTACATCCTCGAGCGTGCGGACAAGGTGTGGGAGGACAACCGGGGGTGGAACGGCGTGTACGGCAAGATCCCCGAGCCGCCCTCCACCTACTACTACCGCCAGATCTACGGCTGCTTCTTCGACGACGTGCACGGCCTCACCCCCGACGCGCTGGAGAAGTGCGGGGTGGACAACATCACCTTCGAGACCGACTACCCCCACAGCGACAGCACCTGGCCCCACAGCCGTGAGGTGGGTCAGAAGCTGATGGGCCACCTCGACGACGAGGTGGTCACCAAGCTCGTGCGGGGCAACGCCATCCGCATGCTGAGCCTCCCGTTCGAGCCGTGACCACGACCGCCGACGCGACGGCCACCACCGGCCCCGATCCCGACGCCACCTACCGCCTGCTCATCGGGGGCGAGTGGGTCGACGGCGGCAACGGCACCTACGACATCGTCAACCCGGCCACCGAGGCGGTCGTGGGCCACGCCCCCGACGCCAGCGCGGCCGATGCCCAGGCCGCAGCCCAGGCCGCGGCCGACGCCTTCCCGTCCTGGTCGCGCACCTCACCCGACGAGCGGGCCGCCATCCTGAACCGGGCCGCCGACCTGCTCGACGCCCGTCGCGACCAGCTGGTGCCGCTGGTGCAGGCCGAGACCGGCGCCACCCTGCGGGTGGCCAAGCAGATGCAGGTGCCCCAGGCCGCCACCCGCTTCCGCTACTACGCCCGGGGCATCGACCCCGAGCTGGTCATCCCCACCGAGCCACGCGTCATGCCCACCACCGCGCTGGCCCCCGGCGGCATCATCAGCGGTGTGGCCCGCCGCGCCCCGGTCGGGGTGGTGGCCGCCATCTCGTCGTACAACTTCCCGCTGACCAACACGGCCGGCAAGGTGGGTCCGGCCTTGGCCATGGGCAACACCGTGGTGGTCAAGCCCGCCCCCCAGGACCCGCTGGCCATCCTGGCCCTGGGCGAGGTGTTCGCCGAGGCCGGGCTGCCCCCGGGCGTGCTCAACGTGATCGTGGGCGAGGGCTCCGAAGCCGCCGAGGCGCTGGTGGCGTCGGCGCAGGTCGACATGGTCAGCTTCACCGGCTCGACGGTGGTGGGCCAGCGCATCGGCCAGGTGGCCGGCCACGACATGAAGCGGCTCCTGATGGAGCTCGGCGGCAAGGGCGCCGGCATCGTGTTCGACGACGCCGACCTGAAGACCACCATCGGCGCACTGGCCAGCGTGTGGGCCTTCCACTCCGGCCAGATCTGCACCGCGCCCACCCGGGTCCTGGCCCAGCGGGGCATCTACGACCACCTGGTCGAGGGCCTCACCGCCGCGGCCAACCACCTCAAGGTGGGCGATCCGCTGGCGCCCGACACCATGGTCGGTCCCGTCATCACCGACGTGCACCGGGCCCGCATCGAGGGCTACGTGCAGGCCGGCCGCGACGCCGGGGCCGAGGTCACCGCCGGCGGCACCCGCCCCGATCTCGAGCGCGGCTTCTACGTGTCGCCCACGCTGCTGGCCGGCTGCACCATCGACATGAAGGTGGTGCAGGAGGAGATCTTCGGGCCGGTCGTGGTGGTGGTGCCCTTCGACGACGAGGACGAGGCCGTGGCGCTGGCCAACGCCACCGACTTCGGCCTGTTCGACTACGTGTTCTCGGCCGACACCGCTCGCGCCTACGGGGTGGCCCAGCAGCTGCGCACCGGCTCGGTGGGCATCAACACCGTGCAGCAGTACGACGAGCTGCCCTTCGGCGGCTTCAAGATGAGCGGGGTCGGGCGCGACCGGGGCCGCTACGGCTACCACGCCTACAGCGAGCTCCAGTCGATCGTCTGGTCGGGTTGAGGCTGCGACCCACCCGTCCGAGCCCTGACCCACTACGGATACGGCCGGCATCGCTCGGTCGGAGGAGCGTGCCATGAGAGGGATCGTGTTCGACGAGGGTGGCCTGGCCGTGGCCGACGACCTCACGGTGCGCGACCTGCGCCCCGACGAGGTGCGGGTCGACCTGCAGGCCGCCGGTGTGTGCCACAGCGACGTGTCGGTGATCGACGGGACCATCCCGTTCCCCACGCCCGTGGTGCTCGGCCACGAGGGCACCGGGATCGTCGCCGAGGTGGGCTCGGACGTGTCCGGCCTGGTGGTGGGCGACCACGTGGTCATCTCCACGCTCTCCAACTGCGGGGCCTGCGACGCCTGTGACTCGGGTCGGCCCACCCACTGCCGCCAGTCCATCGGCAAGATGTCGGCGCCGTTCCGACAGGGCGACCGCAAGGTGCTCCAGTTCGCCAACATCGGCGCCTTCGCCGAGCAGACGGTGGTCAAGGCCCGCCAGGCGGTGGCCATCAACCGCGACGTGCCCTTCGAGGTGGCCTCGCTGCTGGGCTGCGGGGTCATCACCGGCGTGGGGGCGGTCTTCAACCGGGCCAAGGTCACCCACGGCCAGAGCGTGCTGGTGGTGGGGGTGGGCGGCATCGGGCTCAACGTCATCCAGGGCGCCCGCCTGGCCGACGCGCTGCCCATCATCGCGGTGGACACCAACCCGAGGAAGGAGGACCTGGCCCGCCAGTTCGGCGCCACCCACTTCATCGACGCCGCCCAGGCCGACACCGTCGAGGCGGTCAAGGAGATCTGTCCCAACGGGGTGGACGTCTCGTTCGAGTGCGTCGGGCACCCGGCCCTCATCCGCAACGCGGTCGACGCCCTCGACTGGGGCGGCACGGCCGTCATCCTGGGCGTGCCCAAGTTCGGCACCGAGGCCAGCTTCCTGGTCAGCGCCATGTACAACGACAAGACGATCATGGGCTGTCGCTATGGTGCCGGGCGCCCCCACAAGGACATCCCGCTGTTCGTGGACCTCTACCTGGCCGGCCGGCTCAAGCTCGACGAGCTGGTCACCAAGACCTACGACCTGGGCGACATCGACCAGACCATCTCCGACATGCACGACGGCGACCTGGCCCGCGGCGTGCTGCGCATCGCCTGACATGGCCCTGCCGGCGGAGTGGGCCGAGCTGGCCGCCTCGGTGCGCAACTGGGGCCGCTGGGGTGACGACGACGAGCGGGGGACGGCCAACCTCATCGACGACGACGCCCGACGGCGCGGCCTGGCCGCCGCCGGTGGCGGCCGGCACCTGTCGCTGGCCATCCCCCTCGACCAGCGCAGCCCGCAACAGGGGGGCGCGCCGGGCCGCCTGGCTCCGCTGCGCACCATGTTGTCGATCAACCAGACCTACACCGGCGTCGACGGCGACGCCGCCTTCAACGACGACACGGTGGTCATGGCCACCTCCGCCGGCACCCACGTCGACGCGCTCGGCCACTGCAGCTACGGCGGCTTCCTGTACAACGGGTTCCCGGCCGACACGGTGTCGGCGGTCGACGGGCTCACGCGCTGCGGGGCCGACAAGATCGGACCCATCCTGAGCCGAGGGGTGCTGCTCGACGTGGCTGCGGCGCGCCGCGTGGATCGGCTCGAGCCCGGGTACGCGTTCACCGCCGAGGACCTCGACGCCGCGGTCGAGCTGGCCCGCGTCGACCTGGCACCTGGCGACGTGCTGTGCGTGCGCACGGGTCACATGCAGTGCTTCCACGAGGGTCGGACGGCCGACTACAACCACGACAGCCCGGGCTTGTCCACCCACACGATCCGGTGGATCCGCGACCACGACTGCGGGGCCGTGTTCACCGACACCTACGTGTACGAGGTGTGGCCGCCCCAGGACTGGGCCGCCATGATGGTCGTGCACATGATCCACCTGCGCGACATGGGCCAGGTCCAGGGCCAGAACTTCGACTTCGAGTCGCTCGCCCGGACGTGTGCGGGGGACGGGGTCTACGAGTTCCTGTTCACCGGCCACCCCGAGCCCTTCACCGGCGCGGCCAGCGCGCCGTTGCACCCCGTCGCCACGCGCTGAGGACCGCGGTCAACCCTCGAGGTGGAGTTGAGGGTTGGGTTGTGACTCATGTCTTACCCTCTACCTCTGGTCGGGATCGACCGATAAGATCTGCCCTTCGCGTTCCGCCCGGCCGGGACGCCGTTGCACACGATGGCGATCGACACCACCTCCATCGGGACCGCGCCGCGCACGCACGTCCCGACCCCGGCTCGCTCGGCCGACCCGGTCGAACCCGTGGGCCCCAGCGCGCCCCACGCCACGCTGCCGCGCCTCGGGCCCGGCATCGTGCGCTACCAGCCCGCCATCGACGGCCTGCGGGCGGTGGCCGTGCTCGCCGTCCTCGCCTACCACTGGCCGGCGTCGTGGATGCCCGGCGGCTTCCTCGGCGTCGAGGTCTTCTTCGTCATCAGCGGGTACCTGATCACGTCGCTGCTGCTGGGCGAGCGGGTGCGCACCGGGCGCACCGACTTCGCGCAGTTCTGGATCCGACGGGCACGCCGGCTGCTGCCCGCGCTCTACGCGCTGCTGGTCGTGGTGTCGACTGCCTGGTTGATCTGGCACCCGTCCGAGGTGGCCGGCCTGCGCGGCGCGGTGGCGGCCGCCGCGGCCTACGTCAGCAACTGGTACCTGATCGCGGTCAAGCAGTCGTACTTCGAGAGCGTGTCGCGGCCGTCGCCACTGCTGCACCTGTGGTCGCTGGCGGTCGAGGAGCAGTTCTACCTGATCTGGCCGTTGGCCCTGGTCGGGTTGCTCCGGTTGTTCCGCCGGCGCATGCGCCTCGTGCTGCTGGCCACCCTCGCGCTGGCCGCCGGCTCGGCCGCGCTGGGCATGGCCCTGTACCACCCGGGGCTCGACCCCTACCGCATCTGGTACGGCACCGACACCCGCGCCGCCGGCATCCTGCTGGGCGCGGCGTTGGCCATCGCCGTGCCCCCGTGGCGCATGCGCGCCACCGTGCACCGCAGCGCCACCGTCCTGATGAACGTCCTGGCCGTGGCCGCGCTGGGCGGCGTCCTCTGGATGTTCGTCCACGTCGACCAGTTCGATCCCTTCGTCTACCGCGGCGGCTTCGTGCTGCTCGACGGGCTGACCGTGGCGCTCATCCTGTCGCTGGTGCACCCAGCGGCCACGTTGGTGTCGCGAGCCATGTCTGTGCGTCCCCTGGTGTGGATCGGGCGCCGGTCCTACGGCATCTACCTGTGGCACTGGCCCATCTTCGTGGTCACCCGACCCGGTCAGGACTTGACCCTCCCCGGGTGGCAACTGCTGGGTCTGCGGCTGGGGGCCACGCTGGTGGCCGCCGAGCTTTCGTACCGGTTCGTGGAGCTGCCGGTGCGCGACGGCTCGCTGAAGCGCTGGCTCCAGGCCCGCCGGGCGGACGCGGTCGCCACATCCGGCGACGCACCGACCAAGCCGGTGTCCACTCGACGGACCGTGACCATCGAGCTCACCACCAACGGCCCGGTGGCCATCGTCGACGATCGCCCCAAGCGGCTGTCGGCCCGCGTCCTGGCCGTGGCCGCGGTGGCGGTGACGGTGGTGGCGGTGATCAGCACCGGGCTGGTGCGGGCCAAGCCCGCCGAATCCATCCCCGGCCTCGACCTGCGCGGGGTCGTCCAGGACAAGTTGGGCAACGTCATCTCTGGTGGGCCCGGCGCCCACGTGGCCACCCGCATCGGCACCTCGTCGACCACGGTGGCCCCGCCGACCTCCCTGGCACCGGCGCCGAGCACCACGCTGGCGCCTCCGCCCACCGCACCGCCCCCGCTGCCCCCGATCGTGCCGGTGCCCGGTGGTCAGCTGGTGGCGGTGGGCGACTCGGTCCTGCTGGGGGCGCGGGGTTGGGTGGGCCAGCAGTTCCCCGGGGTGCTGATCAACGCCGCGGTCGGCCGTCAGTTCAACACGCTGCCCGCGCTGCTCGGCGAGCTCCAGGCCGCCGGTGACCTGCGACCTCAGGTCATCGTCGACCTGGGCACCAACGGGCCACCCACCGATGCCGACCTGGCCCGCGTCCTCGGCGCGTTGGCCGGGGCCCAGAAGGTGGTGCTGGTCACCACCCGCGAGCCGCGCTCGTGGCAGGACGTGTCGAACCAGCGGCTCACGGCCGCGGCCGCCGGCCACCCCAACGTGGTCATCGCCGACTGGTACGCGGCCAGCGCCGGGCATCCCGAGTACTTCGTGAGCGACGGCGTCCACCTGACCGAGGCCGGGGGACAGGCCTACGCCGAGACCCTGGCCGCCGCGCTGCGCTGAGAACGGTCGATAGCCTCGGCCGGTGGACGCCGCCGAGATCATCGACCTGCTGGGCCTGACCGAGCACCCCGAGGGCGGCTGGTACCGCGAGACGTGGAAGGCGAGCGCGCCGGGCGCCAGCCGACCTCCGGGCACCGCCATCTACTTCCTGCTGGTGGGTGACGAGTGGTCGCACTGGCACAAGGTGCTCGACGCCGACGAGATCTGGCACCACTACGCCGGTGCGTCCCTCGAGCTGTGGACGTCCACCGATGGCGTGGGCCGCGACCGGGCTGTGCTGGGCCCCGACCTGCTGGCCGGCGAGCGCCCGCAGCTGGTGGTGCCAGCCGGGGTGTGGCAGGGCGCGGTCAGCCTGGGGGACTACACGCTGGTCGGGGCCACCGTGGTGCCGGGATTCACCTACGACCGCTGGGAGCTGGCCCCGCCGGGCTGGGAGCCGGGCCTGCCCCTGCCCGCCGACCGGGCGGAGGGATGACGCGTGCCCATCCGTGACGCCCGACCCGCCGACCTGGACGAGATCTGCGCCCTGATCATCGAGCTGGCCATCTACGAGCAGGCACCCGACGAGGTTGCCTTCGACCGCGACGAGGTGGCCCAGCACCTGTTCGGCGACGACCCGGCGGCGCGCGTCCTCATCGCCGAGACCGACGACGGGACGGTGGCCGGCATGGCCCTGTGGTTCCGGACCTTCTCGACCTGGGTGGGACGCCCGGGCATCTGGCTCGAGGACCTCTTCGTGCGTCCCGAGCACCGCGGCCAGGGCTACGGGCGGGCGTTGCTCGAGGCGGTGCGGGACCGCACCGACGGCCGGGTGGAGTGGACGGTGCTGGACTGGAACCAGTCGGCCATCGACGTCTACCGCGCCATGGGCGCGGCGCCGGTCGACGGGTGGACCCGCTACCGCTGGGAGCCGCCGGGCTGACCACCCTCAGTCGACGACGTCGGCGCGGGCGGCCAGGATGGCGCCCAGCCGAGCCTCGGTCTCGGCCGTGCCGCCGTCGTCGGTGAACACATAACGGCGGTTCGAGAGGATGGCGTCGACCACGTTGGCGGCGACCGTCGAAGCCGGGACCGTGCCGATCGGGTTGAGCCCGGTCTTGATCATCCCGGGCATGACGACGCTCACCCCCACGGGCGCGTCGATCGCCTCGAGCTCGGCGCCCAACACGTCGGCCAGCCCGAGCAGGCCGTGCTTGGCCACCACGTAGGGGCCCAGCCGACCCAGGGGCATCACCGCCGCCATCGAGGCGGTGATGACCACGTGCCCCTCGCCCCCCGACGCGAGGATCCGGGGCACGAAGGAGCGCACGCCGTGGATCACGCCCCACAGGTTCACGTCCATCACCCGGTGCCACTCGTCCAACGACAGCTCCCACGAGTTGCCCCGGTTGACGATGCCCGCGTTGTTCACGGCAACGTGCAAGGCGCCGAACCGATCGACGGCCACCAGCGCGAGACGATCGACCGCGTCGGGGTCGGCCACGTCGCACACCACGGGCTCGACCGCGGCACCCCCGGCGGCCAGGCGCGCCGCGTGGTCGGCCAGCGCGTCGGCGGTGATGTCGGCCATGACCACCGACATGCCGCGGGCCACGAAGTCTTCGACCACCGCCAGGCCGATGCCGCTGGCCGCCCCGGTCACCACCGCCACGCTGCCCTCGAGTCGCTGCATGGACGGAGGGTAGATGCCGGCCGTCTGGTCGTGGGCCGTCGTGTCCTAAGCTGACGCCTCGTCAGAAGCCCGGGCAGGACGGACCGCGCCCGAAGAGGGGGGACACCATGGTCGAGGCCGACACGCTGTGGGGGCTCATCGAGGCTCGGGCGGCGGCCACGCCGGACGCGCTGATGGCCGTCGACGAGACCGGCCGCGAGCTCACGTTCGGCTCGTATCGCCAGCAGGTCGAGGTGGCGGCCGCCGGCCTGGCCCACGAGCACGGCATCGGCACCGGCGACGTGGTCACCTGGCAGCTCCCGACCTGGCTCGAGTCGATGGTGCTGGTCGGCGCCATCTCCCGGCTCGGGGCCGTGCAGAACCCGGTGCTGCCCATCTACCGCGAGCGCGAGGTCGGGTTCTGCGTGCGCCAGGCCCAGGCCAAGCTGCTGGTGGTGCCCACCGAGTTCGCCAACTTCGACTTCGTGGGCATGGCCGAGTCCATCGCCGCCGACGTGCCCGGCCTCTCGGTCATGACCTCGAACCGATCGCTGCCCGCGGGCGATCCCGCCGCGCTGGCCCCGCCCTCGTCGTCGGGCGACGACGTGCGCTGGCTCTTCTACACCTCGGGCACCACCGCCGACCCGAAGGGCGCGCAGCACACCGATCGGACCATCACCGCGGTGGCCACCGGCATGAGCCAGCGGCTGGCCATCACCGAGTCCGACCGCAACGCCCTGGCCTTCCCCTTCACCCACGTGGGCGGGATCACCTGGCTGTTCACCAGCCTGGCCGAGGGCATGGTCAACATCTTGTTCGAGGCCTTCATCCCCGACCTGGTGGTCGAGGTGCTGGGGGCCAACGGCGTGACCCTGGCCGGCTCGGGCACCGCCTTCCACCAGGTGTACCTGGCCGCCCAGCGCCGCAGCGACACCCCCATCTTCCCGAAGTTGCGGAACTTCCCGGGGGGTGGCGCTCCCAAGCCGGTGCCCTTCTACTACGAGGTCAAGGAGGTGTTCGGGGCGCCCATCGTGTCGGGCTACGGCCTGACCGAGGCGCCGGTGCTGACCATGGGTTCGGTCGACGACCTGGACGAGGACCTGGCCAACACCGAGGGCGCCCCCATGCCTGGCGTCGAGCTCAAGCTGGTGAAGCTGGACGGCACCCTGGCCGGCGTGGGTGAGGAGGGCGAGATCCGGGCCAAGGCGCCCCAGCTCATGAAGGGCTACCTGGACGCCAGCCTGGACGTCGACGGCTTCGACGAGGAGGGCTACTTCCGCACCGGCGACCTGGGCACCCTCAACGAGCGCAACATGCTCTCGATCACGGGTCGGCTGAAGGACATCATCATCCGCAAGGGTGAGAACGTGAGCGCCAAGGAGATCGAGGACCTGCTCTTCCCGCACCCGAACGTGTTGGACGTGGCCGTCATCGGGCTGCCCGACCCCGAGCGGGGCGAGCGGGTGTGCGCGGTGGTGACCACCCCCGAAGGCGTCGAGCCGTTGTCCTTCGACGACATGGTCGCCTACCTCAAGGACCAGCGCCTGATGACCCAGAAGATCCCCGAGCAGCTCGAGCACGTGGACGTCATCCCGCGCAACCCGACGGGCAAGATCCTCAAGCACGAGCTGCGCAAGACCTACGGTGGTTGACGCGCCACCGTGGACGATGATCCCGAGCAGGGACCGCTGGGCGGGCGGCGCAGCACCCTCAGCAAGACGCGCATGGAAGCCTTCAGCGACGGGGTGCTGGCCATCGCCATCACCCTGCTGGTCCTGGACCTGAGCCTGCACCCACCCGGGTCGCCGTGGCACCAGTTCCTCAACGCCTGGCCGACGTACCTGGCCTACGTGGTCAGCTTCCTCACCATCGGTGCGGCCTGGATCGACCACAACGCCCTCACCGACCGCCTGGGTCGGGTCGACACCGTGCTGTTGCGGCTCAACCTGCTGTTCCTGCTGTTCGTGGTGTTCCTGCCCTTCCCGACCCGGCTCGAAGCCCAGGGCCTGGAGGAGACGCTGTCGCCGGAACGGGTGGCCGTGGTCGTGTACGGCATCACCCTGCTGGCCATCCAGCTGAGCTTCTGGGCCCTGGCCACCTACTCGCGTCGGGAGCACCTGCTCCTGCCCGGGGTGGAGAACCCGGACCTGCGCGACGAGCGACGCAAGTTCCGCTTCGTGGTGGCGGGGTACCTGGTCACCATCGGCATCGCCCTGGCGGTGCCCGAGGTGGCCGTGGCGCTCTACTTCCTGGTGGCCATGTTCCTCGTCTTCCCGTTCCGCGCCCTGCTCGACCTGATGGCTGGTCGCGTGCCCGAGTGAGACCCGACCCCTTCCGAAATCGGTGCAGGAAGACGCCATGTCGGCACGCCGCGGCATCAATTCGGCGGGATGTGCGGATGGCGAAGCGCCCGCAGGGAGGCTTGCCGACCGGAGGGCCTGGAAGGCGCAGGCCGCCAGGCCGGAGCCGCTGG
Organism: uncultured Microthrixaceae bacterium; assembly: GCA_963785815.1. Classification (GTDB taxonomy): domain Bacteria; phylum Actinomycetota; class Acidimicrobiia; order Acidimicrobiales; family Acidimicrobilacustridaceae; genus UBA4742. The sequence continues at coordinate 543,263 of CAWAWN010000003.1, forward strand.
ACCGGCGACACCCGGATGGCGAAGCGCCCGCAGGGAGGCTTGCCGACCGGAGGGCCAGACAGCTAGGGCAGGATGCCGATGCGGGCCACCGGTTCGGCCGGCGCCTGGCGGCGCCACAGGGCGCGCGCCAGGGCGGTGAGCAGCACGTTGCGCAGTTCGCGGGGATCGATGAGCTCGTCGAAGCCGAACCCCTGGGCCGAGCGCAGCGACGCCCTCGACCTCGACGGTGCGCAGCCGTTCGGCCTCGTCGGCGTCGGCGCCCTTGGCTCGGCTCATGGCCGCTGCGCCCATGGCCCCCATGGTGGCGCCGGGGAACGCGTACACACCCGACTGGCCGTCGAAGGAGATCATGCCCATCACCATCGAGCCGAACCCGTAGGCCTTGCGCAGCGTCACCTGGAACTTGGGGCTGGTGGCCAGGGTCTGGGCCGCGAACATGCGAGCCCCCTTGCGCAGGATGCCCTGGCGTTCGGAGGCCCGGCCCGGTAGCACCCCCGGGTTGTCGGCCAGGAAGACGAGCGGGAGGTGGAAGGAGTCGGCCACGGTGACGAACCGAGCCGCCTTGTCCGCCGCGTCGGCGTCGATCGAGCCGGCCAGCACCCGGGGCTGGTTGGCGATCACGGCGACGGGGTGGCCGCCGAGCCGGGCCAGCGAGCAGATGATCGATCGTCCGAAGCCGGGCTGCACCTCGAAGCGGGAGCCAGCATCGAAGACGGCGTCGAGCACCGGCCGCATGTCGTAGAGCGTGCGCCCGTGGCGCGGGACCAGCTCGAGCAGCTCGGGCAGAGGGCGGGGACCGGTGTCGGCGTCGGTGTCGGGTGCGTCGGGCGGGTACGACCAGGCCGACGAGGGGAAGTAGCGCAGGTAGGTGCGCACCTGGTCGAGGGCGCCGGCGTCGTCGTCGCCCAGGTTGTGGATCAGGCCGCTGGCCAGGGCCACCTCGGGGCCGCCCAGCTCCTCCTTGGTCACCGTCTCGCCCAGGGACTCGGCCACCGCCGGGGGCCCGGCGGTGAACACCACGGCGTGGCGGCTCATGACGGTGAAGTCCGAGATGGGGGCCACCAGCGCGCCATGGCCGGCCGACGAGCCCAGGATGGCCGTCACCAACGGGATGCGTCCCGAGCACCGGGCCTGGGCCAGCAGATCGGTCGGGGCCCGGGCGTGGCCGCGACCGTCGGCTCGGAAGCCGGCTCCGTCCAACATCATCACCAGCGGCACGCGATCCGCCTCGGCCAGCTCGGCCACCCGGTACCGCTTGGCGTTGGAGGCCTGGCTGATGGTGCCGGCCTTGACGGTGAAGTCCTCGGCTCCCACCATGATCGGCCGGCCCTCGACGGTGCCGGCGCCGACCACGATGGCGTCGGCGGGCGCATCGGCTCCGCCCACCAGCGTGCCCAGCTCCTGGAAGGAGCCCGGATCGAGCAGGTGGTCGATGCGGGCCCGGGCGTCGAGCTTGCCCGCTTCGCGGTGGCGGCGCAGTCGGTCGGCGCCGCCCATCGCCCGGGCGACCTGACGCTGGCGGGCCAGTTCGTCGAGGGCGTCGCTCCACCCCTGATCGGCGATGTCGTCGGACACGATCAGCGGCTCCTCTCGCGCCTAGCCATCCTTCTGCCACCGTTGGACGGTGTAGCCGTCGTAGCTGACCGAGCCGGTCTGGTGCAGGCCCAACGCGTGCATCGTGGGCGCGACGGGAACCTGGTGGAGGTCGGACGTCGAGCGCACCACCACCCACAGGCTCGAGTCCGATCCCAGCTGGGCCACGGCCTGGCTGAGCGGCTGGGTGCCCTTCATGGTCGTGACGCGGCTGGCGTCCTGCGACGCCCCGACCGGGCGGGGGATCTTGGCGCCGTCGGCCTGGAGGTACCGGGCCACGGCGATGTCGGACAGCGGCGGCAGGTAGGTCACGTCGTCGCCGGGGCGGGCGTGGGCTTCGAGGTATCGGGCCGCGGTCTGGGGCTGCTCGATGTCGGGGCTGTGGAAGAAGTACAGCTCGCCGCCCAGGCCGAGCAGGACGCACACCGCCAGCCCACCGAGCCGCAGCGGGCGGCTGGGCAGGCCCCACTTCAGGCCGGCCGCGGCCACGATGCACAGCATGGGGATGGTGTTGAGCTGGTAGCTGATGGAGATGTCGGGCCGGATGGTGGCCAGGCCCAGGGCGCCGACCAGGGGCACGGTGGCGGTGAGCAGCACGATGACGGCCGAGGTGCGCACCGGTCGCTCGACCAGCAGGGCGTAGGCGCCCCAGGCGATGGCGATGATGAGCAGCACCGACAGCGGGCCGGCGTGGCCGGTGAGGTTGTAGGCGTCGTGGGCCAGGTTGGTGATGCTGATCGGCGCCCGGCCCAGCAGCTCGCGCTGGCGGAATGCGATCACCGCGGCGCCGGCGGTGACCAGCAAGCCCAGCCAGGTGAGGCGCAGGGTGGCCCAGGCGCGGGTCCAGAACGATCCGGGCGTGGTCAGCAGCAGGGCCAGCACGTGGGCGACGATGACGAACGCGGTCAGCAGGTCGAGGGCCATGCCGAGCGGCAGCACCAGCACGTAGGCGATGGCCGCCGGGCGGGAGCCCTCGAGGGCCAGCACGAGCAGCACCGACGCCCCCACCGTGACCAGGGTCAGGACGGCGTAGGCCCGGGCGTCGAAGGCGAAGTACAGGATGTAGGGCGAGGCCAGGAACAGGGCGGCGGCCGCGCACCGCACGAAGCGCCCGCTCTGCACCCGGCGGGCCAGGATCCAGACCAGGGGGACGGCCGCCACCATGCTGATCACGCTGGGCAGGCGCATCCAGAAGGCGGTGCCGCTCGACGGCGTGAGGAACCGCAGCAGGACGTAGTAGAGGGCCATGTTCAGCTCGCCCTTGGGGCTGAACGTGAAGTGCCACCACTGGCCGAAGGGCTGCTTGGCCACGTACCAGGTGAAGGCCTCGTCGAGCCAGATCTGGCGGTTGCGGAAGGCGATGAAGGCGACGCCGAACACGACCACCGTGGCCGCGGCCAGCGCGAGCAGCTCGCGGGTCGTGTCTCGCGCCTCCCGCTGCGGTGTCGCCTCGACCGTCATCCTCATCCCCCGAACGGCCCGTCGTGGCGTAGCTCGCCGACACAGTAGCGGCAACGGGATCGCGGCTCGGCCGGACCGATCACCGCGCTGGCACCTGGGCGTCGGCGATTCTCGGCTCCCCGACCCCAACCCCTATGATCTGACGCCTCATCAGAAACGAGACGCAGGGGAACGGATCCATGGGTTTGTTGGACGGCAAGGTGGCCATCGTGACCGGGGCGGGCCACGGCATCGGACGTGGGCACGCGCTGGAGCTGGCCAAGGAGGGCGCCACCGTCCTGGTCAACGACCTGGGCGTTACGCTGGCCGGCGAGGCGGGCGACGGTGAAGGGCGGGCCGCGGATCTGACCGTCGACCTCATCGAGTCCCGCGGCGGGGCGGCGGCCGCCAACTACGAGGACGTGGCCGACATGGAGGGCGCGGCCCGCATGGTGGCCCAGGCCGTCGAGCTGTTCGGCCACCTCGACATCCTGGTCAACAACGCCGGCATCGCCCGTGACGCCACCATCTGGGGCATGACCGAAGCCGACTGGGACTCGGTCATCCGTGTCCACCTGAAGGGCACCTTCGCCCCCACCCAGGCCGCGGTGCGCCACTGGCGCGAGCTGTCCAAGGCCGGCCAGGACGTGTCGTCGGGACGCATCATCAACACCACCTCGGGCGCCGGGCTGGTGGGCAACTTCGGCCAGGCCAACTACACCGCGGCCAAGGCCGGCATCGCCGCCTTCACCCAGACCGTCAGCCTCGAGTTGTTCCGCATGGGCGTCACCGTGAACTGCATCGGCCCGGCCGGCGCCACCCGCATGGCCGCCTCCATCCCCGGCGCCGGCATCGAGGCCCGCGAGCCCGACGAGTTCACCGAGTGGAACCGCATGGACCCGTCCCTGGCCTCGCCCCTGGTGGCCTGGCTGGCCAGCGACAAGGCCGGTCACGTGACCGGCCAGATCATCCGGGCCGTGGGCGACGAGATCATCCAAATGGACGGCTGGAGCAACGGCAACACCATCCGCAAGCCCGAGCAGCGCTGGGAGGCGTCGGAGCTCTCCGCCCTCATGAACGCCGACATCTTCCACAGCCGGGCTCCAGGCCTGCGGTACTGATGCCGACTAGACCGGGGTGATGGCTGACCAGCCAGAGACCTCCACCCCGGTCCAGCGGGTCGGGGCGCGCCTCGGGCACCCGCATCCCCTGCGCAAGTGGTTCGTGGCCATCCTGGCCGTGTGGCTGGCCATCGCCGTGCTGCTCTGGGGCCGCCTGGCCCAGGACGCCGTGCCCTACATCGCCGCCGGCCAGGTGGTGCACGCCCACCCGGGCGCCCTGTACCCCGGGCGGTCGGGCTACCTGTTCGACCTGAACCCGGTGTTCTCCCACCAGCTGTGCCGGGACGTGCCGGCCGGCACCAACTGCGGTGCCATCGAGACGGGTTTCGTGAGCATGCCGGCGGCCCTGCCCCTGGCCGTGGTCCTGGGCTGGGCCGGCCCGGACCTGGGCGCCCTGCTGGCCCGCCTGGTGGCGGCCGGTGCCCTGGCCGGCGGCATGGCCCTGCTGTGGCGGCGCCTGGCCGGGCGGTCACCCCGGGCTCCCTCCTACCTGGTGGCCACCGCCCTGCTGCTCACGCCCATGGTCATGGTGCCCCTCACGCTGGGCCAGACGTCTCCCTTGCTGTTCCTGGCCGCCTGTCTGGGCGTCAGCCAGACCGACCGCCCGGGTCGCCGGAGCTGGATGGCGCTGTTGTGGGCGCTGACCATCGCCCTCAAGGTGTTCCCGGCCGGACTGGGTCTGGTGCTGCTGTGGCAGCGACGCTTCCGCCTGATCGTGTCGGGCGTCGTGGCCCTGGCGGCCATGGCTGTGGTCGGCCTGGTCATCGCTCCCGCCTCGTCGTGGGCCGACTTCGTGCATGCCAGCGTCCGCCTGTCGGGTCGGTCGCTGGCCAACCCCTACAACGGGTCGCTCGACAAGATGGCCTCGCAGATCTGGAGCCCCCTCACCGCCGGGCACCTGGCCCCGGATCTGCTGCTGGCGGCTCGGCTGCTCCTGGGTGCCGGGTTGTGGTGGTGGGGGGCGCGCAAGGCCGACGACGACACGCAGTGGGCGTTCGGCTGGCTGGTCGTGCTCTTCGTCGTCCCGCTGGTGTGGTGGCACTACCTGTGGGTGGGAGTGGCTGCGCTGGGGGTGGCCCTGGCCGGTCGGGGAGTGGATCGGCGCTGGCTCGTGTCCCTGCCCGTCATGGCCGCGGTGAGCATCCCCATGAGCCTGGTCAACGCCCACAGCCACGCCTGGCCGGTGGCCCAAGGCCTGTTCCTGCTGGGCTCCGCCGTGCTGGTGGCCGTGGTGGCCCACTCGGGCGCGGAGGCCGCGTCCCCCGGTCGGCCGACGCCGCCTGAAGCCGCCGCCACCGAGCCGTCGAGCGACCGGCGCGCTGGACGAAAACGAGAACGTGTTCTAATCTTGGCCCCTGCCGATGCCACCTGCGTCGGAGCCCAACCGGTGTCTGAAAGGGTCCACGCATGGAATTCGGCGTCTTCGCGCAGCTCTTCGTCCCGCGCTACGAGCGTGACGCCGACCCGCTGGCCGAGCACAAGCGCATCATGCGCAACATCGACGTCGGCGTCGCCGCCGACCGCTGTGGCATCAAGTACGTGTGGTGCCCCGAGCACCACTTCCTGGACGAGTACAGCCACATGCCCGGGCCGGAGGTGTACCTCTCCAACCTGGCGGCCCGCACCGAGCGGATCCACGTGGGGTCGGCCATCTTCAACGTGACGCCCCCGGTCAACAAGCCGGTGCGCGTGGCCGAGACGGTGGCCCTGCTCGACCACATCACCGAGGGCCGCTTCGAGTTCGGGAGCGGTCGGGGTTCGTCCACCACGGAGGTGTTCGGCTTCGACATCGACGACCTGGACGAGACCTCCAAGATGTGGGACGAGGCCATCCGCGAGATCCCCAAGATGTGGAAGGACGGCGAGTACTCCTACGAGGGCACCTACTTCCGGGTGCCGCCCCGCCAGGTCTTCCCCAAGCCCTACGGCGACAAGCACCCGCCCATGTGGGTGGCCGCCGGCAGCCCCCCGACCTTCGCCAAGGCCGGCGGGATGGGTCTGGGCGCCTTCTGCTTCACCCACGGCACGCCCAGCAAGATCGCCCCGCTCATCGGCGCCTACAAGGATGCGGTGGCCACCGCCGAGCCGGTCGGCGACTTCGTGAACGACAACATCATGGTGGTCACCAACATGGTGTGCATGGAGGACCGCGAGCAGGCCTTCGAGACGGCCATCACCTCGGGCATGAACTACTACACCAGCCTCCAGATGCACTGGCTGGACAACATCCCCAAGCCCGACGGGTTCCCGGTGTGGCCCGACCTCATCCCCGAGCCCACCATCGACCAGATCAAGAGGGCATCCGAGATCGGCATGGTGGTGGTGGGCGATCCCGACGACTGCGCCCGCGCCGTGCAGCGCTGGGTGGACATCGGCGCCGACCAACTGTGCTTCAGCCCGACCACCAACAACATGAGCCAGGAGGCGATCGTGGCCTCCATGGAGCTGTTCGGCAAGGAGGTCATCCCGCAGTTCGACACCGACCCGGTGCATCGCAGCACCCGCATGCGCGAGGGCTCGCTCGTCCCCCAGGCGTGACCTCGACGTCCCCGGCCCCCAAGCCGAAATCTGTGCACCTGTCGCGGCTGTGCGGCAGTAGGTGCACAGATTTGGGGAGACTGGGTCGATGAGCCACCCCATCCCGCAGACCTTCAACCTGGCCGACATCTGGGAGGCGGTGGCTCCCCGGGTGGCCGGCCGCACCGCCGTGGTGTGCGGCGACGTGCGCCGCAGCTACGCCGAGCTCGACGACCGGGCCACCCGGCTGGCCCACTGGATGGCCGACCAGGGCGTCGGTCCGGGCCAGCACGTCGGCCTGTACCTGACCAACAGCCCCGAGTACTTCGAGGCCATGTTGGCCTGCTACAAGCTGCGAGCGGTCCCCATCAACGTCAACTACCGCTACGTGGCCGACGAGCTGCGGCACCTGTTCGCCGATGCGGACCTGGTGGGCGTGCTGGTCGAGCCCGACTTCCGGGACCGCCTGGCCCAGGTGGCGCCCGACCTGCCTCTGCTCGCCTGGAGCCTCGAGCTGGGCGAGCCCTACGAACGGGCCCTGGCCGCCTCGTCGGCCGAGGTCGACTTCGGCCCGCGCCGCAGCGACGACCACTACGTCATCTACACCGGTGGCACCACCGGCCTGCCCAAAGGCGTGGTCTGGACCCAGGAGGACGCCTTCTACGCCTGCATCGGCGGCGGCGACCCGAGCCGCCAGAGCGGCGGGGTCACCGATCCGGCCGAGCTGGTGGATCGCATCATGGACACGCCGGTGATCTTCCTGCCGGTGGCGCCGCTCATGCACGCGGCTGGGCAGTGGACCTCCCTGTCGTGGCTGTTCTGCGGCGGGACCGTCGTGCTGCTGCCCGGTTCGCTCGACCCGGTGCGGGTGTGGCGCACCGTGGGCGACGAGAAGGTGAACCTGATGACGGTGGTGGGCGACCCGGTGGTGCGCCCGCTGGTGGACGCCTGGCTCAGCGACGGACCCTTCGACGTGTCGAGCCTGTTCTCCATCGGTTCGGGCGGGGCGCCGCTGTCGCCGGCGCTGCGCGAGCAGCTCATGGGCATCCTGCCCGGGGTGATCGTGTCCGACGGCTTCGGCTCGTCGGAGACCGGGGCCCAGGGTGCGCAGCGCCTGACCGAAGCCGACCACTCGGGCGACATGACCGCGTTCACGCCCTACCCGTCCACCACGGTGATCGACGAGATCACCCGTCGGCCGGTGGAGCCCGGTTCGGGTCAGATCGGTCGGGTGGCGCTGACCGGGCGCATCCCGCTCGGCTACTACAACGCACCCGAGAAGACGGCCGAGACCTTCGTCGAGATCGACGGCGTCCGCTGGGTGCTGACCGGCGACATGGCCACCATCGCGGCCGACGGGACGGTGCGCCTGTTCGGTCGCGGGTCGGGTTGCATCAACACCGGCGGCGAGAAGGTCTTCCCCGAGGAGGTGGAGGCCGTGCTCAAGGCCCACCCGGCCGTGTACGACGTGCTGGTGGTGGGGGTGGACGACCAGCGTTGGGGCCAGGCCGTGGCCGCGGTGGTCGAGCCCGTGGCGGGGGAGTCACCCACGCTGGACGAGCTGGCCGAGCACTGCCGCGCCTCGCTGGCCGGCTACAAGGTGCCCCGGTCCCTGGTGCTGGTCGACCACGTCGAGCGCTCACCGGCGGGCAAGGCCGACTACCGGTGGGCCCAGCAGACCGCGGCCGGAGGCACCGCGGGCTGAGGAGGTCGGTCGGCGCGCACGGCTGGTCGGTCGGTGCGGCGAGGGTCGCTCCTACACTTCGCCCGTGTCGAAGGGCCGGCTCGAAGCCTTCAGCGATGGGGTCATCGCCATCCTCATCACCATCATGGTGCTGGAGCTGCGCGTCCCGCTCAGCCCGAAGCTGGACGCGCTGCGGCCCCTGGTCCCGGTGTTCCTGTCCTACGTGCTCAGCTTCGTGAACCTGGGCATCTACTGGAACAACCACCACCACCTCTTCCAGGCCACCGAGCGGATCAACGGCCGCATCCTGTGGGCCAACCTCTCGCTGCTGTTCTGGCTGTCGATGTTCCCGTTCGTGACCGGGTGGATGGGGGAGAACCACTTCGCCACGGTGCCCACCGCCCTCTACGGCGTGGTGGCGCTGCTGGCCGGGGCGGCCTACTACCTGCTGGAGATGGCCATCATCGCCGAGCACGGGCGCGAGTCGGCGTTGGCCCGGGCGGTGGGCAACGATCGAAAGGGCCGGCTGTCGGTGGTCATCTACCTGGTGGCCATCCCCCTGGCCTTCGTCAACCGCTGGATCGCCCTCGGGCTCTACGTGGTGGTGGCCATCATGTGGTTCGTGCCCGACCGCCGCATCGAGGCCCGGCTCAACGCCGCCACCGGCGACGACGGCACCGGCGAGGACGGCACCGACGTGGACGCCTGAGGTCACTCGCTGTCCCGCGGCGCGCCGCCAAGAACGTTCGGGTCGGCTGTCACCGATGGAGGGCTGGTTCAGACGGGCTCAGATCCTCGGCGAGCACCAGTAGCCCAGATGGTTCACCGAACGTTCGCCGAACTCAGCTGACGATCGCTCGACCCGTCGGTACCATCGATCTCGTCGAACGCGCAGGACCGATCGAGGAAGCAGACGAACGATGAGCATGCCGCAACCCGTCTCCGAGGAAGCGCTGGCGCGATGGCTGGCGACGGGCCCGAGCGAGGACGAGCTCCGTGAGTGCTACCTCACCTTCGAGCGCCGTCGCGCCGAGCTCTGGACGCCCGGTCACGTCGAGAGCTTCCGCCACGACCGCTTCGAGCGCGACGCCACCCTGGTGCGCTGCCTGGTGCAGGTCAAGCAGGCCCTGGCCCAGCACTGGCAGGCCACCGGCCAGATCGAGCAGCCGAGCGCGGCGCGCTAGCGTCTCGGACCGATCAGCCGGCCATCTGGGCCGCACCCGCGCCGCAGTGAACGGCTGCCTCGTCCGGCTGATCAGGCGGCGGAGTAGGACACCGGCATGTGCTTGATGCCGCCGATGAAGTTCGAGCGCAGGTACTCGACCTCGCCGGCCAGCTCCATGTCGGGCAGACGGCGGACCAGCTCGTCGAAGATGAGCCGCAGCTCCATGCGGGCCAGGTTGGCGCCCAGGCAGAAGTGCGGGCCGCCGCCACCGAAGGCGATGTGGTCGTTGGGGGAGCGCTCGATGTCGAAGGTGAACGGGTCCTCGAACACGGTCTCGTCCCGGTTGGCCGAGATGTGCCACATCACGACCTTGTCGCCCTGGCGGATCAGCGTGTCGCCGACCTGGTAGTCCTCCATGGCCGTGCGGCGGAAGTGCAGCACCGGGGTGGCCCAGCGCAGGATCTCCTCGATGGCGCTCGGCAGCAGCTCGGGATTGGCCTTGAGCTTGTCGAACTGCTCGGGGTGGTCGAGCAGCGCCTTCATGCCGTGGGCGGTGGCGTTGCGGGTGGTCTCGTTGCCAGCCACCGTCAACAGCATGAAGAACATGTCGAACTCGAGCTCGGACAGCTTGTCGCCGTCGATCTCGGAGCCGAGCAGCCGGCTGATGATGTCGTCGCGGGGGTCGTCGCGGCGCAGCTCGGCCAGGGTGTGGGCGTAGCCGAACAGCTCGGCCGCGGCGTCGCCGGCGGCCTCCATCCCTTCGGTGTCCTTCTGGAACTCGGGGTCGTCGGCGCCGATCATGCGGTTCGACCAGTCGAAGAGCTTGCGCCGGTCCTCCTGGGGCACCCCCATGAGCTCGGCGATGGCCTGCAGCGGCAGCTCGGCGGCGATGTCGCCCACGAAGTCGCAGCCCCCGTCGTTGGCCACGTTGTCGACGATGGCGGTGGCCTTGGCCGTGAGGTGCTGCTCGAGCAGGCCGATCATCCGGGGCGTGAAGCCCTTGTTCACCAGGAGCCTGTACCGCGTGTGGCGCGGCGGGTCCATGTAGAGCATCATCTCGCGCACCATCGCCCCGTTGATGTCGTCGATGTCGGGGATCGAGATGCCGTGCTCGGCCGACGAGAACACGTGCGCGTCGCGGTTGACGGCGATCAGGTCGGCGTGGCGGGTGATGCTCCAGAACCCACCGCCGTGGGGCTCGTCCTGCCAGTGCACCGGGTCTTCACGGCGCAGCAGCGTGAACATCTCGTGGTGGCGTCCCAGTCGGAACACGTCAGGGTCGAGCAGATCGACGTCGGTCAGCTCCATGGGGTCTCCTTCGGCCACGGCGCGACCCAGGTTGAGGGCCGGGCCCGCAGGCAGACACCGTAGCCGCGTCGAGTTAGAACACGTTTCACTTCGAGGGTATGGTCGACCCGCCACCCGAACTCGGCCGCCAGTGCGGCAACCGGGCACCGGGGGTCCGGCCACCACAGGGGATGAGGCGCCATGGGCAGGTTCAGCGACACCGAGGTCGAGCAGGAGCTGCTGGGGTTCCTGGAGATCCAGCACGCCCAGGACTGGGATCACATGTGCGACTTCTTCACCCCCGACGCCGTCTACGTCGAGCACGCCATGGGCACCTTCGAGGGGCGCGAGTCCATCCGCCAGTGGCTGGTGCCCTGCATGGCCCCGCTGGTGGGCTGGGAGTACCCCACCAAGTGGTACCTCGTCGGCGACGACCGGGCCGTGCACTACTGGGACAACATCCTGCCTGCCCCCGACGGCGACGACGGCACGTACCTGTTCAGCGGCATCACCGTGCTCGACTACGCCGGCGACCACCTGTGGTCGCGCGAGGAGGACCTCTACAACGAGGTGGAGATGAACGCCGTGCTCCAGGCGTGGCTGGCCGCGGGCGGGCGCCTCGGCTCGGCGGCCGGCTCCGGCCCAGGGCAGGCCTGACGGTGGGCGGTCCCCTCACCGGGGTGAAGGTGGTTGAGGTGGCCGGGCTGGGCCCGGCCCCGTTCGGCGCCATGGTGCTGGCCGACCTGGGCGCGGACGTGACCAGCATCGACCGGCCCGACCGGGCCTTCGGCCTGCCCGTGGAGTCGGCCCGGGGCAACATCTACAACCGCGGTCGTCGATCGGTGGCCATCGACCTCAAGTCGCCCGACGGCGTTGCCGTGGTGCATCGACTGGCCGCCGCCGCCGACGTGTTCGTCGAGGGCTTCCGTCCCGGCGTGGCCGAGCGGTTGGGCTTCGGGCCCGACGAGCTGACCGCCGAGCACCCCGATTTGATCTACGCCCGCATGACCGGCTGGGGCCAGGACGGACCGCTGGCGGCCAAGGCCGGGCACGACCTCAACTACGTGGGGCTGGCCGGGCCGCTGGCCCACATCGGACGGGTCGGCCAACCCCCCACGTCGGCGCTCAACCTGCTGGCCGACTTCGGCGGGGGCGGTCTTCTGCTGGCCATGGGGGTGTGCGCCGCGCTGGTGGAGCGGGCCGGCTCGGGTCGGGGTCAGGTCATCGACGCGGCCATGGTCGACGGGGTCGCCCTGCTGTCGTGCGCCGTCGGCCAGGCCTACAACGGCGGCTACTTCTCGAACGAGCGCGGCACCAACCTGTTCGACGGAGGTGCCCCCTACTACGACAGCTATCGGACGGCGGACGGCCAGTGGCTCTCGGTGGCACCGCTCGAGGCGCCGTTCTACGCCGACCTGCTCACCGGCCTCGGGTTGAGCGATCCCGGTGCCTGGCCCGAGGGGGTGGTGCCCGACCGGGACGACAAAGCCAACTGGCCGGCGCTGCGCGCCAGGTTCACCGAGGTGATCGCCGGCCGGTCGCTGGACGTGTGGCTGGAGGCGTTCGCCGCCCTCGACGCCTGCGTGGCCCCCGTGCGGCCCTTCACCGAGGTGGCCGCCGACCCGCACCTGGCGGCGCGAGGCACCTGGCTGGAGGACGACGGCGTCATCCAGCCCGCGCCCGCCCCGCGCTTCGACCGCACCCCGGCCACCCTCGACCGTCCCCCGGTGCCGGCCGGGCACCACACCGACGAGGTGCTGGCCGACGCCGGCTACGCCCCCGACCAGATCCACCAGCTGCGCGCCACCGGCGCCGTCGCCTGACCCGACGCCCGAACCCCAGACCGCCCGACCTCGACCGATCTCCGACTGACCCGCCGCCCGACCCAGGAGCCGCCCGTGCACCTCGCCTACACCCCCGAGCAGGACGCCCTGCGCCAGGAGCTGCGCCAGTACTTCGCCGGGATCGTCACCCCCGAGGTGGCCGAGGAGATGTCGCGGGGCGACATGGGCGGGCCCGCCTGCCTCGAAGCCGTGCGCCAGATGGGTCGCGACAACTGGCTGGCCGTGAGCTGGCCGGCCGAGGTGGGCGGTCGAGGCCTGTCGCTCATGGAGCAGCTCATCTTCATGGACGAAGCGCACCGGGCCGGAGCGCCCGTGCCCCTGCTGACCGTGAACACGGTGGGCCAGACGCTGCTCCAGCACGGCACCGACGAGCAGCGCCAGCGCTTCCTGCCCGCCATCCTGCGTGGCGAGGTCCACTTCTCCATCGGCTACACCGAGCCGGGGTCGGGCACCGACCTGGCGTCGCTGCAGACCAAGGCCGTGCGCGACGGCGACGAGTGGGTGATCAACGGGCAGAAGGTGTTCACCTCCCTGGCCGGGTTCGCCACCCACATCTGGCTGGCCGCCCGCACCGACCCCGATGCCCCCAAGCACAAGGGCATCTCCATCTTCGTGGTCCCCACCGACACGCCGGGGTTCTCGTGGCAGCCGCTGCACACCATCTCGGCGGCCGAGACCACCTCGACCTTCTACTCCGACGTGCGGGTGCCCCAGGCCAACCTCATCGGCGAGCTGAACGGCGGCTGGCACCTGATCACCAACCAGCTCAACTACGAGCGGGTCTCGATCGCTCTGCCCAGCTGGGCCCAGCACGCCTACGAGCAGGTGGTCGAGTGGGCCAAGGAGACCGAGCTGGCCGACGGCCGGCGGGTGATCGACCAGGAGTGGGTGCAGATCAGCCTGGCTCGCTGCCGGGCCCGCATCGAGTACCTGGTGCTGCTCAACTGGAAGGCGGCCAGCGGCGGCACCCTCGACCCCGGCCTGGCCTCGGCCACCAAGGTCTATGGCACCGAGCTCTACCTGGAGAGCACCAAGGCGCTCCTCGACATCGTGGGCCAGGCCGGCTACCTGCGCGGCGACTCGCCCGGCGCGGTGCTGGCCGGCCAGCTCGAGCGCGCCTACCAGACCCACCTCATCCTCACCTTCGGCGGCGGGACGAACGAGGTGCAGCGCGACCTCATCGCCCTGTTCGCCCTGGGCATGCCCCGCGTGCCCCGCCACTGAGACCGAGCCTTAGCCGAGTCAGGAGCCACCATGGACTTCACCTTCAGCGACGACCAGGAGGCCATCGCCGAGCTGGCCGCCCAGATCCTGGGTGACAAGGTCACCCACGCCTCGCTGCGCGACCTCGAGGCCTCCGTCGATGACACGGGCGCGCCGGCCGAGCGCTTCGCGGCCGACAGCTGGGACGAGCTGGCCAAGGCCGACCTGCTGGGCGTGCCGCTCCCGACCGACGTCGGCGGCGGGGGCTACGGCGTGCTGGGCGCGGCGCTGGTGCTCACCGAGATCGGGCGCGTCGCGGCCCCCGTGCCGTACCTGGCCTCGATCCTGGGCGGGGCCATGGCCGTAGCCGACCACGGCACCGAGGCGCAGCGGGCCGCGCTGCTGCCCGACGTCATCGCCGGCCGGCGGTTCCTGACCGTGGCCCTGAGCGAGCCGGGCGTGGCCGTGGTCCCCGATGTGCCGGCCACCACGGCCACACCCGACGGGGAGGGCTGGCGGCTGGACGGCACCAAGACCTTCGTGCCCTGGGTGTCGCGGGTGGCAGCCGGGGACGGCGGCGAGGCCCGGGGCCGGGTGCTGGTGCCGGCGGCCACCCCGGACGGATCGGTCATCGTGGCCCTGGTCGATCCGGGGGCCGACGGGGTGTCGGTGGTCGACCTGGCCCTGACCGACGGGTGGCCCGAGTCCGACCTGGTCCTCGACGGGGTGGCCGTGGATGCGGCCGAGGTGCTCGAGGGTGACGGCGCCCACATCGTCGGGGTGCTGGTCGACCGCATGACTGCCGGGCTGTGCGCCACCCAGGCCGGGGTCAGCGCGGCCGCCCTGCGCCTGACCGCCACCTACACCACCGAACGCCACCAGTTCGGCTCGCCCATCGCCACCTTCCAGGCCGTGGCCCAGCGGGCGGCCGACGCCTACATCGACACCCAGGGCATCCAGTTCACCGCCTGGCAGGCGGCCTGGCGCTTGGACGAGGGGGTCGACTCGGCCGACGAGCTCGACATCGCCAAGTTCTGGGCGGCCGAGGCCGGCAGCCGGGTGGCCGACGCGGCCCAGCACCTCCACGGCGGCATCGGCGTCGACACCGACTACCCGCTGCACCGCTACTACCGCCTGGCCAAGCACCTGGAGCTGACCCTGGGCGGTCGCACCGAACGGCTCCGGCGCCTGGGCGCCCGGATGGCGGCGTCATGAGCGCGACGCCCCTCGCCGGCACGGCTCGATCGAGCGCGGTTCGAACGGTGGCCATCACCGGATCGGCCTCGGGCATCGGGGCGGCGGCGCGCGCCCGCCTGGAGGCCGACGGCTGGCAGGTGATCGGCGTCGACCTGCGCGACCAGGAGGTGGTGGCCGACCTGTCCACCCCCGGCGGTCGCCTCGACGCGGTGGCCGGGGTGCTGGCCGCGGTGGACGAAGCCGGTGGCATCCTCGACGCGGTCGTGATCTGCGCCGGCCTCGGCCCCCACCTCCCGGATCGCCAGCCCCTGGTGTCGGTCAACTACTTCGGCGCGGTGGCCGTCCTCGACGGCCTGCTCGAGCGGCTCTCGCACGGCCGAGCACCGTCCGCCGTGGCCATCTGCTCGAACTCGATCTCGGTCACGCCCATGCCTGACCTGCGCCTGGTCGAGCTGATGGTGGCCGGCGACGAGAGCGCGGCGTTGGAGCTGGCCCCCGAGCTGGACGGCCCGACCGTGTACGCCATGACCAAGCTGGCCCTGGGCCGCGCCCTGCGGGCCCGGGTGCAACCGTGGGCCGACCACGGCGTGCGCCTGAACCTGGTGGCGCCCGGGCCGGTCAACACCCCGCTGTACCAGGGCACCCTCGACGACCCGGTGCTCGGCCAGTTCGTTGACCTGCTGCCGGTCCCCATGGGGCGGCCGTCCGAGCCCGACGAGATCGCCGGGCCCATCGCCTTCCTGTTGTCGGCCGACGCCGCCATGATCCACGGCTCGGTCCTGTTCGTCGACGGGGGCAGCGACGCCCTGCTGAGGAGAGACCATGTCTGAGGACGCGCCCGATGAACCGCACGCCGTCTTCGAGCAGGACGGGCACGTGGCCACGCTGACCCTGAACCGGCCGGCCAAGCGCAACGCCCTGTCGTCGGAGATGTTGGTGCGGATGTACGACGCCTGGGTGGAGGTCGACACCAACCCCGACATCCGGGTGCTGATCGTGACCGGAGCGGGCGGCAACTTCTGCGCCGGGGCCGACCTCAAGGCCATGGCCGGCGGCTACGGCGGGGCACCCGACCACTGGTCCGAGCGCATGGCCGCCGATCCCGACGGCGATCTGCACTGGAAGGCCCTGCTGCGCCACTTCATCCCGTCCAAGCCCATCATCGCCGCGGTGGAGGGCTACGCCGTGGCCGGCGGCACCGAGATCCTCCAGGCCATGGACATCCGGGTGGCGGGGAGCAGCGCCACCTTCGGCGTGGCCGAGGTGCGTCGCGGCCTGTTCCCCCTCGGGGGCTCGACCGTGCGGCTGTCGCGCCAGATCCCCTACACCGTCGCCGCCGACCTGCTGCTGACCGGTCGGTTCGTGCCCGCCGCCGAGGCCAAGGAGGTGGGCCTGATCGGCTACGTGGTCCCGGACGGCCAGGCCCTGGCCAAGGCCCACGAGATCGCCGAGGTCATCGCCGCCAACGGCCCGGTGGCCGTGCAGGCGGTCCTCAAGTCGATGCGCGCCACCCGCGAGCTGCCCGAGAAGGAGGGCCTGGCCCTCGAGCTCGAGTACGGCTGGCCGGTGTACGCCACCGAGGACGCCAAGGAGGGCCCGACCGCCTTCGCCGAGAAGCGCGCCCCGAACTTCACGGGGCGCTGAAGGTTCCACCTCCCGGGTGGCGAGCGAGCAGCCTGACTCGCGGTGGGCCCGCCACCATCCACCAGACGCGCCACTAGTGTGGGGCCGTTCTCTGGGAGCAAGGGGCAGGGCGATGAACCTCAGCCGGAACGAGAAGGCCGCCATCAGCCTGGGCGCGATCGAGCTGATCTGCCTGTTCCTGTTCTGGATGGGACTTTCGGGGGCCTTGGCGCTCGGCCTGGCCATCCTGGCCAGCGCGGCCTGGGTGGTCTCCTTGCGGCTGACCCACCCCCGGCTCCAGCACCTGAGCCCGCTGGATCGGATGGGTCTTGGGCCCGGCTCGTCGGCTCCGCCGCGACCGCCCGCCTCCGGTCCCGCGGAACCTGCCACGGGCGTGCGCCCGGTGGCTCGCTCGGCCCCCGGCGGTGGGAACCGGGTGCCGTCGCGGCCCACCGGTGGCCCGGCCGACCCGCCCTCGGCGGGCGGCACCGGGGTGGTCGACCCGGTCGAGGGCTCTTCGGTGGTGGTGCCCGCGGATCCCCAGACCCAGGCCGCCCTGGCCGCGCAGCGCAGCGAACGTGAGCGAGCTCGGGCGGCGGAGCGCGAGCGGCTGCGACGGGGCCGTGACGAGGCTCGCGAGCAGGAGCGGGTCCGCAAGCAGCAGCAGCGCCAGGAGGCCGAGGCGGCTCGGCGGGCGGCGGCCGAAGCCCGCGACGAGGCCGAGCGGGCCCGCCGGGCTGAAGCCGAGGCCGCCGAGCAGGTCCAGCGGGCCGAGCGGGAAGCCGAGGAAGGCGCGGCCCGAGAGGCCGAGCGCCAGGAGCTGTTGGCCGAGGAGGCCCGGCTCAAGGAGCTGATCGCGGCCGAGGAGCGCGAGCGGTCCCAGCTCGAGGAGCAGGCCCAGGCCCGGCGGGCCGCCGACGAGCAGGCCCTGCGTGAGGCCGAGGAGGTGGCCGCCGAGCAGGCCGCCGAGCGGGCGCGGCTCGAGGCCGAGGCCCTGGCCCGGCGCGAGGCCGATGCCCGAGCCCGACGTGAGGCCGAGGAGGAGGCCGCTCGCCAGGCGGCTGCCGAGGCCGAGCGCGCTCGTCAGGAGGCCGAGGAGGAGGCCGCCCGTCAGGCCGAGGAGGCGGAGCGGGCGGAGGAGGCGGCACGCCAGGCCGCCGAGGCCGACGAGCGCGCCGGCACGCGACGCCGCCCAACTCGAGATCGAGGCGCGCCGGCTGGCCGAGGAGCGGGCCGCATCGGCTCCGCCGGCCACCGCGTCCGCCCTCAGCTCCCAGGACGTCATCGACTGGGAGTCGGTGACCAGCGACCGCGACATCCTGGCCGCCAGCGAGGTGGCGGCCCTGGATCCGGCCGTCGAGAGCGCGGCCGTCGAAGCGCGCAACAAGGCCCGCCTGCTCGACAAGGTCCGGCTGCGCCTCAGCGACTACGAGTAGTCAGGTCGCTTCGTAGCCGGCCGGCAGGTTGATGGTCTTGTCCTCGAGGTAGGCCTCGAGGCCCTCGGGCCCGAGCTCGCGGCCGATGCCCGACGACTTGAAGCCGCCGAAGGGCGAGCCGAAGTCCATGCCGAAGCCGTTGACCGTGTACGTGCCGGTGCGCACCTTGCGGGCGATGTCGATGCCCTTGCCGACGTCGCTGGTCCACACCGTGCCCGACAGGCCGTAGTTGCTGTCGTTGGCGATGGTGACGGCGTCGTCCTCGGAGTCGTAGGGGATGAGCGACAGCACCGGGCCGAAGATCTCTTCCTGGGCGATGGTCATCGAGTTGTCGACGTCGGCGAACAGCGTCGGCTCCACGAACCAGCCCTTGTCGAGACCGTCCGGCCGGCCGCCGCCCACCACCAGGGTGGCGCCTTCGGCCTGGCCCTTGGCGATGTAGCCCTCGACCCGATCGCGCTGGCGCTCGGCCACCAGGGGTCCGCACAGCACTTCGGGGTCGTGGGGATCGCCCACCTTGTAGCCGGCCACGGCCTCGGCCAGGGCGTCGCGCACCTCCGCGTAGCGGCTGCGGCTGGCCAGGATGCGGGTCTGGGCCACGCAGGCCTGGCCGTTGTTCATCATGCCGGCGTCGACCAGCGGGCCGATGGTGGCGGCCAGGTCGGCGTCGTCGCAGATGATGGCGGCCGACTTGCCGCCCAGCTCGAGGGTGCAGCGCTTGAGCTGCTCGCCGCAGATGGCGCCGATCTTGCGGCCGGCCACGGTCGAACCCGTGAACGAGACCTTGTCGATGTCGGGGTGGCGCACCAGGTGCTCACCCACCTCGCGATCGGCGGACACGATGTTGACCACCCCGGCGGGCAGGCCGGCCGAATCGAGGATCTCGGCCAGCACGTTGGCGTCGAGCGGGGTCTCCGGGGCCGGCTTCAACACGATGGTCGAACCCGAGGCCAGGGCGGGCGCCAGCTTGAGGGCCACGATGAACAGCGGGACGTTCCACGGGATGATGCCGGCGGCCACGCCAACCGGCTCCTTGCGCACCAGGGTGGGGCCGAGCATGCCCTGGCGGGTCTGCTCGAAGTCGAACTCGCGGGCCAGGCCCGTGAAGAAGTCCAGCACGGCGGTCGCGGCGAACACCTGCCCCATGATGGAGAACATGTAGGGCGCGCCGTTCTCGTCGGAGATCAGCGAGGCGAACTCCTCGGTGCGGGCCGTGATGGCGGCCGACACCGCGGCCATGATGTCGGCCCGCTCGGCCGGGGCCATCCGCGGCCAGGGCCCCGAGTCGAAGGCCTCGCGGGCGGCGGCCACGGCGCGGTCGATGTCCTCGGTGGTCGACACGGGCACGCGCCCGACGACCTCCTCGGTGGCGGGCGACACCACGTCGAGCGTGTCGCTGCCGGCGGGGCTGACCCATTTGCCCCCGATGAAGAACGAGTCGTAGGTCTGCATGGTCAAGGGATCCCCCAGGGAGTCGGGTCGGTGTCGGACGGGTGGAAGCGGGTGGTGGTCGGGTCGTGGTCGGTTCGGTTGGCGGTCAGGCGTCGGCGGCCTGTTTGGCTGCCTCGGCCGCGGCCAGGTCGAGGGCCCACGGGTAGTCGGGCTTCCCGCTGGGCGAGCGCAGCACCTCGTCGACCGTCACCACCAGGCGAGGCACCTTGTACCCGGCCAGCCCCTCGCGGGCGTGGCGGTCCAGGTCGTGGAGGTCGAGGTCGTGGCCTTCGCGCACCTGCACCAGGGCGGTCACGCGCTGGCCCCAGCGCTCGTCGGGAGCGCCCACCACGATGGCGTCGAAGACGGAGGGGTGGGCCTTGAGGGCCGACTCGACCTCTTCGGGGAACACCTTCTCGCCGCCGGTGTTGATGCACACCGAGCCTCGGCCCAGCAGAGTGATGCGGCCGTCGGCCTCCACCTGGGCGAAGTCGCCGGGCACCGAGTAGCGCCGGCCGTCGGCCGCCACCAGGAAGGTGGCCGCCGTCTTGGCCTCGTCCTTGTAGTAGCCGATGGGCACGTTGCCGCCGCGGGCCAGCTTGCCGATCACGCCCGAGCCGGGCTCGACGATGTTGAGGTCGTCGTCGAGCACCACGGTGTCGGCCCCCGGGTTGACCGTGGGCCCGCCGCCCGTGTTGGCTGTGTCGCCGGTGGCCACCGTCCGGATGCCGGTGAAGCCGCTCTCGGTGGCGCCGGTGGAGTCGGTCAGCACCAGGTTGGGGAAGCGGGCCAGGAACTCGTCCTTGACCGTGGGGGAGAACACCGCCGCGCTCGAGCTGAGGCTGATGAAGCTGGACAGGTCCACCTCCTCGCCGCTGGCGTCGATCTCGTCGAGGGCCTCGATCAGGGGCCGGCCCATGGCATCGCCCACGATCAGGATGGAGTTCACGCCGTTGCGAGCCACCACCCGCCACACGTCGTGAGCGTCGAACTTCTCGACCAGCACGTTGCGGTTGCCCTGGAACAGCTGCATCAGGGCGCTGGCGAAGGCGGCGCCGTGCATCAGCGGAGGTGTGCTGAGGAAGGTGAGCTGACCGCCGGCGGCCTCGGCGTTGCGGGCGTGGAACCACTCGTCGGGCACCTTCTCGCCGGTGAAGAAGTCGGTGCCTCCGACCAGCGCGTAGAAGATGTCCTCGGCCCGCCACATGACGCCCTTGGGCATGCCGGTGGTGCCGCCGGTGTAGATCATCACGATGTCGTCGCCCGAGCGCTCGGGGAAGTCGCGCTCGGCCGAGTTGGCGGCCAGGGCGTCGTCGTAGGACACCGGCTCGAGCCCGACCTGGGACGCCCCCGAGCCGTCGGGGATCATGACCAGGTTCGTCAGCAGGGGTAGGTCGTCGATGACCGCGGCCACCCGGGGACCGAACTCCTCGCGATAGACGAGACCCTTCAGGTCGGCGTTGTCGAACAGGTACGCCAGCTCGGATTCGACGTAGCGGTAGTTGATGTTGATGGGCACGGCCCGGATCTTGAAGATGGCCAGCAGCGCCTCCATCCATTCCAGGCTGTTGGCCGCGTAGATGCCCACGTGGTCGCCGGGGGCGATGCCGACGCCGGCCAGGTGGTGGGCCAACCGGTTGCTGTTGGCCTCGAGCTGGCCGAAGGTGCGCGTGTCGTCACCGCAGATCAGGGCCACCCGGTCCGGGATCAGGTCGGCCGTGTGCTCGAACAGGTCCGCCAGGTTGTATGGCATGGGCGTAAGTAGAACACGTTCCACCTAGGTCCTCAACTGCGCTGGTGTCGGCGGTCCCAGCCCGCGGGCGCGGCTGGCCGGTGTCAGGCGATGCCGTCTTCGGGCCAGTCGTACTCGAGCCCGGGCGTGTCGCCCCGGGCCAGCTGGGCCTCGGCCCGGGCGACGGCCGCGTCGTCGTGCTGGTGGGCCAGGTGGTCCTTGGCCGCCACCTTGTCGGCCGCGTGGTCGCACCGCCCAGGTCGGACGTGGCGGTCGAGGGGTGCGGGCGGGCACACTGGGGCCATGTCGTGGGCCCTGCTGATCCTGGGTGTCTGGTGTGCGCTGCACGCGGCCAACGCCTGGCGCCCCATCCGCCGCAACCGCGTGCTCTACGTGTGGAGCTTCTTCGCCTCCTGGCTGACCATCGAGGGTGCGCCGGTGTGGCTGGTGCTCGAGGTGCTGGTCGGCGCCCTGCTGGTGTGGGGCGGTGCCCTCAGCCAGCCGGTGGGCTGGATCGGACTGGCGTTGCTGGTCGGGTCGTGGCTGTACCAACTCGGCCTGCTGGCTCAGGGCCGGGCCACCCGCGTGATCGCCACGACCGCGCTGGGGGAATTCGGCCACGACGCGCTGGCGGGCCGCGCCGCGGCCCACGTCCAGAAGGTGCGCGTCGAGCGCAACGTGGTCTATCGCCGGGTGGCCGGCCGCGAGCTGCGACTCGACGTCTACCGCCCGCGGGCCGATGACGCCGTCGGCGAGCGCCGCCCGGCCATCCTGCAGATCCACGGCGGGGCCTGGGTCATCGGCGACAAGCGCGAGCAGGGCCTGCCGCTGCTCAAGTACCTGGCCGCCCGTGGCTGGGTGGGCTTCAACGCCAACTACCGGCTCAGCCCGGGTGCCACCTTCCCCGACCAGCTCATCGACCTCAAGGCCGCCCTGGTCTGGATCCGCCAGCACGCCGACGAGTACGGCATCGATCCCGACTTCGTGGTGGTCACCGGTGGGTCGGCGGGCGGCCACCTCACCGCCCTGATGGCCCTGACCGCGAACCAGCCCCGCTACCAGCCCGGGTTCGAGTCCGCCGACACGTCGGTGCAGGCTGCGGTGCCCTTCTACGGCATCTACGACTTCACCAACCGCAACGACACGATGCCGCCCGAGTTCCGCAACTGGATCGCCCGGCCGCTGGTCATCAAGGCCTTCTTCGAGGACGAGCCCGAGCGCTACGCGGCCGCCTCGCCACTCGACCAGATCCACCCCGACGCGCCGCCGTTCCTGATCGTCCACGGCGACAAGGACACGCTGGCCCCGGTGGCCGACGCCCGCACCTTCGCCGAACAGCTCCGGGCCGTGTCCCACGAGCAGGTCGTGTACGTCGAGCTGAAAGGCGCCCAGCACGCCTTCGACATCTTCGGCTCGCCCCGGGCGCGACGCATGGTGCAGGCCACCGAGAACTTCCTGTTCGCGGTGCACGAGGACCACCGGCACCGGCACGACGCGGTGCGATCCACCAAGGCGTCCTGATCAGCCCGACCCGCTCGGCCCGACCTGGACGGCCGGGGTCGTCGCGGCGCCGGCGGTTGAGCGGGGTGACCCCCATCGCGGTGGTGATGATGGCCGCGTACGTCGGCATGGGCCTGCCCACCGCCGCCATGGGCGTGGCCTGGAAGTCGATGCGGGTCGAGCTGCACCGGCCGCTGTCCAGCCTGGGCGTGGTGGTGGTCACCTTCACCGTGGGATACCTGGCGGCCACCACCGGCCATCGCCGCCTGAGCGCACGCACCCACCCGGCCCGGTTGCTGGCCGTGGCATCCGGGGTGGCTGCGGCGGGCGCGCTGACCTTCGCCCTGACCCAGGGGTGGGCCGTGCTGCTGGTCGGCGCCGTCGCCCTGGGCCTGTCGGCGGGAACCGTGGATGCCGCCCTCAACGCCCAGGTCGCGCTGCACCACAGCCATCGCATGATGAACCTCATGCACGGCAGCTTCGGGGTCGGCGCCACCCTCGGCCCCCTGCTGATGACGGCCCTGCTCGGCTCGGGGACGAGCTGGCGTTGGGGGTACGCGGCCATGGGCGTGCTCCAGGTCGCCCTGGTGGCCGGGTTCGTGGTCACCGCCCGGAGCTGGACCCGTCCGACCCCGACCCCGACGCCGTCCGCCTCATCGCCGGTCGAGCTGGGCGAGGTCGAGCTGCCCGTGGTGTCGTCGGGCGACCCGGTCGACGGGCGGGCGGGATCCGACCTGGCTCCCCGCCCGCGGGGGGCGTCCGAGGTCGACCGCCGCCAGCGCCGAGCCAGCGCCTTGGGTCCGCTGGTGTTCCTGGCCTACGGGGCGGCCGAGGTGGCCATCGGGTCGTGGGCCTTCGTGCTGCTCACCGGTCGTGGGATGGGCACCGCCGCCGCTGGCGCCAGCGTCACGGCCTACTGGGGCGCGCTGGCCCTGGGCCGGCTGGGCATCGGGGCCGCCGGGTCGCGGGTGGCGCCCGCCGAGGTGCTGGCCGTCTCGACGGTCGGGGCCGTGGTCGGGGGGATCGGCCTGTGGGCCCTGCCCGGGGCAGGAGCCACGGTGTCGCTGGTCGCGCTCGGGCTCAGCCTGGCCGGGATGTTCCCGGCGCTGATGGCGCTCACGCCCGCTCGGGTGGGCCCGGCCCGCACCCACCGCGTGATCGCCAACCAGCTGGCCGCCGCGGTCGTCGGCGGGGCCGCCTGGTCGGCGGTGGTGGGCGTGGTGGCCCAACGGGCCGGGGCGTGGGCCATCGCCCCGGCGCTGGCCGCGGCCTGCGCCTTCCTGGCGGTCACCGACATCGCGCTCACTGCGTCGGTCGCCTGACGCGCGCTTGCACTACTGTGCAACATCTCCGGGTGGGGAACCCGGGCGGAACACATCGGTCGCCAGTCGTCGAAGCTGTCCCAGGGGGAATCTCGTGGATCAAGTCGCGCCTGCCCGCTCCCGTCGAGCCGCCGTCTCGCTCGTCGCCGTCCTGGCCGCGGTGACGTTGCTGGCTGCCGCCTGTGGAGGGAGCTCCAAGTCGGGCACCACCAGTGGCACCAACCCCAAGGCCGCCCAGAACGGCACCAACATCACGGTGCCCAACCCGGGCGCGCCCAAGTCCGGGGGGTCGATCATCTTCGGGCTCAACGCCGAGACCAACGGCTGGAGCCCGGTGCTCGACGAGTGGGCCGGCTCCGCCTACATCGTGGCCGGCGCCATCTTCGACCACCTGGCCGAGTACAACGACAAGGAGCAGCCCACCCCGTACCTGGCCCAGTCGATCACCCCCAACGCCGACTTCACGGTGTGGACGATCACCATGCGGCCGGGGATCACCTTCCAGGACGGCGAGAAGTGCGACGCCAGCGCGGTGGCGGCCAACTTCAACGCCCAGATCGCCTCGCCGTTGACCGGGCCCGTCTTCCAGACCGTGACCGCCGTGAAGGTGGTCGACGCCCTGACCGTGCAGCTGACCATGAACCAGCCGTGGTCGACCTTCCCCAACACCCTGACCACCCAGCCCGGGGCCATGGCCGCACCTCAGGCCATGCTGAACCAGAAGGACGGGGGCGCCACCCATCCGGTGGGCACCGGGCCGTTCACGTTCTCGTCGTGGACCCCGAACTCGTCGCTGGTGGTGAAGAAGAACCCGAACTACTGGCGCAAGGGCTATCCCTACCTCGACGGGATCACCTTCGAGGTCCAGCCCGACGCCAACACCCGCACCGCCTCGCTCGAGACCGGGTCCGACGACGCCATCGAGCAGCAGGACCCGGGGCAGATCAAGACGCTGGCCAGCGACGCCCAGGCCGGCAAGCTCCAGTTCTTCACCGACTCGGGCGTCTACCAGACCGAGTCGTTCCAGGCGCTCAACACCGCGACGGCACCCTTCAACGACCCCCTGGCTCGCCAGATCGTGGCCTACGCCACCGACCGGGTGAACCTCAACAAGGCCCCGTTCCAGGGGGTGTTCAAGCCGGCCGTCGGGCCCTTCAGCCCGAACGAGCCCTACTACGCGGCCGACACCGGCAACCCGGCCTACGACCTGGCCAAGGCCAAGCAGCTCGAGGGGCAGTACGAGGCCAAGTATGGCCACCCGCTGGCCTTCACCATGCTCATCACCCCGCAGTCGACGGTGCAGGCCACCGGTGCGTTCCTGCAGCAGGGCATGAAGGAGGCGGGGGTGACCATGACCCTCAAGCCGGAGGAGCAGCTCACCCTCATCCAGGACGTCATCCTGGGCAACTACCAGTCGACGGCCTTCCTGCAGTTCGGCACGGTCACCCTGGACACGATGTACGTGTTCATCTCCAACACCACCATCAAGCCGGTGGGCGGCCTGTCGCTGAACTACACCCGGTTCAACGACCAGACCCTGACCGACGCCCTGAACAACGCCCGCAAGACCGCCAACCTGCAGCAGCAGATCGCCCAGTACAAGATCGTGCAGGAGCAGTTGGGCAAGGACGGCAACTTCGTCTTCTGGGCCCACAACCTGCAGTCGATCGCCTACAGCAACTCGGTGCACGGCCTGACGGGCTACAAGTTGCCCAACGGCGACACCGGCCTGACCCAGATCGTGCCGCTCACCTTCGACACCTGGAAGAGCTGACCCGCCGCTCACTCCCGCCGGTTGGCGGGTGAGGGCCGCCGTGCGCCCGATATCAGGGTCAGGGGGCGAACTCGTCGAGCAGGGCGGCCAGCGCCAGGGGCCGGTCACCCTGGATGCTGTGGCCGGCCCCGTCGACCACCACCACCTCGGCCGTCGGCTGGCGTCGCCGCAGCTCGGCCACGTCGTCGTCGTCCACCACAGGCGAGAGCGACCCGCGGGCCAACAGGATCGGCACCTCGAGCGCCGAGATGGCCTCCCAGAGGTCGCCGAACTGGGTGACCAGGTCGTCCAGGCGCTCGCCGAGGTGGTCGTAGCGCCACACCCAGGTGCCGTCGGGCTGCTCCTTGGCGTTGTGCAGCACGCCTCGGCGCAGGGAGGACTTCGAACGCGTCGGGTTGAAGGCGATGGTGCGCTCGAGCAGGGCGTCGAAGCTGTCGAAGCTCGGCGGTCCGTCCACGAAGGCGACCACGGCCGCCGCCTTCTCCTGGTTCACGCCCGGGGTGACGTCGACCAGGACGAGGCGGTCGGCCACGTCGGGATGGGTGGCGAGGGTGGCGATGGCGGTGAGCCCACCCAGCGACATGCCCACCAGGGTGGCGGCGTCGGGGGCCAGCGCGCCGATGGCCGCAGCCACGTCGTCGGCCATGGCCTGGGGCCGGTAGTCGCGGCCCGGTCGCCAACCCGAGTGGCCGTGTCCGGGCAGGTCGATGGCCACCAGGGGACGGCCCAGGGCCAGGGCCGCCGTGTCCCAGGTGTGGGCGTTCTGGGCGCCGCCGTGCACCAGGACGAGCTCGGCCGGCGCGTCGCCCCACACCAGGGCGCTGATGGGCGAGCCCGACGGCGTGTCGACCTGGGTGCGCCGCACGGGCAGGGGGTCGAACGCCAACCCCACCTCGGCGGCGTTGTCGGCCAGCATCGAGAACTCGTCGTAGTCAGCCATGCCGGCCAGCCTAGGGTCCGGGCCGGCCGCCGCTTCCGCCGTTGGGAGCGATCCTGAACCCGGCTCCCGGGGGCGCGCAGTCGGCTCCGTGCGGGCACGGCGCGTAGAGGTACGGCTCGAGGCGGACCTGGGCGGACTGGCCCATCGGCGCGTCCGCAGGGAGGTGCAGGTCGGCGGTGAAGGCGCCGGTGGACGAGACGTCCACGCGGGCCAGCGCGGTGGGTGTTGGCGACGGGGGCGCGTCGACCGCACCGCTGTAGCTCAACAGGACGGTGGCCCGGGCGTCGGTCTTCGCACCGGCCGGGCAGCCGCCTGTGCTGCTCAGGCGGAAGGTGTCGCCGGGGGCGACCGACGACGGCCGCACGGTCATGGGCGTCGGGTAGCAGCGAGTCGTCGTCGAGTTGGCGTGGACGGCGAGGGCGAGCCCGATGGCGATGATGAGCCCCGCGCTCGCCAGCACGAGTGATCGGCGCCGGTTCGGACTGGGCATCGGCGTTGTCCTCCTGGGCGTCGGACGTGGGTCCACGCGTCGGTCTCAGCACCGTCAGCACCGTCAGCGGCGTGGGCTCGAGCATCTGACGTCGGCGCGCCACGTCTGGTTCCGAGGCAGGCCCAAGGGATCTGGCGCGCCTGGCGCGTGGGACCTGTTCGACCGGGGCAGCCGATGCCCGAGGCGTGGGTCAGGTGGCCCGGCGGTTCCAGAGGGCTTTGAACATGGCGCCGGCGTAGAGGCCGAAGCCGATCCACAGGGCCGGGATGGTCCACGGCGACGGGATCAGGCCGGCCACCACCACCAGGTACACGAACAGCACCGCGGTGAGCGTGAGCTGGGGCATCGGCACCCAGCGCAGCCATCGGAACGGGTCGCGTCGCGATCGCGGCGTGCGGGCGTCGGGGAAGGTGCCGTCGCGCAGGCCGTGCTGGTGCACCAGGTGCAGCCGCAGCACCATGGCGTCGTCGAAGGCCACGCCGCACAACGGGCACCCCACCGTGAGCCCCGACTGCTGGTGGCTGCGCTCACGTGTGGGGTTGCCGAAGAAGTCCGTGGTCTCGTCGACATGGAACCCGTCGCTCCAGGCCCCGGCCCGCGACGGCGGCGGCCGGTAGCCGGCGGTCGGCTCCCCCCGGGGCGGCGCCCAGGTGTCACGCGGGCGGGGTCGATCGGTGAAGCCGACGCCCCCGTTCGCCTCGGGGCGAGGCCGCCAACCGGCGCGGATCAACGCCATGGCCTGGTTGATCTCCTGGGTGCGCGCCTCGGCCTGGGCCAGCTCCGCCGGCGACCCGTCGTGGTGCAGGTCGGGGTGGTGGGCGCGCAGCAGGTGCCGGTACGTGGCCTCGATCTGAGCGGGCGACGCCTGGGGATCGAGTCCCAGCACCTTGTACGGGTTCATCCGCACATCCCGTCGGCGCGGCCGTGGTCCGATCCAGGCGACACCCGTCGGAAAATCTCCGCGAATCGCCCGCACGAGCTTTTCGGATCGGCCACCATGGGCGGACGCCCCCGTCTCCCCACCCAAGACGTCGCCCCTTGGAGGATCCCATGCAGCTCGGAATGGTCGGACTCGGTCGCATGGGGGCCAACCTGGTCCGACGGCTGGTCCTCGACGGCCACACGTGCGTGGTCTACGACGTCAGCGCCGAGGCGGTGTCGGCCCTGGCCGCCGAGCACGACGCCATCACCGGCACCACCACCCTCGACGACTTCGTGGCCGCCCTCGACACCCCCAAGGTGGCCTGGGTGATGGTGCCAGCCGCCTTCGCCGGCCAGACGGTCGACCAGCTGGCCGAGCGCATGAGCCCGGGCGACATCGTGATCGACGGGGGCAACACCTACTACCGCGACGACGTCGACCGGGCCGAGGCGCTGGCGCCCAAGGGCATCCACTACGTCGACATCGGCACCAGCGGCGGCGTGTTCGGCCTGGAACGTGGCTTCTGCCTCATGATCGGGGGCGAGGACGACATCGTGGCCCACATCGATCCGCTCCTGGCCACCATCGCCCCCGGCGCTGGCGACATCGGGCGCACCCCCGGGCGCACCGGCGAGCTCGCCACCAGCGAGCAGGGCTACCTGCACTGCGGCCCCACCGGTGCCGGGCACTTCGTGAAGATGGTCCACAACGGCATCGAGTACGGGCTGATGGCCGCCTACGCCGAAGGCCTCAACATCATCCGGGGCGCCGACGTCGGGTTGCGGACGGCCGACGCCCAGGGTGACGCCGAGACCACCCCGCTGCGCGAGCCCAAGTACTACTCCTACGAGATCGACACCAAGGAGGTGGCCGAGGTGTGGCGCCGGGGCAGCGTGGTCGCCTCCTGGCTGCTCGACCTGACCGCCGCCGCGCTGGTCGACGATCCCCAGCTCGCCACCTTCGCCGGGCGGGTGTCCGACTCGGGCGAGGGTCGTTGGACGTCGCTGGCCGCCATCGACGAGGGCGTGCCTGCCCCGGTGTTGACCACCTCGCTGTACTCCCGGTTCACCTCTCGGGGCGAGGCCGACTTCGCCGACAAGATCCTGTCGGCCATGCGCAAGCAGTTCGGCGGCCACGACGAGAAGCCCCATGACGACCGCTCGTGAGGCGGGGCGCTCGCTGACGCGGGCGTGAGCGTGGCGCCGGGCGTCCGCATCCATGCGCTGGATGGTCGCGCCGCCGTGACCCTCGAGGCCGGCCCCATGCGGGCCACGGTGGTGCCCGGCCTGGGCCTGGTGGGCACGTCCCTGCAACGCGACGGCGACGAGTTCCTCGCCCTGCCGCACTCGCTCGACGACTACGCCAAGGGCCACAGCACCGGGTTGCCGCTGCTGGCGCCGTGGGCCAACCGCCTGGCCGGCGACACCTACAAGGTCGGCAACCTGACCGTCGACCTGGCTGGTGCGCCCCGCGTGCACCGCGACGGCAACGGGCTGCCCATGCACGGCACGCTGGGCGCCGACGCCGGGTGGCAGGTGGTGCGGCTGGGCACCGACGCCCGCAGCGCGGTGCTGGTGTCGCGCCTCGACGTGGGCGAGCGCCCCGACCTGCTGGAGTCGTTCCCGTTCCCCCACGTGCTGACCGTCGAGCACCGCCTCGATGCCACCACGCTCACCGTGGCCACCACCGTGCGGGCCACCGGTCGGCGCCGGGTGCCGGTGACGTTCGGCTGGCACCCCTACCTGCGCCTGCCCGGCATCCGGCGCGGATCCATCCGGGTCGTCCTGCCGGCCCGCCGCCACCTGCTGGTCGACGAGCGGGGCATCCCCACCGGCGCCGGGCACCGCCTGGCCGCGGAGGCCGAGCCCCTGGGCAGCCGCACCTTCGACGACCTGTTCGCGCTGGGCCGCGACCGGCGCGTGGGGCTGGCCTCGAGCGACCACGCCCTCAGCCTGCTGTTCGACCGCAACTACGGCTACCTGCAGGTCTACGCCCCGGCCGATGCCAACCTGTGCTGCCTCGAGCCCATGACCGCCCCGACCAACGCCCTGGTCACCGGCTCGTGCCCGTTCGTATCGCCGGGGCAGTCCTTCACCGCCCGCTTCAGCCTGACCGTCGCCTGATCAGATCGCCGAATCGCCCCAGGAGCTCCCCGTGACCGATCCGTCGTCGACCGCCCCCGATCCGGCGCCCCCGCCCATCTCCTCGACCCCGGAGTGGCAGGCCCTGGCCGCCCACCACGCGGCCATCGCCGGCGTGCACCTGCGCGACCTGTTTGCCGCCGACCCCGACCGGGGCGAGACCATGACCCTCGAGGTGGGCGACCTCTACCTCGACTACTCCAAGCACCGCCTCACCCCCGAGACCATGCGCCTGTTGGCGGCGTTGGCTCGTCGGGCCGGGGTCGAGCAGCTGCGCGACGCCATGTTCGCCGGCCAGAAGATCAACGTGACCGAGCAGCGGGCCGTGCTCCACGTCGCCCTGCGGGCACCGGTTGGACGGGTGATCGAGGTGGACGGCGTCGACGTGGTGCCCGAGGTGCATGCCGTGCTCGACGCCATGGCGGGCTTCGCCGAGTCCATCCGCTCCGGCCGCTGGACGGGCCACACCGGGCGACCCATCCGCAACCTGGTCAACATCGGCATAGGCGGCAGCGACCTGGGGCCAGCGATGGCGTACGAGGCGCTCGAGCGCTTCAGCGACCGCCGCCTCACCGTGCGGTTCGTGTCCAACATCGACGGGACCGACTTCTGGGAGGCCACCCACGACCTCGACCCGGCCGAGACCCTGTTCATCGTGGTGTCCAAGACGTTCACCACCCTCGAGACCATGACCAACGCAGCGACGGCCCGCGACTGGTTGCGGGCGGGCCTGGGCGCGGAGGTGGACGTGGCCCGCCACTTCGTGGCTGTGTCCACCAACCACGACGGGGTGGCCGCCTTCGGCATCGACCCGGCCAACATGTTCGGCTTCTGGGACTGGGTGGGCGGTCGGTACTCCTACGACTCGGCCGTGGGCCTGTCGCTCATGGTGGCCATCGGTCCCGAGCAGTTCCGCCAGATGCTGGCCGGGTTCCACGCCATGGACACCCACTTCGCCACCGCGCCCATCGAGGTGAACATGCCCATGCTGATGGGCCTCATCGGGGTCTGGTACGACGACTTCTTCGGGGCCCAGACCCTGGCCGTGCTGCCCTACGACCAGTACCTGGCCAAGCTGCCGGCCTACCTCCAGCAGCTCGACATGGAATCCAACGGCAAGTCGGTCACCCGCCAGGGCCAGCCGGTCGACACCTCCACCGGGCCCATCGTCTGGGGCCAACCGGGCACCAACGGCCAGCACGCCTACTACCAGCTCATCCACCAGGGCACGAAGCTGATCCCGGCCGACTTCATCGGCTTCGCCCGATCAGCCCACCAGCTCGGTCGCCACCACGACCTGCTCATGGCCAACTTCCTGGCCCAGCCCGAGGCCCTGGCCTTCGGCAAGACGGCCGACGAGGTGCGGGCCGAGGGGGTGCCCCCCCACCAGGTGGCGGCCCGCACCTTCGCCGGCAACCACCCCACCAGCTCGATCCTGGCCACCGAGCTGACGCCCCACGTGCTGGGCCAGCTCATCGCCCTCTACGAGCACAAGGTCTTCACCCAGGGCGCCATCTGGAACATCAACTCGTTCGACCAGTGGGGGGTCGAGCTGGGCAAGAAGCTGGCCACCACCATCGCGTCCGAGCTGGAGGCCACCGATCAAGATGGGGCGGTGGGCTCGGGCCACGACAGCTCGACCCGTTCCCTGTTGCGCCGCTACCGCGAGCAGCGCGATCCCGCCCGACCGTCCTAGGAGGCTCCGTGCAGGTACTCGGCATCGACATCGGCGGCACCGGCATCAAGGGCGCGGTCGTCGACACCACCACCGGGGAGTTCACCACCGACCGCCTGCGGATCAAGACGCCGCACCCGGCCACCCCGGCCGCGGTGGCCGAGGTGGTCGGCCAGATCGCCGCGCACTTCGAGTGGTCCGGCCCCGCCGGGGTGACCTTCCCCGGGGTGGTCAAGGGCGGCACCATCCACACCGCGGCCAACGTGGACGAGGGGTGGATCGGCCACGACGCGGCGGGGTCGTTCGCCAGCGCGGTGGGTGGGCCGGTCGCGGTGGTCAACGACGCCGACGCGGCCGGGGTGGCCGAGGCCCGCTTCGGACATCCCGAGGCCCGCCACGGGGTGGTCCTGCTGCTCACCCTGGGCACGGGCATCGGCAGCGCGCTGGTCATGGACGGCCAGCTGATCCCCAACACCGAGCTCGGCCACCTGAAGATGGGGCGCAAGCAGCTCGACGCCGAGAAGCTGGCGTCCGAGCTGGTGCGCGAGAACGAGAAGCTGAGCTGGAAGAAGTGGGCGAAGCGGGTGAGCGTGTACCTGGAGTACCTCGAGAACCTGCTCTGGCCCGACCTGTACATCCTGGGCGGGGGCGTCTCCAAGGACCCGGACAAGTTCGTGCCCCACCTCAGCTGCCGGACCCCGGTGGTGGCGGCCCAGCTCGAGAACCGGGCCGGCATCGTGGGCGCGGCGCTGGCGGCCGAACCCACGCCGTGATCGGCGGGCCGCGGCCACGGCCGGATCCATGCCAGTTCCCTGATCCGCACCACCTCTGCTGTTAGCGTTCGGCGACATGACCGTGATCATCATCGTCCTCGTCGTCATCGTGGCCGTGGCGGCGGTGGCCGCGCTGGCGTTCGGTCCGGTGCTGAACAAGAAGGGCGACGCCGCCGTCAAGGCCTGCAAGGACGAGCTGGGTGCGGACAACATCGAGATCATCGAGCCCAAGGCGAACGGGTTCGGGACCGAACCCGCGGCGGCCGGTGGCCTGCGCAGCATGGGATGCCTGGCGCTGAGCCACACCGACCTCATGTTCGTGACCTGGGCCCCGCAGAAGGAGTTCCGCATCCCCCGTTCGGCCATCACCTCGGTGGACACCTCGGCCGACGACCTGGCCGGGGTGCAGAAGGCCATGATCATGGTGGCCTACACCGGCGACGACGGCAGCGAGGTCACCGCGTCCTGGCGGCTGAGCGACATCGTCGCGTGGCTGACGGCGCTGGGCTACGACTTCGGTCCCGACGGACCGCCGGCCCCCGCCTCCGACGACGCGGACGACGCCGACGACTGACCCCTGACGGGCGCGGCCTTCTCGTCGCGCCCGCGACCCCCGAACGCGATCACGCCCGGACCTGGCCGGGTCGCAACTCCTCTGTCGTGGCGCCGGGATCCGGGCCGGACGCGCCGGTGCTCAGGTGATCGAGCCGGCCCCGCCCGACGCCTTGGACGGGTCGAAGATGCCCAACCCGTCGGGCGCCGGCAGGTCCTGGTTGAGCGTGTTCGGCGCCTGCGGCTGCCCCTTGGTCACGGCGATGCGACGCAGCGATCCCACCCGGTCGCCGGCGGCCACCGACCCGTTGGCGGCGCGCTCGAGGCCGGGGTCGGCGTAGAACACGGCGCCGTCGGCGTTGACGGCGACGCCCAACGGCGTGCCCGTGGCGAACGGCGTGGCGCCGAGCGGACCGGCCGGGGACGGGGTCAGGAGGGTGGTGGCGAAGGTGCCGTCGAGGTCGAACTGGTCGATGACGCCGTCCAGGGCGCTGGTCACCACCAGGCTCTTGCTGTCGGGGGTCAGGGCCACGGCGGACGGCGCGCCCAACCCGTTGGCGCCGGCGGGGATGACCTTGGTGGCCGTGATGCCGGTAGGGGGCGTGGCACAGGCGGCCGCCTTGGTCGGGAAGGCGCCCGAGTAGCGCCACACGCCGGCGGTGGGGGCAGCCGCCGAGGCCAGGTCGATGGACCCGTCCGACTCGGCGGCCAGGCCCTGGGGCACGGCCAGGCCGGTGGCCACCACGCAGTGCGCTGGGGTGGGGGAGGTGTAGGGCGGGAACCATTCGATGAGCTGGCCATCGGCCGCGCCCGCCTGGCTGTTGGTGGGTGAGACGGAGCCCACGTCGGTGGTGAACAGCAGCCCCGACTTGGAGAAGGCGCAGCCATAGGTCAGCGTGGCCGAGGCGGACGACGCACCCGGGCTGGTGAACCCGTTGACCCGCTGCACCCGGAAGGTGCCCACGCCGTCACCGCTGAGCTGGTAGAGGCCGAAGCCGGCGGACGCCGGCGAGCCGGCCGCGGCCGGTCGGGTCTCGGCCACGACGAACCGCCGGGTGCCGTCGGGCAGGAAGCAGATCTGGCCGTGGGCCACGGCCCCGTTGGGGGCGGTGCCGACCGCCACCACCCGCTGGCGGTCGTACGGGGCCTGGGTGTCGTAGGCGTCGATGTTGCCGCCCACGGAGGCGAAGACGACCGCGTCGGTGCCCGGCTGGGTGGTGCTGGTGGACGGTGGGGTGGTGGTCGTCGGGGCGGCGGTGGTGGACGTGGTGGTCTGCGTCGACCCGCCTGAGCACCCCGCCACCACGGACAACAGGGCCAGCGCCAGGGCCGCCACCACGACCAGGCGCGTGCGTGGATGAGCGCGGGGTGGCCGGCCGATGGGCATCGTCGGCCAGCGTAGGGACTGGGCCGAAAGTTGTGGTAAACGCCGGCCCCGAGCGGGCACGGGCCGAGCCGCGGGTCCATACTCGGGTCATGGCGTCGTTCGGCCAGGTCATCGCCGAAGGGCGAGACACCGAGATCCTCGACCACGGTCCGGGCCTCGTGCTGCGCCGTCCCCGCGTGCCGCGCTCGCTGGCCGGTGAGGCCCAGGTCATGGAGTGGGTGCGAGCGCAGGGGTACCCGTGCCCGGCGGTGGTCGAGGTGGTCGACGACGGGAT
The DNA here is from genome assembly GCA_963785815.1 of uncultured Microthrixaceae bacterium. GTDB lineage: Bacteria > Actinomycetota > Acidimicrobiia > Acidimicrobiales > Acidimicrobilacustridaceae > UBA4742. Next base: position 578,286 of record CAWAWN010000003.1, read on the forward strand.
GATCATGGAGCGCATCGAGGGCCGCTCGATGCTCGACGAGCTGATGGCCCACCCGTGGCGACTGCGATCCCAGGCCACCCTGCTGGCCGACCTCCACGGGTGGTTGCACCGCCTGGTCGTGCCGGTCGAGCTGCGCGGGTTGCTCCCTCAGCCGTACGGGCCGGGCCCGACCCCGCTGCACCTCGACCTGCACCCGGGCAACGTCATGCTCGGGCCCCAGGGGCCGGTGGTGATCGACTGGAGCAACGCCGCGGTCGGTCCCGGCGCCGTGGACGTGGCTGAGGCGTGGCTGCTCATGGCTGCCGCCGGCCTGCCCGGATCGGCCATCGACCGGGTCACCACCGCGGTGTTCCGACCCCTGCTGGTGCGGGCCTTCCTGCACGACACCGACCGGGCCGCCGCCGCCCAGTGGCTGCCGGCGGTGCTGGCCCGGCGTCGTCACGACCCCAACCTCAGCGAGCAGGAGCTCTCGGGCATGGCCCGGGTGGTCGATCGGGCGGTGGCCGCGGGCTGAGCCACGGCGGCCCCTCAGCGGTCGCGCAGGGCGCCGACGCCCTCGGTGAGGCCGTAGAAGACGATGACGTAGGCGGCGACGGGGTCGGCCCACCACCAGCCGGCCAGGGCGTCGAGGACCAGGCCGGTGAGCACGGCGGTGGCCAGGAGGGCATCGACCAGGGTGACCTTGCCCTCGGTGCGCAGGACGGGGTTGTCGAGTGCCCGGCCCGTGCGAGCCTTGCCGGCGGCGAGCGCGAACATGACCACCGCGGTGAGGGCGGTCCAGGTGATGCCGAGCGGCGAGCTGTGGGCGTGGTGGCGGGTGACCAGGACCCAGGTGCTCTGGACCCCCAGGTAGACGGCCAGGGCGACGAAGGAGCCGCCGATCAGCTGGAGCGCGCGCCGTTGGCGGCCTTCATCGGTGCCGGCGAGCTCCCAGATGACGACCGTGGAGGCGCCGATCTCGATGAGCGAGTCGAGGCCGAACCCGCCCAGCGCCACCGAGCGGGCGCGGATGGCGGCCACGGCCAGCACGACGACGCCGACCACGTTCCAGCTCAGCGTGATGCCCTCCAGGACGAAGCCGCGTCGCCGCAGCTTCGCGGTCGCGGCCGCGGCCGGCGCCGGTGAGGAGAGGTCCACCGTCCCATCGTCGCCGGTGCCCGACCGCAGTGCCAGGAAGGCGGAGGCCGCCAGGCCGGAGCCGCTGGACCGATGAGAGCCGGATGGGCGAAGCCGCACGCAGGGAGGCTCGCCGACCGCAGTGCCAGGAAGGCGGAGGCCGCCAGGCCGGAGCCGCCGGAGGGCCAGGAAGGCGGCACACTGAACCGATGCCCAAGGTCCTGGTCGACGTGACGCCGCTGCGCCGGTCCCGCCAGTTCCGTCTCCTCTACCTCGGCCAGATCATCTCGTACCTGGGCAGCCAGATGACGGTGGTGGCGGCGCCGTACCAGATCTACGTGCTGACCCACTCGTCGCTGATGGTCGGCCTGCTGGGGCTGGCGGCGGTGGGCCCGTTGATCGCCGGGTCGCTGGTGGGCGGTGCCCTGGCCGACGCCCACGACCGGCGCAGGTTGCTGCTGGTGGCCCAGGTGCTGTTGGGATCGGCCAGCGTCGGCCTGGCCCTCAACGCCATGCTCCCGCATCCCAAGGTGTGGCTCATCTACGTCCTGGTGGTGGCGCAGCAGGCCTTCGCCGGGCTGGACTCGCCCACCCGCAGCGCGGCCACGCCCAAGCTGGTGGGCGCCCAGTACCTGCCGGCCGCCGCCGCCCTCAACCAGCTGCTCTACCAGCTCGGCGTGGTGGTGGGCCCGGCGCTGGGCGGCCTGCTCATCGCCAAGGTCAGCCTGGCCTCGGCCTACTGGGTCGACGCCGTCAGCTTCGGGGTGGCCATCGCCTTCCTGCTGGCCATGAGGCCGATGCGTCCCGACGGCGGCGGCACCCGGGCCAGCGCCGCGTCGGTCATGGAGGGGTTGCGGTTCCTCAAGGGTCGCCAGGCGTTGCAGGGCACGTTCGTGATCGACATCAACGCCATGGTGTTCGGCATGCCCCGGGCGCTGTTCCCGGCCATCGGCACCGCGCTCGGAGGTCCCGCCGTGGTCGGGCTGCTCTACGCCGCCCCCGGTGTCGGGGCCCTGGTGGGGGCGGCCACGTCCGGCTGGGTGGGACGAGTCGACCGCCAGGGCCGCGCCACCGTCATCGCCGTCATCGCCTGGGGTGGGGCCATCGCCGCCTTCGGCTTCAGCCACTGGTTGCCGCTGGCGCTGGCCATGTTGGCCCTGGCCGGGGCGGCGGATGTCATCTCCGCGGTGTTCCGCAACACCATCCTCCAGCTCAGCGTGCCCGACCGGTTGCGGGGTCGGCTCTCGTCGGTGCACATCGCCGTGGTCACCGGCGGGCCGCGGTTGGGTGACTTCGAGTCCGGGGTGGTGGCGGCGCTGACCACCCCGGAGTTCGCGGTGGTCTCCGGGGGCGTGGCTTGCATCGTGGGGGCCGTCGTGATCGCCCGGCTCATGCCCCAGCTCACCGGGTGGCGCCTGACCGAGCACGGCGACGGCGAGGGGCTCGAACCGATCGAGATCGAGTACGGCGGTCCCATGGACTACGAGGCCGAGATCGTCTCCGATCCCGACGACGCCTGATCCCCACCGCCGCCCGCGCAACCTGTCAGGCCTGCGGACCGAGGGAGCTCGCTGAGCTGACAGGTTCGGTGGTGGCACCCGTAGGCTTGGACGGGTCGACCGTGCTGGAGGAGGTACATGCCGCCGGACCTCGCTGATGACCTGGCCCGCACGGCGCGCCTGGCCGATGGCCGGGTGCTCGGGTATGCCAACCTGGGCCGCTCCGACGGGGTGCCGCTCATCTGGTTCCACGGCACACCGAGCTCGCGCCTGGAGGCCATCTGGCTGGATCGGGCGGCCGAGGTGGCCGGCTGGTGGCTGGTGGCCTTCGACCGGCCCGGCCACGGCCTGTCCAGCCCGCACCCGGGCGCGGCGCTGTCGGACATCGCGGCGGACGTGGCCGCCCTGGCCGACCACCTCGAGCTCGACGAGTTCGGTGTCGTGGGCTACAGCGGTGGCGCGGCGGCCGCCCTGGCCACCGCCGCCGTGCTCGGGTCTCGGGTGGGCATCGTCGGGCTGGTGAGCCCCTGGGGACCACCGGACCGGCCCGGCGCCTACGACGACGTGGCCTGGTCCGAGCGGTTGTCGGACCGGGTGGCGGGGCGCTACCCGATCGTCACGCAGGGCCTGTTCGCGGGCCTGGCGTTGGTGCTCAGGCTGGCGCCGGGGGCCATGGCCCGGGTGTTGGCTCGACGCCTGGAGGGAGCCGGATGGACCGACGATCGCGCCGGTTCGCTGGCCCCCGAGACGCTGGGACCCATCCGCGAGAGCCTGCGCCAGGGGGGTGCGGGCCCGGCCCAGGACCTGCACCAGATCGTGGTGCCGTGGGGGTTCGACCTGGCGTCGGTGCGCTGTCCCGTGCGCGTCTGGCACGGCGACCAGGATCCAGAGATCCCGCTGCACCACGGTCGCTACCTGGCCGGCGCGGTGCCCGACGGCCGTCTCGAGGTCGTGGCCGGCGGTGACCACCTGGCCCTGTTCGCCCACGGCGACGAGATCCTGACCGACCTGGCCGCCGCCTGGGGCTGATCCGGCTGATCAGTCCGATCAGCCCAGGGCGACGATCTCGTCGAAGCCCTGGCGCATGCAGTGCATGAACAGGTCGGGGTGGTCGACGGCCCGGGGGTCGGTGTTCACCCCGACGTCGAGGTCGTCGACGTAGCTGAGCACGGTGATGTTGGCGGCCGCGCCGGTCATCGGGCCGAAGGCGATCTGGCGCTCGAGGCGGGCGCCGATCAGGTAGACGGGCACGGGCGGCCCGGGCACGTTGCTGGTCACGAAGTCGATGCCCTTGAGCATCGAGCCGAACAGGCCGGTGCTGGCCGTGGCCGGCAGCCGGTTGATGATCCCGGCCAGCGCGTCGGACAGGCCCAGCCCGGGCTCGCGCCGCTGGGCGGCCATGAGCTCGCGCCCGGCGTTCATGCGCGCCAGCGGGTCGAGGATCCCGACGGGCACCGCGAAGCGCGCCGGGGCGAACTGGTTCCCGGCCACGATGGCGGTGTCGGCCCGGCGGATGTTGATGGGCATGGTCATGCGCAGCCGCTCGACGGGCGCGCCCAGCTCGCGGTGGTAGCGCCCGAGGCCCCCGGTGACCCCAGCCACGAAGGCGTCGTTCAGTTTGCCGCCCACCAGTTTGGAGGCCCGCTTCAAGGGCGCGATCGGCACCCGCAGGGCATCGAAGTGCACGCTCAGCGACCGACCGGTCATGACCGGGCTGAGCGGCGCCGTGGCGGGCCTGACCATCCGGACCACCGAGCCGGCCGTGGCCAGCGCCTGGGTGCCGATCCCCAACGGGTCGGAGGTGATCCGGCCCGCCTGGGCCGCGGCCGAGCCGGCCAGATGCCCGACGGCGCTGGCGCTGTGGCGGCCCTGGTAGGCCAGGGCGTCGACCACGCGGGCCGGCTCGCTGCGGGGGCGGGCCACGGGGGCATCGGGCAGCTCGTCGGCGGGGACGTCGGGCTCGAGGTCGAGCAGCTCCATCAGCAGCTTGACGCCGCCGACCCCGTCGGTGATCGAGTGGTGGATCTTGGTGATCAGGGCGCTGCGGCCGCCCTCCAGGCCGTCCACCACCACGAACTCCCACAGCGGCCGGGCCCGGTCGAACCCCTGCATGGCCGTCGGCTCGGCGATGTCGAACACGTGGCGCAGGTTCCCGGGCGCGTCACGGTCGCCGATGCGGGTGAAGCGCAGGTGGTAGTCGAGGTCGAAGTTGGGGTCGACGTCCCAGCGGGGCGGCGCCAGCGAGAACGTGTGGCCCTGGACGCGCTGGCGCAGCCGGGGGACCACCCGGCTGACCCGGTCGAGCCGCAGGCGCAGCCGGGCGTGGTCGAGCGGGGCGTCGAACACCATCACCGTGGTGATGGTGCTGCGCAGCAGCGGGTCCTTCTCGATGGTCCACATGAGGGCGTCGGCCGCGCTCATGCGGCTCTCGAACTCGACCTCGTCCACGTAGCCGTGACCCCTGCGGTCGGGCCCGGGATCGGGATCACCGTCGACCTCGTCGTGGGGTACGTCGTCCATCACGTCGACCATCGCGTCGAGGGTACCCATCCTGGTCCGGTCGGGGCTGGCCCATCGAGTGGACGACCACCCCGGTGGAGGTGACAAGATCGACCCGTTCGTTCGGGTTCGATCCGCGCGGGTCGACGAGTGTGGGGGTAGCAGATGGTCGGACTGTGCGAGGGACGCGTGTGCATCGTCACCGGCGCCGGTCGGGGGATCGGTCGCGAGCACTCGCTCATGCTGGCCGGACAGGGCGCCAAGGTGGTGGTCAACGACCTGGGCGGCACCATGGACGGCGAGGGCCACGCGGAGGGCCCGGCCCACGACGTGGTGGCCGAGATCGAGGCCATGGGCGGCCAGGCCGTGGCCAACACCGACGACATCTCCAACTGGGACGGGGCCGAGAAGCTGGTGGCGCAGGCCATCGACGCCTTCGGGCGCCTCGACGTGCTGGTCAACAACGCCGGCATCCTGCGCGACCGCATGCTGACCAACATGACCGAGGCCGAGTGGGACGCGGTCATCAAGGTGCACCTCAAGGGCACCGCCGGGCCGTCGCACTTCGCCGCGGCCCACTGGCGGGAGCGGTCCAAGGCCGGCGACGCGGTCGACGGGCGCATCATCAACACCAGCTCGCCGTCGGGCATCTACGGCAACGTGGGCCAGACCAACTACGGCGCGGCCAAGGCCGGCATCGCCGCCTTCACCATCATCGCCTCCATGGAGCTGGCCCGCTACGGCGTCACCGTCAACGCCATCGCCCCGGCGGCCATCACCCGCATGACCGAGAACCTGGGCATGGGCCAGGCCTCCGACGAGGTCCGCGAGCAGATGGGTCCGCAGTGGATCGCCCCCATCATCACCTGGCTGGCCAGCCCCGAATCCGCCGGCGTGACCGGACAGCGTCTTCGACGTGAGCGGCCAGGCCCTGTCGGTGAGCGAGGGCTGGCACCGCGGCCCCACGGTCACCCCGACGCTCGATCCCACCCTGATGGGCCCGTTGGTCGAACAGCTCATGGCCGAGGCCCGACCCAACGCCGACATGTCCGGCCGAGACCAGAAGAACTGAGGAGCGAACATGCCCATCAACCCTGACGCCGTCGGCTCCAAGGGCGAGCCCGGTGAGCGCTCGTGGAGCTCGAAGGACGCCCTGCTCTACGCCCTGGGGGTGGGCTGCGGCGCCGAGGACCCCTTCGCCGAGTTGGAGTTCACCACCGAGAACACGGCCGACACACCCCAACAGGTGCTGCCCACCATGGCCGTAGTCCTCGACGGCCCCGGCCACGCCGCACTGGCCAACATCGGCTCGTTCAACCCGGCCATGCTCGTGCACGGCGAGCAGGCCATCGAGCTTTTCAGCCCCATCCCGGTGTCCGGCACCGTGTCGGCGGTGGGCGAGGTCGTCGGCGTCTACGACAAGGGCAAGGGGGCGGTGGTCGCGCTCGAGACCATCTCCACCGACGTGGCCACCGGCCAACCGCTGTTCAAGACCAGGTCGTCCATGTTCATCCGCGGCGAAGGGGGATGGGGTGGCGACCGCGGCCCGTCGGGTCCCCAGAACGTGGCTCCCGAGCGCGACCCCGATCACGTGGTCACCTATCCGACCCGCACCGACCAGGCCCTCATCTACCGGCTGTCGGGCGACCGCAACCCGTTGCACTCCGACCCGTCGTTCGCGGCCATGGGCGGCTTCGACAAGCCCATCCTCCACGGCCTGTGCACCTACGGCTTCACCGGTCGGGCCCTGCTGCACTCGCTGTGCGGCGGCGATCCCGCCCGCTTCAAGTCGATGGCCGGGCGCTTCTCGTCGCCGGTCATGCCCGGCGAAGCCCTCACGGTGAAGATGTGGGTGGACGGCAACCAGGCCGTCTTCCAGACCGCGGGTGGCGACGGGCGCACCGTGCTCGACGCCGGTCTGGTCACCTTCGCCTGACGACTGGCAACCGACGAACGGGGTTGAACATGGATGTGCGACGAGTGGTGACCGGGCACGACGCGGCCGGCAAAGCGGTCTTCGTCGGAGACGAGCAGGTCGCGCCGGTGACGCTGGGTCTGCTGCCCGGCACCGAGTTCCACCAGTTGTGGGGCGGTGACCAGACGGCGTCGTTCCCCGACGCCGGCGAGCAGCCCTCGGCCGCGGGCTACTTCCCGCCGGCGGACGGGTTCCGGTTCGGGTTCTTCACCATCCCGCCCGACGCCGAGGGCGGGATGCCCCCCGACCTCGACATCGCAGCCGCGCTGGCCGAGTTCGACCAGAAGCTCCCGGGGATGTCCGCCTACCTCGAGCCGGACGAGCCGGGCATGCACACCACTGCCACCATCGACTACGGCGTCGTGCTCTCCGGCCACGCCACCCTCGAGCTGGACGACGGCGCCACCGTGGTGCTCGACCCGGGCGACACCTACATCCAGAACGGCACCCGGCACCGCTGGTCGAACCAGGGGGACGAACCGTCGGTGCTCGCCATCGCCCTCATCGGTGCGAACCACACCGAGGTCCCCTGACCGCCGTCGGCTGCCCACGGTCGGGATGCCCCGGGCGAAGGGCCCCAGATCGTAGGCTCGGGCGGTGAGCATCCTGACCGCCTTCGCCTCATCCATCGCCACCACGGCCAAGAACCTGCTGGCCCTCCTCCGACGGCGCTGAGCGCCTAGTGCCGCACTAGAACAGGCGCAGCTCGGTCGACTCGATGCCGCGCAGCTCGTCGTAGTCGACCTCGACGCAGCCGATGCCCCGATCGGCAGCCAGCACCTTGGCCTGCGGCTTGATGACCTGGGCCACGAACATGCCGCGCACCGGTCGCAGGAGGGGATCCAGCTCGAGGCGGGCCAGGTAGCGGGTGAGCTGCTCGACCCCGTCGATCTCACCCCGGCGCTTGATCTCGACGGCCACGGCCTGGCCGTCGGCGTCGCGGCACAGCAGGTCGACCGGCCCGATGTCGGTCGGGTACTCCCGCCGCACCAGGCGCAGGCCCTCGGCGATCGATTCGGGGTGGGCGGCCAGCAGCTCCTGGAGGTGGGCCTCGACCCCGTCCTTCTGCAGGCCCGGGTCGACGCCCAGCTCGTGGGCCGAGTCGTGCAGCACCTCGTCGAGGCTGATGGTCAGGGTCTCGCCCTTGGGGTTGACCACCACCCAGCGATCGGGCTCCTCGGTCACCGTGTTCGGTGCGTTCATCCAGTTCAGCGGCTTGTAGGCCCCGCCGTCGGCGTGGATGGCCACGCACCCGTCGGCCTTCACCATGATGAGCCGGGTGGCCAGGGGCAGGTGAGCGCTCAACCGTCCGGCGTAGTCCACCGAGCAGCGGGCGATCACCAGGCGCATCGATGGCACGTTAGCGGCGAACCCACGATCGCCTGGTTCGTAGGGCCACACCGTCGGCAACGGTGTTGGTGGTCCGAGGTGGACGGGCGCCTGCAGGGGCCCGTCCGCGGCCGGGTCAGCTCACCTGGCGGTGCTGGAAGCGGTTGCGGATCAGCTCACGGCGCTCCTGCAGCTCGCGGTAGGTCAGCCGCTCGGTGGTGGCGTCCACCCCGAACGAGCCCTTCACCCCGGCCAGGTCGATCTCGTAGGCGTCGAGGGGCATGCCCACCTCCTCGGCGATCTGCTCGCCATGGGTCTCGGCGAAGTAGGTGGAGATGCTGGCGATCTCGGCGAACAGGTCGAGGTCGGGGGCCAGGGTGGCGATGGCGCCGTCCAGGAAGACCATGTTCTTGACGAACAGCATGAGCTCCTTGGGGAGCCGGGCGCCGTAGCCCAGCAGGGCCTTCACCACCCGCTGGATCTCGCCCACCATCTCGTCCGCGGTAAGGGTGGTGGGGTCGACGGGGGGCTTGTCCAGCCCCAGGTCGCGGATCACGGCGTCGAGATCGGTGTCGGCGGGCAGGGCGCCCAGGTCGCGCAGCGCGGCCAGCTGGCCCTTCACGTCGTTCATGGTGGCGGTGATCAGCAGGCGCAGGAAGGCGCGGCGCTTGAGCTCGTCCATCCGCCCGATGATCCCGTAGTCGAGGAGGCCGACCCGGCCGTCGCGCAGCACGAACAGGTTGCCGCCGTGCAGGTCGCCGTGGAAGATGCCGTGGATCATGGCGCCCTCCATGAACCCGACCATGCCGGTGCGGATCACTCCTTCGGTGTCCACCCCGGCCGCCTGCATCCCGGCCACGTCGTCGAAGGCGAAGCCGTGCAGCCGCTCCATCACCAGGACCCGGGGCGTGACCAGCGTCGGGTGCGGTCGGGGCACCACGTAGCCCTGCTGGCCCAGCTCCTGGAAGGATCGGGCCACGTCCAACATGTTGGCGGCCTCGAGGCGGAAGTCGAGCTCCTCGGTGATGGTCTCGGCGAACAGCTCGACCAGTGCCGGGGGGTTGGCCAGGGCGGCGATGGGGATGCGACCGACCAGGAACGGGGCCAGCCAGGCCATGACCTTGAGGTCGGCGTGCACCAGGGTGGCCACCGACGGCCGCTGCACCTTGACCACCACCTCCTCGCCGGTGTGCAGGCGGGCGGCGTGCACCTGGGCGATGGAGGCGGCCGCCAGCGGCTCGCGCTCGAAGTGGGCGAACACCGACTCGAGCGGCGCGCCCAGCTCGGACTCGACCACCTGGCGCACGGCCCACCAGGGCTCGGGTGGCACCTGGTCGCGACACTTCTTGAACTCGCCGACCAGCTCCTCGGGGAACAGGCCGTCGCCGCTGGAGATGATCTGGCCCAGCTTGATGTAGGTGGGGCCGAGGTGCTCGGCCGCGATGCGAAGGCGGCGGGAGATGTCGGCCTTGGATGCGGAACCGCCCTGGCGACGCGCACCCAGGGCCCAGCGGCCCACGGCCAGGCCCAGGTGGCGGGCCACGCGGATGGCTCGGGTGCCGTCGGGCAGGCGTCGGGGTCTGGTCAGCTCGGGCAGAGAGGCGCGGACCACCCAGCGGGCGGCGGGCACCGCCCGGCGCCAGGTCATGGCCGCGGGGTCGACCAGCCAGGGTGGGTCGTCGCTGAAGGATCCGATGGCCAGATCCCGGGGTGCGGCCAGGTTCCTCGGCGGAGCCACGTCGTGAGATCGGGCGGAGTCGGTGGGCACGGTCATGTGTGGCGGAGTCTACGGTTGCGCGGTGCTGTCGAACTACCGGGTGATCGAGCTGGGGATGTGGGTGGCCGGGCCGGCCGCGGGCGGCCTGTTGGCCGATTGGGGCGCGGACGTGGTGAAGGTGGAGACCCCGGTGGGTGATCCCATGCGCCGGCTGTTCGCCCTGCTGGCCGGCCACGGCCAACCCGAGTCGCCGCCGTTCGACCTCGACAACCGGGGCAAGCGCAGCGTGGTCATCGACCTGGGCCAGCCCGAGGGGGTCGAGGTGCTGCTGGGCCTGCTGGCCGAAGCCGACGTGTTCCTGACCAACCTGCGCCCGGAGGCGGTCGAGCGGCTGGGCCTGGGCCCCGAGGCGCTGGCCGAGCGCTTCCCGCGCCTGGTCTACGCCAGCGTCAGCGGCTACGGCCTGGAGGGTCCCGAGACCGGCCGCGCCGGCTACGACGTTGGCGCCTTCTGGGCTCGCAGCGGGATCGCCTCGCTCATGGCGCCGGGCCAGAGCGATCCGCCGGGCGTGCGTTCGGGCATGGGTGACCACGTGACCGCCATGACCGCGGTGGCCGGCATCCTGGCCGCCCTGCTGGACCGGGAGCGGACGGGCCGTGGCCAGCTGGTCGAGATCTCGCTGCTGCGCACCGGCATCTACGCGGTGGGGTGGGACCTGGGCATCCAGTCGCGGTTCGGCAAGCTCGGCTCGGTCCAGCCCCGCACCGCCGAGCTGAACCCGATGTGCAACTGCTACCGGGCCGGCGACGACCGATGGTTCTGGCTGCTCGGGGTGGAGGCCGATCGGCTGTGGCCCAAGCTGTGCGCCGCCCTCGAGCGCCCCGACCTGCTGGACGACGAGCGCTACGGGACGGCTCGGGGACGTCGCCACAACGCGGCCGAGCTGGTGGCCGAGCTGGACGGGATCTTCGCCGGTTGGACCCGCGACGAGCTGACCGCGGTGTTCGACCGCCACGACGTGTGGTGGGCGCCGGTGAACACGCCGGCCGAGGTGCTGGTCGATCCGCAGGCCGTGGCCGCCGGCGCCTTCGTGGACGTGCCGGCGGGGGAGTTCGGACCCTCCCACCGGGCGGTGGCCACACCGGTCACCTTCCACGGTGCACCGGCTCGCCCGGTGGCAGCCGTGCCCGGGTTGGGCCAGCACACCGACGAGGTGCTGGCGGCCGCCGGGTACGACGAGCAGGCTCGGGCCCGCCTGCGCGATGCCGGCGTGGTGGCCTGACCGGCCTGCCCGGCCCCACCCCAGACTCCCCGCACACCTGGACCTGTCAGCTCTGCGACCTCACCCGGTCCGCTCAGGTGACAGGTTGCTTGCGTGGGCGCGTGGGCGCCGCGGGTCGGCCGATGTCAGCCGAGCTCGTGGAGGATGGGGCTCAGCTCGGTGCGGAAGCGACGCAGCTCGTCGCGGTGCAGGGCGGACAGGTCGGCCAGCTTGGTGGCGCCGTCCGTTGTCAGGTGCAGGCGCTGGCGACGGCCGTCGGCGGGATCGGGCGTCGACGTGATCAAGCCGGCCGCGGCGGCCCGCTGCACCAGCTCGACCACCGAGTGGTGGCGCAGCACCAGCATCTCGGCCACGTCGCCGATGGTGGGGTCCCCGTCGCCGGTCCAGCCTCGGATGGCGAGCAGGAGCTGGTGCTGGGCCGGTGGCAGGCCGGCGGCTCGGGCCGCGGCTTCCGAGAAGCTGAGGAACACGCGCAGGCCGTGGCGGAACCGGGCCAGGGCCTCATAGTCCCGGTCGGGCAGGTCGGGGGAGCTCACGGTTCGTCCTCACCATCGAGACGGGACGGGCGACGATCCGATCCCGACTGGGTGTCCAGCTCGGCTGTGGGGTCCGCCTCGTCGTCCGGGCCGACGTCGACCCGGGCTCGCTGGGTGTCGATGACCGTCACCCGCCGCGTCACGGCCAGGGCGACGAAGGCGGCGATCAGGGTGGGCACCAACACCGGCAGGCCGGCCATCTCGGTCACCACCAGGGTGGAGCCGAGCGGGGTCTTGGTCACGCCGGCGCACAGCGCGGCCATGAGCCCGGCCATGAGCACGGGTTCGCTCAGGCTCGGGAACAGGTGGTGGCCGATCTGGCCGAGCGAGGCGCCCATGAAGAACAGCGGGATGATGAATCCGCCCTTCCAGCCGGCACCCAGCGTGACCGAGGTGCCGATCAGCTTGGCCAACGCGGCCACCGCCAGGGCTCCCACCGCCAGGCGGGTGACCAGCAGACCGCCCAGCTGGGCCTCGCCGTAGGTGAGCGCGAAGGGCGACCACAAGGCCAGCAGGCCGAGGGCCAACCCACCGCAGGCCGGCCGCAACGCGCCGGGCACGACGCCGAAGGCACGGCGGGCGGCGGTCGAGGTGAGACCGAACAGGGCGGCGCCCACGCCTCCCACCAGGCCGAGCACCACCCCGGCCAGCAGATCGACGCCGTGGAGGGTGGGCACGGGCGGGAACTGCCACACCGGGGCCAACCCGGCGCGCGTCACGCCGATGTAGACGGCGTACCCGCACAGCGAGCCGACGATGGCCGGCGCCAGCGCCTCGTAGTACTGCAGGCCGCGCTTGTGCAGGATCTCCAGCGCGAACAGGGCGGCGCCCAGCGGCGCGCCGAACAGCACCGTGAACCCGGCGGCCATGCCGGTGATGGTGAGCACCCGCACGTCGACCCGCTCCCGCCCGGTCCGGGTGCCCACCAACGTGCCCAGGGTGCCGGTCGTCTGCACCAGCGGGGCCTCGGGGCCCATGGCGCCGCCCGACGCGACGCACAGCAGCGACGCGGGGATGAGCGGCACGGTCCGACGCACGTCGTCGGTCCCGCCGAGGACGTGGATGTTGTCGACCAGCAGCTCGACGTTGCCCGAATCTCCCAGGAACCGGTTGATGACCGCCACCGCCAAGCCGACGGCCACCAGGATGGCCAGCACGACCAGATCGGCGTGGTGGGTCGGCCACAGCCAGCGCTGGAGGAGGTGCAGGGCGGCGATGTAGGCGGCGCCCACCAGGCCGCCGCCGATGCCGACGATGGCGACGGGCAGCCCCAGTCCCCGGCGGACCTGGACGACGGCCCGCGACCACCGCCCCGAGCTCGGGAACGACCTCACAACAATATCGTATCACGATACAAAATGGGCCCGGAGCGGACGGGGCGCGGGTGCCCTTCCGGACCCATGCCGATCAGAACGCGGGCGGGCGCTTCTCGTTCAGGGCGGCCACACCCTCGGCGAAGGCCGGCTCGGTCATCATCTGGGCCAACCGCCGTCCGGACTCCTCCACCGCATCACCCACACCGCGGTGCAGGTCGAGCGCGATCTGGCGCTTGGTGGCGGCCAGCGAGCCGGGCGAGATCTGCTCGGCCAGCATCCGGGCGTAGGCGTAGGTGTGGGCCAGCAGCCCCTCGGGCTCGACCACGGCGTTGACCAGGCCCATCTCGAGGGCCTCCTGGGCCAGCACGACCCGGCTGGACAGGAGCAGGTCGTTGGCCCGGCCGAGGCCGATGATGCGAGGCAGCAGCCACGACAGCCCGTACTCGGCCGGCAGGTGCAGCTTGCCGTGGGCGGTGGTCAGCTTGGCCCCGGCCGCGGCGAAGCGCAGGTCGCAGTAGCAGGCCAGGACCAGTCCGACCCCGGCCGCCGGCCCGTTCACCGCCGCGATCACGGGTTTGGTCAACCCCAGGTGGAAGGCGAAGTCGTGGTCGAACTCGGGCGAGATCCCGTAGCCAGGGGTGGCCAGCGCGTCGGCGGTACCCGGGTCGTAGCCCCCGCGGTCGACGTGGCCCGACAGCGCGGCGGCGTCGGCTCCGGCGCAGAAGCCCCGGCCGGCTCCGGTCACCACCACCACCCGCACGTCGGGGTCGGCCTCGGCCCGGGCGATGACGTGGCGGTACTCGGTGTGCATGCGTCCCGTCCAGGCGTTGAGCCGGTCGGGTCGGTCGAGCGTGATCGTGGCCACGCGGTCGGCCACCTGGTAGTGCACCACCTTGAGCTCGAGCGGCTCAGGCGGCTCGGCGGCGGCCATGGTCAGCCCGCGAACCCGGCCAGGGCCTCGAGCGCGGGCCCGGCCAGCTCGGGGCGGCAGATCAACAGGTCCGGTAGGTACGGATCGGGGTTGTTGTAGCGCAGGGGTGAGCCGTCCAGGCGCGACACGTGGAGCCCGGCGGCCGCGGCCACGGCCGCCGGCGCGCACGAGTCCCACTCGTACTGGCCGCCGGAGTGGGCGTAGACCTCGGCCTCACCCCGCACCACGGCCATCGCCTTGGCCCCGGCCGAACCCATCTCGACCAGTTCGCCGTGGAGCTGCTCGGCCAGCCAGGTGGCCGCGGCCGGTGGGCGCGTTCGGCTGACCACCACCCGGGGCGCACCGGGGTGGGCCGGGGCCAACTCGAGCAGCTCGCGGGTGCTCAGCACCACCTCCACCGCGGGCAACGCCACCGCCCCGACCACGGCCACGCCGTCGATGGCCAGGGCCACGTGCACGGCCCAATCCGCGCGAGGCGGCTCGCCGAACTCCCGGGTGCCGTCCAGGGGATCGATGATCCACACCCGGCGATGGTCGAGCCGGGCCAGGTCGTCGCGACCCTCCTCCGAGAGCACGGCGTCCCCGGCGGCCACCGCCTCGGCCAACCCGGCCATGAGCAGCTCGTGGGACTGGCGATCGCCCTGGTCGCGGAGCTCGCTCGTCTCCGTCCCGGCCGCGACCAGGGTGGCTCGCAGCTCCACCAGCCGCCAGCCGGCTTCGGTGGCCAGGGCGTGCGCCAGATGGTGGTCGGCGCGAGTCGGGGTCACGGGTTCGCCCGCATCCTCGGAGCCTCGTCGGGATGGCGGACCAGCCGGGCTATCGTCCTGGGACACGGATTGTCGACCTTCCAACTCGTCTTTGCGGGGAGCGGTCACCTACCCTACGTTGGACACCTGGCCATGGACTACGAGCTGACCAACCTCCGGGCCCTCGAGGCCGAGTCGATCCACATCATCCGTGAGGTCGCGGCCGAGTTCGAGCGGCCCGTCCTGCTGTTCTCCGGCGGCAAGGACTCGGTGGTCATGCTGCACCTGGCCACCAAGGCGTTCTGGCCGTGCAAGCTTCCCTTCCCGGTGATGCACGTCGACACCGGGCACAACTTCCCAGAGGTGATCGAGTTCCGGGATCGGGCGGTGGAGGTGGCGGGGGCGCGCCTGGTGGTGGCCTCGGTGCAGGCGTCCATCGACGCCGGTCGGGTCACCGAGGAGACGGGGCCGCGGGCCTCGCGCAACCGCCTGCAGACCACCACGCTGCTCGACGCCATCACCGACAACCGGTTCAACGCCGTGTTCGGCGGGGCCCGGCGCGACGAGGAGAAGGCGCGCGCCAAGGAGCGGGTCTTCTCCTTCCGCGACGAGTTCGGCCAGTGGGACCCCAAGAACCAGCGCCCCGAGCTGTGGAGCCTGTACAACGGGCGGCACCACAACGGCGAGCACATCCGCGTCTTCCCGCTGAGCAACTGGACCGAGCTCGACATCTGGCAGTACATCGCGGATGAGGTGATCGAGCTGCCGTCCATCTACTACGCCCACCGGCGAGAGGTGTTCCGCCGCGACGGCATGCTCCTGGCCGTCAGCCCGTTCGTGACCATGATGGACGACGAGGACGCCTTCGAGATGGTGGTGCGCTACCGCACCGTGGGCGACGCCTCCTGCACGGGCGCAGTCGAGTCGAGCGCGGCCACCGTGGCCGACGTGATCGCCGAGGTGGCGGCCACGCGGGTCACCGAGCGCGGCGCCACCCGCGCCGACGACCGCACCTCCGAGGCGGCCATGGAGGATCGCAAGCGGGAGGGCTACTTCTGATGATGATGGCGACGGATCCAGCGCCACGATCCGACCATGAGGTGGAGGATCGCAAGCGGGAGGGCTACTTCTGATGGTGCTTGGCTGGGGGACCCGCTGATGGAGATGTTGCGGCTGGCCACGGCCGGCTCGGTCGACGACGGCAAGAGCACGCTCATCGGGCGCCTGCTCTACGACTCCAAGGCCATCTTCGAGGACCAGCTCGAGTCGGTCGAGCGCACCAGCCGCGACCGGGGTGACGAGTACACCAACCTGGCCCTGCTCACCGACGGTCTGCGGGCCGAGCGCGAGCAGGGGATCACCATCGACGTGGCGTACCGCTACTTCGCCACGCCGGCCCGCAAGTTCGTCATCGCCGACACCCCCGGCCACATCCAGTACACGCGCAACATGGTCACCGGGGCGTCCACCGCCGATCTGGCCCTGGTTCTGGTCGACGCCCGCAAGGGCATCCTCGAGCAGTCCCGACGCCACGCCTTCATCGCCTCGCTGCTGCGCATCCCCCACATGGTCCTGTGCGTCAACAAGATGGACCTGGTCGACTACGACCAGGAGGTGTTCAACGCCATCAAGGACGAGTTCCACGCCTTCGCAGCCAAGCTGGACATCGCCGACCTGGCCGTGATCCCGATCTCGGCGCTCGAGGGCGACAACGTCGTCAACCTGTCCCAGAACATGCCGTGGTACTCGGGTGGGTCGCTGCTGCACCACCTCGAGGAGGTGTTCATCGCCTCGGATCGCAACCTGCGCGACCCGCGGTTCCCCGTGCAGTACGTGCTGCGCCCCCAGAGCGGTGAGCACCGCGACTACCGCGGCTACGCCGGCACGGTGGCCGGCGGCGTGCTCAAGCCCGGTGACGAGGTGGTGGTCCTGCCGTCCGGCTTCCAGTCGACCATCGCCGGCATCGACGGCCCCGAGGGTCCGCTCGACGAGGCCTTCGCCCCCATGTCGGTGGCCATCACCCTGGCGGACGAGATCGATGTGTCGCGCGGCGACATGATCTGCCGCCCGCACAACCAGCCCCACGTCGGCCAGGACATCGATGCCATGGTCTGCTGGATGTCCGAGAGCGATGCCCTGCGCGAGGGCGCCAAGTACGCCATCAAGCACACCACCCGTTCGGCCCGGGCCCTGGTCAAGTCGGTGCACTACCAGCTGGACATCAACACGCTGCATCGCCTGGACGATGCCGACTCGTTGGCCCTCAACGAGATCGGTCGGATCACGCTGCGCACCACCAGCCCGCTCTTCTTCGATGCCTACGCGCGCAACCGCGACACGGGCAGCTTCATCCTGATCGACGAGGGGACGAACCGCACGGTGGCCGCCGGCATGATCATGGGCCCCACCCAGTAGCGCTCGCGGTCGGCGGGATCGGTGGGCGCGGCCACCCATTCGGTGGTCACCGGCACAGATCTGGATCGGTCTGGCTAGCGACTGCGCCGGCCCAGGTCGACGGCCCGCCGGACGAGCTCGCGCACCTGGCCCTCGTCGGCGCCGGCGGCCACCAGCTGGCCGACCTGCTCCTCGACCCGGGCGGCGGCTGCGTCGTCGACAGGTGCCGCGTCGGTCTGGCCCGCCGGACGCGCGCCGCGGGCCCCGTCGGGCGCGAGCGACCCCGGTGGCGCCACCGCCGTGACCAGGATGAGCCCCAGGGCTGCCGCCGCGGTGAGGAGCCCGAAGGTGATGGCGAAGCCGTTGTTGTCGGTGATGGACCCGGCGATCATCCCGCCGATGCCGATCACGAACACCCCGATGACCAGCCGCCGGACGGTGCGGGGGGACACGCGGGTCAGCCTCGCACGAGGGGCTTGTACTTGAGCCGGTGGGGCTGGTCGGCCTCGGCCCCCAGCTCCTTGTGGCGGAAGGCCTCGTACTCGCTGAAGTTGCCCTCGAACCAGCGCACCACCGAGTCGCCTTCGAAGGCCAGCACGTGGGTGGCCACCCGGTCTAGGAACCAGCGGTCGTGGCTGATGATCACCGCGCACCCGGCGAACGCCTCGAGGCCGTCCTCGAGGGCGCGCAACGTGTCCACGTCGAGGTCGTTGGTGGGCTCGTCGAGGAGCAGCACGTTGCCGCCCTCCTTGAGCACCTTGGCCAGGTGCACCCGGTTGCGCTCGCCGCCCGAGAGGACGGCCACCTGCTTCTGCTGGTCGCTGCCCTTGAAGTTGAACGAGGCCACGTAGGCCCGGCCGTTCATCTCCCGACCCCCGATGTCGAGGGTGTCGCGCCCGTCGGTGATCTCCTCGTACACGGTGCGGCTCGCGTCGAGCACGTCCCGCGACTGGTCGACGTAGGCCAGCTCGACGGTGGGACCGACCCGCAGGGTGCCCTCGTCGGGCTGGTCGAGGCCGGTGATCATGCGGAACAGCGTGGTCTTGCCCGCGCCGTTGGCCCCGATCACCCCGACGATGCCGGCGCGGGGAAGGGTGAAGCTGAGATCGTCGATCAGCAGGCGGTCCCCGAACCCCTTGCTCAGGTGCTCGGCCTCGATGACCACGTCGCCCAGGCGGGCGCCCGACGGGATGAAGATGTCGAGCCCGTCGCTGCGGCGATCGCCGGCGCTGGCCTCGGCCAGCAGCTTCTCGTAGGCGGCCAGGCGAGCCTTCCCCTTGGCCTGGCGGGCCTTGGGGGCCAGGCGCACCCACTCCAGCTCGCGCTCGAGGGTGCGCTGGCGGGTCGAGTCGACCTTGTCTTGGTGGCGCAGCCGCTCCTGCTTCTGCTCCAGCCACGAGCTGTAGTTGCCCTCGAAGGGGATGCCCCGCCCATGGTCCAGCTCGAGGATCCAGCGAGCCACGTTGTCGAGGAAGTAGCGGTCGTGGGTGATGGCCACCACGGTTCCGTGGTAGTCGCCCAGGAAGCGCTCCAACCAGGCCACCGACTCGGCGTCGAGGTGGTTGGTGGGCTCGTCCAGCAGCAGCAGGTCGGGGCGGCTCAGCAGGAGCCGGCACAGCGCCACCCGGCGGCGTTCCCCACCCGAGAGCACATCGACCGCAGCGTCGCCGGGTGGCACCCGCAGGGCGTCCATGGCGATCTCGATGGTGCGCTTCAGGTCCCAGGCGCCGGCCGCCTCGATCTTGCGCTCGATCTCGGCCTGCTGCTCACCCAGCTTGTCGTAGTCGGCATCGGGATCGGACCAGCCCGCCAGCACCTGGTCGTAGCGCTCGAGCAGCTGGGCTGTCTCGCCCAGGCCGTCCATGACGTTGCCCAGCACATCCTTGGACGGATCGAGCACCGGCTCCTG
Source organism: uncultured Microthrixaceae bacterium (assembly GCA_963785815.1). Taxonomy (GTDB): domain Bacteria; phylum Actinomycetota; class Acidimicrobiia; order Acidimicrobiales; family Acidimicrobilacustridaceae; genus UBA4742. The sequence continues at coordinate 597,535 of CAWAWN010000003.1, forward strand.
TTCGAGCAGCCCCACCGTGAAGCCCGGGGTCAGCCGGGCCTCACCCGTGAAGTCCTGGTCGACGCCGGCCATGATGCGCAGCAGCGAGGACTTGCCCGACCCGTTGGCCCCGATCACGCCGATCTTGGCGCCCGGGTAGAACGACAGGCTGATGTCGGTCAGCACGTCGCGGTCGGGTGGGTAGTAGCGGCCGACCTTGTGCATGGTGAAGATGTACTGGGCGCTCATGGCCGCCGAGGTTACCGACGAGCGACCGGGGTCCGAAACGGCTCCCGCCCCACGCCGGTCGAACCGGATCGTGGGGCGGGAGCCGACGTGCGTATGGCGACGGGGGTCAGCGCTTGCGCGCCACCGTCTTGCGGGCGGGTGCCTTGCGGGCCACGGTCTTGCGTGCGGGTGCCTTGCGGGCCGCGGTCTTGCGTGCGGGTGCCTTGCGGGCCGCGGTCTTGCGTGCGGGTGCCTTCTTGGCCGCGGTCTTGCGGGCCGGAGCCTTCTTGGCCGCGGTCTTGCGGGCCGGAGCCTTCTTGGCCGCGGTCTTGCGGGCCGGAGCCTTCTTGGCCGCGGTCTTGCGCGCCGGTGCCTTCTTGGCTGCCGTCTTGCGCGCCGGAGCCTTTCGGGCCACGGCCTTCTTGGCGGTTGCCTTGCGGGCTGGAGCCTTCTTGGCTGGTGCCTTCTTGGCCGCAGCCTTCTTTACTGGTGTCACCGGCGCCTCCTCGGCGAGATGGTCTGCAGGTGAATGTGTAGCAGTGACAGCCGCGTCAGGCGTGTCTTTCGCGTTGTCGTGCGCGCGTGGCGATCGATCGACTTGGCGCGCGACGGTGCCGATCGGGACACCTTGTGGCAGTGCATATGACACATCAACCGGCGGTCGGGTCGGATCCAGCGCCAGGTCGATGCCTCGTCGCGGCGCGTCGACCGACGCCACGGTGAAGGTGCGCACCTCGCCGATGTTCACCAGGTCACGGGCGCGCAGCGGCGGTGGATCGCCCATGGACTTGAGCGGGATGTAGCACTGCACCTCGCCCACCCGGGCGTAGGCCCCGTGGGAGCTGAAGCTGTCGATGGTGCCGTCCACCTCGGTGCCCACCGGATGGGCGCCGACGAAGTCGATGAAGGGCATCAGCTCGTTGAGGTGGGTCGGCGACCCGCTCTCGCGCCGGGAGCGCCCACCCGAGGTCTTGGCCTTGGACGACTTGGCCGCCTTCTCGGCCCGCTCGGAGCGTCCGCCGCCGGCCCGCTCGCCCGCGGCGCGCTTGGACCCGGCCGAGGACCGCCCGGCACCCCGGGAGCCGCCGCGACCCCGGTCGCTGTTGGCCTCCTTCACCGAGCGGCGGCTGGCCGGCCCGCGCACCGGCGACCGCAACAGGAACACCCAGCCCAGGCCCGGCACGGGCTTGCCGCCGATGAGGCGGCCCTCGTCGAACAGCCAGGTGTACTGGCCGTGGAACTCCTGGAAGGAGTCGTTGGACAAGATGACGGCGTCGGCCTTGTCGGCGATCTGCAGGACGAAGGCGTCGCCCCGCCCGATCGCGCCGGCCGGAGGGCTGACGAGCTCGCCGGCCAGCACGGCCTCTTCGTACGCGTCGCGCTCGGAGGGGTCGATGCGGTGGCCGAAGGTGGCGTCGACCACCACGGTGAGGTTGTCGGCCGGGTGCTCGGTGAGGAAGGCGCGGACGGCCTCGTCGAGCTGCTTCAGGCTCGGCAGCGAGCGGCCTTCGGTCGCGATGTTCGAGCCGTCGACGACGACGTAGTTGGTGGACATGGGTGGTGGAGACCGATCTGTTGGGAGGGAGTGCCCCGGGCGCACCCCGATCCTCCGCGCGCCACACCGCGGTCGGCGGTTGGTGCCGGAAGGATCCGGAGGGACCGGCGGCAGAGTTGAACCGTCGGAACGACCCAGCCAGCCTACGCTGCCGCCATGGGCGACCTGCACATCGGCGCGCGGCAACGCTGCACCACAGGGGTCACCGACCTGCTCAGATGACCGACACCCCGCGGCGTGCGGCGCCCGCACTCGTCTCGCTGGGCCTCGCCGTCCTGCTCGTGGTCCTCGTGTTCCCCGAGGTCGTCTTCGGCGGTGGGTCCTTCTCGGTGGTCCCCTTCGACCGCGTGCTGGGCCAGCCCCAGCCCCCGGCCACGGTGCAGGGCTACCCCGACATCGGCGCCCGGTCACCCACCTCCGGCATGGTAGATGTGGGGGCGCGCACCTGGCAGTACGAGCCCACCACCCGGTACATGGCCCGCGTGCTGCGCAACGGCTCGAACCCCGACTGGAACCCGTATCAGGCCTCGGGATCGCTCGGCCCCGAGACCCTCGACGGCATGCAGCTCTCGCCGGTGGTGCTGGCGGTGGCCGCGTTGGGGGCGTCGGGCGCCGCCTTCACGGTGGTGCAGCTGGCGATGCTCGTGCTCGCCCTGTACTGCCTCCAGCAGCTGTTCGTGCGCTCGCTGGACATGCACCGGCTGGCCGGCCTCGGCGCCGGTGTCGTGTTCCTGCTCAACGGCTGGGCCACCGCCACCTTCACCGACGTCACGTGCGTGCCCTACCTGCTGTTCCCGGTCGTGCTGTACGCGGTGGTCGAGCTCCAACGCCGGCCCGGACCGGCGCGCCTGTTGGCGGCGGTCGCCGCCTACGCCACCCTGTTCGCCTCCACCTTCAGCCCCGGCCAGGCCCTCGACGTGTTGTTGATCACCGTCGTGGCCCTGGTGATCGACGCCTGGCGTCGTCGCCGCGATCGACTCCAGTCGAGTGGCCGGCTGCGGGAGGTGGCGGTGTTGGTCGGCCGGCAGGCGTTGGTGCCGGCCATCGCCCTGGCCGTCGTCGCCGTCATCGTGCTCCCGGCTTTCGACGCCTTCCGCCACGCTGGGTCGGACGTCACCTCCTACAGCGCCCAGCACCTGTTCACCCGATCGCCGGCTCGCTGGCTGGTGCTGCCCTCGTACCTGCTGAACGTGGCTCGGCCCGCCGGGATCCTGGTCGGCTGGCAGGTCTACCTGGGCCTCACCCCCATCGTGGTGGTGGCCGCCGCCCTGGCCCGGGCCCGGGACCTGGCGCGCTGGCTGTTGGTCGTCCTGGTGGGGTTGGCCCTGTTCGGGCTGTCCCAGCACATGGGGCTGCCGGATCTGAAGGTCATCGGTGACCTCCCCGGCCTGCGGATCATCACCAACGACTACTGGGCGTCGCTGACGGCCGCGGCCGTCGTGCTGGCTTTCGGCGTGGCGCTCGACGTGGTGCAGCGGCGGGGCCTCAGCCTGGCGGTGGTGATCCCGGCCGTGGCCGTCCTCGACCTTGTCGTGTTGGAGGTGGCCCGATCGGCCGCGTGGAGCTGGCCAGCCGAGCTGGCGGTGCTGGTGTCCGCCTCGGTGTTCGCCGCGCTGCTCGCCCTGGGCTGGTCGAGCGATCGGGGCTGGGTGGACCGCCGCCTCGTGGCCGTCCTGGCCGTGGCCTTGGTGGCGGCGGAGCTCGGGGCCTATGCCAACCACACCTACGCCCGCCGCAGTGCCGCGCCCACCAGTGCGGGCTTCGTGCGCTACCTCCAGACCCACGTGGGCGATGGCCGGGTGCTCGACATCGGGTCGTCCACCATGCTCGGCGACTGGGGCTCGGCGCTCGGGATCCGCGAGATCGGCACCCTCGACATCATGCAGCTGCCCTGGTATCGCAGCTTCTTCCTGCGATACGTGGGCGGCACCGAAGACGGCAAGTTCCTGGCCCTGCCCCGCGACGCCTCCACCCCCTTCACCGCCGACGCCACCGCCCTCGACCTGCTGTCGGTGCGCTACCTCGTGGTGAGTGACAGCGCCGTCCAGACCCGTCACGACGTGGCGGCCCGGTATCCGCTGGCCTACCGCGACGAGGCCGCCGGCGTGAGCGTGTACGCCAACCCGGGCGCCTGGAGCCGGTCCTTCCTGAGCCCGGCGTTGCGGGCCGCACCGGCTTCCACCGCGGCCGCGACGGCCAGCCCGGTCGTCGGGCCGGCCCCGACCCCGCTGCGGCTCGACCGGTCCACGGCCGAGACCGGTGACCCGGTGCTGCTGGCCGAGGCCAGGCGGGCCGGGATCCCGTCGCAGGCGCCGGCCACGGCAGGGTCGTCGGGGCGGTCCACCATCGTGCGCGACGACAGCACGGAGGTGGCGCTCGACGTGGACGCCGCCCGGCCCTCGGTGCTGGTGCTGGCCGACACCTACCACCCCAACTGGACGGTGACGGTCGACGGCGTGACGCAGCACGTGGGCCGGGTGGACGAGGTGGCGCGGGGCGTGGTCGTGCCAGCCGGCCACTCGGTGGTGGTCTTCCGCTACCACTCGGCCGCCCGCGCCTGGGGCTGGGTGATCTCGATCCTGGCCCTGCTCGGGCTCCTGGCCGTGTGCCTGGTCTGGGCCAGGCGTCGGCGGGTGGGGCACGGCGCGGCGCGTACCATGCCCACGTGATCCGGGCTGCGCTGTTCGACTTCGGCGGGGTCATCGTCGACGGTCCCTTCGAGGCCTTCGCCGCCTACGAGCGCGACCAGGGCCTGCCCGACGGCCTGATCCGACGCATCAACGCCACCGATCCCGACACCAACGCCTGGGCCAGCCTCGAGCGCGGGGAGATCGATCCAGATGGCTTCGCTCGGCAGTTCGAGGCCGAGGCCGCGGCCGTGGGCCACCAGGTCGACGGACGGGCGGTGCTCGCCCTGCTGAGCGCGTCGGAGGCGGACGGGACGCGTCCGACGGTGGGACGCCTGCGCCCGACGATGGTGGAAGCGGTCCGCCGCTGCTCCCAACACCTGGTGACGGGGCTGTTGACCAACAACTTCGTGCCCTCAGCCGGCGCGGCCGGCCCCGAGGACCGCTACGGCCAGGTGCTCGACCTGTTCGACGTCGTGATCGAGTCGAGCCGGGTGGGCGTGCGCAAGCCCGATGCCCGGTTCTACGAGATGGCGTGCGCCATGCTCGAGATCGAGCCGTCCGAGGCCGTCTTCCTCGACGACCTGGGCATGAACCTGAAGCCGGCCCGCGCCATGGGCATGCTCACCATCAAGGTCGGCGACGCCGCCCCCGCGATCGCCGAGCTCGAACAGGTTGTCGGCTTCCCGCTCGCCTGAGCGGTGGCGGTCAACGGAGCAGCTGGCCGATGAAGGCCTCGACCGCCGGCACCTCGGTGAGCACGAAGCCCCGGTAGAGGTGGTCGCGGTCCACGTAGACGTAGGCGCCGTTGGCCACCACCTTGCAGGTGGTGGCGTCGCACAGGTCGTGGTTGATGTCGAGGGTGGGCACCGATCCGAGCCGGGCCCGGGCCGCGGCCATGGCGTCGGCCACCGGCTGCAGGGGGCCAAGGGCCTCGGACCGCGGGGTGGTGCACCGGTCGGCGGCGTGGCGGGCCAGGCAGTCGAGCGGGTTCGTGGGGTTGCGTGGCGTGTCGACCACCGATCCCACCTTGATGCCCCGGGCCCGCAGGCTGGCCAGGTGGTCCTCGTACGCCTGCGCCCAGTGCTGGGCGTGCTCGGCTTCGCCCTTGACCGAGGACGGGACGATGAGCAGCGGCCAGGCGGCGTACGTGTCGGAGGTGACCACCGCGGTGGGGTGCAGGTCGCGGATCAGGCGTGCCGTCTGGTCGTGATAGGTGTCGCATGTGGTCGAGCGCGGCCCCTGCAACGAGACCACCGGGATGGGCGTGGCCGGACACACGCTGGTCCAGCGCACGAGCAACCGCACCCCCTCGGTGCGGGCGGCCCGATCGAAGGCCGGCACCCAGTGGTTGGCGTGCGAGTCGCCCTCGAGCAGCACGGTGCGGTGGCTGCTCAGGTCGCCGTCCTCGCAGTAGGCGATGCCGTCGGGCGTGGTGACGTGGCGGACACAGGTGATGTCGCGGGCCGAGGCGGCGACCTGGGTGAGCGGCACGGTGGGTCCGCCCGTGCCGGCGCTGGCCGCGTCGCCGTCCACCCCCACGCTCAGCACCAGGACGAGCGCGGTGATCAGCACGCCCATGGCGTAGGTCAGTCGAGTCGAGGAGATCAGCGCCGGGTTGAAGCGGGCCGGGTTCTCCACCACCTCGTGGGCGGCGGCGCCCACGGCCAGGGCCACCAGCGCGGCGGCCCCGCGCACCCCCAGGGTGTCGCGACCCACGGCCTGCACGGCCAGGAGGATGAAGGGCCAGTGCCACAGGTACCACGAGTACGACACCCGTCCCAGCCATTGCACGGGCCGCGCCGCCAGCGAGGTGCTGATCGGGTTGGTGTCGGCGACCGCGGGGTCGTGGTCGTCGGCGCCGGCCCCGCGCCGACGGGTGCCGGCGTGGATCAGCAGCAGGGTGCCCACCACCGGCACCAGGGCGCGCCAACCCGGGTAGGTCGAGTCCTGGTCGAAGGTGGTGGTGGCCACGGCCAGCGCCACCAGTCCCAGCCCGGCAGACACCAACGGCACTGCGCCTCGGCGGGTCCAGGCCGGGGTCGGCACCAGCGCCAGCAGGCCGGCCCCGGCGAACTCCCAGGCCCTGGCCGGCAGGCCGAAGAAGGCATAGGGCGAGCCGTGGGCGGTCTGGATCAGGCACAGGGCCAGGGAGCCCACGAAGGTGGCACCGAACACGGCCAGCAGGGCCGGGCGGCGGTCCTGCGTGCGGCCGCGCACGGCGAGGCACACCCCGGCCACCAGCACGGGCCACACCAGGTAGAACTGCTCCTCGACGCCCAACGACCAGGTGTGCAGGAACAGGCTGGTGTTGATGTTGGGGGCGAAGTAGTCGGTGGACTGGCGGGCGAACGCCACGTTGGACACGTAGAGCGCCGCGGCTCGGGCCTGGGAGGCCACGGTCTGCCACTCCACGAAGGGCAGGATCACCATGGCCAGGCCGAGGACGGCGATCAGCATGAGACCGAGGGCCGGCACCAGTCGCCGGACGCGCCGCGCCCAGAAGCGCAGCAGCGCCGGCCGGCCGTGCTCGTCGGATTCGGCCACCAGGTTGCGCGTGATCAGGAAGCCGGAGATCACGAAGAACACGTCCACGCCCACGAAGCCGCCGGAGAACCCGGCCAGTCCCACGTGGAAGGCCACCACCAGCACGATGGCCAACGCCCGCAGACCATCGATGTCGCCCCGCAGGGCCGCCGGCGCGGTTCCCCTTGCGGACATCTGCGAGACGCTACCGCCCGCCATCTCCTTGCCCGCCCCGCCCCGCCCCCGGAACTGATCCCGTCCCTCGGACCTGCCCCGATCTTTCGAACCTGTCAGCGCTGCGACTTCGTGGGGTGCGCTGGCCTGACAGGTTGCGCGATCGGGGGAGCGTTCGGCGGGCCGGAGGGGAAGGGGGAAGAGCGCGGCGGGTCAGTCGAGGTTGGCGAAGATGCGGCTGACCACGTCCTCCTGCTCCTGGAGGTGGATGGCATGGCTGCCGGTGGCCGGGGATCCCGACTCGGAACGGCTCTCGCGGTGGATCCAGTGGTCGCTGTGGGCCTCGAACAGGCGACCCTTGATGGCGTTCCAGGGACCCATGTTCTCTGGCTCCTCCTGGAGCCAGAAGAGCTGCTCGGCGTTGGGGTAGCGCGCCACGACCTCGGCCACCGCGTCGAACGGCCAGGGGAAGAGCTGTTCCACCCGGGCGATCGCCACCGGTGCGCCGAGCCGGTCGCGGGCGTCGAGGGCGTCGTAGGCCACCTTGCCCGAGCACAGCACGATGCGCTTGACCGCATCGGGATCGGCCACCCGCGGATCGTCGAGCACCTCCTCGAACGACCCATGCGTCAACGCTTCGACAGGTGAGCGCGAGGCCTTGGCCCGCAGCAGCGACTTGGGGGTGAACACCACCAGGGGCTTGCGCACGGTGCGGCGCATCTGGCGGCGCAGCAGGTGGAAGAACTGCGCGGCCGTGGTGGCGTTGCACACCTGGATGTTGTCCTCCGCGGCCAGGGTCAGGAACCGCTCGATGCGCCCCGAGGAGTGCTCGGGCCCCTGGCCCTCGTAGCCGTGGGGCAGCAGCAGCACCAGGCCCGAGGTCTGGCCCCACTTGTCCTCGGCCGCCACCAGGTACTGGTCGACGATGATCTGGCCCCCGTTGAAGAAGTCGCCGAACTGCGCCTCCCAGATGACCAGGGCGTCCTTGTTGACCACCGAGTAGCCGTACTCGAACCCCAGCGCGGCGTACTCCGACAGCAGCGAGTCGTAGAGCCAGAACTGCGCCCCGTCGGCGGCCAGCGGCGCCAGTGGCGTGTGCTCCAGCCCGGTCTGGTAGTCGACCAGCACGCCGTGGCGGTGCGAGAAGGTGCCCCGCCGCGTGTCCTGGCCGGCCAGGCGCACCGAGGTGCCCTCGTAGAGCAGCGAGCCGTAGGCCATGGCCTCGCCCAGGGCCCAGTCGACCTCGCCCGCCTCGAACATCTTGTGGCGGGTCTCGAACTGCCTGGCCAGCTTGGGGTGCACCTCGAAGCCTTCGGGCACCGACTCGAGGGCGGCGAAGATGGTGTCGATCTCGGCCCGGCTGATGCCGGTGGAGACGTGGGGCAGCACGCCCAGCGCCGGGGGAGCCGGCTTGGCCCGGGTGCCCTCGGGGGGCGCGTGCTGGCGGGTCTCCTCCAGCGCGCTCTGCAGCCGGTTGCTGAAGTCGTCGAGCGCCGCCTCGGCGTCGTCGAGGCTGATGTCGCCCCGCTTGACCAGCGCTTCGGTGTAGAGCTTGCGCACCGAGCGGCGGGCGTCGATGCGCTTGTACATCAGGGGCTGGGTGTAGCTGGGGTCGTCGCCCTCGTTGTGGCCGTGGCGGCGATAGCACACCATGTCGATGACGACGTCCTTGTTGAACTCCTGGCGGTAGGCGAAGGCCATGCGGGCCACCCGCACGCAGGCCTCGGGGTCGTCGCCGTTCACGTGGAAGATCGGGGCCTGCACCATCTTGGCCACGTCGGTCGGGTACTCCGACGAGCGGGCCGAGTCGGGCGGGGTGGTGAAACCCAGCTGGTTGTTGATGATGAGGTGGACGGTCCCGCCCACCCGGTAGCCCTTGATGAGCGACAGGTTGAGGGTCTCGGCCACCACGCCCTGGCCGGCGAAGGCGGCGTCCCCGTGGATCAGGACGGGCAGCACCGGGTACTCGCCGGGCGGGTCGATCAGGTCCATCTTGGCCCGGGCCATGCCCTCCACCACCGGGTCGACGGTCTCGAGGTGCGAGGGGTTGGCAGCCAGCTCGACCTCGATGGTGTTGCCGCGGCGGCTGACGAACTTGCCGGTCTGGCCCAGGTGGTACTTGACGTCACCCGAGCCCTGGGTCGACTCGGGGTCGACGTTGCCCTCGAACTCGGTGAACAGCTGCTCGTAGGACTTGCCCACGATGTTGACCAGCACGTTGAGCCGACCCCGGTGGGCCATGCCCATGACCACCGAGTCGAGGTGCATGTCGGCCGCCGCGCTGATGACGGCGTCGAGGACGGGGATGGCGCTCTCGGCCCCGTCGATCCCGAAGCGCTTCTGGCCCAGGTACTTGGTGGCCAGGAAGCGCTCGAGGGCCTCGGCCGCGTTGAGCCGTCCCAGGATGTGGCGTTGCTCGTCCTGGTCGACGACCACGCTGGCCCCTTCGACCTGGCGTTGGATCCAGGCCTTCTCCACCGGCTCCTGGATGTGCATGTACTCGATGCCGATGGTGCGGCAGTAGGCGTCGCGCAGGAGGTGCAGCAGCGCGCCCAGAGCCATGCGGTCCTGGTTGCCGATGCCGTTGGTCAGGAACTCCCGGTCGAGGTCCCAGATGGTCAGCCCGTAGGTCTCGGGTGCCAGCTCGGGGTGCATGACCGGCTCCTCGGCGGCCAGCGGGTCGAGGTCGGCGATCAGGTGGCCGCGCACCCGGTGGGCGTTGACCAACTGGTCGACGCGCATCTGCTTCTCGAGCATGGCGGCGGTGTGGTCGACGGGGTTGACGTCGCGGCGCCACTCGACGGCCTCGTAGGGGACGCCCACCGACCGGAACACGTCGACGTAGAAGTCGTCGGCCCCGATGAGCAGCTCGTGGACCCGCTTGAGGAACAGGCCCGACTCGGCCCCCTGGATGATGCGGTGGTCGTAGGTCGACGAGATGGTGATGATCTTGGACAGGCCCAGGGTGGCCAGGGTGGCGGGGTCGGCTCCCTCGTACTCGGTGGGGAACCCGAGCGTTCCCACGCCCACGATGGTCCCCTGCCCCGGCATCAGGCGGGGCACCGACTGGAGGGTGCCGATGGTGCCCGGGTTGGTCAGGCTGACCGTCACGCCGGCGAAGTCGTCGGCGCTCAACTTGTTGGTTCGCACCTTGCGGATGAGGTCCTCGTAGGCCGACCAGAAGCCCCGGAAGTCGAGGGTGTCGGCGTCACGGATGCAGGGCACGAGCAGGGTGCGCCCACCCGTGCGCTCGACGTCGACGGCCAGGCCCAGCCCGATGTGCTCGTGGCGCACGATGCCGCGGCTTGCCATCGTCGCCGGTGGCGAAGCTGGCGTTCATGGCCGGCATGGTCTCGGCGATGGCGCGCACCACGGCGTGGCCGATGAGGTGCGTGAAGCTGACCTTGCCGCCTCGGGTGCGACCGAGGTAGCCGTTGATGATGGTGCGGTTGACCTCGAGCAGCTTGGCCGGCACCTCGCGGAAGCTGGTGGCGGTGGGGACCTCGAGGCTGGCCGCCATGTTGGTGGCGATGAGCGCCGCCGCACCTCGCAGGGGCTCGCCCACCTCGTCGGCCGCCGCGCCCGCAGCCGTGCTGGTCGTCGGGGCCCGGTTTGGGGTGGCGGCCTGGGTGGGTCGAGGCGCCTCGTCGGCCGCCGGCGCGGCGGTGGCGGGCGCGGAGGGCTCTGAGCCGTTGGGTCGGTAGTCGGCGAAGAACTCGTGCCAGCTCTCGCTCACGGAGCTGGGATCGGCCAGGTACTGCTCGTACATCTCGTCGACCAGCCAGGCGTTGGGCCCGACCTGTTCGGCGGCGTCGCTCTCCACGGCGGACCATCCTACTGGCGGGGTCGAGGCCTTCGGGAGGGCGCCGGCGGGGACACCCCGGGCCTTCGAGGAGGTCTTCGCGAGCGCGAGGGAATGGAGACCTCGAGGCCGCTGACTTCGGGGGCCGGTACCGCTCCCAGCCCTGGATGGCCGAGCTGCACCCCGAGCTCAGCACCTGGATCCCGCCGATGTCGACTCGGCGGCGCTGCGGGTCCTGCCCGGCACGAACCACTACCTCGGTGACCACGTCTCCGCCATGCGCCGCGAGCGCGTCGACTCCTCGGCCATCGAGCCGCGCGGCCCGTCCCTCCTGACCCCGCACCCCGCTAGGGTCGCCCTTCGTGCGCATCGCCACCTGGAACGTGAACTCGCTCAAGGCCCGCATCGACCGCGTGGAGGAGTGGGTGGCCCAGGTCCAGCCCGACGTGCTGTGCATGCAGGAGACCAAGCTGGCCGACGACGCCTTCCCGGCCCTGACCTTCCAGGCGCTGGGCTACGAGAGCGCCCACCACGGGTTCGGCCAGTGGAACGGCGTGGCCATCCTGTCGCGGGTGGGGATCGACGACGTGTCAGTTGGGTTCGACGACGACGACGAGCCCGACCCCGACGCCCGGCTGGTGTGGGCCACCTGCGGCGGGGTCCGCCTGGCCAGCGCCTACGTCCCCAACGGTCGGTCGCTGGACGACGACCACTACCAGTACAAGTTGGCGTGGCTGGCCCGGCTGCGGGCGCTGCTCGACCGAGGGGCCGACGCCGCGCAGCCGTTGGCCATCTGCGGCGACTTCAACATCGCCCCGGACGACCGCGACGTCTATGACCCGGCCGAGTTCACCGACACGACCCACACCAGCGCACCCGAGCGCCAGGCCCTCGCCCGCCTCGAGCAGTGGGGTCTGGAGGACGTGTTCCGCCGCCACTACGAGGCCGGTGGCCTGTTCTCGTGGTGGGACTACCGGGCCGGCAACTTCCACAAGGGCAAGGGCATGCGCATCGACCTGATCCTGGCTTCGGCGCCGCTGGCCGAGCGGTCGGCCAGCATCCTCATCGATCGCAACGCCCGCAAGGGCAAGTCACCCAGCGACCACGCGCCCGTGGTGGCCGACTTCGACCTCTGACCGAGCCGGACCGGCCGGTTCGGGCGCTGGGGTTCCGCCTGGGCACCTCAGCACCCGATCTCGGACGGCGAAGGGAGAGGCTGGAGCACCGCTCGAACCGGACTGCTCGAGTGGGACCCGGCGGCACGGGTGGGAGCAGGCAGCAGAGGTGGGACGGAGCGGCTCGGGCAGCACGGGTTGGACCGAGCAGCGCCGGTCCGGACGGAACCGGACAGAATGAGCCGATGAGCGAGCCCGCCGAACCGACATCGTCCCCCTCCGCCGGCCCACCGGACTCCCCGCTGATCGACCTGCCGGGGCTGCCCGAGGACGAGGCCGAGCGGGCCGCCCTGGCCCGGGCCGCGCTGGCGGGTCGCTGGCAGGAGCCGGCTCCCGACCAGATGACGTCACGGCGGGTGGAGATCCGTCGCCTGGCCGACTCGATGCGCATCATCATCGAGCGGCTGGTGGCCACCGCCGCGCCCACCGAGTCCATCATCGAGGTGGCCGACCAGCTGGCCCGGGCCGCGCTGGCGTTCGACCACTGGCCCCACGGCACCCTCTACGAAGGGTTCGCCGAGGCGGCCAACGCCGGCGGCGACCCCCACGCCATGTTCGAGCACAGCCCCCTGATCGGTCGGGCCAACCCCCTGGCCCCACCCATGCGCCTGCTCGACCTGAACGGGGTGGTGCACGGCCACGTGGTGTTCGGGTCGGCCTACGAGGGGCCGCCGGGCTGCGTGCACGGGGGCTACATCGCCGCCGCCTTCGACGAGTTGCTGGGCGCCACCCAGTCGATGTCGGGTACGCCCGGCATGACCGGCCGCCTGACGGTGCACTACCGCTCGCCCACCCCCCTGCACAGCGAACTTCACCTGGTGGGGCGGATGTCGCGCATCGACGGGCGCAAGATCTTCACCGAGGGTCAGCTCTTCGCCATCGAGGCCGACGGATCCGAGCGGTTGTGCGCCGAGGCCGAGGGGCTCTTCATCAGCATCGTGTTCGGCCAGTTCGCCGAGCTGAAGGCGCAGCGCGAGCAGGCCGAACGCGACCGCCTGAGCCGCGACACCTGATCGACGCCCGCCCCGGGGGCGGTGTTCGGGTCGGGTCGGCCGCCAGGTTCGGACCGGAAACCCGGTTCCTACGGTGTAGCGGTCCGATCTGGCGACGGCGGCCAGCTCGAGGTGCTCAGGAGCCGAGGCGGGCGGCGATGAGGGCCTGCTCGGCGACCGCGTGCTCCTGCAGCCCCGACACCAGCGCGCCCTCGACCTTGCCTCCCATGAACCGCATGCGCACCGTGAGGTCGCCCTCGAGCCGGCGGACGGTGCCCCGGTCGCCGTCGGCCGCATAGGTGTAGCGACCCGAGCAGTTGAGGCGGTCGGCGTAGTGGTCGGGCAGGAGCCGGCTGGAGGCCGTGGCCCGATCGAGGTCGAAGTCGAGCTGCTCGACCCAGGTCAGCTTGTGGGGGTCGATGACAGCCAGCGCCGCGGACGGCAGCTCGCCGACGAAGCGCTGGCGGAGTCGCAGGTGCACGTGGCGGCCGTCGACGCGGTGGTCGACCACCTCGGGGGCGCCGATGTTGGGCAGCCCAGACAGCGTGGGGTAGAGCGCAGGATCGCAGAACAGGGCGAGGACGGTGGCCAGGTCGGCGGGGTAGCGCTGCTGGGTGGCGAATCGCACGGCCTCACCCCTCGTGTTCGGCCAGGATGGCCAGGATCTCGTCCCCGAAGCGTTCCACCTTGACGGTGCCGATGCCGGGGACGGCGAGCAGTGCGGTGGTGGAGGCGGGGCGGGTGGCGGCCACCTCGGCCAGCACCCGGTCGTGGAAGATCACGTAGGCGGGGACCGAGGCCGCCTTGGCCTGCTGGCTGCGCCAGGCCTTGAGGGCCTCGAAGGTGGCCAGGGCGGGGCCGTCGAGCTCGGCGGCTGCGCCGCTCGCGCCCCGGCCGGTGCGGGCCGAGCCCCGCCGTCGAGGTCGCGCGGCCTCGAGGTGCCGTCGGGCGCGCTGGGCGCCGAGCTGGCTGGCCCAGTCGGTCGGGACGGTTCCCGACCGGAGGGCCTCGGCGGCCAGGTCGACCTGGTCGAGGTAGGGCGAAGGGGTGCGCGTCGCCACCCGCTCGCCGAAGGTGCGGGTCTGCGCCCACGTGAGGCGCAGCTCCTGTTCGGCCCTGGTGAGCGCCACGTAGAAGAGCCGCCGTTCCTCGGCCAGATCGTCGCCGGTGCGGGCGTGGCCGATGGGGACCAGGCCCTGCTCGAGCCCCGTGAGGTGGACGATCGGCCACTCGAGGCCCTTGGCCGCGTGGAAGGTGGCCAGCTCGACGGCGTCGCCCTGGCGGTCGGGCTGGTCGGAGCGGGCCGTCTCGCCCAGCCAGGTCACGAAGCCGGTGGTGGAGGGTCGGCTCTCGATGGCCAGGTAGTCGCGACCGAGCCGGGCCAGGGCCTCGAGGTTGGCGGCCCGGCTGTCGGCGGCCGGCATCGCCGCGCCGGCCGGGTCGGAGGCATCGCCCCGCTCGCCCGGCTCGAGCCCGTCGAGCTGCTCGACCCCACCGGCCACGCTGGTCGCCAGGTCGGCCAGGGCCGTCGACAGGTCGCCGGGGTGGCGCTGGATGTCGCGCAGGGCCGCCTTGACCTCAGGTTGGTCGAGCAGGCCCGAACCACCCCGCACCCGGAAGGGGATCGACGTGCCGTGCAGCGCCTGCTCGATCACCGCCACCTGGGCGTTGGTGCGGCACAGCACGGCCTGGCTCGACCACGAACCGCCCGGGCGGTGGTGGTCGCGCAGGGAGCGGGCGACGCCCTGGGCCTCGGCCTGGTCGTCGGGGTAGGTGACGACCTCGGGGATGGGCCCGTCGGGCCGGTTGGCTCGCAGCCCCTCGACCTCGACCAGGGTCACCGGCGCGGCGGTTCGGGGGCTCGGGTCGGCGTCGGCCGCCGGCTGGTCGAGCACGGCGCCGGCCAGCACGGCGTTGGCCACGGCCAGGATCTGGGGGCTGGAGCGGTAGTTGTCGCGCAACACGATGGTGGCCGACCCCGGGTGGTCGTCGGCGAAGCTGGCCAGGGCGCCGGGGTCGGCGCCGTTCCAGCCGTAGATGGCCTGGTTCGGATCGCCCACCACGCACAGGTCGCGCCGGCCACCCACCCAGGCGTCGAGCAGGCTGCGTTGCAGGGGGTTCACGTCCTGGAACTCGTCGACGAACAGGTGCTGGTAGCGCCACTGCTGGGCGTGGGCGAACTCGCGGTCTTCGCGCAGGTCGCGTCGGCACAGGCGCAGCAGGTCGTCGAAGTCGACCATCCGGCGCTTGTGCTTCTCCTGCTCGTAGCGCTGGTAGACCGCCGCCATGTCCCGGTAGGCCAGCGGCGCCCGGCGGCCCAGGCGGTGGGCCTCGGCACCGTACTCGTCGGGCTCGATGTCGCGGGCTTTGGCCCACTCGATCTCGCCCACGATGTCGAGGGCGGAGGCGCGCTGGGCCCCCGACAGCAGCCGGATCACGAACCCGATCTTGCGGTCGAGCAGCTCGGGTGGCCGCACGCCTCGGTCGGCCCAGCGGGCTCGGAGCTGGGCGTAGGCCACCGAGTGGAAGGTGCCGGCCACCACCTGGTCGCGCAGGCCGAGCTGGCGCAGGCGCGACGACAGCTCGCCGGCGGCCTTGCGGGTGAAGGTGAGGGCCAGCACATGGCGGGGGTCGTGCTCGCCGGCCAGGGCCCGGTAGGCGATGCGGCGGGTCAGCACCCGGGTCTTGCCGGTGCCCGCCCCGGCCAGGATGGCCAGGGGGGTGGTGGGGCACGTGACGGCCTCGCGTTGGGCCGGGTTGAGGCCATCGAGCACCTGCTGGGCGTCCACCCGGCCACCCTAACCAGCAGGTGTGACACGACTAGCCTTCGACCGTGGCCTATTCGGACCTGATCTTGCGGGACAACGAGACGCTGGTGCTCGACCTGCACCCGCACTGGTGGTACTTCGCCAAGGCCCTCATCGCCACCGTGATCGCCCTGATCCTGGCCATCGTGGTGCTGGCTCAGGGCTGGAGCGGCACCCTGGGCAGCGCGGGCAACTTCATCGTGGCCATCCTGCTGCTGGCCGGGCTGGTGTGGCTGGCCGAGCGCTACGCCCACTGGGTCAGCACCTACTTCATCCTGACCAGCGACCGCATCATCTACCGGGAGGGGATCTTCGCCAAGCACGGCATGGAGATCCCGCTGCAGCGCATCAACTCGATCTTCTTCAACCAGCGGATGTTCGAGCGGATCCTGGGGCTCGGCGACCTCAAGATCGAGTCGGCGTCCAAGACCGGGGCCGAGGTGTTCGACGACATCCGCCGACCCGAGCGGGTCCAGCACGAGATCTACTCCCAGATGGAGGCGCTCGAGAACCGGGGCTACGACCGCATCGGCCAGCAGATCACGCAGGCCCAGAGCACCCCGCCGGCACAACCGGCCCCGCCGGCGGCGGTCCTGCCCGTCCCGCCGCCCACCGCTCCCGCACCGGCTGCGTCGACGCCCACGGCCCCGCCCGATCCGGCCGCGCCGCCGGCCGGATCGGTGGCCGAGCGCATCGCCGACCTGCACCGCTTGCACACCCAGGGCGCCATCACCGACGCCGAGTTCGAGGCCAAGAAGGCCCAGCTGCTCGACCAGCTCTGAGCACAGAGGTGTCCAGCCGACGCGTGGTCAGCCTGGTCCCCTCGGCCACCGAGACCCTGCTGGGGTGGGGGCTCGAGCCGGTGGCGGTGACCCGGTTCTGCGAGCAGCCGGGCTACCCGCAGGTGGGGGGCACCAAGGATCCCGACCTGGACGCGGTGGTAGCCCTGGCCCCCGACGTGGTGGTCATGTGCGAGGAGGAGAACCGACTGGCCGACGCCGAGGCCCTCACCCGGGCCGGCCTGGCCGTGCACGTGGTGCGCATCGACTCGCTGGCCGACGTGTTCCCCGCGCTGGTGGACCTGGCCGCGGCGGTGGGGGCGCCCCCACCCGACCCCTGGCCCGACCGGTCGGCGGGCCACCGCCCGACCACGACGGCGGCCGACGCGCCGAGCGCCTTCATCCCCATCTGGCGCCGGCCGTGGATGACCATCGGGGGCGGGTGCTACGGCTCGTCCCTGCTCGAGGCGGTGGGCATCGCCAACGTGTTCGCCGACGCGCCCGAGCGCTACCCGACCACCACCCTGGACCAGGCCGCCGCCCGGCACCCCGATCTGGTCGTGGCCCCCAGCGAGCCCTACCCCTTCGGGGCACGCCACGTCGACGAGCTGGCCCGGGTCGCACCGGTCGAGCTGGTGGACGGCCAGGACCTGTTCTGGTGGGGGGCGCGCACCCCCGCAGCCCTGGCCCGCCTGTCGGCGCGACTCTCCTAGCCCTCCGGTCGGGCAAGCCTCCCTGCGGGCGCCTTCGGCATCCAGGTGTCACGAGTCCAGCGGCTCCGGCCTGGCGGCCGGCGCCTTCCGACGCCGGTCAGCCCGCCGGGGTCGAGCCGGTGACGAGCTCCTCGATGCGGGCCAGGGTGGCGGCCATGCTGGTGCGAGCGTGGTCGGCGCCCATGCGGGCGAAGGGCCTGGTCAGCGCCGACTCGTGGGTGATGTCCCACGTCTCGCGGACCAGGGTGCCGCCCTCGGTCGGCTCCAGCTCGTAGCGCCAGATCCGCCCGGCGACGTGCTGGCCGATCGGGGTCGGGCCCCGGGTCTGCCAGGCCAGCCGGCGGTTCTCCTCCAGCTCGATGACGGTGCTGACCATCGAGTAGGGCACGCCGATCTTCATGGACATGCCGAAGCGATCGCCCAGCTCCAGACGTCGGGACGGCCCCTTGGCCTGGCGCACCGACCCCGACCCGTCGATGTCGCGGTGTCGGGTCGGGTCCACGATCAGGTCGAAGATGGCCTCGGGCGGGGCGGGGATGAACCGCTCCACGGTCACGGTGTCGGCGTCAGCCACCGCGGCAGCGTACCCACGCCCCTGGACCGCGGCCGGATCGGGGCCGGCAAACGGGCGCCCATCGGCGCGCCGATCTGTGGGGGGCGCGCCGAGGGCGCGCCTGCTCAGCCGGGAGAGATCGACGCGCCGGCGCTCGGGCGCACCGTCCAGCCCTCGTCCAGTGCGCCGGGCTCGGTGAGGGCCACCACGCAGCCGCCGAACCCGCCCCCGACGAGACGGACGCCGTGCACCCCTGGCGTCCGGCCCAGCCGGTCCACCAGATCGTCCACCACCGGGGTGGACGCCTCGAAGTCGTCGCGGTTGCTGACGTGGGACTCGCCCATGATGGTGCCGGCGGTGGTCAGGTCGTGTTGGCGCAGGGCGGCGGCGAATGCGCCCACCCGGGCGTTCTCGGTGACCACGTGGCGAGCCCGGGCTCGGGCCGCCGGGTCGGTCACCGTGGCCACGTCGGCCAGGGTCGCCTGGCGCAACGGGCCGATCTGGCGCTGGGCCGCCTCCACCTCCTGGCGCCGTACCCCGTAGGCCGAGTCCTCCAGCCGGCGGGACTGCCCCGAGTGCACCACCACGATCGTGGCCTCCTCGGGGACGGGCACGGGGTCGGCCTCCAGGGTGGTGAAGTCGACCAGCAGCGCGTGACCGGCCACCCCGGCCACGGCCGTGAGCTGGTCCATCAGCCCGCATGGGACACCCGAGGCCCGGTGCTCGGCCCGCTGGCAGGCCTGAGCCAGGGCCAGCGGCGACCAACCCGCGGCCCCGAACGGCCTCAGCCGCGTGTCCCGGGAGGTGCCGGTCGGATCGTCCCCGGCCGCGCCGACCGGCTGGCCGGCGGACGCCTCCGCCGGCTGATCCCCGACCAGGGCCAGGGCCACGGCCACCTCCAGCGCAGCGCTCGACGACAGCCCGGCCCCGACCGGCAACGTGGTGGACACCACCCCCTCGAACCCGTGGGCCGGGACCAGCTCCGCCACCACGGCGGCCACGTAGCGACCCCAGCCGGGCTCGGCCGACGGGGCGGTGGCACCGGCGGTGGCGGCCGCGGTCGGGGGCCACGATCCGTCGGCGGCCTGGTCGAGCTCGACCGTGCCGGCGAAGCCATCGGAGGTCAGGTGCACCCGTCCGGGCATCCGGCGTCCCACCACGGTGGTGGCCAGATCGATGGCCATGGGCAGGGCCAGCCCGCCCACGTAGTCGGTGTGGTCGCCCATGAGGTTCACCCGCCCGGGGGCGCGCACCACCACGCGGGCGTCGGCGCGCCGCTGGGGATCGGTCACCTCACGCGTCCCGCAAGGCGGCGGCGGCCTGGTCGGGGTCGACCGGGTTGATCAGGATGCCGCCCCCCAGCTCGCCGCTGGCCACGAACCGAGGCGTGGCTGGGGCTCGCAGCAGGGGAGCCACGTGGGCATGCAGCCAGGCTCCGGGCCAGCGCTGGCCGTCGAAGGGCCGCTGGTGGAACCACATCATGTAGGGCATCGGCTCGGCGAACAGCCGGTCGAGGCGACCCAACGCCTCGCCCAGGACCTGGGCCAGCGCCCGGCGACCGGCCGGGTCCAGCGACGGCAGGTCGGGGACGGGGGTCTCGGGGGCGACCACCGAGCGCGTAGGGCCACCCCGCGGCCCACGGCACCCAGGCGCGCCAGGCCCCCGAGCGCGCCACCAGCCGGTCACCGGGGGCGTCGGGGCCCAGGGCGGCGGCGCCGAGGGCGGCGGCGCCCGACGCCCGCTCCAGCTCGTGGCGGGCCCGGGGCGGCACCACGTCGTACCCGTAGATCTGGCCGTGGGGGTGGTCGATGGTGGCCCCCACCGCCGCGCCCCGGTTCTCGAACACGAGCACGTAGGCGATGTCGTCCCGGCTGCCGAGGGCGGTGGTGCGCGCCGCCCACAGGTCGACCACCGCCGTGGCCTGGTCGAGGTCGAGCGATGCGAACGACGCCTGGTGGTCCGGGGAGTAGAGCACCACCTCGCAGACGTCGCCGGGCAGCGACGGCCACCGGTTGGGGAACCAGTGCACCACGTAGCTCTCAGGCGCCTCGGTGCCGCCCGGGCAGAACGGGCACCCACCGTCACCGCCCGCCGGCAGGTTGGGTCGGTGCTGGCGCGAGGCCACCACCCGCACGACGTCACCGCTGAGCGGGTCGACCCGGTAGGGGCCCGACGGGTCCCACGCGGCCGCGGCCGCGGCGCGCTCAGCAGGCGAAGGCTCGGCCACCGCGGCCAACCTAGTGCCGCGGCTGTCGGCGCCCGAGCCCGCCGGCTCGACCTTGACCGAGCGGTCAAGAGTGGCGAGCATGGGCGGATGCGCACCCATGTGAACGGCATCGACCTCGAGTACGAGTCGATGGGCGACCCCGCCGACCCGGCCCTGCTGCTGATCATGGGCCTCGGCGCCCAGATGATCGCCTGGGACGACGAGTTCTGCCTCGGTCTGGTCGACCGCGGCTTCCACGTCATCCGCTTCGACAACCGCGACGTGGGCCTGTCCACCAAGATCGCGGTCGACCCCGAGGTGGACGTGGCGGCCGTGCTCACCACCGTCCTGAGCGGTGGCGAGGCCGACGCGCCCTACCTGTTGGCCGACATGGCTGGCGACGCCCTCGGCGTGCTCGACGCCCTCGGCATCGAGTCGGCCCACGTGGTCGGCGCCTCGATGGGCGGGATGATCGCCCAGAGCGTGGCCATCGCCGCGCCCGACCGGGTGCTCACCCTGACCTCGATCATGTCCACCACGGGCGATCCCGACGTGGGCCAGCCCTCGCCCGAGGTGCTGGGGGTGCTCATGGCGCCGCCGGCGGCCGACCGCGACAGCTACATCGCCCAGTCGGTCGAGGGCAGCCGGGCCATCGGCAGTCGTGAGCACTTCGACGCGGCCCGCGCCGCCGACGCCGCGGCTCGGGCCTACGACCGCAACTTCCACCCGGTCGGGGTGGGCCACCAGCTGGTGGCCATCCTGGCCTCGCCCAGCCGGTCCGAGGACCTGCGCCACTTCGACAAGCCGGCGCTGGTCATCCACGGCACCGAGGACCCACTGGTCACGCCGTCGGGCGGTGAGCGCACCGCCGAGGTGCTGCCCCACGCCGAGCTGCTCATGCTCGACGAGATGGGCCACGACCTGCCCGTCGTGCTCTGGCCGCAGGTCATCTCGGCCATCACCGACCTGGCTGCCCGCTCGGCCGTGGAGGCATGACCATGGCCAGCGGACCGCTGCACGGCGTGCGCATCCTCGAGATCGCCGGGATCGGGCCCGGGCCCTTCGCGGCCATGATGCTGTCCGACATGGGCGCCGAGGTGATCCGGGTCGACCGGGCCGGGTCGGTCCGCGGGGGCGACCCCGAGGCGCCACCGGCCGACGTGTTGAACCGCGGTCGGCGCTCGGTGGGGTTCGACCTGAAGAACCCCGACGGGGTCGAAGCCCTGCTCTCGCTGGTCGAGTCGGCTGACGCCCTGATCGAGGGGTTCCGGCCCGGGGTGGCCGAGCGGCTCGGGTTCGGTCCCGAGGTCTGCCTGGCCCGCAACCCGCGCCTGGTGTTCGGCCGCATGACCGGGTGGGGCCAGGACGGTCCCTACGCCCTGACCGCCGGCCACGACATCAACTACATCGCCCTGGCCGGCGCCCTCGACTCGATCGGGCGGGCCGGCGAGAAGCCCCTCCCCCCGCTCAACCTGGTGGGCGACTTCGGCGGCGGTGGCATGCTGCTGGCCTTCGGCGTGGTGTGCGCCCTGCTCGAGCGGGCCAGCTCCGGCCAGGGGCAGGTGGTGGACGCGGCCATGGTCGACGGGGCCGCCGTGCTCATGACCATGTTCCACGCCTTCCGGGCCATGGGCATCTGGGGCGACGAGCGGGGCACCAACATGCTCGACACGGGCGCCCACTACTACGACGTGTACGAGACCAAGGACGCCAAGTTCGTGTCCATCGGCTCCATCGAGCGCCAGTTCTACGCCGAGCTGCTCGACCTCACCGGCCTGGCCGCCGACGACACCCTGCCCGATCAGAACGACCGGGCCCAGTGGCCAGCCATGAAGGATCGGCTGGTCGAGGTGTTCAAGACCAAGACCCGCGACGAGTGGTGCGCGCTGATGGAGGGCTCCGACGTGTGCTTCGCGCCGGTGCTGAGCATGACCGAGGCCCCGCAGCACCCCCACAACGTGCACCGGGGCACCTTCACGGAGCGCCAGGGCATCGTGCAGCCGTCGCCCGCGCCGCGCTTCGACCGCACCCCGGGTGAGATCCAGCGGCCGCCGGCCCACGCCGGCCAGCACACCGACGAGGTGCTGGGGGAGTGGGGGTTCGACGCCGCCCGCATCGCCAAGCTCCGCGAGACCGGCGCGATTGCCTGATTGCTTGGCCCTTCGGTCGGGCGAGCCTCTTGCGGCGCCTTCTGAGGCCGTCCCGGTAGCCTTCGGCGGATGGCATCGATGGTGTGCTTCCACGCCCATCCCGACGACGAATCCATCGCCACGGCCGGCACCATGGCCAAGGCGGCGGCGAGCGGCCACGACGTGACGCTGGTGGTGGCCACCCGCGGCGAGCTGGGCGAGCCGGTGGAGGGGGTGCTGGCCGAGGGCGAAGAGCTGTGGACCCGTCGGGTGGCCGAGACCCAGCAGTCGGCCGCCGTGCTGGGTGCGTCGCGGGTCGAGTTCCTGGGCTACCGCGACTCGGGGATGATGGGCGAGCCGACCAACGACGACCCCCGTGCCTTCTGGCAGGCCGACGTCGACAAGGCCGCCGAGCGGTTGGCAGCCATCCTGCGAGACGCCGGGTGCGACGTGCTCACCATCTACGACGACCACGGCAACTACGGCCACCCGGACCACATCCAGGTCCACCGGGTGGGCCGCCGGGCCGGGGAGCTGGCCGGCGTCCCGTTCGTGTTCCAGTCGACGATGAACCGCGACGCCATCCTGCGGAGCATCCGCGAGCGCGCCGACGAGTTCGCCCAGCTCGAGGAGGAGGGCCGCGGCCCCGGCATCGACGAGGACACCGACATGGGCTCGCCCGAGGCGATCATCACCCACGCCATCGACGTGAGCGGGTACGTCGACCACAAGCGCCGCTCGATGCAGTGCCACCAGAGCCAGATCGGCCCCGACGCCTTCTTCCTGGCCATGCCCATGGAGTCGTTCACCATGGCGTTCGGCACCGAGTGGTTCATCGCCGACGGTGGCTCCCGGGTCGCCGACGAGCCGTTCGGCGACGACCTGTTCGCC
Organism: uncultured Microthrixaceae bacterium; assembly: GCA_963785815.1. GTDB lineage: Bacteria > Actinomycetota > Acidimicrobiia > Acidimicrobiales > Acidimicrobilacustridaceae > UBA4742. The sequence goes on from CAWAWN010000003.1 coordinate 620,671, forward strand.
GGGCTCGACCGGGTCGACAGCGCCTCCTGACCACAGTGGGGGCGACGAGGGGGTGGCGCTGATGGCCCGCATCCGCCTGGTGCGACACGGCCATGCCGCCGCCGGGTTCGGCGATGCCGCCGATCCTGGGCTCGACGACGCGGGTCGGGCCCAGGCCCGGGCCATGGCCGAGCACCTGGCCCCGCTCGGTCCGCTCCCGCTGGTGTCGAGCCCGCTCCAGCGCACCCGTCAGACGGCCGCCGCCCTGGAGGCGGTCTGGGGGGACCGGGCGCGCCTCGAGCCGCGGGTGGCCGAGATCCCCACGCCCACCGACGACCTGGCCTCCCGGGCGGCCTGGCTCAGCCAGGCCATGGCGGGGACCTGGGCCGACCTGGGCCCCCAGCTCCAGGCCTGGCGCGACCAGCTGGTGGCCGCGGTGCTCGAGCTCGACGTCGACACGGTGGTGGTCAGCCACTTCGTGGCCATCAACGCCGTGGTCGGCTGGGCCTCGGGCGACGACCGGGTCATGGCCGTGGCCCTCGACAACTGCTCGATCACCACCATGGAGACCCACGGCCGCCACCTGCGCCTGGTGGAGCTGGGGGCGCGGGCCGTCACGGAGGTGCGCTGATGGCCGGCGACGCGCCGGGGGCCTGGGTCCACACCTCGCCCACCCAGCAGCTGCGCTTCGGCGACGGTGCCCTGCACGGTCTGGGCGACCTGTTCCGCGCCATCGGGGTGCGTCGGGCGATGCTGGTCACCACCGCCGGGCGATCCCAGTCCGGCGAGGGTGCCCAGGTGGAGCGGGCCATGGGACGCGTGTTGGCCTCGACCTTCGCCGGGGTGATCTCGCACGTGCCCACCCCCACCGTGCAGGACGCTCTGCGCCAGGCCCGACGCGACGGCATCGACGGCGTGGTGTCCTTCGGCGGGGGGTCGTGCGCCGACACGGCCAAGGCCGTGTGCTTCTTCAGCGAGCAGGAGCAGGGCACCCCCGGTGCCTCCTTCGCCGATCGGCCGGCCCTGCCCCACGTGGCCATCCCCACCGGCTACTCGGGTGCCGAGCTGACCGGGTTCTTCGGGATGACCGACCCCAACACCCGGGCCAAGAGCGGCGCCGGCGGCCCGACCGTCGTGCCCCTGGCCGCCTTCTACGACCCGGGCCTGACCCTGTCCCTGCCCGCTCGCATCAGCGCCGAGACCGGGATGAACGCCTTGGCCCACTGCGTGGAGGCGGCCTGGTCGCCCGCCCGCACCCCCGAGGCCGAGGCCGTGGCCCTGGCCGGCATGGCCCGCATCGCCGACGCCCTGCCGCGGGTGGTCGACCAGCCGGACGACCGCCAGGCCCGCGCCGACATGTTGAGCGGATCGATCCTGGCCGGCCGCTGCCTCCAGAACGCGTCCATGGGCGTCCACCACGGCCTGGCCCAGCTGGTGGGCGGACGCACCGGCATCCCCCACGGCCTGGCCAACGCCCTCATCCTGGAGGCGGCCATGCGCTACAACGCCGACGCCGTCCCCGAGGCCATGGCGGCCATGGCCCACGCCCTGGGCGTCGACGACGCCGCCGACGCCGTCGGCGCCCTGGTGGCACGACTCGGGCTGGACACCTCGCTGTCCGAGGTGGGCATGACCGACGAGGACCTCGACGCGGTGGCCCGGCTCAGCCAGTCCAGCCCGTCGGTGCGGGCCGACCCGCGGCCGGTCAGCGAGCAGGACGCCCGGGATCTGCTCGAGTCGATCTTCTGAACGTGTCGGCCAGTCGTCGGCGCGGGGTTGGCGCGGCGGTGGCCGGGGGCCTCAGGCGGCCACGATCTCCAGCTGCTGGGGACGGGCCAGGATGTAGATCAGCACGCCCGATGCAGCGGGGCGATCAGGATGACGAGGGCCCAGGCGGCCTTGGCCAGGCCGTGGTGGTCGTGCCGGCGGAAGTTGTCGATGAACACCCAGATCACGGTGAAGATCCACAGCACGAAGATCGAGAACATGAACAGGCTCCAGAACACGCCGAGCAGCGGGTAGTCGTAGGCCAGCATGGTGCTCCCTCCTGCGGTCCCGGCGGGCGCCGGGCGCATGGGTGATGCGAACTGCACCCCCGGACAGATTCTGCTGTCTGCGGGCCGGGACGGGCGCGATGGTAGGGTCCCGAGCCATGCCGCGAGCCGTGGTGGTCGGGTCGGGGCCCAACGGGCTGACGGCGGCAGCCACGTTGGCCCGCGCCGGCCTGGAGGTCACGGTGCTGGAGGCGTCGTCCACCATCGGCGGTGGGACCCGATCCAGCGAGCTGACCGTGCCGGGGGTGCTCAGCGACCACTGTTCGGCCTTCCACCCGACCGGCGCTGCGTCCCCGGCCTTCCGGGACCTCGCCCTCGACCGCCACGGGCTCGAGTGGCTCCGACCCGAGGTGGACCTGGCGCACCCGATCGACTCGGGCCCGGCCGCGACGCTCCACACCTCCCTGGCGGCCACGGCCGAGTCGCTGGGCGCCGATGCCGGGCGATGGCATCGGCTGTTCGACCGGCCGGTCCACCACCTCGACGACCTGGTCGAGGACCTGTTCGGACCACCCCTGCACCGGCCCCGAGATCCGCTGACCTACGCCCAGTTCGGGGCGTTGGCTCTGCTTCCGGCCACCGTTCTGGCGCGCCGGTTCCGCGAACCGGGCACCCGGGCGCTGATTGCCGGCCTGGCTGCCCACAGCCTGCGCCCGCTGGGGGTGGCGGGTGCCTCGGCGATCGGCCTGATGTTGGCGGCCACCGGCCACGTCCACGGATGGCCGGTGGCCCGAGGCGGTTCGCGGGCCATCACCAGCGCCCTGGCTCATGTCCTCGGTGAGCTCGGCGGAGCGATCGAGGTGGACCAGCCGATCACGTCGTGGCGCGATCTGCCGCCGGCCGACGTGGTCATGCTGGACACCTCGCCCAAGGCCGCGCTAGCCATCCTGGGTGACCGACTCCCCACTCGGGTGGCTCGCGCCTATCGCACCTATCGTTACGGCCCGGGCGTCTACAAGATGGACTTCGCCGTCGAAGGTGGTGTGCCGTGGTCGAGCGAGGAGAGCAGACGCGCCGGGACCGTACACCTGGGCGGTTCCTTCGAGGAGATCGAGTGGGCCGAACGGGCGGTCGATCAGGGCCGCATGCCCGATCGCCCCTTCGTGCTGGTCGGCCAGCAGTACCTGGCCGACCCGGGACGATCCGCCGGTGACGTGCACCCGGTGTGGGCCTACGCGCACGTGCCTCGGAGCTATGCGGGGGATGCGTCGCGCCAGTTGGTGGCCCAGATCGAACGTTTCGCTCCAGGCTTCCACGACCGGGTGGTGGCCACCGCCACCCGGTCGCCGGCCGAGCTGGCCGAGTCCAACGCGAACTACGTGGGCGGCGACATCGGCGTCGGGACCAACTCGCTGCGACAGATGCTGTTCCGGCCCCGCGCCACAAGCGATCCGTACACCACCGGCGTGCCCGGGGTCTACCTGTGCTCGGCGGCCACGCCTCCCGGGGCCGGGGTCCACGGCATGTGCGGATACCACGCGGCGAGCTCGGCCCTGTCACACGTGCCTCACGCACAGGGCTGAGTGTCACCTGGGGCCCGGTGCGGCTCCCGGAAGGGGGAGAGGATGACCGATCACGCGTCGAGCTCGGCGGTACTGGTCCACGACCAGAGCCCCCTGTGTCGGGACTTCGCGTCCTGGGCCGGGCGGCACCTGCGGACGGGATCGACCATGAGCGTGGACGAGGCTGCGGCCCGAGGCCTGGTCGACCCCGACACGGCCGACGTCGCCTTGTGGTTGGACGGGGAGCGGACCAGTCGCGGACACGAGGCCATCGCCCGGTCGCTGCTCGACATGGGTCCAGTCTGGGCGTGGCTGGGTCGGGTCCTCGACTGGCCGGGTGTGCGCTCGGTGTCCGCCGCCGGGTACCGACAGGTGGCGTCGCAACGCCACCGGATCCTCCGCGACGACCCGGAGGAGGAGCCGTCGTCCACTGCCGGGTCGGCGGGTGCAGCTGACGGGACAGTTGCCACGCTCACCTCGACACGGGCCGGCGGCCGGCTCGGCTTCGTGCGCCGGTCGATCGGGACCACCCCGGCCGCCGACACCTTCGTCACCGTCGCCCTCCTGGTAGCCGCGGGGGTGACGTCGCGGTTCGTGCACAAGGTGGGCACGCCGGCGGCCCCCGCGTTCGAGCATCCCAGCGTGCTCATCGGCATGCTGGCCACCCACTCCAAGGCCGCGGTCACTCTGGCCATCGGGTTCGGGTGTCTGGTCGTGCGTCGCCACCTGCGCTGGGACGAGCTGTATGACGGTCGGCGCATCCGCTGGGTGGTGATGGCCGTGGCCCTGAGTCTGGCGGCCACCGCCGGCCTCTACTCCCCGAACTACTTCTTCGGTCAGACCTACCTGATCGATCGCCTGATCGTGTTGACCCTGCTGGCCCTCATCTGGATCAGGCCGGCCTCGGTCATCTTGTTCTCGGTCTTCGTGGTGGCCACCAACGCCCAATTCACCTACCCGGTGGGCGGGTTCACCTGGACGCATCGCGACCTGCTGTTGAACGCCTTGTACCTGTTTGGGATCCTCGTGGTGCTGGGTGGCGGCCGCTCGGTCCGCACCATGAGGTGCTTCTTCACCGGCGCCTGCATCCTGCTCGTCTGCGCCTACCTATCGGCCGGATCGGCCAAGGTGCTGCTGGGGTGGCCGTGGCGGGAGAACCTGTCCTACCTGGCCGTGGGCACCCACATCGGAGGCTGGCTCCCCGGATCTCTGGCCCACACCGTCATCGACATCCTGGGTCGGCTGCGGTATGTGCTGATCGCGGCGACGCTGGTCGTCGAGCTCGGCTCGCTCGCGCTGCTGGCTGGCCGGCGGGTGGCCCTGGTAGTCCTGCCTGCGCTGTTCGGCCTGCACGTGTTCATCTACCTGACCACGGGCATCAACTTCCTGTTCACGTGGGGGCTGCTGCTGGTGGCGCTGTGGATCTACGTGGCGCTGGGTGGTCGGGCCTTCGGCCGGGCCCGACCTGCGTTGGTGGCCTGGACGCTGCTGTTCGCCTTCCTGTCGCCCTGGTTGTTCGGCACCTACCGCTTGGCCTGGCTGGACACGTCGTACTCCTTCTCGTATCAGTTGGTGGCGGTGGGCCGCAGCGGCACCCGGTATCGCGTCGATCCCGCCGACATGGCCCCCTACGACGTGCTCTTCGCTCACAACTTCCTCTCCTACCTCTCGACCGCCCCGACGGTCGACACCTACGCCTGGGGCGCGACCGTGTCGCCGGCACTGGCCGACGCGCTCGCCCGGGTCACGAGGCCCGCCCAGGTGGCCGCGGTGCAGGCCCGCTTCGGCCGCTCCCGCTCCGACCCGGGGGCGGCCGCCCGCTTCGACGAGCTGGTGAGGTCCCGCTTCCGCTCCTCGCAGTCCGGCTGGCCGTTCCACGCGCTCGACGAGATCGGCTCGGGCGCGCCCCCGGTCGTGCCCGGTACTCCGGCCACCTCGGTGTACGCGCACCAAGAGCCAATCGTCCGGGTCGAGGTTCGCCTGGTCCAGGTCTGGTGGGACGGCCACCGGGACCATGTCCTGGCCGATTGCCTGATCCGCGACATCTCGGTGGCCGGCGGACCCACTCGGACTCCCGACGTCGACAACTGCCGCCTGTCCGCCTCCGGCAATGCCCGGTGAGCCAGGAATAGTTTCAGCTTCAACTAGTGTTGTACACGGTGTCCAGCGCCCCTGGAGGTGGCCCGATGCCTGCTGTGTCCGTCGACAACGTCCTCACCCTGCCTGCGGTCGACGTCGCGGTCGATGCTCGACCCCGAGCGGTGGTGTCGGTGACCACGGCCCCTTCGGCCTTCGAGGGCGACGGGTTCCCCGTTCGTCGCGCCTTCGCCGGGGTGAGCCTGTCCGACCTCGACCCCTTCGTGCACATGGACCAGATGGGCGAGGTCGAGTACGCCCCGGGTGAGCCCAAGGGCACCTCGTGGCACCCCCACCGCGGCTTCGAGACCGTGACCTACATCATCGACGGCACCTTCCAGCACCGTGACTCGGCCGGCGGCGGCGGGCTGATCACCAACGGCGACACCCAGTGGATGACGGCCGGTGGGGGCATCCTGCACATCGAGCGCCCGCCCGAGGCGATGGTGGCGGCCGGGGGCCTGTTCCACGGCATCCAGCTGTGGGTCAACCTGCCCGCTGCCCAGAAGTGGGTCGATCCTCGGTACCAGGACATCCGCGCCGCCGACGTGAGCCTGCTGCGATCGCCCGACGGTGGGGCCATGGCCCGGGTCATCGCCGGTGAGGTGGCCGGACACGCCGGCCCGGGCATCACCTACACCCCCATCGCCATGGCCCACGTGACGATCCGCCCCGGCGCTCGCTTCGAGCTGCCCTGGGACCCGGGCTTCAACGCCCTGGCCTACGTCCTGGCCGGCCGGGGCACGGTCGGAGCCGACCAGGCGCCGGTGCGCACCGGGCAGCTGGCCGTGTTCGGCCCTGGCGACACCCTGGTGCTGTCAGCCGACGCCAACCAGGACAGCCGCACCCCCGACCTCGAGGTGCTGGTGCTCGGCGGACGCCCCATCGGCGAGCCGGTGGCCACCTACGGGCCGTTCGTGATGAACACCCGGGCCGAGCTGCAGCAGGCCTTCGAGGACTTCCAGGCCGGCCGCATGGGCACGATCCCCGCCGGCTCCATCTGACCCCCCGGGAAATTGGGCATCTTTGGCTGTGGGCTTTCGCGCATTCCCACGCTCAGTTTCCCGAAGGCGGAGCGAATCGGGCATCTTTGGCTGAGCGAGATCGTGCATTTCCCCGCCCGGTTTCTCGGGGGTGGAGCAGGCGTCGGGTCTACCCTGAGGCCATGACCGACGATCAGCCACGCTGGCGCGGGGTCAACCACCTGGCGCTGGTCACCCCCGACATGGACGCCACGGTGCGCTTCTACCACGGCGTGCTGGGCATGCGGGTGGTGGCCAGCCTGTCGGCGGGCCCCATGCGCCACTACTTCTTCGAGATCGGGGCGCAGAACACCCTGGCCTTCTTCGAGTGGAGCGGCTCGGAGGTGGACACCGAGTCGATCGCCAAGCCGGCCGGCATCCCGCCCACCTTCCCGGCCCAGTTCGACCACCTGTCGTTCAACCTGCCCGACGAGCAGGCCCTGGTCGACCTGCAGGCGAGGCTGCGGATCTATGACGTCGAGGTCACCGAGGTGGTCGACCACCAGATCATGCGCTCGATCTACTTCACCGATCCCAACGGCATCGCCTTGGAGGCGAGCTGGTGGGTGGTCGACCCGACCGGGCGAGACGGTTCCTACGAGGGGACCGACGGGTTGTTCACCGATGCCGACCCGGTGCCCGCCCTGCGCGAGCTGGCCGCCACCGGCGAGCTGGCCTGGACCCCGACCACCGGCCTGGTCGACGCGGGCGCCGACCCGGCCTGAACGCGGCCCACCACGACGCCAAGCGGCGGCAACCACATGCGCCTACCGCAAGTGGTTGCCGCCGCTCGGGTCGAGCAGAGGTGAGGTCGGGGTGTCAGCTCAGGCGATGACGCGCTTCTTGAAGCCGGCGATGCCTCGCCAGCCCAGCAGCAGGACGAAGCCGACCATCACCGGGTAGATGGCGAACAGGCTCATGTGGGGGGCGTTGGTCAGCGCGGCCCGGAACCCCTCGCTGATGTACACGAGCGGGTTGGCCAGCGACACCACCTTCAGCCATGGGATGGCGCTGAGCCGCGACCAGGGGTAGTAGATGCAGCCCAGGAAGGTGATGGGCACCACGATCACGCCGAAGAGCATGGGCACCGTGCGGGGGTCGAAGATCGTCCCGAAGGTCAGGCCCAGCGTCGAGGCCATCAGGCAGGCCAGGGGCAGGATGGTCAACAGCACCCACCACGTGTAGTGCAGGTGGATGGGGGTGGCCGGCACCACGGCGGCGATGGGGAAGACCAGCAGGGCGGCGATCATGCACTGCAGGGCGCCGGAGACGATCTTCTCGCCCGCCACCAGCTCGACCGGCAGCGGGGCCAGGACCCGGTCCTCGATCTCGCGGGTGTAGCCGAACTCCTGCACCAGGGGCAGGGCCACGGCCTGGATGCCCTGGAACAGGATGACCGAGCCGATGACGCCGGCGATCAGCGACGCCGAGTAGGCCGCGGACGCCTTGGATGCGGCGACGGCGGCCGCCGCCGCATGGGCCTTGGCGCCGGCGATCAGCGCCGCCGCCACCGGTGCCGGCATCTGCTTCAGGACGGCGGCGGGGGGCAGGAAGGTGGCTGCCGTCGGCAGCGGACCACCTCCACCGATGCCCAGGCCGATCTTGGGCAGCACGTAGGTGAACACGAACACCAGCAGGAACGGCTGGATGAGCGTGCGGGGCAGGAACTCCTTGAGGTTGTGGGCCAACACGTAGGCGTCGCGGGTGAGCAGCGCCTTGAAGGCCGACCAACCCGTGGCGTGGGTCAGGGGCGCGGCGGGTGCGCCGGCCACTGGAGCGGAGACGTCGAGGGTGGTCATTCGCGCAGGTCCTTCCCGGTCAGCTGGATGAAGACGGTCTCGAGGGTGGGTTCGGTGGCCGACAGGTCGGTGACCACGAAGCCGTGCTTCTCGGCCAGCGTGACCACGGCCGGCAGCACGCCGGTGGCTCCCTTCACGCCCAGGTTGACCTTGCCTTCGACCACGTGGGCCCCGGTGGCGCCGGGCACCTCGGCCTCGAGCATGTCGGCCACCGGCTGGGGATCGCCGGCCACGGTCACCAGCACCGAGGTGTCGATGCCGACCGAGTCCTTCAGCTGGCGGGGGGTGCCCAGGGCCAGCATCTTGCCGTGGTCGACGATGGCGAGGCGGTTGCAGAGCTCGTCGGCCTCTTCCATGTAGTGGGTGGTCAGCAGGATGGTCTGGCCGTCGCCGTGCAGCTCGCCCAGGATCTCCCACAGGGCGATGCGGCTCTGCGGGTCGAGGCCGGCGGTGGGCTCGTCCAGGAACAGGATGGACGGGTTGTGCATGACGGCCCGGGCCACCATGAGCCGCTGCGCCATGCCGCCCGACAGGGCCAGCACCGGGGCCTTGGCCCGCTCGATGAGGCGGAACTGCTCGAGCAGCTGCTGGGTCTTGGCCTTGGCGTCCTTGCTGGTCATCCCGAAGAAGCGGCCGTGGAAGTACAGGTTGTTCCAGACGCTGAGGGAGCGGTCGAGGGTGTTCGACTGGGGGACCACGCCGATGAGGCGCTTGGCCAGCGCCGGGTGGGACACCACGTCGACCCCGCCGACCAGGGCATGCCCGCTGGTGGGGATGACCCGGGTGGTGAGCATGCCGGCGGTGGTGGTCTTACCCGCGCCGTTGGGTCCGAGCAGGCCGAAGATCTCACCGCGGCCCACGCTCAGGTCGAGCCCGTCCACGGCCCGGATGTCGCCCGGGTACACCTTGGTCAGGGCCTCGGTGCGGATCACCTCGTCGGGCATCCGCGGCGTCTCGGTGGGTGGGGGTGCGGCGCCGGGCGCGCCCCCGGGGTCGATCTGGGTCGGACTGCTCATGCCACATCCGTTTCGTCGTCGGTGGGGTGGGTCTTGGTCGGTTTGGGGGCGCGGGCGGCGGTCCGGCCCAGTGTGCTGCGGCCGGGAGCGGATCGGGCATGGCGGTTGAGCCGGCCCAGCACGGATCGGAAGGTCTCGGCCTCCTCATCGCTCATCAGGGCCCGAACCTCACGGTCGTAGGCGTCGGCCACCGCGGCCAGCTGGCGGTGGCGCCTGCGACCGGCCGGGGTGATGTCCACCCGGGTGACGCGGCGGTCGTCGGGGTCGCCGCGGCGCACGACCAGGCCGTCGGCCTCGAGCCGGTCGAGGTGGCGCACCAGGGTGGCGCCGCCGATGCCCATGCGGGCGGCCAGCTCGGATTGGCTGGGGCTGACCGGGCTGTCGATGGCCTGGGACAGCACGATCCAGGTGGGCAGGCTGCTCCCCGCCTTGGCCAGCCGGGCGTCGAACAGCTCCGCGAGGCCTTGGCCGTCAGGGCCAGGAGTCGCCCGAGAGAGGCGCCCTCGCCCGGGTCGAGGCGCCGCGGGTCGTTCGCCGAGATCATTGCTGGACAACCTATTCGTGTGCAAATGATTTGTCCACTGTTGATCCCGGGCCTGGTCCGGCTCCCGATCGGCTGCCGCGCCCATGCCCGGCGCGTCCGCGGCCATGTGCTCAGATGGCGCGGTGAGCGGCACGACCCAGGCACCGGAGGTGTCGTCGCCCACCCACCCGCGCCGCCGGCGGGCCCGCGACGGCCTGCGGCGTTGGCGCAGCCTGGTGTTCGTGAACCCGGGCGACGGCCGGGTGCGGCGTCGGGCCTCCGACGTGGTGCGCCTGGTGCTGGCCGTGGTGGCTTTCGCCCTGGTGGTGGCCGCCATCCGGGTGGGCGTGAGGCTGGACGAGCACGTGGTTGACGCCCTGGTGCCACCGCCCCGAGGTCTCCAGTGGCTGGTCAGCGCCCTGTGGGTCCTGGGGTCGTTCGGGGTCACCCTCGTGCTGGTCGCCCTCACCCTGCTCTCGCGCCGTCGACGGGCCCTCGCCGCCGCCGCCGTCGCCGGCCTGGGCACCTGGGCGCTGTGCGGTCTGCTGGGCGCCACCATCGGCACCGCCGCCGGTCGGCCCGCCGACGCCCACCTGGCCGGCGTGTCGACCGGCTTCCCGCTGGCCCGGGTGGCCACGGCCGTGGCCCTGGCCAGCGTGGTGCTGCCGTATCTGAGCCGCGCCCTGCACCGCCTCGTCTGGGCGTCGCTGGCCGCCGGTGCGGTGGCCGCGGTGCTCCACGGCGCCGGCCTGCCCCTCGACGTGTTGGCCAGCGTGCTGGTGGGCTGGGCCGTGGCCGCCGCCGTCCACCTGGCCCTGGGCACCCCGGCCGGCCTGCCCACCCCCGACGACGTGGTCGAGGAGGTGGCCGACCTGGGCGTCGAGCTCGACCACGTCTGCCTGCTGGCCCACCAGGAGTGGGGGCTGGCCCGCTACCACGGCACCGACGTGGCCGGGCGCCCCGTGGACGTCGCGCTGTACGGCCGTGACGCCAGCGATGCCCAGGCCCTGGGCCGGGCCTGGCGCTTCGCCTGGTACCGCGACGCCGGTCCCCGGCTGGCCGTGAACCGCCTCCAGCAGGTGGAGCACGAGGCCTACCTGACGCTGCTGGCCGCCGGCACCACCACGCCCGCCAGCCAGGTGGTGGTGGCCGGCGAGAGCCCGGCCTCGGGCGACGCCCTGCTCGTCACCCACCCGCCACCGGGGCGTCCGCTGGCCGACCTGGCACCCGACGAGGTGACCGCGCCCCTGCTCGACGACCTGTTCCACGCCGTGGAGGGACTGGGTGCGGCGCGCATCGCCCACGGCTCGATCAACCCCGCCAACGTGCTGGTGGCGACGCCGGACGCCGCCCGGTCCGCCGCCCGCACCGTCGAAGGGTCCGCCGCGGCTGGCGTCGCCGGGTCGGGCGTCGCCGGGTCGGTCGGGCTCAAGGACCTGCGTCGGGGTGCATCCGGGGCGCCTGACGAGTGGCTGGAGCGCGACCTGGCCGACGCCCTGGTCACCGCGGCGGCGGCCGGCGGGGTCGACCCGTCCGTGGCCGCCGCCGTCCGCGTCATCGGGCCCGAGCGCCTGGCCCGGGTGCTGACCCAGCTGCAACCGGCGGCGCTCGACCCCGCCACCCGCGAGGCCGCCCACCGCCACAGGGGCCTGCTGGGCGAGCTGCGCAAGGCCGGCGCGGCCGCGGCCGGGGTGGACGAGCCGGCGCTGGCCGAGATCCACCGGGTGTCATGGGCGTCGCTGGGCATGGGTGTGGGTGCCCTGGTGGGCGTGATCCTGATCGTCCAGCAGTTCTCCGGCGTGGACGACCTGTGGGCCACCCTCCAGAGCGCCCAGTGGTCGTGGGTGCTGGTCGCCTTCGTGCTGGCCCAGTTGACCAACGTGGCCCAGGCCCTGTCGGTGCAGGGGTCGGTGTCGGCTGCCTTGCCCTTCGGGGCCACCCTCGGGCTCGAGTTCGCCAACGCCTTCACCGGTCTGGTGGCCGGCACGGTGGGCACCACCGCCACCATCATCCGCTACTTCCAGCGCAAGGGCCTGGCCGTGTCGGTGGCCGTCAGCTCGGGCGTGCTGGTCACCGTGGCCACCATGATCACCCAGACCATCCTGTTCGTGACCGCCTTCCTGCTCACCCGCGGGTCGTACCAGTTCGACCTGGGCCAGCCGTCCGGCAGCGGATCGAGCTCGTCGGGCGGCTCCGACACGTGGATCCTGTGGGTCATCGCCCTGGGCCTGGCCGCGGTGGGGATCGTCACCGCCGTCCCCCGGTTCCGCCGACTGGCGGTGGCCAAGCTCAAACCGCAGGTCGACGCGGCGCGTGACAACCTGCGGGGTCTGAGCGGCCAGCCGGGCAAGCTGATCCGGCTGTTCGGGGGCGCGGTGGCGGCCCAGCTGCTGTTCGCCATGGTGCTGGGGGCGGCGCTGCACGCGTACGGCGCCTCGGCCTCGCTGGCCGAGCTGCTGGTGGTGAACACCATTGCCTCCCTGCTCGGCGGCATCGCCCCGGTGCCCGGCGGGATGGGTGTCATCGAGGCCGGCCTGATCGCCGGGTTCACCGCCCTGGGCATCCCCGACACCATCGCGGTGGCGGCCACCCTCACCGCCCGGCTGATGACGGCCTACCTGCCGCCCATCTGGGGCTACCCGACCTTGGTCTGGATGCGCCGTCGCCACTACCTGTGACCGCACCCGGCTAGTCTGGACACCCGCAGGATCACGCCGGAGCACCCCAGCACCGGATCGCCTGACTGAGAGGGACCAGGCCATGAAGCGTCACATGCCCGTGACCGAGCTGGCTCGCGACGACCGCTTCGCCCGCATGCGCATCGAGGACCTGGTCCTCGACCCCCGCAACGCGGTGCAGCTGTCCGAGAGCAACCGCGGCGCGGGCTTCCGCGCCGAGTACTACGAGGCGCCCGATGCGGCCCGGTCGCTCATGCACGGCATCTTCGTGGGTGAGATCCAGGCGCTCGAGGGCGCGGGGCGCACCTGCTGGGACTTCCCGGTCGGCACCGAAGGCGACGCCGTGCCCTTCGAGCTCAAGCTGGACATGGCCCGCCAGTGCTGGGACGAGGCCCGTCACGTCGAGATCTCGGTCAAGCTCACCGAGCACATGGGCTCGGAGATCGGCGAGTTCGCCGAGCAGACCCTGCTGTTCGAGGCAGCCTGCAACAGCGATGCCATCCTGCGCCTGGCCGGCGTCAACCGGGCGCTCGAGGGTCTGGCCATCGACGTGTTCAACACCATGCGCGACTTCGGCGGCGCGGTCGACGACCCGGTCCTGTACTTCTGCGAGGACTGGATGCTGGCCGACGAGGTCACCCACGTGAAGATGGGCTCGGACTGGCTGCGACGCATCACCGCCGATGACCCCGAGCGACGCCAGGCCGCCCTCGAGTTCCAGCGCACGGTGGACAAGCTGTTCAGCTTCGGCGGCTTCCGGGGCGAGGAGGAGGAGAACCCCATCCACCTGGCCCGCAAGTTCCGGGCCCTGGCCGGGTTCAACGACGACGAGATCTCCGATCTGGTCGATGCCGCGGCCGAGGCCTACGCCGAGGCCCGCGAGCAGTGGACGTCGGCTCAGCCGGCCTGACCGCCGTCCCGGTGTCGGCCCCCGTCGCTGCGGTGTCGGCATCCCGTCCCGTCTCCCACGACTGACCTGACCCGGTGCTGCTCGAGATCCATCGCTCGTTCGCGTGGTTCGTGATCGTGGGCAACGGCCTGGCCGGCGTGTGGTCGCTGGGGGCCAACTGGTGGGAGTGGCTGCGGGGCCGGGCGCTGTGGTGGTTCACCATCACCGTGGAGATCGCCATCTTCGTGCAGGTGGCCCTGGGCGTCGGCATGGTGGCCGGCCAGAAGCTCAAGGCGCCGCAGTTCCACATGTTCTACGGGTTCGTGGCCCTGCTCACGGTGGCCCTGATCTACAGCTACCGGGCCCAGATGGAGAAGTACCGCTACCTGCTCTACGGCGGCGGTGGGCTGTTCCTCATGGGTCTGGGCATCCGGGCCGTGCTGGTCGGCATGCAGAAGTAGAAGGAAGGCGGAGGCCGACCTGCCTGGCCCTCTGGTCGGCAGGCCTCCCGGCGGGCGCCTTCGCCATCCCGGTGTCATCGGTCCAGCGGCTCCGGCCTGGCGGCCTGCGCCTTCCAACCACCGGCAAAGAGCGGTCGCCTCTCCTAGAGGTTCACGACGGTGCAGGTGACGGTGCGGGTGAGGCCCTCGATCATCTGCACGTGGCTCACCACCATCTGGCCCAGCTCGTCCATGGTGGGGGCCTCGGCCCGAACGATCACGTCGTAGGGGCCGGTGACGTCGTCGGCCGCGACCACGCCGGACAGGGCGCGGACCTCGGTGGCCACCCGCTCGGCCTTGCCCACCTCGGTCTGGATCAGGATGTAGGCGCTGACGGACACGGCGACCTCCCGGCTTCGGAAGCTCCCCAGGCTAGTGGGCCCGTCCGGACGCGGCTGCGCCCGGCTCATCGGCCGGGCGCAGCGGGGGGCGGCGAGGAGGGGAGGGGTCGCCGCCCCGAGGTGGGCTGGGGTCAGGCCGCCTCGGTGGCGCTGGTCTCGATGGTGCGGGCGTCGACGTGGTGGCTGACCTCGACCTTGCGGGGCTTGGCCGTCTCGGCCACCGGGATGGTGAGGGTGAGCACGCCGTCGTGGTAGTCGGCGTCCACCCGGTCGCCGTCGAGGGTGTCGCCCAGCAGCAGCTGGCGGGCGAAGGCGCCCTGGCGACGCTCGCTGGCCAGGACCTCCTCGTCCTCGGCGCGGGTCCAACGGCGCTCGGCCCGCAGGGACAGGACGTTGCGCTCGACCTCGAGGTCGATCGAGGCGGGGTCGACGCCGGGCAGGTCGAAGTGGACGGTGACGTGGTCGCCCTTGCGGACGGCGTCCATGGGGACGGCCGGGGACGTGCGGGACCAGGCCGAGTCGGCGGCCCGGTCGAGCTCACGGAACGGATCGAAGCGCAGCAGCATGGGGAGCCTCCGGGAGAGGTGGTGTGCAGTACGCAGTCAAGGATAACAGGAAAGTTGAGCACTATCAACGCAAGATTTCTGATGTCATCCAGCCAACAACCATGACGCGTTCGGACAGCGTGTCGATGCGCCGCCAGACGGCGGCGTGTGCGAGCACTGCCAGTGGTTCGGGGCCAGACGTGGTCCCCCGACCGGTCGGGTCAGTCGGACAGGCGCTTCTCGAGCTTGTTCAACTCGTCGCGCAGCTCGGCCGGCAGCTTCGGGCCGATGAAGTCGAAGTGCGCCTCGATCTGGGTCACCTCGGCCCGCCAGGCCTCGGCGTCGACCGACAGGATGCGGGCCATGGTGGCGTCGTCGAGGTCGAGTCCGTTGCGATCGATGGCCTGCGGCGTGGGAACCCGACCGATGGGCGTGTCGACGGCGTCACCCTGGCCCGACACCCGCTCGACCACCCACTTGAGCACCCGGCTGTTCTCGCCGTAGCCCGGCCACAGGAACGAGCCGTCGTCGTCCTTGCGGAACCAGTTGACCCAGAACAGCTTGGGCAGGTTGTCGGCGTTGCCGTCGCGCTCGACCGCGGTGCGCCCGATGTCGAGCCAGTGGGCGAAGTAGTCCCCCATGTTGTAGCCGCAGAAGGGCAGCATGGCGAAGGGGTCGAAGCGCAGCTCGCCCACCACGCCGGCGGCCGCCGCCGTCTTCTCCGACGACATGATCGAGCCCAGGAACACGCCGTGGGCCCAGTCGAGCGACTCGGTGACCAGCGGGACGTTGGTGGCCCGCCGGCCGCCGAACAGGATGGCGGAGATGGGGACGCCGGCCGGGTCCTCCCACTCGTCCGCGATGGACGGGCACTGCGACGCCGGGGTGGTGAAGCGGGCGTTGGGGTGGGCGGCGGGCGTGGACGACTCGGGCGTCCAGTCTTGGCCCTTCCAGTCGGTCAGGTGGGCCGGCGGCTCGTCGGTCATCTCCTCCCACCACACGTCGCCGTCGTCGGTGCGAGCGCAGTTGGTGAAGATGGAGTTGCCGTGGACGGTGGCCATGGCGTTGTGGTTGGTCTTGTCGGACGTGCCCGGCGCGACCCCGAAGAACCCGGCCTCGGGGTTGATGGCCCGCAGGCGGCCGTCGGGCCCGAACTTCATCCACGCGATGTCGTCGCCCACCGTCTCGACCTTCCAGCCCGGCAGGCTGGGGATGAGCATGGCCATGTTCGTCTTGCCGCAGGCCGACGGGAAGGCGGCGGCTACGTACTTCTTCTCGCCGTCGGGCGGGGTGATGCCCAGGATGAGCATGTGCTCGGCCATCCAGCCGCCGTCGCGGGCCATGGTGGAGGCGATGCGCAGGGCGAAGCACTTCTTGCCCAACAGGGCGTTGCCGCCGTAGCCCGAGCCGTACGACCAGATCTCGCGGGTCTCGGGGAAGTGCACGATGTACTTGTTCTCAGCGTCACAGGGCCACGCCACGTCGGCCTCGCCGGCCTCGAGCGGGTGGCCCACCGAGTGGACGCAGGGCACGAACTCGCCGTCGTTGCCCAGCACGTCGAGGGCGGCCTGGCCCATGCGGGTCATGATCCGCATGTTCGCCGCCACGTAGGCCGAGTCGCTCAGCTGCACGCCGATGTGGGCGATCGGCGAGCCCAGCGGGCCCATCGAGAAGGGCACCACGTACATGGTGCGGCCCCGCATGGCCCCCGTGTAGAGCGCGGTCAGCTCGGCTCGCATCTCGTCGGGGTCGCGCCAGTTGTTGGTCGGGCCGGCGTCGATCTCGTGCTGGCTGCAGATGAAGGTGCGGTCCTCGACCCGGGCCACGTCGGCCGGGTCGGACAGGGCCAGGTAGCTGTTGGGGCGGAGCTGCTCGTCGAGGCGCTCGAAGGTGCCTCCGGCCACCAGCTCAGCGGCGAGGCGGTCGTACTCCTCGACCGATCCGTCGCACCATTCGATGGCGTCGGGCTGGAGGATCTCTGCCCACCCCTCGACCCACTCGAGCAGTTCGCGGTTGCTGGTCTGGGCGCCCATCGGACCTCCGACGTGGGTTGGCGTTGCTGGGGGGTGCGGGCGGCCAGAGCCGGCTCGCAGGTGGCGATGAGCCTACCTACCCGGGCGTGAGCGCCGGAAATCCCCGCGGACGGTCAGCCCAGGTCGGCGGCTGGGAACCCGGGGGTGCCCATGTCGACCTCGGAGCCGAGCCGCAGCCGGGTGGCCGTGCGGTCGTCGGTCAGGTCGAAGATCACCCGCTGGCCCTGGCGCACCATGCGGAACACCGAGCCCTCGAGGGCGTCGGGCGCCATCTCGTACTCGCTCAGGTCGGTGTCGCGCACCACCACGCCCATGCGGCTGGCCGGGTCGTAGGACTTGATCACGCCTTGCACGTCGGGTCGCCCTCCGCCCTCAGTGGGCCACCTTGGTGACCTTGCCGGCCTTGATGCACGAGGTGCAAGCGTTGACGCGCTTGGTCGAGCCGTTGACCACGGCGCGAACTCGCTGGATGTTGGGGTTCCAGCGGCGCTTGGTGCGCCGGTGGGAGTGGCTCACCGCCATACCGAACGACGGGTGCTTGCCACACACATCACACACGGCTGCCATGCCTAGGACCTCGGACCTCGATGGGGACTGATCGAACTGCTGCCTGACCGAACGGCGGATCGCGAACAGCCCGGAGAGGATAGCGGGCGATGGAGGCCACTCACAATCGCACTACGATCGTCGGCCGTGCCGACCCTCGAGGCCCTTGGGGCCAGTGACCTGCGCGCCGTCGTGGCCGGCTACGCCGAGGCCTTGGTCGCCCACAAGGCGGCCATCAACCGGCTCAACGTCTACCCGGTGCCCGACGGGGACACCGGCACCAACATGGCCCTCACCCTCGAGTCGGTGATGGCCGAGGTGGAGGCCGCGGACGCCGACATGGCGTCGGTGTGCAAGGCCATCAGCCACGGCTCGTTGATGGGCGCCCGGGGCAACTCGGGGGTGATCCTGTCCCAGATCCTGCGGGGCGTGACCGAGGTGGTGCGCGACGAGGCGACCATCGACGGCCCGGTGCTGGCCCGGGCCCTGTCGTCGGCCAGCGAGGCGGCCTACAGCGCGGTGATGCGGCCGGTGGAGGGCACCATCCTGACCGTGGTGCGGGAGGTGGCCGCCGGAGCCGACGCGGCGGCGTCGGCCGAGGCCTCGCTGCTGGGGGTGCTCGAGGCGGCCCGCGCCGCGGGGGCCGAGGCCCTGGTCCGAACCCCTGAGCTGCTCCCCGTGCTGGCCGAGGCCGGCGTGGTCGACGCCGGGGGCACCGGCCTGCTCCTGCTGGTCGACGCCGCGCTGTCGGTGGTCGACGGGCGGCCGATGCCCGAGCCCGAGGCCGGCGAGGCCGGGCTCGACGAGGCGTTCCGGGCCACCCTGGCGTCGGCTCACGCCGAGGGCGGCGAGTCGGGCGGACACGGCCTGGCCGACCTGCGCTACGAGGTCATGTACTTCCTCGAGGCCGCGGACGAGACCATCCCCGCCTTCAAGGACGTGTGGGCCGGCATCGGCGACTCCATCGTGGTGGTGGGCGGCGACGGCCTGTGGAACTGCCACATCCACACCGACGACATCGGCGCCGCGGTGGAGGCGGCCATCGACTGCGGTCGTCCCCGCGACATCCGGGTCACCGACCTGCTCGAACAGGTCGAGGAGGAGCGGTGGGTGCGCGAGGCGGCGCCCGACGATGCGGCCGAGCCGAGCACGCCGGTCGAGACGGCGGTGGTGGCGGTGGCCACCGGTGACGGCATCCGCCGCATCTTCCACTCCCTCGGCGTGCAGCGCATCGTGACCGGCGGCCAGACCATGAACCCGTCCACCGCCCAGCTGCTCGAGGCGGTCGAGGCGGCCCCGGCCGACCAGGTGGTGATCCTGCCCAACAACGGCAACATCATCGCGGTGGCCAACCAGGTCGACGCCCAGACGGACAAGTCGGTCCACGTGGTGCCCACCCGCGGGGTGGCCGAGGGCTTCGCCTCGCTGCTGGCGTACGACCCCGAGGCGCCCGGACCCGACAACGCCAAGGCCATGGCCGAGGCGGCCGCCGCGGTGGTGGCCGGCGAGGTGACCCGCGCCGTGCGCGACTCCACCTGCGACCTGGGTGACATCCATGAGGGCGACTACCTGGGCATCGCCCGCGACGGCATCCGGGCGCTGGCCAGCGGCCTGGACCTGGTCTGCACCCAGCTGCTGGACGTGCTGGTCGGCGACGACCACGAGATCGTCACCGTGATCGAGGGCGAGGGCTCGTCGGCGGCGGTCACGCGACACCTCACGGTGTGGCTCCAGGAGCACCGCCCGGACGTGACCACCGAGATCCACCATGGGGGCCAGCCGCTCTACCCCTACCTGTTCGGGATCGAGTAGCGCGGGCCGGGTGCAGCCATGAACGAGCTGTCGCTGGCGCTGTTCGACCTGGTGCTGTTGGCCTGGCTGGTCAGCACCTACCTCCTCTTGCGCCGGGTGATGGCCGGGGTGGCGGCATCGGTGTCCGGGCAGGTCGAGCGGCCGTACGGGCCCGGCGAGGGCCACGAGTTCGCCGACGGCCGGGCCCGGGTGACCGCGGAGGGACGACGGCGGCGGCCCTCGTCGCGCCGGAAGCCCGACGCCAGGTTGGGCTCGGCGGGGTAGAACCGACCCGCATGGCACGTCGTCTGGCCCAACTCGCCGCCCTGGCCGTCACCGAGCTCAAGGGGGTGGGCGACGCCCGCGCCCAGGCGCTGGCCAAGCTCGACGTGCTCACCGTGTTGGACCTGCTCACCTACTACCCGCGCCGCTACCTGGACCGCACCAACGAGCGGCGCATCGACGAGCTGGACCTGGGCGAGGAGGCCATGGTGCTGGTCACGGTCAAGGCCGTCCACGCCATGCGCACCCGCTCCCGCAAGGCCATGGTCACCGCGGACGTCACCGACGGGTCGGGCTACCTGAAGGTGACCTTCTTCAACCAGCCCTTCCGCGAGCGCCAGCTCAAGCCCGGCACCCACGTCGTGCTGTTCGGCAAGGTCGACCTGTTCCGCAACCGGCGCCAGATGACCAACCCGGTGGTCGACCTGGTGGGGGACAAGACCGGGCGCATCGTGCCCGTCTACCCCCAGTCGGAGAAGGCCGGCGTCATGAGCTGGGACATCGACCGGTGGATGACCGAGGTGCTGGAGCGGGCGGGCGAGTTCGCCGACCCCGTCCCGGCCGACGTGCTGGCCCGCTGGGACCTCACCGATCGCACCACGGCCTTCCACGACATCCACCAGCCCGACACGATGGCTGCGGCCATGGCGGCGCGACGCCGCCTGGTGTTCGACGAGCTGCTGCGGGTGCAGCTCACCCTGGTGCGGCGCAAGCGCGAGCTGGAGCACACCACCCCGGGCATCCGACACCAGCTCGGCGGGTCCGGCGCCGCCGGGGGCGACCTGGTGGAGCGCTTCAAACAGCGGCTGGGGTTCCCCCTGACCGGGGCCCAGCAGCGGGCCATCGCCGAGATCGACGCCGACCTGGCCGGTCCCCACCCCATGCACCGCCTGCTGCAGGGCGACGTGGGCTCGGGCAAGACCATCGTGGCCGTCAGCGCCCTGCTGGTGG
This sequence comes from uncultured Microthrixaceae bacterium, assembly GCA_963785815.1. GTDB lineage: Bacteria > Actinomycetota > Acidimicrobiia > Acidimicrobiales > Acidimicrobilacustridaceae > UBA4742. The sequence goes on from CAWAWN010000003.1 coordinate 641,258, forward strand.
CCGTGCAGGGCGGCCATCAGGGGGCACTCATGGCGCCCACCGAGGTGCTGGCGGAGCAGCACCACCTGGGGGTGCGCGCCCTGCTCGAGGGCTTCGCCGTGCCCGACACCAACCAGGACAACCTCTTCGCCGGGGCCGGCCTCGAGCGCGAGCTGCGCGTCGAGCTGCTCACCAACCGCACCACCGCAGCCGAGCGGCGCCGCATCCTGGCCGGCCTGGCCGCGGGCGAGGTCGACCTGGCCATCGGCACCCACGCGCTCATCCAGGAGGGCATCGAGTTCCGGTCGTTGGGCATGGTGGTGATCGACGAGCAGCACCGCTTCGGGGTCGAGCAGCGGGCCGCCCTGCGCGACAAGAGCGCGGGCGAGGCGGTGCCCGACGTGCTGGTCATGACGGCCACCCCGATCCCGCGCACTGCGGCCATGACCGTGTACGGCGACCTGGACGTCTCGGTGCTCGACGAGCTCCCCCGGGGCGCACCCCCATCGTCACCACCTGGGCCCGCGACGGCGAGCTCGACGAGGAGGCGGCGTGGGAGGCGGTGCGCCAGCAGGTGGCGGCGGGGCGCCAGGCCTACGTGGTGTGCCCGCTCATCGACGAGAGCGAGAAGCTCGAGGTGCGCTCGGCCGAGGAGACCTTCGAGCGGCTGGCCGCCGACGACCTGTCTGGGCTGCGGCTGGGTCTGCTGCACGGTCGGGTGTCGCCGGGGGAGAAGCAGCTCACCATGGACCTGTTCCGCTCCGGCGGCCTGGACGTGCTGGTGTGCACCACCGTGATCGAGGTCGGCGTGGACGTCCCCAACGCCACCGTCATGGTCATCTTGGACGCCGACCGCTTCGGGATCGCCCAGCTGCACCAGCTGCGGGGCCGGGTGGGCCGGGGCCACGACCAGTCGTACTGCTACCTGGTGGGCGAGGCCACCACCGCCGACGGCGAGGCTCGTCTGGAGGCCATGGTGCGCACCACCGACGGCTTCGAGCTGGCCGAGGTGGACCTCGACCTGCGGGGCGAGGGCACGATCATGGGTGAGCGCCAGAAGGGGCGCAACGACCTGAAGCTGGCCTCGCTGCGACGCGACCGCGAGTGGGTGGGCCGGGCCCGCGACGTGGCCTTCGAGCTGGTCGACGCCGATCCCGACCTGTCCGACCACCCCGTGCTGGCCGAGGAGGTCGCCGTCGTGCTGGGATCCGACGAGGACGCCGCCGACTTCCTGCTGAAGTCGTAGCCTCCTGGGCGGAGGAGGCGCTCGTGGCGAAGATCGGGACCACCGGCTCCTGGCTACGGGTGGCCGAGCAGTTGGCCGGGCGGGGCTGGTCGCGGACCCGGGTCGACGGGCGCCACGACATCGGGAAGCCGCCCCGCCTGGCGTGGCGACCCATCGCCCCGGGGAGCCCGACGCTCCAGCAGGGGCAAGGGGCACACTCGGCGCTGGCCGCCGCGCCCGATGCCGTTCGCGGCTTCGCGGCCTGGCTCGACGGCGAGCTGGTCGCCGCGGCCACGGGCCTGGGACTGGAGGCACCGCCGGCGTTCAACGAGGTGTCGTGGTCGCGCTACCCCGCCTCGAGAGGTCGGTTGGCGATGCACCTCGACCCGGCCGACTTCGTGGGCGTGATCGCCATCGTCACGCTCGAGGGCAACGCCCGGTTCGAGATCGAATCGGTGGTGGATGGGTCCTTCGAGCGGTGGACGACCCGACCAGGAGACCTCGTGCTGCTGCGTGGCGCCGGGTGGCCCGGGGAATCGGATGGACGACCTCGTCACGGGGCCGGACCGCCCGTCGGCGGTCCTCGTCGGATCGTCAACTTCCGGACCAACGTCAACGGGGCCGAACGCGGCTATCGCCAGTTCTGACCCGGGTGGGTCTCGGCCAGGGTGAGGCGCGCAGGATGCTCAGCAGGTCGCCAGGTGGGATGGTGGGCGCAGGCGCAGTTCCACGTGCCGGCGGGCACGATGCCGGGACCCGGCGACGAGGAGGCCGCCGCCTTCCTGTTCATGTCGCTGGGCCGGCTCAGACCGTGGCGGAGCGCCGGTAGCGTCGAAGGTCGTGACCCCCTCCGATGACGCGCTCGACGACGCCCCGGGGGAAGATCCCGACCACCTCCCCGATGGCGGGGAGCCAGCGGCGTCGGGCCGGCCCGGACCGACGACCGCCTACGCGGTGAACTGGCGCACGGTGCTGGCCGTGGACGCCGCCATGGGCGCGCTGGTGACGCTGGCCGGGGTCGTCTCGATGGTGGTGTGGAGCTTCCCCCTCGGGGTCTTCCTCACCGGCGTCGGTCTGTTCTACGTCGCCATGGTGGCGCGGCGGGCCCGCGGTTGGCAGCAGCTGCGCCGGGATGCCGGTCTCTGACCGGGCCTCAGGTGTCGAGCCGGCCTCAGGTGCAGAGCCGGAAGGACGACTGGCCCGGCGCCGGGCCGAGCGCAAGCTTCAGGTTGGGCAACGTGACCTGGATGAGGTCGGCGTAGCCCGACGGGCCCCGTGTCAGCGGGACGCCGACCCGTTTCAGGCCATCGCCCAGCGACACCTGGAAGGGGGACTCGAGCTTCCAGACGTCACCCACCTGCGGAGCCAGAGCGATGAGGTGGGTGTAGGTGCGACAGGTCAGACCGGCGGGCGTGGTCCCTTGGCGCTGAGCCAGTCCCAACTGCAGCGGAGCGGTGGTGACCGCGAACGGGTCGAGCTTCTTGCGAGGTGGGAGCTTGCCCTGTCTCGCAGCCTCACGGAGCCAGCCCACCGTGAGGTCCGGGGTGCCATCGACGAAGTTCGTGTTGGGCTCGACCCAGGCCGGCACCTTGTCGATGCCCGGGTAGTAGGGCAGCGTTCCCACCCAGACCTTGAGGGCCTTGATGTACTGCGGGTTGGTCACCAGGTCGTTGGGCGGATTCATGTCCGCGATGGCCCACGGAACAGGCAACAGGAACAAGGCCAGCACCACTGGGTAGAGCAGCGTCCACCGGCGGCTCGAGCGCGTCGGCGGCCACGGCGAACGCAGGCAGCGACATGGCCACCGAGATGGCGACATACCGACTGCTCGCCGCCGCATCGGGACCGACCCACACGCGTTGGGGGGCGGCTGCGGCCATGCTGGCCGCGGCGCCGATCACCAGGGCGACGGGCATGGCCAGCTGTCGCCGACGCGTGGTCGGGTTGCGCAAGCGCCAGGCCACGACGACGCCGACCACCAGGAGCGCGGCGTAGGCCCAGTCGACCAGGAGGAACTGGCCCATGGCGCTGAACATCGAGACCACCGCGGTCCACACGAAGTGGACCAGTTGGCTGATCGTCGGGGTCGGGTACCGGAAGCCCGTCTTGGCTTCGATGGTCGCCAGGCTGGCACCAGCCAGCTCGTACCAGAGGAGGTAGATGGCGCCCAGCGGCACGGTGTGGAAGGCCGCCTGTCGCCAGCCGCGCCGGTACCAGACGGCCAGGCCGGTGGCCAGGATCAACGAGGGTGCCTGACCAGAGGTGAGCAGTGCCAGACCGCCGAAGCCCAGCCCCATCCAGTCCCGGCGGTCGATGGACCCGTCGTGGTCGGCCAGCAGCATCTGGACGAGGCCGAACACGACCGACAGCGTGAAGCCGATCTGGAAGGCCCACAGGATGTCGTCTCGGCCCGGCCCGAAAAGGACGTAGGTGCCGGCTACGACCGTGGCCAGCCAGGGTCGGACGCCGCAGCGCCGCATGACCATGCGCAACAGGCCGGCGATGGCCAGGTGGGCGAGGATCACCAGCAGCTGGTAGGGCCAGTACTCATGCAGACCGAACAGCGTGTACATCAGCCGGTAGATCAGGATCGGGATGGTCGACCAGTGCTGGTTGTGCGGCGCGAACAGGCCGCCCAGGTCGGTGGCCGACTTGGCCGTCAGGAACGACCACTCGTCCCCCAGGAACCACCGGTTGTCGCCCATCCACAACAGGATCGGGATGGCTGCCACCAGATAGGCCAGGAAGGTCCAGCGGGCCCAGTCCCGGCTCGTCCACCGCGCCGGCGTCGACCACGTCGCCGTCCTGCTGGGGGCGGGCGGATCGACCTTGTCCAGCTCGTCGACGGTCACGACGAGGGCCGACCGGCCACCACGATCCGGGGCGCGGTCGGATCGAGCATCGCCGGAGTGTAGCAAGGCTCCTCTCGACGTCCGTCGCCCCCGATCGCCCAGACGGTAGGCAGCGGACGGCGATCTACGCTCTGTCCCATGCCGCTGTCGGTCGAGCGCCACATCGTCTGCGTGGACTGCGGCGGGCGCTGCCATCTCCTGTCCTACGAGCCCCACGAGGGATGGGAGCCGGGCGACGTGGTGGCCTACCGGTGCGAGGACTGCCTCGACCGTTGGGACATCGTGCTGGCCGACGATGACGACGACACCCCGTACCCGGAGGCCTGACCGGTGCGGGTGATCGCCGGGACCTGCGGGGGTCGCCGTCTGGTGGCCCCCGACGGCGCCACCACCCGGCCCACCGGCGATCGGGTCCGTGAGGCCACCTTCAACGCGCTCAGCAGCCTCGACGCGTTGGTCCATGCCGAGGTCCTGGACCTGTTCGCCGGCAGCGGTGCGCTGGGCATCGAGGCGCTGTCGCGGGGCGCGGCCCACGCCACCTTCGTGGACCACGACCGACGGGCCATCCAGGCCATCGAGGCCAACCTGGCCGCCACCGGGCTGGCCGACCTGGCCACCGTGGTGCGCGGCTCGGCCCAGCGGGTCCTCGACGACGCCGCCGACCGACGTCAGCGGTGGTCGCTGGCCTTGCTCGACCCGCCCTACGCGTTCGACGGCTGGACCGAGCTGTTGTCCGCGCTGCCGGCCGGGCTGGCCGTGGTCGAGTCGGACCGACCGGTGGCCGTCCCCGAGCCCTGGCGTGCGATCAGGGAGCGGCGGTACGGGGCTACGCTCGTCGCCATCCTTCGTTCGCACCCGCCCGCCGCCCTGCCCGGGCTCGATCCTTCGGAGTGACCCGTGGCGCTCGTGCTCTACCCGGGGACCTTCGACCCGGTCCACAACGGCCACCTCGAGATCATCGAGACCGCCTCGCGCCTGTTCGACGGCGTGGTGGTGGCGGCCATGCGCAACCCGCAGAAGGGTGAGCCGCTCTTCAGCTTCGAGGAGCGCGAGCAGATGCTGCTCGAGAGCGTGGCCCACCTCGACAACGTGCAGGTCACGATGTTCTCCAGCCTGGTGGTCGACCTGGCTCGCCAGGTCGGGGCCGACTTCATCGTGAAGGGCCTGCGGGTGGTGTCCGACTTCGAGTCCGAGTTGCAGATGGCCCAGATGAACCAGAAGGTGTCGGGGGTCGACACGCTCTTCATCCCGTCGGCGTCCGACCACTCGTACCTGGCCTCCAAGCTGATCCGGGAGATCGCCCGGTTCGGGGGCGACGTGTCGGCCATGGTCCCGCCGCCGGTGGCCAAGCGCCTGGGGGAGAAGTTCGGCTCATGAGCGACTTCTCCGACGACCTCGACGAGCTGGCCGACCTGTCCGACGCGCCCACGCCCACGCCGTTCCACGGCGCCGAGACCGAGGAGCTGCTGCTCCAGCTGCGCGAGATCATCGAGGCGGCGCGGCCCGTGCCCCTGTCGGCCTCGTCCATGATCGCCAAGGACGAGGTGTTGGCCCTGCTCGACGAGGCCCTGGCTCAGCTGCCCGACGAGCTGCGGGCGGCGCGCTGGCTGCTCAAGGAGCGCGAGGAGTACCTGGCTCGGGTGCGCCACGAGGGCGACGAGATCCTCGACCAGGCCCGGGCCCGGGCCGAGCGGATGGTGGCGCGCACCGAGGTGGTCAAGGCCGCGGAGTCCCGGGCCTACCAGATCATGGACACGGCCGAGGCCGAGGCCCGCCGGCTTCACCACGAGGTCGAGGACTTCTGCGATCAGAAGCTGGCCAGCTTCGAGATCGTGCTCGAGCGCACCATGAAGTTGGTGGCCAGCGGGCGCCAGAAGCTCCAGGGCACCAACCTGCTGGGCGAGGCCGATGACGACCCGCTCGACCTGCCCCCGCCCCCCATCGCAAGCGCGGCGGAGGGCGATGCCTGGGGTGAGGACGACCGCGATCCCGCGGCCTACGACGAGTTCTTCGACCAGGACGACGCCTCGTGATGGGGGCGTCGCCGCCAGCGGCTCGATGACCGGCGCTCGGCCGCTGCGGGTGGGTGTCGCCGAGCTGCTGGCGCACCCCGGGGTTCGCCGACGCTACGACGACCACGTCGAGCTGGAGGGCCTGGCCGTCTCCACGGCGGCGGTGGCGCCGGCGTCCGCGGTCGACATCGAGCTGGTGCTGGAGAGCATCGGCGGTCCCATCACCGCCACGGGCACGATCGGAGCGCACTGGGTCGGCGACTGCCGGCGGTGCCTGGGCCCGGTGGAGGGCTACGCCACCGCCGATGTCCGCGAGATCTTCGAGTCCCGCCCGACCGAGGGTGAGACCTACCTGCTCGACGGCGAGCAGATCGACCTCGAGCCCATGGTGCGCGATGCCGTGCTGCTGGCGCTGCCGTTGGCCCCCCTGTGCGCCGCTGACTGCCGGGGACCGTCGCCCGACGAGTTCCCGACCGGGCCGCCCGACGACGACGTCCGGCTCGACCCTCGCTGGGCCGCGCTGCGCGACCTCGACCTCGGGAACTGAGAAGGAAGGCGCAGCCCGCCAGGGCGGAGCCGCTGGACCGATCGAGCTCGGATGGGCGGAGCCGCTCGCAGGGAGGCTTGCCGACCGGAGAGCCAGGAAGGTCGGGAACTGAGAAGGAAGGCGCAGCCCGCCAGGGCGGAGCCGCTGGACCGATCGAGCTCGGATGGGCGGAGCCGCTCGCAGGGAGGCTTGCCGACCGGAGAGCCAGGAGGGTCGCCCTGGCGGCCTGCGCCCGTTGTCAGGCGGCCTGCTTGGGCGCGTCCCAGACCACCGTCACCTTGCTGACCGAGCCGGTGGTGAAGAGGTGCTGCACGAAGGCGGTGGTGTTCTGCTCGGCCCGGCTGCGCAGATCGCTCTGGCGGGCGGCGTCGGCCAGCTTGGCCTGGGCCCGCTGCTCGAGCTGTTGTTGCGGTACGGGGTTGCCGTCGCCCAGCGCGTCGCCCAACCGATCGACCAGGCCTCGTTGACGGGCGATGACCCGGGTCTGGCTGGGGTCGAGCTTGGGCGTGCCCAGCACCGGTACGGGCAGGTGGACGGTGACCTGGTGGCCGTCGGCGGATCGCTGCACGTCCGTCGACTTGAAGTGGGAGAAGTCGACGGTGGCATCGACGTCGCCGGCGGCCGCCAGGACCACGTCCGACCCGCTGGCCCAGCCGGGCAGCAGCTTGGTGGTCTGCTGCTGGTCCACCAGGGTCTGGAACCGCCCCTGGGCCGCGTCGAAGTCGGCCAGGTCGCGCACCTGGTCGAGGGCCACGCCGTCGGGGCGCTCGGTGGTGGTGCGGGCGAAGGGGTTGAACCCGCTCACGGCACCGACCGCCAGCACCACGGCGAAGGCGGCCGCCCCCACGAAGGCGACGGCGGCGGCCGAGCTGGCTGCCACCACGGTGACCCGGCGGGAACCACGGGTCTCACGGCGCGAACGGGCAGACATGGAACGCTCCAGTCGATGGGGGGATGGCCGAGGGCGCACACGGGCACGCAGGGCCGGGCTGGGACCTCACCATCGCCCATGACCGCGAAAGGCGACGGAAAATGGGGATGGGCCGTCCGACCCAATCCGCGATCGACCCGCCGTCGACGCCCGCCGACCCGCCATCGACGAACCCCACCAACGAGAACCCGACCTGACAGGTTGGACGGGGACTGCAGGGGATCGGGGCGCGCTTCGACGCTCCGGGCCGCAGGGGGCTAGGATGTTCGACTTGTGTCGCCGCCAGCGGCGTCGCCGGCCGCGGGTCGCTCGCCGATCGCGCGCCGCCTGGCTCGCAGCCACTCCGCACCATCACCCCAGAGGCACCACCACCATGGCCGTCCCCAAGAAGAAGACCTCCAAGGCGAAGAGCCGTAGCCGACGGGCGTCGGCCTGGACGGTGAAGGCACCGGCGCGCAGCAGCTGCCCGCACTGCGGAGCCACGAAGCTGCCCCACGTGGTGTGCGGCAACTGCGGCTGGTACCACGGCCGGCAGGCCATCGACGTCGACTGACGCCGTGCTGCCCATCGCGGTCGACGCCATGGGCGGCGACAAGGCGCCGGCCGAGATCGTGGCCGGGGCCAAGGAGGCGGCGGCCACGCTGGGGGTCGACGTGCTGCTGGTCGGTCGTCCCGACGAGATCGGCGACCCCGGCGACCTCGAGGTGCTGGCCGCCTCCGAGGTGATCGCCATGGACGCCGACGCCGGGGCCAGCGTGCGGCGCATGAAGGACTCGTCGCTGGTGCGCGCCGCCGAAGCCGTGCGTGACGGGCGCGCCAGCGCCATGGTCAGCGCGGGCAACACGGGCGCGACCATGGCCAGCGCCCTGCTGCGCATGGGGCGCATCAAGGGCGTGGCCCGCCCGGCCATCGCCACGCCCATCCCGGTGCTGGGCGGCACGCCGACGGTCATGCTCGACGCCGGGGCCAACGCCGAGTGCAACCCCGAGTGGCTGGTCCAGTTCGCCCAGATGGGCGCGGTCTACGCCCGTGACCGCTTCGACGTGGCGGCGCCGCGGGTGGCCCTGCTCTCCATCGGCGAGGAGGACACCAAGGGAAACACCCTGGTGAAGGAGACCCACAAGCTGCTGGCCGAGGGTGCCTGGACGGGTGACACCGGGGCGGTGTTCGTGGGCAACGTCGAAGGCCGCGACCTGATGACCGACGCGGCCGACGTGGTGGTGACCGACGGCTTCACCGGCAACGTGGCCCTCAAGACGTTGGAAGGCGGCATGCGGGCCCTGGTCGGCGGGGTCCTGGCCGCGTTCGAGACCGACGACGCCACCCGTGAGGCCGCCGGCGTGCTGCTGCCGGCCCTCGCTCCCCTGTACGCCCAGCTCGATCCCGAGAACGTGGGCGGGGCCATGCTGCTGGGGGTCGACGGGGTGTGCATCATCAGCCACGGCTCCTCGTCGGCCACGGCCATGGTGAACGCCATCCGGGTGGCCCGAGATCTGGTGGCCGGTCGGACGGTCGAGCACCTGGCGGCCGCCATCTCTGGGGCTTGACAGCACAAAATACCCTCTGACCTGCATATTCTCACGAGTTCACGAGGTCACAAGGTCGAGACCTGGTAGCATGGCCGCCACGTCCGGGGTTGGCCCGGATGTCGGCGCCCACACGTCCCGCCGTGCCTGTCGTCCAAGGAGAACGTGCTTCCGTGCCTGCAGAAACCCATGTCGAGCAGGGACCCATCGGCCGCCAGGAGGTGGTCGACCTCATCCGGGACCGCCTGGCCGACATCCTCGAGATCGAGCCGTCCAGCATCCACGAGGGCGACTCCTTCGCCGACGATCTCGACGCCGACTCGCTCGCCCTCATCGAACTGGTCGAGGCCCTCGAGGAGGAGCTGGGTGAGCGCAGCGTCGGCTTCCGCATCGAGGACGAAGACCTCGAAGACCTCAAGACGGTGCGCGACGCGGTCGACTACGTGGTCGGCCGGCTGGGCTGATCTCCTGGACACCGATGCCCTGAGCCGGTTCGCCGAGCGCCTGGGCTGCCCCTTCACCGATCTCGGAACCCTCCAGCTGGCCCTGACCCATCGGTCGTGGTGCGCCGAGCACGCCGGGTACACCTCCAACGAGCGCCTCGAGTTCCTGGGCGACGCCGTGCTCGGGCTGGTGGTGACCAGGTACGTCTTCGACCGCTTCGGCGCCATGCCCGAGGGCGAGCTGGCCAAGGTTCGCGCCGCGGTGGTGAGCGCCGCCGCCCTGGCCCGGATGGCCACCCAGGTCGATCTCGGGCCGGTGCTGCTGTTGGGCAAGGGCGAGGATGGCAGCGGCGGACGGGCCAAGCCGTCGATCCTGGCCGACGCCATGGAAGCGGTGATCGGCGCCACCTACCTCGACCAGGGCTGGCACGCGGCGGAGCGGTTGGTGTTGGGACTGCTGGCCGATCGCATCGAGGCCGCGGCCGAGGGCCCCGGTGGCCATGACTTCAAGACGCAGCTGCAGGAGCTGGCGGCACGCCACTTCGAGCAGCTCCCGGTCTACGACCTGCGTGACGAGGGTCCCGACCACGCCAAGCGCTTCTTCGCCGTCGTGCGCCTCTCCGGTGAGCCCATGGGCAGCGGCGACGGTCGCAGCAAGAAGGAGGCCGAGCAGGCGGCCGCCCAGCGGGCTCTCGATCACCTGACCGCCGACGCCCTGCCGGCCGATGCCATCAGCGCCAGCGCGGGCTGGCGAGGAAGCGAGCCCCACGATGCCTGAGCTGCCCGAGGTCGAGACGATCCGCCGTGAGCTCGAGCGCGAGGCGGTGGGCAAGCGGATCAAGTCCGTAGAGGTGCACGGCACCCGCACGGTGCGCCGCCAGACCAAGAAGGCCTTCACCAGCAAGCTCGAAGGCATGAAGATCACGGGTGTCGACCGCCGGGGCAAGTACCTGGTGGTCAAGCTCGACTCGGGGGACGTGCTGGTCATCCACCTGCGGATGAGCGGTCAGCTCCTGCGGGCCGCGGCCAAGGAGCCCATGGCCAAGCACACCCACGTGGTGTTGACCTTCACCCAGGGCGGCCAGCTGCGCTTCATCGACCCCCGCACCTTCGGCGAGATGTTCGTGACCTCGCCCGACGACCTCACCGCCGAGGTGCCCGAGCTGGCCGAGCTGGGGTTCGACCCGGTCGAGAACCCCATCTCCTGGACGACGTTCGGCCAGCTGCTGGTGAGCCGACAGATGAAGCTCAAGACGTTCCTGACCGACCAGACCATCATCGCCGGGCTGGGCAACATCTACGCCGACGAGATCCTGTTCGCGGCCGGGCTGCGCTACGACCGCCAGACCGACTCGCTGTCCACCCAGGAGATCCGCCGGCTGTACCGGGCCGTGGTGGAGACCCTGCACGAGGCCATCAAGTACGGCGGCTCGACCCTCGACGACGAGCAGTACGTCGACCTCAACGGCAAGCCGGGCGAGTTCCAGGAGCACCACCGCGTCTACAACCGCGAGAAGCAGCCCTGCTACCGCTGCCGGCGGGCCACCATCTCCAAGGCCAAGTTCGGCGGTCGTTCCACCTACTTCTGCGAGATCTGCCAGGTCTAGCGACCTGCTTGGCCCTCTGGTCGGCAAGCCTCCCGGCGGGCGCCTTCGGCATCTGGGTGTCACCCGTTCAGCGGCTTCGGCCTGGCGGCCTGCGCCTTCCTGGGCATGCGCAGAGCCGTTCTCCCGACCCAGTAGGGTCGCGGCTTGTCCGCGGAGTAGGCCGATGGAGTTCCTTTTTGTTCCTCAAGACCCTGACCTTGAAGGGGTTCAAGTCGTTCGCCGACACCACGTCGCTCGACCTCGAGCCCGGCGTCACGGTGGTCGTCGGTCCCAACGGCAGCGGCAAGTCCAACGTGGTCGATGCCATCGGATGGGTGCTCGGCGCCCAGGCGCCCAGCGCGGTGCGCTCCCAGAAGATGGACGACGTCATCTTCGCGGGCACGGCCAAGCGCAGCGCCCTCGGTCGCGCCGAGGTGTCGCTGACCATCGACAACACGTCGGGTCTGCTGCCCATCGAGTTCACCGAGGTCACCCTCACCCGCACGCTGTTCCGCAGCGGTGACAGCGAGTACGCCATCAACGGCGTGCCGTGCCGGTTGCTCGACCTCCAGGAGCTGCTGAGCGACAGCGGCGTGGGTCGCCAGCAGCACGTCATCATCAGCCAGGGCCAGATCGACGCCGTGCTGAACGCCCGCCCCGAGGACCGCCGAGGCATCATCGAGGAGGCGGCGGGCGTGCTCAAGTACCGTCGCCGCAAGGAGCGCAGCGAGCGCCGCCTGGCCGCCACCGAGGGCAACCTCACCCGGCTCCAGGACCTGCTGCGCGAGGTGCGACGCCAGCTGCGGCCCCTCGAGCGCCAGGCCGATGCTGCCCGTCGTCACGGCGACGTGGTCGACGAGCTGGCGACCCTGCGCATCCACGTGGCCGGGCGCGAGCTGGTCGGCCACCGGGCCCGGCTGACCTCGGCGGCTGGCGAGCGCCGCCAGCTCGAGACCGACGAGCACACCCTGCGGGCCCGGCTGGCCGAGCTCGACACGCTGGTGCTGGCCACCGAGGCGCGGCTGACCGAGATGGGGGGCGACGACCTGGGCGACGCCCTGGCCCAGTACGAGTCGTTGTTCGAGCGGGCCCGGGGCTTGGCCTCGCTGCTGGCCGAGCGCCGCCGGGGCATCGACCGCGATCGCAGCGCCTTCGTGGACCAGGGTGTGATCGCCACCCTCGAGGCCGAGGCGGCCCGACTGGGGGCCGAGCTGGCCGAGGTCGATCAGGAGGCCGCCGCCCTGACCCCCCTCCACCAGGAGCTGGCCGAGGCCGAGGCCGCCCTGGAGGCCGAGCGGAGTCGCTACGAGACCGATTGGGCCGACGGCGTGGCGGCACCGTCGAGCCGCAGCGCCGAGGTGCGCGGGGAGCTGGGCGCGCTGCGCTCCAGCGTCGAGCGCGGCGACGCCGAGCTGGCCCGGGTGCGAGCCCGGCTGGAGGGCCTGGCCGACAAGTCGACCCGGCTGGAGGCCGAGGCCGACCGTCTGCGGGCTGAGCTGGGCGCGGCCGAACAGGCCGAGCTGCCACTGGTGGAGGCGCTCGACGGGGCCGAGCAGTGGCGGGCCACGGCTGAGGCGTCGCGGGCCCAGGCCGAGCTGGACCACCGCACGGCCGAGTCCGAGCACCACGCCTGGTTGGCCCGGGCCGAGGCGTTGGCCATGGCCCTCGACGAGGCGCGCAGCCGCGCCGGGGCCGACCGCCTGGCCGGCCTCCCTGGCGTCCTCGGCACCCTGGCCGACCTGATCGAGATCGACGCCGGCTGGGAGTCGGCCTTCGAGGCCGCGGCCGGCGACGCCCTGGCCGCCATCGTGGTCGACGATGTCGATGCCGCCCGGCGATCCTTGGAGGCGTTGGCGGCCGACGCCCTGCCCGGCGCCGTGCTGGCCCTGTCCGCCCAGCGCCCGCCCCGTCCCACCCCGACCGTGGGTCGGCCGGTGCGGGGCCACGTCCGCCCGGCGTCGGCTGCGCCCGCCTCGGTGGTGGACGCGTTGCTCGACGCGCTGGTGGGGTCCGCCGCGGTGGTGGACGGGGGTTGGGCGGTCGCCTTGGACGCGGCCCTGGACAACCCGGATGCCATCGTGGTCACCGAGGCGGGGGACCGCTTCGGCGCCACCGGGTGGCGCATCGGGGCGGCCGGCTCGGGCGCCACCGGGGCGGCCCTCGACGAGGCCCGGGCACGCGCCGAGGCGGCCCGGTCCGGCGTGGTCGGCGCCGCCGAGCGCCTGGCCGCCGCCGATCAGGGCGTGGCCGAGGCTCGCCAGGCCGAGCAGGACCTGTCCCGACAGCTCGACGCCAACGACGGGCGCATGAGCGCGTCGGGCGACAGCCTGACCCGGGTCGAGACCGAGCGACGAGATGTGGCCACCGAGCAGGAGGCGCTGGTGGCGCACGAGGCCGAGCTGGCCTCGCGCACCGATCGCGAGCGCGAGCGGGTGGCCGACCTCGAAGCCGAGCTGCCGGGCCTCGAGGCCATCGAGCACGAGGCCGCCGAGCGGGGTCGGGCCATGGGCCAGGCCCGGGCCCGGCTCGAGGAGCGAGCCGCCGACGTGGGCTCGCTGCGCACCGATCTGGAGGTGCGTGGGGCCGGGGTGGGCGAGCGGCGGGAGTTCCTGCGCCGACGCCTGAGCGAGATCGACGAGCGGCTGGCCGGCGCCGCCGAGCAGCGAGCCGCCGCCGAGCAGCGCCGCATCGAGCTGGACGCCCGACAGGTGGCCACCGACCGCCTCGCCGCGGTCGTCGCCGATCGGCTGGCGGTCATCGAGACGGGCCTGGGGCGGCTGCGCGAGCGTCGCCGACGCCAGAGCGAGGCGGCGCGCCAAGTGGCCAGCCAGCTCGACCAGCTCCGCCAGGAGCGCGGCGAGGCCGAGCGGAGCCTGGGGGAGCTGCGGGAGCGCCAGCAGCGACTGGAGATCGCCGACGCCGAGACCCACCTGCGCATCGAGACCCTGGTGGAGACCCTGCGTCGTGAGCTCGACTGCGAGCCGGATCGGGCCCTGGCAACCGAGTGCCCGCCCCTGGCCGAGTCCACCACCCCGGCGGCGAGGATCCGCGAGCTCGAGCGCGAGCTGCGCATCATGGGCCCGATCAACCCGTTGGCCCTCGAGGAGTTCGAGGCCCTCCAGGAGCGCCACGAGTTCCTGCAGGGCCAGCTCGACGACGTGAAGGAGTCACGCCGCGAGCTGGGCAAGATCATCCGGGCCATCGACGCCGAGATCGTCGACGTGTTCGCCTCGGCCTACGCGGATGTGGCCCAGAACTTCGAGCAGCTCTTCGACACCCTGTTCCCGGGTGGTCGGGGTCGACTGCGCCTGACCGACCCGGACAACCTGCTGGACACCGGCATCGAGCTGGAGGCGCGGCCGTCGGGCAAGAACGTGCGCAAGCTGTCGTTGCTCTCCGGCGGCGAGCGCTCGCTCACCGCCCTGGCCTTCCTGTTCGCCGTGTTCCGCAGCCGGCCGTCGCCCTTCTACGTCATGGACGAGGTCGAGGCCGCCCTCGACGACGTGAACCTGCACCGGTTCCTCGGCCTGGTGGCCGAGTTCCGCGACGACGCCCAGCTGATCATCGTGAGCCACCAGAAGCGCACGATGGAGGCGGCCGACTGCCTCTACGGCGTCACCATGCAGCCGGGCGGCTCCTCCAAGGTGGTCAGCGAGAAGGTCGCAGACGAGCTGGCCACTCGCTGACGGCCGACGAGGCGGGCCGCGGAAGGCGCAGGCCGCAAGGCCGGAGCCGCTGGAGACATGGCACCCGGATGGGCGAAGCCCGCCCGCAGGAAGGCTCGCCGACCGAAGGGCCAGGCAACTAGGGCAGCTTCTGGTACCAGGCCAGGCTGAGGATGCCGGTGGCGGCCAGCAGGGCCAGCGCCAGCGCGGTGAACCACTGGGAGATGTCCTGCAGCTCGGTGATGTAGCCGATCGAGCTGCCGATGTTCTGGTACACGCTCTTGAGCTGGCTGCCGGTGGTGGCCGTGTAGAAGTGGCCGCCGGTCGTCTTGGCGATGTCCTGCAGGGCCGCCTTGTCGACGGGTACGGGGATGGCGACCGGCTCCTGAGGCAGGGTGATGGTGCCCGAGTCGGTGCCGAAGGCGATGGTGGTGACCGGCACCTTGGCCTTGGCCGCGGCGGCCGCCGCCTCGTCGTTCGACCGCCCGGCGTTGGTGGTGCCGTCGGTCATCAACACGATGCGGGCCGGCACCGTGACGCCCTTGGCCGTGGGCAGCTGCTTGAAGGCGTCGAGGCATGTGTAGATGGCCTCGCCGATGGCGGTGCGCTCGCCCAGCTGGGCGTTGTCGATGCCCTGGGCCACCGCGCTGCGATCGGTGGTGGGTGACACCACCAGCGAGGCGTTGCCGTTGAAGAGCACCAGCCCGACGTTGATGCGGCCGGGCAGGCCGTTCACGAACGACTTGGCCGCGGTCTGGGCCGCCTTGATGCGGTTCGGGCTCACGTCGGTGGCCTCCATCGACAGGGAGGTGTCGATGGCCAGGCAGATGGTGGCCCGCTCGCGGGGGACCTTGGTCTTGCGGGCCGGCTGGGCGAAGCCCACCACCAGGGTGGACAGGGCCACCAGGAAGAGCAGGGCGGGGATGTGTCGGCGCCACCCCGGCCGCTTGGGCGCGACCTGGTCGAGCAGGGCCAGGTTGGTGAAGCGGACCGCGTAGCTGCGGCGCCGACGCTGCAGCACGACGTAGACCGCGGCCAGCGCCACGGCGCCGAGCAGCAGCCACAGGCGTTCGGGGGACAGGAAGCTCATGGGGCCAGCCTTTGACGTGCCTCGAGGCGCTCGCGACGCAGGGCGACGAAGCGCACCAGGTCGAGCAGCCAGTCGGAATCGGTGCGCAGCAGCAGGTGGTCGGCGTTGGCCGACCGGATGCGCCGGGTGATCTCGTCGCGCTGGGCCGCCGCCGCCTGCGCGAACTTGGCCCGCGTGCGGGCGCTGCCGGTGTTGACCTCCCGGCACTCGCCGGTCTCGGGATCGATCAGGTCGATCACGCCCACATCGGGCAGCTCGAGCTCGCGGCGGTCCACGATCTCGACGGCCAGCAACTCGTGGCGGGCGCTCAGGGCCCGCATGGGCCGCTCCCACTCGGCGTCGGACAGGAAGTCGGAGATGACCACGATCATCCCCCGGCGTTGGGTGGCGCTGGCCATGCGTCGCAGCGCACCGCGGAGGTCCGAGGCCCCGGGGTGGTCGTCCTTGGCCGCCGTCAGCGCCCGGTGCAGCACGGCTTGGAGGTGCGCCCGACCGGTGCGGGCGGGCACGGTGACGGGTCGTTGGCCCTCGAGCACCACGGCCCCGATGCGGTTGCCGGTGCGCTGGGTCAGGAACCCGATTGCGGCCATGGCAGCCAGGGCCAGGTCGCGCTTCTCGCAGTCGGCGGTCCCGAAGGCCAGGCTGGCCGAGAAGTCGGCCAGCACCCACGTCTCGAGCTCGCGGTCCGCGATCGTCTGGCGGATGTGCGGTTCGAGGGTGCGAGCCGTCACGTTCCAGTCGATGCGGCGGACGTCGTCGCCCGCCGCGTACGGGCGTGTCTCGCCAGCCTCGGTGCCGTGGCCGGGGACCAGACCCCGGTAGTCACCCTGCAGCAGCCCGTCGAGGCGGCGCGTCACGCTCAGCTCGAGCCGGCGCAGCACCTCCGAGGACGGTCCGGTGGCGACGCTCGGCGGGCGGTTGCCCTGCGAGCTGAGACGGATGGTCTCGTTGGCCAGGCTCATGCGTTCGGGGCGGCGAAGGGCGAGCCGCCCGCAGTCGGCGCCGGCGGCGCCGGCGGCACCGGGTACGGCGTGGGCGGCGGTACGTCGCCGGCCGGCGGGGTCACCGAGGTGACCGGGGCCGGGTCCTGGGTGGGCGACACCCGGGGCGCGGGCACCGTCGAGAGGAGGCGGGTCATCAGGTGCTCGACGGTGAGCCCCTGGGCCAGGGCCTCGTAGCTGGGGACCAGCCGGTGGCGGAGCACGTCGGGGGCCACGTCGTAGACGTCCTGGGGCAGGGCGTAGGTGCGGCCGCGCAGCAGGGCCAGGGCTCGGGCGCCGGCCACCAGGCCCAGGCTGGCCCGTGGGCTGGCGCCGAAGGCGAGCAGGTCCTCCAGCTCGGGCAGGCCGAAGTGGCCGGGGTGGCGGGTGGCCAGCACCAGGCTGACCGCGTACTCCACGACGCCGTGGTCGACGTAGACGTCGTCGGCCAGGTCCTGCAGGGCGAGCAAGTCGTCGAGGCCGAGCACCTGCTCGGCGTGGGGCGGGTGCACCCCCATGCGGTGGACGATCTCGATCTCCTCCGCCGGGCTCGGGTAGCCGATGACGATCTTCATCAGGAACCGGTCGCGCTGGGCTTCGGGCAGCGGGTAGACGCCCTCGCTCTCGATCGGGTTCTGGGTGGCCATGACGATGAACGGGGAGGGGACGTCGAAGGTGGTCCCCCCGATGGACACGTGGTGCTCGGCCATCACCTCGAGCAGGGCGGACTGGACCTTGGCCGGGGCCCGGTTGATCTCGTCGGCCAGCACGAAGTTGGCGAAGATGGGGCCCAGCTCGACGTCGAAGCGCTCGTTGGACGCCCGGTAGATGCGGGTGCCGGTGATGTCGGCCGGCAGCAGGTCGGGGGTGAACTGGAGGCGGGTGTAGCTGCCCCCGACCACCGTGGCCAACGTCTCGGCCGCCAACGTCTTGGCCAGGCCGGGCACCCCTTCGAGCAGGGCGTGGCCTCGGGCCAGCAGGCACACCAGGAGGCGCTCGATGGCGCGGTCCTGGCCGACGATCACCTTCTTGACCTCGAACACGGCCTGCTCGAGGCGGGCCGGTGAGACCGCCTGGGTGGCAGGGCCGGCGGTGGCCGGCGAAGGCATGGGCGGGACGTGGTCGGTCATCGTCGGGCACTCCAGGGTGGGGGACGTCGAGAGCACATCAGCACAGCCGGGTGAAGGCCAGGATAAAGGTCCGTTCGGCCGGCCGACCCCCGCGGCACCGGCTCCGGGCCGGTCGCCCGGCGCGCCTGCCACCCGGCGACCGAGCCGTCGGCGATACGTTTTCGCGGTGAGGATCCTGGTCGTAGACGACGAGCCCGACCTGGTCGAGGCGGTGGCCCGGGGCCTGCGCCGCGACGGGTACGCCGTCGACGAGGCCGGCTCGGGGGCCGAGGCCCTGGAGAAGCTGGCGGTCAACGAGTACGACCTGGTCTGCCTGGACGTGACCATGCCCGGCATCGACGGGCGGGAGGTGTGCCGCCAGATCCGGGCCGACCAGGCCGCGCCCGGGCCCCGGGTGCTCATGCTCACCGCTCGCGACTCCCTCGAGGATCGGGTGGCGGGGCTCGACGACGGCGCCGACGACTACCTGATCAAGCCGTTCGCCTTCCCGGAGCTGCTGGCCCGGGTGCGATCCCTGCTGCGCCGCGACGCCGGCACCACCACCGCGGTGCTGCGGGTGGGGGAGCTCGAGCTGGATGCCGCCCGCCACATCGCCCGGCGCGGCGATCGCGAGCTCGACCTCACGGCCAAGGAGTTCGCCCTCCTGCGCTACTTCATGACCAACGCCGGCCAGGTCCTGTCCCAGGAGCGCCTGCTCGAGCACGTGTGGGACGAGTACGCCGACCCGTTCACCAACACGGTGCGGGTCACGGTGGGCACGTTGCGGCGCAAGCTGGGCGGCGAGGGGGAGACCCAGCTGATCGACACCGTGGTGGGGCGCGGCTACCGCCTCCACGACGACACCCAGCCGGCGCCATGAGCATCCGCCTGCGCCTGGCCTTCATCTACTCGTTGGTCCTGTGCCTGCTGGCCGCGGTGGTGGTGGGCGCCATCTACCTCGCCCTGGCCCACGCCCTGGCCAACGAGCCGCCCCCGGTAGCGGCCCACCAGGTGCAGCCCGTCCCGGGCCAGCCCGGCACCGTCACGGTGGCGCCCGTGCAGCTCGAGACCGCGCAGCGGGTGGCCAACGAGAGCGCCCTCTACAAGTTGCGGACCTACTCGCTGGCCGCCCTGCTGGTGCTGTTCGCGGTCAGCTTCGGCGTGGGGTGGCTGGTGGCGGGCTACGTGCTGCGACCGATCGGCCACATCACCGAGGTGGCTCGCGAGATCACGGCCACCGACCTGTCGCGCCGCATCGACCTCGGCGGTCCCGACGACGAGCTGCGCCGCATGGGCGACACCTTCGACGACATGTTGGGTCGGCTCGACGCCGCCTTCGCCAACCAGCGCCAGTTCATCCAGGAGGCATCCCACGAGCTGCGCAACCCGCTGGCCGTCATCCGCACCAACCTCGAGGTCACGCTGGCCGATCCGACCAGCAGCACCGAGGACCTGCGCCACACCGCCGAGGTGGTCGAGCGGGCCACGGAGCGCATGAGCCGGTTGGTCGACGACCTGCTCCTCTACGCTCGCAACGAGACGCCGGCGCTCGAACACGAGCGGGTCGATGCCGCGTCGCTGGTGCGGGAGGCGGCCGAGGAGTTCCAGACCCCGGCCGAAGCCCGGGGCCTGCACCTGGTGTGGTCGGCCACCCCCGATCTCGACGTCATCGGTGATCGCAACGCGCTGCGCCAGGCCCTGGCCAACCTGCTGGCCAACGCCACCCGACTGGCCCCGGCCGGGTCCACCGTCGGGGTGCGCGCCGGCCGGGAGGGGCCGTGGGTGTGGCTGGCGGTCGATGACCAGGGGCCGGGCATCGCCCCCGAGGACCAGGCCGCCGTCTTCCAGCGCTTCTGGCGGGGTCACCCCTCGGCCGACCCCGCCGATCGTCGCAGCGGGCTGGGCCTGACCATCGTCCGACAGGTGGCGCAGGCCCATGGGGGAGAGGTGAAGCTGGTGTCGGCCCCGGGGGTGGGGTCGACCTTCGCCTTGTGGCTGCCGGCGGCCGAGCCGGCGGTGTCGCCGGTGGCCGCGTCCGATGATCTGGCGGGCGCGTCGGGGGCGTCGGGGGCGTCGGCGCCGCTGGTCGCCGACCCCACCCGCGCCGGGCCTTAGCCTCGCTTTCGCAGCGCGTCCCTAGGTTGGTCGAGGTCCCGGTCCCCCAGGAGCGACCCTTGACCGATTGGCACGACCAGCCCGGATCAGCGCCCCCCACCCCGCCGCCGCTCGACCCCAGCTCCCGACCGGCGCGCGCCTCCGGCGCGCATCCGGTCGCGGGTGGCTGGTGGTGGCGGCGGTGATCATGGCCGTGGCCCTCCTCGGCGCCGGCTACCTGGTGGGCCAGGCCGAGCGCCGCGACCCCGACGCCGGTGCCCTGGCCGCCACCTCCACCAGCGCGGCCGGCTCGACCACGCCGGAGGTGCCCGCCTCGGGCGACCAGCCCGTGGTGGCCGTGGCCCGCGCCCTGGGCCGGGCCGTGGTGCAGATCCAGACCGGCGAGGGCCTGGGATCGGGGATCGTGTACGACCCGTCCGGGCTCATCGTGACCAACGCCCACGTGGTGGGGACCGCCACCCACGTGCAGGTGACCCGGTCGAACGGCCAGACCTCGAGTGGCACGGTGGTGGGCGCCGATCCATCCACGGACGTGGCCGTGGTCCGCGTCAGCCCCGGATCGACCCCCCTGGTGGCGGCCAAGCTCTCCACCGCCGAGCCGGCCGTGGGGTCGGTGGCCGTGGCCATCGGCAGCCCGTTCGGCCTGAGCGGCACGGTGACCTCGGGCGTGGTCAGCGCCGTCGACCGGCCCCTCGCGAACGAAGCCGACGTGGCCGTGAACATGATCCAGACCGACGCGGCCATCAACCCGGGCAACTCGGGCGGCGCCCTGGCCGACGTGCACGGCGAGGTCATCGGCGTGAACGCCGAGATCCTCAGCCAGAGCGGCGACAACAACGGGATCGGCTTCGCCATCCCCATCCGCACGGCCATGGCCGTGGCGGCCAAGATCACCAGCGGGCGGTCGCTGGCCAAGCCGGTGGTCGGGTTGCAGGTGCGCGACGACCCCGCCGGCCAGCCGGGGGCGTACGTGGTGGGGGTCGACCCCGGTGGCCCGGCCGCCCAGGCCGGGTTGCGCACCGGGGATCGCATCGTGGCCGTCGACGGCGTGGTGGTGGCCACCTCCGGCGACTTCCTGGCCGAGGTCCAGGTCCACACCCCGGGCCAGCGGGCCACCCTGGGGATCGCGCGCGGCGACGCCACCCTCACCGTGCCGGTCACCTTCACCACCGGCTGAGCGCGACGCCGACGGGCGCCGAGGACGTGGAGGTTGGGCCGGCGCTACGACCCGTCGCGCCGCCTGGGTAGGCTGCCCGCACCATGGGCCCGGTCCTCATCGTCCTCATCGTCGCGGTGGCGTTGGTCGCCGTCGTCGGCATCACCTTCGCCCTCACCCGGGGCCGCTCCGGGCCTGACGCCACCCTGCTCGAACCGCCCCGACCCGGCGTGGAGCCCACCACCCGCTCGGCCACGCCGACGCAGACCGCGCCGGATCCCACCACCCTCGAGACAGCTCCGTCGGAGACGGCCCAGCCGTCGACGCCGACGGTCGAGGTCGACGAGGCGCTGGCCGCCGCGGTCGACGAGGCGCTGGCCCCGGCCGAGGTCGAGGCCCCGCCCGAGGTGGAGGCACCGGTCAAGCCCCGCCTGCGCGACCGCCTGGGCAAGGCCCGGGGGCTGCTCAGCGGCTACGTCGGTTCGATCCGGTTCGCGCGGCCGCATCGACGCCGAGACCTGGGACGAGCTGGAGGAGGCCCTGATCCTGGCCGACGTGGGAGTCGGGCCCACCACCTCACTGCTCGAGTCGCTGCGCGACCGGGTCAAAGTCGACAGCCTGTCCACCAGCGACCAGCTGGTGGAGGCGCTCAAGGTCGAGCTCAAGGACCGCCTGTCGGGCTTCGACCGCGAGCTCCACCTCGCCGACGCGCCGCCATCGGTCTGGCTGTTCGTGGGTGTCAACGGAGTGGGCAAGACCACCACCGTGGGCAAGCTGGGCCAGGCCCAGATGGCCGCGGGCCACCGGGTGGTGATGGCGGCGGGCGACACGTTCCGGGCCGCGGCCGGCGAGCAGCTGGGCTTGTGGGCCGAGCGGACGGGGGCCGACTTCGTGCGCGGCGACGACGGCGGGGACCCCAGCGCCGTCATCTTCGATGCGATCGAGCGGGCCGCGGCCACCGATGCCGACCTGGTGCTGGCCGACACCGCCGGGCGCCTGCACACCAAGGTCAACCTGATGGAGGAGCTGCGCAAGGTTCGCCGGGTGGCCGAGAAGGGTGCGGGCACCGTCACCGAGGTCCTGCTCGTGCTCGACGCCACCACCGGTCAGAACGGGCTGATCCAGGCCCAGCAGTTCACCGAGGCGGTCGAGCTGACCGGGGTGGTGCTGACCAAGCTGGACGGATCGGCCAAGGGCGGGATCGTGGTGGCCATCCAGGACCAGCTGGGCATCCCGGTGAAGTTGGTGGGCGTGGGCGAGGCGGTCAACGACCTCGTAGCCTTCGAGGTCGACGAGTTCGTGGACGCGCTGATCGCCTGATGGGGATCGAGGTCGAGTGAGGTCGAGTTCATGCTGAGGTTCCTGTTCCGACTGCTGACGCTGCCGTTCCGGCTGGCGCTGCGCACCGTGGCCACCGCCTTCCGGTTGGGCGCGGCCGTGGGTCGGGTGCCGGTGCGCGTCTCGGGTGGGCTCCGGCGGCTGCTGGGGCTGCGGGCGTTGGCCGCGCTGGTCGCCGGCGTCGCCCTGGGCCTGCTGTTCGCTCCCGGTCCGGGGCGCGAGCTGCGCAGCCGCCTCCGGGCCCTGTCGGCGGCGCGCCGCCTGACCAGCGACGCCGACCTGACCGAACGGGTGAGCTTCGAGCTCGAGCACGCGCCGCGGACCTGGCACCTGCCCCAGCCCGAGGTCACGGTGGTGGGCGGACGGGTGGTGCTGCGCGGCTCGGTGGCCCTCGACTCGGCTCGCGACGAGCTGGCTCGGGTGGCGTCGGCCGTACCCGGGGTGTCCGGGCTCGACAACCTGGTCGTCGTCGCGGCCCCCGACGGGTCGGCGGGCGACGACGGGGTGACCCCCTGAAACTCCGGTAGTCTCGACCCTCCATGTTCGACGCGCTCTCCGACCGGTTCGAAGGCATCTTCGCCCGCGTCCGGAACCGCGGCCGCCTGAGCGAGGCCGACGTCGACGAGGTCCTGCGTGAGATCCGACTGGCCCTGCTCGAGGCCGACGTCAACCTCACGGTGGTCCGGGGCCTGGTCGGTCGCATCCGCGAGCGGTGCGTGGGCGAGGAGCTGAGCAAGGCGCTCAGCCCGGCCCAGCAGGTCGTCAAGATCGTCAACGAGGAGCTCACCACCACCCTCGGCGGTGAGACCTTCCGCATCACCTACGCCTCCAAGCCCCCCACGGTCGTGCTCATGGCCGGTCTCCAGGGCTCGGGCAAGACGACCAACTCGGCCAAGTTGGCCCGTTGGTTCAAGTCGCAGGGCCGCAACCCGCTGCTGGTGGGCGCCGACCTCCAGCGGCCGGCGGCCGTGGCCCAGCTGCGCACGCTGGGCCAGCAGGTCGAGGTGCCGGTGTTCAGCGAGACCTCCGACCCGGTGAGCGTGGCCCGGGCCGGTGTGGCCGAGGCCAAGCGCAAGGGTCGCGACGTGGTCATCGTCGACACCGCCGGTCGGCTGGCCATCGACGCCGAGCTCATGGACGAGGTGCGCCGCATCTCCGAGGCGGTCGAGCCCCGGTTCACGTTCCTGGTCATCGACGCCATGACCGGCCAGGACGCGGTCAACACGGCCGAGTCGTTCCACCAGACCCTCGAGCTCGACGGCGTCATCCTCACCAAGCTCGACGGCGACGCCCGGGGAGGCGCCGCCCTGTCGGTCAAGGAGGTGGTGGGCCGCCCCATCGTGTTCGCCTCCACCGGCGAGAAGCTCAAGGACTTCGACCTCTTCCACCCGGATCGCCTGGCCGGGCGCATCCTGGGCATGGGCGACATGCTCACCCTGATCGAGAAGGCCGAGGAGGTCTACGAGAAGGACGAGGCCGAGGCGGCCGCGGCCAAGCTGCTCGAGGGCAAGTTCACCCTCGACGACTTCCT
This sequence comes from uncultured Microthrixaceae bacterium, assembly GCA_963785815.1. Taxonomy (GTDB): domain Bacteria; phylum Actinomycetota; class Acidimicrobiia; order Acidimicrobiales; family Acidimicrobilacustridaceae; genus UBA4742. Next base: position 665,343 of record CAWAWN010000003.1, read on the forward strand.
GGTGCAGATGCAGCAGGTCAAGAAGATGGGCAACCTCAAGGACACGCTCAAGCTGTTGCCGGGCGTGCCCAAGGAGATGCGCGACGCCGAGATCGACCCCAAGGAGATCGCCCACATCGAGGCCATCATCCAGTCGATGACCGGCGAGGAGCGCATCCGGCCCGAGCTCATCGAGGCCTCCCGACGCACCCGCATCGCCAACGGCTCGGGGACCACCCCGGCGGCCGTCGACGCGCTCATCAAGCAGTTCAAGGAGATGAGCAAGATGATGAACCGGATGGGCGGGCTCGGTTCCAAGCGCATGGCCAAGTCGCGGCGCAAGCAGGAGAAGCGCAAGAACAAGGGCAAGGGCGGCACCCACCGTGGCTCGGGCGGCGGGCGCGTGACCTCGGGCAAGCCGCCGCTGCGGCTGCCCGACCTGAGCGAGCTGTCGGCGTCGGGCGGGGCCGGTGGCCCCGAAGGGCTCGAGGGCATGACCGCGCTGCAGGGCATCGAGGGCATGCCGGACCTGAACGATCCGGGGGGCCTCGGCTTGAACTGAGGCGCCACCAGGGCGCACCATGGTAGGTCGCACCGGTCGCCGCCGGTGCCTCGCCCCACCGTCCGGTCGGGCGTCACACGAAGAGAGAAGAAGCAACGTGGTCAAGCTCCGCCTCATGCGGATGGGCAAGAAGAAGCAACCGACCTACCGGGTGGTCGCCGCCGATGCCCGGTCGCCGCGCAACGGCCGGTTCATCGAGATCGTCGGCACCTACGAGCCGAGGCGCGAGCCGTCCGAGGTCGTCATCGACAACGACAAGGCCCTGGCCTGGCTGCGCAAGGGCGCCCAGCCCACCGAGCGGGTCGAGAAGCTCCTCAAGCTCTCCGGAGCCTGGGACCAGTTCAAGGGCACGGCCGCGTCGTGACCGACGCCGGCGATGCCCACGAGCCCGACGACGTGATCGACGACGACTTCGACGACGACGTCGACGACGACGTCGACGACGACGACGACATCGATGGCAACACCATCACGGCGGGCAACGCCCGGGCCGTGCTCGACTACCTGGTGCGGGCCGTCGTGGACGACCCCGATTCGGTCGAGGTGCAGGTGGAGGACGGCGGCCGTCGCCCATCGCTGAACGTGACCGTCGCCCCCGGCGACATGGGTCGGGTCATCGGCAAGCGGGGTCGGGTGGCCACCTCGATCCGCACCGTCACCCGCTCGGCCGCGGTGCGCGACGGCGTCGAGGTCGACATCGAGTTCCTCGACTGACGACCGCCTCGCGCCATGGCCGTTGAGCCCGGTGCCCGGCTCGAGGTCGGCCGGATCACGCGGCCCCACGGCCTGCGAGGCGAGGTGCTGGTGTCGTTGGTGACCACCGAGACGTCGCGCCTGGATGCCGGATCGAGGCTCCACACGCCCGACGCCGAGCTGACCGTCACCCGCGCCAGCCGACACGGCCGGCAGTGGATCGTGACCTTCGCCGGGGTGACGTCGCGGGAGTCGGCGGAGGCCCTGGCCGGACAGGTCCTGACCGCCGAGCCTCGGATGGGCGACCCCGACGAGGACGGCGAGGCGGTGCTGTGGGTCCACGAGCTGGTGGGAGCTCGGGTGGTCGATGCCGACGGGGTCGATCGGGGGCCGGTGGTGGCGGTGGTGGCCAACCCGGCCAGCGACCTGCTCGAGCTCGCCTCCGGGTCGTTGGTGCCGCTGCGGTTCGTGGTCGGGGGGGTCGAGTCGACCGCCGACGGGCGGCGGGTGCGGGTGGATCCACCCGCCGGGCTGTTCGACGAGGGGTAGCGGTGCGCATCGACGTCTTCACCATCTTCCCCGACATGGTCACGGGTTTCACCGGTCGTAGCCTGCTGGGCCGCGCCGCTCGGGCCGGCCTGCTCGACGTGCGGGTCCACGACCTGCGAGCCGGCGCCGCCGACCCCCATCGCTCGGTGGATGACACCCCGTTCGGCGGCGGTCCCGGCATGGTGCTCATGCCCGAACCGGTGTTCGTCGCCGTGGAGGCCGCCGACCCGCCCCGACCCCTGCTGCTGCTCGGTCCGCGGGGCGATCGCTTCGATCAGGCCCGAGCCCGCGAGCTGGCCGCGAGCGACGGCTTCTCCCTGCTGTGCGGTCGCTACGAAGGGGTGGACGAACGGGTGCGCCGACACCTGGTGGACGGCGAGCTGTCCATCGGCGACTACGTGCTGGCCGGCGGCGAGGTGGCGGCGGCGGCGGTGATCGAGGCGGTCGGTCGCCTCGTCCCCGGGGTCATGGGCAACGACGAGTCGGCCACCGACGAGTCCTTCGCCGAGGGCCTGCTCGAGCACCCGCAGTACACCAAGCCGGCCACCTTCCGGAGCTGGTCGGTGCCCGAGGTGCTGCGCTCCGGGGACCACGGCCGCGTGGACCGGTGGCGTCGGGCCCAGGCGCTGCGAGCGACCCTGGCCACGCGACCCCGACCTGATCGACGCCCGGGGCGGGCTCAGCGCCGAGGAGCAGCACCTCCTCGACGAGTTCGGCCCCGACACCTGAGAAACCGCGTCCGTGCTTTGCCGCTACGCCGTCGCGCCCTCTATCCTGCTGTGTCCCCCCTGAAGACCAGTAGCCGGTCGGCGCCCTGCATCGGGTCGCCGGCTCCGCCGGAAAGTGCGCACCATGAACCCGACCGACATCGTCGACCAGCAGAGCCTGCGCGATGACATCCCCGACTTCGCCCCGGGCGACACGCTCAAGGTGCACGTGCGGGTGGTCGAGGGCTCCCGGGAGCGGGTGCAGGTGTTCCAGGGCGCGGTGATCCGCCGTCAGGGCGACGGCATCCGTGAGACCTTCACCGTGCGCAAGGTCAGCTTCGGGGTGGGCGTCGAGCGCACCTTCCCCGTCCACTCGCCGATCGTGGCCAAGATCGAGGTCGTCACCCGTGGCGACGTCCGCCGGGCCAAGCTGTACTACCTGCGCGATCGCGTGGGCAAGGCGGCCAAGATCAAAGAGAAGCGCGACTGATCGATCCGTCGTCGGTCGGGGCCACACCCCGACCGGAGCGCGGCATCGCTCGCGACGAGGTCACCATGACCGTTCGACGCCAGGCCCTCGGGGCCCGCGGCGAGGCGCAGGCGGCGCGCTGGTACGCCGACCACGGCTACGAGGTGATGGCGCGCAACTGGCGCTGCCGCGAAGGCGAGATCGACCTGATCGTGCGGCGCCAGCGCACCATCGTGTTCTGTGAGGTCAAGACCCGGTCGTCCGACGCCTTCGGCCTGCCCGCCGAGGCCGTGACCCGGGCCAAGCGCGAGCGCCTGCGCCACCTGGCCGCCAGATGGCTCGAGGAGAGCCCCGTGCGGGCGGTGGGCATCCGCTTCGACGTGGCCGCCATCCTCGATGGTCACCTCGAGATCATCGAAGGGTGCTTTTGAGCTAGACGGTGTGGAGGTCGGCCGGTAGGTGGGCCACGTCGCCGAAGGGGTGGAGGCTGAAGGCGTGACCCTCGCTGATGGCCAGCGGGCTGAGCAGGCTGATGGAGGCGTGGCCGGTCACGAAGCGCAGCCACTCCCAAGGCACGGGCGGGATGCCCAGCAGGTAGGCGATCAGCGTGGCGTTGGTGCCGCCATGGGCCACGATGGCCACCCGGCGCTCTTTCGTGGGGAGCTGCCAGAGGGTTGGCGCCTCCGACAACCGGGCGGCCCCGATCGCCTCCAGGGCACCGGCCAGACCGGTGGTGACCCGCTGGTGGAAGTGGTGGAAGGTCTCGCCGCCGGGCAGCCCGTCCCAGAGCTGGTCGAGCGGTCGGGCCCAACCCTCGGCGAAGGCGCGGGCCACCACCTCGGTCGGGGTGCCCTCCCATCGCGGCGCCCCGATCTCGGCCAGCCAGTCGAGCGTGGTCGCCGCGATCCCGGTGCGCTCGGCCAGCGGTGTCGCCGTCTCCTGGGCCCGCCGCAGAGGCGACACCCAGATCTCGTCGAGGTGTAGATCGGGGTGGTCGACGAGGTGGTCGGCCACCGCCTGGGCCTGGCTGCGGCCTCGGGCCGTGAGGGGTGGATCGTCGACGCTGAGCCCGCCGCGCTCCCACTCCGGCTCACCGTGGCGGATCAGCAGCACCTCCATCGGGCGATCTTAGGAGGTGCGCCGACAGGCGCACCGACCCATGAGGTCGGTCGGTATCGGACTGCCGCGCCGTGAGGATCGGACGAAGCCTCTCGTGCACCCCCGTGCCTATCGCGCGGGTCCTCGGGGTGGGTCAGCCGATGACCGCCCAGGCCACCAGGGCCAGGCAGATGGCGACGGCGGCGGCCACCAGCACGTAGTCGAGTGGGGAGCGGCGGTGCTGGCGATGCGGATTGAATCCCACCGACCCAGTATCGCTGAGTCGGTCCGAGGCCCCCAGCCGGGCCGGCCCGCCCGGGCTGGAGAGGGGTCGATCGAGCGGTGGCCGGAGACCGCAGATCCCCCTTCCCATGGCGAGACCCGACCGCTAGGGTCGGCGTGCGCTTCGAGTGCCGGCGGACGGCCTCCTCCAGGTCCTGACCTCGGGGAGCACGGATGCTCGCAACCATCGCCTCGGCCACCCTCATGGGGGTGGCCGGCCGGGTCATCACCGTCGAGGCCCACGTCTCCAGTGGCCTGCCCGGCTTCACCATCGTGGGTCTGCCCGACGCCTCGTGCCGCGAGTCGCGCGACCGGGTGCGGGCCGCGCTGCTCTCGAGCGGCCTGCGCTGGCCCGCCCAGCGGGTCACGGTGAACCTGGCCCCTACCGGGCTGCGCAAGTCGGGGGCGGGCCTCGACCTGGCCATCGCCATGGCGTTGCTGGCGGCCGACGAGCAGGTGCCGCTCGAGGCGGTGAACAGGGCCGCCTACCTGGGTGAGCTCGGGCTCGACGGCTCCATCCGGGCCGTGCCGGGGGCCCTCCCCTTGGTCGACGCCCTCGACGTGGAGACGGTGGTGGTGGCGCCCGCCTCGGCGGTGGAGGCCCAGCTCGTGGGCCGTCATGTCGTCCGCGCCGCCGCCACCTTGCCCCAGCTGCTGGGCTGCCTGGTCGACGACGAGCCCTGGCCCGCCCTCCCGTCGGCGGATGCGCTGCCGCCGCTGCCGCCGGTGCCCGATCTCGCCGACGTCCGGGGCCAGGCACATGCCCGGCGAGCCCTCGAGGTGGCCGCGGCCGGTGGGCACCACCTGCTGATGACCGGTCCGCCCGGTTCGGGCAAGACGATGCTGGCGCAGCGGTTGGTGGGCCTGCTGCCCGATCTCGAGCTGCCCGACGCGCTCGAGGCCACCCGGATCCACTCGGCCGCCGGCGCCGCCCTTCCGCCCGGCGGGCTGGTGCGCCGCCCGCCCTTCCGGGCCCCCCACCACGGGGCCTCCGCGGTCGCCCTCGTCGGTGGCGGCGGCGCGCGGCTGCGCCCAGGCGAGATCTCCATCGCCAGCGGGGGCGTCCTGTTCCTCGACGAGCTGGGTGAGTTCAACGCCGATGTGCTCGACGCCCTGCGCCAGCCGCTCGAGGAGGGGGTCGTGCGGGTGGCTCGAGCCCACGCCCGGGTGACCATGCCGGCGCGCTTCCTGCTCGTGGGGGCGATGAACCCGTGTCCGTGCGGCGGCGGAGAGGCCCCCGGCGGGTGCCGGTGCAGCGACGCGGCCATGGCTCGCTACGCCCGGCGGCTCTCGGGGCCGCTGCTCGACCGCTTCGACCTGCGCATCCCCGTCCACCCTCCCGACCCGGCGCAGGTGGTGGGCGGTGCGCCGGGTGAATCGAGCGCGGTCGTGGCCGACCGGGTGGCCCAGGCCCGCGGCCGGGCGCGCCGAGCGCGGCGTTCGGGCCAACGCCGAGCTCGGCTCGGCCGCCCTCGAGGCCCTGGCCCCGCTCTCCTCCGGTGCGGCCGACCTGCTCGAGCGACTGCTGGCCGAGCGGCGCATCAGCGCCCGTGGGCTGCAGCGCCTGCGGCGGGTGGCCCTGACCCTGGCCGACCTGGCCGGTGACGCCCCCCCGCTCACCTTCGATCACCTGGCGGCGGCCAACGCGTTGCGCACCGAGCCGGCCAGCCTGGCCCGCCGGCTGGTCCGATGACCGGCGACGATGGCGCCGGGAGCGCCCCCGGCCGTGGCGACGAGCTGCCCGCCGAGGCCTGGGTCACCGCTCTGTCCGCGCTCGACGGCATGGGGCCTCGCCGGCTCGACGCCCTGCTGGCCCACCTACCTGATCCGGCCCGAGCGTGGGACGCGGTGTCATCCCCGGGCCTGCACCGTGCGCCGGTGCTGGCCGAGGTGCTGGGCTCAGGTGGGGAGCAGGTGGCGGCGCGCTGGCGTCACGACGCCGGCCAGATCGATCCGGCCGCGCTGTGGGCGGCCCACCGCCAGGCCGGGGTCGGCGTGGTGGCGGTCGGCCACGCCGGGTTCCCCGCGGTGTTCGCCACCGACCCGTACCCCCCGCGGGTCCTGTTCCACCAGGGTGATCCCGATCGGGCGGTGGCGACGCGGGCGGCCATCGTGGGCACCCGCGACTGCACGCGCTACGGCCACGACCTCGCCTTCGCGCTGGGTCGTGACCTGTCGGCGGCCGGGGTGTCCATCGTGTCGGGCCTGGCCCTGGGCATCGACGGTGCGGCCCACGCCGGCGCACTCGAGGCCAAGGGCGCGCCCCCGGTGGCCGTGGTGGGCAGCGGTCTCGACGTGATCTACCCCCGCCGCCACGCCGGCCTGTGGCGGGCGGTGGCCCGCGAGGGGGTGATCTGGTCCGAATACCCCCTCGGCACCCCGGCCGAGGCCTGGCACTTCCCGGCTCGAAACCGCCTCATCGCCGCGCTGGCCGACGTGGTCGTGGTGGTCGAGTCACATCGAACGGGCGGCGCCCTGCTGACCGCCGAGGAGGCCTTCACCCGGGACCGCCCGGTGCGGGCCGTCCCCGGCCCCGTGCACAGCCCGGCGTCGGAGGGGTGCCACTACCTGTTGGCCGAGACCCCGGCCGAGGTGGCCCGCGACGTCACCGACGTGCTGCTGGCCCTCGAGTTCGAGCCGAGATCGCATCGCGACCCGGTCGAGCGTCGCCCGGCCCCCGGAGCGGCCGAGGGCCTGCTGCTCGAGGCGTTGGGCTGGCAGGCAGCCACCCTCGACCAGCTGGCGGAGCGCACCGGTCAACCCGTCGACGAGGTGTCCGGCGGGTTGCTGCGCCTCGAGCTCGACGGGTGGATCGCTTCCCGCGGCGGGTGGTACGAGCGCCGGGCCCGGGCCGATGCCTGAGCCGAAGCCGACCCCGACCCGCCGCAGCCGGCGGACGGCCCGACCGACGCCGGGTGCGAGGGCGCGCCGGGACGCGGCCGCCGGCCGGTACCGTGTTCGGCCATGGCGAGCGACCCGTGGTACCGCCACGAGTTCGAGGCGTCGTTGCACGGGTCGGCGGCGAACACCGTGCAGGCCTACCACCGGGACGTGTCCGGTTTCGTCGATTGGGCCGAGCGGCTGGGGCTGTCCGACCCCGGCGGGGTCGACCGCAAGGTGTTGCGGCGGTACGTGTCCTACCTGGCCACGCGGGGCTATGCCCGCCGCACGGTGGCCCGCAAGGCGGCGGGCCTGCGGCGCTACTTCGGCTGGCTGCGACGGGTGGGCAAGTTGGCCAGCGATCCGTCGGCCGGGCTGTCGGCTCCCTCGGGCTCGGGTCGGCTGCCCCGGGTCCTGCGCGACGACGAGCTGGTCCAGCTCCTCGACGAGCCCCCGGCCACGGTCGAGGCCGACCCGCCGGCCATCCGCCTGCGCGACGACGCCGTGCTCGAGATCCTGTACGGATCCGGGCTGCGGGTGGCCGAGCTGTGCGGCCTGGGTCCCGACGACGTCGTGGCCGACACCCAGCAGGTCCGGGTCTGGGGGAAGGGGGCCAAGCAGCGCCAGGTCCCGCTCAGCGATCCGGCGGCGGCCGCGCTCGACGCCTGGTTGGCGCAGGGCCGCCGCCACCTGGTCACCACCGACTCGCCGACCGATGCCATCTTCCTCAACCGGCGGGGCCGTCGCCTCACCCCCCGCGACGTGCGGCGCATCATCGATCGTCGGGCGGCTTCGCCCACCCACCCCCACGCGCTGCGCCACACCTATGCCACGCACCTGCTCGACGGGGGCGCCGATCTGCGGGCGGTGCAGGAGTTGCTGGGCCACAGCGACCTGGCCACGACACAGCACTACACTCACGTGTCCCGAGAGCGGTTGCGCAGCGTCCTGCACGCGAGCCATCCTCGAGCCTAGGAAACCCCTGTTGGACGACGACGCCGCTGAGCACACAGAACGCCTGTGGTCGGACTACAAGACGTCCGGCGATCCGGCGGTCCGCGAGCAGCTCATCCTGCAGTACTCGCCACTGGTGAAGTACGTGGCCGGCCGCGTCGCCGTCGGCCTGCCGCAGAACGTCGAGCAGAGCGACCTGGTCAGCTACGGCATCTTCGGCCTCATCGACGCCATCGAGAAGTTCGACCCGGCCCGGGGCTACAAGTTCGAGACCTACGCCATCGCCCGCATCAAAGGCGCCATCCTCGACGAGCTGCGCTCCATCGACTGGGTGCCGCGGTCGGTGCGGGCCAAGGCCCGCTCCCTCGAGGCGGCCTACGCCAAGCTCGAGGCCCAGCTCCACCGCACCCCGACCGACGAGGAGCTGGCCGCCGAGCTCGACGTGACCGACGAGCAGCTGCAGACCACCTTGGGGCAGATCTCGTTCGTGGGGCTCGTGGCCCTCGACGAGATGCTGTCGGTGGGCGGCGACCGAGGGGAGTCGCTCACCCTGGGCGACACCATCGCCGATTCGGGTGAGGGCCCGGTGGCTGCCTACGAGGTCGAGGAGATGCGCCACATCCTGGCGGAGGCCATCGGCCGCATGCCCGAGCGCGAGAAGATCGTCCTGACCCTGTACTACTACGAAGGCCTCACGCTGGCCGAGATCGGGCAGGTCCTGGGCGTGACCGAGAGCCGGGTGTGCCAGATCCACACCAAGGCCGTGCTGCAGCTGCGCTCCCGCATCCTCGCCGCGGAGCGCGAACCGGCGTAGCGCTACCTCCATAGGGCACCGCCTCACCCGAACCACCACCTTCCCCTCGTCCTGCCCAGCAGAACCGGGGAGTCCTGGTGGTTCGAACCCGATGGTGGGGCGCGCCGGTGGTCGCGCTCGTCGTGCTGTTGATCGGTGGTGTGCTCCCGGTGGCCGCGGCGGCGTCCGAACCGATCCGCTACCAGCCGCCCGTCGGGCCGCCCGACGCGGTGCTGATCGGGCACTTCCGGCCTCCGCCGAACCCGTACGCGTCCGGCGACCGGGGGGTCGACTACGCCACGGTGGCCGGGACGCCGGTGCAGGCCTCGGCCGCCGGCCGGGTGCTGTTCGCCGGTCCCGTGGCCGGGACCCTGGCCGTGACCATCCTGCACCCCGACAGCCTGCGCACCTCCTACTCGTTCCTGGCCACCGTGGCCGTGTCCATCGGCGACCAGGTGGCCCAGGGCCAGGTCATCGGCACGACCGGCACGTTCTTCCACTTCGGGGTGCGTGACCCGGCCGGCACCTACCTCGACCCCGAAGCCCTGTTCGCCGGTCGGATCGGGGCGCACCTGGTGCCGGGCGCCGAGGACGGGCGGGCGCCGCTCGGCACGGACGGCTTCAGCATCGGCGGCGAGATCGAGGCCATGCTGGGCGTCGTCGCCGATCACCTGGCCGCCGGCGTCCCGCCGTCGCTGGTGGCGCTGAGCCATGAGCTGCTGGCCCTCAGCCCGCCGGTCTCGATGGCCGACCTGGCCCAGGAGGTGGAGGACTGGAGGCAGTCCCAGCGGGGGTGCACGCCGGCAGCGGTGGCGCCGCCCGCCCCCCACGGTCGGCGCATCGCCGTGCTGGTGGCCGGCGTGGGCTCCGACGACACCAAGGCGTCGATCGACGATCTCGACACCACCACGCTGGGCTACGCCGCGGGCGACGTGCTGCGGTTCTCCTACAACGGCGGACGGGTGGCAGGCCGGCGGGCCGCGCCGGGCGGGGTGGCCACGTCCATCCCGACCTCGGCCTACGGGCCGGCGGACACCCAGACCGACCTGCGGCCCGTGGCCGACCGCCTGAGGGCGCTGCTGGCCCGGGTGGCGGCCGACGCGCCCGGGGTCCCCATCGACGTCATCGCCCACTCCCAAGGGGGCGTGGTGGTGCACCTGGCGTTGATCCAGGCCAGCCAGCACGACGACCTGCCCGGCCAGCTGGGCACGGTGGTCACCATCTCCAGCCCGCACCAGGGCACCGAGCTGGCCACCGGGCTGGCGGCCTTGCGGGGCGTGCCGGTGGCCGAGCAGGCCTTGCGCGAGATCCACGGCAGCGGGGTGGTCTCGCTCGATCCCGACAGCACCTCGCTGGCCCAGCTCAGCCAGACCTCCGACCTCAGCCAGGAGCTGCACGAGCCGCTGCCGCCCGGCGTCCACATGCTGTCGATCGGGGCCAGCGGCGATCTGGTGGTGCCCTGGGTGCGCACCCGCACGCCCGGGGCCTCGAGCGATCTGATCCCCATGACCGGGCTGGGCACGCACTCGGCGCTGCCGGGCTCGGCGGCGGTCACTCGGGAGATCGCCCTGGCCCGGGCCGGGATGGGTCCGACCTGCGTGCGGCTGGTCCAGGGCCTCGACATGGTCGTGACCAGCCATGCGGTGGCCGACGTGGAGGACGCGCTCGGGGTGGACCTGACCCTGGCCCTGGCCGGCCCCTGAGCCGAGGCGGGCCTGGCCGGCCGCTGAGCCGGACTGACACCGCGGTTGGCCCCGGGGCCGGGGCGTCCCTAGAATGGTCGACCGGCCCGATCTCGGGTCGCATCGATGCCGGCACCGCCCGGCCCGAGTCCACCTCCACCCGGACCCTCCCACGGTCGCCCTCCGGGGCGCTGGGACCGGGCTTCGCGCAACCGTTGGGAAGGGAGAACACCATGGCGCCCGTCGTGACCATGCGTCAGCTGCTCGAGGCCGGGGTCCACTTCGGCCACCAGACCCGTCGCTGGAACCCGAAGATGAAGCGGTTCATCCACGGGGAGCGCAACGGCATCTACATCATCGACCTCCAGCAGACGCTGGGGCGCATCGAGACCTCGTACGCATTCATCCGCGACCTGGTGGGCGACGAGGGCACCGTCCTGTTCGTGGGCACCAAGAAGCAGGCCCAGGACGCGGTGCAGTCCTACGCCGAGAAGTGCGGCATGCCGTACGTCAACGAGCGCTGGCTGGGCGGCATGCTCACCAACTTCGAGACGATCTCCAAGCGCGTGTCGAAGATGAAGGACTACCAGCGCATGCGCGACTCCGGCGAGTTCGAGGCCATGCCCAAGAAGGAAGCCCTGCTGATCGGCCGTGAGCTGGAGAAGCTCGAGCGCAACCTGGGCGGCATCCGCCGCATGGAGCGCCTGCCCGACGCCATCTTCGTGCTCGACACCAACAAGGAAGACATCGCGGTGACCGAGGCCAACAAGCTCGGCATCCCGATCGTGGCCGTGGTCGACACCAACTGCGACCCCGACATCATCCAATACGTCATCCCCGGCAACGACGACGCCATCCGCTCGGGCATGCTCATGTGCCGCGTCATCGCCGACGCCGTCGAGGAGGGCCGCTTCATCGCCTCCCGTCGCCACGGCGACGGCGCCGGCCCGGCCGCCACCCGCTCCGAGGAGCAGGAGGCCGAGGTCGCAGCCCAGCAGGCCGAGGCCCGTCGTCAGGCCGCCCTGGCCGCCCAGGAGCGCGAGGCCCGCGTGGCCGCCCGAGCCACCACCGCGGGCGAGCAGCGGGCCGTGGAGAACGCGGCGCTGGCCGACCCCGTCGTCGCCGAGCCCGGCCTCACCCCCGGCAACGCCCAAGACATCCTCGGTGACGCCGCCGCCACCACCGAGTCCGAGATCGCGGTCGAGCCGGCTGAGGCCGCGCCCGCGCCCACCACTCCCGAGGTGGCGGCGGCCGCCGAGGAGGCCTGACCATGCCCGAGTTCACCGCCAAGGACGTCCAGACCCTTCGCCAGGCCACGGGCGCCGGCATGATGGACGCCAAGAAGGCCCTGCAGGAGAACGGCGGCGACGCCGAGGCCGCGGCCCAGTGGCTGCGCGAGAAGGGCCTGGCCAAGGTGGCCAAGCTGGGCGACCGCGAGAACACCCAGGGATCGGTGGCCGTGGTGGTCGACGGCAACGTCGGGGCCATCGTCGAGCTCAAGAGCGAGACCGACTTCGCGGCCAAGTCCGACGACTTCACCTCGCTCACCCAGGACCTGGCCGAGCTGGTGCTGGCCAAGGGCACCGACGCCGTGTCCGAGCGGGCCACCGAGCTCGAGGACCTCAAGATCGCCAAGAAGGAGAACATCGAGCTGGGCCGGGTCGTGCGCTTCGACGCCGGCGAGGGCTCGCTGCTCGACTCCTACCTCCACATCCAGGACGGCCGGGGCGTCAACGCCGTGCTGGTCGAGCTGGCCGGCGGGTCGCGCCAGCTGGCCCACGACGTGGCCGTCCACATCGCCTTCGCCAAGCCGCCGTACCTGACCCGCGACGAGGTCCCGGCCGACGACGTCGAGAAGGAGCGCCAGGCGCTGCTCGACATCACCAAGGCCGAGGGCAAGCCCGAGCAGGCGTGGCCCAAGATCGTCGAGGGGCGGCTCAACGCCTGGTTCAAGGACCAGGTCCTCCTCGAGCAGGGCTTCGTCCGCGACGACAAGACCACCATCACCCAGCTGCTGGGGGGCGCCACCATCGTGCGCTTCGCCCAGGTGTACATCGGCTCGTGACCCCCGGGCCCGGCGGTGCCGCCCATGGCTGACGGGGCCGACCCGCGTCCCACCGGCCAGCCCCGGTGGAGCCGGGTGCTGCTCAAGCTGTCCGGTGAGGCCTTCGCCGGAGAGGGCGAGTACGGGATCGACGGCTCGGTGGTGCAGCGCCTGGCCGCCCAGATCGTCGAGGTCCGCCGCGACCTCGACATCGACGTGGCCATCGTGGTCGGGGGCGGCAACATCTGGCGGGGCATGACCGGGGCCGGCGCCGGCATGGACCGTGCCCAGGCCGACTACATGGGGATGCTGGCCACCGTCATCAACGGCCTGGCCCTCCAGGACACGCTCGAGCAGCTGGGCCAGCCGACCCGGGTGCAGACCGCCATCCAGATGGCCCAGGTGGCCGAGCCCTACATCCGGCGCCGGGCCATCCGCCACCTCGAGAAGGGCCGGGTGGTCATCTTCGCCGGTGGCACCGGCAACCCGTTCTTCACCACCGACACCACCGCCGCCCTGCGGGCGGTCGAGATCGAGGCCGGGGCGCTGCTCAAGGGCACCCACTCGGGCACCGACGGCATCTACACCGCCGACCCCCGGACCCACCCCGACGCCACCCGGCTCGACGAGGTGTCCTACCTCGACGTGCTCAACCAGGGCCTGCGGGCCATGGACTCGACCGCCATCACGCTGTGCATGGACAACGACCTGCCGATCGTCATGTTCGACCTGATGGGCGAGGGCAACGTGCGGGCCCTGCTCGAAGGTCGGTCCATCGGCACCCTGGTCCGCTGACCGGCCCCGGTCGGGGGGCCAGGAGCGGTAGCGTCGGCAGCAGCATCCCGTCGCACCGCGCCGCGACCCCTACCCACCAAGGAGCGTGTCGGTGAGCGCAGAGCTGGCCGAGTTGATCCTCGAGGACGCCACCGAGAAGATGGCCAAGGCCGTCTCGCACTCGCGGTCCGAGTTCGCCTCGGTGCGGACCGGCCGGGCGGCCCCGTCGCTGGTCGAGAAGATCCCGGTGGAGTACTACGGCACCGAGACGCCGCTCCAGCAGCTGGCGGGGTTCCAGGTGCCCGAGGCCCGACAGCTGTTGATCACGCCGTACGACAAGTCGACGATGGGGGCCATCGAGAAGGCCATCCAGCAGTCCGACCTGGGGCTCAACCCCAGCAACGACGGGGTGTCGATCCGGCTCAGCTTCCCGCCCCTGACCACGGAGCGCCGCAAGGACCTGGCCAAGGTGGTTCGGGGCATGGCCGAGGACGGGAAGGTGAGCCTGCGGAACCTGCGCCGCGCTGCTCGCCATGAGCTCGACGCCCTGGAGAAGGCCGGCGACCTGTCGAGCGACGAGCTGGCTCGGGCCGGCAAGGAGCTCGATCGCATCATCCACGTCCACGAGGCCGACATCGAACAGGCGCTGGCGGCCAAGGAACAGGAGCTCTTGGAGGGCTGATGGCAGATGATCCCCGCCTCGAGGGCCATGACGACGCCACGGCCCCGGCCGATCCCAGCGAAGGGGTTCGGCTGATCAAGCCCGACGAGGCGGCCGAGGTGGTGGAGACGGGCCGGGCGGTCAGGCGAAGGGCCAGCGACGAGCCCCGCTACGGCGATCGTCCGGAACCACCGGGGGGACCCCGACCCAGCCTGCGCTTCCCCCTGGCCGACTCGGCCGACCCCAGCCTGATCGTGCGCCCCCGGGTGGCGGCAGTCGAGCCGCGCCGGGTCGAGGACCCCTCCGGAGGCGCGGCACCGGGCGACGACGAGGCCGAGGGCGGGCTCATCTCGCTGCCCATCAGCGGCTCGGTGGAGCTGCCCCACTGGACCGAACCGGGCACCGGCGAGGTGCCCCGCGTCATCATCGGGGTGGAGGACGACGCCGAGGACGACGCGCGCTGGGCCGCCTTCACCGACCAGGGCCCGCGTTGGCGCGACCAGACCACCGACTGGGACGAGGGAGACGCGTCCGGGGTGGCCGGTCTCATCGGCGACCAGGACGACAGCCAGGCCTACGGCGCGCTGGACACCACCGAACGGCCCTCGACCCAGGAGTTCCTGACCTTCGAGGACCTCGAGGTGCCCCGCGCCGACCTGCCCACGGCGCCGACCCGGGGGTCCTTCGACGACCCCATCCGCATCTCCAGCGAGCCGAGCCGTCCACCCGCGCCCCCCACCCCGTCGGCCGCGGGTTCGCGGGGTCCGGTGGCCGCCGGTGCCGCGCCCGCCGTCCCGGCGGGCGCTCGCCGCCGTCCCGCCCGTCGCGGGCCGGGAGATCCGCCCCCCAGCGGTCCCCGCCATGCCGCCGACCCGCCGCCGCCGGCCGGGCGCGACATCCCCACGGCCGTGTCGATGGGGCTGGCCATCGCCGCCGGGGCCCTGATCCTGTTCCACTTCGGGCCGGCCACCACCATGGTGCTGGTCTTCGCCATCCTGGCCCTGGCCGGCGCCGAGTTCTTCACCGCGGCACGCCGGGGCGGGTTCCGTCCGGCCACGCTGCTGGGCCTGACCGCCGTGGCGGCCATGCCCCTGGCCACCTACTGGCGGGGCGAACCGGCCATCGTGCTGGTGCTGTTCCTGACCGTGGCCTTCGGCCTGCTGTGGTTCATCCTGGGCCTCGGGCCCGACACAACCATCAACCTGGGCGTCACGCTCCTGGGCACCGTCTACGTCGGGGTGCTGGGCTCCTACGCCGCCCTCATCCTCAAGATCCCCCACCAGGGGGTCAGCATCCTGCTGATCGCCGTGGTGGCCGCCGTGTTCTACGACGTGGGGGGGTTCGCGGTCGGGCGGCGCTTCGGGCGCACCCCGCTCACGGCCGTGAGCCCGAACAAGACCGTCGAGGGCCTGGCCGCCGGCCTGGTGGCCGCGGTGCTCGGGGTCCTGATCTTCGCCGTGGTGTTCGGCTTCGGGCCCTTCAGCGCCGGGCAGGCCTTCGTGTTCGGGGTGGCCGGGGCGGTGGCCGCGGCGCTGGGCGACCTGGCCGAGTCGGTGCTCAAGCGGGACCTGGGCATCAAGGACATGGGCAGCCTGATCCCCGGACACGGCGGCGTGCTCGACCGCTTCGACGCCCTGCTCTTCGTGCTCCCCACGGCCTACTACCTGACCCGGGCCATGCACCTGGTCTGATCAGCGCTGCTCTCCTGACCCTTCGGTCGGCTCGCCGACCAGAGGGCCAGACAAGTTGGCCCGCCGTGTTCCCCCGAGGGGGCCTCGGTAGGCTGGGCCCCATGTCCGGGAGCCGCGTCGCCATCGCCGGGTGCACCGGCTCCATCGGCACCCAGACGCTCGATGTCCTGGCCGCCGAGCCCGACCGCTACGAGCTCACCGCCGTAGGTGCCAGCGGCCAACGGGTCGAGCCCCTGGTCGAGCTGGTCCGCTCCAGCCGGCCCAAGGTGGTGGCCCTCGACACCGACGAGCACGCGGCTGAGATCGCCGGGCTGCTCCCCGAGTGCGAGGTGCGGGCCGGAACCGGCGCCCTGGCCAGCCTGGCCACCGAGGCCGACGTGGTGGTCAACGGGGTGGTGGGCTTCGCCGGCCTGTCGGTGACCCTGGCCACGCTCGAGGCCGGCCGCCGTCTGGCCCTGGCCAACAAGGAGTCGCTCATCGCGGCCGGGCCCCTGGTGCAGGCGGCTCGCCGCACCCCTGGGGCCGAGCTGGTGCCGGTGGACAGCGAGCACGGCGCCATCCACCAGTGCCTGCGGGCCAACGACAACCCGGCCCGGGTGGCCGAGCTGGTGGTCACGGCCAGCGGCGGGCCGTTTCGGGGGCGCACCGCCGCCGAGCTGGCCCAGGTGACCGTGGCGGACGCACTGGCCCATCCGACCTGGTCGATGGGGCCCAAGATCACCGTCGACTCGTCCACCCTCATGAACAAGGGTCTCGAGGTGATCGAGGCGCACGAGCTGTTCGGCCAGCCGGCGGGTGACGATGGCGTGGGCATCGGGTTCGACCAGATCCGGGTGGTCGTCCACCCCCAGTCGATCGTGCACTCGATGGTGACCTACGCCGACGGCTCGACCATCGCCCAGCTGTCGCGCCCCGACATGCGCCTGCCCATCGGCTACGCCCTGGCCTTCCCTGACCGCTCCGCCACCCCCTTCGGCGCCATCGACTGGGCCGAGCTGGGCCGCCTCGACTTCGAACCCCCCGACCTCGACACCTTCGCCTGCCTGCCGTTGGCCTACGCCGCCGGTCGCGCCGGGGGCACCACCCCGGCCTGGCTCAACGCGGCCAACGAGGCCGCGGTGGCCGCCTTCCTCGACGGCCGCATCCGCTGGAACCAGATCGCCCCGGTCCTGGCCGAGGTGCTCGACCTCCATGACGGCACCCCGGCGAACGATGTTCCCACCGTGGTCGACGTCGACCACCGCGCTCGCGCCGCCACCTGGCGCGTCATCGAGAGGATCTCTTCGTGACCGATCTCGTCGACCCCGCCCCCCCGCCACCTGCGGAAGCGGCACCCGACCCGCTTCCGCAGCAGTCGCGTCTGCTGCCGGCGCTGGGGTTCGTCCTGCTGGTGGCCGTGATCGTCCGCTTCTTCGGCTGGTGGGGGCTCCTGGTGGTGGCCGGCCTGCTGGTGTCGATCGTGCTCCACGAGTTCGGCCACTACCTGACGGCCAAGCAGGCTGGCATGAAGGTCACCGAGTTCTTCATCGGCTTCGGACCCAAGCTGTTCTCCTTCACCCGGGGTGAGACCGAGTACGGCGTCAAGCCTCTGCCGCTGGGCGCCTACGTCCGCATCATCGGCATGAACGACCTCGAGGACGTGGAGCCCGGCGACGAAGGCCGCACCTACCGCGAGAAGAGCTACTGGGCCCGGCTCCGCGTCGTGCTGGCCGGCCCGGCCACCAACCTGATCATCGCCTTCGTCCTGCTGGTGGTGGTGGCCATGGCCTTCGGCCAGTCCGGCAACTCCGACTGGAAGGTGGCGTCGGTGGTCAAGGGCTCCGGGGCGGCGGTGGCCGGGGTGCGCACGGGCGACCACCTGATCAGCATCGACGGCCAGCCCATCGACTCGTTCGACACCGCGGTGGCCAAGACCGTGCAGCACGAGGCGGGCCACCCCGTCAGCCTGGTGGTCGAACGTGCCGGGCAGCGCCAGACGCTCACCCCGACCATCGGGTGGGACCTGACCAACGACGGGGCCGCCCCGTTGAGCCCGCTGATCCAAGGTGACCAGGTCAAGTCGGTCGACGGAGCCGCCATCCAGGACTACGGCCAGTTGCGCACGAAGTTGGCCGACGCGGCCAAGGGCAACGCCAAGCTGGTCTTCCAGCGCAACGGCAACATCTATTCGACCAGCGTGCCGGTTCCGGTGGACCTGCCAGCGGACGGCGGACACGGGTTCCTGGGCGTCGCCGCCAGCCCCCGTCACGAGCAGCTGGGGCCCGTGAGCGCGGTGACCACCTCGGTGGGCACCTTCGGCTCCATCGTGAGCGGGTCGGTCAGCTCGCTGGGCCACTTCTTCTCACCCTCGGGGCTGTCCACCTACACCCGCTACGTGCTGACCAACAAGGCCCCGACCACCCCAGGCTCGACGAACCTCAACCCCGCACCCATCGTGCCGATCTCCCGCAACGAACCGCCTCCCACGGCTGATCCCTCGGTGGCCATGGCCTCGCCCGCCAACAACCGGCTGATGTCGGTGTTCGGCGTGCTGCGCCTGGGCTCCCAGGCCGCCGGGGCCGGCGGCCTGGCCGCGGTGCTGATGCTGCTGGCGCTCATCAACGTCTTCCTGGGCATGATCAACCTCGTGCCCCTGCCACCCTTCGACGGGGGTCACGCGGCGGTGGCCACCTACGAGGCCATCCGCGAGCGGCTCAGCGGCCGGCCCTACCGGGCCGACATGGCCAAGCTCATCCCCGTGACCTACGCGGTGCTGGTGATCATGGGCTTCATCTTCCTGAGCACCACCTACCTGGACGTGCTGCACCCGATCCAGAACCCGTACGGCAAGTGACTCGACGGCCCCACCGTCGTCGGGCGTGAGCTATCCGCGGCGCCGGACGCGCCAGATCATGGTGGGTGACGTCGCCGTGGGCGGCGGCGCGCCCATCACCGTGCAGTCGATGACCACGACCAAGACGGCCGACGTCGACGGCACCCTGGCCCAGATCTACGCCCTGGCCGGTGCCGGTGCCGACATCGTGCGCTGCACCTGCAACGAGCGCGAAGCGGCCGAGGGGCTGGCCCAGATCGTGCCGCGCTCGCCGGTGCCCATCATCGCCGACATCCACAACCAGTACCGCCGGGCCCTCGAGGCGCTCGACGCCGGGGTGGCCTGCCTGCGGCTCAACCCGGGCAACATCACCAACCCCGAGCACATCAAGACGGTGGCCCGCGAGTGCAAGGCGCGGGGTGTCCCGATCCGCATCGGGGTCAACGGCGGCTCGCTCGACAAGGAGCTCTACGCCAAGCACGGAGGGGCCATCACCCCCGAGGCCATGGTCGAGTCCGCCCAGCGCGAGCTCGACTACTTCCGCGAGGTCGACTTCGAGGACGTCAAGATCTCCGTCAAGGCCTCCAACGTGCCCATCATGATCGAGGCCTACCGGCAGCTGGCCGACGCCGTCGACTTCCCCCTCCACCTGGGGGTGACCGAGGCCGGCCCGCCACCGGCCGGCCTGGTCAAGGCCACGGCCGGGCTGGCCACGCTGTTGAGCGAGGGCATCGGCGACACCATCCGCTACTCGCTGACCGCCGATCCGGTGGAGGAGGCCCGAGCCGGGCGCCAGCTGCTCGAGGCTCTGGGCCTGCGCGAGCGCAAGGGCCTCGACCTCATCGCCTGCCCGTCGTGCGGGCGGGCCGAGGTGGACGTGATCGCGGTGGCCAACGAGGCCCAGGACGCGCTGAGCGACCTGGCCATCCCCATCCAGGTGGCGGTCATGGGCTGCGTGGTCAACGGCCCGGGCGAGGCCCGTGAGGCCGACCTGGGGATCGCCGCCGGCCGCCAGCGAGGCCATCTCTTCGTCAAGGGCAAGGTCGTGCGGGTGGTGCCCGAGGACGCCATGGTCGAGTCCCTGGTCGAGTGGGCCAAGATCATCGACAGCGACGGGGTTGAGGCCGCCCTGGCCCGGGCCGACGCCGGCGCCGCGGCCGCCGCCGAGGCCGACCGGGCCGCACTGCTCGACGACCAGGGTGACGACGCCAACCAGGCGTCCACCCGCATCGACGAGATCCGCAAGCGCTGAGCCCGACCGGCATCACCCGCGCCTCGTGCGCTCGACCGACCACGATCCGCGAGGCAGGGGCCGCCATGTGCCACGATGTGCGCCCCAATGTCCTGTGTGGCGGCGCCCTGGGCCGCGCCGAAGAGGTAGAGGATCGTCATGCGCATCGTCCGCAGGTTCAGCTCGCTGGTCGGGATCGTCGGCCTCGTCGGGGTCGTGCTCATGTCCCAGGCGGCCCTGGCCGCCACGGTGGCCAACGGCAGCTTCGAGACAGGCGACTTCACCGGCTGGACCATGACCCCTCAGGCGCAGTCGGCCGGGGAGTGGACGGTCAACACCGGCACCAGCTCGCCTGACTCGCAGCACGAGATCCCCGGCCCGTCCTGCGCCACCCACCAGGCCGTGTACGACCAGCAGGACGAGAGCTCGGCTGTCCTCTACCAGGACCTCACCCTCGAGGCGGGGGAGACCCACACCCTCACGTTCACCCACTGGTACCAGAACTTCGCCATGGAGGAACCTGCTGACGT
Organism: uncultured Microthrixaceae bacterium; assembly: GCA_963785815.1. Classification (GTDB taxonomy): domain Bacteria; phylum Actinomycetota; class Acidimicrobiia; order Acidimicrobiales; family Acidimicrobilacustridaceae; genus UBA4742. Next base: position 685,734 of record CAWAWN010000003.1, read on the forward strand.
GTCGGGCCTCGTGCACGCCCACGTCGACAGCCCGCCGGTTTGGGGCAGCCCCGACACGCTCGACTTCCAGTACGACGGCGTGAACCAGCAGTACCGGGTCGACATCATGAAGCCCAGCGCGGAGCCGACCTCGGTCGACCCCGCCGACATCCTCCAGACGGTGTTCCAGACCCAGGACAGCTCGCCGGCCACGCTGGACCCGACGCCGGTGTCCGTGGACCTCAGCGCCTATGCGGGCCAGACGGTGCGCCTGCGCTTCGCCGCCGTCGACAACGAGTCCTTCCTGCTGGTGGGGGTGGACTGCGTGTCGCTGACCTCGACCCCGATCGCCACCAGCAGCACGACCAGCACCACGGTGGCGCCCACCACCACGGCGGCCGCGGCCAAGGCGGTGACCGCCACCCCTGCCTTCACCGGCTGATCGGCTGACCGGCCCGGGTCTCGGCGGCATCCCCATCCCGTTTCGGCCGGCGGTTGCCGCCGCATACGATCGGCGGACTATGGCCAAGGCACCCGTGCTCACCCCCCAGGCGGAGGACTTCCCCCGCTGGTACCAGGACGTGCTCAACAAGGCGGAGCTGGCCGACAACGGGCCGGTGCGGGGCACCATGGTCATCCGCCCCTACGGCTACGCCATCTGGGAGCGCATGCAGGCTGAGGTCGACACCCGCATCAAGGCGGCCGGGGCCGAGAACGCCTACTTCCCCCTGTTCATCCCCGAGAGCTACCTGCACCGCGAGGCCGACCACGTCGAGGGCTTCAGCCCCGAGCTGGCCGTGGTCACCCACGCTGGGGGCAAGGAGCTGGACGAACCCGTGGTGGTGCGCCCCACCAGCGAGACCGTCATCGGCGAGTACATGGCCAAGTGGATCCAGAGCTACCGCGACCTGCCCCTGCTGTTGAACCAGTGGGCCAACGTGGTGCGTTGGGAGCTGCGTCCCCGACTCTTCCTGCGCACCAGCGAGTTCCTCTGGCAGGAGGGCCACACCGCCCACGCCACCTTCGACGACGCCCGGGCCTACGCCGAGCGGATCCACCACGAGGTGTACGCCGCCTTCATGACCGACGTGCTGGCCATGCCGGTGGTGGTGGGACGCAAGACGGCCAAGGAGCGCTTCGCCGGGGCCATCAACACCCTGACCTGTGAGGCCATGATGGGCGATGGAAAGGCCCTGCAGATGGGCACGAGCCACGAGCTGGGCCAGAACTTCGCCAAGGCCTTCGACATCCAGTACCTCGATGGGCAGGGTGCCCAGCAGTACGCCTGGACCACCTCGTGGGGGGTGTCCACCCGCATGGTGGGCGGGCTGATCATGGGCCACGGCGACGACCGCGGCTTGCGCCTGCCCCCCGAGCTGGCCCCCATCCAGGTGGTGGTCATGGCCGTGCGCGACGACGCTGAGGTGGTCGAGCGGTGCCGTTCGCTGGCCCGCGAGCTGGATGACGTCGGCCTGCGGGTGCGCCTGGACGACCAGGTGGGCGTCTCGGCCGGCCGCCGGGCCACCGACTGGGAGCTCAAGGGCGTGCCTGTGCGCCTGGAGCTGGGCCCCCGTGATCTGGCCGAGGGCGCCGTCACGGTGGTCGATCGCCTGAAGGGCACCAAGGAGGCGACGCCGCTCGACGGGGTGGCGCGCGCCGTGGGTGACAGGCTCCGGGCCATGCAGGGGAGCATGCTCTCGGCGTACCGGACGGCGCAGGATCACCGGACCGTGGACGTGTCCACCCTGGAGGAGGCCAGGGAGGCGAGCCAGACCGGCTGGGCGCGTGTGCCGTGGTCGGTGCTGGGGGCCGAAGGCGAGGAGGACTTGGCCGCCTCGGCGGTCACGGTTCGGTGCCTGGTGCGTCCCGACGGCACCCTGCCCCTGGCCGAGGACGAGCCCGATCTGCTGGCCGTCTGCGGCCGGTCCTACTAGGGATCGGGCCAAGGAGGACGCGGCATGGCTTCGGTGCTGGTCACGGGCTGCTCGAGCGGCGTGGGGTTGGCCACCGCCCTGGCCTTCGGTCGGCGCGGCGACCGCACCTTCGCCGGGGTGCGGCGCCCCCAGGCGGCCGACGAGCTGCACGCGGCCATCGAGGCCGAGGGGCTCGACGTCGACGTGGTGGCCCTCGACGTGTGCGACCAGGTCTCGGTCGACGCTGCCCTGGGGCGCGTCCTGGGTGAGGTCGGAGCGCTCGACGTGCTGGTCAACAACGCCGGCATCGGCCCCTTCGCGGCCGTGGAGGACCAGCCGGTGGCCGAGGCCCAGCTCACGATGGAGACCAACCTGATCGGTCCGCTGCGCACCATCCAGGCGGTGGTGCCCGGCATGCGGGCCCGCGGAGGCGGGGCCATCGTCAACGTCTCCTCGGTGAGCGGGTTCATCGCCGTCCCCTTCCTCGGTGTCTACAGCGCCTCCAAGTTCGGGTTGGAAGCCATGAGCGAGGCGCTGGCCCACGAGGTCGAAGGTGCGGGCATCCGCGTGGTGCTGGTGCGCCTGGGGGTGTTCGACACGGCCATCGGCGACAAGTCACCCGTTCCGCCGACGTCCGCGGCCCTGGGCTCCCGGGCCGCGGACGCTGCCCAGATGCGGCTCGACATGGCCCAGACCGCCCCGGCCACCACCGTGGCGGCGGACGCCATCGTGGCTGCGGCGACGGATCCGTCCACGCCGCTGCACGTGCTGGTCGGCGACGATGCCGAGATGATGGCCAGGCTCCACGAGGACCAGTCGGCCGACGAGCTGCACGCCACCCTCCACGCCTTCTACGACCTGCCCTGACCCGGCAATGGCGGGAGCCGCCCCTCGGGGCGGTCGACGCGCTATGATGTAGGCCGCAATCCGTTCGATTTCTGGACGAAAGGCGTGGGCTTCGCCCACGCCTTTCGTTTCGTTCGCTGACCGAGACCTGCCCCGCCCGTTCCAGAAGGTGCGGCCCACCAGACGACCACGAAGCCCCGACAGGAGGTGAGACCACATGAGCATCCCTGAGCGCGTTCGCAACCTGATCGAGCCACTCGTCGATGAGCAGGGTCTCGTCCTCTACGATCTCGACCTGACCGGTGGGGTGCTGCGGGTGGTGGTCGACCAGCCGGTGGCCGACGGCCCGGCGAACGCCCTCGACGGCGATCGGCCCACGGGCGTGGGCATGGATGCCATCACGCCCCTGACCAGGTCCATCTCCCGCGCCCTCGACGAGCACGACCCGATCGACGGGCGCTTCACCCTCGAGGTGTCCAGCCCTGGGCTCGAGCGCACGTTGCGCACCCCCGACCACTACCGGGGGGCGATCGGGCTGGTGGTCAGCCTCAAGACCACGGCCTCGGCCGCGGCCGCCGGCGGCGAGCGCCGGCTGCGCGGCGAGTTGACCGAGGCCGACGACGACGGCGTGGTGGTGGTGCCCCAGGCAGACCCCGACCGGCCCCGGCGCCTGGCCTATCCCGAGATCGAACGGGCCCGCACCGTGTTCGAGTGGGGTCCCGCCCCCAAGCCCGGCGGCTCGGCCCGACGCACCAAGCGCAGCGCGTCCACCACCTCCGGATCGTCGAAGTCCCCGAAGAAGACCACGAAGAAGGTCACGGCGTCATGAGCAACCCAGACATCCTCGATGCGCTCCAAGCGCTCGCCATCGACAAGGGCATCACGGTCGACACGCTGTTCGCGGCGCTGGCCGACGCGCTCGAGTCCGCCTACAAGCGGCTGCCCGATGCCTATGAGTACGCCTGGGTCACCATCGACCCCGACACCGTCGAGTTCCGGGTCATGGCCCAGGAGCTCGACGACGACGGCGAGCCGACCGGGCCCGAGCTCGAGGTCACCCCGCCGGCCGAGGTCTGGGGGCGGGTGGCGGCCCAGACCATGAAGCAGGTCATGGGCCAGCGAATCCGCGAGGCCGAGCGGGAGATGAAGTACGAGGAGTACGCCGGCCGCGAGGGCGACATCGTCACCGGCATCATCCAGCAGAGCGACAGCCGCTACACGCTGCTCGACCTGGGTCGGGTCGAGGCCCTGCTGCCCCAGGCCGAGCAGGTGCCCTACGAGCGTCCCGAGCCCAACGCCCGGGTCAAGGCCTACATCGTCGAGGTCCGCAAGACGGCCAAGGGCCCCCAGATCGTGGTCAGCCGCACCCACCCCGGCCTCATCAAGCGGCTCTTCGAGCTCGAGGTGCCCGAGATCGCCGACGGTGTGGTCGAGATCAAGGCCTGTGCCCGCGAGCCCGGTGCCCGCACCAAGATCGCGGTGTGGTCCAACGACAACAACGTCGACCCCGTCGGGGCCTGCGTGGGCGCCCGCGGCGCGCGGGTGCGGATGGTCGTCAACGAGCTGCGGGGCGAGAAGATCGACATCGTCCCCTTCAGCGACGACCCGGCCGACTTCGTGATGAAGGCGCTGTCGCCGGCCAAGGTCAAGGAGGTCCGCATCCACGAGGACACCGGTGTGGCCGAGGTGATCGTGCCCGACTACCAGCTCTCGCTGGCCATCGGCAAGGAGGGCCAGAACGCCCGCCTGGCCGCCCGGCTCACGGGTTGGCGGGTGGACATCAAGAGCGAGACCCAGCTGGCCGAGGAGGAGGCCTACCTCAACCAGGACTGGGCCGAGGGCGAGTGGGTCATCGACCCGGCCACCGGCGAGCAGGTCTGGCAGCCGGCCGAGGGCGGCGAGGCCATGTCGGCCGAGCAGTGGAACGAGGCGGCCGTCGCCGAGCCCTCGGGCGAGGCGCAGGGGGCAGTCGAGCCCTCGGGCGAGGCGCAGGGGGCAGTCGAGCCCTCGGGCGAGGCGCAGGGGGCAGTCGAGCCCTCGGGCGAGGCCCCGGAGGCTGACGACGGGTCGGCAGCGGACGGATCCGAGCCTGAGCCCGCTACGGTGGGGGGCACGGGCGACGACGCGCCGCCTGAGGACGCGCCCGCAGACTCGTAAACCGACCATCCCACTTCGTGTCGCCGCTGCAGGCGTGCGAGGATAGAGGGCCCGGGGTCGGGCCGCGAGCTGGCCCGCTCACCCACCCCTGACCGACGACGAAACCTGCCGGGCCACCTCCGTGCCCCCGGCCTGATCACCAGAAGGAACTGAAACCGCTCTTGGCTGGAAACATCCGCGTGTATGAGCTGGCGCGAGAACTCGGGCTGACCAACAAGGAAACGCTCGACCTCTGCGAATCGCTCGGGATCGGTGTCAAGTCGCACTCGTCGAGTGTGGTCGACGCCCAGGCCGACCGCGTCCGCCGCAAGGCCGAGCGGGAGGGCCTGATCCGCGACGAGCAGCCGCCCGAGCCGGAGAAGAAGGCGGCCAAGCCCAAGGCCAAGACGGCCAAGTCGGCCAAGCCCGCGGCCGAGGCCCCCTCGGTGCCGGATCCGGCCGTGGTGGTCCTGACCGATGCGCCGGCGGCGGCCGAGCCCGTGGCGCCCGACGGCACCCAGGTGGCCGGGGCGGCGCCCCAGCCCGAGCCCGAGCCCGTCGTGGTGGCTGCCCCCGCGGCGGTGGCCGCCCCGGCCGCGCCCGCGGCACCGGCTGCCCCGCGCCGGGTCTTCACCTCCAGCGGCAGCGAGCATCCGCCGCCCCGCCCGAGCGCCGACGACGCCGATATCCGGCGGCCGGCGGCCGCCGCGGCCTCCACCAGCGCCCCCGCCCCGCCCCGCCCGAGTGCGCCGCCGGCCGGCCCCGCGCCGGCGGCGCCGACCACCGCGCCGGGTCCGGCTCCTCGTGGTCGTTCCATCCCGCCGCCTCCGGGTCGGCGGCCGCCCATCTCGTCCACCGGCAAGCCCATCCCGCCGCCGCCGGGCCAGCTCCGCCGACCGAGCCCCGAGAACACGGGCCGCATCCCGGGTGGTCCCCGCCGCACCTCGGTGGGCGCCGGCGCCGGTCCCTCCGGTCCGCGCTCCAGCGGTGGCCCCAGCCGTCCGATGGGCGCTGGGCCCGGTGGAGGTCCGGGTGGTCCTGGTGGCGCCCCGGGAGGCGGTCGTCCCGGTGGTCGCCCCGGTGGGGGTCCGGGCGGGCCCCGCCGCGCCCCCCGACGAGGTCGGCGGCGCCGTCGCAACCGCGACGAGCTCCAGCCGATGTCGGCCCCGAGCTACACGCCCCACAACGCCCCCGTGCCCTCGGGCGAGATCGTGATCGAGCGGTCCTCGACCGCCCAGGAGCTCGGCCCCAAGTTCAACCGCACGGCCGCCGACGTCGTCCGGTTCCTCATGGAGCAGGGCGAGATGGTGACGGCCACCCAGTCGCTGTCCGACGACATGATCGAGCTGTTCGCGGCCGAGCTGGGCGCCGAGATCCGCCTGGTCGACCCGGGCGAGGAGCAGGAGGTCGAGCTCCAGAAGCTGCTCGACCTCGACTTCCTGGAGGACGACGAGGACTCCCCCCCGCGGGCACCGGTCATCACCGTCATGGGCCACGTCGACCACGGCAAGACCAAGCTGCTCGACTACATCCGCAACGCCAACGTGGTGGCGGGCGAGGCCGGGGGCATCACCCAGCACATCGGTGCCTACCAGGTCGACAAGAACGGCAAGGCCATCACCTTCATCGACACGCCGGGCCACGAGGCCTTCACCGCCATGCGGGCCCGCGGCGCCGACGCCACCGACATCGTGGTGCTGGTGGTGGCGGCCGACGACGGGGTCATGCCCCAGACCATCGAGGCCATCGACCACGCTCGGGCCGCCGAGGTCCCCATCGTGGTGGCCATCAACAAGATCGACCGCGAGAACGCCGACCCCACCCGGGTGATGACCCAGCTGGCCGAGCTCGGCCTCCAGCCCGAGGAGTGGTCGGGCGACACGGTCATGGTCCAGGTGTCGGCCCTGACCGGCCTGGGTGTCGACGACCTGCTCGAGAACCTGCAGGTCATCGCCGAGCTGGAGGACCTGCGGGCCAACACCGACGGGCGAGCGGTGGGCGTGGTGCTCGAGTCCAACCTCGACATCGGTCGCGGTCCGGTGGCGACGGTGCTCGTCCAGCAGGGGACCCTGCGGGTGGGCGATCCGCTGGTGGCCGGCGCGGCCTGGGGCCGGGTCCGGGCTCTCATCAACGACCAGGGCAAGCAGGTCAAGGAAGCGGGTCCGTCCACGCCGGTGCAGGTGCTCGGCCTGTCCGAGGTGGCCCATGCCGGCGACCGGTTCGTGGTGGCCCCCGACGAGCGCACCGCATCCAAGGTGGCCGCCACCCGCGAGCACTGGCAGCGCCAGGCCAGCCTGGGTCGAGACGCCCACGCCATGAGCGGCGGCGCCCGACTCGAGGACATCTTCCAGCAGATCCAGGCGGGCGAGGCGGCCACGCTCAACCTCATCGTCAAGGCCGACGTGACCGGCTCGCTCGAGGCGCTCACCGAGAGCCTGCGCAAGCTCGAGCGCGACGAGGTCAAGCTGGCGTTCGTGCGCAGGGGCGTGGGCGGCATCACCAAGGACGACATCCAGCTGGCGGCCACCTCCAACGCCACCATCATCGGCTTCAACGTGCGGCCCGATCGCAAAGCCCGCGAGATGGCGGATCAGGAGCACGTGGAGATCCGCACCTACGAGATCATCTACCAGGTGCTCGAGGACATCGAGAACGCGGTGCTCGGCCTGCTCGAGCCCGAGTTCGAGGAGATCGTCACCGGCGACGCCGAGGTCCGCGAGATCTTCCGGGTCCCTCGGGTGGGGGCCATCGCCGGGTGCTACGTGCTGAACGGCACCATCACCCGCAACTCCAAGGTCCGCTTCCTGCGGGAGGGCACCGTCATCTGGAAGGGTGCCATCCAGTCGCTGCGGCGCTTCAAGGAGGACGTGCGTGAGGTGCAGGCCGGCTTCGAGTGCGGCATCGGCCTCTCCGACTTCCAGGACCTCAAGGCCGGCGACATCATCGAGACCTACGAGGATCGCGAGATCCCGCGGGCCTAGGTCGTCGGTCCCCGTGTCGGCTCATGTGCTCGCGCTCCGCGTCGACGTGCACCTGGCGTCGGCCCAATCGCTCAAGGAACGTCGGGCCGTGCTGAGCCCCGTGCTGGCCGGCGCTCGGAACCGCTTCGCGGTCGCCGCCGCCGAGACGGGCGACGACCGCCGCCAGCGCGCCGAGCTGAGCTTCGCCACGGTGTCGGGCTCGGTGACCCGGGCCACCGAGGTCATCGACGCCGTCGAGCGCTTCGTGTGGTCGTTCCCCGAGCTCGAGGTGCTGTCGGCCGAGCGCGCCTGGCTGGACCTGGCCGGATGACGCGCAGCAGCTCGCGCCGTGCCCCCCGGCGCACCAACGCCCGCCAGTACCCGCGCACGGCCCGGCTGAACCAGCTGATGCGCGAGATCGTGGCCGACGCCCTCGAGCAGGTCGACGACGAGCGGGTGGACCTGCTGACCGTCACCGCCGTGGAGGTCGAACCCGACCTGCGCCACGCCCTCGTCTTCTACGACTCGCTGCAGGGCGAGTCGGGCGACGCCGAGGTGCTGGAGGCCCTGGCCGAGCACCGCAAGGCGCTCCAGGCCGCCATCGGGCGCGAGGCGCGGATCAAGCGCACGCCCGAGCTGACCTTCGCCCCCGACCCGGCGGTGCGCCAGGGGGCCCGGGTCGAGTCGCTGCTGGCCGACGTGGCCCCCGGGTCGGTCGAGGTGGTGGTGGATCCCGACCTCTACGACCAACCCGACGAACCCGACGAACCCGACGATCGGGGCGAGCGGGTCGATCCTGATCCGGCCGGCGGCTGAGGGGTCGTGGGCGACCGCTCGGATCGCGTGGAGCGACCCGACCAGCTGCGTGACGGCCTGGCCGTGATCGACAAGGCGGCCGGCTGGACCTCGTCGGACGTGGTGGTCAAGGCGCGGGGGATCCTGCACAACAAGAAGGTCGGCCACTCGGGCACGCTCGACCCCGGGGCCACCGGCGTGCTCCTGCTGGGCGTGGGTCGGGTCACCCGCCTGCTGCGCTTCCTGACCGTGCTGCCCAAGACGTACGTGGGCGAGATCGTGCTGGGCGCCGAGACCACCACCCTCGACGACCAGGGCGACGTGGTGGCCACCCACGACATGGGTGCGGTGACCCCCGAGCAGGTGGCGGCCGCCGCCCGCGACCTGACCGGTCCCATCCTCCAGATCCCGCCCATGGTCTCGGCGGTCAAGGTGGGAGGCCGCCGGCTGCACGAGATCGCCCGGTCCGGCGATCAGGTCGAGCGGGCGCCCCGGCCGGTGACCGTGCACCGCTTCGACGTGACCCCGATGGCCGGCCAGCCCGGCGTGTACCGGGCCGAGGTGAGCTGCTCGTCGGGGACCTACGTGCGCACGTTGGCCGACGACCTGGGCCACGCCCTGGGCGGCGGGGCGCATCTGCGCAACCTGCGGCGCACGGCGGTGGGGTCGTTCACCCTGGCCGAGGCCGAGCCCCTGGAGCGCATCACCGTGCTGGCTCCGGCGGTGGCCATGCGCGACCACCCGCAGGTCACGGTCACCCCCGAGGTGGCCGAGGCCGTGTGCCACGGCAAGGTGCTCGACGCCTCGGTGCTGGGTGTGGAGGGGGCGGGACCGTGGGCCGTGCTCGGGCCCGATGCCACGCTGCTGGCCATGTACGAAGCCCATCGGGGCGCGACGGTCAAGCCGGCGGTGGTCGTGGCTCCGGCAGGCGGCGGTTAGCCTCGGGGCCGATGCAGGTCCTCCACCATCCCGAGTCGGGCCTGGTGCCACCTTCGGGAACGGCGGTGACCATCGGGGCCTACGACGGCGTGCACCGCGGGCACCGGGCTGTCATCTCCCGGGTGCGCGAGCTGGCCGCCAGCCGTGGCCTGGCCAGCGCGCTGGTCACCTTCGACCGGCACCCGGCCAGCGTGGTGCGTCCCGACTCGGCTCCCAAGCTGCTCTGCGACCTGCCCCAGCGCCTGGAGCTGCTGGCCGAGACCGGGCTCGACTACACCCTGGTGGTCCACTTCGACGAGGTCCGGGCCAAGGAGGCACCGGAGGACTTCGTGCGCGAGGTGCTCGTCGGCGCCCTGGGGGCCCGGGCCGTGGTGGTCGGGGCCGACTTCCACTTCGGCCACCGGCGCCTGGGCAACGTTGCCCTGCTCGAGCGCATGGGCCTCGAGCACGGTTTCGAGGTGGTGGGCCTCGAGCTGGTCGGCGTCGACGGTCTTCCGGCGGCCCGTGTGCTTGACGGTCTACCGGCCGCCAGGAGAGCTGACGGCGGCGAGCCGGCCTCGGGCGAGGCCGAGGTCTCCTCCACGGCCATCCGCCAGGCGCTGGCCGCGGGCGACCTGCCGGCCGCCACCGAGATGCTGGGTCGGGCCCACGAGGTGCGCGGCCCGGTGGTGCGGGGCGACGGGCGGGCCCGCGAGCTGGGGTTCCGCACCGCCAACCTGGCCGTGCCCGACGAGATCTGCCTGCCCGCCGACGGGATCTACGCCGGGTGGTACCTGCGGCCCGACGGCGTGGCTCGCCCGGCCGCCCTGTCGCTGGGCCGGCGCCCCACCTTCTACGAGCACGCCGACACGTCGTTGCTCGAGGCGCACCTGCTCGACTTCGACGACGACCTGTACGGCGAGGAGGCCCGCGTCCGGTTCGTGTCCCGTCTGCGGGCCGAGGAGCGGTTCGACTCGGTGGAGGCGCTGGTGGCCCAGGTGGGGCGCGACTGCGACCAGGCGGCGGCCATCCTGGCCGGTCTGGAACCGGGAGACGGGATCACCCGGTGACCGGGAGATGATCACCTTCCTGGGGCGGTGCGGGCGCACCAAGGCTCCATCCACCACTGATCCGGCCGATGAAACCACCATGAGCGTTGTGACCGACACCGCTGGCCGGACGTCGCGCCCGGAGGTCGACGCCGTCCCCACCCTGGCCCGCCACTCGTTCGAGATGGCCCATGGCCACCGCGTGGGCCTGACCGTGGCCGGCCGCGGCGTGCCCCTGGTGGTGGTCCACGGGTTCACGGCCGAGGGCTTCCTCTACGCCGACACGCTGGCCCGGCTGGTGGCCACCGGGTTCAAGGTGGTGGCCATCGACATGGCCGGCCACGGCGGCACGCAGGGCCTGCCCCTCTCGGGCGGCCACCTCGGTGACTACGCCGCCCTCATGGGCAACGTGGTCGAGGAGCTGGGCATCCGCCGAGCCGTGTTCGCCGGCCACTCCATGGGCGGCCGGGTGACGGCCCAGCTGGCGGCGCAGCGACCGGAGATGACGGTCGCCGTGCTGCTCATCGACGCCATCGTGGGCGACCAGTGGGACCGCATGGTCAACCTGTTCCGCTTCCAGCCCTGGCTGCTGGCGCCGATGGGTGCCGCCCTGCTGCTCGACTCGGTGTCCACCCTGCCCGTGGTGCGCGATCCCCGCCAGGCCGCCCGTCTGGGCCAGCTGCTGTCGCCCATCATGGTGAACCACGCCACCCACCCGTGGCGGTTGGTGGGGCCGGCCGCGTCGATCCTGCGCACCCGGGGCAGCCGGGGGATCCTCGACGAGCTGGCCCTGACCGAGGTGCCCACCTTCGTGCTCCACGGCGACCGAGACCTGATCGTGCCGCTGGCCACGGCCCGCTCGGCGGCCAAGCGGGCCAACGGCCAGCTCATCACCATCAAGGGCGGCGCCCACTCCTGGCTGCTGCGCGATCCCGAGACCCTGCCGGCCATCGTGTCGGACCTGCTCGACGGTCGGCTGGGAGCCGCGGTGCGCGATGCCATCGGCGCCGCCGGTGCCACCTCGGCCGACGAGCTCGAATCGATCTTCTACGAGCCCGACGCCCCCATCCTGGATCTGACACCGTCGCCGGCCGCCGAGGGCACCACCGTGGTGTGGCGCGAGCCGCGGTACCGCTGGACCATCACCTGATCCGATACCCGCGAGGGTGCGGGCCCGACCGCGGGTAGGTTCGCCGCCGTCGTGATCCCAGTCCAGTTCGTCTACGTCGGGGCCCTGCTCAGCCTGATCGGCACCAGCACCTACATCGCCGACACCGTGCGCGGGCGGACCCACCCCAACCGGGTGACCTGGTTCCTGTGGGCGTTGGCGCCGCTCATCGCCTTCGTGGCCCAGCTGCAGGAAGGGGTCGGCCTGCGGTCCCTGCTCACCTTCACGGTGGGGTTCGGCCCGCTGCTGGTCTTCCTGGCTTCGTTCGTGAACCGCGGGGCCTACGCCCGCATCACCCGCTTCGACCTGGCCTGCGGCAGCCTGTCGATCGTCGCCCTGGTGGCCTGGCAGCTCACCGGCAAGGGCACCGTGGCCATCGCCTTCAGCCTGCTGGCCGACTTCATGGCTGCGGTGCCCACCCTGCGCAAGGCCTACCGAGAACCCCACACCGAGACCGCCGCCGCCTTCCTGTGCAGCGGCCTGAGCGCCGCCATCACGCTGCTCACCATCACCGAGTGGGACTTCGCGGTGGCGGCCTTCCCCGTCTACATCCTGGTCATGAGCGCGCTGCTGTTCACCCTGGTGCGGTTCCCGAGGCTACGTCCGACCGGCGCGCCCGCCGCCGCCTGAGGGGCCCCGGTGGGGCGGGATGCCGAAGCCGGCTACCGGTTCGCGTCAGCTGGCTGCTATCGTGGCAGCCGCTGATCCGCGTCCCGGGCCACGGCCCGGATGGCGGCAGTGTCCATCCGCTTCTGGTCACGCCAGCCGCGCCTCCGGTGCCGCAGCGGGCCGAGTAGCCGGGTCCCACACCCACAGAAAGATCCTTCATGGCCTCCAACCCCACCAACCTGCCGCCCAAGGCAGGGACGATCGCCGATCATCGCCTCCACGAGACCGACACCGGTTCTCCCGAGGTGCAGATCGCGCTGCTGACCGACCGCATCAACCACCTCACCGAGCACCTGAAGGTCCACAAGAAGGACCATCACAGCCGGCGGGGGCTGCTGATGCTGGTCGGGCGCCGTCGCCGGTTGCTCGACTACGTCAAGCGCAACGACGTGGAGCGCTACCGGGCGATCATCGCCAAGCTGGGGCTGCGCCGCTAACCGATCCGCACCACCGAGACGGCGACCATCCGGTCGCCGCTCGTCATATCCGGGCCGGTTGTGCCCGTCAGCTGCCAGTGGCGAGGGACGGCGCCGAGCCTCCCGAGAGCTCGATGCGCCCTTCACCACTGGGAACTGGCGCCAACCGGCCTCCAACCGAGCGGACCGCAACGGTCCGCCGTCCCAACGGACCGACCGGTCCTACCAAAGGAGACCTTCCCATGGCGGAAGCCCATTCCGTATCCCGCGCCGTCACCGGCGCACCCGACAAGACCCTGACCTTCGAGACGGGCAAGCTGGCCGGCCAGGCCGACGGCGCCGTCACCGTGCGCCTGGGCGACACGGTCGTGCTGGTCACGGCCACCGCGGCCAAGGCGCCCCGAGAAGGTGCCGACTTCTTCCCGCTCACGGTCGACATCGAGGAGCGCATGTACGCGGCGGGCAAGATCCCCGGCTCGTTCTTCCGCCGTGAGGGCAAGGCCAGCGACCAGGCCATCCTGACCTGCCGGCTGATCGACCGACCGCTGCGCCCGTGCTTCCCCGACGGGTTCCGCAACGAGGTCCACGTGGTGGGCACCATCCTGGGCGCCGATCTGACCAACCCCCATGACGTGGTGGCCATCAACGGCGCCTCGGCCGCGCTGAGCCTGTCGGGCATCCCCTTCGAGGGCCCGATCGGAGCGGTCCGGGTGGCGTTCAGCACCGAGGGCGAGTGGATCCCGTTCCCCACCTACGAGGAGGGCGAATCGTCCACCTTCGAGCTGGTGGTGGCCGGGCGCCTGCTCGACGACGACGACGTGGCCATCATGATGGTCGAGGCCGGCGGCACCGAGACGGCCTGGCCGTCGTACGAGGCCGGCGCCCCCAAGGTCACCGAAGAGGTGCTGGCCGCTGGGCTCGAGGCTTCCAAGACCTGGATCCGCGAGTCCATCAAGGACCAGCTCGAGCTCATCGAGGCCGCCGGCGGTCGCAAGCCGGAGATGGCGTTCACCACCCTCACCGACTACGCCCACGAGGTGTTCGAGGCGGTGGCCGAGGCGGGCCTGGACCGCGTCACCGCCGCCGAATCCCTGTCGGACAAGGCCGAGCGGGTGGCCGCCGAGGAGCAGGCCCGCAGCGAGATCATCGCCGAGCTGGCCGACCGCTTCGCCGAGCTTCCCGACGCCGAGCGCCAGATCAAGGCCGCCTTCCGGTCGCTGACCAAGGCCGTGGTGCGCAAGCGCATCGTCGAGGAGGGCGTGCGCATCGACGGGCGCGGCACCCGCGACATCCGGCCCCTGTCGGCCGAGGTGGGCGTGCTGCCCAGCGTCCACGGCTCGGGCCTGTTCCAGCGGGGCGAGACCCAGGTGCTCAACGTCGCCACCCTGGGCATGCCCCGCATGGAGCAGATGCTCGACACGCTGGGCGTGGTCGACCGCAAGCGCTACATGCACCACTACAACTTCCCGCCCTACTCGACCGGCGAGACCGGTTTCATGCGCGGCCCCAAGCGCCGCGAGATCGGCCACGGCATGCTGGCCGAGCGGGCCTTGGTGCCGGTGCTGCCCTCCAAGGAGGAGTTCGCCTACACCATCCGCACCGTGTCCGACGTCCTGTCGTCCAACGGCTCGACGTCGATGGCCTCGGTGTGCGGCTCGACCCTGTCGCTCATGGACGCCGGCGTCCCCATCAAGGCGCCGGTGGCCGGCATCGCCATGGGCCTGGTGTTCGCCGAGGGCAAGTACACGACCCTGACCGACATCCTGGGCGCCGAGGACGCGTTCGGCGACATGGACTTCAAGGTGGCCGGCACGGCTGAGTTCGTGACCGCCCTGCAGCTCGACACCAAGATCGCCGGCATCCCGGCCGACGTGCTGGCCCAGGCCCTCGACCAGGCCAAGGAGGCCCGGCTCAAGATCCTGGCCGTCATGGCCGAGGCCATCGCCGAGCCCCGCGACGAGGTGGGCCCCACCGCCCCGAAGATCATCAGCTTCGAGATCCCGATCGACAAGATCGGCGAGGTCATCGGGCCCAAGGGCAAGGTCATCAACGCCATCCAGCAGGAGACCGGGGCCGACATCTCCGTCGACGACGACGGCACCGTCGGGCGGGTCAGCATCGGCTCCACCGACTCGGGAGCGGTGCAGGAGGCCGAGCGCCAGATCAAGCTCATCCTCAACCCGCCCACCGCCAACGTGGGCCAGACCTACAAGGGCAAGGTGGTGAACGTCACCAAGTTCGGGGCGTTCGTCAACATCCTGCCCGGCCGCGACGGCCTCATCCACATCTCCAAGCTCGGCGGCGGCAAGCGCATCGACCGGGTCGAGGACGTGGTCGACCTGGGCGACGAGATCGAGGTCGTGGTCGAGGACGTCGACCCCAACGGCAAGGTGTCCCTCGCCCTGGCCGGCGCCGCCTCGGCGCCCAAGGGCGGCGATCGCCGCGCCGAGCGCGGCGATCGGGACGACCGGCCGCGTCGCAACGGTGGCGACGACGCCGCCGAGGGCGGCGCGGACCGTGAGTACGTGTCCTTCGAGGACGCCTTCGATGACGAGGTCCGCTCCGAGTTCGGCGACCTGGGTCCGGCGGCTCCCGCCGGCGACCGGGGCGGCGACCGCGGCGGCGATCGAGGTGGTCGTTCGGGCGGCGGCTCCCGCGGGGGCCGTGGCCGGGGCGGCGACCGCGGCGGACGGCGCCGCTGACATGCCGAGCTCCGGTCCGGACCGGGTGCCGCTTCCCGACGAGGGGGTGGCGCCCGGGTCGACCGCGGGCCTCGAGGCCGGGGTGGAGCTGACCACCCTGGCCAACGGCGTGCGCATCGTGACCGAGCACATGGCCGAGTCGCGCTCGGTCACGCTGGGGTTCTGGGCCGGCATCGGGTCGCGCGACGAACCGGGCGAGCTGGCCGGCGCCTCGCACTTCCTCGAGCACCTGCTGTTCAAGGGCACGGCCCAGCGCAGCGCCCGACAGATCGCGGTGGCGGTCGACGCCGTGGGCGGGGAGATGAACGCCTTCACCACCCGCGAGCACACGGCGTACTACACCCGCCTGCCGGTCGGCGAGCTCGACTTCGGCCTCGACCTGCTCACCGACGTGGTGGGGGCGCCGGCCTTCCGCCCGGCCGAGGTGGATGCCGAACGTGAGGTCATCCTCGAGGAGATCCTCATGAACGAGGACACCCCCGACGACGTGGTCCACACCCAGCTCATGGAGGCGGTGTTCCCCGGCCACCCGCTCGGGCGCGAGACGCTGGGCACCGAAGACACCATCGTGGCCATGACCCGCGACCAGATCGCCGGGTTCCACGCCGGCTGGTACCGGCCCACCAACCTGGTGGTGGCCGCCGCCGGCAACCTGCGCCACGACCAGGTGGTCGAGCGGGTGGCCGCCTTCCTGGGCGAGGTGGAGGTGGGCACCCGGCCCGAGCGGGCGGCCCCCGAGCTCGGGCCCCAGCCCCTGGTGGTGGCCAACCGCCCGACCGAGCAGGCCCACGTGGCCATGGCCTGGCGAGGGGTGGACCACCGCGACCCGGACCGCTACGCCCTGGCCGTGGCCAACCAGATCCTGGGCGGCGGGATGTCCAGCCGGCTGTTCCAGGAGGTGCGCGAGGAGCGCGGCCTGGCCTACTCGGTGTTCACCTCGCCCTCGTCCTTCGTCGACGCCGGCGTGGTCATCCTCTACGCCGGCACGGGACCGTCGAGGGCCGGGGAGCTGCTGGCGGTCATCGACGGCACCATCGACACCCTGCTGGCCGACGGCATCACCGACGAAGAGCTGACCGTGGCCAAGGGCTACCTGGAGGGCGCCACCCTGCTGGGCCTCGAGGACAGCGGGAGCCGCATGGGCCGCCTGGGCTCGGGTCTCATCAGCCGGGGCGAGATCATCCCGGTGGAGGAGCACCTGGCTCGCACCCGCGCCGTGACCATCGACCAGGTCGACGCCGTGCTGGCCCGGGTCCTGGCCGCTCCGACCACCCTGTCGGTGGTCGGTCCGTTCGATGCTGCCGACCCCGTGCTGGCCGCCGCGGTCGAGCGCGCCGCGGCCCGGGCCGCCTGAGCGCGCCGCCCACCAGCACTAGTCTGATCAGCCATGGTGCGAGTGGGGGTGTTCGGCGCCGGCGGGCGCATGGGCACCGAGGTGTGCCGCGCCGTGGTGGCCGATCCCGAGCTCGAGCTGGTGGCGGTGGTCGATCCCTTCCACCGGGGTCTCGACCTGGGCCAGGTGACCGGCGTCGACCTGCACCTGACGATGGGGGCGGGGCCCGAGGCGCTGCTCGACGCCGGCGTGGACGTGGCCGTCGACTTCACCCAGGTCGAGGCGGCACGCGCCAACCTGAGCTGGCTGGCCGCCAACGGCGTGCACGCGGTGGTCGGCACCACCGGGCTGACCGACGCCGATCTGGACGGCTTCGCCCGGGCCTTCACCCGCTCGAACGCGGTGATCGCCCCCAACTTCGCCATCGGCGCGGTGCTCATGATGCGCTTCGCCGAGATGGCCGCTCCCTACTTCGAGACCGCCGAGATCATCGAGCTGCACCACGACGACAAGATCGACGCCCCGTCCGGCACGGCCATGGCCACCGCCGAGCGGATGGCCGCCGCTTCGGCCTCCTGGGCCGACGACCCCACCACCACCGTGGTGGCCGAGGGCGCCCGCGGCGCCCGCGGCCCGGGTGGGATCCCGGTCCACTCCGTGCGCCTGCGGGGTCTGGTGGCCCACCAGGAGGTGCTGCTGGGCACCACGGGGCAGACCCTCAGCATCCGCCACGACTCGCTCGACCGGTCGTCGTTCATGCCGGGAGTGGTCCTGGCCGTCAAGCGGGTGGGGGATCGGCCGGGCCTGACCGTCGGGCTCGACAACCTGCTCGACCTCTGACCCCGTTGGCCTCCCGCGGCGCGCCTGACACCGGTGGCGAGCCCCGGCCCGGCCGCCGCCTCCAGCCGGCCCGCTCGCGCCGCTTCGCGGCCGTCCCCCGACCCGGCGCCGAGATCACGCTCCGACCCCACTCGCCCTACGCACTGGGCCTGGAGCTGGTGGTGGCCGCCCTGGGGCTGTTCTGGTTCGCCGACGCCGTGAGCTCGGAGCCGGCTTCGGCCCTGGTGGCGCTGGTGGTGGGGCTCGCCTTCGGCGTGGGCGGGCCGCTGGCCTACCGCCGCCACACCTACGCCGGTCCGGACGGGATCGACGTCCAGGGCGTGGTCGGCGTCCGCCACCTGAGCTGGGACGAGGTCGACGGCTTCGAGATGCTGGACCACCCGATGTGGCGATCCGACCGCATCGCGGTCCGCACCCGCGCCGGCGAGCTGGTGGGGCTGATCCACCAGGACGCCAAGGGCCTGGCCGTGCGGCCCGAGGCGGCCCGGGCCTTCTACCAGGCGCTCATCGAGCGGCTGGAGACCGTCCGGCGCACGGCCGGCAAGTGACGTGAGATCGGTGCAGAGACGTGCCCCGAGGCACCGTTGTGCACCGATTTGGGCTGCGAAGGGGTGCGGCGTCCGGTCGGGCGCCTCCGTCGAGCACGACGTACGCTGCGGATCGCTCATCCGACGCGGGCAACAGGGGGATCGCCGTGCAGGGACTGATGCAGGACCGACCGCTCACCCTCGACCACTTCTTCAACCGGGCCGAGACCCTCTTCCCGCGCAAGGAGGTGGTCACAGCCACCGCCGCGGGCATCGAGCGCGAGCCGTACGGCACCTGGGCCGATCGCACCCGCCGGGTGGCCGGCGCCCTCGACGAGCTGGGGATCTCGGCCGACGGCCGGGTGGGAACGTTCGCCTGGAACACGGCCCGCCACCTGGGGCTGTACTTCGCCGCCCCCTGCAGCGGCCGGGTGCTCCACACGCTCAACATCCGCCTGTTCCCCGAGCAGCTCACCTATGTGGTCAACCACGCCGAGGACGAGATCATCTTCGTGGACCAGTCGCTGGTCGGCCTGCTCTGGCCGCTGCTGCCCACGTTCGAGACGGTGCGCCACGTGGTGGTCATGGACGACGGCCGCGGCGAGCGTCCCGACGACGCCGGCTCGGCCTCCCTGCACGACTACGAGGAGCTGGTGGCCGCGGCCGAGCCCGCCGCCTGGCCCCGGCTGGACGAGAACCAGGCCGCCTCGATGTGCTACACGAGCGGCACGACCGGCAACCCCAAGGGCGTGGTCTACTCGCACCGTTCGACCTGGTTGCACACGGTCAGCGTGACCACGGCCGACAACCTGGGGGCCTGCGAGCACGACACCATCCTGCCGGTGGTGCCCATGTTCCACGCCAACTCGTGGGGGCTGGCCCATGCCGGCGTGGCGGTCGGGGCCAAGCTGGTCATGCCCGGCCCCGACCTGTCACCGCCCGCCCTGGCCCAGCTCATCGAGTCCGAGCGGGTCACGGTGGCGGCCGGCGTGCCCACCATCTGGATGGGGGTGCTGCCCGAGCTGGTGGGCCGCGACACCTCTCATCTGCGAGCCATCCCCTGCGGGGGCTCGGCCGTGCCCCCGTCGCTGTCGGAGGGCTACCGCGACCAGCTCGGCGTCCCCATCCTGCAGGCCTGGGGCATGACCGAGACCAGTCCGGTGGCCTCGGTGGGACGGATCAAGAGCTACCTGGCCGACTCGCTGGACGAGGAGGCGCTGGTCGACCTGCGGGCCAGCATCGGCACCATCGCCCTGGGCGTCGACTTCCGGGTGGTCGACCAGGCCACCGGTGAACCGGTCCCGTGGGACGGCCAGACCCACGGCGAGCTCCAGGTGGCCGGGCCCTGGGTGGCCCGGGAGTACTACCACGACGACCGATCGCCCCAGTCGTTCACCGAGGACGGCTACCTGCGCACCGGCGACGTGGTGACCGTCGACGACGAGGGCTACCTGCGCATCGTGGACCGCACCAAGGACGTGGTGAAGTCCGGGGGCGAGTGGATCAGCTCGGTCGAGCTGGAGAACGCCATCATGGGCCACCCCGACGTGGCCGAGGCGGCGGTGATCGGCGTCAGCCACCCCAAGTGGAGCGAGCGACCGCTGGCCTGCGTGGTGGTCAAGCCCGGCGCCGAGCTCAGCCGCGACGACGTGCTGGACTACCTGGACGGGCGCGTGGCCCGGTGGTGGCTGCCCGACGACGTGGTCTTCATCGACGAGGTGCCCAAGACGTCGGTGGGCAAGTTCTCCAAGAAGGACCTGCGCCAGCGCTTCGCCGACTACACCCTGCCGACCGCCTGACCGCGGCTCCGGCGCCTCCGGTCAGCTCCGCGACCTCGGAGAGGTCGCTCAGTCGACCGGTTCGGGGCGGGGTCGGCTGGGGGCGATTCTGAGCGGGACGGCGCCGGCGGTACCCTCGCGGCGTGCCTCAGCCGTCCACCCGCGAGCCCGACGCCGTCGAGGTCGACCCGGCGTTGGTGAGCCGCCGCGACGCCAACGGCGAGATCATCGCCTCGCCGGCGCCCGAGCGCTCCAGGGGGGAGAAGCCGCCGGCAGATTGGGGCTTCCTGTGGAAGTTCGGGTGGATCTGCTCGCACCTGTTCGTGGCGGCTTGCATCATCGCCTTCATCAACCTTGGGTTCTGGCAGCTCAGCCGCCTGCACGGCCGCCGCCAGGTCAACGCCATGATCGAGGCCCGGATGGCGTCGCCGGCCGTGCCCATCCAGACGCTGGTGGGACCCAGGGAGAACTACAAGATCGCCAACCACCGCGACTTCCGCAACGTCACGGTGACCGGCCGCTACGACCCGTCCAACCAGATGCTGATCCGCGACGAGCAGGACGCCCAGAGCGACCCGGGCTGGTGGCTGGTGACCCCGATGATCCTGTCCGACGGCTCGGCGGTGGCCATCAACCGGGGGTTCGTCCCGCTCACGTTGGGCGAGAGCGGGCTGCTGGCCAACGACGAGAACAAGCCGCTGCCCCAGTACGCGCCGCCCACCGGCACCGTCACCGTCACGGGTCTCATCTTCCCCACCGAGAACCGCGACGGCGGCCCGTACGACCCGGCCACCGGGCACCTGCACACCCTGTCGCGGGTCGACCTGTTCCGCTGGCAGCGGCAGGTCCCGTACCAGCTCTACCCGGTGTACGTGAACCTGGTGACGTCGAAGCCACCCGAGCGGGGCGCCTACCCCCAACCCGTCCCGCCGCCGTCGCTGGGTGACGGGCCTCACCTCAACTACGCCGGGCAGTGGTTCATCTTCGCCACCCTGACGGCCATCGTGTACCCGCTGCTGCTGCGCAAGCACGCCCGGGACCTGGCCGTGGTCGAGGAGGACGCCACCGCCGGTGCGGCCGCGTGAGCGACGCCGCGCCCGCGCCGGTGGGCGACTCCCGCACCCGCATCCTGGAGGCGGCGGTGGCGTGCATCGAGCGGTGGGGCCTGGCCAAGACCACCCTCGAGGACGTGGCCACCGAGGCGGGGCTGTCGCGGGCCACCCTCTACCGCTGGTTCCCCGGGGGCCGCGACCAGCTCATCACCGAGACGGTGGCCTGGGAGACGGCGCGGTTCATGGCCCGCCTGGTCGACGCCGTGGCCCCCCACCCGGACCTCGAGGCCAAGTTGGTCGAGGGCCTCGTGTTCGGGCACCAGGCCGTGCGCGACCACGTGCTGCTCCAGCGCATCCTCAACAGCGAGCCCGAGCTGTTCCTGACCGAGTTCCACAGTTCGGTCCCGGCCCTCGACCAGCTCGCCCGCGCCTACATCGTCGAGCAGCTGGGCCACGAGCGACTGCGTCCCGGGGTGGACGTGGACTGGGCCGCCGAGTACGTGGCCCGGCTCTTCCTGTCCTACCTGGGCAGCCACGGGCGCTGGGACCTGGCCGACCGGGATCAGGTCCGCCGCCTGGTGCGCACCCAGCTGCTCGGCGGTGTGGTCGTCTCCTGAGGGCCTGGGTCACACCAGCTCGTCGAGCAGGGCGAGGACCAGCTCGTCGATGCGATCGCGGATCGGGCGGACCTGGTCCGGCTGCGCCCGCCTCGGGTGCGACCCAAGTCACATCCCCAGACCCTTGGCAATGAGACAAAGTCCGGCTTATTGTCTCGGCGTGGCCGTCGTGGGGGAAGCCCGACCAACCAGCTCACCGGCCGCGGCGCGCATCACGGCCGGGGCGCTGGCCTGCATCGCCCGGTGGGGCATGGCCAAGACCACCCTGGACGACATCGCCCGCGAGGCCGGGTGCAGCCGGGCCACCATCTACCGACTGTTCCCCGGGGGCAAGCAGGCCGTGCTCGACGCCGCCGGCGAGGTCGAGCTGGCCCGCATCCTCGACGAGCTGTCGGGCGCTCTCGACCGCACCGACACGGTGGCTGACCTGCTGGTGACGGCCATCTCCGAGTCGGTCCGCGCCATCCGGGGCCACGCCGCCCTGCAGTACCTGATCGAGCACGAGCCCGGCGCGGTGCTGGCCCACGTCTCGTTCGACGAGCTCGACCCGCTGCTGGCCGTGGCCACCGCCTTCGGCACCCCTTACCTGGTTCCCCACGTCGGGCCCGCTCGTGCGGGCGCCACCGCCGAATGGGTCACCCGCCTCGTCGTCTCCTACGGCATCGAGCCGTGCCGCGACCTCGACGACCCCGTCGTGGCCCGCGCCCTGGTGGAGACCTTCATCCTTCCCGGCCTCGAGCGTGCCGACCTCGACGCCGCCTGATCACCCCTGACCCGGCCCCTCTGAATCGGAGCGCACATGTCATCCACCGAAGCCACCTCGACCGAGGACCTCATCGGTCGCAGCGACCTCAACGACATCGAGGCCATCCTCTCGGTGTCGAACACCGACGTGGACGAGCTGGTCCACACGGTGGCCGACAACGCCGAGGCCATCTTCACCTGGGACTACGAGAAGGGGGCCCGGCCCGCGCTCAACAAGCTCTACGAGAAGGCCAAGGCCTCGCAGTGGAACGGCGAGACGGACCTGCCGTGGGACACCGAGGTCGACCAGGAGGCGGTGGTCATGGCCAACGCCGCGGCCAACCCCAGCGCCATGGACCTCGACCTCACCGGCACCTCGTTCGAGAAGTGGGAGGAGGCCGACTGGCTGCGCCTCGGCGTCGAGTCCCAGAACTGGGTGCTGAGCCAGTTCATGCACGGCGAGCAGGGCGCCCTGATCTGCACGGCCAAGATCGTCGAGACGGTGCCGTGGATCGACGCCAAGTACTACGCGTCCACCCAGGTGATGGACGAGGCCCGCCATGTCGAGGTGTTCGCCAAGTACCTCGACACCAAGCTCTCGGGCCACTACCC
This sequence comes from uncultured Microthrixaceae bacterium, assembly GCA_963785815.1. Taxonomy (GTDB): domain Bacteria; phylum Actinomycetota; class Acidimicrobiia; order Acidimicrobiales; family Acidimicrobilacustridaceae; genus UBA4742. The sequence continues at coordinate 708,788 of CAWAWN010000003.1, forward strand.
GATCAACGCCCACCTCAAGCTGCTGCTCGACGACATCGTGGCCGACTCGCGCTGGGACATGACGTATCTGGGCATGCAGATCATGGTGGAGGGGCTGGCCCTGGCCGCCTTCGGCTTCATCCACCAGCTCACCACCGAGCCCCTGCTCAAGCAGCTGCTGCGCTACGTGATGAGCGACGAGGCCCGCCACGTGGCCTTCGGGGTGCTGAGCCTGAAGGAGTACTACGGCGAGCTGTCGGCCCCCGAGATCCGCGAGCGCCAGGAGTTCGCCTTCGAGGCCGCGGTGCGCATGCGTGACCGCTTCCTGCAGCAGGAGGTGTGGGACCGCATGGGCGTGCCCGTGTCCGAGGCCGTCTCGCTGGTGATGATGTCGCCCGAGCAGCAGATGTTCCAGCAGCTGCTGTTCTCCAAGATCGTCCCCAACTGCAAGAAGCTGGGCCTGCTCGACGCCGGCGCCGACAAGGGCCAGCCGGGGTGGCTGCGCCAGAAGTTCAGCGAGCTCGGGGTCATCCAGTTCGAGGACTGGGCCGACACCGAGAGCGAGTACGACACCTTCGCCCTCGAGGCCGAGCCGGCCTGAACCCGAAGGCCCCTCACGCAGCCGCCGGGCCGGCGGGCCGGGGGTGTCCGCTCAGGGCGTGTACAGCCAGATGTCGTCCAGGTCGTAGGGGCGCGCCGAGGGGCCCATCGTGACCTCGATGCGGGACACGGCGACGTCACCGAGGTGGACGGTGAGCAAGCCGCGGCTGGTGGCCAGGTGGTCCTGGGCGACCCGGTGGGAGACGCCGGCGGGGGAGATGGTGGTCACGACCACGCCGCGAACCGGCAGGTAGGCGGAGCCGGCGATCACCACGGAGCGCCCGATGGTGCCGGGCGCCACCGTCAGCTCGACGGTGGGCGGGTCCGGGGTCGGGGGCAACGGGACGTCGGTCGAGAGGTTCCCGTCGAGCAGCTCGGGCTGGGACGCACCGCTCACCATGGCCCGCGTGAGGTGCGGGTCGGGAGGTGGCGCGAACCACACGAGCATGAAGTGGGCGGGGATCTTCCCGCGCTGCTCGAAGAACCCCTGGGTCACCAGCGACGCCGCGACCGGGGCGATGGCGGCCTCGCTGTGCGTCGGCTTCGGCAGCTCGCGCACGTCGACGACCACCAGTTGGCCACCGAGCAGCGCGTGGATGTCGAAGTTGGTGTCCAGTCGGTCGTGTGACGACAGGTAGGAGGCCAGGGCCGTGGTCGAGCGTTCGTTGAACACCGGCGTGTTGTCGGGGAACGTGGCGGCCACGTAGGCGTCGGCCCCCTTCCAGTTCTCGAAGGGGATGAACGGGTGGCCCTTGGCGTAGGTCAGGCCGGCGGGCACCAACAGGACGGCGGCGGTGATGGCAGCCGTGGGCCGTATGACCTCGAAGTTCCGCTGGCGCACCAGCACGGCCGCGGGGGCGAGCACGGCCAGCGCCAGCGGCGCCACCACGAAGGCGGTGGTGCGCAGCAGCGGGGTCTGCAGGATCAGGCAGCCCGCGAAGAACACCGCGGAGGCCCCGAGCAGCACCCAGCTGGCCGCGGTCACCCAGCGCTCGTGGCCCAGCCGGGACGGTCGGACCAGGGCCGCGACCGCGGCGAGGATGGCGAAGATGGCCACCGCGAACACGCTGGGCAGGTGCAGGGGCAGGTAGGTGCGGATGGTCGACCACACGTCGCTGATGTGGTCGTAGTTGCGGCCGAACTGCTGCGCGTAGGTCGCCTCCTGGGCGCGGAGCTGGCCCATGACGGGGAGGTACACGACGACGATGGCCCCCAGGGTGGCCGCGCCGTAGCGCAGCACCCGCCACGAGCGCTCGAAGGCGAGCATGGCCAGCCACACGCCGCCCCCGAAGAACACGAACGTCGGCACCGTCCAGGTCCCCACCACCACCACGACCGACAGGGCGACCAGCCACCGCCGTGCTGGCGTCTGGACGTAGCGCATGGCCCACAGGGCGGCGGCGGTCGCGCAGAACAACAGGATGCCGTAGCCCCGGGCCTCGAGGCACAGCTCGAGCAGGTCGTGGTTGATCGTGAGCAGGAACACGAAGATGGCGCCGGCCAGGAACCAGCGCCGCCGTCCGAGCTCGTAGCCGGCCAGGCCCAGGGCGGCCAGGACCGCCACGATCGACCACAGCCGGGCGTGGAGCGGGTCGTAGGACCCCGCCCCCGGGGTGAGCGAGTTCAGCAGGTTGAAGAAGATGTGGTTGTTGGCCGCGTTGTACTTCGTGATGGTGGTCCAGGGTCCCTGGCTGGAGTAGCCGGCGATCGACCCGATCTCGTCGAGCCACAGCGAGGTGGTGGCGGCCTTGTGCGCAGCTTCGAACAGGTAGGGCAGGCACGCGACGACGATGGCCGCGCTGGTGATCAGCTCGATGAAGTTGCCGACCCCGTAGCGCTCCACCCCTTGCAGCGCTCGGTCGATCGCCTCTACCCACCAGGGCGCGCGCGAGTGGCGGTGGCGGTGGCGGTGGCCGTGGCCGTGCGTGCGACCACGTCGTGCTCTGGTCGTGGAAGTCGTTGGCACCGCATCCTTTGGTCCGACCGCTCGCGCCAGCGTAGCAATCTCGAACGGGGTGGGATCTACGCTTCGCCGGTGATCGACCGTCGACCGTTGGCCCTGGTCACCGCCGACGTCCCCACCGAGCACGACGCCGACCGGCCCATCATCGACGCCGTCCTGGCCGAGCGGTCGATCCCTACCGCCTGGGTCCGCTGGGACGACCCGTCGGTGGACTGGTCGACCTTCGGCGCCGCCTGGATCCGCTCCACCTGGGACTACGCCCCACGTCACCGCGAGTTCCTGGACTGGACGGCGCGCGCCGCGGGCGCGACCCGTCTGTGGAACCCGGGACCGGTGGTGACCTGGAACAGCCACAAGTCCTACCTGCTGGAGCTGGGTCGGGCCGGGGTGGCCATCGTGCCGACCGTGCTGGTCGAGGCCGCCGAGCCCCTCGACCTGGCCGGGCTCATGGACGAGCGCGGGTGGTCCGAGGTGGTGGTCAAGCCCGCCGTCTCCGCCGGCGCAGTGGGTGCCAGCCGGGTGGCGCGGCCGGACGCGCCCACCTGGTCGGTTGCCGACCAGACCCGCTCGGCTCCGGATCGGCTGGTCCAGCCCCTGGTGGCCGAGGTGGCCGACGGCGAGGTCTCCCTGGTGGCGGTCGAGGGCCGGGTAACCCACGCCGTGCGCAAGGTGCCGGCCCCGGGCGACTTCCGGGTCCACGCCCACCTGGGTGGCACCGAGATGGTCCACCAGCCGACCGCGGCCGAGCTGGCCCTGGCCTCCGCCGCGCTGGGCGCGGTGGGCGAGCCCCTCCTCTACGCCCGGATCGACTGCCTGACCACACCCGACGGGCCGGTGCTCATGGAGCTGGAGCTGATCGAGCCCTCGCTGTTCCTGCCCTGGGCGCCGCCCGCCGCGGTGGGGGCGCTGGCCGACGCCGTCGCAGCCCGCCTGTAGGGTCGTGGCGTGGCGAAGGCATCGGATCCACGTCTGCGGGTGCTGGTGGCGCTGCGCCTGGGAGCGCTCGTACCGGCCGCCGAGGTCGCCGGGCGCGCCGGCGTGGCCCCCGAGGTGGCCGAAGCGATCCTGCGCGACCTGGGCGATGCCGGCCTGGCCCGCTCCCGCCAGGGCCGCACCGCTGGGTGGATGCTGACGGCCGAGGGCCGCGACGAGTGCCACCGGCTGGTGCAGGGCGAAGCGGCCGATGTCGAGGAGGCCATCCGTGACGCCTACCGCCGCTTCCTGGGCGTGAACCAGCGCCTCATCGACGCCTGCACCGACTTCCAGCTGCGCCTGGTCGACGGCGAGCACATCCCCAACGACCACACCGACCCGGCCCACGATGCCGCCGTGCTGGCCGAGGTGGCCGGTGTCGACCAGGTGGCCGCGCCGGTGTGCGACGAGCTGGCCTCGACCCTGGAGCGCCTGGGCGGCTACGGGCCGCGGCTGGCCGGTGCCTGGGCCCGGGTCGAGGCCGGGGAAACCGACTGGCTGAACAGCCCCCGCCTCGACTCATATCACACGGTCTGGTTCGAGCTGCACGAGAACCTGCTGATGACGTTGGGCATCGAGCGGGGCCACGAGCGCCCCGAGGTATCCACCCCCCTGCAGGAGGCAACCTGATGGCCCGTTTCGGTTCCTTGATCACGGCCATGATCACCCCCTTCGACGACCGCGGTCGGGTCGACCTCGAGGGCGCCGCCGACCTGGCCGCCTGGCTGGTCGGCCAGGGCAGCGACGCCCTGGTGCTCACCGGCTCCACCGGTGAGGGCTCGATGCTCGACGACGACGAGCAGGTGGAGGTGTGGCGGGCGGTGCGCGCCGCGGTGGACGTGCCCCTGATCGCGGCCACCGGCACCAACGACACGGCCCACGCCGTCGGGCTCACCGGCCGGGCCGGCCCGGCCGGCATGGACGGCGTGCTCATGGTCACGCCGTACTACAACCGGCCGCCCCAGGCTGGCATCGAGGCCCACTTCCGGGCGCTGGCCGGGGCCACCGGCCTGCCCGTGCTGCTCTACGACATCCCCATCCGCTCCGGCCGCAAGATCAGCCACGAGGTGCTGATGCGCCTGGCCCACGACGTGGACAACATCGTCGGGCTCAAGGACGCGGCGGCCAACCCGGCCGAGACGGCCCGGGTGGTGGCCGAGGCCCCGTCCGGGTTCGAGGTGTGGGCCGGGGACGACACCATGACGCTGCCCATGATGGCGGTGGGGGCGGTGGGGGTGATCTCGGTGGCGGCCCACTGGGCGGGCCCCGAGATGGCCGACATGATCGGGGCCTTCCAGCGCGGCGACGTGGTCAAGGCCCGTGAGCTGCTGGCCGGGCTGGTCGAGTCGTTCGACTTCGAGACCGGGGACCTCACGCCCAACCCCATCCCGGTCAAGGCCATGATGCGGGCGCTGGGTCGTCCGGCCGGCCAGTGCCGGTTGCCGCTGGGGCCGGCGCCCGAAGGCCTCGAGCACCAGGCCCTGGCCGTCTGGAACCGGTTGAGGGCCACGTGAGCGAGCCCGTCACCATCACCTTCCTCGGGGGGCTGGGCGAGATCGGGCGCAACTGCGCCGCCCTCGAGCTCGACGGTCGGATCCTGCTGCTCGACTGCGGGCTGATGTTCCCCGACGTCGACATGCTCGGCATCGACCTCGTGCTGCCCGACTTCACCTGGCTGCGCGAGCGGGCCGACGACATCGAGGGCTGCATCGTCACCCACGGCCACGAGGACCACCACGGTGGCCTCTCGTTCCTGCTGCGCGAGCTGTCGTTCCCCATCTACGGCTCGGCCCTGACCCTGGGCCTGGCCCGCAACCGCATCGAGGAGGCCCGCCTCCTCGACCGCACCGAGCTGATCCCGGTGTCCGACGGCGAGCGCCGTCAGATCGGTCCCTTCGACGTCGAGTTCATCCCCGTCACCCACTCGGTGCCCCACGGGTTCGCCACTGCCTTCCACACCCCCCAGGGCGTGATCCTGCACACCGGCGACTTCAAGCTGGACCTCACCCCGGTCGACGGCCGGCTCACGGACCTGGCCCGGGTGGGGGCGCTGAGCAGCGGCGAGGGCGTGCGCCTGCTCCTGGCCGACTCGACCAACGCCGACGAGAAGGGCTACTCGCGATCGGAGAGCACCGTGGGCGGCGTGCTGCGGAGCCTGTTCGCCAGCTTCGAGGGCAAGCGCATCATCACCACCTGCTTCGCCAGCCACGTGCACCGCGTGCAGCAGATCGCGGACGCGGCCATCGCCGGCGACCGCACCATCGCCACCATGGGCATGTCCATGCGCAAGAACATCCGCTTGGCCCGCGAGATGGGGCTGCTCGACATCCCCGAGAACCGCCTGGTGGACATCGAGGACGTGGGCGACCTCGACCCGGCCAAGGTCTGCATCATCTCCACGGGCTCCCAGGGTGAGCCCATGTCGGCCCTGGCCCTGATGGCGGCCAACGAGAACCGCTGGATCACCCTGGGCCCCGACGACGTGGTCATCATGAGCTCGCACCCCATCCCCGGCAACGAGTCCAACGTCTCCAAGGTCATCGACGGGTTGGTGCGGGTGGGCGCCGAGGTGGTGCACTCGGGCATCGAGGACGTGCACGCCACCGGCCACGCCAAGCAGGAGGAGCTCAAGACCTTCCACTCCATCGCCCGTCCCGACTGGTTCATCCCGGTGCACGGCGAGTACCGCCACCTGGTGGCCCACGCCCGCCTGGCCAACCAGATGGGCACCCCCAGCAACCACATCATGGTGTGCGAGGACGGCGACCAGCTGGTGCTCACCGACGACGGGCTCGTGCCCCACGCCCGGGTGCCGGCCGGCTACCTCTACGTCGACGGGATCGTGGGCGACGTGGGCAACGGCGTGCTGCGCGACCGACGCGTGCTGGCCGAGGAGGGCGTCGTGGTCGTGGTGGTGGCCGTCGACGTCTCCACCGGCGCCATCATCACCGGGCCCGAGGTCATCACCCGGGGGTGGGTCTACGAGGCCGAGGCCGAGGGCCTGCTCGACCGCTGCGAGGCGGCGGTGGCCGACGCCGTCAAGGACGCCTTCGCCCGCGACGCCCACGACATCGAGAACATCCAGCGGGTGGTGCGCCGGGCGGCGGGCAAGTTCGTCAACGAGAACACCAAGCGCCGGCCCATGATCGTGCCGGTGGTGATGGAGGCCTGATGGACAGGATTGGTTCCCGCATCCGGCTGATGGGCGCTCCACCGACCTGCGTGGCTGGCGAGCCGCGACCAGCCGATTGGCGGGAGTGAGATGGATCTGATCAGATCGGGCACCCGGCTGCTCTGCTACGTGGAGCCGGGTGTGGCCGATGCCCATGCCCGGGTGGAGGCGGCCCGCCAGCGCCTGGCCCTCGAGCCCATCGACATCGTGGTGGCCACACCCGTCCAGCAGGCCAACGACGTCGAGGAGCACGACTACATCCACCTGGCCGACATCGGCCCCGGCGAGCCCACCGACGGGTACCTGGGCGTCTGGATGACCCTCGACGAACTCGAAGGGACGTAGGCCGGACCGGTACCCTGCGGCGATGGTCGACACCCTCACCTCCCGCGCCCTGCTCGGTGCCGCCGGCGACGCCCTGCTGGACGAGCGGCGCCAGCTCACCCTCGATGAGCTGTCCGAGCTGGCCGCCCTGCCCGACGAGGTGGTGCCCGCCCTGGCCAGCCTGGCCCATGAGGTGCGCCTGGCCTGGTGCGGGCCCGAGGTCGAGGTCGAGGGCATCTTGTCGGCCAAGACGGGCGGCTGCCCCGAGGACTGCCACTTCTGCAGCCAGTCCGCCAAGTTCGACACCCAGGTGCAGGCCACACCCTTCCTCGACACCGACGAGGTGCTGGCCGCGGCGGCCGAGACCGCGGCGCTGGGGGCGTCGGAGTTCTGCATCGTGCTGGCCGTGCGCGGCCCCGACGAGCGCACCATGCAGCGCCTGCTCGAGCTCACGCCGCTGGTGCGCGAGCGCACCGGCCTCAACGTGGCCGTGAGCGCCGGCATCCTGAGCGAGGACCAGGCCGCCCGCCTGGCCGCCGGCGGGGTGCACCGCTACAACCACAACCTGGAGACGGCCCGCTCGTACTTCCCGACCATCGTCACCACCCACACCTGGGCGGAGCGCTTCGCCACCTGTGAGCTCGTCCGAGAGAACGGGATGGAGCTGTGCTGCGGCGTGCTGCTGGGCATGGGCGAGACGGCGGCCCAGCGCATCGAGGTGATCGGCCAGCTGCGCCAGGTCGACCCGGCCGAGGTGCCCGTCAACTTCCTGGCCCCGCTGCCGGGCACGCCGCTGGCCGACCGCCTGGTGGTGCCGCCGCTGGAGGCGCTGCGCTGGATCGCCCTGTTCCGCCTCGGACTGCCGGCGGTCACCCTGCGCTACGCCGGCGGCCGGGAGCTGACCCTGCGCGAGCTGCAGGCCATGGGCATGACCGCGGGCATCAACGCCCTGATCGTGGGCAACTACCTGACCACCCTCGGGCGATCGCCGGCCGAGGACCTCCAGATGCTCGAGGACCTGCACATGCCCATCGCCAGCGTGGCGGCGGCCATCTGAGCCCGATCGATCGACCCGCGGGGGCCTTCTGCCCCTGGTGCGGCCAGCCCGCCGGGGCCTGCGACGCCATGGCCTGCCGGCGAGAGCTCCAGCCGCCCCACTTCTGCCCGACGTGCGGCCGGCGCATGCGGGTCCAGGTGCGGCCCACGGGGTGGTCGGCGTCGTGTCGCGACCACGGACCGCCTGACCCCTCGGCCATCGGATCGACGTCGCCGTAGTCTCGGGAGATGGCAGACGCGCAGCTGGGCGAGCGGTTGGTGGCGGCGGTCCAGGCGGTCAGCGGGGTGCACCCGGGGCACCGGGTGCTGCACGCCAAGGGCGTGGGGGCTCGGGGCCGGTTCTCCTCCAGCGGGGACGCGGCGGCGCTGACCGTGGCGCCCCACCTGCAGCCCGACGTGGTGACCCCGGTCGACGCCCGGTTCTCGAACGGGTCGGCCGATCCCGACGCGCCGGACGGAGCGCGCGACGGCCGTGGCTTCGCCACGAAGTTCCACGTGCCGGCCGGCGTCGGCACGCCGGACGCGACCACGACCGACATCGTGGCCCTGTCGTTGCCGGTCTTCTTCGTGCGCACCACCGACGACTTCGTGGCCTTCGTGGCCGCCCGCCAACCCGATCCGGCCACGGGCGAGATGGACCTGGACAAGGTGCTGGCCTTCCTGGGTGCCCACCCCGAGGCCCGGCTGGCGGCCGAGCTGTCGGTGGCCGCCCCCGCTCCGGTCAGCTACAGCCGGGTGACCTACCACAGCGTCCACGTGTTCTGGCTGGTGGCGTCCGGCGGCACCCGCCAGCCGGTGCGCTACCGATGGCAGCCGGTGGCCGGCGAGGCCGGGCTGAGCGACGAGCAGGCCGCGGCCCAGCCCCCCGACTACCTGGCCGCCGCCCTGGCCGACGACCTGGCCCGGGGCCCGGTCGCCTTCGACCTGCACCTGGTCCTGGGCGCCCCCGGTGACCCGGTCGATGATCCCACCGCGCCGTGGCCCGATGACCGCCCGCAGGTGGTGGCCGGGCGGCTCGAGCTGGACGGTTTGGCCGACGTCGAGGCCCTGATCTTCGACCCCACCCGGGTCATCGCCGGCATCGAGTGCTCCGACGACCCCATCCTGGCCGCCCGCAGCGCGGCCTACGGCGCCTCGTACGCCCGGCGCACGGGCTGAGCACCCGGCGACCGGGCGGCCCCGGCGCGGCGGACGCGAGCGGTGGGCCAGGCAGGGTCCACCATCGCCGCCGCCGGGTCTGCTGTGCTACAACCCACGTGACCACCTCGGCGCGGGAGCACTGGGGCCGAGGGGTGGCCATCCGATGGTCATCCGCGCACCCCAGGTGGTCCAGTGGCAACCAAGCAACAGGCCCGGCCCAAGCGTTCTCCCGCCAAGCGAGCCCCGGCCCGCCGCGCCCCGGCCAAGCGCCCCGCGGCCAAGCGCTCGACGGCCAGGAAGCGGTCGCCGTGGTTGGGTGATGCCCTGCGCCAGAGCTTCGCCGGTCACGGCCACGACGTCGCCGGCACCCTGCTGATCGTGGTGGGTGTGGTGGCGGCCCTGGGCATCTACGTCGACGGCGCCGGACCCGTGGGTCGCGCCGTGGCCACCGGCTTCGGTGCGGCCGTCGGCCTGGCCGCCTGGGTGGTGCCCCCGCTGCTGGTGGGGTTGGGCGTGGTGGTGCTGCGCGGTCGGCGCCCGGACGCCGAGCCGGTGGCCATCGTGCGACCCGTGCTCGGCTCCGCCCTGGTGCTGGTCGGGGCGTGCGCGGTGATCGACCTGGTGCGCGGCCGGCCCACCTGGGGTGAGCCCGAGGCCCGCCTCGCCCGGGCCGGCGGCGGCCTGGGCCTGCTGGCCGGCGGCTCGCTGGCCCGGCTGGTCGGCCCCTGGGCCGCGGGCGTGGTCATGGTGGGGGTGGTGCTCATCGGGGTGCTGGTGCTGACCCGCACCTCGGTGCGGGCCGCGGCGGGCCACACCGCCGCCGGGGTGCGGCCCGTGACCGGCGCCCTGGGCCGGGCGCTGCGCCCCCTGTTCGAGGTGGGCCAGGACCAGTCGGACGAGGCCACGGGTTCGGCTGAGTCCGCCATCGACCTGCGTGAACCGACCGGGGCTGGGGCGCCGGTCGACGACGTGGCCGTGCACGTGGCCGGGGCGGACGTGCTGCCCGACGCACCGGACGTCGATGACGGCGGGGCCGGCGCCGAGCGGGACTCGGTGACGACCGACGTCGCCGCGGACGGGGACGACCCGTCCGGCGACCTGCCGGGCGACGGGGGATCGGCCCGCCAGCTCGAGATCGACCTGGGCCCGGCCGTGCGAGGTCCGGTCTGGAAGCTGCCGGCGGCCAAGCTGCTGGCCCGATCCGCAACCCACGAGGTCGACCGCCAGGCGGTGGAGCAGCGCGGTCGCGCCCTGGAGAGCGCCCTGGCCGAGCACGGGGTGGAGACCCGGTTGGTGGGCATGGTGGTCGGACCCACCGTCACCCGCTACGAGCTCGAGCTCGGCCCCGGCGTGAAGGTGGCCCGGGTGACCAGCCTGCACAAGGACATCGCCTACGCCATGGCCTCGCCCGACGTGCGCATCCTGGCGCCCATCCCGGGTCGCCAGGCCATCGGGGTGGAGGTGCCCAACGCCAACCGGCAGGTGGTTGCGCTGGGCGACATCCTCTCGTCGGAGGAGGCCCGTCGCGCCTCGCACCCCCTCGAGGTGGCGGTCGGGCGCGACATCAACGGCCGGGCCGTGCTGGCCAACCTGGCCACCATGCCCCACGTGCTCATCGCCGGCGCGACCGGGGCGGGCAAGTCGTCGTGCATCAACTCGCTGATCACCTCGGTGCTCATGCGCTCCACCCCCGACCAGGTGCGCATGATCCTGGTCGACCCCAAGCGGGTGGAGCTGGGCCAGTACAACAAGCTTCCCCACCTGCTGACCCAGGTGGTGACCAACCCCAAGAAGGCGGCCAACGCCCTGTCGTGGGCCGTGCGGGAGATGGAGCGGCGCTACGACCTGCTCAGCGAGGTCGGCGTGCGCGACATCACCGGCTACAACGCCGCCTTCGACCGGGGTGAGCTGACCGCTCCGGAGAACCTGGGCGGCCCGGGGCTCGGCCGCGCCGGTGAGGACGGGGTCGAGTACCAGCGGCTGCCGTTCATCCTCATCGTGGTGGACGAGCTCAACGACCTGATGATGGTGGCCGCCCGCGACGTGGAGGACTCGATCTGTCGCATCGCCCAGATGGCGCGGGCCGTGGGCATCCACCTGGTCATCGCCACCCAGCGGCCCTCGGTGAACGTCATCACCGGCGTCATCAAGGCCAACGTGCCCGCCCGCTGGGCCTTCTCGGTGTCGAGCCTGGCCGACAGCCGGGTGATCCTCGACCAGCCCGGCGCCGAGCGCCTGGTGGGGCGCGGGGACATGCTGCTGCTGGGCCCGGCCTCGAGCGTGCCCCAGCGCATCCAGGGCTGCTGGGTGGACGAGAAGGAGGTGCGGGCCGTGGTCGGGTCGTGGATCCGCCAGGCGCCCGACACCCGCTACATCGAGGGCGTGGAGGGCTCCGACGATGCCACCACCTCGGGTTCGGGCGGCAGCGGCGGCGCGGGCGGCGACGATGACGACGACCTGCTGGCGGCGGCCATGGAGCTGGTGGTGCGCTCCCAGCTGGGATCCACCTCGATGCTCCAGCGCAAGCTGCGGGTGGGCTTCGCCCGAGCGGGTCGGCTCATGGACCTGCTCGAGCAGCGCGGGGTGGTCGGACCCGGCGAGGGGTCCAAGGCCCGCGCCGTGCTCATGACCCCCGAGGAGCTCGACGGGGTCGAGCCGTCCTGACCCGCACCGGCGACAGCCCGGCTCAAGTTTGCTAGGGTCGTCGTGACACGGAGTACGTCGTAACGGCAGGAAGCCGGGCGGCGCAGACGGTGGTGTCGGCCGGATTCGGGGTGAGAACCCCTCGTCCGTCGGCGGTGCCTGCCGACTGGAACCCGATCACCAACCAATCACGGGGGTATTACATGAATCGCATCGCTGGCGAAGGAACTGGCCTGCGGCGCCGAGTCCGCGGGTTCGGCCTGTTGGGCGGCGTCGCCGCGGTGGCCGCCATGACCGTTCTGGCGATCGGCCCGGCCGGCGCGCAGACCTCGAGCACGAGCTCCACGTCGAGCACCAGCTCGACCAGCTCGACGAGCAGCACGGTGCCCGTGTCGACGACGACGCCGACCGCGGTGACCCAGACCGCGGCCCCGGTGTTCAACTGCCTGGGGGCCGACACGGCCACCACCACGCTGCTCAACGCCCTCGGGCCGACAGAAGGGTTCCCCCAGAACAGCGACGGGAACTACTACATCGTCTCCAACTGGTCCACGAGCAGCTCGGTGCCGCAGTTCCTGGAGAACGGCCAGACCTTCCCGGTGAGCTTCTCGGCCACCCTCGATGTGTCGTCGTTCCTCACCAATCCGGCGCTGCCGGCCGGATCCGTCATCGCCGTGAGCGGGGCGCCGTCGTTCGTGATCTCGGGTGGCGGTAGCGGCGGCCCGTTCGCCGGTGCGCCCACCAGCGGGTCGATCACCAAGGGCACCGGTCCTCAGGCCTTGGCGGCCATCACGGCCAGCGGCACGGTGACCGGTGTGGACAAGACCACGCCGATCGTCTACTCGATCGCCACCCCGCTGCTGAGCAGCATCACCATCACCCTTCCGAACACGGCGCCGATCGTCCTGAACCTGTCGTGCACCGCCGCCGATCCGGACATCGCTGCCACCAACGGCACGCTGCCCCCGGAGCCGCCCACCACCACGGCAGCTCCCGCGGCCAAGGCCACCACGGCCGCGGCCAACTTCACCGGCTGAGCCGAACCCATCGACTCACCTGCGGGTGAGCCGGCACGTCGACGGTGGCCGTCCCTTCGGGGGCGGCCACCGACGCGTCCGCCTTCCCGTGGCGGACCGTGCCTCCGGTACGATCGGCGTCGATGCCACGCACGTTCTGGGTGGAGACCCTGGGTTGCCCCAAGAACCAGGTCGACTCCGACAAGCTGGACGGGCTGCTGCGGGCCGACGGGCTGATCACCGCCCCCAGCTCCGAGGCGGCCGACGTCGTGGTGGTCAACACCTGCGCGTTCGTCGAGGAGGCCCGCCAGGAGTCCATCGACACCGTGCTGGCCCTGAGCCGCGACCGGGCGCCGGGCGCCGAGGTGGTGCTCACCGGGTGCCTGGCCGAGCGCTACGGCGAGGAGCTGGCCCGGGCCCTGCCCGAGGTCCGGGTGGCCGGGTTCGGCCAGGCGCTGCTGTCGGCACCCACCCGGGCCGGGGTGGCGGTGACCATCTCGGCCAAGCCGGCCCCGGTGGCGCCCGTGTCGGCCGGATCGGCCTTCGACCTGTTGGAGCTGCCCCGCCCGGCTGCCACCGCGCCCTGGGCGTACCTGAAGGTGGCCGAGGGATGTGACCGGGCCTGCGGGTTCTGCGCCATCCCCAGCTTCCGGGGGCCCCAGCGCAGCCGCTCCCTGGACGTGCTGTTGGCCGAGGTCGACCAGCTCGAGGCTCGCGAGGTCGTCCTCGTGGCCCAGGACCTGGCCTCCTACGGGCGCGACCAGGGCCGCGGCAGCCGCGACCTGGTCCCCCTGGTGGCGGCGGTGTCCGAGCGGGTCGACTGGGTGCGCCTGCTCTACCTGTATCCCAGCGAGCTCGACGACCGGCTGGTCGAGGCCGTGCTGGCCACCGGCGTGCCCTACTTCGACCTGTCGCTCCAGCACGTGTCGCGGCCCCTGCTGCGCCGGATGCGGCGCTGGGGCGATGGCGACCGCTTCCTGGCCCGCCTGACCGCCATCCGCCGAGCCGAACCCGACGCCGCCTTCCGGTCCAACTTCATCGTCGGCTACCCGGGGGAGACCGAGGCCGACCACGACCAGCTGCTCGAGTTCGTGGCCGCGGCCCAGCTCGACTGGTGCGGGTTCTTCGCCTTCTCGCCCGAGGTGGGCACCTACGCCGTCGACCTCGACGCGCGGGTCCCAGCCACCCTGGTGGCCGAGCGCCTGGCCGAGCTGCGCGACGCCCAGGACGCCATCACCGCGGCGCGACGTGACCAACTCATCGGTTCGACGGTCAGAGTGCTCGTGGACGAGCCCGGGACCGCCAGGTCCTTCCGTGAGGCGCCCGAGATCGACGGCGTCGTGTTGGTGCCCGACTCGGTGCCGGTGGGGGAGTTCGCCGAGGTCACCGTGGTCGACGCGCTCGGCCCCGATCTGGTGGCCGAGCCGGTGGACGGGTGTGCCCGAGTGCCCGTCGGAGGCGCGGCGTGAGCGACACCCAGACCTTCGGCCCGTCGGCGCTGGCCACGCCGGCCAACTTCGTCACCGTCATCCGCCTGCTGGTGGCACCGCTGCTGTTCACCATGATCATGTCGCAGGGCGCCACCTGGTCTGTGTTCGTGCTCTGGATCCTCCTGGCCTCGACCGACGGGGTCGACGGCTGGATCGCCCGGCGCCACGGCACCACCCGCTCCGGCGCGTTCCTCGACCCGTTGGCCGACAAGGTGCTGGTGCTGGGCGCGCTCTACTCGCTGGCCTCCATCGGCCGCTTCGGATGGGTCCCGGTGATCATCATCGCCGTGCGGGAGGTGGGCATCAGCCTCTACCGGGTCTACTGGGGGCGCCGGGGGCTGGCCGTGCCGGCCTCGCGGGGCGGCAAGCTCAAGACCTTGCTGCAGGGGCTGGCCGTGGGGGCGGCGGTCCTGCCCCCGCTGGCCATGGCCCACCAGTGGGTGGCCGACGCGCTGCTGTGGGCCTCGGTGGTCGTGGCCGTGGTGAGCGGGGTCCAGTACCTGGTGGCCGGCCGGACGGCGGCCACCACCATGTCGCGGCGCGCCGCCCAGGACGATCCGGAGCAGCCCCATGCGTTGTGAGGTCGTGGCCGTCGGCACCGAGCTGCTGCTGGGCCAGATCGTCGACACCAACTCGTCGTGGATCGGCGAGCAGCTGGCCCTGGCCGGGATCGACTCGTTCTTCCAGGTCAAGGTGGGCGACAACGCCGAGCGGATCGCGGCCGCCCTGCGGGGCGCCCTCGAGCGCAGCGACGCCGTGCTGGTGTGCGGCGGGCTCGGCCCCACCCAGGACGACATCACCCGCGACGTGATCGCCCAGGTCATGGGGGTCGAGCTGGTGACCGATCCCGAGATCGAGGACCGCATCCGGTCCATGTTCGGCTCGCGCGGGCGTGACATGCCGGCCAACAACCTGCGCCAGGCCCAGGTGCCGGTCGGGGCCCGCACCATGGACCAGCAGCCGGGCACCGCCCCCGGGCTCGTGTGCCCCCTCGGCGATCCCGAGACGGGCCAGGTCATCTACGCCGTCCCCGGCGTGCCCTACGAGATGCAGGAGATGGTGTCGGGCACCGTGATCCCCGACCTCCAGCGCCGGGCCGGGGTCAGCGCCGCCATCCGCAGCCGCACCCTGCGCACCTGGGGGATGAGCGAGTCGGGACTGGCCGAGGTCCTGGCCGAGCGCTTCGACGAGCTGGACCTGGACGGCTCGGCCACCATCGCCTTCCTGGCCAGCGGGATCGAGGGGCTGAAGGTGCGGATCACGGCCAAGGCGGCCAGCGAGGCCGAGGCCACCGACGTGCTCGACGAGGAGGTCGATCGGGTCTGCCGGATCCTGGGCGATGTGGTGTTCAGCCGCGACGACCAGTCGATGGAGGCCGTGGTGCTGGGCCTGCTGGCCGAGCGGGGGCTCACCCTGGGCTGCGCCGAATCGGTCACCGGCGGGCTCATCGCGGCCCGCCTCACCGACATCCCCGGCGCCTCGACGGTGTTCCGGGGGTCGGTCGTGTCCTACGCCTCCGAGGTCAAGCACGACGTCCTGGGCGTGCCCGAGGGGCCGGTGGTCTCCGACGAGGCCGCCGCGGCCATGGCCGAGGGGGCCTGCCGGGTGCTGGGGTGCGACGTGGCCGTGGCCGTCACCGGGGTGGCCGGGCCCGACACCCAGGAGGGGGCGCCGGTGGGCACCGTCTACCTGGGCCTGTGCATCGACGGCGAGCCCGACTCGACCATGGTCCGCCTGCCCGGGGACCGGGCCCGCATCCGCCAGTTCGCCACCATCTCGGTGCTCGACTGGTTGCGGCGCCGGCTGCTCGAGGGCGCCGGACCCGCCGGACGGGGCGTGGGCTGAGCGCCGAGGGCGAGGGGTCGTGGCTCGGCTGTTCGTGGCCGTCCGGCCGCCGCCGGCCACCCTCGACCTGATCGCCTCGCTGCCCCGCCCGAACCGTCCGGACCTGCGCTGGATCCCCCGCGACCAGTGGCACGTGACCCTCGCCTTCCTGGCTGAGGCCCCGCGGGCCGAGGTGGCCCGGCGCCTGGGCCGTCTGGTGGCGCCCGTGGTCGTGGCCCACATCCCGCCCCGTCCGTGGACCAGCCGCACCGTCTGGGCCGTGCCGGTCGAAGGCCTCGACCCGGTGGCCGCCGCCGTCCACCAGGTCCTCGACCTCCCCACCGACCGTCCGTTCCGGGGCCACCTGACCCTGGCCCGCTCCCGGTCCCGGCGGGTGCCGGGTCCGCGGGTGCAGCTCGACGCCGCCCGGGCCGCCCGACCGGAGGCCTCCTTCGTCGTCACCGAGGTCGAGCTGGTGCGCTCGGAGCTGAGGTCGGCTGGCGCTCGCCACACCGTCGTCGCCGTGGCCGCCCTCGATCCGCCCGATCGGGTGCCCAACGCCGGGCCTGCGTAGGGTTCGGGTCATGCACGACGAGGTGACGGTCCACATGGCCGCGACGCCCGACGAGGTCTGGACCCTGGTCAGCGACGTGACCCGCATCGGCGAGTTCAGCCCCGAGACCTTCGAGGGGGAGTGGCTCGACGGGGCCACCGGCCCCGCAGTGGGCGCCACGTTCCGGGGACACGTGAAGCGCAACGGCCGCGGCCCGGTCTACTGGACCACCTGCCGGGTGGTGGCCGCCGAGCCGGGCGGTGAGTTCGCCTTCGAGGTGCTCACCGGGGGCAAGGCGCTCAACACCTGGCGCTATGTCCTCCGACCCGCCGGCGACGGCACCGATGTCACCGAGTCGTTCAGCCTGGCGCCGACCCTGTCGCTGCGCCTCTACTGGGCCCTGTTCGGCTGGGCCCGAGGGCGCACCAACCGCAACGGCATGCGCACCACCCTCGAGCGGATCAAGGCCGTGGTCGAGCAACCGGCGTCGTGATCGGCTGGTTCGGACCGCCACACCGTCGGCAACGGCGGAGCGGCCCGAACCGGACCTAGCTCTGGTCCTCCTCGCCCGCGGCGTCGCGGTCGAGGCGCAGCGAGGCGGAGTTCATGCAGTAGCGCTCGCCGGTGGGGTTGGGGCCGTCGTCGAACACGTGGCCCAGGTGGGCGCCGCAGTTGGCGCACATGGCCTCGGTGCGGACCATGCCGTAGGAGCGGTCCGACTCGGTGGTCACCGCGCCCTCGATGGGCTCCCAGAAGCTGGGCCAGCCGGTGCCGGACTCGTACTTGGTGTTGGATCGGAACAGCGGGATCTCGCACACCACGCAGCGGTAGGTGCCGTCGTCGTGGCAGTCCCAGTACACGCCGGTGAAGGCCCGCTCGGTGCCCTTCTGCTGGGTGACCTCGTACTGCTCGGGGGTGAGGCGCTCGCGCAGCTCGGCGTCGGTGGGGATCTGGTCGGTCATGGTGCTCCTCTCGTGCGTTCACCGGGAAGAACGCCGGTGGGTCCCGGGGTGTTCCGGATGCTTGCCCGAACAACCGTTCGTAACTACACTGCTGTCATCCAGACGGGCCGAACCACCCGAGCCTGTCACACCCCCTCCGTAGGGTGAGGTCCATCGCTGCGGTCCCTTCGCAGCCGCCACAGAGCCGTTCAACACAACCCGACGAACGCCACGAACGAGGCGAACGCACGAACAAGGAGACGCACGGTGGAGCGAGACAAGGCACTCGAGATGGCCATGGGGCAGATCGAGAAGCAGTTCGGCAAGGGCTCGGTCATGAAGATGGGCGAGAAGGGCTCCATGAAGGTCGAGACCATCCCCACCGGGGCCCTGGCCCTCGACCTGGCCCTGGGGGTCGGCGGCCTGCCCCGGGGGCGGGTGGTCGAGGTGTACGGCCCCGAGTCCTCGGGCAAGTCCACCCTGGCCATGCACGTGGTGGCCGAGGCCCAGCGCAACGGCGGCATCTGCGCCTACATCGACGCCGAGCACGCCATGGACCCGATCTACGCCCGGGCCATCGGCGTCGACGTCGACGAGCTGCTCATCAGCCAGCCCGACACCGGGGAGCAGGCCCTCGAGATCACCGACATGCTGGTCCGCTCGGGTGCGCTCGACGTGGTGGTCATCGACTCGGTGGCCGCCCTGACCCCCAGGGCCGAGATCGAGGGCGAGATGGGCGACAGCCACGTCGGCCTCCAGGCCCGGCTGATGTCCCAGGCCCTGCGCAAGCTCACGGCCAACCTCAACAAGACCGACACCATCTGCCTGTTCATCAACCAGCTCCGCGAGAAGATCGGCGTGATGTTCGGTTCGCCCGAGACCACCCCGGGTGGCCGGGCGCTGAAGTTCTACTCGTCGGTCCGGCTGGACATCCGCCGCATCGAGTCCATCAAGGACGGGGTCGAGGTGGTCGGCAACCGCACCCGCGTCAAGGTGGTCAAGAACAAGGTGGCGCCCCCGTTCCGCCAGGCCGAGTTCGACATCATGTACGGCAAGGGCATCAGCCGTGAGGGCTCGCTGCTCGACATCGGTGTCGACATGGGCATCGTCAAGAAGTCCGGTGCCTGGTACACCTACGAAGGCGAGCAGCTCGGCCAGGGCCGCGAGAACGCCAAGCAGTTCCTGGTCGAGAACGCGGAGATCATGGTCGAGATCTCCGAGCGCATCCGCACCGAGGTGGGCATCGGAATGGGTGACGACGAGCTCGACGACGGCGACGTCGAGGCCGATGGCCTGGACGTCATGACCGAGGCTGACGACCTGCCCATCACCCTGGCGGACTGAACGGGTCGCGCCCCCGTCCGCCGCGGGGCGCGACCACCTATCCTGGGCCGGTGAGCGACAAGAAGTACCTGGTCCGCACGTTCGGGTGCCAGATGAACGAGCACGACTCCGAGCGCCTGGCCGGGTTGCTCGAAGCCGACGGCATGACCGAGACCAGCTCGCTCGACGAGGCCGATGTCGTGGTGCTCAACACCTGTTGCATCCGTGAGAACGCCGACAACAAGCTCTACGGCACCTTGGGGCACCTCAAGTCGCTCAAGGCGCGGCGGCCCGGTCTGGAGCTGATCGTGGCCGGCTGCCTGGCCCAGAAGGATCGCGACTTGATCCAGGCCCGGGCCGGCCACGTCGACGTGGTGGTCGGCACCCACAACGTGCATCGGGCGGTCGAGCTGCTGCACGCCGCCCGCCTCGACGGCCCGGTCACCGAGATCTGGGACGAGACGGTCCTCGACGAGGCCCAGGCCTTTCCCTCGGCCCTGCCGGCCCATCGTCGCGAGGGCTGGTCCTCGTGGGTCACCATCCAGATCGGGTGTGACAACACCTGTGCGTTCTGCATCGTCCCGTCGGTGCGCGGCCGCGAGATCAGCCGACCGTTCGCTTCGCTGGTGGCCGAGGTCGAGGCCCTGGCCGCGGACGGGGTCGTCGAGGTCACCCTGCTCGGCCAGAACGTGAACTCCTACGGCCGTGACCTGACCACCCGCCTGCGGGCCCAGCCCCCCGCGACGGTCGACACCGAGTGGGCGGGCCCGCGGTGGGCCACGGAGGCTTCCCGACGTCCCAGGCCGCTGTTCGCCGACCTGCTGGCCGCGGTGGCCCAGGTCGAGGGCATCCGTCGCGTCCGCTACACCAGCCCCCATCCCAAGGACCTGCGACCCGAGACCATCTCGGCCATGGCCGAGCACCCGGCCGTGTGCCCCCACCTCCACCTGCCCCTCCAGAGCGGCAGCGATGCCACCCTGGCCGCCATGCACCGCGGCTACCGGGCCGAGCGCTACCTCGAGCGGTTGGCGCAGGCTCGGGCGGCCATCGATGACCTGGCCGTGTCCACCGACCTCATCGTCGGCTTCCCGGGCGAGACCGACGACGATTTCGAACGCACCCTCGAGGTGGTGGCCGAGGCCGCCTACGACAGCGCTTACACCTTCATCTACTCGCCGCGACCGGGCACCGAGGCGGCGACCCGCGTCGACGACATCGTCGCCCCCGAGGTGGTGGCCGAGCGGTTCGAGCGGCTGCGGGTGGTGGTCGAGCGGTCAGCGCTGGCCCGCCACCGGGCCCGCATCGGCCGCGTCGAGGAGGTGCTGATCGAGGGTCCGTCCAAGCGCGATCCGGCCGTGGTGAGTGGGCGCACCCCGCAGAACAAGCTGGTGCACCTGGCCCCGAACGGCTCCACGCTGCGCCCCGGCACCTTCGCCCAGGTTCGCATCGTCGACGCCGGTCCCCACTACCTGCGGGGGGAGCTGTCCGCCGTCACCGCCGCTCCCCGGCACCGCACCCGCATCCCGGTGGTGGCCAGCTGAGCCGACCCATCGCCCTGGCCATCGTCGGCCCGACGGCGTCGGGCAAGTCGGCGCTGGCCCTGGACGTGGCCCGGCACCACCCCGATGTCGAGCTGGTGTCGGTCGACTCCATGCAGGTCTATCGGGGCATGGACACCGGCACGGCCAAGCCCTCGCGGGCCGAGCAGGCCGAGGTGCCCCACCACCTGATCGACCTGGTCGAGCCGAGCGACACCTACACCGTGTCGCGCTACTCGATCGATCTGCGCCGGGCGCTCGACGAGATCGCCGATCGCGGTCACCGAGCGGTGCTGGTGGGGGGCACCGGCCTGTACGTGCGGGCCGCGCTGGGCGACCTGGAGATCCCCCCGCGCTACCCGGCCGTCCGGGTGGAGCTCGAAGCAGATCCTGACACCTCGGCATTGCACCGCCGGCTGGCCACTCTCGACCCGGTGGCGGCCACCCGCATGGAGCCGAGCAACCGACGGCGGGTGGTGCGCGCCCTGGAGGTGACCCTCGGCTCGGGACGACCCTTCTCCACCTTCGGGCCGGGCCTGGGCACCTACCACCCACTCGACCACCCACTGATCGGCCTGCACCTCGAGCGGCCCCCGCTCGATCGGCGCATCGCGCAGCGCTACGAGAGCCAGGTGGCGGCCGGCTTCGTCGACGAGGTCCGACGCCTGGCCGAGGGGCCGAAGCCCCTGTCGGAGACCGCCGGCCAGGCCCTGGGCTATCGCGAGCTGCTGGCCCACCTGCGGGGCGAGACCGGCCTGGACGAAGCCCTCGAGCTGGCCGTGGCCCGCACCCGTCGCTTCGCCCGCCGCCAGCAGCGGTGGTTCCGCCGTGATCCTCGTCTCGAGTGGGTCGAGGCCGGGCCCAATGCGCTCGCCGACACGCTCGCCCGACTGCGAGACTGACGGCGTGCAGCTCACCAAGCACCACGGCCTGGCCAACGACTTCCTCGTCGTGCTGGACGAGGTGAACGGTCGCGGGCTGGTGGTCGATGGCGACCTGGCCCGGCGGGTGTGCGACCGGCGCACCGGGGTGGGCGCCGACGGCCTGATCCACGGGGCGCAGCCCAGCGCCGCCCCCGGCACCGACGACGTGGACGTGGTCATGCACCTCTACAACGCCGACGGCGGGCGGGCCGAGATGAGCGGCAACGGCATCCGCTGCCTGGCCCACGCCGTGGCTCTGGCTCGTGACGAGCGCGAGCTGCACCTGCGCATCGCCACCGATGGCGGGGTGCGCCAGGTCTCGGTCGCCGCCGTCGACGACGAGAACCGGGTGGCCCACGCCGAGGCCCACATGGGCAAGGTCAGCCCCGGTCCGGAGATCCCGGGCGAGGTGGCCGCCCGCCTGGGCCAGGACGGCCCCGAGCACGCGTTGCGCCTGGCCACCGCCGACGTGGGCAACCCGCACCTGGTGGTCGAGGTGGTCGATCCCGAGGCGGTGGCGGTGGCCGAGCTCGGGGCGTGGGTCGAGGCACGCTTCCCCCAGGGCATCAACGTCGAGTTCGCGGCCTGGGCCGACGGGCCCGACGCAGGCGGTCGCGAGGCCGAGCTGGTGGTCAACATCCGCGTGTGGGAGCGGGGCGCGGGCATCACCGAGGCCTGCGGCACCGGGGCCTGCGCCACGGCCTGGCTCTTCCACTCCTGGGCCGAGGGCCGCTCCCTCCCGCTGGGTGCCGATCCCGAGGTCACCGTGCGCATGCCGGGCGGCGCGGCCAGCATCCGCCTCGAGGCCGACGGCGAGGCGGTGCTGGCCGGGCCGGTCCACCACGTGGCCACCCTCGAGGTGCCCGATGCCTGACATCTGGCCCGACGACCACCCCGCCGACGACGAGTCGGGATTCGACGCGGCCGACGACGGTGCGGTGCCCCCGGCGCGCCCGACCGAGTCCCATCGCGGCGGATTCGGCGACCTGGGCGGCGCCTCCACCGGCCTGATCGAGCGCACCTTCCGGGAGCGCATCGTGCTGGTCGGCGTGACCGTGGCCCCGGCCCACGACGACGACACCGAGCGGTCGCTCGACGAGCTGGCCCAGCTGGTCGACACCGCCGGCGCCGACGAGGCGGGCCGGGTGCTGCAGCGGCGCCGCACCGTCGAGCCCGCCACCTTCATCGGCAAGGGCAAGGCGGCCGAGGTGCGCGACCTGGCCGAGGACGTGGACGCCGACACCGTCGTGTTCGACAACGAGCTGAGCCCCGCCCAGCAGTTCAACCTGGAGCGCCTGCTGGGCCGCACCGCCCTGGATCGCACCGCGGTGATCCTCGACATCTTCGCCCAGAACGCCCACAGCCAGGAGGGCAAGGCCCAGGTCGAGCTGGCCCAGCTCAAGTACCGCCTGCCCCGGTTGCGGGGCCGGGGGACCGATCTGAGCCAGCAGGGTGGCGGGATCGGCACCCGGGGTCCGGGCGAGACCCAGCTGGAGGTCGACCGCCGACGGCTGGTGCGCCGCGTGCACAAGCTCGAGGCCGACCTGCGCGACATCGCCCGCCACCGCGACACGCAACGCAAGTCCCGGCGCCGCTCCCGGCTGCGCACCGTGGCGCTGGTCGGCTACACCAACGCCGGCAAGTCGACGCTGCTCAACCGACTGACCGATGCCGGGGTGCTGGTCGAGGACCGGCTGTTCGCCACCCTGGACGCCACCACCCGCCGGCTCGACCTGCCCGGTGGCGAGTCCGTCCTGCTCACCGACACGGTCGGGTTCGTCCGCAAGCTGCCCCACCAGCTGGTCGAGGCCTTCCGCTCGACCCTCGACCTGGTCATCGACGCCGACCTGCTGGTGCACGTGGTCGACGCCTCGGCGCCTGACCCCGACGAGCAGATGGAGGCGGTGCGCGCCGTTCTCCACGAGATCGGGGCCGCGTCGCGCCCCGAGCTCATCGCCTTCAACAAGGCCGATCTGGCCCCGGGCGTGGTAGAGGGGTTGGTGGCCAGACATCCCGGATCGGTGGCGTGCTCGGCCGCCAGCGGCGCCGGCATCGACGAGTTGCTGGTGGCCATCGGTGACCGCCTGCGGGCGACCACCAACCTGGTGGAGCTGCGCGTGCCCTTCGACCGGGGTGACATCCTGGCCACCGTGCACCGCGAGGGCGAGGTCCTGGTCGAGCAGGCCGATGCCGACGGCATGGTCCTGCGGGCCCGCCTCGACGACGCAGCCGTGGCCCGGCTGCGCGACTTCGTGGTCGGCGCGCCGGCATGACCGTCGAGGGCGTCGAGCGCGTCGAGCGCGCGGGGTGGACCCCGCCGCCCTACCCCTATGACCGGCTGACCGAGGTCGTGGCCCGGGCCGGCGCCCACGACGGGGGCGCCGTCGACCTGTCGGTGGGCACCCCCACCGACGCCCCGCCGCCGGCAGTGGTCGAGGCGCTCGGGCACTCGGGGGCCGAGCGCGGCTACCCGACCTCGGTGGGGTCGGCGCCCTTCCGCCAGGCGGCCAGTGGGTGGATGGCCCGCCGGCTCGGCGTGCCCGTCGATCCCTCGGCGGTGGCGGCCTGCATCGGCACCAAGGAGCTGGTGGCCGGCGTGCCCCAGTGGCTGCACCTGCGCCGCCCCGACCGCGACACGGTGCTGTACCCGGCCGTCAGCTATCCGACCTATGCCATGGGTGCCACCTTGGCCGGCTGCCGGGCGGTGGCGGTGGCCCTCGACGGGCGGGGCCGACTCGACCTGGCCGCCCTCGACCCGTCCGACGCCGGGCGGGCGCTGTGCCTGTGGTCCAACAGCCCGAGCAACCCCACCGGCGCACTCGACGACCTCGGGGCGGTGGCCGCGTGGGGCCGGGCCCATGACGTACCGGTGTTCAGCGACGAGTGCTACGTCGAGTTCACCTGGGACGGTCCGCCCCGCACCGTGCTCGAGCACGGAGTCGAGGGCGTGGTGGCCGTGCACTCCCTGTCAAAGCGCTCCAACCTCGCCGGGGTGCGCGTCGGCTGCTACGCCGGCGATCCCGAGCTGGTCACCTACCTGTCCGAGGTGCGCAAGCACGCCGGGTTCATGGTGGCCGGCCCGGTGCAGGCGGCCGCGGCCGTGGCCTGGGCCGACGACGCCCACGTGGACGTCCAGCGCCAGCGCTACGCCCATCGGTTGGCCCGCCTGGCTGACATCCTGCGTCGATGGGGACTCGACGTGGAGGACCCCGCCGGCGCCTTCTACCTGTGGGTGGCCGCGCCCGACGGCGACGCCTGGGCCCTGACCCGCCGCTTGGCCGAGGAGGGGGGCGTGGTGGCCAGCCCGGGGGAGTTCTACGGCCCCGCCGGGTCCGGTCACGTCCGGTTGGCCGTGGTGCAGGACGACGATCGCCTCGAGCTGGTGGCCCGTCGCCTGGGTGTGGCCTGATCTGTCGCGGGGCCCGGCGAGGCCCGCCGGCTTGGGACACCCGGCTTGGGACACAATGAGGCGATGTCGATGGCGGATGGTCTCCCATCCAACCCCAGCTACCCGTCGGGCCCGGTCGGGCCCGCGGCCGCACCCGGCGGGACCCGCCAGCCCTCGACCCTGCCGGTGTGGCTGGGCGTCGTGGTGCTGCTGGTCGGCGTGGGCGGGTCGATCGTGTGGTTCGTCACGGGCCTGGTCGGGCTGGCCAACCACATCACCGACATGCCCCGCCTCTCGGTCCCCGGCCGCGCCACACTGCAGCTGAGCCAGGGGAGCTACCGGATCTACGCCGAGTACCCCGGGGCGACGTCCGACCCGGGCCCGGCGGACGACCTGGGTCCCATCTCGGTCACCGACCACCTGGGCAGCCCGCTCGACGTCCAGTCCAACAGCCTCGAGGAGACCTACTCGGTCGGAGCGCACGAGGGTCGCCTGGTGGGCAGGTTCACGGCGCCGTCGGACGGGTCCTACACCGTCGCCATCACCGAGAGCGGTGGCCTCAACGGGTCGAGCGTGGCGGGCATGGAGCTGGCTGTGTCCAAGGGGCCCGCCCTGTTCTCCGGTGCCACTCTCACGCGGTTCGGCCTGGCCCTGCTGCTCGGCGCGCTCGAGCGCGCTGGTCGGCGTGGTCCTGTTGGTGGTGGGGCTCATCCGTCGCAGCCGCTGGCGTCGCAACCAGATGGCGCAGCTGATGCCGACCTGGGCACCTCCGGGGCCGGGTCCATACGCGCCGACCTCGGGCCCCGGCCCGTGGGGCGCCCCGCCCGGTGGCGGGGCCACCGGCCCAGCGCCGTGGTACCCACCGACCGGACCCCCGGGGCCGCCGCCGGCCTCGCCGGGGCAGCCGTTCGGTTCGCCACCGGCCTCGCCAGGACAGCCCGCCGGTCCGCCGTTCGGGCCGCCGGGCCAGTCGGCGCCCTCCTCGCCGGGGCAGCCCTTCGGCCCGCCGCCGGTTCGTCCGGATGACCCGGCTGCGGGGGCGCCATGGCCTCCGCCGGCAGGGCCGGCGGTGTCGCCACCCACGCCCGGTCCGGTCCCACCCGAGACACCACCCATCACCCCGCCGGGTTGGGATCCTCCGCCCGGCCCATCCGATCGGGGCCGACCCGGTTCCGAACCACCGCGGTGACCCTCGGGCCGCTCGTCCCCGCCCCCGCCGCGCCCCAAGGGCCGTGGCGCACCCCCGAAGAGGCCGCTGAGTCCCGCCGCCGCTTGCGGGCCACGGCCGGGATCGTGGCTGTGGCCCTCGGCATCCTGGGTCTGGTCGTCTGGATCGTGTTCCTGTCGCCCTACAGCTTCAGCCGGTTCCCGTTGGCCGACCAGTACCGCACCTTCAACGCCCACCAGGGCGGGTCCTACGTCGTGTACCTGGAGTTCCCCGGCGAGAGCCGACCGTCGCTCCCACCGGCGCTCGACGTGTCCGCCTCCTCGCTGTCGGGCCAGCGCATCCAGGTGCACCGGGTGGGCCAGCTGGGCCAGGTCGGCGCCCCCGACGCCTATCACGTCGGACGTTACGAGGGGCGGGCCATCGCCACCGTGACCGTGAGCGGCGGCGGCGCCTTCCTGTTGACCATCGACCACCGGCCGGTGTCCACCGCCGATGCCGACCAGGAGCTGCCGGTCACCGAGGGCACCATCGCCGTCGGTCGGGCCTGGGGTCGGGGGTGGGCCACCGGCGTGTGGTTCGCGGGCGTGCTGGTCGTGGTCCCGGTGGTCGTCGGGATCGGTCTCCTGGCTTCCAGCCGGCGTCGCCGGCTCCGGTAGCGTGGCCCGATGGCCGACCTGCAAGCCACGATCGAGTCCCTGTGGGCGAACCGCGACGAGCTGGCCGTCGATGACGTCGACGCCAACCGCCACGTGCTCGAGGCGGTCACCCTGTTGGATCGCGGTGAGGCCCGGGTGGCCGAGATCGAGTCCGACGGCTCGGTGGTGGTCCACCAGTGGCTCAAGCTGGCCATCCTCCTGTACTTCCGCCAGAGCGAGATGGCCACCATCGAGCTGGGCCCCTTCGAGTACGCGGACAAGATCCCGCTCAAGCACGACTTCCAGGCGGCCGGCGTGCGGGTAGTCCCCGGCGCCTCGGCCCGTTTCGGGTCGTTCCTCGACCGGGGCGCGGTCATGATGCCCAGCTACGTGAACATCGGGGCGCGTGTCGGGGCCAACTCCATGGTGGACACCTGGGCCACGGTGGGTTCGTGTGCCCAGATCGGCGCCAACGTCCACCTCGGTGGCGGGGTGGGCATTGGGGGCGTGCTGGAGCCACCGCAGGCCGCGCCGGTGATCATCGAGGACGACTGCATGATCTTCAGCCGCTGCATCGTGGTCGACGGTGCCCGGGTTGGCCAGGGCTCGGTGCTGGGGGCCGGGTGCATCCTGTCGGGCACCATCCCGGTGATCGACGTCGAGACCGGCGAGGAGCTGGGTCGGGGCTCGGTGCCACCCTGGTCGGTGGCCGTGTCCGCCACCCGGCCGCGCCAGTTCCCGGGCGGCGAGTTCGGCCTGCCCTGTGTGGCCGTCATCAAGCGGCTGTCGGAGGGCGAACGCCACGACAAGGCCCAGCTCAACGACATCCTGCGCACCCACGGCGTGGCCCAGTGAGCTCGGGGTGGGCTCGTTGACGGTGGGGCGCCGCCCCCAGGGGTCGCACCCCGACCTGCTGGCCCGGACCGCCGAGCTGGTCGACATCCGCTCGGAGAGCGGCCACGAAGCCGAGCTGGTGGCCCACCTCGAGCGGGAGCTGGCCCCGGTCGAGGGGCTGTCGCTCACCCGCGTGGGCGACAACCTGGTGGCCCGAACCGATCGGGGCCACCACCATCGCCTGGTGTTGGCCGGCCACACCGACACCGTGCCGGCGAACGGCAACGCCGTGGCCCGGGTCGACGGCGACACGCTGCACGGTCTGGGCGCGGCGGACATGAAGGGTGGGCTGGCGGTGATGCTCGAGCTGGCCCGGACCGTGCCGGCGCCGGCGTTGGACGTGACCTTCGTCTTCTACGCCCGCGAGGAGGTGGCGTCGGCCCGCAGCGGCCTGCTCGAGTTGATCGAGTCCCGACCTGACCTGCTGGTCGGCGACGTGGCCCTGCTGGGCGAGCCGACCTCGGCCGGCCTGGAGGCGGGCTGCCAGGGGACGCTGCGCCTGTGCGTGACCCTGATGGGGGAGCGGGCGCACACCGCTCGACCCTGGATGGGTCGCAACGCCGTGCATCGCGCCGGCCCGCTGCTCCAGGCGATCACCTCGGCACCCCAACGCCAGCCCGAGGTCGACGGCTGCCAGTTCCGCGAGGCGCTGCAGGTCGTGGCCATCGAGGGAGGGGTGGCGGCCAACGTCGTGCCCGATCGGGTGGTGCTCACCCTGAACCACCGCTTCGCGCCCGATCGTTCCCCTGAGCAGGCCGAGGCGTACGTGCGCGGCGTCGTCGAGCCGCTGCTCGAGCCGGGGGACGAGGTCGAGGTGGTGGATGTGGCTGGTGGCGCCGCACCAGCCACCAGCCACCCGCTCATCCAGGCCCTGGTCGAACGCCACGGGCTGCAGGTCGAGGCCAAGTTGGGCTGGACCGATGTGGCTCGCTTCGCGGCCCTGGGCATCCCCGCGGCCAACTTCGGGCCTGGCGATGCGGTGCTGGCCCACACCGCGGGGGAGCACGTCACCCGGGCCCAGCTCGACGCCGTCTTCGAGGCGCTCGACGACCTGATCCGCACCGGCCTCTCGGATCACCCCGGGCCGACGGATCGCGACCCCGCAACGGCTCCCTAGAATCGCCAGGTCGGTCGCCCGCGTCGCCCGACGTCGGGGATCGCGTCCGAACCAGTCCGAACCAGCCCGACACGCCCACCAACCCGACACGCCCACCAACCCGAACCAACGCACGGAGGAGCATCATGGCCATCGAGATCGGACAGACCGCACCGGAGTTCTCGCTGAAGGACCAGTCCGGGGAGATGGTCAGCCTGTCGGACTTCAAGGGCAAGCAGGCGGTGGCGTTGGTGTTCTACCCCTTCACCTTCACGGGGGTGTGCGAAGGCGAGCTGTGCCGGTTGCGGGACGACTTCAGCGAGTACACCGACGCCGGCGTGCAGGTCCTGGCCTGCTCGTGCGACAGCCCCTTCGCCCAGAAGCAGTGGGCAGCCCAGCAGGGCTACCAGTTCCCGGTGCTGTCGGACTTCTGGCCGCACGGGGCGGTGGCGAAGGCCTACGGCGTGTTCAACGAGCAGCTCGGATGCGCCAACCGGGGCACCTTCGTGATCGACAAGGACGGGGTCGTGGTGGACGTCTTCGTCAGCCCCGACCTGGGCACCGCCCGGGACAAGAGCCGCTACGACGAGGCCCTGGCCAAGCTCTGACCGTCGCCGACACCGGTCGGGCGCCGGTCAGAGCTTGCGCATGACCGTCACGACCTTGCCGTAGACCGACACCTCGCTCGGATCGAAGACCATGGGCTCGAGCGCGGCGTTGGCCGGCAGCAGCACCACGCGCGTGCCCTCGTTGCGGTAGGTCTTGACCGTGGCCTCCTCACCCGGGATGCCAGCCACCACGATGTCGCCGTTGTCGGCCACCGTCTGGGACCGGGCCACGATGAAGTCGCCGTCGAGGATGCCCGCCTCGATCATCGACGTGCCTCGCACCCGGAGCATGAACAGGTCGCCCTCGCCGGTGAAGTCGGCTGGCAGGGGCAGGACCTCCTCCACGTTCTCCTGCGCCAGCACGTCGGTGCCGGCGGCCACGTCGCCCACCAGGGGCACGTGGCGCACCGGGCGCCGATCGAGATCGGACGCGCCGGAGGTCGGGTCGTAGCGCACCTCGATGGCGCGGGGCTTGGTGGGGTCGCGGCGCAGGTAGCCGAGCCGCTGCAGGGTCAGCAGGTGGGTGTGCACGGTGGACGGGGAGGTGAGGCCGACCGCCTCACCGATCTCGCGCACCGACGGCGGATAGCCGCGGACGTTGTTCTGGTGCTCGATGAAGTCGAGGATCTCGCGCTGGCGGGCGGTGAGGGGTTTGCTGCGGGCCATGTCGGCTCCTTGCGTGCGCCTGGAGCCACTCGGGGGCCACCCGGGTGGCACGGATCTGAGCTCGTGATCGAACTGATGTGCGCAACCGTAGCATCCACGCACCTGGATGGGCAAACGGTTGTTCGGAGGAACCGTTGACAACGAACGGGCGTTCGTGTTTGCTGGGGTTCCCCGATCCGGCGAACAGCGGTTCCCGAACGGACGTTCTACCAGATCACAGGCGACTGGTGGTGGAACCCACCCCCGGCCCGCCTCGCCCGAACGCACTGTCACACCCCCTGAGGAGACTGGGTCCCATGGCTGCTGTCATCGTCACCTCCACCGCCCCCCGTCGCTCGTTCGATCGGGCGGCGCCTCGTGCTCCGCTCCAGGTGATCCCTGGCGGCCGGGCCGCCGCTCGGGCCCAGGCCCGGGCCCACCGGCGAGCGCGGCCGGTCCCGGCCGCGGTGTACCGCCGCCGGCGTGCCGGTGCGCTGCTGGCCCTGGTCACCCTTCTCGTGGTCGCCTACCTGGCCGTCACGGCTCTGGTGGCGACGGTGGGCGCCACCGGCACGACGCCCGCCTCCCCCGTGGGGGCTGGCGCTCCGGCGGGGCTGGTCCACGTGGTCCAGCCCGGAGACACCGTGTGGTCCATCGCCCGTTCGCTGCACCCCCACGGCGACATCCGCGTCGTGGTCGACCGCCTCGAGGGCCGGCTCGGCGGTGCCACCCTGCAACCGGGCCAGCGGGTGTCGCTCGATGGACTCACCTCCTGAGCGCCAGCACCCCTCGGCTCACCGGCTCCTCGTCCTGCCGCTCGCGCCCGCAGATGCCGGCACACCCGAGGTCGAGCCGCTGGTGCCCTACGGTGTCACGACCACCTCGGTCGTCGGCGGGAAGGGCGGCGGGGCGGGTAGCGTCGCTCACGTGCGTTGCCCGGTCTGCTCCGATCTCGACGACAAGGTCGTCGACTCGCGGGCCAACGACGACGGCTCCTCGATCCGGCGTCGGCGTGAGTGCCTGGCTTGTGGCCATCGGTTCACGACCTTCGAGCGTTGCGAGGAGCTCCCGCTGGTCGTGGTCAAGCGCTCGGGCGACCGAGCTCCGTTCGACCGGGCCAAGATCGAGGTCGGCGTGCGGGCCGCGGCCAAGGGCCGCCCGATCGACGACGACCAGGTGGCCACCCTGGCCGCGGCTGTCGAGGACGAGCTGCGCCTCATCGGGGGCGACGTGTCCAGCGAGCAGGTGGGCCGGGCTGTGCTCGAGCAGCTGGTGGCGCTCGACCAGGTCGCCTACCTGCGCTTCGCCAGCGTCTACAAGGGCTTCGACGACGCGGCCGACTTCCAGCGTGAGGTGCGACTGCTCAAGGCCACCGAGCCCAAGCAGCACTGACCACCGGCCCGCCCGGCGTCGTTGGTCAGTCGGCCCGCACGTATCTGGCCAGCAGCGTGCCCTCGTCCTCGATGAGGCGCACCAGGCGCATGGTGCGGGCCGGGTCGGCGGCCGGTCCGGCGATCATCCGGCTCGACGTCCCGCCGGCCAGCAGCGGGGCCACGGTGACGCAGGCCTCGTCCACCAGGCCGTCGCCCAACAGCTCCCCGTTGAGCGTCGGGCCACCCTCGCACAGCACCATCGCCGCCCCCCGGCGGCCGAGCTCGGCCAGGGTGCCAGCGAGGTCGGCGTGGTCCTGGCCCATGGCCACCACGTCGGCCACCGCCTCGACCGCGGCCAGGGCGTCACGACGGGCGGACCGGGCGGCTCCGTCGGCCGCGTCCGGGGTGCCGGCCCGGGTGACGACGATCGGGCGGCTGGGCGTGTCGGTGAACAGCGGGGCCGCCAGGTCCAGGTCCAGGCGGCCGGTCACGATGGCCAGCCGCGGGAAGGGTTGTTGGCCCCGTGCCACCCGTCGGGCCTGGTCCTCGGTGCTGGTCCGGGGTGGTCCGTAGCGCTCGGCCCGCACCGTGCCGGCGCCCACCAGGATCACGTCGGCCAGGCTGCGCAGCGTGACGAAGGCCGTCCGGTCGGCAGGTCCGCCCAGGCCACCCGAGCGCCCGGCCACCGCGGTGGCCCCGTCGATGCTCACCACCATGTTCAGCGCCAACCAGGGTCGCCCGGGCCGAGCGCCGCGCTCGTCGCCCAGGTAGGCGGCGGCCAGGTCGACGTCGTCGATCGGGTCGGGCAGCAACTGGCGCACATCCGACCGTACACAACCCGTCCCCCTGTGGATTGCTCGTCGCTTATCCACCGGCAATTCACAGGTTGTTCCCTCTTTTGCCCCACAGGGCTTCCTTCGTATGGTGCTCACCAGCAACGGAGCTGTGGCGCGGGCGATCGGAATGGTGGCTGGCGTCTTGAGGGTTCTGCTGGCAGGACGACATCTTGGGGGGCCCGAGTGGCCGCCGTCAGGTTCGGTGCAAGCCGGTCCGGCGACGCGATCTCCCTCTGACCTGCTCGTTCGCGCCACAGCCATCCGTTGGTCAGCGCAGGCTCAGAAATTTCTCGCGATCCGAGGCCCACAACCATTGACACCACCGTAATTACGGTGCTGTAATCTCTCCCACATCTTGTGGCCGACCAGCAAGGGGGGCCTACTCGACCACAAGATCTGGTGTCTGGGGCATGCGGCCCGAGGCGCCCTCACATCAGGCGCCGGGACGGGTTCGACCACCTCGCCGCTAGCCTGGATACCCCCTCTGAAGGGTCCCGAGCAGGCCCGGCAGCACCTCGACCGCACCACCCACACCACGCTGAACGACCTACGACCAGGGGAGACCGACCACATGGCCATGGCGCCGGAGCAGGCAGGCATCGGAGTTCGCCGTCACTTCACCACCGAGGGCGTGCACCCCTACGACGAGGTGACCTGGGAACGACGTGACACCGCGCATCACGAACTTCCAGGACGGCTCCGTCGCCTTCGAGCAGCTCGACGTCGAGTTCCCGGTGGACTGGTCGCTCAACGCCACCAACATCGTGGCCCAGAAGTACTTCCGCGGCACCATGGGCACCCCCGAGCGCGAGCAGTCGCTGCGCCAGGTGATCGACCGGGTGGTCGACACCATCACCACGTGGGGGGTCGACGGCGGCTACTTCGTCGACGACCGCGAGGCCGAGGCCTTCCGGGCCGAGCTGAAGCACCTGGTGGTCACCCAGAAGGCGGCGTTCAACTCGCCCGTGTGGTTCAACATCGGGGTCGCCGGCGTGCCCCAGCAGGCGTCGGCCTGCTTCATCCTGGCCGTCGACGACCACATGCACTCCATCCTCAACTGGTACGTCGAGGAGGGCACCATCTTCAAGGGCGGCTCCGGCGCCGGCATCAACCTCAGCCGCATCCGCTCGAGCGTCGAGCTGCTCAACGGGGGCGGCACCACGTCGGGCCCGGTGAGCTTCATGCGGGGCGCCGATGCCTCGGCCGGCACCATCAAGTCGGGCGGCAAGACCCGGCGGGCCGCCAAGATGGTCATCCTCAACGTCGACCACCCCGACGTCGAGGAGTTCATCTGGTGCAAGGCCAACGAAGAGCGCAAGGCCCGCGCCCTGGAGGCCGCCGGGTTCGACATGAGCCTCGACGGCAAGGACATCACGTCCGTCCAGTACCAGAACGCCAACAACTCGGTGCGGGTCACCGACGAGTTCATGCAGGCCGTGGTGGACGACACCGACTGGCAGCTGCGCGAGGTGACCAGCGGCGAGGTGGTCAAGACCGTCCCCGCCCGCGACATCATGCGCCAGATCTCGAAGGCCACCTGGGAGTGCGCCGATCCGGGCATGCAGTTCGACACGACGATCAACCGCTGGCACACGGCGGCCAACACCGGGCGCATCAACGGCTCCAACCCCTGCTCCGAGTACATGCACCTCGACAACTCGGCGTGCAACCTGGCCAGCCTCAACCTGCTGAAGTTCCTGGGCGAGGACGACACCTTCGACGTCGACGGCTTCCAGGCCGCGGTGGGTTGCGTGTTCACGGCCCAGGAGATCCTGGTGGGTCGGGCCGACTACCCGACCGAGCCCATCGCCGAGACGTCCCGTCGGTTCCGCCAGCTGGGCATCGGCTACGCCAACCTGGGCGCGCTGCTCATGGCCCTGGGCCTGCCCTACGACTCCGACGAGGGTCGGGCCTGGGCGGCCGGCATCACCGCCCTGATGACCGGTCACTCCTATGCCGTCTCGGCCCGCACGGCGGCCCGCATGGGCCCCTTCGCCGGCTTCACCGACAACGTCGAGCCCATGCTGGGCGTACTCGACATGCACCGCCAGGCCGCGGCCCACATCGACGAGGAGCTGGTCCCCAGCGAGCTGCTGAGCGCGGCTCAGCGCGCCTGGGACGATGCCTGCGAGGTGGCGGCCGACTTCGGCGTGCGCAACTCCCAGGCATCGGTGCTCGCCCCCACGGGCACCATCGGCCTGATGATGGACTGCGACACCACCGGCATCGAGCCCGATCTGGGGCTGTGCAAGATGAAGAAGCTGGTCGGCGGGGGCACCATGACCATCGTCAACCAGACCGTGCCCCGGGCCCTGCGCCGCCTGGGCTACGACGCCACCCAGATCGACGAGATCGTGGCCTACATCGACGAGCACAAGACGATCCTGGGTGCCCCGCACGTCGATCCCGACCACATCCCGGTGTTCGCCTGCTCCATGGGTGACAACGCCATCCACTACAGCGGCCACGTCAAGATGATGGGGGCCGTGCAGCCCTTCATCTCCGGGGCCATCTCCAAGACGGTGAACATGCCCGAGGAGGTGACGGTCGAAGAGGTCGAGCAGCTCCACATCGATGCCTGGCGCCTCGGCATCAAGGCCGTCGCCATCTACCGCGACAACTGCAAGGTGGCCCAGCCCCTGGCCATGGCCACCAAGGACGGCGACACGGTTGACGCCGGCGCCGAGTCGGCCGCAGCCGCCGATCACGTGGTCGAGCGGGTGGTCGAGAAGATCGTGCACCAGCCGGCCCGCACCAAGCTGCCCCGCACCCGGCGGTCGCGCACCTTCGAGTTCCGGGTGGCCGACTGCAAGGGCTTCGTCACGGTGGGCGAGTACGACGAGGGCAACCCGGGCGAGATCTTCGTGCGGGTGTCCAAGCAGGGCTCCACCCTGGCCGGCATCATGGACGCCTTCGCCATCTCGGTCAGCCACGGCCTGCAGTACGGCGTGCCGCTGCGCAGCTTCGTGGAGGCGTTCACCGGCATGCGCTTCGAGCCCGCCGGCATGACCGACGACCCCGACCTGCGCATCGCCAACTCGCTGATGGACTACCTCTTCCGCAAGCTGGCGCTGCTCTACCTGTCGCCTGACGAGCGGGCCGAGCTCAACATCTTCAGCACGGCCGAGCGCATGCAGCCCACCCTGCCCGGGGTGGAGGACACGATGGTCGAGACCCGCCAGGGTTCCGAGCTGCCGGCCGACCCGCCGTCGGTCGAGTCGGCGTCCGAGCTGGTGGCCAGCCTGTCGGTGTCGACCACCCGCAGCTCGGTGCGCATCAACCACGATGCGCCCATGTGCATGCAGTGCGGGGTCCAGATGCAGCGGGCCGGCTCCTGCCACGCCTGCCCCAGCTGCGGCACCACCAGCGGCTGCAGCTGAGCTAGCGCAGGTCGTCGGCGCGGACCGGGCTGACCAGCGGGCCGAGTCGGCGGAGGTGGCGCCGCGCCACGGTTCGCCCGGCCATCCAGCCGATGGCGGCGACGGCCACGAGGGCGGCGACGGCGTTGCCGGTGCCGAGCAGGCGGGCGCGCGCGTCGTGGTTCCCCAAGATCATCAGGAGCAGGCCGAGGTCGTAGGGCAGAACGCCCACCACGGCGATGGACAGCCCGACGATCGACCAGGTTCGGGTGAACCCCATCGCTCGGAGGCGAGGATCGGCTGGTCGGATGAGGCGACGCGCCGTCGCTAGGGCGCCTCGACGGGCAGGCAGGTCGGGCCGCTCCCGGCGGCATCGGCCACGCGGTGCCACACGGCCGAGGTGGGGCGCACCCGGATCGCTCCACCGTCGGGGTCGGGGGTGTCATCCATGCGACCGTCCACCAGCAGGCAGTAGTCGGCGCCCGGTTCAGCCGGCCAGAGCAGGGTGAGATCGGGCCGCTCGGCCAGGTTGGCGCTGGTGTGGCGGCCCACCCGGGTGTGCGCGTGGCCATCCTCGACGACCAGGGAGGCCGACACCACGTGCGGTCGCCCATCGTCGGACACCGTGACCAGGAACGCGGCCGGCCCGGCCCCCCGCATCTGCTGGCACACCGCATCGAGGTCCACCGGCACGCTCATGGCGCCAGCGTAACGCTGCCCCTGCGGTCCTCAGGCGGTGACGGTCAACAGGTCGGTGCCCAGGTGCACCACCCCGTCGAAGTGGGCGGCGGCCTCGGCGAGCCACTCCTGCTCGGTGCCCGGTGCGGGCGGCGGCACCGGATGGGTCAGCACCAGGGTGCCGACCCCGGCGCGGGCCGCGGTCTGGGCGGCCTGGGCCACCGACGAGTGGTAGTCGACGACGTCCTGCAGCCGGGCCGACGGGATCATCTCGATGAGCGACGGGCGCACCACCGTCTGCACGTACACGTCAGCCCCGGCGCAAAGCTCGTCGAGCCCGGCACAAGGGATGGTGTCGCCGGCGATCACCACGGCCTTGCCGTCGTGGGTCACCCGGTAGCCCACCGTGGGCCGCACCGGGGCGTGGTCGGTGGGGGCGGCCAGCACCTGCACCCCGGCCTGGTCGAAGACCACGCCGTCGGCCACCTCGCGCACCGAGACCTGCGGTCCTTCGGTCAGGTCGTCGTGGTGAGCCAGGCGGTAGCCGATGTCGTCGGCCAGCATCTCGAGCGTCCGGTCGACCAGGCGCTGGGTGCCCACCGGGCCGACCACCGGGAGTGGGTTGGGCACGGGCGCCAACGCCCAACGGCTGGTGATGACGTCGTTGAAGTCGGTGACGTGGTCGCTGTGCAGGTGGGTCAGGAACACCGTGGCGAAGGACATGGGTCCGGCGAAGGCGGCCGCCGCCCGCATGAGCACACCCCGGCCACAGTCGAACAGCAGGTCAAGCCCACCGGCCCGCACCAGCGTCGACGGGCCGGCGCGATCGGGAGACGGGAGCGGGCTGCCGGTGCCCAGCAAGATGACGTCCATGGCCAGATTCTGTCACCTCGACTGACAGTTGTCTCGCGATCGGCGAGAGGGCCCGGCTCAGGCTCGGGCTGGGTAGCGGGTCGCCCGGGTGCCCGGCGGGTGGAAGGTGCCCGGCTCGGCATCGGGGTTCTCGACGCACACCTCGCACTCGAGGCCGTCGGGATCCCGGAAGAAGAGGCTGAGCATGGGCCCGAAGTCGGTCACGAAGTCGTCGGCCGCCCCACGGTCCATGAGTCGTCGGCGGATCGTCTCGAACGACTCGAGCGACTCGGCCTGCAGCGCCAGGTGGTCGATCCGCCCGCGCCCGAACATCGGGGTCTGATGATCGGCCTCGGTGTTGCCCTCGATCTGGAACACGTTGAGCTCGGCCCAGGCACCGATCTTGATGATGGTCAATCGAGGTGGGGTCACCCCGGGCGGGAGCTCGACGTCGGCTGGCAGCTCGGAGCCGTCGAGCACCACCTCGGCGTCGAACACCTGCTGGTAGAAGTCCTGCAGCCGATCGCTGTCGTGGGTGAGCGTGGCCACGTGGTTGAGCCCCTTGAGCAGCACCGGCTCGTCCTCCTGCGCTCGACGGTCTCGCCTGACGCTACCGGCTCGCGCCGGCGCGACCGCCCGCTAGGTTGGCCGGATCCGTCCGGACCCCGGGCGCAGGCACGAAGGGAGCAGGCATGGCTGACGAATGGGGACCGCTGGCGCCGCTGGTCGGCGAGTGGGAAGCCGAGGGAGGGCTCGACACCGCCTACTCCCACAGCCGGGGCGAGGTGCTGGGCACCCCGTACCTGGAGAAGGTCACCTTCAAGCCCTTCGGCCCGGTGGACAACGGCTCGCAGTCGCTCTACGGCCTCGACTACAAGACGGCCATGTGGCGCGGCGACGAGGCGAACCCCTTCCACACCGAGGTGGGCTACTGGCTGTGGGACGCCGCCACCGGCGAGGTGCTGCGCGGCTTCGTGGTGCCCCGTGGCATCACCGTCCTGGCCGGGGGCACCGCCGCCGCCGATGCCGAGTCGTTCACCCTGTCGGCCCGGCCCGGTCAGGCCGGCTACGCCATCGGCGAGAACCGCTACCTGGCCCAGCACGCCTCCACGCTCAGCTACGACGTCACCATCACCATCGATCGGGCTGCGGACACGTGGTCCTACGACGAGACGACCATGCTGAAGATGGACGAGATGGACGAGCCCTTCGCCCACACCGACCACAACACCCTGCGCCGCGCCGTCTGACCGGCGCCGGGCTGACCCTCACCCCAGCGGAGGCAGCTCCAGGAGGTCTTCGGGACCCAGGACCAACGGGGTGGCCGCCACCACCGCGTCGAGGTCGATGGGGCCGTAGATGTGGGGGAACCCCTCGGGCCGGTCCGCCGGCACCTCGACCCGGATGGGTGAGGTGATGCGCTGCGGGTCGATGGCGAGCAGCACGACGTCGGTGCGGCCGCGGTAGAAGGCGTCGGCCGTCCCCCGCACCTGTTCGGCCATCGAGCAGTGGATGAACCCCTCCTCGTCGAGCGACCGCTCGGCGGTGGAGCGCCGGTAGTCGCCGGCCGCCCGGGCCGCGGCCCATTCGTCGGCCGCGGCCAGGTGGTAGATGCGCTCGGGCAGGTCGGTCACGGCGCGGATGGTAGCTGCGAGCATGACGCCGTGATCCCCCGGGTCGCGCCCACCGTGGCGTGAGCCCGACCGCCACGCGGTCTTCGCCGATAGCGTCGGACCGTCGCCCTGGGCGACCCCAGCCCGCTGCGGAAGGACCGACCATGCCACTCACCGGTGAGTACGAACCCAGCCCGTGGGGCCCGATCGCGGATCAGGTGGCCCTCTACGAGTCGTCCGGCGGCACCGAGGGCCTCGAGCTCGAGGGCCAGCCGTGCATCATCTTGACCACGCGAGGCAACAAGTCCGGCAAGCTGCGCAAGACGCCGCTCATGCGGGTCGAGCACGACGGCGACTACGCGGTGGTGGCGTCGATGGGGGGTGCCCCCAAGCACCCGGTCTGGTACTTCAACCTGCTCGCCGACCCCGAGGTCACCCTCCAGGACGGCCCGCAGGTGCTCGACCTGGTGGCCCGCCAGGTGACCGGCGACGAGAAGGCGCAGTGGTGGGAGCGGGCCAACCAGGTCTGGCCGCCGTACGACAGCTACCAGGCGGCCACCACGCGGGAGATCCCGGTGTTCGTGCTCGAACCCAAGGGTTGACGGTGCCCGATCGGGGTGGTGCCGGCGGCCGAGTTGTCGACGTGGGGAGGGCGGAGACCCTGGTCAGCAACCCGACCGCCAGCGACCGTCATGCTCGCGGGTCAGCGCCCGTTTCGCAACCTGATCGTCATGTTATCCGTCACAATTGTCATAAATCGTTCAACAAGGGAGGACAATCGCCCGGTCTGTCCTGGGTCAACCGTAGTCACGCGACCCGTCGGCGTCTACGAGCATCTAGGTCCTTTGGCCTAGAACATTCGGCGGGCTGAGAACGGGCCCGCGCTAGGGTCGGCCACCGCGAGGGGGTGTCTGATGAGGATCGTGTTGGACCCGGAGGCCTGCACCGGCCACGGACGTTGCTATGCGTTGGCGCCCGAGGTGTTCGACGCCGACGACGAAGGCCACTGCCTGTTGCGCGTCATCGGCGACGTGCCCGCCGATCTCGAGGCCGGCACCCGGTCCGGCGTCGGCAACTGCCCCGAAGGGGCGCTGGCCCTCGAGGGCTGAGGGTCGCCGGCACGCCCGGATATCCTGACGGACCGTCAGATTCTGGCCTAGGGTCCGGCCGTGACCCCGGAGGTGCACCAGCCATGCTCGACTACCTGATCCGGGGCGGGACCGTCATCGA
Organism: uncultured Microthrixaceae bacterium; assembly: GCA_963785815.1. Lineage (GTDB taxonomy): Bacteria > Actinomycetota > Acidimicrobiia > Acidimicrobiales > Acidimicrobilacustridaceae > UBA4742. The sequence goes on from CAWAWN010000003.1 coordinate 748,620, forward strand.
CGGCACCGGCACCGCGGGTCGCCCGGCCGATGTCGCCATCCGTGACGGGCGCATCGTGGCCCTGGCCGCGCCCGGCTCGGTGACCGAGGAGGCGTCCCAAGTGGTGGACGCTAGCGGCAAGGTGGTCTGCCCCGGCTTCGTCGACCCCCACACCCACTACGACGCCCAGCTCTTCTGGGACCCGCTGGCCACCCCCAGCAACCTGCACGGCGTCACATCGGTGGTCGCCGGCAACTGCGGCTTCACCCTGGCGCCGGTGGCTGCGGACAACGCCGGCTACCTGGTGGACATGATGGTCCGGGTCGAGGGGATGGCCAAGGCGGCACTCACCGAGGGCGTGCCCTGGGACTGGGACACGTTCGCCAGCTACCTCGACCGCCTGGACGGCAACCTCGGGGTCAACGCCGCCTTCATGGTGGGCCACTGCGCCCTGCGCCGCCAGGTCATGGGGCCCGACTCGGTGGGCCAGGAGGCCACCGACGAGCAGATCGCGGCCATGCGGGCCCTGCTGGGCCAGGCCATCGAGGCCGGCGGGCTGGGACTGTCCACCACCCAGTCGTTCACCCACTCCGACGGCGACGGCGAGCCGGTGCCGTCGCGGTGGGCCACGCCCGACGAGCTGCTGGCCCTGTGCGACGAGGTGTCCCGCCACCCGGGCACCCAGCTCGAATGGGTCACCGACGGATGCCTCAAGGGGTTCTCGTCCGACGAGGTCGACCTGATGATCGAGATGAGCCGCCGCGCCGGGCGCCCGATCAACTGGAACGTGCTGGTGGTCGACTCGGCCGAGCCCGAGCGCTACCGGTCCCAGCTCGAGGTCGGCGCGCTGGCCGAGCAGCGCGGGGCCAGGGTGGTGGCCCTGACCATGCCCACGCTGGTGGGCATGAACATGAGCTTCCTCACCTTCTGCGCGCTGTTCCAGCTGCCCGACTGGATGGACGTGCTGGGCCTGCCCGTGCCCGAGCGCATGGCCGCGCTGCGCGACCCCCAGACCCGCATCCACCTGGAGAACCGGGCCAACTCGCCCGAGGCCGGTGTGTTCGCCCGTCTCACCGGCTGGGGTCGCTACCGCATCGGCGACACCTACAGCGAGGCCAACCAGGGGCTCAAGGGCCGACTGGTGGCCGACATCGCCCGCGAGCGCGGCGTGCGCGACTTCTTCGCCCTGCTCGACATCGCGCTGGCCGACGACCTGCGCACGGTGCTGTGGCCCGGACCCACCGACGACGACGCCGAGAGCTGGCGACTGCGGGTGGATGCCTGGCGGTCACCCCACGCCCTGCTCGGCGGGTCCGACGCCGGGGCCCACCTCGACCGCATGTGCGGCGCGCCCTACACCACCGAGTTCCTGGGCGACTGCCTGCGGGGCAAGCAGCTCATCGGCCTGGAGGAGGCCATCCACGACCTCACCGATGCCCCGGCCCGGCTGTTCGGGTTGCGTGACCGGGGCCGGCTGGCCGAGGGGTGGATCGCGGATGTGGTGGTGTTCGACCCCGACACCATCGACGCCGGTCCCGTGGAGATGGTGCACGACCTACCCGGTGGTGCCGGCCGGCTCTACGCCGCCGCCCTCGGCGTCGACCAGGTCTTCGTGAACGGCCGTCTGGCGGTGGATGCCGGCCAGCCGACCGGCGAGCGGGCCGGGCGCATCCTGCGCTCGGGTCGCGACACCGAGACGGTCGGCGTCGGGGGGTGAGCGCCGCCGCGCTGGCCGGCAAGGTGGCGCTGGTCACCGGGGCCAGCCGGGGCATCGGCGCGGCCACCGCGGTGGCGCTGGCGACCCGAGGCGCGGCGGTGGCCGTGGCCGCCCGATCGACTGCAGCCCAGCCCCAGCGCACGCCGGGCACGCTGGACGAGACGGTGGGCCGCATCACCGACGCCGGCGGCCGGGCGCTGGCCGTGCCCACCAACCTGGCCGTCCCCGCCGAGGTGGAGGCGATGGTGGCGCGCACCGTCGAGCACTTCGGCCGCCTCGACGTGCTGGTCAACAACGCGGCGGTCACCTTCGTGGGCGACCTGGACATCCCGCGGTCGCGCTACGAGCTGGTCATGGCCGTGAACGTGACGGCCCCCCTGGTGGCCATGCAGGCCGCCCTGGCCCCGATGCGAGCCGCCGGGGGCGGCGCCATCGTGAACGTGTCGTCGGTGGCCGCGCTGTTCCCCTATCCCGGGCTGATGGCCTACGGCATGTCCAAGGCCGCCCTCGAGCGGGCCACCGTGGACGTGGCTCGCCAGGTGGCCGCCGACGGGATCGCCGCCAACGTGTTCCGGGTCGACATCCCCGTCGCCTCCGAGGGGTTCGTGGCCAACGCGCCCGGAGCGGACCACTCGTCGTGGGAGCCGTGCGAGGTGGCGGCCGAGGGCATCGTGTGGCTGGTGGACCAACCCCGGTCGTTCAGCGGGCAGCTGCTGAGCATGTACGAGCTGCGCCAGACCTACAGGATCATGGCCAGCCGCGCCGACGACCCGGGCGCCCAGCTGGTGCCCCCCACCCGCGCCGCGTCGGGGCTCGTCGACCTGGACGCCCACGGCGACCTGTTCGTGGAGCCCTACCCCGATGCCTGATGTGTCGTGAGCGCGGACAGGGTTCTCGTGACCCGGCCCCTGCCTGCGCCGGCCACCCAGCCGTTGCTCGACGCCGGCCTCGAGGTGGTCCAGCAGGAGGCCGACCGGCCGGCCACCCGTGACGAGCTGTTGGCGGGGGCCCGCGGCGCGGCCGCCATCCTGGCCATGCTCACCGATCGCATCGATGCCGAGCTGCTCGACGTCGCCCCTGACCTGCGGGTGGTGGCCAACCTGGCAGTCGGGTTCGACAACCTCGACGTGGGTGCGGCCACCGACCGCGGGGTGGTGCTCACCAACACGCCCGGGGTCCTGACCGACGCCACCGCCGATCTGGCCTTCGCCCTGCTCATGGCCGCCGCCCGGCGCCTGGGGGAGGGGGAGCGGCTGGTGCGCGGCGGCCGGTGGAAGGTGTGGGGACCCAGCATGTTGCTGGGCCACCCGGTGGCGGGCCAGACCCTGGGCATCGTGGGGCTGGGGGCGATCGGGACGGCCGTGGCCCGCCGGGCCCGCGGCTTCGACATGTCGGTGGTCTACGTCAACCGACATCCCAAACCGGCCGCCGAGGCGGCCACCGGCGCCCGGCGGGTCGAGCTCGACGAGCTGCTGGCCACGTCGGACTTCGTCAGCCTGCACGCGCCGCTCAACGACCGGAGCCGCCACCTCATCGACGCCCCCGCCCTCGAACGCATGAAGCGGACCGCGGTGCTGGTGAACACGGCCCGGGGTGCGCTGGTGGACGAGGTCGCCCTGGTGACGGCGCTGCGCTCGGGGTCGATCGCCGCGGCCGGCCTGGACGTGTTCGAGGACGAGCCCAGCCTCGCCCCTGGTCTGGCCGAGCTGGACAACGTCGTGGTCCTGCCCCACATCGGGTCGGCCACCACCGCCACCCGTGCCGCCATGGTCGAGCTGGCCTGCGCCAACATCGTGGCCGTCCTGCGGGGTGGCCGACCGCCGACCCCGCTCAACCCGGAGGTGCTGGTGTGACCCTGACCGCCGATCAACGCGAGGCGCTGGCCCGGCTGGGCGCGGCCACCCTGGGGGAATCGGGGGGTCGGGCCATGCGGGCCCGGATCCGTCCCATCTGGCCCGGGGCGGCGGTGGTGGGCGAGGCCCTGCCCGTCCGTTGCGCGCCCGGGGACAACCTGGCCATCCACGTGGCCGCGGCCACCGCGGGCCCGGGCCAGGTGCTGGTGGTGCAGATCGAGGGCGATCCCGAGCTGGGCCACTGGGGCGAGGTGCTGACCACCCAGGCGCAGGCGCGGGGGATCGCCGGGCTGGTGATCGACGGCGGGGTGCGCGACGTGGCCGCCCTGCAGCGGCGTGGCTTCCCCGTGTTCGCCACCATGCTGGCGCTGCGAGGCGCCCAGAAGGTGGCTCAGGGCAGCGTGGGTCAGCCCGTGGAGGTGGGCGACGTGCTGGTCGAGGCCGGCGACCTGATCGTGGCCGACGGCGACGGCGTCACCGTGGTGCCCGGCTCGTCGCAGGACGAGGTGCTGGCCGCCGGCCAGGCCCGCGAAGCCAAGGAGGCGGCCATGTTCGCCGAGCTGGAGGCGGGCGCCACCACCCTCGACCTGTTGGCGCTCGATCCGACGCCCATCCGCCGGATCGAATGAGCTCGCCACGCTCGGCTGGCGACCTGTCCACCTGGCTGGTCGACATGGGCCGGGCGCTGGCCGGGGACCAGGCGTCGGAGGTGCCCTGCGACGGGTGCACCGCGTGTTGTCGGGCCTCGCAGTTCATCCACATCGGTCCGGACGAGTCGGCCACCCTGGCTCGGGTGCCGGCCGAGCTGGCGTTCCCGGCACCGGGCTGGCCCGAGGGCCATGTGGTGATGGGCTACGACGAGCACGGCCACTGCCCCATGCTGGTCGACGACCGGTGCTCGATCTACGACGACCGTCCCCGGGCCTGTCGCACCTACGACTGCCGCGTGTTCGCCGCCACCGGCGTCGAGCCGGACACGCCGGGACAGGAGCCCGTGGCCGAGCAGGTGCGGCGGTGGCGGTTCGATCCGGGCATGGCCGAGGACGCGGCTCGCCTCGACGCGCTGGCCGCCGCGGCCTCCTACCTGGCCGAGCACCCCGAGGCGTTCGGGCCGGATGCGGCACCGGTGGGCGCCACCCGGCGGGCCGTGCTGGCCGTGGAGCTGCACGAGCGCTTTCTGGACGGCGAGCCCAGTCCGGAGTGGGTGCGGGTGGAGATCAGCCGGCGCGCTCGCGCTCAGCGCTGAGCCCGCCAGATGGCGGCCAGCTGGGGATCGACCCAGCCCTGCCCGACCACCACCGCGGCGGTGGTGCTGAGGTGGATGCCGTCGGGCCGATCGGTGTGGTCGGCGCCGCTGGCGCTGAGGTGGCCGCCCAGGTCGAGCACCACCACCTTGCCGGGGCGTTCGCCGGGGAGCCGGCGGATCATCTGGTTGAAGGGCGTGGTGCGTTGGCCGACGTCGGGGATGGAGGGCGTGGTCAGCCACACGACCCGGGCACCATGGCTGGTCAAGGCGTCGACCGTGCGCAGCATCTGGGCCTGGAGCCAGCGATCGTAGGTGGGATCGCCCAGGTGGCACCACGAGGGGCACACGCCGGGCACTTGGCGGTCGTAGAGGTCGTCGGGGCCGAACAGGACCACCGCCAGGTCGGTCGGGTGGGTGGCCACGAAGGTGCGGTAGGCCCCCAGCTGCTGGTCGCAGCCCTTGGTCAGCGTGACCACCTGGCCGTCGGGCAGGCGGCGCTGGCCACCGGTCCCGACGCTGCAGCCGAGTTGGGCCAGCCCGCCCAGGTTGGCGATGTCGAGCGGTCGGCCGGCGTCGTAGGTGGCCCCCTCGGACAGCACCAGAGCGGTCGAGTCACCGAACCAGGCCACCCGTGGCAGTCCGGCACCGGCACCCTGCGGGAGGGCCCGGGGATGCTGGAGCGCCCGGGTGGCGGCGGCGAAGTCGTTGGGCGCGGGGGCGGCGTCCACGGTGACCACCAGCGCGCCCACCACGACCACCGCCGCGGTGACCAGGCCGGCCACGACCGGCGCCGAGGCCCACGACGTGCGCCGAGGTCGGTCCGCCGATCGACGCCACCGCCGCACGGGCACCTCGAGCAGGTGGTACGAGGCCACGGCCAGGACCGTGGTCACGACCATGCGCACGGCGAAGTCGGGCCAGGCCGACAGGTGGGTGCGAGCCGGGGTCAGCCACAGGAACACGGGCCAGTGGAAGACGTAGAGCCCGTAGGACACCAACCCGACCGCTCGCAGCGGTCCCCAGCTGAGCAGCCGGGCGAACGGTCCACCGGGCACCGCCACCAGCGACGCGATGACCACCACCGAGAGCCCGGCGTAGAGGGCCAGGCCCCCGTCGTAGACCCAGGAGGAGTCGAGGGTGGTGACGACCCACAGCCCCACGCAGCCGGCCAGGGCGGCGGCACCGGCCAGGCCCAGGGCCCGGCCGAGCCAGGGGCGGGGGTGGGGCGACGACTCGAGGCGGTCGGGCGGGCGGTGTGCCAGCACCAGGGCCAGGGCGGCGCCGGCCAGGATCTCCAAGGCCCGGGTGTCGGTGCCGTAGAACACGCGGTCGTGGCTGAACCCGGCGAAGCAGGTCAGGGCCAACGAGGCGGCCATGGCCACGCCCACCACCACGGCCAGGCGCCGGGTGGCGTTCGACCCCCGCAACGCCCAGGCCGCCACCAGGCCGAAGACCAGGTAGAACTGGCCCTCGACGGCCAGCGACCAGAAGTGCTGCAGGGGCGAAGGGGCGGCGAACAGCTGGGCGTAGGACTGGCCGCTGGCGATGAAGTGCCAGTTGATGGTGGCGGTCAGGGCCGTGGCCATGTCGCCGAAGAGGGCACGTTGCTGGTCGCCGGTGGCCACGGCGACGGCGAAGGCCAGGACCACCACCGCGCCGGCCAGCGCGGCCGGCACCAGGCGTCGCAGCCGCCGGGCGAAGAAGCCGCGGCGTGACACGCCACCGTGGTGCCGGTGCTCGGCCAGCAGCAGGGTGGTGATCAGGAAGCCCGACAGGGTGAAGAAGGTCGACACGCCGAGGAATCCGCCTGCCGCCCAGCGGAACCCACCGTGGAAGAACAGCACGGCCAGCACGGCCAGGCCGCGCAGCCCGTCCAGCCCGGGCCAGGCCGGCTTGGCCGACCGGGGGACGGGCGCGTCAACCGCAGGCTCTTCGGCAGTCAGTACCACGCCGCCATCACCCTAGGCCGTCGCTCAGGCGGCGACGGTGAGGCCCAGCCGGGCCGGCCGGCCTCGTTGGCGCTGGCTGAGGAGCACCAGACCAGCGGGGGTGGTCCACGAGAAGGTCTGGTCCGGGCCGGCGCGCATCTGCCAACCGAGTCGGTGGGTCACGCCGTGGTGATGTCGGCACAGTAGGGCCAGCCGGGCGAGGTCGGTGAGGCCGCCGAGGTGCCATGTCTCGACGTGGTGCGCATCACACCATCCGGGCGGTGCCTCGCAACCGGGGAACACGCACCCACCGTCGCGGACGGCCAGCGCCCGTCGCTGGGCGGGTGTCGCTCGGCGTACGGATCGCCCGAGGTCGAGGGGCACACCCAACGAGTCGACCAGGAGCAGCCGGAAGGCGGCATCGCACAGCAGGTGCTCGTAGCGGGTCAGGTCGAGCGGGTCGCCGTCGAGTGTGGTCAGGCCGAGGGGGCCCAGGTGGAGCGGCCACCGCGGTTCGACGGGCGTGGGCACATCGATGTCGTGGCCAGCGCGGGCACCGGCATCGCTGGCCGGCGCGGCACCCGGGGCGGCGTCCGGCTCATCGGGTGCCGGCTCAGGCGTGTCTTCGGGTGTCGGCTCACGGGCGTCGAGGACGAGTGTGACGTCGGCGACGGGTGCCTGGCGGTCGTGGTCGTCGGCCCGGCCCTTGCGGCACAGCGACACCAGGGCGAGGGCCATGAGGGTCGAACGGCGGGGGATGGTGGCGATGGCGCCGACCTCGTGATCGTCGCGGAACTGGCGCCAGAGGCGGTCGGCTTCGGCCTCGACCGCCTGGGATAGCTCGAGGGCGGCCTCGCCGACGAGCTCGCCCGACAACACGACCTGGTCACCGGCCAGGGCGCTCAGGTGCAGGTGGTTGCGGGCCAGGTCGCGCTCGGGGTCGTGGCCGCCGTCCTGGTCGAGCAGGTCTACCAGGACACCGAGGTCGCGCCGCCAGACGGCATAGGGGGCCTGGCGGGCCAGATCGATCAGCTGGTCCTGGCAGGCGGCGATGTCGTCGGCGATGCGCGGGTTGGCGGCGGCACCGAGCGCCCGGGCGTGGTCGAAGGTGAGCTCGCCCTCGGTCAGGGCGGCATCGACGGCGGGCAGCCGGCGCAGGTCGAGGCCGAGGCGTAGGCGAGCGGCGATGGTCGGTCGGGCGGCGTGGGCGCGGTCGGCCAGCCAGGAGGCCGTGCCCAGCCCGATATCGCGGTCGCACACGCCGCGCTGTTCGAGCTCGGCCAACACATGGGCTTCGGCGGCGTCGAGCGACGCCCGCGCCCGCTCGAAGGTGATGGCTGCCGCGCACAGCTCGTCGTCGCTGGCCACGGCGACATCGACATGTGCCGCCCGTCGACTCGATGCCGCCAGCTCGTCCGCCTCGAACATGTGATCGAGTCTAGCAATGGATGTTTGTCAGTGCAACCAGGATCTCCTCGCCACGCTCGAGAACCGCGCGACGATGGTCCAGGCGCCGGCGTGATGGGGCAGCGATGAGCGACACGATGGACAGCGAGGTTCCCGTCCGACACCGGTGGGCGTCGTCGCTGGCCGTCGTGGCGCTCGTGGTCGTGGTCCTAGGCGGGGCGCTCACCCTCGGCAGCTACCTGATCTGGCATTCCCACCAGCCGGGTCCGCCCAAGTTCTGCGCCGGAGTCGGGCTCGAAGGCCCGCCTGCCGCCTCCGCCTCGGCCGCGTTGGACGCCTGGCTGGCCGCCACGCCTGGGCAACCCGGTCCGAGGTACTGGCGGGCATCGGGATCCGACAGCTTCGTCAACCAGACGTTCGCACACGGCCCGGGTCATGGCTTCCAGTCGGTGCAGGTGAGCCGGGGCGGCGTGGACCTCACCGGCCAGCCCGTGCCCGCCCACCGCTGGCAGGTCTCGGGAGGCTGTGTGTGAGCACCTGGTCCTTTCGTCCCGGCGCCTAACGTGCCGAGATGCACATCGAGGAGATCTCCTACCAGGCCGACGGCCGCGACCTCATCGGGACCTTCGCGGTGGACGACATGCAACCCGGTCCCAAGCCAGGCGTGCTGGTCTGCCACGAGGGGCCGGGCATGGACGACCACGTCAAGGGTCGGGCCATCCGGCTGGCGTCGCTCGGCTACGCCGCCTTCGCCCTCGACTACCACGGCGGGGGCGGCACCGTCCCCATGGACGAGGCTCTGGCTCGCCTGGGCGAGCTCATGGCCGACTTCGGTCGGGTGCGCACCCTGGCCACCGCCGGCCTCGACATCCTGATCGCCCGCGCCGAGGTCGACCCGACGCGGGTGGCGGCCATGGGCTTCTGCTTCGGCGCCAGCATGGTCCTGGAGCTGGCCCGCAGCGGCGCCGAGCTGGGCGCGGTCATCGGCTTCCACCCCGGTCTGGGCGGGGTCGACGTGGAGGCGTCGCGCGCCATCAAGGCCAGCGTGCTCATGTTCTGCGGCGCGGCCGACCCGCTGATCGGCAAGGAGGCCCGCGACGCCTTCGAAGCCGAGATGGTCGCGGCCGAGGTGGCGGACTGGCGCCTCGAGGTGCTGGGTGGCGTGGGCCACAGCTTCACCAACGTGCAGGTCGACCAGCTGGGCATGCCCGGCCTGGCCTGGGACGCCCGGGCCGATCGCCGCTGCTGGCGCGCCGCGCTGGCCCTGCTGGAGGAGACGATCGGGGCGCCGACCGCCTGAGGGCGCCGCCGGTGGCGTCGGTCAGTGCTTGGTGTAGTCGACCGGGACGGCGTCCTTGACCCCGACCGCGAAGCAGAAGCAGTGGATGGGGGCGTGGTCCGACACCGGGCGCAAGCTGTGGATGGTGTCGGGCGGGATGTGCACCAGGTCGCCCTGGGCGATCTCGCGCTCCTCACCGGCGATGTCCATGATCCCCCGGCCCGACGTCACGTAGTAGAACTCGTGGGTCGGGTGCTGGTGGGGATCGACCAGCCCCCCGCCGGCCACCTCGAACTCGCTGACCAGCTCCAGGAAGCCGCCATCGGTGATCTCCTTCATCTCCCGGGGCTTCACCAGCCACCACACCGGCACGGTGCCGTTGTGCTCGATGACCGGCTCCACCTGTTCGATCGACCGCACGTCCATCGGGCCTCCTAACATGACGTCGGCGTCAGGATAACCAACCAGCCTGGGCGAGCGAGGGGGCACACGTGGGCGAGCACAGCGACGAGCCGGCGAGCGGTCCGGCGAGCGGACCGGCGGTCAGGAGGGTGACGGCCCAGCCGTTGACGGCCGAGGCCTGGCAGCCCTTCGGCCAGGTCATCGGCGGGGACGACCAGGGGTCGGCCGCCTGTGTGCTCGAGCTGCGCGACGACGCCGTGTTCCACCTCGACGTGCTGTCCTACACCTGGCACCCGTTGCGCTGCGACCTGCTCAACCGCCACCACACCGCCACCCAGGCCCTCATCCCGCTGGGCGGCTCGCCGGCGGTGGTGGTGGTGGCGCCGTCCGACGTCGACTTCTCCGACGCCTCCCACCTCGACACCATCCGCGCCTTCACCATCTCGGGCAGCCAGGGCATCAACCTGGCCATCGGCACCTGGCACTGGGGGCCCTATCCGGTCGGGCCCGAGGTGCACCTGGCCAACTTCCAGGCCCGCGACGTGGCCAACGACAACGAGATCGCCCACCTGGAACGGGACCTCCACACGGTGGTGGAGGTCTCCGTCTGATTCGCTCAGCCCGTCGCGGCTTCGGGCGCAGGGCCGTCCGGCTGATGCTCGGAGACGATCTCGGCCACCAGGTCCGAGGGGATGAGCAGCAGCCGGAGACGCCCCTGCACCTCCGGTGCTCATCCCTGCGGTCAAGCGCGGTCCCGCGTGGGCCGATAGGACCATGTGGGCTTCCGGGGGCAGCACCGACCGTCGCGCCGTCGACGGCTGGGCACGGCAGTCGGCGCGGTGGTGGTGCTGGTGGCGGTGACCGCCTGCCAGCAGGTGGCCCTGCCCGGCGCGCCCTCCTGCTCGGTCACGCCGCCCGACTCGTACTGGCACTCGAACGTCTCCAAGCTGCCGGTGCTGGCCAGCTCGAGCACCTGGGTGACCGCTGAGGGCGCGAGCTCGCCGCTGCACGCCGACTTCGGTTCGGGCACCTGGGACGGCGGCCCCATCGGCATCCCCTACACCACCGTGCCCGGCACCCAGCCCAAGGTGAAGATCACCTTCGACGGCTCGCCCAGCCAGAGCGACCCCGGGCCCTACCCCGTCCCGGCCGACGCCCCCATCGAGGGCGGATCCGGGTCCACCGGTGACCGCCACGTGATCGTGGTGGACAGCGACCACTGCCAGCTCTACGAGATGTGGGACGCCCGCCCGCAGTCCGACGGCAGCTGGAAGGCCGGCTCGGGTGCCACCTGGAGCCTGAGCTCCGATGCCATGCGGCCCGCCGGGTGGACCTCGGCCGATGCGGCCGGCCTGCCCATCCTGCCGGGCCTGGTGCGATACGAGGAGGTGGCGTCGGGCTGGGTCACCCACGCCATCCGGATCACCGTGCCGACCACCCGGACCTCCTACGTGTGGCCGGCCCGCCACCAGGCCGGGTCGACCGCGAGCACCTCGGCCCCACCCATGGGCTCGTGGCTGCGGCTGAAGTCGTCGGTGAACGCCAACGACTACCCGGCCGATGTGCGCCCCATCATCATCGCCCTGCAGGTCTACGGGGCCGTGGTGGCCGACAACGGCTCGGCCTGGTACGTCAGCGGCGTGCCCGACAGCCGGTGGAACAACGACGACCTGCACACCTTGGGCTCGATCACGGGCAGCGACTTCGAGTTCGTCGACTCGTCCTCGCTGATGGTCAGCGCCAACTCGGCGCAGACCTCCAACTCCCTCAACTCCAACTGATCGGCCCTGCGGTCGGCAAGCCTCCCTGCGGGCGCTTCGCCATCCGGGTGTCATCGGTCCAGCGGCTCCGGGCTGGCGCCCTGCACCTTCCAGGCCCTGCGGTCGGCAAGCCTCCCTGCGGGCTAGAGAGACAGCGCCTTGACGGGAGCGGCGAACAGCTCGGGGTTGGCCTTCCAGTCGACGTCGGTGTCGACGTAGAGCTCGATCTCGTTGCCGTCGGGGTCGAGGATGTAGAGGCTGTGGGTGACGGTGTGGTCGCTGGCCCCCACGATGTGCACGCCGGCCTCGACCAGGCGGTCTCGGGCGGCGCGCAGCTCGTCGTCGCTGTCGCCCACCTTCAGCCCGAAGTGGTACAGGCCGATGCGCCGACCGCGGGGGATGGGGGTGGCGTCGGGGCCGACCTCGATGAGCAGCAGCTCGTGGTGGGTGCGGCCACTCGAGAAGGCCACCGCGGGCATGCCTGGCACCTCGGGCAGCACCTCACGCCAGCCCAGCACGTCGCGGTAGAAGGCGGCCGAGGTGGACAGGTCACGCACGTAGAGCACCAGGTGTCCGAGCTCTTTGATCTCCATGTCGACCTCCCGATCGCCGAACTGCGCTGCGGTCCAAGTGTAGGGCCATCGCGCCCGAAGTATTTTCGTATTCAACTATCTGGATCGGACGGACATTCCCGACCGCCCGGCCGACTCGCCCTCCAGGACGCGCCGACTACGGTCGCCCCATGGACACCGCCTACCTGATGGCTGCGCTGGACCAGTCGAGCCAGGCCCTGGCCGACGCGGCCGAGGGCCACCTCGACCAGCCGGTGCCGACCTGTCCGGGCTGGACGGTGGCCGACCTGGTCGGGCACCTGGGCGGCGTGCAGGGGTTCTGGACCTCGCTCCTCCAGGGCACCGACCTCCAGCAGGTGTCCCGGCCCTCCCGTCCACCCGATCCCGAGCTGCTCGACTGGTTCCGGTCCGGGGCTGACCAGCTGGTCGCCATCCTCGCCCCGCTCGACCCGGCGACGCCGCAGTGGAACTGGAGCGAGCGCAACCAGACCATCGGGTGGGTCCAGCGCCGCATGGCCCACGAGGCCGTGGTGCACTGCTGGGACGGGCGCAACGCGGTCGGGACGGCCGAGCCCATCGGCTCCGAGTTGGCGGCCGACGGCATCGACGAGTTCCTGGACGTGTTCGTGCGGGCGCGAGGCGAGCGGATGACCGGCCCGGTCGAGACCGTCCACGTGCACGTCACCGACGGCGAGGGCGAGTGGTTGCTCTCCTTCGGCCAGGGCACCACCTCGCTGGAGCGCACCCACGCCAAGGGCGACGTGGCCGTGCGGGGCCCGGCGTCGGACCTGTTGCTGGCCCTCTGGTCGCGCCCTCGATCCGACCACATCGAGATCATCGGCGATGCCGGCGTGCTCGATCGACTGCTCGCCGCGGCCACCATCTGACGTGACCACCTATCGACCGGGCCAGGTGGCCGAGCTGCTGGGGGTCAGCGCCGACACCGTGCGGCGCTGGTGCGACGAGGGCCGCCTGGCCACCGAGCGCAGCGTCGGCGGGCACCGCACCATCGACGGCGCCGCGCTGGCCCGGTACCTGCGCCAGACCGAGCAGGCCTACGAACCGGAGGGGCTGGTCGGTCAGTCGGCCCGCAACCGGTTCACCGGCATCGTCACGTCGGTGCAGCGCGACAAGTTGACGGCCATCGTCGAGCTGCGCTCGGGGGGCATCGCCTGGTGTCGCTGATGACCCGCGAGGCCGCCGACGAGCTGGCACTGGAGCCCGGTGACCTGGCGGTGGCCGTGGTCAAGTCGACCACGGTGATCGTCGAGGTCCCGCGGACCTGAGGGCGATCCGCTGGGGTTCGATCGGTGGCGTCGGCGCCTGGTGTGGGACGGCACCTCGGGTCGCCCTCGCTCGTCCAACGCCGCCTCGTCGTTCCACCTGACCTGGCTGGCGCCCGAGGCCGAGTCCGGGAACACCCGAACGTGGGTCGGCGTGGAGGCCACCCTCGAGGTGCTGGTGGGCCCTCAGGTGCCGGCGCTGTACTTCTGGGCGCTCCAGGCCTCCTTCACCGATCGGGGCCGGGACGGAGGGGCCGGTCACCTGGGCCTGCAGTGGCATCCCGACCACCCCGGGTCGACGGCGGTGAACTGGGGTGGCTACGACGCCACCGGCCACGAGCTGTCGGGGTCGGCGGCCGCGTTGCCCAGCGCGCTGCACAACCCCAACACCCGCGACCTGGACTGGTCGCCCGGCGTCGCCTACCGGCTGGCCATCCGCAGGGTCGAGCCCGCGGATGGGCCGAACCTGGCCGACGGGACGGCCCCCCCGGCGGGCGCCACCGCCTGGCGGGGGACGGTCACCGACCTGGTCTCTGGCACCGCCACGGTGGTGCGGGACCTGTGGGCCACGGGCTCCGCGTTGGCCGCGCCCGTGGTGTGGTCCGAGGTGTTCGCCCGGTGCGACGACCCGTCGGTGGCCGTGCGCTGGCAGGACCTGCGCCTGATCGACGAGGCCGGCCGCTCGACGACGTGCGATCGGGTGCGGGTCAGCTACCAGGCCCGCCGCGACGGGGGATGCGCGACCACCGACGTGTCCACCGACGCGGTCGGCGTGGTGCAGGTCACGGGCACCTCCCGCCGGACCCCGGCCGGCGCCGTCCTGGCGGTGGGCGGGTCCGGCGCCGGTGGGACCGGGGGGCGAGGTCAGGCCGAGCGCTCGTAGCGCCAACCGGTGTCGAGCATCCACAGGCGGTGGCGTCCACCGGGACGGTCGGCCGCCTCGTCGTCGTAGCCGGCGTCGCCGTGGTACAGGGCCACCGCCCCGCCCTCGACGGGGGCGAAGCGGGTGGCGAAGCGTTCGGGAGTCCGGGTGCGCAGCTCGGCCATGGCCTGGTCCACCGAGTCGAACGGGGCGAGCTGCTCCAGGGTGATCCACGTGGGTGGGGACAGCTCGATCTGCAGGGCGTTGCGCCGGGCCATGGCCTCGGCCGGGGCCATCCAGGCGTGGTCGTGGATCTCGCCGCCGTCGATGGTGATGGCGCCCCCGGGCGCCGGGGCGGCGAAGAACCAGGTGCCGAAGCGCTTGGGGGCGATGGGCGGCGGCGTCCAGTGCGAGAACCACACCAGCGTGTCGGGATCGACGACGATGCCGGCCTCTTCGGCCGCCTCCCGCACGGCCGCAGCCCGGGCGGCGGCCATCTGGGTCTCGGGATCGTCGCTGGGCGTGGCGTCTACGTAGTCGCCGGGGTCGATCCGCCCGCCGGGCCAGACCCACATGCCGCCGGCGAACTCGAGCTTCGAGTTTCGCCGCAGCATCAGGGTTTCGAGGCCCGACGGCCCATCGCGCAGCGGGACCACCGTCGCGGCCGGGATCAACGGCGCAACCGGTGCGGCGGGGTCGGGGTCCACCCCGCCAGTCTACGAGCGGGACCGGTCGGGCTCGGCCGGTAGCGTGGCACCATGGCCAACCACCCTGCCGGCCGACCCGACCTGTCGGGCCAGGTCATCGTGATCACCGGCGGCAACTCGGGCATCGGCAAGGAGGCGGCGGCCGAGCTGGCCGCCATGGGGGCCACCGTGGTGATCACGGCCCGGGACCAGGCCAAGGGCGCGGCCGCCCTGGAGGAGATCCGAACCCGATCGGGGCGCGACGACGCCGAGGTGCTGGCCCTGGACCTGGCCGACTTCGCCTCGATCCGGACCTTCGCCGCCGAGGTGCTGGCTCGTCACGACCGCCTCGACGTGCTGGTCAACAACGCCGGCGGGATCCTGTCGGACCGCCTGGTCACCGCCCAGGGCTTCGAGATGACCTTCGGGGTGAACCACCTCGGCCACTTCCTGCTCACGGACCTGTTGCGCGACCGGCTGGTGGCCAGCGCCCCGGCCCGGGTGGTGACCGTGTCGTCGATCGGGCACCGCTACGCCCTGGGCGGGATGTCCTTCGCCGACCTGCAGAGCGAGCACCGCTACTGGTCGATGGACGCCTACGCCAAGTCCAAGCTGGCCAACATCCTGTTCACCCGCGAGCTGGCTCGACAGCTCGACGGCACGGGGGTGACGGCCAACTGCCTGCACCCGGGCGTGGTGCGCACCGGCTTCGGCAGCGCGGACGACACCCGGGGCGTCGAGCGGGTGACCATGGTGCTGTCGGCCCCGTTCTCGATCACCGCCGAGCGGGGATCCCGCACCATCGTGTACCTGGCCTCGTCGCCCGAGGTGGCCGGCCGGAGCGGTGGCTACTACGTGCGGAATCGTGAGCACCGGCCGTCCAGGGCGGCGCGCGACGCCGAGGGGGCGCGACGGCTGTGGGAGATCAGCGAGGCGCTCATCGCCTCGGTTCCCGCGTCGTAGGCGGAAGGCGGAGGCCGCCAGGTCGGAGCCGCTGGACCGATGAGACCCGGATGGCGAAGCCGCCCGCCGGAAGGCCTGACGACCCGAGGGCCGGTGAGTCAGGCGAGCCCGATGGCCCGCAGCATGGACGGGGGCACGGAGCGGTCGCCAGCGGCCAGCATGGCCGCCCGCTCCACGTTGACGGCGTCGAGGTGGCGGTCGGTCCACTCGTCCCAGGGGCCGGCCGGGATGGCGCCCGGGTCGCCTTCGGCCTCCACGCAGGCGTAGAGGTAGGCCTCGAGGGCCAACACGTCGTCGGCGCCCCCCACCGGCCCGATGCCGGGCACGATGGTGGTGGCCATCTCACCCACGTCGGCCAGGGCCTCGGCCCAGGCCGCCGGGTCGCCGTCGAAGGCGTTCGGGGTCACCCCGAAGCTGCACATGGCACCCGCGAACAGCACGTCGGCGGAGGGGACGGCCAGCATCAGGTTCTCGGCCATCTGGCCGCCGGTGGGCACCGCGCACACCACCGGGGTGAGCCAGGCCGCGGTGTTCACCACGTGGGAGATGGGACGGGTGGTGAACTCGTCGTCGAACTCGTCGGCCCAGTCGGGGAACAGGCGGCGGTAGCCGTCCACGTTGGGGGGCTGGTCGAGCAGGGCGCTGGTCTGGGGCCGCCCGTAGCGGGCCGCCATCCAGAAGACCGACGAGCCGCCCACGTACTCGACATGGCTGCTGGTGAGCACCGCCCGGCGCACCGGCGCGCCCATGGCTTCGAGGCGCTGGGCCAGCGGCGCGGCCTGGGTGGGGGTGAGCAGGGTGTCGACCACGGTGGCGCCGTCGTCTTCCAGGACCACACCGGCGTTGGCCCGGCCGTGTCCGTGGGGGGACTGGAGCCAGGCCCACACGTTGGGCCCCAGCGGCTCGAGGCGGGCATCGAGATCGACCACGTCTCGCAGGCTATCGACCGGCCCACATGCGGCCGCCCGCAGCCGTCGTGGGAAGCTGCCCGGATGCTGCAGTTGACCGTCGCCGAGCTCAACGAGTTCCTGTCCACCGCCTTCAACACCGAGCGCGCCTACTTCGTGGCCAGCCTCGACGAGGAGCGCTTGGTGGCCCGGGTGCCGACCGAGTCGATCCAGACCCGGCCGGGCGGCACGGTGTCGGGTCCGACCCTGATGGCGCTGGCCGACGGGGCGGCCTACTGCCAGGTGCTGGCCCACATCGGCCTGGTTGCGCTGGCCGTGACCAGCAGCCTGAACATCACGTTCCTGCGCAAGCCCGAGCCCGTGGGGGTCGAGGCCGAGGCCCGGTTCCTGAAGCTGGGACGCAAGCTGGCCGTGGTCGAGGTCCTGCTGCGCTCGGAGGGCAGCCCCGACCTGGTGGCCCAGGCCGTGGTCACCTACGCCATCCCGTCCGGTGGTGACGCTCAGGTGCCGGGCACCCGGTAGGCGTCGATGTAGCCGTCGTTGGTCGGCACGAACACCGTGCCGTTGGAGATGATGCTGCCCGCCTTGTAGTCGTCGCTCGGGGCTGACCACAGGGGGGTGCACACGACAGGTGCACCGCTGCAGTGGGAGGGGTCGGTGGTGGTGGCGTAGATGTCGTTCTTCATCACGACCAGGCCATCGCCCACCACAGGTGAGGCAAACCCGTAGTCGTACACACCACGGTTCGAACTGGTGAACAGCGGCGTGCACACCACGGGCGATCCGTTGCAGCCGATGCTCCCACTCGCGTCGAACTGCTCGAGCACCCCACCGGCTGGCGGGTCCGAGGGGATGTAGATCCGCCCGCCGGCAACGGCCGGGGTGCTGGCCCTGGAGAGCCCGGAGAGGACCGCCGACCACAGGGGTTGGCACACCTTCGGGCTGCCCGAGCAGTTCGTGCTGCCGTTGGCGTCGAACGCCACCAGGTCGCTCGGGTTGTTCGACAGGTCGGCGGTCACGTACCCCACCCCACCGGCGACGTCGACCGACCCGGCCGACCCGGTGGGCATGGCGACCTGGAACAGCGGCTGGCAGACCTTGGGGCTGCCCGAGCAGTCGGTCGAACCGGCCTCGTCGAACACCGCCACGAAGCCCCCCGAGAGCCCATCGTTGGGGACGTAGACCTTGCCATCGGCGATGGAGGGCACCGACCAGGAGAGGCTGGGCACCGAGGTGGAAGTGATCGCTGCCGTCCACAGCGGCTGGCAGGTTCGCGTGGGCGAACCGGAGCAACCTTGCGAGCCGGTGGCGTCGAACGCCTCCAGCTGTCCCGTGTCACCGTTCGCCACGAAGAGGGTGCCGGCATCGACGTTCGCCCCACCGATCCCCGACACCGGGGCCGTCCACACCGGCTGACAGGTCTTCGGGCTGCCCGAGCAGTTGGTGACGCCGTTGGCGTCGTAGGCCGCCAGCGCGCCGGCGCCCTCACCGTCTTCGCTGAAGACGTCGTACACCAAGCCGCCCGACACCAGGGGCACCGATGCGAGGTCATCCCCGGGCATCGACGCGATCCACAGGGGCTGGCAGACGAGGGGCGAACCCGTGCAGGTGGAGGGATCGGTGCTGGCTGCCACCAGGTGTCCGTCGTCGGTGCCGGCGAAGAGCTTCCCGGTCGAGGTGACCGGCGAGTAGATGACGTCAGAGGAGTGGGGAAGAGCGATGCGGTAGGCGAGCGCCAGCTGGCTCACGTTCGCCGGGGTGATCGCGGTCTCGTCGACGGTCACGCCATTGAGGGCGGCGTTGCCCATGAACTGGGTCCAGTCGCACGCGCTGCACACGAGGATGAGCACGGCCGCGACGCCGAGGGCGGCCAGGCGGGTGGGCGATCTGCGCATCTCAGGTCCCTGGGATTCGGTAGGCGCGGATGAAGCCGCCGTCGTCGGATGGCAGGAATGCTGTGCCGTTGGAGATGATGCTCCCTGAGGAGTAGCCCACCTCCGGGGCCGTCCAGAGTGACGCGCACACGATGGGTGCACCAGCGCTGCAATGGCTGGTGTCGGCCGGGTACATGGCGTTCTTCATGATCACCAGGCCGTTGCTGACCACGGGCGAGCCGAACAGATAGCTGGCTCCTGGGGAGGTGGTGACCAGGCGAGTGCAGACCACCGGCGACCCACTGCAGCCATCGACCCCGCTGGCGTCGAACTGATCCACCACCCCACCGGACGAGGTTTGCGAGGCCACGTACACCCGTCCTCCCGACACGGCGGGTGCGGTGACCCCGGGCTCGCCTGAAAGGACCGCCGACCACAGGGGCTGGCACCAGATCGGCACCCCGCTGCAGCCGGTGGCGCCGGTGGCGTCGAAGGCCACCAGATCGTTGGAAGTCCCCGGAGTCGCAGAGGCGGTCACGTACCCGACCCCACCAGCGACGTCGACCGACCCGGCCGTACCCGAGGGCAGCGCGACCCGGAACAGGGGCTGGCACACCTTCGGCGTGCCCGAGCAGTTGGTCGAACCGGCTTCGTCGAAGACGTCCACCTGGCCCCCGACCTGGGCGAGGTCGGGCACGTAGACCTTGCCGCCAGCAATCGAGGGCACCGCCATCGAGTTGATGGTCGCCGTCCAGAGCGGCTGGCAGGTACGGGTGGGCGAGCCGGAGCAGCCCTGCACACCCGCCGCATCGAAGGCCTTCAACTGCCCCGTGTCCGTGTCGGTCAGGAGGACGGTGCCGGCATCGACGTTCGATCCCCTCACGGGTCAGCGCCGCGGCGGTCCACACGGGCTGGCAGGTTTTCGGGCTGCCGGAGCAGTTGGTGACGCCGTTCGCGTCGTAGGCCGCCACCACGCCGGGGTCGCCCCAGTCGTCGGTGAAGCCCACGTACACCAGGCCGCCGGACACCACCGGCGCCGTCGCCAGATCATCACCCGGCATGGATGCCGTCCACAGTGGTTGGCAGACCGCGGGCACGCCGGAGCAGGTGGTGGGGTCGGTGCTGGCAGCCACCAGGTAGCCGCCTGCGTCCTTGGTGCCCGCGAATATCCGCCCACCGGAGGTCACGGGTGAGATGTCGACGTCCGTGTGGTTCGGGAGGGCGATGCTGTAGGCGAGCGCCAGCTGACCCACGTTCGCCGGCGTGATGGTGGTCTCGCCCACGGTCACGCCGTTGAGGGCGGCGTTGCCCATGAACTGGGTCCAATCGCACGCGCTGCACAACAGGAGCAGGACCGCTCCGATGGCCAGCGCCGCGGCTCGCCGACGTCCGGTCCCATGCATGTCGATCCGCCCTCCCAGGTCTCCTCCGGGTCCATCGGCCCGGAGACCTCGGCGCTTTAGCCCGTCGGCGCAAGGTAGCGACCGTCCGCAGCTCAGGTCCCGGTCAGGTGCCTGCACCCGGTAGGCGTGGATGAGGTTGCCGGACAGCCTACTCGACCAGGGCCTCGGGGTGCAGGGCCGCCACCATGCTGGCCACGCCATCGTGCCAGTCCACCGTGGTGGGCCCGGTCAGCTCCAGGCGCCGCGTGTTGTCGGTGGTCACGCCCCCGATGGTCGACTCGGTGACCTCGAGGATCGGCTCGCGCCCGACCAGCCGGCCCAGCTCGGCCACCCAGTCCTCGAGCGACAGCTGCTGGTCCCCGCCCCAGTTCACGATGGTGGCCGGCACCGAGGCCGCGGCCAGCAGGGCCGGCAGCGTGCCCAGGATGTCGCGCTCGTGGATGGGGTTGAACAGGTTGGGTCGGTCGGGGTGCACGGGGATGGCGGCGCCGGCCAGGATGCACTCGAGGTGGAAGGCCGGCCAGCCGCCGTTGTCGCCGTAGGGCACGTTCAGCCGGGCGATGGTGGTGGGCAGACCCAGCTGTCGGGCCTCGGTGCGGACCACGGCCTCGGCCGCGATCTTGGCGATGGAGTAGGTCTCCATCATCACCCGGTGGTTGTCGCCCAGCGGATCGGTCTCGGTGAGCGGGTGGGCACCGGCCGGCTGGTACACGCCGGTGGACGAGCAGTGCAGGAATGCCTGCGCGCCGGCGCAGCGGGCCATGAGCAGGCCGGTGGCCTCGGCGTTGCCGCGCAGGTCGACCTCCCAGCGGTTGGACTTCACCACGGCCAGGTTCAGCACGTAGTCGACGTCGTCGGGCACCTCGTCGAGCTCACCCCGGGCCAGGTCGACCGGGATGCAGGTCACGCCCAGGCCTTCCAGCTCGGCCCGCGCCGTCGAGTCGCGGAACCGGGCGATGCCGATCACGTCGTTGTCAGCCGCCAGGGCCCGCACCAGGGGCAGCGCCACCTGGCCGGCCGGTCCGGTGACCAGGATGCGGTGGCCTTCGAGCGGTGGGGTGGCGGGAACGTCCATGGGTGCACTCCTGGATGGGAACGGAAACGAGAACCGGTTCTCGTTTCGGTCGACGGCGCCGAAGGGTAGGGGAACCGCTGGCCATGCTGCTACCCTCGACGACGTACGACTGATCGTCACCTGCGCGCAGAGGCATGCGTGGGCCCTCTCCGAGTGGCCGGTGCCGGCGCCCGATCAGCCCCCCCTGGCCTGCGGCTTCGCCTCATCCGCTGCCTTCTTCCCGCCGGGCGAGCGCGTCCGGCCGCACCCAGGAGCTCTTGTGTCCACCACCTTCGCCGATCTCGGCGTGCCCGCGCCCATGTGCCGGAACCTCGCCGACCACGGCATCCTCGACGCCTTCCCCATCCAGGCGGCCACGCTGCGTGATGGGCTGGCCGGGCGCGACCTGTGCGGTCGGGCCCCGACCGGATCGGGCAAGACCATCGCCTTCGGCATCCCTCTGGTCACCCGCATCGGCTCGGCCGTCCCCCGGCGGCCCAAGGCCCTGGTGCTGGTGCCGACCCGCGAGCTGGCCGCCCAGGTGCGCGACGAGCTGGTCATGCTGGCCGGCCCCCGAGGCGCCTCGGTGGAGGCCTTCTACGGCGGCAACGGCTTCGAGCGCCAGCTCAAGGCGCTGCGGCGGGGCGTCGACGTCGCCGTGGCCTGCCCGGGTCGGCTGGCCGACCTGATCGGCCGGGGTGACGTGCGCCTCGACGCCGTCGAGGTGGTGGTCATCGACGAGGCCGACCGCATGGCCGACATGGGGTTCCTGCCCGAGGTGAAGAGGCTGCTCGACCAGGTGCCAGACGACCGCCAGACCCTGCTCTTCTCCGCCACCCTCGACGGCGCGGTGGACGAGCTCATCCGCCGCTACCAGCGCCACCCGGCGCGCCACGAGCTGCCCGACGATCCTGACGACGGCGCCCGGGTCGAGCACCTCTTCTGGTCGGTGGCCCGCGACCAGCGCATCGAGCTGGCCGGCCAGGTCATCGCCCGGGTGGGTTCCACGGTCGTGTTCTGCCGCACCAAGCGGGGTGCCGACCGCGTGGCGCGCCAGCTCGAGGCCGCCGGTGTGGCGGCTGCCGCCATCCACGGCGACCGTTCCCAGGGCCAGCGCGAGCGGGCCCTGGCCGCGTTCCAGGCCGGCCAGGTCGATGCCCTGGTGGCCACCGACGTGGCCGCTCGGGGCATCCACGTCGACGACGTTGCCGCCGTCATCCACCTCGATCCGCCGGCTGACGAGAAGGACTACATCCACCGCTCCGGCCGCACCGGTCGGGCCGGCGCCACCGGGGTGGTCGTGTCGTTCGTGGCCCCCGAGCTGCGCCGCGAGGTGGGCAAGATGCAGCGCATCCTGGAGCTGCCGGTGGGGTTGACCGAACCCGACGTGGCCCGGCTGCCCGAGCTGGCCGCCTCGGCCCGCCAGGCTCGTCGCGCCGCCCCCGTCGCGCGCGCCGACCGTGCCACCCGAGCCGATCACCGGGCCCGAACCGAACGGCCGTCGGGCTCACCTCGACCCCGTCGGGGTCGTTCGAGCCTGGCCGCCCCCGGCAAGGTCAGTCGGCGGGCCGGCTCCAAGCCCACGGGCCCCAAACCCACCCCTTCGAAGGGCAGGGCATCGAAGTCCGGTCAGCCCGGCGGCTCGAAGGCAAGCGGCTCGGCCCAGCTCGGTCGGGGACCGAAGGCCGGGTCGTCCAAGGGACCCAGGGCCTCAGCCTTGCCCGGCGGCAACCGCAAGGCGCGCCGCGCCCACCTCCAGCCCGGCGCCTCGACCGCAGGTGCCTCTGCGTCGCCGTCGACCGCGTCATCACGACGCCGGGCCGGGGCCGACAAGGGCAAGCGGCGCCAGCCGTCAGGGGCTCGCACCCGCTGATCCGGCAGTGCCGTAGAGTGCCGCCGATGGCGAGCGCGAACAAGGCCGATGACGGCTCCGACGACGTGGCCGACTTCGGCCTCACGCCGCGCAAGCGCGGGCCGGCCAACGCCGTGCTCGTGGTGGTCATCCTCGGCCTGTTGGTCCTGGCCCTGCTCGGCCTGCTCCTGCTCACCAAGGCGTGACCACGACCTGAGGACGGCCTGACGACGAACTGACCCGCTCCCGGGGTCAGAGCGTGGTCGACATCCCACCGTCGACCGGGATGACGGCGCCGGTCAGGTAGGCGCCGGCCCGCGAGGCCAGGAAGATGGCGGCGCCGGCCATGTCGTCGGGCTCGCCGATGCGTCGGAGCGGGCACGAGGCGATGATGCCGTCGCGGAAGGCGTCGAGGGTGGCGGCCATCATCTTCGACTCGAACGGGCCCGGAGCGATGGCGTTCACCGTGATGTGCTCGCGGGCCAGCCGCTTGGCCAGCACCTTGGTCAGGTGGTGCACCGCCGCCTTGCTGGTCGAGTAGGAGTAGGTCTCCAGGTCCGGCGCGTGCAGGCCGTCGATCGAGCCGATGTTGATGACCCGGGCCGGATCGGCGGCGCTGGCCCCGGCCGCCAGGGTGGGGACCAGGTCCCGGGTCAGCTCGAAGACGCCCTTGAGGTTGAGGTCGAGCACCCGGTCCCACGCCGAGGCGGGGAACTCGGCGAGGGGCGCGCCCCAGTTGGCGCCCGCGTTGTTGACCAGGATGTGCAGCGCCGGCTCGCGTGCCGCGAGCTCGCGGGCCAGCCGGGCGCACTCCTCGGCGGTGCTCAGGTCGGCCGGCACCGAGACGCAGGTGCCGACCTGGGACAGCTCGGCCGCCACCTGGTCGCACACCTCCGCCTTGCGGGACGAGATGTAGACCGTGGCCCCCGCCTCGACGAAGCCGCGGGCGATCATCAGGCCGATGCCGCGGCTCCCGCCGGTGACCAGGGCCGTCTTGCCTTCGATGGAGAACAGGTCGCTCATGGGGAGCCTTTCGGGATGGTGACGCCGATGTCAGTTCTCTTGAGCAGGGTCAAGTAGAGAGGAGTATCCTCCGAAATTGGAGTAGAGGGCCGGTTCACGCCTCGTCGCGCTTCCGCGGCGGGCTGGGTCTGGTTGGAAGGGCAGGCTCGGCTGGCATGGCTGAAGAGCCGGTGGCACGGCAGGTTGGAGACGCCCCGACGGCGTCGGGCGGGGGACCAGACCTGACGCGCCAGCTCGCGGCCCTGGCGTCGGTCTTCGACGCCACCCCGGTGGCCATGGCCGCCTGGTCGGTCGACGGAGACCTGCTCCAGGCCAACGCCGTGTTCTGCGACCTGGTCGGCGTCGATCCGGCCGAGGTGGTCGGGCGGCGTTTCGACACCTTCGTCGACCCCACCGAGGAGGAGTCGGTGCGCGCCCTGCTGGCCGACCTGCTCAACGGTCGGCGCAACTTCGTGCAGTGCGAGCTGGGGTGCCTGCGCCCCGATGGCGTCGACCACTGGGTGACCAACCTGTTGACCGCGGTGTACGGGCCCAGCGGTCGGCCCGACTACCTGCTGTCGCAGGTCTTCGACTTCTCCAACCCCCGCACCCGCGAAGCCCGCGCCTACCGGCTGGTCAACGAGACACCGGTGTTGCTCTGGCTGACCGACCGAGACGGCATCCCCCGCATCGGCAACCGCACCATCTTCGAGTTCGTGGGCCTGGCCCCCGACGTCGACGACGTGCACGGCGTGCTGCTCGACCACATGCACCCCGACGACCTGTCCGAGCTGGCCGAGTCCATCCGGGTGGCCATCGCCGACCAGGCCCCCTTCGAGTTCACGGCCCGCATCCGGCGCCACGACGGCGAGTACCGCTGGCTGCGCCACCGCGCCCTGCCCTTCTACGACGCCGACGGCGGCTTCGAGGGCTACGCCGGGGCCAGCCTGGACGTGACCGAGTCCGAGGAGCTCACCCGCGAGCTGCACGACGTGCGCGAGCTGTTCAGCAACGTCACCGAGGCCGGGCCGTTCGTGGTGCTGCGCACCGACGCCGGGGGCAACATCGTGTACGCCCGCGGCAGCACGCCCGCCGTGCTCGACCCCACCGTCGACCTGGTCGGGCTGCACTGGCGCAACCTGCTGGGCAGTGACCAGGTCGACGAGATCGTGACCCGGGCCCTGGCCTCGATCGAGAGCCGCGAGCCCTTCACCGTGCAGGTGCGCAGTGACGACCCCGATCGTGAGCCCGAGGTGGGCCTGGGGTCGCCCTCGCCCCAGGAGCGGTGGGGCGAGCTTCGCATCGCCCCGGTCTTCACCGAGGAGGGCCTCCACGACGGCTTCGTGGCCACCGTGGCCGACGTGTCGGCCGAGGTGGCCGCCGATCGCCGGGCCGACCTGTTGGCCCGGGTGCTCGACGCCGGCTCGGACTTCCTCATGGTGGCCGAGCGCGACGGCACCGTCTCGTTCGTGAACGACGCGGCCCAGCAGACCCTGGGCGTGCGGGGGACCGAACCCGGTCGCCCGCCCAGCCACCTGGTCGACGTGATGGCACCCGAATCCCAGGAGCTGTTCCGCGACGTGGTCGAGCCGGCCCTGGCCCGCGAGCAGATCTGGCGGGGTGAGCTGGTGTTCCGCAGCTGGTCGGGGGCCACCGTCCCCGTCTCGGCCCTGTTCCTGGCCCACGAGAACCGCCTGGGCGGCATCGAGTCGGTGTCGGCCGTGGCCCGCGACATCACCGACCTCAAGGACGCCGAGCGCCGGCTGCGCGAGCTGGCCACCCACGACTACCTGACCGGGCTGCCCAACCGGGTGCTGCTCTACGACCGCCTCGAGCAGGCCCTGGCCCGGTTCCAGCGCCACGGCCAGGCGGTGGCCCTGCTCTACCTCGACCTGGACCGGTTCAAGCCGGTCAACGACGAGTTCGGCCACCAGATCGGCGACGCCGTGCTGATCGAGATCGCCGATCGCATCCACACCGTCATCCGCGACACCGACACGGCGGCGCGCATCGGCGGCGACGAGTTCGCCGTGCTCATCGAAGGCGTCGACAACGCCGGCCTGCTGCGCCTGGTGGCCAACCGGCTCATCGACGCCATGAGCCGTCCGGTGACCGTCGGGGACTGCACGGCGCAGGTGGGGGTGTCCATCGGTCTGGTGCAGGCCGGGGGACGGCTCAACGCCGGCGATGCCCTGATGGCCGCGGCCGACGCCGCCATGTACCGGGCCAAGGCCGCGGGTCGCGGGCGCTACGAGTTCGTCGGCCCGGAGGGCCTGGGCAACACCTGACCGCACGCGCACTCGTCGGTCAGTCGACCCGGGTGAGGATCTCGATCGCCGCGGCCGACCGGGTGCCGGCGGGTGCGCCCACATCCGCGCAGGCGGCGGCGACCAGTCGGTGGTGCTGCGCCACCCGGGCCAGGGGCGAGAGGGTCTCGATGCTCTGGCGCAGGGCGGTGGCCTCGGGCTCGAGGTAGCAGGTGCGGATCCACTCTGGTCGGCTGGTGGCGAACAGCGCGGCCAGGCCCGCGCCGGTGTAGCCCGGGCGGTGGTGCTGGTGGCGCCGCCAGGCCCGGTCCCTCACCTCCGGATCGGCCAGCTCGGCCTCGGTGCAGTGGGGCACCAGCTGGTAGACGTGGGACCGGGACAGGGCCGAGATGCGCGCGGCCGCCCGCCGGTCGTCCTCGATGTGCTCCAGCACCTCGATCCCGACCACCAGATCGGCGGGCTCGACCGTGGCGGACCGGGGATCGAGCAGGTCGAGGTGCTCGACGCGCACGTTGGCCAGGCCCAGCCCACGGGCCCGGCGCCGGGCCCGGCCGAGGTTGTCCGCATCCACGTCGCTGATGGTCACGGCCAGGTCGGGGTGGGTGGCGGCAAGGTACAGCTCGGTCAACGCCGCACCCGACCCGATGCTGAGCAGGCGCCTGACCGACACCTGGTCGGCGACCTGCTCGAAGGCCGCCACCAGGTGGACGTGGCGGTGCAGGCTCCAGTGGCCTCGGCGCAGCACCAGCTGCACCAGCGCGTCGGTGGCCGCCGCCGCCCGCAGCTGCGCGGCCCGACCCGCGACACCCCGCCGGCGGGGGGCGCAGCGGATCCCGCCGCCGGCTCGGCGGGCCAGCTCCTGGGGAGCCGGCACCGGGGGAGAGGCGGCCATGGTGCACCCTACCGACCGGGACCGAACCGGGTGGGGGCCGACGGAACGCGACGGTGTGGGGGCCGCCCCCCCCGGGGCTCGTGAACCTGTCAGCTCAGGAAGCTCTCTGGGTCCGCTGGAGTGACAGGTTCGAGGGGTGGGCGGGGTCGGGTGCTGGGTTAGCGTCGTCGGGTGAGCGACACCTCGAGCCCGGACCTGCTCCCGGCGCTCCCGGAGGACTGGAGCCGGGCACTGTGCGTGGTGGCCCATCCCGACGACCTCGAGTACGGGGCGTCGATGGCGGTGGCCCGCTGGACCAGCCAGGGCAAGCGGGTCACCTACCTGCTGGCCACCCGAGGCGAGGCCGGCATCGATTCGATGCCACCCCACGTGGCCGGTCCCCGACGCGAAGCCGAGGAGCGGGCTGGCGCGGCCGTGGTCGGGGTCGAGGTGGTCGAGTTCCTGGGCCTGGCCGACGGGGTGGTCCAGCCCGGCTTGCCCCTGCGACGTGAGATCGCCCGGGCCATCCGCCGCCACCGGCCCGAGGTGGTGGTGAGCACCAACTTCCACCTGACCTGGGGCGGCACCTCGTTCAACATGGCGGACCACCGGGTGGTGGGCGAGGCCGCCCTCGACGCGTCACGCGACGCCGGCAACCGGTGGATCTTCCCCGAGCTGGTGGACGACGGCTTCGATCCGTGGCCGGGCGTGCGGCTGGTGTGCTTCGGCGGCTCGCCCCAGCCGACCCACGCGGTGGACGTCACCGGCCACGTCGAGGCAGGGGTCGCCTCCCTCCGGGCGCACGAGGCCTACCTGGCCAACCTGGGTGGTGATGCCTTCGATCCGTCCGCCTTCCTGACGGGCCAGGCCGAGGCGGCCGGACCCCGGCTGGGGGTGGCGCAGGCCGCGTTGTTCGAGGTGTTCGAGATCTGAGCCCGGCCCCTCGCGCGCCGCACGAACACCGCCGGCCCCGGCGCCCGTCTACGTTCTAGACGTGGCTGACTACCGACCCCCCCGACGTGACGTCGACTTCGTGCTCGACCACCTGGTCGACCTGGACCGGCTGCTGGGGCTCGAACCCTTCGCCCACCTCGACGCGGCCACCATCAAAGGCGTCATCGACGAGAACGCCCGGTTCGTGGCCGAGGTCATCGCCCCGCTGAACCGCATCGGCGACACCCAGGGCAGCCGCCACCAACCGGACGGCTCGGTGGTCACCCCCGACGGGTTCCGCGACGCCTACCAGGCATACGTGGCCGCCGGCTGGGGCGCCGTGCCCTTCGAACCCGACTACGGCGGCGGCGGGTTCCCGTGGCTGACCGGCATCGTCCTGCAGGAGTTCATCTCGAGCGCCAACATGGCCTTCTCGATGTGCCCGCTGCTGACCCAGGGCGCCATCGACATGCTCCGCCACCACGGCGACGAGCGCCAGCGTGAGACCTACCTGCCCCGCATGGTCACCGGCGAGTGGACCGGCACCATGAACCTGACCGAGCCCGAGGCCGGCTCCGACGTGGGCGCCCTGCGCACCCGCGCCGTCCCGGCCGACGACGGCACCTGGCGCATCAGGGGCACGAAGATCTTCATCTCGTTCGGCGAGCACGACCTGGCCGACAACATCGTGCACCTGGTCCTGGCCCGGGTGCCCGACGCGCCGCCCGGCACCAAGGGCATCTCCTGCTTCGTGGTGCCCAAGTTCCTGGTGGGCGAGGACGGCTCCTTGGGCGAGCGCAACGACGTGACCTGCGTGTCGATCGAGCACAAGATGGGCATCAAGGCCAGCCCCACCTGCGTGATGAGCTACGGCGAGCACGGAAAGGGCGCGGTGGGCGAGCTCATCGGCGAGCCCAACCAGGGCATGCGCTACATGTTCACGATGATGAACAACGCCCGGCTCTCGGTCGGACTCGAGGGGCTGGCGCTGGCCGAGCGGGCGTACCAGGACGCGGCGACCTACGCCCGGCAGCGGGTGCAGGGCCGAGCTCCGGGCGCACCGCCGGGCACCGCGTCGCCCATCGTCGAGCACCCCGACGTCCGCCGCATGCTGCTGACCATGCGGTCCTGCATCGAGGCCATGCGGTCGCTCATCTACGTCACCGCCGAGCACCTCGACCTGGCTGCCGCCGACCCCGAGGCGGAGCGGCGCCAGGCCCACCAGGAGCGCGTCGACCTGCTCATCCCCCTGTGCAAGGCGTGGTCGACCGACCTCGGCGTGGAGGTCACCTCGCTGGCCATCCAGGTGTACGGCGGGATGGGCTACGTCGAGGAGTCCGGGGTGGCCCAGCACTTCCGAGACGCCCGCATCACCCCGATCTACGAGGGCACCAACGGCATCCAGGCCATGGACCTGGTCGGTCGCAAGCTGCCCATGCGGGGCGGTGCCGTGGTCGGCGACCTGCTCGACGAGATCCGGGCCCTGGACGGGCCGCTGGCCCGGGCCGGCGACGAGCTGGCTCCCATCCGCACCGAGCTGGCCCGGGCCGTGGCCGTGCTGGCCGACACCACGGCCTGGCTGCTCGACCAGGGCCGGTCCGACCCGCTCGACGCCCTGGCCGGCGCCACCCCATATCTGCGCATGTTCTCGCTGGTGGTGGGTGGGTGGCTCATGGCCCGCCAGGCGCTGGCCGCCCACGCGGCCGCCACCGCCGCGGGTGAGGGCGGCGCCGCCGAGGTCGGGCACCTGGCGGCCAAGGTGGTCACGGCCCGCTTCTACGCCACCCAGCTGCTGCCGGCCGTGGCCGGGCTGGCCGGCCCGGTCACCGCCGGCCACCAGGACCTGTTCGCCGTCACCGCCGAAGAGCTGGGGGGTTCGTGACCGTGCTGGCCTACCTGCCCAGCCCCAGCGACAACCACTGGGGTCCGTTCCACTTCTACGGGTTGTGCATCGCCCTGGGCGTGTTCGCCGGCGTCGAGATCGCCACCCGGCGGTGGAAGGGCCGGGGCGGCGACCCCGACGACATGTGGGCCATTGCCATCTGGGCCGTTCCCGCCGGGCTGATCGGGGCGCGCCTCTACCACCTGATCACCGACTGGAAGACCTACATCCCCCACCACCTGTCGGGCATGTACAAGGTGTGGGACGGCGGCCTGGGCATCCCGGGTGGCATCGCCGTCGGCGTGGCCGTGGGGTTGTGGGTGGCGCACCGCCGGAACATGCACCTGTCGATCGGGCTCGACGCGGTGGCGCCGGGCATGGCTGTGGCCCAGGCCATCGGGCGCTGGGGCAACTGGTTCAACCAGGAGCTCTTCGGCGGCCCCACGAAGCTGCCGTGGGGGTTGGAGATCAGCGTGCTGCACCGACCCGTGGGCTACGTGCAGTACGCCACCTTCCAGCCCACCTTCCTCTACGAGTCGCTGTGGAACCTGGCCCTGGCCGGCTGCCTGGTGCTGCTCGACCGCCGCCGGGTGGTGCGCCCCGGGCGCATCTTCGCCCTCTACATCGGGGGCTACGCGTTCGGCCGGTTCTTCGTGGAGGCCATGCGCATCGACCACGCCAGCCTCATCCTGGGCATCCGGGTGAACCTGTGGGTGTCGGCCATCGTCTTCTTCTGCGTGGGCGCGTTCCTGTTCCTGCGCGGCCTGCGCCGGCGCCCCGAGGACACCTGGGACCCCTACACCGACGGCCACCGCTTCGGCGACGACCCGACGGAAGCCGAGCCCGAGGTGGACACCGCTCCCGATCCTGACGCTGACGCTGACGCTGAGGCCGAGGTGGCCTCAGCGGGGGAGCAGGGGAGCTGACGGCACCGGGGTGTCGAACCCGGCGATGACCTGGCCGCCCGGGTCGAGCCCGATGGGATCGGCCTCGACGCTGCCGGCGAGGCGGTCGAGGTGGCCGAGGCCGCGCACGGTGCGCTCCAGGCGACGGTACGGGTGGTGCGTCGACAGCTCCCGGGCCGGTCGGGTGGGCGGGTAGGCCAGCAGCTCGCGCACGTCGTAGGCGATCGAGTAGAGGCGCAGCCGGTCGAACTGGTGGGGGAAGCTGAACAGCTCGGAGTAGTCCTCGGCCATCCAGTACGGCACCTCGGCGTAGTCGATGGCTCGGGTCTCGGCCTCGTAGTCCTCGGCCACGTGCAGGTAGGGGAAGCAGGCGAAGCGCAGCAGGATGTCCAGCTCGAGGTCGGCGGGCGCCTGGCGGGACCACTCGAAGTCGAGCAGGGCGGTGACCACGTGCCCGTCCCACAGGACGTTCTCGAAGGTCAGGTCACCGTGGATGAAGCTGCTCTGGTCGAAGGGCTCGATCACCGAGCAGGTGCCCAGCACCAGGTCGCGGGCGTGGGCGACCAGGCCGGCGTCCACGAAGGGGAAGGAGGCCAGCTGGTCGAGGGCGCCCAGCAGCGGATCGACGGCCCGGAAGGTGTGGGACCGCAGCAGCTGGGGCGAGTCGATCTCGGGGACGTCGTCGGGGCAGTGGAAGCGGTGCAGGGCGCGCAGCATGTCGGCCAGCTGCCCGACCGCCCGGCGCCGCTCCTCGCGGGTCATCGTGGGCCAGCACCGGCTCAGGGGTTGGCCGGGGACGCGGTGCACGATCAACCAGTCCTTGCCCAGCTCACCGCCGTACGCCTCGATGGTGGGATAGCCGACCTCCGGGGGCAGGAGCGGTCCGAGAGCGGCCTCTCGCCGCAGGCGCTGGTTCGGCTGGCGGTTGACCCGCACCACGTAGCGCTCCGAGAGCCACACCTCGTTGGTCACGCTCGAGGCGCGCTCGAGCGGGAGGTCGACCGGCAGGCCAGCCTCCTCCAGTGCTCGGCGTGCGCGGGCGATGGCGAAGGACCCCGTCACCCGCGCGCCGATCCGGTCAACCAAGCGACCTGGTTCATGGCCAACCCAACGTCGGCCGCAGCGGCGCCGGCCTTGACGGTGATGGCTCGTTCGGCCTAGATCGCATCCCACACCATCGGCCGGGAGGACGGATCACCGGTGGCGGGGCCTGATCGCACCCGGGGCGGCTGCTTGTCGATGTGCCCGATGAGCCCGTGGTAGATGCCGTAGCCGACCAGCTCGAGCAGGCGAGGCTCGAAGGTGGCCGCCACCTCGGGTGGGATGCCGAGCTGCTGGTTCTCCTGCTGGCGGATGTAGCCCGCGCAGTAGTTCATGGCGATGCCCGTCCGGCGCTCGTCGGTGGTGTTGGCCCCACCGCCGTGCCAGAGGCTGCCGTGCCAGACGAGCACGCTGCCCTTGGCCATCTCGGCCGGGATGGAGTCGTAGTCCCGCCCGTAGTCCGGTGAGGTGTCGGCCAGGTGGCTGCCGGGGACGATGCGGGTGGCGCCGTTGGCCTCGGTGAAGTCGGTGAGCGCCCACATCGTGTTGCACACCACCGCGGGGTGGGGCTTGGGCAGCGGGATGAGCTGGTCGTCGGCGTGGATGGGCTGGGCCACCTCGCCGGCGTCGATGGCGATGGACGACAGGGACGAGACCAGGCAGCCGGCGTCGAGCACGCCCTCGACGACCGGGAGCACGGCCGGGTGCACGGGGATGGCGGCGTAGAGGGGGCCGCGGGCCAGCAGGTTGTACACCCGCACCGTGCGGGTGCCCTCGAAGGTGTTGGTCGACGGCACCGCATCCAGCTCGTGCTCGAGGCGGGCCACGTCGTCGACCAGGGCATCGACCAGGTCGGGAGGGATCGCGCCGGGCAGGATCGTGTAACCCTGCTCGGCGATCCGGGCGACGTGGCCGGCCGTGTCCATGCCCGAATGGTAGGTCGCGGCCGGCGGAGCGAAGGCGCCCACCGCACCTCCCCTCCCTGAAGTTGGTGCGGAAGTGTGCCACCAGGCATGTTCCTGCACCGATTTGGCGGCCGGGAGCGGGCGGGAGCGGGCGGGAGCGGCCGCAGGTCGGTCGCCGTACACTGACCCGCAACCGAGCACCCGGACCCGAGGGGGAGCGTTGTCGCTCTACGACATTCCGATCAACCGCCTGGACGGCACCGCGTCCTCGCTGGGGGACTTCGCCGGCCAGGCCGTGCTGGTGGTCAACGTGGCCTCGCAGTGCGGGCTGACCCCGCAGTACGAGCAGCTCGAGCAGATCCACGAGAGCTACGCCGACCGCGGCTTCAGCGTGGTCGGCGTCCCGTGCAACCAGTTCGGAGCCCAGGAGCCGGGCACGGCCGACGAGATCGCCACGTTCTGCAGCACCAACTACGGGGTGACCTTCCCGCTGTTCGAGAAGGTCGAGGTGAACGGCGACGGGCGCCACGCCCTCTACGATGAGCTCACCGCGGTGGCGGACGCCGAGGGGGCCGACGGCGACATCCAGTGGAACTTCGAGAAGTTCCTGATCTCGCCCAGCGGTGAGGTGGTGGCCCGCTTCCGACCCATGGTGCTGCCCGACGCCCCCGAGGTGATCGAGGCCATCGAGGCGAACCTGCCGGCCTGACCCCGGGCGGCGAGACCGGGTGACGGGCTAGGTCTGCGACGCCGGTCGGGGGGCCAGCGCGGCCTCCGCCGCCACCAACGTGTCGGCGTCGAGCTGCCAGTCGAGGGCGGCCACGTTGGCCTGGACCTGGTCGACCCGGGTGGCCCCGGCGATGACCGATCCCACCGTGGGCTGGGCCGCCAGCCAGGCCAGGGCCAGGTCGCCCACGGAGCGGTCGTGGGTCGCGGCCACCGCGGCCAGGGCCTCGACCCGATCGAAGTTCTCCTCGGTCAGGCCGCGGCCGCCCCAGGCGGCCAGGCGGGTTCCCTCGGGCGCCGGCTCGCCTCGCCGGTACTTACCGGTCAGCAGCCCACTGGCCAGGGGGAAGTAGGGGAGCACGCTGATGCCGAAGTGCTCGCAGGCGGGCACGACCTCACGCTCGATCCGCCGGTTCAGCAGGCTCCACTCGTTCTGGGCGGTGACGAAGCGGGCCCGCCCGTCGCCCCGTCCCACCTGGTCGGCCTCGGCCACCTGCCAGCCCGCGAAGTTCGAGGAACCCACGTAGAGCACCTTGCCCGCGGCCACCAGGTCGTCGAGCGCCTCGAGGGTCTCCTCGATCGGCGTGTGGGGGTCGGGGACGTGCTGTTGGTACAGGTCGATGCGGTCGGTGCCCAGCCGGCGGAGGCTGGCCTCGAGCGCCCGGGTGATGTAGCGGCGCGATGCCCCCCGCTCGTACGGTCCGTCCCCCATGGGGTTGGCGAACTTGGTGGCCAGCACCACCTCGTCACGACGCGAGCCGAGGGCCCGGCCCAGCAGCTCCTCGGAGGTGCCGCGCCCGCCGTAGATGTCGGCGGTGTCGAACAGCGTGACGCCCAGGTCGAGGGCGGCGTGGACCACCGCCTCGGTGGCCTCGGCGTCGATGCGCATGCCGAAGTTGTTGCAGCCCAGGCCGGCCACCGACACGGCCAGTCCCGACCCGCCGAGGTTGCGCTGCTCCATGGTGTCTGCCTCCCTGTCGTCCTGCTCGGTCGTGCTAGCTCGTGGTCAGCGGTCGGCCGGCCGGGCGCTCGCCGTGGAGCCACGACAGCAGGTCGGGCGGGGCCAGCTCGCCGGCCCGCTGCCGGTAGCGCGCCAGCTCGGCCGCGCTCAGCAGCTCCCGTCCCGCCCCCGAGCGTCCCCTCCGGAAGAACCGGGTCGGGTCGATGACCACCCCGGGCGGCCCCGGGGCCAGCCGATCGGCCCGGTCCCGCATCTGCTCGAACCGGGCGGCGTGCACCAGCTCGGGCCAGCGGCCCTCGGCGACGTCGATGTCCAGCCGCCGGGCCAGGCGGCGCATCTGGCCCTCCAGGTCGGCGCCCAGGTCGTCGTAGTGCACCAGCACGACGTTGGGCTCGTCCCGGCGGGCCCACGCCTCACGGGTGTGCCACATCACGCCGGGGAGCGAGTCGAGGTCCTGGTCGGGGCGGCCGTGCCAGTCGATCCAGCCGAGCACCCACTGGTGCGCGTCGCCGGCCGGCCGGGCCGACGACGAGGTCGGCCCGCTTCGGTCGCCGATCAGCTGGCGGACCAGCTCCCGGTCGAGGTTCGTGCGGTGGTGGTAGAGCGAGACGGCCATGTCCAGGGGATGGCGGGCCACCACGATGTAGGTGGCCCGCGGGTCGATGGGGAGGCCGTCGAGCGGAGTGTGGGTCTTGATGAAGCGTCGGTGGGGCTGCGCAGCCAGCTGACCGAACACCTGGTCGCGGGCCACGATCCGCCAATCCAGCCAGGGAGACAGCTCGTGCAGCGGCGCCGGCAGGTCGGGCGTCTGGAAGACGAGCAGGGCGCAGATCATCTGCATCCAGGTGGTGCCGGACTTGGAGCGGGTGCTGATGACGATGTCGCCGGACCGGAACGGGAAGTCCGACCAGCGGCTGTTGTCGTCGTCCTCGGACCGGTAGTCCACCACCGCAGCTGCCGACACGCCGTGACCGTACCCGCGCCCACCGTCACTTCGGTGTCCCGACCAGGTAGGCTGGACGAGTCAGGAGCGGTCGATCGCCCAACATCCGGCGCCCGACCTCCTGCGGGTCATCCTCAGACGTTCGTCGATCGTGACGGTGCGGTTGTCGAGGCCGACCCCCCCACGTGAACCGACGACGAAAGCTGCCCCCCGATCATGACCACCACCTTCGACGCGCTCGGCGTGTCCGGTGACCTGGTGGCTGCGCTCACCGAGCGCGGCATCACCGCTCCGTTCCCCATCCAGGCCCTGACCGTGCCCGACGCCCTGGCCGGCCGCGACGTCTGTGGCAAGGCCAAGACCGGGTCGGGCAAGACCCTGGCCTTCGGCCTGCCCATCATCGAGCGGGTGGGCCGGGCCGAGTCCCGCCGCCCCAAGGCGCTCGTGCTGGTCCCGACCCGCGAGCTGGCCCTGCAGGTCCACGACGAGCTGAGCCCGTTGGGTGCGGCGCGCTGGCGTGCGCTTCCTGGCCGTGTACGGCGGGGCCAACATGGACCGCCAGATCAAGTCCTTCGGCAGTGGCGTGGACGTGGTGGTGGCCACGCCCGGGCGCATGATCGACCTGATCGAGCGCAAGGAGGTGTCGGTGGCCGATCTCGAGATCGTGGTCATCGACGAGGCCGACCGCATGGCCGACATGGGCTTCCTGCCCCAGGTCGAGTGGATCCTGCGCCAGGCCGAGCGCCAGCACCAGACCCTGCTCTTCTCCGCCACCCTCGACGGCGTGGTCGACACGCTGATCAAGCGCTACCAGCACGATCCGGTCATGCACGAGATCGAGTCGGCCTCGGTCACCGTCGAGGAGATGGAGCACCGCTTCCTGCAGGTGCACCAGATGGACAAGGCCAAGGTGGCCGCCTCGATCGCCCGCCATGTGAAGCGCACCATGATCTTCGTGCGCACCAAGCGGGGCGCGGACCGGCTGGCCGACCAGCTCGAGCGCGAAGGGGTGTCGGCCCAGGCCATCCACGGCGATCTGCGCCAGACGGCCCGCGAGAAGGCGTTGGCCGACTTCTCGGCCGGCAAGCTCACCGCCCTGGTGGCCACCGACGTGGCCGCCCGGGGCATCCACGTGGACGACGTCGACATCGTCATCCACTTCGACCCGCCGGAGGACCACAAGGCCTACCTGCACCGGTCGGGTCGCACCGCTCGGGCCGGTGAGTCCGGCATCGTGGTCACCCTGGTGTTGTGGGACCAGGAGCTCGAGGTCAAGCGGCTGATGAAGCGCATCGGCGTGATCCAGCCCATGCCCGAGGTCTTCTCCAACGATCCCCGGCTGGCCGATCTGGCCGCTTGGGACCCGTCGGCCGAAGGGGCGGTGGCCTGACCACCGCCACCACCGTGCGCGCGCGTGTCGCCGCGCCCCGTCTGACCTGCGGTGATCTGGAACGCGGCGAGCGGCACCGTCAGGAAAATCGCGTCATAGTGCTCTAGACCCACCGGCGAGATGCCGACAGGTCACCGACTGGTCGCGACGCGACCCTCGCGTGGGGATGGGAACGGAGCCATGGCAGACAGCGCGAACGGCAAGGGGGCCAAGGCCCCCCGCACGCTCTTCTCCCTCGGGCGTGGCGGCGACGGCAAGCGGAGCAAGGGGGCGGAGACCGCCACCCTCGAGTCGTACCCGCCGGCCGACCCCGACGCCGAGCCGACCCTCGACGAGGCCGCCGCCACCGATGCCCCGGTGACCGACGAGGCCGCCCCGATCGAGGCCAGCGCCGACGTGGCCACGGACGGCTGCCCCTCCTGCGGCGAGCCCCTGGTGGCCGGCGCCGCCTTCTGCGGCGAGTGCGGCACCCGGGTGACGCCGGTCGAGGTGGCCGCGGCGGAGTCGACCGAGTCGACCGAGGCGGACGCGGCGGAGCCGGCGCCAGACGACGCAGCCGACGGGTACGTGCCGGCCCACGCCGAACCGGATGACCTCGAGGCGCCCGCCGGACTCTCGGCCGAGGACCTGCTCGAGGAGCCGCCGGAGGATCCCGACGACGCCAGCGGTCGCGGCGCCTTCGCCACCTTCGTGGGTGGCGCCGCCGCCGTGGGGGCCACGGCCAGCGTGGCTGATGCGGCCACCGCACCCGAGGGCCACGAGTCCGCCTCGGTCGATGAGCCGACCGCCGAGGCCGCCACCGGGGTCGACGAAGGCGCCGACGCCGAGCCGATCGACGAGCCGGCCGCGCCCGAGCCGGAGCCGGGTGTGGGCGAGGCGGCCGCACCGGAGGACGACGTCGCGCCCGTGGCTGCGGAAGAGGTGGCAGCCGCCACGGTCGTTGGTGAGGCCGCGGACAGCGGCGAGACCGCGGAGGCTGCTGGGACTGGCGAGGCCGCGGAGGCCGCTGGGACTGGCGAGGCCGCGGAGGCCGCGGAGACCGGCGAGGCCGCGGAGACCGGCGAGGCCGCGGAGACCGGTGGGGCTGGGCTGGCCGCCGCCGCGGTGGCCGCGCCGGCGGCGGTGGCCTACGGCGTGCAGAGCGACTCGGCCGAGGGCTCCAGCCGCGGAGGCAACGGCAAGCGCACCGGCCTGATCCTGGCCGGCGTGGCCGCGGTCATCGTGCTGCTGGTGGTGGGCGTGCTGGCCCTGGGTGGCGGCAGCAGCAACAAGGTGAAGACGGCGGCCACCGACATCACCACCACCACAGCCAAGGAGTCGACCACCTCGACCAGCGAGGAGTCGACCACCACGTCCGAGGCGAGCACGTCGACCACTGGTGAGGTGACCACCACCACGGCGGCCAACACCACGACCACCGCCGCCAACACCAGCACCACGGCCAAGCCGGTGACCCCGACCTCGGTGCCGGTGACGGTCACGGTGACCCAGCCGCCGCTCACCCCGGCCCACGTGACCGCCGACTGCCCCACCGGCCGCGGCAGCGCCACCATCTCCCTGCACAACTCCGGGGGCCAGCCCGGCCAGTTCCACCTGACCAGCAACGTCGCCCAGGTCAGCGTGTCGCCCACCGACGGCACCGTGGCCGGCAACGGCTCGGCCAGCGTGTCGGTGGTGGCCCACGGCTTCGACGGCAAGGTCGTCATCTCGGGTGTGCTGTCGGGCTACGGCGCCTACAGCTGCACCATCCAGATCTGATCGCCAGCCCGGTCGGCGCGGGTCCCCGCGCCAGACTGGGCTGGTGCCGTCCGCTGATCCAGACCCGGCCGGCCTGCTCCCGGACGAGCTCGGCCCCGCCTACGAGCAGGGCCTGGCGCGCCACCAGCGCCACCGCACCGGGACGTACTACACCCCGTCGGCCATCGCTGCGGGCCTGATCGATCGAGCCGTCGACGGCCTGGAGCTGGCCCCGCCCCGCGGTCCCACGGTGTGCGATCCCAGCGTGGGTGGTGGCGCCTTCGTGCTGGCCGCGGCCCGGATCCTCGAGCGCGCCGGCCACGACCGGGCCACCGTGGTGGCCGATCTCATCTGGGGGGCCGACGTCGACCCGGAGGCGGTGTCGGTCTCCCGCGCCGCCCTCGAGAGGTGGGCGGGCGAGGTCGGTGCCGCCACCCGGGCCGTCCACGTGGTGGTGGGCGACAGCCTGGCCGACGGTCGAGCGGTGTGGCCCGACGCTCCGGCGGCGGGTTTCGACCTGGTGGTGGGCAACCCGCCGTTCCTCAACCAGCTCGGTCGGGCCACGGCCCGACCGGCGGCCGCGGCCCGGCAGCTGCGGGCCCGGTTGGGCGATCCCGTGGCGCCCTACGCGGATGCCGCCGCCCTGTTCCTGGCCGAGACCGTCGGCTGGTTGGCGCCTGGGGGCCGCCAGGCCCTGATCGTGCCCGAGTCGTTGCTGGCTGCCCGCGACGCCGGCCCGGCCCGGGCTGCGGCCCGGGCTGAGGCCACGCTGGTGGGGTTCTGGTGGCCGGGCACCCACGTGTTCGACGCCGGAGTGGACGTGTGCGCCCCCATCCTGGCCCGAGGCGCCCGCCCGAGGCGGGTGCGACGCTGGTACGGGCCCGACTTCGAGCCGGTGGCGGCCGCGCCGGCTCCGGCCCGCTCCCGCCCCGCCGCCTCGTGGAGCGGGCTGCTCGACCGCTCTGGCGCGGCGTCGGGTCGCGTGATCACCCGGATGGCGCGGGCCGAGCGGCTGGGATCACGGGTCGAGGCCACGGCCGGCTTCCGCGACCAGTTCTACGGCGTGGCCCCCCACGTGCGCGAGCAGACCAGCGCGCTCGACCACCCTGATGGCCCGCGCTGGGCTCGGCTGCTGACGGTCGGGTCGATCGATCCGCTCCACGGGCGCTGGGGCGCGGCGTCGGTTCGCTTCGCCGGCCACCGCTGGACGGCGCCGGCGGTCGACCTCGAGTCGTTGGCGGCGGCCGACCCCGCCCTGGCCCGCTGGGGCACGGCCCGCCTGGTGCCCAAGGTCGTGCTGGCCACCCAGACCCGAGTGCTCGAGCCACTGGTGGACACGGCCGGCACGTGGTGGCCGTCGGTGCCCGCCATCGCCGTGACCCCTCGTGGGGCCGGTGGGCCCGGCGGGCCGGATGCAGACGACCTGTGGGCCATCGCTGCCGTGCTCGCCGCGCCGGCCATCAGCGCCTGGGCCCTGGCCCACCACCGGGGCGCGGCGCTGTCGCGCGACGCGGTCAAGCTCTCGGCCGCCCAGGTGCTGGAGCTGCCCCTACCCGTGGACGAGCAGGCCTGGCGAGAGGGGGCGCGTCTGGCCGCCGACGCCCAGCGCCGGGCCGACCGGGGCGACCCGGAGGGGTGGCACACCAGCCTGGTGGCCCTGGGTGAGGCCATGACCGACGCCTACCGGTCGGGGTCGACGATCCAGCGGTGGTGGGTGGATCGGTTGCCCCCGTGGCGGTGACCCCTCCGGGCTGGTCCCGAGGGGCGGGGCACTAGCGTCGAGGCGTGGACGGAGACGTGTTGCGCACCCGGCTGGCCCCCACCGACCCCGACGGGCAGGTGGTCCCGGTCCTCATGCCCGGCGTGTGGGATGCGCTGTCGGCCCTGCTGGCCGTCCGGTCCGGCTTCGAGGTGCTGTTCGTGTCCGGGTTCGCGGTGGCCGGCACGCTGCTGGGCCAACCCGACATCGGCTTGGTGACCCAGACCGAGATGGCCGACGTGGCCCGCCGGGTTTGTGCCGCGGTGCCCGACACGGCGGTGGTGGTCGACGCCGACACGGGCTACGGCGACGCCCTGAGCACGGCTCGCACGGTGGAGCTGTGGGAGGCGGCGGGTGCCGCCGGGATGTTCGTGGAGGACCAGGTCTGGCCCAAGCGCTGCGGCCACATGGCCGGCAAGGAGGTGGTGTCGCGCCAGGACTGGCTGGCCAAGCTCCGGGCCGTGGTGCGCCACCGCCAGCACATCCACCTGACCGCCCGCACCGACGCCCGCGCCCCGCTGGGCCTGGACGAGGCCCTCGAGCGGGCGCGGGCGGCCGCCGACCTGGGTGTCGACGCCGTGTTCGTGGAGGCCCCCGAATCGATCGACGAGCTGGCCCGGATCGGCCAGGCCCTGCCCTCGGTGACGTTGGTGGCCAACATGGTCGAAGCCGGCCGCACGCCGCTGCTCACCCCCACCGAGCTGGGCGAGCTGGGCTTCGACCTCATCGTCTCGCCGTTGTCGGGTCTGCTGGCGGCCACCGCCGCGCTGGACCAGGCCTACGACCGGCTGGCCCGCTCAGGGACCCTGCGCGACCACCTCCACGGGCTCACCTCCTTCGACGCCTTCACCGACCTCGTCGGCCTGGAGCAGGCTCGGGCCTTCGCGGCCGACCACGAGAACGCTTGACGGCGACGCCGCCCATCGACTTTGCTGGAGTCGACATCACGAGCGGCCTGGACAGCCAGGTCCGGCAACCTGGGACGGACACCCAAGGTGCCATCCCGCCCCGCGAAGCTGCGGTGGTGGGGATGTGGTCCGACATCGGCTCGCCGGTGGGAGGCAACGAAGTGTCCGGGCCCACGGGCCCGCCATTCCGGCATCCGTCCGTCCCACCGCAAGCGACCCCGGGTCGGAGTGACGACGATGGACCAACCCACGAGCCGAGCGCCGCTGAGCGCCGACGCCCTGCCGGCCAGCGGCGCGTGGCGTGTCGGTGATCCGGTCGGTCGGCGCCGGTTCGTGCGCATCGCCGACGATCGGCCCTTCGCCCTCGACGGCGGGTCCACCCTGCGCGCCATCGACCTGGCCTACGAGACCTGGGGCACGCTGGACGCCACCGCCTCCAACGCCGTGCTGGTGTGCCACGCCCTGACCGGCGACTCCCACGCCGCCGGCCCGAGCGGGCCGGGCCACCCCTCGCCCGGTTGGTGGGAGGGTCTCATCGGTCCGGGTCGCCCGCTCGACACCGACCGGTACTTCCTGGTGTGCGTGAACGTGCTCGGGGGGTGCCAGGGCACGACCGGGCCGGCCTCGACCGACCCGGCCACCGGTACGCCCTATGGCTCGCGGTTCCCGGTGGTCACCATCCGCGACATGGTGCGCACCCAGGCGGCGGTGGCCGACCACCTGGGCATCGCTCAGTGGATGGCGGTGGTGGGCGGCTCGATGGGCGGGATGCAGGCGCTCGAGTGGGGGATCATGTACCCGCGCCGGGCCCGGGCCATCGTGTCCATCGCCACCACGGTCGCGGCCAGCGCCCAGCAGATCGCCTGGAGCGCCATCGGGCGCAACGCAGTGGTGCTCGACCCGGCGTGGCGCGGTGGCGACTACTACGACGCCGGCCCGGGCGAGGGCCCCCACCAGGGGCTGGCCCTGGCCCGAGAGCTGGCCCAGATCACCTACCGCAGCGCCGACGTGTTCGACCAGAAGTTCGGCCGGGGCTGGGTCGACCCCATGGACGACCGCTTCACCCTGTGGCAGCGCTTCGACGTCGAGGGCTACCTCGACTACCAGGGAGCCAAGCTGGTGCGTCGCTTCGACGCCAACTCGTACCTGATCATCAACCGGGCCATGGACCTCCACGATGTGGGTCGCGGGCGAGGCGGGGTCGAGGCCGGGCTGCGCCGCCTGGCCGCGCCCTGCCTGGTCATGTCCATCAGCTCCGACGTCCTGTACCCGCCGTCCCAGCAGGAGCACCTGCGCGACCTGCTGGCCACCCAGGGCACCCCCTGCCAGTACCACGTCATCGACAGCCCGGACGGCCACGACGGGTTCCTGCTCGAGATCGACCAGGTGGGCCGACCGCTCGCCGACTTCCTCGCCGAGGTGGACAAGCACCATGACTGAGCCCCGACCTGACCGCGCCGGCGACGATGCCGGCTCC
Organism: uncultured Microthrixaceae bacterium; assembly: GCA_963785815.1. Lineage (GTDB taxonomy): Bacteria > Actinomycetota > Acidimicrobiia > Acidimicrobiales > Acidimicrobilacustridaceae > UBA4742. The sequence continues at coordinate 791,355 of CAWAWN010000003.1, forward strand.
GTTGACGCCGGCCGGCCCCTGCACGCCGAGAACGTGTGCCATCCGAGCCGGACGGGCCGACAACGACACCGCCCTGGCCCCCATCCTGTGGGCCACCACCACCTTCGTCACCCCCACGGTGGACGAGGGCCGGCGCATGGCCACCATGGCCGGTCCCAACCGCTTCTACAGCCGGTACGGCAACCCCACGGTGTGCGGGTTCGAGGACGCCATCGCCGACCTGGAGGGAGCGCAGAGCGCCCGGGCCTTCGCCTCGGGCATGGGAGCGATCTCAGCCGTCTTGCTCGGCCTGTGCTCAAAGGGCGACCACGTCGTGGCCCAGCGCCAGCTCTACGCCGGCACCCAGCTGCTGCTCCAGACGGCCTGCCCGCGCTTCGGGATCGAGGTCACCTTCGTGGACGGCACCGAGCCCGGCGCCCTCACCGCCGCGGTGCGGCCGGGCCAGACGACGCTGGTGCTGGCCGAGACGCCGGCCAACCCGCGCCTCGACCTGGTCGACCTCGACGAGGTGGGCGCCATCGCCGGGCCCATCACGGTGGTCGACTCCACCTTCGCCACGCCGCTGGCCCAGCGGCCCCTCGACCACGGCGTCGACCTGGTGGTCCACTCGGCCACCAAGGCCATCGCCGGGCACAACGACGCCACCCTCGGGGTGGTGGCCGGCAGCAGCGAGCTGGTCGAGTGGCTCTGGAGCTTCGCCGTGCTCCAGGGGGCGAACGCGTCACCCTTCGACGCCATGAACGGGCTGCGGGGCCTGCGCACCCTCGGGGTGCGCCTGCAACGCCAGACCGAGTCGGCCATGCAGCTGGCGCAGTTCCTCGAGGACCACCCGGGGGTAGCCACCGTCTGCTACCCGGGGCTGGCCTCGCACCCCCAACACGAGCTGGCCTGCCGGCAGATGGCGTTGACCGGGGGCCTGTTGACCATCGACCTCCACGGGGGCCTGGAGGCGGGCCGGCGCTTCGTGGAGGCGACCAGGGTGGCCCAGCTGGCCACGTCGCTCGGGGGTCCCGAGACCCTGGTGACCCATCCGGCGTCGACCACCCACGTCAGCCTCACCCCGGACGAGCTGGCGGCCAACGGCATCGGCCCGGGCACCGTGCGCGTCTCGGTGGGGCTCGAGCACGGCGACGACGTGGTGGCCGACTTCGCGCACGCGCTGGCGGTGGCCGCAGGCTGAGCGTTCCCGGTCTCGCGTAGGCCGTTCGACTCAATTTTCTCTCAGGGTGGGGGCGGGATCGTCCGATAGCTCGGGCATGGAGTGCGCGAGCTGCGGTGCGGTCATCGACGTAGGCGATCGTTTCTGCCCGGCCTGCTGCCTGCCCAACATCGGTGGCAAGCACCACCCCAAGTTCGGTCCGCCCGAGCGCGAGCCGGGCCCGATGCTGGTGGCCCGGGTGGTGGAACCCGGCCGCCGGCCCTGTCCGCGCTGCGGCGACGGCATCCGCGCCTCGGACCACTACTGCCGGGCCTGTGGCATCGACGTGGCTGGCCTGCGACCGCTCCCGCCCCCGGGTCGGACGGTCGGGGTGTGGACCGCCCCGGGCCCGCAGGGCGACGACTGGTACCGCCCGATGGCTCTGTGGACCGCGGGGCTGCGGATGGTCCTGGGCCTGGTGGCGCTCGTCTCGGTGGCAGTGGTGGCCAACAGCCTGCTGGTGGACCAGGCCCTGGGCGGCTGGGTGCCGTTGCTGGGGTCGAACGGACCTCGCCCCAACTGGTCCGAGCTGCAGTCGTGGTCGGGCAACCTGGCCGCGCTCCAGCTGGCGCTGATCGCCTTCGCCACCCTGCTGATCATCGGCTGGACCCGGCGGGCGTATCGCAACCTGACCCCGCTCAACGTCGTGGACCTGCGGTTCCCGCGCCGGTGGGCCGTGCTGGGTTGGATCATCCCGGGCGTCAACCTGGTCGTGCCCAAGCAGATCCTGGATGACACCTGGCGAGCCTCGGACCCGTCGGTGGTGCCCTACGCCCCGGGCGTCGGTGGCTGGCGGCGCACGCCGGCGCCCACCACCCACCTGCTGTGGTGGATCTGCACCTGGGTCGGGCTGCCGGCGGTGGTGCTCACCGAGCTCCAGCTCTCGCTGGCCGGAACGTTGCCGCCCACCACCGCCACCGGTGTCCACCAGGCCCGGATGGGCTACCTGCTGCTGGCCGGATCCCAGGCGCTGGTCGTGTTCGCCGCCGTGCTGCTCGTGCGCCTGCTGGGGGTTATCCACGAGCGCCAGCGCGATCGGGCCGACGCCATCGGGCCGGTGGCGCCGGCCTGGACGGCGTCGGGGGACGAGGCCACCCCTGAGCCCGTGGACGCCCCGCCCGAGCCCGAAGGCCCCGTGTTCGTCCACGCCCTCGACGCCGAGGTGATCGGAAGATATTGATCGCCGCCTAGCGTCCCCCCATGCCCGAGATGTTGGAGGTGGAGCAGTACCGCCAGCTGGCCGCCTCCACCATCGGCCGAGCCATCGTGGGGGTGGACGCCCCCGACCCGTGGTTCCTCAAGCGGGGCCTCGACGCCGCGGGGGTGACGGGGGCGCTGGTCGGCCGGTCCTTCGAGGCGGCTCGGCGGATCGGCAAGCTGCTCCTGCTCGACGTGGTCGACGGCCCGACCCTCGGGGTGCGCTTCGGCATGACCGGTGCCCTGTTCGTCGACGGCGTCCCCGCCATCGCCCGCCTCGAGTACACCCGCGACCTGAGCGATCCGCGGTGGGACCGCTTGGGGGTGCACTTCGCGGGCCACGGGTCGTTGATCGTGCGGGACCCGCGGCGGCTGGGTGGGGTCGAGCTGGATCCTGACGAGGCCCGCCTGGGCCTCGACGCCTCGGTGGTCACCGTGGCGCAGCTGCGCGACCTGTTGGGGACCAGCACCGCGCCCCTGAAGGCCCGGCTGCTCGACCAGGGCCGCCTGGCCGGGGTGGGCAACCTGCTGGCCGACGAGGTGCTGTGGCGGGCGGGGCTCGACCCGGCCCGACCGGCGGGCTCGCTGTCGGGCGCCGAGGTGCGCCGACTGCAGCGCCACCTGCGGGCCACGCTGGTGGAGCTGACGCGGCGAGGTGGGTCCCACACCGGCGACCTGCAGGACCAGCGACGGCCCGACGGCGTGTGCCCCCGAGACGGTACGCCGCTGCTGCGCCGGACCATCGGCGGTCGCACGACCTACTCCTGCCCCCGCCACCAGGCCTGAGCGCGAGCCGCAGCCGGCGGGAGCGCGTCTCGTCGGCCCGGGTCGGACGGCCTATTCTGGCCCCACATGTCCAGAGTGGGTCGGGTCGAGGTGCGAATCCTGGTGGCGGCGGCGGCCATCGCCCTCGCGCTCGGCGCCCTGGTCGTCCCCCACGCGGCGGTGGCGCGGGCCACCAACGCGCCCACCCAGGTCACCGATCCCGACACGACCGACACGACGCCCACGACCACGCCGACCACGTTGCCGCCGACCACGTTGCCGCCCACGACGTTGCCGCCGACCACGGCGGCCCCCACGACGGCCCCTCCGACCACTCGGCCGCACACCACCACGACGGTCCGGCCCTCCTCCACCACCACGGCGGTAACCACGACCACAACCTTGGCCACCACGTCGACCTCGCTGCCCACCAGCTCGTCGGTGAGCGCGCCGGCGTTGAGCAACCCGGCCAGCACGACCACCACCACCAAGTCGAAGGCGAGCTCGTCGGGTGGGCTGTCCGACAGCGCCAAGCTGTCGATCGTGGTGATCGGCCTGCTGGGGGTGGGGGGGGCCATCCTGGTGCTGACCTACCTGTACTGGCGCCGCACGCGCCCGGTGGTGGTGACGGCGGTCTCGCCGTCCGCCCTCGAATCCCTGGCCGGGCTCGACGTCTCGGGGCCGCCCACCGCACCGGTGCCGGTGGTGCCGGCCGACGGGGCGGCCGCCATCCCCACCGCGGCGGTGGCCACGGACCCGATCGTGGCGCCCGATCCCGATCCGGGGCTGCACTCCCTGGTTCCGCCGGTCGTCCCGCCGACGCCGCCGGTGGTGGCGGGCGACGGAGCCGGACTGGGCGGGGTCACCCCCGATCCACAGGCCGGGGTCCGCATCCTGGGCCCGGCCGTCGGCTTGTCGGCCGCCCTGGCCAGCGCCGCAGCCGAGCGGGGCGACGCGGGGGACGGCACCGGCGGCCGGCCGGTCGTGGGGGAGTCGGAGCCGTCGCCCGTGGCTCCCGACGCGGTCCCGGTCCTCGCCCCCACGCCCGAGGAGGAAGCTGAGCAGATCGCCCGCGTGCTGTGGCCCAGCCGCGACGAGCCCAAGGTGGCCGCCGACGGCGACGGGTTGGACGAGCTGTGGCGGACCCCGCTCAAGATCGTCACGCTCGAGGACCTGCAGCAAGGTGGGTCGGTGACCCCGGCGAGCGCCGACCCGGCGTCGGCCGCGCCCTATCAGGCCCCGCCGCCCGACGTGATCGACCTCGGCGACGACCGTGGCTGACGGCCTCGACCTCGACGCCATGCTGGGCCGGTTCCGCGACCGGGCCCACGCCGTGCGCAACCGTCCACTCCCGCCGGTGGCGGGTGAGGAGCGCACGAAGTTCATCCAGCAGGCGCAGAACGACTACCAGGACTTCGCCATCATCGGCGACGCCCAGGCCAGCCTGGAGGACGGGATCCTCGTCCTGCGGATCGACCTACGGCCCGGCGGCGACGACGCCTCGACGACCTGACGGCAGGTCGGGCGCCGGGGTGGGGGGTGGATCCGAGCGGTTCGATGCGGCCGTGGCCGCCATCGACCGGGCCAACGCCGTCGACCCGAACCGCGTCGTCGTCGATGGTGTGTCACGCCCCAAGGAGCTGGTGCACGCGGAGATGATGACGGCGTGGGTGCGGCGCCTCGATCCCGAGGCCGACGAGGCCCAGCTGTTGGCTGCCCGGGCCCACCACCTGCGGCGCTGGAGGGTGCCCCGCGCCACGTTCCCCGAGGGCCGCCGCGGCTACCTGGCCTGGCGCACCCAGCTCCAGGCCCGTCACGCAGCCGATGTGGCCGAGATCCTGGGCCGGGTCGGGTACCCGCCGGAGACCGCCGACCGGGTGGGCCAGATCATCCGCAAGGCGCACCTGCGGACCGACCCGGCCGTGCAGGTGCACGAGGACGCCCTGTGCCTCACCTTCCTCGAGACCCAGCTGGGCGACCTCGGCCACCAGCTGGGCGAGCCCAAGGCGCTCGAGGTGCTGGGCAAGACGCTGGCCAAGATGTCGCCGGCCGGGCGGGCCCAGATCGCCCAACTCGACCTCAGCGTCGAGGAGCAGTCCTGGGTCCGCCAGGCGGGCGCCGCAGGCTAAGGCTCAGCCAGAATCGGCCGATGAGGACAGGACCGGCCGATGCGGACCGGACGACTGCCGGTCGCGCCCGCTGGGGCGAGGGGCTCCAGCAAGGAAGGTGAACGATGACGTGTGACGCATGCGGGGGCGAGAACCCGGACACCTCCAAGTTCTGCGTGTCGTGCGGGACGCGCCTCGTGCCCATCGACGAGTCGGTGCCACCGCCGCCGCCCCCGCCCCCGCCGCCGCCCCCACCGGCCCCCGAGCCGGAACCGCTGGCTGAGGTCGAGCCCGAGCCGGAGTCGGAGTCGGAGTCGGTGGCTGAGGTCGAGCCCGAGCCGGAGTCGGAGTCGGAGTCGGTGGCTGAGGTCGAGTCGGAGCCGGAGCCGGAGCCGGAGTCGGAGTCGGTGGCTGAGGTCGAGCCGGAGCCGGAGCCGGTGGTCGAGCCCGAGCCCGAGCCGGTGGCGGAGGTCGAGCCCGAGCCGGAGCCGGAGCCGGAGCCGGAGCCGGAGTCGGAGCCGGAGCCGGAGTCGGTGGCGGAGGTCGAGCCGGAGCCGGAGGTCGAGCCGGAGCCGGAGCCGGAGGTCGAGCCCGAGCCGGTGGCGGAGGTCGAGCCCGAGCCCGAGCCGGAGCCGGTGGCCGAGCCCGAGCCGGAGCCGGAGCCGGAGTCGGAGGTCGAGCCGGAGCCGGAGCCGGAGTCGGAGCCGGTGGCGGAGGTTGAGACTGTGCCGGAGCCGGAGCCGGAGCCGGAGCCGGAGCCGGAGCCGGAGCCGGAGCCCGAGCCGGAGTCGGTGGCCGAGGTCGAGCCGGAGCCCGAGCCGGAGTCGGTGGCGGAGGTTGAGACTGTGCCGGAGCCGGTGGCGGAGGTCGAGCCGGAGCCGGAGACGGTGGCCCAGGTGCCGCCCCCGCCCCCGCCGCCGCCACCCGCTCCCGAGCCGGCGGACGAGGCCGAGGCGGAGTTGGAGTCCGGGCCGGAGCCCGCGCCCGACACCGCGGGCGTGGCCGCGCTCCTGGAATCACCCGTCGCCGCCATCGAGACCCCGGACGAGGACACCGACGTGCCGTCCGGCTTCGTGATGGCGCCCCCGGCACCCGCGCCCGAGCCGCTGCCGCCGCCCCCACCGGTCGTCGTGCCCCAGTCCCGGGTGCACCCGCCTCCGGTGCTGGCCCCGCCCCCACCACCTCCCATCGAGGCCCCGCAGGTGGCGGCGGCCGCCGTGGTCAGCGGCACCGCGGCCTGGCCGACCCCGTCGGCCGAGCCGGCGGCGGCGGCCACCAACGGTGGTGCGTCGACCGCCACGATCGCCGAACCACCGCCCCCGCCACCGACCTCGATGGCGCCGGCCGAGCCCACGGCCCCAGCCGGCATCGTGGACCCCTATCAGTTGGGTCCGGCCTCGCAGCGCCTGTCGGCGGCGGCCCTGCGCACGGGGCGCATCTCCCTCGGCATCCTGTCGATGGTGTTGGCGCCCGACGAGGTCGTGGAGTCACTGGTGGGTGGGCGCTACCAGAACCAGGCGGGCGTGGCCGCGTTGACCAACCAGCGCCTCGTGCTGGTCAACGAGCACGAGTGGGTGCCCGAGGTCCGCACCGTCCCGCTGACCGCCGACCTGGTCGTGCAGGGCTGGCAGGACGACCGCACCGCCTCGCTCATCTTCATCACCGACGGCCAGAGCGTGACGTTCAGCTTCATCATCGACCGTCCCCTGGCGCAGGAGATGGCCCAGCTGGTGCGGGCTCGGGTCACCGAGCTGGAGGGCTGAGCCCGCCGTCGCCTTTCGCCGCCCGCTGGGGACTTGGTATGGTGGTCGACCCACGCGGACGTGGCTCAGTTGGTAGAGCACAACCTTGCCAAGGTTGGGGTCGCGGGTTCGAATCCCGTCGTCCGCTCCAATCCTTCCAATCAAAGAACGCCACGAAGGCGTGATCGACGAGTTCGACTGGTCAGCGGCTGAACCGGACCCCTGAACCGGAGCGCTGATCTCCGGGCGGGTCATGTACGCGGACGGCGTTGGGGCCGGGTGGAGGGCTAGGGTCCGGACGGGGGTAGCCATGAGCCACGACGTCCACATCCGCGGCGGCCTGGTGGTCGACGGCACCGGCGCGCCCGGGCGTCGGGCCGACGTGGCCATCGAGTCGGGCCGGGTGGTCGAGGTGGCCGACCACCTCGACGGCACGGCGGCGCGCACCATCGAGGCCGACGGCTGCATCGTGTGCCCGGGCTTCGTCGACCTGCACACCCACTACGACATCCAGGCCTTCTGGGATCCGTCGCTGTCGCCGTCGCCGCTGCACGGGGTCACCACGGCCATCGCCGGCAACTGCGGCTTCTCGGTCGCCCCGCTGGTCGAGCCCGAGGCCGAGTACCTCATGCGGATGCTGGCCCGGGTGGAGGGCATGCCACTCGACTCGCTGGCCGCGGCCACCGACTGGGGGTGGACGACGTTCGCCTCCTACCTGGACCGCCTGGAGGGCACGGTGGCCCCCAACCTGGGGGCGCTGGCCGGGCACTCCGCCATCCGTCGGGTGGTGATGGGCGGGGCCGCCAACGAGCGGGCCGCCCGGTCCGACGAGGTGGACGACATGCGCCGCCTGCTGGCCGAGAGCCTCGAGGCCGGCGCGCTGGGCTTCTCGTCGTCGTGGGCGCCCACCCACCTCGACGGCGACGGCCAGCCCGTGCCGTCGCGCTGGGCCGACGAGGCCGAGCTGCTGGCGCTGTGCGACGAGGTCGGTCGCCATCCCAGCTCGGCCCTCGAGTTCATCCCGGGCCTGGGCGACTTCACCGACGCCGAGGGCGACCTCATGGGGCGGATGTCGGCCGCCGCTGACCGGCCGCTCAACTGGAACGTGCTGGTGGTGCTGGCCGGTATGGCCGACAAGGTCGAGACCCAGCTCTCTGCCTCGGATCGGGCCCGCGACCGGGGCGGGCGGGTGCTGGGCCTGACCATCCCCATGTCCGTGCGCCCGCGGCTGAGCTTCGCCTCCGGGTTCCTGCTCGACACCATCCCCGGGTGGCAGGGTCCCATGACCGAGCCCCATGCCCAGCGCCTGGCTCGGCTGGCGTCGCCCGAGGCCCGCCGGGCGCTGCTCGAGACAGCCGGCGAGGCCCAGCTCGGCCTGGCCAACTTCGGCCAGTACGTGCTCACCGAGTGCACCAGCGAGTCGACCAAGCCCTACGAAGGACGCACGGTGGCCGACGTCGCCGCCCAGCTCGGGGTCGAGCCGTTCGACGCCCTGTGCGACATCGCCGTCGACAACGACCTGCGCACCGGGTTCTCGTTCCCGCCCTACGGCGACAGCCAGGCCGACTGGCAGGCCCGGGTGGGGGTGTGGCGAGACCCCCGGGCCATCATCGGCGCTTCCGACGCCGGCGCCCACCTCGACTTCCTGGCCACCTTCAACTACCCGACGGTGCTGTTGCGCCGCGCCGTGGTCGACCTGGGCCTGCTCAGCTGGGAGGAGGCCATCGCACTGATGACCGACGCGCCGGCCCGGCTCTACGGGCTGATCGACCGGGGACGCCTGGTGCCCGGCGCCCACGCCGACGTGGTGGTGATCGACCCGGCCCGGATCGGTCCCGAACCCGTGGTCAGCAGGGTCGACCTGCCGGCCGGTGGCTGGCGCCTCTACGGCGGCGCCACCGGGGTCGACCACGTGCTGGTCAACGGCGTCGAGGTGGTGGCTGACGGCCGGATGGGGCCGGCTCGCCCGGGAACCGTGCTGCGGGCCGGGCGCGACACCCGAGCCGTGCGCGTGCGGTCGTGATCGTCTCGGTCGACGACCACCTGGTCGAGCCGGCGCACCTGTTCGAGGGGCGGATGCCGGCGGCCCTGGCCGACGCCGCGCCCCGCATCGAGGTGGCCGACGACGGCACCGAGGCCTGGCTGTTCGACGGTCGTCGCCATCCCCAGATCGGGCTCAACGCCGTGGTCGGCCGTCCGAGCGACGAGTGGTCCATGGAGCCAGCCAACTTCTCCGACATGCGCGCCGGCTGCTGGGACCCCGAGGCCCGCCTGGCCGACATGGACCTGGACGGGGTGTGGGCCTCGTTGCACTACCCGTCGCTCATCGCCGGCTTCGCCGGATCGAACTTCTCCCGCTGCTCGGACCCCGACCTGGGCCTGGCCTGCGTGCGGGCCTGGAACGACTGGCACCTGGAGGAGTGGGTCGGGCCGAGGACCGGTCGGTTCATCCCCCTCCAGCTGCCCTGGCTGTCCGACCCCGAGATCGCCGCGGCCGAGGTCCGGCGCAACGCCGAGCGGGGCTTCCGGGCCGTGAGCTTCCTCGAGCAACCGGTCGACCTGGGCCTGCCGTCGCTGCACACCCGCCACTGGGATCCCTTCCTGGCCGCCTGCGAGGAGACGGGCACCGTGGTGTGCCTCCACTGCGCGTCGTCGGGGTGGTCCGCCTCCCGGTCGCCCTACGCCCCGCTCGAGCTGCTGACCACGTTGTTCCCGGTCAACGCCCTGGTCACCTGCGCCGATTGGCTCTGGTCAGGTGTGCCGTTGCGCTTCCCGCAGCTGCGCATCTGCCTGGCCGAGTCGGGCATCGACTGGGTGCCGATGCTGATCAACCGCGTCGACTACGTGATGGACCACTCGGCCAGCGGGGCCGCCCCCGACCAGGCCGCCTGGCCGGACCGGTCGATCCACCCCACCGACGCCCTGCGCCGCGCCTTCTGGTTCGGGGTCATCGACCTCACCTCGTCCCTGGTGCTGCGCCACCACATCGGGGTCGACCACATCGTGGTGGAGAGCGACTACCCCCACGCCGACTCCACCTGGCCCGACACCGCCGCTCGGGCCGAGGCCGCTCTGGCCGACCTGCCCTCCGACGAGGTCGACGGCATCTGCTGGCGCAATGCGGCGCGCCTGTTCGACTTCGAGGTTCCCGAGGCGCGAGTTCGCGCCGCGTCCTAAAGGTCGGGCCTGGTCGACCGATTGATAGGGCAAGGAGTTCGGTTCGAGGCGGCGAGCCCGTGGTCCGCCGCTCTCCTTCGACGCCCGGGGGGGTTCTCGATGCGCGCCCACAGATCCGCAACCGCAACGCTGGCTCTCGGCCTGGCCATGGTGCTGGTGGCCGCCGCCTGCGGGTCGTCCAGCAGCCCCGCGGCCAAGACCTCGGGCACGACCGCGGCCAGCACGGTGGCCGCGCCGGTCTACAAGGACGTGCTCAGCCCGGCCGGTACTCCCAAGATGGGCGGCGCCATCGTGTACGGCGTGGAGGGCGAGTCCGACGGGTGGAACCCCACCGCGTCGCGGCTGAGCCAACCTGCCCTGACCGAGGCCAGCACGGTCTTCGACCCGCTGGCGGCCTGGGACTCCACCTACGACGTCAAGCCCTACCTGGCCCAGTCGATCACGCACAGCGCCGACTACACGACCTGGAACATCGAGCTGCGGTCCGGCATCAAGTTCCACGACGGTGAGGCGCTCGACGCCGCCGCCCTCAAGCAGGACCTCGACGCGGTCAAGGCGTCCGCCCTCACCGGCACCGCCTTCGGTCCCGTGACCGGCACGACCGTGATCGGGCCGCTCACCGTGGCCGTGCACATGAGCCTGCCCTGGACCGCCTTCCCGGCCATCCTGACCAGCCAGGTGGGCCTGGTGGCGGCCCCGGCGCAGCTCAACGCCAACGACGTGTCCCACCCGGTCGGCACCGGTCCCTTCGTGTTCTCGTCGTGGACGCCGAACGACTCGTTCGTGGTCAAGAAGAACGCGACCTACTGGCGCAAGGGCCTGCCGTACCTGGACCAGATCACCTTCAAGCCGATCCCCGAGAGCGACACGATGTACGACAGCCTGGTGAGCGGGGATCTGGACATGATCGAGACCAGCGCCAACCTCATCCAGAACAAGATGGTCACCGCCGCGGCCAGCGGCCAGATCCAGATGGTGTACTCCCGGGGCGAGACCGACGAGGCCATGGTCATGTTGAACACGACCGTGGCCCCGCTCAACGACCTCTCGGTGCGCCAGGCCCTGGCCTACGCCACCGACACCAAGAGCTGGGCGGCCGCGGTGGGCGTCAACCCCCAGACGCTGGCGGACGGCCCGTTCGCCCCGGGCTCGAAGTGGTACGTCAAGACCGGCTACCCGGGCTACGACCTGGCCAAGGCCAAGTCGCTGGTGGCGGCGTACCAAGCCCAGCACGGGCCCATCAAGTTCACCCTCTCGTGCACCACCGACACGACGGTGGAGAAGACCTGTCAGATCCTCCAGAGCCAGTGGGGCCTGGCCGGCATGCAGGTGAGCGTGGTCACCACCGAGGAGGCCACCCTCATCTCCAACGCCATCTCGGGCAGCTACCAGGCCAACATCTGGCGCCAGTTCGGCAACCAGGACCCTGACGGCGACTCGATCTGGTGGAACGGCGCCAACACCAAGCCCCCGCTGGCGCTGAACATGGCCCGCAACCAGGACCCGATCATCGATGCCGCCCTGCGGGTGGGACGCACCAGCGACAAGCCCTTCGAGCGCAAGCTGGCCTACATCACCGTGGCCCGCCAGCTGGCCAAGGACCTGCCGTACGTGTGGCTCAACCACACCGTGTGGGCCATCGGCGCCCGCAACAACGTCCACGGCTTCGACCAGACCACGCTGCCCGACGGCACCAAGACCGATGCCGCCACCAGCGGAGTGGAGCGCCTGGGCCAGATCTGGCTGAACTGATCCGGCTGAGCCGATCTCGGTCCACCGTCGCGGGCCTCGTCGGTCAGCCGTCCACCCGGCGCAGCCGGATCAGCCAGTGCGGGTGCCAGGGCCCCGTCCCCGGCCGGCGGCGCGAGGCGAGCGTGCCGGGCCGGCCGAGGCCGACGGACCGGCGGTGAGGGCGGCCACCAGCATCGGGGTCAGGTCGTCGACCAGCTCGTCGGTGAACTCGTCGCGCGCCACCAGCCACCGGTAGTACAGCGGCCCCATGAGCAGGTTCGACACCAGCGTCACATCGCGCGGCGCCCGCATCTCGCCGCGTTCGACGGCCCGGTCGATCATGGCCAGCAGCTCGCGGCGGTAGCTGTCGTAGAACCGCTCGCGCAGGGCGTCGGCCAGCTCCCGGTTGCGCACGGCCTCGCCGATCAGAGCTTCGGCCAGTCCGCCGAAGGGGCCGCTCAGGCGAGCGATGATGCCCTCCTGCAGGGCCCGCACGTCACCGGCCAGGCTGCCGGTGTCCTCGATGCGGTGCTCTTCGGTGGCCTCGGCCAGCGCCGACACCACCAGCGACTCCTTGTCGGCGAAGCGGCGGTACAGGGTGGCGCTGGAGACCTTGGCCCGTTGGGCCACCGCGGCCATGGTCAACCCGGTGTAGCCCTCCTCGACGAGCAGGTCGAGGGTGGCCTGGGCGATGGCGGCGTCGGCCTCGACGCTGCGGGGCCGGCCACGCGTGGCGACCCGGTGCTCGCCCGTGGAGCCTGCCGGGGGGCGCGGGGTGCGCATCGAGGTGGACGTGATCCCCATCCTTCCACCCACCAGCCGTGCCCGTCGGCCTACGCCGACGCGTCGACCAGCTCGGCGTGGACCGCGGCCCGGTCCGCCATCTCGTCGGCGGCCAGCTCCTCGACCAGGTCGAGCTCGGGCGCGGCGTCGGGCGGGCGGGCCGGCAGGAAGACCAGGGCCACCAGGGCGCCCCCCAGAGCCACCGCCGCGGCGATCAGCAGGGTGACGGACATGCCGTGCACGAAGGCGGTGCTGGCATCGGCCATCAGCTGGTGCCCGGCCACGCCCATGCGTCCGGCCACCTCGACCGCTCCCCCGATGGAGTCCTGGGCGGCGTGGGCCGCGGCCGGCGGCAGTGCGGCCACCGCGCTCGAGGAGCTGATCTGCTGGTGGTAGCTGGCGGCGGTGAGGCTGCCCAGCACGGCCACCCCGAGGGCGCCGCCCACCTGGCGGGTGGTGTCGTTCATGGCCGACCCCACCCCGGCCTTGCCCAGCGGCAGCGAGCCCATGATGGACTCGGTGGCCGGAGCCATGGCCGTGGAGATGCCCAGGCCGAGCAGGCCGAGCACCAGGCCGACGAACCAGTAGCTGTCACCCACGGCCAGCCGCGACATGAGGGCCAGGGCGGCGGCCACGATGACCAGGCCGGCCGCCACGGGCACCTTGGTGCCCACCCGCTGGGTGATCTTGGCCGTGTTGGGCGACATGACCATCATCACGCCGGCCAGGGGGATCAGGGCGGCGCCGGCCACCATGGGGCTGTAGCCGAGCACGAACTGCAGGTACTGGGTCAGGAAGTACATCGACCCGAACATGGCGAAGAAGACCAGGGTGACGGCGATGCTGGCGCCGCTGAAGCGTGGGTTGCGGAAGAAGCGGACCTCGAGCATCGGGTGGGTGCAGTGCAGCTCCCAGGCGATGAAGGCGGCCAGCAGGGCCAGCCCCGCGGCGAAGCCGCTCAGCACGGCCGGGTCGCCCCAACCCTGCGCCGGGGCCTCGATCACGCCGTAGAGCAGCGCGCCCAACCCGGCGGAGCCGAGGACCGTGCCCAGCGGGTCGAGACGGGGGGCGGCGGGGTCCTTGCTGGTGGGCACGAACAGGTGGCTGCCGATGAGGGCGATGATGACCACCGGAACGTTGACGAAGAAGACCGAGCCCCAGAAGTAGTGGGCCAGGAGCCAGCCGCCGACCACCGGACCGACCACGATGCCGATCCCCGACACGCCGGCCCAGATCCCGATGGCCCGGCCCCGCTCCTCGGCCGGGAAGACGTTGGTCAGGATGGACAGGGTGGCGGGCATGATCATGGCGCCCCCGATGCCGGCCAGCGCCCGGAAGGCGATGAGCTCGCCGGCGCTGGTGGAGAAGGCGCAGGCCACCGAGGCCGCGCCGAACACGACCAGGCCCAGCGTGAGGATGCCCTTGCGGCCGAAGCGGTCGCCCAGGGCACCGGTGGTCAGCAGGATGCTGGCGTACACGATGGTGTAGGCGTCGACGATCCACTGGAGCTGGCTGGCGGTGGCGCCCAGATCACGCTGGATGGTGGGCAGGGCCACGTTCAGGATGGTGTTGTCCATCCCGATGACCAGCAGCGAGAAGCACAGCACGGCCAGCGTCCACCACCGTCGTGCGTGGATGGCATCTGCGTCACCCACCCGGTCACTCCGATTGGCGAGCCTCCCTGTGTCCATGACCGAATCCTTTCGAAACGAAACTCTCTCGTTTCGATAATGCCCGGGTCATTTCCGAAACACAACCCTTTCGGAAGTGTCATCCGTCACCCGGGGGGACGCGGCGGCGCCGGTGGTGGATACTGACACCGACGTCAGCTATCTCGACTCCGGGGGAGTCGCGGGACGAGCTTCCGAGCAAAGGGGGGACGATGGCCGAGACGACCGATGCCCAGCCCACCGCCGACGAGGGCGGCAGCCCGTTCGCGGCCATGGACTCCGAGATGGCGGCCAACCCGCAGCCGGTGTTCAAGGCGCTGCGCGAGTCCATGCCGGTCATGCGCCTCGAGGAGGGAAGCCACAGCGTGGTGCTGTCCCGCAAGGCCGAGGTCGACGAGGCCTTCCGCCACCCGGAGACCTTCTCGTCCAACATGGACGCGGTCGACCTCCAGAACCACCGGCCGATGATCCCGCTGCAGATCGATCCCCCCGACCACAAGAAGTTCCGCAAGCTGCTCGACCCGATCTTCGCCCCCAAGCAGATGGCCCTGCTGGAGGAGCCCGTCGCCCGGCTGGTCAACGACCTCATCGACGCCTTCATCGACCGGGGAGAGGTGGACTTCGCCACCGGGTTCTCCATCCCCATGCCCTCGCAGGTGTTCCTGACCCTGCTGGGGCTGCCCCTCGACGAGCTGCCCACCTTCCTGAAGATGAAGGACGGCATCATCCGGCCCGAGGTGGTCACCGGTCACCCCTACGGCAGCGACGTCATGCGGGCCTACCAGAAGGAGATCGCCGACTCGGTCTACGACTACTTCAACGCCGTGCTCGACCAGCGCGAGGTCAAGCGGCGCGACGACCTGCTCAGCCGGTTCCTCGACGCCGAGGTGGACGGCGAGCGGCTGACCCGCAACGACATCCTCGACATCAGCTTCCTGTTCCTGATCGCCGGGCTCGACACCGTCACCTCGACCCTCGACTGCATGTTCGCCTACCTGGCCCAGCACCCAGACCAGCGCCAGCAGCTGGTGGACGACCCGTCGATCATCCCGGCGGTGGTGGAGGAGCTGCTGCGGTGGGAGACCCCGGTCATGGGGGTGGCCCGGGTGGCGGTGGCCGACACCGAGCTGGCCGGCTGCCCGGTCCACGCCGGCGACCAGGTGATGGTCATGCTGGGGTCGGCCAACGTGGACGACGCCGAGTGGCCCGACGCCGACGTGGTCCGCTGGGACCGCGAGGTGAACCGCCACCTGGCCTTCGGGGGCGGCATCCACCGCTGCCTGGGCTCGCACCTGGCCCGCCTGGAGCTGCGCGTGGCCCTGCGGGAGTGGCATCAGCGCATCCCTGACTACCGGGTGGCCGACGGGCACACGCTGACCTACACGGGCGGCATCCGCTCCATCGACCACTTCCCCATGGTCTTCACCGCCGCGGAGCCGGTGTGACCCTCGATCCGGGTGCCGCCCGCCTCGACGGCCGGCTGGCCGTGGTCACCGGCGGGGGGTCGGGCATCGGGCGGGGGATCGCCAAGGGCCTGGCGGCGTTCGGGGCCCGGGTGGCCATCTGGGAGCGCGACCCGGACACGGCGGCCGCGGCCGCGGCCGAGGTGGCCGACGCCGGTGGGACCAGCCTGGGGCTGACCGTGGACGTGCGGGACGGCCAGCAGGTGACCGCCGCGCTGGCCACCACGGCGTCCGGGCTGGGACCGGTGGACATCCTGGTCAACAACGCCGGTGGGGTGTTCCGGGCCCCGCTGCTGGAGACCTCGGAGAACGGGATCGACGCCCTCTACCGGGCCAACCTGCGCCACGTCATCGTGTGCACCCAGCAGGTGGCCCGGTCCATGGTGGCCGACGGTCGTCCGGGCAGCATCATGAGCGTGACCTCGATCGAGGGGGTGCGGGCCGCGCCGGGCTTCGCCGCCTACGCCGCGGCCAAGGCCGGGGTGATCAACTTCACCAAGACGGCCGCGCTGGAGCTGGCGCCCCACGGCATCCGGGTGAACGCCCTGGCCCCGGACTTCACGTGGACCGAGGGCCTGGCCGCCATCATGGGCGGTCCGCCCGGCGGGCCCGAGTCGGCGCCGATGGTGCCCATGGACCGGGTGGGCCACGTGGACGAGATGGCCGGCGCGGCCGTGTTCCTGGCCTCGGACCTCTCGAGCTACGTGACCGGCCAGACGCTGCACGTGGACGGCGGCACCCATGCGGCGGGCGGCTGGTACCACGCCCCCGACACCGGCGAGTACGTCCTCGGCCCAACCCCCTAGGCGAAACTGGGCATCTTTGGCTGAGCCTTTTCGCGCATTTCAGCGGCCAGTATTTGAGCGTGGGGTGAGGTGGACGGCTCCGGCGGCCCGGGCCAGGACCGAGATGTGCGCGTCCACGTCGGGCAGTCCCGCCTTCATGGTGTTGAGGGTCAGGTGGGTGGCCCCGGCGGCTCGCCAACCGTCCACCCGTTCGGCCACCACCTCGGGGCGGCTCGAACCCATGGTGAGTCGACCTTCCAAGCCGATGCTGGTCGGGTCGCGGCCGACGGCCCGGGCGGCCTCGTCCAGGATGGCTCGGGCCGCGTCCAGCTCGGGGCCCGGGTACATCATCGGGAACCAGCCGTCCGCCAGGCGCCCGGCCCGGCGGAAGGCCGGCGCCGAGGCGCAGCCCAACCAGATGGGGATCGGACGCTGGATCGGGAGTGGAGCCAGGCCGGCGCCCACGATCTGGTCGTGGTCGCCCTCGAAGGTCACGCTCCGCTCGGTCCACAGGCGCCGGAGCAGTCCGATCTGCTCGTCCTCGCGCCCACCGCGGGTGGTGAAGTCCTGGCCCAGCGCGTCGTACTCGACGCGGTTCCACCCCACGCCCACGCCGAGGCGGAAGTTGCCGCCGGTGAGCAGGTCGACCTCGGCTGCCTGCTTGGCCACCAGGGCGGTCTGGCGCTGGGGGAGGATCAGGATGCCGGTGACCAGCTCGATCGGGGTGAGGGCGGCCAGGAAGCCGAACAGCACGAAGGGCTCGTGGAAGGTGGTGTCCACGTCGTAGGGGCCGTCCCAACCGGTGTGGACGGCGGGGTCGGCGCCCAGCACGTGGTCGTACACGAGCAGGTGGTCGTAGCCCAGCTCGGTCACGGCCTGGGCGTAGGCCCGCACCGCTCCAGGATCGCTCCCGAGCTCGGTCTGGGGGAACACCACTCCGATGCGCATGGTCGGCTCGTCCCTTCTCGAATCTGGGCGGGGTTCTGCGCGAAGACGCACAGCCGAAGATGCCCAGTTTGCCGGGGGGCGTAGGTTTGCGGGCATGTTCGCCGCCTACGCCGACGCCCCGAACCCCGACGACCCCCTGGCCGCGCTGCGCCTGGGCGAGCGCCCCGAGCCGGTGGTGCCGCCCGGCTGGGTCCGGGTGGCGGTGCGGGCGGCCAGCGTGAACCTGCACGACCTGTGGACGCTGCGCGGGGTGGGGATCCACCCCGACGCCTTCCCCATGATCCTGGGATGCGATGCCGCCGGTGTGCTCGACGACGGCGCCGAGGTGGTGGTGCACTCGGTGATCAGCTCGGACGAGTGGCGCGGTGACGAGACCCTGGATCCTGAGCGGTCGCTGCTCAGCGAGCGCCACCAGGGCACCTTCGCCGAGCACGTCATCGTGCCGGCCCGCAACGTGGTGCCCAAGCCGCCCGCGCTGAGCTTCGCCCAGGCGGCCTGCCTGCCCACGGCCTGGCTCACCGCCTATCGCATGTTGTTCGTGAAGTCAGGTTTGCGTCCGGGCCAGACCATGCTGGTGCAGGGGGCGTCGGGGGGCGTGTCCACCGCCCTGGTGGCGCTGGGCCACGCGGCCGGCATGCGGGTTTGGGTCACCGGGCGTCACGCCGAGAAGCGGGCGCTGGCCCTGCGGCTGGGGGCGGACGAGGCCTTCGAGTCGGGAGCCCGGCTGCCCGAGCGCGTCGACGCCGTGTTCGAGACGGTGGGGCAGGCCACCTGGTCCCACTCGCTCAAGGCCGTGCGGCCGGGCGGGGTGGTGGTGGTCTCGGGCGCCACCACCGGCGACGCCACCGCGGCCGAGCTGCAGCGCATCTTCTTCCTGCAGCTGTCGGTGATCGGCTCCACCATGGGCACCCGGGCCGAGCTGACCGACCTGCTCGACTTCTGCGCCCGGACCGGGGTGGGACCCCACATCGGCGCCGAGCTGCCCCTGGCCGAGGCCGCTCAGGCCCTGGCCACCATGCTGGCCGGCGAGACCTCGGGCAAGCTCGTGCTCACCGTCTGACCTCTGCTCGAAATCAGTGCACATGTCGCGGTACAGGCGCGACAGGTGCACAGATTTGCGGGTGGGGGGCGTCGGGGCTTGCCGACCAGAGAGCGAAGGAGGTGCGCCGACAGGCGCACCGACCCCATGAGGTCGGTCGGTGTCCGACCGCAGCGCCGCGAGGATCGGAGAAGCCTCTCGTGCACCCCCCGTGCCTATCGGCGCGGGTCCTGAGGGAGTCGATCTCGTTGGACCTTGCCCAGGGCGTTGCGGGGGAGGGCCTCGACCGCCTGCACCCGACGGGGGCGTCGGTAGGCGACCAGGCGCTCGGCGCACCAGGGCCCGAGGGCGTCGACCACGGCCACGGGATCGGCGTGCGGATCGATCTCGATCCACGCGCCCACGATCTCGCCCCACTGCTCGTCGGGGATGCCGGCCACCGCCGCGTCGACCACGCCCGGACAGGTGCGCAGCACCTCCTCGATCTCGGCCGGGTAGACGTTGTAGCCGCCGGTGATGATCAGGTCCTTGGACCGGCCCACGATGGACAGGTAGCCGTGGTCGTCGAGCTGGCCGACGTCGCCGGTGCGGAACCAGCCATCCGCGGTGAAGGCCGCGGCGTTGGCCTCGGGGTCGCCGAGGTAGCCGCCGAACACGTTGGGGCCTCGCACCTGGATCTCGTCGGTCTCGGGATCCAGGCGCAGGTCGACGCCGGGCAGCGGTCGGCCCACCGAGCCGGGCCGACGCTCGCCGTCGGCCGGGTCCAGCGGGTTGGAGGTGAGCATCACCGTCTCGGTCATGCCGTAGCGCTCGAGCACCACCTGGCCGGTGGTCTGGCGGACGCGCTGGTGCAGCGCGGCGCTCAGCGGCGCCGAGCCCGACACGCAGAGCCGCAGGTGGGTCAGCCGCTCCACCCCCGGGGTGTCCACCAGACGGGCATACATGGTGGGCACGCCGAAGAACATGGTCGACCTCGGTCGGGCGGCGGACGCCACGATCGCCTCGGGATCGAAGCGCTCGAACAGCTCCACCGACGCGCCGGCCAGCAGGGTGCCGTGGATGCCCACGCCCAGGCCGTGCATGTGGAACAGGGGCAGCGCGAGCAGCAGGCAGTCCTCGGGCGTCCAGGCCCAGGCCCGGCGCAGGGCCTCGGCGCCGGCCAGCAGGTTGGCGTGGGTGAGGGGCACGCCTTTGGGTCGTCCGGTGGTCCCCGACGTGAAGGCCAGCAGGGCCACGTCCCCGGGTCGAGATCGGTCGATCGACCCATCGGTCGGGCCGGTGGCCGCGGTCCCCGGCTCGTCGGGCCCCCCGACGGCGTCCACGAACCCGTCCACCGTCTCCTCGTACGAGAGCGGGCCGCCGTTGGCCCCCCACTCGTAGGCCCAGGACACGAGCGGGTGGTCGGTTGCGAGGGCGGGATCGCCTTCGGCCACCACGGCTCGGGGCGTCGCGGCGTCGAGCACCGCGTCGAACTCGGACCGGGTCAGGGCGGGGTTGACCGGCACCACCGTGAGCCCCGCCCGCAGCGCGGCCACGTGGACCACCACCAGGGCCGTGTTGGTGGCCCCCGACACCACGATCCGGTCGCCGGGTTCGAGCCCCGCGGCGCGCAGGCCGGACGCGCCGCGGCGGGTCAACTCGTCGAGCTGTCGGTTGGGGATCGCGCCCCAGCCGCCGTCGGCCACCGCGGGGTCGTCGGGGGCGTCGCGCCAGCGTGCGGCCCACGCCCGGGGCAGGGTGCCCTCGGCCAGCAGGTCGTGCGCCGCGTCGTCACCGGGCGCTCCGGCGTCCACGTCCACGGGCGCACCGTAGCGGGGGGCGGATTGTCGGGCCGTGGGACCTGCTCGCTATCGTGGCCCCCAGCCGAGCTCTAGAGGGGGGCCGATGGCCGACCAGATCCCGTTCGTCGACTACCTGGTGCTGGGCGACGACCCGCACCTGGTGGCCCACGTGTGCACCAGCTGCGGGGCGCACTTCTTCGACCGCCGCAACGCCTGCGCCTCCTGCGGGGCGCGGGAGTTCACCGACCAGGCGGTGTCGACCACCGGTGAGGTGCGGGCCTTCACCATCGTGGCCTTCGCGGCTCCCGGCGTCCCCGTCCCGTTCGTGGCCGCCGTCATCGACTGCGACGGCGTGAGCGTGCGGGGCAACGTCATCAACGTCGAGCCCGATCCCGAGCACGTGACGCTGGGCATGAAGGTCCGCCTGGCCACCTACTCGCTCGGTACCGACGAGAACGGCACCGAGGCCATCGGCTTCGGCTTCGAACCCCTGGGAGGTTGACCATGGCGTCAGACGATCTCTGGATCCTCGGCATCCACATGACCAAGTTCGGCAAGCACCCCGACCAGGACGTGGTCGACCTGGCCGCCGAGGCCGCGCTGGCTGCCCTGGACGACGGTGGCGTGACCATCCAGGACATGGGCGTGCTGGCCGCCGGCAACCTGATGAACGCGGCGGCCGGGATCGGCCAGCAGCTGCAGAAGCAGATCGGCCAGACCGGCATCCCGGTGTACAACGTGGCCAACGCCTGCGCCACGGGGGCCACGGCCCTGCGCACCGCGGCCCTGGCCGTCAAGGCCGGCGAGGCCGACATGGGCCTGGCCGTGGGGGTGGAGAAGCTGTCGGGCGCCGGCCTGCTGGCCGGCGGCGCTCGCAAGGGCGACTCCGACGAGTGGACGCCTTCGGGCCGCTACGGCGCGGTGGCGCCGGTCGACGGCCGCATCGGCACCGAGACCATGCCGGGGGTGTTCGCCCAGATCGGCATGGAGTACGGCCACCGCTACGGCGGCACCAGCTTCGAGCTGTTCGCCAAGATCAGCGAGAAGAACCACGCCCACTCCACGCTGAACCCGCTGGCCGCCTACACCAAGAAGATGACCCTCGAGCAGATCATGGGCGACGTGATGATCGCGTATCCCAACACCCGCCCCATGTGCTCGGCCAACTGCGACGGCGCGGCGGCGGCGGTGGTGGTGAGCGGGGCCAAGCTCAAGACCCTCTCGCTCGAGCAGCAGCGCCGGGCGGTGAAGGTGTCGGCCTCGATCCTGACCTCCGACCCGTGGGAGGAGGCCTGCCAGATCCTGCCCGACGTGAACACCCTGACCCGCAACGCCGCGGCCCAGGCCTACGAGCAGGCCGGCGTCGGCCCCGAGGACCTCGACCTGGTGGAGCTGCACGACTGCTTCGCCACCGCCGAGCTGGTCCACTACGACAACCTGGGGCTGTGCGAGCCCGGGGGCGCCGTCGACTTCTTCAACTCGGGCGCCAGCTGGCGCGACGGCAAGACGCCGGTCAACGTGTCGGGCGGCCTCGAGTCCAAGGGCCACCCCATCGCCGCCACCGGCATCGCCAACATCTGGGAGGTGTGCCACCACCTCCGGGGCGAGGCCGGCGACCGCCAGATCGAGGGCGCCAAGGTGGGCCTGGCCCATGTGATCGGCCTGGGCTCGGCCTGCGGCGTGCACATCCTCGAAGCTTCCGGGGTCTGAGCCCGGGTTCTGAGCGCGGGGTCTGACCCCGCGGCCGGCGACGCGTCGCCGGTACCCTCCCGAAGATGGAGCATCGAAACCTCGGGACCACCGGGTTGCAGGTGTCGCGCGTCTGCCTGGGCATGATGGGGTTCGGCCCCCATCCCGATCGGGCCTGGGCCCTCGACCAGTCCGATGCCGAGCCCATCATCAAGGCCGCGGTCGAGGGAGGCATCAACTTCTTCGACACGGCCGACACCTATTCGCACGGGGCCAGCGAGGAGCTGACGGGTCGGGTGCTGCCCACCCTGTTGAGCCGCGACGAGATGGTGGTGGCCACCAAGGTGTTCATGCCCATGACGCCGGGGCCGAACGGGGGCGGGCTCAGCCGCAAGCACATCCTGTCGGCCATCGACGCCTCGTTGGCCCGCCTGGACATGGACTACGTGGACCTGTACCAGATCCACCGCTTCGATCCCCGGGTGCCCATCGAGGAGACCATGGAGGCGCTCCACGACGTGGTCCGGGCCGGCAAGGCCCGGTACCTGGGGGCGTCGAGCATGTACGCCTGGCAGTTCGCCAAGGCCCAGCACGTGGCCGAGCGCCACGGCTGGACGCCGTTCGTGTCCATGCAGAACCACTACAACCTGCTCTACCGCGAGGAGGAGCGGGAGATGATCCCGCTGTGCCGCGACCAGGGCGTGGGTGTCATCCCGTGGAGCCCACTGGCCCGAGGCATGCTGGCGGGCAACCGGGCGCGGGGCGGCGAGAAGCGCACGGTGCGGGCCGAGACCGACGCCTTCGCCGACATCCTCTACACCCACCCCACCGACTTCGACGTGGTGGACCGGGTGGGCGAGGTGGCGGCCGAGCGGGGCGTGCCCATGGCCCAGGTGGCGCTGGCCTGGTTGCTCCAGCGCAAGGGCGTGACCGCCCCCATCGTGGGCTCCACCAAGCTGCACCACCTCACCGATGCCCTGGCCGCCGAGCAGCTCGAGCTGGACGCAGACGAGGTGGCCCGCCTGGAGGAGCTGTACGTGCCCCACCCGATCGCCGGGCACTGAGCGGCCGACACCCGCCGCCGGGCCCGGAAACCGACTCGGGTCGAACCCCCGAGGCGCCGTAGGGTCGGCGCCATGCCCACCGGTTCCGCCCCCACGCCGTTCACCAAGGTCCACCGGCTGCCCGACCGCGCCGACTACGAGCGCGCCGCCGTGCACACCGTGCTCGACGCCGCCCCCATCGCCCACGTGGGCCTGGTCCGCGACGGCCGGCCGGTGGTCATCCCCCTGCTGTTCGGTCGCCTCGACGACGCCGTCTACCTGCACGGATCGGTGGCCGCCGGGGTTCTGCGCGACGGCGGGGCCGGGGCCGAGCTGTGCCTCACGGCCACCGTGGTGGACGGGCTGGTGTTCGCCCGCTCGGCCTTCCACCACTCCATGAACTACCGCTCGGTGGTGGTGATCGGCGTGGCCGAGCCGGTCGAGGGCGACGACAAGGTGACGGGCCTGCGGGCCATCGCCGAGCACCTCACCCCGGGGCGGTGGGCCGAGTCGCGCCCACCGACCGACTCCGAGCTGCGCAAGACGGCCGTGCTGCGCCTGGGCCTGGACGAGGCCTCGACCAAGTGCCGCACGGGCGGCCCGGTCGACGACGACGAGGATCTGTCCCTCGACGTGTGGGCCGGCGTGCTGCCGGTCTCGGTGGGCTACGGCGAGCCCCGTCCGGCCGCCGATCTGGCCCCAGGCATCGAGTTGTCCGCCTCGGTGGCCGCGCTGGCCGGTCGCTGAGCGCGTCGACCCGACCACGGGTCCACTGTCACACCCCGGTGGGACAATGTCGGCTCCACCTACGCCACGGGAGCCGATCATGCCCGGAAACGCACCACCCGTCGATGACGAGAAGGGCCAGCTGCTGGCCTTCCTCGACCAGCAACGACTGGTCATCCGACTGGCCGCCTACGGCCTGACCGACGACCAGGCGCGAGCCACCCCCAGCGCCAGCGCGCTGAGCGTGGGCGGCCTCATCAAGCACGTGGCGAACGTCGAACGATCCTGGATGGACACCGTTCTGGTCCGCGAGCGACCGTCCGACGGCGGCGAGGCCGACTACGACCGGGGCTTCCATCCCGGCCCCGACGAGACGCTCGAGTCGATCCTGGCCGACTACCAGCAGGCCGCGGCCGAGACCGACGAGATCGTGGGCTCTCTCGACCTCGGACGACCGGTGCCCGTGCCCAAGGGGGTGCCCTGGTTCCCCGACGACATCGACGCCTGGACGGTGCGCTGGGTGGTGCTGCACGTCATCACCGAGACCGCCCGCCACGCCGGCCACGCCGACATCGTGCGCGAGAGCATCGACGGCGCCTCGGCCTTCCCGCTCATGGCCGCGGCCGAGGGCTGGCCGGTGACGCCCTGGATGCAGCCCTGGTCTCCCCCGACGGGCTGACCTCGCCCCGCAGGCGCGGCTGATCAGGTGGTGATCACCACCGGCGCGCCGGGCGGGACCAGGTTGAGCTGGGCCAGGTCGGCGTCGTGCAGGCGGATGCAGCCGTGGGAGATGGCCGCGCCGGCGGTGCCGATGGCGGCGTCGGCGCCGGCCGAGATGGGCCCGTGGATGGCGGTGAAGGCGTCACCGGTGCCCTCCCAGCTGGTGATGGCCTCGGAGTGGGCGTTGGTGTCGAGCATGAACGGCCCGTAGCCCGGGCCCTCGGGGGCCGACACCTCCATCACGTAGAACTGGCCGAGCGGGGTGGGATCGCTGGTGGTCCCGACCCCGGCTGGGTAGTCCGCCGCCAGATGGCCGGCCTGCCAGAGCTGGAGGCGTCGTGTGGTGACGTCGACCAGGATCCCGAAGGTGGTGGTCGACAGCTGGGCGTCGCTGGCGTGGATCCAGCCGGTGAGGCCGTTGGGTCGCTGGGGCAGGCGCACCTCGAGCCAACCCGGCGACTGGTCGATCACCGGCAGCTCCTTGGTGGTCAGCCACCAGCTGCCGATCGGGATGGTGCCGGCCTGCCAGCCGTCCGGGGCGCCGAAGTAGGGCACTGGCCCGGTCACCGTGGCGATGGTGGTCACGGCCGGCACCGGCGGCGGGGGTTGGGTCGTGGTGGTGACCACCACCCGGTGCGCGGGTCGGGGCGGAGGTGGGGGCGGGGGGGCCTGCGGGCGGTGCAGTGCCACCACCGCGACCCCGCCCACCATCACGGCCAGCGCGGCCGTGATGGCGCTCAGGCGTCGTCCCCGGTGTCGTCCCCGGTGTCGTCGGCCGGTCGTCGGCGCCAGATCCGGGGACTCGTTCATCGAGGTGGGGCGGAGCCGTCGAGGGGCCGCGAACGCGTCAGGGACGACCACCCCGTCAGGGGGTGTGGCCACGGTGGTCGTGGTGGTGGTGGCCGGCGGGCGGGTGGTCGAGGTGGCGGCGGCCGCCGCCTTGGCCGCCGCCGCGGCAGCTGCTGCGGCTGCCGCCGCCCGCTTGCGGGCCTGCGCCTCGGCAAGCGCCCGCTGCTTGGCCGCCTTGGCCGCCGCCAGCTTGGCCGCCTGGGCCGCCGCGACCTCGCGTTGGGCCTCCACCTGCTGGGCTCCGGCCCCCAACGGTGGGACGGTCAAGGCCGGCACGGTGCCGGCTGACGGGTCGGACCGGGTCGGTGGTGGCAGCTCCGGCGTGGTCACCGCCGAGCCCGATCTCGACGGCAGGTCCAGCAGGAGCAGGGCCGCCGCCACCAGGATGACCAGGGAGGCCACCACGAACACGACCGTCTGGGTGCGAGGCCGCCGCCGGTGGTGGTGCGACCCGTGCGAGTGGCCGGCCAGCTGCCAGGCCGTGGACGGCGGCATCGAGATCTGGTCGATGCCCTGCCACTGGAGCGTGGGCACCTGCTCGGTCTCGTCGAGGTCCGGACGAGGCTCGCGGATCTGGCCCGGTGACCAGTCGTCTGCGCCGTCGTCGAGGTGGTCGGTCATGGCTGATCCCTGTGGTGGTCGATGCCGGCCGGCACTTGATCTCCGGCCCCCCGGCTCACCCCAGGGATGGTAGCCCGACCCGTTCGGGGCCTCCGATCCGGGAGGTGCGTCGCTCGCCGGGTCACATGAACGAGGACTCGGCGTCCAGGCCCATGGTCGGGTGGGGCCCCGAGGCCATGGTCTGCATGTTCCCCCAGCCCGTGCCGCCGCCCACCGGGTCTTCGACGTGGATCAGGCAGTCGCGCAGCTGGTGGACCCGGCGGGCGGTGTCGGGGTCGGAGCAGTCGGGCAGGTGCTCACCGTCCACGTGGAGCCGTCCGCGCCACTCGCCGTGCCAGTGGCCGTCGAAGCCGAAGTAGAGGCCGGCGCCCAGGCAGAACCCGGTCTGGCCCGCGGCTCGGATCGTGAGCGGGCGGGTCGACCCGTCGGCGGCCACGGCCGTCAGCGTGCCGCCCTGCAGGCGGCGGTTGGCGGGGTCGAAGTGCAGCTCGGGGCGCAGCTCGACCAGGCGCTCCACCCGGCCGTCGGGGTGCTCGACCGTCCCCTGGAACTCGGTGCGGTGGTAGAGGTCGCCGAAGGCGTGGCGCTGGTGGTACAGGTGCAGGCCGTAGCGCGAGCCGTCTGGCCGCTCCAGCAGCATGGGCGACCAGATGACCAGGATGGACACCTCGGCCGGCACCTCCCGGGTGGCCACGTCGGCCGCCGGCACCCCAACCTGGTAGCGCACGCCCCAGGAGTGGTCCCGGGTCGAGATCCACGCCGTCTCGTCGAGGTCGGTGCGCTCGCCGTCCACGTCGACCCAGCCGTGCGCCGTGCCGATCTGGTGGTAGCGCACGATGTCGGCGTCGAGGCGGTACCCGTCGGCGCTGCGGTGCTGCTCGTGCTGCTCGAGCCCGGGGGGCACCGCGGCCTCGAAGATCCACTCGAACCGCACCGGCACGGCGTCGTTGGCGTCGAGCGCGAAGCGCACCCGTCGGTAGGGCTCGACCACCTCGTAGCTGATGGGGCCGACGG
This sequence comes from uncultured Microthrixaceae bacterium, assembly GCA_963785815.1. Taxonomy (GTDB): domain Bacteria; phylum Actinomycetota; class Acidimicrobiia; order Acidimicrobiales; family Acidimicrobilacustridaceae; genus UBA4742. The sequence continues at coordinate 818,404 of CAWAWN010000003.1, forward strand.
CGGTCGTCCCCGGGTCGGCCGCCAGCTCCCGACTGGCACGACAGGTCCACTGCTCCACACCCCGCGACACCCCGGCGTAGGCGTCCAGCACCCCCCGGTTGGGGTACTTGCCCATGCCGAAGCCCAACTGCAGCGACCCGTCGCGGGCGCCGGCCATGGCGCACACCTTCTCGGTCCACGAGCGGTCGCTCTGGACCACCGTGGCGAACGTGTCGACGATCTGGTGGTTGAAGGTCTCGTCTGCGGGGACCAGGGGTCCGAGGGTGCTCACGCCGAGAACGTAGCGCCCGGCCGGGCGGCCCCAGGGCCTGCCACAGGGGGTTCGGCCCGCGAATCCGCCCCCGTGGTCACCCACTAGGCGCCAGGGTGGGTACCCTGGGTGACGATGAGAGGGTCAACGAGGCTCTTTCCCGTGAAGAGAGCAGAGAGTCCGTTGGCAACAGGCACCGTGAAGTTCTTCAACTCCGAGAAGGGCTACGGCTTCATCTCGCGTGAGTCGGGCGACGACGTGTTCGTCCACTACTCCAACATCCAGGGTTCGGGCTACAAGTCGCTCGACGAGGGCCAGCAGGTCGAGTTCGACGTGGCTCCCGGGCGCAAGGGCGAGGAAGCCCAGAACGTCCGTCCCATCTGATCGACCATCCGCTCGAGCTCCCGGACCCTCCGAACCGCACCGGTCGGCAGGGTCCGGGCTCGGGCTGGATCACCCGACGCGACCCGGGCTGAGGGTCGCGGCGATGCGGGGGGCGGCCGACTCGGCCCAGGCGGCATCGGCGGGCGGCACCGGCTGGGCGCCGTAGACGGCCAGTTCGGCCAGCTCGGCCAGGCGGGCCAGATCGTCGAGGGCGGCATCCTGCTCTGCGGTCTCCGCGTCGGGCGGGCGAGCGACGCGGAGCCGGGCTTGCAAGCCGCGGGCGTGCGCGGACGGGGACTGGGCAGCCGGGCGCGCCCAGTCGGTGGCGGCCAGCGGCGCGGTGGCGCGGGCGTACGCCGCCACCACCGGGTCACCGGAGCCGGCCAGCAGTCGCCGGCGACGTCGGGCCCGCCGCCCGATCGAGGCCGCCGCGCCCAGGGCGAGGACCACGACCAGCGCCAGGGCCATCCACCCCCACCGGCCCCCCGAGGTCGCCCCACCCCGGGCCGAGGTGCCGGCGATCGTGGAGGAGGTCGTGGCCGCGGCCACCGAGGTGGTCGGCGCGGTGGTGAGTGTGGCGGGGACGGCGGTGGACGGGGAGACGATGGATCCGGGCCGGGTGGTGGTGGGCGCGGCCGTGGTGGTCGGCGCGGCGGTGACGGGCGTGGCGCTGACCACGTTGGGTGGGGCGAGCTGGTTGCCCGGGAGCTGTGGGGTCGGCTCGAACGAGACCCAGCCGGCGGCGCCCAGGTGGACCTGGGGCCAGGCGTGGGCGTCACCCCCGCGCACGACGGTGGAGCCGTCGGGGGCGCGGGTGCCGCCGGTGAACCCGATGGCCACCCGGGTCGGCAGGCCGATGGAGCGGGCCAGCAGGGTGAAGGCGGTGGCGAAGGTCTGGCAGTTACCGGTCCGGGTGGTGTCCAGGAAGTCGAGCACCGGGTCACCGGCCCCGGTCGAGGCCGACGGGACCACCTGGTAGCGGAAGCGGCCCGAGTGGAAGAAGTCGACCAGGGCCTCGGCCTGTTGGAGGGCGCCCGTCCGTCCGGCGATGGCCTGCTCGGCCCGGGTCTGGAGGGCGATGGCGTCGATGGGCACGGCCAGGTCCTGGTCGCGTTCGGTCGGGCCGAGGCCCGCGGCCGGGTCTCCAACGGCCAGGGCCTGGAGCGAGGCGGCGGTGGGCGTCTGCGCCACGACGGCCGTGTAGCTCGCGCCGGGGCGGCTGGGCGCGGGGGCGACCACGCCCACGGCGGTGACGGTCCCGGCCCGGGTGGGCCGAAGCGACGACGTCCCGGGCGGCGCCGGAAGCAGACGGGTGACCAACCCGGCCACCGTGACCTGGGCCTGCCAGCGGACCGTCGAGCCGGCCGCGTTCGGCCCGGTCGGGAGGGCGGGCGGGGTCTGGGACCCGTCCAGCGCGCCCAGGGTGGCGCCATCGGGACCCCAGCCGTTGCCGGTCCAGTCCGTGACCTGGCCCACCTGCCAGTAGGTGTCGGTGGGCGTACGGGCTCGGAACATGACGACCTGGGCGTCGCGCTGCTCGAGACCGACCAGGTCGGTGGCCAGCTGGAGCCCGGTGGGCGACACGGCCCGACCCGCGGTTCCCGCGCCGGCCGGACCACCGCGGGGCTGGCCCAGGGCCATCCCCCCGAGAACGGCCGCCCCGACCACGAGGAGGCCGACCAGCACGCGTCGGGTGACGTGTCGCGTCCGCTTCCTCATCGCCGCGGAACCGCCGTCGGGCTCGCCCAGCACCAGCGTGGCCCCGGCGGCGATCACGAAGGCCACCGCCAGCAGCACCACCCCGGCATCGGGACGGGCCAGGCTCGACGCGGCCACCAGGACCAGGCTGGGCACCAGCGCAGCCGCGGGCCGGCTGGGTGGAGGCGGGCCGGGGCGGCCTCGGTGGGCGGCGCCCGACGGAGCCGGTCGTGGCGGTGGGTACCCGAGCACCGCCCGGGCGGTCACCGCGGCCAGGCCGGACGCCAACGCGGCCAGCAGCACGACCCCGGTCGTCCCGGCCAGCGGCCAGTGCCAGCCGGTGGCCACGCTGCGCACGCCGTGGAGGGCGTGATCGATCTGGCCGGCCGTGCGGCCCTCGGGCACCCCGAACCAGGTGGCCTTCGGCGCGCTCGTGCCCACCGCCACCAGGGCCACCGCCACCACCCCGGCGCTGGCCGCCGCTGCGGTGGGCACACGGCGCAGGCGGACCACCAGGGCCACGGCCCCCACCCCGGCCGCGGTGGTGGCCAGCAGGGGCCACGCCGCCGGACCGGTCCAGCCGCCTCGGACCAGCCGTCCCACCGCCGCCGCGCCCACCAGGGCGGCGACCAGGACGGCCAGCTCCAACCCCAGCCCGGGTTCGGGGTCGGTGGCGTCGGAGGGACGGGCGGGGCCCGCCGGACCGTGGGCCGAGGCGCGGGGCAGGGTGGATGCGGCGGCCGTCATCCCGAGGTCACCACGTGGGCGCGTCGGCGCAGGCCGTCGGGAAGTCGGGGGGCACCGGTGGCCGTCGTCACCAGGGTGAACCCGCCGAACTCGGAGATGAGCAGGTCGAGGTGCGACCACTCCGAGGAGGGCCGGGGTGCCATGCCGGCCAGCAGCTCCTGGGCCTCGGCCAGGCCCTCGGGGGTGGGGACCACGGTGGCCGCTCGGCCCGAGAAGGTGGACAGCTCCACGGCCAGCCCCTCTCGCACGGCGGCCTCGATCAACCCTTCGACGATGGACAGGGCGTCCTCGTAGGTCTGGCGGTGGTGGGCCCCGGCCCGGTCGTCGACCACCACCCGCACCAACCCGGCGGCCTCGGGCTCGAACTGGCGCACCAGGGTGACCCCGTAGCGGGCCAGGGCCTGCCAGTGCACCGAGGTGAGCCGGTCACCGAGCCGATAGGGGCGCAGCTCGGCGAAGTCACCGCCCCAGTCCCCGGTGCCCCCGTGGCTCGACTCGGAGCCGGACGCCGACGACGCCGGACCGATGCTGTCGGTGAGCAGGCTGGCGGGGATGGCCGCCGGCGCCGGGTGCACGACCACCCGGACCGGCTCGGTGCCGGCCACGACCGCGCCCACCAGTCCGACCGGATCGTGGAACCAGACCCGGCGGCGGGCCAGCTCGAGCACGGCCCGACGATCGGTGGGGACGGGCAGCACCACCGGATCAGCCGGCTGGCCGCGCGCCGCGCCGGCCACCCGCACCAAGCGGGCCCGGGCCGGCGCCCGCCACCGGGGCTGACGCGGTCCGACACCGGGGTCAGCGGTCGGTGCCCCCCGCGTGTGCCAGGCGCCTTCGCTCCGCTCGATCCCCACCGAGTAGGCGGTCCGGAACCGGCTGGTGACGCGCAGCTCGACCACGGCCGGGTGACCGACCGCCACCAACCCGGGTCGGGCTCGGGCGACCACCCGGAGCTGCGGTCCCACCACCCGGGCCACCATCCAGGTGCAGACCAGCCCGGCCAGAACCAGGGCGGCCAAGGCCGCGGCCAGCGGACGCGCCCCGGTGGATCCGGTGAGCCACCCGATCAGGACCAGGACCACCAGCACGGCGGCCACCGCCCACCCACGACCGGTCGGGACCAGCCGCACCCGGGTCACGACGTGGGGTCCGCCGCCACCGGCTGCGCCAGGGGGACGGGCACGACCTCCACCAGCTCGGCCACCACCTGGTCGGCGCCCACCCCGGCCGTCTCGGTGCCCGGCCGCAGCAGCACGCGGTGGCCCAGCGTGGGGGCGGCGGCCCGGGCCACGTCGTCGGGGGCCACGTGGTCCCGTCCGGCGGCGACGGCCAGGGCTCGGGCGGCGCGGGCCAGGGCCAGGGCGGCGCGGGGCGAGGCGCCCACGGCCACCGACGGGTGGGTGCGGGTGGCGGCCACCAGGTCGAGCAGGTACTGGCGCGCCGCGGGCGCCAGGTGCACGTCGGCCACGGCCTGGCGCAGCCGGTCCAGCTCGGCGCGGTCCAGGGCCGGCGGCAGCTGGGCGGCCCGGACGGCGGGGTCGTCGCCGGCCACCAGGGCGTCCTCCTGGGCTCGGCTGGGGTAGCCGAGCGAGAGGCGCATGAGGAACCGGTCGCGCTGGCCGTGGGGCAGGGGGGACGTGCCGGCCGCGTCGTAGGGGTTCTGGGTGGCGATGACCATGAACGGTCGGGGGAGGGCGTAGCTGGCCCCGTCGGCGCTGACCTGGCCCTCCTCCATGGCTTCGAGCAGGGCCGACTGGGCTCGGGGCGACGCCCGGTTGAGCTCGTCGGCCAGCACCACGTTGGTGAAGATGGGACCGGCGCGGAACACCGGCTCCTGGCGGGTGGGGTCGAACACGACGGCGCCGGTGATGTCCGCGGGCAGCAGGTCAGCGGTGAACTGCACCCGGGTGAAGTCCAGGCCCGAGGCGTGGGCCATGGCCTTGGCCAGGGTGGTCTTGCCCAGCCCGGGGTGGTCCTCGACCAGCAGGTGGCCGCCGGCGGCCAGGCACCCCACGGCCAGCACCACGGTGGACGGTTCGGCCAGCAGCACGCTGCGGACCGACGCCACCAGCGCGGCGTACAGCTCCGCCGCCGGCCGCGATGTGGTTGGATCCCCTGCCGGCCGCGGGGCGGCCGGGGCCTCGCCTGGGTCGATCACGGCCCGAGCCTACGACGAAAACCCTGGTCGGCGGGGGTTGCCTGTCGTAGCATGGGGGGGCTCGATCGGCGGAGCGGCGGCAACGGAGCAGGTAGGGAACGGGGGCAAGACCATGGCAGTCACCGGCCAGCCAGGTTCGTCGGGCGAACCCGATCAGCCATCCGACCCGGCGGCGTCCGACGCGGGCGGCGGGCTCTGGCTCGACGAGCCGACTGCCGAGCCGGCCGCCACCCGCAGCCCGGCCCGGCGCGTCCTGGCTCTGGTGGGCCTGGTGGCGGTCCTCGCCCTGGTGGCGGTGCCGGTGGGCCTGGCCCTGGCCGCCGGTCGGGGCAAGCCCGCCGACCACCGTGCCGTGCCCGCGCCGACCACCAGCGCCACCACCCCGGTCAGCCTGGGTGACGGACCGGCCGAGCGCCAGGTGCTGACGGCCCTCAGCGCCACGACCGACTCGGGCAGCTTCGCCGTGAGCTACGACCTGCACGCCCAGCCCGGGGCTTCGACCACGACGTCCACCCAGTGCGTCACCATGTACCAGGTCCTCCCGGGCGCGATCGGACCCAACCTGAACGGGGTGTCCTCGGGCACGGCCATCCCCGTCGACCCGAAGGCGGGCCCGGGTGCCACCGCCGTGCAACGGTGCATGCCGGTCAACGAGGTCCAGGCCGTCACGGTCACGGGCAGCGGCACCATCGACGTGTCGCCCAAGGCCATGGTGGTGTCGGCCCACATCGACAGCGGCATGGACGTGTCCGTCCGCCTCGACGACCAGGACGTGTGGGAGTCGGGCGGCGCCGACTACGGGCTGTCGCCCGCCCCCGGCCCCTCGGGTGGGGTCACGCCCAGCGGGGGCCAGTCCATCTCCGGGTTCGCCTCCCTGGTGGAGGGGACGCTGGGCAACCGGGCGGGCGGCGTGGCCATGATCGGCATGGCCAGCCCGGCGGGCTACCTCGACCTGGAGCAGGAATCGGTCACGGGCGCGGCGCAGATCGGTCCCGGCACCGTCGACGGCACCCCGGTCACCTTCTACCAGGTGGCCGTCGACCCGGCTCGGCTCGAGACCATGGCCGGCCTGTCCGATGACGAGGTGGCCACCATCAAGGCGGCGGTGGCCGAGCTCCAGGGCGCGGGCTACACGGGCACGACGGTGAAGGTGGGGATCGACGGGGCTGGGTTCATCCGCCAGGCCACCTCGGTGGCCAACTTCTCCGACGGGGGCACCGTGACCCTCGATGCCACCTTCACCAAGTTCGGGTGCGCCGGCACGGTGCTGATGCCGGGCCAGACGGCGACGTCGACCACCACGTCGCCGTGCGCCTCGGACATCCCGACCACCACCGTGGCCACGCCGGCCACCCCGGTGCCCACCACGACGCCGGGCGACTCGACCACGTCCACCTCGTCGACGACCACGTCGACCACCAGCCCGACCGGTGGTGGGGGTTCCACCACCACCGCCGTCGGGCCCGCCACCACCGTGGCGCCCAAGCCGGGCTGACACCCGGGTCGCGAACCTCCGGCGGGGCGGGTTCGACATTCTGCGGGAGATCCAAGGGGCGTCCAAGGTTGGCCGTGCATGCTCGGAGCCATCTCCACACGAAGGGGGGTGAAACACATGGCTTTCAAGTTCTCGCATGCACTGGCGGGCGTCGCCGTGGTCGGCGCGTTGGCCGCCGGCACCGGCGTGGCCGCCTACGCGGCCACGACCACCACCAGCTCCACGCCGTCGAGCAGCACCTCGAGCAGCAGCTCGAGCACGACGGCGCCGAGCAGCAGCACCAGCTCGCCGAGCACCAGCGCGCCGAGCACGGGCACCAGCCCGTCCACCGCGGCGCCGTCCACGGGCTCCGGCTCGGGCTCCGGTTCGTCGAGCTCGAACCCGTGTCCCAACATGGGTGGTTCGGGTCCGAGCGCAGCCACCGGGTCGGGGTACCGCACCGGACCGCGTGGTCCGATGCCCACCAACATCCCGACCTGATCACCCGCCATGGAGGCCCTCCTGCCCGTCACCCGCCGCCGGCTCGCGATGATCGTGCTGGGCGTGCTGGCGGTGGTGGCGGGCGGGTGTGCCAGCGGCCCGGGCAGCGCCCCGGGTTCGGGTGAGCTGGTAGCCATCGGCGCCGGCCTCTCGGGGCCCTCGGGTCTGCGCGCCAGCGTCTACTCCCGGGCGCCGGCCCACCTGTCCGCCTTCGCCGTCGACGGCGCGGGTCGGCTGTGGTTCTCGACCGCAGCCGCCACCGACGTGGGCACCGACGGCGTGTACCTGGTGCCAAAGGCCGGTGCCCCACCGGTCGAGGTCGTCGTCGGGCTGCACACACCGCTGGGGTTGCTGTGGATCGGCTCACAGCTCTACGTGTCGGCCAAGGACCAGGTCGTGGCCTACGGGGGCTTCGACGGGACCAGGTTCACCTCCCAGCGCACGGTGGTGAACTTCCCCGACGGGGTGGGCGAGCTGAACGGTCTGGTGCTCGGTCCGGACGGCCGGATCCGCCTGGGCATCTCCGCCCCGTGCGACCACTGCGAGCCGACCTCGCCCGACTCCGCGTCGGTCGTCTCCTTCCGTCCCGACGGCTCCGGCCTGCGGGTGGAGGTCAGCCACATCCGCGCCGCGGTGGGCTTCGCCTACGACCCGAGCAGCGACGACCTCTTGGCCAGCCTCGATCAGCGTGACGACCTGGGTGCGAACACGCCGGGCGACGAGCTGGTCGACCTGGCCCGCGGCCAGGACTACAGGTTCCCCGACTGCTACGGCCAGGGCGGATCGGCCTGCTCGGGGGTGCCCGACCCGGTGGCCACCCTCGACCCCCACGGCGGGGTGGACGGCGTGGCCGTGGTCACCGGCCAGATGGGCGACGCCGTGGGCACCGCCGCGGTGGTGGCCGAGTACGCGGTGGGCAAGGTGCAGATCGTCCCGCTGGTTCGGAACCCGTCCGGATCGGGTTGGTCGGGCAGCGCCGCCCCCTTCCTGACCGGGATGAAGAACCCCGTGCCCGTGCTGCTCGGACCCGCTGGCGCCCTGTTCGTGGGCGATTGGACCACGGGGATCATCGATCGGATCACGGCCAGGACGTAGTGTCCGCCCATGACCCGAGGGTGGAAGTTCCCGACATCCGGATCCACGCGGGCCCTGGCGGCCGTGCTGGGGGTGGGCCTGGCCGCGGCGCTGGTGGTCGGGTGCGGATCGAGCAAGACCAAGACCACCACCAAGGCGCCGGCATCGCCGTCGTCGAACGCCACCTCGGACACGGCCAGCGACAACACGGCCACCGAGGGCACGAGCGGACCAACCTCGGTGTGGGCCCGCAACGCCGTCGCGTACCGTGGCCAGAACGGCACGACCTTCCAGATCACCTGCACCAGCCAGGGCACGGCCGGATCGGTGTGGGGCACGGGTCCGTACACCGACGACTCGTCCATCTGCACCGCGGCGGTGCAGTCCGGGCTCATCACGCTGGCCAAGGGCGGGAGCGTGACCTACAAGATCGCGGCCGGCCAGAGCTCCTATGACGGAGGCCTGGCCCACGGCATCACCTCCGGCTCCTACGCCAGTTGGCCGGGCAGCTTCACCTTCCCCGACGCCAGTGGCGCGGTGGTGGCGACCAGCCCCGCCTCGTGGGGCCAGAGCATGGCCGGCTACCGGGGCCAGAACGGCAAGCAGGTGACGGTGGTGTGCTCGGCCAAGGGCGATCCTGGATCGGTGTGGGGCAGCGGACCCTTCACCGACGACTCGTCGGTGTGCACCGCCGGGGTGTTCGCGGGGATCATCACCACCGCCAAGGGCGGATCGGTGGTGGCCACCATGGCTCCCGGCCAGAAGAGCTACAAGGGTGGGACCGCCCATGGGGTGACCACCTCGGACTACGGCGAGTGGTCGAGCAGCTTCACGGTGGCCGCCGCGTCCTCAGCCCGCGCCCACTCGTCCTCTCGCAGAAGGGGAGGGGCTCGCCGAGGGGGGCCTGGCGGCTGACCGCTCGCCTCAGCGGCGGTGGGGCTCGGAGTGGTCCCAGTCGGCCAGCAGGGTGCGCAGGGCCGTGAGCAGGATCAGGGGCTGGTCGAGCATGGCGTGGTGGCCGGCCTCGGGGATCTCGATGATGGGGGTGACCCGTCCGAGCCGCTCGTACATGTACTGGCCGATGTCCACGGTGACCAGCCCGAACTCCGAGCGCAGCAGGGCCAGCCGGCAGGTCACGTCGTCGAGGTAGGGGGCGGCGATGCCGCGCATCCCCATGGCGAACTGCTCGAAGATGCGTCGGTCGAACTTCCACTGCCAGCCTCCCGCCACCTCGGTCAGCGAGCGTCGGGCCACGTGGTCGATGACGTAGTCGAGGTAGTGGTCCTGGGGTGGCACGGTGCGGAACCGGCTCAGGGCCTGGTCGACGGTCTCGTAGGTGCGGGGCGCGCCGAAGGCCTCGCGCACCTGGAAGGCCCCGATCTCGGGGTCGGGCTCGGTGACCGGCGAGTCGCACACGATCACACCGCTCAGCTCGGCGGCGTGGCGCGCCGCGGTGGCGATGGTGACGAACCCGCCCATGCTGTGGCCGATCACCACCGGCCGGCCGTCGATGCCGCCGTCGTCGGCCACGGCCATGACCTCGTCGGTCCACTGGTCCGGCGTGTAGTGGTCGCGGTGCTGGCTGTCGCCGTGGCCCGACAGGTCGATGGCCAGCACCCGGAACTCGCCGGCGAAGGTGGCAGCCACATGCGTCCACCAGTGGGCGTGGGCCCCGCCGCCGTGGACGAACACGAGGCCGCGTCGGTGGGGCCGGCCCCACCCCAGGTAGTGGATGGCGGCGCCGTCGACCTCGACCCGTCCGTCGGTGAAGGGCACGGCCAGGGCGCGGCGGAACCACTCGGGCGAGTCGGGCAGGGGGGCGACGTCCATGGGGGACTCCTCAGCGCTCAGGACAGCTTGGCCGCGATGGCGCCGGCCGACCGCAGGGCGGTGCCATCGGCGCCGGCCGACGACCACTGGCGGGCCGGCCGGGCCCGGGCCTCGTCGATCATCCGGGTGACGGTGGCCAGCTTGGCCTCGCCGCCGGCTTCCCACAGGTGCAGGGCCATGGCCCCGGGGATGGAGTTGATCTCGTTGAACACCACCTGGTCGCTGCCGTCCCACAGGAAGTCGATGCGGGCCACACCCCGGATGCGGGCCGCCGCCACCAGGGTCAGGGCCGCCCGGCGGATCTGGGCCTCGACCCCGGCGGGCAGCTGGGCCGGCAGCTCGCGGGGCGTGTGCTCCATGCCGGCGGCCGAGCCGCTCAGGTACTTCTCGGCGTAGGTGAAGATGGACCCGTCGGGCTTGCGCAGCGGCCGCTCGATGGCCGACACCTCGGGCTCGGGGTAGGCGCGGGCCGCGATGTTCAGGTCGACCCAACCGGTCAGGTGGCGCTCGACCACGGCGCCGTCGCGCAGGTGGCGCGACGAGGCCAGCAGCGCCCGGGCGGTGGACAGGTCGTCCACCACCTCGATGCCGATGGACGACCCCCCGAAGCGGGGCTTCACGATGTAGGGCCCGTCGAAGTCGACCGCGCCGTCGGCGCTGAGCAGGGCCTGATCGGCCACCGGGATGCCGGCGGCCAGGCCGATGGCGTGGGTGGCGGCCTTGTCCATGGCCAGCGCCGCGGCCGCGGCCGAGGGGCCGGTGTAGGCCACCCCGGCCAGGTCGAGGGCGGCCTGGAGGGCGCCGTCCTCGCCCGGTCCGCCATGGCAGCAGTTGACGGCCACGTCGACGGGCACGGCCTTGAGCTTGCGCCGATCCTCGTGGAAGCCCCCGTCGGACCCGATGACCAGGCGGAAGTCGGTGGCGGACCGGGGTGGGCCGTCCACGAAGTCGCTGGCCTCGAGCGAGGCCTGCACCTGGTGCCAGTCGCCGGACTTGCTCCAGTAGAGACCCGTCACGTCCCGACCGGCGTTGGCCAGGATGCGGGCCACCTGCAGGCCGGTGAGGATGGAGATGTCGTGTTCGGGCGAGGGCCCTCCGAAGAGGACGGCGAGGGCGGGCATCCGCCTCCTTTTCGACTTTTCAGGTTCGTCGGATTGGTCACACGAAGTGGTCGGGCAGGTCATTCTCGTACAGCACGGCATCGCCCGGAGCCAGGTGGTCCCGGATCCAGGCCACGGCCTGGTCGCGGTCGTCGACGGTCAGCACCTGGGCCCCGGCCCCGCTGGCCCCCCGCAGCAGGGCCCGGCGGTTGGTGCGCTTGACCACGATGAGCGTGTCCGCGGCCTCGGCCGCAGCCCGGGCGAACTGCTCGTTCTCGGGATCCTGGCGGGGTCCCAGCTCGACCATGCCCGGGGTGACGACCACCCGACGACCGGTCGGTCCCAGCGTGGCCAGGGCCTCGAGGCCCCGCCGGGCACCGGTCGGGTTGGAGTTGAAGGTGTCGTCGATGACCGAGATGCCACCCGGCGTCACCTCGACGGTGCCCCGGTGGGCGGGCGGCTCGATGGTGGCCACGCCGGTGGCCAGCCGCGACAGGTCGAACCCGACGGCCACCGCCGCCCCCACCGCGCACGCCAGGTTGGTCAGGTGGGTGCCCTCGGGCACCTCGACGTCGGTCGTCGTGCCCGAGGCGTCGATGCGGGCCCGCCCGGCGCCCAGGTCCCGCACGACCACGTCGAGGTCGTCCCCGGCCGATCCGCAGCGGATGACCCGGGTGACCGTCGCCCCCAGCTGGCCCACCTGGGCCTCGACGTCGTCGGCCACGGCGGCCAGGCGGGGATCATCCACGTTGAGCACCGCCACCTCGGGGCCGTCGAGGATCTCGCGCTTGGCCTGCACCACCCGCTCGATGGTGCCCACGCGCTCCAGGTGCACCGGGCCGATGGCGGTGATGACGCCGACCCGGGGTCTGATCCAGGCGCACAGGTCGGCGATCTCACCCACGTCGTACATGCCCATCTCGGCGATGAGCACGTCGGCCCCGGGGTGGAGGTGCTCGTTGATGGTGCGGGCCAGCCCGGCGGTGTTGTTGTAGCTGGCCGGGCTGGCGCACACCTCGAACTGCTGGGCCAGCAACGTCCGCAGGTACTGCTTGGTGGTCGTCTTGCCGTAGGAGCCGGTGATGCCCACCACGTCGGGCGACACCTGGGCCAGTCGGCTCCTGGCCTTGGTCACGAACGGGTCGAGCAGCCGCCGTTCGACCGGGGCCAGGATCCAGGCCGCGGCGTCGACCAGTTGGGCGACGCCCAGGGCCACCAGGGCCACGCCGATCGGGCCCTGGCCGACGGCCACGGCCACCGCCAGGACGACCACCGCCAGCGCCGCGCTCACCCCGGCCAGGGTGCGCAGCCGACGGGTCCAGGCCAGCTTGGAGGTGTGGCCCCGCAGGCCCAGCCCGAGCGGCCACGCGACCAGGGCGGCGGCCGCCGGCAACCACAGCAGGGGGACGACCACGCCGGCCCCGATCAGGACGACGGCCACCAGGCCGAGGACCAGGTTGGCCGGGCGGGCCCGGAACCAGCGCGCCTCGAACCGGGTGACCGATCCGGCCAGGTAGTGCTCGCGTTGGGCGACCCGGAGCCAACGGACCGAGGTGACCCCGGCCGCGACGACGAGCACCAGGGCGGCGGCGATGCTCACCGGGAGTGCTCGAGCAGCAGCCGGTCCAGCCCGGCTCGCAGCGCCTCGGGGTGGCGGATGGGGGCGAAGTGGTCGCCGGCCACCACGGTCAGGCGCACCTCGGCACCGGACTGCTCGACGAGGGCCTGGGCCCGGGTGGCCACCGACATGGGCGCGGCGGTGTCCTGGTCACCCCAGACGAGCTCGACCGGACCGGCCAGCCGGGTGAGCTCCTCGGCATAGGTCTCGTTCACCAGCCGCACCAGGACGTCGCGCATCACGCCGGTGGCGTTGCGGTAGTCCGCCGAGCCGTGCGTGCGCCTGGCCTGCTCGAGGCGCTCGTCGCTGACCAGGTGCCACCGGTGCAGGCGCTTGACCAGGCGGTAGGCGGCGGGCGCCTTGGGCGACCGACCGCCGGTGTCGTCGGGCCGCAGCAACGGCACGCCGGTGAGCAGCAGGCCGGCCACCTGCTCGGGATGGGCGGCGGCCAGGCAGGTGGCCACCCGTCCGCCGAAGGAGTGGCCCACCACCACCACCGGCTCGTCGGTGGCCTCGGTGATCACCCGGCTGACCAGGGCGGCGTAGCCGGCCGCACCCCAGGCCTCGGTGGGGGGCGGCGAGGCCCCGCAGCCGGGCAGGTCGAGGCTGAGGGCGTCGTAGCCGGCCACGCAGCCGGCCAGGTCGGACCGGTCCCGGGCCCAGCCGTGCAGGGCCACCACCGAGGGGCGGTCTGCGCCCACGCGGTCGGCGAAGACCGTGCCGTCGCAGAAGGACCGGAGCATCCAGCCAGGCTACCGTCCGCCCTCGCCGCCCTCGGAGGACGCCACCGCCTGGGGGGAGATCGCCATGCCTCAGCCGGCTGCCAGCACCTCGGCGAGGTGGGACTCTGCCCGCTGGTAGTGGTCGAGGGCGTCGCCTGGCGGATAGCCCGAGTTCCACGGCTTGAAGGGTCCGTGGTAGTGCAGGATCACGGCGTCGTCCTGGGCCTGGAGCATCCGCTCGAGCGGGACCACGTCCTCGAACCGCCAGCTCTCGGCCAGGCCGGGCATGAACGTCCGCAGCGGTGGGGCGTTGCACTCGGGCTCGAGGCGCTGCCACCGGTCGTCGAGGACGACGTTGAGGGCGTCCTGGTCCCACCAACGGGCCTCGTCGGGATGTTCGATCAGGAACTGGGCGGCCCGGGAGGGGATGTCCTCGCCGATCCAGCGGGCCACGTCGACCAGCATGACCCCGGTGTTGAAGTAGTCCCGGCCGGCCGGGACGTCGATGCCCTCCAGCACGTCGTTGCGGCCGAGCACCGGTGTGAGCCCGTCGCGGACGGCGGCCAGCGTAGCGGTGAGCGAGGTGGCCAACAGCGGTCGGACATCGCGCAGGGCGATCAGGTCGCAGTCGAGGTAGAGCGCTCGGTCGGCGCCCAGGCGCCCCGGTCGAGGTGGAGGCGGAGGTAGGCAGCTGGGCTGATCCACTGGCTCACCGGATACCGCTCGAGCTCGGCAGACACGCGAGCGGTGCGCACGTCGAGCCCCAGCGCGGTGCCGACCGCCTCGATGTGGGACGCCACCTCGTTGGGCAGGTCGCGGTGCAACACGGACACCACGGCATCATCGGCGGTGAGGAGCCCCTCATGTGCAAGCGAGCTGAGCGCGACCAGCAGCGGTCGCACATAGTGCTCGTCGACTCCGAAGATGACCGCCGGGCGCATCCGGCAACGCTAGCGGAGGCCCACGCGGCGGCCGCTGCCCCGTGATCACGACGACGTCGAGGCGGTGACGGCCTGGGTGAGGTCGTAGAGGGTGGTGTTGCCCAGGGTGACCTTGGTGAAGTGGGACTCGACCCAGGAGGTGATCTGGGATCCGGTCCCGCTCGACGACCCGCCACCGGTGCTGCCGGGGATGAACCAGTGGATCTTGCCGGCGGCCACGTCGGCCTCGAAGGCAGCCAGCGATGGGGTGGGATCGGTCCCGTTGAAGCCCCCGATGGACATGACCGGCTCGCCCGACGAGAGTTGGAGGCCGGCGGCCGAGTTGGACCCGACGGTGGCGGCCACCCAGGTGTAGGCCGAGGCGTGGGCCCGGAGGGCCTCGACCACCGCGGTGCTGGTGGTGCCGGCGTCGAGCAGGCCACCGGCACCGCCACCTCCACCCGGGCGGCCAGCCTGACCGCCCGGGCCACCGAACCTGCCGGCGCCGAACCCGGCCGGGCCGGTCGCTCTGTTGGCACCTGCGGTGCCGGCCGTCCCCGTTCCGGTCGGGCGGGTGCCGAACCCGCCGCCCGGACCGCGCCCGGCGCCACCGCCCGGGCCACCGAAGCCGCCGGCGGCGACGGCCGGTCCGGCCGACGGGATGGAACCGGAGTGGGTGGTGCTGGCCGTCTGGAGCGAGTAGGCCGCCGGGGCGGCCAGCCCCAGGACCACGGCCGCCGCGGCCAGCCCGAGGCCGAGGTGGCGGGCGCCGGTCCGCAGGACCCGGTCCCAGGGGACCAGCAGCGCCAGCGAGACGGCCAGGCCGCCGGCCAGCACGAGCGAGCGCAGCCACGGCAGCCAGGTGGGGTTGCGGTCCAGCAGCACCCAGGCCAGGACCGAGGTGGCGGCCAGGGCGAGGGCCAGCACCGTGCGGGCCAGGGCGTGGGCTCGCCCGCGCCAGCAGGCCACCCCGCCGATCCCGACCAGGGCGCCGATGGCCGGGGCCAGGGCCACCGTGTAGTAGGGGTGGATGATCCCCTGGGCGAAGCTGAACATCAGGCCGGTGACCACCAGCCAGCCACCCCAGAGCAGCAGTGCGGCCCGAGTGCGATCGGTGCGGGGGGCGCGGCGCGTCCACCACAGCCCGGCCAGCCCGAACAGCAAGGCGGCCGGGATGAGCCAGGCGATCTGCCCGCCCATCTCGGAGCTGAGCAACCGGGTCCACCCGGTGGCGCCCCACGCCCCGGCCCGACCGGTGCCGCCGCCGATCACGCTGCCGGTCTCGTTGCCGGTCAGGCGCCCGAAGCCGTTGTAACCGAAGATCAGGTTCCACAAGCTGTTGTCCTGCGAGCCGCCGATGTAGGGCCGGTCGGCCGCCGGGATGGCCATGACGGCCACCACCCACCAGCCCGCGGCCACCACCAGGGTGCCGGTGGCCACGGCCAGCTGCCAGAGCCGGCGGCGCAGGCGGGGCGCGCCGGCCAACAGGTAGACCACCCAGAAGACCGGCACCACCACGAAGGCCTGGAGCATCTTGGTGTCGAAGCCCAGCCCGATGCACACCGAGGTGGCCACCAGCCAGCGGGTCCGACCCGACTCGACGGCGCGGACGGTGGCGTAGGCCGCGGCCACCAGCAGCAGCACCAACAGGGCGTCGGGGTTGTTGAAGCGGAACATGAGCGTGGCCACCGGCGTGAGGGCCAGCACGGCACCGGCCAGCAGGCCGGCGGTGGGGGAGAACCACCGCCGGACCGTGGCGTAGAGCAGGCCCACGGTGGCCACGCCCTCGATCGCCTGGGGGGCCAGGATGCTCCACGAGCTGAGCCCGAAGAGGCGCGCCGAGAGCTCCATCACCCACAGCGAGGCGGGAGGCTTGTCCACCGTGATGAAGTTGGCCGCGTCCGAGGACCCGAAGAAGAACGCCTTCCAGCTCTTCGTGCCGGCCTGCACGGCTGCGGAGTAGAAGGAGTTGGCCCACCCCGACGAGCCCAGCCCCCACAGGTAGAGCAGGGCGGTGCCGGCGAGCAGGCCCAGCAACACCGGTCGCACCCAGGCCGGGTCGTCGGGTCGACCGCGCCCGAGGCGACGGGCCCGATTGGTCGAACCTGTCATCCCTGCGACCCCGCTGGGCCCGCTGGGCTGACGGGTTGCGGGAGCCGGAGCGAGAGCCGGAGCGGGACCGGGACCGAAGGCAGGAGCGGGTGGCGGCGGGGCGGGCACCGGGCTGGGCACCGGGTCGGGCCCCGGGTCGGTGGGAACCGGCGAGGCGGGAGGGGGGACGAGGCTCATGGCTCCACCCTCGGACCCGCGCCTCAGCCCGGGCTCAGGGCGCCCTGGGACGGCGGTGGGACTTGGACCCCCGGCACCGGAGCGACGCCCACTTTTGACGAGGTCTTGACCCTCACGTCGCGAACGACCTGGCTACCCTCAGGTCGTGGTCGAGGAGTCGAGCTACGAATCCTCCAGCCAGTTCCTCCGGTGGTGGCCGAAGATCCTCGTCGCCGCGGCCGTGCTCACCATCGTGTTGGGGGTCGAGCGGTCGCTGGAGTGGGCGGGGCTGTTCGCGGTGTCCGCCTACGTGCACGGTCGCTGGCTGCCCTGGCGCTTCCGGGTCTTCGACGACGGCCTGGCCCTGACGTTCGCCTTCGGGCGCCGTCTGTTCGTGCCCAAGCGCAACACCACGGTGCGCATCCAGTACGCCGGCGCCGTGGCGCTGGTCGGCCGGGCCCGCCGGTTCGGCTACCCGCTGATCGACCAGGTGTTGTACAAGCCCGGCAACACCAAGCGGCTGGCCCTGGCCCTCGACGCCGCCGGCTACGACATCATCGCCTGAGGACCGCGCCGTGCGAGCTGCGGCGGGGCGGCCGCCCGGTGGGCGCCGTTCGGACGACTCGACCCGACCGACCCTCCGGGGCCGGGACCGTCCGCTAGAACGGAGGCCGGCCATGACCGACATCGCCCGACCTCCGGGTCCGCCTGCTCGACCCGGGTCCCGGCGCCCGTCCCTGCGGCTGGGAGCCGCGGCGGCCGTGCTCGTGCTCCTGGGCGCCGTCGCGCTGGCGGCCTGTGCGCCCGACACGCCCGCCAGCACCACCACGACCCGACCCCGGACCTCGGCCAGCCTCGAGATCGTGTCGCCCACCCCGAACCAGTCCACCGGTGCGGCCGTCGACCTCAAGCTGGCCCTGCACGGCGCCACCGTGGTGTCGCCCAGCCAGGTCTCCGGCATCGATCCGACCGAAGGCCACATCCACGTGTCGGTGGACGGCAAGCTGGTGAGCATGACCTACGGCCTCAGCCAGGAGCTGCACCTCACGCCGGGGACCCACACGGTCCAGGCCGAGTTCGTGGCCTCCGACCACCGACCGTTCGCCAACCGCGTGGTGGCCGCCGTGGTGTTCCAGGTCGGATGACGGCCGTCGCCCCGCCACCGGCGGCCGCGCGGGAGTCGGAGACCCGCACCCGGCCGACCAGCCTGGTGGCCCATCCGCGGGCCGCCGCCGCGGTGGTGGTGGGGGGGTGCGTGCTGCTCGAGGCCCGGGGTCTGCTGGTGGCCGGCCCGGTCGACCCGACCCTCGCCCTGGTGGCGCTGTTCGTCGGGCTGGCCGCCATCAGCCTGGCCTGGCCCATCGCCGACGACCCGGACCTCACGCCCCGCCTGCGCCGTTCCACGGCCGTGGGCCTCGCCGGGATCGCCGCCTTCGGCATCGGCCGGGTGGTCGGGGGTGGCCACGCGCCCCTGGCTCCCACCCTGGCCATGGTGGCGGCCAACAGCCTGGCCGCCGTGGCCGAGGAGGCGTTCTTCCGCCGGCTGTGCTTCGCCCTGCTGCTGCCCGCCGGAGCCGTGTGGGCTGTGGTGGGCTCGGCCGTGCTGTTCGCCGCCGTCCACCTCACCACCTACGGTGTGTGGGTGCTGCCCCTCGACCTGGCCGCCGGGCTGATCTTCGGTTGGCAGCGACTGACCAGCGGGTCGTGGCGGGTGCCGGCCGTGACCCATGTGGTCGTCAACCTGTTGGTGCTGTGGTGACCGGGCGCCGGCGCGGGCGGGGGCCCGCATCCGGGTGGCGGCGGGGGTGGGCGGTGCTGGTGGTCGCCGGACTGGTGGCGGCCGCCTGCAGCCCGGGTGGCGGCTCGTCGGCGGCCGCCTCGGCCACCACCGTGCGCATCGGGGCTCTCTATCCCCTGGCTGGTTCGCAAGGGTTGCAGGGCACCCAGGAGGAGCGCGGGGTGGCCCTGGCCGCGCAGTGGGCCAACGAGCACCACGTGCTGGGGGCCAAGCACATCCAGCTGGTGGTGACCCCGGCCGACGCCGCGTCGGCCGTGCCCGGAGACATGGCCCAGCTGCACCACGAGGGGATCGACCTGGTGGTGGGCAGCCACGCCAGCGCCATCTCCCAGGCGGCGGCGTCGGTGGCCTCGACCCAGCACCAGGTGCTGTGGGAGACCGGCGCGGTGGGCGAGACCCTGCCGGGCACCAGCGGGGGTCGGTCCTTCTTCCGGATGGCACCCATGGGCTCGAACCTGGGCTCCAGCGCCATCGACTTCATCGCCGCCGAGGTGGCCCCCCACCTGGGCGTCACCCGACCGCTGCGCTACGCGGTGGCCTACGTCGACGACCCGTACGGGCGTGAGGTGGCCGGCGGCGCCGTGGCCGAGGTGCACAAGCTCGGCAAGGACCTGGTGGGGAGCTTCGCCTACGACGCCGCCACCGTCGACTACGACCAGCTCGCCGCTCGGATCGCGGCCGTGCACCCCGACGTGCTCTACGTCTCGGCCTACATCCCTGACGGGGTCGCGCTGCGCCGGGCGCTGGTGGCCGACCACGTGCCCCTGCTGGCCAACATCGGCACGTCGTCGAGCTACTGCATGTTGCAGTTCGGACAGCCGCTGGGGGCCGACGCGGTGGGGCTGTTCGCCTCGGACAAGCCCGACGGGGACGACGTGAACCCGGCCGCCCTCAACACCGAGGGCCGGGCTGCCCTGTCGTGGGTGACCCGGCAGTACCGGAACCGCTACCACGAGGACATGCCCGCCCCCGCGCTGTCGGGGTTCTCGGCCGCCTACGCCCTGTTCGTGCACGTGCTGCCCGCGGCCCACGGCGTGTCGCCGGCTGCGGTGGCCCACGCCGCGCTGGCCGTCCACCTGTCCCCGGGCACCCTGGCCAACGGCAGCGGCATGGACCTGATCCCGCCCGGCCAGCTCGACGCGGGCGACAACCGGGCCGCCACCAGCGTCATCTGGGAGTGGGTGGCACCCGGTCGACGGGCGGTGGTGTGGCCGCCGGCCTTCGCCACCCACCCCCTCCAGGTGCTGCCCCTTGCCCAGTGAGGCGGCGCCGCCCAGGTCGGCGAGGAGCAGGTGGTGGGTCGCCCTCGCCGGCGGGGCCCTGGCCCTGGCCTACGTGGTCACGGTGGGCGTCACCGTGGGGTTGCACCCCGGTCGGGTGCGGCCGCTCTACGAGGGGTTCAGCCCACCAGCCACCTACCACTGGGTGAACCCACCCACGCTGTTCGAGCACAACAACCAGAAGCCGACCGTCACCCATGCCACGGTGAAGCTCGGCCCGGACGGCAGCCTGGCCACCGGCATCCAGACCGATGACGCCCAGCTGGTGCTCGGGATGGCGGCAGGAGCCGTTCCCCGCCACGGGTCGGACACGTCGGTGGCGGTCACCATCACCCCCCTGGACCCGGCCACGTTGGCGCCGTTGCCCAGCCCGAACCGAGCCAACGGCAACGCCTACCAGGTGGCGATGGTGTACCGGCCGTCGGGGGTGGCGGTGACCCGCCTGGCCGCGGCCGGCGCCTCCATGGTCCTCATCGTGCCGGAGGTCGGCCACGTGCTGTTCGTGGACGCGCCGAGCGGGACGCCACCCGGCAGCTCCGCCGGCCACGGTCCCTGGATCTCGGTACCGGCCCACCCGATCCCGCCCACGGACCTGACGCTCGGGGCCACCATGCGAGTGCCGGGCTACTACCTGGCCGGCACCACGCTGCCGCCGCTGGCCTTCGGCGGTGGGTCGTCCACCCCGGTGGTGGCCGTCAGCGCCGCGGTCGGCGTGCTGGCGGTGGTGGTGATCGGTGGCGCCTTCCTGCTCATCCGGCGCCGCCGTCGTCGAGCGGCGACCTGAACGAACCGTTCAGCGATCCCTTCGCCGAACCGTTCGTCGAGGCCGTCGTGACCCCGACGGCCTCGGGAGTCGCCGTGGTGGCCGTGGTCCCGTCAGCCCGCAGCCACAGGCCGGTGGCGGTGTCGTACACGTCGTGGCGGCGCCGGTCCTCGCTGTCGTCGGTGGCCCGGATGAAGATCACCCCGATGAGGGTCCACACCACCGGCGTGCAGCCCATCGCCATCATGGCCCCGGCCAGCTGCTGGTCGCTGATGGCGGACCACGTCCCGATGCGGGGGGCCAGCTCGTAGACCCGGTACACCGGTAGGCCGGAGAAGGTGATGAGCGAGCCCGGCAGCATGGGGAACAGCTGGAAGGCCAGGAACAGGTACACGCAGGTGTAGATGGGCGAGGCGATGCGATCGGTGCGGCGCGGGCTGGCCACCGGCAGCCAGGCCACGATCGCCGAGGCCATCCACGCCAGGTCGAGAACGAAGGACCCGAGCTGGCTGGCCCGAAGCGTGTCCACCACCGGGGGCAGGTGGGTCAGCACCAGCACGGCGTTGATCTGCAGCCCGGCGATCCACGGGGTGGCCAGCGCGGCCACCGCTCCGGCGGTGCGGGTGCGCTCGAGGATGGCCTCGAACATCCAGCGCGGCGTCCCCACCAGCAGCAGCGGGGCGGCGCCGAAGGTGTAGAGCATGTAGATGACGACGTGGGCGCTGAGCAGGTAGGCGCCGCCCAGGGTGGCCAGGGGCCAGTCGCTGGCCACCCAGAACAGCACGACGCCCGACCCGAACCACACCGCGGCCCACCGGTCGCGTCGGGTGAGGCCGACCCGGCGGCTCCGGCGGCGCAGGGCCAACGCATAGGTGCCCGCCAGCACCGCGGTCATGAGCCAGCCGCCCAGGTAGACGCGGGGGGTCCAGCTCCAGGGCACCTTGAGGGTGTGGCACCAGAACGAGAGCGCCAGCACCGCGCCCGAGCCGTTCAGCGGGCGCACGGGGTCACGACGTGGGTGCGGCGGTCCGGTTCCACGCCTTGACCCCGAGGATCTGGGGGATGTCGTGGACCCAGTCGCTCTGGGTGGTGCCGAACGGGTAGGACAGGTGCTGGAGCCCATCGGGGGTGTAGGCCAGCACCGAGGCAGCGTGGCCCACCTGGTAGTTGCCGTCCTTGTCGGGCTTGTCGGCGATGGCCACCGAGACCCCGGCGGCCTTCTGGGCCGCGGCCAGCTGGGCCGGGGTGCCGGTCAGCCCCACGAACGAGCCGCTGAAGTTGCCCAGCCACTTGTGCAGCACGGCCGGGGTGTCGCGGCTCGGATCGGTCGTGACGAACACGACGGTCACGGGCTTGTCGGGCAGGTCGGCCAGCGCCCCGGAGATGGTGTCCATGGTGATGGGGCAGAAGTCGGGGCAGTGGGTGTAGCCGAAGTAGAGCAGCGTGAGCTGGCCCTTGGTGCGCTGGTCGAAGTCGTAGGGGTGCCCGGTGTCGTCGGTGAGGGTGAACTCGGGTTTGTGGAAGGCGGGGGTGTCGAGCGTGCCCTGCCAGGTGGTGGGGGACGAGCGGTTGACCATGGCCGCCACCGCGGTGCCGCCCAGCAGCAGCAGGGCGACGACGCCGATGGCCACGTACACCGATCGGCGGGATCGGGCGGTAGCGGGCGGTGGGCCGGGCGGTGGGCCGGCGGCCGGTTCGGCCAGAGCGTTCGGGGCGATGTGCCATTGTCGCCAGCCCGGACGGCGGTCGCCAGTCGCGGCGCCCCGCCCCCACCAGCAAATTGGGCATCTTTGGCTGTGGCGTCTCGCGCATCTCTCCGCCCAGTTTCCGATGACACCGTCCCCGCCCGGGCTAGTGAGCGTTGAAGGCGAAGAAGAAGACCTGGGTGGCGTAGGCCACCAGGTGGTGGTCGGTCGGGTCCCACAGGGCCATGTCGACCGAGGCGTACCCGTCGCCGGCGTGGCGGGCCCGGTTGTGGGCCAGGAGCCAGCCCGGTCGGGCCGGCTCGAACAGGTGGATGCTGAAGTCGGCGCTGGGCCCGAACCACTCCTCCTGTCCCACCTTCTGGGCCACCGCGCCGGGCATGGTGTCGCACAGGACGACGGCGGCCAGCGGGTCGAGGCGGCCGTCGTCGCACAGCGGCGGGTCGTCCAGTCGGTACCAGTAGACGAGCTCGGCCGGGCCGTCCTCGAACGGCTCCCACGGGGCTCGGCCCCGGGCCGGGCGGGTCTCGATCACCTCCTGCCAGAACGGCAGGGGGTCGAAGGCGAACTCGAAGTCGATGTCGTCGGGCACGGGGTCACGGTAGGAGCGCAGCCCGTCGGGGCCCTCGACCTCGGGCGGCTCCAGCTCGGTGAACTCGAAGCCGCGGCGCGACGCCCCGAACACGGCCACCCCGGTCAGGCCGGCGTCGGCACCCGGGCTGGTCACGGTGGCCTGGAGCTGCGACATGGACCGGCCGCGTCGCAGGACGGTCACCTCGATCTCGACCGGCCCCAGGGCCACCTGGCCGGCGAACACGGAGGTGAGGGAGCGGAGGCGCTGCTCGGGGACGTCGAGGTGGGCGGCCATGGCCCGGGCGGCCAGCACGGCCACGGCCCCGCCTTGGGGGACGACCACCAGCATCCATCGAGGCGCCAGCTCGGCGGTGAAGTGGCCGGGCCGGCCGGGCGCGGCGGTCACCTCGAGGTCGGCCCACCCGGTTGCACCCATGGATGCCGACGCTAGCGGTGACCCCGTCGGGGTCCGAACGGGTTTCGTCGGCCCTCTCGGGAAACCGGGGGGAGAAATGCGCGAAAGGCGCGAGCAGAAGATGCCCAGTTTGCTGGGGGAGGTAGGTTCGGCGGTGAGATCCCCGAGCTCTGGAGCCCCCCGTGTACATCGTCCACAACCGCATCGACGTGCCGGCCGACGAGGCCGAGGCGTTCGAGCAGGCCTTCACCACCAGCATGCGCACCACCCTCGACGGGGTGCCGGGCCTGACCCGCACCACGCTGTTGAAGCCCACCAAGGAAGGCCAGCCCTGGGTCTCCACCATGGAGTTCGCCACCAAGGACGACTTCATGGCCTGGCTGGGATCCGACTCGTTCAAGGCGGCCCACGCCAACGTCAAGGCGCCGGGCATGCAGGCGCCGGCCGGCATCGAGGCCTTCGATGTGGTGTCCGACGTCGATCCGACTGCCTGAGCGGCGTCCCGGAGAACCGCCTCACGAATCGGGGGGCGGCTACGACGCTCGGTGGGCGACGAGGAGCAGGTGGGGGCTGGCGCCCAGCAGCGAGGGCTCCTGCTCGACGGCGCGGGCCGCGTCGATCACGTGCTGGAGGTCCGGGTCGCTCAGCGAGCCGTCTCGGCCAACGGCTCGCCGCACGGCCCAGTAGCCGGGGCCCTCGACGGCCAGCACGGCGTCGACCTCCAGCGAGGCCTCGCCGGCCTCGTCCACGAGCTCGTCGGGACGGTGGAAGTAGGCGGTGGTGAACCACTCGTCGCGACCGGTCGGGTTGCTGTGCACGCCCTCGGCCAGATCGCCGGCCACGATGGCGGCGAAGTCGGGATCGTCGAGCCAGCCGAAGGTGACCCCGTCGAGCAGGGAGGCCCATCGCGAGATGGCGGCGGCGAACACCAACCCACCCGGCCGCAGCACCCGCCGGGCCTCGGACAGGGCCCGAACGCGGTCGCGGTGTTCGACGAGGTGGTAGAGCGGGCCGAGGAGCATCACGGCGTCGACCGTGTCGCCGGCCGTGCCCAACGCACGGGCGTCGCCGCGCGAGGCGGTGAACGGCATTTCCGCTGATCGACCTCGTCGGGCGGCCTGCACCACGTGGTCCGGGACCGGGTCGACGAGGTGCACCTGGTGGCCGTCCGCCGCCAGCCACTCGGCGTGGACCCCCGACGCGCCGCCGACGTCGAGCACCCGGCGCCGCGGGCCGGTGCCGAGGTGTCGACGCACGAGCTCCTGGGTGCGCAGCAGCTCGATCAGGCCGGTGCCGCTCCGCAGGCGCTCGTCCTCCGGGCGCGGGCACGAGGTGTAGTGGGCCAGCACCTGCGGGTCGAGTGCGGGGGACCGCTCCGTCGCCATGGCGCGACCCTACGCATCCGCCCGCGCCACGCCATCGTGGTTTCCGTCGAACCCGGTCAGTCCGGGTGGTCGAGCGCGGCCACCAGCCTGGCCGGCGCCACCGCTCGGTAGGCGTCCTCGCAGATGGTGGCGATGCGGTCCCAGTCGGGGTCACGGTCGAGGCGCACCCCGATCCAGCCCCGGTGGCCGACGTAGGGCGGTCGGAAGAACACATCCGGGTCGTCGGCCACCAGAGACTCCTGCACCCCGGGGCCGGCCGCGCACCACAGGTGGGGGAAGGTGTGGTCGTGGTGCCCGTCGACCCAGGCGTTGACGAACGCCTTGCGATCGCGCACGAAGAACGTCGGCGCCGAGTGGCTGGGACGTTCGGTCACCTCGGGCAGGTCCCGGCAGATGGCGCGGACCCGCTCCAGCAGATCGGCTCGAGCGGAAGCCATGGGCCGTAGCGTAGGGCGGCGGCGTCGCCCCACCCCACCCTGACGGCCGTGTCAGTTCTTCGGGCCACCGCCACTGGCCGGGGGCTAGCGTCGGCCCATGGCCGAGCTGATCCCCAGGTTGGACGCCGCCTTCGACGGCTGGATCGACGCCCAGCGCGCCGCCATCGAGACCGTGCGCACCGCCGAGGGCGTCCCTCGTTCCGGCACCGACGACGCCGAGGGCTATCGCTGGGTGACCCGGCTCACCTCGCTGGCCCAGGAGTGGTTCCTGGAGAAGTCGGACCCGTTGCATCCCGAGGTGTTCCTGTTGCAGGACGCCCACCGCAAGCTGCTCGTGGACAACCCGGACGTCAGCTACTGGTTCTGCGTGCTCGACGATCGCCACCTCTACCGGATGACCGGCTGGCGGGGCGAAGCACCCTACGTTGGCCTCACCTTCGGGACCCCCATGGCCCAGGGGCCGACCGGGGGCCGCACCGGCACCACCACCCAGGCCCACCTCGACCAGTTCGAGCTCGGGCCCGACGGCGAGGTGGACGTGCTCATCGGACCGGCCGATCTGCTGCCCGATCCGCGCCCGGTCAACTCGGTGGCGCTCGAGCCCGGGACCGGTCAGGTGGCGTTCCGCGAGACGTTCTTCGACAAGCGCACCCAGCGCGGCTGCGACCTGCGCATCGAGCTGGTGGGCGAAGTGGAGCCGCCGGTGCTCGACGTGGAGGACTTCGCGGCCAAGCTGGAGACGGCCGGGCTGTTCGTGCAGTTCGTGGCGGCCACCGCCGTCAACATGTGGCACGACACCGAGCCCAACACCAACACCTTCGGGGGCACGGCCGGATCGGTGCACGTGGCCTCCCAGGAGGACGAGACCCGGTCGCACAGCTCTGAGGACATGACCTACCACGGCGGTCGGTTCGTGCTCGACGAGGGCCAGGCCCTGGTGGTGACGGTGCACCGGCCCGCCCGCGAGTTCCTCTACTGGGGCCTGACCACGGCCAGCCCGTGGATGGAGAGCTACGACTACCGCTACACCACCACCAACCTGAACAACCGCACGGCCATCCCGGAGCCGAACGGGGACTGGGTGCTGGTCATCAGCCCCACCCACCCGGGGGTGCCCAACTGGCTCGACACCGGCGGACGCCTGGAGGGCTACATGCTGGTGCGCTGGGTGCTGGCCGACGACCCGCCCCACCCCACCGCCGAGGTGGTCGCCTTGGCTGACCTACCGCGGCGGAGCGGGGCGGAGCCGCTCGCGACGTGAGACCCGGATGCCGAAGGCGCCCGGCGGGAGGCTTGCCGACCAGAGGGCACAGCTGGTCGACATCTACACCTCCGAGGGGACGTCGTAGCGGGCCTGGTAGTCGGCCACCAGGGCGCGGTGCTCGGCCAGGTCGAGCCCGGTGTCGGCGAAGGAGTAGTCGTGGCCGCTCGCGCCGCGGTGGGTGTGGTGGTCCTCCACGTAGCGCTCCAGGGCGGCGCGGAAGGCGTCGGACACCTCCAGCCCCCAGCTGTCGTACAGGTCGGTCACCACCTGCACAGGATCGGCCACCAGGTCCCGGTAGACCACGTCGCGCACCTGGTCGGCCGGCACCAGGCCGGCGTCGCGCCGGGCCATGACCTCGTTCATCTGCAGCTCCACGCCCATGCTCAGGAACATGACCAGGATCTCGTGGTCGACGTGGTCGGAGTGCATCCAGTGCAGGGTCGCCATCATGTCCGACAGCGATCCCACCACCCGCAGGGGATCCCGGTGGGTGATGACCACCCGCGCGTCGGGATAGGTGGCGAGCACCAGGTCGAGCGCCGAGAGGTGCGACGGGGCCTTGAGCACCCAGCGGTGGGTGGGCGAGCCCCACTGCCAGGTCTGGAGCATCCGACGGTGCCAGTCGTAGATGGGGGACTGGTCGACGCCCGAGCGCCAGATCGTGTAGCTGCCCACGTCGTAGAGCCCGGTGAACATGTCGCTGGAGAACTGGTGGGCGAAGGCGAAGATGCACTCGGTGGGCAGGTAGCCCCGGTTGTCGTGCATGGTGGTGAAGGCCGGGACCATCTCGTTCATCACCACCACCTGCTGGTCCGCCTGCGTGGCCCGGGGGTTGTGGTCGTCGGCGCGCTCGGCGGGGTTCGTGGGCGGCACCGAGTCGGTGAACTCCCACAGGCGGGGCGCCCGGTTGTCGGGATCGCAGGCCAGCAGCTCGTGCAGCAGCGTGGTGCCCGATCGCCCGAGGCCGGTCACGATGATCGGGGCCGTGACCTGCTGGTCGGCGATCTCGGGCTGGCGGCGCCAGAGGTCGACCAGGCGCAGGCGGTTCTGGAGGATCAGCTGCAGCTCGGCCCGGGCCCGGATGCGCCCGGGCAGGTGGAGCCGGGCCTCGTCGTCGAGGGCGGTGCACAGGT
Organism: uncultured Microthrixaceae bacterium; assembly: GCA_963785815.1. Taxonomy (GTDB): domain Bacteria; phylum Actinomycetota; class Acidimicrobiia; order Acidimicrobiales; family Acidimicrobilacustridaceae; genus UBA4742. The sequence continues at coordinate 845,899 of CAWAWN010000003.1, forward strand.
GCTCGAGGGGATCGCGGAACCAGTCGTCGCCGAAGTCGTCCAGCCCGGTGGCCTGGCTGGCCGCGGCCTGCAGGTCGACGGACCTGAGCGAGACCATCGAGCGGCCGTCGTCGCCCAGGCCGCGACCGAAGGCGGCCAGGTCGTCGACCCAGCGGCCGCGGGCCGGTGGCGTCCAGGACATGGCGGCAACCTATTGCACGGCCGGACCTGGTGACGTTCCGACCCCGATCCCTTCCAACCGGCGGCAACCACTCGCCTGCTGGGCGACCAGCTGCCGCCGGTGGGCGACGCGCCCGTCAGCCCGAGGTCATGACGTTGGCGAACGGACCGAGCAGGCTCCACTCGGGGATGCCCACGCCCTTGGTCTGGCCGGGGGCGGTGTCGTTGCCGAACTCGTAGAGCAGGTGGCCGCCGTAGGCCACCTGGCCGGCCACCACCGTGACCTTGGACGGGTCGACGCCCGGGCCGGTGGTCGGCGTGGAGGCGGACGTGAGCGGCGGCCAGGCCGCGGCGCAGCCCCCGGTGCAGGCGCTGGTGGTGGGGGTGTCCTTGGCGTACACGTAGAGGGTGTGGCCGTCGGGGCCGATCAGGAAGATCCCGTGGCTGTCCTTGGCCAGGCTGAGCGTCTTGCCGGTCGCGGCGGCCGGTCCCACCGCGGCCAGCGCTGCGCTCTCGGACCCGGCGGTGGTGGCGCTGGCCGCGGCCGTCGAGGTGGTGGTCGCCGCCGAGCCCGCCTTCGCCCCGGTGGTCGTGGATGTGCCGGCCGTGGTCTTGGACGAGCTGCTGCAGGCGGCCAGGACGATGGCCAACGCGGCCACGCCCACCGCCAGGGCGATCCGGGGTGTGTGCTGTTCCATGCGGTGGTCTACGCACGCGCCCGCGGAGTGGATTGCCCCGACACGAACCTCGGGCTCGGCCGCCAAGGACCCGCGCGGATAGGCACGGGGGGTGCACGAGAGGCTTCGTCCGATCCTCGCTGCGCTGCGGTCGGACACCGACCGACCTCATGGGTCGGTGCGCCTATCGGCGCACCTCCTAGGACCGGAACCCGGGTCAGCGACCCCGGACCACCCGCGCCGCCTTGCCGGCCAGGCGACCCGGCGCCTGGCCGGGCCGGTCGATGTCCCAGGAGCGGGCCAGGTAGGCGGGCATCCCGGCGACCGCGGTCGGGACCGGGTCGTGGACGGTGAGGCACAGGTACCGCCCCACGGTGATGGGCAGGCCACCCAGGCGGCCGGGGGTGGGTCGGGGGCGCGTGAGCAGGTGGTACACGAGCTGGTCGCGGCGGGTGGTCGGGGCCCGGCGCAGGCGGGCCAGCACCTCGGCGGGCACCGCCACCTCGAAGGCATCGGCCAGGTACTCGAGCGTGTCGCGCGCCGCCAGCACCACCCGGCGGGCCACCGCCAGCTCGACCAGTCGATCCCAGTCCAGTCCAGGGCCGGCCCGGGCCACCACGGTGGCCGCGTCGGCCACCCAGCGCAGACGGGCCCCCGTCGACCAACCGGCCCCGTGCACGCACACGTGCAGCAGCAGGTCAGCGGGGCACAGCATGCGGGTGGGATGACCGGCCACGTCCAGGTCGACCGCCGCGGCCCAGAGCTCGTCGCTCCACCGCTCGGGCGGCCCCGATCGGCCCAGGGCCATGTTCACCTGCCAGTGCAGGTCGATCTGGCCGCCTCCAGCCCCTCCGCCGGTCGCCGGGTCGGGCTGGGCCGCCGGCCGGCCGTGGTGGTCGAGCTGGTGGTCTCGGGTCAGAGGCTCGGTCTGGTAGCCGAGGTCGATGAGCACCTCGGTGGCGGCCACGGCCTGGTCGAAGAGGACGAGCACGTCGAGGTCGGCCATCGGGCGCAGGCCCAGGTCGTCGTAGTAGCGCAGGCCGAGCGCGCCGCCCTTGAGCACCAGGGTGGGGATGCCGGCGTCGGCCAGCGCGCCCAGGGCGGGGGCGCTGCGGTTCACCAGCAGCTGGTTGCGGGACCAGGCCTGACGGTGGATGCCCTTGAGCCGCGGCAGGTCCGGGTCGTCGACCCCCGAGCGCCGCAGGCCGCGCGCCACCAGGGGCAGCAGCCGGTGCTGATCCCAGTCGACGCGGTCCAGGTCGAGGTCGCCACGCAGCGCCGCCCAGGTCCGGGCGGCGCGCTCGTCGTCGAGGAGGGCGACGGCCAGCAGCTGGGCGTCGAGGCCCTGGGGCAGCCAGCCCGGCGCGCCCGGGCGAGGTCGGACGGCGGTGCTTCGGCGCGACCGGTCGGTCACGAGGGGGGTCGGTTGCGGGCCAGGTGGGCGGCCAGGGCGTGGAGGTACTCCGAGCGGGACTGGCGTTGGCGCAGGCCGTTGTTGGCGTCGTGGAGTCGCCGGTGCACCAGCACCTCGTCCACCCACGCCATGGGGCGACCCACGTCGCGCAGCCGGGCGTACCAGTCGAACCACTCGCCCACGGTGAGCTCCTCGTCGAAGGGCCCGACCAGGTCGAGCACCTCCCGGCGCACCACCAGGGCCGAGCTGGCCACGGCCTGGTCGCGCCGGCGCACCTCGCGCAGGCCGGTCACGGCGGGATCGAGCTCGGGGCTGATGAACTCCTGCACCCCGCACAGCACCGCTGCGAGCTCCGGGCGGTCCCGCAACAGGGCCAGCTGGCGCTCGAGCTTGGTCGGCTCCCACAGGTCGTCGGCGTCGCAGAAGGCCACCAGGCGACCGGTGGCGTGGGCCAGCGCCGCGTTGCGGGCCGCGCCGATGCCCCGGTTGGGCTGGGTCACCACCCGGGCCGGCGGGGCGTGGCGCGCCGCGATGGCCGGGCCGTCGTCGGTGGATCCGTCGTCGACCAGGACCAGTTCGTCGGCCGGGGCCGTCTGCGCCTCGATCGAGCGCAGCGTCTCGTCGAGGTAGCGGCCGGCCTGGAAGAAGGGGACCACCACCGACACCTCGGGCCGATCGGCGCTCATGGTCGGACCTCGGGCTCGGCTGCCTCGGCCCGGGCGCGACGGGCGCGCTCGCGCAGCAGGCGGAACATGGCCTCGTCCAGGTCCTCGACCTGGTAGGTCAGGTTGGCGCCGTGGATCCGGCGGAGGACCATCAGCTGGTCGACCAGGTCGAAGCGGACGCCGGCGGCGCGGGCCCGCAGGTACCACTCGGTGTCCTCACCGGCGTAGGCGTAGCTGGGATCGAAGCCGCCGACCCGGTCGAACACCTCGGCGCGGGCCATGACGGTCATCACCAGGAAGTGCGGGGCGTCGACTCGGGGCAGCTCGGCCAGCCAGGTCGGTGGCGTGACACCGGGGTCGACCTCGTTGACCCCGGTGCCGATCACGCCGTCCACCTGCGGAGCGGCTTGCAGATGGGCGACCTGGAACGCCACCCGGCCCGCCACCATGCGGTCGTCGGCATCCAGGAAGGTGACGTAGCGGCCCCGGGCGTGTCGCAGCCCCAGGTTGCGGGCCACGGCCGGGCCCCGGTTGGCCTGGTCCACCGCCACCAGCGAGAGGCCCAGCTCCTCGGCTCGGGCCCGGGCCAGCGCCGCGCCGCCGTCGGTCGATCCGTCGTCGACCAGCACCACCTCGATGGCCGGGTGGTCCTGGACGGCGATGCTGGCCAGGGCATCGGCGATGAAGGCCGAGGCCTGGTGGATGGGGATGACCACGCTGACCAGCGGCGGGCGCGCCTCGACCTGGTCTTCGCCCGAGGGGCTCATCCGGCTCTGATGGTCTTCGCCCGAGGGGCTCATCCGGCTCTGATGGTCTTCGCCCGAGGGGCTCATCCGGGGCCCGCCGTCGGTGTGTCCTGGAGCTCGTCGAGCAGCTGCGACAGCTGGCCGACCACGGCGTCCACGTCGGTCCCCAGGCGCAGCTCGATGCTCGGCACCGCACGCACCAGGCCCGCCAGCAGAGCCAGGGCCCCGGCTCCGCCTCCCGGCGCCTGCAGCACCGAGCTCGGGGCGAGCGCCCCGAGCGCGGAACCCGCGGAGGTGGGCCCATAGCTCGTGGCCGGTCGCCCGGTGATCGTGGGCACCACCACGGCCCGGATGGGGAAGGACTCGATGAGATCGCCCTCGGGCACGTGGTCGGCCACGAAGAGCAGCGCCTTGTCATCGGCGCGGTCGGTGCTGGGCCCCCAACCAGCCAGGTGGGGCAGGCGGGCCAGCTGGTGGTGGTGCAGCTTGGCCGTGCTGTAGAGGCTGTGGGCCACGGGGTTCGGCGGCCCGGGCTCGACGATGCAGTAGTCGTCGGACAGGTAGCGCAGGCCCCGGCCCAGGCACGACAGGGCGGTGGTGGACTTGCCCGAACCCCCGCGACCGACGACGAGCAGCCCGCCGTCGGGTCGGCCCACCGCCGCGGCGTGCACCAGGCACCGGTCCCGATCCTCCATGATCCAGTGGAACAGCGCCCGCAGCGGGGCGCCGCGCTCCCAGTAGGGCAAGGCGGCGGAATCGGCCACGCAGAACAGGGCCACGTCGCGGTCGGGGTCGTACACGCTCAGGACCCGCTCGTCGGGCTGGTAGCGAATGCGTCGGTGGGGGCCCCGGCGACCGGCCTCGATGCGCGCCGCGCCCGATGTTCCCCCGTCCAGCGCGGCCCGGGGGAGCGCGCCCAGGGCACCGACGCCCCCGGCGGCCTCCCAGGCGCGGATGGTGACGTCGACGCCTGGCGCGGCGGCGCGCGGGTGGTGGGACAGCGCCGGCAGCAGAGCGTCGGCCAAGGCGTCGCCGACGATGCGCACCGCGACGCGCAGCCCGGCGACGAGGCGCACCTCTTCGACCGCCACGCCCTGGCCGTGCTCGGCGTCGTCGGCCAGCCCGACGGCGACCTCGAAGGCGGCCTCGACCTCGTCGTCTACGGGATCGACCGGCGCGCCGAGCGCGGTCACTCGAAGCTCGGCGCCTGGATCTTGGCCCGGGGCCAGCCCTCGTCCTCGTCCACCTCGTGGATCGGATCGAGCAGGATGAGCTCCTGCATGTCGTCGAAGCGCTGGACGGTCGGCGGCTCGTAGCGGCCCGGCCCGGCCGACGACTGCACCGCGGGCTCGACCCCCGCCCCGTCCGGGGGGTCCGGTGAGGCGTCACCGGCCGGCCCGTCGGCGGCCACGATCAGCTCCGCCTGGACCAGCTCCACGAGGAAGGACTCGATCTGGTCGCGGGCCTCGGGCGGCAGCTGGGCGCACTGCTCGGCCAGGGAGGCCAGCAGCTCGTCGACCGTCTCGCCCCGCTCCACCGCGGACCAGACGTGAGCCCCGGACCCGACCAGGCTGAAGTACGAGCCGGTCTCCAGGTCGATCAGGATGGCCTCGTCGTCGATGACCTCCCCGATGACGCGTGGACGGTTCGGGCGGTAGCGCTCAGGAGGCGCCCCACTCGGTCGAGGGCCGGTCATCGCCTGCACTCTAGTGTGGGCACCCTGATGGCCGAGTACAACGAGCGCCAGGTCGACCGCATGACGGTGCGCACCTTCGACACGATCGCGGCCATGGCTCGGGTGGCGGCCGACCAGGCCGCGGACATCCTGCGGGCCGCGGTGGCCGAGCGGGGCGTGGCCCACGCCATGTTCGCCACCGGCAACTCGCAGCTCGCCTTCGTCGACGCCCTGGTGGCCCACACCCCGGATGTGCCGTGGGGGGACGTGGTCGTGTTCCACATGGACGAGTACGTGGGGCTGGGTCCCGACCACCCGGCCGGGTTCCAGGCCTGGATCCGCCGCCGGATCACCGAGCCGGCCCGGCCCCGGGCCGCCCACCACCTCGACGGCCTGGCCGAACCCGAGGCCGAGGCGGCGCGCTACGCCGACCGGCTGCGTGCCCAGCGGCTCGACCTCTGCTGCCTCGGCATCGGGGAGAACGGGCACCTGGCCTTCAACGACCCCCCGGTGGCCGACTTCGCCGATCCGCTCGACGTGAAGGTGGTGACCCTGGCGACGGCCTGTCGACGCCAGCAGGTGGACGAGGGCCACTTCCCCGCCATCGACGCGGTGCCCGCCCGGGCCGTGACCGTGACCATCCCCGCCCTGTTGCGGGCGGGGCAGGTGCTGGCCATCGTGCCCGAGGCTCGCAAGGCCGAACCGGTGCGGGCCGCGTTGACCGGGCCGGTCACCACCGCCTGTCCGGCCTCGGTGCTGCGCACCCACGACCACGTCACCCTCTACCTCGACGCCGACTCGGCTCGGCTGGTCCCCGACGTCGGCACACACCCCTCCCCGAAATCGGTGTAGCTGTCCACGCCCCAGCGGGGCGAAGCACACCGATCTCATGGGCGCAGCGCGAAAGGCCCCCACTTTCGAGGGGGGTCGGGTCGAGGGGCGGGTAGGAAGGGGGCCTGACCACAGGAGGCCATCCATGTCTGATCAGCAGCGGCCGGCGACGGCGTCGGGCACCATCACCATCGGCGGCGACCTCACCGTCAACCGGCTGGGCTTCGGGGCCATGCGCATCACCGGAGACGGGATCTGGGGAGATCCGCCCGACCGACAGGTGGCCCTGACGGTCCTGCGACGGGCCGTCGAGCTGGGCGTCGACTTCATCGACACGGCCGACAGCTACGGGCCCGAGGTGAGCGAGGAGCTGATCGCCGACGCCCTGCACCCCTATCCGGAGGGGTTGGTCATCGCCACCAAGGCGGGGCTCCTGCGGCCCGGCCCCGGGCGGTGGGACCCCGACGGGCGCCCCGAGCACATCCGCTCGGCCTGCGAAGGCTCCATGAAACGCCTCCAGGTCGACCACATCGACCTCTACCAGTTCCACCGACCCGACCCGAAGGTGCCGTTGGAGGAGTCGATGGGGGCCATGGTCGAGCTGCAGCAGGAGGGCAAGGTCCGCCACGTCGGTGTGTCCAACGTGGACGCCGACCAGCTGGCCCGCGCCCGGCAGGTGGCCGACGTGGTGTCGGTCCAGAACCGCTACAACCCCGGCGACCGGGGTTCGGAGGCCCTGGTCGACCAGTGCCAGCGCGACGGGCTGGCCTTCCTGCCCTGGGCCCCGATCGGCGGTGGCGATCCCGGCGGCGGGGTCGTGGCGCAGGTGGCGGCCGCCCACGACGCCAGCGCCCACCAGGTGGTGCTGGCCTGGCTCCTGGCCCGATCGCCGGCCATGGTGCCGATCCCGGGGACGGGTTCGGTCGACCACCTCGAGGCCAACGTGGCCGCCGCCGTCCTCCAACTCACCGACGACGAGGTGGCCGCCATCACCGCCGGAGGGCGCTGACCGCTCCGCCTGCCCGCTTCCATCCCGGTGGGCTCGGTGGGGCTGGGGTCTGGTGAGAGATCAGGTCAGGTGGGAGATCAGGACAGGCGGCGGCGGACCCACCAGAACGAGAACCCGGCCAGCACCAGCGCCGAGCCCAGGAAGATGGCCGACTCCAGCCACTGGAAGGACCAATAGCGGTCGGCCGGCTGATAGGTCACCACCTGGTGGTAGTTGGCGCTGAGCTTGGACACGCAGTCGTGCAGGGTCTGCTGCACCTCGGCGGGCACCCGCAGCTTGACGGCCTGGCCGCTCACCCCCACCGGTGGTGCGCCCGCGGGTCGGCCGTTGGCCAGGCTGGGGCAGGTCCGGGCCACCACGCTGGACGGCAGCCCGTGGCCGGCGCGGTCGACGATGCGGGTGGACTGGACCCAGGCGTTGGGCAGATCGGGCGGTGACGGCTGCAGGTGCATGGGTCCGCCGTTGCTGGCGAAGAAGCCCATGGACTGGGGGTCGAGCGCCTGGCTGAGGTGGCGCGGCGCCAGGAGGTTGGGGCGGGCTAGCTGGATGAAGAGCAACCGGGCGGTCACGAAGGCGACCAGGGTGGCGGCCATGGCCGGCAGGGTGCGGCGGATGAGCACCCCGGCGGTCACCCCCAGGGCGAAGGCGAAGGCGGCGTAGCCGACGGCCACCAGATCACGCTGGTCGAACGTCGAGAACTGGTCCGCGGCCAGCCGGTCGAAGGGGCTGTACCACCAGGTGACGAGCAGGCTGAGCAGTCCGGCGGTCACCATGGAGGCGACGCCCACCACCGCCAGCTTCGTCACCAGCCAGCGAGCCCGGGTGGCGCTCTGGGTCCAGGCCAGCCGGTAGGTGCCGCTCTCGAGCTCGCGGGCCACCAGCGGCGCACCCCAGAACACCCCGATGAGGGCCGGGGTGATGGCGATGAGCAAGCCCAGCCAGCCCTGGAGCTGGTTGTCCCGGCGCACGTAGGAGTTGATGACGGTGGTGCAGTCGTTGGTCGAGGTCCCGTGGAGGCACGGCACCACGTCGGTGTCGAAGAGGTGGCGGAGCTGGGCGCCGGTCGGGATGAGGACGAGGGCCAGCAGCACGAGCGCCGCCACCGCCACCAGGGCCTGGGTGCGGAACTGGCGCCACGCCACCCAGGTCACAGCCGCCCCTCCCGGCGTCGGCGTCGGCGTCGGGCGCCGCCCTCGGCGCGCCCCATGTAGGCCAGCACCAGGTCTTCCAGGCTGACCGGCTCGACCGTCCAGGCCGGATCCAGGATGGGATCCTCGGTGCGGACCACCAGCGTCGTCTGCCGGTCGGTGTGGCTGGCCTCGATGACCTCCTGGTTGGCGGGGAGCCGGCTCTCGTCGCGGCGAGGCCCGATCAGGCGGTGGTGGGAGGCGAGCAGGTCCTCGACCTCGCCGGCCACCTGCACCCGCGAGGCGGTCAGCACCACCAGGTAGTCGCACACCCGCTCCAGGTCGGCGACCAGGTGCGAGGACAGCACCACGCTGACCGCCTGTTCGGCGACCACCTCCATGAGGTCGCCCAAGAACTCGCGCCGGGCCAGCGGGTCGAGGCTGGCCACCGGCTCGTCCAGGATCAGCAGCTCGGGCCGCTTGGCGATGGCCAGGGTGAGGGCCAGCTGGGCGCGCTGGCCTCCCGACAGCGACCCGGCGCGCTGGGCGGGATCGAGCCCCAGGTCCTCGATCCGCTCCCGGGCCCGGGCGCCGTCCCAGGTCGGGTTGAGGTGGGCGCCCAGGCGCAGGTGGTCCTCCACGCGCAGCCGGGCGTAGGTCGGGGTGTCCTGGGCCACGAACCCCACCCGGGCCAGCTGGGCCGCGTCGCTCGCCGGGCGGTGGCCCAAGACGGCGACGGTGCCGGCGGTCGGCTGGAGCAACCCCACCGCCAGGTGGAGCAGGGTGGTCTTGCCCGCCCCGTTGGGGCCGACCAGGCCCACCACGTGGCCGGCGGGGATGGCCAGCGTGCAGTCGGACAGGGCGGTGTGGCGCCGGTACCGCTTGGCCAGCCCGTCGGCCTCGAGGACGGCGGTCACGCTACGCCTGGCTCGGTCGAGGCGCGAAAGCAGTCCTGGAAGAGGTCCTCGATGCCCTCGTCGTCGAGGCCGGCCAACCGGGCCTTGGCCAGCCAGCGTTGCAGGTCGGCCCGCAGGGGGCCCTGGGCTGCCACCGACGGGCCGTGCAGGGACCGGGTGACGAAGGTGCCCACCCCGGGCCGGGCGGAGACCAGGCCGTCGTGCTCGAGCTCGCGGTAGGCCTTGAGCACGGTGTTGGGGTTGATGGCGACCTGGGCCACGACCTCCTTCACCGTCGGCAGCTGGTCGCCCTGGCGCAGCAGGCCCAGCCGCAGGGCCCGCCTGACCTGGTGGACGATCTGGAGGTAGGGCGAGACGCCCGAGTGCGTGTCCAGGTGGAACTCGATCACGAGACCTTCTCCACGGAGAAACCCCATTCATCTAGGAACCTAGATAAACAGTTTCATACGTGAAGCAGAAGTCAAGTCACCCCGGCGGCTCCAGCGTCCGGGCCAGGAAGGGGAGCGCCGCGGTGCCGTGCCACTGGTGGCCGGCGTCGAACACGTCATGCACCAGTGCGTCGTCCGGCGCGCCCAGCTGGCGGTAGACCGGGCGGAGGGCGTCGACCGAGCGACGGGCCACGGCGACGGGGAACAGGTGGTCGTCGATCCCGGATTCCACCAGCAGCGGACGGGGCGCGATGCACGCGCCCAGGTCGACGTGCTCGAGGTGGCCGAGCATGCCGGGCAGGACCTGGGACCCGCACATGTTCCAGGGCAGTCGGTGGCTGGCCACCACCGACGAGAAGTAGCCGCTGACCACCGCGGCGGCCACCCGGTCGTCGATGGCGGCCAGGAACAGCGCGCAGGTGCCGCCGTAGGACAGACCGGCCACCCCGATGCGCGTCGGGTCGACCAGGGGGTGGTCGGCCAGCACGTCGAGGGCCCGGGCCAGGTCCCACAGGTTGGCGGCCAGCGGGTTCTCGCCGGCCATGAGGGCGTGGACCAGGTTGGTGTCGCAGCCGTAGCGATCGGGTGGGTTCCAGTCGGCCCGCTCGCCGAAGCACCGCAGGTCCGGCGCCAGCACCACATGACCGGCGGCGGCCAGCTGGTGGGCGTAGTCGCCGTTGGGCACGACGTCGTCGTCTTGGACCCGTTCGGCCTCGTCGGCCGCGTCGCCCGGCTCGGGCACCAGGTCGCAGACATCGGCCTTGCCCGGGCCGTGACCGTGGATGGCCAACACGGCCGAACCGGGCTCGTGGCGTTCGTCGGGGACCAGCAGGTAGGCCGGGACCGACATGGTGGCCTCGGCGTCGAACACCACGCGGTGGCGGGTGTAGCCGCCGTCGGGCACCGCGACCGACGCCGTGGTCTCCAGGTCCAACGGCACGGGCTCGGGCGCCGGGGCCAGCCAGGCGTCGAGGCGGTCGCGCACGCGGGTGCGCCAGGCCTCCAGCGCCTCGGGCTCGTCGGGGCGCGGGTCGTGGGGCTCGACCGCGTCGAGCTTGCGCATCCACGACGCCCACGGCGAGAAGTTGCGGCTCACGTCACGACGAGCCGCCGGTCAGGGGCTTCCAGTTCTGCACCACCACCCAGCACGTGCCCTGCGGGGTGGTGGTGAACCGGGGCTGGATGCACGCCGCGGTGGGCGGGGTGTTGTCGTGCACCTTCACCACCCGGTACTCCACCGGGCCGTAGTACTTGGTCGGGCTGTAGCTGAGCGTGGGCGTGTAGGTGCCGGGGAAGTTGGTGACCCGGGCCATCGACTGGACGAACGTGCGCCGGTTGAGGGTCGGGCCGGCGCCCTCGGCCGCCTTGGCGAAGAGCTGGATCACCTGGCACCAGGCGGCCACCGGTCCCTGCTCCTCGATGAACGGGCTGTCGGGTGGGGCGGGCGGCGCGTTGTGGGCCTTCCAGGTGGCGTAGCAGGCCCGCAGGCCCGGGTCGTAGCCGCCCTGGGCCTGGGGTCGGTCGTCGTCGATGCCGCCGAGGGTGAAGGTGGTGACGCCCTCCTGGCCGTCGAGCGCCTTCTCGTAGGGCACCGGGATGAGGCCCAGGGCGATCTGGATGGACGACTCGTAGTCCGACAGCAGCAGCTTGGGGAACCAGCTCTGGTCCGTCTCGGCGCCGAGGTAGGGGAACAGGGCGTTGGCCGGCACCAGCGGGATCACCGTGGTCACCCCGGCCTGGCGGAACTGCTGCACGATCAGCGGCGCCTGGGCCTGCATGGTGGCGCTCTGGGCGTCGGGGCTGGCCGCGATGGTCCCCACCACCGGGTTGTCGATGCCCAGCGCCGCCAGCGCGGGCAGCACCGCCGTCTTCAGCGCGAGCTGGTCGCTCTGGCGGTCACCCACCAGGATCCCGACCCGGTGGGCGGTGCTGAGGACGCCGGACTGGTGGCCCCAGTCGATCAGGGTGTGCAACAGCACGGTCTGGTCGGTGCCGGTCCACCACAGGTACGGGGCGGCCTGCTGGGTGTAGCTGCTGACCGTCGTCCACTGGGCCAGCATCGGGGTGTGGCCCTCCTGGGTGATGCAGAGCTGGTTGTCGCCCTCCCAGGTGCCCAGGCCGTCGAGCACCGCGAACGCCGGGTTCGAGCCCTCGGTCCAGTCCTTGCACAGGGCGCGCATGGAGGCCGGATCGGTGGGGTCGAACTCGACGATGTCCGGATCGATCTTGCGCCCGTGGATGCCCCCGGCGTCGTTGATCTGGTTCACGAAGGTGTGGATGGCGGCGTCCTGCTTGCCGTACTCGGAGTCCTCGGCCAGACCGACCTTGCCGGCCTGGCTGTTGAGGCTGATGACCGGGAAGACCACCCGGATCGAGGTGGCGGTCACCCCGGGCGCGGCGGTGCTGGCCCCGTCGAGGACGGCCTGGGCGGCGCGGGTGCTGGCCGGCGCGCGGGTGCCGGTCGAGGCGGTGGTGGTCGACGACGAGCCGCCCCGCAGCACCAGCACGGCGACGACCACGACGACCACCACCACGCCGACGACGGCCAGCACCGCCTTGGTCGTCCCCATCCGGCGCGTGAAGCGCCGCCAGCTCCGACCGATCGATCCGCTCATGGCTGGTTCCCCCCATCCGGATGCGGTGCATCCATGCTCGCAGGTGCCGCGTCCGCGGCCGCGGTGGTCTCGTCGGTCGCCGGGTCGAGACGGGTGGCCGCGCCCGACACGTGCAGGGCCTCCTGGCTGGCGCCCAGGTAGGCGGCCAGGGCGGCCGGGTCCCGCTTGACCTGGTCCGGGGTGCCGGTGGCCACCACCGCACCGGCCGCCATCACCACCACCTGGGTGCACAGGGCGAAGACCAGGCCCACGTCGTGCTCGACCAGCACGATGGTGGAGCCGGTGACGGCCTGGAGCTGGCGCAGCAGCGGGACGAAGGCCTCGGCCTCGCGCTGGGCGATCCCGGCCGTGGGCTCGTCCAGAAGCAGCAGGCGCGGCCCGGCCAGCACCACCGAGGCCAGGTCGACCACGCGGCGCGTGCCGGTGGACAGGTGCGAGATGCGGTGGTGGCGGAACCGGTCGAGGCTGAGCGAGCCCACCACCGCCTCGATCTCGACCCGCTTGGCCTGCTCGAGCCGGCGCGCCCCGGGCAGGCCCAGCGTGGTGCCCAGCACGCTCACCGGGCGGCGGGCGTCGGTGGTGAGCAGCAGCACGTCCTCGACGGTGAGGGTGGGGTAGAGCGCGCAGTCCTGGAAGGAGCGGACGACGCCCAGCTCGACGCGCTCCTCGGGCAGGTACTCGGCCAGGTCCTGGTCGTCGAGTCGGGCGGTGCCGTCGTCGAGCGCCACGATGCCGCTGACCGCGTCGAGCAACGTGGTCTTGCCCGAGCCGTTGGGGCCGATGAGCCCGACGATGGTGCCGGGCTCGGCGGTCAGGGTCACCCCGTCGAGGGCTTGGACGCCGCCGAAGCCGACCCGCAGGTCGCGCGCCTCGAGCCGGGCCGCCACGTCTGACCCACGGGTCCCTGGTTGAGCGGGGCCGGCGCGCTCCGGTTCCGGCGCTGGCTCTGGCGCGGGCTCGGGCGATCGCCCATCCTCGCCGTCGTGTTCGCCGCCGCCGGGCTCGGGGGTGGTCGGCCCGGACCAGCGGTCCCAGCCCAGGGCCACCAGGTCGCCCACGCGGCTCGCCAGCTCGGCCAGCCCGCCAGGCAGGTACAGGATGAAGGCCAACAGGCCGACGCCGCTGGTGATGAACTGGATGGTGGGGGTCGTCCCGAAGATGGCGGGCAGGCCGATCAGGTAGAGGGCGCCCAGCACGGCACCGGGGATGGAGCCCAGGCCGCCGATCACCACCATCGAGATGACCAGGATGGACACGGCCGGGTCGAAGGTGTTGATGCCGATGCGCTGGTCGGCGAAGGCCAGGCAGACCCCGGCGTAGCCGGCCATGAACCCCGACAGGGCGAAGGCCAGGATCTTGGTGCGCACGATCGGCACGCCGGCCGCGGCGGCGGCCGTCTCGTTGTCGCGCACGGCCACCAGGCGCCGGGCGATGCCCCGGTCCCGCCAGACCATGACCATCAGCACCGAGAGCACCAGCACCACCAGGGTGAACCAGGCGAAGGTGCGCTGGTCGGCCAGGGAGATCCCGAACAGGCTGGGTGCGCCCAGCAGGGTCGACTGCGGATCGGGCAGCCCCGTGCACACCTGCCGGTGCACCAGGGGCACCGTCCAGCACGAGGTGGCCAGCACGGTGGTCTGCATGAGCAGGGCGAAGCCCAGGGTGCTGACGGCCAGGTACAGGCCGCGCACCCGCAGGGCGGGCAGGCCCACCACCACCGCCACCAGCGCGCCGGCCATCCCGCCGACCACCAGCAGCACCACCAGGGGCAGGTGCGCGCCCAGGCGGGCGGCCACGATGGCGCCCACGCCCACCAGACCGAACTGGCCCAGCGACACCTGTCCGCCCCAGCCGGTGAGCACGGTGAGCGACAGGGCGATCACGGCGAAGATGCACACCTGGGCCATCAGGTAGGTGTGGCCGATGTCGAGCACCAGGGGCAGCAGGGCGGCCACCACCAGGGTCGTGGCCACGCCGCCGTGGCGCACCAGGCGGCGGTGGCGGTCGGCGATGCGTTTGCGGGTGACGGCGCCCAGCTCCCACGACGAGCGCTCGCCGGTGCGTGCCCCCTTGGTCAGGGTGCCGACCCGCACCACCAGGATGACCAGCAGGATGGCGAACAGGATGAGCTCGACGGTGGCGGTGCTGGCGAAGTTGAAGTCGAGGACCTCGGCGATGATGCCCATGGCGATCCCGGCCAGGAAGGCCACGGGCAGGTTCACCATGGCGCCCACCAGGGCGGCGGTGAGGGCCAGCAGCAGCAGGTCGGGGCTCAACACGTCGGTCAGGCTGGAGGTCTGGCCGGGGGCGTTGAGGATGGCGGTGGCGGCCGACAGCAGCGCGGCGATGATCCAGGTGATGGTGGAGGTGCGCCGCACCCAGACCCCCGACAGCCGGGCCGAGTCCGCGTTCTCGGCCGTGGCCCGCATGGCCAGCCCCCACGACGAGAAGCGGATGAACACGGCCAACCCGATGGCGATCAGGGGCGCCACCACCAGGGTGATGACCTGGCCCGGCCCGAAGCGGAACCCGTCGATGGTGAACGAGGGGTGGAACGGCACCGGGAAGGGCTCGGTCAGCTTCTGGGGCCGCACGAAGGGCAGCACGGTGAACAGGTACAGCACCTGGGCCAGGCCGATGGTGGCCACCATGACCAGCACCCGTGGGCGGGTGAACAGGCGCCGCAGCACCAGCTCGCAGACGGCTCCCACGGCCGCGGCCAGGGCCAGGGCGAAGGCCAGGGCGGCCCAGTAGTCGATGCCGAAGTCGTAGAAGAGCTTGACCATGAACACGGCGCCGACCACGCCCAGCTGGCCCTGGGAGAAGTTGAGCACCCGGTTGGTCCGGTAGATCAGCACCAGGCCCAGGGCCAGCAGCCCGTAGCTGAGCCCGGTGATGAGCCCCTCCACCAGCACGAAGGCCGGCACGCTGAACCCGAGCACGTTCACGGCGGACCGTCCCCGGCACCGTCGCCGCCGCTGGCGTCGCCCCCGGTTCGGGCCGGGCCGGGACCGATGCCGTTGCGCGCCACCAGGAAGACGGGGCGCAGCAGGTCGTCGCGCTCGAGCAGCTCGGCGGTGGGGCCGTCGAAGCGGATGGTGCCCCGCTCCA
This sequence comes from uncultured Microthrixaceae bacterium, assembly GCA_963785815.1. GTDB lineage: Bacteria > Actinomycetota > Acidimicrobiia > Acidimicrobiales > Acidimicrobilacustridaceae > UBA4742. The sequence continues at coordinate 861,273 of CAWAWN010000003.1, forward strand.
GGAAGAAGGCGTGGTCGGCCAGGTGCATGGCCCGGTTCACGCTCTGCTCGACCAGGATCACCGTCGTGCCCGCCGCGTTCACCCGCCGCACGATCTCCATGAGCCGGTCCACGGTCATGGGCGCCAGGCCCAGCGCCAGCTCGTCGATCATCAGCAGTCGGGGCCGGGTCATCATCACCCGGGCCAGGGCCAGCATCTGCTGCTCGCCGCCCGACAGGGTCCCGGCGTGGTGGTCGAGCCGGTCGGCCAGCTCGGGGAACAGGGCGATGGCCTCGTCCATGGCGGCGCGGGCCCGGGCGTGGTCGGCCCGCAGGGTGTGCTCGCCGATGCGCAGGTTGTCGCGCACGGTCAGGCCGGGGAAGGTCATCTTGCCCCCGACCAGCAGGGCGGTGTCCTGGCCGATGATCTGCTCGGGCTCGAGGTAGGTGCAGTTGGTGCCGAACAGGCGGATCACGCCGCGGTGGGGGTGCTCGAGCCCGGCCACGGTGCGCAGCAGCGTCGACTTGCCGGCGCCGTTGGTGCCCAGCAGGGCGACGATGGCGCCCTCGGGCACCTCCAGGTTGATGTCGAACAGGATCTGGTTGGGTCCGTAGAAGAAGTCGAGGTTGTGGATCTGCAGGGCCGGGATGGCGCCCCCGGACTGGCGGCGGCGGCCTTCGGCGTAGCGCTCCAGGACGTCCTCGATGACCAGGGTGATGTCGCGTCGCACGTGGCGGGAGCCGGCCAGCAGCAGCACCCCGCCCACCGCGCACACCGGCCCGATCAGGACCAGGGCGGTGGTCACGCCGGCCACCGAGCTGATGGCGCCCAGCAGGATGCCGCCGGCGAAGCCGCCGAAGACCAGGGCGAACACCCCGAACATGCCGAAGCAGATGGCCCGCATCTCGGGCGGGGCGGTGGCGGCCAGCGTCTGGAAGATGGCGATGGACAAGGGGGCCAGGGCGGCGTTGGCCAGGAACTGCACGGCCACCACCATCCACAGCTGGGGCAGGTAGAGCGAGACGGCGAACAGGCCCCCGTAGACGGTGATGCTGGCTGCGGCCAGCACGAGCGGGGCCTGCGGGGCCCGGCGGAACAGCTTGTCGCCCACCAGGTAGGCCACCGGGATGCCCAGGAAGGCCGACAGGCCGATCACGGCGTAGATCTCGCTGCGCTGTGCCGTGTCCTGGTGCCACACCTGCTGGTAGTAGAGCGAGCCGAACAGGGGGATGCCGGTGCCGGCGAAGCCGAGGATGGCCACCGCCACCAGCTCGAAGTAGATGGAGCGGATGCGCATCAGGCGGGTGACGGCCGCGCCCAGCAGCACCCGGGGGGCAGCGTCCTGCTGGGCCTGGGTGTCCATGCCGGCGGCCTTGAGGATGAAGCTCGACTCGTTGGCGCCCTTGGCCGGCTCTCGGATGGTGAACAGCAGCAGCGCCACCGGGATGCCGGCCACCCCGACCATCAGGCCCCAGCGCCAGTTGCCGGTGACGGTGGCGATCCAGCCCACCAGCAGGATGCCCACCGTCTGCGACAGCGGGTCGGCGACGTTGTGCCAGGCGAAGACGCGGGCCCGACCGGTGGTCGGGTAGGCGTCGGACAGGTAGGCGTTGTGCACGGTGTCGGAGGTGCCCAGCCCGATCGAGGCCACCATGAACAGGAAGACGAAGGGCCACACGTTGCGGGCCAGCAGCATGAAGGGCACCGTGCACGAGAAGATGAGCAGGGTGACGGCGGCGACCACCTTGCGGCTACCCCGGTCGGCCCACACCGCCACCGGCAGCCCCCAGGCGATCTGGGCCACGCTGCCCACGAAGGCCACCGCCCCCAGGCCGGTGTCGCTCAGCCGGAAGGAGCGCTGGATGTCCGGGGCCAGGGTGCCGATGGCGTTGTAGAAGGTGCCGGGCACGAAGGCGGCCAGGGTGAGCAGCACCAGGGGCGCGGTGCCGTAGGTCTTGAGGATGCCGAGCAGCGGGGGTGGCTTGCCCTCGCCGGTGCCAGGGATGAGCTCGAGGTCGGCCACGGCCTCGGCGTCACGGCTCTGCTCGAGCGCCTCGCGCAGCAGCTCCGGGGGGACGGTGAAGTCGAACACGGGACCGTTCGGGGCCCCACCGTCGGCGACTGGTCGCGGCGAGTGAGACCCGGCCAACGCTTCCCCCGTGGACACGGCACGAGCCTATTCCTGACGCCCATGTCAGGTTGGTCCCGCTCGGTCAGCGCGCCTCGGGGAGGCGGGCGTGGTGGGCGGAGGCTCCGCCGTCGAGGTGGATGCTCTGGCCGGTCAGGTAGCGCGACTCGTCCGAGGCCAGGAAGGCCACCAGGTCGGCCACGTCGCCGGGCTGGCCCACGAACGGGGTGAGCAGCCCCCGGCTGTAGCCGGCCAGCAGGTCGGGCGGGATCTGGGCTCGGACCGGGTCGGTCAGCACCAGTCCCGGCAGGATGGCGTTGGCCCGCACGCCCTGGCGGCCGAACTGGGTGGCCACGTGCTGGGTGAAGGCGGTGATGGCCGACTTGGACACGCTGTAGGCGGTGCGGACGAGATCGCCGCTGGATGCCGCGCCCGACGACATGTTGATGATCGAGCCTCCGCCCCGCGCCACCATCGAGGGGATGGCGTGCTTGCACGTCAGCAGCTGGCTGCGCAGGTTCACGGCCATCATCTGGTCCCAGACATCGAGGCTCATGTCGGTGACGGCGCCGTCGCGGGCCAGCACGTCGGCGTCGGTGAGCGCCGCGTTGTTGTCGAGGATGTCGACCCCGCCGAAGTGCCCGAGCACCTCCGCCACCATGGCCGCCACCGACGACTCGTCGGCCAGCTCGACGGCCACCGCCTCGGCCCGGCCGCCGTCCGCGTGGATCTCGTCGGCCACCACGCGGGCGCCGTCCAGGTCGCGGTCGGCCACCGCCACCCGGGCGCCCTGGGCGGCCAGGGTGCGACACACCTGGCTGCCGATGCCCCCGGCTCCACCGGTCACGATGGCCACCTTCCCCGCCAGCCGCGCCTCCCGCTCGGTTCGGCGTTGATTCGCACCCCTGGGGGGGTGCGAATCAACGCCAGAGTTCCGACCGATCGCGGGATCACTCATCCCAACCCCTCCTCCGGCCGGCGGACCAGCTCCTCCTCGGGAGGGAGGCCGGCGCGCGACGCGACGACCTTGGCCACGGCCGAGAAGTCCTGGCGGCCGAAGCCGGCGTCAGCGCTGGCTCGCAGGGCCTGGCGGGCCGTGGCGGTGAGGGTCAGCTCCACGCCCTGGGCGTGGCCGTAGTCGGTGGCCAGGTCGAGGTCCTTGATCATCAGGTCGGTCATGAAGCCCGGGGCCCAGCCGTTCGACGCCGGGCTGTCGGGCACCACCCCGGCCACCGGGAAGCGCGTGCGCACGGCCACGCAGTCGGCGGTGGCGTGGACCAGCACCTCGTGGAGCTTGGCCAGGTCCGCCCCCGAGCGGCGGGCCAGGGCGGTGGCTTCGGCCGTGGCCACCATCTGGGCCGCGTAGATGAGGTTGTTGCACAGCTTCACCACCTGGCCCATGCCCGGGCCGCCCACGTGCACCACCCGGTCGGCCATCGGCTCGAGGGCGGGGCGCACCCGGTCGAGCACGTCGGCGTCGCCCCCCACCATGACCGTCAGGGTGCCGGCCACGGCGCCGGCGGTGCCGCCCGAGAGCGGGGCGTCGAGGTAGCCGGCCCCGGTGGCCGCCACCCGCTGGTGCTGGGCCCGCTCGACCTCGGGATCGATGGTGGAGCAGTCCACCACCACGTGGTCGGGGCGCAGGGAGCCGACCATGGCGTCCACCACCTCCACCACCTCGGGGGAGTTGGGCACGCACACCAGGACGATGTCGCTGGCGGCCGCCACCCCGGCCGGTCCGCCGCCGTCGGTGGCGCCCGCGGCCACGGCGGCCTCGATGGGACCGCGGCGGCGCGACGCCACCGACACCTCGTGGCCGGCGGCCAGCAGGTTGCGGGTCATGGGCAGCCCCATGGCTCCCAGGCCGATGAATCCGAGACGCATGTGGTCCTCCGGGGACAGGCCGCCGACGGGTTCAGGCCGCGTCGGGGTGGGGGAGCCAGGGCGCGGTGCCGGCCAGCAGCTCGTCCACCATGGTGTCGAGGTCGTTCAGGTCGCCGCGCCCGGCCAGGGGGTCGAGGACGAAGGCCTGGGCGATGGCCGCCCGGTCGCCGGACATGGCGGCCTCGACGGTCAGCTCCTGGGTGGCCACCTGTCGGCGCAGCAGCTCGGCCACCACCGGCGGCACCCGGGCCCGGTCGCGCCCCCGCACCCCCTGGTCGTCGATCACGCACATCGACTCGACCACCGCCTCGGGCGGCAGGTCGGGGCACTGGCCGGCGTTGGGGATGTTCACCGGCAGCTCGCGGGGCGTGCCGGTCACCAGCGAGTCGACCACGTCGGCCATCATCTCCCCCGAGCGCCAGGCGTGCAGCGGCTCGGATCCCGCCAGCTGGGCGTCGAGGAGGGCGATGAAGTCGGCCTGGTCGCGCTCGCGGGCCGACATGGGGGTGAGGGCCACGCCCCACGCCGCGCCCCAACCCGAGGCCTCGGTCAGGATCGAGGGCAGGAACTCCGCCAGGTGGCGGTCCCCGGCGGCCGGGATGACCCCCCAGCGCTGCCACATCGAGAGCTTCAGGAAGTTGCGCACCCCCCAGTCGAGCGGGGTCATGGGCTCGAGCGGCGCCCGGTCGGGATCGGGGGCCAGCGCGGCCATCCCCCCCACGGACTCGACCAGCTCGGCGATCACCTCGAAGCCGTCGCGCCCGTCGACGTCGAGGGCGGTGACCACCGGGAAGTGGTTCACCCCGCTCACCGTGGGTCGGACGGCGGTGTGGGGCAGGCGCAGGGCGATGGCCAGGTCGAAGGTGAAGTTGCCCACCTCGTGGCACAGCCCGACGGCCCGGATGGAGGTCTCGCGCCGCACCGCCCGGGTCAAGGTCGTCATCGGGTTGGTGATGTTCAGCATCCAGGCGTCGGGGCAACGGGCCTGCATGTCGCGGGCGATGCCGACCAGCACCGGGATGTTGCGCAGCGACCGGTTGATGCCGCCGGGCCCGACCGAGTCGCCCACCGACTGGCGGATGCCGTGGCGGGCCGGCACGTCCAGGTCCACCCGCATGGAGTCGAACCCACCGGTCGAGATGGTCACCACCACGAAGTCGGCGCCGTCCAGGGCGCGGGCCTGGTCGGTGGTGGTGGACACGGTGGCGGCCACGCCCAGGTGGTCGACGAGGCGGTGGGCCAGGGCCTCCATCTTCACCAGGGGGGTCGGGTCGATGTCCTGGAGCACCAGGTGGCCGCCGTCGGCGAAGCAGGGCGTGAGCAGCAGGTCGGCCATCAGCGATGGCCCCCACTGGTAGCTGCCGCCCCCGATGATCGTCACCTGCACGAGCTGGCCTCCCCCGGGTCCGACTCCCCGAACCTGACGCCCACGTCACCCTACCGCCCGCCACCACCCCCACGAATTGGGCATCTTTGGCTGTGGGGAATCGCGCATTCGCCGGGTCAGTTTCCGACGAAGAGGTGGGCGGCGAAGCGCTCAGGCGGTGCGCTGGGCGACGAAGCGCTGACGGCATCCGTCCGAGCAGAAGTAGGTGGTGACACCGTCGTGGACGTCGACCGCCGGGGCGTCCGCCGTGCGCACCTGCATGCCGCAGGTGGGATCGGTGGCGTAGCCCTGGCCACCTCCCAGCTCGTGGCGGTGCCGGGCCAGCCACACCAGCCCCGCCGCCACCCCGAGGAACAGCACGTTGAGCAGGGTCGTCGTGTTCCACCCCAGGTGCTCGGGCACCACCACCTGAGGCCGCTCGGAGGGGATCCAACCGAACAGGGCGAAGATGCCTTCGACGGCCAGGCCCGCCGCCACCATGACGACGTAGAACACAGCCACCAGGCGCACGGTCAGGCGGCCGCCGTAGTAGCGCCGGTAGATGAGGATCAGGGGCAACGCCAGCAGGTCGGCGAACAGGAAGCTGATGACGCCACCGAAGCTGATCCCGCCGTGCCACAGGGCGGCGGCCATGGGCACGTTGCCGATCGAGCACACGAAGCTGAGGCAGGCGATGATCGGCCCGACCATGGCGTTCTCGAGGCTGGTCCAGAAGCCGTGGCCGCTGACGAACAGGGCGTTCCACCAGTCCATGGGCACGAGCACGGTCAGGAAGCCGGCCACCAGGAAGCCGATCAGGATCTCGCGTCGGACCATGCGCAGGTCGGCCATGGTGTAGGCGGCGGCGTCGGACCAGCCGGCCTTCGAGCCCATCTTGGTGCGCCAGCCCTGGGCGTCGAGCTCGGCCTGGCGAGCCTCCGACACCCCGTCCATGGCCGCGTGGTCGTGGTCGTCGTGGCCGTCGTGGTCGTCGTGCCCGTCGGGGGGCGCGAGCGGGACCGCGTCGGGGTTGGCCGCGGCCTGGAGGCGACGCCTGGCAGCGGTCACGAGTGGGCCGCGCAGCACGACCGATCCCATCAGCACCAGCAGCACGATCATGATCGGGCCGCCCACGAACTCGGCGGCCGCGAACGACCAGCCCATGAGCACGACCAGCACGATGCCGAGCTCGAGCACCAGGTTGGTGGAGGCGAACATGAACACCAGGGCCGACACCAGGTCGGATCCCTTCTGGAACAACGACTTGGCCATGGCCGACGCGGCGTAGGAGCAGCTGGACGACACCATCCCGAACCCCGAGGCCTTGACCACGGCCATCGGGCGGTGGTCGCCCAGCGTGTGCTGCATCTGGTTGGTCGACACGAAGGCCTGCACCGCTCCCGACAGGGTGAACCCCAGGATGAGCGCCCAGAGGGTCTCCCAGAACATGAAGAACGCCTCGCGGAGGCTCTGCCCGATGGTGGACAGCGAGAGGGTGGCGAACAGCGTGGTCACGACCTGACCAGGCGGGCCACCGCGGCCGAGGCCTCGGCCAACTTGTCGGCGGCGTCGTCGCCCCCGGCGTCGATGGCGTCGCGCACGCAGTGGGCCATGTGCTGGTCGAGCAGCTCGAGGGCCACGGCCTGCAGGGCCCGGGTGACGGCCGAGACCTGGTCGAGCACGTCGATGCAGTACTTGTCCTCGTCGATCATCCGCTGCAGGCCCCGCACCTGGCCTTCGATGCGCTTGAGCCGTCGTTGGATGGCGACCTTGTCGTCGTGGTAGCCGACCATGCCTGCCTCCTGGATCGTGGGACCTGGCGTCGCTCGTACCCCTAGGGGGTATCATCAGACTACCGACCCGCCAGGCCGGCGACACCGGGACAGCTCAGGTCGTCGCGGGTGAGCGGTCTTCTGTCGGTATCCGGCACCCTCATGGTGGCCGGTGTCGAGGGCGTGCTGGTGGAGCACCTGGGGATGGACGACCCCCGGGTGAGGCAGCTGTCGGGCATAGCCTGACCGCCACCGCGACGACCGCCCGAGTTCCGGGTGCGAGGAGGCCAGAGGTGCAGATCGACGGTTCCAAGATCCTGTTGACCGGCGCGTCGTCGGGCATCGGCGCGGCGCTCGCCCCCCTGCTGGCCGAGCGCGGCGCCACCGTCGCCATCGCCGCCCGCCGGCCCGACCGCCTGGCCGCCACGCTGGCCGCCTGTCAGGTCCACCGCCCCGACTCGGCCATGTGGGCCGTCGACCTGTCCGACGTCGACGCCGCCGTGGCCCTGGTCGACCAGGCCTGGGAGGCGCTGGACGGGCTCGACTGCCTGATCAACAACGCGGCCACCGGCAAGCGCAAGGTGCTCACCCACCACACGGCCGCCGACGTCGACGACGTGATGCGCACCAACTTCACGTCGCCCATCCGCATGAACCTGGCCGTGCTGCCCCGGATGCTCGAGCGTGGCTCGGGCGCCATCGTCAACGTGGCCAGCGGAGGGGGCCGGTTCGGGATCGCCCACGAGTCGATGTACTGCGCCTCCAAGTTCGCCATGAGCGGGTGGAGCGAGGTGGCCGCGGCCGACCTTGCCGACACGCCCATCGAGGTGAAGCTCATCCAACCCGGGGCGGTGGCCACCGAGATCTGGGACCAGCGCGACGGCGAGCTGGCCGGCCTGCCCGGCGCCGAGTTCGTCACCCCCGAGGTGTGCGCCGCCGGTATCGCCGCCGCCCTCGAGACCGAGGGATTCGAGTTCTACGTGCCCGCCGACCTGGAGGCGATCGTCGCGTCGAAGAACGCTGACGTCGCCGGGTGGGTCGACATGATGGCGGCCATCGGCCGCATGGAGGACGCGCCCGCCCCCTGACGCCGGTTGGTGGTGGGTCAGGGGATGAGGCGGGAGCCGACCAGGTACTCCATGATCTGGCCGACCGCGTCGTCCACGCTGAGGTGGGTGGTGTCCAGGGTCAGCTCGGCGTCGGTCGGCTCCTCGTAGGGATCCGAGATGCCGGTGAACTCGGGGATCACCCCGGCCCGGGCCTTGGCGTAGAGGCCCTTGCGGTCACGGGCCTCGCACACCTCCAGCGGCGTGGACACGTGCACCAGCACGAAGGTGCCCGCCTCGTCCACCATGGCCCGGACGTCGCGGCGCAACTGGTCGTAGGGCGCGATCGGGGCGCAGATGGCGATGCCGCCGGCCCGGCTGATCTCGGCAGCCACGAAGCCGATGCGGCGGATGTTCAGGTTGCGGTGCTCGCGGGAGAAGCCCAGCTCGGACGACAGGTGGTGGCGCACCCGATCACCGTCGAGCAGGGTGACCGAGCGCGGGTCGCGCTCGGCCAGGCGGGCGGCCAGGGCCTGGGCCACCGTCGACTTCCCCGAGCCGGAGAGGCCGGTCAGGAAGATGGTCAGCCCCCGCTGGGCCAGCGGCGGGTAGCGGCGCCGGAGCAGCTCCTCGACCTCGGGGTAGGTCGCCCGGCGCGGCAGGGGCTCGCCGCGGGCCAACCGTTCGCGCAGGTCGGCCGGGCTCAGCTCGTCGCCCACCTCGCCGATCGCCTCGATGGGGGCGGGACCGGTCTGGTCCAGGCACTCGGTGACGCCGTGGTTGACCAGCAGCAGGTGGCGGAGCCGGACGTCGCGGGCGTCGATCCCGTAGGTGGGCAGCGGGCTGACGGCCAGCACCGGGTGGTCCGGCAGGTGCGCCAGCACGGCGCGCCAGGCGGCTACCAGGGTGTTGGCATCGAAGGGGTGGCCGGGACCGGGGCCGATGAGCCCGAGGAGGAGCAGCCGGGGCTGGTCGGGATGGCGGGTGGTGCCGGCGTCGTCGTCGGCGGCGTCGGCCAGCAAGCCCTCGACGGCGGCGTCGGCCAGCAGCCGCCGGACGTCGGCCCGGTGCAGGGGCTCGGTGGTGGCCAGCCCCAGGCTCCGGCGTCCGTCCTCGGTGCCCAGCGCGGCCCTGGAGGCGACCGGCGTGAGGCGCAGGTCGTCGAAGTGCCAGTGGGTGGCCGGCTCCACGCCCTCGATGCGGCCGGCCAGGCGGTCGGGCCGGTGGTGGCGGATCCACCACTCGACGCCGGTGCGGGCACCCGGGTCGGTGCCGTAGAGCGCGGCGGCTTCGGTCGCCGGGTCGACGTGCCAGCGCTCGGTGACCGCCACCATGGCCAGGAGCACGCCCTCGGGGTCGCGCAGCGCGATCCGACCCGCAGCCTCGGCCTGGTGGGCCACCTCGGCGGGGACGTCGAGGGTGAGCGGGACCGGGCACGGGGTGCCGTCGGCCAGGTGCTGCTCGCCCTCGATCGACTTGGCGTCGGCCTGGGAGGGGTAGCGGTCCAGCGGGGCGAGGGCGCCGCTCACCAGGACCTCGAGCTCGCCCTGCTGGCGCGGGGTGAGGGCCCAGGAGGGGGCGCCGCCGGCCTCGTCCTTGAGCAGGCGGGCGCGCTCGGCGGTGGCCAGCAGGTCGGGCGGCGCGCTCATCGATGCCGCACACTACCGGGCCGCCCTCGATCGGCTCGACCCGCTCTCAGCCCGCGTCGACGAAGCGCTGGGGGATCCAGCGCACCAGGCGCTCGCGCAGGTCGTGCTGGTGGTGCTCGAACAGGTGGCCGCTGCCCTCGAGCACGACCAGCTCGCCGGTGCCGGCGATCATCCGCACCATCTGGCTGGAGCTGGCCGGCAGGATCGGGTCCTGGTCGCCGTGCACGAGCAGCAGGGGGGTGTCGCCCAGCAGGTCGGCCTGCTCGCAGCCGGCGGACTGGGTGGCCAGGGTGACCACGCCCGCGGCGTGGCTCGACAGGGCGACGGCTGCGTTGATGGCCACGGCCCCGCCGAAGCTGTGGCCCACGGTGACGAACCGGTTGGCCCCGGCGCGCGCCGCCAGCTCGGCCGCGGCCACGGTGTCGACCACGCAGGCGTCGAGGTCGTTGGGTCGCCGGTACCCGACGCGGATCGTGCCGATGCCGATCTGGGCGAACACGACCCCGAGGTCGTGGTACAGCCCGTCGGCCGGGCCGAGCAGGCCACCCATGGCTCCACCGCAAAGCAGGACGACGTCATGGGCGTCGCGGGGGCCGTGCCACAGCAGGGTGAGCAGGCCGCGGGCGGTGAACAGCTCGACGTGGTCGAAGCCCTCGAGCACGGTCTTGGACTGCACGGCCAGCACACCGAGTGACTCGAGCGGGGTGGTGACCTCGGGCTCGTCGCGCGTCGAGGGTCGAGCGGAGGTGGACGGATCGGTGGTCGGGTCGGGGTGGGGATCGGGCACGGCGCGGCTCCAGGGTGGCCAACCGCGGGGCTGGCCTGGGGAGATGATGGCGCGCCGCCGGGTTCCGCGCCGGCCTCGGTCGGTGGGCGGGACGAAGTGGTGTCGGGGCCGGCGCGGCCCGGCACTATGGTGGGCCGGCCACGGCGGCGTGGCCGAGTGGCTTAGGCAAGGGCCTGCAAAGCCCTGTACGCCGGTTCGATTCCGGCCGCCGCCTCCAGGGGGTCTTGGTAGAAGACCTCCGAATCGCTGGGAGAGATCGGCCGGGTTGGCGCGCCAGCCCGGCCGCTCCCGGCCGGCTCGAGTCCCGCCCGCGTTCGGTGCCTGGTGGCGGCGCCAGCCCTAGCGCGGGTGGAGCGGGGCGACGGCCTCGACGGCGACGTCGGGGAGGCGGTGGTCGTCGATGTGGTCCCACCGGATGTCGTAGCCCAGCCCGGGCCCGTCGGGCACGGTGACGAAGCCGTCGGCGTCCAGCGGGTCGCACGGCGCGCCGAGGTACGGCGGTGGGGTGTCGTAGTCGACGCCAGGTCCGAGCAGGCCGCGCTCGTAGTACTCGCACACGTCCTCGGTGGTGGCTCCCAGGACCTGGAGGTTGCCGAACCCGCTCATGTGCAGCTCGCAGCGCAGGCCGAAGGCCTCGCAGGTGGCGGCCATCTTGGTCGCCCCGGTCACGCCGCCGCGCAGCACGTCGATGCGACTGATGTCCGATGCGTGGCGCAGGATCCAGTTGGCTCGGGTGTGGATGCCGCCCTCCAGGATCTCCGGTGAGCAGATCGGGATGTCGAGCTCGCGGCAGAGCCGGACGTAGGCCTCGGTGTCGTGTTCGGACATCGGGTGCTCGTACCAGTGGAAGTGCAGCCGCTCGAGCTCGCGGCCCACGCGCCGGGCCTCGGCGTAGGTGTACGCGCCCCACGGGTCGAACATGAGCACCATCTCGTCGCCGACCGCGTCGCGCACTGCGTGGCAGACCTCGAGGTCCCGCTCGACCGGCGCCGGCCTGGGGAACGTCGGCGAGCGGGTGCCCGGATCCCAGGCGAAGTACGGGTGGATCTTGTAGGCGCGATACCCCTCGCGCTGGCAGGCCCGGGCATGGGCGGCATAGTCCGCCGGTTGCCCGAGGTTGTTGAAGCTGCTGGCGTAGGCCTTGACCCGTGTCCTTGCGCGGCCGAGCAGCTGGTGGACCGCCAGTCCGGTCGCCCGGCCAGCCAGGTCCCACAGGGCGAGGTCGACGACGCTGCACACGTTCTCCGGCAGCTTGGCAGCCCACAGCTGTTGCCAGATCAGCTCGCGGTCGAAGGGGTCGACGCCGGCCAGGAGCGGACCGATGAACGCAGTGATCAGGGCGCGATCGCCGGGGAGGAGCCCGTCCTGGTCGCCGTGGAAGTGCCCGCCGAGGTAGTAGCCCTCGACGCCCTCGTCGGTGGCGATCCGGGTGATCGTCTGGACGATCTCGTGGGCGGTCTCCACCTCGCCGAAGCTGAGGCGCGGCACCGACACCGAGAACGGGATGACCTCGACGTGCGTGATCCTCATGGCCACCTCCGCGGCTCGTCTCCCCCGATCATCGCCGTGGGCCACCACCGACGACAGGGTCGACGGTCACGAGATCCGGCTCGGACCGTGACCGGTCCGAGACCGGTCTCCGACCCAGGCCGCCCGGCACGCGATCATCGGGGCGGTGAACACGGGCCTGGTCGTCGCCATCGGGGCCGCGTTGGCCTTTGCGTTCACCAACGGCGTGCACGACGCGGCCAACGCCATCGCCACCCTCGTGATGACGCGGGCGGCTCGGCCGGGTGCGGCGGTGGTCCTGGCGGCGGTGGGCAACGTGATCGGGCCGCTGCTGATCGGCAGCGCCGTGGCCGACACGGTGGCCGGGATCGTGGCCGTGCCGTCGAGCCAGGTCATCGCCGTGGTCGGCGCAGCCCTGACCGGCGCGGTGGTGTGGAACGGGCTCACCTGGTGGCGGGGTCTGCCCTCGAGCTCGGGTCACGCGCTGCTGGGCGGTCTGGTGGGCGCCTCGATCGCCCGGGGCGGCCCGAGCTCGGTCAACTGGGGCGGCTTCGACGGCATCAAGCCGGTGGGGGTGATCGGGGTGGCGGTGGTGCTGACCGTCGCCCCCGTCCTGGGCTTCCTGGCCGGGCTGTTGGTCGATCGAGGTGCCCACCGGGCGGCCCGCAACAGCACCCAGCGGTTGCGGGCGCCCGTGCGTGCGGGCCAGTGGATCATGTCCGAGGGCCTGGCCATCAGCCACGGCGCCAACGACGCCCAGAAGGCCGTCGGCGTCGTGGCTCTGCTGTTGGTGGCTGGGGGTCACCTGTCCTCGTTGGCCGCGCCGCCGTGGGTCGAGGTGGCCTGCGGGGTGGCCCTCACCGCGGGCACGGCGCTCGGAGGCTGGCCGATCGTGCGCACGCTGGGCCGACGGATCACGTTGATCCGACCGCTCGACGCCCTGGCCAGCCAGACGGGATCGACCGCGGTGCTCCTGGGTGCGTCGTTCATCGGTGCTCCGGTGAGCACCACCGAGATCGTGGCCTCGTCGGTGGTCGGCGTGGGTGGCGGGCGCCACCGCTGGCGTCACGTGCGCTGGCGCGTGGTGCGCGCCATGCTTCTGGCCTGGCTGGTGACGGTCCCGGCCACCGCCGTGTTGGCGGCCGCCGCGCTCGTGCCCTGGAGGTGGTTGACGTGAGCACCAGGCGGTGGTTCCTGCCCGACAACCCGGACCTGCTCGGCATGTTGCGAGCGCAGTGCGCCATCACCGTCGAAGCCATGGAGTCGCTGGTGGCCTGGTCCGCCGGCGACGTCGACGGTGCCGACCGCGTCCGCGCCAGCGAGCACCGCGCCGACGAGGCCAAGCGGCAGCTGTGGCTCGCGCTGCGCGAGTCCTTCTCGCCGCCGCTCGACCCGGAGGACCTCTTCACGCTCTCGGCCGACCTCGACGAGGTGTTGAACGCCTCGAAGGACCTGGTCCGGGAGATGGAGGTCATGGGCATGCAACCCGATGAACCGGTGCACGAGATGGTGGTCCAGGTCGCCGGTGCGGTGGGCCACCTGGCGGACGCATTCGACCACCTCGACGACCACGGCGACGCCACCGAGCACGCCGACGCGGCCATCAAGAGCCGACGGGGGATCGAGCACGCCTACCGCCGGGCCATGTCCGCGCTCCTCCAGGTCGAGGACCTCCACGAGGTGGTCGGCCGTCGCGAGGTCTACCGGCGGCTGTCGCGCATCGGCGACCTCGTGCACGCGGTGGCCGAACGCGTCTGGTACGCGGTGGTCAAGGAGTCCTGAAGGCGGCGTCCACCCTCTGCGCCACTGAGCTCGAGCGGAGCGCGGGCTCGGGCGGGTCAGGCGGTGCGCCGCAACGGCGCGGTGGTCTGCAGGAAGTCCTCGAGCACGGAGAGGAAGCGCGCCGGTTCCTCGGTCTGGGGGAAGTGCCCGACCCCCTCGAAGATCTCCAGCCGGCTTCCCGGGAGCGCGGCGTGCGCTTCGCGGCCGTGCTCGACGGGGATGATGGCGTCGGCGTCGCCCCAGATGATGAGCGTCGGCAGTCCGGCGGCGAGGTGCAACCGGTCAGAGGCGTCGACGGACTGCCCGCCCGGGTCGACCACCGCCCGCAGCGTCCGCAGGAACGCGGCGCGGTTCTCGGCGTCGGTCAGCGAGGCGTAGGCGTCCCACATCTCGGCCAGCGGTGCCACCCGCACGCCGTGGTCGCGCAGCCACCGGCTGACCGCCATCCCCGGCTCGCGCACGAACCAGGGTGCGACCACCGGCAACGCCACCTCGGCCCCCGGCGCGGCCAGGAGGCGCAGGATCCAGCTCACCTCGCGGCCCAGGCCGCCGCTCGACACCAACACCAGCCGGTCGACCCGATCCGGGAACTGGTACGCGAACTGCATGGCGATGCCGCCCCCCAGGGACTGGCCGACGATCGTGACCTGGTCGATGCCGAGTGCGTCGAGCAGGTCGCGCAGCAGGTTGGCGAACGCGCCGAGGGAGTAGTCGCCGGGCGGCTTCTCGGATCGTCCGTGGCCGACCAGGTCGGGCGCCAGCACGCGATGGTGCTCGGCCAACGACGGGACCACGTCGCGCCAGGTGCGGGAGCTGCCGGCCATGCCGTGCACGAGCAAGACGGTGTCGCCCCGGCCCTGATCGCGGTAGGCGATCTCGTGGCCGTTCAGGGTGATCGAGCGCATGGCATCCATGTCAGCGGGTTGTAGCGCGACAGTCGCCTCGGGCGCCAGTGACCTTTGTCCCAGAACGGCGTCCGGCCACGCCGGGGTCGACCAGGATGGTGGGGTGGCAGCGACCAGCGGCATCCCGAAGCGACCGCAGGCGCCGCGGGTGGCGGCGGAGCTGACGTCGGGCGACGGCCTGGTCCTCGACGAGGACGCGGCCTGGACCGACGTGGACGTCTCGGGTGATTTCGGCCAGGCCACCGCCCCCGATGCGGCGGTGTTGGCGTCCCGCTTGACGAACGTGGTGTTGACCGGCGCCACCCTGGACCGGCTGCACGTGAGCGACTGCGTGGTGCTCGACTCGGAGTGGTCGGGGGTGCGTGCCGACGGGTGCGAGCTGACCCGGGTCGAGTTCCAGCGCTGCCGGATGTCGGGCCTGGTGCTCAGCCGGGCGCGGCTGCGTGACGTCCGCTTCGTCGACTGCCGACTCGACACGGCCAGCCTGCGCATGGCCCAGGGGGCCCGGGTCGCGTTCGAGGGGTGCGACCTGCGGGGGCTCGATGCCTACGACCTGGCCCTGGAGGACGCCCGGTTCGAAGGCTGCGACCTGACCGGCGCCGACCTGTCGGGGGCCGCCCTGGCCGGGGTGCGGCTGGTCGGTTCGACCCTGGCCGAGCTGCGGGGGGCCAAGGCCCTGGCCGGCGCGGTGATCGACTCGTCCCAGGTCGTCGCCGTGGGCCTCAGCCTCATGGCCGTCCTGAACATCACCATCGACGACGAGGCCGATCAGGTCGAACGTCGCTGACCGGCCCTTGGGACCCGCGCGGTTAGGCACGGGGGGTGAACGAGAGGCCTCGTCCGATCCTCGCTGCACTGCGGTCGGACACCGACCGACCTCATGGGTCGGTGCCCCTGTCGGCGCACCTCCTCAGTCGAGGTGGTCGGCCGAGGCGAAGGTCACCGCGGCCGCGCTCGATGCGATCACCAGCATGGGCACGGCTCGGCGCAGGCCGACCTGACGGATGGCGAGCAGCGTGGCGGCGGCGTCGACCAGGTCGCCGATGCCGCCGGCCACGGCCCAACCTCTCACCGGTGTGCCTGCGGACAGGGCCTGGAGGGTTCCGGCTCCGATGGCCAGGTCGCGGGCGGCCAGGCCGCGCACGGCGGCCTTCGCCGCCCGATCGGAGGCGACGGGGCCCAGCCAGCGCCCGCCGGCTCGACCCGGGGAGGCGATCAGGGTGGCCCCGACCACCACGCGCCCCACGGCGAGCATGCGCATCAGTTGGCGGTGATCCATGGGTCGAGTCTGGCACGGCGACCCGGGGTCGCCGTCGGGCCGCCGCTCGGCGGCACGCGCCACGGTTGTGATCCTCGAGCAGGTCGTCGCTGGTAGGGTGATCGCCCGCAGCGGACCGTTAGCTCAGTTGGTTAGAGCACCTGCATGACGCGCAGGGGGTCAGGGGTTCGAATCCCTTACGGTCCACGACGTGGCGGTGAGACCCGCGGGACCGGCACCGACGACGAGGATGGCGGTCTCGACCTGGTCGATCATCGCGAGCGGTCCCGCGGCTCGGGCCCGCGGTTGAAGACGGGCCGGCGCTTCTCGACGAACGCCGTGATCCCTTCGTTCGCGTCCGGGGTGCCGATGGTCGCCAGCAAGGCGGCGCGCTCGGCGGCGAGCAGATCGTCGAGGGTCTTGTCCTCGGCATCGCGCAGCGCCTCGAGCATCAGCCGCACAGCCATCGCCGGCTGCGCCGCCAGCGCGCTCGCGAGCTCGACCGCCCGATCCTTCAGCTCCGCGAGTGGCCACACCTCGTGGACCAGGCCGATCCGCAAGGCCTCCGGCCCCGAGATCTTCTTCGAACGAAGGATCAGGTCGAGTGCGGACGCGGCGCCGACGCACTTGGCCAGGCGGGCCGAGCCGCCCCATGCGGGCGTGGTGCCCAACTCGAGCTCTGGGAGGCCGATCTGCGCGCCCTCGTCGGCGGCGAGCCTGAACGTGCATCCCAACGGCAGCTCGAGGCCCGCGCCCAGGCAGTAGCCGAACAGCGTGGCGACCGAAGGCTTTCCGAGCGACTCGATTCGCGCCACCAGCGCCAGCCGTCGATCGAAGAACGCATCAGGGCTTCCCGCCGCCGCGATGCCGGGACCGAGCTCCTTCAGGTTCATCCCGACCGAGAAGTTCGTGGTCCCCTCGGCCGTGAGCACGACGGCCCGGATCGAGTCGTCGGTCGCGATGTCGTCCAGGGCCTCCTCGAGTCGTCCAACGGTTGCGAGTGTGAACCGGTTGAGCGGGTCGTCGTTGATGGACAGCGCCGCGACGCCCTCGGCAGGCCGGGTGACGAGCAGTGGTTCGGTGGTCATGGGCCCTCCGTGATGGTCGCGACGACCGAGCCGAGCTCGTCCGCGCTCGCGCTGTGGGTGGCCCGCCAGGCGACGTGCTGGTCCGGCCGGACCAGGAGGGCGCCGGTCGGGCCAACGCCACAGATCGTCGCCCACGACGGATCGACGTCGACATCGGTGCCGACGCGATGGTGCACGACCGGCATGTGTCCGGGCCACGCGGCCGACCAGACGCCGTGATCGCCGAAGGTGACGAGCGTGAGGTGCGCGGGGTCGACGAGGTCGAGGGTCGAGTGCGGTGGTGCCGAGGCCCAGGCGTGGGGAAGGCGGGCGCCCGGGCGGGCGGTCGGGCGGTACGTGCGCGTCGGACTCTGTTCGATCGCTTCCCCATCCTGGACGAGCGCGCCGCGCTCGTACACGTAGCCGACCTGCAGGCCGATCATGTCGAAGTGCTCGGCCTGCTCGTCGACCGCCGCCGAGATGGCCTCGGCGCGTGCGGGATCGCGTAGCGAGGTGTGGAGCCGCACCGTCGTGCGCTCGGCATCGGTGCCGAGCGCCTGCGCGAGCGTGATCATCTTGACGGCGTTGGACAGCGACTGGTGCGCGTTGTTGTGGGCGACCGGCAGTCGTTCGGACGCGTAGGTGTCGAGGATCGCTGGCCCAGCCCAGCCCTGTTCGACCGCGGCCAGGCGCCACATCAGGCCGTGGATGTCCTGCGCGCCGGTGTTCAGCCCGAGTCCGCCGGTCGGAGGGAACCGGTGGGCCGCGTCACCCGCGAGGAAGATGCGACCACAGTGCATCCCGTCGGCGACCTGCGCGCTCATCCTCCACGTGCCGACCCCGACGATGTCGATGTCGGCGTGGACGCCGATGGCTTCGAGCACGATGCGCCGGCACCGGTCGATGTCGTAGTCGTCGGCGGTCTCGGCGTCCGCGTCGTACGGACGCATGAACACCCACTCCCGATCGATGTCGTGCGCGACGAACACGCCTTCGGCCTCGGGGTCGAGCACGAAGTGCAACACGCCGGGACGGTCCGCGACGAGTGACCGGAGATCGGCGGCGAAGTGGATCATCACGAAGCTCTGGAGCAGCGCCGGGCCGTCCATGGCGATGCCGGTCGCCTGGCGCACACGGCTGCCGGCACCGTCGCAACCGATCAGGTGACGGCTGCGGATGGTGGAGGTTCGGGCGGTGGCGCGATCAACCACCACGCACGTGACGCCCGCTTCGTCCTGCGTCGCCGACTCCCACTGTTGTCCGTAGCGCAACTCGGCGCCCGCCGTTGCCCGCAGCTCCTCGGCGAGGATCGGTTCGAGCCGGTGCTGTGACAGGTTGCGCATCGGGGTCGGTGTGATCGACGGGTCGTCGATGCTCTGGCGTTCGTACGGCAGCCGGCCGATCAGCTCGCCGCCAAGTCGGGTGACGAAGTTGACGTGGCTGGAATCCTCGATCGCGGCGGCGGCGCTCGTGAGACGTTCCATGTCGAGGCCGGCCTGGCGGAAGATCTCGAAGGTGCGCGCGTTGATCGCGTGCGCCGCGGGAGCGCGCTGCGGGCCGTCTCGCCGCTCCAGGACGATCGTGCGCAGCCCGGCGCGTGCGCCCAGGATCCCGGCGAGCAGACCGACGGGCCCCGCGCCGACGACCACGACGTCGAACTCGAGCTCGTCCGTCGTCACAGGAGACCCGCGTAGCTGGCGCCGTCGAGTTGGATCGACTGACCTGACACGAAGCCGGCATGGGCGCTGCACAGGAACGCACACATCGCGCCGAGCTCCTCAGGACGGCCGAGGCGGTTGGCCGCGATCGTGGCTCGCATCGCGTCATAGGCCTCGTCGATCGTGATGCCGGCGAGAGTGGCGTGCAGTTCGGCCATCTGTCGTTGCCGCGCCGTGTCGAAGCGTTCGGGGAGCAGGTTGTTGATCGTCACGTTGGCCGCGGCGACGTCGCGCGACAGCGCCTTGCTCATCGACGTCAGCCCGGTGCGCGCGCCCGTGCTCAGCCCCATCGCTGACATCGGTGTCTTCACCATCGCCGACGTGATGTTGACGATCCGGCCGAACCGCCGCGCCACCATCCCGTCGATCACGGCCCGCATGAGCAGCACGGGTGTGATCATGTTGGCGTCGAGCGCGGCGACCCACTCGTCGCGCTGCCAGTCTTGGAAGCGGCCGGGCGACGGCCCGCCGTTGTTGTTGACGAGGATGTCGGGCTCGGGACACGCGTCGAGCAACGCCGCTCGTGTCTCCTCCTCTCCGACGTCGCCCGCGACTGGAGCCACGTCGACGCCGTGGCGAGATCGAAGCTCGTCGGCCGCAGTCGCGAGAGCAGCTGCATCGCGCCCGTTGACCACTACATGCACACCCTCGGCCGCCAACGCATCGGCGCACGCGTACCCGAGTCCGCGACTCGACGCGCAGATGATCGCCCGGCGCCCGCTGATCCCGAGGTCCATGTCTATGGGCGCGCTGACGCGAGGCGGTCCGCGAGCGCTTGCTGCCACTGGGCGAGCGGCTGGAACTCCGCCTTGTCCTCGAGCGCGGCGCGCGTCGTGGCTTCCACGTCCGCGTCGCTCAGGCCGAGGTCGATGCTCTCGACGTAGGGCTGCGCGACGTGGAACGGCGTGTCGACGAAGACCTCGAGCCCGTTGCCCTCGGGGTCGGAGAAGTAGATGGACCAGGCGTTGCCGTGCGAGACCGGGATGATGTCGTGGACGTCGGCCGCCTCGAGCTCGGCCTGGACGGCGCGCAGGTCGTCGAGGTTGCCGGTGCGGAACGCCAGGTGGTCGGCCAGCACGAACTGGTGGTCGCCCACCGGGAGCCCCGACACCAGCAGGATCTGGTGGTGGGCGGTGGGATCTTGCGAGATGAACGCCAGCTCGCTGTCCGGCCCGGCCTCTCCGCGGTTGGTCACGTGGAAGCCGAGGACCTCCGTGTAGAAGGCAACCATCGCGTCGAGATCGCGCACGGCGATCGTGACGTGGCCGAGGGTCAAGCGGGGCGCGGCAGTCATAATGGGAGTATCCTCAATATTGAGGAATCTGTCAACTCTGTGCTAGCGTGTGCGCATGCCGGTGACGACCGCTCAGCCCACGCGTGGACACCGGAAGAAGGCGCGAACCCGGGCACTTCTCCTTCGTGCGGCGGCTGAGGTGATCGCCGAGCGGGGCGAGGGATTCTCGATCACCGATGTCGTCGAGCGCGCCGGCGTGTCGAACGGGACCTTCTACAACTACTTCGACGATCGTGACGACCTCGTCGATCAGCTCGTCGGTGTGATGATCGGCGACTTCACGGCCGGGGCGGCGGCGATCGTCGGAGGTCGCGACGCGGCACTGCCGCGTCGCGACCATCTCGGCGATGGTCCTGGTGTGGGCGACGACGTCACCGGTCCTGGCGCGTGCGGTGCTCCGCCTCGAGGTGTTGCATCGTTCCGACCTCGACACCGCGTTGTTCGGGTACCTCCGTCAGGATCTCGCCGATGGCGTCGCGGCCGGCGCGTTCACCGGTCGAGCGGACTCCGCCACCGTGGACGCGGTTGCGGGGGTGCTCTTCATGGCGTCGCGTCGGCTGGCCGAGTCAGGACCCGACCAGGGGTATCAGGAGTCGGTCATCGCCCGACTGCTGTTGTCGCTCGGTGTTGCTGCTCGCAAGGCCCACCCGACTGCCGCGCGGGCCGTGGCCGATGCCCAGCCGCGCATGGTCGCGTTGGCGGACGTCGCGGGTGGCGCGCCGGCCATCCGCCGTTGACCGCCCACCGAGCCGCGGACGTGAGGACCCGAGGTGAGTCGCGACCGTGCGATGGATGTCGAGGTTCCGAGGGATCGCGTCCCGCGATGCTGCCCGCGTGCACCTCCCCGCACGAGTCGGTCGACCTGGCTGGGGATCGATCGCTCAGCGGTGGTCGCCGGGTTCGCCCGGCTCGTGGGCGAACGTCGCGAGGTGGGCGAGTCCGGCTTCGGCATGGGTCTCCAGGCGGGCCGCAGCTCGACGGACCGTGGGCGCCTCACGTTGGGCCTCCTCGATGCGGGCCGGGTTCAGCGCGCACCCGTTGGCCCAGGCCGCGATGTCGGCCTCGCGGCTGTACGTGCGGGTGGCCCGCGCTCCCCGCACCTGCATCCGGGCCCAGGACGTGGGGTCGTCCGGCAGCACGTTCGGCGGGCAGAGCCGGTTGCGCTCCCCGTCGTGGTCGCGGGTGGCTTCGACGTAGCCGATGAGGGCGGCGCCGAAGCAGGGGAAGCCGGCTCTGACGGTCTGGAGCCGGATGAGGTCGGGCTGCCAGATGGATGCCATCGGCGGGTAGGCGAGGCCCGAGGCGGCGCAGTGCACGACCAGCGACCCGGGGGGCAGTGCGACGCGGCCGGCGTCGAGGACCAACTCTTTGCGGGTGGCTCGCCGGAGGTGGCCGAGGCGCACCACCCGGGTGATGGTGCGCAACAGGTCGAGCTCCCAGGTTCCGAGCGTCGGCACCTTGGCCATCGTGGGCGTCACCGTCGGATCGATGCGCAGCATGACGCCGCAAGCCTCGAGGCGGAGGAACACCTCGTCGAGCGACCCTGCGCCCGAGGCTGCCTCCATCGTGTCGGCGGACAGGCCGATGGCGACGGCGGGATCGGGCTGCACGGTGGCGCGGTTGAGCATCCAGGGGTCTCTCGGTCGCACCCAGATGATGCGGTCGGGGTCGACCCCGTTGGTCAGCAGCCACACGATCCCGTCGGTGGCGGTCTTGCCCGAGCCGACGACGACGTAGTGCTGCGGGGCGGCCGACAGCCGCGCCAGCTCGTTGATCGGCACCACGGGCACCCCGTCGTCGACGGCGAAGGGCGCCGGGGTGGTCGCCGGGATGGTCGGCGACAGGTAGGTCGCGTCGACGACACGCCGGCGGGCGTGGACCCGGGTGGTGTCGCCGGACACGAGCGAGGTGACCAGATGCGACGAGCCGTCGAACCGGTGCTCGCTGCCCCCCAGGTAGGTGACCTGGCCGGAGCCGACGAACCGACCGTGCAGCACGTCGTCGAAGTAGGACTGGATCTGTGGTTGGCGGGCCCGCTCCTGCAGGCCCTCCTCGGGGCCCGCCGGCTGCGTGGTGCCGTCGCCCAACACGGTGGAGGCCACGCCGTAGAAGACCGATGCCTGGTGCAGCCGCACGAACGGGTAGGCGTCGAGCCAGTGGCCCCCGGCGGCGTGACGCCGATCGACCAGGGTCACGTGCACGTCGGAGTGGTCGATCAGCGCATCGGTGAACGCCATCCCCATGGCGCCGGCGCCGACCACGAGGTAGTCCGTCTCCAGGGTTCGCATGCTCACTCCGTCGTCTGTCTCTCGTCACCCATGGTGGTCGATGCCGGGCACGACCGCGGCGGCATGGCCGGTTCCGGCTCGGCCCGGGTCAGGCCGGGGTCGCGGTCGGCGGGAGCGGAGCGGGCACCCGGCGCCGATCAGTAGCTGAAGGTGGTGGCGCCATCGCCGATCCACTCCCACATGGGCACGGTCCCGCCGATCCGGGCGTTGGCCACCAGGGTCGACTCGTCGAGCTGCCGGGCGTTGAAGCAGAGCGGGCACACGAGCAGCTCGCCGCCGGCCTTCTCGTAGCGGGCCATCAGCTCGGCGATCGGTGGGCACCCCTCGCAGGCCGTGCCGCAGGCGATGCCCTGGGTGGCCAGCCGGACCGCCTCCTTGGTGAGGAAGGTGAGCGTCGGACGGCCGCCCTCGGCGGCTGCGACCGCGACCAGCAGGGCCACGGTCACCTTCTCGGGGTCCTCGAGGCCCGTGGTGAGGCTGATGGCCGCCTTGCTCATCGTCCGCCCTCCGCCGTGGTCGGGTCGATGACGGCCGCGACCTCGAGCACGGCGTCGACGGGGAAGCCTCCGCAGCGGCCGTGCTCGCGGACGAGCTCCTCGTTGGCCGCGATGTAGACGCAGGTGATCTTGTCGTCGGAGACGTAGCTGTGGACCCACTGGATGTCGGGCCCGAGGTCGCGCAGGACGCCGTTGGACTTCTCGGTGATCGCGGCCAGGGCGGGGGCGTCCATCTGGGCGGCGCCGGGGACCGTGCGCTCGATGAGGTACTTGGGCATGTCGTGCTCCGTTCTGGGATGCGGTGGGGTTGCTGTGAGCGACCGTATGACGGGGCCGTCCGCCTGCCATGGGGTGTTCACCCCATGGCCGGGGCGCTGGCCGGCCCGCCGGTACGCTCTGGTCCTCGTGGACTCTGGCGTGCAGCTCTCGGATCTGCTGGTGTCGCTCTCGCTCGCCACCGACCTCGGCTTCGGCCAGCCCAGCGAGCACATGCTCCGATCGGCCCGGATCGGCATGCGCCTCGGCGGGCGCTTGGGGCTCGACACGGGCGACCTGGCCACGCTCTACGACGTCGGCATCCTCACCTACGTCGGCTGCCCCATCTACGGGAACGAGGCCGCCGTCCTCTTCGGCGACGACATCGACTTCCGGTCCGAGGCGATCGAGGTCGATCTGGCCGGGTTCACGGCCATGGTCTTCATGTTGCGGCGGGCCGGTAGCGGCACGTCGGCCTTCAACCGGGCCCGCCAGACCGCGGCGCTGATGGCGGGGGGCGGGCGCCAGATGGTGCAGCAGATGGCGAGCCACTGCTCGGCGGCCGGGGTGCTGGCCAACCGTCTCGGGCTGGACGACGACGTGCGGGCCGGGGTCGAGCAGGCCTACGCCCGCTGGGACGGCCAGGGCTACCCCTCCGACCTCGCCGGTGCCGATGTGTCGCTCTCGGCGCGCATCTCCCACGTGGCCGAGGCGTGCGAGGTGATCCACCGCACGGCGGGCACCGAGGCTGCGGTCGACGTCGTCCGCTCCCGCAGTGGCACCCACTTCGATCCCGAGATCGCCCAGCTGGTGGCGACCGATCCGGAGTCGCTGTTCGAAGGACTCGACCAGGACACCCTCGATGAGGTGCTGGCCGCCGAGCCGTCACCGAGCCGCCCCCTCAGCGATGACGAGCTCGACGATGCCCTGGCCGCCATCGGCGACTTCTGCGACCTGCGATGCACGTTCTTCGCCGGGCACGCCCGGGCCACCGCCGAGCTCGTCCGCGACGCGGCGGCCAGGTGGCAGCTGCCCGAATCGGAGGCCCACCTGGCCTACCGCGCCGCGCTCGTCCACGACGTCGGGCGCTTCGGGGTGCCGGCCACCATCTGGGCCAAGCCGGGCCCGCTGACGTCGAGCGAGATGGAGAAGGCGCGCCTGCACGTGTACTACGTCGAGCGGATCTTCCAGCGACCGGCGCCGCTGCGCCGCATCGGCCTGGTGGCGGCCACCCACCACGAGCGGATGGACGCCTCCGGCTACCACCGCGGGGTCGGTGCCACGATGCTGTCGACCAGTGCGCGCCTCCTGGCGGCCGCCGACGCCTACAGCGCCATGTTGCAGGACCGCCCGCACCGACCCGCCCTCACCCGGGAGGCCGCGGCACACGAGTTGAGAGCCGAAGTGGCGGCCGGACGTCTCGATCCCGTCGCCGCCGACGCCGTGCTGGCCGCCGCGGGGCACGGCACGAGCCGGGCCCGCGCCGGAGGCCCCGCCGGTCTCACGGCACGCGAGACCGAGGTCCTGGCCCTGCTGGCCCGGGGCATGTCGAACAAGGCCATCGCCCGCGAGCTCGGCATCAGCCCGAAGACGGTGGGCAACCACATCGAGCGCACCTACAGCAAGCTCGGTGTGTCCAACCGCGCCGGGGCCGCGATGCACGCCATGCAGCACGGGCTCGTGGGAGCCGCCGGCCCGGCCATGTGAGCCCCTGCGCCCGGTTGCCACCCCGAACGACAGAGGTGTGCCGCGGGCCCAGGCCTGGGCGGACGGGACGTTGGTGGCGCGGGCGGATCGGAGGCGAGGACGACGGGCGCCGCCAAACTCCACGATTTAGCGCTAAGTTCTGGGGATGGATCCCACGTCGCCGCCGGCGGAAGGTGACGGGGCGATGACCCTCCAGGAGGCGGCGGACCGGCTGGGGGTGCACTACATGACGGCCTACCGGTACATCCGGACCGGTCGGCTGGAGGCCGAGAAGTCGGGGCGGACCTGGCTCGTCGACCGGCAGGCGGTCGAGCGGCTGGCCCGAGGCGAGCCGTCACCGGGCGGAGGCAGGGGCCCCCGTCCCGGTGTGGATCGTGCCTCGACGGCAGAACTGCTCGCCCGCCGCCTGACGGCCGATGACGAAGCGGGGGCGTGGAGCGTGCTGCAGGATGCGCTGGCGTGGGGCCGATCGCCGGAGGAGGTGCTCTTCGACATCGTCGCTCCGGCGATGGCCCGCATCGGCGACGGATGGCGCGGTGGGGCGCTCGACGTCGCCGACGAGCACGTCGCGTCGGCCATCGTGCTGCGGGTCCTCGGTCGGCTCGGCCCCCAGTTCCACCGGCGAGGGCCCAGGCGGGGCGCGGTGATCCTGGGTGCGCCGCCCGGCGATCTGCACGGCCTGCCCATCGCGCTGGTGGCCGATCCGCTGCGGGGCCGCGGCTTCCAGGTGGTGGACCTCGGGCCGAGCACGCCCGCCGCGTCGTTCGGTCACGCGGTGGGCCATGCGGTCAGGCCGGTGGCGGTGGCGATCGGCGCGACCGTGCGCCGCAACGACGACGCCATCCGGGCCGCGGTCCGCGCCGTGCGGCGCGCGGCGGACGTGCCCGTGATCCTCGGCGGTGCGGCCATCGGGTCGGCGGCCAAGGCCGAGCGGCTCGGCGCCGACCACTACTCGCCGACCGGTCGCGCCGTGCTCGACCTGGTCGAGTCGCTCCGCACCGAGCGCTGAGCCGATCGCGCGGCCCCGGCCGCCGGGACGGCCGCCGGGACGATCGCCGAGATCCTTCGCGGCCGGGAACAACCGCGCCTCCCGTCCGGTTAGACTATTTAGTGCTAAATAACTCCGGATCGGAGGTACGCCCGTGGCCCGCGACCAGACCAGCTCTTCGACCCCGACCTCGGCTGAGGTCACCTTCGGCTGCCTCAGCCGGTTCAGCCCCGCGACCCAGTGGGACCAGCCGTGACGGAACCGTCGATGGGGTGGGCCCGCTCGGCGCTGGCGGTGGCGGGTGACGCCGTGCTCGAGCTCAGCGTGGTGGGCAGCTTCAGCCGGATCGGCCTTCGAGCGCGTCGACGGCTCTTCGGGTGGGACGACCCGCAGGCCGACGCGGGGCGCGGACGCGTCGCCGTGGTGACGGGCGCCTCTTCCGGCCTCGGTCTGGCGACGGCACGGGGTCTCGCCGAGATTGGCGCGCAGGTGGTGCTGCTCGGTCGGGGCTCGGGCCGCACCGAGCAGGCCCGCGCCCGGATCGAGGAGGAGACCGGGAACCGCCATCTCCAGGTGGTGGTGGCCGACCTGGCCCGCCTCGACGACGTCCGACGTGCCGCCGAGGAGATCGCCGGGCGGTGCCCGCGGGTCGACGTGGTGGTGCACAACGCCGGCACGCTCACCCGTCGGTACGAGCGCACCGCCGACGGCTTGGAGGTCACGGTCCAGACCCACGTGGTGGCACCGTTCCTGCTCACGAGCCGGCTGCTCGGCGCGCTCGCGTCCGCGTCGGGTCGGGTCATCACCGTGACCTCCGGTGGCATGTACACCTCGGGTCTCGACCTCGAGGCGCTCACCGCGCCGTCGTCGGACGCGTTCGACGGGGTGAAGGCCTACGCCAGAGCCAAGCGGGCCCAGGTGGTCCTCAACGAGCAGTGGGCGGCGCGCCTCGGCAGCGCCGGCGTGACCTTCCAGGCCATGCACCCCGGATGGGCGGACACCCCCGGTGTGCGGTCGTCGCTGCCCGGGTTCCACCGCGCCCTGCGACCGATCCTGCGCACCCCGGCCGAGGGGGTCGACACCACCCTGTGGTTGGCGACGGTCGAGCCGCCGCCTGCCCGCAACGGACAGCTGTGGCTGGACCGCCGCCGGCGGCGCACGGTCCACCTGCCGGGCACGGCCGTCTCGGCCGCCGAGGCGGACCGGCTGTGGGCCTGGTGCGTGGCGGCATCCGGCATCGACCCGGAGCGGGCGATCGAGCCCCGTCGAGCCACGGGCACTCCCCAGGCGGGACACCCGTCATGACCGCGCCTCGACCTGAGCACGGCCTGCGCATCGCGATCGTCGGCACCGGCATCTCCGGGCTGGTGTGCGCCCACCTCCTCCACCCCCACCACGCCGTCACCATCTTCGAGGCCGGCGACCGGGTCGGGGGCCACACCAACACGGTGCGGGTCGACCTGGACGGCGAGACCCACCACGTCGACACCGGCTTCATCGTGCACAACGACCGCAACTACCCGAACTTCGTGACCCTCATGCGCCAGCTCGGCGTGGCCACCCAGCCGTCCAACATGAGCTTCTCGGTGTCGGACCCACGAACCGGCCTCGAATACCGCGGCACGAACCTCAACACGCTCTTCGCCCAGCGCCGCAACCTGGTGCGGCCGTCCTTCCTGCGCATGCTGGCCGACATCGCCCGGTTCAACCGGGCGGCGAAGCGGCTCCTGCGAGACGACTCCAGCCGTGACGACTCGGTGTCGCTCGAGCAGTTCGTCCGGGAGGGCCGCTACTCCCCGGCCTTCACCGACCAGTTCCTCGTCCCCCTGGGCGCCTCGATCTGGTCGGCGGATCCGGAGACCTTCACGCAGTTCCCCGCCGTGGCCTACGCCAGGTTCATGGACAACCACGGCCTGCTGGACCTCAGGGGCATGCCCGAGTGGCGGACCGTCACCGGCGGATCCCAGCGGTACGTGGACCGCATCACGGCCCCGTTCGCCGACCGCATCCGGCTCCGGGACCCCGTCGAGAAGGTGGTGCGCACCGGCGACGGCGTCGAGGTGGTCTCTGCCCTCGACGGCACCGAGGTCTTCGACCGGGTCATCCTGGCGACCCACAGCGACCAGGCCCTGCACCTCCTGGCCGACCCGTCGACCGCCGAGCGCGACATCCTCGGAGCCATCAGCTACCAGCCCAACGTGGCCACGCTGCACACCGACGAGCGCTTCCTGCCCCGCTCGCCTCGGGCCCGGGCCTCGTGGAACTACCACCTGTGCGGCGACGGCGGTCGCGCCGCCACGCTGACGTACTGGATGAACGAGCTGCAGTCGATCGAGTCCCGCCACCAGCTCCTGGTCACGTTGAACCGCCATGACGACATCGACCCGGCCAAGGTGCTCGGCCGCTACGACTACGCCCACCCGGTGTTCGACGCGGCCGCCATGTCCGCCCAGCGGCGCCGCAGTGAGATCCAGGGCAGCCGTGGCTCCTTCTTCGCCGGCGCCTACTGGGAGTACGGGTTCCACGAGGACGGCGTCCGCAGCGCGCTCGACGTGTGCCGCCACTTCGGGGTGGCGTTGTGACCCTGGCCGACGCCACCACCGAAGGGGGCCGGTCCCCGGTCGGGGCCCGGGTTGTCGATCGGCGGTCGGACCCGGTCCGGCCCGGTGGCGCCGTGGCCCTCTTCGAGGGGACGATTCAGCACCGACGCCTCGACCAGGTGACCCACGGCTTCGGGCTCGGGGTCTTCTACGTCCTGCTCGACGTCGACGCCCTCCCCGCCTCGCTCGACCGGTTCCCCATGTGGTCGGCGCGGCGCGCCGCCCCGCTGCGGTTCCGCCGAGCGGACTACCTCGACGGCACCGACCGTCCCATCGGGGAGGCCGTGCGCGGCCTGGTCGAGCAACGGACGGGTCGTCGGCCGCGCGGCCCGGTCCGCCTGCTCACCCAGGTCCGCACGTTCGGGTGGGTCTTCAACCCGCTGTCGATCTACTTCTGCTTCTCACCCGAGGGCGACGCGCTCGACACCATCGTGCTCGAGGTGACCAACACGCCATGGAAGGAGCGGTGCTGGTACGTCGTCGAGGTCACACCGGATCGCCCCACCGGGCCGTGGGAGGTGCCCAAGGCCATGCACGTCTCGCCGTTCCTGGACATGGACCTGACCTACCGGCTCCGATGCGTCGGCCCGAGCGATGGGCTCGTCGTGCACCTCGAGGACCGCAAGGGCGACCAGACGCTCTTCGAGGCCGACCTCAGCCTGCGACGCGTCGCCATGGACCGACGGCGGGCGCTCACCGTCCCCCTGCGCCACCCGTTGCTGACCTGGAGGATCACCGCCGCCATCCACCTCCAGGCACTGAGGCTGTGGCGCGCCGGCGTTCAGCTGGTCCCTCACGTCGCCCGGACGGCGGCGCCCCAGCCGGACGCGAGCCAAGGAGGCCACCGCTCATGACCGACGTCGCGGCTCGGCTCGACCGGCTGGGTCGGACCTCCGCCTTCGCCCTGTTCGACCGGATCATCGGGGGCCAGCTGACCGTGGTCGAGGCCGCCGGTCATCGCCGATTCGGTCGGCGTGCCCCGGACGCCTTCGGGCGCGACGCGCTGGACGCCTCCATCCACGTCCACCACCCGGGTCTCTACCGGCGGGTCCTCACCCAGGCGAGCGTCGGCCTGGGGGAGTCCTACGCCGATGGTTGGTGGGACACCGACGACCTGCCCACGCTGCTGCGCCTGCTCGACCGCAACGCCCGACGCGCCGACCCCTGGCATCGGGCCGCCCGTCGTCTGACCACCCCGGTCACCGATCCCGTCCGTCGGCTGCGTCGCCAGGACCGGCGACGGGACCAGGAGGACGTCCGGGCGCACTACGACCTGGGCAACGACTTCTTCGAGCGCCTCCTCGACGAGTCGATGATGTACTCCTCGGCCATCTTCCCCACCTGGTGCTCGTCGCTGCTCGACGGGTCGATCCACAAGCTCGACCGCCTCTGCCAGCGCATCGGTCTGGGCCCCGACGACCACGTCCTCGAGATCGGCACCGGCTGGGGAGGGTTCGCGGTGCACGCTGCGCAGCGCTACGGATGCCGCGTCACCACCACGACCATCTCGGATCGCCAGCTCGCCTACGCACGAGATCGCGTGCAGGCCGCGGGTCTCGAGGACCGGATCACGGTGCTCGACCGCGACTACCGCGACCTCGACGGCACCTTCGATGCGATCGTGTCCATCGAGATGATCGAAGCCGTCGACTGGCGCGAGTACGACACCTTCTTCCGGACCTGCGCCGAGCGGCTCTCGCCGGGTGGACGCCTGGCCATGCAGGCCATCACCATCCCCGGCCAGCGCTTCGACCAGGCCAAGGCCCGGAAGGACTTCATCCGCCAGGTCATCTTCCCCGGCGGCTGCCTCCCGTCGATCGAGGCCCTGCTGACCTCGTCGGCCAAGGTGAGCGACCTCTCGTTGGTCGACCTGGAGGAGCACGGGCTGCACTACGCCGAGACGCTGCGCCGGTGGCGGCGGAACCTGCACGACACGTGGGGCGATCTCGGCTCGCTCGGCCTCGACGACCGGTTCGGCCGCCTCTGGGAGTTCTACCTCGCCTACTGCGAGGCCGCCTTCGACGAGCGTGACATCACCGTCGTCCAACTGGTGATGGCCGGACCGGGATGGGTCGGACGACGCCCTCGGACGATGGATGTGCGCACCCGGTGCCGGCTCGGGCACGACGCGGCAATGGGCGGCACCGGCTCCACCGTCAGCTGAGCGGACCACCGGCCGGGTCCGGCTGGGCGCCGGCGTCGAGTCGGGGCGTCGGCGCCCCCGGGCCACGTCGACCGAGCACCCACTGGAAGTAGCCCAGCAGGATGCCGGTGGCATCGAGGCCGGCGGCCACCGGTCCGATCAGCCGGGGCGGGAGGTACTGCGGGCCGCCGGGCCAGGTGTGGCCGCCGCCTTCGATGCGGTGCAGCACGACGGGCACGCCGGACGGGCCCATCCACGTCAGCCGCACCACCCCCAGACCGCCGGGCGGCTGGGGCAGTCGCTCGACCAGGGGCCTCGGGTCGCAGCCGGCGATCCGGGCCCAGTCGGCGGCCAGGTCCTCGGCCCCCATGCACGTCCCTCGACCGGCGAGCCCCTCGCCGAGGTCGCGGCCCCGCCGGCCCGCTCGGGGCGTGCGCCGTGCTGTGCGGCGAGCCGCACCGGGCAGGCCTTCGCCCACCGATCCACCCCGATAGGGGACCAGCGGGTCGGCATCCCCGCAGAACATCATCACCGGCATGGGAGCGAGCGGGGCGGGCCAGCGGGTGGGCGCGCCGACCTGGGCCGTCCCGGCCACCAGCCCGATGCCGGCCACCCGGTCGGGCGCCACCCGGGCCAGGTGGTCGCTCATGAAGGCGCCGTTGGACATGCCGCACACGAACACCGCTCCCGGATCCGTGACCCCCTGGCGGGCCAGGTGGTCGATCAGCGCCACCAGGAAGCGGGCGTCGTCGACCCCGGCGCGCGCCGCCACCCGGGTACCGGTGCGACCGTCGTTCCAGGCCCGGTGCAGCCCGTTGGGGAACACGGTGGCGAAGCCGGCCTGCACCCCGCGACCCACGAGGCGGGTGAGCCCCACCATGCCGGGGGCCTG
Source organism: uncultured Microthrixaceae bacterium (assembly GCA_963785815.1). Taxonomy (GTDB): domain Bacteria; phylum Actinomycetota; class Acidimicrobiia; order Acidimicrobiales; family Acidimicrobilacustridaceae; genus UBA4742. The sequence continues at coordinate 892,787 of CAWAWN010000003.1, forward strand.
GCCGCCGCCGCCGTGCAGGGCGATGACGGTGGGGCGTGGCCCGCCGGGGATGGGGTTGAACAGGAAGGTCCGCTCCTGACCGTCGACCACGATGGACTGCGAGGGCAGACCGCTGGCGGCGCGTCGGCCGGGCCGTCGCGGCCTTCGCCCATCGGCGGCGCCCGCACTGGTGTTGGCGTCCATGGCCGTCTCCGTTCTACCTCGTCCCGCCTGGTGGCCTGGTCGTCAGGGTCGTCGGCAGATGTGAGGAAATCGCGAAGCCCAGATCAGGGATCGTCGACCTTGAGCCCGGGCCACTCGGCGCGCAGCTCGTCGGCCATGGCCGCGTACTCGCCACCCTCGTCGTCCAGCCCGTTCAGGAAGGCCGTGATCAGTGCCCGGTAGAACTCCTCGCCTTCCGGCGGCGAGATGGGATAGCCGCGGCGCTCGGCCACCTCCGCCAGGTGGCTGGCGATGAGGAACCAGGTGCCCCCCAGGGAGGTGATCTCGTCGGTCGGGATCTCCGCCTCCCACTCGAAGGTGGCGCAACCGGCGGCCACGCGCTCCCAGATGTCGAGGTAGCGCTCGAGCAGCTCGACCACGTCGGGGGTCAGCGTCACCTCGAGCTGGCCGGGGCGCACCAGCGTCTGGGTGATGACCGTGCGGGCATAGGCGATCCACAGGCCGACCCCAGCCGACGACAACGGCCCCACGCGGACGCGCACGCCGGAAGGGTAGACCGCGCCGGGGGGCGGCCGTCAGTCGACGATCAGCTGGGTGGCGTCCAGGTCGTCGATGGCGGCCACCGAGCGGTCGATCATGGCGTGGACCAGGTCGGTCACGCGGTCGTTCACCAGGTCGGCGTTGGCTCCCGCGCTCATCGGGTAGCAGAAGCTGAACAGCACCGACCGGCGGTAGTCCTCGAAGAGCTCGTCGAAGCCGTAGTCGGTGACACCGCCGGCCAGCAGCCGGGCGTGGTAGCGGTGCAGCATCTCGGACTCGTGGGCCCGGCGGTCCTCGACCGTCAGGCTCTGGCACATGAAGTAGGCCAGGTCGAAGGCACCCTGGTTGCGGTAGCTGATCTGCCAGTCGACGATGCGCAGCCCGCTGTCACCGGGGCCGGCCGGGCCGAAGAACAGGTTGTCCAGCCGCACGTCGCCGTGGGACAGGGTCCACTGGTGGTTGGCCGTCTCCTCCATGAGCGCCGGGCCGATCTCGGACCAGCGCTCCCCGATGCGGTGCAGCTCGGTGGGCACGTGGTCACCGAAGCGCTCCAGGAACACCGGCCAGTCGGCCTTGGTGGACTGCGCGTGGTACTGCGGGTACGGCGGGTCGCTGGGCCGCTCGATGAAGGGGTGGTCGAGCAGGCGGGGGTTGAGGAACCACTGGGCGTGGACGTCGGCCAGCTGGCCGATCACCTGGTAGGCGTCCTCAACCGGGCAGCCCGCCACCTGGTCGCACATCCGCCGGCTCGACAGGTCCTCGAGCACCAGGGCGAAGTCGTCGGTGGCCGGGTCGTGGCCGGCGAAGTGGCAGGTGGGCGAGCGCAGCGACAGCTCCGGCGCCAGGTGTTGGTAGACGCCGACCTCCCGCTCGTAGAAGCGGTAGCCCCGCGCTACCTGGCGGATGGGCTCGTGCTGGGACGCCAGCTTGATCACCAGCGAGGCCGGTCCCGTCCCCTCTGCGTAGGTGGGCACGACCCGGTGCAGCAGGCCCATCACCCCCACCCCCACGCCGATCGGTTCCACCGCGAAGCCGCGCACCTGCGCCGGCAGCCCGCCCTGCGGGGTGACCACCGCGCTCAGCCAGTCGTCGGTGACGTCGTCGATCGTGGCCGGAACTGCGAGCCGCTCGTCCATCGCACCCTCCCCGTCGATGTGACGACGCAGTCTGCCAGCCGCGGGCCCGGCGTGCGCTGGATCGTGGGGACGACCTGGCCGTCAGGTGGTTCAGCTCGTTCGGTCGTTCGGTCGTTCGGTCGTTCAAGTGGGCCGGACCGTGACCGGGATGCCGTTGAGCACGGCGTTGCCCGACAGCGGGTCGAGGGCGGCGCCGTCGGTGAGGATGTTGGTGTTCACCCCGGGATGGGCGCCGGCCACGCCCAGGTGGGTCCCGGCCAGGTCGTGGCCCCACCCGTGGGGCAGGCTGACCACCCCGGGTCGGATGGCGTCGGTGACCTCCACCGGCGCGATCAGCCGCCCCACCCGCGAGGCCACGTCGGCCTGGCCGCCGTCCACCAGACCCAGACGGCTGGCGTCGTCGGGGTGCACCTGGAGGGTGCAGCGCGGCTTGCCCTTCACCAGGACGGAGACGTTGTGCATCCACGAGTTGTTGGAGCGCAGGTGGCGCCGTCCGACCAGCACCAGCCCTCCGGCCTGGCGTCGCACGCGGTCGCGCTCGAGGGCGGCCTCCAGCCGCTCGAGGTCCTCGATGATGGCCGGCGGGTCGAGCTCGACCTGAGCCGAGGGGGTGCGGGTCACGTCGGGCAGGCGCGGCTGCATCGGGCCCAGGTCGATGCCGTGGGGGTGCTCGGCCAGGCGGGCCAACGACAGCCCGTCGGGCTCCGCCCCGAACCAGTCGCCGTAGGGGCCGGTGCGGATCATGGCGTCCACCACCCGGTCCACCGCGCTGTGGCCACCCACCTCGGCCATCAGCTCCTCGAGCGGGCGCGAGGCGATGGGGGAGTCGGGGGCCTTCATGGCCGAGGTGAGCACGCCGGCCACCATGGTGTCGTCGATGGCGGCCACGTCGGCGTCGGCGCCCTGTCCCGCCAGGATGTTGGCCAACCGGGCCAGCACCTCGTGCTCGGTGGGCCCGTCGGGCTCGATGATGGGTGGGGCCCACTGCACGAAGTTGCGCACCGACAGCGAGAAGAAGGCCATGGGGAACTCGCTGCGGGCCAGCGGCGACGGGGCGGGGAGGATCACGTTGGCGCGGCGGGTGGTCTCGTTGCGGTAGATGTCGATGCTCACCATGAACTCGAGCGAGCCGAGGGCCTCGTCCAGCCGGTGGCTGTCAGGCGTGGACATCACCGGGTTGCCGGCCACGGTGATCAGCGCCCGCACCTGGCCGTCGCCGGGGGTCTCGATCTCGTCGGCCAGGGTGGCCACCGGCAGCTCGCCGTTGACCTCGCCGTAGCCCTTGACCCGGCTGGCGTGTCGGCCCAGCGCGAAGCCACGGCCCGGCCCGGGGCGATCGCCGCGGTCGTGGGCGGGCAGGGGGAACATGACGCCGCCCGGCTGGTCCAGGTTGCCCGTGAGCGCGCTCGAGCACGTCGACGGCCCAGGCCGCGATGGTGCCGAACTCGACGGTGTGGGTGCCGATGCGGCCGTAGACGGCCGCGGTCGGGGCGGCCGCCACCTCGCGGGCCAGGCGCCGGATGTCCTCGGCCTCGATGCCGCAGTGGTCGGCCACCGCCTCGGGCGAGAAGGGGGCCACGGCGCGGCCCACCTCGGCGACGCCGCGCAGGTGCGGCGCGGCCGGGCCCGGGTCGACCAGGCCCTCGTCGAACAGCACGTGGATCATCGAGACCAGCAGGTGGGCGTCGGCGCCGGGACGGATGGCCACGTGCTCGTCGGCCTCCTCGGCCGTGCGGGTGCGCCGCGGGTCGACCACCACGACCTTGCCGCCCCGGGCCTGGATGGCCTTGACCCGACCGGGGAAGTCGGGCGCGGTGCACAACGATCCGTTGGATTCCCACGGGTTGGCGCCCAGCATGAGCAGGTGGTCGGTGCGGTCGAGGTCGGGCACGGGCATGAGCAGCGGTCCGCCGAACAGCAGTCCGCTGGACACGTGCTTGGGCATCTGGTCGACGGTGCTGGCCGAGTACACGTTGCGCGATCCGAGGGCCTTGCCCAGCACGCGGTTGTAGAGCACGCCCGCCAACGTGTGGGCCGACGGGTTGCCGAAGTACAGGGCCACGGCGTCACGTCCGTGGGCGTCCAGCACCGCGGTCAGGCCGCGTTCGACCTCGGCCAGGGCCTCCTCCCAGCTCACCTCGTCCCAGGTGGCGGTGGCCGGGTCGTGGCCGCGGCGGATCAGCGGCCGGCGCAGGCGATCCGGGTCCTCGTGCAGCTGCTTGAGCGTGGATCCCTTGGGGCAGATGAAGCCCTGGCTGAACGGGTTGTCCCGATCGCCACGGATGCGCACGACCTGCGAGCCCCGCATCGTGATCTCCAACCCGCAGGTGGCCTCGCACAGCGGGCAGGAGCGGTGGTGGGTGGTGGTCGGCTGGTCGTCGGCCCCGTCGCCGGCCGGCTCGGCCCGATGGTGTCGGTCGGGCACGGTGTCGATGGTCACGGCGGTTCCCCCTGGTCCCGGCGTCGGAGGCCCGGTACCGCTCGTGAGTCTACGGAGGTGCGCGATGGCCGCGTCCCGCACGAGGCCGTCCGCGCCTGGTCAGGGCCTGGTCAGGGCCAGGTCATGGCCCGCAGCCGACGATGAGGTGCGAGGGGGGAGTACGGGTGGGGTTCGGCTCGGCTGGTAGCGTTGGCCACCGCAGGTTGGACGCCGTGAGGGAACGTCGTGCCGTTTCGAGGGTCGAGCAAACAGGGTGAGCAGGCACCGCTCCCACCGTTCGCGCCCGACGAGCCGCCCGAGCCACCCGTCCTGCACGTGGTCGACGGGTTCGGCGTCGCCGACGGCGCTCCCGGCGAGACCCCCGAGCCGGTCATCGACCTGAACGCCACCGCGGCCAGCGAGCGCTACTCGGCGTGGGCCGATCGCATGCGGGACAAGCGTCGGCGCGACCAGGCCCGCATCCGCGGGCTCGCCCCTGAGGCCGAGGGCGCCGACCAGGGCCCGAACTGGCACTGGAACGCCGACACCGTCATGGGCCAGGGGACCCGCGACGATCTGAGTGACGCGTGGTCGATGTCCACCGGCGCCGACCGGGCCCAGGCCTTCGCGGTGCTCGGCCTCGAACCGGGCGTCTCGGTCGACGACGTCACGCTCGCCTACAAGCGCCTGGCCAAGGTCCACCACCCGGATCGCTGGGCGGGGGCCGATGCCGAGGCCCGGCGCCACCACTCCGAGGAGATGTTGCGGGTCAACGCCGCCTACCGGGTGCTGCGGGCCGACACCCTGACCTGAACCTGGCGGTCACGCCTGGGCGTAGCCGACCTCCTGGACGAGCCACAGGTTGCCGTCGGGATCGGCCAGCTCCATGAAGGTGTTGTAGTCGTTGTGCTCCGGGTCGATCCCGTCGCGGCGGGTGCCGGCCATGTCGATGCTGTAGGGCTGGCCCACCTCCACCCCCCGCCCGACCAGCTCGGCGTGGGCCGCTTCGATGTCCGAGACGACCAGGTGCAGGCCCTGCATCGATCCGGGTGCCATGGGACCCAGCCCCGTGGTGTCACCCAGACCGGTCCCGAAGGCGATGGCACACGCCGATCCGGGCGGGCACACCTGCACGACGCGGAAGGACTCGTTGGGTTGGTGGTCGACGATGAGGTCCCAACCGGCCTGATCCACGTAGAACGCCTTGGCCCGGTCGACGTCGGCGACCGGCATCACCACCAGCTCGAGCTTCCAGTCCATTCCATCGCTCCTGTCCGAGAGCCCTCGTCTCGGCGGACCCTACCGCCCTGCCGGCCGTCGCCCCGCGGGTGGCGCGCCGCTGGGCGGGCCTACGTCTGCTGGTACTTGAACTGGATGTGCCCGAAGTTGAAGGTGACGGTCTCCTGCGGTGCCTCGTCGGCCGCCACCCCCGGCCCGAGGCGCACGGGTGAGAAGGAGTTGAAGACGTCGGCCGCGAAGCCCGTGACCTCCCCGCCCGGTTCGACCGAGGCGGCGCCGGCGCCGAGCATGGCGACCAGCACGCTGCGCTCCTCGTCGTCGAGGTCCAGGGCCTCCAGCTTGGAGGCGAGGCGGGTGGCGGCGGACTGCGTCTGGTTCTGGTCCATGACCCGGTGACGGTGCTGCCCGCGCCGAGTTACAAGGGCCGGGGACCACGCCGGCCAGGATGACCGAGGCGCAGCCGGCGAACGCCTCAGGTCGTCCGGGGCTCTCGGGGCAGGCCCAGGATGCGCTCGCCCATGATGTTGCGCAGGATGCCCGTGGTGCCGCCCATGATCGTGTAGGCGGGTGCGTAGCACGCCGCCCGGGCCACGCGTCCGTCGACGATGGCGTCGGCGCCCGCCACCCGGGCCGCGAAGGCGGCCACGCGCTGCTCGTGCTCGGTGCAGAAGGTCTTGGCCACCGCCGAGTAGCCGGCGGGGGCCTGGCCCAGCACCTCGCGCAGCACCAGGTGTCGACCGATGCGGTAGCCGGTCTCCAGCTGGGCCAGCTCCTGGCGCACGAGGGGGTCGTCGAGGTCCGCCCGCCGGCGGGCGTCCTCGTAGATGGCCCGATTGGACACCAGACGGTCGATGCCGCCGCGCTCGTGCTCCATCTGGCGCATGACCTGGCGGAAGCTGCCGTTGGGCTCGCCCACCAGGTTGGCGCCCGGCACCCGCACCTGGTCGTACGCCACCTCGCAGAAGTGGCGGCTGCCGGTCATGTCGGTGATGGGCGCGATGGACACCCCGGGCGCGTGCAGGTCGACGACCAGCTCGGACAGCCCGGCGTGGGGCGGGGCGTCGGGGTCGGTGCGGGCGATCAGGTAGCACCAGTCGGCGTCGAGCGCCCCGCTGGTCCAGATCTTGGTGCCGCTGACCACCCAGTCGTCGCCGTCACGCTCGGCCCGGGTGCGGATGGCGGCCACGTCGCTGCCGGCGTCGGGCTCGCTCATGCCGATCGACCACGACGAGGTGCCGGCGATGATGTCGGGCAGGAAGCGGGCCTGCTGCTCAGGTGTGCCGAACTGCATGAGGGTGGGGCCGATCTGCCGGTCGGCGAACCAGGACGTGGCCACGGGCGCGCCGGTGGAGATGAGCGCCTCGAACACCACGAAGCGCTCGATCGGGCTGCGCCCGCCCCCGCCCACCGAGGTGGGCCAGGTCATGCCCAACCATCCCCGCTGCGCCAGCTCCAGGGAGAACGCCCGGGACGTGCCCACGATCCACGAGTCCTCGCGGACCTCCAGTGAGGCGGCAGCCCGGCGTCCCACCTCGAGCGCCTCGTCGCGCAGCGCCTGCAGGTCGGGGCCGAACCGGTAGTCCACCGCCGAAACGTAACCTGCCCAGGTGGAGTTCAACCTGGCCGACCTGTTCGAAGCGGTGGCGGACACCGTGCCCGAGGCCGAGGCGCTGGTGTGCGGCGACGGCTCTGGCATCCACCGCCGCCAGACCTACGGCCAGCTCGAGGCCCGAGCCAACCAGGCCGCCCACGCCCTGCGTGGCCACGGCGTGGGCCCGGGCGACACCGTCGGCCTGCACCTGCACAACGGCCACACCTTCATCGAGGTGATGCTGGCGTGCTACAAGCTCCGCGCCATCCCGGTGAACGTGAACTACCGCTACGTGGCCGACGAGCTGGTCTACCTGTTCGGCGATGCCGGCCTGGCCGTGGTGGTCACCGAGCCCGAGCTGGTGGCCGAGGTCGCGGCGGTGCGGGACCGCACCCCGGTCCTGCACACGGTGATCCAGGACGGCGAGGACTACGAGCGACGGCTGGCCGACCAACCCGACACCCGCATCGACGTGTCCGGCCGCGGGCCGGATGACCTCTACGTGCTCTACACCGGCGGGACCACCGGGCCGCCCAAGGGCGTCGAGTGGCGTCACGAGGACATCTACTTCGCCTCGTTGGGCGGACGGGGCACCCCGAGCCAGGGTCGTCCCGCCCTGCGCTCCGCCGGCGAGCTCGTCGAGCGGGTGCGCCAGGGCGACCCCATCATGCGCCGGCTGCCCCTGTGCCCGCTCATCCACGGGGGCGCCATGTGGGTGGCGCTGCAGACCCTGCTCAACGGCGGAGCCCTGGTGCTCGACACCAGCCGCCACTTCGACGCCACCACCGCGGTCGAGCTGCTGGCCGGCGAGCGCGTCGAGCTCACCATGCTCATCGGCGACGCCACCGCCCGGCCCATCGCCGACACCCTGGCCGCCGACCGGGCCCGGCCCGACGGCGGCCGGCTCGACCTGTCCGCCCTGCAGGTCATCGCCTCGGGCGGGGCGGTGCTGTCGAACGCGGTGAAGGCCCAGCTGCGCGAGCTGCTGCCCACCACCAAGCTGGTCGACACGTTCGGGGCTTCGGAGACCGGCGGCCAGGGCCGGCTGCGCCCCGGCACCGCCGCCGGTCCACCCCGGCTGCTCACCGACGAGCACACCGCCGTGCTGGACGAGGACCTGCGTCCGGTGGCCCCGGGCCAGACCGGTCGCCTGGCTCGTTCGGGCTGGGTCCCGCTCGGGTACCGCGGCGACCCCGAGCGCACGGCGGCCACCTTCCCGGTCATCGACGGCGTGCGCTGGTCGCTGCCCGGCGACCTGGCCCGCCTGGAGGACGACGGCACCATCACCGTGCTGGGTCGCGGCTCGACCTGCATCAACACCGGCGGCGAGAAGGTCTTCCCCGAAGAGGTCGAGAACGCGCTGAAGAGCCATCCCGACGTGTTCGACGCGCTGGTGGTGGGCCTGCCCGACGAGCGCTACGGCGAACAGGTGGTGGCGGTGGTGTCGCTGCGCCCCCGGCCCGGCGGCGCAGCTGACGGTGACGAGGCCGGGACCACCAGCCCCGGTGACGACGAGCTGGCCGCGCACGCCCGGGCGCACGTGGCCGGCTACAAGGTGCCTCGGGCCTGGGTCCGGGTGGCGACCTGCCCGCGGCTGCCGACGGGCAAGCCCGACTACCGCTGGGCGCGGGACGTGGCCCTCGAGGCACAGCGATAGCGTCGCCGCCATGCGCGCCGTCGTGCTCGACTCCCATGGCGGTCCCGAGGTGCTCACCGTGCGGGACGTCCCCGACCCCGCGCCCGGCCCCGACGAGGTGGTGGTCGAGGTGGTGGCCACGGCCCTGAACCGGGCCGACCTGTTGCAGCGGCGCGGCTTCTACCCGGGCCCGCCCATGCCCCAGGAGATCCCCGGCATGGAGCTCAGCGGGCGGGTGGTCGAGCTGGGGTCGCGTGCCACCCTGTGGGCGCTCGGCGATGCGGTGATGGGGATCGTGGGCGGCGGCGCCTACGCCGAGCGCATCGCCGTGCACGAGCGCCAGCTCATGGCCGTGCCCGAATCGGTGCCGGTGGCCGACGCCGCGGCCATCCCCGAGGTGTGGATCACCGCCTTCGACGCCCTGGTCGTGCAGGGCGGGCTCACCTCGGGGCGCACCGCCCTGGTGCACGCCGGAGCGTCGGGGGTGGGCACGGCCGCCATCCAGATCGCCAAGGCCATCGGGGCCCGCATCATCGTCACCGCCTCGGCCGGCAAGGTCGACCGCTGCCTGGCCCTGGGTGCCGACCGAGCCGTCGACTACGGCCAGGACGACTACGTGGCCGCCACCCGCGCGCTCACCGACGGTGCCGGGGCGGACGTCATCCTCGACGTGGTGGGCGGCGACTACGTCGACCGCAACCTCGACGCCGTGGCCCTGCGCGGCACCATCGTGCAGGTGGGCACCATGGCCGGGGGTGCCACCCAGATCGACGTGGGCAAGCTCATGGCCCGCCGCGCCGCCCTGATCGGCACCATGTTGCGGTCGCGGCCCCTGGAGGAGAAGGTGGCCATCACCCGACGGTTCGCGGCCGAGATCCTGCCCCGCTTCGATCGGGACGGCCTGCACCCGGTGATCGACCGTCGCTTCCCGCTCGACGGGATCGCCGACGCCCACCGGGCCATGGAGGCCAACGAGAACGTGGGCAAGATCGTCGTCGACGTGGCCCCGGCTCAGGGCCGGGAGGCGTCGTAGCCGAACAGGGCGATCTCGCGGGCGAACTCCTGTCGCACCCACCCGTCGAGCTCGGGGCTGAAGGCCACGGTGTCGTCGTCCACCCGGTAGCCGCTCTTGTCGTTGGGCAGCTCGATCGGCGCGTCCAGCCCGAGGTGGGCCAGCACCTGGGCCAAGTCGTCGTCGAGGTCCTCGTAGCGGCCGACGAAGTCGACCGCCACGCGGTCACCGATCGTGTAGAGCGGCCAGGCGCTGAGGTTGGGGGTGGCGCGCACCCAGGTCTCGAAGTCCGGTCGCGGCGACTCGTCGCGGGTGCGCCACCAGTAGAACGAGGCCAGCTTGTCCCACGGGTCGCGCTCGAAGCAGAAGGTGAAGTAGCGGTCCCACACGTCGTGGCCGACCCGGTCGCGCAGGCGCCAGGCGGGCATGTGCTGGTAGTAGCGCTGGGCGTGTCGCCACTGCTTGAGGGTGAGCTTCACGTTGGACGGGTCGGGATGGTGGACGAGCTCGTTGGTCGGGTTCCAACGACCGCCCCCGTTGCGCTCGCCCGCGCCCATGATCACGTCCTCGGGCCCGAGGAACCCGCGCAGGAAGCGCTCGATGCTGGTGCCGGCCGTCTTGCGCGTCTTGACGAAGATGAACCGGTGGCGATGGCTGATGATCACGCCGACCCACCGGCGTCAGGCCTCAGCGGGCATCCATGGCGACGTAGTCGCGCACCTGGGCCCCGTCGTAGAGCTGGCGGGGTCGGGCGATGCGCACGTCCTGCTCGAGCAGCTCGAGCCAGTGCGCCAGCCAGCCCGACGTGCGGGGGATGGCGAACAGGACGGTGAACATCTCGATGGGGAAGCCCATCGACTGGTAGATGAGGCCCGAGTAGAAGTCGACGTTGGGGTAGAGCTTGCGGCTGATGAAGTAGTCGTCGCCCAGCGCCACCTCCTCGAGCTTCAGGGCGATGTCGAGCAGCGGGTTCTTGCCCGTCACCTCGAACACGTCGTAGGCGGTCTGCTTGATGATCTTCGCCCGGGGGTCGAAGTTCTTGTAGACGCGGTGGCCGAAGCCCTGGAGCTTGACCTTGCCCGCCTTCACGTCACCGATGTAGGCGTCGACGTTGTCGAGTGACCCGATCTCGGTGAGCATGCGGATGACCTGCTCGTTGGCGCCGCCGTGGCGCGGGCCGTAGAGGGCGGCGGCCGCCGCCGTGGTGCAGATGTAGGGGTCGGAGTGGGAGCTGCCCACCACCCGCATGGCCGTGGTGCCGCAGTTCTGCTCGTGGTCGGCGTGCAGGATGAACAGCACGTCGAGGGCCTTGGCCAGCACCGGGTTGGGCTCGTAGTGGGGCTCGGCCACCCGCCACATCATCGACAGGAAGTTGGAGCAGAAGTCGAGGTTGTTGTCCGGGTACACGAAGGGCATGCCCACGCTGTGGCGATAGGTGCCCGCGGCGATGGTGGGGACCTTGGCGATCAGGCGGATGACCTGCTTGTCGCGGGTCTCGGGATCACCGATGGCCTTGGCCTCGGGGTAGAAGGTCGACAGCGCGGCCAGGGTGGACACGAACATGCCCATCGGGTGGGCGTCGTGGTGGAAGCCCTCCATGAAGCGCTTGCGGACGTTCTCGTGGATGAAGGTGTGGTACGTGATCTCGTGGTGCCACGCCTCGTACTGCTCGGCGGTGGGCAGCTCGCCGTGGAGCAGCAGGTAGGCCACCTCGAGGTAGGTCGAGTGCTCGGCCAGCTGTTCGATGGGGTAGCCGCGATAGCGCAGGACGCCGGCCTCGCCGTCGAGCTCGGTGACGGCGCTGGCCGCCGCCGCCGTGGTGCTGAAGGCGGGGTCGTAGAACCACACGCCAGGCAGCAGCTTGGCCCAGTCTCGGGCATCGACACCCCCGTTGAGTATCGGGACCTCGACGGACTCGCCGGTGCGGTTGTCGGTGATGGTCACGCTCTCGGCCACAGCTGCTCCATGCCTGGATTCATCGAACGGGTCACGTGCCGCCACCGGCTCGAGGGTCCCGTGCGCCGATCGCGTCCCCTCAGACTACGACGAACGGAAGGGGTGCCGTGACCTGGCGTGAGGATTTGCCGAATCCACGCAGTCGCCGGAGAAGCGATCAGAAGAACCAGCATTCACGAGGTTCCTGCTAGCTTCAGCCGCTGATCGACGAGGTTCTGCCGAGCGAGGAGCGCCGTCCGTGATGACCCACGACCGTCCTGCCGACCAGACGCCGCCGCCGCGTCGACCGTGGCGCCCGGCCCTGGTGGGTGTCGTGATGGCGGCCGCGCTCGGTGCTGGGCGCCTGCTCCTCGTCGTCCAAGACCTCCCCCGGTGACACCTCGGCCACCACAGCACCCCCGGTGACCGGATCCATCACCATGTCGGCCGCCGCGTCGCTCACCAGCACCTTCGGCGATCTCAAGACCTCGTTCCAGGAGGAGCACGCGGGCACCACCGTCAACCTGAACTTCGGCTCCTCCGCCGCGCTGGTCACCCAGATCCAGCAGGGCGCGCCGGCCGACGCCTTCGCCTCGGCGTCCAAGGCCACCATGGACACGCTGGTGTCGAGCGGCAACGTCGAGGGCCAACCCACCGTGTTCGCCCGCAACCAGCTCGAGCTGGTGGTGAAGCCCGGCAACCCGCTCGGGATCAACTCGCTGAGCGATCTCACCAAGGCCAAGACCGTGGCCCTGTGCGCCCAGACGGCGCCGTGCGGCGCGGCGGCCCAGCAGGCGTTCACCCGGGACGGCATCACCATCCCCGAGTCCCAGATCACCCGCGGCGCCGACGTCAAGGCCACGCTGTCGGAGGTGACCAACGGCGACGCTGACGTGGCCGTGGTGTACGTGACCGATGCCAAGACGGTCACGTCCTCTGAGGGCACCTCGGTGTCGATCCCCGCCTCGCAGAACGTCATCGCCACCTACGAGATCGCCCAGGTCAAGGGGGCCAGGAACCCGGAGCTGGCCCAGGCGTGGATCGCCTACGTGGTCGGCCCGACGGGCCAGTCGGCGCGGCAGGCGGCCGGCTTCCTGCCGCCGTCCACCTGATGGATCCCGATCCGGTTATCGCAGGTCGTCGTCGGGGAGGTGGCTCGGCGCCGGCGCGGCCCGGGCCGGCCGCGAGCGCCATCATGGACCGGTGAGTCGACGAGGCCGCCGGGCGCCGGTGCCGGTGCTGGTGGTGGCGCTGATCACCATCGCCTTCCTGGCCCTGCCCATCGCCGGGTTGCTGGCCAAGGTCTCGTGGTCGACGTTGTGGGCCGACCTCTCCACCCCCGAGGCACGCGACGCCCTGAAGCTGTCGTTGGTCTGCTCGCTGTGGGCCACCGCCCTGTCGCTGGTCCTCGGGTTGCCGCTGGCCTGGATGCTGGCTCGCGGCGACCTGCCCGGTCGCAACCTGGTGCGCGCCCTGGTGATCCTGCCCATGGTGCTGCCGCCGGTGGTCGGCGGCGTCGCCCTGCTGCTGGCCTTCGGGCGCCGGGGCTTGGTGGGTCCCGAGCTGCATGACTGGTTCGGCATCCAGCTCACGTTCTCGACCGCGGGTGCCGTGCTGGCCGAGACGTTCGTGTCCATGCCCTTCCTGGTCATCACCGTGGAGGCCGCCCTGCGCGCGATGGATCGCCGCTACGAGGAGGCCGCCTCGACCCTGGGGGCCAACCGCTGGACGGTGTTCCGCCGCGTCACCCTGCCCATGATCGCCCCCTCGGTCGTGGCCGGGGCGGCGCTGACCTGGGCCCGGGCCCTGGGCGAGTTCGGCGCCACCATCACCTTCGCCGGAAGCATCCAGGGCAAGACCGAGACGCTGCCCCTGGCCGTCTACCTGGAGTTGGAGGGGCGCCCCGATGTGGCCGTGGCGCTGAGCCTGGCCCTGCTGGCCATCTCGGTGGTGGTGCTGGTGTCGCTGCGCGGCCGATGGCTGGCCTCGTTGGGAGCCGCGTCATGAGCCGGCGCGTCATGAGCGCGAGCCGGTCGTGAGCATCGAGGCGACCGTGGGGGTCGATCGCGGCACGCTGGCCCTCCAGGTCGACCTGGCGGTGGACGACGGAGAGGTGGTGGCCGTGCTGGGCCCCAACGGTGCCGGCAAGTCCACCCTGCTGCGGGCGCTGGCCGGCCTGTTGCCGCTCGATCGGGGTTGCGTGCGCATCGACGGCCAGGTGTTCGACGACCCCGATGCCGGGGTGCTGGTGCCGCCCGAGCGCCGCCCCGGCGCCATGGTCTTCCAGGAGCACCTGCTGTTCGGCCACCTGAGCGTGCTGGCCAACGTGGCCTTCGGCCTGCGCAGCCGCGGGATGCCCCGGGCCCAGGCCGAGGCCATCGCCCAGGACTGGCTGGATCGTCTGGGAATGGGGGATCGGGCCGACGATCGCCCCGGGCAGCTGTCCGGGGGTCAGGCGCAGCGGGTGGCGGTGGCGCGGGCCCTGGCCTCGGCGCCGCGGGTCCTGCTGCTCGACGAGCCGCTGTCGGCCCTCGACGTCACCACCCGGGGATCGGTGCGCCAGGAGTTGCGCCACCACCTCCGCCAGTTCGCGGGGTCGTGCGTGCTGGTCACCCACGACCCGCTCGACGCGGCGGTGATCGCCGACCGGCTGGTCGTGATCGAACAGGGTCGGGTCGTCCAGGAGGGCACGCTGGCCGACATCACCGCCCGCCCGCGCTCGGCCTACGTGGCCGACCTGCTGGGCATCAACCTGGTGAACGGCGAGGCCAGCGGCACCGAGGTGGTGGTGCCCGGGGGGCCGGTGCTCACCACGGCCACGTCCGCCTCGGGTCCGGTGTTCGCGGTGATCCCGTCATCGGCCATCTCGCTGCACACCCAGGAGCCGTCGGGCAGCCCCCGCAACACCTGGCCGACCACCGTGGCTGAGCTGCACCTGGTGGGGGACCGAGCCCGGGTGCACCTCGAGGGTCCGCTGCCGCTGGCCGCCGAGGTCACCCCGGCCGCACTGCTGGACCTGGGCATCAGCGAAGGCGCCACGATCTGGGTGGCGGTGAAGGCCACCCAGATCGTCGTCTATGCCGGTGGACTGATCTGACTTCGGCGTCGATCCGCACCCCTATGGGGGTGCAGATCGACGCCGAACGAGTGGAGCCACTACTTGCGCAGGACGAGCTCGGCCTCGATGAGGAGCTGGACCTTGTCGCCCACCACCGCGCCGCCGCCCTCCATGGGGGCGTCGAACTTCACGTCGAAGGCCTTGCGGCTGATCTCGCCCTGGGCCGAGAAGCCGGCGCGGGTCCCGCCGTAGGGGTCGGGGCCGAAGCCGTTGATCTCGAGGGAGAGCGACACCGGCCGGGTCACGCCGTGCAGGGTGAGCTCGCCGTCGACCACGTAGTCGTCGCCGTCGGCCCGCACGCCGGTCGAGCGGTAGGTCATGGTCGGGTACTGCTCCACCCCGAAGAAGTCGTCGGAGCGGATGTGGTTGTCGCGATCCGCGTTGTTCGTGTTGATGGAGGCCATCTCCACGCCGACCTCGACGGTCGACTCGAATGGGTTGTCGGCCAGTTCGACCACGCCCTCGAAGGTCTCGAAGTGGCCCCGGACCTTGGACACCATCATGTGGCGGACGCTGAAGGAGATGTCGGTGTGGACGGGATCGATGTCCCAGGTGCCGGCCACGTAGCCGGGGATCTTGACGGCGGTATCGGGCATGTCGCTACCTCTTCGGGTCTCTCGTGGGCTGGGCCGCAATGTCATTCAGCCATGGATGATTCAAACTTGAATAACATTGTCGGCAACCGGATATTCCCGCCGCCCGCGACATCTACCCCACTAGAGGGGCGTGTTGTCGTGGGCGCGGTGGCCCAGCCACTCGCGCTTGGTGGCCAGCACGCCCAGGGCGGCGGCGATCTCGCGCCGGGTGTCGGCCGGGTCGATGACGGCGTCGATCAGGCCGCGCTCGGCCGCCCGGTAGGGGTTCAACAGGCGGGCCTCGTAGTCGGCCTCGGCCGCGGCCCGCTCGTCGGGGGTGGCTCGCCGGTGCAGGATCTCCACCGCGCCCTTGGCCCCCATGACCGCGATCTCGGCCGTCGGCCAGGCCAGCGAGAGGTCGTTGCCCATGGTCTTGCAGTCCATGACGATGTAGGCGCCGCCGTAGGACTTGCGCAGGGTGACGCACACCCGGGGCACGCTGGCGCGGGCGTAGGCGAAGGCCAGCTCGGCGCCGTGGCGGATCATGCCGCGCCACTCCTGGTCCTTGCCGGGGGAGAACCCCGGGGTGTCCACCAGCGTGACCAGCGGAAGGTTGAAGGCGTCGCAGAAGGCCACGAAGCGAGCGCCCTTCTGCGAGGCGGCGATGTCGAGGGTGCCGGCCAGGGTCTGGGGCTGGTTGGCCACGATCCCCACCGGTCGGCCGTCGATGGTGGCCAGGGCGGTGACCAGGTTGGCCGCCCACACCGGTCGCAGCTCCAGCAGCTCGTCGTCGTCGACCAGCGCCCGGGCCACGCGCCGCACGTCGTAGCTGCCCGTCGGACTGTCGGGGATCAGCTCTCCGGCCTCGGGGGTGGACCGGTCGGGCGGGTCGGCCACCCCCAGGCGCGGGGGCTCCTCGTCGGCGTTGGAGGGGAGCAGGTCGAGCAGGGCCGCCACCAGGTCGCGGGCGTCGTCGACGTCGGCCGCCATCAGGCTGGCCACGCCGCTGGAGCGGGCGTGGGGACCGGCGCCCCCCAGCTCGGCGGGGGTGAGCATGACCCCGGTGAACTCGGTGACCATCCTCGGGCCGGACAGGAAGGCGTAGGACTCGGGCACCATGACCACCACGTCGGCCAACCCCAGCAGCAGGGCCGGGCCGGAGACGGCGGGACCGGTGACCACCATGACGACCGGGACGATGCCCGAGCAGCGCGTCACCTCGCGGGCGGCACGGCCCCAGCCCACCAGGGCGCTGAACCCCTCGCCGATGTCTGCCCCGCTCGAGGCCAGGTAGACGACCAGGGGCGTGCCCTCGTGACGGGCCAGCCGGGCGGCCTCGGCGATGGTCTCGCCGTCGTCCTGGGAGAGCGCGCCGCGCTTGTTGTCGGCGTCGACGTGCACCTCGGTGACCGGTCGCCCCCCGATCTGTCGGACCTGGGCCGAGGCGGCCCCGGGCACGCGCGACCGCAGGCCGAGCGAGGGGGTCATCGGGGGCTCTGACCCGGCGGGGGCTGCTCCGGTTACCACTGGGTGGACCTCACGGATCGTCGACACCCAGCGGAACTCACAGGTCCTCTTCGATGGTGCAGTGCACGCCGGGTTGCGAGTCCGACTCGGTCTCGATGACGTCGCGGATGACGGCGCGCAGGGCGCGTGCTGGGGCCGACAGCCGGCCTCGCTTGCGTCGGGCCAACCCCACCGAGCGCCCTTCGATGCCGTCCACCATGACCCGCTTCCAATCGCCACCCACCCCGTTGGGTGCGGCGCTGGCCGGGAGCAGGGCGGCGCCGAAGCCCTGGAAGGCCAGGGTGGCCAGCAGGCGCATGCCGTCGATCTGGGCCTGGGGGACGAGCGTGATGCCGCCGGCCGCGGCCTGCTCGTCGAGCACGTCGCGGAACCCGGTGCCCTGGGGCTCCAGCAGGATGGGGTAGCGGGCGATGTCGGCCAGGGTCACCCGTTCCTCGGCGGCCAGCGGGTGGTCGAGCGGCGTGACGAGGGTGGGGTCCTCGTGGAAGAGCTGCTCGGCGGTGACGTCGGGGTCGTCCACCGGGTAGCTGGTCACGGCCAGGTCGAGTCGACCGGCCACGAGCTGGGGCAGCAGCGAGCTGGTGGTGGCGTCCACCACCACCAGGCCGACCTTGGGGTGGCGCTCGGTGAACGCCACCAGCAGAGGGGGCACCAGCCAGCGGGCCGTCGTGCCGATCACCCCGAGTCGCACGCTGCCGGTCACCTCGTCGTGGAGGGAGGCCACGTCGGCGGTCAGCGCCTCGAGCTCGGCCTGGATCTGGCGGGAGCGCCGGACCACCACCTCGCCGGCCTCGGTGAGCTGGCCGGTCGTGCGGTCGACCAGCACCACCGCCAGCTCCTTCTCCAGCCGGGCGACATGGGTCGAGACGTTCGACTGCACGGTGTGGAGCTGGCGGGCGGCGGCGGAGAAGCTGCCCGTCTCGGCCACCGCCAGCAGGGCGTGCATCTGTCGCAGGTCCATCGCTGACAATGATGACAGATATCAGTGAGAACTGTTGGACAGATCTCGTGCAAAGGTTCACAATAGAGCTACATACCGCCGAGGTGAGCGTTCGTTCCCCCACGAATGCCCTCGCGCCGGGCTTGCGGACCTCCCCCCGGTCCTCAATCCCACGAAGGAGCTGGCCATCCCCCTGGCCAGCTTCTTCCCGTTCTCGGCCACGATCGACCGCATCCTGGCGGCGGCCGGGTCCCGGCCCGACGGCTGGCTCCCCGCGGCGCTACCGTGCCGACATGGCCAGACCGACCGAGCCCGACGCCCCGGCGGCCGACGAGGTCCAGGCGGCTGCCGCGGCCCGCGCCGCGGCCTTCTTCGACCTCGACCGCACGCTGTTGTCGGGGGCCAGCGGTCCGGCCATCACCGCCGCGCTGCGCACCGTCGGGCTGGTGTCCGATCGCAGCATCCCCGGCCAGGACCTGCTCTTCCGGGTGTTCAACGTCTTCGGGGAGAACCGGCCCTCGATGATGCTCACCCGCCAGGCCGCCTCGTTGGCCGCCAACTGGTCGCGGGCCCGGGCCCAGGAGGCGGGTCGGCTGGCCGCCGACGAGTTGGCCGCCCTGGTGCAGCCCTACGCAGAGGTGGTCATGGGCGAGCACCGCCACGCTGGGCGCCTGCTCGTGCTGGCCACCACCACGCCCTACGACCTGGTCAAGCCCCTGGCCGATCGCCTGGGCTTCGACGCCCTGGTGGCCACCCGCTACGGCGAGCGCGATGGCGTGTACGACGGGTCCATCGACGGGGAGTTCGTTTGGGGCCACGGCAAGTACCGGGCGGTGCGGGCTTGGGCCGACGAGCGCGGGGTCGACCTGGCCTCCAGCTACGCCTACTCCGACAGCTACTACGACGTCCCGCTGCTCAACGCGGTGGGCCATCCCCACGTGGTCAACCCCGATCCCCGCATGCGCCTCCAGGCGGTGGCTCGCCGCTGGCCCACCCGCTACCTCGACGCGCCGCCGGGCGTGCCCAAGGTGGCCGGCATCGAGCCCCAGCGCCTGCTCATGCCCCTGGTGCGCCCGGAGCTCACCCCCTTCGCCCGCATCCACCTCAGCGGCGTGGAGCACATCCCCGAATCGGGCCCGGCCATCCTGTGCGCCAACCACCGCAGCTACTTCGACGTCAGCGCCGTGGCCTACGCGGTGGCCAAGCGAGGCCGCCCGGTGCGCTTCCTGGGCAAGAAGGAGGTGTTCGACGCTCCCATCGTCGGCGATCTGGCCCGGGCCATGGGCGGCATCAGGGTCGAGCGCGGCACCGGTGACGAGGGGCCGATCCAGGAGGCGTTGGCCGCGCTGGCCGCCGGCGAGATGGTGGTGATCATGCCGCAGGGCACCATCCCCCGGGGCCGGGACTTCTTCGACCCCCACCTGCGTGGGCGATGGGGGGCGGCCCGGCTGGCCGCGCTCAGCGGTGCCCCGGTCATCCCCATGGGGCTGTGGGGCACCGAGCGGGTCTGGCCCCGGCGGGCCAAGGTGCCGGCGGTGTGGAACGTCACCGCGCCGCCGCCGGTCTCGATCACGGTGGGGCCACCGGTCGAGCTCGAGGGCCGCGACCCCGAGGCCGACACCGAGGCGATCATGGCCGCCATCGTGGCCCTGCTGCCGCCCGAGGCCCGCGAGGTGCACGAGCCGACCGCCGAAGAGCTGGAGGCGGCTACCCCGTCGAACGCGCGCACGGGCGCGGGCACGCTCGAGCACGAGCAGGCCCGCCGCCCCGGCACCGACTGACCGCGGTCCGCGACGGGCGGGCGGAGGTCGAGAGGCGTCTCTCGGTGCCGAGGCGTCGCGACGTCCTTCGGCGGCGCGCCGGTTCTCGCCGCGGGTCGTTACGGGTAGGAGACGGGCATGCCAGCGCCCCACCCGTGGGCGCTTCCCGCGAGGAGGGTGTCATGGCTGTCGTACTTGTCGCGTTCGTGATCGTGTTGCTGCTCTTCGGTGCCGGCTTCGCGCTGCACTTCCTGTGGTGGGTCGCGCTCGTGGCACTGGCGCTGTGGCTCATCGGTTGGTTGTTCGGCGCGGCGGAGGGCGGAAGCCGCCGAGGCTGGTACGGCCGCTGACATCGCGTCGACCGACACATCGAGACAGGAGCGTTCGCTGATGGGTGAGACATCTGACAAGGCCACCGGCAAGGTCAAGCAGGCCGTCGGCGACCTCACCGGCAACGACAAGCTGAAGCGCGAGGGCAAGCGCGACCACGCCGCCGGCGAGGTCAAGGGCAAGGTCGACGACGCCGTCGACAAGGTCAAGGAGAAGCTCCACCGAGACTGACGCCGGGCGCGCGGCCGGTACGCGGGTGCCGTCAGGTCGCTGGGGTGATGATGCCGGAGCCCGAGTCTCCAGCCCGCCAGGCCGTCACCGACCCGGCTCACCCCACGCTCCCCAACACGCCCACTGGCCCCCTTGACACCCCAAGAGGCATCGTTGTGTGCGGCTCCAGCCGGGGACTTGGCGGGGAGGGGTCATGTGCGCCGAAGGACGTTGCAACCGTCCGCCCAGGTCTCGGCGGCGTGCCAGCCGGGGATGCTCGGGGCGTCAAGGCGCTGCCGGCGACCGCCGAAGCCGTCCGCGTCGGCAAGTGGTCCAAGGCGCAGGCCCACGCCGTGGCTGACGTCGCGGCGGGCGCCTGCTGACCCGCGGCAACCTCGAACCCGGCGAAGTGTGCGACATCCCCGGCACCGGCCCCGTCCCCGTCACCCAGGTCGCCGACCTGCTCGAGACCGGCGACGCGTTCTGTGCCGTGATCGTCACCGACGACACCGGGAACGTTCAGGGTTGGTCGGTGGTCGCGCCGGCCGGGGTGCCCGCAGCTGAGGCGCCGCTGCCGGAGGACCGGTACCACGTCCCCCGACCCGAGGCCTTGGCCTGGTACATGGCGGCGTCGGCCAGCTCGACCAGGCGCTCGTCGTCGGTGCCGCTCTGATGCCCGAAGGCGATGCCGATGCTCACGCTCACCGACACCATCACCGGCTGCACCCGGTCGGTGATGTCGATCACCGGCGCGCCGGCCAGGGCGGCCAGCTCGGGTGATCGGATGCTGTCCACGGGCAGCAGCAGCGGCTGCTCGACGGCCTGGATGAGCCGCTCGGCGATGGCCACCGCCTCGGCTTCGTCTCGCAGGTGGCTGCACAGCACGCCGAACTCGTCGCCGCCCAGGCGCGCCGTGAGATCACGCGGGCGCAGCACACCCTCGATGCGTCGGGCGATCTGGGTCAGCACGTGGTCGCCGGCCCGGTGGCCGTAGTGGTCGTTGATCGGCTTGAAGCGATCGAGGTCGAGGTAGAGCACCGCCACCAGGTGGCCGTCGCGGTGCAGCTCGCGGGTCAGGTGCCGGAAGAACTGCGCCCGGTTGGGCAGGCCGGTGAGGGCGTCGTGGCGGGCCGCGTGCAGCAGCAGGTCGTGGGTGTCGCGCCGCTCGACGGCCAGGGTGAGCAGTCGCCCGATCCGGTCCATGGCCACCCGGTCACCGGGTGACGGCGCGCCGGTGCGGGTGCGCCAGGCGATGAGGCCGCCCAGCAGGCCCTGCGCGGCGGGCCCGATCACCGGGAACACCCAGCAGGCGGCGAAGCCCTGCGCCCGAGCGTCGGCCCGCAGCTCGGCGGACAGGGTGGACAGGTCGGCGTGGATCACCGGGCGTCGGGTGACGATGGCCTCGGCCCACGGCAGGCGCAGCGGACCGGACGGCGACGGCTCGGTCAGCTCATCGACGATGTCGTGGGTGGAGGCGGCCAGGCGGTACCGGTCGTCGTGGGGGTCGACCCCGATCACACCCCGGCAGTCGCCGACCTGCACCTCGACCAGGTGGGCCAGCAGGCGGAGGGTGTCCTCGAAGCTGCCGCCGGCGGCGATCACCTCCAGCACCTCGTCGGTCACCCGCCGTTCGGTCACGTCGTGGGCCTGCACCACCAGGCCGCGGATCAACGGGTCGTCCAGGCAGTTGACGCCTACCGCCTCGAGCACGCCCTGGGCGCCGTCCGGGCGGGAGAAGCGGAACTCCATGGGCCGGACCGCGTCGGTGGTCTCGACCAGGTGATCGATCGTCTCCATCACCAGGGGTAGGTCGGCGGCGGCCACGAACTCGGCGATGTGGCGACCGATCAGCTCGCGCGACGGCACGCCCACCAGGTCCTCGGCCGCCCGGCTCACCCAACGAACCGTGCCGGCGGGGTCGATGACCAGGGTGACACGGGGCGCGGCGTCGACCACGGCCGCGGCGATGGCCAGCTGCTCGACCTCGGCTGCATCACGCTTTGCCAACGTTCGCTCCCGGACCCGGAGCTGGGGAAGCCTCCGGTTCGCCCTGGTCGGTGGCCGGCCTCCAGGCCCGGCCCCGCTCCTCCTCACGTGAGTCTATGACTACTTTGCGTGGTCACTGCCCGGGACCGTGGCCGCGAGCTCAGCCCTGGTGGCGCTGGCGGATGATGTTGAGGGCCCCGCCGGCGCGGAACCACGCGATCTGCTCGTCGTTCATGGTGTGGGTGGCGGTGAAGGGCACCACCGTCCCGTCGGGCTTGTGGATCTCGCCCTGCACCGGTTGGTCGGGCGCCAGGTCGGCCAGGCCCAACAGGGAGATGCGGTCCTGCTCGCCGATCTCGTCGTAGGTGGCCGGATCGGTGAACCACAGCGGCAGCACGCCCTGCTTCTTGAGGTTGGTCTCGGCGATGCGGGCGAACGAACGGCAGACGACCGCCTTGGCGTTGCGGAACCGGGGCTCCATGGCCGCGTGCTCACGTGACGACCCCTCGCCGTAGTTCTCGTCGCCCACCGCGACCCAGCCCTGGCCGGCCTCGTGGTAGTGCTTGGCGATCTCGGGGTAGGGCTTGCGCTGGCCGTCCAGCACATCGAGACCCACGCCGGCCTCGCCGGTGTAGGCGTTGACGGCACCCAGGAAGAGGTTGCCGCTGATGTTCTCCAGGTGGCCGCGGTACTTCAACCACGAGCCGGCCGCGGAGATGTGGTCGGTGGTGCACTTGCCCTGGGCCTTCACGAGCACGGGCAGGTCGATGAAGTCCTGCCCGTCCCACGCCGGGAAGGCCTCGAGCAGCTGGAGCCGGTCACTGGTGGGCGACACCACCACCTCGACGCCGGAGCCGTCGGTCGGCGGGGCGATGAACCCGCTCTCGCCGGGGGTGAACCCCTGGGCCGGCAGCTCCTCGCCCACCGGCACCTCGAGCTGCACGGCCTGGCCGTCGGCGTTGGTCAGGGTGTCGGTCAGCGGGTTGAAGTCGACCGTGCCGGCCAGGGCGAGGGCCACCACCGTCTCGGGCGAGGTGACGAAGGCCAGGGTGGAGGCGAAGCCGTCGTTGCGCTTGGGGAAGTTGCGGTTGTAGGACGTGACGATGGTGTTGGCGTCGCCCTCGTGCACGTCGGAGCGGGCCCACTGGCCGATGCAGGGCCCGCAGGCGTTGGCCAGCACCACCGCACCGATGCGCTCGAAGTCGGCCAGCAGGCCGTCGCGCTCGATGGTGGCCCGCACCTGCTCGCTGCCCGGGGTGACCATGAGCTCGGTCTGGCAGGTGAGCCCGGCGGCGGCGGCCTGCCGGGCGATGGACGCGGCCCGGGTGATGTCCTCGTAGCTGGAGTTGGTGCACGACCCCACCAGTGCGGCGCTGATCTCGGTCGGCCACCCCTCGGCTCGGGCCTCGGCGCCCAGGTCGGACACGCGACGGGCGCGGTCGGGGGTGTGGGGACCGTTGATGAGCGGCTCGAGGGTGGACAGGTCGATCTCGATGACCTGGTCGAAGTAGGAACCCGGGTCGGCCAGGACCTCGTCGTCGGCCCGGAGGTGCTGGGCCACGCCGCGGGCCGCCTCGGCCACCTCGGCGCGGCCGGTGGCCGTCAGGTAGCGGGCCATGGCGTCGTCGTAGGCGAAGATCGAGGTGGTGGCACCGATCTCGGCACCCATGTTGCAGATGGTGGCCTTGCCCGTGCAGCTGATCGAGGTGGCGCCCGGGCCGAAGTACTCGACGATGGCGCCGGTGCCGCCCCGCACGGTGAGGACCTCGGCCACCTTCAAGATGATGTCCTTGGGGGCCGACCAGCCGTTCAGCTCGCCGGTCAGGTGGACGCCGATGAGCTTGGGCCAGCGCACGTTGAACGGGTAGCCCGTCATGACGTCGACCGCGTCGGCGCCGCCCACCCCGATGGCCACCATGCCCAGGCCGCCGGCGTTGGGGGTGTGGCTGTCGGTGCCGATCATCATGCCGCCGGGGAAGGCGTACTGCTCGAGCACGACCTGGTGGATGATGCCCGAGCCGGGCTTCCAGAAGCCCACGCCGTAGCGGGCCGACACGGACTCGAGGAAGTCGTAGACCTCGTGGTTGGTCTCCAGGGCGGCCAGCAGGTCGACCTTGCCGTCCTCGCGGGCCTGGATGAGGTGGTCGCAGTGCACGGTGGCGGGCACCGCCACCTGGGGGAGCCCGGCGGTCATGAACTGCAGCAGCGCCATCTGGGCGGTGGCGTCCTGCATGGCCACCCGGTCGGGATCGAGGTCGGTGTAGGACTTGCCCCGCTCCAGGGCCTGGCGGGGGTCGCGCAGGTGGTTGACCAGCACCTTCTCCGCGT
The DNA here is from genome assembly GCA_963785815.1 of uncultured Microthrixaceae bacterium. Lineage (GTDB taxonomy): Bacteria > Actinomycetota > Acidimicrobiia > Acidimicrobiales > Acidimicrobilacustridaceae > UBA4742. Next base: position 917,231 of record CAWAWN010000003.1, read on the forward strand.
AGGTCAGCGGTCGACCCATCTGGGAGCGTCCGCCCTCCACCCGTTGGCCGAGGCGCTCGTACACCGAGTTGATGAGGTCGATCGGGGTGCTGGCGGTCACGGCCATGGTTGGCTCCTCGGGCTGGCGGTCGGGTGCGTGGGCGGGACGGAGCTGCGATCTGGGCGCCGCTGAGGCTTGTACCCCAGGCAGTGGACAGGTCGCCCTATGTAGACAAGTATATGACAAGTGCGCCAGACCCGCTACCAGCAGATCGCCGACGGCCTCCGCCAACGGGTGTCGGCCGGCGAGTTCACGCCGGGCCGGTTGCTGCCCAGCGAGGCCGAGCTGTCCCAGACCTACGGGGCCAGTCGGGTGACCGTCCGACGAGCGCTCGAGGTGCTGCGCGACGAGGGGTTGGTCGACTCGCGCCAGGGCTTCGGGTGGTTCGTGTCCGCCGATCCGGTGCGCCAGTCGCTGGGTCGGTTGGGCACCATCGAGAGCCAGCTGCTGGCCGAGGGGGTGCGCTCCGAGCGCCGCATCCTCGACTTCCGGTTCCTGGCCGCCCCGAGCCGGGTGCGCGAGCTGCTGGGCTCCGACACGGTGCTGCGGGTCCGGCGCCTGAACCTGGCCGACGACGAGCCTTTCGCCCTGGTGACGGTGTGGTGCCCGGAGCGCTATGGCGCCGAGCTGTCCCGGGCCGACGTCGAGCGCTCCCCGTTCTACGAGCTGCTCGACGTCGAGCTGGGCGGCGCCACCCAGACCATCGGCGCGGCAGCCGCCTCGGCCCGCGATTCCGAGCTGCTGGCCATCCCCGAGGGCTCCCCCGTGTTGCGCTGCGAGAGGATCACGGCCACCACCGACGGAGAGGTGGTCCTGGTCAGCGAGCACACCTTCCCCGCCCACCTGACCGAGTTCGTGGTCGACCTGCCCCATGCCGAGGCGTCCATCGCGCCCGAAGGTCTTCGCCTGGTCGAGTGACCCCGGAAGCACCGTGAACCTGTCAGCTCAGCGACCCCATTGGGCCCCGTGAGCTGACAGGTTCGTCGGTTTCGGCTCGTCGGGGTGGTGCGAACGTCGAGCCCGGATCGGGTCAGGGCGTGGTGGTCGTGGTCGGGACGTACAGCACGTGGTGGCCCGTGGCGAACAGGTACAGCCAGACCACCCACTCGATGACCGCCACCCCGCCCATGATCATCCCGGCCAGGGCCATGCCATTGCCGCCCAGCCGACCGTTCGAGGTGCGGATCCGGTAGCGCGCCTGTGACCCCTGGTAGATGGCGACGGCGCCCAGGATCACCCCGCAGCAGACCAGCGACAGGATGCCGCACACCAGCGCGGCCACCGCTCCCTTGGCGCGACCGACGGGGCGAGGCGAGTAGGTGGAGGCGTAGGCCGGGTCGGCTCGGGGCACGAACGGCATGCCCTGGTCGGGCCGCGGTGGTGGCTGGTCCTGCCACCCACCTCGGCCGGGCTCCTGCCACCACGAGGGGGTCTCGCCGCCGTCGGGTCGGCTCCACCAGGGAGCGTCACCGCCCGGCGGTGGCTGCGCGCCACCTCCCGGCGGCGAGTGCGGGCCGGGGCCAGGAGGCGGTTGCGGGCCCCTTCCTGGCGCCGGCTGTGGGCCGGGCCCCGGTGGCTGCTGGCTGTAGGGGGTCTGGCCGTATGGCGGCGGGCCGTGGTGGGGCGAGCCGGGCGGCGGGCCGTGGTGGGGCGAGCCGGGCGGCGGGCCGTGGTGGGGCGCGTCGCGGGTTGGGCCGGCGCCACCGGGGGGCTGGGGGGGATCGCTCATCGCGGGTGGCGGGGTGGGGAGGGGCCGGGTCAGTTGAGGTGGAGCGAGGCCACGTAGGGTGCCACCAGGTTGAAGGTGGTGGCCGCCGCGTCCGCCCCCGCCACGACCGTCACCACCACCGCGTGGGTGCCGCGCACGGCGACGGTGGCCTGACCCGACACCGGCTCGCCCATCTCCGAGCCGGAGTAGGACAGGACGACGGCCGCCGTGCCGTCCGCCAGGGTGGTGTTCGTCGTCCCGTCCACGTGGAGAGAGGTCGTGGCGCTGAACCCCCGCATGCTCTGGGCCACGTAGTCCTTGAGCGAGATCGGGGCGGCGAAGGTCTGGGTGACGATGTTCAGGCTGGATCGGAACCCGCCGTAGTTCACGCCGGTCAGGTACCACAGCTGGATGCCCCCGATGCTGCCGGGTGGCGGTTCCCAGGCGGTGTTCACGTCGATCGAGTAGACCCCGGCGGGATCGTTGAACGGGGTGCTGTCCGGCGGTGGGGCGACCAGGGTGGTGCTCGGTGCCGACGACGAGGTGGTGGTCGACGTCCCAGACCCGGTGCCGCTGGATGGCGTGGTCAGCCCCTGGCTGGACGACACGGTCGACTTGTGGCCGAGGATCGAGACCGACAGCACGATGATGACGGCCAGGGCGACGGCGATGGCCGCCCCGATGGAGGCCCAGGAGAGCCAGGAGCGGTCGCGGGGGCCCGGCGCTGGCGTGGCGGTCGACGTGGCGGTCGCTCCGGTGCCGTAGCCGTAGCCGTAGGGCGATCCGGTGGCGGCCGAACCCATCCCCCCAGCGCCGTAGCTGGAGCCAGCCCCGAAGTCGGTGCCGTAGCTGGAGCCGGTGCCGTAAGTGCCGGTGCCGTAGGCGCCGCGGCCATAGGTGGAGTCGGTGCAGTAGGAGCCGGTGCCGTAGCTGGAGCTGGTGCCATGGGCGGAGCTGGCAGGGTCCTGACCGCCGCTGGTCGGATCGCTGGTCGAGCCGGGTCCGGGTGGCGCGGGTGGCGGAGGTGCCTGGGACGCCGCGTTGGGAGGGGGAGGCGCGGAGTGGGGGATGTGGGCACGGGTGTCATCGGTCCATGTCGCGCCGTCCCACCAGCGCAGCTGGGAGGCATCGCTCGGGTCGCTGTACCAGCCTGGGATCGGGTTCATGACGTGCCCGTCAGCGCGATGGTGCGGGCGTAGGGCAGCAACGCCGGAAGGCAGGTCGAGGCGGTGGCCGCCGGGCAGAGCAACAGCACCATGGCCCCCGTGTCGCCCTTGGAGGCCACCAGCGCGTCACCCACCAGATCGGCACCGACGTTGACCGGGTTGGCCGGGTTGGCCGGGTTGGTGTGCAGGTGGATGGTGCCGGCGGCCGATCCGTCGGCCAGCTGGTCGGTGCCGGTCCGGTCCACCAGGTACAGCGGGGTGGGGACCGGGCCCTGTCCGGTCGGGTCGAGCGACGCGGCGTCGCTCTGGGTCAGGGTGGCGGCCGGCTGGGGCGAGTCGAGCCGCGACGGCAGCACCTGGACCTTGGCCGTGTTCGACGCGTCGAGGGTCACGCTCCACGTCGCGGAGTTGGAGATCCCGGGCAGGCCGGCCTTCCAGGTGGGTCCGGTGGCGATGGTGCAAAGCGAACCCGTGTCGGTGTAGGCCGAGTCGTTCGGACCCACGGTGACCCCGGGTGTGGCGGTCGTGGTGGTCAGGTCGTTCGACTGCGCGGTCGGCTCCGAGCTGGAGTGGTGCGAGGAGATCAGCACCATCCCGACCACGAGGAGGATGGCCGCGCCGGCCAACCCCAGCCAGAGGACCGGTGATCGGCGCGGACTCGCGGGAGCCGGCCGGGCCGGTTGGTAGAGCGATCCGGGTGAGGTGCCGAATCGGGGCGGGTCGAACGTGGCCCGGCTCTCGGTCGAGGTGGCCGGGCGCCACGAGTCCGGAGCTCGGCCTGGGCTCGCCGACGGCCCTGGCGGACGTAGCTCCGATCCCCACGTCACGCCGTCCCACCACCGCAGTCCGGGCTGCCCGCCCGGGTCCTGGTACCAGCCTGGTTCCCCCGCGCTCATCTCGTCTCCGTCGGCCGCGTCCCGATGACCTTGAGTCTCCCACGACTCACCTGGTCGGGGGGACCGTCGGATGGGACCCGCATGCCGAAGGCGCCCGCAGGGAGGCCCCGCCGACCGAAGGGCCAGGAAGGTCGGTCAGGCCAGATCGGGCCAGCGGCGCTTGGGGGTGCGGCGACGCTTGGGGCCGCGGTCGCCCAGCTGCCAGGTGCGCCGCCAGGCGCCCAGCTCCGGTCCTTGCAGCGTGGGGGTCTCACCTCGATGGGCCCGCTGGCGAGCGGTCCACCAGTCGTCGCGCGTCTCGTCGGCCAGCGCCGCCACCGTGGCCTCGATGCGGGCCCCGAAGCGGCGGGAGTCCTCGTCGTCGCGGGCCCGGATGGGGGCGCCGAAGGTGATGGTGGTGGACGACGGCTGGGGGATGGTCCGGCCCTTGCGCAGGATGCGTCCCGTCCCCTCCAGGTGGATCGGCACGACCGGCACGTCGCAGCGCATGGACAGGTAGGCCGCCCCGCCCCGGAAGGGCTGGCCCCACCCGTCGGGGCTGCGCCCGCCCTCGGGGAAGATGAGCATGCTCCAGCCGTCGCCGATGAGGCCGGCCGCGTCGTCGGCCGACTTGCGGCCCACCTTGGTGCGCTCGATGGGGATGGCCCCGATGACCAGGGCGGAGAGCGGCGCGGTGACGCGGTTGCCGAAGAAGTAGTCGGCGGCCGCGGCGATGAACATGTGGTGGCGCCATGGCTCGGGGATGGCCGACAGTGCGAGAGGGGTGTCGACGTGGCTGTGGTGGTTGGCCGCGAAGATGACCGGGCCCTCGAGGTCGGCCAGGCGGTCCACCCCCCGGATGCGGGGCGCGGCCAGGGCCCGCAGGGCCGGGGTCACCGCGCCGTCGAGCAGCAGCACCCGGGCCATGCGGGCCGGATAGCGCCGGGCCCACTCGGTGTCGTAGTTGGCGCCCAGCGGGCTCGGTCGGCGAGGGACCTCGACGCCGCGCGGGGTGGTCGGAGCCAGAACCGGGAAGGCCAGGTGCCGCCGGGCGGCGGCCACGCTCACGCGACCGGCCGCCACCGCCGTGGTGCGGTTCACGGGGATGCGCTTGGCCAGCTCGCGGACCTTGCGGGACTCGGTCACGTCACGTCCGCCATGAGCACCGGCGGGTTGTGCAGGTGGGTGATGGAGGCGCCGGCACCGACGGTGTCGGTGGCCATCTCCAGGGCGTCCTGGAGGGTGGAGGCCGGCATGAAGCCCAGTCGGCGCACCGCCCGCGTGTCGCCGCCGACGATGATGACCCGACCCAGGTGCTGGAGGGCGTGCGCACCCCAGTACCACATGTAGAACGGGTGGACGCCGTGGTAGGCGTAGGACGTGCGGTAGAGGTGGCGGTACCACTCGTCGTTGGCGAAGTCGACCTCGAAGCGCTTCTCGATCTCGATGGGGTCGGTGGTCTCGGCCAGCACCTGCTCGAAGAAGTCGATGTAGCTCGGGTGGTGGACCGGGTGGAACTCCCAGGGCGTGGGGTGGCTCATGATGAGCACGCCGCCTTCGCGCACCGGGGGCTTCCCCCGGTAGAGGTTGAAGAAGTAGCCGAGCCCGAGGCACATGACCAGGATCGGGTTCATGATCGAGTTCACGTTGTAGGGACAGATGTAGGGCAGCCCCATGGTCAGGATGTCGGTTTGGCCCTCGACCGGCACCAGGTGCTGGCGCAGCACCATCTTGGTGGTCTTCTCGTGCACGGCTTCGACCTCGCCGGCCTGCACCGAGGTCATCTGGTGGGGCGCCTTCCAGCCCTGGAAGGCGGCGCGGCGCTGGCGCGCCGACATGTGGTCCAACCCGGCCTTGAGCCCCAGGAAGGTGAGGCGGTCGCGACCCGACCACTCCCACTCGCGCTTCTGGAGCACGCCGAGCGGGCCCTCGGTGCCGAACACGTTGTTGTTGATGGTGGTCTCGATCTGGAAGACGTTGACCCCGGCGTCGCGCAGCACCTTGCCCATGCGCCAGTTCGACGAGTGCAGCTCGCTGTGGTGGCGGTCCATGAACGACTTGGAGTGCTGCATGGTCGTCACGTTGTGGTGGTGGCGGATGCTTCGGTAGCTGGCCAGGCCGGTGGCCGTGCTCTTCCACCCCCCGTCCATCGAGACGATGTTGATGTTCACGTAGACCAGCAGGTCGCTGGTGGCAGCCCGCTTGTTGATCTCCACCTCCTCGCCCTGGTCCGTGGTGCCCACCAGGGTGAGGTTGTCGGGGTCCTCGGCGTCGTGGTTGTAGAGCAGGCCGTGGGGGGCGAACGAGTCGTAGACCCGGTCGCCGACCGCGTGGCGCAGCTCGTCCTCGGTCATGCGCCGGTGCAGGGCCAGCGCCGCGATCAGCTCCACGTCGTCGACGCCGGCGGCGGCGGCCAGGTCGAGCACCTGCTCGATGACCCGCTGGCGGATGTCGGGCCGGCGCATGGGGGGCAGGGGCAGCGAGATGTCGTCGAAGGCGATGGTCAGCTTCATGCCCGGTCGCAGCAGGTCGGGCAGCGGCGCGCGGTCGCCCTCGGGGTGGAGCAGGGCGTGGTGGATGGCGCCCTCGATGTCGTCGAGCGGCTCGAGCGGCTCGGACGGGTACACGACCCGGCTGCGTCCCGGCGGCAGCTTCTCCAGCCGGAAGCTGTCGCCGTGGTGGAACAGCACCGGCGGCGTGGACCGGTCGACCTCGAGCACGAACCCCGGGCGGGGAGGCTTGACGGCACTCATCGAGTTCGTTCCTTCTCTGATCGGAGGTCGAAGGCGATCTTCACGGCGCCTCGGGGGCCGGCGCCGGCGGCGTGGGCGATGGCGTCGGTGTAGCGGGCCAGGGAATAGGTGGCGCTGACCAGGCGGCCCAGGTCGGCCGCGGCCACCAGCTCGAAGGCCAGGTCGAAGGTGCGTCGAGGGGTGCCCTCGGGGCCGACGCTCTCGGTGCCGTAGGCGTAGGCCCCGGCCAGGGTGATCTCGCGCTGCCACAACCCGGTCAGGTCGACGTGGGTGTGGCCGGCCATGCCCACCATCGTGATCCGGCCCTTGGGGCGCACCACGGCCAGGGCGTCGGCCAGGCTCGACTCGCGGCCCACGCAGTCGACCACCACGTCGGCACCGCCGGTGAGGCGGATGATGTCGCCGTCGCCCAGGGCCATGGTGCCGGTGGCTCGGCGCACGGCTCGGCGCAGCTCGGCCGGCTCGACCACCGTGGTGGCACCCAGGTCTCGGGCCAGGTCGCGCTGGGCCGGGTACTTGGCCGCGGCCACGATGGCGCCGGCCGGGGTGAGCCGCCGCAGCGCGGCGATGGTGAGCAGACCGAGGGTGCCCGAGCCGATGACGGCCACCGTGTCGCCCTCGGCCACCGCCGCGGCCAGGGCGCCGTGCACCGCGCAGGCGGTGGGCTCGACCATCACCGCGGCCTCGTCGCTCATGTCGTCGGGCACCGGGTGCAGCTGGCTGGCGTGGGCCACCATGGCGGTGGACCAACCGCCCCCCGTGTCGCAGCAGAACCCGGACTGCAGGCCCGGTTCGAGGTCGCCGAAGGCGATGCGCTCGCAGTTGCCCAGGTCGCCGCGGGCGCAGGCCGCGCAGGTGGGGGAGATGTGGCGAGCCACGCAGCCCAGCACTGGCTCGAGCACGACGCGGTCGGTGCCGTCGGTGCCGTCGCGGTCGGCCACCACCTCATGGCCAGGCACGAACGGGAACGAGACGATCGGCTCGAAGTAGCGCGACGAGGTGCCGTCGATGGTGGACAGGTCGCTGCCGCAGATGCCCGACAGGCGCGGCTTGATGCGCACCCAGTCGGGACCGGGCAGCTCGGGTGGGTCGATGTCGCGCAGGCGCAGGGGGCCCACCTTGGCTCCGCCGCCGGGCATGACGCGACCCGCGGCCATGGCCGCCGCGTAGCGCGGCACGTTGCGCCCGAACTCCAGCGCCTTCACGGCCGGGTCCCTTGGGCCATCGCCCGGCTGGCCGCGTCGCGCTCGTGGGCCCGGGCGCCGATGGGCACCAGCACGCGGGGCGCGCCGGTCGACTTGGCCCAGTGCTCGACCAGCCAGCCCCGCTTGCGGGCCAGGGTGGCCAGGCGGGTCTCGGGGTTGACCGCCACCGGGAAGCCGACCGCTTCGAGCATGGGCAGGTCGCTGGTGGAGTCGGCGTAGGCGACGGCTTCGCGCAGGTCGAGGTCGTTGGCCTCGGCGAAGTCCATCAGGGCCTGGGCCCGGGTCTCCCCTGTGGGCGGCACCTGGGCGAGCTCCCCGTCGTAGGTGCCGTCGGCGCGCTGGCCCAGCGAGGCGCACACCATGTCGTCGAACAGCGGGCGCAGTGGTTCCACCACGAAGTCGAGGGCGCCGGTGATCAGCACGGTGCGATGGCCGAGCCGTCGGTGCTCGCGCACCCGGCGGATGGCGGCCGGGAACGACTTGGCCAGGATGAGCTGGCTGAACATCTCGGCCGCGTCCTGGTCGATCTGGTCGATGGGGGCGTGGTCGTAGCGCCGGTAGAAGAGGCGGAGGAAGTCGCTGCGGTCCTTGCGGTCGAGGGCCAGCAGCGACGGGGCCTCCGCCAGGGTGCGGGCCACGAAGCGCAGCCGCTCGTCGCGGGGCAGTCGGCGGGTGGCCAGCCACGAGTAGGACGCCACCACGTTGGAGGCGATGAGGGTGTTCTCCAGGTCGAAGGCGGCGAGCTGGCGATCAGGCGACAGCACCTGGCCTCGCAGGCGCTCGGCCCGGTTGGGACCGACCCGCCCACCCGGGGTGGTGCGCACCCGGCCGTGCTCGACCACCGACGGCAGGTGCACCTCGCGCACGTAGTGGGTCCAGTCGATCACCCGGGGGTCGAAACCGAACCGGGCCTGGTCCTCGGGGGTCTGGGCGTCCCACAGGGCCAACAGCCGTTCCAGGCCGTACACCGCCTCGCACTCGGCATAGGCCCCGTACAGCTCGACGTAGCCCAGGGCCCGCTCGGCCTCCTCGCGGCGCTCCTCGATGGTCGCGCCGAGCTCGGCCTGGCGGCCCCGCAGGGGCAGGGCGGTGAGCACCTTCTCGGCCCGCTCCAGGGTGGTCTTGGCCCGGCTGAGCTGGGTCTGCACCCGACCCCGGCCCGGGAACGACCAGGTGGGCACCACGATGGGTTGGCCCTCGTGGTCGTAGAGCGGGTGCTCGAGGAACCAGGTGCTGACCAGGTCGACCAGGCGGCGGTAGCGCAGCGGGTTCTGCGACCCCGACGCCACCTGCACCACCTCGGGCACGGCCGCCCCGGCGTCGTCGCGCGCGGGGCCCTTGGCCGCCACCGCGATCAACGCCCCCACCACCAGGTCGACGGGGATGACGTCGACGATGCCTTCGGGCACGCCCGGGAACTCCTTGAGCAGCCCGCGGGCGTAGGAGATGATCACCGGCTCGGCCATGCGGAAGCCGCGGATCCAGCCCGGGCGCGGCTCGGCCAGGGCCGACTCGATGATCGACGGGCGCACGATGCTGATGGGCACGTCGCCGTGGGTCTCGACCAGGGCCCGCTCGCCCAGCGCCTTGGTGTAGGCGTAGGCGTCGGGCCAGCCGAGCGAGGCCGCCCGGGCCCGGCCCGCCTCGACCAGCCGGTCGCTCACCCAGCGGGCCCGCAGCTGCTCGGTCTTGGAGGCCAGCGCGGGGGTGCCGGCCGCCCCCAGCTCGGCGCGGGCCGCCTTGGCGAACCGGGCCAGCTCCTCGGGGGTGCGGCTCTGGGCCTCGGCGTCGCTGCGGGCCCGGCGGGCGCCGTCCACCTCGGCCCGCCAGCTCACGTCCACGAAGAACGGGCTCTCGTCCACCATCTGCTCGAGGGCGGCGCCGCGGCGGTTGCCGGCCACGTAGCAGGTGGACACGGCCACCAGGTGCGGCGTCACGCCCAGGTCGTTGAGGGTGGCCGCGATGCGCATGGGACCGAGCAGGTTGACCTCGACCGCCGAGTCGAGCGGCGAGTCGAACGAGACGGTGGCCGCCGAGTGGATGACGATGTCGCAGCTGGCCAGCACGGCCCGGCCGGCCTCGTCCAGGCCCAGGCCGTCGCGGCTCACGTCGCCGGCCACCGCCGAGAGGCGCCGGGCGATGAGGTCGTCGAAGGTGGTGGTGCGACCCCCCGCCTCGCCCGGCCCCGAGTGCTCGGCCCGCAGCCGGTCGAAGGCGTCGTTCTTGACGATCTCGCGGGCCACCCGCTGCGCCACGGTGGAGCGCTTGCCGGCCCGCACGAGCAGCACGACCTCGCAGTCGGGCACCTCGCGCAGCAGCCGCTCGACCAGGGCCGTGCCCAGGAAGCCGGTGGCGCCGGTGACGAACAGGCGCTTGCCGGCGAGGGTCTCGGCGATCATCCCCCTGTTCTAGCAAAGATCCTCTACCATTTGGTAGATGACGACCAGGGACCGGGTGCTGGAGACGGCGTTGGTGTCGTTCGGCACCCGCGGCTACGAGGCCACGTCCCTCGACCAGGTGGCGGTCGAGCTCGGCATCCGCAAGCAGACCATCCTCTACTACTTCCCGTCCAAAGCCGACCTGCTCGACGCCGTGATCGACGTGGGGTCGGCGTCGCTGGTGGAGACGCTGGAGGCGGCGTTGAGCGACGCCGGATCGGGGTGGGAGCGCATGGAGGCGGTGATCCGCTCGGTGTTCCGCCTGGCCCTGCGCCGCCCCGAGCTGCTGGGCCTGCTGCGGGAGGTCAGCCGGCTGGGCGCCCCCACCGCCACCCGGTTGAGCGACAACCTGGAGCCGCTGGTCAAGCGGGCCCGCGAGTTCCTCGAGGCCGAGATGGCCGCCGGCCGCTTCCGCACCACCGATGCCCGCCTGCTGCTGCTGTCCACCTACTCGACGGTGCTGGGCGTCGCCACCGAGGTGGAGGTGCTGCGGGCTGTGGGCATCGAGCCCACCCTGCGGTCGATGGTGGTGCGCCGCCGCGAGCTGCTGCGCTTCCTGCACTCGGCACTGGTGGTCGGGCCACCGGCCTGAGGCGTGGTCGACGCCGCCTCAGAGGCTGGTCGGGCGGATCGGGCTCAGGCGGAGATCGGGCTCAGGCGGGGGGCAGGCCGAGGTCGGCCACCGGGGAGGCCGAGCCGGTCGATCCGGCGGCGCCGATGTCGACGTGCACCGCCTCGATGCGCCCCGAGCACAGCTCGAGGGTCTTGGCCGGGTCTGACGACTCGGCCGTGCAGATGTAGAGGGTCTGGCCGTCGTCGCCGCCCAGGGCGCAGGCGTAGGGGTTGCGCGAGGTGGGGATCCACTCGACCGGTCCCGCGCCCTGCACCACCCGCATCACGCCCCGGTTCACGGGATCGGCCACCCAGATGCCGCCCGCCGCGTCCAGGCAGATGCCGTCGGGGACGTTGGGGCGCAGGTCGGCCCAGACCCGCGGGTTGGCCAGCGAGCCGTCCTCGTTGAGGTCGTAGGCCGACAGGCGCTGGGCGAACGACTCGGCCACGACCAGGGTGCGGCCCCCGTCGGCGATGACCATGCCGTTGGGGAACAGGAGCTGCTCGGCCACCACCCAGGCCTCGCCGTCAGGCTCGACGCAGACCAGGTTGGTGCTCGTGGCCTCGGCCCCGGCGTCGATGTCGAACCCGTAGTTGCCCACGTAGGCGCGGCCCTGGTCGTCCACCACCATGTCGTTGCAGTGGAAGGCGGCCAGCGGGCTCAGGTCGGCCACCTCCACCAGGCCACCGGGGTCGAGGCGCTGCAGCTTGCGGGTGACCATGGCGACCACCAGGAGCCGCCCGTCGGGCAGCCATCCCAGGCCGGCCGGCATGTCGGGCGTCTCCAGCTCGATGTGGGGCTCGCCGTCGGTGGCCATGGAGAAGACCCGCCGGGCGTGGACGTCGGAGAACCACAGCTTGCCGTCGTGCCAACGGGGGCACTCGGGGTAGACCAGTTGGTCGAGCAGGACAGCTGGGGTTCGGTCAGCCATGGGTGCTCCGGCGGAGGGATTTCGGGCCCGAGGATCGTACCGTCATGTGGCCGATGTCACCGATTCGACGAGTGATCGTGGAGGTCGGCGAAGGGCACGAGGAGGGCCGCGACCACGGCGCCGAACAGCAGCACGAACGAGACCGAGGTGGCGTCGATCACCGGGCCGGCGATGAGTCCGCCGATGGCGACCGTGCCGCCGAAGGCCATGAGCCACAGGGCCATGACCCGCCCGCGCACCTGGTTGTCGAGGCGGGCCTGGAGCACGGTGGACAGCGAGGTGACGGTGGCGAAGTAGCAGTAGCCGACGCAGAACACGATGGGGAAGGCCAGGGGCACCGACCGCACCGCGGCCAGGGCGGCCAGGAACACGGCGAAGCCGCCGAGCCCGGCGCGCACCACCCGCTCGAGCGGGCGCTGGGCCAGGAAGGTGCCGATCGACAGGGCGCCCACCACCGCCCCGGTGCCGAAGGTGGCGTAGAAGAGGCCGTAGGTGGTGTGGGCCGGGTCGATGCCCAGGTTCTGCTCGGCCAGGGTGGGCATCTGCACCACGAAGGCCAGGCTGAACAGCGAGAACAGGGTCATGACCGCCAGGCACCGGCCGACGACCCGGTCGTGTCGGGCCACCACGAACCCGCCGAGGATGCGGCGCAGGCCCTGGGGCTCGTCGGGGTTGGGGATCACGGCGGGGATCACCACGATGAGCAGGGCGCCGATGATGAACAGGTAGCTGACGGCGTTGCCCACGAACACCCAGGACACGCCCCAGCGGGCGTAGATGAGGCTGCCGATGGCGGGGCCCACCACACGGGACAGGTTCATGTTCACCGAGTTGAGGGACACGGCGCCGTTGAGGTCGCGTTCCTCGACCAGTTCGGGCATCACCGAGCTGTAGGCGGGGGCGTACACGGCCTGGCCGATGCCCATGGCCAGCACGAAGGCCACCAACACGATCTCGGACGGGTGGGGCAGGCGGGTGATCCAGGCGATGCCCAGGGCGAAGGCGGTCTGCTCGACCGAGACCCAGATGATGAGCCACTTGCGGTCGAAGCGGTCGGCCAGGGCGCCGCCGACGATCGACAAGAGCATGAGGGGGATGAGCTGGGCGAAGGAGAGCACGCTCACGAACGTGGCCGAGTGGGTCAGCGAGTAGCCGTAGGCGCCGAGCACCACGGTCTGCATCCAGCTGCCGACGTTGGACAGCAGGGCGCCGAAGAAGACACGGCGGAAGACCGGGTAGCTGAGGGCGGCGCGGGCGGTGCCCGGGGCGAAGGGCCGGTCGCCTTCGAGGAGGGCTTCCTCGGAGTCCTCGACGGTGAGGTGCGGCTCACGCACGGACTCGCTCACCGGTGGTCACCCCTCCCTGGGTCGTGGCGGGACCGGCGCCGGTGCGGACGAGGCCCCCTGTGAGGTTAAGGGGCGCCACCGGGCTTGCCGCACGAGTTCGACGGCGGGGTTGGCTGGCGCTTGGGGGTTTCAGCCGCTCGGCGGGCTGAGGCAGAACTGGAGGTAGAAGTAGTGGGCGGGTGGGTTCCTGTCCACGCCGCTGCGGTAGTCGGGCTCGTTGGCCAGGTCCTGCGCCTCCGATACGACGCTTTTCGCCCAGGACGCAAGATCCAGGAACACCCCGAGGTCAGGCCATCTCGCGTCCGCCAGCTGAAGGATGGCGTTTCGCTCGATGGCGGTGACCAGATCGTCGCCGTTCAGACCCCTCAAACCATCCGGATCAGGGGGGCTGTGGGCGTCCTTCAGGTTCTCTTGGATGAACTGGCAGGCCAGGTCCTTCGCGGTGCTCGTGGCGATGGCTACGGCCCCTGTTCTGAGTTGCGCGGGGGCGGAGGGCGCGGCGTTGTCAGCGACGTTCGTCCTGGCCGCCTGTTCGAGTGAACTCCCGCTGGTGGCCTCGAGGCGACGGGCCGTCGCTGCCGCCGTCGCATTCGCGAGAGTCTGCTCGATGGTCCTCAGGCTCTGCGTCTCCTTCGGGTTCAGCGAGCTCGCGTGCTCGAGCGTGCTCCTGTCCTTCACGAGCTGAGAGAGGTCCGTGGAGGACGCCTGATGACCGTCGGCCAGACTTTCGCCCACCGCGCTGGCCGACTGCTCGCCGCGTTCGGCGACCTCGCCCAGGTCAGGGTCGCACGCAACCGTCAGCAGGCCGATGACGATCACAACGCCCAACAGTGCGGTGGCACGGCTTCTCGATACCCGCATGTCGCCCTCCCTCCGGGACCCGGACGGACACCCATGGGTGGTCCTGAGTTCCTGTGAGCCGCCGAACGACCGATGATAGGCGACTGGCACCGGCCGTGGCTGGCCCTCGCGGACACCGAGGCGCGGGCCTGGCAGAATGGGGTCGACCCATTCCGGGGGCCGCCGGGGGCGGCGTCCCGACTGGAGGTGAGCTGCCGTGTTCGTCAGGCACATCCTCGAGGGCAAGGGCACCGGCGTGGCCACCGTGCCCGGCGACGTCACCATGGCCCAGGTCGCGGCCGCATTGGCCGAGCACGGCATCGGGGCCCTGGTGGTGTCCGATGATGGCGAGACCATCGCGGGCATCGTGTCCGAGCGCGACCTGGCCCGGGCGGTGGCGTCCCGCGGCCCCGATGCGCTGTCCATGCCGGTGGCGCAGGCCATGACCGCCGAGGTGCGCACCTGCGCGCCCGACGACACGGTCGAGAGCGTGATGGAGACGATGACGTCGCGGCGCATCCGGCATCTGCCGGTGGTGGTCGACGGGCACCTGGCCGGCCTGGTCAGCATCGGCGATGTGGTCAAGCACCGCCTGGCCGAGCTCCAGTCCGAGAGCCAGACCCTGCACGACTACCTCTACTCAGGCCGCTAGACCACGGGGGATCGCGAGGCCAACGAATCAGCCCGTGGGCAGGATTGGGTCGGTGGTGGTTGTCGTGGGCATCTCGATCACGGCACTCGAAGGGGTGAAGGCGAGGCAGTTCGGGCGATCGATGGTCTTCGTCTTGGACGGGACGATGACCATCACGGGCGGTGGCGAAGGGTTGAAGCAGGCGCGAGCGATGACACGGGCGTACTTGTACCCCTCCGGGGAGAAGGGCAAGGTCGTTGTCATCGTGCCGTCTGCGGCCGGGGAGAGGTAGGCGACGGCCAGGACCTGACAGGTCGAGTCCCCCGGCTGGCAGGGGTCGAAGCTGTGAGCGGCTTGCCCGGGATCAGAGAAGCCGATCGCCTGGATGTACACGTACTGGTTGGTCGCCATCTGGGAGGCCGAGACCGTCACCTTCAGCTCGAGCCCAGTTGACTCAAGCGAGTAGGCCATGTCCAGGCGTGGAGCCAGCACCAGGTTCTGCACGCGTGTCTCCAGGGTTACCCCCGCGTAGGCGGCCCATCCGAGCGTGATGAGGGCGAGCAGGAGGTAGAAGCCGGTGCCGTCGATGTGGAACTTCTTGCGTTCGCCGTGCAGCTTCGAGATCGACTGCACCCACGATCTCTTTCTCAGCCACCGCCTGGGGCAGTACACCTTGATGCTTCTGTCGTTCAGCCGCGTCGCCCGCCCTGCCTCGGTGTCCGCCTGCTTCTTCGCCTTCAGCGCGTCGGCGTCCGCATTGATCGCGATCGCCTGTGCCTCGGCGTTGGCCCGGTGTGCCAGTGCAACCGCTTTCGCCGCGCCCGCGCCCGCGCCAGCGCCCGCTGCCGCCCTGGCTGCTGCTGCGGCCGCGTCGCTTCCCGTGGCGTCCGCCGTTGCCTGCGCGGCCGTGGCTTTCGCTCTCGCTGTCGTGGCCGCAGCCTGCGCGTGGGCCGCCGCCTCGGCGGCGCGGACCGCCTTCTCCCCCTTCCACGGCCGGTCCCAGACCATGAGCCCGATGCCGATTGCACACGCCAGCCCGACGACGACGGGGATGATCGAGTGGTGCCACAACGGCTGCCAAAGGACCGGTTCGAACGGATAGGGCCTGTTCATGCCCCACACCAGCAGGACCGGTAGGAATGCGGCGATGAGCAGGACCCCGACGAACGTCGTGCCGAGGTAACCACCGTCCTTGGCGAACACGCTCATCACCGCGGCGCCGGTGGCGATGGCCAGCAGGAACATCACCGCCGTGGGTTGCCAGCTGCTGTTGCGCAGGATCTCGGTCACCGCGCTTCCGGACAGGCCGAAGAACGAGAAGATGGCGATCAGGCCGGCCAGAAGGCCACCGACCACGCGTTTGATGGAGTCGACGCGGTCTGCCGCATCCGGTGTCTGGCCGGGCGCGGTGCCTGGCGTTGCTGTCGCCGATGACCCGCTCGCCATGTTCCCGCCCTGCCGCCTCGCCCTCTCCCATGGTTGCACACAGGCGCTCGGCTCGACGGGTGGCGCCCAGCGCTGGACCACGCAGGTCCCTCCCTGGCCCGGCCGCACCGGTTCGGCGGTGGCCGTGTCGATTCGGGCGCGGTGGGGGTGCCCAGTTCGACATGGCGGGGCGCGGGGCGGGGCGCAGCGTTGTGGGCGCGCGGTCGGTGGGCGCCAGTCAGGCGGGGGCGGTCTGCACGGTGGCGGTGGCGGTGCCGCGCACGGTGGTGCTGTGGGGGGTGCCGGGCAGGGCCCGTGCGAACAGGTAGTCGGCCCGCAAGGTGACCACCACCGTGATGGAGGTCGGGGTGGGCTCGGTGACCTGGGGCGGTGCGGCCAGCTCGTCGGTCAGCCCCTGGGCGTCGATCGAGCGGTCGACGGCGGCGTCCACCCGGGCCGGGTCGAGGTGGTAGCCCCGCCCGGCGCGCAGGGCCCCCTGGTCGAGCCCGCCGGTGACGGCGTCGTTGGCCGCGCTGGCCGCCGCCTCGATGGCCTGCTGCTGGCGCAGGTGCACGATGGTCAGGTCGACGGCGATGGCACCCAGGAGCAGCACGATGAGCACGGCCGCCGGCATCAGGATGAGCACGCTGCCGGCGTCGCCTCGACGGCGCGCCGCCGTCGGGCGAGCCTGCGCCTCGCAGCCGCACCCGGAACGGGCCGTCGGGCGAGCCGGGTGCTGGCGGGCGCGCCGGGCCGACATCAGCACGTGGCCTGGCCGGCCAGGCCCGAGCGGTAGGGGTCGATGAGCTCGGTGTGGTGGGCCCGCACGTCGAAGGCATGGCCGTACCCGTCGATCCAGGGCAGGCGGATGGCCGGGACCGGGTAGTCCACCTCGACGGTGGCGGCCACGCACCGGGCGAACGGCGCGTCCCCGGCTCGGCTGATGTGCACGGTGGCCAACCCAGGTTGGCGGCCGTGGCCGGCCAGGGTGGCCGCGGCCACGGCGCGGGCCTGGGCCTCGCCGCGGGCGGCGTCGGGGGCCTCCACGTAGGTGCGCACAGCCTGTCGGGCGGCCGAGTCGGCCGCCACCTCGGCGTCGACCACCCCCCAGGCGTTGGCCACCAGCAGCGCGCCCACCACGAAGATGAGCACCCCGAAGGGCAGCACCTCGATGCCGCCCACCTGGCCCCGGTCGCCCCGTCCCCGGGCCCGCTCGCCGGTCACCGCCAGGCCTCGACCCGCACCCGAACGGTCCGGTCGATGTGTCGCGCCCCGGCGACGTCACCCAGCCCGGGCCACAGGAACCCCGGGCCGTCACCCACCACGCGCACCTGGACGACCTGGTCGTCGCTCCCGCTCCAGTCGAAGTGGACCGTCCGGCCGAAGGCGCCCAGCTCGGCGCGCATGCGGATCTCGGCGGCCATCCGGGAGCCGGCCACCGCGGCGGGGTCGTCGTGGTCGGTGCGGCTGCCGGCCACCATGCGGGCCCCGTCGAAGGCCGCGCTGGTGACCGCGGTGGTTGCGTACAGGCCGACCAGCAGCTGCACGGCGAACAGCAGGAAGGCCAGGAAGACGATCACCGCCGCGAAGGTGGCGATGAGCCCGGTGCCGGCATCGCCACCCAGGCGCCGCCGCGGATCCGTCGAGATCCTCGGCCCCCGTCGGTTCGGACGGGGGCACGCCCTCCTACTCATTGCCGATCTGTTGGACCTTGGTGTTGGTGGTGTTGTCGGTGGTGCGCCACATCTGCTGGAAGCCCAGCCACATGGCTGCCCCGAGGAAGGCCATGATCAGCACGGCGATGGCCACGCTGATGACGCCCTCACCCCGGTCGTCGCGGGCCATGGCGGCCAGGCGCGGGCGCAGGCGGGCGTCGAGCAGGGCGGTGGTCCAGAGCCAGGTGGTGTGCATGGGATCCCTTTCGTGGGGTCGGCGGGCACCGGGGTCAGCCGGTGGTGAACAGGCGCATGGCCTGCATGAACGGGACGACGAGGAACAGGACGCCCGGCACCAGGGCGGCGACGGTCACGGGGACCCACACCTGCTGGGCCCGACGTTCGATCGACTCGATGAGCCGGCGCTGGGCGTCACGGCGCATGGCCCGTGCCTCGGCCGAGATGAGCCGCCCCAGATCGGCCGCCTGCCGGTTGAGGGCCAGCACGGCCACCAGCCGGTCGAGGGCATCGACGTCGACGCGGCGGGCCCACTCGCCCAGGGCGGCCTGTTCGTCGAGGCCCTGGCGGATGCGTCCGCACACCTGGGTGAGATCCGCGGCGCACGCGCCCGAGCTGCGCTGGGAGAGCCGGTTCAACGAGCTGGTCATCGAGTACCCGGCGCCCAGCAGCATGCCCAGCTGCTCGGTGACGATGGGCAGCTCGCCCACCACCTGCTGCTGCCACCGGCTCGACGCCCGGGCCACCTGCTGCTCGAGCACCAGGAAGGCGAGGAGCGGCGCGCCGATCAGGAACAGCAGGGCGATGACCAGCGGCGGTCGCACCCCGGCGGTGACCACGGTCGCGGCGGCCAGGGCGGCCAGCGCCGAGCCCAGCTGGCGCATGCGCATGGCGGTGACCGTGTCGGGGGAGTGGATGCGCTCGAGCCGCGAGCTGAGCTCCTCGCCCGAACCCAGCAGCCGGCTCAGCCGATCGCCGGCGGTCGACACCAGCGGGGACACGACCTCGCCCAGGGCCCGCCAGGACGCACCCCGCCGGGCGAGGCGTGTCGCTCGTGCCCCGGGCAGGTACGGCGCGATGCGCTCGGCCAGCGACACCCGGCGGAACCACCGCAGCTCGGTCAGGACCAGGCTCGTGCCCGCCCCGGCCAGCACGGCGACCAGCACGACCAGGCGGCTCACCTTGTCTCCCCGGCCGGGCACCCCGCCGGCCCGGCCTCCTCCGCAACGTGAGGCCCCTGCCCCACGGCGGCCGTCATCGCAGCACCCTCGGCTCGTCGGGCAGGCGCATGATGCGACCGGCCCACAGCCAGCACGCCACCACCAGGGCGAGTCCGATCACCACGACGAGCTGGCCCATCGGGGTCTCGTAGGCGGCGCGGCCCGAGCCGACCGACAGCCCCACGACGGCCATCCCGATGGGCACGATGAGCACGAACCGACGGGCGAAGCGCACGCCGGCCTGCTTGGCCACCGCGTCCTTGCGACCCTGGGTGTCGGCCCGGCGGTCGTCGGCCAGGTCCTGGAGGCGCTGGTCGAGATCGCTGCCGCCCAGCTCCTGGGCGATCAGGAGGGTCTCGCAGGCGGCATCGGCCGTGGGGTCGGCGAGCTGGTCTTTGAGCACGGCCAGCGTGCGGGCGAAGTCGGTGGACAGCAGCCACTCCCGCTGGGCGGCGGCGAAGGCGGGCCGGAGCTCGACCGGTCCACCGGCACCCACGTCGAACAGGGCCTGGGGGATCGAGCGCCCAGCGCTGGAGGTCAGGATGCGGATCTCCTCGATCAGCCGCGGCCAGGCCTCTTCGGCCTGCTGACGTCGGGCCAGGCGCCGGCGCCGATAGCTGGCCACCGGGAAGGTGGCGGCGAACCCGCCCACCACCAGCGCCGGCACGATCCCGCCGAACAGCAGGAGGCCGCCGGTGGTGCCCGCCAGGAAGAGGCCGGCGATCACCGTCCAGAACTCGACGGGCGCCACGTCACCGAGGCCGGCCTGGGTGAGCCACTCCCGGCTGCACCGGCCTGGGCCGCGGCGATGGGAGCCACGTGTCGACGCGGTCGCTCGCCGGCCGGGGCCGGGCCCGACGCCCCGCCAGCCGAACTGCGTGGCGGTGTAGCACAGGACCATGCCGTAGCCGGCGGTGATGGCCAGGCCGAGGGCGATCAAAACGCCGTCCACTCGCGGTCGTCGTCGCGGCTCAGCAGCTCGGCCACGTCGAAGCCGGCCTCGTCGAAGGTGTGGGCCAGCCGCGCCGGGACGTTGCCCGTCCAGCTCAGGGGGGCCTCGGGCCCGGCCCGGGTGAACAGCTCGGTGGTGGTGAACTGGGTGGCGGCAGGACCGGCGGCCTGGTCCTCGACCGCCGTGACCTCGGAGATCCTCGGGCCGTTGGGGCCGCGGCGGCAGTGCACCACCAGGTCGATGGCCTCGCTGACCAGGCTGTTGAGGGCCGACATGGGCAACTCGTTGCCGGTGTCGGCCAGCTGGCAGATGAAGCGCAGCCGGGTCAGGGCCTGGCGGGCCGACCCGGCGTGGATGGTGGTGAAGCCTTTCACGCCCGACGACAGGGTGAGCAGGAGCGGGAGGGCCTCGCGGTCCCGAACCTCGCCCACGATGGCCACGTCGGGGGCCATGCGCAGGAAGCCCGAGACCAGGCGTCGCAGGTCGACGGCGGGGCGGTCGGCGCGGGCCGCCCGGGTCTGCATCGCGGCCACGTTCACGAGCGGGACGTCCGCTTCGAACACCTCCTCGGCGATGACCACGCGCTTGGCCGGGTCGAGCTCGGCCGCGCAGCACGACAACAGCGTCGTCTTGCCCGAGCCGGGGGCGCCGGCGAACACGATCGAGACATCGGCCCGCACGCAGGCGGTGAGGAAGCGGGCCACCGCCGGGCCGAACATGTCGCGGGCCACGAGCTCGTCGAGCGAGTGGAAGGCGACCCCGGTGAAGCGCCGGATGTTGACCATGAGGTGGCCGCCGCGACTCACGTCGCCGTGGACGATGTGGAGGCGGGATCCGTCGTCGAGCTGCGCGTCCTGCAGGCCCTCGGCCGGGTCGAGCTTGCGGTGGCTGGCCGAGGCGTCGTCGAGGATCTTGGTCAGCGTGCGAGCCACGTGGTCGTCGTCGTGGAAGACCTCGTCGTGGTACCCCGAGGGCCCGGCGTGGCGCTTGACCAGGATCACGTCGGGCGCGTTGATCATGATCTCCCACACGTCGGGGTCGTCGAGCAACGGGGTCAGCGGGCCATAGCGGGCCAGGTTGCGGAACGCCCGCTCGGCCACCAGGACCGGGTCGGCCAGCTCGAAGCGGCGCACGCCCCGCTTGGCGTCGTCGGCCCACCGGTCGATCTCGTCGCCGATGAGGGCGCGCAGGCCGGCGTCGGCCTCGGGGCCGGCCATGTCGTGGGCCAACTCCTTGGCCCGGGCCTGCACGCACTGCTCGATCTCCACCAGGGGGTCGAGGTCATCACCCGGCTCGACGGCGTGTCCGAGCCGCGACGTGGAGCCGCCCAGGATCAGGCCGGGCGCGTTCGGGCCGACCGGCGACGGGCGCGCCGAGCTATGACCGGCAATGGTCGATGACGAGTTGTCCCCCAGCCTGGTTTGCATCGCCTCCGCCGTCCGCACGCCGCTACTGCCGGTTCGACCCACGATCCGCCAGTGGTCGCGGGGAACTCGGTCGACTCTACGAAGCCCCCACGTCGTAACGCAATGGCGACAATTGCCCATCTCGGCGTGACCTTGGTCACGTCTGGTGGCCGGCCGCTCGGGTGAGCCCGCGTCCCAACGATTCTGACGAGGCGTCAGATCCTGGCTAGGGTGCCGGACCGACCAGGCAGGACCTTCCGGAGAGGACGTGACGTGAGCGAACCGGCCGTGTTGGTGGAGCGTGACGGGCACATCGTCACGGTCACGTTGAACCGCCCCGACAAGCGCAACGCCTTCAACGCCGAGGTGCTCTGCCGGTGCTGTGACGCCTGGGACCTGATCGACGGCGACGACGACGTGCGGGCGGCCATCCTCACCGGGGCCGGCGGCGACTTCTCCGCCGGGGCCGACCTCGACCGGCTGGTGGGTGCCATGTTGTCGGGCAAGCCGGCCGAGAACGAGTTCGAGGAGCGCATCCGCCAGGACCCGGGTCTGATCTTCAAGGGCTTCCTGAAGGACTACCGCACCCGCAAGCCGCTGGTGGCCGCGGTCGAGGGCTACTGCTACGCGGGCGGCCTCGAGATCCTGCAGGCCACCGACCTCCGGGTGGCGGCCGAGGGAGCCAAGATCGGTCTCACCGAGGTGCAGCGCGGCCTGTTCCCCATGGCCGGCACCACCGTGCGCCTGCCCCGCCAGATCGCCTTCACCAAGGCCATGGAGATCATGCTGCTGGGCGATCCCATCTCCGGCACCGAGGCCGAGCGCCTGGGGCTGGTCGGCTTCGTGGTGCCCGACGGCCAGGCCCTGGCCAAGGCCCGCGAGCTGGCCGAGCGCCTGGCCGCCAACGGCCCGCTGGCCGTGCAGGGCATCAAGGCCGCGGTGTGGGCGTCGGCCGAGCTGCCCGAGGCCGAGGCCTTCGTGAAGGAGATGGAGATCGGCATGGGCGTCATGGCCAGCGAGGACGCCAAGGAGGGCCCCCGCGCCTTCCTCGAGAAGCGCCCGGCCAACTTCACCGGCCGCTGAGCGACCCGAAACCTGTGCACCTACGACGACAGGGTCGTAGAAGGTGCACAGATCTCCGGTGAGCGCATGCCCGTCCGCCCGCCGGCAGGCTGGCGCTCAACCCAGGGCCTCGTCGTCGGCCCAGGCCCCCAACGATCCCGGTGCCACCGCCACGCCCGCGCTCGCGACCGGGGCGTCGCTCGCGGCTCGGGGTGCGCAGCGATCGAGCAGGGCCTCGACCGCGTCGGCCAGCGGGCGGACCATGCCGGCGGGCAGGGGCATGGCCGCTCGGTGGAGTTGGTCGATGCCGCGTCGCTCGGTGACGAACACCGGCGACGCCAGCCCGGCCGCCAGCTCCGGCCGCGTGCCACCCACCAGCGTGGACACCGCCTGGGTGATCTCGGCCCGGGCCATGGCCCGTCGGGGCGCCCGGGTGATGACCGGCAGCAACCGTTCGGCGCCGACCCCGCCCCGCTGCCACTCGTCCAGGATGAGGACGAGCCGCCGCAGGCCGACCACCGTGGGTGGGGCGGTGACCAGCACCATGTCGGCGCGGGCGGCGGCGGCGCGGGCCAGCACGTTGCGCTCCTCGACGTCCATCGACCCCACCTCGTCGTCGCCCTCCAGGTCCGGATCGACGTCGGCCACCACCAGGCGGTAGGTCCGCAGCAGCCCGTCGAGGGCGGCCTGCACGGCTCGGGGTCGCAGCACCGGCCAGTCGCGATGGCGGCGCAGCCCCAACAACAGGTCGTAGCCCCGGTCGCCGGCGTCGAACAGGTGGCCCCGCACCCCCTCGACGGTGGGCAGCTCGAGGCGGTGGGCTTCGACCAGCTCCTGCAGGCCCGGCATGACGTCGCCGGCGTCGTGGAGCACGCCCAGGTCGGCGTGCAGGGCCACGTCGGCCAGGGCCACCAGGCCCTGGTGGCGCGACCCCGAGCCGAGGCCCTGGGCGAGCGCCATGGCCACCGTCGAGGTGCCGGCCCCGCCCGGCCCGGTCACCGCCACCAGCCGGCCCCGCCACCCCGCCGGCGGCGGGGCACGGCGCACGACGGCGTCGCCCGCCGGTCCCTCGATGGCCGGCGCGGACCCCACCAGGACCGACAGCAGGTCGCCGCGTTCGAACGGGTCGGCCAGCACGGCGTCGACGCCCAGGCCACCCCAGTCGGCCGGTCGGCGCCCGTCGTCGACCACGATGACCGCGCACCCCACCTCGCGGGCCTGGTCGACCAGGTCGCGGTCGACGATCGACAGGCCGCCGTCGACGATCACGGCGGAGAAGGCCTGGCCCGACGTCAACCGGGCCGAGAGCTCCTCGGGGGCCATGCACTTCACGAACTCGATTGGCAGCGCCGCGTTGGTCGACCAGCGGCTCAGGTCGCGGAACCACGCCGATCGGGCCTGGGCCAGGCCCAGCAACCGGTAGCGCGGTGGGCTCATGGCGAGTCGCCCGCCGCGGCGGGGGCGGCCGTGCTCGTCCGATCCACCGAGTCGGAGGTGGGCAGCGAGTAGGTGTTGGCCCCGGCGGGCCCGCTCGGGTCGGTCGACGGGTCGGAGCGGACCAGGGTCACCGCGGCCACCTGGGCGGCGTGGGCGGCCCGCAGGGCCTGGTTGGCGTCGGCCAGGGCCACGGTGATGACCAGCTTGCCGGCCGACTCCAGGCTCTCGTGGCTGGCGTCGGACACGTCCAGGAGCTGGACCGCCCGGGCGACCACCACCGTCTGGGCGCTCAGGCCGGTGCCGTAGGTGGCGAGCAGGTCGACGGTCTGGCCCGGCTCGAGGTCGCCGTCGAGCGCCCGCTCACGATCGATCGGGAACGAGAGCTCGTGGCGACCGGGCGCGGCGCGGGGTCGGACCACCTGGGTGTGCTCGATCACGTCGTCGGCATCCAGCGGCCCGAGGGTGACCTGCCCGATCACCTGGGCCGCGGTGGAGAAGGTGTGGGCCGCCAGCCGCGGCGGCAGCTGGGCGTGCTCGACGGCGACGTCGGCGGCCGTGAGGGCCGAGCCCGGGCGCACCCGGTGGCGGGCGACCACCACGGTCTGGCGCGGGCCGGCGTCGTGGTGGTCGGCAACCGCGAAGCTGACGACCATGGCCAGGGCCACCAGCAGCCCGCCGAGCAGCGCCCGTCCCGACGGCAGCGGTCGTCGGCCCGCCACCCGTCGCCTCGGTGACCCATTCGAAGTGTCGCCGAGACCCGGCTCGGACCCGGCGCCGTGTCCGAGCCGGCTCGGGCGTGATCGTCGGGTCGTCGCCTCTTGGTCGTCCATGCCCCAGCCGCCTTGCCATCCGCCATCCGCCATCCGCCACCACGCCGACTCGATGCCCTCGTCGTGCCGGTTGACCAGCCGGAGGACATCCGAGTGAGGGTCGAGGCTAGGGATGCCGTGCCGCCCAGTTCAACGTGACATCCGCCACATCCGGCGAGCCGGGGCAGAAGCGTAGGAAAATCACCGAGAAGGGAGTAGCGTTGACGTCGTGGTTCCTGTCGACGACGAGATCCGTTGGCTCAGCACCGGCGAGGCGGCTGACCGACTCGGCATCACCCCGCGCACGCTCTACCGCTTCATCGACGAGGGCCAGGTGCCGGCCTACCGCTTCGGTCGCGTGATCCGGCTCAAGGCCACCGATGTCGACGTGTTCATCGAGGCCTGCCGCATCGCGCCGGGCACCCTCGAGCACCTCTACCCCGACTCGGGCAGCGACACCTCGGCCACCGACGCCAGCGCCACGTAGATCAGGCCACCACCGTCGTCGCGCACGGTCAGCACGTCCCGCCCCACCGTGACCAGCTCGCCCACCACGGGCTCGCCGCCGACGCGGGCGTACAGGGCGACGCGGGCGCGCTCCTCGGCCAGCTCGGCCAGCTCGTCCACCAGATCGATCCGCGGGGCGCCACCACCGCCGCGCTCCCGACCCGGTGGACCCGAGGCGATCGGGTCGCCGGTCGGGGCCCGCACCCAGCTGAGCGCAGCCAGCCCCACCCACACCGGGCCCTGGTCGGTGGCCAGCTCGATGAAGTCGGCCCCCACCGCGGTGATGCGGCCCCGGTGACGACGGCCGCTGACCAGCCCGACCAGCACCGGTCGGTTCCGCTCGCCCAGCGCCGTGGCCACCCCGGCCAGGTCGGCGTCGGCCGCGGCCTGGCGGGCCAACCAGCTGGCTCGACGCCGTCGGGCCACCGCCTCGGCCACCTGGGCCTCGGCCGACCACCGGGCCAGCGCGGTCTGCGCCGCGTCGTCGTCGATGTCGTCGTCGCCTGGGCCGCCACCCGCCATGGCGCTGATCGTAGGTCAGCCGTCACCCGCGCCAGACCGACGTCCGCGCCCGACGACACGCGCAACTCCGCAACCGGGCGACCGCCTCACTCACTACGCTGACAGTTCGACAGAGGCCCCCACGATGGCAACCACCCAAGTCAAGATCAACGTCCCCGGCAACCATCTGATGGTCGGCCTTCTGGGCCAGCGCGACGAGTTGTTGCGACTGGTCGAGACCGCGTTCCCGACGGCCACCCTCCACGTCCGGGGAAACGAGATCACCGTCGACGGCGAGGATGCCGAACAGGTGGGCCGCCTGTTCAGCGAGCTGGTCGTGCTGCTCCAGCAGGGCCACGCCCTCGAGCCGAACGTGGTGCACCGCACCATCGACATGGTCAAGGCCGACGAGTCGCCCTCCGAGGTGCTGACCGCCGAGGTGCTCAAGTCGTCCAAGGGTCGGCCGGTGCGGCCCAAGTCGAGCGGGCAGAAGCGCTACGTCGACGCCATCCGCCACAACATCATCACCTTCGGCCTGGGTCCGGCCGGCACGGGCAAGAGCTGGCTGGCGGTGGCCATGGCCGTCCAGGCCCTCCAGTCCAAGCAGGTCGACCGCATCATCCTGACCCGTCCCGCGGTCGAGGCCGGCGAGCGCCTGGGCTTCCTGCCGGGCGACCTGATGGCCAAGGTCGACCCGTACCTGCGACCGCTCTACGACGCGCTGTACGACATGGTCGAGCCCGAGGGCGCGCAGCGGCTGCTCGACCGGGGCACCGTCGAGGTGGCGCCGCTGGCCTTCATGCGGGGTCGCACCCTCAACTCCAGCTTCATCATCCTGGACGAGGCCCAGAACACCACGCCCGAGCAGATGAAGATGTTCCTGACCCGCATCGGGTTCGGTTCCAAGGTGGTGGTCACCGGCGACACCACCCAGGTCGACGTGGGCGGCGGTCGCAGCGGCCTCGATGGGCTCGAGCCGGTGCTGTCGGGCATCGACGGGCTGGCCTTCGTGCGGCTCACCAGCCGCGACGTGGTGCGCCACCGCATCGTGGCCGACATCGTCAACGCCTACGAGCGCGCCGCGGGCGCCTCACCCCCGAGCTGACGACCGTGTCCTCGACGCCTGCGCGACCGGCGACCGGCGGCGACCGCTCCTGGCTGGTGTGCGAGATCGACGGCTCACCCCGGGTCGTCCCCGACCCGTCGGCTCCCCCGGGTGCGCCCGCGACCGACGGCCCCACGCCCGACGAGGTGGCCCGGATCACCGCGTTGGTGGGTGGTGTCCTCGAGGATCACCGCGGCCACGCTCCGATCGTGGTCGGATTGCGGTTCGTGGATGCCACCGAGATGGCCGAGCTGAACCTGAGCCACCTCGGCCACGAGGGTCCCACCGACGTGCTCTCGTTCCCCATCGACGGCGACCCCGGCGCCGCGCCCGACCCGGCCGGCGATGCCGTCGATCCGCTGCCGTGGTTGCTCGGCGACGTGGTGATCTGCCCCTCGGTGGCCGCGGCCAACGCCCCCGGACACGCCGGCACCTACGACGACGAGCTGGCCCTGCTGGTGGTCCACGGCCTGTTGCACCTGCTGGGCCTCGACCACGCCGAGGTCGACGAGCGGGTGGCCATGCAGGCCCGCGAGCGCGACCTGCTCGACCGCCTGCACGGGCCGCTGGCCCGCGACCCCTGGTCGGAGGTCTCGCCGTGACCGCCGGCGCGGTGCTGGCCACGCAGGTCACCACCGGTGACGTGGTGATGCTCGTCACCATCGTGGTGCTCATGGTGGTGACCACGTTCCTGGCTCTGGCCGAGACCGCCCTGACCCGCATGTCGCGCAGCAAGGCCCAGGCCCTGGCCGAGACCAAGGGCCATCGGGGCGAGCGGCTGCTGTGGCTGGTGTCGCGGCCCGAGCGCTTCCTGAACCCGGTGCTGTTGACCCTGCTCATCTGCCAGCTGGTCGGTGCCACCCTGCTGGGCATCCTGGCCGACGACTTCTTCGGGGCCTGGGGGGTGGCCATCGCCACCGTCATCAACGTCGTGCTGGTGTTCACCGTGGCCGAGGCAGCCCCCAAGACCTGGGCCATCCAGCACCCCGAGCGCTCCGCCCTCGTGGCGGCCGGGCCGGTCACCGTCCTGGCCCGCTTCTGGCCCATCCGCATGCTGTCGCGGGGCCTGATCGGCATGGCCAACGTGCTGCTGCCGGGCAAGGGGCTCAAGGAGGGCCCGTTCGTCTCCGAGGAGGAGCTGCTGGCCTTGGCCGACGCGGCCGTCGAAGAGGACGTGATCGAGGAAGAGGAGCGCGACCTCATCGAGCAGATCATCGAGTTCGGCGACACCGTGGTGCGCGAGGTCATGGTGCCCCGGCCCGACATGATCACCGTGCTGGGCGAGTTCCGGGTGGACGACGCCGTCGAGGTGATGATCCTCAACGGCCTCAGCCGGGTGCCGGTGGTGGGCGAGGGCATCGACGACGTGGTCGGGCTGATCTACGCCAAGGACCTCATGCGCGCCGGGCGCGACGGCCAGGGCGAGGCGATGGTCACCGAGCTCATGCGACCGGTGCGCTTCGTGCCCGAGACCAAGCGGATCGCCGAGCTGCTGCCCGAGATGCAGGCCGACCACGTGCACCTGGCCGTGGTGGTCGACGAGTACGGCGGCACCGCCGGCCTGGTCACCCTCGAGGATCTGATCGAGGAGCTGGTGGGCGAGATCCACGATGAGTACGACCGCGAGGAGACCAAGGTCGAGCACCTGCCCAACGGCGAGCTGCGGGTCAGCGGGGCCATGCCGGTCGACGAGCTCAACGAGCTGGTCCGACCGCACCTGCCCGAGGGCGACTGGGACACCGTCGGCGGTCTCATGCAGCACCTGTCCGGGCACCTGCCCGCCGAGGGCGAGCTGGTGGAGTGCGAGGGCCATCGCCTGTGGGCCGAGCGGGTGCAGCGCCGGCGCATCGGCCGGGTGCGCATCGCCATGGCCCCCGATCCCCGTCACCACGAGGCCGAGGATGCGTCGGGTCGGGCCGATGACGACGACCACCTGAGCTCGCGTTGAGGTCGGGTTTCGTGACCCTCGTGGGTCGCCCCAACGTGGGCAAGTCCACCCTGGTCAACGCCGTCCTGGGCACGAAGGTGAGCATCGTGTCCGACAAGCCCCAGACCACCCGGACCCAGGTCCGCGGCGTGCTCAACCGACCCGACGCCCAGGTGGTGTTCGTCGACACGCCCGGCATCCACAAGCCCCGCACCCTGCTGGGCGAGCGGCTCAACGACACGGCGGCCCAGACCATCGGCGGGGTGGACGTGGTGTGCCTGGTGGTGGACGCCACCGCCGCCATCGGCCCCGGCGACCGCTTCGTGGCCGGGCAGGTGCCGCCCGACGGCGTGGTGGTGGTCAACAAGGTCGACGCCGCCACCCCCGAAGCGGTGCTGGGGCAGCTGGCCAAGGCGGCCGACCAGCTCAACCTCGACCACTTCTTCCCGGTGTCGGCCCGCACGGGTGCCGGCGTGGATGCCCTCGTCGAGCACCTGGTCGAGCGCATGCCCGAGGGCCCGCAGCTGTACCCCGACGACATGGTCACCGACGTCCCCGAGGCGTTCTGGGTGGCCGAGCTGGTCCGCGAACAGCTTCTGGCCGTCACCCATGACGAGCTGCCGCACTCCATCGCCACTCGCGTCACCGAGTGGGAGTGGCCGCGCATCCGGGTCGAGATCCTCGTCGAGCGCGACTCGCAGAAGGGCATCGTCATCGGACGGGGAGGTTCGGTGCTCAAGGCGGTGGGCACCGCCGTGCGGGCCCAGCTGCCGCCGGGCGCGTTCCTCGAGCTGTTCGTCAAGGTCGACAAGGACTGGCAGCGACGCCCCAAGGCCCTCGAGCGCCTCGGCTACTAGGAAACCAACCCCGAGAACACGCGATTCGGCTCAGCCAAAGATGCCCAGTTTCGTCAGCCGGCGGGGAGGGCGGCGTAGAACTTGTGGACCAGGGGGGCGGCCACCGTGCCACCCACCCCGCCGCCCTCCACGATCACGGCCACGGCCAGGTTGTTGCTGAAGCCGACGAACCAGGCGTGGGTCTGGGGTGGGTTGGCCGAGCCGAACTCGGCCGTGCCCGTCTTGCCGTAGACCGTGCGTCCGGCCACGGCCGCGGCGGTCCCCGTCCCACCGGTCACCACCCCGGCCATGAGCGCGGTGAGCTGGCTCTGCACGGCGGGGGAGAGCGGACCGGGCAACCCGGCGGTCGAGGTCGAGGTGTGGGCGGGCAGCAGCACGGGTGGCTTCCACTGGCCGGTCATCACCGCGGCCGCCACCGACGCCATCTGGAGCGGGCTGACCGTGACCTGGCCCTGGCCGATGGCGTCGGCGGCCGTCTCCACCGCGTCGCCCGCGGCGGGGAAGTGCCCGCCCACGGTCGACAGCCCCAACTTCAAGGTGACGCCGAAGCCGAACTGGGCGGCCGCCGCCCGCAGCTGGTCGGCCGACAGGTGGGCCTGGGCTGCCCCGATGAAGGCCGTGTTGCACGACACGGCGAAGGCCCGGGACAGCGACAGGCTGCCGGCCGACTCGGACTCGAAGTTGTGGAACACCTTGCCGTCCACCGTGATGGTGCCCGGGCAGGTGAGCGTCGAGGACGGGGTGAGACCGGCGTTCAACAACCCGTCGGTGGTGATGACCTTGAACGTCGACCCCGGTGGGTACACGCCGTAGAGCGCCCGGTCGAACTGCGTGCCGGTCGGGCCCGACACCACGGCGCGGACGTTGCCGGCGTTGTCGATGGCCACCAGCGCGGCGGGCTGGGTCACTCCGGCCATGGCAGCGTCGGCCGCCTGCTGGATGGTCACGTCGATGGTGGACTGCAGCGGCACCGGCGCCTTCCCCGGCACTCGGTGGACGACCGCCACCAGCTGCTTGGTGGGATCGCTGACCGTGGCGTCGACGACCCGGATCTCGCTGGTGGGGGTGCCGGCCAGGGACGACTCGTAGCTCGCCTGGAGACCTGACTGGCCCACCTGGTCACCGGCCTCGTAGAGCGGCCCCATCTTGGTCAGCTGCTCGGCGGTGACGGGGCCGACCGTGCCCAGCAGGGCCGAGGCGAAGCTCGACGAGACGTTGGCGTAGCTGGTGGCTTCGTGGAACTCGAGCCCGGGGATCGGGTAGATGACCGGCTTGGCCGTGAGGTAGGCCGTCTTGGGCACGGTGGCCAGCACCACGAACTCATCGGGCCGCACGCCCGGTGCGGCCAGCGCCCGGGTCACCACCGACGGGTCGATCTGGAGCGTGTCCTGCAGGGCCTTGGCCAGGGCGGCCTCATCGGTCATGCGCCGGGGCTCGACGCCGATGGTCACGCTGTCCATCTGGCCCGCCAGGACCTGGCCGCCGTTGCCCAGGATGGCGGCGCGCTGGGGCCAGGTCATCTGGCGGTCGAGCACGTCGTGGGGGCCGAGCGAGGGGTAGATCACGGCTCGGCTCCAGTTCACCGTGGGGTCGCCGTGGCCGTGGGCCAGGGTGAACGACGAGTGGTAGGTCCACGCACCGACGCCGGCCACGGTGTCGTGGGCGGTGAAAGCGGCCGTGGTGGTGCCGTGGACGGTGGTCACCGAGTCAAGGGTGTAGGTGGCCTTGGTCAGGTGCAGGCTGGCGTCGACCGCCTCCAGGTCGACGGCCACCGTCCCGACCCGCGCCGCTCCGGAGGTCGCCCCCGAGGCCGGCCCAGGCGTGGTGCTGCGGGCGGCGCCGCTGGTCGTGGTGGCGCCGCTCGGGGTCACCATGGACTGCATCTCGGCCCGGTTCCCGCTCGACCAGGCGGCCAGGAAGGCCTCGGCCTTCTGGCGGTTGTGATCGGTCGACCTGCGGCCGGTCATGACCACGACCACGCCCGCCACGAGGACCACCACCAGGCCCACGACCACCACGGTCATCACCACCCGCCACGGGATGCGGCGTCGAGGTCGCAGGATGGCGGCGGTGTGGGGGAAGGCGTTCGGATCGAGGCCGGCCGATCTGGCCGTCAGCCCGATGCCCCGATCGACGCTGGGCTCGTCGTCACTCACGAGGCCCCGGCCGCGATCTGGGCCAGGAAGGCCTCGGCTTCGGCCCGGTCCCGGGTGCGACGCATCGGGGGCAGGGCCCGCACGATGTCCCACCGGTACCGGGCGTTGGTGGCCAGGCGCGGGTCGAGCACGGCCACCACGCCCTGGTCCGTCTGGGTGCGGATGAGCCGACCGGCGCCCTGGGCCAGCAGGGTGGTGGCGCGGGGCAGGTCGACCAGGCGGAAGGCGTCGGCCCGGGCCCGCTCCCGCCGGGCCTGGAGCAGAGGCTCGTCGGGGCGGGGGAACGGCAGGCGGTCGATGGTGACCAGGGCCAGGGAGGAGCCGGGCACGTCGATGCCCTGCCAGAAGCCCATCGTGGCGAACAGCGAGGTGGCCGGCTCGGCGGTGAACCGGCGCACGAGCGCCGGCTTGGGCAGGTCGGTCTGCACCAGGATGTCGGTGGCCAGGCGGGGGCGGAGGGCGTCGGCCGCGGCCTGCATGGCCCGGTAGCTGGTGAACAGGGCCAGGGTGCGTCCCCCGGCCGCCCCGATCAGGGACTCCAGCTCGTCGTGCAGGGCGGCCTCGTAGGCGCTGGAGCGGGGATCGGGCAGATGGGCCGCGCAGTACAGCAGCGCGTTGGCCTCGTAGTCGAACGGGCTGCCCACATCCAGTTCGGTGTAGCCACCCGGATCGAGCCCCAGCCGCTCACCCAGACCAACCGGGATGGTGGCGCTGGTCAGCACCACGGTGGCGCCGGCCCACAGCGCCGCCTTGAGCACCTCGGCCACGTCGATGGGCGCGCCCTTGAGCAGGGGTGCGGCGGGGGTGCCCTCGATCCACACGACATGGCTGGGCGGGGCGTCGAGCACCCAGTCGATGTCGTCCACCAGGGTGGCCGCCACCTTCACGGCCCGCTGCTTGCGTGCGCCCACGTCACCGGGACCGTCGTCGGGCAGGGCCCGAAGCACCGACAGCAGGGCGTCCACCCGGTTGCGTCCCAGGATCAGGGCGTCGGCCAGCTCCGGGTCGATGGTGGCGCGCAGGCGCCGGCCCACGTGCTCGGACAGGGTGTCGGCCAACCGGCTGCCGGCCGCTTCCAGGTCGGCGATGGTGGCCGGGTCGGCCACGATGGCCTGGGTGGTGCGGGCCACGTTGGTGAAGCGCCCGGCGTTGAGCTCGAGCCCGAAGGTGTTGGACACCACGTCCTCGAACTGGTGGGCCTCGTCGATGACCACCACGTCGTGCTCGGGCAGCAGGGCGCCCCCGGCCTCGAGGTTCAGGCTGTAGAGGTGGGTGTTGACCACCACCACGTCGGCGTCGGCGGCCTGGTCGCGGGCGGCCTCGGCGAAGCAGGCCGACCCCTGCGGGCAGTTGGCCCGACCGGGGCACTCGCGGGGGCCCACGCTGACCGCGGCCCAGGCCGCGGCCGAGGGCTCCTGGTCGAGCTCGGCCCGGTCACCGGTCTCGGTGAAGGTCGACCACTCGGCCAGCTGGCGCACCTGCTGGTCGACCGACGAGGCCGTGCCGGCCAGGGTGAGCTGGGCGTCGCTGGTCAACGCCTCGTGCACCCGTTGGCGGCACAGGTAGTTGGAGCGCCCCTTGAGCACGGCGAAGGTGAAGGGTCGGTCGACGTGGCTGGCCAGGAAGGGCAGGTCCTTGTCGGCCAACTGGTCCTGGAGGGCCTTGGTGGCGGTGGCCACGACCACCTTGGCTCCGCTGACCACGGCGGGCACCAAGTAGGCCAGCGACTTGCCGGTCCCGGTGCCGGCCTCGACGATGAGGGGTCGCCGATCGCTGATGGCCCGCCCGACCGCCAGGGCCATCTCCACCTGCCCGGGTCGGTCCTCGCCGGCGGGCAGGGCGGCCGTGGCCCGGGCCAGGGCCCGCTGCACGTGGTCGTCGATCCGCCGCGACCCGCTCACCGGCGCCGCCGCACCGGGGTGGTTCCGAGCCGCATCACGGGGCGGGGACCTGGTTGCGTCGGGCCACGAAGAGCGTGGCGGAGTAATGGCGGGTGACCCGGCCGCCGTGGTCGGTCTCGATCATGGCCACCAGCTCGTCGAAGAGATGGCGACGGATGTCGGGGTCGAGCAGCCGGTAGTCGGAGTAGGTGTCCAGCAGCCGCACGTAGGTGTCGGCGTCGTAGGTGACCTGGAACGGGTGGTGCCGCGGCTCGAGCGGCTCGAACCAGGGTTGCTCGGCCAGCGCGGTGCGGATCTGCGAGCGCCGGGACCGACCCACGGTGTCGTCGAGGTGGTCGTCGGTGGATCCGCCGGGGGGCCCGTGGCGGGAGGCGGCGAGGTCGGGCGCCCAGTGCTCGTGGATGGCCCGGCTGTGGGCCCGGACCGCGTCGTCGGCCAGCGCGCCGTGGCCCCACCACACGGCCAACGCCCCGCCGGGGCGCAGGACATGGGCCACCTTGGCGGGACCGATCTCGGGATCGACCCAGTGCCAGGCGCTGGCTGACACCACCAGGTCGAACGACTCCGGGGCCAGCTCGGCATCCTCGAAGGTGGTCTCACGTACCTCGACCGAGTCGAACTCGGCCAGGTTGTCGCGGGCCACCGCGGCCAGTGCCGGGCCCGGCTCCAGCCCCACGATGCGCAGTCCCCGAAGGGCCAACGGCCGGGTGGCGACGCCCGGTCCGACACCGATCTCGAGCACCTGCGCCCCGGGCAGGAGATCGGTCAGGGCCACCAGATCGTCGAAGAGCGCGTCCGGGTACCGAGGCCGCATCTCGTCGTAGAGATCGGCGACGGCGTCGAAGCTGCGGGCCCGATCCTGCACTGGTCCGACCGTACCGGACGAGGTCTCGACTGCGGTGCCACCCCCTCGTCTTCCCGCGGTCCAGCCTGTCACGGGGGCCGCGGCGGTGGACGGTAGGGTGCGGCGGTGGCTCCCTCGCGCCCTGCACTCGCCCGTCCGGCGCTGCCCGGCATCGATCCCGACCGCATCCCCACCCACGTGGCCGTGGTCATGGACGGCAACGGTCGCTGGGCCCAGCGCCGGGGCCTCAAGCGCACCGAAGGCCACGCGGCGGGCGAGGAGGCGCTGTTCGACACGGTGGAGGGCGCCCTCGAGCTGGGCATCAAGTGGCTCACCGTCTACGCCTTCAGCACCGAGAACTGGAAGCGCCCCACCGACGAGGTGCGCTACCTCATGGGGTTCAACGAGTCGATCCTGACCCGCCGCCGCGACGAGATGCACGAGCGGGGCGTGCGCATGCGCTTCGCCGGCCGGCGCGACTGGCGGGTGCCCAAGCGGCTCATCAAGCACCAGGACGCGTCGGTCGAGCTGACGCGGCACAACCGCACCATGACCTTCACCATCGCCTTCAACTACGGGGGCCGGGCCGAGATCGTGGACGCGGTCAAGGCCCTGGTGGCCGAGGGCATCTCGCCCGACAAGGTCGACGAGCGGGCCATCCACCGCCACCTCTACGACCCGGAGATGCCCGACCCCGACCTGATGGTCCGCACCTCGGGCGAGTACCGCATCTCGAACTTCCTGCTGTGGGAGATCGCCTACAGCGAGCTGGTGTTCACCGACGTGCTGTGGCCCGACTTCCGACGCCAGCACCTGTTCGACGCGGTGCGCGAGTACCAGGAGCGCGAGCGGCGCTTCGGTGGGATCGACGGCGGCACGTAGTGCTGTACCGCGACGAGGGGGTCGTGCTGCGCACCTACCGGCTGGGCGAGGCCGACCGGATCGTGGTGCTGTGCACCCGGCGTCACGGCAAGGTGCGGGCGGTGGCCAAGGGGGTGCGCAAGACCAAGTCGAAGTTCGGGTCGCGGCTCGAGCCGATCAGCCACGTGGCCCTGCAGCTCTACGAGGGCCGTGAGCTCGACATCGTCACCCAGGTGGACAGCATCGACCACTTCCGGGCCATCCGCGACGACCTCGACCGGGTCACCAAGGCGTCGACCATGCTCGAGGCGGTCGACCAGCTCTCCCAGGAGGGCGGGGTCAACCCCCGCATGTACCAGATGCTCATCGGGGCGCTGCGGGCCCTGGCCGCCCACGACGGACCGGTGGTGGTGCCGGCCTTCTTCTGGAAGCTGCTCTCGCTCGAGGGCTACCAGCCCATCCTGGATGGCTGCGCCGAGTGCGGACGTGAGGACGAGCTGGTGGCCTTCGACCTGGAGTCCGGTGGCGTGCTGTGCGCCGATCACCGCCGGGGCGTGGCCATCACGCCGGCGGCCCTCGACCTGATGCGCCAGATCCTGGGCGGTCAGCTGGGGGCCGCGCTCAACGAGCCCGAGACGGCCGCCACCCGCGAGGTCGACCACCTGGCCATGCGGGCCGTGGAGCACCACCTCGAGCGCCGCCTCCGCTCCGCCACCGTCCTCGACCGGGCGTGACCGGTCCCTGAAGGCGGAGGCCGCCAGGCCGGAGCCGCTGGGCTGATGACACCCGGATGGCGAAGCGCCCGAAGGGAGGCTTGCCGACCGGAGGGCCAAGAGATCAGATCGGTTTCCACTCCTGGGTGGCCTGGTCGAACTGCATCCAGCGCTGGCCGACCTGATCCCACTGGATGTAGGCGCCGCGCTCGGCGTCCCACTGGGGTTGGGTGGGGTCGGCGGGGGCCGGGGGTGTGGCCGACGGTGAGCCCGGCGCGGGCGCATCGGCGGCTGGCGGCACCGGTGGGGTGTACGGCTGCACACCGGGGACGGCGGTGGTCCAGGGTGGCGTCTGGGGCGGCGCGGTCGGCGGCCCCGACGTCGGCGGGCCCGGCGCCATCGGCGCCACCGGTGGCGGCGCGCCGAAGGTGGCCGGGCCGGCCACCACGCCGGTGTCGAGGCCCGGCACCAGGATGGGCGAGCCCCGCTGGGCGCGGTCCACCACCAGGCTCCTCGCCGCCATGTCGCCGATCCGGCGGTGGCCGGTGGTGGCGAAGATGGTGACGATGCCCACGATGGGCACACAGCACGGCAGGTAGTCCACGATGCCGGCTACCGACCGCCACAGGGCCCGCAGCGGGCCGATGGGCTGGCCGTCGTGGCCGACGGTGACCAGGCTCAGGGCCCGGGTGCCGAGCGTCGAGCCGGTGAGGCCGCGCTGGATGACGAACACGCCGACCAGGTACGCCAGCCCGACCAGCTGGAGGGCGAAGCGGCGCGGCCCGTCCACGTAGCGGTGCCCGAACGAGGCGCAGCTCACGCCTCGCCCGGCGCACACGTTGGACGCCCGGCCCACGAATGTGTCCACCGGGGCCCGCTTCGACAGGAGGATGAACAGCAAGATGTAGATGACGATCCCGAGGCCCACGTCGATGGCGCAGGCCACCAGCCGGCGCCCGCCGACCCGGGTGGGATCCTGTCCGGGCACGTACGCAGGCTGGCTGGGGGGCTGCGAGGGGATCACGGTCGGCCATTGTGCCGTCTGAGGCCCGAGCTGTGTCGTATCCCGGCCACACCCGGGGGATACCCGGCCGGAGCGGTCCGACCCCACCGCTACGCTTCGCGCCATGTCCGACGCCGACACCCCGCCGCCGCCCGCGGCCGACCTCATGGAGAAGATCGTCAACCTCTCGAAGCGTCGCGGCTTCGTGTTCCCCTCGGCCGAGATCTACGGCGGGTTCCGCTCCACCTACGACTACGGCCCCATTGGCGTCCTGCTGCTGCGCAACGTGAAGGACGCCTGGTGGCGTTCGATGGTGCAGCTGCGCGACGACGTGGTCGGCCTCGACGCCTCGATCCTGTCGCCACCCGCCATCTGGGAGGCCTCGGGCCACCTGGCCAACTTCACCGACCCCCTCGTCGACTGCAAGCACTGCCACGAGCGGTTCCGGCTCGACAAGCTCGACGACCCCCACACCTGCCCGAGCTGTGGCACCAAGGACTCGTTCACCGAGGCCCGCCAGTTCAACCTGATGTTCAAGACCCACGCCGGGCCCATCGCCGACGCCGGGGCCGAGGTGTACCTGCGGCCCGAGACCGCCCAGGGCATGTTCGTCGACTTCGCCAACGTGCTGCAGGCCAGCCGCAAGAAGCCGCCGTTCGGCATCGCCCAGGTGGGCAAGTCCTTCCGCAACGAGATCACGCCCGGCAACTTCGTGTTCCGCACCCGCGAGTTCGAGCAGATGGAGATGGAGTTCTTCGTCCCGCCCGACGAGGCCCAGCACTGGTACGAGTACTGGTGTCGGGAGCGCGAGCAGTGGTACCTCGACCTGGGCATCCCGGCCGACAAGATCCGCCTGCGGGCGCATGACCCCGACGAGCTGAGCCACTACTCGAGCGGCACCGCCGACGTCGAGTTCCTGTTCCCGTGGGGGTGGGACGAGCTGGAGGGCATCGCCAACCGGGGCGACTACGACCTGACCCAGCACATGAAGGCCTCGGGCGAGAAGCTCGACTACTTCGACCAGGCCACCAACACCCGCTACACCCCGCACGTCATCGAGCCGGCGGCCGGGGCCACCCGCACGATGATGGCCTTCCTGCTGGCCGCCTATGCCGAGGAGGAGGTGCGGGGCGAGACCCGGGTCGTGCTTCGGCTGCACCCCCGCCTGGCTCCCTACAAGGTGGCGGTGCTGCCCCTGTCCAAGAAGGACACGCTCACGCCGCTGGCCCGCCAGGTGCTGGGCCAGCTCCAGCCCCACTTCATGTGCGACTACGACGAGACCCAGGCCATCGGCCGCCGGTACCGCCGCCAGGACGAGCTGGGCACGCCCTACTGCGTGACCGTCGACTTCGACTCGCTCGAGGACCACGCCGTGACCGTGCGCGAGCGCGACTCGATGGACCAGGACCGGGTGCCCGTTGTCGACCTGGTCCCCTACCTGCGCGACCGCCTGGTCTGAGCCCATGACCGACCAGCCGGCGGGCGTGGTGGCCTGGGTGCAGGCCGCCCTCGACCCGTCGTCGTCGACGACGGTGGCGGATGCCGTCCGCGCCGTCGACGCGGACGAGGTCGGGCAGCTCCACCACGCCCGGGCCGCGGCCGCCCCCGGCTCGGGCGGCGACACCGACGTGTACGCCGTGGGCCTGGGCGCCTCGCCCGGCGTGGCCAGCGGGGTGGCGGTGTTCGACACCTGGCGGGCCCTGGACCGGATCGACGAAGGCGAGCAGGTCATCCTGGTCCGGCCCGAGACCTCACCGGCCGACGAGCCGGCCCTGGCCGAGGCCGCCGGGGTGCTGACCTCGCGCGGCGGCCTGTCGAGCCACGCCGCGGTGGTGGCCCGCGGGCGCGGCCTGCCCGCGGTGTGCGGGGCCGGCACCCTGCTCATCGACGTGGCCGAGATGGCCAACGCCGCCGGGTTGGTGGTGGTCGAAGGTGAGCGCATCACCATCGACGGCTCGACGGGCGAGGTCCGCGTCGGCCACCGCGAGGTGCACCGCGCCGAGGTGCCGCCCGAGCTCGGCGTCCTGCTGGGGTGGGCCGACGAGCAACGCCGCGGCCGCCTGGCCGTGCGGGCCAACGCCGACACCGCCGAGGATGCCCACCGGGCGGTCGAGCTGGGGGCCGAGGGCATCGGCCTGTGTCGCACCGAGCACCAGTTCCTCGGGGCCCGGCTGCCCCTGTTGCAGGACGCCATCCTGGCCGACTCGCCCGACGCGGCCCGCCCGGCGCTCGAAGCCCTGGAGGCGGCCCAGCGCGCCGACTTCGAGGCGCTGCTGGCGGCCATGGACGGCCGACCGGTCACCGTCCGCCTGCTCGATCCTCCGCTGCACGAGTTCCTGCCCGACCTGGTCGAGCTGAACGTGGCCGAGGCCCGGGGCCAGCTCGATGCCCGGGGGCTGGAGCGGCTGGCGGCCGCCCGCCGCTGGCACGAGCACAACCCGATGATGGGGGTGCGCGGCGTCCGCCTGGCCGTGGTGCGCCCGGCCCTCGCCCGGCTGCAGTTGCGGGCGCTGCTGGCCGCCGCCGCCGCCCACCGGCTCGCCGGTGGCGACCCCCGACCCCAGGTGCTGGTGCCCATGGTCTCGGCCCCGGACGAGGTGCGTTTGGTGCGCAGCTGGTCCGAGGAGGTGGCCGGACAGCTCGGGGTGGCGCCGCCGCCGGTGGGGGCCATGGTGGAGACACCGCGGGCCGCGCTGCTGGCCGGTGCGTTGGCCGCCGAGTGCGACCTGCTCTCGTTCGGGACCAACGACCTGACCCAGCTGGTGTTCGGGCTCAGCCGCGACGACGTCGGTCCCCTGCTCGGCGCCTACCGCGACCAGGGGTTGGTCGACGCCGACCCGTTCGCCACGCTGGATCCGGTCGCGGTGGCGCCGCTGGTGGCCTCGGCCGTGCGGGCGGCCCGGGCGGTCGAACCCGACCTGCCCATCGGCGTGTGCGGCGAGCACGCCGGCGATCCGGCCTCGATCGGGCTCCTGGTCGAGGCGGGGGTGGACGCCATCTCCTGTTCACCGGCGCGCCTGCCGGTGGCCCGCCTGGCCGCCGCCCAGGCCGTTCTCGCCGTCCTGGCCGGCTGACGCGCCGGCCGTTCAGGCCAACCGGTGGCAACCAGTCGCCCCTGAGCCGACTGGCTGCCGCCACCTGGCGGATCGGCCCGGCGCCGCCGTCGTAGCCCGCTGGTACCGTCAGCCCGATGGGGATCATCGACGAGGACGTGGTGCGGGTTCGCGAGTCCGCCGACATCGTCGCCGTGGTCAGCGAGCACGTGCAGCTCAAGCGGGTGGGGCGGGCCTGGTCGGGGCTCTGCCCCTTCCACAGCGAGAAGTCCGGGTCGCTCAGCGTCAGCGCCGAGAAGGGCGTGTACTACTGCTTCGGCTGCGGGGCCAAGGGTGACGTCATCACCTTCGTGCGCGAGATCGAGCACGTCGATTTCGTGGGCGCGGTCGAGCTGCTGGCGGCCAAGGGGGGCATCACCCTGCGCTACAGCGACCGCGACGAGGGCGAGGGCCGCAAGCAGCGGGCCCGGCTCATCGAGGCCATGGGTCGCGCCGTCGAGTGGTACCACCAGCGGCTGCTCGCGGCCCCCGACGCCGGCAAGGCTCGAAGCTACCTGCGCGAGCGGGGCCTGGGTCGCGACCAGGTGAAGGCCTACCAGGTCGGTTGGGCCCCCGAGGGCTGGGACGAGCTGACCCGGGCCCTCAAGCTGCCGGCCGATGTGCTGACCGGCGCGGGCCTGGGCTTCATCAACTCGCGGGGCCGCCAGACCGACGCCTTCCGGGGCCGCATCCTGTTCCCCATCTTCGACGCCTCGGGTGACCCGGTCGGCTTCGGGGGCCGCATCATGCCCGGTGCCGACGGCCCGAAGTACAAGAACACGTCCGAGACGGCCATCTACGCCAAGTCGAAGGTGCTCTACGGGCTCAACTGGGCCAAGGGGGCCATCGTGGCCGCCGACGAGGCCATCGTGTGCGAGGGCTACACCGACGTGATCGGCTTCGCCGACGCCGGCCTGCCCCGAGCGGTGGCCACCTGCGGCACCGCCCTGACCGAGGACCACTTCCGCACCCTCAAGAGCTTCGCCCACCGGGTTGTGCTGGCCTTCGACGCCGACGCCGCCGGCCAGAACGCGGCGGCCCGGTTCTACGAGTGGGAGCGGGCCTACGAGATCGACGTGGCCGTGGCCGCCCTGCCGGCCGGCGTCGACCCGGCGGACCTGGCCCGCAGCGACCCCGAGGCGCTGGCCGCGGCGGTGGCCCAGGCCACGCCGTTCCTGGGCTTCCGCCTCAACCGGGTGCTCGACCAGGGCTCGCTCGACACGCCCGAGGGTCGGGCCCGGGCGGCCGAGGCTGCGGTGCGGGTGATCGACGAGCACCCCAACCCGCTGGTGCGCGACCAGTACCTGATGCAGGTGGCGTCGCGCTGTCGGGTGCCGGTCGAGCAGCTGCGCGCCGGGGTAGCGGCGACGGGTGTCGCCGGTGGCGCCCCGCGCCCCGCGCCCGGCGGGCGAGGAGCGCCCTCGCGGGGCGAGGACCGCGGCCGCGGCGTCCGGGTGGCGACCCGCGCCGGCACCCGGGGGCCGTCGCGGCGCGACTCGCCCGAGGTCGAGGCCCTGCGCCTGCTGGTCACCGATCCGAGCCTGATCGCCGACCGGCTCGACGACCGCCTCTTCGTGGACGAGGTCAACCTGGAGGCGTACCGGGCGGTCTCGGCCGCGCCGGGTCTGCACGACGCCGTGGCCGCCACCGACGAAGCCGCAGCCGAGCTGCTCGCCCGCCTGGCGGTGGAGGACAGCGAGGCC
Organism: uncultured Microthrixaceae bacterium; assembly: GCA_963785815.1. Classification (GTDB taxonomy): domain Bacteria; phylum Actinomycetota; class Acidimicrobiia; order Acidimicrobiales; family Acidimicrobilacustridaceae; genus UBA4742. The sequence goes on from CAWAWN010000003.1 coordinate 958,931, forward strand.
GATCCGGCCGACGTGGTGGCCCGGCTGGTCGAGGAAGCGGCTCTGCGCGAGCACGCGATGATGCAGATCGAGCTGGGAACGGCCGATGAAGACGTGGTGATCGAACGGGCGGGGGAGATGGGATGGATCAAGCTGCGGGTCGAGGAGCTGCACGATCCGGCCACGAGCGCGGCGGCCGTGGACCAGTTGCTACCCTGGCTCCTACGACGTCCGCAGGAGATCCGATGACGGCGAGTGAACCGGTGATGCCCGGTGGTGGGCTCTCGGCCGACGAGCTATCCCATCTGATGGCGCTGGCCCGCCAGCAGCGCACGCTGACCCTCACCGATCTCGAGACCTGCGTCCGTTCCACGCCCATCACGCCCGAGATCGTCGAGGACCTGCGGCGGCTCCTGGCCCTCGATGACATCACCCTCGACCCCAGCGTCGACCACCCGCCCACCAGCTTCCTGCGCGAGCTCGAGGCCCAGGTCGACGCGGCCGAGGCCCTGGCCTACGAGGCCGAGCACGAGGCGGGCGAGGATGGCGAACGTCCGGGTTCGCGCCGCGAGCTCGAAGCCGACGCGGCCGGCGACCCGATCGGCGACGGCCACCGCCCGGCCCGGCCGGCCAAGCTGTCGCTGGTCGACGACGACGGCGAGGTCGAGAGCCACGAGGACGCGGCGGCGCGGCGCCGGGCCCGCCTGCGCGCCACCAGCCCGCGCGACGCGCTGCGCCTGGCCGGCTCGCTCTCGGGTGGCGGGTCGGCCGACCCGGTGCGCATGTACCTCAAGGAGATCGGCCGGGTCCAGCTGCTGACCGCGGCGCAGGAGGTCGAGCTGGCCAAGCGCATCGAGGCCGGCACCGAGGTGGCCGAGCAGCTGGCCGACCTGAGCGCCTCGGGTGAGCTCGAGCAGCTGGACCGCACCGAGCGGCGCCGGCTCAAGCGACTGGTCGACGACGGCGAGGACGCCAAGGCCGATCTGACCGAGGCCAACCTGCGCCTGGTGGTGTCGATCGCCAAGCGCTACGTGGGTCGCGGCATGCTGCTCCAGGACCTCATCCAGGAGGGCAACCTGGGCCTGATGCGGGCGGTCGAGAAGTTCGACTACACCAAGGGCTTCAAGTTCTCGACCTACGCCACCTGGTGGATCCGACAGGCCATCACCCGCGCCATCGCCGACCAGGCCCGCACAATCCGCATCCCGGTGCACATGGTCGAGTCGATCAACAAGGTGCATCGGGTGCAGCGCCAGATGATCCAGGAGCTCGAGCGCGAGCCCACGGTCGAGGAGCTCGCCGACAAGGTCGACATGACCCCGTCGCGGGTGCGCGAGATCATGCGCATCTCCCAGGATCCGCTGTCGCTCGACTCGCCGGTCGGCGAGGAGGACGACTCGAACCTGGCCGACTTCATCGAGGACCAGCAGGCCGAGGCCCCGGCCGAGATGGCGGCCCGCAAGATGTTGGGCGACGCCGTGCTCGAGGCCCTCGACCAGCTCAACGAGCGCGAGAAGGAGGTCGTGCGGCTGCGCTTCGGCCTGGTCGACGGCCAGGCCCGCACGCTCGAGGAGGTCGGGCGCGAGTTCGGCGTCACCCGCGAGCGCATCCGCCAGATCGAGTCGAAGACCCTGGCCAAGCTGCGTCACCCGCACCGCAGCCAGAAGCTGCGCGACTACCTCGACAACGAGTGACCGGCTCGTCGCCGTTCGCCTGGCGTCAGTTGAGCGTCGGGTCGCCCAGGTAGTCGTAGGGCCCGGGTGCCGGGTCCGCCGAGGGGTCCTGGCTGGCGGTGACGTTGCGGACCAGCAGGGTGGTCTGCTCGAGCCCGGCGTCGGCCAGGGCGGTGAGGCGCTCGACCAGATCGTGGTAGGCGTCGGAGCTGCGGATGCGCTCGAGGTAGGCGTCGATCTGCTGGTAGCGCTCGCGGCCGGCCTTGGCGCCGTAGTAGTAGCCCACGGCCAGACCGACCAGCATCCCGGTACGAAATCGCATGGCTCAGTTGTAGACGATGGGATCGGAAAGTCAATGCAGCCCCCTCGTTCGCGGGCCGGCGCCGAGGCGTTCTGGGCCCGCGAACCGGTGATCGGGGCCGCGAGGGGCGCTGCTATCCTGCGGCGTCGCCTTTCCGGGGTAGCTCAGTTGGCAGAGCAACGGACTGTTAATCCGTTTGTCGTGGGTTCGAGCCCCACCCCCGGAGCCGAAGCAGGACAAGGGATCTGAGTCGGGCTTCTGGCCCGCAGCCGGTTCCAGGTCACGACACGGGTCACGATGGTGGCTAGGCTGCCCCTATGGCGGCGGCCAAGCAGGGTCAGAACAGAACCGCGGGCGTGACCCAGGTCGGTCCCGGGAAGTGGAAGGTGCGGGTCTACGCGGGCCTGGACCGCAACGGCAGGCAGCGACAGGCCACTCGAGTCGTGCGCGGGACCCAGGCCCAGGCCATCAAGGCCCGGCGAGCGCTGCAGGTGGAGATCGAGCAGTCCCGTACCGACAGTGGCGCACCAGGGTCGTTCGCCGAGCTGGCCGAGCGCTGGTACCGGATGGGGCGGGCGGGCTGGTCTCCCTCCACCGCTCACGGGTACCGAGCTCATCTCGACAACCACCTCATCCCGGTCCTCGGGTCGATCCCGGCGGACCGGCTGAAGCCCAAGGACCTCGACGGTCTGTACCTCTCACTGGCCGAGGGCCGGCGCACGACCAGGCCGATGAGCGCGGCAAGCGTGGAGTCCGTCCACCGGACCGTGCGGGCCATCCTCAACTTCGGCGTGAGCCGCGATGAGATCAAGACCAACCCGGCCAAGCGCGCCCGACCGCCCCGGGCGGCCAAGTTCGTGGTCGAGATCCCCAGCAGACAGCTGGTGCAGAGGCTGCTCGAGGCGGCGGAAGAGGCGGATGAGACGTTCGGGGCGATCTGCAGACTGGCCGCCGCTACCGGGATGCGCCGGGGAGAGCTCTCCGCCCTGCGAGCGAACAAGTTGGACCTCGCTCCCGGGCGGGCCAGCCTGGTCGTCGACTCGAGCCTGAGCGAGGTCGGCGGCTCGGTGACCGTCAAGGCGCCCAAGGGCCGCGCCAAGCGGGAGGTCAGCCTGGACGATGGCACCGCGGCCATGCTCCAGACCTACCTGGATCAGACCGCTGAGGTCTGCGAGTCGATCCTGGGCCGCCGCCCGGGATCCGACCGATGGGTCTTCTCGATCGCACCCGACGCCAGCTGCTCACTTCGACCGATGTGGATCAGTACCCGTTGGGATCGACTGACCAAGGCCGAAGGCATTGAGTGTCGATTCCACGACCTGCGGCACTGGCACGCATCCCAGCTGCTGGGTCACGGGGTCAGTCTGCCGACGGTGAGTCGCCGCCTGGGACACGCCTCCACCGCGGTGACAGCCCAGGTGTACGCACATGTGCTCGGTGGTGCTGACCGAGAGGCGGGCGACGTGATCGGCGCCATCCTGCAGCAGAACTAGACGCCCTTCATCCGGGCTCGGCCCGGAGTGATCGAGCCATGGCTGGCACGTTGTGGGTGGCGATAGCCCAGACCTGGTCGGCGTCGACCCGGTGGTAGTGGTGCGCGAGCACGATGCGCAGGCGGGTGATGTCGCTCCACGGGACATCGGGGTAGCTCTCGGTGGTTTCAATGGCGAGGGCGTTGGCCGCCTCCCCGATGATCTCGAGCAGCCGCTCGGCCGCCCGCTGGAGGATCGGGTCATTGTCGAAAGCATCCCGGCCGCGCTGGACGATGAGATCGAGCTCATCCGCAGCATCAAGGATGTCGGCGACGCGTTGGTCGTCTGAGCGGCTCACAGAGCCAGGGCCTCCCGGCGGATGTGCTCATCACGAGGCTTGAGGCCACCAGCGGAGACGACGTCGACCGGGCAACCGAGGAGCGCTGAGAGCTCATCCTGGAGGTGGAGCAGATCGAACAGCGAGCTGCCGGGCTCGAAGTCGACGAGGAGGTCGACATCGCTGCGTTCGGTGTCGTCACCGCGAGCAACTGAGCCGAACACGGCGACGGAGCGACCGCGGTGACGACGAACCGCATCGGCGATCTCGTCTCGGTGCTGATCCAGGAGCACCCGGCGTGTACCCATGGGTCAAGGCTAACGGCCCGGGCATGGCGGGCTGGGACCCCTCATCGAGGCCTGCACGGTGCAGGGGAAATGGATCATGGTGCAGCGCGAGCTGTGCAGGCGGTGGACATCTCGCCAGTCGGCCGTTGAGCATGTCGCGACCATCACTGGGAGGTCGTGCAGCGGCCGCTGCCAGCGATGAACCGGTCGCGCCTTGACGAGCGCCGACGTGCCGTTCGGGCGCAGTGAAGCGGCGGGACAGGGACTAGGTGCTCCGCCGCACGTCGGACCCCGAGGTGTAGCCAGGTAGGAGAGATGCGTCGGAGTTGCGGCGAACCCGGTAGCCCTCCGGAATGATCTCGGCGATCTCGAAGCCACTCACCCACGAGTCACTGAACCGAGTATGGACATCGACTTGGTCTCCGACCTCAGCTGCCTCGTGCTTCATGGCTTCCATCCTGCCGCTCGCCGTGGTCGATTCCTCCTCGGGGCGCGGGCCTGGCGTCTGACGACGAGCACCCCACGCCGACGCGCCGTTCGGCGTGCCCCACATCCCGCTGCTCTGGTTTTCGGGACCAGTGTAGCACGTCGTGCTACACTGGTTCGCATGGCACGAGAACTGACACAACGGGAACTCCGAAACGGCAGCGGTGAGATCATGCGCGAACTGGATCGAGGGGAGAGCTTCGTGGTCACACGCAACGGCGTGCCAGTCGCGGAGCTGACCCCGCTACGGCGCCATCGTTTCGTCGCCGCGGAGGCTGCAGTCGCCATGTTCCGCACCGCTCCGAGCGTGGACTACGACCGATTCAGAGCTGACCTCGACCGAATCGCCAGCCAGGATCCAGTTCCTCGTGGCTGAGACCGCACGCCCCCGCCAAGGATTGCTCGACACCTCTGTCGTGATCGATCTCGACCAACTCGACCCGTCCAAGTTGCCCCTCGAGGTGGCCGTCAGCGCGGTCACCATGGCGGAACTCGCCGCCGGCCCCCATGCGGCCAGCGACGCTGACGAGCGAGGGCGACGACAAGACCGGCTGCAGCGAGCCGAGGCGGCGTTTGACCCGCTCCCGTTCGACAGCGAAGCGGCCCGCGCCTACGGACGGGTCTACGCCGCGGTCACCGCCTCCGGCCGCAAGGCTCGTGGTGCAAGAGCCGTCGATCTGCTCATCGCAGCAACGGCCTGTGCTTCGGGTCTGCCGCTGTACACCCGCAACGGCGCCGACTTCGAAGCCCTCGAAGATTTGGTCGATGTCGTAGTCGTGTGACGAAACCGGCGCTCTGTCGAGCGCCGACGTGCCGTTCGGGCGCGGGTCGAGCTGCCGGGCTGTCGCTCTGCCTCGAATGACCGATGATGATGCTGTGGAGCCGAACCGTCCGCCCCCCCCTCCGACCGACGGTGCGCGACAGACAACCGAACGGCAGCGACGCGACGACGCAATCGGCACCGCCATCCTTGTGGCCGTCGGAGGTTGCGCTGGCCTCTTCATCATGTGGTTCGCCCTGACCGCCCTGCCTGGGGCACCCAAGGGCGCTGGACGCGACGGCTACCAGGCGCTCTGGATCGGTATCGCTCTCGTTCCTCCGGTCAGCGCCACCTTGACTGCATGGCGCAGCCGAAAGGCAGGAAGGTCATGGCCGAGGGGACTGTCCGGGTAACGGTGTAACTGGCGCTGGCGGTTGTCATTGATCTGTCGGAAAGAGTCGGCCGTCGAAGGTGACGGCGAACGCGTTGAGTGCGGGCTTCCATCGGTTCATCCATCTCTCGGCGCCTCGGCCCGTGGGGTCGAGGCTACGCACGACAAGGTAGAGGCACTTGAGCGCGGCTTGCTCGTTGGGGAAGTGTCCCCGGGCTCGGGTGGCACGTCGCATGCGGGCGTGCAGGCTCTCGATGGCGTTGGTGCTGTAGATGACGCGGCGCACCTCGACGGGATAGTCGAGGAACGGCATGAACTCGGCCCAGGCCCCGTCCCAGAGGGTGCGGATGGCGGGGTAGCGCTCGGCCCACTCGTCGTAGAACTCGGCGAGACGGGCTCGGGCGTCGTCCTCGTTGATCGCGGTGTACACGGGCCGCAGCCGTCGGGCCATGGCGTCCCAGTGTTGGCGGGCCGCGAAGCGGAAGGTGTTGCGGATCAGGTGCAGCACGCAGGTCTGGACGATGGCGTCGGGCAGACCTTTGAGGCCGTCGCAGCACACGATGCACACGTCGGCGACGCCGCGGTTGCGGATCTCGGTCAACACCGCCAGCCAGAACTTGGCGCCTTCGCCGCCAGCGGAGGGCCAGATGCCGAGAATGTCGCGTTTGCCGTCGACGGTGACGCCGATGGCGCAGTAGAAGGCCCGGTTGGCGACCTGGCCGTCGCGGACCTTCACGTGGATGGCGTCGATGAAGACCACCGGGTAGACCCGATCCAGCGGCCGCACCAGCCAGTCGCCCATCTCCTCGACGACCGCGTCGGTGATCTTGCTGATCGTCTCCCGCGACACCTCCGTGCCGTACACCTCGGCCAGGTGCGCGGAGATCTCCCCAGTGGTGAGACCCTTCGCGAACAACGACAACACCATGGCGTCGACGCCTTCCAGGCGCCGCTGACGTTTGCGCACCGTCTTCGGCTCGAAGGACCCGTCGCGGTCGCGGGGCACGTCGATCTCGACGGGGCCGACCTCGGTGATCACCGTCTTCGAACGGGTCCCGTTGCGCGAGTTCCCGCCGTCGCGGCCGGCCGGGTCGTGCTTGTCATAGCCGAGATGCTCGGCCATCTCCACCTCGAGACCCAGCTCGAGCACCTGCCTGGTGAGCTCAGCAAGCAGGCCCCCCGGGCCGACCAGACCCACCCCGGTCGCCTGAGCCTCCTCCACCAGCCGAGCCGCCAGCTCCACCCGGGCATCTCCACCCGGCTCCGCCGGCGGCGCCAACACCACCGCCACCGGCGGCTCAGCGTCTACCGTCACTTCAGACACCTCGGTCACTGCCTGTCCTCTCGGGCCAGACCCCACCTGGGATCCAGCCTGTCAGGCCAGGCCAGTTACACCGTTGATCCGACACTCCCGCGGCAAGGGGTGGATTCTCAGCGGGTCGTTGGGCCGGTTACCGCGACTGGTTGGAGGCTGTCCGGCCCGCACGGTCCGGTTCCTGCACCTGAGTAGGTGATGGCGTCACTCGCGTAGGGGTCGGTCAGGATGATCGCGGTCAGCCCTGACGCCGTTGGGGGTGGTGTAGTGGAGGTCACACGACCCGCAGGGAGGCAGGTGTAGGCGGCGGGGGGCCGGTAGATGAAGACCCATGCAGGCGTCTTGGTGAGCGGTGCGACCCCCGTGTGGCCGCTGAGCGTGACGGTTCCAGCCAGCAGTTGGTGCGGCGGTAGCGGGTTACCCAACGACGTGCCGAAGGTGTTGGTGAGGACGGAGCCGACGAGCTGGGCGGCGTGGGAAGAGGTGAACCCAGCAGGTGCCGAGCCAGAGGTCACGATCAGGGCGCCTCGATCAGCGCTGAACGGAAGCGCAACCGACAACGACCCCACCCCGGCCGAGGTCACCGCACGAACAGCAGCTGTGCGACTGACCGGCGGTGCCGCACTCCTCGTGTCCGATGAGCAGCCGGACGCGACAGCGCCAAGCGCTAGCACCGCAACGACTCCGCAGAGTCGCAATCGCCAAATCCGGGGCGCCGCCGCTTGCTGCTGCATCTCGGTAATCGTAGGCGGCGCCATCCCTGCTCTTCCGGCGGACCCAACCGGCGCTCGGAGCGATCTCGAGGGGGCACCGATGTGCCGTTCGGCACGCTTGGCCGAACTTGAATGCGAGCAATGCGCGGTCCTTCGTAGTCTTCGAGGCCGTGACGCCGCCGCTAGTCGAACTTGCTCGGAAGCGCCGAAGCCAGGCGCCACCTCCTTGGGTGATCTGGGAGGAGTTGTCCGATCCGATGCACGAGACAGGGCGTCCATGGTTCCAGCTCCAGTCCGGTGAGATTGCGCCGGTCATCCTGGAAGGCGAAAAGCCGCAGTCGTTGACCTGGTCGTCCATCTGGACCGACCGACCCGACCTTCGCATCCGCTTCGAGATCGAGAGCGACGGTGAGGGATCGATGGTCACCTTCGTGCTCCTCGGTCCCGAGGCTGGTCTTCCCGCCGAGGATGTGAAACGTCGGCGCTACCGACTCAGCCGGCTGATAAACGAACACCTCCGCTACAGCTTCGGCCAATAGCCGTCGGCGCCCGACCAAGCAGCACGCACGCACGTGCCGATGTGCCGTTCGGTCGGTCAGCGCCACAGCCAACTGAACCACCAGCACAGAGCCTCGACTGCATCGGTGCTCAGGTCGGCCCGCCTGGTCTGAAGTTCCTTGCCAACTCGGGCCGTGGCCTCTTGGAGGCTCTCATTAGTTGCGGCCCAATCGACCTCGAAGAAGTCCGACCTCAGCCCTTCCACCTGGACTTGAAGCTGGGTTCCCAGCTCGGGACCGAAGTAGCCAATGAGGCGTTCAAGCTGAGGGTTCGGCATGGGGTCGACGCCGACGCCGAGGTAGAGGAGCACTGCCGTGCTCAGAGCCGGGTCCGGGTCCATCAGCCTCACGGTAGGCAGTGCGTGCGCCGAGGTGCCGTTCGGGCATCGTGGTCGTAGGGCTGCTAGCCGGTTGTGACTGTCGTCGAGAGATCGCTGCCTGCGGGAGTGGTCGTGGTGATGGTGTAGGTGCCTGCGGGGGCGACGGGAGCTGCGCAGCTGTCGGTGGTGTCGGCGCACGCCACTTGCGGCCAGGTTGTCGCCGCCGACGTCACCGTCCCACCGTCAACCGGTCCGACTTCAGCCGACGCCGGGCAGGCATTCTGGAAGATCAGGTGACCGGCGGTGTCGGTGATCTTCACAAGAAAGCAGCCAAGCCTGAGGTTGAAGGTGCCGTCGTCCCAGCAGGTTGGCCCCTGGTTGCGTACGGTCCGCGTGATCCGGACCGGCTCACCTAGCGCGTACCTGGTCTTGTCCGTGCTAATCGAGTAGAGCAGCTGCGCGTTGGAGCACAACGGGGGTTGGGTGATCGTGGTGATGGGAAGGGTGGTCGTCGGAAGGATGGTGGTGGGTCCGGTCGATGGTCCAGTATCCGGGGTGGTCGGTACTGTCGCGATCGGAGCAGTGGCTTGTGTCGTAGTCGACGTTGAGGTCGATCCCGTCGTAGCAGACTCGGTGGTGGGCTCGTCCGCTGTGCGCACCTTCGTAGTTGAGTCTCGACCGCTAGCTGACACCGTGATGGCGGTGACCAACACGATCAGCAGCGCAGCGAGACCGGCTGCACCAGCACGAAGGCGGACGCGGCGCCGCGTGCGGAGCCGCGCAACGCGATCGTGGATGATCTCGATGAGGTCTTCGTCGGACCGATTCGGGTCGGGAACGGATGTGTCAGTCGGCTGCAAAGTCGCTCTCCTGCCATTTGGAGCCGAGGGACTCTCTCAGCGCGTTGACGCCCCTGGATGCATGCTTCTTGACGGTGTTCAGAGAGACGCCCAGAGAGGTCGCCACTTCCGCCTCGGGGATGTCGGCCAGGTAGCGCATGACCACCACCTGGCGCTGTCGTGACGGGAGCAAGGCCAACGCCGACGCCAACGCGACGCGCACCGTGGCCATCTCGGAGCCGTCGGCAGGACCTCGTGTCGGCTCAGGAGCGAGTCGACCGCTGCGACGGAGGTCGTCAAGTGCAAGGTTCGTGGCTACACGGGCAACCCATGCTTGACGATGTGCTCGGCTGGACAGCCGAGGCCAGTGGACCACCGCCCGGGCCAGGGTCTCAGCGGCCACGTCCTCGGCTGTGGTCACGTCGCCGCCGATCCGATAGCCGACCCTGTAAGCCAACCCGAACAGGTCCGTAAACAGTTCCTCGATGCGCTGATCATCGGAGTCCATTTGACGGTCGGACCCTCCCATGCGGCCGCAGTCACCCTTTGATAACGCTTCAGACCCCCTGCACAGGTGACACCAATCGGCGAAATGCCCTTCCGACCCACCGGAACCTAACCGGCGATAGGGCTCCCAGGCGTGGCTGCAGCGACAAGGAGCTCCGGCTTCTCGTGGACGCGTCTATCGGGCGGGTAGATCGACTTCCGGCTTGGCCGCCGGGACTGGGTCGCGGGTGGCATTCGAGTTCACCAAAGAGCTGTGCCAAGCCCAGATCTTGGGTGCCAGAAACCGTTGGTGCAGGGTCGGCCGGTTCCGCTGAGCGGAACCGGCAAGTCTGTGCCGAACTTGATTGGTCTATCTGACCTTGACCTTGCGCGGCGGCTCGGTAGGAAACTTGGATTCGCGTCGATGCTGGGGGGAGCACCATGTGGCGTCGCGATCGGTCGCGGCGGGGTTCTTGATCGGCATGGATTCGCCGGGATCACCAGGCCCGACGCTCCGGGGTGCCCGTACCCATCGGCGCCGCAACCTCCTCGATCCGCCTCCGCCGAACGGGTCACGACGGCGGGTCACGATTTGAGGCACTCAGCGTGAGTCTGGGTGGGATTGGTTGGGACTAGGCAGGCCCGGCTTCGACCGCAAAATGACTGATGACCTGCATGTATGCGACCGGGTGGGTCCAGATGACTCTATCTGAGAATCACTAAGAGTGACTGTTAATCCGTTTGTCGTGGGTTCGAGCCCCACCCCCGGAGCCATGTAGGACGAGGGAGCACAGCTGGTTGGTATCCGGTTCGCGCCAAGGGCCGCTGGGCTCGGACGGCCACATCTACCGGATCCACGGCCGCAGCACCTCGACCTCGGTCGTGCGCTTGATCGCCCGCAGACCGTCCGTGTCCCAGGCAGACCCGCGCGGGATCGTCCCTGGGGTAGACCTTGCCGCGCCCCCTGTGCAGCCCCCTGTACGCTGCGTGGATCGAGTTCTGCGAGCCCCCAGGGCCATCGATCGAGCGCCTGAGCGACGAGGACTTCCGGGTCGCCGACGTGCGCTTCACGGTGAGCTGGCACCCCGGATCCACCCCGGACCACTTCCACATCCGCAAGTCGATTCCCCAGGCTGAGGCGGTCGCAGCCCTCCTGGCCGGGTACTCCGGCGGCAACATCGTCGAACTCGGCATCGCTCAAGGCGGCTCCACCGCATTGGCGGCACTGGTCGCTCGTCCCCGCCGGCTCGTCTCGATCGAATACGACGCCGAGCCCCTCGTCGCCCTCACCGCGTTCGTGGCGGATGGGTGGGAGGACCGGGTGCGGCCGTACTTCGGGGTTGACCAGGCCGATCGGGCAACCGTGGCCCAGATCGTTCTGGATGAGTTCGGCGATCAACCCCTCGACTTGGTGATCGATGACGCATCCCACCTCCGCGACGAGACCATCGCCGCGTTCGAGACGCTGTTCCCCCACCTCCGCCCAGGCGGCGAGTACGTGATCGAGGACTGGTCGTGGCGTCAGCAGACGGCCAACAACTTCCACGACGTGCTGACGGGACCGCCATCCGACGAACGCGCCGCCCTGGAACGGGCCATGGCGTCTGCGGTCGGACGGGTCCGAGCAGACCCGTCGCATCCCAGGTTCGAGGAAGCCAACGCACTGGACGGCGGCGAGATCTACGACGCCGAGCCGGCGCCACCGGTCAGCCCCGCTGAGCAACGCGTCGAGGAGGATCCGGGGCTGCTCAAGCTGGTGTTCGAGCTCATTCTGGTCCACATCGCCCACCGACAGATCGTGTCCGAGGTCGTGATCGTCGGGGACCTGGCCCGGATCCGGCGGGGGCCGGCGCCCATCGACCCCGACACCTTCCACCTCGGATCGCTCTTCCACGATCACGACGGCATCCTGACCTAGGGGGCCGGGTCCGGCTCAGAGCTTCTTCGAGGGCGTGGCTCGGGGTGCCCGGGCGGACCGTTGGAAGCTGCGCAGGGCCCGCGTTGGGACGCCATCTCCAACGGGGTAGGGGGCACATATGGACGGTGGTGGTGCCCAAGCCCGGCAGAGCAGGTTCCCGGCAGATGCGCAGGACGTCCTTGGTCGGCGATCACCGGCTGCCTGGCGCGTGCGGCTCGATGGTGTCCAGGCCCGACACGCGTGGTTGGCGGTGGCGATCGGGTTGTCGAGGAAGCGCCAGGACGACCAGGCCACCTATCTCGGAGCGCTGGTGGGGCACTACCTGCTCATGTCCACCCTTCCCCTGCTGGTCTCGTTCACCTGGATCCTCGGGCGGGCGACCGCGCACGATCCGTCGCTCCGTCGCCGGGTCACCGATGGTCTGGTCGGCCAGTTGCCGGTGTTGGGTGACCAGCTCCGCCACGGCACCCTGCACGGTTCCGCGGCCGGGTTGGCCTTGCTGTTGGTGTTCGCCGTCCTGGCCGGACTCGCGGTGCTGGTGGCGGCGCAGAACGCGTCAGCCACGGTATGGGGGATCCCGAAGGTGGAGCGCTCCGGTGGGTTGGCCGCACGGGCCCGGTCGCTCATCATCGTGGTGGCGCTCGGGCTGCTGCTGGTGGCCTGGGCCCTGGTGTCGGGCGTCATCGTCACCGTGTCGGCCATTCCAGTTGTGGGTCGGGGGCTGGCGCTCGGGGTCTGCGTGGGCGCGTTGACCCTGGTGGTCGCAGGGCTGTTCGCGGCGCTGAGTCCGGGCCAGCGTGAGCACTGGTGGCAGCACTGGCCCGGCGCGCTCGCGACGGCGGTGGGGTGGACGGTCCTGCAGTGGATCGCCGCCGCGTTCATCCGCCATGAAGTGGTGCACTGGGGCCCGGTGTACGGGACCTTCGCCCTGGTCATCGCCCTGCTGGCCTGGCTGGCCCTGGTCGGCCAGGTGATGATCAGCGGCGTCGAGTTGAACGTCGTGCTGGCTCACCACCTCTACCCACGGGCGCTCGCCGGCCCTCCCCGCGAGGCCGATCGGCGGGCGGCCGCGCTGGCGACCGCGGCCGCGTTGCCCTCCTTCAGTGGTTGCGGAGGGCGTCGATGAGCTCGCCCTTGTTCATCGTGGATCGCCGTTCATCGTGGATCGCCCCGCGATCCCGACGCGGCGCGCTTCGGCCACCAACTCGTCCTTCGTGGTGGACGCAGCTGCCTTGGCTGTGCGCGTGTCCCCGGCCCGGGCCCGAGCGGTCGTCCGTTCCGCCGCCAAGGCGGTGGCCTGGTGGGCGGTGCAAGAGCTCCGAAGGACGGTGAGGCGGGTGATCTCTCCCGAGATGCGGCGCTCGCCCCGCACCCGACGGCCACGCGGCGATCGCCCGCTCGGGCGCATAGCCACACCGGATCGGGGTAGAGACCCGGCGCCCGGCCGCGGGTCGGGCGCCCGCGGTGGGGCACCGGCGGGCAGGTCGAACCGCCGGAGGACCCGTGAGTGCACGAGGCGGCAGCCTGGTGGCCGGGCCGGTGCTCGCGCTGTGGATAGTCGCCTTCGCGGTCCAGCTGCGAAGCACCACCCCCGAGGGCTCCAGTCGGGGTGCCGGCCAGGTGGGCGCACGCACCCAGGCGATCTACCAGCGCGACTGCGCCACCTGCCACGGGGCATCCGGCCAGGGGACGAGTCGCGGTCCGCGTCTGGTCGGGGTGGGCACGGCCCTGACCGACTACATGCTCAGCACGGGCCGGATGCCGCTGGCCTCCCCCGACTCGAAGGTCGAACGGCACGCCCCGGCCTACGACTCGGCCACTCGAGCCGCGCTGGTGCGCTACGTGGCCACCTTCGGTCGGGGTGGTCCGCCGATCCCGAACGTCGACCTCGCCCACGCCAACCTCGGCCACGGGCTGCAGCTGTTCCAGCTGAACTGCGCGCCGTGCCATTCGGCGGCGGGCAGCGGAGGGGCGCTGCTCGACACCCAGGCTCCCGACCTGCGCGACTCGACCCCGTTGCAGGTGGGTGAGGCGGTGCGCGGAGGTCCGAGCCCGATGCCGGTGTTCGGCCAGGCCGCGCTCGACCAACAGCAGCTCGACGACGTGACCGCCTACGTCCAGCAGCTGCGGCACCCCGACGACCGGGGTGGCCTGGCGCTGGATCGGCTCGGCCCGTTGCCCGAGGGTGCGGTGGCGGTGGTGGTGGGGCTGGGCGGGTTGATCGTGGCCACGGTGCTCATCGAACGGCGGCGTCGAGCGTGACCGACGACCCCCAGGGCTACCGCCCCGCCCACGCCCTCGAGGAGTCGTCGGGCGAGGCGCCGGCTCCGACCTCGGCCACGCCGATCGACGCGGCCGAGCTGGACCGCCAGCGCCACGCCGCTCGGGTGTCGGTGCTGGCCTTCGCCGTGAGCATCGCCGGCTCGGTCACCCTCGGGATCACCTACGCCCGAGGCGGCCAGACCCAGGTGGAGGGCATCGCCCTGTTCGTCGCCCTGGGCGGGCTGGGGGTGGCGTTGGTCATTTGGGGTCGACACCTGCTCGACACCGGCCCAGCTCGGGAACACCGCCACCCCCTCGGCACCAGCCCGGCCGAGCGCCAGGCCTTCGAGACCTCCCTCGACCGCGACCAGGCCATCGGCCGACGCCGGCTCCTGTGGGGGATGCTGGCGGGCGCGGCCGGCGCCTTCGGGGTGGCCCTCTTGTTCCCGCTGCGCTCGTTGGGCCCGAGCCCCGGGCAGTCCCTGGCCGCGTCACCGTGGCGCCGGGGGCTGCGGCTCATCGACTCGCAGGGTCGGCCGGTCAAGGCATCCCAGGTCCCGCTCGGCGGGTTGGTCACCGTGTTCCCCCAGGGTCAGCCCGGCTCGGCCCAGGGTCAGGTCGCCCTCGTGCGCGTCGATGCCCGCAGCATCCGGCCTCGTAGGGGTCGACGAGGGTGGAGCCCGGATGGCCTGCTGGCCTACTCGAAGGTCTGCACCCACGCCGGCTGCCCGGTCAGCCTGTACCTGGCTGACTCCCACCAGTTGCTGTGCCCGTGCCACCAGTCGTCGTTCGACGTCCTCGACGGGGCCGAACCGGTGCAGGGCCCCGCCGCTCGCCCCCTGCCCCAGCTGCCCCTCAGCGTCGACGCCGACGGCTACGTGGTAGCCGACGGTGATCTGTCCGACCCCATCGGGCCGGCCTGGTGGGATCGGCCTCGATGACCGCCGGCGCGCTCCTGCTGGCGGCCACCACCGCGCCCGGCGGTGCGGGCCAACCCGATCTGCTCGACCCCAAGGGGCCCGCCAGCCATGGCATCGCCGTGGTGTGGTGGATCCTGTTCGGGCTGGCCCTGTTCGTGTTCGTGGCCGTGGTGGGGCTGGCCGTGGTCGGCGTGGTGCGGGGTCGCGACGCCCGCCCGGCCGACGAGGGCGGGACCGAGGACCTGAGCCTTCGCAACGTCGCTCGGCCCCTGGGGACCTCCGACGACCGGTTCATCGCCACCGGCGGGGTGGCCATCCCCCTGGTCATCCTCCTCGCCACCGGGGTGGTCACCATCGTCGCCACCCGCCAGATCTGGGGCTCGCCCCACGCCGATGTCCACCTCCGGGTGGAGGCTGTCCAGTGGTACTGGGCGGTGCACGAACCAGATGGCATCACCACTGCCAACGAGATCGTCGTGCCGGTGGGCCAATCGGTGGAGATCGCGCTGACCTCGCGCGACGTGATCCACAGCTTCTGGGTCCCCCAGCTGGCGGCCAAGGTGGACGTGATCCCCGGCCAGACCAATGTCGTGCGCTTCACGGCCTCGGTGGCCGGCACCTTCCGGGGCATGTGCGCCGAGTTCTGTGGGATCCAGCACGCCAACATGAACTTCTTCGTCGAGGCGAAGACCCCCGCCGCCTACCGGGCCTGGCTGGCCCAGCACCGCCGGCCCCCCGCTCAGCCGACCACGGCGTTGACCCGAGCCGGTCGAGCCGACTTCGAGGCCGACTCGTGCGCTGGGTGCCACACCGTGGCCGGCACGACGGCCCGTGGCACCGCCGGCCCCGACCTCACCGATCTGGGTTCGCGCTCCACGCTCGGAGCCGGGGTGGTGACGAACGACCCGGCCAACCTGGCCGCGTGGATCCGCGACCCGGGTGCGGTCAAGCCCGGCGTGCACATGCCGCCCAGCGAGCTGCCGGCCGGCCAGGTCGACGCCATCGTCGCCTACCTGGAGGCGCAGCGATGAGCCGCGGCGCCAGGCCCGGCCCGCAGACGAGAGGAGCGCGCCCGTGGCCGTGATCGAACGACCGACGCCGGCTCCCGCCGAACCGCCGGGACCGCCGTCCCTGGAGGACGAGCTGGAGGAGATCTGGCGCGATCGACCAGGCCTGATCGGCTTCCTGACCACCGTGGACCACAAGCGCATCGGGCTGCGCTACGTGGTCACCGCCTTCGTGTTCTTCTTCCTGGCTGGTAGCGAGGCGCTGGGCATGCGCTCCCAGCTGGCCCAGGCCAGCGAGACGCTGGTCAGCGCCAACGCCTACAACGACCTGTTCACGTTGCACGGGACGACCATGATCTTCCTGTTCAACACGCCGGTGCTGGCCGGGTTCGGCAACTACCTGCTGCCCCTGCAGATCGGCGCCCGGGACATGGCCTTCCCCCGGCTCAACGCCTTCGGGTACTGGTGCTTCGTCTTCTCGGGGATCTTCCTGTACTCGAGCGTGCTGGTCGGCTCCGCGCCCAACGGGGGTTGGTTCGCCTACGCGCCGCTCAACGAGAGCACCTACTCGAAGGGGCTGGGCCTGGACTTCTGGGCCCTGGCCGTGCTCTTCGTCGGCATCTCGTCCACCACGGGCGCCATCAACTTCATCGTGACCACCTTCAAGTACCGGGCGCCGGGCATGAGCGTGAACCGGCTGCCCCTGTTCGTCTGGTCGCTGCTGGCCATGGCCTTCATGATCCTGTTCGCCTTCCCCAGCCTGACCCTGGCCACCGCCCTGCTCGAGGCCGACCGGCGGGCCGGCACCGCCTTCTACGACACCACCCGGGGGGGCAGCGCCCTGCTGTACCAGCACCTGTTCTGGTTCTGGGGTCACCCCGAGGTCTACATCTTGCTGCTGCCGGCCATCGGGATGATGTCGATGATCATCCCGGTCTTCTCCCGACGGCGGCTGTCAGGCTACGTGTGGGTGGTCAGCGCGCTGGTGGCCATCGCCTTCATCAGCTTCGGCGTGTGGATCCACCACATGTTCGCCACCGGCCTGCCCGTGTTGGCCCTGTCGTTCTTCTCGGCGGTGAGCCTGATCATCGCCATCCCGAGCGGCATCCAGTTCTTCGCCTGGATCGCCACCATGTGGGGCTCACCCATCCGGTGGAACACGCCCATGCTCTTCTCGATGGGCTTCATGTTCATCTTCCTGATCGGCGGGCTGTCGGGGGTGATGGTGGCGGTCCTGCCCTTCGACACCCAGGTGACCGACAGCTACTTCATCGTGGCGCACTTCCACTACGTGCTGAACGGGGCCGTCGTGTTCCCGGTCTTCGCCGGCGTCTACTACTGGTTCCCCAAGGTCACCGGCCGGCTCATGGACGAGCGGCTCGGGAAGTGGAACTTCTGGGTGATGGTGATCGCCTTCAACGTCACCTTCTTCCCCATGCACCTGCTGGGCCTGTGGGGGATGCCCCGGCGGGTCTACACGTACCAGGCCGGCCTGGGCTGGGACACGGCCAACCTGATCGCCACCGTCGGCGGCTTCCTGTTCGGGGCCGGGACCCTGCTGACCGTCGTCAACGTCATCTGGTCACGACGCCGGGGCGAGGTCGCCGGGCCCGACCCCTGGGGCGCCGACAGCCTCGAGTGGGCCACCGCCTCGCCCACCCCCGAGTGGAACTTCACCGAGATCCCGCTCGTGACGGGTCGCCACCCCCTGTGGGACGGCCCGGTCGAACCGGCCTACCCGCACCTGAGCCGTTCCTCGTCCGGCGGCACCCGGGCCGCCCCGGACCGCCCGGCTGGCGCCGCGGAGAACGGCGAGACCGGTTCGACGGCCCGCGCCGAGCCCGACGACCGGGTCATCGAGTGCTTCGGTCCGGCGGGCGCGGTGGCCCGCGAGACGCCGGTCACCAGTGGCCTGGCCACCCGTGCGGAAGGCCTGCTGCGCATCCCCCGACCCACGTACCTGCCCTTCGTGGCCGGGTTGGGCACCGCTGCCTTCTTCGTGGGCTTGCTCGTGTGGACGCCACTGGTGGTGGTGCTGGGGATCGTCGTGGTCCTGGTGGGCGTCGCCCGCTGGACGTGGCGCACCGAGGCGGACCTGGCATGACGACGCTCGACCCGACGCTCGGCTCGGCCGGCGGTCCCGCGGTCGACGGCGTCGACCTGGTCGGGCCCGGCCTGCGGGTGCCGGTGCCGTCGGTGCCGGGCGAGGCGGGATCGAGACCGCCAGCGTGGTGGGGGATGATGATGCTGGTCACCACCGAGGCCATGATCTTCCTGGGCCTGCTGTCGGCCTACTTCTTCATACGGGCCATGGCCGACACCTGGCCCACCGGCGGCATCGCCCCGCCGGACCTGCTGCGCCCCGCCCTGTTCAGCGTCCTGCTGATCGGGTCCAGCCTGCCCATCGTGCTGGCGGAGCACGCTGCTCGACGCGACGCCCAGTCGGCCTTGCGGGGCTGGCTGGCCCTGGCCTTCGTGATGGCCGCCGCCTTCCTGGCCAACCAGGTGCTGGAGTACCTGGACCTGGATTTCGGGCTGCACACCAACACCTACGCCTCGCTGTTCATCATCATCACCTCGCTGCACGGGCTGCACGTGCTGGGCGCCCTGGTCATGAGCGCGGTCGTCCAGGCCAAGGCCTGGACCGGGCGGATCACGTCGCGCACCACGCTGACCCTGCGGGTGTTCGGGATCTACTGGCACTTCGTGGACGCGGTGTGGCTGGCCGTGTTCGCCTCGCTCTACCTGTCGACCCACCTCGGGGGACACGGATGAGCGACGTCGAGCTCTCTCCCTACGCCGCCGACGCCGGTGGTGGCCTGGACGCCGCGGGCTCGACCACCACGGGCAACCCGCGTGGATCATCGATCCGGGGGCTGCGCCGCTGGTACGCGGTGCTGGCCGGCATCGGCTGGTGGATGGTCCACCTGGTGGTCGACGCCTCCCTGGTGCCCGCCAGCTGCGCCCACCCCGACGTGCGCTGGGTCATGCAGGCGGTGACCGTGGTGACGGCGCTGGGCACGGGCCTGGCCATCTGGTGGTCGGCGAAGATGCTGGCCGGCGGGACCGGCAGCGGCGAACCCGACGACGCCGGCAACCGCCAACGGTTCCTGGGCCTGTTCGGCCTGTCGGTCGGGATCATCTCCTTGCTGCTCATCCTGTGGGAGGGCAGCTACGTGGTGGTGCTGAGCTCGTGCACCACCTACTGAGCGCCGGCCCGCCGGAGCGGTTGGCGAGGAGGTGGTCGACGTGGTCTCCCTGATCGGTGACCTGTTGGTCGGCGTGCTGGCCGTCGCCTACCTGGTCGGCCTGGACCGGCTGTGGGCCACCGCCCCCGGTCGGCGATTGGTGACCACCGGACCGGCGCTGGCCGGGGCCAGCGGTCTGGTGCTGGTCGTGGTCGTCACCAACCCGCCCGTCGACCCCTGGGCCGACCGCACCCTGGCCGGCCACATGGCCCAACACGTGGTCCTGCTGGCCCTGGCCGCGCCCCTGCTGGCCCTGGGCGAGCTGCTCCCGGTCACGGCCTGGGCGCTGCCGGCTCGCCATCGCCGCGCGGTCCTGCGCCGCTGGCGGCCGATCCGACGCGAACTGGCCGGGCCCCGCTGGCCGCAATGGCTCGCGCTGGCCCTGGTCGTGCAGCTGGCGGCCATGGGCGGCTGGCACCTGACCCGCCCCTACCAGGCCGCGGCCCAGCACCCGGGCCTGCACCTGGTCGAGCACGCCACCTTCGTGATCACGGCCACCGCGTTCTTCTGGGTGGCACTGGCGGCCCGACGCCGGGCGTCGGGGTTGGCGGTGCTGGCCGTGTTCATCGACTCGCTCGGCGCCATCGCCATCGGGGCCGCCCTGATCCTCAGCCCCGATCCGCTCTACCCCCTCTACGCGTTCGGCCACACCACGGCGACGGCGTTGGCCGACCAACAGCTGGCCGGCGTGATCATGTGGGCCTACGGCGGTGCCATGTCGCTGGCGGTGGGTGTGGGCGCCTTCGCCGTCTGGCTGCGCCGCCTGGAACGCGCCGAGCTGGCCGGCGCAGCTCCGGCCAGCTCGGGGGCGCCCTCGTCGGTCGGGGCGTCCTCGCCGGTCGGGGTGGTCGGGGCGGTCGGGGCGTCTTCGACCGTCGGGGATTCGTTGCCGGGCGTGTCCTCCTCGGCGTCGCCGGCGGCCAGGTCATGACAGATCCGCCAGGCCAACAGGCCAGAGACGAGTGGTACCACCAGCAGGGCGATGCGCAGCGTGGTGGTGACCGAGGCGATGGACACACCCAGGTGCTGGGCGACGATGTCCTGGCCCCCAGCCAGGGTCAGCACCGTGTAGAAGGCCAGCACGCCGACGCCGATCCCGGTGCGCACCGGCCGGTCGCGGGGGCGGTCCAGCAGGTTGTGCTCGGCCCGGTCTCCGGTGACCCGGCGCTCGAGGAACGGCCACAGGTAGAGCAGCACGAAGGTCAGCCCCGGCAGGACCACGGCGGGCAGGAACAGCTCGGACACCGTGTGGCCGAAGACGGTGAAGCTCCACGGCGGCGCCAGCCGCAGCGCACCTTCCAGGAAGCCGACGTACCAATCGGGCTGGGCGGCGGTGGTGACCCGGGTCGCGTCGTACGGGCCCCACAGCCAGACCGGGTTGATCTGGACCAGGCCGCCCAGGGCAGCCAGCACGGCGGCCACCAGCAGCAACAACCCCACGCTCTTGGCCGCGTAGGCCGGCCACAGGCGGGTGCCCTCGACGTTGTGCTCCGTGCGGCCCGGACCGGGGAACTGGGTGTGCTTCTGGCGCCACATGATGGCCAGGTGCGCGCCCAACAGGGTGGCGATGGCGACGGGCACCACCAGGATGTGGAGCACGAACAGGCGGCTGATGATCTGCTGGGAGGGATACGGGCCGCCGAAGAGCAGGAACGCGAGCCAGGTCCCGACGAAGGGGATGGACAGCACCACCGAGTAGGCGATGCGCAGACCCGTGCCCGACAACAGGTCGTCGGGCAACGAGTAGCCGCTGAACCCGTTGGCCAGGGCCAACAGCAGCATCGTCACCCCGACCAGCCAGTTCAGCTCCCGAGGCCGGCGGAAGGCGCCCGTGAAGAAGATGCGGCCCAGGTGGGTGACGATGGCAGCCAGGAACACCAGCGCGGCCCAGTGGTGCATCTGGCGGATGACGAGGCCGGCCCGGACGTCGAAGCTGAGCCGAACCGTCGACTGGAAGGCGGCCGACATGGGTACCCCGTCGAGGGGTCGGTAGGAGCCGTGGTAGATGACCTGGCGCTGGCTGGGCTCGAAGAAGAAGGTCAGGAACAGCCCGGTGGCCACCAGCACGATGAAGCTGTAGAAGGCCACCTCGCCCAGCAGGAACGACCAGTGGTCGGGGAACACCTTGTCGAGCGAGGTCCGGGCGAACCGGGACGCTCCCAGGCGATCGTCGAACCACCGCGCCACGCGACCGACCACGACGTGGTCCTACCCCGACCGCGCTGGATCCAGTCGGGGTCGGGGTCGTGGCGCTTCCTGGTCGAGCCGCCGTGGCTGGCCTCCCACCTGTTGGTCGGCCTGATGGTGGTGGCCATGGTGGGGCTCGGCCTGTGGCAGGTGCACCGCCTGGAAGGTCGGCGCCGGATCAACGCCATGCTGGCCGCCCGCATGGCCGAGTCGCCCGTCCCGGTCGACCGGCTGATCTCACCGACCACCCCGGTGGCCGTGGCCGACCGCCAGCTCGACCGCCGCGTCGAGGCCACCGGCACCTTCGATGCGGCGGACCAGGTGGTGGTGGGGCCCGAGACCGATGCGGACGGGAACGCCGCCTGGTGGTTGGCGACGCCCCTCGTGCTGGCCGACGGCACCGTGGTGGTGGTCAACCGCGGCACCATCCCCTACGACGCCTGGTCGCCGAACCTGGCGGGGCCCGGATCCACCCGCTCGGCCCGCGCCGACGCCGCCCTCGCCGCCTACCCACCCCGCCGGGGTCCGGTGACGGTGTCCGGTCTGCTCGCCGAGACGCAGACTCGAACGGAGGGGCTGCGCGATCCGGCCACCGGTGCACTCGTCGACCTGCACCGCCTGGATCTCGGCCGCCTGGCCGACCAGCTCCCCGGTCCGGTCCTGCCCGTGGTGCTCGACCAGCAGCCCCCGGTTGCCGACCCGTCGGGGCCCCAGCCCGTGCCAGCTCCGGCGCTGGGAGACGGACCCCACCTGACCTACGCCATCCAGTGGTTCAGCTTCACCGCCGCCACCGTCGTCCTGTACCCGATCCTGTTGCGCCGGCGCAGCCGCCGGGATCTGCGGCCTCGCCAGCCGTCCGGCGTCGGCTCGGCAGAGCGGCGAGCCGAGGCTCGGCGGCGGGCCCGGGCCGGGGTGTCGTGAACGTCCGCCGTGGGCAGGCCCATGTGGGCTGCTCGGGCTGGAACTACCCGCACTGGCGGGGTGCCGTCTACCCCGAGGATCTGGCCGCGAAGCGCTGGTTCGGCTGGTACGCCGATCACCTCGACAGCGTCGAGCTCAACACCACCTTCTACCGACTCCCCGCCATCGCCACCGCCCGGGGGTGGGGCGAGCAGGCGCCACCGGGGTTCGTGTACGCGGTGAAGCTGGGCCAGTACGCCTCACACCGCAAGAAGCTGGCCGATCCCGAACGCTGGCTGGCCAACCACCTGAGCCGTCTGGAGGCGCTGGGCCGATCGGCGGGGCCGACGTTGGCCCAGCTGCCGCCGCACTGGCGGCGCAACGTCGCTCGGCTGGACGAGTTCCTGGCCGCGTGGCCCCGGGGCCATCGCTTGGCCGTCGAGCTGCGAGACCCGAGCTGGCGCCACGACGAGACCTACCGGGTGCTGGCCGACCACCACGCCGCCCTGTGCGTCCACGACCTGCACGACGCCCATGCCTTCCGGGAACCCGTCCTCACCACCGACTGGGCCTACCTGCGCTTCCACGGTCCCGATGCCACCCACCACCCCTACCGAGGTCGCTACACCGGCCGGCGGCTCCGTCCGGTGGCCGACCGCCTCACCGACCTGCTGGCTCAGGGATGCGACGTGTACGCCTACTTCAACAACGACCAAGCAGGTCACGCCTACACCGACGCCCGTTGGTTGGCCGCGCGCCTGGATGGGTCCCGCCGATGACGGGGCCGCTCGCGAGGCCGCCGCAGCCGAGCTGCACCGCATCGCTGGGCCGTCGATGGGTAGAGGTCTCCGAGGGGGACCGAACCGAGGAGGTGCGGGATGGCAGATCCCTATGCCGGTCGCGGCGCGCGCGGCCTCACCCAGGAGCATTCGTTCGAGTACCACCGCAGCGGCGGCTCGGTCGAGCCCGCCCAGCCGACCGACCTGGCCCGCCAGGTCGAGGACACCGAGGACATGACCCCGATCGGACCCCGCCGCGACCTACGCCGGGGGCTGGCTCTGGGCGTGATCTGCGGGCTGGCGTTCGGCCTCCTGCTCGCCGCAGTCGGTCTCCTGCCTTGGGGGATCGGCGGCACCTGGGAGCGGGCGGGCGTGCTGGGCGGCGTCGGCCTGCTGGGCGGGCTGGTCTACGGGACCGTGCTGGGCGCAGCCGCCCGAGCCCGATCCGACTCGCCACCGCAGCCCACCGGCGGATCCCGTCGACTGTGATCCGATGGCCACCCCCATCGATCTCCGATCGACTGACGGGCACGACCGATCCGTCCCCACCGTCGTGGCCGACGCCCCCGAGCTCCTCGCCCTCGACGCCTCGACCGGCTGGCGTGGACCGTGGTGTCCGGTGGACTTCGCCCAAGGCATCACCGGCCCTCCGCACATCTGCCTGCGGGCTGGGTAGAGCCCAGTCATGGACGGCATCCCTTCCAGCTGGCAGGCCGGGATCCTCGCCTCGATCGCGGACCTTCCGGCGGCCCCGGAGAGCCCTGCTCGCGCCCGCGACGCGCTCACCGAGTACTTCACCGACCGCCAGGTCGACGGGCGACGTCTCGCCGACGCCGCGCTGGTGACCAGCGAGCTCGTGGCCAACGCGGTCGCCGTCGCCGGGTCCGTCCAACTGCGCGCCGGACTGGTTGGTGGGCACATCCGGATCGAGGTGGACGACGACGGACCGGGCCGTCCCCGGCTCGTCACCGGCAACGAGCGAGGCGGGTTCGGGCTCCACGTCGTCGACGCCCTGGCGGAGGAGTGGGGGACGGAGCTGGCCAGCCAGCACAAGACCGTGTGGGCCGTCCTGCGCGGCCGGTAGGTGCTCGGTCGTCGCCGGCCGCGTCGCCGCGGTCTGCGTGGGCGAGTTCGTCTACTGTCCGGCGATGCCGCCCGGATGGCCGAAGGGGCTGCCCATGAGGGGCGATCAGCGGTGAGCGAGGACACCGAGTGGCTCGCCAGCCGCCTCGAACGCCTCCAACGGGTCACGGCCGAGCTCACGTCCGCGGAGACCTCCGACGATGTCGTGGCCATCGTCCTCGGACTGCTGGACCCACCCGGCATCGCCACCACCCGGGGGTGCTGGTTGGCCCGCCCCGAGACCGAGACCCTCGAGCTGGTCGCTCAGGTCGGCATGCCCCAGGAGATGGCCGGTGCGTTCGAGCGCCTGAGCTACGCAGCAGACGTCCCGGTTGCGGTCGCCTTCCGCGAGCGACGCACGATCCAGGAGAGCTCGCTGGCCGAGTCGGAGCGCAACTTCTCCGGTCTGGTTGGCGCGCCGCGGGCCACGACCGGGTTCGTCGCGGTCCCGCTGGCGCTGGCCGGCATGGCGCTCGGCGCGATCAGCCTCGGCTACGACGCCCCGCCGACGGCTCAGGAGATCCTGTTCGTCGAGGCCATCGCCGGCCAAGCGGCACAGGCCCTGGTGCGGCTGCGCCTGGCCGCCCGCGAGCATCGTCGCCACGACGAGCTGGAGTTCCTGGCTGCGCTGTCCGAGTCGGCGCTCAACGCCACCACCCACCGGGAGCTGATGGCGAACGTGGCGGCCGCCGCGGTGCCGGCCCTGGGGGATTGGTGCTCCATCCACTACCTGCCCGAGAGCGGCGGCGACCCCGAGGTGGTGGTCGCCCACGTCGATCCGGCCAAGGTGGCCTGGGCGCTCGACCTGCAGACGCGCCATCCCTACAACCCCAGCGGCTCGATCGGGGTGCCCGCCGTGATCCGGTCGGGCGAGACCGAGGTCTTCTCGGTGCGCGACCCCTCCATGTTCGAC
The DNA here is from genome assembly GCA_963785815.1 of uncultured Microthrixaceae bacterium. GTDB lineage: Bacteria > Actinomycetota > Acidimicrobiia > Acidimicrobiales > Acidimicrobilacustridaceae > UBA4742. Next base: position 984,103 of record CAWAWN010000003.1, read on the forward strand.
GACGCCATCGCCCAGTCACCCTTCGGCGACGATGAGGCCCGCGCCATCCTCGAGGCCCTGGCTCTCACCAGTGTCATCACCGTGCCGATCCGCACCAAGGAACGCTTGGTCGGGGCGATGCAGTTCGTCTCCGCCGAGTCCGGCCGCCACTACGAGCCCGACGATGTGGCCCTGGCCGAGGTTGTCGCCGATCGGCTGGCCGAACCGCTCGAGGGCGCCTGGCTGAACGACCAGCACCGTGAGTTCGCCGAGGTCCTCCAACGCGCCCTGCTGCCGCCCCGACTGCCCGAGGTGCCCGGCATCGACCTGGCTGTGCGCTACCTGCCTGCGGGGCCCAGCGCCGTGGGCGGGGATTTCTACGACGTCTTCGCCCTCGACGACCGGACCTGGGCCATCCTCATCGGGGACTGCTGCGGAACTGGGCCCAACGCGGCAGCACTCAGCAGCATCGCCCGCCACACCGTTCGCGCCGCGGCCCGCCACGGACGTGACCACGCCGAGGTGATCGAGTGGTTGAACCAGGCCATCGCGCTCTCCAACCGCGACCTGTTCTGCACCGCCTGCTACGCCACGCTCACGGCTCACCCCGACGGCACGTGGCTCCTCGATGTGGTGTCTGCCGGCCACCCGCTCGCCATCCACGCGGATGGTGGGACGGCTCACACCTTGGGGAGGCCGGGTCGTCTTCTCGGCGTCTTCGACGACGCCCCGGTGCACCTCCACCAGACCCGACTCGGCCCCGGCGAGTTCGTCGTGTTCTACACCGACGGGGTGACCGACCTGCCGCCGCCGTTCGGCCTCAGCGTCGAGGACTTCACCCAACAGATCGCCCGGTTGCAGCACACGGGCGGGGCCGAGATGATCGCTGACGAGATCGAAGCGGCATTGGTCGAGCGGGTCTCGGATCCCTATCGCGCCGACGACGTCGCGTTGGTCGTCGTCCGCGTCGAGCCCGCCTGACCCGACCCCCGAGACCGTCCAGCCCCGCGCTGACCGCCTCGTCTCGGCTGAGCTGACCCGGCTCGGCCGCATCGGGGTAGGAACCGGTCACCAACAGATGAGGGGGAACCCATGTACATCGGTGTCGGAACCATCGTGTTGATCTTGCTCGTCGTGCTGCTGATCATGGTCTTGCGTGGCCGTTCCACCGTCTGACCGACGCAGAGGTCGGCCGGTAGGGTGGCGCCATGGCCGATGGGGAGCATGCGCTGGAGCTGACCACCTCCGAGGCCGACGACGCGGTCGTCATAGCGGTGGCCGGCGAGCTCGACCCGCACACGGCTCCCGACCTCGAGGGGATGATCGACGCCAGGTCCACCGCCGGTGCCACGATCGTCTTGGACCTCGGTGACCTGCGCTTCATCGACTCGTCGGGGCTCCGAGTCATCATCGCCGCCCACAAGGCCCTCGAAGAACGAGGGGGGAGGTTGGTGATCCGCCGACCCACCGAGACCGCGGTGCGCCTGTTGGCCATCACCGGCCTGGATGAGGTTCTCCACGTCGAGTAGGCACTCATGACCGCCCGAGCTGGGTGGCGGTGGTGCAGCTGTGCGGTCGGGTGATGACTAGCCTCGATGCTGTGGTGGCGGCGACGGAGTACCAACCGAGTCCGCCGATCAGCAGGTACGGGCGTCTCGCGGGTCGCCTGGTGGTTGCGTTCGCGGTGGCGCTCACGGCCACCGCGGCGCTGACCTGGTGGATGTCGGCGATCGAGGTGTCCACGTGGTGGCTCGTGGTGGCGATCGGCGTACCGGCCGGGCTGGCGGCCGCGTGGTGCGCTTCAGGTCTCGGCCGTCGGGTCCTGTTCGGAGTCGGGGTGACCCTCGCGGTCGCGTGCGCGCTCGTCGCCTGGCGGATCTGGGTTCCGGTTCCGGCTGCGTTCGTGACCCTGCGAGCGAACGTCGGCCCCGCGACGGCGACTGCCCGACATGTCATCGCCACGACCCAGCCCCACACGTGTCTCGCCCCGACTCCCGGCGACCTGGGCCCGCTCGCCTCGCAGGGGCCGTGGGCGCAGGTGTGCGTCGGGGGAATCCCAGCCGAGGGCTGGGGCATCTACGAGCTCCTTCGCCCGCCGGGCTCGACGCAGCCGAGCTTGAGCTACGACAGCCGGGGATTGCACTCGGGTGGCGGGGGCGCGTGCTGGCGCCACGTCGTGGGCCGCTGGTACGCGCACCTCCAAGGGGGAACCGGTGGACCCACCGGAGCTTCCTGTCCCTACGGCTACACGTTCGACGGCGGCGGCTGAGCTTCCGTAGGGAGGCCGGGTGGGAGCGCCCACGTCCCGTTCCGTGCACTGGCGAAGGTCACCGCCGCAGGTGCGACGGTGGGTGAGCGGCACCGGCGGACCGGCGCGGGCCGCCCTGCCGGACCGCGCCCGGTCAGGTCTCGATGGTGAGGGGAAGGGCGGCGTGTCGGCGAATGAGGATGCTGTGTCGCCGCACCGGTGGGTGGTCGGCATCGAGGGCGATCGACGCGGTCGCGGCGAGCAGCTGCTCGATCGCGATGCGGGCTTCGAGTCGGGCGAGCGGTGCGCCGATGCAGAAGTGGAGGCCGCGGCCGAAGGCGAAGTGTGGTGGGAGGCGGTCGCCCTCGGCGGGAGGCCCCGTCGTGGCTGTGTTGGCGGCTGCCCACATCAACATCAGGCGGCTGCCGCTCGGGATCTTCGTGTCGCCGAGCGTGGTGTCGGCGGGCGCGTGGCGGTAGTGGAACTGGAACGGGCCGTCGTCGCGCAGGATGGCTTCGAGCGCGTCCGCGACGAGGTCGGGATGGCGGCGTAGCTCCGTCTGGAGATCCGGGTCCTCGGCCAGGGTTCGGATGGTGGTGGCGATGAGGCTGGCGGTGGTCTCGGTACCGGCGTTGATGAGCAGGACGACCACGCCGGCGCCCTCCGCTGGCCTCAGATCCCCGGTGTCGATGGCGTCGGCGATGACGCCCAGCAGGCCGAGGCGCTCGGCGGGTGGCTGGGCGCGGGTGGCGTCGAGGCGGTCCTGGGCGTACACCATGGTCTCGAGTGCCGCTTCGGCCGCACGGCCCATGCCCGAGTCGTCGGTGACCCCGTCGAGCAGCAGCCCGATCGTCCCGACCAGCCCGACCAGGTGGGTCGCGTCGATGACCGGCAGGCCGAGCACGTGGCAGATGACGGTGCCCGGGATCGGGTCGGCGAACGCGGTCACCGCGTCCGGCCGGCGGGACGAGAGCAACTGGGCGAGTTGGGCTTCGACCACTCCGGCGATCATCGGTTCGTGGGCGCCGACCGCGGACGGGCTCAGGTGAGGCTGGAGGACCTTGCGCTGACGGGTGTGGGCGGGCGGGTCGGCGGTGGCGATCACGTGGGAAGGGTCACCGTAGGGCAGCACGTCGAACGGGACGAGGGAGCCGTGACCCCCGTCGTGGACCACGCTGACGAGGTTGGAGGAGAAGTCCTCCGTGCGAGCCACCGCCTCCCGCACCAGCGACGGGGACGACACCACGAAGGTGTCCTGGCCGGGCACCTGCCACACGGGGGCGTCACGGAGCAGCACCTCGTAGAAGGCCCGAGGATCCTCCAGCACATCGGGCGCCAACAGGAGCGTCGGATCATCCAGGTCGATCACCACGGCCTTGCCCCCTTCCGGCACCGCCCAACTCTACGCGGGACCGTTGACGCGGAGTTGACGCCACGTTGACGCGGCATCTGCCAGACTCTCGGAGCCGAGCGCGGTGGGTGCCCGGCCCAGACCCCTGACGGAAGGGATTGTCGTCATGCCTGATACCCGGAGTGCCGGCTTGCGCGGGCGTCTGCCCAAGAAGCCAGTAGGCAAGCGCTTCAACATCCAGTACCTGTCCAGGTACGCGGCCGGTCCGCTGCCCGCGCCGAGCTACCCGATCGACGTCACGGGTGGGTGGACCGACTGGCGGATGCTGGGCAACGGCCCGGACCCGACCCTGACCGTCCACGACCGCAAGCCGGTGGGCGACTGCACCTTCGCCGGGCGTCAGCACCTGCGCATGGCCAAGGCGGCGAGCGAGAACCAGACCGAGACGTGGGAGTCGACCGACGACCTGGTCACCGAGTACCTCGAGTACGACCACGGCAAGGACGAGGGCGCCAACATCGCCGACCTGCTCCTGTACTGGTACAAGGCCGGCAAGATCGTGGCCTTCGCCCCGGTCGACCACACCAAGAAGGCCGACTGCGACGCGGCCATGACCGCCTTCCACGGGCTCTACGTGGGCGTGAACCTGACCGACGACGCCGACCAGCTCTTCGGTGAGGGACGGCCCTGGACGGTGGCCGACGGCCAGTCGCCCGACCCCAACGACGGGCACTGCATCGTCAAGGTCAAGGCCGACGGCGGCACCGACACCTGGGTGACCTGGGGTGCGCTGCAGGAGTCGACCACCGCCTGGACCTCGGCCTGCCTCGACGAGGCCTGGGCGGTCATCACCTCCGAGGACAGCGCCGAGAGGGCCGGGATCGACCTGGCCGCGCTGCGGGCCGACATCAACGCCCTCCACGGCACCGGCGGCTGATCGCCCGCAACCACGGCCACGAGAGCTGCCGGGCCCGCCGCTAGCCTCTGGCGGTCGGGCCCGTAGCTCAGTGGTCAGAGCAGGGGACTCATAATCCCTCGGTCGGTGGTTCGATCCCACCCGGGCCCACCACCGACCCCACGAGCGCTCGGACCCGGCTCGGTTGACCGACCTCCCGATTCGCGGCAGGATGCTGCCGCGAATCTGGTCCGGGGGGATCGACATGGCCGACTTCATGGACGTTGACGCGCTCCTGGCCACAGCTCGCGAGCGCACCGGCCTCGACGACTTCGGCGAGGGCTCCTTCCGGGAGGGCCTGGAGCGGCTGGTGCACTCGCTCCAGACCGAGGCGAGCCTGAGCGAGCTCGGCGCCGCGGTGCTGCCCGAGATGCTGCTCAACCACCTGAGCCAGCGCCTCCAGATCGAGGACTGGTACCACCGCCACCCCGAGATCGACGACGAGGAGATCGTGGCGCCGCTGATCGGCCTCGGCCTGCCCCGCACCGGCTCGACCGCGTTGTCCAACCTGCTCGGCGAGGACCCTTGCGCCCGGTCGCTGCGCCGGTGGGAGTCGGGCCAACCGTGCCCGCCGCCCTCGACGGTGGAGGGCCCCGACCCCCGCATCGCCCAAGCCATCGCCGAGCACGTGATGCAGGACCAGTTCGCCCCGCGGCTGTCCCAGCTCGTCCCGGTGAGCGCCACGGGCCCGATGGAGTGCCAGGACCTCATGGCCCTCGACTTCCGAGCCCACTTCTTCCAGGCCTTCGCCCACATGCCCTCGTACTCGGCCTGGCTGGTCGATGCCGACCTCACCTCCACCTACCGCTACGAGAAGCGCGCCCTCAAGCTGCTCCAGTGGGGCCAGCCGACCCGTCCGTGGCGGCTGAAGTGCCCGTCGCACCTGTTGTGGCTCGGTGCGCTCGACTCGGTCTTCCCCGACGCCCGCTTCGTGATGACCCACCGCGACCCCACCGACGTGATGGTGTCGGTGTGCGACGTCTACCAGGAGGTGGGCCGCCAGTTCAGCGTCGACGGGGACCCGGCCTACCTGGGGCGGCTCAACGTCGGCGACTGGACCAAGGGCATGGGGCGCCTGGTGGCCTTCCGCGACGGCGGGGCCGACGACCGCTTCTACGACATCGACTTCCGGGCCATGCAGTCGGACCCCATCGGCCAGGTCGGCGGGCTCTACGAGTGGCTGGGTGAGCCCGTGACCGCGCCGTTCGAAGCCGGGATGCGCCAGTGGTGGGCGGCCAACGCCGAGCACCGCGAGGCGAACATCCACCCGGACCCGGCCGAGTTCGGCCTCGACCTCGACGAGGTGCGCGCCCGCTTCTCCACCTACACGACCCGCATGGACGACTGGACCAGGAGGTAGCGGTGCCCACAGACCTGACCGGTGGACTCGACGACGAGCTCGGGTTGGTGTTCGCCACCCAGCCCGACGATCCCGAGATGCGCGAGTCGGTGAACGCCTGGATGTGGGACGACGGCCTCGAGCTCGGCCTGCCTCGCATCGGTGTTGAGGCGGTGGCCGACCAGTGGGACACCCACGACATCCAGATCAACGTGGCCTTCGCCGACGGCCGCGTGTTCAACGCCATCGAGCCCGGTGCGGTGCACGACCCCACCGGCGCCGACGGCCAGCCCCGCGTGTTGGGCGCGGGTCCGCTCTCCTTCGAGATGGTCGAGCCGTTCGGGCGCTGGACCATGCGCATCGACGGCCAGGCCCACGCCACGTCGGTGGAGGCCCAGATGGGCGGCCAGTTCCCGGGCGAGGGCGAGCTGATGGCGATCCAGGCCGAGATCGACCTCGAGGGCGCCATCCCGCCGTGGATGAACGGCTCGCTGCTCCCCGAGGCCCAGTGGATCCTCGAGAACCAGGAGGAGGGTCCCCTCATGGGCCACCCCTGGCGCTTCGAGCAGCTGTGCCGGGCCTCGGGCACCCTGCGCCTGGGCGACGAGACCTACGAGATCCGTGGCAGCGCCAACCGCATCCGCCGCCAGAGCATCCGGCGAACCGCGTCGCTGTGGGGGCACGCCTGGCAGGCCGCCGTCTTCCCCAGCGGCAAGGGGTTCGCCTACATCACCTACCCCGAGCGCAAGGACGGCAAGGCCACCTACAACGAGGGCCACGTGTTCCTGGGCGACGGCGAGCTGGTGCCGGCCCGGGCCATCGACCCGCCATGGTTGTCCTCGCTGGCCGCCAGCGGTCAGGACGTGTCGTTCGGGTTGGAGACGGCCGACGGCACCACCTACGAGGTGCGGGGCGAGACGGTGCTGTCGACCTTCATGGTCATGCCCAAGGAGCTGGCCGGTGGCCTCCAGCTGCAGCAGGCCATCTGCCGCTACACGTGGGACGGCGAGACCAGCCCTGGCATGCTCGAGCGCTCCATCGCCCCCGAATCGCTGGTCTAGGCCGCGGCCGTGCCCGAGGCCGCTCGTGATCGCCGGCCCTACTCCAGCCCGGTGCGCGAGCAGCGGGCCTCGGCCACGCGCCAGCGCATCGTGGACGCGGGAGCCGAGCTGGCCCACGAGCTCTCGTCGTGGGACTGGGATGCCCTGACCTTCCGGGCCGTGGCTGAGCGCGCCGGGGTGGGGGAGCGCACGGTCTACCGCCACTTCCCGTCCGAGCGCCTGCTGCACGGCGCGGTGATGCAACGGCTCAACCAGCTGGCCGGGGTGGACTACGACACGCTCGACCTGGACGGGTTCGCGTCGCTCACGGCCCGCGTCTTCCGGTCCCTGGGCGAGTACGCAGCCGCCGGGCAGACCACCGTGCAGCCTGACGACACCGCCTTCCGCGACGTCGACGACCAGCGACGCTCGGCCATCCTGGGGGCGGTGGTGGCCGAGCGGCCGGACTGGAGCCCTCGCCAGCAGGAGGATGCCGCCGCCGCCCTCGACGTGCTGTGGCACGTGCCCTCGTTCGAGCGCCTGGTCGGCGCCTGGGGCATGAGCACGGAGCGGGCCACGGCCACCCTCTGCTGGCTCATCGACCTGGTCACCGAAGCCATCCAGCACGACGAACCGGTGGGGAGGGGGCCGGGTCCGGCTCGCCGGTCGCGGGGCGCGGGCGGCCGATAGCTGCGCCGGCGACCGTCGATCAGGGCGTAGCGGGGCCTCGATCCCGTCGGTGGGCTGGAGGGGACGGTAGCCTCGCCCGCGTGAGGTCGACGGGGTCGTGTCAGCTGTCTGACCGTGTGTAGCCTCCGGCGTTCGTGAGCTCCCCCTCGCCAGCCGCGCCCGACACCGGCGCGGACCTGGATGGCGGACCCGGTGCGGATGCCGACGCCACCGACGCCGCCGTCGCCGCGGGCGTGGGCGCGGGTCAGGACCTGGGTGCTGACCTGCGCACCGTGCTGGGGCCCTGGCTCACGGCCCGCCTGCTGGTGGGCGTGGCCTGGGTGCTGTCGTCGACCGTGGTGGACCGCCTGCGCGACCAGCACATCCTGTCGGTGCGTCCCGACCAGCTGGGCAACGGCCTCGTAGCGTGGGACGGGACGTGGTATCGGGATCTGGCGATACACGGCTACCGGGCCGGGCCGTTGCAGGGGGTGCGCTTCTTCCCGCTGCTCCCGCTGATCGGGCGCGTGCTGGCCGCGCCCATCGGTGGTCGGGTGGACGTCCCGCTGGTCGTCGTGGCCAACCTCTGCTCCTTCATCGTGGGCGTGCTGGTGCTGCGGCTGGTGCGCTGGGAGCGCGGCGACGAGGCGTTGGCCGCCCGGTCGGTGTGGATCCTGATGCTGTTCCCGGCCGCCTTCGTGCTGGTGCTGGCCTACGCCGAATCGCTCATGATGGTGATGACGGTCGGCGCCTTCCTGGCCCTGCGCCGGGGTCGGTGGTGGTGGGCCGTGCCCCTCGGCTTCCTCGCCGCGCTCAGCCGACCCCTGGGGGTGGTGGTGGCCGTCCCGGCGGCCGTGGAGCTGGTCCGGGCCTGGCCGCGGATCGCGGGGCGTGACCGGCTGGGCGGGCTGGTGGCGGTGGCGGCGCCGGTCGCCGGGCTCGTGACCTTCCTGGCCTGGGTGCAGCACGTGTACGGCGACTGGAAGCTGCCCTTCAGCGTGCAGGACAACCTGCGTGGTCGCCTGGTGCTGCCCCCCGCCCGCATCGTGGAGGGGTTCCACCAGATGCTCGGGTCCCAGCGTGCCACCCACGGCCTGCACATCCCGTTCCTGCTCGTGTTCCTGGTGCTGGTGGTGCTCACCTTCCGCTACTGGCCCTCCAGCTACGGCGCCTACGCCGCGGCCGTGGTGGTGCTGGCCATGAGCGCGCAGAACCTCAACTCGCTCGAGCGCTACGGGATGAGCGCGTTCCCCCTGGCCCTCACCGTGGGCGTGCTGGCCTCCAACCGCACCGTCGAGCGCGTGGTCATGGCCGTGCTGGGCGGGGGGCTGGTGGCCTTGTCGTCCATGGCCTGGCTGGGGGCCTACGTCCCGTAGCCCGCGGTGCCGGTGCGCCGGCCGCGCCGGTGTCCGAGGCGCGTCAGGCGCGACGCTACGGTGGCCGGATGTCGGTTGGGGCCAGGACACCGATCCACGTCGTGCTGGTCGAGGACCGGGCCGATCGGCCGACCGGGCACTACGCCCCGGCCATCCGGCGGCTGGCCGAGGGCTTCGTGGCGGCCGGCTACCCGGTCACGGTGCTCACGTCGCTCGGCCTGTCCGTGGACGCGGCCGGGACGACCGGCTCCACCTACGAGGTGCGCCGGTTCGGCCCGGTGGGTCGTGGCCTCGAGCGCCTGGTCCGCCGGGTCGACGACCTGCCCGCCCGCCACCGGTGGCGTCGGCCACTGCGCCACCTCAGCGTGCGCACCCGTTCGCTGCTGATCCTGGGCGAGGCCCGTCGTCTGGCCCGACAGCTGGGCGGCCCCGAGGACGTGGTCGTGATCGTGTCGGGGACGAGTTTGTCGCCCATGATGGCCGCCTGGTTCGCGCCTGCCCTGGGACGCTGGATCAGCTATCGCCACGATCGGGCCCGACGCTCGACCCCGCGTCCCAGCCGCGTCGGGGCGGGGGCGGAGCACCTGGCGGCGCGCATCACGACCGCTCGGGTGCGCAGGCGGGTCCACCGCGGGGGTGTCTACGTGCTGGCCGGCACCTTCCCCGACCTGGTGGACAGCTGGCAGCCCCGCCTGCCCCAGGTGCCGATGGGGTCCGTGGGCCTGGCCGTGGCCCCGTCGGTCGACCGCCCTGGGGGACGCGGCGAGGCCGCCGAGCGCGACGACCGGGTCGCGGCGCGCCGTCAGCTCGGGCTGCCCACCACCGGCCCGTTGGCCCTGTTCTTCGGTGCGCTGCACCCGGGCAAGGCCCCCGACACCGTGTGGGCGGCCTGGGCCGGCCCGACACCGCCCGATGCGGGTCTGGTGGCTGCCGGCGCCGGCGTGGCCGCCAGCCTGGCCAGGTGGTCTGCCGGTCACCCCGACGCCGACCTCTCGAACATCCACGTGTTCGACGGCGCCATCCCCGACGACACCAAGCACCTCATGTTCCGGGCGGCCGACCTCGGCGTGCTGAGCTTCCTGGCCAGGCCGCTCGGGGCCAGCGCCACCCTGGGCGAGTTCATCACCCACGAGCGCCCGGTGTGCTGCTCGAGCGGCGGCGACCCGGCCATGCTGGTGGACCGCTACGGCGTCGGGGTGGTGTACGAGGTCGAGTCGTCCCCCGCGCTGGTGGCGGCCGTCCACGACCTGCTCGAGCACCCCCCTCCGGCCCGCGCCTTCGTTGAGATGCAGGCGGACCACGCCGAGCCGCAGCTGGCCCGCCAGATGCTCGATCTGCTGGAGCTCGCCACCGGCTGACGGCGGTCGCGCCCCCGAGCTCTCATCGAGGCCTCATGAAGGCCGGGGTACGTTCGCCCCGTGGACGCTCGGGTGATCGGCATCGGGGTCGGCCCGGCCGTCGTCCTGGCGCGCCGGCCCGGGGCGCGGCGCCGACGTCGTCCTGCATGACCGGGGCCGTCCGCCCGCTGCGACCGCCGGCGCGTCCGCCCGCGCCGGTCGTCGCGCCCTCGGGCCACCCATCCCGCCGGCCGTCGTCGCCCGTCCTGGGCGTGGGGGCGTTGGTCGTGGCCGTCGTGCTGCCCCTGCTGCGCCAGCAGGGAGCGCCCAGCTGGGACACGATCTGGGGCGAGGACGGCTGGGTGTACTTCCAGCAGGCCCACGACCACGGGCTGTCGGTGCTGTTCCGCGGCTACGCCGGATACCTGCAGTTGGTGCCGCGCCTGCTGGCTATCCCGACGGCCTTGGTGCCCGTCGCCGACCTGGCCCGGTACTTCGCGCTGGTGGCGGCGGTGGTCGGCGCGCTGCTGGCCTGGTTCGTGTACTGGGCCAGCGAGGGGTGGGTCGAGGCCCGACCCGTCCGCCTGGCCCTGGCGTCGTTGGTGGTCCTGGCTCCGGCGCTGGGCTATGAGAACACCGCCAACGCCACCAACCTCATCTGGATCCTGCTGGGTGTGGCGCCCTGGGCGCTGGTGGCCCGGGCCGAGCACCGCGGCGCGGTCGTGGTTCGCAGCATCGTGGCCTTCGCGGCGGCCACCGCCACCGCGCTCAGCGCCGTGCTGTTGCCCCTCGCCCTGGGTTGGGCCTGCGTGCGTCGACGTCGGCCGACCTGGACGGTGTGCGCCTCGTTCGTCGTCGGGTCGGTGGTGCAGTTCGCCGTGGTGCTGCACACCCGCGACACCCGCCCACGCCACACCGTTCGCCAGGCCCTGGCGCTGCCGCAGATCGTCGGGGTGAAGGTGTTCGGCCAGCTGCTGGTCGGGGATCGGGGCATCCGGGCCCTGTGGGACCACCACAGCGCGCTGGCCGTGCTGGCCCCGGTCCTGGTGGTCGGGCTGGTGGTGATCCTGGTGTCGGGGCTGGACCGGAGCCGCCAGGCCCTGGCCGCGTCGCTCGTCACCCTGGCGGTGGTCTCGTTCGTGGTGCCGGCCTGGGGGCGGGGGACCAACCAGGTGGCGTTGGCCCTGACGGCGCGGTCGCAGTTCGGGGCCGCGCTGGCCGGCACCTACAACCCCATGTCGGCGCGCTACGGCGTGCCCCCCGTGCTCTTCCTGGCCAGCGCCGTCGCCATCGGTGCCGGGGCCCTCCGCCCGGGGCGCGACCAGCTGGCGCGGGTCTGTCGGGTCGGCTTCGTGACGTGGGTGGTGGTCGTCGCCCTGATCGGCTTCCCGGTGCGCAGCCCGCGCTCGGCCGGCCCCACGTGGTCCGGGGCGGTGGCGCGCCTGCGACAGCAGGCCTGCCGGCACGAGCCGGCCGACACGGTCGTGCGGGTACCGGTCCCCAACCCGGGGGTGAACCCGGCGGTGCAGCTCACCTGCGCCCAGGTGGACGGGTGACCTGGCGGTCGAGCACGAACGTCCGGTCGCGTTCAGGGGGTGCCGGGGCCGATGTCGCCGGACTGCTCGAGGCGGGTCAGGAACGCCAGGATCTTGTCGATCTCCACGTCCTGGGCGGCCATGTGCTGTTGGATCTCCAGCGCGGTGTGCAGCACGGCGTCGGCGTCCTGGTAGGTGGCCTCGGCCCGCTCGTCGGCCGCCGCGCTCTGCACGTTCTGGCCCACGATGATGATGGACAGCAGCACGAGCTGCAGGAAGGTCTGGGCCGTCCAGGTGATGGTGGTGGCCACCCCGCCGCGCACGGCGGTGGGCAGGCTGACCAACGCCAGCGCGGCGAATGCATAGGCGCACCACATGGTGCCCACCGCGGCGGTGATCTTCAGGGCCAGGAACGTGTTGAACCGATCGATGGCCGAGGAGGCTGGAAGCTGGTCCGCCGATTTGGGCGGACCAGCGGCGCGACGGTGTTGGATGTGGGGGTGGGGGACGTGGTCGAAGATCGTCGACATGTCAATGTTCCTTCCTCGGGAGCAGTCGTCGCCGATCGCGGCGCGCCGTTGGTCTAGCGTCACATCGTCTGCCAGGAGAGAGGCCCATGCCGAGCACGAACCGTCGATCAGTGTCCATAACCCCCTTCGTGATCTCGTTGATCGTCATCGCGGTGGCTCTGTTGGCGCTGGCCATCTTCTGGTTCACCGATTCCCACACCAAGCGGGGCATCGCCGCGCTCGTGGTGGCGCTGCTGGTGGGCGCCGGCGCCGGGTACTCCGCCTACGCCAACCTCTGACGGCCACGGCGCGCCGGCGGGGCAGGGAGGTGGTGCTGGTCGGCTGGGAGCACCTCGCCAGGCGTCAGCGCCGGTGCACCTCGGCGCGCCATCGACCGGTCATCTGATCGGGGCCCAGGGCCGCGCCGGCGGCCAGCAACCAGGGCAGCACGACGTCGACCGCGGCGGCCGCGTCCGGGGGCCCGCCAGGCGTGACCGCGTCGGGCACCGAGAGCACGAGACCTCGACGGGCGTGGTCGACCACCACCCGCCACCCGTCGGGCACGGCCACGCCGAGGTCGCGTAGCTGGCGCACGGCGAATCGGCCTGCGGGGTGCGACAAGCCCACCGACGCGTCCTCGGCGCCGTTGCGGCCACCCTTGCCTGGTACCCAGGTGCCCTCGATCAGCACCAGTCGCCACCGGGCGAACAGGCCGACGGGCGCCACCGGGGGCGTCGGCGCGAACTCGGTCAGCCTGGACTCGGCCACCTCGTCGTCCTGGAGGGGGACAGGGCGCACGTTGACCCACCCGTTGCGGGCCCGGCCGATGGCTCGCATCTGGTCGAGGACGGGTTCCAGCTCACCAGGGGAGAAGTCGATCAGCTCGACCGAGCGGGCCACCCCGAGGTCAAAGCTCGTCGAGCCAGGCCGGTGCCCGGTCGAGCAGGTAGCGGCTGACGTCGTGGCAGCGGTCGAGCACGTCGCACAGCTGCTCCTGGCCGTTGAAGATGCGGTCGAGCCCGACCTCGACCCTCGACACAGTGGTCAGGCTGCGTTCGGCGGCGTCGGTGACCGAGGCGAAGGAGTCGATGGCCGACACCTCGAGGGGCAGGTCGGTGCCGCCGATGCCGGCCAGGTCGGTGGCCAGCACCAGCAGGTCCGGGCCCTTGGGCAGGGGCGGCAGCACCCAGGTGAAGACCAGCGGGAAGGCGAAGCCGTCGGGGGGATCGGCGCCCTCGGGCAGCTCGAGCATGCGATCCTCGAAGGTGAGCAGCACCCGGGGCTCGACCTCGAGGGCCAGGTGCAGGTCGAGAGGGCCGCCGCAGGCGTCCTCGGGGTGCAGGTCGACCTCCCACGCCTGGCGCAGCGAGTAGGTCTCGACGAAGTGGCGCTCGTCGTGCACGTGGAACTGGTGGTCCACGGCGTGGTCCTTGAGATCGGCGATGAAGCCCGCGACATCGATGATGGCCAAGGGGGAACGACTTCCTGACGGGACCGGTGGGGACCTAAGCCTGCCACGGTGGCGGCCGCGCGGCTACCGTCGGCGGACCGTGGACGACGACTCCCTGATGGCGCAGTTGGGCGAGGCCGCCGAGGCGGTCGGCGACGCCCTGCGCCGTCTCGACGACTGGTCGCTGGCGGGCACCCGACCGGGCCAGTACCGCAGCGATCTGGCCGCTGACGCCGCCGCCCTGGCAGTGCTCGACGGGGCCGGGCTGGGGGTGCTGTCCGAGGAGTCCGGCTTGCACCGCGGCGAGGCCGAGGTGGTGGTGGTGCTGGATCCGGTGGACGGCTCGACCAACGCGGCCCACGGCATCCCCTGGTTCGCCACCAGCCTGTGCGCGCTCGATGTCGACGGTGCCCGGGCCGCCCTGGTGGTGAACCTGGCCTCCGGCGATCGCTTCGAGGCCGTCCGGGGCGGTGGGGCGCGTCGCAACGGCGACCTCATCCGCCCGGCGGCGACGCGGGTCCTGTCCGAGTCGCTGGTGGCCTTGTCCGGCTACCCGGGCCACCCCCTCGGGTGGCGCCAGTTCCGGGCCCTCGGGGCGGCCGCGCTGGACCTGTGCGCCGTGGCCTGCGGCATGGTCGACGGCTACGTGGACTGCCTGGTGGATGCCCACGGCAGCTGGGACTACCTGGGCGGGATGCTCATCTGCCGGGAGGCCGGTGCGGCCATCGCCGACGCCCAGGGTCGCGACCTGGTGTCGCGGCGCCACGAGGATCGGCGCACGCCGGTAGCCGCCGCCACCCCAGCCCTGCTGGACGAGCTGCTGGCGGCGCGCCGGTCGCTGGAACCGACGGTGTCGTGAGGTGAGCGCCAGCCGGGGCGGCGCGACAGCCGGGTCCTAGGCTGGACCGATGCCGCCCGGCCTGCACCGCGCTCTGCTGCGACTGTTCCGGTTGCTGCCGCCGCGGGCCGCGCCGCGCCGCGGTGGCCGCCTTCGCCCCGTCCTACACGGTGGGTGCGATCTGCCTGATCGAGCGGGCCGACGGGCGGGTGCTGCTGGTCCGACAGGTGTACCGGGAGCGCTGGGGGGTGCCCGGGGGCCTGCTCGACCGCGGCGAGGATCCGGCCCATGCCGCCCGACGCGAGATCCTCGAGGAGGTCGGGCTGACCGTCGACCTGGTGGGCGAGCCCGCCACGGTGGTCGACCCCCGCACCCGGCGCGTCGACCTCGTCTTCCGGGCCCGGGTCGACCACGACTTCGACGCGGACGCCGCCCACCCGGCCTCTCCCGAGATCTCCCGGGTGGCCTGGTTCCCGCCCGACGAGCTGCCCGAGCTGCAGGACGAGACCGTGCAGGCCCTGGCCGCACTGGCTCGCGTCATCGCCCCACCCCCGAGCGGTCGTTGAGCGGCCGGGCGGTCAGCGGGTCGGTGTGATCGGGTCGGCGTGATCAGGTTGGGGCGTGGTCGGCCCGGCGCTCGGGCTCAGGCGCCGGCTTCCTCGAGGGCCCGGCGCACCAGCACACGGGCCAGGTGGCTGCGGAACTCGACCGAGGCGTTGATGTCGGCCTGCGGCTCGGCGTCGTCGACCGCGTGCTCGGCCGCGTCGGCGGCCGAGGCGCCGCCCACCAGCGCGTCGACGACGCCCTGGGCGTAGATCGGGGTCGAGCCCATGTTGACCAGCGCCACCCCGGACGAGCCGTTGTTGGCCACCGCGGCCACGCCCACGATGGCCCAGTCCTGAGCCCGGCGGTTGAACTTCTGGAACGACCAGCCGGCACCGGCCACCTTGGGCACCCGGATCTCGGTCAGCAGCTCGTCGGGTTCGAGCGCCGACTCCAGGAACCCCCGGTAGAAGTCGCGGGCCGCGATCTCGCGCTCGCCGGCGGGGCCGCGAGCCACCAGGGTGGCGCCCAGGGCCAGCACCACCGCGGGCAGGTCCGAGGCCGGGTCGGCGTGGGCCAGCGAGCCGCCGATGGTGCCGCGGTGGCGCACCTGGGGGTCGCCCACCTGGCCGGCGGCGTGGGCCAGGATCGGCACCTGTTCGGCCAGCACGCTCGACGTCTCCAGGTCGCGGTGGCGGGTCAGCGCACCCACCGCCACGTGGTCCCCGCCGTCGCGCACGTAGGACAGGTCACCCAGGCGGCCCACGTCGATGAGCACCGAGGGTGAGGCCAGCCGCAGCTTCATGAGCGGCAGCAGCGAGTGGCCACCGGCGATGAGCTTGGCCTCGTCGCCGTGCTCGGCCAGCAGGGCGATGGCCTGGTCGGGGGAGTCGGCCCGGAGGTAGTCGAAGGCGGCGGGGATCATCGAGCTCCTCCGGTGGTCGAGCTGGCCGCCTGGATGGCGGCCCAGACGTGTTGGGGCGACGCCGGCATGGCCACGTCGGTGACCCCCAGGGGGGCCAGGGCGTCGACCACGGCGTTGATGACCGCCGGGGCCGCGCCGATCGTCCCGGCCTCGCCGATGCCCTTCACCCCGAGCGGGTTGGTCGGGCTGGGGGTGCACGTCGACCCCGTGGTGATGGACGGCACGTCGGAGGCGGCCGGCACCAGGTACTCGGCCAGGCTGGACGTGGTCAGGTTGCCGTCGGCGTCGTAGACGGCTTCCTCGAAGAGGGCCTGGGCGAGGCCCTGCACCACGCCGCCGTGCACCTGCCCCTCGACGATGAGCGGGTTGATCTGGTTGCCGCAGTCGTCGACGGCCACGTAGGCCACGACCTCGACCGCACCGGTCTCCTCGTCCACCTCGACCACGCAGATGTGGGTGCCGAAGGGCCACGAGAAGTTGGGTGGGTCGTAGGTGACGTGGGCCTCGAGGGTGGGTTCCACGCCGTCGGGCAGGTTGTGGGCGGTGAACGCCTCGAAGGCCACGGCGGCCAACGGCAGGCTGTGGTCGGGCGAGCCCCGGACGCTGAAGGTGCCGGCGTTGAACTCCAGGTCCTCCGGCGCCGCCTCCATGAGGTGGGCAGCGATGAGCTGGGCCTTGTCGACCACCTTGTCGATGGCCTGGTAGATGGCCACCCCGCCCACGGCCAGCGAGCGCGAGCCGTAGGTGTCCATGCCCAGGGGGCTGATGGCGGTGTCGCTGTGGAGCACCTCGACGTCGGCCGGGTCGACGCCCAGGCGGTCGGCCACGATCATCGACCACGAGGTCTCGTGGCCCTGGCCGTGGGGGGTGGCCCCGGTGATGACCTGCACCTTGTTGGTGGGTGTGATGCGCACGGTGGCCGACTCCCAGCCGCCCGCGGTGTAGTTGAGCGAGGCCAGCACCCGCGACGGGGCCAGCCCGCACATCTCGAAGTAGGACGACACGCCGATGCCCAGCTGCACCGTCTCGCCCGCGGCCCGGCGCCGGGCCTGCTCGGCGCGTCGGGCGTCGTAGTCGACCAGGTCGAGAGCCTTGGCCAGGGCGGCCTCGTGGTCGCCCGAGTCGTAGACCAGCCCGGTCATGGCCGTGTAGGGGTACTGGTCGGCGCGCACGAAGTTGCGCCGCCGCAGCTCGACCGGGTCGAGGCCCGACACCTGAGCCAGGCGGTCCATGGCCCGCTCGATGGCATAGGTGGCCTCGGGGCGACCGGCGCCGCGGTAGGCGTCGGTGGGGGCCATGGTGGTGAACACGCCGCGGCAGCGGAAGGAGTAGGCCTCGGGCAGGTCGTAGACCCCGGCGTAGAGGAAGGCGCCGAGCAGCGGGATGCCCGGGGTGATGAGCTGCAGGTAGCCGCCCATGTCGCCGATGAGCTCGACCCGCACGGCGGTGAGGCGGCCGTCGGCGTCGGCGGCCAGCTCGATGTCCTGGATCTGGCCCCGGCCCTGCACGGCGGTCTGGGCGTTCTCGGTGCGCTCCTCGACCCAGCGCACCGGCACCCGGTGGAGCTGGGCCAGGGCCACGCACAGCAGCTCCTCGGCGTACACGTCGAGCTTGGAGCCGAACCCGCCACCCACCGCCGGCGCCACCACCCGCAGCTGGTGCTCGGGCAGGCCCAGGGTGAGGGCCACCATGACCTTGAGCACGTGGGGGATCTGGGTGGCGCTGTAGAGGGTGAGGTCGCCGCCGAAGGGTTGGGGCACGGCGGCGTAGGCGCGGGGCTCCATGGCCATGGCGATCAGCCGTTGCTGGACGTAGCGCTCCTTGACGGTGAAGGCAGCCTCGGCGAAGGCGCGCTCGACGGCGTCGGCGCCCAGCACCAGCTCCCACGTGTAGGAGGTGTTGGTGCCCAGGTCGGGGTGGACCAGCACCTCGTCGGCCAGCGCGGCCTCGAGGTCGACGACCGCCTCGAGCGGTTCGTAGTCGACCACGATGGCCTCGAGGGCGTCGTGGGCCTGGGCCTCGGTGTGGGCCAGCACCACGGCCACGGCGTCGCCCACGTAGTTGACCTGGTCGACGGCCACCGGGAAGTGGGGCGGGTTCAACATGTCCTCGGTCACCGACCAGGCACAGGGCATCGGGGTGGCCCAGCGGTCCTGGAGGTCGGCGCCGGTGTGGGCGGCCACCACACCGGGCGCGGCCAGCGCGCCCGAGACGTCGATGGAGCGGATGCGGGCGTGGGCGTAGGGGCTGCGCAGGATGGCCAGGTGGAGGGCGCCGGGGATGGCCAGGTCGGCCGTGTACTTGGCCTCGCCGGTCAGCAGGCGGGCGTCCTCGCGCCGCACCATGCGGGTGCCGATGTAGCCGCCTGCTGGGGGCGCGTCGACGGCGGTCATGCCGAGACCACCTCGCTCGGCTCGGCCAGGTCACCGCTGGCGCAGGCCAGCACGGCCTTCACGATGTTGTGGTAGCCGGTGCAGCGGCACAGGTTGCCCTCGAGGCCGAGGCGCACCTCGCGCTCGGTGGGGTGGGGGTTCTCCGCCAGCAGGCTGACCGCGGCCATGACCATGCCCGGGGTGCAGTAGCCGCATTGCAGTCCGTGGCACTGGCGGAAGGCCTCCTGCATGGGGTGCAGGTGCTCACCGTCGGCCAGGCCCTCGATCGTGGTGATCTGCTGGCCGTCGGCCTGGACGGCCAGCACGGTGCAGGACTTCACCGACTCGCCGTCGATGTGGACGGTGCAGGCGCCACATGACGAGGTGTCGCAGCCGATGTTGGTGCCGGTCAGGCCCAGGTCGTCTCGCAGGTGGTGGACCAGCAGCGTGCGAGGTTCGACCTCGCGGCGGTGCTCGATCCCGTTGACGGTGGTCGTGATCTCCATCCGACACCCCCCTGGTGCGAGTAGCTGGCTCGTGTCGTCACCTTAGGCACTTCGCGGTCGCCCTGCTCCGGCCAGGGCAGGGTCCTAGGATCCGCGTCCATGGCGTTCTCCGGATGGCCGATGGCCGCGATCGATTTCTTCGACGGGCTCGAGGAGGACAACTCCCGCGAGTACTGGCAGGCCCACCGCGCCACCTACGAGCGGGACGTGAAAGGCCCGATGCAGGACCTGCTCGACGAGCTGGCCGCCGAGTTCGGCGACCCCAAGATCTTCCGGCCGAACCGCGACATCCGGTTCAGCGCGGACAAGTCGCCGTACAAGACCAACATCGCGGCCACCCTGGCCGGTGGTGGGTACGTGTCGCTGTCGGGCGCGGGTCTCGGGGTGGGCACGGGGATGTACTGGATGGCGTCGGATCAGCTGGAGCGGTTCCGGGCCGCCATCGACGACTCTCGCGCGGGAGCTCAGCTCGAGGCGCTGGCGGCCGATCGTCGTCAGACCGGGGCCGAGGTGACGGCCCACGACTCGCTCAAGACTGCGCCCCGGGGGTATCCGAAGGACCACCCCCGCATCGAGCTGTTGCGGCTCAAGGGGCTGATCACGTGGCAAGAGTGGCCCGTGGCGCCGTGGTTGGGCACGGCCAAGGCCAAGGGACGGGTCGTCGACTTCCTGCGCGGATCGCGGCCCATCCTCGACTGGCTGGATGCCAACGTGGGGCCGAGCACGTTGCCGGAGCCCGCCCGGCGCTGAGCCGCGGCCGGCCCGGTAGCCTGTTGCGCTTCCCGGGCGCTTAGCTCAGCTGGCTAGAGCACCTCCCTTACAAGGAGGGGGTCGGGGGTTCGAGCCCCTCAGCGCCCACGTGGTCTGACCAGGGAATACGTCCTGGCTTCAGCACCCTTGGTGGCCCGAATCGACCGGTTGACACCGTGTTTGACACCGTAGCCCGCACAGCCGGTACGGTCGGCGGCCGTGAGAGGCACGGCGCGCCAGCGTGGTCCGGGCAAGTGGCAGATCCAGGTGTACGCCGGTCGCGATGACACGACCGGTCGCGACATCCGGGTCACGCGGACGATCGCGGCGCCGCACACACGGGCGGGCAAGAAGGTCGTTGACCAGGCGCTCGCCGCGCTGATCGTCGAGGTCGAGACGGGGCGGATCAACCTCGGTGAGGATCCGACGCTGTCCGAGTTGCTCGACCGCTGGATGGCCGCCCGCTCGCCGGAGTGGTCGCCCAAGACGGTGATGGAGAACCGGCGCAACATCGAGCTGAAGATCCGCCCGAAGCTCGGCAAGCTGCGGGTGTCGAAGGTCCGGGCGATGCACCTCGACGCGTTCTACGCCGAGCTGCGCCAAGGTGGGGGAGCGAAGGGCCAGCCGCTCGCTCCTGCGTCGGTGCGAAAGGTGCACGTGATCCTGCACGCCGCGTTCGCGCAGGCGATCAAGTGGGGCCTGATCGCGTCGAACCCCGCTGATGCAGCGACGGCACCCTCGCCGCCTCCGAGCCAGATCACGCCGCCCGCTCCCGACGCGCTCGCAGGTGCGCTCGGTCGGATCGAGCAGCTCGACCCCGACTTCGGCATGTTCATCCGCCTGGCTGCCACCACCGGTGCCCGCCGCTCCCAGCTGTGCGCCCTGCGGTGGTGCGACGTCGACCTGCCGGGCGCCACCGTGACCTTCGCTCGGGGCGTCGTCGACGGTGGGCCCGGCATCGGCCTGGTCGAGAAGCCGACGAAGACCGGCCAGATCTGGAGGGTCGCGCTCGCACCGGGGACGGCGAAGCGACTCGAGGACTTCCGAGCGGTGTGCCAGCAGCGCGCCGACGCCGTGCGGGTCGAGCTGCCGGCGAACGGCTTCGTGTTCGCTGTGCCTTCCGACGGCAGCGGCCCGTGGCGCCCCGACAACGTGACCGCCCGCTGGCGTCGTCTGCGGACCAAGGTCGGCCTCGACGGCTGCCGTCTGCACGACCTGCGCCACTACGTGGCCACCCAGCTGCTCGGCGCCGGCGTCGACCCCAGGACCGTCGCCGGCCGCCTCGGACACGCCAACCCCAACGTCACCATGACCGTCTACGGCCACTTCCTCCCAGAGAAGGACCGCGCCGCCGCCGACTTCCTCGACGACCTCCTCGACGGGACTGGGTGACCTCACGCCACCTGCCGCGAGGCCTGCAAGCCGACTTCGCGAAGGCGCCTGCAACCCGCCCGGCCGATCCGTCCTAACGTCGAGGGGTACTCCCACGACGATCAGAAGGGCCGGGGCGACCCCGATGACGCTCACCAACGGCGGCAGCTTCACCGACAAGGTCAACCTCATCTGGTCGGTCGCGGACCTGCTCCGCGGCACCTACAAGCAGTCCGAGTACGGGCGGGTCATCCTGCCGCTGGTGGTGATCCGGCGCCTCGACAGTGTGCTGGAGGACACCAAGCCCGCCGTGCTCGACCGGGCCGACGCGCTGGCCGGACGGATCGACAACCCCGACGCCGCCCTCTGCGCGGCCTCCGGTCACGAGTTCTACAACCTGGCACCGATCGAGTTCGCGAAGCTCACAGCCGACCCGGAGAACGTGGCGACGACGCTGCGCCAGTACATCGGAGGCTTCTCGCCGTCGGCCCGCGAGGTCATCGACAAGTTCCGCTTCGAGGAGCAGATCACTCGACTCGACGAGGCAGGCCTCCTCTACCTCGTCGTCTCGCGGTTCGTCGACGTCGACCTCCACCCCGAGGCCGTCGGCAACAGCGAGATGGGCTACATCTACGAGGAGCTCATCAGGCGCTTCTCGGAACAGTCCAACGAGACGGCGGGCGAGCACTTCACACCTCGGGAAGTCATCGGCCTGATGGTGAACCTCCTCTTCGCCGAGGACGACGACGCTGCTGCGCGACAAGGGCGTCGTGAAGACGCTGCTCGACCCGGCGTGCGGGACCGGGGGCATGCTCGCCGTGGCAGCGGAGCACCTCACCTCGATGAACCCGAAGGCGCACCTCGAGGTGTTCGGCCAGGAGCTGAACGACGAGTCGTTCGCGATCTGCCGGTCCGACATGATGCTCAAGGGGCAGTCCTCGACGAACATCGTCTCGGGCAACAGCTTTTCGGCCGACGGGTTCGTGGGGCGCACCTTCGACTACCTCCTCGCCAACCCGCCCTTCGGTGTGGAGTGGAAGAACGTCGAAGCGAAGGTGAAGGACGAGGCCAAGACGCTCGGCTTCGCCGGTCGCTTCGGCGCCGGCCTGCCCCGCATCAACGACGGCTCGCTCTTGTTCCTCCAGCACATGATCTCGAAGATGCGGCCGGTCGAGCAGGGCGGCTCGCGCCTCGCCATCGTGTTCAACGGCTCGCCCCTGTTCACCGGCGCCGCCGGTTCGGGTGAGTCGGAGATCCGCCGGTGGATCATCGAGAACGACTGGCTCGATGCCATCGTCGCTCTGCCGGACCAGCTCTTCTACAACACCGGCATCTCCACCTACATCTGGGTCGTTACCAACCGGAAGTCAGCGAAGCGTCGCGGCCTCGTCCAGCTCGTCGATGCGCGTGAGCTGTTCGTGCGGATGCGCAAGTCGCTCGGCGACAAGCGGAAGGAGATCAGCCCGGAGCAGACTGACACGATCACCAACCTCTACGGCGACTTCACCGAAGGTGACCGCGTCAAGGTCCTCCCCAACGAGTCGTTCGGGTTCCAGCGGATCACCGTCGAGCGCCCCCTCCGCCTCCGCTGGGAGATCACCGACCTCACCGCGGCCGAGCTGGCTGCCACGAAGGCGTGGGCGAAGCTCAGTGCACCCGAGCAGCTCGAGCTCACCGGGCGCCTCGATGGCCTCGCCGGGACGGTGGCGACGAGTGAAGCCGAGATGGCCGAACTGCTGGGCCCGTTGCCGGCAGCCATTGGTGCCGAGGTGTGGAAGAGCGTCGCGGTGTACGACCCCGAAGGCGTCCCGCAGACGAAGAACGGCAAGCCGCTCCCGGCCGCCGTGGTGCGCGAGCAGGAGAGCGTCCCGCTCCCACCGGGGACGCCCAGCTGGGACGAGACCGACGCCGGTGCGGTGAAGCGGCTCGGGGATGCCGACCATCGTGCTGCCGTCGGCGCCTACATCGAGGCCGAGGTGCTGCCATGGGTGCCCGATGCCTGGGTGGACCACTCCAAGACGAAGATCGGCTACGAGATCCCGCTCACCCGCCACTTCTACACCTACACGCCCCCGCGACCCGTCGCTGAGATCGACGCCGAGATCAAGGCGCTCGAAGCCGAGATCCGCGCCCTGCTCGACGAGGTCACCGAATGAAGCGGGTGCAGATCCGCAAGGTGGCTCGCCTGGGGACGGGCCACACGCCGAGTCGATCGGTCGACGCGTATTGGGACCCCGCCGAGTGCACGATCCCGTGGCTGACGCTCGCCGACGTCTGGCAGCTCCGCGACGGCTCGGTGAGCGTGGTGCACGAGACGAAGGAGAAGATCAGCCCCCTCGGCCTCGCAAACTCCGCCGCCGTCCGCCACCCCGCCGGCACGGTGGCCTTCTCCCGGACGGCGTCGGTGGGCTTCAGCTGCATCCTCGGCACCGAGATGGCCACCAGCCAGGACTTCGTCACCTGGACCTGCGGACCGCAGCTCGACCCCCGGTACCTGCTCTGGGTCCTGCGGGCGGAGCGTGACGATATCCTCCGACGGACGCAGGGCTCGACGCACAAGACGATCTACATGCCCGACGTCGAGCAGCTCACGATCCCGCTGCCGCGAGTCGACGAACAGCGGAAAATCGTCGGCCTGCTTCAGGAGCGGTCCGCCGAGGTCCGCGAAGCGATGACGAAGATCGCACAGCTAGTCGTTCTTTCCGAGGAACGAAGCGATTCTGAAGCGGACGCCGCGTTCAAACGCTGGAACCGCGTTCCACTGAGACGGCTTCTGTCCAGGCCTCCGCAATACGGACTGGGAGAGACCGGCATCCCCGCGGAGGAGGCAGACCCGAGTTGGCCGCGATACGTGCGCATCACGGATCTGAACGCCGACGGGACACTGCGCACCGGTGATGTGAAGCGGGTTTCGCCCAACGTTGCAGCGCGGCACATCTTGACTGACGGCGACGTACTCGTAGCCAGGAGCGGCGCGACCGTCGGCAAGTCGTTCCTCTATCGAGAGCACTTCGGCTTCGCCTCCTTCGCCGGGTACCTGATCAGGCTCAAATGCGATGAGGAGCTGCTACTGCCCGGTCTGTTCCGAAGCTGGATGATGACACGGGACTATTGGTCTCAGATCAGTGCCTCGCAGGTGCAAGCGACGATCGAGAACGTGTCGGCCGATCGATATAGGGAGCTACTGGTCCCGCTTCCACCCCGCGATGAGCAACCCGCACTCCTTGCCCACCTCGACGCCGCTTTCGAGCACGTAGCGAACCTTCGGTTGTCCGCCGAAAGGCAACAGCGCCTGATGACAGAACGCATGCAATCGATCGCGTTCCATGCCGTCGACTCCACACGAGAGGCGGCGTGATGGCGAAGTCCAAGGAGCAGCACTTCGAGGATGAGGTGTTCGACTCGCTCGTCACCGAGGGCGGCTGGCTCGCGGGTCTTACCGACGATCTCGACTTCGACTCGGGGATCGCGTCGGCCGAACTGCTCTCCTTCATCGGCCAGACCCAGGTCGACGAGTGGGAGAAGCTGCTCGTGCAGATGGGCAACGACCCTGATCGGGCGCAGCGCGAGTTCCGCAAGCGTGTTGCTGCTGAGATCGACAAGCGGGGAGCGGTCGACGTCCTGCGCAACGGCGTCAAGGGGTGGGGCCTCAAGTTCGACCTCTGCTACTTCAAACCCGCGCATGGGCTGACACCGCTGCTCGTCGAGCGGTACAGGGCGAACCGGCTGACCGTCACCCGGCAGCAGCGCTACAGCGCCAGGCACGCCAACACCCTGGACCTCTGCCTCTGGGTGAACGGCCTCGCAGTGGCGACCGTCGAGCTGAAGAACGAGCTCACGAACCAGACGGTCGAAGATGCCAAGACCCAGTACCGCAGTGACCGCGACCCGAAGGACACCTTCCTCGCCAAACGCGCAGTCGTGCACTTTGCCGTCGACCCGTACCTCGCGTTCATGACCACGAGGTTGGCGGGCGCGTCCACCGAGTTCCTGCCGTTCAACCGCGGTCACAACGGCCATGCCGGCAACCCGCCGGCGACCGGCGGCAAGCACGCCACTGCATACCTGTGGGAGGACGTCTGGCAACGCGACGCCTTCCTCGACCTGCTCGGGCGCTTCATGCACACCGAGATCGACGACGACGGCAAGGCCACTGGCAAGGTGATTTTCCCCCGCTACCACCAGTGGGACTGCGTGCTCCGTCTCGAAGAAGACGCCCGGACGCACGGACCCGGGCGCCGGTACCTGGCGCAGCACTCAGCGGGCTCCGGCAAGTCGAACTCCATCGCCTGGTTGGCGCATCGCCTGTCGAAGCTCCACGACGACCACGACAAGGCCGTATTCGACAAGGTGGTCGTCATCACCGATCGGCGCGTCCTCGACGACCAGCTCTCGGCGACGGTCGCCCAGTTCGAATCCGTTGCGGGCGTCGTCGTTCGGGTGGAGGACAAGGAGGGCGCCAAGTCCACGAAGCTCGCCGAGGCGCTGACCGGCGAGCAGGCCCGGATTGTCGTCTGCACGTTGCAGACCTTCTCGTTCGTGCTCGACAAGATCGATGGCATCGGTCGCCGCAACTACGCGGTGATCGTCGATGAGGCGCACTCGTCGCAGACCGGCGAGGCCGCCCGCGACCTGAAGGCCGCCCTGGGTGCCGGCTCCGAGGAAGCTCGGCTCGAGATCGCCGAGAAGGACGAGGCGGGCGAGCCGGTCACCGCCGAGGACAAGTTGAACGAAGCGGTGGCAGCGCGAGCCCATCAAGAGAACCTGTCGTTCTTCGCGTTCACGGCGACGCCCAAGCCGCGAACGGTGGAGCTGTTCGGCACGCCGGTCGAGGGCGCGGACCGCAAGGTGCCGTTCCACACGTACTCGATGCGCCAGGCGATCGAAGAGGGCTTCATCCTCGACGTCCTCCGCCACTACACACCATTCGGAGTCTTCTGGCGGGTGAAGCAGGCGGGCACCGATGACCCCGAGGTCGACAAGGGCAAGGCGTCGGCGCAGATCGCCAAGGCGATCTCGCTCCATCCGCACAACCTGGCGCAGCGGGCCAAGATCGTCATCGATCACTTCCGCCAGCACGTCTCGCACCAGATCGGCGGCAAGGGCAAGGCCATGGTGGTGACGGCGAGCCGGCTGCACGCGGTGCGCTACAAGCAGGCCATCGACCGCTACCTCGCCGACGCCCACATCACCGACGTGAAGGCTCTGGTCGCGTTCTCGGGCAAGGTGACCGATCCCGACGACCCTTCGACCTCGTACACCGAGTCGGCGATGAACCAGATGCCCGAGTCCCAGACGGCCGCACGGTTCAAGGGTGAGCCGTCGCCCCCGAACGACCCGACCGAGTTCCAGGTGCTCATCGTCGCTGAGAAGTTCCAGACCGGCTTCGACGCTCCGCTCCTGCACACGATGTACGTCGACAAGAAGCTCGAAGGCGTCAACGCCGTGCAGACCCTCGCTCGCCTGAATCGCACGTGCCCTGGCAAGACCGACACGTTCGTGCTCGACTTCCGCAACGACCCTGACATCATCGCGGAGGGGTTCCGGCCGTTCTACGACACCACCATCGTCGAGCCCGTTGACGGCAACGTGCTGTACGGGTTCGCTGGAGCGATCGAGTCGGCGGGGGTGTTCACCGTCGCCGACGTCGACACCTACTGGTCGGCGTTCGCCCTCGTCGCCCCCGACCAGCGCAAGGGAAATGGCGCGCTCTACTCGGCGCTGGCCGGCGCAGTCGAGCGCTTCAAGACCGACCTCGACGCTGACGACCAGGAGCAGTTCCGCTCCGACCTCGACGGCTACATCCACGCGTACTCGTTCCTGTCCCAGATCGTCACCTGGACTGACAACGATCTCGAGAAGCTCTACGTCTGGGCGAAGTCGCTCCTGTCGAACCTGCCGAAGCGTCCGAACGACGGCAGCCTCGACCTCGGAGCCGAAGTCGAGCTGACGCACCTCCGCATCGAGCGTGCCGCAGAGGTCGACGCCAGCCTCGCCGGTACCCAGGCAGACGAAGACCCGCTCAGCGCGCTCCCGGGAGCTGGAGGAGCGTCGCCGGACCCGCAGACCGAGCGTCTGTCGGCGATCATCGAGCGCCTCAACGAACGGCACTCGCTCAACCTCACGATCACCGACGCCTTGCTGTTCGAGCAGTTCAAGGGCGACTGGATCGCCGACCCCGAGCTCGAAGCGCAGGCCAAGGCCAACACGCTCGACAACTTCCTCATCGTGTTCGCCAAGAAGTTCCTCAGCACCGTCCTGTCCCGCATGGATGCCAACGCCGACATCTTCAAGGCCATCAACGACGACAAGGGCTTCGCCGACGACCTCAAGGCCAGCTACGGACGTGACGTCTACCTGGAGCTCCGCGACCGCTGACCACGGAGCTGCTTGGGCCATGCCGCGTCTTGGGGCGCTCGATCGACGGTGGGACGAGCGACCAGCTCCTCGACCGCCCACGCGGGAATCAGCGTCCGGCGGGTAGGGCCAAGGTCCACCGATGGCAGTCGTCCGTCAGCAACGAGGCGGTCGACCGTCGGGCGCGAGACACCGAGCATCGCAGAGACCTCACGCGTCGAGAAGGTGAGCTTCGGCAGCTTGTCGGGCATAGGCACTCCGGGTCGGTGGCGATCGAGGGCCCGACCGCGCGGAGCCCTCACCTATACAACCCACCCCGAAGTCGGCGAGCGTCCCCCAGAAATTCGTGATCGTTCGTCACACCCGCCAGCAACCGAGGGCGCCGTTCAGCTCTCGGCGCGAACGACGGTGTCGGGGAGCGTGTCGAGGTACGCCTCGAGTGCGGCCGCGGCGAAGTTGACGGCTGAGGAGGTTGCCTTCCTCGTCGCGATGAACAGCGTGTGGATCCGTTCCTCGATCACCTCCGGCGGGAGATCGGCCGTCGGATCTACCGCGTACTCCGGAAACCTACGGCAGAGGTGCTGGATGGTGACGAGATCCGCGAGCTTCAGTCGCATCCCGACGAGCTTCGGGTTCAGCATCTCGATCTCGCCTTCCTCGTCCGCGACGACTGACATGGCCCACTCGAGGTCCTCCCAGTTCCACTTGCCTCCGTAGTGGAACGTCTGATTTCGGACGTGGGTCATGGCCGCGCTAATCCAGTGCGCGCCGTCGGTGTTCACATCCTGGACGGCGGCGAGGTGGTCTCTCGCGGTCTTCGGCAGGGTGGCGATGAGCTTCTCGACCTCGGGCCGTCGGCGGGCGTGCTTGATGGACTCGCGGACTTCGCACACTTGGGCGAAGCTCAGGCGCAGCAGGTACAGGCGTTCCGCGTCGCTCACGTCGTTGGTGAAGGGCTCCTCCTGGTCGCCACCGACGAGCCACTTCCTCGTCGTCAAGAGGTCGTTCAGCGCAGTCGACAGCGACACCAGGAAGACCGCGACCGGGTCCCCAGATGGAAACGCGTCGCCCATCCTGAACACGAGGCGGCCGGAGCTAGCGGTCATAACGGCACCGTACGCGGCGCCACCCGCTTGGAGAGCAGCAGTTCAGGCCGCGGTGCGCGGCCTGCCACGTTCACGCCGTCGAGGCTCCGTGCCAGGTCGCCGAACGATGCGACGAGCTGATTGCCTTCACAGAAAATCACCACAAGGTGAGCACCCGACTTTCGTCCCGTCCGGTTAGTGTCCGGCCTGTGACTCGAAAGCCCAGGCCCGAGCACCCAGAGCTTCCATTCGGAACGCCCGACCGGTCGCCAGGCGCGGCGTCCGAGGGGCCAGTCGCCGAGGTCGTGCCAGCGTCGAGGAAGATCGGCCGGCCGCGGAAGTGGCAGAGCGAGGCAGAGCGAAAGCGTGCCTACCGCGAACGCCTCGCAGCCGACTTGGCCGAGCCCGAACGACTCCGCCGAGAGCTCCGAAACGCGAGGCGTCAGGCCACCGAGAAGACCCGGCAGGTGGCCCAGGTTGAACGCGATCTGGCGCGCGCTAAGGCGGAGATCGAGCGTCGAACAGCGCGCGAAATCGAACTCGAGCGCATTGTCGAGCACCTCCAAGCGCGGGTCGACGACTGGCGTTCGCGAGCCAATGCGCTCGCCAAGAACCTCGAAGCAGAGCGCATCGCGGGGACCCATCGGAGCCCGGTGCAGCCAGCTGCTGGGAGCAGGCTCGACCGCCCCAAGCCGCCGGCGAAGCGGACAACGCCGAAGAAGCCGAAGCGCCGCAAGCGACGGTAGCGGGAGCTATGAGGTGTTGCGTTCGGCCTCGAACGCCGCCGCGATCGACCGAGGGATGCGTCCTTTCGGTGACACCTCGTACCCGCAGGCGACGGCCCACGCGTGGATCTCGGCCGGTGTCGCCGGAGCTGGAGCGAGGGGCCCGGCGGTGGGGATTGACACGGCGAGCAGGTCGGCGGCGGTGTGGTCGTCCTTGTGAGCGAGGGCAGCGCCGAGGAACCGATAGGTCCATTCCTGGGCCAACGGTCGGGTGTCGCAGAAGACGATCGGGACGTGGGGGAAACGCACCTGCGCCTCGGCGAGTGCCTCGGCGACGACTGCCGGGCGGGTAGGCGCGAGCTTGAAGACTGCCGAGTAGCGGTCCTCTACGACGAGTGCGGCCAGGGGGACCTCGGCGAGCGCAGCGAGCAGGTACCGGAGCTTGCCCGTGGTCATCGTCGACACCAGGTCGGCAAGGCTCTTGCGCTCGACGGCAGCGACGATCGCGCCGTCGACCTCGACTGCGTAGTCGCCGGCCGAGAGTGCTTGCCGGCGAGTGGTGGCCTGCTGCGCCGTGAACTTCCACGGGTATCGCTCGTGGCTGTCGACGAGGATCTCGAGGACGCGACCAGACGCTCGCTGGGTGGGAACCGAGACATTCGGGCGAGCCTGGCGAGCGGTGCGTGCGCTCTGCCAGAAGATCACCTCCCTCCCGCGGGCACGCGTGAACACGAACTGCGAGCGGTTCTCACGACCGCGGTCGAGGACCAGATCGATGGCCGCGCCTCGCCGCACGCATGACCGCACCGGAACCCGCTCGACGATCTCGGGAGCCTCCGGCCAATCCGTCGATGGGTGGCAGTAGACCTTCGCCGTTCGGGGCCAGGTGCCCCGCACCTTCAGCACGATGCCCGCCGCTGTGAGCGGTAGCCGCACGAGGTAGGGGAGCGTCGAGTCCTCATCGGGGTTGCGTGCGACGACGAAGTCCTCCACGGCGACATTCTGTCGCTGGGCTGGCGTCCGATCAGCCGATCGGCGTCCGAGGGCTCGAGACCCCAGGGCTCGGTGGCGGCGACCGAGCTAGCGTCCGACCGATCTGCGAGTGGTCGGACGCGGTTGGGAGGGCGTATGGCGAGCGAACCGGTGGTGTGGACCGTCAAGGGCGGACGCAAGGGTGAGCGTGAGGATCGGCTGCTGACCCACGGGTTGATCGGCGGCGGGTGGGAAGCTTTGCCATCGCTCGCGGACGTCCAGACGAAAGAAGAGCTGGACCAGGTCTACGAGACCGCGTATCCAGAGGCCTCGGCCAAGACGCGAGCCAACTATGTCGGCCAGTTGTGGTCGCTCATCGGTCGGATGAAGGAGGGGGAACTGGTTGTGTTCCCCCTCAAGACCACGGGGACGATCGCGGTCGGACGCATTTCCGGGCCCTACGGCCACCGCGACGACCTTGGCGAAGATCTCCGGCACGTCCGCCCGGTCACCTGGGTCGCAACCGACATCCCCAGAGACGCGTTCGATCAGGATCTCCTCTTCTCCTTCGGTGCCTTCCTGACGTTCGCTCGCGTGCGTCGGGTTCGGGCCGAGCAACGCATCCTGGCCGCGATGGAGGGGAGAGACTCGGGAGCGGTCATCGCCGAGGGCCCCGACGTCGAAGAGGAAGCCGAGCCGGCGATCGACATCCCCGAGCTTGCAGTCGAGCAGGTTCGCCAGTTCATCTCGCAGAACTTCGCCGGGCACGATCTGGCCGACCTCGTCGGCGAGATCCTGCGAGCGGGGTCGTACGCGTACGTTGACGTCAGCCCTCCAGGAGCTGACCAAGGAGTCGACATCTTCGCCGGATCCGGAGCGCTCGGGCTGGACGTGCCGCACCTCGTGGTGCAGGTGAAGACGGGCCAAGCAGGAGTCGACGAGTTCCGTGCGCTGAAGGGCGTCATGGAGAGCTTCCGTGCGCAGCAGGGCTTGCTCGTGGCCTGGCGTGGATTCAAAGGAACTCTCCGCTCCGAATCGAAGGCGAGCGTATTCAGCGTGCGACTCTGGGACGCGGGCGACGTCATCGAGGCGTTGTTTGCCGTCTACGACCGGCTCCCCGATGACTTGCGGACTCGCCTGCCGCTGCAGCAAGTCTGGACGCTGGTCCCGACCGACGAGGGCTGACGGCCCCATCGACCTCGGGCGCTACAGCGTTCGAACCAGCTCGCTGACGAAGTAGGAGTCGCCGGGGTTGCAGCGAGCGACTCGCTTCTCGTCCGCATCCAGGCTGTCGAGGAACGCGTAGCGATCGGCGATGAACTCGAACCATCGCTCGGGCTCGACAGGTTGGGTGAGCAGACCGATGTCCTCGGGTGGCAAGCGCGCGATCTCGACGCCGCGGACCGCCTCGTCGGCCACGAGCGGCCCGTGGCCGAGACCGTCCTCGACGACGTCGTGCCACACCTTCAGCACGAACAGCCGTCGGATCAGTGCCTCATCGAGCGCACCTTGCCCGAACAGGTACAGGTCGTACAGGTCGCGGATCTTGCGCCGTCGTCGCCAGGCGGCGAGCTTCTCGGCGAGCGACTCCTCGAATGCAGGGACAGGGAGGCCGGGCAGCTCGAACTCGTAGCCCTTGTGGACCGGCAGCGGCACCGGTGCCTGCACCGAAGTCGGCAGCCACAGCGGCCGGGGAGACACCTCCACCTTCGCTGGTATCCGAGGGCTCCCGACCGGGGTGCTCACCTCCAAACGTCCGCGCAGCGCCTCGCGATCGACGATCCGGAACTCGACATCCCAGAGCGTCGCGCCGTCGAGCATGTCGATCAGCAGCTCGCCTGCACCGACATCGGGGGCAGCGAAGTCGAGGTCGGTCGAGAATCGGCCAGCGTTGCCAGCCCGGAACTTCCGCAGCGAGGTCCCGCCTTTGAGCACCAGGCCGAGATCGAAGGCGCCCTCGTCGTGGAGGTGCTTGAGCGCGTAGTCCTGGGCGACATCGAGGAGCGCCGCATCGGCGCCACCGCGCCGAGCTCCCGCGTGCCGGGCCAGGTAGCCCTCGGTGATCATCGGGGCGGTAGCAGTGAGTCGTAGAGGTGCCACCGGTTGATCCACGAGCCCCGCCGGTCACGTGGGCCGAGGTAGGTCACGCTCGGGGAGTGACCCTCGAGAAGCGTCTCGGTCTTGTCGGCTATGTCGCGTCGCCCGGACCACTCGGCCAGGTGACCGAGCCGTGCCAAGGTCGCGCGGCCGCGTCCGGATGCTTCGAGCAGCACGTCGTCTGGAGTCGTCGCTCGAAAGGTCTCCGGAAGCCACTCGTCGGCGTTTCCCCAATCACCCTGAGCCGACGGACGGTGCGCGATCGCGGCGAGTGTGGTCGCGGGCTGCCACACCGGCAGCCCATTCGCTTTGCCGGTTGGGAGCCGCCAGTCGAACGACGCCGTCCGGGCTGAGAGCGAATCCGGTGCCCGCCAACCAGGTCGGCGCCCGAGGACCGGTGTGTCCGGCTGGTGCGACGTGTAGCCGTACTCCCAGATCGCGGACTCGAAGGCGATCGCGACCGGCGCGTCGGGCCGGTGGACGAGGAGTGCGCGCAGCTCGATCCACGGATCGCTACCGGGGTAGCGGCCCGCTCGTGCCCCTGGTGCGAACTCCCAAGCGTCACGGGTACGCAGGGGGAGCAGCCAGCCCTGCCGGACGAGTCGCTCGGCGATCACGGTGGGATCGAGATCCGAGCCCACCTCCGACGCGATGTCGCCCAGTAGGCGCTTTGTGACCACGGGGGGCTGGCGCAACTCCAGGTCCGCGACGAACGGGGCGAGGATCGCTCCGACCGTTCGGAAAGTTGTCGTCTGTGCATGATCCACGTATGCAGAGTACGTAATTTGACAGCAAACGACAACTACAACTTGTCACCAAATCGCGAGTCACGTACCCCAGCGACGTGATAGCCGATGAAACGACAAGTGGCTGGTGGCTAGAGCGCGAGCGCGATCTTGTCGCTTCGGCTGCTGAACGGGTCGTCGGCATCAGAGCCCCGGTTGTAGGGGCCCGCCGATACCCGTTGAGTCACGTCGAGTCGGTGTGGGAGCCTGGGGGACTTCAACGCTGTAATTCGCGACTCACGAAACCGAGGGTCCCAGGTGGCCCGATCGACGATCACCCGAGGCGAGCTGGCCACGGCCATCGAGGCATCGGGTCACGGCGCGGGCAACCCACTGGCAGGCGACCCCCTCGCTCACGCGGACTTTGTGGACCAGCGCAGCCTGACCATCGATCTGATCCTCAGGCGAGTCGAACAGGAGACCACTCCGAGGGAACCCGTCCGGTACTCGTGGCCGAAGGACGACCTGAGCCTGAGGGCTATGACACACCTCGACCCGCTCGACGAGCATCTCTATCGAGCGCTGATCGGCCGGTTCCTTCGCCAGATACGGGCGCGGTTGCACCCGAACCGAGTGCTCGCGGCGAAGGCGCGACAGACGCGTCCGTTCTGGACCCTCGAAGGTCATGGCAGCGCCATCCGCCAACGTTCCGAGATGTCGATGGGATGGCTCGACAGCGGCGACGTCGCGTGCATGGTGGCCCTCGACGTCGAAGACTTCTTCTACACGGTCAAGGCGGCGATCGTCGCGGCCAGCCTCGACCCCGTCGTCGCACCTGAGGTGACGAAGCAATACCTTTACCGCTGGCTGGTTCGGGTCGCACGCGACTCCGGCGTTCCTGGGCTGCCGGTTGGGCACGACGCTTCGAAGGTGCTCGCCAATCATCTGCTGGTGGTGGCCGACGAGGCGCTCGAGATCGGCGTTCGTTGGCTGCGGTACATGGATGACACCTGGATCTTCGCCGACTCGGAGGACCAGGGCATCGCCAGCTGGCAAGCGCACGACCGGGCCGTGACTGATCGATTGAGATTGCGCCTCAACGGCGACAAGAGCGCGCTGCTCGATCTCGACGAGGCCCGCGACAAGGTCAAGAGCGAGGCGATCGAGTACCTGCAGGGCCCGCAGAACGAGGACGAAGCAGAGTTCTTCGACGAGTTCCGCGACTACGACGGAGAGCTCCTGGATTACGCGTTGGAGGACCCCGTCAACCGCAAGCGAGAGCTTCGCCGCGCGATCACGCTCCATCGCAAGCGCGGAGACTTCAGGCCTCTGCGGGCGCTGCAGGACGATCCCAACCTGCTCGGACTCGCGCCCGACCATTGGTCGCGTCTGCTCGATGCTCACGTAGCGCAGACGAAGAATCGCGAGATCGAATGGGACTGGATCCGCGAGTCGGCGCTCACGACTCGATCGGAGTTCGACGATGCGGAACGACTGGTTTTCCTGCCGGCAGTCCAGCGATCGCGATGCGATGAGGCGACGGGGACCGCGCTGCACGAGTTGGCGATGCGGACTGAGACAGCGCCTCCCGTCGCGGCTCGTGCAGCGCTGGCGTGGGAGGGATCCGACCGTGCACGACTTCACGACGCCATCGACGGTGCGCTCGATGGTGGTCACTACTCCGTGCGCCGAGCTTTCATCCCGGCTGTCTGCAGGAGGTCAGCCCCCGAGGCTGTCGTCCGGAAGATCCTCGACCGTGATCCTGAACTTGAGCCCACGGTGCGGTGGGCCCTTGCGACATAGAACGTGGTTGTGGCGGGGCTGCGGCGCGTCAGTCAGTGGGTGGTTTCATTGAGCCGGTCAAGTGCGTCCCCCAGCTTGTCGGCAGCGTTGTCGTCGCAGGAGGGGTTCGTTAGCAGCTGCTGGAGCAGAACGCGGAGATCGTGCGTGTACCAGCCTTGTTGGTCCGCCAGGTCCGTCGTGCCGCATAGTCCGAGTGCCGCCTCGGTCAGCAATTGGTGAGAGGCGCCCTGGCAGGAAAGAGCGACATCGTTCAGGGCGGCCCTCGTTGGCTGGTTGCCCTTCCAGTTCTCTCCGTACTGCTTGAAGTACCCGTAGTCGACTGCTGCCTCGACAATGCGGCCGTACTCACCGGTGTCCCCCGTGTAGGCGAGGTTGACCAGCTCGGTAACGAAGGTCGCGACCGCCCGGCGAAGCCGCTCGTCGTCCACGGAACGAAGGTCCGTCATGCGGGTGAGCAGCAGTCGCCTTTGGCCAGGCGGCAACGCCTCGTAGTCGCGCGGGTCCATTGCATTCAGTGCGAGCTGGATCTCGTGGAGGGATCCGTCGGCGAGGGTCGCGGTAAAGCTCGAGTGCGGCTTCAGCGTGGTGTTCAGTCGTTCGGCGAATTCCTTGGGCGTAGCTGGTCGCCTCGCCGGATCCTCGTCCAGTGCCGCCTGAATCAGTGCATCAATCCCCGGTGGGATTGCCTCGTTGTGAATGCTGAGCGGCTTGTAGCCACCGACCGCCGGTCTGGCGCCCGAGAGGCACTCGTACAGCAGGACCCCCAAGGCGAATATGTCCGAGGCGGCGGCGAGGTCATCGCCTCGCTCCTGCTCCGGAGACATGTAGCCGGGAGTTCCGATTGGCGTGTCGGTAGTCAGCCGTGTCACATCGTCCTGCCGAAGAGCGATGCCAAAGTCAACGAGCGTTGACGTCGCTCCGTAGTCGGAGAGGATCACGTTCGTGGGCTTGATGTCTCGGTGAACGATTCCTCGATCATGAGCGTGGGTAAGTGCCGAGCAGATCTCTCCGAAGTGCAGCCGCGCCTCCTCGAGCGAGAGGACCCCGCGGTCGTTCAGGTAGTCGCGGAGCGTCGGGCCATCAATCCATTCGAAGATGATCTGGAAGGTCGAGTCCTCCGGGGAGAACTCGATGTCGTAGATCGCTGGAATGTTGGGATGGGATAGCTGTGCGAGAGCCTTGGCCTCGCGGTGGAATCGCTCGATGTCGTCCGGGCTGGGCGTGGACTTGAACAACGGGTCGAGCGTCTTGATCGCGACTGGCCGTTCGAGCGCTGTGTCCTCGGCTTTGTCAATGCGTCCGTAGCCGCCCTCGCCCGCGGACGCCTGCACAATCTCGTAGCGCTCCGTCATCGACGCCCTCCCGCGTAATCGGTCATCTGATGGCTCGACGGATCCTAGGTCGCGGGCCATGCGTCTGATCCGAGAGGTACCGAGCGCAGCATCCCGCAGTTGACACCGGATTGACACCGGACTTGGCGGTTCTGGCGTCGATTCCCGGCTCTGGCGGCTCATTCGGTGAGCTGTATGTGCTGGTAGAGCCGTTGCTGCTACATCTTGACCCGCTTACAAGGAGGGGGTCGGGGGTTCGAGCCCCTCAGCGCCCACGATCTTCGGCGACCTGAGCGCCGAGGCCCAGCCGAGAGGCGTCGTGTCTGCGCCCGCCGCCTTGTTCAGCTCGCTGATCGACGGCGCGGCGCCACCAGGACCGGACGGCCCGCCTCGGGTGGCGCGACGCGCACGGGGCGCCCTTCCCCACCGCAGTCTCGCGCCACGCGCTGGGCGAGGTGCAGAGCCATCTCGGCTTGGCTGGATCCGTCAAGCGGAACGACGAACGTACGCATCGATCACCTCGCGCTGGGCCGTGGTCCGCCCGGGCGGGGGTGCGGGCGGCCAGTGGGTACCTCACGGACGGACCCCAGGACGTTGACAAGTCAGGCCGTTGTCGGCGCGGTGCAGCCCGGGAGTCGTCGCGGTGCCGAGGGGCAAAGTCGGCGCCTGGCGTCGCGATGAGCGTGCGGCCGATGAAGCAGGCACCGCGTATCAGCCGCGCCAATTGTGGCGCGCACCCGTACAAATGGCGCCAAGGACGGTTTCGGTTGCCGCGCCCGGGCGCGACCGTGGGTGCGAGAGCACATACTCGGAGGTCACCGATGCTGAAGCTGTTGGGCGGGCACGATCCGTTGGATCTTGGGTCACCCATGCTCGTCACACGCGTTGCGTGCCGCGGTGGTGTGCTCCTGCTCCAGCTGAAGCCGACGGGCGCCGACCTCCACCCCAGCGGCCGTGGGTGGAGCGAACCCATCTTGACGGTTCGATGCTGTCTCGGTGGCGATCGGGCCCGGAACGTTGCGTTCCTCGAGATGTGGCGCGTGAACCACCTCGTCGTGCGGGCCGCACTGGAGCCAGACCACGACCGCATCCATCTGTGGCGCTCTCGAGCGCAGCGAGTCGAGCTGGGAATGGCGCGGTCGGTCGTCGAGGCCGACGCAGCCTCGCTGCCGCGGCGGAACTAGGCGACATGCAGATCGAGCACGCGGGTGCGGCGCTCGCGTTGTGCCAAGGGATGCGGGTGGAGATCGTCTGCCATTTCACCGGCCACTGGGTGACCGGGTTCGAGATCGAGTCGATCGACGAGAGCGGTTGTCACATCCGGCGGGCATCGGATGGCGCCCTCCTACCTGTGGCGTTCGCGTGCTCGCTTGTACGCCCCGAGGTCGACTGACGTGTCAGCGTTTCTGCTCGGGGCGATGGTCGCCCTCTTCGTCAGCGCGCCCTTGCTTGCCCCGGGGCCGACGCGCGTGCGATGCGTGCTGGTCGCCCAGACGATGGACCCATTTCGCGGCATGCCGGCTCTGGCGAGATGCAGCTGATCGGCCCCGGCAAGACGATCCTGGGATTCCACGAGGCCGGTCACGGGGCCAATCGGCCCAGAAGCCGCTGAGGGGACGCGACCGTCAGACTTCGGGGTGGCCGAGACAAAGGGAGCATCAAGAGCAGGCCGATCCTCGCATCGAAGCTGTCAAGATCCTGACGAGGTTCCGTCCATCTCCGTAGGCTGAACCCTGGTGTGCCGGGAAGCCTGGTCGGCGTGGAATCAGAGTCGATCAGTTGGCAGGTGCATTCGTGCGAGGCAAGCTCAGGATCTACTTGGGGGCGGCTCCCGGCGTGGGCAAGACGTACGCGATGCTCAACGAGGGCTGGCGACGGCGCGAGCGGGGCGCTGACGTCGTTGCCGGGTTGGTCGTGACCCACGGTCGGCCCAGCACGATCGCACAGATCCGCGACCTCGAGGTCGTACAGCCTCGTCGGATGACGTACCGAGGCGTGGTGTGGGAGGAGCTCGACACCGACGCGATCCTGGCCCGCCGTCCCTCGGTCGTCCTCGTCGACGAGCTCGCGCACACAACCGCTCCAGGCTCCCGCAACGAGAAGCGATGGCAGGACATCGAGGAGCTCCTTGCGGCCGGCATCGAGGTGATCTCGACGCTGAACATCCAGCATCTGGAGAGCCTGAACGACGTGGTGAACCGCATCACTGGTGTGACCCAGCGCGAGACGGTGCCGGACGTGGTCGTGCGTGGCGCAGACCAGGTCGAGCTCGTAGACATGAGCCCGGAGGCGCTGCGGCGTCGCATGGCACACGGGAACATCTACCCGCCGGAGAAGGTGGACGGATCGCTCGCCAACTTCTTCCGGCTCGGCAACCTCGGCGCACTGCGGGAACTGGCGCTGCTGTGGGTGGCCGACAGAGTCGAGGACTCGCTCCAGCGCTACATGGTCCAACAGGGCATCGCGACCTCCTGGGAGACACGTGAGCGGGTCCTCGTCGCCGTCACCGGGGCGCCGGGTGGCGACGACCTCATCCGTCGAGCGGCCCGCATGGCTCGTCGGACGAAGGGAAGTCTCGTCGGCTTGCATATCGCGGCCGACGATCGGCTCGTCGAACCCGAACCTTCCTTCCTGGCTCGCGACAGGCGGCTCCTGGAGGAGCTCGGCGGGAGCTGGCACGAGGTGGTGTCCGGCGACGTCCCGTCGGCCCTCGTGGAATACGCGACTGCGGCGCGCGCCACACAGATCGTCCTGGGGACCAGCCGCCGCTCGCGTTGGACCGAGCTCGTGCGGGGCTCGATCATCAATCGGGTCGTGCGTGAGGCGAAGGGAATCGACGTCCACGTCATCGCGACGCAGGAGGCCCCGCGCACGGGACGCCCGGGCTCGAGCGCTCCTCCCGCCTCCGCTCATCGCCGACGGTCGTTGGCCGGGTACGCGCTCGCCGCCCCGGCGATCGTCGTGCTCGCCGTGCTCGTGGCGCACAACTCAGCCCTCGATCACCACCACACCGGGCTCATGACCTCGAGCGCTGGCCTGCTGGTCTTCCTCGGGGTGACCGCTCTCGTTGCCGTCATCGGCGGATACAAGCCAGCGGTCGCCACGATGGTCGCGGGGGTGGTTCTGGTCGACTGGTACCTCATCCCCCCCTACCACACGTTCGGGCTCGGGCTCGGTCTCGACGCGGGTTACCTCGCTGCCTTTGTCGTGACGGCATCGGTGGCCACGCTCGCGGTCGACCAGGCCACTCGGCGACAGAGGGAGGCGACACACCTGCGAGAAGAGGCCGATCTCCTCGCGACGATGGCGACACGCCTCCTACAATCGGATGCGCCCCAGAAGGTCGTGGACGAGATTGGGCGTACGCTCCACCGCCAGGCAGTAGCTCTGCTGGCACCTGCGGGCGAGGCCTGGGAGATAGAGGCGTCAGTCGGGGATCTCCCCCTGCGGACCCCGACGAGCGGCGAGCACTACGACCTGCGCGACGGTCGTGTGCTGGTGCTGAATGGTCCTGCTCTCGACAGTGAGCAGCAGCGGCTCGTGGCCGCCTTCGTCCGCTACCTAGACGCCATCCTGGTCATGCGGCATCTGCAAGGCGAGGCCAGCACGGCCGAGAGACTGACGCAATCCAACGACCTCAGGACTGCGCTGCTGGCCGCGGTGAGCCACGACCTCCGAACGCCG
Source organism: uncultured Microthrixaceae bacterium (assembly GCA_963785815.1). Classification (GTDB taxonomy): domain Bacteria; phylum Actinomycetota; class Acidimicrobiia; order Acidimicrobiales; family Acidimicrobilacustridaceae; genus UBA4742. Next base: position 1,023,975 of record CAWAWN010000003.1, read on the forward strand.
TTGGCGTCGATAAAGGCTCTCACGAGCGGATGGCTGGAGCCGGATGTCGACTGGGAGGACGCTGACACGAGGGAGTTCATCCGTACCATCGATGCGGAAGCTGATCGCCTTCACAAGCTCGTGGAGAACCTGCTCGACATGAGTCGCCTCCAGTCGGGCGCTCTCCAACCCGTCAGCCGCCGCGTCGGGTTGGAGGAGCTCGTTCCGGCTGCGCTGGCGAGCCTTGGCGGTGCGGCGGACGACGTCCTCGTCGAGGTTCCCGATGATCTGCCTCGTGTGGAGGTCGATCCCACGCTGCTCGAACGAGCGATCGCCAACGTGGTCGACAACGCGATCCGCCACGGAGGTTGCCAACGTCCGGTTCGGGTCGAGGCCGGCACAGTCGCCAACCGGATCGACCTGCGAGTCGTGGATCGAGGCCTCGGGATCGAGGTATCGCAACGTGACCGGGTCTTCGAACCGTTCCAGCGCCTCGGCGACGTACCCAACAACGCCGGTGTCGGTCTCGGGCTTGCCGTGGCCCGCGGCTTCGTCGATGCCCTTGGCGGCGAGCTGACCATCGAGGACACGCCCGGTGGTGGAGTGACGATGGTCATCGGCCTGCCTGTCCCGGCCGACGTCGGAATGGAGAGGTGTGCGTCATGAGCCGGATCCTGATCGTGGAGGACGAACGCCCGCTCTTGCGTGCGCTGGGCTCGCACCTCAAAGCGCGTGGGTACGAAGTCGACATGGTCGAGACGGGCGAGGAAGCGCTCACGCGAGGCGCGACCAGCTCGTACGACCTCGCGGTCGTGGATCTCGGCCTTCCCGGCATCGATGGAATGGAGGTGGTCCACGGGTTGCGGGGCTGGACCTCGATCCCCATCATCGTCCTTTCCGCCCGCGACCACGGGGCCCAGAAGATCATGGCGCTCGACGCCGGCGCGGACGACTACGTCACGAAGCCGTTCAACATGGGCGAGTTCCTGGCCCGCCTCCGGGCTGCTCTCCGACGAGCCAAGCCGGGGGAGCAGGCGCTGCCGGTCGTGGACACACCCGACTTCCGTATCGATCTGGCGACGAAGCGTGCGACGAACGCAGCGGGGGAAGAGATCAAGCTGACGCCCACCCAGTGGCATCTCGTCGAGATCCTCGTGCGCAACCCAGACCGGCTCATCAGCCAGCACCAGCTCCTGGAGGAGGTGTGGGGGCCCACCTACGTCAACCAGACGAACTACCTCCGGCAGTTCATGGCCCAGCTCCGCGCGAAGTTCGAACCAGACCGCGCGCATCCCCGCTACTTCTTGACCGAGCCCGGGATGGGCGTCAGGTTCGTGCCGGCGGATCCTGGGCTCGAAGGCGGCGATCCGCTCACTGCCGGTCGAGCGCGAGGTTGAGCTGGAGCACGTTGACGGCCGGCTCGCCGAGCACACCGAAGGGGCGGTCCTCGGTGTTCTCCGGGACGAGGCGCAACACGCTAGCCACCCGGAGATGGCGCTCGCGGGCCACACGAGGAGCCTGGAGCTTGGCGTTGGCCACCGTGATCGCCGGACCCAGGCCACTTCCCGAGGCGGTCACGGCGTCGACGGGCACCGGCACATCCGGACCGAGCCCGTTCTCCTTCCGATAGGCCGACACGGCCTGGGCAACTCCCTTCAGGAAGGTCGGGACTGACGTGTTCTCTCCGCGGATGGGACATCCCCAGGCCGTTGCCTCCTTCTTTCAGGCAGGTTTCCGAGCACCCGTGGCCAGGCGTCACGACCCCCGAAGTGACCCGCGAGCCAACCGACGTCAGCCGGGCGTCAAGAACGGATCGGCCACGTCACGGGAGCGTCAAGACCGGTAGACGTTTCCCGCGGCGCCCCCCACGATGGCTCGAGGCGTCCGAGGGTCGGGCGCCGACTCACTGGGAGGTCCGGTGAACAACGATCTCACCTTCATTGCGATCACGGTTGTGTTCTTCGTGCTCGCGGGCCTGTTGACGGTCGCGTGCGACCGCATCATCGGTCCCGACCCCGCGGACGAGCCGGTCGAGGACGAGATGACCGAAGAGCAGGTGGCCGCATGAGCTACGACAACGCGCTCGGCCTGATCCTCGGGCTCGCCATCGCCGCGTACCTCGTGTACGCCCTGATCGCACCGGAGAAGCTGTGACCACCGCCGGCTGGATCCAGCTCGCCATCTTCATCGGCCTGATCTTCGCGATCACGCCCCTGCTCGGGACCTACATGGCGAGGGTCTGGAGCGGCGGCAAGGCGCCAGGCGATCGGCTGTTCTCGCCGATCGAGCGGTTCGTCTACCGCCTGAGCCGAATCGATCCCGAGCGGGAGCAGCGCTGGACGACCTACACGTTCTCGCTGCTGGCGTTCAGCTTCATGTCCGTCCTGTTCGTGTTCGGCTTCGAGCGGCTGCAGGCCCACCTGCCCCTCAACCCCGACCACCTGCCCGCCCTTCGCCCCGACCTCGCCTGGAGCACGGCGGTCAGCTTCGTGACCAACACGAACTGGCAGAGCTACGGCGGCGAGTCGACGATGAGCCACCTCACCCAGATGGCCGGGCTGGCCGTGCAGAACTTCGCGTCGGCCGCGGCCGGCCTCGCTGTGCTGGTGGCGCTCATCCGCGGCCTCACCCGCCGCCAGAAGAAGACCATCGGCAACTTCTGGGTGGATCTCATCCGGTCCACGTTGCGGATCCTGCTGCCACTGGCGTTCATCTTCGCCATCATCTTCGCCAGCCAGGGCATCATTCAGAACTTCCACGCCTCGACGCACGTGACGACGGTGGCCGGAGGGAGCCAGACGATCCCGGGTGGTCCTGCGGCCAGCCAGATCTCGATCAAGCAGCTCGGCACCAACGGCGGTGGCTACTTCAACACCAACTCGACGCACCCGTTCGAGAACCCCAACGGCTTCACGAACATGCTCGAGATGCTGTTCACGGTGATGATCCCCTTCGCCGCGACCTTCGCCCTGGGAATCATGGCCAAGAGCCGGCGATTCGGCTGGGTCATCTTCGGCGTGATGATGAGCCTGCTCGTCATCTCGGTCGGCGTCGCCGTCGGGTTCGAGTCGAAGGGCAACACCCAGTTCAACCGCGCCGGGGTCACCCAGACGGTGAGCGCCTCGCAGCCCGGCGGCAACATGGAGGGCAAGGACGTCCGTGTCGGGCCCTCGGCGTGTGGCGAGTGGGCCGGGGCGACGTCCGGTTCGTCGAACGGCTCGGTGAACTGCATGCACGACAGCTTGACGCCGATCGGCGGCCTGATGCCGCTGACCAACCTGCTGCTGGGTGAGGTGACGCCGGGAGGTCTCGGTGTCGGGCTCACCGGCATGTTGGTCCTCGTCCTGCTGACGGTGTTCATCGCCGGCCTCATGGTCGGGCGCACACCGGAGTTCCTGGGCAAGAAGATCCAGGCGGCCGAGATGAAGCTGGTCGTGCTGCACATCCTGTTCGTGCCGCTGGTTGTGCTCGGCTTCGCCGCGGCCTCGGTCGTGCTGAAGACCGCGGTCGCCTCGATCTGGAACCCCGGGCCCCACGGTTTGAGCGAGATCGTGTACGCCTTCGCCTCGGCCGGGGGCAACAACGGCTCGGCCTTCGGCGGTCTGACGACCAACACCAACTGGTACAACACGACCCAGGGCATCACGATGCTCGTGGGGCGCTTCTTCCTGATCATCCCGATGCTCGCGATCGCGGGTTCGCTCGTGCGCAAGAAGGTCACGCCGGCCACGGCGGGGACCTTCCCCACCGACACCCCGCTCTTCGGCGGCCTCCTGACCGCGGTCGTCGTGATCGTGGCCGGATTGACGTTCTTCCCCGTCCTGGCGCTCGGCCCCATCGTCGAGCAGCTCGGCGGACACTTCTAGGAGCGACCACATGACTACGTCAGACACCCCATCCGGGCTGACCACCCTCGAGCCGCACCCGGCCGAGGCTGATCCTCACCACTCCAAGCGCAGCAGCCGGTCGCTGTTCGAGCCGACGATCGTGCGCCGGGCGCTGGTCGACAGCTTCATCAAGCTCGACCCGCGCCAGCAGGTCAAGAACCCGGTGATGTTCGTGGTGGAGATCGGCAGCGTCCTCACTACGTTCCTCTTCTTCCGGGACCTCGGCCAGGTGAGCGCGGCGACGAACTGGTTCTCGGGCCTGATCGCGCTGTTCCTCTGGTTCACCGTCCTGTTCGCCAACTTCGCCGAGGCCATGGCCGAAGGCCGCGGCAAGGCACAGGCCGACGCCCTGCGCCGGACACGGGCCGAGACCGTGGCCTTTGTCCGCCAGCCCGACGGCAGCGTGCTCGAGACCCCCTCGAGCAAGCTGCAGATCGGCGATCTGTGCGTGGTGCGGCCGATGCAGCTGATCCCCGGCGACGGCGACGTCATCGAAGGCATCGCATCGGTGGACGAATCGGCCATCACCGGCGAGTCGGCGCCGGTGATCCGCGAGTCGGGCGGTGACCGCTGCGCGGTGACCGGCGGCACCCGGGTGCTGTCCGACGAGATCATCGTCAAGATCACCTCGAAGCCTGGTGAGACGTTTCTCGATCGGATGATCGCCCTCGTCGAAGGAGCCGAACGGCAGAAGACCCCGAACGAGGTCGCACTCAACATCCTGCTCGCAGGGCTGACCATCATCTTCCTGCTCGCGGTGATCACCTTGCAGCCGTTCGCCATCTACTCGGGTGCGCAGCAATCGATCGTCGTGCTCGTCGGACTGCTGGTCTGTCTGATCCCGACCACGATCGGCGCGCTGCTCTCCGCCATCGGCATCGCCGGCATGGACCGCCTCGTGCAGCGCAACGTCCTGGCCATGTCCGGGCGCGCCGTCGAGGCAGCCGGCGACGTGTCCACGCTCCTCCTCGACAAGACCGGCACCATCACCCTGGGCAATCGGCAGGCGGACGAGTTCATCGCCCTGCCCGGCGTGGACGAGGGGCAGTTGGCGGCCGCGGCGTTGCTCTCCAGCCTGGCCGACGAGACGCCCGAGGGCCGATCGATCGTGACCCTGGCCAAGGACCGCTACGGCATGCAGGAGCGCGATCTCGGCGACGCCCAGCTCGTCCCCTTCACGGCCCAGACCCGCATGTCGGGCGTCGACATCGGGGACCGGATGATCCGGAAGGGAGCGGCCGACGCCGTCGTGCGCTGGGTGCAGTCCGAGGGTGGTGCCGTACCTGACGACCTGGAGCCCATCGTGGAACGGGTGGCCCGGGACGGCGGGACGCCACTGGTGGTGGCCGAAGGCCTGCAAGTGCTCGGCGTGATCCACCTGAAGGACATCGTCAAGCAGGGCATGGCGGCCCGTTTCGACGAGCTCCGCCGGATGGGCATCCGCACCGTCATGATCACGGGGGACAACCCTCTCACCGCGCAGGCCATCGCCACCGAAGCGGGGGTCGACGACTTCCTGGCCGAGGCCACCCCCGAGGACAAGATGGCCTACATCCGCAAGGAGCAGGCCGGCGGCTTCCTCGTGGCCATGACTGGCGATGGCACCAACGACGCCCCGGCACTGGCGCAGGCCGACGTCGGCGTGGCCATGAACACCGGCACCCAGGCGGCCAAGGAAGCCGGGAACATGGTCGACCTCGACTCGAACCCGACGAAGCTCATCGAGATCGTCGAGATCGGCAAACAGCTGCTCATCACCCGCGGTGCGCTGACCACGTTCTCGGTCGCCAACGACGTGGCCAAGTACTTCGCCATCATCCCCGCCATGTTCCAGGGCGTCTTCCCGGCCCTGAGCACGCTCAACATCATGAAGCTGAGCAACCCTCACTCGGCGATCCTGAGCGCAGTCATCTTCAACGCCATCATCATCGTCCTGCTCATCCCGCTCGCACTGCGGGGGGTCAAGTTCCGGGCGATGTCGGCGTCGGCCATCCTGCGGCGGAACATCCTCATCTACGGCGTCGGCGGGGTCGTCGCTCCCTTCATCGGCATCAAGCTCATCGACATCGTTCTCACCGCATTCGGAGTTCACTGATGATTCGACGTCAGATCCTCACCGCCCTCACCGTGACCGTCTTGTTCACGGTCGGCCTCGGCTTCGTGTATCCGTTCGCGGTCACCGGCATCGCCCAGGTCGCGTTCCACAGCCAGGCCAACGATTCGCTGGTCAAGGTGAACGGGAAGGTCGTCGGCTCGAAGCTGATCGGCCAGAACTTCACCGACTCCAAGGGCAACCCGATCCCCAAGTACTTCCAGCCCCGACCGTCCGCCGCCGGCGACGGCTACGACGCCAGCGCGAGCAGCGGCTCGAACCTCGGCCCGTCCAACGCCAACCTCATCGGCAACGTGCCCGGCGTCTCGATCAGCGGCAAGACGAACCCGTACGCGACGAAGGCCGACCCCTACTGCGTGCCCGTACAGGCCACGGACAAGGATGGGAACCCGGTCACCGACAAATCGGGGAACCCCGTCTATGAGAAGAACGACGACGGATCCTACGTCTGCGACCCGAACACGGTGCCCGAACGAGCGATGGCGTACCGGCAGCTCAACGGCATGGCCAGCGCCACGAAGGTCCCGGTCGACGCGGTCACCGCGTCGGGCTCGGGTCTCGACCCGGAGATCTCGGTGGCCAACGCCGACCTCCAGGCCCAGCGGGTCGCCCGTGCCAGGAACCTGCCGCTCGCCAAGGTCAAGCAGCTGATCGAGAAGTACACCTCCAGCCGATCCATGGGCGTGCTCGGCGAGCAGGGCGTGAACGTGCTCGAACTGAACCTCGCACTGGACAAGATCGGCGGCTGAGCCGCCCGATCTCCACGATGACGACCAGGAGGCGTCAACGTGTCGAACTCCCACCCACGGGCAGCAGAACGAACCGCGAGCCCCGACGTCATGACTCCGCGCCGCTGCCCGGGCGTGAGGATGGCATCCGGTCGAGCCGCGAGCCGAGCAGGTCGGAGATGACCGGCCCAGCTCGCCGGCCGGCAGATCAGGATGAGGCGACTCATCCGAGTCGCAGCGAAGCGCACACCGCGCGCGACCGCGACATCGTCGAGCGAACCATCGCCGGCGAACCGCTGCTCGAGATCGGCAACACGTACGGCTTCGTCAAGCCAGGGCCCGCCATCCGTCTGGTCGAACGAGCTCTCGACCTGGTGCTCCCGAGGCTCGACCCTGATCTCCAACGCCGTGTTGACCTGGCCCGCCTCGACCGTCTCCTCTCAACCTGGTGGAGCCCGGCCACCTCCGATGACCCCTTCGCGGCGCGACTCGTGCTGGATGTCCTCGATACGAAGTCGCGCGGTGCGGGGCGACGGTCTGGAGCGCTCTGCGGCAGCAGCCCTGGAGCGCGCCCTGCGAACCTGAGGCGCCAGGGACCACTCGAGGCCCGCTCCCAGCCCTCCGGCGCACCTGACGACGTAGTTGCTTCATCTGATCGGACAGGCCCGGCGGTGAACGGCTGAAGATAGGTGATCGACGCTGCGCCCCCACCCCTTGGGGCGGAGCGCTTGAGGTTGCAGGCGTCTTCTTCCTGTGCGCGGCAGCATGGCTGACGAAGATCACGTGGCGCAACCGGGGCGGTCAGGTTGTCGATGCGCTCGGCTCGGAAGGTCTCAGGGAGCCTTGCCAGCTTCCTCGACAGCCCACCGTCGTCCGTTCCCCGGTGTGCGGCGTTCGCCATGAGCGAGCGCCGATTGCCCGAGCCGAAGGCTGTTGCGTTGCTGGTCGGTGGTGGGTGACCGTTCGCCCGGGGGCAGCAACCTCATGCCGGGCGGGCGACGGGTGAGACGAGCGGGGACGTCGTCCCCTGCTCGGGGGGCTCGACATCGCGGTCCGGTAGCTTGACGTCACGCTGGTCGGACGCCTGACGACCGGCTCACGGAACAGCTCACTGAACAGAGGGAACGACCTGTGGGTGCGGTCGAGCTCGTCGCACTGGTCGCATTCGCGATCCTGATCGCCGGCGCCGTGTGCGCGCTGGTGCTGTCGATCGCGGTGCGGCGGGTCCGGGGGGACGAGGGCGAACAGGGGAAGCCCCCGGTTGGCATCTGAACCGTCGCCGTCCGGACGCGGGCTGACGGCCGTCGAGGCGGCCGAACGGCTCGCCACCTACGGCCCCAACCACCTGCCCACCGCACCGCCGACGCCCACCTGGCGAATGCTGCTGGCCGAGATGGTGCACTTCTTCGCCCTGCTGTTCTGGGTGGCCGGTGCGCTGGCCTTCCTGGCCGGCCTGCCCGAGCTCGGCGTGGCCGTGTTCGTCGTCGTCGTGCTCAACGGGCTGTTCGCGTTCGTCCAGGAGGAGCGGGCCGAACATGCCGCGGAACGACTCCGGGACCTGCTGCCCCAGCGGGCCACGGTGCGGCGCGACGGCCACTCGATCGACGTCGACGTGGAGGAGCTGGTGCCCGGCGACGTGGTGGTGTTGGCCGAAGGGGACCGGATCTCGGCCGACCTCCGCCTCGAGGCGGTCCACGCCCTGGCCGTCGACACGTCGACCCTCACCGGCGAGAGCGTGGCCGAGCACCCCTCGAACGGGACCACCGTCTTCGCCGGCTGCTTCGTCCTCGAGGGCGAGGGGCGCGGGACGGTCGTGGCCACCGGCGCCAACACCAAGCTGGCCGGCATCGCCGACCTGACCCAGGCCCAGCGGCCGGAGCCGAGCCCGCTGAGACGCGAGCTCGACCGCGTGTCGCGGATCATCGCCGCGGTGGCCGTGACCGTCGGGGTGGTCTTCTTCGCGGTGGCGCTGCTGATGGGAACGGCGCCGTCCCACGGTTTCCTCTTCGCGGTCGGGGTCACGGTGGCGGTCGTGCCCTGCGGCCTGCTGCCGACGGTGACCCTCTCCCTGGCGGTCGGCGCCCAGCGCATGGCGGCTCGGCACGCACTCGTGCGCGACCTCGAGGCGGTCGAGAGCCTGGGTTCGACCACGTTCATCTGCACCGACAAGACGGGGACCCTCACCCGGAACCAGATGTCGGTGATCGAGGTCTGGATGCCCGCAGGCCAGGCCTTCGTCGACGGGAGCGGCTACGAGCCGACCGCAGAGATCCGTGCCGATCCGCCGTCCGTCCTCGAGGGCCTCGCCGAGGTGGCCCGGGTGGCCCGGCGGTGCTCGACCGGCCGGGTGGCCGAGAAGGACGGACGGTGGATCGCCCATGGTGACCCGATGGAGGCGGCGTTCGATGCCCTGGCCCGACGGGTCGGCCTGGACGCCGACCCCGGTGCCGGTCGCGAGAGGCGCCGCTTCCCCTTCGATGCGCGACGCCGGCGCATGTCGGTCGTGGTCGACGGGCAGGTCCTGGTGAAAGGGGCTCCCGATGCGGTCCTGCCCCGGTGCGTCCCGGTCGAAGGCGCGACCGAGGCGCTGCAGGATCTGGCCGGGCGCGGCCTGCGGGTCCTGGCCGTCGCGTCGCGGCCGGCGACGCCGGGAGCCGAGCCCCGCACCAGCGACCAGGCCGAGCGCGACCTCGTTCTGCTGGGGCTCCTCGCGCTCGAGGACCCCCCACGAGCCGAGGCCGCCCCGGCCATCGCTGCCTGCCGAGGGGCGGGCATCCGGGTCGGGATGATCACCGGCGACCACCCGGCCACCGCCCTGGCCATCGCCCGCGAGGTGGGGCTCACCACCGACGAGGAGCGGGTCGTGCTGGGCCGCGACCTTCCGACCGACGAGTCCGAGCTCGGCGCGATCGTGGATCACGACGGGATCGTGCTGGCCCGGGTCGCTCCGGAGGACAAGCTCCGGATCGCTCGAGCCCTCCGCCAGCGGGGCCACGTGGTGGCGATGACCGGGGACGGGGTCAACGACGCGCCGGCTCTGCGGGAGGCGCCCATCGGCGTGGCGATGGGTCAGTCGGGCACCGACGTCGCCCGCGAGGCGGCCGACCTGGTCCTGCTCGACGACAACTTCGCCACCATCGTGATCGCAGTGGAACAGGGCCGTTCCACGTTCGCCAACGTCCGCCGCTTCCTCACCTACCACCTCACCGACAACGTCGCCGAGCTGGCCCCCTTCGTGGTGTGGGCGCTGTCGGCGGGGCGCTTCCCGCTGGCCATCGGCGTGCTGCAGGTCCTCGCCCTCGACATCGGCACCGACGTGCTCCCGGCGCTGGCCCTCGGGACCGAACCCCCGGGCAGCCACGTGCTGACCAACCCGCCCACCCGCCGGCACCTGATCGACCGCGCCCTCTTCGTCCGGGCCTTCGGCGTGCTGGGGCCGGTCGAGGCGGTCGTGGAGCTGGCCGCGTTCGTGGCGGTCTTCTGGGCGTCGGGGTGGCGGCCGGGCGACACCTTCTCGACCGGCGCCACGCTGCGGGCGGCATCGGGTGCCGCCTTCACCGCCGTGGTGTTCGGGCAGATGGCCAACGCCTTCGCCTGCCGCAGCACGGTGCGCCCGGCGTGGCAGATCAGCCTCCGCACCAATCGGTTCCTCCTCGCCGCCCTCGGCGCCGAGCTCGGGATGCTCGCCGCCTTCCTCTACTTCCCACCGCTGGCCGAGCTGTTGGGCCAGGCGGCTCCGACCCCGGCCGGTTTCGCCGTCGCCCTGCTGGCCATCCCGGCCGTCCTGGTCGCCGACACGATCCAGAAGGTCTACGTCCGCCGACGACGTAGCCGACCCTCCCTGCCGAGCGCCCGCGAACCTGGGACGGCCAGGACCGGCACGTGCCCGATGTCCACCACCTCTCGGTCGACCCCGACCACACCCCGGCATGAGACCGCCGACCAGCATGACCAACACAACCACTGACCTGCCTCAGATTCTGTTTGCGGGTCAGCTGTTGAATTCAGGCGGTTTGTTGGTCGGTCAGGTGGTGTTCGATGGCCCACCCTGCGGCCTGGAGTTGACCCGGGTTCTCGAACTCGGAAGTTGTGAGCGGAGCGCACCGACGTGTCACCCACGACCTTCCCCGGCATCGGTGGCCAACCGCGGCACCAGGACCCATGAGGCCACGACCGCGGCGGACGCGCCGACGCCCACCACCAGGCCGAACGCGCTGCCGAACACGTCGCGGGTGACCACCACCAGGCCCGACACCAACGAGATGGCCAGGAGCGCCAGGCCGCCCCGGCAGAGGCGGATGCTCCACACCAGGCGCTGCGCGCGTGCCCGGCGGGAGCCCAGCCGGTGGATGGCGGTGGGCGCCACGAACAGCACCACCGCGCCGAACGCGGTCAGCAGCGAGAGGCCGTACAGGTCGCGACCCGTGCGGTCCACGTTCTTGAAGGCACTGTCGAACGGGATCGTGAACAGGAAGGCCACGAGGATCTGCACGCCAGGAAGCAACACCCGGACCTCCTGGAGCAACCCGTAGTAACGCTGGCGGAGCTCGTCGCGATCCCGCTCGTCGTCCAGCCCACGCGGATCACGGTCGACGATCGGAACGGACGCGGCGAGGTCCTCCATCGTGCGATCTCTACCCCCTCATCGCCAGTCCCGGCACCGAGCGGGGATGGAGGACATGCCCGCCTCGACCCGTCGCGTCGTCGCCCGGACAGATGTCACTGCATCCGACCCCCGCCCTCCGGTCTGACGCGGTCGCGGTGGGGTAGAGCCGCTTCCAGTCGCAGTCGAACGCCGACTGCCGAACCACGAGGAGTGTGGACATGGCTGACGAGACGGGTCCCAAGGCTGGCGCCAACGGCGTCATCGAGGACGTGAAGGGCAAGGTGAAGGAGGTGGCCGGCGAGGTGACCGGCAAGGAGCACCTCGAGCGCGAGGGACGAGCGCAGCAGGACAAGGCGGCCAACGAGCGCGAGGTGGCCAAGCACGAGGCCCAGGCCGACAAGGCGCGGGCCGAGGCCCGGGCCGACGAAGCCCGCCAGCAGGCTGCGCAGAGGTGACGGCCAGATGTACATCGGCGTCGGCACCATCCTGTTGATCCTGCTGGTCGTGCTCGTGGTGATGGCCCTGCGCGGCCGCTCCACCGTCTGATGCGGGCGCCTCTCAGCTGGCGGTCGGCCCCAGTCAGCCCTCGACCGTGGCCACGCCCTTCGGCGCCTGCTGGCTCATGAACCCGAACAGGTAGCCGGCCACGCGGCGCATCTGGATCTCCTCGGCGCCCTCGGTGATGCGGTAGCGCCGATGGTGCCGGTAGATGTGCTCGAACGGCATGTGCCGCGAGTAGCCGAGCCCACCGTGCACCTGCATGGCCCGGTCGGCCGCGTCGCAGCACAGCCGGTTGGCCACGTAGTTGCACATCGAGACCTTGTCCGACACGGAGAAGGCGCCGTAGGTGTCCATCTCCCACGCCGTCTTGTGGATCAACGCCCGGAGCATCTCGCACTGTGTGACGAGCTCGACGAGCGGGAACTGGATGCCCTGGTTGTGCGACAGCGGCTTGCCGAACGGCTTGCGCTCGTTGGCGTAGGCGACGGCCTGGTCGAGGCAGTACTCGGCCGCGCCGAGCGACGACGCGGCCTGGCGGATGCGGTTCTCGTTGAAGAACATCTGCACGACGCCGAGACCGCGGTCCTCACCGCCGAAGATGGCCGAGTGCGGCACGCGCACGTCGGTGAACCGCACGTGCGCGTGGTCGGTGGGCATGTTGAAGGTCCACAGGTACTCGACGATCTCGAAGCCCGGACTGTCGGTCGGCGTGAGGAAGGCGGTGATCCCGCCGGCGTCACCGGCCTGGCCGCTCGTGCGGGCGAAGATCAGGTCGTGGGGCGCCTTGTGGATGCCGGTGTTCCACGTCTTCTCGCCGTTGATGATCCACTCGTCGCCGTCGCGCACCGCGGTCGTCTCCATGTGGGTGGCGTCCGAGCCGTGGTCCGGTTCGGTGATGGCGAAGGCGAAGCCGTCCGTGCCCGCCAGCAGCTTGGGCACCCATGCGGCCTGCTGCTCCTCGGTGCCGTGGTGCAGCATCAGCAGCAGGCCGACGTTGTTGCCCACGATCGACGACTCGTTCTGCAGGTCGTTGTGCAGGCCGAGCCCGCGCCGCGCCAGGTGCTCACGGATGATGGCCATCCCGAGGTTGGTGCCGTCGCGACCGCCGTACTCGGCCGGGAAGGCGTAGCGGTAGTGGCCGGCCGCGTCGGCTCGCCGGCGCATCTCGGCCAGGAGCTGCTCCCACTCCTCGTTCGGGAGCCCGCCGCGATCCCAGTCGGTGCGGGCGTCCTCCCGGCGGTGGTCGAAGAACCGATCGTTGTCGTCGGCGTGCTGGAGCGGCAGGATCTCCCGCTCGATGAACTCGTCGAGCTCGGCCAGGTAGTCCTGCATCTCGGCGGGGATGGCGAAGTCCACAGCTGCTCCTGAGGGTGGCGTTGATCCTAGGGTGTCCGTGTGGACTACGAGCAGATCACCGCCGAGCGTCGAGGCGAGCAGGGTGAGATCCTGCTCCTCATCCTCGACCGGCCCGAGAAGCTCAACGCCTGGACGCCGAGGATGACCGCCGAGCTGTGCGACGCCATCGAGGCCGCGGACGAGGACCCGGCCATCGGGGCCATCGTCGTCACCGGCGCTGGCCGTGGCTTCTGCGCCGGCGCCGACATCGCCGCCGTCTTCGAGGCGCAGATGCAGGGTGACAAGGCGGCGGCCAGGCCGGCCCAGGCCCGCGACTGGGTCGAGCTCATCCGGTCGACCAAACCGATCGTGGCGGCCGTGAACGGTCCGGTGATCGGGGTGGGGCTGTCGATGATCCTGCCCTTCGATCGCATCGTGGCCGCCGAGGGAGCCAAGTTCAGCATGCGGTTCGTGAAGCTGGGTCTGGTGCCCGAGCTGGCCAGCAGCATGTTCCTGCCGCTGCGCTGCGGGTGGGGTGCGGCGTCCGATCTGATGCTCTCCGGGCGCACGATCGAGGCGGACGAGGCACTCGCGTTGGGGTTGGTGGACGAGGTCGTGCCCGTCGAGACGGTGGTGGAGGTCGCCGTCGAACGAGCCTGGTCCTACGGCCAGAACCCGGCGCCACCGCTGCGTTGGATCAAGCAGCTCCTCACGCAGAACGCCAACGAGACCGACACGATGGCCGCGCAGGTCCGCGAGGTGATGCTGCTCCGGCAGGCCTATGCCAGCCCTGAGCACCACGAGGCGGTCGCGACCTTCCTCGACCGCGCCGCGGCCCGTCGGAGCTGAGCCCGATCGACCCTGCCGGCGGACGTCGGTGGTTCAGGCGTCGCGGGTCATCGTCCGCCAGGCCCGATGCGCAGCCCCGAAACGCGTGGGGTGCCCCGGTTCGTCTTCTGGCAGCGTGAGGCGGTGCCGGAGAACCACTTCGACGAACGCGTGGCCGCCGCCTACGACACGCGCTACGCCGACCTGGACACGCCCGCCGTGGTCGATCCGGCAGTGGACTTCCTGGCCGAGCTGGCCGGGTCGGGCGCCGCCCTCGAGCTCGGCATCGGGACCGGGCGCATCGCCCTGCCGCTGGTCGAGCGAGGGGTTCCCGTGCACGGGATCGAGCTGTCTCCCGACATGGTGGCCCAGCTGCGGGCCAAGCCCGGTGGCGGCGCCGTCGAGGTGGCCATCGGCGACTTCGCCACCACCACGGTCGACGGACGGTTCTCCCTCGCCTACCTGGTGCGCAACACCATCACCAACCTGACCTCCCAGGACGCGCAGGTGGCCTGCTTCCGCAACGTCGCCGCCCACCTCGAACCGGGCGGCTGCTTCGTGATCGAGGTCTACATCCCCGAGCTGCAGCGGCTGCCACCCGGCGAGACCGTCCACCCCTTCGAGCTGACCCCCACCCACGTCGGCCTCGAGGAGTACGACGTCGCCACCCAGATCGCCTGGTCGCACCACTACTGGATGGTGGACGGCCAGATCGAGACCTTCTCGGCCCCCTTCCGGTACGTCTGGCCCTCCGAGCTCGACCTGATGGCGCAGCTGGCCGGCATGCGCCGGCGCGAACGCTGGAACGACTGGCAACGCCAACCCTTCACCCGCGACAGCCGCAGCCACGTCTCGGTGTGGGAGAAGCCGTCGAGCTGAGCGCCGGCCTCGCCGACCACACCCGGGATCGCACGGGTCGACCCCTCAGGTCGATCCCTCGGGCCGGCGGCCCAACACGTCGCGCCCGGCGCCGGCGGTGCGCTCGCCCGCCAGCGCCACCGCCGGCTGGTCGAACCGGTCGAGGTCGACCACGTCGGACAGGGGCCGGCGACGTACCGGACCGTGGTGGCCCCGGGGCCAGCCGACCACGGCGTGGGCGGCCAGCAGCCAGTCGTCGGGCAACCCGGTGGCGTCGCGCAGCAGCTGCTCGCCGTCGTAGGACGCCCAGCTGGTGAGGCAGGCGCCGAGGCCCTGGGCCCGCGCCGCCAACAGGAAGTTCTGCACGGCCGGATAGATGGAGCCGCCGAGCAGCAGCTCCGAGGCGGTGTCGTAGCCGTAGGTGGCGAACAGCACCGAGGTGCGCTCGCCGGCCCGGTCGTGCAGCTCGTAGGTGGCCCGGTTGTTCCGGGCCCGCCGGCCCTGCTCGTCGTCGCCCGGGCGGCTCATGCCGTAGACCGGCTCGATCACCGCCAGCGCCCGTCGGGCGGCCTCGGCCACGGCCGCCCGGGCCTCGGCCGAGCGCAGCACGATGAAGCGCCACGCCTGGGCGTTGGCGCCGTTCGGGGCCTGCGTGGCGGCCTCCAGGCAACGTCGGAGGGTGGCGTCGTCGACGGGTTCGTCGGTGTAGCGGCGGATGGCCCGGGCGGTGCTCAGGACCTCCCAGACGTCCTCGGACGAGGGCATTGCGCAGGCTCCAGATCGACGAGTGACCGAGCGGAGATGCTAAGCCGTCGTCGTCCCCGGCGATCACCTGCACCACGAGAAGTGGTGATGCAACCACGGGGGGCGGTCAATGCCGAGCAAGGTCCCGGGCTACGCTGCCGGGCGGCCTCGCCGCTGGGGTCACCGGGAGGGAGACCCACGATGACCGAGGATGAACCGCGGGCGGACGTGTCGGACATGTTCGCCGTGCACAACGGCTTCCGTTCGGCGTTCGGATCGGCGCTGACGTATGTGGCCAGCACGACCGACGATCCGGCCCGGGTGGCGCTGGTGGCCGACTTCTACGACAACGTCATCGGGTTCCTGCACGTCCACCACGAGGGCGAGGACGAGCTGGTCACGCCCCTGCTGCTGGCGCGGGCCGACCAGACCGAGCTGGTCCAGAGCGTGGCCGCCCAGCACCAGGACGTGCTGGTGCCCCTGGCCGAGGTCGAGTCCGCCCTCGGCATCTGGCGGGCCGATCCCACCGACGAGGCAGCCGCCCAGGTGGTGGCGGCCATCGCCGCCCTCGACGGCGTGCTCACCTCGCACCTCGATCAGGAGGAGGGGGCCATCCTGCCCCTGTGCGCCGATCACCTCTCGGCCCAGGAGTGGGGAGCGCTGCCGGCCCACGGCATGGCCAACTTCCCGGGCGACAAGATCTGGCTCATCCTGGGCCTGATCCAGGAGCAGATGACCGCCGACCAGCAGGCTGAGATGCTGGCCCACATGCCCCCGCCCGCCGTCGAGATGTGGACCGGCTTCGGCCACGCCGCCTTCGACGGCTACGTGGCCGAGCTGCGCCAGACGGCCTGACCGCCGTGGGTCGGCGCGGCAGCGCCGGCCGGCTCAGCCCAGCGCCTGGTACACCGCCGCCTCGAACTCGGCGAAGGCCCTCGCCGCCGCCGGGTCGTTGAACGGCAGGATCTGGGTGGCGAACACACCGGTCACGCCGCGGCTCGGATCGATCCAGAAGTAGGAGTTGGCCGCGCCGGCCCAGCCCAGGCTGTCGGCGGCGCGCCCCTCGGCCGTGGGCTCGGTGTTGATCATGAAGCTCAGGCCCCACCCGACCCGTTGGCCGGGGAGCAGGTCGACGTCCGCACTGAAACCGGGCTGGGTGGTGCGCCACCCGTCGGCCGAGAGCGGCGCGATCTGGTCGGTGCCCATCAGCTCGACCGTCGACTCGTCCAGCACGCGGGTGCCGTCCAGCTGGCCGCCGCCGAGCAGCATCCGGGTGAAGCGCAGGTAGTCCGCGACCGTCGAGTAGAGCCCGCCGCCACCCGAGGCCATCTCGAAGGTGATCCCGTCCCACGGTTCCTCGATGGCGAGCAGCGCGAGCCCGTCGGGGGTGCGCAGCCCGAGGGCGGCCGCCCGCGGCTGCGCCTGGGCGGAGAGGTACATCGAGGTGTCGGCCATGCCCAGCGGGTCGAAGACGTGCTGACGCAGGTAGGACTCGAGGTCCTGGCCCGAGACGGCCTCGACCAGTCGCCCGACCCAGTCCAGCCCGATCCCGTAGGCCCACCGGGTGCCCGGATCGAACAGCAACGGGTACTCGTAGCCCGCCTGGGAGTTGGGTGGCACCTCTCCCAGCGTCGGAACCCAGACTGCCAGGTCGGCGTCGGCGAAGTCGTAGCCGAACCCCGAGGTGTGGGTCAGCAGGTCCCGCAGGGTCACGGCCCGAACCGGGGCCCGCAGGCGCGGCGTGCCGTCCGCGTCGAAGCCGTCGAGCACCTGGACGTCGGCCAGGTAGTCGACGTGGGCTCCTGCGGGGTCGTCGAGGTCGAGCTGCCCGCGCTCGACCAGCTGCATGGCTGCCGCGGCGGTGACCGCCTTGGTCATCGAGAAGATCCGCACGGGGGTGTCGACGGCCATGGCCACGCCGGGCGCCGCGTCGCCGACCGCGCCGGCGTAGCTGCCGCGCTCGGACCAGGCCGCGCCGGCCACGGCCGACACCGCGCCGCTCGCCACCGAGTCGGCCAGCGCCTCGTCGATGTTCGTCACCACGGTCGTTCCCTCCCTCGTGTGCCGAGCTGATCAGCCCGGGGCCTGCTCGCGATCGGCCAGCCACTGGTCGAACTCGGTGGCCACGATGCGCTGGTCGTGCACGCCGGCCGCCGCCCCCGATGCCAGCCAGACGATGGGCGGCCCCATGATGGCCGGATCGAGGAGGCGGCGACCCCCCGCGTCGGCCGCGCCCTCGGGGACCATCCCGGTGGCGGTGGCCCCGCCCGAGAGCAACAAGTTGGCCGTCACCGGGGTGTCGGCGAGATCAGCGGCCATCACCCGGCCCAGGGCCTCGACCGCGGCGCCCGACGGCCCGTAGGGGACGAAGCCACGTCGGTCATGGTCGACTCGCTCATCGAGATGGTGACCACCCGGCCTCCGCCGGCGTCGAGCATGTGGGGCACCACCTCACGCGACACCAGGAAGGTGCCCACGGCCTTCGTTTCGAACACGTCGTGGTAGCCGTCGGGCGTCACCGCCCAGAACGGCTGTGGCTCGGTCAGGAACCGCGGGTTCACCGTCCGCATCCCGATCCCGGCGTTGTTGACCAGCACGTCCAGCCCCCCGAAGCGCTGCTCGACCTCGTCGGCGGCAGCCCGCACCGAGGTGGGGCTCCGCACGTCCAGCTCCACGCCGAAGGCTCCCGGTCCCAGCTCGTCGGCCGTGCGCCTGGCCCGATCGAGCGCCCGACCGGTCAGGGCCACCTCGGCTCCGTGGCCGACCAGCGCCTCGGCCATGGCCCGACCCAGCCCGCTGGTCCCACCGGTGATGAGGATCCGGGTGTGGCTCAGCGGTGCCATCGCCGCCTGAACCTAGTGCGGTGACTCGGACCGGTCAGCCGGGAGCGGGATGTCGCCCTCGGCCACCAGGGCCTCGGCGTGGGCGCGGCCGATGCCGTGACCGGCACCGGTGATCGACGCAGACCCGCCCCTCGCACATGCGGGTCATGGTCGGGCGGGCGCTAGTGCAGGTCGGCGGTCTCGCCGTAGGTCACGCCGAGGTCGCCGCCGACGTCGTGGGCCTGCAGCTCGGGGACCACTTCGGCCGCCAGCAGCTCGTAGCTGGTGCGCACCTCGTCGGCCGGCATGGCGCCGAACGCCGGGATGACCACCAGCCCGCCGGCGTCGGTGCGCTTGGCGTAGTTGAGCAGCTTCTCGGTGCACTCGTCGGGCGTGCCCCACACCTGCAGGTCGGCCAGGAAGCCGGCGAAGTTCTCGACGCCGTGCTTGGCGATGTTCTTGGCCAGGGCGCCGTAGTACTCGTAGCCCTCGATGTCGGCGAAGCCCTCGTTGGCGAACTCGTAGTGCTCGACCGTCGAGCGGGCCCAGCGCTGCATGTAGGCGGTGCGGATGTGGTCGGCCTGCGGCCTGGTCCTTGGCCGTGCCCACCACCACCACCAGGATCGGCTTGGGGGCCTCGGTGCCGTTCAGCTCGAGGAAGCGCTGGCGGTAGGCCTCGAGCTCGGCCTCGGCCGTCTCCCACGGCTTCTGGGCGATGACCATGAGGCCGACGCCCATGCGGGCCATGATCTCCATCGACTCGGGAGACACGGCCGAGGCGAACGTGCGACCGCGGAAGCTGGCGAGGGGAGCCGGGCGGATCTCGACCCGGGGCTGCTGGTACAGCTCGCCGTCGTACTCCATGACACCGGTCTCGAGGGCCTCGAGGATGGCGGCGCTGTACTCGGTGAAGCGTCGCCGAGACTCGCCCATGGCTCACCCGGAAGCCCACGAACTCCTTCTGGCCCAGGCCGCGGCCGATGCCGAGCACCGCTCGGCCACCTGAGAGGTGGTCGAGCACGCTGAACATCTCGGTGACCCGGAGCGGGTCGTGCCAGGGCAGCACGGTGACCATGGTCCCGAACTTGATGCGGGTGGTCTGGCCCGCCAGCCAGGACAGGACCATCGGGGTCTGCGATGTCAGCTGGTAGTCCGCGAAGTGGTGCTCGGACATCCAGACCGAGTCGAAGCCGGACGGCTCGGCCCGGGCGGCGAGGTCGAGCTCGAGGCGGTACACGTCCGCATCGCTGGCCTTGCGGTCGAGGTTCGCGAACTGGAGGCCGAGTCCCGTGTGCATCCCGAATTGCTACCACACCAGGACCCCAAAAGCGAGTGAGCGTTCACTAGAGGCGAGCGACCGCTCGATCCGGGCTCAGCGGACGGCGTCGGCGGCCTGCAACTCGGCGATCTCGGCGCTCGTGAACCCCCAGTCGGCCAAGGCCGCTTCGGTGTCGGCGCCCGGGCGGGGCGGCGGGCCGGCGATCTCGGGGTGCGTGCGGCTGAACCGGGGTGCCGGGGCGGGCTGGCGGACGCCGGCCACCTCGGTGAACGAGCCCCGGGCCTGGTTGTGGGGGTGCTGGGCCGCCTCGTCGGGCTCGAGCACCGGCGCCAAGCAGGCGTCGGTGCCCTCGAACAGGCGGCACCACTCGTCTCGGGTGCGGGTGCGCAGCACGCCGGCCAGGCGCGCCTTCATCGCCGGCCACCCGTCGCGGTCGGACTGGTCGGGCACCGGGCCGCCCCCGTCGACGTCGTCGGCCAAGCCGGTGATCCGCACCAGCGCCTGGCAGGATGACGGGTCGATGGCGCCCACCGAGAGGTAGCCGCCGTCGGACGTCTCGTAGACCTCGTAGAACCAGGCACCGGTGTCGAGCAGGTTGGTGCCCCGCGGTCCCCAGTCGCCGGTGCTGCGCAAGCCGTGGACCATGCTGGCCAGCAGGGCGGCACCGTCGACCATGGCCGCGTCCACCACCTGCCCCTGCCCCGACCTCGAGGCCTCCAGCAGGGCGCACACCATGCCGAAGGCCAGCAGCAGCCCGCCCCCGCCGAAGTCGCCCACCAGGTTCAGCGGCGGCACCGGGGCGTCATCGACCCGGCCGATCATGGCCAGCGTGCCGGCCAGGGCCACGTAGTTGATGTCGCGCCCGGCCATCTGGGCATAGACCCCCTCCTGGCCCCAGCCGGTCATGCGTCCGTAGACGAGTCGGCCCTGGCGGGCCAGGCAGTCGTCGGGCCCCAGGCCCAGCCGCTCGGTGACCCCGGGGCGGAAGCCCTCGATCAGCCCGTCGGCGTGGCTCACCAGTCGCAGCACGGCGTCCCGGCCGGCCGGGTGCTTGAGGTCGACGCCGACCGAGCGACGGCCGCGGGCGTTGACATCCCAGCCGGGCGGCGCCTGAGTCGGGGTCGACCGCGCCGGCCCGGTCGATGCGCAGCACCTCGGCCCCCATGTCCGACAGCATCATGGCGGCGAAGGGTCCGGGTCCCATGCCGGCCAGCTCGATGATTCGATAGCCCGCGAGCGGACCGGTCACGGCAAGCCTCCGTCGTCGGTGGATGTGGCCGCCCCCGACGTGGCAGCCGGTCGGCGGGATCCGCGGTGGGAGCCTGTCGGGCCCATCATGAGCGAGCCCTCGCTCCGCACCGCGGTCGTGAGCGAATCCTCGCTCATCAACGGAGTCATGAGCGAGTCCTCGCTCACCGACCTGGTCCTGAGCGCGTACTCGTTTGCTCAGCGGCGGCGCCCGGCGCGTCAGGCGGGTCGTGGTGGGCCGGGTAGCCTCTGGCTCGCACATCGATCAGGGGGGACCGTGGCTGACTTCACCATGACCATCGGCGGCGAGGCTGCCGCCACGGCCGAGACCTTCGGCGTGATCAACCCGGCCACCGGCCAGGTCGAGTCCCAGGCGCCGGAGTGCTCGCCCGAGCAGCTCGACGCGGCCATGGACTCGGCGGCCAAGGCCTACCGCGACTGGCGCAGCGACGAGGCCGCCCGGCGCGAGGCGCTGGGCCAGATGGCCAACCTGTTGTTCGCATCGGCCGACGTGCTGGCCCCCGTGCTCACCGCCGAGCAGGGCAAGTCGCTCGAGGACGCCAAGCTCGAGGTGCTGGGTGCCGGGGTGTGGTTCAGCTACTTCGCCGGGCTCGACGTGCCCCGGGAGATCATCCAGGACGACGACGCCGCCTTCTCCGAGGTGATCCGCCGGCCGCTGGGTGTGGTTGCCGCCATCACCCCGTGGAACTTCCCGCTGATCCTGGCCTCGTGGAAGATCGCCCCGGCCCTGCTGGCCGGCAACACCATGGTGCTCAAGCCTTCGCCCTACACCCCGCTGACCACGCTCAAGCTCGGGGAGCTGCTGCGCGACGTGCTGCCCCCAGGCGTGCTGAACGTGGTGAGCGGCGGCGACGACCTGGGCGCCTGGATGACCTCGCACCCCGTGCCCCGCAAGATCAGCTTCACCGGCTCGGTGGCCACCGGCAAGCGGGTGGCCGCGGCCGCGGCGCCCGACCTCAAGCGCGTCACCCTCGAGCTGGGCGGCAACGACCCGGCCATCGTGCTCGACGACGTGGAGCCGGTCGACGTGGCCGAGAAGATCTTCTGGGGTGCCTTCTCCAACAACGGGCAGATCTGCTCGGCCATCAAGCGGGTGTACGTGCCAGAAGCGCGCTACGACGAGATGGTCGACGCCCTGGCCGAGCGGGCCCGGTCGGTGGTGGTGGGCGACGGCGCGGCCGAGGGCACCCAGCTGGGGCCCGATCAACAACAAGCCCCAGTTCGATCGGGTCAGCGAGCTGGTGAGCGACGCCCTGGCCGGTGGCGCGGTGGCCGCCAGCGGGGGTCGGGCCGTCGACGGCCCTGGCTACTTCTACGAGCCGACCATCCTGGCCGGCCTGAGCGATGGCACCCGCATCGTCGACGAGGAGCAGTTCGGCCCGGCGCTGCCCATCGTCGCCTACCGCGACGAGGCCGATGCCATCGAGCGGGCCAACGCCACCCACTTCGGGCTCTCCGGCTCGGTGTGGACGGGCGATCTCGACCGCGGGGCCGAGGTGGCCGGCCAGCTCGAGTGCGGCACGGCCTGGGTGAACGCCCACCTGGCGCTCGCGCCCCATGCGCCCTTCGGTGGGGCCAAGTGGAGCGGGATCGGGGTGGAGAACGGCCCCTGGGGCCTGCACGGCTTCACCGAGATCCAGGTGCTGCACCGGGCCAAGAGCTGAGGCCGGTCGGCCCCGCCGACCGCCGCGTCGCTGCCAGAGACCAGAATGCTGAAGGGCGGGGTCAGGCGGGTCGATCGAGCGCGCCGCCGGTCGGTACGTCGACGGTCACCACATGGGCGATGTCGGCCGACGAGCGACCGATGTGCAGGTCATGAGGTCCGGGGTCGACCACCCAGCCGTGGTCGGCCGACCCGGCCGGTGGCTGGATCCACGGGATCTGGCTGGTGACCTGGGCCATGAGGGCGTCCAGGCCGGGCTCGGGTGCGGACCAGCGGGCGAAGGCCCGGGCGTCGACCACCAGCTCGACCAGCTGGGTCTGGCCGGGATCGAGGGACACCTTGGCGAACGCCTTCAGCTCCTTGGGTGGACGCATGGCCTTGGGCGACCGTGGCGCCACGTAGAGCTGCACCACCTCGGCGCCGCGCCGGTCTCCGGTGTTGGTGACCGGCACCCGGACGACCAGCGTGTCGCCCAGGTCGAACGAGTCGGACGACAGCTGCGGGGTGCCCAGCTCGAAGACGTGTAGGACAACCCGTGGCCGAAGGGGAACGACACCGCCAGCCCGCGAGTCGTACCAGCGGTAGCCGACGAGGATGCCCTCCCCGTAGCGGATCCGGCCGGCCTCGGCCGGGAAGTTCCCCCACGACGGATTGTCGGCCAGGCGCCGGGGGATGGTGGTGGGCAGGCGGCCGCCCGGGTCGGCGTCGCCCACCAGCACGTCGACCAATCCGTCGGCCATCTCCTGGCCGCCGAACCAGATCTGGAGCAGGGCGCGGGCCTCGTCAGCCCACGGGATGGCCACGGGGGCGCCGGTGTTGAGCACCACCACCGCGTCGGGCGCCACCGCCAGCACCCGGGCCACCAGGTCGTCCTGGTCGCCAGGCAGGTGCATCGAGTCGCGGTCACGGCCCTCGCTCTCCCAGTCCGCGTCGGTGCCGACCACGACGACCACGGCGTCGGCCTGGGCCGCGGCGGCGACGGCCCGATCCAGGGCATCGGCGGTTGCGCCGGACGCAGCCCGACCTTGGCCCCGGCCATGAGCCTGGCCTCGGTGACCTGTCCCTCGACCTCGATGCCACCGGCTGATCCGGGGACAGCTCGACCACGGCGGTGATCTCGCGCCTGGCCATGCCCAACAGCTCGTGGCCCGGCTCGGGCGGCTGGGCGTGGCCGTCGAGGACCAGCTCGCCGCCCAGGCGCAGGCGGGCCGGCTCGGTCTGCACCAGCGAGACCAGCCAGCGGCCCGCGGTCGGGACCGCCAGCTCGCCGCGGGCCCGCCAGGCGAACTGCTCGCCGGCCTCGGGCGGGGTGCCGCCGAACCAGACCACCGAACCGCTGTCGGCCCGGTCGGTGTGGGTGGCGGGGCCGCCCGAATCGTCAGGGGCGAAGAAGTCGA
Organism: uncultured Microthrixaceae bacterium; assembly: GCA_963785815.1. Lineage (GTDB taxonomy): Bacteria > Actinomycetota > Acidimicrobiia > Acidimicrobiales > Acidimicrobilacustridaceae > UBA4742. Next base: position 1,047,984 of record CAWAWN010000003.1, read on the forward strand.
TGGCCAGGCCGGGTTGCCCATCGGCCGACAGCCACCCGGACGGGTATCTCGGGGGTGGTGACGGCGATGTCGACCCCGGGCTCGTGGACGACCTCGACGTCGGGCCCGAACCGGTCGCGCAGGGCCTCCACGGGGGTACGCCGGTAGGCCACGGGAAGGCTGGCCGACCCGCCACCCATGATCACGGCCCGGTCGGCGTTCGGCCCGATCACCGCCAGGCGGCGCAGCCTCGGCGACGCGCCAGGGCAGCACGCCGTCGTTGCGCAACAGCACGGTGGCGCCGGTGGCCGCCTCGCGGGCCAGCGCCCGGTCCTCGGGGTCGGTCCTGCGAGCCCGGCTGCTGGTCGGGGTCGTCGTCGAGGGCGCCGATCCGGTCGAACACCCCGAGCAGGCGAGCGAGCGCGGCGTCGACCAGGGCCTCGGCGACGCGCCGCTCGCGCACGGCGGCCTCCAGCGCGGGGCCGTAGGCCCGACCGGGCCCGGGCATCTCCAGGTCGAGGCCGGCGGCGATGGCCGACTCGGTACCGGCGAACGCGAACCAGTCGCTGAGCACGAACCCGTCGAAGCCCCACTCGCCCCGCAGGAGGTCGCGCAGCAGCCACGGGCTGTCGGCGCAGTACTGGCCGTTCACCCGGTTGTAGGCGGTCATGACCCCGAGGACGCCACCTTCGGTCACGGCCAGCTCGAAGGGCAGCAGGTACAGCTCCCGCAGCGTGCGCTCGTCGACCAGCGTGTCGGCCAGCATGCGATCGGTCTCGGACTCGTTGGCCACGAAGTGCTTGACCGTGCAGGCCACGCCCTGCGACTGGGCGCCGCGGATGAAGGCGGCGCCGATGCGCCCGGCCAGCAGCGGATCCTCGGAGTACGACTCGAAGTTGCGGCCACCCAGCGGCGAGCGGTGCAGGTTCACCGTCGGGGCGAGCAGCACCCGGCTGGCCTTGACCCGGGCCTCCTGGCCCAACAGGGCGCCGACGCGCTCGATCAGGGCGGTGTCCCAGGTGGCACCCAAAGCCGCGCCGCACGGCACGCAGACCGCGGGCAGCGGAGGGCCGGTCTCGAACGCACCGGGCAGGGCTGGGCCCCGCGCCCCGTTGGGGCCGTCGGTGACCCGCACGGCGGGCAGGCCGAGCCGCTCGACGCCCACCGTCGACCACAGGTCGGCGCCGGCCAGGAGGGCGGCCTTCTCAGCCAGGTCGAGCTGGGCCACCAGGCCGGTCACATCGATGCTCATGGCCAGATCTTGGCCCAGGTGGGCGTCTTCGGACTCACGCGGTGCCCGGCCGGCGCCTCGGGCTGGTGGTGAGGGGTGACGCCCTCACCCGGCGGCGGTGCCGCTGCGGGCGATGGTGCGCTCGTCGGTACCCGAGGTAGCTGGCGATGACCCCCGGGTCGTTGCGGACGTGGTCGGGGTCGCCCTCGGCGATGACCCGTCCCAGCTCGAGGCAGTAGACCCGATCGCTCATGCTCATGATGAGGGGCATGTCGTGCTCGATGATCAGCATGGAGGCCCCGAGCTGGCGGCGCACCTCGACCAGCAGCGGCGCCATGGCCTCGGCCTCGCGCTGGGCCACGCCGGCGGTGGGCTCGTCGAGGCACAGCACCCGGGCGTCGAGCGCGAGCAGGCCGGCCAGCTCGACGATGCGTCGGGTGCCGGTGGACAGCTCGGAGATGGGTTTGTCGGCGTAGCTGCCCAGCCCCAGGAAGTCGATCAGCTCGACGGCCTCGGATCGCTTGAACCGCTCGCGGCGGATGGCCCGGGGCGAGAACAGCGTGGTCTCGAGCAGGCCGCTGCGACCCCGGGCTTCGAGCGCGACCTGCACCGTCTCGCGCACGGTCAGCTCGGGGAACAGGGTGGCGGCCTGGAAGGTGCGGCCCAACCCCTCGCGGGAACGCCGGGCCGGGCTGGTGCCGGAGATCTCGTGGTCGAGCAGCTCGATCTTGCCGGTGGACGGGACGAAGCCGCCGAGGGCGTTCATGAGCGTCGTCTTGCCTGCGCCGTTGGTGCCGATGAGGCCCGACGATCTCGCCGGCGCGGACCTCGATGGACACGTCGTCGTTGGCCTTGACCCCTCCGAAGGCCACGTTGATGTCGCTCATGCGCAGCACCAGATCGCTCTCGGTGGCGGCCTGGGTGGTGCGCCCGATGGCCGAGGGCGAGGTGACGACCGGGCGCTCGACCGGCGGCAGCCCTCGCTCGAGCCGGCGGTACAGGGCGCTGCGCAGGTTGTAGGCCACCTGCACGAGTCCCGCCGGGGAAGTAGAGCAGCAGCGCCAGCAAGCCCAGGCTGGAGGCCAGCAGCGGGATGTCGGAGCTGCTGGGGAACAGCGTCGGGAACCCGACCACCCACAGCGCGCCGATGACGGCGCCGGCGGTGGAGCTCATGCCGCCGATGACCACGATGGCCACCAGCGACAGCGAGGCGGCGACCACGAAGGGCGAGTCGCTGAAGGAGATGGTCTGGGTGGCGCCGGCCAGCAGGCCACCGCCGAGCCCGGCGATGAAGCCGGCCAGGGCGAAGGCCCGGAGCTTGGCCAGCGCCGGACGCACCGTGTAGCTGGCGGCGGCGTCGGCGTTGTCGCGCACCGCCACCGTGACCCGCCCGACGCCGGAGCGGCGCAGTCGGCCCAGGGCCGCCATGACCAGCACCAGCACGGCCAGCACCACGAAGTAGTAGGTGCGGGGATCCTGCAGGTCGAGGCCGAACAGGTTGCCTCGACGGAAGTCGACCGAGCCGGCGCTGCCAGCCGCTGAACACGTCGAGGTTGTAGATCCATGCCGGAGCGGCGATGGCGAAGGCGAAGGTGGTCACGGCCAGCAACAGGCCGCGCACCCGCAGCGCGCCGATGCCGATGATGGCCGACAGCAGCAGTGGTGAGCAGAGCGCCGATGAGGATCGACACCACGAAGGGCAGTCCGTAGAGCTGCACGTTCAGGAGGGTCACGCCGCCGATCACCCAGTCGATGGTCAGCCCGCGGGTCAGGGCGGCGGCGGTCAGGGCGCCGATGCCGGCGAAGGCCATCTGCCCGAGCGAGAGCTGGCCGGCCCAGCCGGTGAGCACGGTGAGCGACAGGGCGCAGATGGCGAAGGCGGCGATGGTGGCGTAGAGCTGGAGCCGTGACGGCTGGGTGACGACGAGCGGGACGACGATGGCCACGGCCAGCCCGATCAGCAGCACGCACGCGGTCGAGGTTGCGCACCCAGAACTTGGCCTTGAGCCGGGCCGGGATGGTCTCGACCGGTGGGGTGAAGGAGAAGGCGGCCTCGCCTTCGCCCCGCCCCGGGACTGCAGCCACACCGCTACCAGCGCCACCAGGAAGAGCAGGACTCGATCAGGCCGGGTTGGTCGAGCAGGTTGAACTGGATGAGCGACTGCACGATGCCGATGGCCAGCGCGGCCAGCAGCGCGGTGCGGAACGAGCTGAGCCGGGCGATCACGGCTGCGATCAGGGCGCGCAGCAGCGTGCTGGGACCCAGGTCGGTGAAGCTGGACGTGGTGCCCTCGAGCCCACCGATGAGGATCATGGAGATGGTGGCCACCAACCCACCGATGGCCCACACCAGCGTCGAGCGCATGCGGGGGCTGATGCCCGAGAGGCGGGCCAGGTCGCCGTTGCTGGCCGCGGCCCGCACCGACCGCCCCAGCATGGTGCGGTTGAGGAACCACCCCAGCCCGATGGCGATGAGCGGCGCCGCGACCAGGATGAGCAGCTCGGGGCCCTTCAGCTGCACGCTGCCGATCTTCCAGCTGCGGCCCACGGCTTCGGGGAAGGCGGGCCCGCTGCTGAGGAGCTTGGGGTAGGCGGCCAGGATGGCCAGCGAGAGCTGGGCCACGCCGATGGTGGCCACCAGCACGATGACCCGGGGGGCCTTGAACAGGCGGCGGATGACCACCAGCTCGATCAGCGCGCCGTAGAGGGTGCCGGCCACCAGGGCGATGGCCACCGAGATCCAGAACGGGATGTGGTACTCGGTGTCGCAGACGACCAGCAGGCCGGCGCCGACCAGCCCCATGTTGCCGACCGCGAAGTTGATCACCTTGGTCGAGCGGTAGATGAGAACGATCGACATGGCCAGCAGGCCGTAGACGAAGCCCTGGACGGCGCCGTCGACCAGCAGCTGCGGGGTGACCCAGGTGGCGAACATCAGCCGCCCTCCGCCCCGAGGAACATGGCCCGGGCCAGGTCGTCGCGCTCGACCAGCTCGGCGGTCGGACCGTCGAAGCGCACCTGGCCCTTCTCCAGGAACACGGCCCGCTCGGCGATGGCCATGGCCACGTTGAGCGACTGCTCGACCACGATGATGGTCATGCCCTGGGCCTTGAGCTCCTCGATGGTGGCCACCAGGCGCTCGACCATGATGGGGGCCAGGCCGAGGGACAGCTCGTCGATGATCAGGATCTCGGGCTCGCAGGCCAGGGTGCGGGCCAGGGCCATCAGCTGCTGCTGGCCGCCCGAGAGGGCCGAGGCCAGCTCGCCCGACGCGGGTGGCCAGCTCGGGGAACAGGTCGAGCGACGCCTGGATGCGCCGCTCCATGTCGGCTCGGTCGCGGCGGTGGTTGTACACCGCCATCTCGAGGTTCTCGCGGACGGTCATGTCGCGGAACACGCCGTTGCCGCCCGGGCAGCATGTGGATGCCCAGCCGGGTGCGGGCCTCCGGGGTGATGTGGGTGATCGACCGGCCGTTCAGGCGGACCAGCCCACGCGACGGCGTGCCCAGGCCGGCGATGACCCGCAGGAGGGTCGTCTTGCCCGCGCCGTTGCTGCCCAGCAGGGCCAGCACCTCGCCGTGGCGGACCTCGAAGCCGACGTCGAAGAGGATCTGCACGTGGCCGTAGGAGAAGTCGAGGTGGCTGACCTGCAGGGCTGGGAGGTCCTCCGGGTGGTCGCGCTGGCGGTCGGTGCTCCTCGTGCTCCTCGCGGATGTCGATGGTCATGCTGGCCAGGTCGTCAGCGATGGCCCCGGCCCGCCGCAGCACCAGGACGCCGCCCAGCACCGTGGCCGGCAGGAGGATGACGAGCACGGCCGGCCGGGGCCCGGAAGCGCTGACCACCATGGCGGCCACCATGCCGCCACCGGCGGCGCCCACGCCGTAGACGTAGACGGCGGCCAGCGCCGCGCCCATGCCCCGCAGGCGGTAGGGCACCACCGAGGTCACCAGCGGGGTCGACCATCACGAACGAGGCGCCCAGCAGGGCGGCCGTCGGGATGCCCAGGACGGTGAACAGCAGGGCGTTGGGCATGGCGTACTGCACCGGGGTGAACACGGCGGCCACGAGCACGAGCAGCCCGAACAGGCGGAAGGCCCGGACCGGGTCGGCGCGGTAGAGGCGGTCGTAGGCCCGGCCGGCGAAGGGCATGGCCACCAGCGCGGCGACGCGCCCCGACGGCCAGGGACAGGCCCCGCCCGAAGGCGACCCTGGCCGTAGTGCTGGCGAGGTAGAAGCCGACGCCACCACCGGCACCGAGAACATGCCGAACCCGATGGCGGCCAGGGCGACGATCGAGGCCCGCAACGTGGCGGATGCGGGCGAGCTGGGGGAGGGCGGCATCGGGGGCCAGCGGCTCGAGCTCGTCGCGCTCGTCGGGGCCGAAGAGGTCCTGGTTCTCCTGCTGGCCCCGCTGCGGTTCGGGGAGCCGCAGGGCGATCACCGCCACCACCGCGGCCGGCACGGCGATGACCAGGAACACCCACTGCCAGCCGTGGCGGCCGCTGACGACGGTGGTCACCGCCGCCACCACGAACGGGCCGAGCGCCACACCCAGACGGCCGGCCATGGACCGGTAGGCCCACAGGCGGCCGCGGGCCCGCATGGCGTACTGGTCGGCCATGCAGCGTGCCCTGGACGGGCAGGTCATCGGCCTGCGCCGCCCCGAGCCCGACCCGAGCGGCGAAGGCGGTGAGCGTGGTGGTGGCCAACCCGGCCACCGCCACCAGCACGGCGAAGACCAGGCCGGCCCAGCCGATCACCGGGGCCCGGCGGCGGCGGTCGGCCAGCCAGCCCATGGGCAGGGAGGCGAGCACCACCACGATGCCGGACACGGCACACAGGGCCACCATCGCGGCCGACGCTGATGTCGAGGGTGCGGGCCACGTCGGGAGCCAGGATGTTCATGGCCGTCGGCGGCCAGCTCGTCGAGGGCGACGAGCAGGGCCAGCACCACCAGCGTGGCTCGACCGCCGGCCTGGAGGGCCTGGCGAGCTGGCACCTCGGGCCCGCCCACGCCCGGGAGGACGTCGACGGGCTCGTGAGCGTGCTCGTCACCTTCGGTCTGACGCTCGGTCTCGAGGTCCAGGATCAGACCGGCGAGCGCGCCAGCACCTTCTTCATCGGCGCTCACGTCATGCTCCGGCGGGCGCCCGCAGATGATCGGGCCTCATAGGCGTGGCGCAGCCTAGTTCGTGGTCGATGTCGTGCCCTGACCGGCCACGGTGTCGAAGGTGCCGGTGCTCGGGTTCCACTGCGAGATGAAGATCTTCGGGTTGCCGTCCGCGTTGGGCGGGGCGCCGAAGTCCCAGGCGTCGGGGAAGGTGGGCAGCACGATCTTGCCCAGCGAGTTGCCGGCGGCGGCGAAGGTGCCGTAGTTGAGCGTGGGTCCGGCCTTCTGCAGGATGGCGGTGAGCAGCGCCATCTGCTGGCAGGCCAGCGCCGAGGCCACGAACTGGTCGGGCTGGCCCTCGGGGACCGTGGACGACGGCTTGATGACCAGCCCGGCCTTGCGCTGGACGTCCATGCAGGCCTTGGTCGGCCCGCCCAGGGCCAGTCGGGTGTCGGGCGGCAGGTTGGGACCACCCGAGATGGCGTCCTTCAACACGCTGAAGTCGTTGCCCTTGTTGCTCGTGTAGGCCTGGATGCCGGTCAGGTCGCTGATGACCAGCTGGGGGCGGTAGTCGGTCTTGGCCAGACCGGGCAGGTAGGACCCGGGGGCCGACTCGCCCACCAGCAGCACCTGGGTGGCGCCGTCGGACTTGAACTTCTCGGAGATGGTCGCGGCCTGGGCGTAGGTGGCGGTGGTGTCGTTGGTGGGGGCATCGAGGATGGCGGAGCTGACCGGCTTGACCCCCGCCGCCTCCAGCGCCGGCTTGATCTTGTCGTTCAGCAGCTGCCTCGTCGGCGGCGGTGGCCATCACGGCCACCTTGCCGTTGAGCTTGCCCGCCTTGGCCAGGGACTTGACCACGTTGACCTCGAGGTTCTCACCGGCGTCGGTGCTGAACCACGGGGCCTTGGCCTGGGCCAGCCGGGCCGGCGGTCTGGGCCCCGCCGATGGTGGCGGTGGCGTTGGTGTCGACGTAGCACAGGACGTTGTCGGCCAGGAAGAAGCCGACGGCCACGAACACCTTGTCGTCCTGGGTGAGCTGGGTGCAGGCCTGATCGGCACCCGACTGGCTGGTCGGGTTCACCCCGACCAGGGTGGCGTCGAGCTTGCGACCGTGGATGCCGCCCTTGGCGTTGATGTCGTCGACGATGGCCTGGTACGCCTTGGTGAAGTCGCCCTGGTTGATGTGCAGGATGCTCACCAGCGACGACAGGTCGACCCACACGATGCCGACCTTGATGCTGTCGGCGGTCACCCCCGGCGCCCGTGTGTCGTGCGCGACGGCCACCGTCGTGCCCGTCGACGCGGTGGTCGACGCGAGGTGCTGGTGGACTTGCAGGCCGCCAACAGGAGAGCGGCGACAAGGGTCAACAGGAGGTACTTGCGCACGAGTTCTTCCTTTGTCCAGGAGCCGTGCTGAGGTCGGCTGGCGGGATTGCCGGGGCCAGGCCGGGTGGCGCATGGCTAGGTGCATCCGGATGACGCGTCATGTCGAGGCGCGGAAGCTGGCCCGCGAGGTGGTGCCGTGGTCCATGGGGCGACGTCGGAATCGGGCGCCGAGCGGGTCCCGGGCCAACCGTCGTTCATGGCCGATCTTCCTCGTGCGCCGTCAGCCGCTCCTCATGGCACAGCGATCCCCCGGAAATGGCACATCGATGCTCCAGTGGAACATACCAGGGTCTCAATTGCGCAAGAATCATCATCCGCTCCAGCGTGAACGGTCCTCTCATCGAGCGACCGCGGTCACCTCCCGACCGTGGATCGACGTCGCAGCCAGGTCCCGGATCAGTTGGTATGTGAGCCTTCACTCACTTTGAGTGACGCACTCTAGTCGGCACGCGGACGGCGTGGGACTCGACTCCCGCGATCGGGGTCGCCGGTCAGGCCGGAGTGGGCCGGGTCAGGCCGACAGGGGAAGGGGTGCGGGCCGGCCGTGGCGTCGGCCAGCGGGACCAAGGCGCCGAGCGGGTGGGACCAGGGCCAGGTCGAGGTGCTGGTCGACCAACTCGAGCACCCAGTCGGGGCAGGGAGCTCGTCGGCCGCCCGGTCGCCGACCGCGCCCTCGCCGGCACCGTCGAAGCCGTCGAGCGCGAAGCAGGGCATCGGCGAAGGCGGCCAGCAGCCCCTCACGCTGCAGGTCGAGCTCGACCACGCGTGCGGCTGTCGGTCGCCCGGCCGCTGACCAGGCCCAGCCCAGGCCTCGCACGGTCGCAGCCGCGGTCGCCACAGCCGGGACCGGTGGACGCACCAACTCGCCGTCGAGCGCCCACCCCGTCGTGCCGCGGGACGTGGCCCGGACCGGGTCCCGTCGTACCTCGTGCCGCCACCAGAACCCGCATGGTCTGCTCCTCTCGAACCGATGAGGACCAACCTACGCAGGGGGTATGACACTTCCGGCCTCGGCGGATCAGGGGTCAGCGGCCGGCCACACCGGTCGGGGACGACCGCACGCCCCTCGCGCAGGATGGGGAACTGGCGCCGGGCGTCGTCGGCCGGGTACCGGGCCACCTCGCCGTCGGCGTCGGCCATCAGCACCTCGGCGCCATCGGGGGCGTACTGGACGATGTAGGCCTTGCGCACCTCGTCGGTGCGGTTGGGGCCGGTGCAGTGGGGTGTCAGCGACGAGAAGACCACGATGCTGCCGGCCCGGAGCCGGGACGGCCACCGCGTCGGGGGGGTTCTCCAGGCACACGAAGCCGGTGTCGGTCAGGCGGTGGGCCAGGGTGCCCAGGCGGTGCAGCCCGGGGACCACCCACGGGCAGCCGTTCTCGCGGGTGGCGTCGGTCAGCGCGATCCAGCAGGTCAGGTACTGCTGGGGTTCCAGGAAGGCGTAGCCGTTGTCCTGGTGCCAGGGGAACGACGCCGCCGTGTCGGGCTTCTTGTAGACGGCCTGATCCCAGTACAGGCGGACGTCGGGGCCGATCAGGTCGCCGGCCAGCTCGCGCAGCGGCGAGGTGGCGACCAGCGTGCGCAGGACCTCCGAGCGGGTGACCAGATGGGTGGTGAAGGTGATCTCGTTGGCCCGGGCGATGAAGAGCTTGCCGCCCTCCTGCTGCTGCAGCACCTCCTCCATCTGCGCTTCGAGCGGATCGATGGCGTCCACCATGGCGGCCACCGCGGTCGGGTCGAAGGCATCCTCGAGCACGAAGTAGCCGAGGTGGTCGTAGCACCGGGCCTGGTCCTCGGTGATGCGCCTGGAAGGGGCCGGTGCGATCGCGCCAGTGGAAGCGATCGTTGAGCTCGTGGCGGGTGACCATGGTCTCGGGCAAGGGAGCCCCCCTCCGATCTGCGCGCGCCGGGTGGCTGTTGCGCCACACGAAGGCTGATCGATGCGGCCGACCGGACGCTCGTAGGCCCGGCCGTCTGGCCGCGCGCGCGCGGCGCCGAGTCCGGTGGACGCGCCGCTAGACGGAGACGGCGTCGAGCACCCGGTCGACGAAGTCGACCGCGCCCTGGTCGAGCCGGTCACGGCGGATGGCCAGCCCGCCGATGACCTCGGCCCCGCGCTCGGTCATCACCGCCGACAGCTTGTCGAGGGTGTGGCCCGAATCGAGGGCGAAGGTGCAGAACACCGCGCAGCGCTTGCCGCTCAGGTCGGGCAGGGCCCGGAACTTCTTGCGCTTGGCCGGCTTCTGGCCGACCAGGAAGAAGCCGTCGGTCCAACTGCCCACCACCACCAGGTCGGCGTCGGCCACGCGCCTGGGCGTCGTAGCCGTCGACCGGGAACACGTGGGCGCCGATCTGGCGGTCGTAGAAGGCGTTGGCGATCAGCCGTGCCGCTCGTTCGGTGTTGCCGGTGAGGCTCTCGTGGAGGATCACGACCTGCATGGGGACATCCTCGGTCCGGGGGAGGGATTCCCCGAAGGTCTAGCAGCACAGGACCTCAATCGGGGTGGTTCGCGGCCGACGAGAGAGACCGTGTCCGACGATGCGAATCCCCGAGACGAGACGCTGGAGGACTTCGAGGCCGAGATCCTGGTGATCGAGCGCGAGGCCTTGAACGACACCGAGGAGGGCAAGCTCATCGCCTCCGAGTTCGTCAGCCAGTTCGGCCGCTACGTGAGCGAGTCCGTCCGTCCCGTGCTCCGCCAGGTGGCGGCGGCGGGGGCGAGCCCCAACTGCTGGTCAACGGCCTGGCCGAGCTGCTGCGGCTGACCGCCGATTCGATCGAGTTCCCCGTCGGGGTCGGAGCGACCGAACCGGAACCACTGACGACGCCGTCGCCACACCGCCGTTCCACCGACACCCCTGAGAGGAAGCTCATCCATGGAACGTTGGACCTTTCTGGTCATCGCCGGACCCGGCGGGCGAGCCCGCCCAGGTCCGGGTGCTGCTGCGCGCCGGCGACGACCCCGGCGCCTGGCCGGCCGCCCAGATCGCCCTCGACGGATCCGATCAGCCGCGTCGATCAGGCGGCCCACGACTACGAAGCGCCGGAGTGGAAGGTGGCCCAGCTGCTCGACGAGGCGATGGGCTGCCGGCGGCGCGGCCCGCCTCGACCAGGTCAAGGGCCGGCTGCGCACCCAGGCCGCGGCCTGATCGGGCTGATCCGGTCGGGCCCCGCCGGGGGTCGGGCGATCGGCTCATCATTGGGCCATATGCCATCTAGCAGGGCGCGGGGATCTCCGCTAGAACTGTGGTGCGAGGGAACCGCAGGACCGGGGCCGGCCATCGACGGCGGCCCCACGACGACAAATCGGGCGAAAGCCCAGCATCTGCTGGGTTTCACGGGCGCTTTTCGGGTGACCAATGGCTGTAGTGATCGTTGTGGTGGTGCTCCTCGCCGTCGGCGCAGGTGTGGCCTTCGCGTTGAAGGGTCGTGGCTCGGACCGGGACGGCACCGGGCCCAACGAGATCCTGCAGTCGCCACCCTCGTCGTTCCCCACCGGCCCGGTCGAGGCGACTCAAGCCCATCGTGACGCCGGTGCCTCCGGGCACGGCGCTGCCGGCGGCCGCCTCGGCTCCGGCCCCTCAGGTCTGGCGCCGCGCACCCGGCCGATCGAGCCGGCGACCTCGATGCCGACGGCGATGCGGGCGAGGGACGAGGAGCCGGTGGTCGACCGCTTCCGGGCCCCCGGCTCGCGGGTCATGGCCAGCACCAGACGTCGCCGTGGCGCCGCGTACCCGCTCGACCCCGTCCGTCGCCCCGCTGAGCCCCCGACTCGAACCCCCGGCCGACGTCGCCGCGAGCCCCGTCGAGCGACGTCCGGACGCCGGTCGGAGCCGAGCCGGTCGCCGCGCCCGGACGCCGGCCCTCCGGTCGAGCCTCGGCAGCCCGGTCGAGCCCAGGTCGGTAGCGTCCGAGGCGAGCCGTAGCCGGCCGAGGTCAGCCGGCGCTCACCCAGCTGCGCTCAGCCTGGTCGACGACCGACGACCAGATCATCGACCTCGACCTCGATCCGGCCGTCGAGGAGCAGGAACGGGCCTGGCAGCAGGTCGTGCTCGAGCCCGAGCCCGACTCGGTCGACCACGTCCTGCAGGCGCTCATCAACCGAGCCCGCTTCAAGCAGGTGGGTGTGGAAGAGGTGGCCACCGAGCTGGTGGAGCGGGCCGACCTGCGCGGCGAAGCCGTCTCCGACGTGCTGGCCGAGCTGGTCGGCCGGGCCGACGATCAGGTGGTCGATCCCGACCGGTCCAGCGAGCTGGTCCTGTTCAACGACGAGGTGCCCAGCCGCCCCGGTCAGCTGACCGACTTCGCCAAGCTGAACCCGGCCGACAAGAAGCGGATCATCATCCGGGTGCTCTGCCTGCTGGTGGCCCGCTCCGAGGATCAGCTGCTGCCGCCGAGGGCCGATGGGGAGAGCCCAATGCCTCGTGGCCGCTGGCCCGGGCGGCCTGGCCGTCGGCCTCGGGCGAGCACGAGGGCGATGTGGCCCTGCCCAGCCGCCTGGCCAAGTCCGGCTGATGTCGAGCCACGGCATCGACGGCGCTGGCAGCTCAGCCGGCCAGTGCGCGTGGGGGCCGTCGGCTCGTCGGGCGTGTCGTAGGCCACCAGCTCGCACAGCACCCGCACCAGCAGGCGTCGCCGAGCGGCTGGGTCGAGCCGGTCGAAGGGGCTGAGGTCGCGGTCGAGGACGACGCGGGTCGTGGGTCGAGACGGGGCCGAAGCCAGGTCGACCACGGGTGCGCCGAGAGTCGCCGTGTAGGCCTCCGCGTGCGCAGGCTGGTAGGCGTCGACGATGGGGTTCGGCGAGGTCACGGTCATCGGGTCACCGGCTGGGGCTGTCAGCGCCGACGGGGGAGCGGCGCGGAGGAGACGGGCTCGAGGTGCTCGGGCGCCCGGGGGAACACCATCGGTTCGAAGTCGATGGGCCCGCTGCCCCGCTCGAGCAGGTCGTCGGCGGTCGCGAAGTCGCTCGAGGCGAGGAGGCGGTGGACCTCCTCGAGGGTGCGAAGGTCGAGCGAGTCAGTGTTGAGCCACGGTTGCCTGCCTTGGTCTCCGCCCACGGATCACTGCAACGGCGTCATCGTAGGAGTGGCCGAGCCGTCGGCTGGGGGATGCTCCCGAGCGTCAGCGTCGACGGGGCAGCGGCGCCAGCTCGTCGCGGCTGCGGAGCTCGGCGATGTGGTCTCGCACCTCGTCCTCGTCGCGGATGGCCGCCGCGATGCGGGCCAGCGCGTCGACGCGATCGTCGAGCGAGTCCAGGCCGGCGAGCTCGGCCAGGCCGGCCAGCTCCGTGGTGGGGGCCAGCGCCACCTCGCCGACGAGAACCGGTGCTTCGAGCAGTTGCTGGGTCATGGGACACCTCCAGGCCGCCACCGCGACGTTTCGCGGTGGGTCACGAGGGTACGTCGCCTACCCCGTCGCGCGTCGCGGATGGTCCGCCCCGCCAGAGGTCGAGGGGCCGGCGATCCCGTGGTCCGGTCGAAGGGCACCGCCACCGGCCGGCTGTCGTCGGCGGCCGAGGCGTACCCGGCGCAGGTGATGTCGAGCACCAGCCGCCCGAACTCGGCACCGATCTCGGGGCGACGGTCGTGGGCGAAATCGTCCAGGAAGTCCTCGAGCTGGGTGACGTAGCCGAACTGGTCGAGCCGGGGATCGGCTGACCCCGGGCCGGGTGTCGGGCAGGGCCAGGGCCTCGCCCGTTGCGCTCGAGGGCCTGGTGGGGGATGAGCTCGGCGCGCACCACGCCGTCGTCGCTGGCGGCCTGGAAGTCGAGCACCGGCCGCGGTCTCCCGCCAGCTCGTCTCCACCCGGGCCACGAGGCCGCTGGCGAAGGTCAGGGACACGTCGGCGTAGACGTCCACGGGCACGTCGGGGGCGCCCTCCAGGCGAGCGCGGACCTCGACCACCCGGTCGGTGCCACCGGGTCCGGCGTCGGCCAGCAACAGCACGATGGCGATGGGGTGGGCGCCGAGGTCGAACAGCACACCCCCGCCCCAGCCCTCGGTCAGGAAGTCGCCCCAGTCGGGGCGGCCCTGGAGCATCCGTGGCGTCGACGTGGCGGAGCGGTCCCAGGCCACGCACCATCGAGGCGGCCCGGATCACGACCGGAGCGAAGGCCAGGTTCTCGGCGTAGCCCAGGCGATCGCCGTGGGCGGCGGCGGCCCCGACCAGGGCGTCGGCCTCGGCCAGCGTGGTGGCCAGCGGCTTCTCCACGATCACCGCCGCGCCCTGGGCCAGGGCGGCCAGGGCGTCGGGTCCGTGGCGGGACGGAGGGGTGGCCACCACGCACGACGTCGGCGCCGTCCGGCAGCTCGTCGTAGGTCACGGCCCGCCCGCCGACCTGGGCGGCCCGCTCGGCCGCCCGGGCCGGGGTGCGCGAGGCCACCGGACCGATCGTCACGCCCGTCCAGGGCCTGGGCGGCCAGGGCGTGGACGACGGTGATGTGCCCGGCGCCGGCCAGGGCCAGCTCGGTGCTCAGCGTCCCGCCATCCGGGCCACCACCGGGGCCAGGGCGTCCATGCCGTCGCCCTGCACCACGAAGTAGGACAGGCCCCACCGCTCGCGGCGCCGCTCGAGGTCGTCGCAGATCTCGTCGACGGTTCCAAGGAAGGCGTGGGGCAGCTCGGGCACCTCGGCCGGCTCGATGCCGAACACCGGGGCCAGCTTCTCGGCCATGCCCAGTCCGGTCGTCGGTGATGATGGTCAGAAAGGTCAGCGTGTTCAGCTCGAGGTCGTCGAACCGGTCGCCGGCCGCCTCGCGCACCCAAGCCATCTTGCGGTCCACCGAGCTGGCCACGGCATCGGCGGCCGCGTCGGCCCCGACCACCCCCGAGCGCATGTTCGGGTTGATGCCCGACGATGTCGGCCTCGCGGGCCGCGAACGACAGCACGCGCTTGCCTCCACCTCCGATCAGGATGGGCGGGCCGCGGCTGGGTCAGCGGCTTGGGCAGACCGTCGAGGCCGTCGATCGTGTAGTGCTCGCCGGCGAAGGAGAACGGCCCCTCGGCGAACATCCCCTTGATGACGGCCAGGCCCTCGACCATGCGGTCGACCCGGACACCCGGCGGGTCGAGCGGGATGCCGGACTGCTCGTAGTCGGTGGTCAGCCAGCCGGCGCCCAACCCCAGCTCGAGGCGACCACCCGACAGCAGGTCGATCGTGGCCGCCTCCTTGGCCAGGACCACGGGGTGGCGGTAGTCGTTGTCGAACACGAGGGCCCCCACCCGCAGCTCGGTGGTGGCGTCGGCCGCCGCCATGAGGGCCGGCACCGGGGCCAGCTCGTCCCCGAAGTGGTCGGGGACGAACAGGGTCGAGTAGCCGAGGTCCTCGACCTTGCGGGCCATGGCGGCCCAGTCTTCGCCGCTGGTGGCCGTCTTGGCCTGGACGCCGAAGCGGAACCTGCGCGGGTGCGCCATCGCTTGGTCTCCAATGCTGGTGCTGGGGCTTCCCGGGCGCGTGAGCCAGCATGTCGCGAGCGTTGGCTCGCACCCTTGCGGTCGTGGCCCGGGCCGGTCGCCAGCAGTATGGCGCACCGTCCGGCGATGCGCCCCACCCGGCGACGCGGAGTCGGGCGGCGACGAACCGAGCCCGCGCACGGCCCCTGGACGAGGTGGGTCAGGGGCCGGGGTCGATGATGCCGACGCCGAGTCCCCAGAAGCCGCCGATGACGGCGTTCGTGGGGTTCGTGAACGACACGACGAGGAACTCGGGCGCGGCTGTGCTGTTGGCGGTCACGGTGATGGGGATGGTGGCCGTGGTCTGGCCGGGTGAGAAGGTGACGGTGCCGCCGGCGGCGATGTAGTCGGTGGTGGGGGCCTGACCCGCGGGATCGCCTGGGACCACGGCGGTCGTCCATTGCGCGGTCACCGTCTGGGTGGACGCCACCGACAGGGTGACGGGGATGTCGAGCTCAGTGGTGCCTGACGTCGGGGCGGTCACCGTGGCCGACCCGGGCACGACCACCGGTGGGCAGGCGTCGGTCGCCGGGTCGTAGGACACCGTGACCGAGCCATCGTGGGTCACGGGCAGGTTCGGGGCCAACGCCGACGAGGTCGAGGTGATCCAGGGCGCGGCCCATGACGAACCGCCGCCCCCGCCGCCGGTGCCGCCTCCGCCCCCACCCAGGCCGGCCCCGCCGCCACCGCCGAAGGTCGCTCCGCCTCCGCCGCCGAAGCCCACCCCGCCACCGCCGCCGCCGCCGCTGGCGACGTCACCGCCGATGCCGGCGTTGGTGGACGAATCCGCGCCGTTGCCTCCCGGCGCGATCCCGTCACCCCCCGTACCCGACGAGATGGCGATGGCCACGCCCCAGTGTCCCCCCGCGCCGGTCTGGCCGGGCCCGGCTGGGCTGCCGGGATGCACGTCGGTCGGCGTGCTTCCCGCCCCCCCGCCGCCACCGATCAGGCTCAGCCCACCGGTCCCACTGCCCCCGGTTCCCCCGGCCGCGCTCGCACCGCCGCTGACCGTCCCACCCCCGCCGCCGTTGGAGTAGGTCGCGCTCGGGGAGGCCGAACCGGTTCCCCCCACCCCGCCGGTGGTGCCACCGCCGCCGCCGGGCCCATCGGCGTTGCTGGCGCCGTCCAGCGCGTGGTGGTGGAGCAGCCCCGCGTTCCCGCCCGCGGCGAGTCCGTCATAGGTGCGGCCCCCGCCACCACCGGCGACCACGAGCGGCCCCGCCGTGTTGTACACGACCGACGCCCCGCCGCCACCGGCACCTCCGAGCAGGCCGCCACCGCCTCCGCCGCCGGTCCCGCCGTCCCCGCCGCCGACGCCAAGGCCCCCGAGCAGGCCAGCTCCGCCGACGAAGATCTGGAGTTGGGTCCCCGGGCTGGTGGCGAGGTGGCCGGCGACATCGGCGGCCCGACCGCCAGGCTTGCTCAACCCGATGCTTCCCGTGTTCGTCACAACGGCTCCGCCCGACCCGCCGATCGCCTCGAGGGTCACTCCACAGATCCCGGCGGGAACCGTGTAGAGCTGCACGGCGCCGGTCGAGGCGAACGTCGTGGACACCGTCGACGCCGATGCGGGCAACGCCCCCACGATCGAGCCCGCGGCCAGCGCGACCACCCCGACGATCGGAGCCGACGCCAGCTTCCAGCCTCCACCTCTACGTGCCATGTCCGTCTCCTGGCGCGTTCGTCGCGAAAGCCCGTACGAAACCTTAGGCTCGTGGCCCATCCGCCGCGGCGCTGATCGGGCGGACGGTCTGTCGACCCGGCCGCGTCCGCGGCGCGGGGGCCCAGGTAGAGTCCAGCCTTGTCCACCCCGGCGCCCGAGAGGATCTGCCGCCACCCATGGCCTCGTTGGATCAGCTGCTCGTCCTCCAGGAGCACGACACCGTCCTCGATCAGCTCCGCCATCGTCGGGCCACCCTTCCCCAGCGAGCCGAGGCCGAATCCATCCGGGCCACGCTGAGAGAGGTGGCCGAGCGCCAAGAGGAGGTGGCCGAGGCCCGTTCCGAGGTGGCTCGAACCCAGAAACGACTCGAGGACGAGGTGGCCTCGGTGGAGGAGAAGGTGGCCAGCGTCCACGGTCAGCTCTACGGAGGCAGCGTCACGTCCCCCCGTGAGCTGCAGGCGCTGCAGGACGACGAGAACGCGCTGAAGCGTCACCGGTCTGCGGTGGAGGACAAGGTCATCGAGCAGATGGAGCTGGCCGTCCCCCTCGACGAGCAGCGCGACGAGCTGGACGCGCGTCGGGCCGGGCTCGAGGCTGACGAGGCCCGACTGGTCGCCGAGCTGTCGGCCGCCGAGGCCGAGATCGACGCCGAGGCGGCCGGCGTCGACGCCGAGCGGGTCGACATCGCCGCCGCCGTCGATCCCGAGCTCCTCGAACGCTACGAGGGTCTGCGGCGGGATCTGGGCGGGATCGCAGTGGCTCGACTGGTCGGCACCAACTGCGGGGGCTGCCACCTGACCCTCTCGGCCGTGGAGCTGGACCGCATCCGCCACCAACCCGACGGCGCGGTGGTGCTGTGCGAGGAGTGCGGGCGACTGCTCGTGCGCTGAGATGCTGCTCTGGTACATCGGGGTGAGCGTGGCCTTCGTCTGGAACGTCTTCCGCAGCCCGGCCCTCGACTACCGGTTGGTGGCCCTCGGGTCGGTGCTGCCCCTGTTCGAGGTGGTCGCCGGCGGACCGTGGCTGTTGCACACGCTGGTCTTCACCGTGGCCCTCCTGGTGATCGTCATGCTCGCCACCCGCCACCACCGGTTGCTGCGCCGAAGGCTCATCAGCCTCCCCATCGGCCTGATGGTCGGCCTGGTGCTCGACGGCTCGTGGACCGCCAAGGCCGTGTTCTGGTGGCCCTTCTTCGGCGTGGGTTTCCCGGGCGGGGGCCTCCCCGAGCTGCAGCGCGGCCCGGTGGTGCTCGTCGGCATGGAGCTCGTCGGGCTGGCGGCCCTGGTGTGGTGCTGGCGGGCCTTCGGGCTGGCCGACCCGGAGAACCGCCAGCTGTTCGTGCGCACCGGCCACCTCAACCGCGACGTCGTGCGATGAGCACGCTCCCGGCTCTGCGATGAGCACGTTGGTGGTCGTGCGCCACGGGCGCACCCGGGCCAACGCCGCCCGCCAGCTGCTGGGGCGGCGCGACGTGCCCCTCGACGCCCTGGGCCAGGCCCAGGCGGCGGCGCTGGCCGCGGCGGTGGGGCCCGTCGACCGGGTGGTCACCAGCCCGCTGCTGCGGGCTCGCCAGACGGCGGCGGCGTTCGACGCACCGGTGGCCGTCGACGACCGCTTCATCGAGTTGGACTACGGCACCTACGACGGCATGGCGTTGGCCGACGTCCCCCTCGAGTTCTGGGACCAGCTCCGCTCGGGCGAGGCCGCCGGGGAGCTGGTCGACCACACCGCCGATCGTTTCGAGTCGCTGGCCGCGCTGCGTCGCCGGGTGGAGGCCGGGCTCGAAGAGGTGCGCGCCTCGGAGGACGCCACCACGGTGGTCGTCACCCACGTGTCGCCGGTCAAGGCCGCCGTCACCTGGGCGATGGGCGTGGGCGACGAGGCGACGTGGCGCCTGTTCGTGCACCCGGCGTCCATCTCGCGCATCGAGGTGACGCCCCGGGGGCCGGTGCTGCACTCGTTCAACGAGGTGGCGCACCTGGCGGACCTGGTCGACCCCGACGGGGTGTGACGGCTCCGGCGCGTGACGGTCTCGAGCCCCGGCCGATGATCAGCGCGGGGCTCGGTGAGACGGGGTGCCGCCGCGGGGACCCCGGTCGGGTCGTACGGAGCGAGGAGGGGACCGTACGTCCCGGCTGTTCGGGGCCACCGCGGCGGATGGGTTGGTCTGGACGCCAGTCGTGCCTTCCCTCCAACACCCGTGCTCATGGCAACGGCCGCCTTGATCCCGGTGTTGAGCCCAATGATCCATCCGACCCACCAGATGGGGTCGAACGTCCTATCTCTTGGCCCTGCGGTCGGGTAGGTCAGTCGAAGCCGGCGCGGATCTCGGTGAGGCAGCCGGGGTCGATGGTGTACGGGAGGTAGAACCCGATGCGGTCGGGGCGGCTCCCGAAACGGGTCGCCACCGCCGAGCCCACCTGGCCCGGCTCGGCCCGGATGGCCAGCGTGTCGAGCACCTCGTCGTCGATCCGGCTGGCCATCTCGTTCCACCGGCCCTGGCGCACCAGGTCGTTCAGCTCCGTCTGCAGGTCCCCCCAGCCGTGCTGGTCGAGCACCGGGCGGTAGGCGGGGGTCGAGCCGTAGAAGCCGAGCAGGAACCGGGTGCCGGCCTCGGCCACGGCCATCTCCTCGGCGTCGCGGCCCGTGCACACGATGGCGGTGGCCGCCACCGAGAGCTCGTCGGGCTGGCGGTCGGCCTCGGCCAGGCCGGCATCGACTGCCACGAGCGTGCGCTCCTGGAAGTAGGACGCGGACATGAACGGGTGCAGCAGCACCCCGTCGGCCAACGACGCCACCATCCGGGTCATGCGCGGCCCCAGCGCGCCCACCAGGATCGGGGGCGGGCCCCAGGGCAGCGGTCCGGGGTTGAACGTCGGCTGCATGAGCGTGTAGATCGAGAACGGGCTGCGGTGGTCGAGGCGCGCTCCGTCCTGCCAACAGGCGAAGATGGCCTTGAGGGCGACCACCATGTCGGCCATGCGGTCCACCGGTTGGGACCAGGTGGCGCTGAAGCGTCGCTCCACGTTGGCGCGCACCTGGGTGCCCAGCCCGAGCATGAAGCGGCCCTGCGACAGCTTCTGGAGGTCCCAGGCCGTGTAGGCCAGGTGCATGGCGCTGCGAGGGAAGGCCACCGCGATGTTCGAGTAGAGGGTCAGGTCGGTGACCTGGGCGGCGAGGGCCAAGGGCAGGAAGACGTCCCCCACCCCTTCGAAGCTGAAGGCGCCGTCGAAGCCGAGGTCGGCGAGCTGGCGGGCCCGGTCGGCCACCTCGCGGATCTCGGTGGGCAAGAGGGTGTCGATGTGCATGCGAGAGCCTGGCACGGCTCGCCGACCGGGCGGCTCCTGTCGGTCTTAACGAGATCTTTGCGCGTCCGGCCGAACCTTGACGGGTGCTTAGCGAGCACGTCGGGGGCCCCATGCGACGATCGCCAGGTGAGGCCGATCACGCCCCCTGCGCTGACCTGCACGAACTGCGGGGCGACCACGACCGGGCCGATCCTGCGGTGGGGCAGCCGGCGTCGCGAGCACGTGGTGTGCGCCAGCTGCTGCGGTCCCGAGCTCGAGTTCAGCGAGTGCTGCGGGTGGTGCGAGCGACCGTTCCGCTACTCCGGCCAGGGGCGCCGGCGCTACTGCACCGAGCGCTGCCGACGCCAGGCCTCCGCCCGGCGCACCGGCCGCGTGGCCCCCGCCATCGAGGTGGCGTGCGCGGCCTGCGGCCGCACCTTCATGGGACGCCGGGCGGACGCCGTCTACTGCAGCTCGTCCTGTCGTCAGCTCGCCTATCGCCGGCGTCACCAGGCCAGCGGCGAGCAGCAGGCCAGCGGTTGACCTCGTCGGGCTGAGTGGCTCCCGGTCGAGCTGGGGGTCTATCTTCGCCAGGTCGGCGGCTCGGTCGGAGTCGCCCGTTGGGAGGTGGAGTGGTGCGACGGTTCGGGTTGGCGTTGGCCGTGGTGGTCGGCGCGTTGGCGGTGGTCGCGGGATGCGCGCCCGAACCCCCGAGGTCGACGGCGCCCACCCATCCCACCGGCTCGACGCTGCCGCCGCTGAACACGGTGCCGCCCACCATCGCGGCGCCGCCGGCCACCATCGTCATCACCACCACGATCCCGCCCAAGAAGTAGGGCGGCGGACCCGAGACCTCGGCCGGGCCGACGGTTCGGGTGGTCAGGCGTCGGCCAGGCGCGGCCGACCCGGCCGGTCGAACCTACGAGGAGATGCCCTTGGCCCAGGCACAGCCCTTGGCCGCGGCCTGCACCACGGCAAAGTGCGCGTAGGCGCTGCGGCGCTGGTTGCTGTTGGCCGACGAGCTGGCGTTGACGGTCTTGTTGGCGTTGTAGATGGCCTGGACGCTGGCGCAGTCGTTCTTGGCCAGGGCCTTGTCGATGCCGATGACGGTGAGCGGCAGGGAGTTGTTCTGGTAGATCCCGAACCGCAGGCTGCCCGCCGGACCCTTGGTGATGGTCACGGTCTTCCCGTCGAGCGAGGTGTAGCTCCACGTCGTGGCGTTCGGCCCCGCGGTCGACGCGGTCTGACCGTTGCCCGTAGTGGTCGCCGTGGCTCCCGCGGTCGTGGTGGTGGCGGCCGCGGTGGACGTCGACTTGTGGCCCTTGGCGATCACGACGACCACCCCGACGACGACCAGCGCCGCCACCACGATGCCGGCGATGTCGAGCGGCTTGAGTCCCTTGCGCCGGCTCGAGCGCGAACGATGGGAGCGGTGCTGGCGGGCCTCGGGGGCGAGAGACGCGCCGGACAGCAGGTCTTCGTCTTCGGCCGCGTCTTCGTCTTCGGCCGCGTCTTCGTCTTCGGCCGCGTCTTCGGCTTTGTCTTCGTCTTCGGACGGGGGTGTATCGGTCACGAACGCACTCCAGGCGGCGGGTTGGGAGAAAGCCGAAAGGCTAGCGACCCGGCGGCGCGCTGTCAGGCAGTGCGCGGATCGGGGGCGGTCGGCGCGGTCGAGCCGGCCGGTTGGGCGGCGTCGCCGGGCTGGCGGACCAGGGCGACGGCCAAGGACGCGGCCAGCAGCAGGAAGGCCAGCAGGCTGCGCGTGTCGGCCACCAGTCGCAGGCCGGGGAGCTTGAGGATGTGGTTGACCGCCGCCTCGGGCACGGCGATGCCCACGAGCGCGACGGCGGCCAGCACGGCGCTGAGCTTGTCGCGGCCGGCCACCACCAGTGCCGGCAGGGCGTAGACCCAGTAGTAGTCGAACGATCCGGGCGTGCACAGCGAGAGAACCACGCTCAACAAGCCGGCCGTCAAGATGAGCTTGGACACGACCGGTGGGTGGTCGTGCCAGAGCTTGGTCATCCACACCAGCGCGGCGATCAGCACGACGCCGATGGCGGCCCAGAGCGTGCCACGGGAGGCCGCCGAGTGGGACAGCAGGGCCTGGAAGGACACGTCGGTGGGTCGCACCGGCGCCACCCGGGTGCGCAGGTAGGGCAGCGTCCAGCGCGCCCACGAGGTCATCTGGTGGATCCGCAGGATGGCGATGCCGTTGAGCACCACGGGCACGGCCACGGCCAGCGCGGTGGCGGTCCACTCGCCCAGCAGCACAAAGATGAGCAGCATGGGCAGGGCGGTGATCTTCAGGGCGATGGCCAGCCCGAGGGCCACGCCACCCCAGCCGGCGTGGCCGAACCGTCCCAACCGGTGGCGGAAGCGGCCCGAGACCAGGATCAGTGACGCCAGCACCAGGCTGGCCGTGGCGATGTCGTAGTTGCCCCGACCCATGCGACCGCACAGGAAGAAGGCGGCGGCCAGCATGGCCCAGGCCCACCAGCGGGGCGCGGGGAGCGACTCGTGGTGGGTGGCCCGCCACGCGCCCAGCGCCAGCCACCCCAACATGAGGAAGTCGGCCAGGCCCCACAGGTGACCGCTGAGGGTCCGCGACGCGGCCTCGGGCCACAGCAGCAGGGCGGCACTGGGGGTGAAGACGAAGTCGCTGGTGTTGGGGTGGCGGACGTAGGGCGAGGTGCCGGACGCGAACGTGTGGATGCCGCGCCAGATCGAGCTGAAGTCCTTGGGCACGACGGCCGCGTTGGTGAGCAGGAAGTAGATCCCGGTGAGCACCACGGCGATCCCGGCGACCCACTCGAGCGCGCTCAACGGCCGGAGGTCGTTGAGCCGCTTGGTCGGTTGCCGGATGGTGCTCATGGGCCCCCGCTGACGGTGGTGGTCGTCCGCCCCGCCGGGGCGGACGACGGCGATACCTTAGCCAGCGGCCATCCTCGGTGAGCCCGCCACGCGTCCGGACGAGCCGGCCGCTCAGGCGAAGGCGGGCAGCACCTCCTGCTCGAACAGGTGCAGGCTGGACCAGGCCAGGTCGATGGGCATGCCGCCGCACATGGGGTGGAACATGGCGAAGGGGAACGCGGCGGCGCGCTGCTCCTCGATGAACTGGTCGGGGGTGACCACCCGGTACTGGCCGGTGGCGGCCAGCGCGTCGAGGTCGGTGACCGTGTGGTAAGGCGCGGCCAGGTCGTCCTGGGCCTGCCAGGCACCGTAGGCCTGGGTTTCGTGCAAGAAGTAGGGGCCCATCCGCTCCCACCCCTCGTCGGCGTCGGTGGCCAGCGCCACCGTCTCCATCTCGCTGATGGGACTCGGTCCGGGATCGGGACGACCCAGGGCCTGGACCTCGTCGCGGTAGAAGTCCCACACCTCGGGCACCGTGGGGATGAAGCCGTCGGCGATGCGGGCAGCCCGCCGGGCGGCCGCCTCGCTGCTGCCGCCGAGCGAGATGGACGGGCCGCCCGGGCGGAACGGGGCGGGGGTCAGCTGCACCGCGCGCCCGCGGTACTCGAAGGGCTCGCCGCGGAAGGCCGAGCGCAGGGTGGCGACCGTCTCCGTGACCCGCGTGGCCCGCTCGTTCATGGGCACGCCGAACAGGTCGAACTCCTCGTGGACGTAGCCGCCGGCCACGATCAGGTCGACCCGACCCCGGCTCAGGTTGTCCAGGAAGATCATGTCCTCGGCCAGGCGGAGCGGGTCGTGGAACGGGGCGATGAGAGCGGCGATCATGAACCCCACGTTGGTGGTGCGGGCGGCCATGGCCGCCAACATGGGGATGGGGCTGGGCAGGTAGCCGTCGGCCGACCCGTGGTGCTCGGAGACGGCGATGTTGACGCAACCCAGTCGGTCGGCCCACTCGGCCATCTCGAGGGCGGCGGTGTAGCGGTCGGCGGTGGAGGTGGCCGCCATGGTCGGGTTGCGCAGATCGAATCGGAGGCCGAAGAGCATGGCGGGATGTTACGCAGGCTCGGACGGATTCCAGTCGGTGCGCGCCGAAGGGTGAGGTGCGCCAAGGGGCACGGGTCCTACGGGCGGCTGACCCACACCTGGTAGCTGATCCACGAGGTCAACAGCGCGGGCGGCAGCATCATGGCCAGGGTGCCGGCGCCGGTGTGGTGGCCCGAGGCCACCCAGCCCACCAGGTAGGCCGTGGGGTAGAGCACGGCGCCGGCGGTGAGGGCGGTGAAGGGGACGGCGCTGGCCCGACGGCCCTCCACCGCCCAGGCGCTCAGCAGGGAGCCGACCACGATGATGCCCAGGTCGGGGTAGGCGAAGGACGCGGTGACCGCCGGGTGAGCGGGCACCAGCCCGACCCACGAGCGCAGGGTGGACGACGACGCGTAGCCGACCCACAGGGCCACGCCCACCACGGCCTGGAGGACGAAGTAGGCGGCGTAGACGTGGTCGGCGCTGGTGGCCGAGCGGGGTGGGTCCGGTCCGGGGCGCTCGTCGGCTCGCGCTCGGGCCACGGTCAGGCCCTCGGTCCCGCGGCGATGGCACCGTCGGTCCACGGGTTGTTCAGGTAGGGATCGGGGTCGTGGACGCGGTGGCCGTTGCTCACCGCGTACTCGACCAGGGGCCCGTCGAACTGCCCGACCAGCGGGTGCTGGGCCGCCGGGTCGGCGGCGTCGGCCACGTTGACCCACCGACGCACCGACCCGGGCCAGGCGCCCAGACCGTCCAGCGGCGTCGGTTCCAGCCGGTCGTGGATGATCGTGTCGCCCAGGGGAAAGCCGATGGTGACCAGCGTGTCGACGGTCCACTCGGGGTGGGCGCAGAGGGCCTCGTAGGTCACGATGGTCCCGAGCGAGTGCGCCGCCGCCACCTGGGTGTCGTCGCCGATGGTGTCCTCCACCCGCTGGCGGGAATCGGCCCGGATGGCGGGCTGCTGGAGGTAGGCGCCGGCCTGGGCCGGCAGCCGGTCGTTGTGGTTCTCGGTGAGCACCTTGGTCAACTCGGCCAGGTCGATGTGGAGATCGAGGCGCCCCACAGGTCGTTGCCTGCTCCCTGCGCCATCACGATCCTGGCCATACGTGCACCATGGCACGGATGTCGGCCGCGGGCGATGCGGTCCTGGTGGTTCGTCCTCACCGCCGCCGTGGCGCGCCTACCGTGGGGGCATGTACTACTGGTCAGGTGGCATCATCTTCTTCCTGCTCGCGGTGCTGCTGATCGTGGCCTTCGTGCGGATCAAGCAGCGCGACCGGGCCTATGGCGCCGGCGAGACCGAGCACGAGCACGGGCACCACGAGACCGAGCACGAGGCCTACCCGACCGGTCGGACCACCCCCAAGAAGCAGAAGCGCAAGCGCTAGCCCGACCGCCGCCTCCCGCGGCTCGCACGACCGCGAGCTGACCGCTTCAGCCTGGTCCTGGCCAGCTCCCGCTCGACTCGTTGTCGACCGGTGGTCAGGGCATCGGTCGCCCCCGATCGGCGACCGTGAAGGTGATCCTCGGCTCGGGCGCGAAGGCTGCGCCATGATGAGGCGCGCCCGGGGTCGGTCCCCGGGGGTCGCCCGAGGTGGGAGGAGCTATCGGTGGAGCCGACGGTCGTCGAGGCATCGACGGAACTGGGGACCGCGGGTGCCCGGTCCGGCGTGACGGTCGTCGAGGTGGTCGTGGTGGCCGCGCTGTGCGCTCTGGCCGAGGTTGGCTTCGTGGCGCTGGCCAGGGCCCACGGCGCCCTCGGCGTGGCCCGCAACGACGACTGGGCCTACTACCGAGTGGTCTTCGACTACTCGCGAACCGGTCGGCTGAGGTTGGTCAACTGGGGTCAGATGACCTTGGTCGGCCAGATCTTCCTGGGCGCCGCCGTCATGGCCGTGGTCGGTCGCAGCATGACCACGCTCCAGGTCATGGTGGCCGTGATGGGCGCGGTGGCGGTGACCGCCACCTACATCCTGTTGCGCACCTTCCTGTCGCGGGTGTGGTCGGGCTTCTGCTGCGCGCTCCTGGTGGTCGGTCCGCTGTTCGGAACGCTGAGCGTCTCCTACATGACCGACGTGCCCGCCTACTGCCTCGAGACGCTCACCCTGCTCGTGGGCTGGCGGGCGGTGTCACGCCGTCGCGTGTCGATCGGCTGGCTCGTGGCCAGCGCCGTGCTCGGGCTGGCGGCGGTCTCGATCCGTGACAACGGCGCGTTCGCCTTCGGCGCGGTGCTGTTGGTGGCGCTGGGCCGGACCTGGACCCACCAGGACCAGCGCGGGCTGCGCGCCACGCTGGGGGTCACCGCCGGCTTCACCGTGGCCGGCCTCGTCCTGCTCCAGTGGGCTCACGGTCTGCCCCATGCCGAGCAGACGACCTTCGGGATCCACCTGTTCTTCGCCGATCACGTGCCCAGGACGGTGCTGTCGCTGGCGCTGTTCATCCTCCCGTGCCTGGTCCTCGTCTCCCCCCGTCGGTTGTGGGGGGCCATCCGTCGCCTGCCACCCCCGCTGCAGGTGGTGTTCGCCGTGGGGTCGCTGGGGCTGTTGGCCTTGAGCACCGGCACCTTCGTCGGCACCTACTTCGGGTCCTCGCCGGTGGCCAGAGGGGACCCGGCCAGCTTCATCCCGCCGATCCTCTACCTGCTCCTCCGGCTGGGGGCCTGCTACGGCTTGGTCGTCCTGGTCGGCCTCCTCGTGTTGGCCATCCAGGCCGGTCTCGATCGCGTGGGACCGGGGGGCTGGAGGCAGGCGGTCGACCTGGTGGCCGACGCCCGGTCCGCCACCGCACTGCTGACGCTCTTCCTGGTGGTGAACGCCACGGCCCAGGTCCTGACGATGCCGATCCTGAACATCCCGATCTTCGATCGGTACCTGTTGGGCTTCATCCCGTTCGTGGCTGGCCTGGTGGTCGTGCTCGCTCAGGTGCAAGGTCTGCTCGTCCGACCCACTCGCTCGACGGTCGTGCTCGCAGTGGTCGGGCTGGCCGCCTTGCTCCTCGTGGGACTGCAGACGGTCGACGCCACCGACGCGACCGACGCGGCCACGTGGGCACTGGGCCGCAAGGCGGTGGCCATCGGCTATCGGGCCGACCAGGTCGACGGAGGCTTCGAGTGGTTCAGCTACCACCAGCCCGGTCCGGTGACCGTCCCCCAGAAGGCCAAGGCCAAGTGGTACCTCATGCAGTCCCCGCGGCCGACGATCTGCGCGACCACCGAGCTGCGTCCGGAGCAGGATCCGGGAGGCCACTCGCGGGTGTTGGCCACGGAACGGGCGACGACGCTCTTCGGCCAACACCTGGACTTCGTGCTCCGCCCCGGACCCGACCACTGCGCCGGGCCGCAGCGGTGAGCGCGGGCATGCAGGGGTTGGGGCTCAGCAGCGATCCACTGCCCGGGCGATCAGGTCCAGCATGGATCGGCGACCGGCCTCATTCGGATGCGGCTCGTCGGTGCCGCTGAAGTAGCTGGGTTTCCATGCCTTCTGCCAGTCGGCCAGATGGACGAAGTGCGCCCGCTCGAAGTTGTCGATCACATCCACGTACTGCGGGTACCAGGTCGGGTTGTGGTCATCGGGGGTCACGAAGATGACACAGGTGCTGCTCGGGAAGGCGTCCGAGAAGTCTCGAAGGTGGCCCGTCACGCTGGCGGCGTCGAAGTGGTCGACCAGGCCGCCGCATGCCCACCGGTTCCCGCTGGGGGCGGCACAGGTCGCGTCGTTCGTTCCAAGCTCGATGACCTCGATCGCTGGGTGCTTCGATGCCTCCTCGGAGACCGCGTTCCGTTCCAGCCAGGTCGTCGCCCCCACGGCTGCGTTGATGGCGACGTCGTACTTCGGTCCGAAGCGAGCGACGATGTCGTTCGAGGCGTACGTCGTGATCGAATCGCCTTCGAACTGAAGTTTGGGCTTGCCGTTGTCCGTGTAGCCCCGGTGCACGGAACAGTTGATGACGCCGGGCACGCACGGCGCGACCGTGTCCGGGGTCCGGGCGGACGACGCCCCGGTCGCGGCGCACACGGTCAGAGCGGACAGCATCAAGCCAACCAGTCCAAGGCCGCTCAGGAGGCGACCCGACCAGTGGTCGATCGGGCGCGAGCGCTCAGCAGCCATCCTCAGAGCGTAGGCAGAGGCGCACGACATCGGCACTCGGGCCGCCGCCAGAACCGGCAGGGACCATTCTGCGGCCCGACCGGCAGCAGCAGCTTGCAGGCAGTCGAGATCCAGGGCCTGGAGTAGAGGTCCTGATCAGAGGCCTGGGTGATGGTGAGTCGGCCTGTAGGCGGGATTGAGAAGAGGGGGATTTGGCTGACCTGCGAGTTTGCCAAAAAAGGCCTCTGACCTGCGTATTCGTGCTGCCGGCGCGTGCCGCTTCATGCCGGCTTTTCCGTCGTGTATCGGACCATCCGCGGGACAGCCGCGGGACGCAGAGCGCCTTTTGGCCGTCTGCGGTTGGTCCGGTTGATGCCAACAATCCTACTAAGGTAGGATTCGGTCATGGGAATGACCAAGCTGTCTGTCACGGTTGAGGATGAGCTGGCCCACGAGATGCGGGAGCGGGCCGGGAGCCGGGGGATCAGCGCCTTCGTCAACCAGGCCGTTCGCCACGAGCTCCAGCTCGGCCGCCTCGGGGCGTTGCTGGCTGATCTCGAGAACGAGCTCGGGCCGCCCGACGAGGACATGGTCATCGAGGCGCTGGCCTCGCTCGACCGCGTGGACGCGAGCCAGCCCGCGCCGGTGAAGCGTCGCAGCACCGAACGCTGAGCCCGTGCCGGTCATCGTGCTCGACACCGAGGCACTGAGCGTTCTGGCCTCACCGAAGGAGCGAGGCGCGTCGGCCCGGCGGGCGCAAGCGATCCTGCAGGCGGCGGCCATCCGAAACGCCCCGGTCAGAACCTCAGCCGGGGTGCTCGTCGAGGCCTACCGTGGCAGGGCTCGCGACGCGGCGGTGGACCGGGTCCTGAACCAAGGGGTCGAGGTTCTGCCGGTAGACCGAGGAACGGCCAGGGTCGCGGCCCGTCTGCTCGCCGACGCGGAGCTTGACTCGTGTTCGGCCGTTGACGCCATCGTGGTGGCGACCGCCGTCAGACTGGGTGGCGCGCTCATCGTCACCTCGGATCCCGACGACCTCGCGAGGTTGGCCTCGAGCCATCCCGGCGTCGAGATTCAAGGACTGCGATGACCTACTTTGGTTGCCGCCATCGCCAACGGTGCGCTCCGCGTATGTGATGTGTCATCTGATTTGGGTTCTCGGGCTGCGGGTCGGGCGATGTTCAAATGATCCCCGTGGAACATCCCCGGAGCGGTCCGAACCCATCTCTGACGCTCGGCAAGATCAGCAAACTTGCTGCGCCAAGCCCACCCCAGCCAAGAGCCGTCGTCACACCCAGACCTGCTCCCGTGGCCACGAACAATGACGCGCCAAGAGCTGAACCCACTCAGTTCACGGTCGTGTGATGCGTGACCAGCACGATGCAGCCGATGACGACCGAGAACGCTCCAAGGGCAACCCAGCCTTTGGCCGCGAGTCGACGGACCGCTCGTCGCTCCTCGGGCGTGCTGGAAGTACCCCGGTGTCACGGACAGTCGGGTTGTGGGGCTGAAGGCCCCGGTGGTTGACAGCAGACGGGTCGCTCGAGGGGCTTAGAAGCGATCTGAGGGGCCGGTTCCGCGACGATCATGCCGCGATCTCGGCGTCTGGGGCGTTGGCGGTCTCGAACTCGGTGGGGCTGAGCCCGCCGTTGTAGGAGTGACGGCGGCGCGGGTTGTACCAGCACTCGATCCAGTCGAAGATCGCCACGGCGAGCTGGTCGCGGCTGTGCCAGTGGTGTTGGTCGAGCAGCTCGCGTTGGAGCCCGGAGAAGAACGCCTCGGCCACGCTGTTGTCGAAGCAGTCCCCGACGCTGCCCATCGAGCCCAACAGTCCGGCGGCGCGGAGCCGGTTGCCGAACAGCCAGCTGCAGTAGTTGCCGCCGTGGTCGCTGTGGGCGATGGTCTGGCCCTTGGGGGGCTGGCGCCGCCAGGTGGCCATCTGCACGGCGTAGCGACGAGCTCGGCGCGCATGTGATCGGCGATCGACCAGCCCACCACTCGCCGACTCCAGGCGTCGATCACCACCGCCAGGTACACCTTGCCGGTCCCGGTGGGGTGCTCGGTCACGTCCATCACCCACAACCGGTCCGGTCCTTCGGGGTCGAAGGCCCGATCGACCAGATCGTCGCTGATCTCGCCGTCACCGGGCCGCGTGCAGCCGCCCTTGCGCTTGTAGTGGATGCCCACCGCCCCGCACAGGCCCATCAGCCGGGCGACGGTCGTGCGGCTGGCACCCTCGCCAAGTCCGAGCCGCAGTTCGTTGCGGATCCTCGGCATCCCATAGGAGTGCCGAGACATCTTCCAGATGTCGAACACCACATTCGCCCGGTGCGCCTCGACCCGCTCGCGATCGGTGACCGGCTCGACACGCCGCTGGTGAAAGCCCGACCGCGACACCCCCATCACCCGGCAACACACCGAGACGGGCAGATCCGAGCAACGCTCGGCGATGAAGGTGTGTCTCATTTTGGGAGCACGTTCTCCCTCGCGAAGTAGGCGGCCGCCCGCTTGAGGATCTCGTTCTCGAGCCGAGCGACCTTCAACTCCCGGCGCAGCGCGACCAGCTCCTCGCGCTCCGCGCTGGTCAACCCGTCAGAGCGGCGGCCCTCGTCGAGGTCGGCCTGGCGCATCCAGTTCCGCAAACAGCTGTCGGAGATGCCGAGGTCCTCGGCGATCTGCGCGACCGGCTTCTCACGCATCCGAGCCAGCTCAACAGCCCGCTGACGGAACTCCGGCGGATGGGGACGTGGCATCTGGACTCCTTCCCGAAGCGACCAACGTCGCCTCAGCTCAGGTGTCCGTCAACCCGGGGTACTTCCATTTGGACTCCTTCCCGAAGCGACCAACGTCGCCTCAGCTCAGGTGTCCGTCAACCCGGGGTACTTCCATGCGCCGATCATCCTCGCGTGGCTCGCCGAACCCGGTCTCGACCCACCCACCCGTCCGGAGCCCAACCCCGCCCCCGACCAACGCGGCGATGCCCCCGACGATCTGGATCCACGCGCACAGCGTCCAAAGCGCCGGGCTCATCCCGCGCCGCGCTCGTCGAACCTCACCGACGGGCCTGTCCCGCGGTCCGGACCCCCCACAGCCCCAGCGCGATGAACCCGGACCCGATGTACACGAAAGCGCTACCGGCCACACTCGGCGCCACCGGCCGGAACATCACATACAGCCCGAAGCCCCCCAGCAACATTCCGAGGAGAACCGATGCGATGCCTCCCTCGACGCGCTCTCGCTGCGCCGTTGGCCCTCGCCTCGGCGGTCCCACCCGAAAGACCAGCCACACCTCGACCGGGAAGATGAACCCACCGACACCCAACAGCGCCGCGGCGGACGGTGACAGGACGTCATGGCGGCCGAGCCCGAACATCAACGCGAGGATCATCACCCCGACCCCGATGAACACCCCAGCTGTCGCCTCACCCGAAAACTGGACGCCGCGCTGCGTGCGTCGATTTCCCTGATCCGTCACGGGGCCGGCGGACCGCTGATCGGTGCGGGCGGGAACGGATCCACCGGCTCCGGCTGGCCCGGCGACGCCGGTCGTTTCGGCTGAGGCACGTTCGACGCGTCCGACGCCGCCTTGTGAAGGCGGCCATCACAATCACCGGTGATGAGCGCGGCAATCGCTGCGACAGACTCCACGACGCTCGGCAAGATCAGCAAACTTGCTGCTCCAAGCCCACCCCAGCCGAGAGCCGTCGTCACACCCAGACCTGCTCCCGTGGCCACGAACAATGACGCGCCAAGAGCGATGCTTGCACCCCAGAACACGACTTGTCCGCCGGTGGTTTCGGTCCGGACACTGTTGGATCCGTCGGGGCAGGTGACCCACATGACGCAGTTGGCTTGGGTGGCCATCCCGATCGGGGACGTGACGACCGCTGCGTTCACGACGTTCGATGCGACTTCGCCCGCACCGTTGCAGATCTCGCTGCCGTCAGGGTTGTGGCCGGACACGCCCGAGAGGCAGTAGAGCCCGGAAGGATCGACGGCGTTGAGGGGGTTGCCGTACACGTAGCCGTAGGGGCTCCTTGTCATCGCCGCCAGCGGATCCCTGCTCAGGAATTGGCTGGTGGTGGGGTCGTAGAAGCGGGCGCTCACACCTCGTCCGTAGCCCAATCTCGGACCAGTAGGTGTCGGATCAGATTCGCCGTCAGGGCGAGGAACGCCACCCCCAAGAGGAAGATCGGCGCAGCCGCGGCCTGGGCGGGGTTCGCACTAACCA
The DNA here is from genome assembly GCA_963785815.1 of uncultured Microthrixaceae bacterium. Taxonomy (GTDB): domain Bacteria; phylum Actinomycetota; class Acidimicrobiia; order Acidimicrobiales; family Acidimicrobilacustridaceae; genus UBA4742. Next base: position 1,080,345 of record CAWAWN010000003.1, read on the forward strand.
CGATCTTTCATAGGGCTGCGTGAGCTGGGCGGCCTGTGGTCACGGTGAGTGGCTGTAGGGCGTGGCGGAGGCGGTGGAGGGCGGTGAGGAGGGTGGTGGTCCAGGGCCAGGTGCGGTCGAGGTCGAGGCGGCGGCCGTTGGGGGTGGTGCGGGCGGCGACGTGGAGGAGCCGGTGGCGCAGGGTCTTGGGGGTGGCCCGGCGGAGGGGTCCGGTGAGGCTGATGGTCTGGGCCCAGACGAGTAGGTCGTGGGCGGTGAAGCAGAGCTGCATCCAGACGTCGTTGTTCACGACGTCGTCGAACGGGAGGTTGGCCAGGCCGCAGGCCTTGGTGTCGCGGATGACTGCCTCGGCTCGGGCTCGTTGGCGTTGGAACAGCTCGAGGGCGGCGATGTCGAGCTCGTCGAGGTCGGTGATGAACGCGGTGTGGCGCATGCCTTCGACGGTGTCGAACAGGCTGAGCTGGGCGCCGGGGTGGGGGCGTTCGCGGCGCACGATCACCCGGGTGCCGGTGGGCCAGGCGGTCAGGTCCATCAGGTCGGTGAGTTCGGCGACGTGGGCCCCGGGACGCGCCCGGCCGTTGCCGTCCACGGCTGGGACCCAGGTGTCGTCGTCGACACAGACGATGGCGTCGCGGACCGCGGCGGTGATCTGGAACCCGAGCGAGAAGGCGATGTTGCGGTCCCGGCACTCCTCGACCAGCCAGTGCGAGGTGCCGCCCGCGTCGGCGCGGACGACCAGCTCCTTGGCCGTGTCATCGCGGTGGTCACCAGGCCCGTGGCCGGCACGCCAGAGCGCCGGCAGCGCGGCGACCGCGTCGGCGAGGACGACGATGTGGTCGGCGGCGGTGTTGGACCCGGCGTTGCCCGGTCGCAGCATCCCAGCCAGCACCTCGTTGCAGTCCCCGGCCATGGCCAGCAGCGGGTGATGCCCGTAGGTGCGCTTGTAGGTCGGCGCCGCGTCCTGCTTGTCGGCCTTGGTGGTCACGATGGTGGCGTCGATGTCGATCACCAACAGCTCCCCGTCGGGCCCCGCACCAGCCGCCCAGGCCCGCTCCCGGGCTCCGGCCCGAGCCGCGGCGATACCCCGCAGCTCGGCCGGGCCGACCTCGTTGAAGGTCCGCCACACCGTCGGTTCCGAGGCGACCGGGCCGGCCAGGGCCGGCTGGTTGCGCAGGACAGCAAGGTCCGACAGGCACGTGGCCCCATCGGCCAGGGCCAGGGTCACCTGGGCCACGGTCCGACCCGGGTGGTGACGCCGCCACGACTGCCCGTCGAACGCCTCGACCAGCCCGCCCGACAGGCCGGTCAGGTCGGCCGCTTCAGCCAGCCACGCCAGACCGGCTCGAGACACCAGCCCCTCACCGTTGCCCGTCACCGTCCGTGACCGAAACAGCCTGGTACCGTTCATCACGAAAGCCCTCCCGATCTCGGGTTCGATGTCTGTTCAGCGACTCACATCATCCCAGGTCAGGAGGGCTTTTCGCGAGCCCAAACCGCCTCGCTATGAAAGATCGTGGCTAAAGAACAGCCAGACTCCAGCGACCGTCCAAAATGCCCCGTTCGCTCCAAAGGCGACCAAGACCTCGATCAGGGTGCGGGTTGTCAACTGCTTGCGTGGGGGCGGGGCCCGAAAGATTAGCCAAACCTCACCCGGAACTATGAAGACAGACACGCTAACGAAGGCGGCGAACGATCGCGACACCAGCTGCGGAGTGATGGCAATCAATATCAGGCTTACAACGACACCAATTAGCACGAGGATGGCGAGGACCCTTCCGGCGCTCAGACGGTGGACGGCGCCGCCCGCGCCGTCCAGCCCGTCACTCACGGGACCCCTTCGTCCCCGCCCGGACCTGCAGTCGGGTCCCGGCTCGGCCGTGGCACATTTGTGGCACCGCTAATGATCTTGGTGGCCTTCGCGTTGCAGCCCCAGTTCCCCGTCCAAGCCACCATTCCGAAGGCATACAGCTCGCCCGCATATGGTGATGCAAATGCTCCAAGCGTTGCCCAAGCGAGGCCACCTAGACCCCACACAGCGTAGATTCCGCCCACGCCTGCAACAAAGAGAGCCCCGCCCAATACGACGACCGCGCCGCTTCGGATCTTGCGTGCGATGGGGCTGGAGTCCGCGAGGCTCACGCAGCCGTCGTGCTTAAACGGGTTGTTGAAGCAAAGCCCACCCTGTTCGCTCGCCGCCTGCTGTTGGTTGTGTTCCTTGGTTTGTTGGGCGCAGGATTTGCCGGCGTTGACGCCGATGCCGGATGTGTCGCAGTGCCAGCCCATCATGCCGGCCGGGTCGGTGTTGTTGAGCGGGTCACCTTGCACGTATCCGTAGGTTGATCTCGTGGCCGCCTCGAGGGGGTCTCGGGTGAGGAATGTTCCGGTGGTGGGGTCGTAGATACGAACGACCGACAGCTGGGCGCGTGAGCTCGGCGCGCACGTCATCAGCGCAGTCCACGAGGGGGCGGAGGCAGCGCTGGCTTCTCTCCGCTCGTGGAGGTGCCCCGGTTACGCCACGCCATCTTCGCCAGCCAAGCTCCCGTGCACAGGAAGAAGACCCCTGGGACCTCGAGCGCTCCCCCCCAAGGGGTGAACGGGCGGGAATAGGTGATCGAGGCCGCGCCGCCGCCGAACAGGGCCGCTCCGAGCAGGAACGTGAACATGGCGCCCCCGATCAGATCCTGTTGCGCCCGGTGATAGCCGGGGGGTGCGTCACAGCGCACCACAATCCATACCCCGACCGGGAACATGAAACCCGACATGATCAAGGAGAGGATGACGCGAGCGGGAAACACGTCGCCATGGACGACGAGTTCGCGGCCTATCAGGCCGCAGGCGACGAACCACGCCACGCCGATCACAAGGAAGCCGGCGAAGATCATCGGCCCGGTCGGCCTCCACTTGTCGCCTCGCTCCGGACTACGTGGCTTCATGGCATCAGTTGCCGTAGATGCCGGGCGGCGGGTTCGGGTCGACCGGCCCACTGTCGCCCGGCGGGGCAGGGCGCTGTGGCCGAGGCACCCCCGCGCTCGCCCCGATGATGTTCGTCAGGGTCGAACTACAACCGAAGAGCCATGAGTAGCCGACCGCGAAACCCTCCACGGCATTGGGAAGCGCTATCAATCCGGTGAGGCCGAGCGCCTGCCACTGGGGCCCGGTGAAGGGAAGAAGCTCAACCAGGACCCCCCCGCTTGCCACGACGAGGGCGCCCCCGGCGATAAAGACGGCGCCGATGCCGATGTCTCGGGCCGCTGGGTAGGCGTCGGCGAGGCTCTGGGTTCCGGCAGGGCAGCTGACGTGTATGGTGCAGAACCCGACCGAGTTGGTCGCGTCTTTGGGACAGGTCACATGGATGACGCAGTTCGCGGTCCCGCTCGTCGCGACCGACACGGTCGTGTTCACGATCCTGCAAACCATCCCACACAAGCCCAGCGGGTCGAGATCGTTGAGCGGGTTGTTGTCGACGTAGCCATACGGCGATCGGGTGATCGCGTCGAGCGGGTCTCGGGTGAGGAACTGAGCGGTGGTGGGGTCGTAGAAGCGGGTGTGGTCGTATTGGTAGCCGGTTTCGGGGTCGGTGTAGTTGCCGGCGTATTGGTAGGGGGTGGCGACCGCACTGCTTCCTGGTGCAAGTTGGCCGTAGGGGTTGTAGGTGTAGGTGGCGATGGTGGCGCCGGTGCTGTCGGTGAGGGCTCGGGTAGAGCCGAGTTGGTCGTGGTGGAGGTAGTAGATGGAGTTGTCGGGGTTGATTTGTTCGATGGGGAGCCCGTCGGGTCCCCAGATGTAGTTGGTGGTGGCGCTGCTGGTCGTTTCTTGGAGGGTTTCGGGGAGGGGGTCGGCCGTGTCGGTGGTGTAGTGGGTTGTGGTTCCGTCGGGGCCGGTCTTTTGGGTGCGGGTGCCGTCGCCGTTGTAGGTGTAGTTCCAGGTTTGGTCGGCGGCGGTGTACCAGCCTTCGATGTCGATGGTGAGGTTGACGGCGCTCCAGGCGTCGGTGAGTTCGATGTTGCCGTCGGTGCCGACGGGGATGATGGCTTCTAGCGATTGGGTGTCGCCGGTGTTGAACACGAGGTTGAGCCCGGTGCCGCCGCCGGTGGTGGAGGAGGCTTGGAGGAGCCCGCTGGCGGGGGGGTCGTCGACGGTGATGTTGGCCATGACGGCTTTGACGCCGGTGGAGGGGATGGTGGCTTGGCCGGCGACCGTGACGGTCATGGAGGTGTTGGCGGCCAGGGTGGTGCACGGTGACGGGTCACAGGTGCCGGTCCCGGTGGTGGTGTCGAGGACCCGGACCGGGTCGCTGGGCGCGTAGACGTCGGCGGTGGTCGACCCGTTGGAGATCCAGCCCTCCACCGATGCGAGGACCGTGGCGGTGGACCCTGAGTAGTTCAAGATGGTGATCTGGCCGGTGGATGAGACGGGGACGATGTCGAGGCCAGCGCCAGCCTGGATGTCGTTGTGGACCACCATGGGGTCGGGTGGCGCGCTGGTCCCGGTGGGGTAGGCGACCAGCGCCCCCGAGGCGGTGGTGTTGATGGCGTCCATGTTCAACGCCACCGCCGAGATACCGCTGGTGGGGACACCGCCCTGGCCGGTGACTTGCACGGTGAGGGTGCCCAGGGCGGGAATGTCGGTGCACTGGGTGGGCGAGGTCGGGCATTCGCCCGTTTGGCCCGATGACCCGGTGGCCAAGATGGTGGTCGGGTTGACCGGGGTGAACTCGCCGCCCGTGTCACCGGTGGGCGCCGCGTACCAGCCCTCGACCAGCACTGACAGGTTGGGGTTGCCGCCGGACACGTCGACGTTGATCTTGCCGTCGGTTCCGAGTTTGGTGATCACCAGGTTCGACGCCCCCTGCCCCGACTGGTACGCCACATTCGGGGTGGAGCCGGCACTGCCATCGGAGCGGTAGACGGTGGCAGTGCCGGCCGCGGTTGATCCCGACGTGTAGACGGTCAAGGCTACCGCGGCCACCCCGCTGGTCGGGATGCCACCTTGACCGGCGACGGTGACCGTCGCGGTGCCCGACACCGCGGTGGCCGTGTAGATGGTCGACGGGGTGACCGACGTGTACTGGCCCGAGTTCGCCTGGGTCAGGTCGGGCACCGTGGCCGACACCATCCGGTCGGCCTGGTCATAGCCGTAGGCGGAACCGGGACCTGACACCGGTGTGGCCGACGTGCGGTTCCCGCTGTCGTCATAGCCATAGGTGGTGGCGTCGGTGGGATGGGTGGCGGTCGCGCAACTCGACGCGTTGTCGGTACCGCTGGCCCCGGAAGGCGATTGCCAGCACAACTGGTTGGCCACGTCATAACCCGACCTGGGCCCGGTGGCGAGGCGGGTCAGGTTGTCGGCGGTGTCATAACCGTAGTTCGACGATCCCGACGGGCTCGACGAACACGCCGAGGTATCCGACGCGTTCGAGGTGACACTGGACGGGTTGGACCAGCACAGCTGATCGATCGAGCTGTACCCGTAGGTGTCAGTGGCGTCACCGGCCATCCCGGTCTGGGACTGCGAAGACAACGACCCGTCATCGAGTCGCCCGTAGGTGAAGCTGGCGGTGGTGGTCGCCCCTTGCGCGTAGGCGATGGATTTGAGCTGGTCGGCGTTGTCGAAGTTGAACGTGTCGATGTTGCCGGTCGAGGTCGGGTAGGTGATCGTGTGTTCGTTGCTGTTGGCGTCGTAGCCGAAGTTGGTCGTGTGGGCGTTCCAGTCCGTCACGCTCGTCCACCGGCCCGCCTGGTCATAGCCCCGGGTCACACACCGTGTCCCGGTGGTGCAGTTGCCGCCCGGGTAGGCGATCTTGCGGAGCAGAGACAGGTCGTCGTAGGTGTAGCCGACCGTGTTGGCGTTCCCGTCGGTGGCCGAGGTCAGGTTGCCCAGCGAATCCCACGACCACTTCGACTCGCCGGTCCCGTCTCTCATCGTAATGCGGTTCCCGTACGCGTCGTAGCCGAGGTCCGACACGGCCGGGGTGGCCGTGCCCGCGTTCGTCGAATACGAGATTCCCGATAGGTAGCCGGTCGTGGGGTCGTAGCTGTAGGTGGTGCAGTGGATCGTCGGTGTGGCCAGGCAGTTCCCGCCGGGTGACTGGTCCGAGGTCATGTCGCCGTCGATGTTGTAGCCGTAGGTCTCGGTGTGGCCGAGCGGGTCGACCACCGTCTGCAGCCGGCCGAGCGGGTCGTAGTTGTAGGTGGTGGCGTTGCCGGCCCCGTCGGTCTGGGTTTCCAGGGACCCGTCGGGCCAGTAGTCCGTGTGGCTGGTCGACGCCCCGGGCCGGTCGGTTTCGTTCTGCTGGTCGGCGTCGTCGTACTTGTAGATCGTCTGGTTGTTGTTGGCGTCGGTGGTCGAGGTGGTGTTGCCGTCGGGGTCGTAGCTGGTCTTGGTGATGTTCCCGTTGGGGTCGGTGACCTGGGTGACTTGTCCGAATCCGTTGGTCAGGTAGTTGTAGGTGTAGGCCGACGATGGTGGTGGGTCGGTGTTGCCCTTCGGGGTGGTCATCGACTGGATTCGACCGACAAGGTCATAGGACCAGGTGGTCTCTTCGTTGAGCGGGGCCGGGTCGGTCATCGACGTTTCGAGCCCGGTGTGCGGATCGTAGGTGTAGGTCCAGGTGTTGGTGTCGGGGTCGACCATGGAGGTGACGTCCGTTGGATGTGACGAGTCGTCATGGTTGTACTGGACCGTTCGAGATCCTGACGAAGCGCCCGTCTGGGTGTCGATGATCGGTGTGTCCACGCTCGTGACCACGTCCGGGTGGCCGGAAAGGTCGTGCTTGTAGGCGGTCGTGGTCGGGTGTGACGATTGGGCTGCCTGGGTGACGGTCGCAGGCAGGTTCTCGCCGGTGTAGGTGTAGGTGGTCTCCACCCCAGCCCGGTTGGTTGCCGTCTCGACGTTGCCGTCGTCGTAGTAGCTGGTCTGGGACAACACCGTGTGGTCTTGGTCGGTCACCTCGGTCACACCGGCGGTGACCGGGTCGTACTGGTAGTTCAACGTGTCTGCCCAGGTGGTCCCATAACCGCGGGTCTGGGCGGACAACAACCCCGCCGGGCTGTAGTAGTCCACCGTCACGTTCCCTTTCGGGTCGGTGACCTTGGTGGCGCTGGGGATCGACGTGTAGTCGAACCAGGTCGAACGATTGTCCTGGTCGGTCTGTTCGGTGACCCGCCCCGAGCTGTCATAGACGTTGGTGACCATCTTGGCGTTACCGCCCGGGGCGGACTGGGCCGGGTCCTCCATGGTGTGGAGCAGATGCCCGCTGTAGTAGTTGAAGTTCCAGACACCCTGGTCGACGTCGGTGACCTTCGTCAGGTCTCCGCCGGTGTAGTCGTAGTCGACCTCCCGGCCGGCCGGGTCCACGATCGAGGTGATGTGCGAGCCCGTCCAATACACGGCCAGGGAGTCACCCGCTGAATCCGTGACCGAGGACAGTTCCCCACTCGTGTAGCCCAAGGTGGTGGTGTAGTCGTCCACTGTCGTAGTCGACGTCAGCTGCCATGACGCGTTGTAGCTGTACGTGTCCTGTTTGTCGGCCACCATCGTCCAAGTACCGTCGCCGTTATGGGTGAGCGTGGCGGTCATGCGAGGAGCCGCGGGGAGATAACCGCCCGAGCCGTCCGGCTCGAACGAGATCTGCGCGCCCCCCGCGCACGACACTGTCACATCCCCGGTACCGCTATCGACCGACAACCCCTCGAGCCAGTTCGAGGTCCAGCCGTAGCCAAACGGCCCGTCGGTCGCCGCGAAAATCGAGTTGTACGTCCGCGCCGTCGACAACCCGACCCCCCGACCCGGGATACTCAGATCAGTTTGAGTCTCATAGAAGTTGCCATCCGCAGTGTCAACCGGGTCGCCGGCCACGTGACGGCCAGCACCCGCATGCTTGTCCGCCAAGGTTGAGCAATGACCCGCCGTCTCCTGTTTCGTCAACCCGCCGCCGACCAACCCGTCCCCCAGGGCAGCAACCTGCCCCGCGTCCATTCCATAATTGAACAACTCGACATCCGCCATATCACCGCGAAACGTACGATCAGTATTCGCGGTAGATTTGCCGATCATCTCCCCCGCCTGATTCGGATATCCGCCGGCAGTGCAGTCGGTGTACGTCGTCGACAGTCCATCCGCGTCCGAAGCCCGGCTCACCCCATCGACATACAAAGTGAGCGTCGCATTCTGGCGAGACAGCACCAGATCATGCCACTTCCCATCAGTCAATAGGGGGCTGCCGTCGGGAAGCTTACTGGTCGTATCATTCACATAGTGGTGCGTGCCACCAGCGTAAAGATCACCGTTCGCGTAGCCGTGGGTGATATCAAGAACAACACCGGAACCTGAGTCCCATCAAACAACATTATAGACGCTGGCTATTGCATCCGTAGCGTTCGTCAACCTCACCCACGCACTGAACGTAACATCGCCGGCGATCTTCAAACTGTCATCCGAGGGACACACCGCCGCTCCGCCATCATCCAAATGGACTGCGGTCCCCCCGATCGGTGGCCCGGGCGCTCCGAACTCATAGTTCGTCCCCTGCGACTGGCCTGGGCCGAACGACAAGCCATTCCCGCCCACCGAATCCGCCAACGAACCATCCATCTTCCACCATGCCACCGGCCCCGCCCCCGACGCACCCGCCCAGCGAACCGTCAAAGGGAAACCCAGCCCCGCAACGCCTGCCACCAGCGGCAACAACGAACCAACGACCGCTACCACCGTGAACACGGCCACACGACGAACAACACGCACCCGACTGCCCCTTCCCCCACGCCTCGACCCGATCGAGGCACGAATACCATACGGCCGGTGAACCGGGACTGTCCGGGTAACGGTGTAACTGGCGCTGGCGGCTGTCATTGATCTGTCGGAAAGAGTCGGCCGTCGAAGGTGACGGCGAACGCGTTGAGTGCGGGCTTCCATCGGTTCATCCATCTCTCGGCGCCTCGGCCCGTGGGGTCGAGGCTACGCACGACAAGGTAGAGGCACTTGAGGGCGGCTTGCTCGTTGGGGAAGTGTCCCCGGGCTCGGGTGGCACGTCGCATGCGGGCGTGCAGGCTCTCGATGGCGTTGGTGCTGTAGATGACCCGGCGCACCTCGACGGGATAGTCGAGGAACGGCACGAACTCGGCCCAGGCTCCGTCCCAGAGGGTGCGGATGGCGGGGTAGCGCTCGGCCCACTCGTCGTAGAACTCGGTGAGGCGGGCTCGGGCGTCGTCTTCGTTGATCGCGGTGTACACGGGCCGCAGTCGTCGGGCCATGGCGTCCCAGTGTTGGCGGGCCGCGAAGCGGAAGGTGTTGCGGATCAGGTGCAGCACGCAGGTCTGGACGATGGCGTCGGGCCAGGTGGCGGCGATGGCGTCGGGCAGGCCGCGCAGGCCGTCGCACACCACGATGCACACGTCGGCGACGCCGCGGTTGCGGACCTCGGTCAACACCGCGAGCCAGAACTTGGCGCCTTCGCCGCCGGCGGAGGGCCAGATGCCGAGAATGTCGCGTTTGCCGTCGACGCTGACGCCGATGGCGCAGTAGAAGGCCCGGTTGGCGACCTGGCCGTCGCGGACCTTCACGTGGATCGCGTCTATGAAGATCACGGGGTAGACCCGATCCAGTGGCCGCACCAGCCAGTCGCCCATCTCCTCGACGACCGCGTCGGTGATCTTGCTGATCGTCTCGCGCGACACCTCCGTGCCGTACACCTCGGCCAGGTGCGCGGAGATCTCCCCGGTGGTGAGACCCTTCGCGCACAGCGACAACACCATGGCGTCGACGCCTTCGAGGCGCCGCTGACGTTTGCGCACCGTCTTCGGCTCAAAGGACCCGTCGCGGTCGCGGGGCACGTCGATCTCGACGGGGCCGACCTCGGTGATCACCGTCTTCGAACGGGTCCCGTTGCGCGAGTTCCCGCCGTCGCGGCCGGCCGGGTCGTGCTTGTCATAGCCGAGATGCTCGGCCATCTCGACCTCGAGACCCAGCTCGAGCACCTGCCTGGTGAGCTCAGCCAGCAGCCCGCCCGGGCCGACCAGACCCACCCCGGTCGCCTGCGCCTCCTCCACCAGCCGAGCCGCCAGCTCGACCCGAGCATCTCCACCCGGATCCGCCGGCGGTGCCAACACCACCGTCACCGGCGGCTCAGCGTCTACCGTCACTTCAGACACCTCGGTCACTGCCTGTCCTCTCGGGCCAGACCCCGCTCGGGGACCAGCCTGTCAGGCCAGACCAGTTACACCGTTGATCGGACACTCCCGGTGAACCGGGCGGTCATATCGACAGGCCGAGTCCGTGATCGATGCCCGGCTGGTCGGGCTCGATGATGAGCGGGGTTGCTCGTTGGAGCGTGTGTTGCCAGTCGGCGGGATCGGCACGGCCGGTTGGGGGCGTGGGGTCGAGCCGGTGGGCGGTGTCGAGGATGTCGTCGGTGTGGTCGAGGAGTGTGGCGAGATGTTCCCATTGGTCGCGGCCGTGGCGGGCGGGGCGGGTGCCGAGGAGGGGGTGGGTGGGTTCGCCGAGCCGCTCGTCGATCCATGGCTCGGGGTTGGGTGGGCGGTCGCGCCATGCTTCGAGCTCCAGGGCGATGCCGCACCAGGCGTCGCGGCCTCCTCGGGAGTCGGGGGGTGGTCCGAGGGTGGCCCAGAGTTCGCTGGTGGGGTCGAGGGCGGCGGCGGCGACCCGGTCGGGTCGGGTGGTGGTGAGGGCGTGGTCGATGTCGTTGATCGCCTGGGTGAGTCGGGCTCGCTGGTCGGCGGTGTCGTGCATGGCCTCGGTCCAGGCTTGGACGGCTTCTCGTTGATCGTGGACCCGGTTCTGGGCGACGGTGAGGGTCTCGGCGGCTGCGGTGAGTTGGTGTTGGGCGTGGCGCAGGGTGCGGGTGGCGGTGTCGATGGCGGGTTTGTCGCGGCGACCCCAGTGGCGTTGCTCCGCGTCCTGTAGGCCGGCCCGGGCCGAGTCGACGGCCTGGTTGACGGTTCGCAGGGTGTGTTGGGCGTGGCGGAGGTCGCTGGTGGCGCGTTGCAGGGCGGGGCGGGCGTCGACGGGGAGGTTCTGGTGGAGTTGGTGGAGGTCGGCTCGGTGCACGGCGCCGGCGTAGCGCAGCATCGGGGTGCCGAAGGCGAGGGGGTCATCGGCGTGCACGGCGCCCAGGGTGACGTCAGCCCAGTGGTGAGCGAGCACATCGTCGATCTCGGCGATGCGGGCTCGCCGCCACTGGTTGTCGGTGTCCCAGGCGGCCCGCTCGACGAGGGCGCCCTCGAGGTCGGCGACCTTGGTGTCCGCGGTGTGGTGTCGGCGGGCGGCCTCTTCGAGTTGCTGCTGGGCGCGGCCGACCTCCTGGTCGGCCTGGTTGATCCGGTCGCGGCTGCCGGGGCGGATCCGGTCGAGGGGGCCGAGCTGGTCTCGTTGGCGTTTCGCCCAGCCGAGTCGGGCGACGGCGTCGTGGTGGTCGCGTCCGGCGCGGGCGGCGTCTTTGCGGGCTTGGTCGAGCGGCCAGGTCGGGTCGGGGGGCCGGGTGGCGAGGACGGCGGTGTGGTGGTCGCGTTCGGTGCGGAGTCGGCGGTCGAGGGTGTGGGGGTCGTCGGTGGCGGCCAGGGTCTTGGGTTCGGCGCGGGCCATGGCGTCGGCAACGGTGTCGGTGGGGGTGCGGTCATCGGCGAGGAGCCTGAGGGGGTGGGTGGCGTCGGGTCGGGTGTTCCAGGTGTGGGTGGGTTGGCGGCCGCGGCTGTGGCCGACATAGCCGGTGAACCGGTCCAGGGTGGGGGTGCCGAGCAGGTGGGTTTGGGTCCAGGTGCCGCCCTGGGCGCCGTCGACGGTTCGGGCCCAGCTGTGGGACACATTCGGGGTGCCATCCGCCCGCCGCCCCGCCATCAGCGCCGCGGTGAGTGTCCGGTGTTCGCCGTGGTCGAACGCGACCTGGGCGCCGTCGGCGGTGATGGAGGTGATGGTGCCGGTGGCACCGTTGAAGAGGCGGGGGCGGGGGCCGGGGTCGATGGTGGCATGCAACAGGATGCGGTCCCCGGCCGCGTAGGTGCGTAGGTCGGGTCCCCATCCGGGCCCGGTGAGAGTGGGGCCTCGCAGTTCCCCCCGTCCGGCGCGGATGGTGCGGATGCGGTCGGTGAGGTCTTCGCAGTCGGCGTGGCTCACCGCCAACACGGCGACCTGGTCGACGCCGTGGCGGTCGGTGTCGGTCACCGCCGCCTGAGCGAGGGCTTGGCGGGTCTCCTGGGCGCTGTCGGTTTGGTGGTCCCAGCCGTGGGCGGTGCGGATGGTGCGGGTCGTGTCCAGGTCACCGGCCCGCAGCGCGGCGAACGCGGTCTGGTCGTCGGGGTGGGTTTGGCGGCGGTTCACCGTCAAGGTGGCGGGGACGATGGCGTCGTCGGGTGGCGAGCCGGTCGATCTCGACCGCGAGGCCACCGGCCGCGACCGATTGGGCCTGGGCGGGATCACCGACACACCACAGCTGCGCACCAGTGGTGGCCGCGAGGGCGGTGATGATGGGGGCGATGTCTCGGGTGGCGACCTGGGACAGCTCGTCGATGACGACGGTGGTGTTCGGGGCGATCGGTTGGTCGCGGAGCTGGAGACGGAATCGGGCGATGGTCTGGGCGTCGAGCCCGGTGGCGCGCAGCTCGGCCACGGCCTTGTGGGTGGGGGCGACCACGATCACGGTCCGGCCGACAGCAGTCTGGGCGGTGACTGCGGCGTGCAGGGCGGTGGTCTTGCCGTGTCCGGCGGGGGCGGTCACGGCCCGCACCGCCGGCCCCGGCCCACACAACCGGCGCACCGCCTGGCACTGATCGTCACCCAGCGGCACCGACTCCCCACCGATCGCCGCGTCGATGACGCCCGGCGAGATCGGGATGCCCTGGGAGGTTCGGAGCTGGTCGAGGTCGGCCAGGAGGCGGTCTTCGATGCGGCGCAGCTCCACGGTCGACCACTGCGGCGGGCGACGCCCGGCCGCGTCGGGTGCCAGTCGCACGATCAGGTGGGTGACCAGGAACCGGTGGGTGATGCCCAGGATCTCGTCGAGGTCGAGCCGGCCCGCGGAGATCGCCGCCACCCGCTCCACCACGTGGGCCTCGCCGAAGCGGGATTCGGTGGCACACAACCCGGTGACCGGATCCACCAACGCCGCGAACACCTCCTCGTCGGTGAGTGCAGGGCTGTGGAGGCGTCGACCCACGACCAGGTCGTCCACCCGGTCACCCGGCACCAACCCGGCCGAGAGCGCTTCGGCGGTCCAGCGGTCCCGCAGCCGTTCCGGGGTGAGCGACCTGTCCTTGTGCTGGCGGGTGGTGACCGAGGCCAGATCGTCGGCCCGCATGCGGTCACGTTTCGAGTCGAACGCCCTCTCCCCGGCCGCCTCCAGATGGGTCTCGATGGCCACGGTGCGCTTCGAGAACGTGCGGAGCTGGTCGCGGGTGAACCCGACCATCTCCCGGGATCCGTTGCGGTCCGGGCCCCACTCCACCCCGAGCTGGCGGGTGAGGGTGCGTTCCAGGTCGTTGAGGAACACGGTGCCGGCCGCTTTGGCCCAGGTGTGCAACGGGTTGGCATCGAACGCCACGAACACCCCGTCATCAGCCCGGCGGACCAGATTCGGGATCAGGCAATGGGTGTGGAGCTGGGGATCACCGGCCCGGCTGGTGCGATGCGCGAACGTCGCGATGGCGAACCCGTCGGTCCCGACCCGGCGGCGTACCCCGCCCTCCTGCCGGCGGGCCACCGCCGCCTGATCCTCGAGGAACCCCAGCGCCCTATGGGTCGCTTCCACCACCGCGATCGACACCGCCGCCGAGGTCTCCGGTGTCCCGAACGCCCACAACAACGACACCGACTTCGGCACCGACAACGTCACATCGATCGCCGCCACCCGCCGTTCCCGATGCCCGGCCAGCAACTCGACGCCCGTGCCCGGCTCGCGGGCGTCGACCAGGGCCCGCAGATCATCCGCGACCACGACCCCGTCCAAACCCAACTCGGTGGCCCAGCTGCCCTGCCACACCCCGGGGGCCTCGCCGGCACCCATGTAGTAGTCCTCCATCCCCACTGCCACCGCCGTGATCACATACTCCGCGCTCCGCAACTTCGTGATCGTCAACACGGCTACGACCCCCACAAGACGCCCGGCGACGCGACGCCAGCCCGAAGGGCTGGCAAGTGCCTGCCCGTAGTTCGATGAGGTGAAGGAAGGGGGTGGACATGCCGGGGTCAGCTCGCGAACGGGATGGTGAGCTGGTCGTCAGGTGCGGGCCTGGTGGCACGACGCGGTGGTGAAGATCGAGACGGGTCAGGCGTTGGGACATCGACATCGGTCGACGTTGGCGGCGTGGAGGCTGCCGCCGACGTTCGGGGCGTTCCCGCGCCCAGGGTGATCGGGCCGCCGACCAGGGTCTCGAGTGACTTCCGTGGGACTCGTAGGAGCCGGCCGACCCGAACGACGTGGAGGCCCTCAGATCCGCCGTTGGCCAGGTCGCGTTGCGCGAGGAGGTAGGCGGCGGTGCGACCGATGCGCAGCACCTGCGCCGCCTCCTCGATCGTCAGGAGATCCGGAGTCCTGTCGGAACGTCGATCATTCAACAGATCCGTAGGATAGAGCGCATCGGACGGTTTCGCTAGTCACTCTTCAGATCCGTTGACTAGGCTAAGGCCATGTCCGCCACCCGCACGCTCGGGCTCCGCCGAACCATGAGCCCCAACCAGATCGTCGCCTTCAACGTCGCCAAGGCTCGGCTCCGACTGGGCTGGACCCAACAAGAGGCCGCCCAGGCCCTCGCTCCGTACCTCGGCACCCGGCTCTCCGTGGCCAGCTTCTCCGCCCTGGAACGCTCCGCCACCAACCCCAGCCGGGTCAAGGTCTTCTCCGCCGACGAGCTCCTCGCCCTCTCCAGAGCCTTCGACGTCCCCATCGGCTACTTCTTCACCCCACCGCCCCCGTCCACCGACACCGGCCTCCACGCCCCCGACGCCGGCCTCAACGGCCTCGACCCCGTCGTGTTGCTCGACGCCGTCCTCGGCAGCGCAACCAACCGGTGCGTCTGGGAACAGGAGCTCCTGGACTACGCCGCCAGCAGCGCCCCCACTCCTCGCAACCGACGCCAACGACCCAACGTCGCCCCCTCGGATCTGGCCGAACGCCTCGAGGACCTCGGCGCAACCCACGCCAAAGCCCTGCTCCAGCAGGCCTTCGGCGACCTCGACGACGCCAGCGACGTCCTCGTACGCCTCGCCGAAGCCATCCGCTTGCTCAACGAGACGCCAGGCGACCCCACCCCGAACTCGCCAGCACCAGCCGGCACGAAGCCGAAGGTTCGCCGCCGCACGTCGTGAACGGGGCGGCATGAGCTGGCAGCAGCCGAGCTCGGGTTGCTGGGGACCGGCGACCGGGCAGACCCTGACCATCCATCCATATCGGAGCGCAACCGCGGGAGGTTCGCATGGCACACATCAAGGATCTACGTGAACGACCGGCCGGCTATCAAGGCACCAAGCCGTACTGGGCCCGCTACCGGGACCCGCTGGGCAAGGAGCACGGTCAGACCTTCCGCACGATGCGTGAGGCCCGGCACTGGCTCGCCGAGAACGAAGTAGCCAAGGGCCGCGGCGACTGGGTCGATCCGGCGGCGGGGAAGGTCACGTTCAAGGTGTTTGCCGAGCAATGGCGCGCTGTGCAGGTCCATCGACCCTCGACGACGAGTCAGGTGGAGTCGAACTTCCGCTTCCGCGTCTACCCGTTGATCGGGCACCGAACCCTTGGGTCGATCCGTCCGAGCCACGTGCAGGCCATGGTGAAATCGCTGTCGGTCGAGCTTGCGCCCAGCACGGTCGAGACGATCTACCGGCACGTCGCCGCCGTCTTCAAGGCGGCGGTCCGCGACCGGCTGATCGCACGCACCCCATGTGACGGGATCGCCCTTCCACGATCGAATCGCGACCACAAGGTCGTGCCACTCGAGGTGGCGCAGGTCAGCGCGGTGGCCGAGCTGATGCCCGACCGGTGGCAGGCAGCCGTCTGGCTCGCCGCCGGCACGGGCCTTCGACAGGGGGAGGTGCTGGGACTGACCCTGGATCGGGTCGACTTCCTTCGCCGCACGGTGAAAGTCGATCGACAGCTGATGACGCCCGGGAAGGGCGTGCCCGCCTTCGCACCTCCCAAGACGAAGGCCAGCTACCGGACCGTGCCGTTGCCCGATTCGATCGGGTTCATGCTGGCCGAGCACATCCGCAGGTTTCCGCCTGGCACGGACGAGCTCATCTTCACCACGGTGGACGAGAGCCCGGTGCGCCGGCAACGGATCAGTGCGGCGTGGCGGAAGGCGGCCGACGCCGCAGGGCTGCCCGAGAAGACCGGGTTCCATGCCACCCGCCACTTCTACGCGTCGCTGCTGATCCAACACGGCGAGAGCGTCAAGGTCGTCCAGGCTCGGCTCGGTCATGCCTCGGCGATCGAGACCCTGGACACGTACGGCCACCTCTGGCCCGACAGCGAGGACGCGACACCGCGAAGCGGTTGATCTGGTGCTCGCAGATTCCGCGGGACGCTCGCGGGACGCAGCGGCTGCTGAGGGGTAAAAGCCCTGGCAAGAGGGTGTATTGATGGTGAGTCGGCCTGTAGGCGGGATTCTGTCCGGCGTCTCCCGACGCCTGGGTGACCATCCATCTGAGCGGCCTACCAGCGGGTGCCCACCGGCGAACCGGTGAGCGGGCGGGGACCCGTGCCCACACTTGGCCTTGCTCCGGGTGGGGTTTGCCGAGCCGTCCGGGTCGCCCCGGGCGCTGGTGCGCTCTTACCGCACCGTTTCACCCTTGCCTGTGCCCGGTCGCCCGGGCCATCGGCGGTCTGTTCTCTGTGGCACTTTCCGTCAGGTCACCCTGCCTGGCCGTTAGCCAGCACCCTTCCCTGTGGAGTCCCGACCTTCCTCGAGCCAGTCCCTTCTCAGGGCCGACCCGCGGTCACCCAGCCGACTCACCATCGCCCCCAGTCTGGCCCGGCCCCGCCGGACGACGCCACCTGGATCAGGCGGGCTGGTACCTGGCTCGCCACGATGCTGTCTGCACGCCGACCGGCCCGCCCAATTTGCACAAGTAACTTGCACAAGTTGGTTGTGCAGCCGGTAGCGTCGGGGTCCGTGAGCGCAGCCCAGGCCGACCAGACCGCACTCGAGCTGGCGGTGGCCCTCAAGCGCCTGAAGGCCCGGCTGCGCGAGGCGGCGGGGCCCGACTCGATGGCGCTGCCCATCGGCCAGCTGTCCCTGCTCGACCGGTTGCGCACGTCCGGGCCTGCCACCGCGGCCCAGCTCGCCGTGGCCGAGCACGTCAGCCAGCAGGCCATCGCCCAGAGCGTCGAACGGCTCAAGCGGGCCGGCCTGGTGCAGGCCCAGGTCGACCCCGACGACCGCCGCAAGAGCCAGATCTCGGTCACCGTCGCCGGCCACGACCTGGTGGACCAGGCGCGGGCGGATCGCAACGCCTGGCTCGATCGGGCCATCCACGCGGTGATCCCGGCCGAGGAGCGCCCGGCGCTGGCCAAGGCCATCGAGCTGATCGAGCGCCTGGCCGACGCCGAACCCTGACCATCGACCTGTGGGCGCGTAGCCCCGGGAAGGCACCCATGTCTGAACGCAACCCGTGACGGAGGCCATCGACCCGACCCAGGACCCCCGGCGCTGGATCACCCTCGGCATCCTCATCACGGCCGTCATCCTGATCGCGGTCGACACCTCCGTGCTGAACGTGTCGATCCCGACGATCCTGCGGGACCTGCACACCACGGTGCCCTCGCTCGAGTGGGTCATCACCGGCTACTCGCTCACCTTCGCCACGCTGCTGGTCATCGGGGGACGGCTGGGCGACATCTACGGGCACCGCCGGCTGTTCATCATCGGCGCCACGCTGTTCGGCGCCGGGTCGCTGCTGGCGTCGGTGTCGCAGTCGGTGGGCGTGCTCATCCTGGGCGAAGCCATCATCGAGGGCATCGGCGCCTCGCTGATGACGCCCGCCACCCTGGCCATCCTGTCCACCACCTTCCGGGGTCGCGAGCGGGCCACCGCCTTCGCCGTGTGGGGCGCCACCCTCGGCGCGGCGGTGGCCTTCGGTCCGGTGCTGGGCGGCTTCCTCACCACCAACTACTCCTGGCGCTGGTCGTTCCGCATCAACGTGATCGTGGCGCCCCTCGCCGTGCTCGGCGCCTTCCTGTTCATGCCGGCCCGGGTGGGGGAGCGGCGCAAGGTGCCCATCGACGTGCCGGGCGCGGCCATGATCGCGGCGGGCATGTTCCTGCTGGTGTTCGCCATCAGCGAGGGTGGCACCTACGGCTGGCTCCACCCGACCCAGGCGCTCTCGATGGGTGGCCTCGACCTGTGGCCGCTGGGCGCGCCCGTCGCCGCCGCGCCGGTGGCCCTGGTGGCCGCCTTCGCCATCCTCGCCAGCTTCGTGGTCTACGAGCGGCGCAAGGAGCGGCGCGGACGCAACCCGCTCTTCGAGTTCAGCCAGCTCCGGTTCAAGACGTTCCGCTACGGCCTGCTCACCGTGTCGATCCTGTCGATGGGGCAGCTGGGCGTGTTGTTCGCCCTACCCCTGTTCCTCCAGGACGCCGAGCACCTCACCGCCGAGCAGAACGGCTACTGGATGCTGCCCGTGGGCGTGGCCGTCATCGTCGGCTCCCAGGTCGGGGGCTGGCTCACGCGCCGCATGTCGGTCACGTGGGTGGTGCGGCTCGGGCTGTTCATCGAAGCCGCCGGGTTGGCGTTGGTCATCGTCGCCGTGGCGCCCGGGGTGACCTTCGCGTCCTTGGCCGTGGGCCTGAGCACCTTCGGGATCGGGATCGGCTTCGCCACCTCCCAGGTCACCGGTGTGGTGCTGTTCGAGATCGATGCCCAGAAGGCCGGGGTGGCCAGCGGGGCGAACTCCACCGCCCGCCAGGTCGGGGCCGCGCTCGGCGCGGCCATCATCGGGTCGGTCATCACCGTGCGCACCACCGACCTGGTGCTGTCGGGTCTGGCCCACGCCCCGCTCAGCCCGGGCGTGGCCGCCCAGGTCGCCAAAGGTGTGCAGGCCTCCGGCCCGAGCTACGTCCCCCCCACGCCCTCCACCCATCCGACCTGTCCGCCCTGGGCTCCCTGCTCACGAACTCGCTCACCAGCGCCACCCGCTGGGCCCTGGTCTTCGCCTTCGCGGTCGTGTTCCTGGGCGCCTGCGCGTCCATGCTGATCCCGCTCATCCACCTCGAGGGCCCCACCGGGGAGGCGGCCGAGACCCTGGAGATCTTCGAGGCGGTCAACCCCGAGCTGGTTCCCCTGGACGTGCTGGACGAACCCGTCTAGCCCCGGCCGGGTGACCCGCCATCAGGGTGTGGCGGCGGTCACCACGATGCTGCCCTGCATCCGGTCCGGATGGATGGAGCACACGTAGTTGTACGTCCCGGGCGTGGAGAAGGTCTGTGTGAAGGTCTGCCCCGGCCTGATGTCGGCCGAGCCGAACGTCCGTGGTGTGCTGGTCTCGGTCACGGTGTGGGCCACGTTGCCGCCGTTGCGCCATTCGACGGTCTGGCCGGCCTTGATGGTGACCTGCGCCGGGCTGAACTGGAACTCGGTGATCGTGATCACCGCCCCGGCGTTCACCGACTGGGCGGTCGTCGTGGTGGCCTTGGACGTGGTGGTGGCGGCCGACTTGGAGCTCTTGGAGCACCCGACCCCGGCCAGGCTGCCCACCAGGGCGAAGGCGGCGACGATCAGCAGCAGACGATGGCGGCGCACGGCCATGTGGGGGTCCTTCCCGCGGGCGATCTGGACGGGGCGAGCAGCAGGGTCGGTCACCCGTGTTCGTCGCCGCCCATGATCGCGGATCAACTGGCCGACGCGGTGGTTGGTGGGGGCAGCACCGTCTTGCCCTTCACGGGCCCGTTCGGCCCGATGTAGGCGTCGGGAGTCACCGACTTGGCCGTGGACGCCAGCGGCAACGGCACCGGCACCAGGCCCTGGGCGATGTAGAGCACGGTCAGGTGGCGAGCCTCGGTGGCGCCGATGCTCATCAGCGACGCCCGCAGGGTCGGCGTGGTCATCGTCCCGCCCGCCAGGTTGTACGTCTGGGCCGCGGTGTTCTCCAGCGTGGTGGCCAGCGCCAGCCACTGCGACTGCGACTTCGTGGTCTTCACGGTGGGGTCGACCACCTCGTACTTCAGGTAGAAGTTCGGGTCGGTGTAGGGCGTGCCCCCGGCGTCGGACGTGATCGTCTTGAGCAGGTTCAGGTGGTCCTCGTGCTGGCTCTGGAACAGCGCCACCGCCGACTTCACCTGGCCCGACAGCGCGCCCGAGTCGAGCGCCGTCTGGTAGGTCGAGATGGCCAGGGTCTCGATCGACGACGACGTGCGCAGCAGCGTCAGGTCCATCTCCGGGCTGCCCGGGGCGGTGGTGGTCGTGTCGAGGGGCTGCAGCGGCGTGGTGCCGGTCTGGGCGATCGTCTCGGGTGCCTTGGGCTGTCCGCAGCCCACCAGGATGGCCGAGCTGGCCAACCCCACCCCGCCGATGGTCAGGAAGGTGCGCCGGCTGGGGATGCCCAGCAGCGCCGACTTGGCCGCCTCGTCGTGACGCTCGGGGGAGCGATCCCGGTCGAACAGCACCTTGAGGGCCTCGCGGAAGCGGGGCAGCGACTCGGCGTGATCGCGCTTCGACTCCGCCACCTGGCGGCGCAGCTCGTCGCGGTTCAGATCCATCGATGTGCTCCTTGGGGTCGGCTCAGCTGGCCGCGTAGGTGGCGGGGTTGTAGAAGCCCGTCGTGCTCTGGAACGCGGGCATCCACTGCGAGGTGGGCAGGTCGAGCATCTGCCCCCACACCACGGCGTGCTGCGCCTCGACCGGCTCCAGCTCGGCCTCGGTCGTGGCCGTCTGCCAGTTCAGCACCGTCGCCATCAGGTACTGGTGGGTGGCGGCCAGGGACGACTCCATCGTGAACGCGATCTGCACCAGGTCGTCCTCGGTGGCCGCCCCCGCGATCTGACCCCCGACCTGGCTCAACAGCTTGGCGTTGGGCACGAACACGGCTGCATCCGCGTTCAGCGTGATGAGGGCGGTGGCGTGGTCGTTGTGGTGGCTGGCGTAGGTCCGGGCGTTGCCCAGCGCCGCGTTGGTGAGCTTGCCCGTGGCGACCATCTGGGCGTACAGCTTCATGGCGGCCAGCTCGATGCCGGTCATGAAGTTGACCAGCGTGATGTCGCCGGGAGGGATGGTGGGTGGTCCGGCCACCGTGGTGGTGGTCTGCGCGCCGGCGGCCTCGGCCAGCGCAGGCACCGCCATGGCCCCGGCCGCCACCGCCGCGCCACCCAGGGCGAGCGTGCGCACGAAGTGGCGGCGATCGGGTCGTTCCCCGGCGCCTGGCTCCGTGGGTTCGTCGCCCTCGAGCGACGGCTCGGCCTGTGCCCTCATCGACATCGGTGATCTCCTGAGATCGGTCAGGGCGCCGGCATCGTCGTCACCCGGTGACGACGATCGTGCCCTTCATGTAGTTGTGGATGTTGCAGTAGTACTGGTAGGTCCCCGGCGCGGTGAAGGTGTGGGACACGGTGGCCCCGGTCAGCTGCTGTCCCAGGTCGAAGGGCTGGCCCGGATCGCCCGTGGCCGAGATGACCTCGTGGGCGAACTGGTCGTAGTTCTTCCAGGTGACCGTGGTGCCGACCTTCACGGTCAGGGTGCTCGGTGCGAACGCATAGTTGACGATGTTGACACCATTTGGGCCCGCCGCGGGTACAGGCGTGGTGGTGCTGGCCGAGGCCGCGCCGTCCGTCGTGGTGGTGGCCCTGGCCGCGGTGGTGGTGGGTGCCGTGCTCGTGTGGGTCGACGAGCGGCACGCCGCCAGCGCCAGGCTGGTCACCAGGACGATCCCCAGCAGGGCGCCGGCGGTCGGACGGGGGGTGGTGGGAACGCGTGTCGGTGTCATCACGGGGCTGTTCGACGCCTGAGCGGCCGGTGGATCGACGACACCGGGTGATTATGGCCGGTAGGCCCTCGCGGAATCGAAACCGTCGACCTGCTGCGCCCTCTGGTCGGCGAGCCTCCCGGCGGGCCGGCTTCGCCGATCCGGGTGCCACCTCTCGAGCGGCTGCTCTCTGTTCCGCCGCGTTCGGTCCGATTCCAGTGCCCTCTGGTCGGCGAGCCTCCCGACGGGATCAGAAGTCCAGGCCCGACAGCTCGGGGAACCAGGCGCCTGCCCGTCGCACAGCCTCGGCCCACCGCTGCCGGTCGAGCGGCGTCCCCGGCTCGACCCGGGCGGCCGGCGCCCACCCGGCGGCCACCTCGTCGAGCCCACCCCAGGTGCCCAGGGCCAGGCCGGCGGCGAAGGCGGCGCCCAGCGTGGTGGCCTCCACCACCGGGGAGATCTCCACCGGGCGTTGCGTGGCGTCGGCCAGGGCCTGCACGAAGGTGGGGTTGCGACTCATGCCGCCGTCGATGCGCAGGCTGTCCACGACCAGCTGGCCGTCCAGCTCGACGGCGTCGACCAGATCGGCGCCGCGCTGGGCCACCCCCTCCAGCACGGCCCGCACCACCTGGGGCCGCCCCGACCCCCGGGTCAAGCCCAGCAGCGTGCCCCGGGCCCCGTAGTCCCACTGGGGGGTGCCCAGACCGAGCAGGGCCGGCACGTACACGACGCCGTCGCTGGTCTCGCACTGGGCCGCGATGTCGTCGGACTCCTCGGCGGTGGCCAGGATGCCCAGGTCGTCGCGCAGCCACTCCACGTTGGTGCCGGCCGACAACATGATGGCCTCCAGGCCCCAGGTGGGCTGGCCGTCGCGCCGCCAGGCCACGATGGGGAAGGTGCCCCCGCCGCCCCGGGTGTCGAAGCCCGGGCGCTGCGGTCCCACCACCACGTCGAGCATGCCACCGGTGCCGAAGGTGATCTTGGCCGGCCCGGGCGCCACCACACCCTGGCCCAGCATCGAGGCCTGCTGGTCGCCCAGGATGCCGGCGATGGGCGGGGAGCCGGCCAGGGCGGTGGCCGAGCCGATCGCGCCCGACGAGTCGACGATGGTGGGCAGCATCGCCGCCGGGATGCGCAGCCGTTCCAGCACCGCTGGGTGCCAACCGGTGCCGTCGCGGTCGACCAGACCGGTGACCGCCGCGTTCGACAGGTCGGTCACGTGGGCGGCACCCTGCGACAGGGTCCAGGCGATCCAGCTGTCGGGCGTGCCGAAGCACAGGTCGCGGCTGCGGTCCGGGTCGTAGGTGTCGAGCAGCCAGGCCAGCTTGGTGGCCGACTGGTTCGGGGCGAACCGCAGCCCGTCGGCCTGGTGGACCAGGCACTCGCCGATGGTGCGCAGGTCCTGCCAACCCAGGGCCGGCCCGACCGGCGCACCGGTGGCCCGATCCCAGACGATGGTGGAGGCTCGCTGGGTGGCGATGCCCACCCCGTCGACCGGCCCGGCGTCGGCCAGGGCCTTGGCCGCCAGGTCCACGGCGGCGTCGGCGAGCCGCGTCGGATCGAACTCGACCAGGCCGGCCGCCGGGGAGTCGGGCAGGGTGTCGCGCCGGTGCTCGACGGCCACGGTGGCGTCGGGGCGCACCACGCTGGCCCGCACGCTGCTGGTGCCGACATCGATGACGAGGATGCTCACGAGAGGGCTCCGGGGGCGTGTCGGCGCCGCCGGCGGGCGGCCACGTCGGCCCCCAACATCCCACAGCACATGCCGAGCAGGGCGGTGAAGACCAGCGAGGTCACGTTCACGCCCGAGCCGGTCGCCAGCCGGGCCACCAGCCCCACGGCCAGGAAGGCACCCACCGACACCAGGCCGGTGACCGCGCCGACGGTCAGGTAGCGCCGCTCGGATGTGCGCCCGGCCACCGCCCCGCCCAGCCCGAAGGCCAGCAGCACGACGGCGAAGAACAGGCCGTTCCAGCTCGACCCGCTGGTCAGGTCGCGCTTGACCAGGTCGGCCGGGATGGCGAACACCAGGGTGAGTGCCGCCCCGGTCCCGATCGCGGCCCAATCGAGTGGCTCGGCCCGCCCGGGCTCGGAGCGGTCGGGCTCGGGGGTCGCGTCGAGGGGGGTGTCGTCGTTCACGCGGACCCGGGCCAGTCGAGCTGGGCGAAGGGATTGGGCCCGAAGGGGCTGGGCAGGCCGAGCTTGCCGGGGTTGAGGATCCCGTTCGGGTCGAGCGCCGCCTTGATGGCGGCCAGGGTTGCGTGGGCCGCGCCCAACGCCTCGGCCATGAACCGGGCCCGGTTGATGCCCACGCCGTGGTGGTGGCTCAGCGACCCGCCCCGGGCCAGCACGGCTCGGGTGCCCGCGTCCCACACGGCGCGGTAGTAGGCGTCCTTGGTGGCGGGGTCGGGGCCGGGCTTGCCCGCGAAGGTGAAGTACAGGCAGGCCCCTTCCGGGTAGGCGTGGCTCTGGTGGGCCGAGGCGGTCAGGGTCCCGGTCACGTCCTTGATGGCGGCCAGGGCCTCGGTGTAGAGGTCGGGCAGCGCCGACCACGGGCCGGTGATCTCCATGGTGTCGACCACCAGACCGCCCCCGATGAGCGACTCGAGCTGGGAGACGTCGTTGCGGTGGCCCATCCAGCGCTCGACCAGCCCGATGTCGAGCCCGAGGGCCGTCTCGCACTCCTCTTCGACGACCTCGAGGGTGGCATCCACTAGCGCCGGATCGCCCTCGTCGAGCACCAGCAGCACGGCCAGTTCGCCGGTCTGGTAGTTGCGGTTGGCCTCCACCGGGTCGTAGAGCCGCAGCACCGCCGGGGTGGCGCCCCTGCGCAGCATCCGGCGACAGGCGTCCAACCCCTCGACGAACGAGGCGAAGCCGACGGCCAGGCGCCGCTCGTGGGTGGGCGCCGGATGCACCCGCAGGCGGGCACCGGTGATGACGCCCAGGGTGCCCTCGCTGCCGATGAACAGCTGGTTCAGGTCGGGGCCCGACGACTGGCGGGCGTTGCCCCCGGTGTGGATCAGGGTGCCGTCGGCCAGCACCACGTCCATCCCCACCACCATGTCCTCGATCTTGCCGTAGCGGGTGGAGAGCTGCCCGGCGCCGCGGCAGGCCAGCCAGCCGCCCACCGTGGACAGGGCCACCGACTGGGGCCAGTGGCCACAGGTCAGGCCGTAGGTGGTGCGCAGCTCGTGCTCGAACAGGTCGCCGAAGGTGCCGGGGGCGACGTCGACGGTCAGCGACTCGTCGTCCACGTGGCGGATGCCGGCCAGGTCGCACAGGTCGAGCACCACGCCGCCGTAGAGGGGCACCGATGACCCGCACACCCCGCTGCGCCCGGCCGCGGCGGTCAGGGGGATGGCGGCCTGGTTGCAGATCCGGGTGACGGCCACGACCTCGTCGGTCGACGCCGGGCGGGCCACCACCCCGGCCAGGCCGGCCACCTGGCCGTCGAGCGCCCAGGTCATGGCCAGCGGCCACCAGTCGCGGCTGGCCTCGGCCGTGGCCGCGGGTTCCGTGCTCACCGACGCGCAGGCGTTGCGCAGCCGGGCCACCACGTCGTCGGGGATCGCCACCGGAGGCTGGTCGAGTCGGGCCCGCACGTCGGTCGGGTCGCCTCGCAGCTCGATCGGCGGGGTGGGGGCGCCGGGGCCGAGGTCGGGCAGGGGCGCAGGCCGGGTGTCCGACACGTCAGGCTCCGGTGGCGGCGTCGAGGGCGGTCTCGGGCAGGTGCGCGGTCTCGCGCTCGACCAGCACGGCGTCGCGGTAGGTGCGGGCCTGCTGGTCGGCGGTGTCCGCGTCCCAGCCCAGGTCGTCGGCGACGAGCTCGGCCACCCCGGCGGCGGCCCGGGCCGACGCGTCGCGGGCCAGCAGCCGCGCCCGGGTGCGGCGCGACAGGATGTCGTCGACCGTGGTCGCCATCTCGTAGCGCACGGCGTAGAGGGCTTCGGCCCGCAGGTACGGCAGGCCCGTCACCAGCGGCCCGGCCAGGTCGGGCTCGCGCTCGATCATGGCGATCAGAGCCCGGGCCTCGCCGCCGTAGCGGTTGGCCAGGTGGTCGAGGGTGTCGGCGCCGATGCGCCCGGCCACCGAGGCGGAGGTGATCAGCTCCTGGTAGCCGTCGGCGCCGCGCAGGGGGAGCTGGCGGGTGCGGCTGTGGCGGGCCACCCGCTCGAGCACGCGGGCGCCCAGCACCTGGCCCAGCACCACATCGATCGTGTCGGCCGACATCTCCCGGTAGGTGGTGAGCTTGCCGCCGGTGACGGTGACCATGCCGCTCGACGAGGGGGTCACCTTGTGACGGCGCGACAGATCGGCGGTGCGCTCGCTGCCCGCGTCTCGCACCAGGGGGCGCAGCCCGGCCCAGCTGCCCACGACGTCGGCCCGGGTGATCTCGCCGGTGATGGCGTGGTTGATGGCCCCGAGCAGGTAGTCGACGTCCTCGGGTGTGCAGGGCGGGTCGTCGAGCGGTCCGTCGTAGTCGGTGTCGGTGGTGCCGATGTAGGTGAGGTCGCCCCACGGCACCACGAACACCGAGCGTCGGTCGCCCGGGACGGGGATGACCACCGCGATGTCGTTGCGCACCAGCGACCAGGGCACCGTGATGTGCACGCCCTTGGCCGGGCGGATCGAGTCGGGGTGGGTGCCCTCG
Source organism: uncultured Microthrixaceae bacterium (assembly GCA_963785815.1). GTDB lineage: Bacteria > Actinomycetota > Acidimicrobiia > Acidimicrobiales > Acidimicrobilacustridaceae > UBA4742. The sequence goes on from CAWAWN010000003.1 coordinate 1,106,890, forward strand.
TCGAGCTGGCGCACGTCGTCGCTCCACACGCCGGCGGCGTTGACCACCGCGTCGGCCGTGATGTCGAAGATCGTGGTGCCGCCCTGGCCGTCGGCCGCCTCCACCCGGGCTCCGCAGGCCTTGCCCCGGTCGTCCTTGCTCACCTCGACCACGCGGGTGCGGTTGGCCACCGCCGCCCCGAAGTCGATGGCCGCGGTGCGGGCCAGGGTGAGGGTCAGCCGGGCGTCGTCGGCCCGGGCGTCGTAGTAGAGGTACGAGGAGGCCAAGCGCTCGCGGGGCAGGGTGGGCATGTGGGCCAGCGCCTCGTCCGGGCTGATGCGCTTGTGCAGCTTGCCGATGCGGGCACCGCCGGTCAGGTCGTACATCCACATGGCCGACCCCAGGGCCCGGGACAACTTGCGGGGGATGACCCCGCCCTTGCCGAAGACGGGCAGCAGGAAGGGCAGCACCTTGACCAGGTGCGGGGCGTTGCGGCGCAGGCGCTGGCGCTCGGCCAGGGCCTCGTAGACCAGTCGGACGTCGCCCTGCTGCAGGTACCGTAGGCCGCCGTGGATCATCTTGGAGGACTTGGACGAGGTGCCCGAGGCGAAGTCGTCGCGCTCGACCAGCGCGGTGCGCAGGCCCCGCGACGCCGCGTCCAGGGCGGTCCCCGAACCGGTCACGCCCCCGCCGATGACCAGCACGTCGAAGTGGGTGTCGGCCAGGCGGCGCAGGGCGGCAGATCGATCGAAGGCTCCGGGCATCAGGCCCGAGTGTAGGGGGGTGGCCTCCACGTCTGTCCGGCCGTGGTGGCGGGAGCACGTGATCGGGGTGGCGGCCTGCGCTGGTCTGCTGGCCTTCGCCACATGGGGTGGGACCGCCGAGCTCCTCCGGTCCCGTCCACCTGACCACACCGGCGAGACCCGGCGGGTTGCGCTCACCTTCGACTGCACCAACGCGATCTTCTGGCAAGATCCCGCGTCGGGTTACCGCTGGTGGGGCGGTGACCCTTCACCTGTTCCCGCCTCGGGGTTCGACACCTCTCCGACCACCCCGTCGCCGAACGGTCCTCCGCCCTTCCACCACGCGGCCGGGCGGCTGCACTTCGACACCGCGACGCGAGCCACCTTCACCAGCGATGCCGGCGGACACCTGACCATGACCCGTCAGGCCCGCTCTGGCGTCTTCTACAACGCGGAGTGCTCCATCGATCCCTCGGACGCACGTCCTCTCAAGTAACAATCGTTGCAGATTGCCGCTAGGGTGGTGTCGTGATGTCCCCCGACGAGCTGACCCAGGCGTTCCGGCGCCAGGGCCTGAAGGTCACGCCCCAGCGGCAGTGCATCTTCCGGGCGTTGCACCGCAACCCGGAGCACCCGTCGGCCGAGGCCGTCTACGAGTCGGTTCGGGTCGAGATGCCCACCATCTCGCTGCGCACCGTCTACCAGACCCTCAACGACCTGGCCGCCATGGGCGAGCTGCGCCAGCTGTCCTTCGGGACCGGCTCGGCTCGGTTCGATCCCAACGGCGAGGCGCACCACCACCTGGTCTGCGATGGCTGCGGCACGGTCATCGACGTGCAGGCCGACACCTCGGGGCTCGAGTTGGCCCCGGCGGCGCGTCAGGGCTTCACCGTCACCGACACCCAGGTCGTGTTCCGGGGCACGTGCGCCGAGTGCGTGGCCCGGTCGTCGGCCGACCTTTCCCACCTGTCAACCAACCCACATGAGGAGCACATCCATGCCTGACTTCAAGGGCAGCCAGACCCAGCAGAACCTGAAGGAGGCGTTCGCCGGCGAGAGCCAGGCCAACCGCCGCTACCTGTACTTCGCCCAGAAGGCCGACGTGGAGGGCTACCCCGACGTCGCCGCGCTGTTCCGTTCGGTGGCCGAGGGCGAGACCGGGCACGCGTTCGGTCACTTCGACTTCCTGGCCCAGGAGGGCGATCCCGCCACCGACCTGCCGGTGGGTCCGACCGCCGACAACCTGAAGTCGGCCATCGCGGGCGAGACCTACGAGTACACCGAGATGTACCCCGGCTTCTCCAAGACCGCCCGCGAGGAGGGCTTCGAGGAGATCGGCGAGTGGCTCGAGACGCTGGCCCGGGCCGAGAAGAGCCATGCCGGCCGCTTCAGCCAGGGCCTCGAGGGCCTCGACGCCTGACCGCTCGACGATGAGGAGGTCCGGGCTGGTCACCGACCGGCCCGGACACCTCGTCGACCGGTCCCGGCCCCACCACCCATGACCAAGCTGCGCCTCGAGGACATCTCCGACCTGCGCGCCTACGAGCGCGAGCGCGAGGCGTTCCGCGCCCACGTCATCGCCCTCAAGAAGCGTCGCCGCGTCCACGTGGGTCCGGTCGTGACCCTGGTGTTCGAGAACCGCGACACCATCCGCTTCCAGATCCAGGAGATGGCCCGGGTCGAGAAGCTCATCAGCGACGAGGCCATCGAGGCCGAGCTGGCCGTCTACAACCCGCTCATCCCCGATCCGGGCAGCCTGGCGGCCACGCTGTTCATCGAGCTCACCAGCGAGGACGAGCTGCGCGAGTGGCTGCCCCGGCTGGTCGACATCGAGACCCAGCTCGAGCTGCGCCTGGGCGCCGGGCCCGAGGCGGTAGCGGTGCGCTGCATCGTCGACCCCGACCACGCACGCCAGCTCACCCGCGACGAGATCACCGCCTCGGTCCACTACGTGCACTGGCAGCTCAGCGAGGCCGAGGTCGAGGCCTTCGCCCGGGGTCCGGTGCAGCTGGCGGTCACCCACCCGGCCTACCGGCACACCACCGAGCTGGGGGATGACACCCGCGCGGAGCTGCTCGGCGATCTGCGGGGCTGACCCGGCCCGGCGGCTCGCATCCGGCGCGGCGCGCGCCGAGGCACGCGCGCCGAGCCACGGCATGGCCCCCATCACCCGGACGACCAGCGGTTTCATTTGGACAGCCGGGGAAGTGGCCGACGATACTCGCATGTCCCGAACGGCCTTTCGCTCAGGAGCTGAGCAGTCCCAAATGAACCAGCAGTGGCAGTCCAAGGCTGCCTGCCAAGGGCTCGACCCCGAGATCTTCTATCCGCTCGACGACGAGGATGCGACCGAGGCCAAGACGGTGTGCGCCGGCTGCGCGGTGCGCGAGGCGTGCCTCGAGCACGCCCTCGGCTACCGCGAGAAGGAAGGCGTGTGGGGCGGGGCCACCGAGCGGGAGCGCCGCCGCATCATCCGTCAGCGCCGCCGCACGGCCTGACCCCGGGGTCGACCCGGGTCGAATGAGGAGCCGGACATGGCTGTGACCCTCGATGAGCTGGGCGGTTGGCGTCCGGTGCTGCTGACCCTCACCTCGGGTCACGACCTCACCGCTGACCAGGCTCACGCGGCCATGACCGAGATCCTGGCCGGGGCGGCCACCGACGCCCAGATCGCGGCCTACATCGTGGCCCTGCGCATGAAGGGCGAAGCCGTCGACGAGGTGTCCGGCATGGTCGACGCCATGTTGGAGGCGTCCGATCCCATCGACCTCGGCGCCCAGGCCGCCGACGCGGTCGACATCGTGGGCACCGGTGGGGGCGCCAGCCGGCGCACGGCGGCCCTGAACGTGTCGACCATGGCCTGCTTCGTGGCCGCCGGGGCCGGCGTGCCTGTGTGCAAGCACGGCAACCGCAAGGCCAGCTCCACCAGCGGCTCGTTCGACCTGCTCGAAGCCCTCGGGGTCGGTATCGACCTGGATGGCGCCGGGGTGGCCCGCTGCGTGGCCGAGGCCGGTGTGGGGTTCTGCTTCGCCCGGGCCTTCCACCCGGCCATGCGCCATGCCGGCCCGGTGCGCGCCGAGCTGGGCATCCCCACCCTGTTCAACTTCCTGGGCCCGCTGTCGAACCCGGCTCGGGTCTCGCGCCAGGTCATCGGGGTCAACGACCCGGCCATGGCCCCCACCGTGGTGGGCGTGCTCCAGCAGCGAGGATCGGCCCGGGCCATGGTGGTGCACGGCCACGACGGCGTCGACGAGCTCACCATCGCCGGGCGCTCCACCATCTGGGAGGTGCGCGACGGCGACGTCTCCCAGTACGAGCTCGACCCGGCCACGTTGGGTCTGGCCGTGGTGGACGCCGACCAGCTCCGGGGGGGCGACGCCGAGGCCAACGCCGCCATCGCCCGGTCGGTGTTCGCCGGGGAGCCGAGCGCGGCGCGTGACATGGTCGCCCTCAACGCGGCGGCCGGGCTGGTGGTGGGCGGTCGGGTCGACGACCTGGCCGACGGGTTGGCGCTGGCCCTGGCGTCGCTCGACGAGGGTCGCGCCGCGGCTGTGCTCGACGAGCTGGTGGCGGTCTCGAACCCGGCCTGACCGCTGACCATCACGCAACCGGCGGCATCGGCACCCAGCGATGGTGGTGTGGTTGCCGCCGCGCGGTTCGCCAGCAGGTCAACCGGCGGCATCGGCACCCACCGATGGTGGTGTGGTTGCCGCCGCTCGGTTCGGGGGTCAGGCGGGGTGGGCCTGGTCGGGTCGGCCGGTGCGACGGTAGGCCAGGGGCAGCGGCTGGGGCGGCGGGGGAGGGGTCACCGCGATCGGCGTCTGGGTGTCGGCCAGCAGCTCGTCGAGGTCGACCAGACCGCTGGCCCGCTCGATGGCCACCAGCTCGTCCTGAGCTGCGTCGAGCAGGTCGAGCTGGGCCGAGATGCGCTCGAACGCCTCGGGCGGGGTCGGGGTGGCCTGCCAGCCCGATGCCGGCGTGCCCTCGGGGCGGCTCATCGACGACAGGCGTACCGAGAGCTGCTCGACCTCGACCACCTGCCCCTCGAGGTTGGCCAGCAGGCCGCGGCGATGCGAACGGGGATGTCGGCTGGCCACCACCAGGTGCTGGTCGAGCTGCACGGCCTGGTACTCGAGGTCGCGTCGCAGCTCGTCGACCGAGAGGCTGACGCCTCGCTCGCCCCGCTCGGCCCGGCGGGACGGGGACAGGTGGATCAACGCCACCGCGGTGCGCAGGCGGCGGTGCAGTCGGGCGGCGCGGCTCATCGACCAGAGCCAGCGCAGGGGCGCGGCACTGCGCACCGCCGGGCTGACGCGGTTGGCCCGGGCCATGCGCCATCGCACGAGGGCCAGGCCGACGCCTGCCAGCGCCAGCCAGGTGACGAACAGGGCCATCACCACCAGCAGCAGCTCTTTCATGGGTCGAGGGTACCGGCTCGGACCCGGCCCGGGGGCCGCGTCCGCGGTTGGAAGGTGGGCAGCCGGGGCAGCCGTTCGCTGAGCCCGTGCTCGGCGTCGACCAGGCGCACCGACCCGACGTGGGCCACCAGCCAGCTGGCCACGCAGCTGAGCTCGTCAGCCAGCTCCCGGGGCACCGGCGGCGACCCGGCCAGCCCGGGGTCCCGCCCGGGGTCGACCGAGGGGCGGAGATCGAGGGCCAGGGCCAAGGGGGTGAGCCCCCACCGCTCGCCGAGGCCACCGCCCGGGGCGGGGTCGGCTGCCGGCTGGCGCCGAGCGGGCGCGATGGGGTCGGGTGGTGGTCCCGAGCGCGAGCTGGTCGAGCAGCCAGGCCCGCTCGAGCCGACCGTCGCGCAGCTCGGCGCCGGCCCGACCGTCGATCTCGAGCACCACCCGGCCGGAGCTGACCAGGGCCTCGAACTGGCGCTGGCGGCGCAGCGCCTGGGCCAGGGCGGCGGCCCGATCGCGCACGTCGGCCGCCTCCTCGAAGCGCTCGTCGTCGGCCAGGGCCAGCATGCGCCGCTCGAGGGGTGCGAACAGCAGCTCGGGTCGGTGGCCCAGACCTGCCACGGCCTGTTCGACCACACCCCGGTACTCGGCCCGGCTGATCGTGCCCGCACACGGGCACGTCGCCACCCCGAGCTGGGCTGGGGCGCAGGGCCCCGAGCGGGGGTTGCGGCCGGGGTTGGCCGTGCAGCGCCGGAGGGGCACCGCGGTCTCGATGGCCTCGGCCACCCGGCGGGCGTGGCGGGTCGAGGCCAGGGGGCCCAGGTAGAGGGCGCCGTCGGGTTGCACCGTGCGCACCACCGACAGCCGGGGGAAGGGCTCGGCCAGGGTCAACTTGAGGTACGTGTAGCGGCTCCAGTCCTTGGCCTGGCGGTTGAAGCGGGGTTGGTGCTGGTGGATGAGGCGCACCTCGCGGACGGCCGCCTCGAGTGTGCTGGAGCAGACCTCGTGGTCGATGGCGTGCACCTCGCGCAGCAGCTGGGGCACCTTGCGCCGGGTGTCGCCCGAGAAGTACGAGCGCACCCGGCTGCGCAGGTTGGTGGCCTTGCCCACGTACAGCACCCGCCCGCCGCGGTCGCGGAACAGGTACACGCCAGGCTCGCGGGGCAGCGGGGCGGTCAGGCCCAGCTTGGTGGCCTGGGCGTGGCCGGCCATGGTGGGCAGGGCCACGAGGTCGTCCAGCCCGGTCACCCCCAACCCGGCGGCCCGCTCGAGCAGCACGTGGAGCAGGTCGGCGGTCGCCAGGGCGTCGTCGAGGGCCCGGTGGCTGGGCTGGTGGTCGAGGCGGAAGCGGGTCGAGAGCGTGCCCAGCTTGCAGTTGGGGACCTCGTCGCGCACCAGCCGGCGGGCCAGCCCGCACGTGTCGACGGACGGGTTGGGCAGCGCAGGACGGTCGGCGCGCACGAGGGCGGCCCGGATGAAGCTGAGGTCGAAGCGGATGTTGTGGCCCACCACCACGGCGTTGCCGATGAACTCGAGGAGGCTGGGCAGGACCGCCTCGATGCGGGGTGCCGGGATCACCATGGCCTGGGTGATGCCCGTGAGCACGGTGATCTCCGGGGGTACGGCCGTGCCAGGGTTGACCAGGGTCTGGAAGGTGCCCAGGCACTGGCCGCCGCGCACCTTGACCGCCCCCACCTCGGTGATGGCGCACGACTCGGGCGAACCGCCGGTGGTCTCGAGGTCGATGACGCAGAAGGTGACGTCGTAGAGCGGCGTGCCCAGGTCGTCGAAGCGCCGCTGGCCGTCGGATGATCGAACACGTGCTCGGTTGCTGGGCGCCATCCGACCGGTGTAGCGAACAACCGTTCGGTTCGTCAAGGGCCAGATCCCGGCGGAGTCGGCAGTAGCATCGCCAGATGCCAGTCACCCGGTATCGCTGCACGAGCTGCGGCAACCTGACCCGGTTCGACGTGACCACCACCCGCCGCACGCGGGCCTTCCACCACTACTCGGTCGGAGGCGAGCTCGAGCTCGAGGACGTGGAGGTGCTGGCCGAGGTGGTCGAGGAGGTGTCGTGCCGGTGGTGCGGGTCGGCCCAGGCCGTGGTCGAGCTCTCGCCGGAGGAGGGCACGAGCGCGGTCGAGCCCGAGAGGGTCGACGACCGTGGTGCCGGCTCAGCGGGCTGAGTGTCGTACCCCCTCCGTAGCATGCGGGTCGGGTGGAGCCGAGGTACGACCCCCACGAGCAGGCCACGGAGCGAGCCATGTCATCGACCGACGAGGTCCTCACCATCGACTGCGATCAATGCGTGATGCAGCACACCGACGCATGCGACGATTGCGTCGTGACCTTCCTGTGCGCGCCTCGCGCCGAGCAGGCTGTGGTGGTCGACGTGGCCGAGGTCCGGGCGCTGCGGCTCCTGGCCGACACGGGGCTGGCTCCACCACTACGTCTGCGACAGCGCACGGGCTGAGCCGGCCTGGTCGCTCGTGGGGGTGCCCGTCGTGACCCAGGGCGAACGCCCCTCGGGTCCTGGCTACGCCGACGACCTGATGGCGATCGGACACGCGGGTGGACTCGACCGGGTGGGCGTCGCTTCGGCCGAGCCCTTCGAGCAGGCCGCGACGCGCCCTCACCGAGCGGGCGGCTGCCGGTCTGGCGGCCACGATGGCCTTCACCTACCGCAACCCGGCTCGCGCCACCGATCCGTCGGCCACGCTGGTCGGGGCGGCATCGCTGGTGGTGGGCGCCCGCAGCTACGGCCACGTCCGCGCCCCGGCGCCCGTCGGTGCGCCGGTGGCGGCCCGGGTGGCCCGCTACGCCGACGCCGACCACTACGGCGAGCTGCGCCACGGGCTCGAGTCGATCGCCGATCGCCTGCGGGTCGACGGCTGGCGGGCCCGCGTCCTGGTGGACGACAACGCCCTGGTCGACCGGGCCGCGGCTCAGCGCGCCGGGCTGGGGTGGTACGGCAAGAACGCCAACATCCTGGTTCCGGGGCTCGGCAGCTGGGTGGTGCTCGGCTCGGTGCTCACTGATGCCCCGCTGCCCTCGACGAGCGATCCTGTGCCGGACGGGTGCGGCACGTGCAGCCGGTGCCTCACCGGCTGTCCCACCGACGCCATCGTGGCGCCCGGGGTGGTCGACGCCCGCCGCTGCCTGGCCTGGCTGGTGCAGGCCGAGGGGATCTTCCCGGTCGAGCACCGCGCCGCCCTGGCCGATCGCATCTACGGGTGCGACGAGTGCCAGGAGGTGTGCCCCCAGTCCCGTCCGGGTCGCGACGGCCGGTCCGGTGAGCACCCGGAGGCACCCGCGGGCGAGCCCGGCGACTGGGCCGACCTGGTGGCCCTGCTCGACGCCGACGACGAGACCCTGCTGCGCCGCTACGGCCGGTGGTACATCCCCCGGCGCGAGCCCCGGTACCTGCGGCGCAACGCCCTCGTCGTGCTGGGCAACTCGGGCACACCGGTCCACCCCGAGGTCCGCCGCGTGCTGGACGAGCGCGTTGGGCGACCCGGATCCGATCGTGCGCGCCCACGCCGTGTGGGCGGCCCGGCGCCTGGCGCTGACCGACCTGGTGGCCCAGGTGGCCGACGATCCCGATCCCCGGGTGCGGGCCGAGCTCACCCGGGCGGGGGTGTCGTGACCCATCTGCTGGTGACCAACGACTTCCCGCCCAAGCTGGGCGGCATCCAGTCCTACCTGTGGGAGCTGTGGCGTCGCCTGCCCGAGGGCGAGGCCGCGGTGCTGACCACCCCGCATCCCGACGCCGCGGCCTGGGACGCGCAACACGACCTGCCGATCGAGCGATCCCGCCGGCGCGTGCTGCTGCCCACGCCCGGCATGGTGGGGGAGATCGATGAGGTGGCCGGGCGGCGCGACGCCAAGCTGGTGGTGCTCGACCCGGCGCTGCCCCTGGGGGCGGTCGGGCCCCGACTGGCACGCCCCTACGGGGTCCTGGTGCACGGCGCCGAGATCGTGATCCCCGGCCGGCTCCCGCTGGTCCGTCCGGCGCTGGCTCGGGTGTTGCGCGGGGCCCAGGTGGTGGTCTCGGCCGGTCGATACCCGGCTCAGGAGGCCGAGCGCGCCGCCGGCGGCGAGCTGCCGGTCGTGGTGGTCGAGCCCGGCGCCGACGTCGAGCGGTTCGTGCCGCTCGACGCCGTCGCCCGGGCGCAGGCCCGGGCCCGCTTCGGGCTGCCCGGAGAGGCCGTGGTCGTGCTGGGCCTGAGCCGGCTGGTGCCGCGCAAGGGCTTCGACGTGCTCATCCGAGCCGTCGCCGGGCTGTCGGCCACCCGCCCCGACCTGGTGCTGGCCATCGCCGGCGCCGGGCGCGACCGCCACCGGCTGGGACGCCTGGCCCGGCGCGCCGGTGCGCCCGTGCGATTCCTGGGCCGGGTCGACGACGACGACCTGCCCGCCGTCTACGGGATGGCCGACGCCTTCGCCATGCTCTGTCGCAACCGCTGGTTCGGCCTCGAGCAGGAGGGCTTCGGCATCGTCTTCCTCGAGGCCGCCGCCGCCGGCGTGCCCCAGGTGGCCGGCGCCAGCGGAGGATCGGGCGAGGCCGTGGTCGACGGGGTCACCGGCTCGGTCGTGCGCGACCCGCGATCGGTCCCGCAGGTGCGCCGCGCCCTGGCTGCGCTGGTCGACCACCCCGAGCGCCGCGCCCGGATGGGCCAGGAGGCCCGGCGCCGCGTGGTCGAGGAGCTCACCTACGACCACCTGGCCCGGCGACTGGCCGATGCGCTGGCCAGCGTGTGAGGCTGGCAGGGATGCCCGCTCGCCTGCCCGCTGACGACCCGCCGCCCGCGGCGGGCGATCCCGGGGCCGTCCCCGGTCGGGCGATCCTGCGGGCCTCGTGGGCCGGCACCATCGTGTTCACGGTGACCGCTGTGGCCTCGGCCATCGCCCCCGACACGTTCATCGCCGCGGGGGTGGCCACGTCGCTCGCGCTGTTCTTCGCCGGCATCGGCCTGTTCTTCTGGGCCTACGCGGTAGCGGTGAGCCGCAGCCGGACCGACCTCATCGGCATGGGCGGGCTCTTCTTCCTGGCCGGCAGCGCCCCGCGATCGGTGCAGCGATCCCTGCTCGGGTCGCTGGCGGTGCAGGTGGTGGTCGGGCTGGCCACCGCCGCCGTGCACCCCTTCACCCCGCTGGCCTTCGGCGTCCTGGCCTGGATGTACGGCCTGGCCCTGTGCGGGCTGTGGGCGGCGCGCTACGGCACCTTCCCCCCCCGACCGCCACAGGAGAAGCGCCGCCGGGGCAACGCCCGGCCCGCCGCACCGGGCGCGCCCGGGCCGCGAACCACCGGCCGCACCACGCCCAAGGGAACCGCGGCCACGCGCCCGGGCAAGGGGTCGAAGGCGAAGGGACCGGCGGGGAGGTCCTCGAGGGCGACGGGCTCCACGGCCAAGGGCACCGCGGCCAAGTCGGCCAAGGGGTCGGGCTCCAAGGCCAAGGGCTCGTCCAAGTCCAGCTACCTCTAGGACGGCGCCCGTTCGAACCCGGGTGGACGCCGTCGGGGCCCACGGCCTCTGCGTCCCGCCGATCCGGCCCCCCGGGTCCGGTATCGTCGGCGAACATGGCCGAGCAGGCGAGAGAGCAGACGACCATCGACGCATCCGTCGACGAGTGCTACCGCACCCTGATCGACTTCGAGCGCTATCCCGAGTGGGCGGGCGACCTGAAGCAGGCCAAGGTCATCGAGGCCGACGACCAGGGTCGGGCCACGGTGGTCGAGTACCGGGCCGCGGCCATGGGTCGCAGCACCACCTATCGGCTCAAGTACGACTACGAGGGCGCCCCCAGCCGCCTGGCCTGGGAGCTGCTCAGCGGCGACCTCGAGCGCGAGCTCGACGGCGCCTACCGCTTGGGCGAGACGCCCGGCCAACCCGGGTCGACCGACGTCGTGTACGAGTTGTCCGTCGACCTCATCGTGCCCATCCCCGGCTTCGTGAAGCGCCGGGCCGAGGCCCGCATCATCAAGACGGCGCTGTCCGAGCTGAAGAGCCGGGTGGAGGGCACGACGCCGGTGGCCGACGGGGACGACCCCTCGGGTGCGCCCACGTGACCGAGGGGCGTTGACCGGCCACGGCCCGAACGGGAGCGGCCGGGCCGACCTGCGCATCCTGTTGTTCACCGGCAAGGGCGGCGTGGGCAAGACCTCGGTGGCCGCCGCCACCGCGCTGGCCAGCGCCGACGCCGGGTACCGCACCCTGGTGCTGTCGACCGATCCTGCCCACTCGCTGGCCGACAGCTTCGGCGTCGAGCTGGGGGACGCCCCCACACCGGTCACCAAGCGCCTGCGCGGCCTCCAGCTCGACGCCCAGGCCCGCATGGAGGAGTCCTGGGACGAGATCCAGCGCTGGCTCATCGACGTGTTCAACTGGGCCGGCGTCGACGCCATCGAGGCCGAGGAGCTGGCCGTCGTGCCCGGGCTCGACGAGATCTTCGCCCTCGGCGACATCAAGACCTTCGCCGAGTCGGGCGACTGGGACACCCTGGTGGTCGACTGCGCGCCCACGGCCGAGACCATCCGCCTGCTGAGCCTGCCCGACATCCTGTCGTGGTACATGGAGCGGGTCTTCCCGACCGGCCGTCGGCTCAACCGCATGATCAGCCCGGTGTTGGCGCGGGTCACCAACATCCCGGTGGCCAGCGACGAGGTGTTCGGGGCCGGTCGTCGTTTCTACGACCGCCTGGACGGGGTCAAGGAGATCTTGTCGGACCGTCGCACCACCAGCGTCCGGCTGGTGGTGAACCCCGAGCGCATGGTCATCGCCGAGGCGCGTCCGCACCTACACCTACCTGTCGCTGTTCGGCTACCGGGTCGACGCGGTGGTGGCCAACCGGTTGCTGCCCGTGCAGGTGACCGATCCCTGGTTCGACCGGTGGCGGTCGGCGCAGGCCGAGCACCTGGCCACCATCGACGAGGCCTTCGCCCCGCTGCCCATCCTGCGGGCCCACCTGGCCGACGACGAGGTGGTCGGGCTCGACCGGCTGCGACGCTTCGGCCAGGAGGTCTATGCCGAGGTCGACCCGCGGGCCGTGCTCCACGACCACGAGCCCATGCGGGTGCGCAAGAAGGGCGAGGACGACTACCGCCTGAGCCTGGACCTGCCCTTCGCCGAGCACGACCAGCTCGACGTGGGCCGCCGCGGCGACGAGCTCATCGTGCGGGTCGGTCCCTACCGCCGCTCGCTGCTGCTGCCCGACTCGCTGCGTCGTCGCCAGGTGACCGGCGCGACCCTGCGCAAGGGACGGCTCCGGGTTAGCTTTGGCCCGGTGTCGAGCCCTGGTCGCGCTGCCGAGGACGGGGGGCGCCCATGAGCGCCGCCGACCCGGCCCACCCGGCCCACCCGGCCGACCGCTCCGAGCCGGCCGGCGACCCCGGCCCGCAGCCCGGCGCCGCGGCGCACGACGAGGGACGTGATGGCGTCGAGCATCTCCAGCGCGCCGCCCACGAGATGATCGCCGCCGCCCGTTCCTTCCTGGACGTGGTGGAGGACGTGGTGGGTGACTCGGCCGCGGTGGCGTCGGTGGTGGACGTGCTGGGATCGGTCAGCCAGGCCGTGGCCCGCGCCGGTGGCCGGGCCCGCGACGCCGCCACCGGCACCGCGCCGGGATCCGGCCCCGATGGGGACGACGACGGCCCCCGGGTGCAGCACATCGACGTGTCTTGACCCGGTGTGGCGATCGGGGACCCGGTAGGCGCGGGCCGCCAGGCCGAAGCCGCGGGCACCGCAACCCAGATGCCGAAGGCGCCCGCAGGGAGGCTCGCCGACCGGAGGGCCGATCGATCAGCGGCTCGCCGACCGCAGGGCCAAGCGGGCAGGGCCAAGTAATGTGGCGCAACCCGTGCTCACATTCCTCAGAATCGAACCGATGGTGACCACACCATGAGGCTGCTCCAACTCCAGCTCGATGGCGACCAGTCCGACGCGCTCGACCTGCATCCGATGATGACGATCGTGCGTGGCCTCGACCCCGCCATGCGTTCGCGGCTCATCGCGGCCGTGTGCCGCGTTGCCCGCCGCCACCGATCCGGGGGTGCCGGGGCTGATCGAGTCCCACGGGGTCCTGTTCGACCTGAGCGTGGACAACCTCCAGCTCATGGGCCTGGGCCTCGACCTCGACCCGCTGATCCGGCGCAGCGACCTTCCCGGGGCAAACCCGGGGGCTGACGACGCCGCCCCGGTGGCCGCGCTCACCACCGAGCAGTTCCTGGCCAGCACACCCGAGGGGCGCCATCCCGAGCTCGACGCCGCCCGCCGCCAGCAACGGTCGTCGCGCGAGACGCTGTCCATCCTGCGGGAGGCGGCCGAGCGGGCGCGGCGCGAGCACGCCGACGCGTCCGCCGCCCTGCGCCGGGCCACGGTCGCCCTCGACGAGGCCACCGGCACCTCGGCCCGGGCCGAGGAGGCGTCGGCGCTGCTCGACGACGTCCTCTTCGACCCGGAACCCGAACCGGCGGCGGTCCAGAGCCGCGACGACCTGGCGGCCAACCAGGAGGAGCTCACCGGCCGCCTGGCCAAGGTCGAACAGGATCTGTCCGAGCTCTCGGCGCTCGACACCCGCCCGATCGAGGTGCTGGTCGACGCCATCCGCAACCCGCCGCCCGCCGAGATGGTGCCCTCCGAGCGGGCCGGCCAACTGGCCGACGAGTTCGTCTCCCTCCAGGCCCAGGTCGACCAGCTCGAGCAGGACCTCGAGGCCCAGGGTCGCGGCACGGCCAGCGCCCTGGCTGCCCTGGAGGCGGCCCGCACCGAGCTGGCCTCGGCTGAGCGGGCCATGGCCAAGCCCAACCTGTCACCCGAGGACGTGGCCGAGCTCGAGGCCGCCCACCAGGCGGTGCTCGACGCCGAAGGTGGCGGCCGTCTGCGCCGGGGCGGCTCCAAGCGCCTCGACGACGCGGCGGCGGCCCAGCAGGCCATCCTCGACCGGGTGGGGTTCCCCACCTGGAGCGCCTATGTGATGGGCGCCAGCCTGCTCGGCATCGATCCCATCGCCGAGGAGCGGTTGGAGCGGGCCCGCATCGACCTGGAGGCGGCCGAAGCCCACTGGGCCAAGGTGGCGGCCGACATCGAGAACGATCCCACCCACCGAGCCCTGCTCGACCGGCTCGAGGCGGTCTACCTCGAGGCGTTCGACCTGTTGGGCGGGGACGACGAGCAGGCCGAGGTGGAGAGCGCCCTGCGCGCCCTGCGGGTGCCCAAGGCCGAGGTCAGCCAGGAGGAGCTGGTCGACGCGCTGGCGTACCAGCTCGAGCTGGTCGGGCTGAACCTCGGTGCCTCACCCGGCGTCGACCGGGTGACGATGGCCGCCGACGCCTTCCTGGCCGAGGTGAGCGTGCTGTCCGAGCGCATCGGGGAGCTGCGAGCCGAGCGCGACGAGATCCAGGTGCAGCTGGCCGACGCCACCCACGCCCTGGCCGCCCACGACGCGGCCCAGGAATCGGCGGATCGCGAGCCCACCATCGACCTGACCGACGGGGCCGAGCTGCCCGAGGCGCCCGCCGCCGCCGAACCCGACGTGGACGAGCTGACCCGCGAGCTGGAGCGGGCCAACGAGGACGAAGCCCTGTACGCCGACCAGCTCGAAGCCCGCCTGGCCCTCGTCGACGCGGCCACCCAGGTCGAGGCGGTGGCGTCGAGTCGGGTCATGCGCATCGCCGCCCAGCTGGCTGCGGCCGAGGCCGAGCAGCCGGCGGGCCCCGGTGAACCTCCCCGTCCGGCCAGCGACCCAGGGTTCGACATCGACCCGGCCGAGGCCACCACCGGACCCGAAGCGCTCGAGTTCTACCTGCTGGCGCGCTTGGCCGCCCAACGGGCGGCCTCGTTCTGCGGGTCGGTGCCGCTGGTCATCGACGATGCCCTCATCGGTCAGGACGACTTCTTGGTGCGCTCGCTGCTCGACAAGCTGGAGCGCATGTCCGAGGCCGTGCAGATCATCTACCTGAGCGACGACGGTGTGGTCTCCGCCTGGGCCGAAGGCGTCGGCATCCAGCGCGCCGCGGTGGTCGAGCTGCCCCACCAGTTCGCCTGAGCCGCATCCTGCGAGGACCGGCGTGGACAGCCACGGGGCCGCCGGAAGGCTTCGTCCGCTCCTCGCGCCGCCGCCGTCGGCACCGCCCGACCGCCTGGGTCGCAGGCCGGACGGCGCACCTCGTGAGCGCTCGTCGGTCGCCGCCGCGGTTCTGGGCGCGCGGCGACCACCGGTTGCCTACGATCGGGCGGCGAGGAACCGACAACCGGGAGGCGCCGTGGCCGTGATCACCGAAGCTGCCGTTCGCGAGCTGGCGGGTTTCCGGGGGCAGGACGCCCCGGTGACCAGCTGCTACCTCGACGTGGACGGGAGGCGGCTCAGTCGCCGGGCCGATTGCGAGCACGAGCTCCAACGGGTCCTGCGCTCCGCCCGCTCCCGGGCCAACGGCACGACCTCGGTGGCTCGTGACCTCCAGCGCATCGAGGAGTACGTGCGCGGCGGCATCGACCGCTCCACAACGCGAGGGCTGGCCATCTTCTCGTGCTCGGCCCACGACTTCTGGAAGGTGGTCCCGTTGCCGGTCCCGGTGCGCAGCCGGGTGGTCATCAACGAGGCGCCGGCCGTCGGACAGCTCGAGTCGGTGGCCCAGGGCTTCGACCGCTTCGCCGTCCTGCTGGCCGACCGGCACCGGGCCCGCATCCTGGTGTTCCACTTCGGCGAGCTGGTCGACCACTCCGAGCTGCTCGACGAGCGCCCGCGTGACGACGACACCCGCGGCCACCTCGACCGGGGCGACGCCGCCTCGCGCGCCGACGCCCAGGTGGCCGCCCACCTGCGGAGAGCGGCCGACGTGGCCTTCACCATGTTCCAGGCCGAGCCCTTCGAGCACCTCACGCTGGGCGGACCCGAGCCGGTGGTGCGCTCCCTGGAAGGAGCGTTGCACCCCTACCTGCACCAGCGCCTGTGCGAGCGCATCGCCGTCGGGGTGTCGGCCGGTCCCGGTGAGATCCGCGAAGCGGTCCTCGATGTGGAACGTGAGGTGGAGCGCCAGCGTGAAGCGCAGGCCGTGGCCCGCCTCCGCCAGGCGGTGGCGTCCCGCCAGCCAGCGGTGGTGGGGCTGGCCGACGTGCTGGGCGCGTTGGGCGAGCACCGGGTCGACCGCCTCCTGGTGTCGGCCGGCTACGGCGAGGCGGGGTGGACCTGTGGCAGCTGCGGCCACCTGGGGTTGGTCGGCCGCACCTGTCCCGGGTGCGCCAGAGAGCTGACCCCGGTCGACGACATCGTGGAGCAGGCCGTGGAGTGGGCCCTGGCCCACTCGTGCCACGTCGAGATCTGCGTCGACAACCCGGACCTCGACGTGATGGGCCGCATCGGGGCCCTGCTGCGCTACTGACCGGGTGACCGATCGACGCGAGCCGTCCGGCGCCGCGGCCGCGGTGCTGGTGGCCGGCTTCGACGTCGGGGGCACCAAGATCCTCGGGCGGGTCCTCGACCCGCACGATCCCCGCCGGGCCCTGGCCCACCACCGCCGCGACACGCCCCGGGGGGCCGAGGCCGTGGTGGAGGCGCTGGATGCGGCGGTGGCCGAGCTCGACGCCCAGCTCGACGCCGCCGGCCTGCCTCGGGTGGGTGCAGTGGGCGTTGGCATCGCCGGGCTGGTGGATCGCGCCGGCGTGCTCCAGGTGGCACCCAACCTGCCGGGCATCGTCGGCTTGGACGTCGGGGAGGCGGTGGCCGCCGCCACCGGCCTGACCGCGGTGGCCGTCGACAACGACGCCAACTGCGCGGCGGTGGCCGAGCACCAGCTGGGCGCCGGGGTGGGGACGTCGGACCTGGTGCTGGTCACCTTGGGCACCGGCATCGGCGGCGCCGTGATCATCGGGGATCAGCTGGTGCGGGGCGCGTCGGGCTTCGCCGGCGAGCCCGGCCACATGGTGGTCGACCCGAGCGGGCCGCCCTGCCCGTGTGGCCACCGCGGGTGCTGGGAGCGGTTCGCCTCCGGCAGCGGGCTGGGCCGACTCGGCCGGGAGGCGGCCGAGGCCGGCAGTGCGCCTGGCGTGGTCGCCGTGGCCGGCGGCGACCCCGACGCCGTGCGGGGCGAGCACGTCACCCAGGCTGCCGCGCAGGGCGACCCCGGCGCGCTCGAGGTGGTCCGCCAGTTCGCCTGGTGGGTGGCGCTGGGCATCGCCAACCTGGAGAACCTGCTCGACCCCGAGCTGGTCATCGTGGGCGGGGGGCTGGCCGAGGCCGGTGAGCTGCTGTTGGCCCCCACCCGGGAGGCCCACCGCGCGCTGGCGCTGGGCTCGGAGCACCGGGTGCCGGTGCGCATCCGAGGCGCCAGCCTGGGGCCCGAGGCAGGCGCCATCGGAGCCGGCCTGCTCGCCACGGAACGAGTCTCCTAGCCCTCTGGTCGGCGAGCCTCCCGGCGGGCGCCTTCGGCCTCGTCACCGCGAGAATACTGCGCTCGGCGGCCAGCCACGGCGGGGCTAGCGTGGGTCGATGGAGTTCCGCCGGATCAACGGGCTGCCGCCCTACGTCTTCACCATCATCGACACGCTGAAGGTCGAGGCCCGGCGAGCTGGGATCGATGTCATCGACCTGGGGTTCGGCAACCCCGACTTCCCCTCGCCCGACGTGGCCGTCGACAAGCTGGCCGAGGCGGTCCACAACCCCCGCAACCACCGCTACTCGTCGAGCAAGGGCATCCCCAAGTTGCGCCAGGCCTTCGCCGACCTGTACCTGCGGCGCTTCGGGGTCGACCTCGACCCCGAGACCGAGGTCATCAACACCATCGGGGCCAAGGAGGGCTTCTCCCACCTGATGTGGACCCTGCTCCAGCCCGGCGACGCCGCCCTGGTGCCCTCCCCGTCGTACCCCATCCACATCTACGGGCCGCTGCTGGCCGGCGCCGACATCCGCGAGGTGCCGCTGGGCACGGGCACCGACTTCTTCGAGAGCCTCACCGAGGCGTGGAACTACTCGTGGCCCAAGCCCCGGGTCATCGTGATGTCGTTCCCGCACAACCCCACCACCACCTGCGTCGACCTCGACTTCATGCAGAAGGTGGTCGACTTCGCCCGGGCCCATGAGG
Organism: uncultured Microthrixaceae bacterium; assembly: GCA_963785815.1. Classification (GTDB taxonomy): domain Bacteria; phylum Actinomycetota; class Acidimicrobiia; order Acidimicrobiales; family Acidimicrobilacustridaceae; genus UBA4742. The sequence continues at coordinate 1,125,093 of CAWAWN010000003.1, forward strand.
TGGTCGTGGTGCACGACAACGCCTACGCTGAGATCGGCTTCGACGGCTACATGCCCCCGTCGATCCTCCAGGCCGAGGGGGCCAAGGAGGTGGCGGTCGAGATCTACTCGATGACCAAGTCGTTCTCCATGGCCGGGTGGCGGGTGGCCTTCATGGCCGGCAACCGCGAGGTCATCGCCGCCCTGACCAAGCTCAAGAGCTACCTCGACTACGGCACGTTCCAGCCCATCCAGATCGCGGCCACGGTGACCATGAACGAGGCCTCCGACTACCCGAAGGTGGTCAACGAGATGTACCAGGCTCGCCGGGACACCTTGTGCGGCGGCCTGCAGCGCATCGGCTGGCCGGTCGAGCCGCCCATGGGGACGATGTTCGTGTGGGCGCCCATCCCCGAGCCGTACCGCGAGATGGGCTCGATCGACTTCGCCTCCTACCTGGTGCGCGAGGCGCAGGTGGCGGTCTCGCCCGGCGTGGGCTTCGGTCCGGGTGGCGACGGCCATGTCCGATTCGCCCTCATCGAGAACGAGCAGCGCACCAGCCAGGCCGTCCGCAACCTGCGACGGGGCCTCACCAAGCTCGGGTAGGCGGCGCCCGCGTCAGGCGGACGTGCGCACCGCGGGGACCAGCAGGCCCTCGAGGCAGAACGACACGGCGGCGTCGGCCACCTCGTCCCACGGCCGGCCCTGCTCCTGCACGCAGCGCCGCACCAGGTAGGCGGTCACGCCCAGGATGGCCTGGGTCATGATGGTGGGGTCGCCGTCGCGTATCTCGCCCCGGGCGATCCCGTCGTTGACGTGGCGCACGGCGTCGGCCAGGGCGATCTCCTCGCCCTTGCGCATGGCGGGCGCGAAGCGCTCCTCGGTGGCGGCGAAGGCGAAGAGCTGGTGCAGCTCCGGGTGGCCACTCGACCACTCGATGGAGGCGCGCATGCCCTTGGCGATGCGCTGGACGGGGTCGTCCTCGTCCTCGATGGCCAGCTGCTGGGTGCGTCGCAGGTCGTGCTGGGCCTCGCGCAGGATCTCCAGGAAGAGCTCCTCCTTGCTGGAGAAGTACCAGTAGAAGACGCCCTTGCCCACGCCCAGGCCTTCGACGATCTCGGCCACCGACGTCGGGTGGTAGCCCTGCTCGGCGAACCGCAGGGCCGCGAAGTCCATGAGCTGGCGGCGACGATCACGCCCGCGTTGGGTGAGTCGGCGGTTCATCGCTGGTCACGGTACACAGAACTTGACCGCGCGGTCTAGATCGTTCGATTTCGAGCGCCCTGTGGGCTCAGGGCAGGCCCTTGGTCTGGCGCCGGATGGCCAGGCGGTCCCCGGCGTCGAGGTGGGGTCGGCCGCGCAGTCGTCGCCAGCGCGTCACCACACCCCAGTGCAGGCGGGCCCGGCCGTGGAGCCTGGCCGTGGGCTGGTCGGTGAAGGGGTAGGGCTGACCGGCCGCGGCCAGGACGGCGGCTTCGGGGTCGGCGGCGTCGCAGATCCGGTGCCACCACCAGGCCTGCTCGAAGGTGGGCCGGTTGCGATACACGTCCTGGCGGTCGGTGGCCGACAGCTTGATGCTGGTCAGGTGCGGCACCCAGCGGCTCGGGCGCACCTCGGCCAGGCGCCGCCACAGGTCGGTCTCGGGGTCGCGTCGACCGGTGTCGGCGGCCGGCCGCCAACCACCCACCGCGTTGGCCAGGTCACGGTGGTGGACCACCGAGGTCGGGGGGAGCCAGTCGTCGGGCTCGTGGTGCCAGCCCGACGCCGGATAGGTCGCCAGCGGTCGGCCGGGGCTGACCCGCAGGGTGGTGCCGTGCACCAGGCTCACGCGCCCGTCCAGGATCGGGACCAGCCGGGCCAGGTGGTCGGGCAGCCACAGGTCGTCGTGGCCCAGGTAGGCGATGACCTCACCTCGAGCCCGGCGCAGGCCCTCGGCGTTGGGTCCGGCCTGGTGGCCGGTGTTGCGGGCCAGGTTGTGCCAGCGCACCCGGGGGTCGTCGATGGCGGCCACCACGTCGGCCGACTCGTCGGTGCAGCCGTCGCCCACCACCAGCAGCTCGAGGTCGTCGAACTGCTGGGCCAGCACGCTGCCGATCGACCACGGGAGCACCGGCGCCCAGTTGTAGGTGGCCATCACGACCGTCACCCGTGGCACCCCCGCACGTTAGAGGTCGGGCGCGAGGGCCCGTCGACCATCGGTCACCTGATGCTCGCGAACTGGAAACATCCTGTTCACCGACCACTCGTACGCTTTCGGCCATGACCACGACCTACGTGCTCCGTGTCTGGCTGGCCGACCGTCCCGGTGCCCTGGGCCAGGTGGCCAGCCGCGTGGGCGCGGTGGGCGGCGACGTGGTGGGCATCGACATCCTCGAGCGCGGCGCCGGCCGGGCCATCGACGAGCTGGTCGTGGAGCTGCCCGGCGACGAGCTGGTGGACCTGCTGCTCACCGAGCTGGCCCAGGTCGACGGGGTGGACGTGGAGACCATCACGCCGGCGGCCGACTCCTTGCGCGACCCCCGCCTCGACGCGCTGGAGACGGCCGCCATCCTGGTGGGGGCGACCACCCAGTCCGAGTCCCTCCAGGAGCTGTGCGTGCACGCGGTGCGCACCATCGGCGCGGCCTGGTCGGCGGTGGTGGCGCTCGAAGGCCCCGACATCGTGGCCCACGAGGGCGAGGTGCCGCCCGTGCCGTGGCTGGTGGCCTACGTCAACGGCAGCCAGACCTCGGCCCGGGTGGCCGGTGGTGACAGCGGTCCGGCCGACGTGGCCTGGGCCCCCCTGCCCGCCGCCGGCATGGCGCTGGTGCTGGGTCGTGACGGCAGCCCGTTCCGGGCCCGGGAGAGGCGCCAGGCGGCGGCGTTGGCGCGGATCGTCGACACCCGGTTTCGCGAGCTGAGCCGCCTCCGCTCGCGCGCGCCGCCCACCCGTCGTCGTCCTGAGCCCACCCCTCGCCCTCACCCACCCCGCACCAATTCCGGGGGGCCGGAGGCCCGGGGGGAGGCCTCAGGAGTCGGTGGCCCAGGCCCGGGAACGTTCGACGCCGACCAGCCAGCGGGCGTGGGCGGCGTCGGCCACGGCCCGGTCACCCCGCGGCGCCACCTCGACGTCGAGGGCCCAGTTGTCGGCTATGTCGGCGCACGACGACCACATGCCCTCGGCCAGGCCGGCCAGGTAGGCCGCGCCCAGCGCCGTCGTCTCCTGCACCTGTGGCCGGCTGACCGGCACGCCGAGCTGGTCGGCCTGGAGCTGGAGCAGCAGGGGCATGACGGACGCGCCGCCGTCAGCCCGCAACGAGGAGACGCGGCGGCCCGAGGCCTGGGCCATGGCGTCGACCACGTCGCGGGTCTGGAAGGCCATGGCCTCGACCACGGCGCGAGCCAGGTGGGCCCGACCCGTGCCGCGGGTGATGCCGGCGATCGTGCCCCGGGCGTAGGGATCCCACCACGGGCTGCCCAGGCCGGTGAAGGCGGGGACCAGCACCACGCTCTCGGCATCGTCGATGGACTCGGCCAGCGGCCCGATCTCGGAGGCCTCGGCCACCAGGCCCAGCCCGTCGCGCAGCCACTGGATGGCGGCACCGGTCACGAACACGGCACCTTCGAGGGCGTAGTGGGTGACCGGTCCGGTGCGGGTGGCGTCGAGGGCCGAGCCGGGCAGGGTCCAGGCCACGGTGGTCAGCAACCCCTCGACCGGCTCCGGGCAGGTCTCGCCCACGTTCATCAACACGAACGAGCCCGTGCCGTAGGTGTTCTTGGTCATGCCCGGCTCGAAGCAGGCCTGGCCGAACAGGGCGGCCTGCTGGTCGCCGGCGATGCCGCTGATCGGGATGCCGGCGCCGATCCCGACCAGCCCCGCGGCCGTCACCCCGAAGCGGCCCGACGAGGACCGCACCTCGGGCAGCAGGTCCATGGGGATGCCCAGCAGCTCGCACATGGGCACGGACCAGGCACCGGCGCGGATGTCGAACAGCAGGGTGCGGCTGGCGTTCGAGACGTCGGTGGCGTGGACCGCACCCGCGGCGGCCGTGCCGCCGGTGAGGTTCCACAGCACCCAGGAGTCGATGGTGCCGAAGGCCAGGTCGGGGGTGGCGGTGACGCCGCCGGGCCCGAGCAACCAGGCCAGCTTGGTGCCCGAGAAGTACGGGTCGAGCACCAGGCCGGTGGTCGCGCGCACCAGGTCGAGGTGGCCCTGCTGGCGCAGCTCGTCGCAGCGCGCCGCCGTGCGCCGGTCCTGCCACACGATGGCCCGCGCCGCAGGGACACCCGTGGTGCGGTCCCAGACCACGGTCGTCTCCCGCTGGTCGGTGATGCCGATGGCCACGACCGGTTGGTCCAGCTCGGCCATGACCGTGGCCAGGGTGGCGTGCACGGCCTCCCAGATCTCCACCGCGTCGTGCTCCACCCAGCCGGGCTGGGGGAAGAACTGGGTGAACTCGCGATAGGACGAGGTCACCACCTGCCCGCCGTGGTCGAAGGCGATGGCGCGCACCCCGGTCGTCCCCGCGTCGACGGCGATCACCACGGCCACGGTCCGAGACGCTAACGGACGGTCAAGTGCCGGGGTCGAGCTGGGCGTAGTCGGCCCGATCGATGGCCTGGCCCAGCTTCGAGGTGGCCGTGTCCAGGGGCACCTGCGCCTGGCGACCGCTGATGGAGAAGCGCACGGCGTCGACCCCCAACAGGTCCGTGGCCGTGAACACCATCTGAGCGAAGGCCAGGCGCTGCTGCGTGCTCTCCACGTTGTCGAGGTTCGACACGTCCAGGTCCAGCACGTCGCCGTCGAGCTTCAGCCCGAGGATCTTCACCGCCGACGGGATGGTGTTAGTCAGGTTCCTGGTGGAGCCGGTCGACGAGGGCTGCTCGGCGATGAGCATGGTCATCACCTCCCGCACCTGGTTGGTCGGGTCGGTGGTGTGGCGGATCCCGACCACGACCCCGACGAGTCGGGGGGTGCTGTCCACGTTGCGCACCAGGTAGAGGCGCACCGCGTCGGCGCCCGGCGCCGGACCCTCCTGGGTGGTGGTGGTCTGCGGTGCCAGCGCCGCGGGCAGGGCGCCCTGGGCGATCGGGCGGGGGGAGTGGTCGGTGGGGATGCCACAGGCGACCGCCAGCAACGCCAGCGCCCCCGCCAGGCCCGCCCAGACCGCCAGGTTCGGCCCCCGGGTCCGCGGCCGGTGCCGGCTGGACGTGGTCACGGGACGGTGGTCTCCTCGGGCAGCATGGTCTCGTCGGGGGTGGCGCTGACCACGTCGGACAGGGCGGCCACGTCGTCGGGGGTGGGCAGGGGCACGACCGGCAGCTCGACCACGAAGCGGGCCCCCGGCTGGCCGTCGCGGCGGTCCTCCACCCAGACCTGGCCGCCGTGGAGGCGCACGTGCTCGTCGACCAGGGCCAGTCCCAGGCCCACCCCGCTGTCGCTGGCCCGGTTGCCGCTCTCGCTGCCGCGGGAGAAGCGGTCGAAGATGACCTCGCGCTCGGACTCGGGAACCCCGTTGCCGCGGTCCTCGATGGCGATCTGAACCACCTCGCCGCGCAGCTCGAGGGTGACCTCGGTGGCCCCGCCCGCGTACTTGTCGGCGTTGTCGAGCAGGTTGGCCAGCACCCGGGCGAACCGGCGCTTGTCCACGCGCACGACCACAGAGGAGACGTCGTCGGCGAAGCGCACGGGGATGCCACCGCCCCCCAGCACCTGCACGGCCTGGATGACCATCTCCGCCACCTGCACGTCCTCCAGGTGCAACTTGATGGCGCCGGCGTCGAAGCGGCTGATCTCGAGCAGGTCCTCGACCAGCTGCTGGAAGCGGTCGACGTCGGCCGATAGCAGGTCGAGCGCGGTCTGGGCGCGTTCGGGGATCTCGCTGCGGCTGTTGCCCAGCACCTCCACCGAGGCGGCCAGCGTCATCAGCGGGGAGCGCAGCTCGTGGCTCACCTCGGAGGCGAACCGGGCGTCGCGCTCCACCCGGTCCTCCAGGGCCTGGGCCATGTGGTTGAACGGCACGGCCAGCACGTCGAGGTCGGGGTCCTCGCCGACGACCAGGCGGGTGTCGAGCCGACCGCCGGCGATGGCCTCGGCGGCCGCGCCCACGTCGAGCAGGGGGGCCAGGGCGCGCCGCGCCGCCCACCACCCCAGGAAGCCGGCGGCCACGGTGGACAGCAGGGAGGCCACCACCAGGATCAGGGCCAGCGTGTCGAGCGTGTGGGACACCTCGACGAACGAGACGGCCTCGTAGTAGCTGGCGTGCAGCGCGGGGATGGGCACCCCGACCGCGAAGTAGGTCTGCCCGTTGTGGTCGAAGCGCATGCGGGCGGCGTGGCCCGCCTGCACGGTCTGGCGCAGCGAGAGGGGCAGCGCGTCCTGGCCGAAGTCGGCCGTCTTCTCGTACCACATGCCCTTGTAGTCGATGACCGGTTCGGCTCCCTCGGGCGTGGGCAGCGCCGGGATGAGGTCCTTGGCGTCGGTGGCGTTCAGCTCTCGCCGCACGGTCAGGGCGTTGGTCAGGGCCCGTGAGATGGCGCTGTCCTCGCGCTGGTTGAGCAGGTTCTGGCGGGTCAGGCCGTAGGTCGACACGGCCAGCAGAGTGGACAGCAGGGCGGCGCCCAGCGCGTAGGTGATGGTCAGCCGCGCCCGCAGGCCGAGGCGCCGTCGTGGGTGAGCTCGCCGGAGACGCAAGGCTGGTAGGTGCTCCCTGGTTCCCTGGGATGGTGCGGGATCCCGACCCGTCCCCCGGCGTCGGGTGGCGGGGACGGGGCGCGGATCAGGTCTGCAGCTTGTAGCCCAGTCCCCGCACCGTGACGACGTGGCGCGGGTTGGCCGCGTCGGCTTCGATCTTGGTGCGGAGGCGGCGGACGTGGACGTCGACCAGGCGACCGTCGCCGAAGTAACCGTAGCCCCACACCCGTTCCAGCAGGACCTCGCGGCTGAACACCCGGCCGGGGCTCGAGGCCAGCTCGACCAGCAGGCGGAACTCGGTCTTGGTCAGGTGCACCTCGGCGCCGTCACGCAGCACCACGCCCTCGTCGGGGACGATCTCGAGGTCGCCGAACTTGAGGTGGGCGATGGCCGGGTCGGTGGTGCGGGCCCGGCGCAGCAGCGCCCGGATGCGTGCCGAGAGCTCCTTGGGGGCGAAGGGCTTGGTCAGGTAGTCGTCGGCGCCCGCCTCGAGGCCGGCGACCACGTCGTGGGTGTCGGCGCGGGCCGTGACCATGACGATGGGCACGTCGCTGTTGCGCCGGATCGACCGGCACACCTCGAACCCGTCGATGCCCGGCAGCATGATGTCGATCAGCACCACGTCGGTCGGGTGGCGGCTGAACGAGTCGAGGGCGTCCTCACCGTTGTCGGCCTCTTCGACGGTCCAGCCCTCGTCCTCGAGCGCCAGCTTGACCGCGGTGCGGATGCGCTCGTCGTCCTCCACGGCCAGGATTCGGGTTCCCACCGCTCCATCGTGCCCGAATTCCGCTCCGATGAGGCCGATACCGCCGCGTCTGCCTGTTCGGGTCGCGGTCAGGGACCCGCGGGGTCGCTCAGGCGTCGGCTGCGAGGAGGACCTGGCGCAGGGGTTCGGCCAGCGCCGGCGGGGCGGCCAGCAGGGGCGCTCGCTCGGGTGGGCGACCGTCCAGGTCGGCCACGATCGCCCCGGCCTCGGCCGCGACCAGCGCGCCGGCCGCGTAGTCCCAGACCGACAGGCTCAGCTCGTAGTAGGCGTCGACGCGGCCGCAGGCCACCGAGCACAGGTCGAGGGCAGCCGAGCCCATGCGCCGGATGTCGCGGATCTGAGGGAGGACGACCCCGACCACCCGTCCCTGGTGCCGGCGCTGTTCGGGCAGGTAGCCGAAGCCGGTGGCGACCAGGGCACGGCGGAGGTCGGTCTCGTCGGAGGCGGAGATCGACTCGTGGTCACGGGTGGCGCCGCCCCCGCGCACGGCCCGGAACACCTCGCCGGCGAGCACGTCGACCACCACGCCGGCCACGACGACCCCGGCCAGCTCGGCCGCGATGGACACGGCCACGCCCGGGTGCCGGTAGACGTAGTTGGTGGTGCCGTCCAGCGGGTCGATGATCCAGCGCACCCCGGAGGTGCCGGCCCGGGCGCTGCCCTCCTCGCCCAGCACCCCGTCGTCGGGCCGGGTGCCCAGCAGCCGGTCGACGATGAGCTGCTCGGCGGCTCGATCCATCTCGGTGACCACGTCGGTGGAGCTCGACTTCATGGTGACCGAGGTGCGGGTGCGGGTGAGCCCCTCGGCCAGCAGGTCGGCCGCGGCGCGCGCCGCCTGCTCGGCCAGGTCGGCCAGCTCGCTCGGATCGGTCATGCGGATCGCCGGGGCCGGTCTACTGGACCCGGGGACGCTTGGTGGGGGCCAGCGCCGGGCGGTCGGGTCCGGTCGGCCGGCGCTGGATGGTCTTCCACTCACCCATGGCCCGCAGCGCCAGCACCACCACCACGGCCACGCCGACGGCGCCGATGAGGGCGCCCACCAAGCCGCCGAGGGCGTCGGGCGTGGTGCAGTCGCCCTTGCACTGCAGGTCGGTGAAGGCGTATCCGATGAAGGCGCCGATGGCACCCGAGGCGATGATGGCGAGGAACCCCAGGACCCGGGCCGTGACCGACGGCAGCGCGGTCGGTGGGGCGTCGGAGGCGGGGTCGGGGACGTCGGCCATCGCCGTCCATGCTAGGAGCCCCCGCCCCACCCTCACGAACCTGTCATCTGTGCGGCCTCTACGGGCCCCGCACCGCTGACAGGTTCGGTGGGGTGCACCTGCCGGTGGGGTCGCCGGACCAGCCTCTAGAGTCGATGGCCGTGAAGTCGCTCGTGGTGCTGCCCACCTACAACGAAGCCGAGAACGTGCTGGTGGTGCTGGACCTGGTGCGCGAGAACGTCCCCGGCGCCGAGGTGCTCGTGGTGGACGACGGCAGCCCCGACGGCACCGCCGACCTGGCCGAGAAGTGGGGTGCGGACAACGGCGGGGTCACCGTCCTGCGCCGCACCGAGAAGTCCGGGCTGGGGTCGGCGTATCGCGCCGGCTTCGGGTGGGGGCTGGCGCACGGCTTCGAGGTGCTGATCGAGATGGACTCCGACCTGCAGCACGACCCGGCCATGCTGCCGGCGCTCATCCACGCGGTGGAGGACGGCGCCGACCTGGCCATCGGGTCGCGCTACGTGCCGGGCGGGTCGGTGCCGGGGTGGAAGTGGTCGCGCCGCCTCCTGTCGCAGGGCGGGAACATCTACGCCGCCATGGTGCTGGGGTTGCACGTGCGGGACCTCACCGCCGGGTTCCGGGCCTACGCCGCCCGCGCCCTGCAGGCCATCGACCTGGGGGCGGTGAAAGCCGACGGCTACGGGTTCCAGATCGAGATGGCCTACGCGGTGGCCGGCAACGGTGGGCGCATCGTGGAGGTGCCCATCGCCTTCGGCAGTCGGGAGCGCGGGTCGTCCAAGATGTCGAGCTACATCGTGGTCGAGGCCCTCGCCATGGTCACCTGGTGGGCCCTGCGCGATCGGGTGTTGGCGCGAAATCGACCCAAGCCGACCACGCGGGGTGGCGCCGGCTGAGGCCGTCGCCACATTGCGATCACCAGGCGGTCACACGACGATCGCGTGACGATGATCGGGTGCCGCGTCGACACGGCGCCGGCCGCGCCACATAGGCCGTTTGGACCGTTCCGTCCGATCGCGCCATGGGCGATACTGGGCCCGTGAACGCCACCGAGCTCAGCCTGGTCCCCTCGTGGCGCCTGGGTTCGTTGCTCCGTCGCCAGCGCGAGGCGGCCGGTCGCACGGTCGACCAGGTGGCCGGCGGCTCGCCGACCTGGTCGGCTGCCGACCTGCTGGCCATCGAGCACGGCGACGCCAACCTGACCGATGGCGACATCCTGGCCGTGGTCGAGCTCTACGGCGTCGACCCCGACGAGCTGTTGCCGGGCCGCCACGAGCTGGTGGTCGACCTCGACCAGTGCGAGCTGGCGGCCGCGGGGCACACCCAGGCCCTGGCCGGCACGGCCCCCACCGCCGACGAGGTCCTGGCCAGCTACCTGTCGCTCGTGTACACGCTGCGCTCGGCCACGCCGGGCACACCGCTGTCGTTGCGCCAAGGCGACCTCGACGTGCTGTCCCGGGCGCTGGCCCTGGCCACCCCCGAGGTCGAGCACCGCCTCCGCGACCTGATGGTGGAGCCGGCCACCGAGATCCACCGGCGCTCGTCGTTGCTTCGGGCCCGGGTGCTGCTGCCCGCCGCCGGGGTCCTGGTGGCGCTGTGCGTCGGTGGGGCCCTGGTGGTTTCGAGCCAGTCGTCCTCGTCGCCCACCCCCAAGCCGGCGGCCCGCATCGGCACGGCCGAGGTGCAGGAGCGCAACGCCGACGGCAGCGCCGGCCCCCAGCACACCCGGGCTCCCGACGTGAGCGCGTCCTATCCGGCTGACCCGCCGGTGGTGACCGGCAACTCCATCTCCGCCGACCAGATCCCGCCCGGTGGGGTGGGCCTGGTGCCCGCGCAGTCGGTGACCCGCTCGACCGTGGCGTCGTCGACGACCACCACCACCGGCTGAGCGCACCGCCGGTTCGCCCCGATGGGGTGCCAGGCCCGTGCCGTCCGGGGGCGGCGATCTCGGGCACACTGGGGCCATGCGTGACTGGCTGGTCGCCGGAGCGGTGATCGAGGGGCCCGACGGCGTGCTGCTGGTCCACAACCGCCGGCGCAACGGCTCGCACGACTGGTCACCGCCTGGTGGGGTGATCGACGAGGGCGAGAGCGTCCTGGCGGGGCTGGCCCGGGAGGTGGCAGAGGAGACAGGGCTGGTGGTGACCAGCTGGGAAGGCCCCATCTACGACATCGAGGTGGTGGCGCCTGACCTGGGTTGGCGGCTGCGCGTGGAGTCGTTCCGGGCGCTCGAGTTCTCGGGCGAGCTGGTGGTCGATGATCCCGACGGCATCGTGGTGGACGCCTGCTTCGTCGACCCCGCCACCTGTGCCGGACACCTCCGTGGGGCGTCGCGCTGGGTGGGCGAGCCGCTGTCGGAGTGGCTGGCCGAGCCGTGGTCGGGCCAGCGCTCGTTCGGCTACGACGTGGCTGGCGCCGAGCTGGGCGCGCTCTCGGTCACCCGCCGCCTCGGCTGAGCACCGATGAGCCCGGCCGAACGCTCAGTGCCGGCTCTCGGTGACGTGGTCACGCCGGAGCCGGGAATCCTGCACGTGGACATGGACGCCTTCTTCGTGTCGGTCGAGCTGCTGGACCACCCGGAGCTGCGCGGCCGCCCGGTGCTGGTGGGCGGCGCCGGCGATCGTGGGGTGGTGGCCGCCGCCTCCTACGAGGCGCGCGCCTATGGCGTCCACTCGGCCATGTCCTCGGTGCGGGCCCGGCGGCTGTGCCCCCACGCCCTCTTCCTGCACGGCCGCCACGACCGCTACGGCCAGGTCAGCGAGCAGGTGATGGAGATCTTCCGCTCGTTCACCCCGCGGGTGGAGCCCATCTCGTTGGACGAGGCCTTCCTGGACGTGGGCGCCTCCCGCCGCCTCCACGGTCCACCCATCGAGATCGCAGCCCACATCCGCCGGCGGGTGCACGACGAGGTCGGCCTCACCTGCTCGGTGGGCGTGGCGCCCTCGAAGTTCGTGGCCAAGCTGGCCTCGGAGGCGGCCAAGCCCCGCGCCTCGGTGGATGGCCCGCGCCCTGGGCTAGGGGTGAAGGTGGTGGCCTCCGACGAGGTGCTCGACTTCCTGTGGCCGCTGCCGGTGTCGGCGCTGTGGGGCGTCGGTCCGGCCACGCTGGCCCGGCTCGAGCGCCTGGGCATCTCCACCATCGCCGAGCTGGCCGCCATGCCCGTCGAGCTGGTCACGGCCACGCTCGGCACCGCCGCCGGCCGTCACCTCCACGCCCTGGCCAACGGCATCGACGATCGCGCCGTCGAGCCCGAGCGGCCGCTCAAGTCGGTGGGCCACGAGGAGACCTTCGCCCACGACCACCACACCCGCGACACGCTCGAGCGCGAGGTGGTCCGCCTGGCCGACGCCGTTGGCAGCCGCCTGCGCCAGCACGGCCTGGCCGGCCGCACCGTGACCCTGAAGGTGCGCTTCAGCGACTTCCACACCATCACCCGCTCGGCCACCCGGCCCGAGGCCACCGACTCGACCTCGCTCATCACCCGCGAGGCCAAGCAGCTGCTGGCCGGGGTCGACCCGTCCTCGGGGGTGCGCCTCATCGGGGTCAGCGTGAGCGGGCTCAGCGCCGGAGCCACCCGCCAGCTGTCGTTGGACGAGGCCGGGGCCGCGGGCTGGGACGGCGCGACCGAGGCGGTGGACGCCATCCGGGCCCGGTTCGGCCGCGCCGCCATCGGGCCTGCCAGCCTGGCCGAGCCGGGTCGGGTGGCGGTGCACCAGCCGGGTGACGCCCCCTGGGGACCGAATCGAGCCGATCCGACGGACCCGAGGGAGCCGACCGATCGGCCCGATCAGCCCGATCCGCCGGCCTCACCTGGGCCGGGGCCCGGCCGCTGACCGGCCGGGAAGGCCGTCGGGCTCAAGGCGGCGATGAACCCGGCCGAAAATCGGGCGGAAGATCAGGTTCCGCGCGTTGTTGACCAGCGGCTGCTGTGGAAAGATGACATCCGGGATCTCCCGAACCGTCGGGCCGCCGGCGCAGCGATCGACCGGGGCCAACCGACAAGGGGTGAAGCAGGTGCCGCTTTCCGAGGACGAACAGCGAATCCTCAGCGAGATCGAAGCCAAGCTCTACGAGAGCGATCCCGGGCTTGCGCGCGACATCGCCGACACCACCATCTACACCCACGCCTACCGCAACCTGAAGTGGTCGCTGCTGGGCTTCGTGGCCGGGTTGGCGGTGCTGGTCCTCACGCTGGGCATCAGCTTCATCCTGGCCTTCTTCGGGTTCGTGATCATGCTGGTCTCCGCCCTCGCCTTCGAGCGCAACGCCCGCCGCATGGGCAAGGCCGGGATGGACCAGATCACCCAGTCGATGCGGGCGGCCGGGTTGCGCGACTACTTCGGCAACACCAGCCAGCGCATGCGCGATCGCTTCAAGCGCGAAGAGTAAGCAGGCCAGCCGGGTCGTCCGGCTCGGCTGACTCGGCGCGGCGGGGTCGCCGCAGGTGGCGCACGTCGAGCTCGTCGGCCACCCGTCGCCAGCGCGGGACCTGATCACGGGTGATCGACTGCACGGTGATGGCCGTCGTCTCGGCCGCGGTCGCCGTCTCCTCGTCGAGCGCCTGCGTGCCGAACAGGGCGGCGTCGGCGGCGCCGGCCAGCGCCGCCAGCGCGCTCGCCTGGGTGGGCAGGCGTCGCCCGGCGCGGGCCGCGAACTCGCGGGCCGTCTCGTCGCGGTGGCGGGTGTGGCCCAGCTGGGCCATGGCCTCCTCTGCCTCGACCCAGGCCAGGCGCACCCGGGCCACCGGGGTCGTGGCCTGCTGGTGGCGCCGTCGCCGTCGCAGCGCCCGCGCGGTCGGGACGGCCAGCGCGTAGATCACGGCCAACCCCAACAGCGCCAGCACCAGCAGACCGATCCAGGCGCCCAGGTCCACGCTGTTGCCGTGGTCGACGGCAGTGGGTCCGCTGGCCGACTGGGGGGCCTGGGTGGTGGTGGGCGCCGCCGGCGCCAGGGTGACGGTGGTGGGCGCCACCGTCACCGGCGTGGAGCTGTCGGGACCGATGCCCCGACCGGTGTCCTGCTGCGCGGGGACGCCCAGGTAGCTGGCCTCATCGGGTGCGCCGCGCCCGGGGGTGGGCTCGAAGGGCACCCAGCCGTACTGGCCCAGGTAGACCTCGGGCCAGGCGTGGGCCTGGGCCCCCTTCACGTCGTACTGGTTGCTCACCCCGGTGTCCTGCACGCCGGGCGTGAAGCCGACGGCCACCCGGGTGGGCAGCCCCACCGAGCGGGCCAGGGCGGCGAAGGTGCCGGCGAACTGCTGGCAGTAGCCCCGCTTGACCCGCAGGAACGTGTCGATGGCGTGGTCGTCGTTCTGGTAGTCGACGGTGGGGTCGTAGCTGAACCCGCCGCCGGAGCGGAAGTAGGTCTGCAACGCCAACGCCTCGTCGTAGGGCGTGCGGGCCGATGCCGTGACCTGGCGGGCCAGCGCCACCGCCGAGGCGCTCAGCCCGGGCACGGACAGGTCCTGGCGGCGGATGGCGTCGGGGATGGCTCGGGAGGCGGCGCGCAGGTCGCTGGCCCGGTAGTTCGGCTCGACCGAGCGGATGGCGTAGGTGAGGCTGTCGGAGTCGGACAGGTTGGTGTCGACGATCAGGGTCGACGAGCTGGCCTGGTACCGAGCCCGGAAGGCGTTGGGGGTGATGGCCACCGGGACGTAGGCCGCCGGCAGCCACAGCTCGGCCAGGCGGCTGATGGTGAAGGTCTGGTTCAGGGCGGCGGACGGAGCCGGCTGGGGCACGCCCGGCGGCAGCGTGCCCGAGAGGTGGCCGGAGGCCGAGTCGTACTTGCCGCTCGACTCCCAGATCTCGCCGGTGAAGATGTCGAGCGACGTCAGCCGCCAGTAGGCCGGCCGCGGGCTGGTCACGGTGAACAGGCTCTCGTCGGCGTCGGGCCCGTTGAGCTTGCTCTTGATGTCGACCAGCGGGCTGATGGTGACCCGGTCGCCTCCGCCGCCCTGGTTGCCGTGCCAGTGGACCACCCCGGGCTGGCCCGCCCCGGGGAGGTGGGGCGCCACGATGGCGCCGAGCAGCACCGATACGGCGGTGGCCGCCGCTCCCACGTGGACCAACCAGGCCGACCCGCGCTCGACCTGGTTGGTCAGCCAGGTGGTCGTGCGCTCGCGCTGGGTCACGCGGTGCTCGAGCACGAAGACCATGGCCGCGCCGACGTAGAGCACGGTGGTGAGGATCTGGCCCCGACTCGACCCCACGAAGATGGTGAAGCCGGCCAGCGTCAAGGTGGGCACCAGCGCTTCGATGGGCGACCACAGGCGGAAGGCGGCCCAGTCGGCCAGGAACACCGCGAAGCACACCGCCGCGGCCGCGGCCAGCTGGAAGCCGGTCTGGGGGGCGGTGGGGGCCACCACCGTCTCGAAGGCGTGCCACGACGACACCAGCGAGTCCCGAGCCGCCTGGGCCGTGCTCGGGGTGGGCAGGCCCAGCCAGGCGGTGTGGTGGAGGAGCAGCCAGGTGACCAGCACGACGAAGCCCAGGATCGTGCCCAGCGCGCACAGTCCCAGCGACAGCCCGCGACGACGGGCCGCGGCCAGCCCGACGTGGGTGGCGCCGGCCACGACGATGAGGGGGAAGGCATAGGTCGCGCCGGTGAAGATGCGGGAGAACCCGACGATCACGGCCAGCGTGACCAGGGCCAGGCACCACTCGGCCGCGGCCAGGTGGGCGGGGCGCTCGGCGTTGCCGGGGCGAGCCCGGCCGGTGGCCCGGGCGCCCCGCGTCGGCGCCGGGCGCGACCCGGGCGTGGCGCGCGGGGTGGTGGTGGCGGTCATCGGCGCGGTCGGTTCGGTCGGTTGAAGCGGTCCCAGTCCTCGACGGCGTCGGGCTCGTTGGCCGCCGCGTCCACCGTGGCCGCCGCGGCCCGGGCCACCGACAGGGCGGGGGCGGGCCGACGCCAGCCCACCTGGGTGCGCCGCGACGGGTGCACGGTGCGGTTCCAGGTCTCGGCGAACCCCGCGTCGCCGCTGATGGTCATCACCCCTCGGGGGGTGGTGGCCGGCGGAACGGCGGTGCGATCCCAGCTCGACCGGTCGAAGGCCACGATGGTGAGGGCACCGAATCGGGGTCGCAGCCGGGCCAGCCGTTCCAGCTCGGCCTGGCTGGCCAGGGCCACCACCACCACCAGGGCACCGCCAGGCGCCCCGCGGGCCAACCGGTCGAGCACCCGTTGGAAGGCCGCCTCGTTGGTGGCCTCCACGCTGGCCAGGTGCTCCATGATGGCCTCGACGTGGGCGTGGCCCGCGGCGAAGCCGGAGTCGGCCCCGTCGGTGGAGACCAGGCGCACCAGGTCCTGGCGGTGGGCGCTGGAGGCCACCAGGCTGGCCGCGGCGGAGATGACCAGCTCGAGCGACTCGGGCGTGTTGGTGGAGGACCGCACGTCGACCAGCACGGTGGCCCGCCCCTGCCACGGCAGCTCGTCCTGGCGCACCATGAGATCGTCGTGGCGGGCCGTCGACGGCCAGTGCACCCGGCGCAGGTCGTCGCCCACCACGTAGTCGCGCAGGGCGTAGAAGTCCTCGCCGCCTCGCCCGAGGGAGTTGGGGTGCTCGGCGCCGGCCAGAGGATCGTTCCCCGTGGTGAGCGGCAGCGGCTCGATCTCGTCGACCCGGGGGTAGACGGTCAGGTCGGACGCCCCCGAGGCGGTCAGGGTGGCCCGGGCCAGGCCGAAGGGGTCGGTCAGCTCGACCTGGAGCGGCCCCACGGTGAGGATGCCCCGCCGCTCGGTGGGCAGGCGGTAGGCGGCCCGGGCCGACTCACCGGGGGCCAGCGGTCCCACCAGCAGGCGCGCCCCCCGGGTACCCGACACGGCGTCGTGCAGGCTGAGCAGGGGAGACCGTCCCGAGCCCTGGTTCTGCACCTTGACCTCGACCCGGCTGGGCGTGCCGGCGTGGACGCGAGGCGGATGCAGCTCCCGGGACACGTCGATGCGGATGCGGGTCAGGGCCACGCCCACCACGGTCACGCCCACCAGCACGGCCAGCACCGACCCGAGCAGGTAGAGCTCGATGGTGCCGAACAGGCGCCCGGCGACGAGCAGGGCGACGGCGGCGAGCAGGGTCAGGCGACCCTGGAGGGTCAGCAAGGGGCTCAGGTGGCCGTGTCGCTGGGGATCGCCACGCGGCGCAGGATCTCGTCGAGCAGGTCAGCCGAGGTGGCACCCTGGAGCTGCGCCTCGGCGGTCACCAGCAGGCGGTGGGCCAGCACGGGCCCGGCCAGCGCCTTGAAGTCGTCGGGGATGACGTAGGAGCGGCTGTCGGCCGCGGCCCGGGCCCGGGCCACCCGCATGAGGCTGAGGGTGGCCCGCGGCGACATGCCCAGGGCGAACTGGGGATGGCGGCGGGTGGTGTCGGCCAGGTCGACCAGGTAGGCCCGCAGGCTGGGGGCCACGTGCACCGAGCGGGCGGTGGCGATCATGGCCTCGATCTCCACGGCGCTGACCACGGCGCCGATGTCGTCGAGGCTGGTGTGGTCGCCGTGGGTCTCGAGGATGTCGATCTCGGCGCTGCGCGACGGGTACCCCACCGAGACGCGCATCAGGAACCGGTCGAGCTGGCTCTCGGGCAGGGGGTAGGTGCCCTCGTGCTCGATCGGGTTCTGGGTGGCGATCACCATGAACGGCGAGCCCAGCGGGTAGGTGGCGTTGTCGACGGTGACCTGGCCCTCGGCCATGGCCTCCAGCAGCGCCGACTGGGTCTTGGGCGAGGCCCGGTTGATCTCGTCGCCCAGCACGATGGGGGCGAACACCGGCCCGGGGCGGAACTCGAAGCAACCGTCGCTGCGGTTCCACACGGTGACGCCGACCACGTCGGAGGGCAGCAGGTCGGGGGTGAACTGGATGCGCCCGAACGTGCAGTCGATGGACCGGGCCAGGGCCTTGGCCAGGCTGGTCTTGCCCACGCCGGGCACGTCCTCGATGAGCAGGTGACCCTCGGAGATCAGGCAGAGCAGCGCCAGGCCGATGACCTCGGGCTTGCCCTGGATCACGCGCTCGATGTTGGTGGAGATGGCGTTGAAGATCTCCGCGAACGGCGCGTGGTCGATCACCGTCTCCTGCGTCGCCAAGAGGTTGCTCCTCGGTCCGGTGGTGGAGCGATCAGGCTGGGCCCGACCGTCTGCCCCACGTGAAGTTCGCTGCGACCGCCTGGTCGGTTCCCCCAGAGTAGGGCCGCATCACCTCCATCGGCCCCTCGGGACCCCAATTCCAACCCTCCCCCCGAAATCTGTGCACTTCCTTCGACCGGGTCGTAGGACGTGCACAGATCTGGGGGTGGGTCGTCTAGCGTCGCCGGCGTGCCCGGGGGAAGCGTGCTGGCCGTCGACATCGGCGGGACCAAGCTGGCCGCCGGTCTGGTCGATGATGGTGGGCAGATCCGGGTCCGGGCCCAGGTGCCCACCGCCCACCTGGCCCCCGGCCGGGGCGACGAGCTGTTCGGGGCGCTGGTCGACCTGGTCGACGGGGTGCGCGCCCAGGGCGCGGCCCGGGGCGTCGAGCCCGCGGTGTGCGGCGTGGGCAGCGGCGGCCCCATGACCGCCGGTGGTCAGGAGCTGTCGCCGCTCAACATCCCCGCCTGGCGCAGCTACCCGCTGCGGGCCCGCTTGGCCGAGCACACCGGCCTCGACGTGTACGTCGACAACGACGCCAAGGCGCTGGCCCTGGCCGAGGGCTGGCTGGGCGCGGCCCGTGGGGTCGACGACTTCCTGGCCATGGTGGTGTCCACCGGGGTGGGAGGCGGCGTGGTGCTCGACGGCCGCCTGCTGGACGGAGCCGCGGGAAACGCCGGGCACATCGGCCACGTCAACGTGGAGCCCGACGGCCGGGCCTGCCGGTGCGGCAGCGCCGGCTGCCTCGAGGCCGAGGCCTCGGGCACGGCCATCGCCGAGATCACCGGCGCGCCGCCGGCCCAGGCCGACGCCGCGGTGGTGGCCCGGGTGGGCACCCTGGTGGGCCGGGCCGTGGCCGACGTGGCCACCTTGCTCGACCTGCACCTGGCCGTGGTGGCCGGGTCCGTGGCCCTGGGCTTCGGCGCGCCGTTCTTCGCCGCCGCGCAGACCGAGATCGACCACCGGGCCCGGCTCGACTTCGTCCGAGGATGTCGCATCGTGCCGGCCGGGCTCGGGGCCGAGGGTCCGCTGGTGGGGGCGGCGGCGGTGGGCCGACGGGGTCGGGGGTGGTCGTTGGGCGCGGGGCGGACCGCGGCGGCGGACCCGCAGTAGCCTCGCTCCGTGGACCCCACCTACCCGGCCGAGGCCGAGGCCTACCGGGAGAAGATCCAGGCCTTCCTGGCCGAGCACCTCCCCGAGGGCTGGCAGGGTGTGGGAGCCCTGCCCCGGGAGGAGGCCGAGGCCTTCGCCCGGTCGTGGCGCGTGGTGCTCCACGAGCACGGGCTGCTGGCCGCGTCGTGGCCTCGCCAGTACGGCGGTGGGGGGCTGAGCGAGCTCGAGCAGGTGGTCCTGGTCGAGGAGTTCTACCGGGCCGGCGCGCCCACCGGCACGGGCAACGACGTGTTCGGCATCCAGATGGTGGGCAACACCATCCTCGAATGGGGTACCGACGAGCAGAAGGCGCACTTCCTGCCCCGCATCCTGTCGGGCCAGGACATCTGGTGCCAGGGCTACTCCGAGCCCGACGCCGGGTCCGACCTCGGCAACCTCGGGTGTCGCGCCACGCTCGACGGCGACGAGTGGGTGATCGACGGGCAGAAGATCTGGACCTCGGCCGGGCACCTGGCCAACTGGATCTTCGTGCTGGCCCGCACCGACCCCGACGCCCCCAAGCACAAGGGCATCTCCTTCCTGCTCGTGCCCATGGACCAGCCAGGCGTCGAGGTGCGCCCCATCCGGATGCTCACCGGCGACGCCGAGTTCAACGAGGTCTTCTTCACCGGTGCCCGCTGCCCGGCGGCCAACGTGGTGGGCCAGGTGCACGCGGGCTGGGCGGTGGCCATGACCCTGCTCGGCTACGAGCGGGGCGAGGCGGCCGCCACCTTCCCCATCATGTTCCGCACCGAGCTGGATCGCTTGCTGGCCCTGGCCGAGGGGTCGGGCCGGGCGGAGGACCCGCTGATCCGCCAGCGCCTGGCCGGGTGCTGGGCCCGGGTCGAGATCATGCGCTACCTCGGTATGCGCACCCTCACGCGCTACCTGGCCGGCGGACATCCGGGCCCCGACGCCTCCATCTTCAAGCTCTACTGGAGCGAGTACCACCAGGTGGTCACCGAGCTGGCCGTCGACCTGGTCGGGACCGAGGCGCTGGCCCCCAGCGGGCGCTGGCCGTCCAGCTCGTTCCAGGCCGACGACGCCGGGGCCCCCAACGACAGCGCCTCGTGGGTGGGGACCTTCTACGCGGCGCGGGCGGGCACCATCTACGCCGGCACCTCCCAGGTGCAGCGCAACATCCTGGGCGAGATGGTGCTCGGCCTGCCCAAGGAGCCGGGTGGGCCGACCGGCACCTGGCGCGAGCTGCAACGATCCGAGGCGTGAGCGCGCCCCCCGACACCGGGCACCGGGCCGCGCCGACCGCGGGGCGCATCCGCTGGGCCCTGGCGGCCACGGGTGCGCTGGTGCGCCATCCCGAGCTGTGGACCACCGCCGTGCGCCAGGCCCTGGTGCTGGCACCGCCGGGCTGGTGGCGGTCGAGGCCGTGGCTGCCCTGGCCCGATCCGGCCTACCTGCGCTTCCGCCTGCAGGTGGCGTACGGCGACCCGAACCGCCGGCCCGAGCCCGCGGACCTGGTCACCTACCTGCACTGGTGCCGCGCCTGGCCCCGGGTCACCCGCTGAAACGTCCCGGCATCTCGCCGATGCCGGGCGCTAGCCTCGGGGGATGGGCCGGTCGCTGGTGCTCAACGCCACCTACGAGCCGCTGTGCGTGGTGTCGGATCGGCGGGCGGCGGTCCTCGTGCTGTGCGACAAGGCCGACCTGGTGCACCCCTCGGGGGAGTGCCTGCACTCCGAGCAGCTGACCGTGCCCATCCCATCGGTGGTGCGCCTGCGCAGCTTCGTGCGCGTGCCCTACCAGCGCCGCACCGCCATCAGCCGCCGCGGGGTCTTCCTGCGCGACGACGGCGAGTGCCAGTACTGCGGCAGCCGGGCCGAGAGCATCGACCACATCGTCCCGCGCAGCCGCGGCGGCCGGCACGAGTGGGAGAACGTGGTGGCGGCCTGTCGTCGTTGCAACACCTCCAAGCGCGACCGCTACCTGCACGAGACCAACATGTGCCTGCGGCGACCGCCCGAGGCGCCCCGGCACCTGAGCTGGGTGACGGTGGCGGTGGGCCGGGTGCCCGAGGTGTGGGAGCCGTACCTGAGCGACGCGGCCATCCCGGCCTAGGACCAGGCCCGGGTGCCCGACCAGGCGGAGCTGGCCGCCCTCGAGCTGGTGCGGGTCCGCGTGCCCATGCGGCGCGCCCGCCAGGCCGCCCACGGCACGATGCCGCCCGAGCGCGACGTGGTCCTGGTCCGGGCCCTCGGTGCCGACGGCCTCGAGGGGTGGGGGGAGTGCAGCGCGCTGGAGGCGCCGACCTACACGGGCGAGTACACCGGCGCGGCCTGGGCCGTCCTGCGTGACCACGTGGCGCCCCTGGCCCTGGCCGGGGGGCGCAACCGGGCGATCGGCCATCCCATGGCGTCGGCCGCGGTGGACGTGGCCGTCACCGACCTCGCGCTGCGCCGCCAGGGGACCACGTTGGGCGGCGCGTTGGGGCGAGGCGACGGCGAGTCGCCGGGGCTGGCGTGGACGGCGGTGGTGGGCGTGCAGCCCACGGTCGACGACCTGCTCGCCGAGGTCGACGACGCCCGGCGCGCCGGCGCGGCGGCGGTGAAGCTCAAGATCACCCGGGAGTGGGATCTCGAACCCGTCCGCGCCGTGCGTGCCGCCCATGCCGCGCTGCGGCTGGCGGTGGACGCCAACGGCGCCTACGGCCGGGACGACACGGACCACCTGGTGGCCCTCGCCCGACTCCTGTCCGATGGGCACGGCTACCTCGAGCAGCCGTTGGCCGCCGGCGACATCGCCGGCCTGCACCAGCTGGCGCCGCGGCTGGCGGTGCCCATCGCCCTAGACGAGTCGGTGGTGTCGGCCACCGATGCCGGCGTGGTGGGGGCGGTGGGGGCCCGTGGCCTCATCAACGTGAAGCCGGCCCGACTGGGTGGGGTCAGTTCGACGCTCGCCCTGTCGACCCTGGTGGCCGGCCAGTCCCGCAAGCGTCGACCGCAGACGTTCCTGGGAGGCCTGTTCGAGACGGGTGTGGGGCGCTCCGCGGCACTGGCCATCGGCCGGGCCGTGGTCACCCGACCCGAGACCGACCTGGGTCCCAGCGCCTGGTACTTCGACGACGACCTGACCGATCCCGTGGTCCTCGGGCCCGACGGGTTGCACGACGGTTCGGCCCGACCCGGCCTGAGCCGGGCGCCGCGACCCGATCGCCTGGCCGAGGTGGCCGTCGACCGGTTGCTCATCCGGCGGTGACCATCCGGGTCGAGGGCATGGGCCGGTCCGGTCGCTTCCAGGTGCAGCGCCGATGGGGCACGGCCGACGAGCTGCACGACCAGTCCTGGCCCGACCCGCTCGTGCCCACGGTGTGGGATCTGCGGGTCCGCGGCCCGGCCCTCGTCCTCGGCTCCACCCAGCGGGCCGCCGCGGTCGACCGACCCCAGCTCGACCACCTGGGCGTGGCCCTGGCCAGCCGTCGCAGCGGCGGGGGAGCCGTCGTGCTCGAGCCGGGCAACGGGGTGTGGCTCGACGTGCTCGTCCCCCGAGGCGACCCGACCTGGGACGACGACGTCGGCCGGTCCTTCACGTGGCTGGGGCGCGCCTGGGTGACCGCGCTGCGGTCGCTCGGCCTCGATGCCCAGCTCCACCACGGGTCACCCGAGCGGGGTGTCCTGGCTCGCACCGTGTGCTTCGCTGGGCTCGGCGCGGGCGAGGTCACCATCGGCGGGGCCAAGGCCGTGGGCCTGTCGCAGCGGCGGACGCGGGCCGGGGCCCGGTTCCAGTGCGTGTGCTATCGCCGGTGGTGGCCCGAGCCGCTGCGCGCCCTGGGCGTCGATCCGGCCCGGGTGGGCGCCGTGGCGGCGGTCGACCTGGCGCCGGAGGTGGTGTCTCGGGCGGTCGTGGCCGCCATGGGGGGTGTCGTCAGCCGCTCGTGCTGATGCCGCACGCCTTCACCGCGGTCTGGGTCGCGGTCGAGACCTCCGAGGAGTTGTTGCCCGTCAGCTTGGTGTCGTCGATGCCGATGATGGCCGAGATGATCTTGCCGGTGGCGCAGGACTTCTGCGCGGCGGAGATGCTGGCCGGGGCGCCGGTGAAGACCGAGACCTCGATCAGCTGGTTGGTCAGGTTCGGGTCGCAGGTGTTGGCGGCGCGGGTCAGGCGCACACCCACGGCGTCGGGCAGGCTGGCCAGCGCGCTGGCCGACACGACCTTCTCGGTCTGCGTGCGATCGGCGGCGCTCAGCTTGGCGTAGGTGCAGTTCGCGAAGGAGGGCGGCAGCGTCGGCGCCTTGGCCTGGTCGGGCGTGAAGAAGACCGTCAGGCCCTTGGTGTACGGCGGGGTGGCCTTGGGCGACGAGGAGCAGGCAGCGGCCATGCTGACCACGGCGAGCAGGGTGACGGCGACGGTGAGAGCTCTGGGTACGTGCACCGGGCGAACCGTACCGGCTGGGACGGCCCGGAGCGGTCGCCCGGTCTCGCTCAGCCGATCGGCGTGCCGTGGCCGCCGGTGCACCAGGCGCCCTGCTCGTTGCCCTGGTTGCCGCCGATGAAGTGCTGGACGAACTGGAGCAGGCGGGGATCGGTCGGCGACCCGAGGGCCAGCTGGGCTCCCCAGGCGGACGCCACGATGGGGGTGCGCAGCCCGGGGTAGGGGCTCAGCAGGAGGTAGCGCTGGGTCCCGTCGTAGTGCGAGGACACGAACGCGCGGAGCTGGGACACCTGAGCCGCCGGCAGCGACGGCAGGTAGGTGATCCACACGGTGCCGTGCTCGAGGGAGTGGACCCCGTGCTCGTCGGGGATGGGCTGGTCGTAGATGCCGCAGTTCTCCCACACGGGGTTGTGGGCCCCACCGGCGGGCGGCGCGCGGTCGTAGGTGACGGGATCGGTGGTGTGGGTGTGGTCGGTCTCGGGGAACACCGCCGTGCCCTTGGGCAGGCCGGGGCGGGAACCGCCGGGCGTGCCGGTGGCCTTCGACGACGTGCATCCGGCCAGCGCCAGCAGGGCGGCGAGCAGCCCGACCACCACGCGTCTGGATCCGGCCACCGCCACGGCTCGGACTCTAGGCCGGGTCGACCGCCTCGCGGAGCGCGCCCTCGAGGGCGTCGGCGGCCGGGTTGGGGACCGCTTCGGCACGCCGGGCGACGACCAGGCGGCGGGTACCGATCTGTGGGCCGAGGGCGAGCTTGGCCGTGTCGCGCCGCCGGGGCGCGGCGGGCAGCACCGTCCAGCCCAGTCCGACGCGCACCATCTCGCGCAGCACCTCGGGTTGGTGCGACTCGGCCACCACGTCGAACGGCGCGCCCACCTGGCGCAGCGCCTGCTGGATGACGAGGCGGGTGTGGGCCTCGGCCGGGAACGTGACCCACGGACCCCAGTCGCGGGGTGGGCGCGCGAGGGCGCGGCGGTCGGGCGCGTGGACCAGGAGCGGTTCGTCCAGCAGGGGAGCGGTCACGATCGACTCGACCCGCACCGGTGGCTCGACGCACACGACCAGGTCGAGCTCGGCCCGCCGGAGCAGGTCGAGCAGGGCGGCCGAGTTGGTCACGCTCAGGCGCAGGTCGAGCTCGCCCCGCTGGGTCAGGAACTGGCGCAAGGTGTGGGGGAAGTGCTCGACGGCGGCGGCATCGATCATCCCCACGCGCAGCGAACCGCCGCGTCCCTCGCGCTGCTGGTGGGTGTAGCGGGCCACGTCGACGGTGCGGGCCACCACGTCGCGGGCGTAGGCCAGCACCGGGCCGGCGCTGTCGGCCAGCACCCGGCGACGGCCGTCGCGCTCGAACAGCGCCATCCCCACGCGCCGCTCGAGCTCGGCCAGGCCCTGGCTCAGCGCGCTCGGCGTGACGCCCACATCGGCCGCGGCCACCGCCCAGGTGGGGGCGTCGGCCACGGCCACCAGGTACTCGAGCTGCTGCACGGTCAGGTTCGGGGTGACGACCTCGTCGCCGGTTCGGTGGGTGGGCACGGGCGTCAGAATAGTTCAGTATCACTGAACAAACTGCGGGCGACGATCAGATCCGTTTACAATTCGGGTCATGTCCGAACCTCGCACCATCGCACCCGCCACCGGACGCCTCGGCATCCTGACCCCCGGGCTGGGCGCCGTCGCCTCCACCTTCATGGCCGGGGTGCTGGCCATCCGCTCGCAGGGCGCCGCCCCCATCGGGTCGCTCACCCAGATGTCCCACATCCGCCTGGGCAGTCGCGACGAGGGTCGTGACCCGCTGATCAAGGACTTCGTGCCGCTCGCCTCGCTCGACGACATCGTGTTCGGCGCGTGGGACCCGATCTCGCCCAACGCCCTGGAGGCGGCCCGGACCGCCGGCGTGCTCGAGGACCGCGACCTGGCCGCCATCTCCGGCGAGCTGGAGGGCATCGTGGCCATGCCCGCGGTGTTCGACCAGAGCTGGGTCAGCCGGCTGGAGGGCACGCGGGTCAAGACCGGCGCGTCGAAGATGGAGCTGGCCGAGCAGCTGATGGCCGACATCGAGCGGTTCCGCACCGAGAACGAGTGCGACCGCCTGGTCATGGTGTGGTGCGCGTCGACCGAGGCCTACCGCGACGTCACCGACGTCCACGCCACCATCGAGTCGTTCGAGCAGGGGCTGCGCGACAGCGACGAGATGATCTCGCCCAGCCAGATCTACGCCTACGCCGCCATCATGTCGGGCGTCCCCTTCGCCAACGGCGCCCCGAACCTGAGCTGCGACGTGCCGTGCATGTTGGCCCTGGCCGAGCGGGAGGGCGTGCCCATCGGCGGCAAGGACTTCAAGACGGGCCAGACCCTGATGAAGACGATCCTGGCCCCGGGGCTCAAGGCCCGCATGCTCGGCCTGCGGGGGTGGTACTCCACCAACATCCTGGGCAACCGCGACGGCGAGGTGCTCGACGATCCCGAGAACTTCCGGTCGAAGGAGGTGTCCAAGCTGGGTGTGATCGACACCATCCTCCAGCCCGAGGCCTACCCCGAGCTGTACGGCAACATCGACCACGTGGTGCGCATCAACTACTACCCGCCCCGCGGCGACAACAAGGAGGGGTGGGACAACATCGACATCTTCGGGTGGATGGGCTACCCGATGCAGATCAAGGTCAACTTCCTGTGCCGCGACTCGATCCTGGCCGCGCCCCTGGTGCTCGACCTGGCCCTGTTCTTCGACCTGGCCGCCCACGCCGGCGAGACGGGCGTGCAGGAGTGGTTGAGCTTCTACTTCAAGGCGCCCATGACCTCGGACCCGGCGCTCGATCCCGAGCACGACATCTTCATCCAGCAGATCAAGCTCAAGAACACCCTGCGCGAGTGGATGGGCGAGGAGCCGGTCACCCACAGCGAGGCCTGAGCCCCGGTCTTTGCGCCCCGGATCGGGCGACCAGGTACCCAGGCGGTACCTCAGCATCCGAACCGGCGCAGGGCTGCCGTCTCGCTAGCGGCCGGGCTGGCCGCGCCTGCCGGCGGCGCCGATGACGAGACGGCCCACGACCAGCCCGACGACCAGCAGGACGAGCGCCACGAGCGCGGCGACCACACCGACGGGGCCGAAGTCTCCGGCCAGGGCGCCGAAGCCGACCAGCACCGCCAGCAGGAGCCCGAAGGTGAGCAGCGCACGAGGTCGATCCGTGGGGGTGGAACGGCGCCGGGCCCGCCTCCTGCGTGTCGTGGCCATGGCAGGTGGTCCTATGGTTCCGCCTGCCTGGCCCGCTGTGCTCGGTCCTGCTGGTTGGCGTGGCTCCCAAAGTTGTCTCGCGATGTCTCCACCGCGTTTGCACGCCTCTTCTTCCTGGGTTGCTCGGGGGGCTGTCACCTTCTGTCACGGCAACCGCGGTGATGGGGGTCAGCGCTGCACGACCGAGAGGTTCAGTGGGTAACTCCATGCCTCGCCCCGCCAAGCGCGCACCGCGCCGATGATGCCGACGACGTAGCTGTAGAGGGCCACCGGGATCCAGGCGAGGTAGAGGAACCAAGCGGCGACGCTCCAGCCCGCGCCGCCTGCAGCCATGACGAGCACCCAGGTGATGAGCGTCACCAGTTGGAGGTTCAACACCTCTGCGGTCACGCGTCGAAGGAAGGTATCTCGCCGACCGATCGTGAAGTGGCTGATCACGCCGATCAGCGCCAGCGGCCCGAGGGAGCACCACAGCTCGCAAAGCACCGCGATCATCCGGGTGCGGGCCGCCAGCTCCTCGGCCGGCGCGGTGAACGAACCGCTCCGGCCCTGTCGGTCATCCGCCATGCCATGGGATCGTAGGTGATCGCCTCGTGCTGGTGGTCGGGGCGACGCGGATGGATCCGAGCGGCCAGGATGGGGTCGTGCTCGGCCACCTCGGCATCAACGTCCCTGACCTCGCTCTGGCTCGCCACTACTACGGCGGGCTGCTGCCCCTCGTGGGCTTCGAGCTGTTCGTCGACGACGTGGACCAGTTCGCATTCATGCCGGACAGGGGCAAGCTCGGCACGTTCCTGTTCTTCTACCCGTCGGCCTCGCCGGTGCCGTACTCCCGACACGACACGACCGGGCTTCAGCACCTCGCCTTCATGGTGCCCAGCCGGGGAGCCGTGCACGAGGCGCACCGGTGGGCGCAGGGGAGCGCGAGCACGGTGCTGCACGAGCCGAGGGAGTTCCCGGAGTACCCGCCGCCGTACTTCGCCACCTTCTGGCTCGACCCGTTCGGGCTGATGCTCGAGGCGGTCTGCCACCACGACCGGGACTGATCCGCGCGTTCGGGTCGGGTAGCGGCCTCGACCCGGACGACCCCGGCTGGCTCAACGGGCGAGCTGGACCTGCAGGCGGCGGGCCGTCACCCGTGATGGTTGAAGAAGTAGTAGATGCCGCCCACCTCACAGGTGAAGTTCTCCGTCGGAGCGGGGGCGTCCGCCAACGGGCGGTGTCCCGCTGGGGTGAACAAGCTGTGGGCGCCGAGGGCGAAGCCAGACACCTCCTCGGTCGGCTCGATCGAGGCGGCCCCGGCTCCGAGCATGGCGACCAGCACCGCGTGCTCGTCGTCATCGAGGTCGAGGGCCTCGAGCTTGGCCGCGAGGCGGTTGGCCGCGGCCTGCGTTCGGTTCTCGTCCATGTCCCGGTGACGGTGCCACCTGAGCCGAGTTACACGCGCTGAGCAGGGCGCTAGGACGGCCGAGGCTCGCGGCACACCCAGGATGCGTTCGCCCGGGTTCGTGTTCGGCGCACACGAGCAGGAGGGACCGGCTGGGGAAGGTCGTTGACGGTGTGGGGGAAAGTGGCATAGGGTGGGGCGCAGTGGAGGACGGGGGTGCCAAGATCCCACGGCTTCGTCCAACGAGGGACGAGGCCGGACCGATCGCATCCAGGCACCACCGGCCACCACCTCAGGGGCTTCGAAGCAGGACCGAGCCGGGTGCGAGTCAGCCGGCGGAGAGGGCAGCGTGTTCGTCGGCACCTTCGAGCATTCGCTCGATGACAAGGGCAGGGTCGTCCTGCCGTCGACGTTCCGCAGCTACCTCGCCGACCGCGGGTTCGTCTCCCAGTTCGACGCCTGCCTCGGGGTGTGGACCGAGGAAGGATTCGCCGACGTGGCCAAGCGACTGACCGAGAAGATCCGAGAGGGCCTGGCTCCCCAGGACGCCATGCGCGCCTTCTCGGCCAACGCCGCCGAGGTCAAGCCCGACTCGCAGGGCCGCATCCTGTTGCCCCACCGCCTGCGCCAGTTCGCCGGCCTCGACCGTGAGGTCGTGGTCATCGGCGCCATCGACCGCATCGAGATCTGGGACACCCGCCGCTGGGGCGAGGTCTCGGCTCGAGCCGACGACAGCCTGTCCCACGCCGTCACCGCCCTGGGTCTCTGAGGACCTCCGGGCCCGATGTCACCCGCCCCCCGACCGACCGACACGCAACACCCGCACACAGGACCCGGATCGCTCATTCGCAGCCTCCCGGCCGGCAAGATGGAAGGCCCCTACTCCGCCCGCTTCCCATCCAGCCCGATCGGGGAGACATCCCGACGGGCGCCCGCCGGCCGAGAGGCTGCCGATGAGCGATCCTCCTGTGGACGACCCCCCTGGCGCTGCCACCAGCATCCTGGGCACCTCTGCGCCCGGCTTCCCCACGCAAGGATGCCCAGCTTCCGAGAGAGGGGTTCGATGGTCGACTCGGCCGACTCGGCGGAGGCGTTCTCGCACCGACCGGTCATGGTCGAGCGCATCACCGAGCTGCTGGGCGCCGTGCCCCCCGGCATCCTGGTCGACGCCACCCTGGGCGGGGCCGGCCACGCCCTGCGGCTGCTGGAGGTCAACCCGGGTCTGCGCCTGATCGGCCTCGACCAGGATGCCGACGCCCTGGCCGCCAGCGCCTCGCGCCTGGCCGACCGGTTCGGCGACACCCCCGAACGCGTCGTGCTCGAGCGGGCGCGCTTCGACCGGATCAGCGAGGTGGTGGCCGCCCACCACCACGGCGACCCCGTCACCGCCGTGCTGTTCGACCTGGGCGTCAGCTCACCCCAGCTGGATCGGGCCGAGCGCGGGTTCAGCTACCGCCTCCCGGCGCCCCTCGACATGCGCATGGACCAGCGCGGCGCGCGCACCGCAGCCGACGTGGTCAACGACTCCGACCAGGCCGAGCTGGCCTCGATCCTGCGACGGTTCGGCGACGAGCGCTACGCGGCGCGGATCGCCAGGGCCATCGTGGCGGCCCGGCCGGTGACCACCACCACCGAGCTGGCCGACCTCGTGCGCGACGCCATCCCGGCCCCGGCCCGCCGCCGCGGCGGCCACCCGGCCAAGCGCACGTTCCAGGCCATCCGCATCGAGGTCAACCGCGAGCTCGACATCCTGGGCGACGCCATCGACCAGGCCATCGACCTGCTGGTGCCCAGCGGCCGCCTGGCCGTGCTGACCTACCACTCGGGCGAGGACCGGATCGTGAAGGACCGCCTGCGCCAGGCCGAGACCGGGGGATGCACGTGCCCGCCGGGCCTGCCCTGCGTGTGCGGCGCCGTGGCCCGGGTCCGCCTGCTGCGCCGGGGTGGCTGGACGGCGGACGCAGCCGAGCGGCAGGCCAACCCCCGAGCCGACAGCGCCCGGCTGCGCGCCGCCGAGCGCCTCGCCGATCCGGCCCTGCCGGACGCCACCCCGAACCGTTCGGACGACGAGCGATGAGCCCGGTCGAAGCTTCCGCCCGGATCGAGCCCGCTCCCAGGTCGCGCCCCGCCACCGGGCGGCGGCCCGCGCTGCGGACGGCCGACGCCCCGACCAGCCGCTGGGGGCGCCTGACCGGGCCGCTGCGCCAGGGCAACCTGCTGGGACGCATCCTCACGCTCACCATCGGTGCGCTGTTCCTGGGCGTGTTCGGGGTGGTCGTGTTCCAGGCCCTGCTGGTGCAGGGCCAGGCCCGCCTCGATCACGTGAACGCCCAGATCGCCGCGCAGCAGGAGCAGTCCAAGCAGCTCCACCTCCAGGTGGCCCAACTCGAGTCGCCCGAGCGCATCGTGACCTACGCCCGCAACAACCTGCACATGGTGGACCCCGGCGACGTCGTGTACCTCCAGCAGGGACCCGGCGACGACGCCAAGGCGGCCACGGCCACGACCGTCGCCCCGGCCCCGGCTCCGGCCCCGACCGCCCCGGCCACCCCGACCACGGCGGCCAAGGCGACGGCGCCCCCATCACCGGCCAAGACCGCCTCGACCGCCAAGACGGCTCCGACCACGCCCACCACCGCCCCGGCTTCCGCCGGCCCGACCGCGCCCCACCGCCCGTGAGCCGCGATCCACGATCCGAGCGGCCCAGGTCGAGCCGGATCGTGGATCCACCGTCGGAGGGTCCCCGCGGCTCGACCACCCGCGCCCGGCGCGGCCCGATGCCGGCGGCGCCCGAGCTGGCGACCCGCATCCCCCGAGATCTCGGACGTCGCCCCGCCTCGTCGCCGGCGGGACGCGCGGCCACGACCACCGCGGCCCGCCCCACGTCCCGCTCGACGTCCCGCACCGCGGCCACGCGTCCGACGTCGCGTTCCACCGCCCGCACCGCGGCCGCGGCCACGCGTCCGACATCACGTTCCACCGCCCGCACCCGTTCGGGCCCCGCCGCGGGTCGCCGTCCTGCTCCGGCCCAGGGGGCGCGCCGCGCCGCGCCGGCCACCCGGACGCCGGCCACGCGCTCCGCGGGCCCGCCGCGTCAGCCCGCGCCACCCCGGGCGGCGCGTCCCCACCGGCGGCCGCCACCTCGACGCCGTGTGACCAAGGCCGACACGCGTCGACGGCTGCTGCTCCTGCTCACCGGTCTCATGGCCATCTTCGGCCTGATCGTGTGGAAGGTGGCCGACCTCCAGGTGCTCAACCCCGGCCACTACCTGGCCGTGATCAACTCCCAGACGGTGCACAGCCAGACGCTGGCCGCCGACCGCGGGTCGATCTACGACCGCAACGGCAACGAGCTGGCCCTCACCGTGCCCGGCAAGACGGTGTTCGCCGACCCCAAGCTGATCACCGACGTGGCCGGCGACGCGATGAAGCTCTCCCCGCTGCTGGGCATCCCGGTGGCCGACCTCATCCCCAAGCTGCGGGCCCACAACCAGTTCGACTACCTGGCCCGCAAGATCTCCCCGGCACTGGCCGACAAGGTGGCCGCGCTCAAGCTGCCGGGCATCGACCTGCTCGACGAGCCCACCGTGCAGATGCCCGACGGCGCCACCACCGCTTCGCTGCTCGGCTCGGTCGACATCGACAACAAGGGCCTGGGCGGCCTCGAAGCCCAGTACGACAAGGTGCTGACGGGGGTGCCCGGGGAGCTGACCCTGGCCGAGAACCCGCAGGGCCACACCATCCCGGTGGGGGAGCACCAGCTGGTCCCGGCCCGGCCGGGCGACGACCTCGAGCTCTCGATCGACCGGTCGATGCAGTACCAGACCGAGCAGATCCTGACCCAACAGGTGCAGGCCGCCGGAGCCAAGGGCGGCATCGCCATCGTGTCCAACCCGAGCACCGGCGACATCCTGGCCATGGCCAACGTCACCCAGGACCCCACCACCAAGCAGGTGGTGCCCAGCTCGAACGACGCGGCGCTGACCACGGTGTACGAGCCGGGCTCGGTCATGAAGCTGGCCACGGTCTCGGCCGCCATCGAGAAGGGCCTGGTGACCCCGGCCACCAAGATCGTGGTACCCGGCAGCTACGAGGTGGCCGGCTCGAGCTTCAGCGACGCCGAGGCCCACGGCACCGAGACGATGACCGTGGCTCAGGTCGTGGCCCAGTCCTCCAACATCGGGACCATCGAGATCGCCCAGAAGCTGGGCCAGCAGGGGCTCTACGACGCGGTCACCGGCCTGGGCTACGGCACCCGCACCGCCCTCGACTTCCCCAACGAGGCGGCGGGGAGCGTGATCCCCGTGTCGTCGTGGTCGGGCACCTCGATCGCCACCATCCCCATCGGCCAGGGCGTGTCGACCACCCCGCTGCAGGTGTTGGAGGCCTACAACTCGGTGGCCACCGGCGGGGTCTACGTGCCGCCTCGGCTGCTCGACGCCACCGTCGACGCCCAGGGCCACCGCCATCCGGTGCCCGCCGCAGCCACCCGTCGGGTCATGTCCCTGTCGACCGCCGACCAGATGAACCTCATGCTGCGGGGCGTGGTCACCGGCACCGGCACCGCCCCGCTGGCCGCGGTGGACGGCTACACCGTGTTCGGCAAGACGGGCACCGCCCGCGAGCCCCAGCCCAACGGGGGCTACACCGACAAGCTGGGTCGCTACCACTACGACGCCACCTTCGTGGGCGTGGTGCCGGCCGAGCACCCGGCCCTGTCGGTCATCGTGGTCATCGACGACCCCAGCGGGGGCAACATCTACGGCGGCTCTGTGGCCGCCCCCGCCTTCTCCAAGATCGCCTCCTACGCCCTGCGGCTGTTCGGCGTGCCGCCGCCGTCGATCGACGTGCCGGCCGGCGGCACTCCCACGCCTGGCGCGGGTGACGGTGGCTACCAGGGCACGGTGACCACCGAACCCGGCAACAAGATCCGGGCCATCGCCACCGCGTCCGCCCCGACGACGACCGCCGCGGCCTCGACCGGCACGCGTTCGCCGACGACCACGGCACCCTGAGCGCCATGGAGCTCGCCGAGCTGGCCGCGGCCCTGGGATCCGGCGCGTCCGCAGCTGTCGGGGCGGGGGACCACGTCGAGGTGACGGCCATCGACTTCGACTCGCGCCAGGTGCGCGCCGGCAGCCTGTTCTGCTGCGTGCGGGGGGAGCACCTCGACGGCCACGACCACGCGGCCGAGGCGGTGTCACGGGGCGCGGTGGCCCTCATCGTGGAGCGCACCCTGGCCCTGGACGTGCCCCAGCTCCTGGTGGCCGACACCCGCACGGCCATGGCCCGGGTGGCCGTGGCCTTCCACCACGATCCAGCCCGGTCCATGTCGGTGGTCGGGATCACGGGCACCAACGGCAAGACCACCACCACCTACCTGCTGCGCTCCGTGTTCGAGGCCGCCGGTCGTCCCAGCGACGTCCTGGGCACGCTGTCGGGGACCCGCACCACCCCCGAGTCGCCCGAGCTGCAGCGGCGCCTGGCCGCCATGCGCGATGCCGGCACCCAGGCCGTGGCCATGGAGGTCTCCTCCCACGCCCTGGCCCAGCACCGGGTGGACGGCACCTGGTTCGCGGTGGCCGCCTTCACCAACCTGAGCCGGGACCACCTCGACTTCCACGGCACCATGGAGGCCTACTTCGAGGTCAAGGCCCGCCTCTTCTCGCCCGAGTTCACCGATCGGGCCGTGGTCAACCTGGACAACCCCTACGGGCGCCTGTTGGCCGACGCCGCCAAGGTGGCGACCACCGGCTTCTCCCTCGACGACCTCGAGGGGCTCGAGGTGGGGCCGGCCGGCAGCCGGTTCCGCTGGCGGGGCCAGCCGGTCGAGCTCGACCTGGCCGGCCGCTTCAACGTGTCCAACGCCCTGGCCGCGGCCGAGAGCGCGTCGGCCCTGGGCCTCGATCCCGAGGTGGTGGCCGCCGGGCTGAGCCGACCGCTGGTGGTGCCCGGCCGCTTCGAGCTGATCGACGAGGGCCAGCCCTTCGGGGTGGTGGTGGACTACGCCCACACCCCTGACGGCCTGGAGCAGGTGCTGGTGGCGGCCCGCGGGTTGCGCCCGGCGGGCGAGGTCACGGTGGTGTTCGGCTGCGGGGGCGAGCGCGACGCGTCCAAGCGCCCGGCCATGGGCGAGGTGGCGGCGGGTCACGCCGATCGTGTAATCCTGACGTCGGACAACTCGCGGGGCGAAGACACCGGAGCGATCATCGAAGCCGTGGAACAGGGCTACCTGCGGGCGCCGGCCCGCCCCGGCCACGAGCTGGGCATCGAGCCTGACCGCCGGGCCGCCATCGCCCGGGCGCTGCGGGCCGCCCGTCCCGGTGACGTCGTGGTGGTGGCCGGCAAGGGCCACGAGGACACCCAGACCATCGGGGACGTGGCCGTCCCCTTCGACGACCGGGTCGTGGTGCGTGAGGAGCTGGCCCGGCTGGGGAGCGACCGGTCGTGATCCGCCTGCTGGTGGCGGCCGCCATCGCCATCGCCGTGTCGCTGGTGGGCACGCGCCTGCTCATCAACTGGCTGACTCGCCTGCACATGGGCCAACCCATCCGCGAGGACGGGCCGCAGGGCCACATGACCAAGGCGGGCACCCCCACCATGGGCGGGGTGGCCATCGTGGCCGGGGCCGGCCTGGGCTGGCTCATCAGCGACTTCTTCGGGGGCACCTACACCCGGCGCGGCATCCTGGTCATCGCGCTCATGGGCGGGGCCGGCCTGGTCG
Source organism: uncultured Microthrixaceae bacterium (assembly GCA_963785815.1). GTDB lineage: Bacteria > Actinomycetota > Acidimicrobiia > Acidimicrobiales > Acidimicrobilacustridaceae > UBA4742. The sequence continues at coordinate 1,159,723 of CAWAWN010000003.1, forward strand.
GGCTGATCGACGACTGGCTCAAGGTCAGCCAGGCCCGCAACCTGGGGCTCAACAAGCGGGCCAAGTTCTCCGGCCTGATGCTGGTGTCGGTGGCGTTCGTGTTCTGCGTCATGCGCTTCACCCACATCGCCACCACCCTGGCCCTGACCCGGTTCAACTACCCCGGCTTCCAGCTGCACACGGTGGGCTGGGCCCTGTGGGCCATCTTCATGATCCTGGCCATCACCAACGGGGTGAACCTCACCGACGGGCTCGACGGACTGGCCGCCGGGTCGGCCATCTTCGGGTTCGCCGCCTTCGTGGTCATCGGCTTCTGGGGCTTCCGCCACCAGTCCATCTACGGCGACCAGAGCTTCCTGGACCTGGCCGTGGTGGCCGCGGCCATGCTCGGTGCCTGCACCGGGTTCCTGTGGTGGAACGCGGCCCCGGCCAAGATCTTCATGGGTGACACCGGTTCGCTGGCCATCGGGGCGGCACTGGCCGGGCTCGGGCTGAGCACCAACACCCAGCTGCTGCTCATCCTGATCTGCGGGCTCTACGTGGCCGAGACGGTGTCGGTCATCCTCCAGGTGGGCAGCTTCAAGCTGACCGGCAAGCGCGTGTTCCGCATGGCGCCCATCCACCACCACTTCGAGTTGGGCGGCTGGCCCGAGACGACCATCATCGTGCGCTTCTGGATCCTGGCCGGGCTGTGCACCGCCCTGGCCCTGGGCATCTACTACGCCGACTTCGTCCGCCTCGGGGTCAACTATTGAGCACCCCGCACCGGGCGCTGGTGGTGGGGTTCGGGGTGACCGGCCAGGCCGTGGCCCGAGCGCTGCGCCGCCACGGTGGTGACGTGGTGGTGGTCGACGACCATCCCTCGCCGTCGGCCCGCGCAGCAGCAGAATTGGCGGCCGTGGACCTGATCGAAGCGCCCTCGCGCGCCGAGCTCGACGAGCTGGTGGGCGCCGTCGACGCCGTGCTGCCCAGCCCGGGCGTGGCCGATCACCACCCGGTGTTCGCCGCCGCCGCGGCCCACGGGCGCCCGGTGCTGAGCGAGTTCGACCTGGCTGCGGCCTGGGACGGTCGACCCCTGCTGGCCGTCACCGGCACCGACGGCAAGACCACGGTGACCTCCATGGTCACCGACATGCTGGTGGCGTCGGGACGGGTGGCGTTGTCGGTGGGCAACACCGAGATCCCGCTGGTGGCGGCCATCGAGCGCCCCGACGTGGAAGTCTTCGTGGTCGAGGCGTCGTCGTTCCGCCTGGGCCACACCCGACGCTTCCGCCCGGCGGTGGCCACCTGGCTGAACTTCGCGCCCGACCACCTCGACGTGCACGACTCGCTGGCCCGCTACGAGGCGGCCAAGGCCCGCATCTGGGCCGACCTCGACGACCAGCCCGGCGGGGGCGTGGCCGTGGCCAACGCCGACGACCCGGTGGTGGCGGGCCACATCCGACCCGACGTGCGCACCATCACCTTCAGCGCCCTCAGCCGGGACGACCAGGTGGGCTACCACGTGGCCGGCGATCACCTGGTGACCGACGACGCCCGCCCACTGGTCCGGGTGGACGAGCTGACCCGCTCCCTGCCCCACGACGTGTCCAACGCCCTGGCCGCCTCGGCCACCGCCCTCGAAGGCGGCGCCGAGCTGGCCGGCGTGCAGGAGACCCTGCGCACCTTCCAGGGCCTGTCGCACCGGGTCAGCCTCGTGGCCCGGGCACGCGGCGTCGATTGGTACGACGACTCCAAGGCCACCGCGCCCCACGCCGCGCTGGCCGCGCTGGCCGGCTTCGACTCGGTGGTGCTCATCGCCGGCGGTCGCAACAAGGGCCTCGACCTGGCCGTGCTGGGCCAGGCCACCCCTCGGATCCGCGCCGTGGTGGCCATCGGCGAAGCCGCCGACGAGGTGGCCGCGGCCTTCGCCGGCCGCCGTCCGGTGGTGGTCGCGCCCGACATGGCCAGCGCGGTGGACGCCGCGGCCGAGCTGGCCGAGGCCGGTGACGTGGTGCTGCTGTCGCCCGGCTGCGCGTCGTTCGACTGGTACGCCAGCTACGGCGAGCGTGGCGACGACTTCGCCCGCAACGTCCGGCGGCTCGCCGACGGGACTCGCCCGTGACGGCGCGCGGTGGCGAGTCCACCCGCACGTCGGCCCGCCCGACGCTGCTCGTGGGCCGGGCGCGTCCCGGTGGGCGCGCCGGCGCCGACCGCTCGAGCAGCCGGGTCCCCAGGTCCGCATCCGGCGGCGCGGCATCGACCGAGGCCAAGGGCCGCCGGCTGCGAGGCCGGCCGGCCGGTCGTCGCTCCACGTCGTTCACCCTGCTGTTGAGCCTGGTGGTGGTGCTCACCCTGATCGGCCTGGTCATGGTGCTGTCCGCCTCCTACGCCACCGCCTACTACGAGTACGGGTCGAGCTGGTACCAGTTCAAGCGCCAGCTCCTCTGGGTGGTGCTCGGGCTGGTGGCCATGACCGTGATCATGCGGGTCGACTACCACCGCTGGCGGCGCTACACGACGGTGCTCACCCTGGGCGCCTTCGCCCTGATGGTGGCGGTGATGGTGCCCGGGCTGGGTGTGAACGTGAACGGCTCGTCGCGCTGGCTCGGCTACGGCGCCTTCCGGATCCAGCCCTCTGAGTTCGCCAAGCTGGTCGTGCTGCTGTTCGTGGCCGACCTGCTGGCCCGGCGATCGGACCGGGTCGACGACCTGCGCCTGACCCTGCGACCGGTGCTGGTGGTGTTCGCCGTGTTCGCCGGGCTGCTCATGCTGCAACCCAACCTGGGCACCACCATCATCCTCGGGGCCATCGTGTTCGTCATGCTCTTCGTGAGCGGGGTGGCCGTGAAGCCCCTGGTGGCCTGGTTCGCCGGGGGCGCGGCCCTGGCCTCGCTGGCGGCGGTGGCCGAGCCCTACCGGTTCCGCCGGCTCATGGCCTTCCTGAACCCCTGGAAGGATCCCCAGGACACCGGCTACCAGACCCTCCAGTCACAGTTCGCCATCGCCCACGGCGGTGCCACCGGCAGCGGCATCGGCCACAGCCTGGCCAAGTTCGGGTTCCTGCCGTACGCCCAGACCGACTTCATCTTCGCCATCATCGCCGACGAGATGGGTCTCCTCGGCGCCGTGCTGCTGATCGCCCTGTTCCTGGCGCTGGGGGTGGTGGGCATCCGCATCGCCCTGGGCGCGCCGGACCGCTACGGCATGCTGGTGGCCACGGGCATCACCAGCTGGATCCTGATCCAGGCCTTCGTCAACGTGGGCGCCGTGGTCGGGGTGCTACCGATCACCGGGGTCCCCCTGCCCTTCGTGTCCTTCGGCGGTTCGTCGCTGGTCGTCATCCTGGCGGCCATGGGCGTGCTGTTGAGCATCGCCCGCCAGACTCGGTGAGCGGCTCGCCCCCGGCGACCGGCGCGCCCGGCCGCACCGCCGTCTTCGCCTGCATCGCCGGCGGTGGCACGGCCGGCCACGTCCTGCCCGGCCTGGCCATCGCCGAGGCCCTGGTGGCGGCCGGTCACGATCCCGCCAGCATCCGCTTCGTGGGCAGCGAGCGCGGTCCCGACGCCACCCTGGTGCCCGCGGCCGGGTTCGAGCTGCACACCGTGGCGGGCCGCGGCATCCCCCGCCGCCCGTCGTGGGCCAGCGTCGTGGCGGCGGCCAGCATCGCGCGCGGCGTCTGGACGGGGATCGGGCTGATGCGCCGGTTGCGCCCGTCGGTGGTGGTGGTGCTGGGCGGCTACGCCTCGGTGCCCTGCACCGTCGGCGCCGTGCTGTGGCGCATCCCGATGGTGGTGACCGAGCAGAACGCCCGGGCCAGCCTGGCCAGCCGCCTGGCCGGACGCTTCGCCAAGGCCTGCGCCGTCCCCTTCGAGGGCACCGACCTGCCCCGGGCCGTGGTGACCGGCAACCCCGTGCGGCCCGAGATCCTGGCCGTGGACCGGGCCCGCGATCGTGACCGGTCCCGCCGGCTCCTCGACCTGCCCCTCGACCGGACGGTCATCGGGGTGGCCAGCGGCTCGCTCGGATCCACGCGGGTCAACCAGGCGGTGGCCGGGTTGGCCCGGCGCTGGGCCGATCGCGCCGACCTGGCCATCTACCACGCGGTCGGCGCCCGAGACTGGGACGCGGAGCTGGCAGCCGCGCCGTCGCCGGTCGCCAGCCCTGATCCCGGCGGGGCTGGCGGCGGCACCGGGTCCGATGCCGCCGGCGATGGCGTTCTGATCTACCGCCGGGTGCGCTACGAGGAGCATGTGGAGCGCCTGTACGCCGCAGCCGACATCTACGTGGGCCGTGCCGGTGGGTCGACGGTGGCCGAGCTCACGGTGGTCGGGCTGGGCGGCGTGCTGGTGCCGCTGCCCATCGCCCCCCGCGACGCCCAGACGGCCAACGCCGAGGCCCTGGTGCGGGTGGGCGCGGCGGTGCTCGTGCCTGATGGCGAGCTCGACGACCAGCGCCTGGCGGCCGAGCTCACCCCGCTGCTGGCCGCGCCCGCCACACTGGTGGGCATGGCTGACGCGGCCCGATCCCTCGCCCATCCCGACGCGGCCCGCCGCGTGGCCGACCTGGCCGAGCGCCACGCCCGCCATGGCTGACCCGACCCCGACCCCGGCACTCGACCTGTCCCGTCCCGCCCGCTGGCACGTGGTGGGAATCGGCGGCGCCGGGATGAGCGCCATCGCCACGGTGCTGGCGGGCATGGGCCACCACGTGTCGGGCAGCGACCTGAAGGAGTCCGCCGCGCTCGAGCGGTTGCGGGCGCTGGGTGTCACCGTGGTGGTGGGCCACGACGCGTCCCACGTGGGCGACGACGTCGATGCCGTGACCACCTCGACCGCCATCCCGGCCGACAACCCCGAGGTGGTGGCCGCTCGCGAGCGAGGCATCCCCGTGCTGCGCCGGGCCGAGGCCCTGGCCGCCATCGCCGGCATGCGACGGGCCATCGCGGTGGCCGGCACCCACGGCAAGACCACCACCTCGTCCATGCTCACCCTGGTGCTCATGGAGGCCGGCCTGCGGCCGTCGTTCATCATCGGGGGCGAGGTCAGCCAGATCGGCACCGGTGCCGGTTGGGACGACAGCCCCTGGCTGGTGGTCGAGGCCGACGAGAGCGACGGGACCTTCCTGGAGCTGCCCCGGCACGCGGCCGTGGTGACCAGCGTCGAACCCGACCACCTGGAGCACTACGGCGACTTCGAGGCCCTGCGGAGCGCCTTCGCCCGCTTCCTGGCCGAGACCCCGGGGCCGACCGTGGTCTGCGCCGACGACCCGATCGCGGCCGAGCTGGGTCGAGCCTGCGGGGCCACGACCTACGGCACCGACGAGGACGCCGACTACCGCATGGTGGACCTGGCCTTCGGGCGCGACGGCACCACCTTCACCTTGGCGCACGGTGGTGGGGTGCTCGGCCAGGTGCACCTGCCGGTGGCGGGGGACTACAACGCCCGCAACGCCACCGCGGCGGTGGTCATGGGGCTCCAGCTGGGGGTGGCGTTCGAGGTCGGGGCCCAGGCCCTGGCCCGCTACGGGGGCGTGGCCCGTCGCCTCGAGCACCGGGGCGAGGTGGCCGGGGTGACCTTCATCGACGACTACGCCCACCTGCCCACCGAGGTGGCCGACGTGCTGGGCGCCGCCGCCCAGGGCGGATGGGAGCGCATCGTCTGCGTGTTCCAGCCGCATCGCTACAGCCGCACGGCCGCCCTGTGGCCCGACTTCGCCGATGCCTTCGATCGGGCCGACGTGCTGGCCGTGACCGACATCTACCCGGCGGGGGAGGCGCCCCGACCGGGCATCACCGGCCAGCTGGTGGCCCAGGCCGTGCTCGACGCCCATCCCTGGCGCCGCCTGGCCTACCTGCCCCACCGCGACGACGTCATCGCCTACCTGGACCACGAGCTGCGCCCCGGTGACCTGTGCCTCACGCTGGGTGCGGGCGACCTGACGTCCGTGCCCGACGAGGTGCAGCCGCGCTTGGCCACCTCGCGCCGGGTTGGCGCCGGGGCCTGAGCCGTGGGCGTGGCCGACCCGTCGCCCGAGCTCGGGGGCTCCGCCGAGCCGGACGCCGAGGCCTGGGCTCGGGCCGATCGGGCGGCCGAGCTCCTGGGTCCCGCGGCGCAGCGCCAGGTGCCCCTGTCGGGCTACACCACCTACCGCGTGGGCGGCCCGGCATCGGTGCTGGTCACGCTCGACTCGGCCGAGGACGGGGCCCGCCTGGCCGACGCCATCGGCCGTTCGGGCGCCGCCGTGCTGGTCGTGGGCCGGGGCTCGAACCTGCTGGTGGCCGACGAGGGCTTCGCCGGGGTGGCGGTCGTGCTGGGCGAGGCCTACACCGGCGTCGAGATCGGTGCGCCCGCACCCGAGGGGGTGCTGGTGCGGGCCGGTGCGGGTGCCAGCCTGCCGGTGGTGGCGCGGCGGTGCGCGGCGGCCGGCTTGGCGGGGTTCGAGTGGGCCGTGGGGGTGCCCGGATCCGTCGGCGGCGCGGTGCGGATGAACGCTGGCGGACATGGCTCGGACATGGCTGCCAGCCTGGTCAGGGTCCGCGTCCTGGACCTGGCCAGCGGCGAGGATGGATGGGTGCCGGTCGACCAACTCCAGCTCTCGTACCGCCACTCCTCGATCGGCCCCGCCCAGGTCGTGCTGGAGGCCGAGCTGGGCCTCGTCCCGGGCGATGCGCAGCAGTCCGAGGCGTTGATCGCCGAGATCGTGCGCTGGCGGCGCCAGCACCAGCCCGGCGGCCCCAACTCGGGCTCGGTGTTCACCAACCCGCCGGGCGACTCCGCCGGGCGGCTGATCGACGCCAGCGGGGCCAAGGGCCTGCGCGTGGGCACCGCGGAGGTGTCGACCAAGCACGCCAACTTCATCCAGGTCGACGAGGGCGGGCGGGCCGCCGACGTGGTGGCCCTGATGGCCGAGGTGCAGCGCCGGGTGCTCGCCCACAGCGGGGTGCAGCTGCGCCCCGAGACGTGCCTGGTCGGCTTCCAGAACCCTCAAGTCTTGATCGAGGGTCGATGACCCCCACGCTGCACCGGCGCCGGGACCGGGGCGACCACGACGGGCCCGAGGTGGCGGTCGACCCGCGCATCCAGGCCCGTCGCGACCAGGTCGACTCCGAGCGCCAACGCCAGCGCCGGGGGCGTGCCACGGTGGTGGCGTTGGTGGTGGCGGTGGTCGGCCTGGGCTGGTTCATCACCCACAGCTCGCTGCTGTCGGTGCATCGGGTGGTGATCACCGCCACGCCCCACCTGCCCGCGGCCCAGGTCGCCCGGCTGGCTGGCATCCGGACCGGCCAGCACCTGGTCGACGTGGACGAGGCTGCGGCCCGCCAGCGCCTCCTCCGCCAGCCCTGGGTGGCCACCGCCCGGGTGGGCGTGGGCTGGGACGGCGTCGCCCACGTGGCCGTGACCGAGCGGGCGCCCGTGGTGGCCGTGGCCGATGGCCCGTCCCGGTGGGTGCTGGCCGACGTCCATCGACGCGCCCTGGCCGTGGTCGGGGCCGTGCCCGCCGGGGTGGTGGCCGTGTCCGGCGTGGCGCCGGTGGCACCCGGTGCCACCTTCGGTGCGGGCCTGGCTGCGCCGCTGGCCGTCGTGGGTGACCTGACACCGGGTCTGCGCACGAGGGTGGGGGCGGGCGGCATCACGGTGGGCGGGGATGGCTCGATCTCGCTGGCCCTCCAGCCCAGCGGCACCGTGCAGCTGTGCCAACCGGTCGACCTGGCCACCAAGTTGAGCGGCCTGACCACCTTCTTCGCCCGGGTGGACGATCGGGGCCTGGCGGTGGTCGACGCCTGCGTCCCCGATGCCATCACCGTGACCCGGACGCCAGGCGCGTGATCGCTCACCCACGACCCCTGCGGCCCGCCACCGGGCGGCCACGGACCCGCCGGGGCGATGGTGTTGACCGGGGCCAGCCCGGACCCCTACGCTGTCAACCGCAATCTGAGGTTGACATAACTCTCAACCTCAGGTCGAGGGTTCGCGGTCGACCGGTCGGGGGCGAGAACCCGTGACCGATCGGCCCGACGACGGCCGGCTGTTCGCGGTCGGCGGTGCTCCGGCGTCGCCCCCTCCACCCGCTCGACCCGCCCACCCTGGTCCCGACCACCCCCCACCACCCACGGCAACCACCCCGGAGGTAGCCACCGTGTCCGGCAACCCGCAGAACTATCTCGCCGTCATCAAGGTCGTGGGCATCGGGGGCGGTGGCGTCAACGCCGTCAACCGCATGATCGACGCCGGGCTCAAGGGCGTCGAGTTCATCGCGGTCAACACCGACGCCCAGGCGCTGCTGATGAGCGACGCCGACGTGAAGCTCGACATCGGCCGGGAGCTGACCCGAGGGCTGGGGGCCGGCAGCGACCCCGAGGTGGGTCGCCAGGCCGCCGAGGAGCACCGCGAAGAGATCGAAGAGGTGCTCAAGGGCGCCGACATGGTGTTCATCACCGCCGGCAAGGGCGGCGGCACCGGCACGGGCGCCGCGCCGGTCATCGCCGAGATGGCCAAGGCCCTCGGCGCGCTGACCATCGGTGTGGTCACCCGACCCTTCGGGTTCGAGGGCCGACGCCGCTCCGTGCAGGCCGAGGCGGGCATCCAGCGCCTCAAGGAGAAGGTCGACACCCTCATCGTCATCCCCAACGACCGGCTGCTCACCGTGTCCAACGAGAAGACGTCGGTGCTCAACGCCTTCAAGATGGCCGACGAGGTGCTGCTCCAGGGCGTGCAGGGCATCACCGACCTCATCACCACGCCCGGCCTCATCAACACCGACTTCGCCGACGTCCGCATGATCATGAACGACGCCGGGTCGGCCCTCATGGGCATCGGCTACGGCTCGGGCGAGGGCCGGGCCCTCAACGCGGCCCGGGCCGCCATCTCCAGCCCGCTGCTCGAGGCCTCCATCGAAGGGGCGCGGGGCATCCTGTTGACCATCGCCGGTGGCAGCGACCTGGGCCTGTTCGAGGTCAACGAGGCCGCCGAGGTCATCCACGGGGTGGCCCACGCCGACGCCAACATCATCTTCGGCACCGTCATCGACGACGAGATGGGCGACGAGGTGCGGGTGACCGTCATCGCCGCCGGCTTCGACCGCTGGGACGACCCCAAGGCCCGGGCCGGCGAGGCCGTGGCCTCAGGACGGGCCCGCCGGGGCGACCTCGAGCCGGTCACCGACGTGTTCGGCGGCGCCGACGACGACGACCTCGACATCGAGGCCGACGGCGACGACTTCGACGTCCCGTCGTTCCTGAAGTAGTCCCCGTCGCGCGCCACGCTCCCTACGCTGGCGCGATGGCTGACTGGGTCGCCAGCGGCGACTTCGGCGTCATCCTGCGCCACACCACCACCCGAGACGAGGGCGATCTCGCCATCACCGCCGAGCCCGAGGGCCTGGCGGTCCGTCGCCGAGCCGTGGCGGACCGCCCCTGGGTCTGGTTGCGCCAGGTGCACGGCGCGCGGGTCGTCACCGTCACCGCCGACAACGCGGCGGCGGTGACCGGGTCTGAGGCCGACGCCCTGGTCACCGCCGAGGCCGGCCTGGTGCTGGCCATCCAGACGGCCGACTGCCTGGCCGTGACGCTGCACAGCCCGGAGGGGATCATCGGGGTGGCGCACGCCGGCTGGCGGGGGCTGGAGGCAGGCGTGGTGGGCCGCACCGTGGACGCCATGCACGACCTGGGGGCGTCGGTGGTCCAGCACCACGTCGGGCCCTTCATCTGCGGTGCCTGCTACGAGTTCGGCGCCCGGGACCTCGACCGCCTGGCCGCTCGCCACGGCGACCGGGTGCGAGCCACCACCGCCACCGGATCCGCCGGGCTGGATCTGGGGGAGCTGTTCCTGGCCGGGCTCGGCGTGCCGTTCCGGGAGCTGCCCGATGCCCACCGCCGGCCCCGGAGTTTGGCGCCGTGCACGGCCGAGCAGCCCGATCGCTGGTACTCCTACCGGGCTCGGGCCGAGGCCGAGCGCATGGCCACCGCCATCTGGCGCGAGCCCACCGACGACGCGGCCCTCGGCTCGTGACCCCCTGGCCAGACCTGGCCGACCGCGTGGCGGACGTGCGACGGCGGATCCAAGTCGCCGGTGGGGGACCCGAGGTGGCGATCCTGGCCGTGACCAAGGGCTTCGGCGCCGATGCCGTGCGGGCCGCGGTGGATGCCGGGCTGGTGCGGGTGGGGGAGAACTACGCCCAGGAGCTGGTGGCCAAGGCGGCCGAGCTGGCCCGGGAACCGGCCCGCACCCCACCCGAGATCCACTTCATCGGGCGCCTCCAGCGCAACAAGGTGCGCAGCCTGGCCGGCCTGGTGGCCTGCTGGGACAGCGTGGATCGGGCCGATCTGGCCGCGGAGATCGCCCGGCGCGACCCGGGCGCTGCCGTGCTGGTGCAGCTCGACCTGTCCGGCGAGCCCCAGAAGGGAGGCTGCCCTCCCGACCAAGCCGCCGCCCTGGTCGACCGGTGCCGTGTCCTGGGCCTCGACGTCCGCGGCCTGATGGGGGTCGGGCCGGCGGGTGCGGCCGAGGCCGCCCGGCCCGGGTTCCGACGTCTGGTGGAGCTGGCGGATCGCCTGGACCTGCCCGAGCGCTCGATCGGCATGAGCGCCGATCTGGAGGTGGCGGTGTCCGAAGGATCGACGCAGGTGCGGGTGGGCCGCGACCTGTTCGGTCCCCGTCCGCCCCGCCGGATGGGCTGATCGGGGCCGATCGCGAGCGGTCGATCGGCGTGGTGCACATCTGGACCGGCGCGGGAGTCACTAGAGTCGTCGGAGACGAGCACGATCAGCACCGGGGACCGCAGCCACGGGTCGCGCGGCGCAGGAGGACCGGATGGCTTCGATTTGGCGCAAGTCCATGCTCTACCTCGGACTTGGACCTGACGACGAGTACGACGACTACGAGGCACCCGAGGAACGGCCGTCGGCCGCGCCTCCGCCCGCCGCCGCGCCGCGTGAGCCAGCCTCGGCCGGCCCCCGCTCCGCCACGATTGCCCGGCCCCGGCCGGTGACCCAGGCGGCCCCGCCCGAGCCGGCCGCCGAGGTGTCGGCCGTGCGGCCGCTGCCCAACCCGGGCGCGGCCGAGGCCAACCCCAAGCCGCGCACGGTGGTGCGTCCGGTGCCGGCCACACCCACGGCCAAGCCCTTCGTGGTGGCCCCCAGCTCCTTCAACCAGGCCCAGGACGTGGCCGATCGGTTCAAGGCCTCCCAGCCGGTGATCGTGAACCTGCAGGGCGTCGACCGCGACCTGTCCCGGCGCCTCATCGACTTCGCCAGCGGCCTCTGCTACGGCCTGGGTGGCCAGATGGAGAAGGTGGCGCACCAGGTGTACCTGCTGACGCCGAGCAACGTCGAGGTGTCGCCCGAGGAGCGGCGGCGCCTCCAAGAGCGCGGCCTGCACGACGCCTGAGCACCGTCGCCCCCCATGTGGCCCATCATCGCCGACCTGCTCACGCTCTACCTGCTGATCCTGTTCGCCCGCGCCATCTTGAGCTGGTTCCCCATCAACCCTGACGGCGCCATGGCGACGGTCCAGCGGGGCCTGTACGCCGTGACCGAGCCGGTGCTGGCGCCGCTGCGGGCGGTGCTGCCGCCCATGCGCATGGGCGGGATGGGCCTCGACCTGTCGCCCATGTTGCTGATGCTCGCCATCATCGTGCTGCTGCGCATCATCCCCTGACCTCTGGCTCTTCGCCCGCGAGGCTCATCGCTGGGCGCCGGGGGCCCCGACCCCGTCGCCTGACCTCTGGCTCTTCGCCCGCGAGGCTCATCGCTGGGCGCCGGGGGCCCCGACCCCGTCGCCTGACCTCTGGCTCTTCGCCCGCGAGGCTCATCGCTGGGCGCCGGGGGCCCCGACCCCGTCGCCTGACCTCTGGCTCTTCGCCCGCGAGGCTCATCGCTGGGCGCCGGGGGCCCCGACCCCGTCGCCTGACCTCTGGCTCTTCGCCCACGATCTCCGGGATCGTCGCGCTGGCCTGGCGGCATGGGTACCATCCGAGGTCATGGATGGTTCTCCCCAGCTCCTCACCGACGTGAAGTTCACCCAACTGCGCAAGGGGGGCTACGACCCCGAAGAGGTGGACAACTACCTCGAGCGCATCAACGAGGCGGTGGCCAAGCTGGCGGAGAAGCTGCGCGCCGCCACCGAGCAGGCCGAGTCGGCCACCGCCCAGGTGGCCGAGGCCAAGCGGGCGCAGTCGGCCGCCGAGGCCGAGCTCGAGCGCCTGCGGGGGGCGGGTGGTTCGGGTGAGGCGGGCGCCGCGGCCATCCCGGTCGACGAGGAGCTGGCCAAGGTGCTGGTCCTGGCCCAGCGGGCGGCCGACCAGGCCATCGAGGAAGCCAACGCCACCGCCACCCAGACCGTGGCCGACGCCCGGGCCAAGTCCGTCAACCTGCTGGCCGAGGCGGAGCAGGAACGCGAGCGCCTGCTGCTCAAGGCCCACAAGAAGGCCGATGCCGCTGCCGAGGAGCGCGCTCGGGAGCTGACCGAGCAGGTCGAGGCGCTGGCCGCGGCCAAGGCCGATCTGCAAGCCGACGTCGACGCCCTGCGAGCGCACCTCGACGGCGAGCGCGACCGCCTGCGGGTGCGCGTCGAGTCGGTGCGGGCCGCCCTGGACGATCCCGGCGGGCTCCGCCTGGCGCCCACGCCCGAGCTGCATGACACCCCGGTGCCCGAGGTGGACCTGCCGGGTCTGCGCGGCGAGGCCGAGCCCGACGCCGACGAGGTGGCGTCGGTCGCGGCCAGCGCGACGGAGGCCGACGCGGCTTCGGCCGCCCTGCACCCGGCCGAAGCCGAAGCCGAAGCCGAAGCCGAAGCCGAGCCCGACGCCGGGGCGGCCGAACCGGTGCTCGCCTCGGCCGAGGTGGCCCGCTCGGGCATCGACGAGGGCACGTCGTCGCTCGAACCGCCGGCCGCGGCTCCCGGGCCTCCCCAGCCCATCATCACCACCGAGGACCTGGCCCCGCTGCCCCAACCCCCTCCGGCCGAGGACCAGCCGGTGGTGCTGGCCGACACCGTGGCCATGCCCACGGTGGCCTCCGAGGCACCCGGCGATGTGCCGCGCCCCCAGCCCGAGCTGGTGCCGCTGGTGGCGCCCGACGAGGTGGCCGCCGAGGCGGGAGCCCGCGACACCATCTTCCTCGACGCGCCGCCGGCCGACCCCAAGCGGGTCGAGGCGCAGCTCTTCGCCGGCGATCCCGCCCCCGAGAACCGGGGCCCGGCCGACCCCGCCTCGAATGCATCCAGCGGCGACCTGTTCGGCCGGGACGACGACGCCTTGGGCGAGCCCGACGAGCAGGCCGACGCGGCCATGCGGGCCTTCTTCGAGCGCGACCTCGACGATCCCACGATCGCCGGGCGCGGTCGCTTCGGTCGGCGGCGCTGACCCGGTCGGTCAGTCGACCCGGCTGATCGAGGCGCGCACCTCGGCGCCGTCGATCACCACCACGTGCTGACCGGCGCCGTCGGCCAGCACCTCGGCCAGCACCTCGGCCGCGATCCAGGCGCGATGGGCGTCGAGGGCTGCGCGCATCTCGTCGGGCACCTCGATGGTGACCCGGATGCGGTCGGAGATGGCCAGGCCCAGCTCCTTGCGCAGGTTGTTGAGCCCGCGGATCAGCTCGCGGGCGTGGCCCTCGGCGCGCAGGTCGTCGTCTATCTCGAGGTCGAGGGCGACCGCCCACCCGCCGTCCTCGGCCAGGGCGAACGCCTCGTGGCGTTCGGCCCGGACCTCGACGTCGGACGCCTCCAGGCGCTCGCCGGCGATCTCCACGTAGCCCTGCTCGTTCAGCGCCTGGTGCAGCGCCGATCCGTCGGCCTGGGCCAGGGCGGCCTTGACCTCGTTGACGCGTGGGCCGAGGCGGGGCCCCAGGACCCGGAAGTTGGGCACCACCACCCAACTCATCAGCCCCGACAGGGTGTCGATGCGCTCGAGCGTGCGCACGTTGAGCTCGGAGCGGATCTCGGCGTCGATGGCCTCGTCCAGATCGACCCCGGGGTGCAGCACCAGGGCCCGACCCAGGGGCTGGCGCACCTTCACCTTGGACTCGGTGCGAGCTGAGCGGCCCAGGGCCACCAGCCGACGCGACGCCGCCACCTGGGCGGCCAGGCCGGCGTCGTGGCGGCCTTGGTCGGCGGGCCAGTCGCTGAGGTGCACCGACACCTGGCCGGTCAGCACGGGGTAGATGGCATCGGCCAGGAAGGGGCAGAAGGGGGCGAGCAGCTGGGCCACCGTGACCAGGCACTCGTGCAGGGTGGCGTGGGCGTCGGCCTCGCGGTTGCGCCAGAAGCGCGGCCGGGAACGCCGGACGTACCAGTTGGACAGGTCGTCGATGAAGGCGGCCAGGCGGGTGGATCCGACCAGGGCGTCGAAGCCCTCGAGCGCGGCGGTCACCTGCGCCACGGTGTCGTCGAGCTCGCCCAGGATCCACCGGTCGAGGACGTGGGTGGGCGGGCGGTGGTCACCCCCGGGCTCCCAGCCATCGAGGTCGGCGTAGGTGGTGAAGAACGAGAAGACGTTCCACAGGGTGAGCAGCGTCTGGCGTGTCGACTCGCGGATGCCGTCGGGGAAGACCCGCCGCGGCGTCCAGGGCTGGCCCGACGAGAAGAAGTACCAGCGCAAGGCGTCGGCGCCCTGGGTCGAGAAGATGTCCCACGGGGCGATGATGTTGCCCTTGGACTTGGACATCTTCTGGCCGTTCTCGTCCACGATCAGGTTCAGGCACACCACGTTGCGGTAGGGCGCCCGGTCGAACACGAGCGTGTTCACGGCCAGCAGCGAGTAGAACCATCCCCGGGTCTGGTCGATGGCCTCGCAGATGAAGTCGGCCGGGAAGGCACGGTCGAACGCCTCGGTGCCCTCGAACGGGTAGTGCAGCTGGGCCGACGGCATGGACCCGGAGTCGAACCAGGCGTCGAGCACCGGCTCGACCCGCCGGCTGCGCTGGCCGCACTGGTCGCAGTCGAAGGTGATCTCGTCCACGTACGGCCGGTGCAGGTCGAGGTCGGACAGGTCGCGACCTGCGGCCTGGCTGAGCTCGGCCACCGATCCGATGCACCGCTCGTGCCCCTCGGCGCAGCGCCAGATGGGCAGCGGGGTGCCCCAGTAGCGGTCGCGTGACAGCGCCCAGTCGATGTTGCCCTCGAGCCATTTGCCGAAGCGACCGTGCTTGATGTGGTCGGGCTGCCAGTTGATGGTCTCGTTCTCGCGCAGCAGCTCCTCGGTGCGCGACGAGGTGCGCACGAACCAGGACGTCTTGGCCCAGTAGATGAGCGGGGTGCCGCAACGCCAGCAGTGGGGGTAGCTGTGCTCGTAGGGCTGCTCGCGAACCAGCAGGTCGCGGTCGGCCAGGTCGAACACGATGTCGGGGTCGGCGTCCTTGACGAACTGGCCCTGCCAGCGCGGCACGCGATGGTCGAAGGCGCCGTCGGAATCGACCGGGTTGAGCATGGGCAGGCCCTCGACCCGGGCCACGGCCGCGTCCTCCTCGCCGAAGGCCGGCGCCTGGTGCACGATGCCGGAGCCGTCATCGGTGCTGACGTAGTCGGCGGCCACCACCCGGAAGGCGTCGGACTCGTGGGGGACCGCCAGCAGCTCGAAGGGGCGCCGGTAGTGCAGCCCGACCAGCTCGTGGCCCGTCCAGGTCCCCGAGGCCACGGTGGCCGCGTCGATGCCCTCGGGCAGGCGGGAGGTGGCCACGACCAGGTCGTTGCCGGTGCTGTCGAACACCTCGGCCGGGACCCGCACGTAGTCGATGTCGGGGCCCACGGCCGCGGCCACGTTGGAGATGAGGGTCCAGGGGGTGGTGGTCCACACCAGCAGGTCGGCGTCCGCCAGGTCCTGGTGCTCGGGCCCCACATCGACCAGCGGGAACCGCACGTAGACGCTGGGGTCGACGATGTCGCGGTACACATCGGGCTGGCCCAGCTCGTGGGACGACAGCGCCGTGCCGCAGCGGGCGCAGTAGGGGCTGACCTTGTGGCCCTCGTAGAGCAGGTCCTTCTGCCAAAGCTGCGAGAGCAGCCACCAGACCGACTCGACGTAGTCGTTGGACAGGGTCCAGTAGGCATCGGCCGTGTCGATCCAGGTGCCGGAGCGGGTGGTGAGCGCCGACCAGTCCTCGACGTAGCGTTGCACCGAATCGCGGCAGTGCTGGTTGAAGGCGGCCACGCCGTAGGCCTCGATCTCGTGCTTGGAGTGCAGGCCGAGCGCCTTCTCCACCTCGAGCTCGACCGGCAGGCCGTGGCAGTCCCACCCGCCCTTGCGGGGGACGGCCTTGCCCCGCATGGTCTGGAACCGGGGGTAGAGGTCCTTGAACACCCGGGCCCACACGTGGTGCAGCCCGGGGCGGCCGTTGGCCGTCGGGGGGCCCTCGTAGAAGATCCAGGGCTCGGCGTCCTTGCGCAGGCGCCGCGACTCGGCCACCACGTCATGCGTGCGCCACCGGGCCAGCGCCGCCTCTTCGAGCGAGACCAGGTCGAACTCGGGATCGGTGGGACCGAAGGGCATCGTTCCAGCCTAGGGGGTGGGCCCACCCCGACGATCGGGGTGGAGGTCCCCAATTCTGGTCTTGACCCTGGTGGGGTTGAACGCCTATATTTCCGCACTCTTTGCGTTGGGGACCGGGAGGACATGCCATGCCCAGAGCAACCAGCGCCGCTTCGGTGAAGGCGTCCAAGACCGCGGCGGCGGCCAAGACGCCGGCATCCCGCTCGTCGTCGACGGCCACCGCCAAGAAGGCGGGCGCGTCCAAGGCGGCCAAGACGACCGCCAAGTCGTCGGCGACCCGGGCGGCTCCGGCCAAGGCGGCCGCCAAGTCGCGGGCCACCAAGGCGGCTCCGGCCAAGGCCGCGGCCAAGTCGACCAGGAAGGCGGCCACCAAGGCGGCTCCGGCCAAGGTCGCGGCCAAGTCCACCAAGAAGGCGGCACCGGTCAACTCGACGCCGGCCAAGAAGGCGGCTCCGGCCACCCGCAAGATGAGCGCCGCCGATCGCAAGTTCGCCGAGAGCCAGCGCCAGGTCCTGATCGACGAGCGGGCCACCTACCTGCGCCAGGCCGACTCGCTCAAGGCCGAGGCCGACTCGTTGGCCGAGCAGCGCGAGCCGGGTGACGTGCAGTTCGACGAGGAGTCGGGCGAGGGTGACACGCTGGCCGTCGAGCGCGAGCGCGACCTGGCCCTCAGCCACCAGGCCCGGTCCCAGGTCGAGGAGATCGACCACGCCCTCCACAAGATCGAGCTGGGCACTTACGGCATCTGCGAGGTGTCGGGGCTGCCCATCCCCCGCGAGCGCCTCAAGGCCATCCCGTGGGCACGCGAGCGCGTCGAGTACAAGGTCGGCGGCTTCGGCCGCCGCTGATCCCTCCGTGACCGACGGCCCGGATGCGACCGACGCTCCCGGGCGGGCCGGTCAGACCCGGCACTGGCGGCTGATCCTGGCCGTGGCCGCGACGGTGATCGCCGTCGACCAGCTCACCAAGTGGTGGGCCCTCAACGCACTGCGCACCCACACCATCCACGTGGTGTGGACCCTGCGACTCAACCTGACCCGCAACACGGGGGCCGCCTTCAGCATGGCCGGGGGTCGCGGTGCGCTGGTGGGGCTGGCCGCCCTCGCCGTGGTCGGGGTGGTGGTCTGGCAGGGCGCAGGCGTGTCCGATCGGCTGGGGGCGGTGGCGGTCGGGTTGGTGCTGGGCGGCGCGCTGGGCAACCTCATCGACCGGGCCCTGCGCGGGGGAGGCGGGTTCCTGGGCGGTGGGGTGGTCGACTTCATCGACTTCCAGTGGTGGCCCATCTTCAACGTGGCCGACTCGTGCGTGGTGATCGGGGCCATCCTGTTGATCGTGGTCACCGTCTTCCGGCCGGCTGGCGAGCCACCGGGAGCGCCGGCGTCGTGATCGACGAGGTGGTGCCCGAGGTGCTGGCCGGCGACCGGGTGGACCGCTTCGTGGCCATGGTGGCGGGGGTGAGCCGGGCCGAGGCGGCCGGCTGGGTGGCCGCCGGTCTGGTGCAGGTGGACGGCCAGGTGGTCGACGCGTGGTCGCGGCGGCTGCAAGCCGGTCAGCGGGTGCAGGCCCAGGTCGAGTCGGAGGCGCCCGACGACGCTCCTCGGGCCGACGACCAGGTGGACGTGGTGGTGGTGCACGCCGACGACGACCTGATCGTGGTGGACAAGCCGGCAGGTCTGGTGGTCCACCCCGGGGCCGGCAACCTCGACGGGACGCTCGTGCAGGGCCTGCTGGCCCGGTTCCCCGAGCTGGCCGGCGTGGGTGATCCCCAGCGGCCCGGCATCGTGCACCGCCTCGACAAGGGGACCTCGGGCCTGTTGCTGGTGGCCCGCACCGGGGTGGCCTACGCCGCCCTGGTGGCCCAGCTGGCCGACCACCAGGTCTCACGTGGGTACCAGGCGCTGGTGTGGGGCGAGCTCGACAACGAGCGGGGCCTGGTCGACGCCCCCATCGGCCGCTCGACCCGCACCCGCACCCGCATGGCCGTGACCGCCTCGGGCAAGGAGGCCCGGACCCGCTACCAGGTGCTCGGCACCTTCCACCACCCCGTGCTGGTGTCGCACCTGGCCTGCCGGCTCGAGACGGGGCGCACGCACCAGATCCGGGTGCACCTGGCCGCCATCGACCACCCGGTGGTGGGCGACGAGCGCTACGGCGGGGCCCGCTCGAGCCTGCCCCTGCCGCGACCGTGGTTGCACGCGGCCAGCCTGGAGCTGGCCCATCCCGTCACCGGCGAGGCCCTGGCCTTCACCTCGCCGCTGCCCGCCGACCTGGCCGCGGTGCTCGACCAGCTCGAATGACCTGACCTGACCGGCCTGACCGGCCTGGCGCGTTGGTCAGACGGGTTCGGGAGCCGGCGCGGGGGCCGCGCTGGTCGGCCAGGGGGCCTGGCCCCGGGCCATGGCCACGATGTCGGCCAGGGTGAGCGCCTCGAGGTAGTGGCGCATGTGCTCGCCCACGTCGGCCCACACGGTGAGCAGCACGCACTGGCCCTCGTGGTCGCAGGCGCCGTTGGTGTGGGGTTCGCCGAAGTCGCCGGCCACGATCGGTCCGTCTACCGCGCTCGATGATGGCGCTGAGCGGGATCTGGGCGGGGTCGCGGGCCAGCACGTAGCCACCGCCCACGCCGCGCTTGGACCGCACCAGCCCAGCGCCCTTGAGGGCCAGGAGGATCTGCTCCAGGTAGGGCTGGGGCAGGCCGGTGCGCTCGGCGATGTCGCGCACCGACGTCGGGCCGGCCTCGGGCCCGTGGAGGGCGAGCGAGAGCAGGGCTCGGCTGGCGTAGTCGCCGCGGGTCGACACCTTCACGGCCTCCATCGTAGGGCGCGGCCGGCCCGTGCGGGTTCTGCCCGGGCTAGCCTGCGTGCTCCACGAAAGGAAGCGCGGTGGCCCATCCGATCGGTGCTCGCGACAGCCAGGCGCCCGGCGACCGACCCGCCACGCCCGAGGCCGTCCCCACCGATCTCCCGCTGTTGCCGGACTACGGCGGCGCCTGCGTGTGCAACGTGGCGCCCACCCTGCTGGAGCCGCCGGAGGTGTGGCCCGACTGGTTCCCCGCCCGGGTGGCCGAGGCGGACCAGGTGCTGCTGCTCGTGCTCGACGGCCTCGGGTGGGAGCAGCTGGTCGAGCGCCGCGCCCTGGCTCCGATGTTGTCGGGCATGGACGGGGGGCCGATCCTGACCGTGGCCCCCTCCACCACGTCCACGGCCATGACCTCGATCACCACCGGGCTCCCGCCCGGGGTCCACGGCGTGGTCGGCTACCGCGTGGCGGTCGACGGGTCGGTGCTCAACGTGCTGCGCTGGTCGGTGGCCGGCCGCGACGCCCGAAATCGGATCCCGCCCGAGAAGCTGCAGCCCACGCCCGCCTTCGGGGGCCAGCGCCCACCGGCAGTCACCCGGGCCGACTTCCGGGCCAGCGGCTTCACCGCCGCCCACCTCGACGGCGTGCGCTTCCACGGCTACCGCGTGAGCTCGAGCCTGGTGGTCGAGGCCAGCCGGCTGCTGCGGGCGGGCGAGCCGTTCGTGTACGCCTACTACGAGGGCATCGACAAGGTGGCCCACGAGTACGGGCTGGCCGAGCACTTCGATGCGGAGGTGGCCTACGTCGACCGGCTGGTGGGCGACCTGGCTGCCGCCCTGCCCGCCGGTGCGGCGATGGTGGTCACCTGCGACCACGGGCAGGTGGTGGTCGGCGACGAGATCGTGGCCCTCGACCGCGACGTGTTCGAGCAGCTCTCGCTCCAGTCGGGCGAGGGTCGGTTCCGCTGGCTGCACGCCCGGCCCGGTCGCGCCCAGGCCCTGTTGGAGGCCGCCCGGGCCCACCACCGGGACCAGGCCTGGGTGGTGGGTCGTGACCAGATGATCGACGAGGGCTGGCTGGGCCCGGAGGTGACGGACGCGGCCCGGGGGCGGTTGGGCGACGTGGCCCTGGTGGCCAAGGGAACGGTCGCCTTCTTCGACCGCGACGACAGCGGCCCCTTCGAGCTGATCAGCCGGCACGGCTCGCTCACCCCGGCCGAGATGCGCGTCCCTCTCCTCGCCCACTACGCCTGACCGGCCACCAACCCCCACGAATCGGGCATCTTTGCCCCGCTGGTTTCGCGGATTTCGAGGGTCAGATTCGCATGCGGAGGGAGGCTTGTCCGACCGGAGGGCCAGGAAGCTAGGTTGCGGGCATGAGCGAGCTCCCAGACCTGCCTGAGCTGTTGCACCCCGACGGGGTCACCGCGCCGGACCCGTCGGCGGATGGGGCCACGCCCGGAGAGGAGGCCCCCGACGACGGCGAGTTCGTGACCGAGCCGGCCAAGGTCATGCGGGTGGGCTCGATGATCAAGCAGCTCCTCGAAGAGGTGCGCACCACCGAGTTGGACGAGCCCGGGCGCGAGCGGCTCAAGGCCATCTACCAGACCTCGATCACCGAGCTCGGCTCTGCCTTGTCGCCGGATCTGCGTGACGAGCTCGGGCGCCTGGCCCTGCCCTTCGACGACGAAGCCGCCCCCAGCGACGTCGAGCTGCGGTTGGCCCAGGCCCAACTGGTGGGCTGGTTGGAGGGGCTCTTCCACGGCATCCAGGCCACACTGTTCGCCCAGCAGATGGCCGCTCGCCAGCAGCTCGAGAACATGCGCAACCAGCTGCCATCCGGGCCCCGGCCATCCGAGGAGCGTCCGGGCACCTACCTCTGAAGCCCGTGGCTCAGGGCCCGTCGAGGCAGGTCAGGACGAGCTCGCCCGCGGACCTGCGCACGCCCCGCCCGGACCGGCTACCCTCCAAATCACAGCGGTGTGATCCGGGGCCCCGGGCACCCGAATCACATCCGTGTAAGTCGTCCACAACTGTGGACAAACCTGTGGATATGCCGGGAACCCGTGCTCGGCTGGTGCCTCATACCCATCGACCCGAGCTCCGAGAACTGAAGCGAACCCGACGTGGCTGATTCGTTCGCCCATCTGCACACCCACACCGAGTTCTCGATGCTGGACGGCGCGGCCCGGATCGAGGCGCTGGTGGCCAAGGCCGCAGCCGACGGGCAACCTGCCCTGGGCATCACCGACCACGGCAACATGTACGGGGTCCTCGACTTCTACCAGGCGTGTCGCAACCAGGGCATCACACCGGTGATCGGCACGGAGTTCTACCAGGCCTACGAGCAGCGCTCCGAGCGACCGGCGCGCCGGGGCCGGGTCGACGACTCCGGGGGCGACTCCGAGGGCGGGCGCAAGGCCTACTACCACCTGACCGCGCTGGCCGAGAACGAGACCGGCTACCGCAACCTGATCCAGCTCTCGAGCCGGGCCTACCTCGAGGGCTACTACATGAAGCCCAAGGTCGACTGGGAGCTGCTCGAGTCGCACCACGAGGGCCTCATCGTCACCACCGGCTGCCTGGGCGGCCAGGTGCTCCAGGCCCTGCTCAAGGGGGACGAGGCCGAGGCGCTCGAGAAGGCGGCCCGCCTCCAGGACATCTTCGGTCGGGACAACCTGTTCATCGAGCTGCAGGACCAGGGCATCCCCGAGCAGCGCCTGACCAACCCCAAGCTGCTCGAGATCGCCCGCAGGATCGGGGCGCCGCTGCTGGCCACCAACGACAGCCACTACACCGACCAGGGCGACCACGCCGCCCACGACGCCCTGCTGTGCGTGCAGACCGGCGCCCTCATGAGCGACCCCGACCGCTTCAAGTTCCACGGCGACCAGCACTACCTGAAGACGGCCAGCGAGATGCGAGGCGTGTTCGCCGAGGTGCCCGAGGCGTGCGACAACACGCTGTGGATCGCCGAGCGGGCCAACGTGGAGATCAGCTTCGGCAAGCCGCAGCTGCCCGACTTCCCGATCCCCGAGGGCTTCGCCGACGCCGCGGCCTACCTCGAGCACCTGACCTTCGCCGGCGCCCGCCAGCGCTGGGGCGACCAGTTGGCCGACGAGGTGGTCGAGCGGCTGGCCTTCGAGCTGAAGGTCATCGGGGACATGGGCTTCTCGTCGTACTTCCTGATCGTGTGGGACCTCATCAAGCACGCCAAGGACCAGGGCGTGCGGGTGGGTCCGGGTCGAGGCAGCGCGGCCGGGTGCGCGGTGGCCTACTGCCTGCGGATCACCGACCTCGACCCCATCCGCTACGACCTGCTGTTCGAGCGGTTCCTCAACCCGTCCCGCATCTCCATGCCCGACATCGACATGGACTTCGAGGCCCGTTTCCGCGACGAGATGATCCGCTACGCGGCCGAGCGCTACGGGCGTGACCACGTGGCCCAGATCGTCACCTTCTCGACCATCAAGGCCCGGGCCGCGGTGCGCGACGCGGCACGGGTGCTGGGCTACCCGTACGTGGTGGGCGACAAGGTGGCCAAGGCCATGCCGCCCCTGGTCATGGGGCGCGACACGCCGCTGCACGCCTGCCTCGAGGAGCATCCCAAGTACGCCGACGGCTTCAAGATGGCGGGCGAGCTGCGCGACATGTACGCGGCCGACCCCGACGCCAAGTCGGTGATCGACGTGGCCCGCGGCCTCGAGGGGCTGCGCCGACAGGACGGCATCCACGCGGCCGCCGTGGTGATCACCAAGGAGCGGCTCACCGAGTACCTGCCCATCCAGCGCAAGCCCGAGGCCGGGCAGGATCCCGAGCTGGCCCCGGTGGTCACCCAGTACGAGATGCACGGCGTGGAGGACCTGGGCCTGCTCAAGATGGACTTCCTGGGCCTGCGGAACCTCGACGTCATCGCCGACACCGTGGCCCTGATCCGCCAGAGCCGGGGGACCGAGGTCGACATCGATGCCATCCCGCTCGACGACGCGGCGACCTACAAGCTGCTCCAGGCCGGCGACTCCATCGGGGTGTTCCAACTGGAGGGCACGGCCATGCGCGCCCTCATGCGCTCGCTGGCCCCGGATTCGTTCGAGGACGTGGCCGCCCTGGTGGCGCTCTACCGGCCGGGCCCGATGGCGGCCAACATGCACAACGACTACGCCGACCGCAAGAACGGCCGCAAGGAGACCGTCTATCTGCACCCAGATTCCGAGGAGGTCCTGGGCGACACCTACGGCCTCATGATCTACCAGGAATCGTTGATGCGCGTCGCGCAGAAGTTCGCCGGGTACAGCCTGGCGGACGCCGACAACCTCCGGAAGGCCTGCGGCAAGAAGTTGCCGGAGATGATCCGCAAGGAGCGCGAGAAGTTCGTAGCCGGCTGCGAGGTCACGGGTTACGGCCGCGACCTGGGCGAGCGCTGGTTCGACATCATCGAGCCGTTCGCCGACTACGCCTTCGCCAAGGCGCACGCCTACGGCTACGGCCTGGTCGCCTACCAGACCGCCTACCTCAAGGCCAACTACCCGGTGGAGTACTTCGCCGCCCTGCTGACCAGCGTCAAGACCAACCTGGACAAGGCGGCCGTCTACCTCAACGAGTGCCGCCAGATGGGCATCGAGGTGCAGGTGCCCGACCTGAACGTGTCGGTCAGCGACTTCGCGGCCGTGATCGACGACTCGGGCAAGACCGCCGGGGCGATCCCGTTCGGCCTGTCCGCGGTGCGCAACGTGGGTGAGGGCCTGGTGGGCCTGATCCTCTCCGAGCGCGAGGCCAACGGGCCCTTCGTCGACTTCTACGACTTCTGCGACCGGGTCGACCTGAGCGTGCTCAACAAGCGCACGATCGAGTCGCTCATCAAGGCGGGTGCGTTCGACTCCATGGGCCACGCCCGCAAGGGCCTGCTGCTCATCCACGAGCGGATCATCGACGACGTGGTCGCCCGTCGCCGCGAAGAGGCCAAGGGCCAGTTCGACCTGTTCTCCACCATGGGTGGCGACGGCGCCGACGGTGGGTCGACGTCGGTCGGGTCCACCACCCGCCTGCCCATCGACAGCACCGAGTTCGACAAGAAGGTCCGGCTGGGGTTCGAGAAGGAGATGCTCGGGCTGTACGTGAGCGACCACCCCCTGATGGGGGCCGAGGGTGCGCTGCGTCGGCGCACCGAGTGCACCATCACCGAGCTCGAAGGCGTCGAGGACGGCACGCTGCGGGTGGTCGGCGGGCTGGTCACCAACCTCCAGCGCAAGTGGACCAAGAAGGGCGACCTGATGGCGGTGTTCGTCCTCGAGGACCTGCAGGCGTCCATCGAGGTGATGGTGTTCCCCAAGACGATGCAGCAGTACGGGCACCTGCTGGCCGACGACGCGGTGGTGGTGGTCAAGGGTCGCATCGACGGGCGGGAGGACACGCCCAAGGTGATGGCGCTCGAGCTCACCGTCTTCGAGCCCATCACCGACGCGGCGCCGCCAGTGCGCATCCGCCTCTCGCCCAACCGCCTCGACGAGTCGTTGCTCGAGCAGCTCAAGGCCCTGCTGGCCGAGCACCCCGGCGAATCGCAGGTGTTCCTGCACCTGGGCGAGCGCCAGGTGCTGCGCCTTCCCGATGCCTTCGACGTCGAGTCCTCGGCCGGGCTGATGGCCGAGCTCCGGGTGCTGCTGGGGCCCGACGCCATCGCCGCTTGATCACCCGCGTGCCCCGGTGCGGGCGTTCCCCGACCGCACCTGTCGGGCCCGGTGGCATAGCGTGGTCGAGCCCCCCGCCCGGTTCGAGTTGCGCGAACCGTCCGCGACCGCTGGACTAGAGGGGTCCGATCCCAGGGCTTCCACCGGCCCGTCCGACCACCCGGGGGCAACTGCGCGCATGGCAATCGAGGTCGAGACCAAGGACTGCACCGCACTGAGCGACGCCGAGCTGGCCGAGATGGCCGACATCTGCGCCGACGGCCCATCCCGATTCGAGGCCGGTCTGCTCTCGAAGCAGGCCGAGGCCTGGGTGCTGATCACGCTGGCCCGCGACGGCCGGGCGCTGAAGGGCTTCTCGTTCAGCACGCTCGAGCGCATCGGCGGCACGCCGTGCGTGCTCATCGGCCTGGCGTCGGTGCGGCGCACGTCCAAGCGCGATGCCGTGCTGCGGGGCATCATGACCGACCAGTTCCGGCGAGCCGTGCTGGCCTTCCCCGACGAGGACGTGCTGGTGGGCACGCGCTTCACCAACGCCGGTGGCTTCGAGGCGTTCAAGGCGCTCGACGAGACCGTGCCGCGCCCGGGCCACAAGGCCACGGGCGAGGAGCGGGCCTGGGGTCGGCGCCTGGCCAAGCGCTTCGCGGTCGACAGCGACGCCTACAACGACCGCGACTTCACCACCGCCGGCGATGGCAGCTTCCCGTTGGTCCTCGACCACGAGAGCCTCAAGCCCGAGGACCAGGACCCCGACGTGCTGGCCCTGTTCGATTCGGTGGATCCCCGGCGCGGCGACTCGCTCATCGCCTTCAGCTGGGCCATGGCCGAGCGCCTGGCCAAGCTGGGCTAGCTCGGCCCCGTCCCGGACGCGACCCCGCCCCCGACCTCGGTGGAGCTGTCCGAGGCGGTCCGACGGCGTCGCATGGTCCGGTCCTTCCGGGACCGACCGCTGCCGCCCGGCACCATCGAGCGGCTGATCGAGCTGGCCACCCACGCGCCGTCGGCCGGGTTCACCCAGGGCTGGGAGTTCGTCGTCCTCGAGGGGGCTGAGCAGACCGCCCGCTACTGGGACGTCACCCTGCCCGAGCCGCGACGGTCCGCCTTCGGCCACCCCGGTCTGCTGCGGGCGCCGGCGCTGATCATCCCGCTGGCCCACCCGGAGGCCTACGTGGCCCGCTACGCCGAGCCGGACAAGGCCGCCCAGGGGTTGGGGGAGTCGACCGCCGACTGGGCGGTGCCGTACTGGTTGGTGGACACGGCCATGAGTGCCATGGTCGTGCTGCTCGCCGCGGTGGACGAGTCGCTGGGTGCCCTCTTCTTCGGCATCTTCGACCACCAGGAGGCGTTGCTGGCCCAGCTGGGGGTGCCGCCGGGGTACCAGCCCATCGGCACCATCGCGCTGGGCTACCCCGACCCGACCGACGGCCGGCCCAGCCGGTCGCTGGCTCGGGGACGGCGACCGGTCGAGTCCGTCCTGCACCGGGGTGGCTGGTCCGACGACCCGGGCCGATGAGCGACGACACGGCGGCGGACACCGACCTCGACCTCCTGCGCCATCACGCCTACGCGGGGCCAGACAAGCTCGAAGCCCGCCGGGCCATCTACGACTACCAGGACCCTCGTCCGGACTTCCACGCCTGGACGCTCGACCAGATCACCTGGCCCGACCGCGGCGTCGTCCTCGACCTGGGTTGCGGCCCCGGCACCCACCTGGCCCGCCTGCGCGCCCGGCGGCCGTCCCTGGCGCTGATCGGGGCGGACCTGTCGGAAGGCATGTTGTCCACCGCCCGCCAGGCCGGGCCGTCGGTGCACCCCGTGGCCTCCGACGCCACGGCGCTGGCCCTGCGCGGCGGCTCGGTGCAGGTGGTGATGGCAAACCACATGCTGTACCACGTGACCGACCTGGCCCGGACCCTGGCCGAGGTCCGCCGGGTGCTGGTGCCCGGCGGCACGTTCCTGGCCGTCACCAACGCCCTCGACCACTTCGTGGAGTTCGACCGCCTCCTGGGCGAGGCCGCCGGCCGGCCCGACTTCGTGCGCCCGTCCACCCGGTTCAGCATCGAGCGCAGCGGCGAGGACCTGCGCCGCGCCTTCGACCAGGTGGAGGTGCGGGAGCACCGCGGCCAGCTGGTGGTGCCCGACCGCGAGCCGCTGATCCGCTTCGCCGCCAGCATGCGCGACCTGGCGTTCGTGGGCACCGACGACGCGGCCTGGGCCACCACCATGGCCCGGTTCGACGAGCTGGTGACCGATCGGCTCGCCCGTGACGGGGCCATCCGCATCACCGGCCACGCCGGCGCCTTCGTCTGTCGCTGACCCGGGGCCGGCGGACGGTGAGGCCCTCAGCCCGTGAGCTGGGTGGCCAGGGCCTCAGGCGTGCCCACGGGCGCCTGACAGCTGAAGTGGCGGCACACGTAGGCCTGCCCCGTGCCGTCCGGGCCCGCGGTGCGGTCGTCCCACAACGGCGACGGGTAGGGCTCACCCCACGCCAGCACGGCGTTGGGCAGGTAGCGGCCGCGGATCGCCCGGACCAGGTCCGGTCGGTCGCCCACCACGGCCACCTCGGTGGTGCCGTGGTTCCACAGGTCGAGGGCGGCCAGCAGGTGTCCGAGCGCCGTCGGGTGGCGCACCGCGGCCGGTCCGAGCAGGCGCAGGACGGCCTCGGCCCGGTCGGCCCAGTCCGTCCGGCCGGTCAGGGCCGAGAGGCGCAGCAGCGCCACAGCCGTGAGGCTGTTGGCCGACGGGGTGGCGTTGTCCAGGAGGTCCTTCGGGCGGGTGACCAGCGGCTCGGCGTCCCGGCCGGTGGTGAACACGCCCCCCTGGTCGTCGTCCCAGAACAGGTCGACCAGGGCGTCCGCGGTCTGGCCGGCGTGGTCGATCCAGCGGGCCTGGCCGGTGGCCTCCCCCAGTCGGGTGAAGGCGTCGACCAGGGCGGCGTGGTCGGCCGCGTAGGCCAGGTGCTGGGCCCGACCGATCGTCCCGGGCGCCTCGCCGGCGCGCCCGTCGGGTGACGCGGCCTCGCCCTGCCACGAGCGCAGCCAGCGCCCGTCGGGTCGGCGCAGGTTGGCCAGCAGGAACTCGCCGGTGGCCACCGCGTCGTCCAGCCAGTCCTGGCGCCCGGTGGCGGCCGCCGCCTCGGCCAGCGTGGCCAGCATCAGGCCGTTCCACTCGGTCAGCACCTTGTCGTCGAGCCCCGGGCGGGGCCGGCGCTCGCGGTGCTCGAAGAGCGCGGCCCGCGCCCGGGTCACCTCCGCCGGTCGCACCAGGTCAGCGCCGCGGGGGCGGAACAGGATGTTGCGGCCCTCGAAGTTGCCCTCGTCGGTCACGCCCCACCAGTCGATGGCCGCCGGCGCGTCGGGGCCCAGCACCTCGGCCACCTCGGTCGGCGTCCACGTCTGGAACAGCCCCTCGACCGTGTGGCCGTGCCCGTCGGGGGAGTCGGCGTCCTCGGCCGAGTAGAAGCCGCCGGCCGGATGGCGCAGGTCGCGCCGCACGTAGTCGATGGTCTCGTCGAGGACCTGGCGGTAGCGGGCCTCACCCGTGACCAGCCAGGCGTGGAGGTAGATGCGGGCCAGCAGCGCCTGGTCGTAGAGCATCTTCTCGAAGTGGGGCACCAGCCAGCGCTCGTCGGTCGAGTAGCGGGCGAAGCCGCCGCCCAGGTGGTCGTAGATGCCCCCGGCGGCCATGGCGTCGAGCGAGGCGGTGACCATGGCCAGCGTGGCCGGGGACCGGTTGTGCTGGTGGGCCCGCAGCAGCACCTCGAGGTTCATGGTGCCCGGGAACTTGGGCGCCGACCCGAACCCGCCCCACTCCGGGTCGTAGGCCGCGGCCAGCCCGGCGTAGGCCGCGTCGAGGCCCTCGGGGCCGGGGATCTGGTCGCCGGCGGGCAGCGACGCGCCCTGGCCGATGGACTCGGTCAGCTGGGCGGCCTGGTCGGCCAGGTCCTCGCGCCGGGTGTGCCACAGCTCGTCGATGCGGCCCAGCAGGTCGGTGAAGCTCAGCATCCCGCCCCGGGCCGTCTTCGGGAAGTAGGTGCCGCCGAAGAAGGGTCGACCGTCGGGCATGAGGAAGACCGTCATCGGCCAGCCGCCCTGGCCGGTCATGGCCTGGACCGCGTCCATGTAGATGGCGTCCACGTCGGGCCGCTCCTCCCGGTCGACCTTGATGGCCACGAACCGCTCGTTGACCAGCTCGGCGGTGGCCGGGTCCTCGAAGGACTCGTGCGCCATCACGTGGCACCAGTGGCAGGCGGAGTAGCCGACCGACAGCAGCACCGGCACGTCGCGGGTCGAGGCGGCGGCGAAGGCCTCGTCGCCCCACGGGTACCAGTCGACCGGGTTGTCGGCGTGCTGGCGCAGGTACGGGCTGGTCTCGTGGGCGAGTCGGTTCACGCGGCCACGGTAGCGGCGGCCCCACCGACCCGACTCGGGCCCGCGGGCGACACGACCACCGGGTCGGTGCGCCTGTCGGCCCACCTCCTACCATGCGGCCATGGACATCCGACTGGACGGCAAGGTCGCATTGGTCACCGGCGCATCACGGGGGATCGGTGCGGCCATCGCCCAGCGGTTCGCCACCAGCGGGGCGTCGGTGATGCTCTCGTCGCGCAAGCTCGACGCGCTCGAGGAGACGGCCGCCACCATCCGGTCGGCGGTGGCCGACGAGCCCCGTGAGGCGGCGGGGATGGGCGGCTCGGCCGCCGAGGTGGAGGTGTTCGCGGCCAACGCCGGTGATCCCGACCAGGCGCGGGCCTGCGTGGCCGCCACCGTCGAGCGCTTCGGGGCCGTCGACATCCTGGTCAACAACGCGGCCACCAACCCCTACTTCGGGCCCACCCTCGGCATCGACGCCTCCAAGTTCGACAAGACGGTGGCGGTCAACTGGCGGGGCCCGCTCATCTGGACCCAGGCGGCATGGGAGGCGTCGATGCGCGAGCGCGGGGGCGTGGTGCTCAACATCTCGTCCATCGGGGGCCTCAGCGTCGAGACCCACCTGTCCATCTACAACGGGACCAAGGCCGCCCTGTTGCACCTCACCCGCACCCTGGCCAAGGAGATGGCGCCGGGCGTGCGGGTCAACGCGCTGGCGCCGGGGCTGGTCAAGACCGACATGGCCCGGGTGCTGTGGGAGCCGAACGAGGAGCAGATCGGGGCCTCCATGCCACTGGGTCGGCTGGGTGAGCCCGATGACATCGCCCGCGCCGCGCTGTTCCTGTGCTCGGACGCGTCGTCGTGGATGACCGGCACCACCACGGTGGTGGACGGTGGGGCGCTGCTGGGCCGATGACCCGCCCGAGCGACGCCGTCGTGCGGGCCCACGCCCGGCTCGAGCAGGTGGCCCGCGACCTGCCCGACGCCTGGGAAGACCACCCGTGGGGCGATCGCGTGTTCAAGGTGAACCGCAAGATCTTCCTGTTCCTGACCGCGCCCGAAGGGCTACCCGACGGGATGGCGGTGACCGTGAAGCTGCCGGATTCCCATGAGGAGGCCCTGTCGTTCGGGTTCGTGTCGCCCACCGGCTACGGCCTGGGCCGGGCCGGCTGGGTGACCGCCCGGTTCACGGCCCGCGCCCGTCCACCCGCCGGCATCCTGGCCGACTGGGTGGACGAGAGCTACCGGGCCGTGGCCCTGAAGCGGCAGGTGGCCGAGCTCGACCGGCGCGCGGCTCGGGCCTGACCGCGGGCTGCGGCTGACGATCAGAGGCGGTGGCGCTCGACCTTGCCCAGCAGCGTCCGGGGCAACTCGTCGACCAGCTCCACGCGGCGTGGGGCGGCGTAGGCCGGCATGCGGGCCTTGACCCGGTCCCGCAACCCGTCGAGCGTCGGCGGCGACCCAGGCTGGCGCGGCACCACCACCGCCACCACGGCCTGGCCCCACTCGGCGTCGGGACGTCCCACCACCGCCACCTCGGCCACCGAGGGTGCCTCGGCCAGGACGCGCTCGACGGCCTGGGGCCACACGTTCTCCCCGCCGGTGATGATGAGGTCGTCCAGGCGACCGTCGACCTGCAGTCGGCCGTCGGCGTCGAGGTGGCCGTGGTCGCCGGTGGGGTACCACCCGTCCGCGACCCGGGGATCGGTCCCGTCGCGGTAGGAGCGCAGCAGCAGGTCGCCCCGGACCTGGATCTCGCCGCGGGGGCTGATCCGCAGCTCGACGCCGTCGAGGGGCGCGCCGTCGTAGGCGCAGGCGCTGCCGGTCTCGGTGGAGCCGTAGCTGGTGACGGCGTTGGGTGGCAGCTGCTCGGGGGCGCGGCCCCGCCGACCACCAGCTTGCGGAAGCCGGCGGGGTCGATGCGGGCCAACGCGGTGGGGACGACCGAGACCAGGGTGGCCCCGTCCCGGGCGGCCCGGTCGACGGCCGCCGCCTCGAACCGGGGGTGCAACTCGAGCGGGGTGCCGGTCAGCAACGCCCGGGTGACGACCGACAGCCCCCCGATGTGGGCCAGGGGCAGGCAGCCCAGCCAGCGGTCGCGGTCGGGGTCGACGGCCAGGCGGGCGCTGCTGGCCCGGGCGGAGGCCGCCACCGAGGCGTGGGTGTGGACCACGCCCTTGGGCACACCGGTCGAGCCACTGGTGGCCACCACCAGGGCGTCGTCGGCCTCGATGGGCCGTCCCGCGGCCCGGTGGTGGCGTTCGCCGTCGAGATCGACCACCGCGCTCGGCGCCATGGCGTCGAGCAGCGCCTCGCGGGCCGGATCGGGGAGGCGGGGATCGACGGGCAGCAACGCGTCGCCGTCGTCCCAGGTGCGCTGGAGCAGCTCCACGAAGCCGGGGCCGCCGGTCGCCAGGACCGCTACCAGTTCGCGCACCGGCCCAGGCTAACGATCGCCCTGCGCATCCAGAGCCACCACCCCGGATCGCGCCGCCCCCCCGATGAACCTGTCAGCCCTGCGACGCCAGTGGATCCGCTGGGGTGACAGGTTGGTGTCGCGTCGTCGGTTCGTCAGGGGTGGCGTCGTTGATTCGGCAGGCGTGGGCCGGTCAGGGCACACTGCTGGCCGTGACCAGCAGCCTCGCGGCCCTCGACGATGGGCACCCGGTGGAGTCCTCGACGCGGCGACGCGACCGCTGACGTGAGCCCGGGACAGCCAGCTGGGGGTCGACCGGCCTCGCCGCCGACGCCGCCGCCCCCACCGACGGGGTGGCGGCTGTGGTGGGCGGGCGCCCGGCCCAAGACGCTGCCGGCATCGGTGGTGCCGGTGCTGGTGGGAACCGCCGTGGCCGCGTTCGGGAGCGGTGGGTTCGGCAACCTCTGGAGCTCCGGCGGATGGTTCAACTACGCCCCGAACTCAGGGATCATCTTCTCGCCGGGCCATGGTGGCCCGTTGGGCTGGATGTTCCGGGGGATCATCATCTGGCGTGCGCTGGCGGCCATGGTGGTGGCCCTGTTCATCCAGGTCGGGACCAACTTCGCCAACGACTACAGCGACGGCGTCAGGGGCACCGACGACGCGACCCGGGTCGGTCCCATCCGCCTGGTGGGATCGGGCCTGAAGTCGCCGTCGGCGGTCAAGAAGGCCGCCTTCGCCTCCTTCGGCGTGGCCGCGTTGGCCGGCCTGGCCCTGGCCGCGGCCACCACGTGGTGGCTGCTGCTGGTGGGCGCCGTGTGCTTCGCCGCCGGTTGGCTCTACACCGGTGGGCCCAAGCCCTACGGCTACTACGGGTTCGGCGAGCTGTTCGTGTTCGCGTTCTTCGGCCTGGTGGCCACCGTGGGTTCCGCCTACGTGCAGACCGAGTGGCGGATCTGGCCGTTGCCCGGCCTGCCCTGGGTGGTGTGGCCGTGCGCGGTGGCGGTGGGATGCCTGGCCACGGCCATGCTGGTCACCAACAACCTGCGCGACATCCCCACCGACACCGTGGCCGGCAAGAAGACCCTGGCCGTGCGGCTCGGGGACCGCTCCACCCGCATCCTCTACGTCGTGCTCATGGTGATCCCGTACCTGCTCATCCCCGTGATCGCCGGGCTGGGACGGCGCCCCTGGGCCGTGCTGGCCTTCGCCGCCATCTTCCTGGCCCAGAAGCCCATCCTCATCGTGTTGCAGGGGACGAAGGGCCCCGGCCTCATCGCCGTGCTGGCCGGCACCGGACGGGTGCAGCTCGTCTACGGCCTGCTGCTGTCGCTCGGCTTGATCCTGTCCGCCGCCCCCCTCCGACTCTGACCCAACCGAGGTCCAAGGGGCGGCATCTGCACAACCTGGGGGTGACCGGTGGCCGCCGCTCGGCGTGGGTCAGGGCTCGGATCGCGCCAGCCAGGAGACCAGGACGTCCCCGAAGGCGCCGGGCTGCTCCAGGTGGACGGTGTGGCCGGCGCCGGGGATCACGGCCAACTCGGCGTTGTCGCCCACACCGGCGACCAGGCGCTCGGCCAGGGCCACGAACCGGGGGTCGCGTTCGCCGGCCACCACCAGCACGGGCACGGTCAGCTCGTCCAGCCGATCCCACAGGGGCTCCTGGGTGCCGGTGCCGGCCAGGCGCAGGCTCGAGGCCAGGCCCGTCGCCGTGTTGGCCAGCCGGGCCCGACGATGGGCGGCCTCGGCCGACAGACCGGCGAAGAGCGGCTGGGCCAGCCACTCGTCCACGAACGCCTCCACCCCGATGGACTCGACCCGATCGGCCAGGGCCTCGTCCGCGGCGCGCCGGGCGGCCCGCTCGGCCGCGTCGTCGATCCCACCCGTGGCGCTGATCAGCACCAGGCGGCTCACCACGTCGGGCCGGGCCAGCGCCGCGTGCAGGCAGATCCGTCCCCCCATCGAGTAGCCCACGTAGGTCGCGGCGCCGCCGGTCTCCGCCGTGGCTCGGCCTGCCCCCCACAGTTCCAGCTCGACGGCGGCCGACGCGCCGTGCCCGGGCGCGTCGACCAGCACCAGGTCGTGCTCGCCGACCAGGCGGTCGTCGATCGGCGACCAGCAGGCCGAGGTCTGCGTGAAGCCGTGCACCAGCACCAGTCGTCCCTGATCGGTCCCGTGGCTGGCCTCCGACCGCCCGACGGCCAACCTCGGCCCGGCCCGACCGTCCGCCGGCGCGTCCTGGTCGTCGGCCGGCGCGTCGGCTCGGGCTGGCCCCGGGGCTGGGCGGCGGGCGCCCGAGGGTTCGGCGGACGTGGGCATCGGCGCCCAAACCTAGGCTGTCGACCGTGACCGGCTCCGAACCGGCGGAGACGACCGCCGCCACGTTCTGCGCGACGCTCGTCGACGAGTGGGTGCGCGCCGGCCTGACCGACGCGGTGGTGGCGCCCGGCTCGCGCTCCGCACCTCTGGCCATGGCCCTGGCCGCCGACGCTCGGGTGCGGCTGCAGGTGCACCACGACGAGCGATCGGCCGGGTTCATGGCGCTCGGCATGGGGATGGCCACCGGACGTCCGGCATTGGTGCTGTGCACGAGCGGGACGGCCGCGGTCGAGCTGCACGCGGCGGTGGTCGAGGCCCACGAGGCGAAGGTGCCCATGCTGGTGTGCACTGCCGACCGGCCGCCCGAGCTGCACGGGGTCGGCGCCCCCCAGACGATCGACCAGCAGCGCCTCTACGGTCGGGCCACCCGATGGTTCGTGGATCCGGGGGTGCCGGACCCCGCCATGGCTGGCTCCTGGCGGTCGCTGGCCGCCCAGGCGTACGTGGCCAGCGTGGCTGGTCCTCCGGGGCCGGTGCACCTCGACCTGCGCTTCCGCGATCCGCTCGTCGGACGGCCGGGGCCGCTGCCGCCCGGCCGTGACCAGGGTCGGCCCTGGCATCGGGCCCAGGTGGGCACCGAACCCGATCCGGCCACGGTGGCGGTGCTGGCCGATGCGGTCGCCGGCCGGCGAGGCGTGGTCGTGGCGGGGGGAGGGATCGACGACCCGTCCGGCGTGCACGCGCTGGCCGAGGCGCTGGGCTGGCCCGTCCTGGCCGATCCTCGCAGCGGCTGTCGCCTGGCCGAGGCCCGCACCATCAGCCACTTCGATGCCCTGCTGCGGGTTCCGGCCCTGGCCGAGGCCCTGGCCCCTCAGGTCGTCCTGCGCCTGGGTTCGCCGCCCGCCTCCAAGGTGCTGGGACGGTGGTTGGCCCAGCTGGATGCCTGGCAGGTGGCCATCGACGCCCACGGCACCCGGTACGACCCGGACCGCAACCTGGACGGCCTGGTGGCCGGTCCGCCGGGAGCGACCTGCGCGGCGATGGCCGCTCGCCTGACGGGCTCCGCCGCGGCCGGCACCGACGAGTGGGTGGCGGCCTGGGCCCACGCCGACGCCGTGGCGGCCGAGTCCATCGGACGGGTCCTGGCCCGACACGCCCGGCCCACCGAGCCGGCCACGGCCCGCGAGGTGCTCGCCGCGCTGCCCGATGGCAGCGCCCTGGTGGTCTCGTCGTCGATGCCGGTGCGCGACCTGGAGTGGTTCTCCTCGCCCCGGGCCGGGGTGGCGGTGCTGGCAAACCGGGGAGCCAACGGCATCGATGGGGTGGTGTCCACCGCCGTCGGTGTGGCCGTGAGCCGTGCCCAGGTGGGTGGCGGGATGGCGGCGCCGGGCTCGGCCGGCGCCAGGGGCGACCGCGGGGAAGCCAGCGGGCCGACCGCCCTGCTGATCGGCGACGTGGCCCTGCTCCACGACAGCAACGGGTTGCTGGGGGCAGCCCGACGCCACATCGACCTGACCATCGTGGTGGTGGACAACGACGGGGGCGGGATCTTCTCCTTCCTGCCCCAGGCCGAGGCCCTCGACCTACCCGACTTCGAGCGGTTGTTCGGGACGCCCCACGGGGTGGACCTGATCGGCCTGGCCGCGGCGCACGGCATCAGCGGCCGCCGCCTGGCCCGGGCCGACGAGGTGGGAGACGCCGTGCAACGATCGGTGTCGCTCGGCGGGGTGCACCTGCTGGTCGTGCCCACGGATCGAGCCGAGAACGTGGCCGTGCACGCCGAGATCGACGCCGCCGTGTCCGCCGCCCTCACGTGACGCCGCCGTGTCCGCCGCCCTCACGTGACGCTCATCGCCCTGTGCCCAGCCCGGCGGCTTTGGCGTTGATCCACACCCCTCGAGGGGTGCAGATCAACGCCGAACTTGGGCGCTCTTGCGGTCGAGCCAGGCGCGGCGCAGCAGGACCCGTGCGTCGTCGGCGCGCTCGGTGACATCGGCCCAGGTGAAGCGCAGCACCATCCATCCGAGCAGGACGAGGGCGTTCTGACGCCGATCGTCCCAGCGGAGCTGATGGGCGGCGAAGTGATGGGCCAGCCCATCGCACTCGAGCGCCAGCTTCACCTCCGGCCACGCCAGGTCCAGGTAGACGGTGGTGTCTCCGAG
The DNA here is from genome assembly GCA_963785815.1 of uncultured Microthrixaceae bacterium. GTDB lineage: Bacteria > Actinomycetota > Acidimicrobiia > Acidimicrobiales > Acidimicrobilacustridaceae > UBA4742. Next base: position 1,195,933 of record CAWAWN010000003.1, read on the forward strand.
GTCCACCGGGTGTTGGCAGACGGGAGTCGGAAGGCCCGCGGAGGTCGCCAGCCGTCGGGCGCGGTTCTCGAAGGTGTTGGTCGGCGACAGCGCCTGTCCCATGCGTTCTTCCAACAGCGGTCGAAGCGGTCCGACGCCACGCCGACCGGGCCGCGCCACCTGCTGGAGGCGAGCGGCGAGCTGGCCCAGGTCGACCAGGCGACGCCGGATGGCATCGTCGAGCGCCTGCTCGAGCCGGTACGGGTGCACCACCGCGCCGAGGTCGATCAGCGTCCGGGTGGGCGAGGTCACCGGGATCCCCTCGACCTGGTCGACATCCGACGCCCGGAGGTCTCGGGATTCGTGGACCAGGAAGGTCTGGCGGGCGAGCCGTCGGTGCCGGGGCACGAGCACCTCGGTGGGTGCGGCGGAGACGCCGTCCAGCCGCCACAGCTGCGTGGCCAGGCGGTGCGAGGCGAGACCGTGCGGAGCGAGCGACAAGGTTGCCGCGGTCACGCCCTGCTTCCAGGTGGACGGCGTGCCGCCGATCCGATAGACGCCGGGCAGGATCTGGGTGAGGCGGCCGTCCTCGCGTCGGACCTGGAGCGCCTTGGCACTCACCCCGAGGGCACGCAGTTGCGGGACCGAGACCAACCCGTGTTGGTGGCGGCTCAGCCCCCAGATGGCCTGGTCGATCGGTCGGGAATGCAGGTTCTCCACGTCGCCGCTTGGGTCGGTCCGGCTGGGTGGGGAAGACCGCACCACGATGGCTCAGGCTCGCGGGCTCGGCAAGCGCCGGAGATGCATCTCCGCCAGGACGCGGCTTTGGCGTTGATTCGCACCCCTATGAGGGTGCGAATCAACGCCAAACAGCGGGGGGGGGTCGAGGGGACGGCGCCGCGGGGCGGACGGCGTGGAGGGGTGGAGGGGTGGAGGGGTGGAGGGGTGGAGGGGTGGAGGGGTGGAGGGGTGGAGCGGTCGGGTCAGGGGCGGACGATGGCGTTGAGCATGGCCTCGAACTTGGCCCGGGTCTCGGCCAGCTCGGCGTCGGGGTCCGAGTCGGTCACCACGCCCACCCCGGCGAACAGGCGGGCCCGGGGACCGTCCAGCTCGGCGCTGCGGATGCCCACGGTCCAGGCCCCGTTGCCGGCGGCGTCGACCCAGCCGACCGGCCCGCCGTACCGTCCCCGATCGAACCCCTCGTAGCGCTCGATCAGCTCGAGCGCCACGGGACGGGGCGAGCCGTTGACCGCCGGCGTCGGGTGCAGGGCCCGCATCAGCTCGACGACCGAGGCCGGCGGCGACGAGAGCTGTCCCTCGACCAGGGTGGCCAGGTGCTGCACGTTGGCCATGGCCACGATCGAGGGGGCCGCCTCCTCGTCGAGGTACGAGCACCAGGGCAGCAACGTGTCGTGCACCATGTCGATGGTGAACCGGTGCTCGACCTGGTCCTTGGCCGACTCGAGCAGGGCGGAGGCCAGGGCGGCGTCGAGCTCGGGGTCGGCGTGGCGCGGCGCGGTGCCCGCCATGGGATGGGAGCGCACCGTCTGGCCGTCGCGCTGCACCAACAGCTCGGGGCTGGCGCCGACGAACCCGTCGGCCGCGAACAGCATGGCCGCGGGGTAGGCGCGGCGCAGCTGCTCGAGCACGCCCTGGCGGGAGATCGGCTGGTCGGACTCGACCACCAGCTCGCGGGCCAGCACCACCTTGCGGGCCACGCCGGCCCGCAGCTCGTCGCGGGCCGCGACCACCGTGGCGCACCAGTCGTGCGGTGTCCGGGGGCTGGTGATCTCGAAGCGCGAGGATCGGTTCGGCGGAAGGCCCGGGGCCCGGTCGTGCGGACCCATCAGCTCGGCGGCCGCCACCGCCACGGTCGTCTCGCCCGGGGTTCGGGTCGCGCCAGCCGCGCCAGCCGCGCCGGACGGGGCGGCGTCGACGGTGGTGACCCAGGTCTGGCCGGCGGCGTCGCGCGACACCAGCATCCGGGGCACGACCAGCCAACCGGACAGGCGGGGGTCGAAGGGCAACGCCCCCAGCGCCACGGGTCCCGGACCGGGCGCCCCGGGTTCGACCTGGATGGCCTCGAGGGCGGCGCGCACCCGCTCGGCCGCCCCCGCCGGATCACCCGGGGGGATCTGGATGCGCCGAGCCACACCCCGCCCCGCGAACCCGTGCCCGTCGCGCACCCAGAGGTGACCCGTCTCGCCGGCCACCGCGACCAGGTCGACATCGCCCTCGACGGGCCGGGTGAGGGCGCGCAGCGTCGGCGCCTGGCCGGGGTCCACCGCTTCGGTCGAGGTCGGGGACGAGGTCATGCGGCCCGATCGCGCGTGCCCACCAGCAGCTGAGCGATCCCTCCGGAGAGGAGCTGGCGGGTGGCGTCGGCGAACCCGGCGCGGCGCAGCCGGTCGACCAGCACCTCGGGCTCGGGCAGGTACGCCACCGACTTGGGCAGGTAGCGGTAGGCCGTCGGATCGGACAGCGCCCCCCCGATGCGGGGGACCACCTTGCCGAAGTAGATGCCGTGGCCCCAGCGCATGAGCGCGTGATCGGGCTGCGCCACCTCGAGCAGGGCGATGCGCCCGCCCGGACGAACCACCCGGCCCAGCTCGGCGAAGAACGGCTCGAGGGCGACCAGGTTGCGCAGGGCGAACCCGCACGTGGCGCCGTCCACCGAGGCCGCGGCCAGGGGCAGGACCAGCGCGTCGGCCTCGGCCACCGGCGTGTCGGACGCGCCGGCGGCCAGCATGCCGAAGGACAGGTCGAACCCGACGGGGTGGATGCCCTGGCGGGCCAGCTCGCGGCACAGGTCGCCGGTGCCGCAGGCCAGGTCGGCCACCGTGGAGCGGGGCGCCAGGGCGAGGCGCCGCACCGCCCGGCGGCGCCAACCCACGTCCATGCGGAAGGTCATGATCCGGTTGACCAGGTCGTAGCGGGGGGCGATGGCGTCGAACATGGAGCGCACCGCGGCTGCCTTCCGGTCGCCCTCGGGCAGGTGCTCGGGATCGATGTCCAACACGCTCGAAGGCTATCCAGGAAGGCGCAGGCCGCCAGGCCGGAGCCGCTGGACCGATGGGGCCCGGATGCCGGAGGCGCCCGCAGGGAGGCTCGTCCGACCGGAGGGCCGGGAGAGTCGGCCGCCAGGCCGGAGCCGCTGGACCGATGGGGCCCGGATGCCGGAGGCGCCCGCAGGGAGGCTCGTCCGACCGGAGGGCCGGGAGAGTCGGCCGCCAGGCCGGAGCCGCTGGACCGATGGGGCCCGGATGCCGGAGGCGCCCGCAGGGAGGCTCGTCCGACCGGAGGGCCGGGAGAGTCGGCCGCCAGGCCGGAGCCGCTGGACCGATGGGGCCCGGAGGTCAGAAATCTCCGATGACGTCGGCCTCGAGCTGGGGGAAGAGCACCTCCATGAGCCGGCGCTGGTGTCCGAGGGTCACGTCGTCGGCTCGCTGCTCCAGCTCGACGGCGCCGAACCGGCCGAACACCAGCGCACCCAGCAGGTCCGGGGCGACCCCCACGTCGCCGTGGGCGTAGGGATCCTCGATGCCGGGCACGGCCGACACGTCCTGAACCGCGCCGCGGGCGAAGCGCAGGGCCACCCCCGATCCGTACAGCGAGATGGCCAGTTCGCCGGATCGGTTGGCCTCGTCCGAGCTCGCCAGGCGGGCCGACAGCACCGGTCGCAGCCGGTCGAGCAGGGCGACCGGGTCGGGCACGCGGGTGTAGATCCCGTGGTCGTGGCGCAGGGTGCCGCCCAGCTCGGTCAGCTCGCCGAGATGGCGGCTGTAGGTCGTGTTCGGGGAGTCGAACACGACCAGGACGTCGTCGCCGGCCCGACGTCGGGCGTCCGCCACCATGGCCAGGGTGGTGGTGGCCGGCTGATCGGCGCGCACCAGCGACGGCAGCAGGTACATGCGGCCGTCGTCGGGCTTGTGCTGGGTGCGGGTCCAGCCCACCACCTGTCCGTCGCGCTCGGCCACGTGCAGGTGCTCGTAGGCGTTGTCCCGGCACATGGCGAACAGGACGTCCCACGCCGTGCGGTCGCGCTCGACGCGCAGGCCGGCCGCGCCACGTTCGGCGTCGATGGCCGAGATGGCGTCCCGGTCGGCGTCGGTGGCCGGTCGCACGGTGACGCCCGAGGTGCGCGGCTCAGGTGCCGCGACCGACGGCGGGGGGATGCGGATGAGCGGGTGATCCAGGCCGTAGCCGTAGCCGAACCGTCGGTACAGGTAGGGGATCCCGGTGATGAACTGGGCCAGGTCGCCGCGCGCCGCCGAGCGCTGGTGGTGGCGATCGAACTGGGCCCGCACCAGGCCGAGGCGCTGGAAGGCGGGATCGGTGGCCACGTACTCGACCTGGCCGCCGGGAAGCTCGACGCCGTCGAGCACCATGCGGTGCGCCAGCAGCCCGCACGTCGACACCAGCCGACCGGTAGCGAGCTCCTCGACCACCGACCAGTGGTCGAGCGTGGCCGGATCGCCGAGGTGGGCCCGCACGCCGGGCTCGTCGGAGGGCCCGAAGGCGGCGACCTCGAGGGCCACGATGGCCTCGATGTCGGCCGGCCGGGCCGAGCGCAGCGCCAACCCTTCCTGCATCCGGGCGACGCTATCGGGCCGTTACCCTTGGTGGGTGGCCAAGCGCTCGCACTTCCGTCTGGCCGGGGTCCCGGTGCGGGTCGAGATCTACTTCTTCGTGATCATCGGCATCCTGGCCTACGAGTTCAACATCCAGAAGCCGAACCTGGCCTACATCCTGGCCTTCGTGGGCATCGCCTTCGTGTCCGTGCTCGTCCACGAGCTGGGCCACGCCCTGGCCTTCAGGGCCTTCGGGGTCGACCCCAACATCACGCTCGTGGGCATGGGCGGGGTGACCACCGGTTCGGGTCGGCTGAGCCCGCGCCAGCACATCGTGGTCAGCCTGGCCGGTCCGCTCACCGTGCTGGTGCTGTTCGGGCTTCCCGCTCTGTGGGTCTGGAACCACGGCACGGTGACCACCACCGACGCCAGCGTCTTCCTCAACGAGATGTTGTGGATCAACGTGGGTTGGTCGGTGCTCAACCTGTTGCCGATGCTGCCGCTCGACGGCGGCAACGTGACCCTCTCGCTGCTCGACATGGCCACCCAGGGTCGAGGCCGGCGCCCCACGGAGATCATCTCGATCCTGGTGGCCGGCGGGTGCGGGCTCATCGCCTTCGCGCTGGGCTACGACGGGCTGATCCTGCTGGCCGTCCTGATCGTGGGTGTGAACGTGAGCTCGCTCAGCCGGGTGAAGCAGCAGGAGGTCAGCGACGAGATGGGCTTCGCCTATCGGGCGCTGATCGACCACCACCCCATCGAGGCCGAGCAGGCCGCCCACCAGATCCTGGCCCGCAAGCCGTCCGGTCCGGCGTTGCGGAACGCCTCGGAGCTGCTGGGATGGGCCCGGCTGTGGCAGGGCGACCAGACCGGGGCCGAGCAGGCCGTGCAGCGCTACGCCCACGCCGGCCCGCCCAGCGCCATGTTCCGCGGGGCCCAGGCATTGGCCGCCGGTCGGCTGGTCGAGGGCGTGTCCGTCATGACCTGGGCCTTCGCCAACGAGCCGCCCAGCCCCACCCAGGCACTTGGCGCGGTGGCCGTGGCCGGCACCGGCCAGACCCGCCCGCTGGTGACCGAGCTGCTGCGCCTCGAGGGCATGGCCGGGGTGCAGGCGGCCGTGCGGTTCCAGTCGATGTTGACCGTCGCCGGATACCACCGCGAGGCCGAGGCGGTGGAAGCCATGCTCACCGCCGATGGCCGCGCCGGTCAACTGACCGGCTGAGAGCCGAAGGCGCTGGCAGTGGGTCCGCGCGGCGCAGCCGCCAGGCGGAGCCGCGAAACCGGTAACAGCCAGATGGCGAAGCGTCCGCGGAGAGGGCCACGCCGACCGGAGGGCGAGGTAGGCAGAGGCTTGCCGACCGGAGTGCCAAGTAACTAGACCGTTCAGTCAAGTTCTCTGGCAGACTCGCGTCATGGCCATCGACTTCACGTTCCCGCCCGAGATCGACGAGATCCGCTTCAAGGTCCGTGACTTCCTCGACCAGGTGGTCCGCCCCATCGAGGCCAAGGCCGACGCCGACGACTGGGGGCGCGACGACTGGGTCAAGGCGATCATCGACATGCGCGGCGCCGCCCACGAATGGGGGTTGTGGCTGCCCCACATGCCCGAGGAGTGGGGCGGCATGGGGCTGGGCCACGTGGCCATGGCCAGCGTGTCCGCCGAGGCGGGCAAGACCCGGATGGGGCCCTTCGCCCTCAACGCCCAGGCGCCGGACGAGGGCAACATGCACACGTTGCTGCACTGGGCCACCGACCAGCAGAAGCAGGACTACCTGAAGCCGCTGTGCGACGGCTACAAGGTGGTGGACGGCAAGCCCCGGGCCTTCCGGTCGTGCTTCGCCATGACCGAGCCCGAGGTGGCCGGGTCCGACCCGACGCTGATCCAGACCCGCGCCTACCAGGACGGCGACACCTGGGTCATCAACGGCCACAAGTGGTTCATCTCGGGTGCCCGAGGGGCGCAGTTCGCCATCCTCATCGCCCGCACCGAGGACGATCCCGACCTGCCCCAGTCGGCGAACTCGGCCTTCCTGGTCGACATCCCGTCCGAGGGCTGGGAGGTGGTGCGCGACGTCGAGACCATGTCGGGCAGCCACAACCACTGCGAGATCAAGATCACCGACCTGGTGGTGTCCAACGACAAGATGCTGGGCGGCCGCGGCGAGGGGCACCTGCTGGGCCAGGCCCGACTCGGCCCGGCGCGCCTGGCCCACTGCATGCGTTGGATCGGCCAGGCCGAGGTGGCGCTCGACATGATGGTGGACCGGGCTCTGAACCGGTACTCCCACGGGTCGATCCTGGCCGAGAAGCAGGGCATCCAGTGGCTGATCGCGGACTCGGCCATGGAGCTCTACCAGTGCAAGCTGATGGTGCTGCACGCCGCCTACCTGATCGACGCCGGCGCCGACTTCAAGAGCGAGGTGTCGATGGCCAAGCACTTCGTGGCCAACTCGCTGTGGCGCATCATCGACCGGGCCATACAGGTCCACGGGGCGCTGGGCTACTCGAGTGACACGCCGCTGGGCGAGATGCTCAAGCAGGCCCGCTGGAGTCGCTTCGCCGACGGGGCCGACGAGATCCACCAGATGCGCATCGCCCAGCGCACCATCGCCGCCTACAAGGACGACGGCACCACCAAGGCGGCCACCGGCAACCTGCCCCTGTAGGCGGGTGGGCCGGCCGGCTCGAGGAGGTCCTCAGCCCTCGACGGCGCGGCCCAGGCCGTCGAGCAGGCGGTCCAGGTTGCGGTCGAAGCGGTCGTCGTCGCGCTGGTGGGCCTCGATCTGGTCCCACGCCGACTTGGCCCCGGCCTCGTCGACCAGGGCCGACAGCGCGGGGTAGTCGCCCGTGCCGACCAGACCGATGACGTAGTCGAACATGCCCTGGTCGAGGGCCTTGCTGGTCTGGGTGTCGTTGCGGTGCATGATGCAGTAGCCGAAGACGTACTCGTCGACCGCGCTGACGATGTCGAGCTTGGCCACCAGATCGCCGGGCACCGAGGCCACCGCCTGCAGGGTCTGGTCGAAGTGGCGAACGCTGTTGGGGCCGATGCCCGGGTCACCGGCGATGTCGAACATCCACGGGTGGCGCCCGAGCACCACCCGGCTGCGGTGGGCGATGACCCGGACGGCCTCCCGCCAGTCCTGGGGGAGGGCCTCGCCGGGCGGGAGCACGACCTCGCCCATGACGGCGTCGGTCACCAGGGCCAGCAGCTCGTCCTTGGTGCGGATGTAGTGGTAGAGGGTCATGGTGGCGGCATCGAGCTCGGCCGCCAGGCGACGCATCGACAGGGCGTCGATGCCCTCGTCGTCGGCGATGCGCAGGGCGGCGCGGGCGATCTCGGCGCGGGTGAAGCGAGGGCGGCGCCCGGCGGGCTCGGTGCGGGTCCACACGTCGAGGGCCTCGAGCTGGGACGACAGCTCGTCGAGACGGCGGGCGGCCCGGGCGGCTTTGGCCGACAGCCGTTGCTGTGGGGTCTTGGACTTGCCTGCCTGCTGGGTCAGCTTCTGGTTGAGCTTCTGCTCGATCTTCTCGGTGGCGCGCTCGATCATCAGATCCCGGATGGCATCGGGCGACGGGTGGTCGTGGGGGTGGGGCCGTTTCTTGCTTGCCATGTCGTACAGCGTACTGCTAACCTTCCTCGTACTATGTACGAAACAGCCGTACGAGATTCCAGTGATTCCCCCGCCAACCGTCGACTCGACCCTCTGGACACCGAACCTGTGGATGCCGACCACCTCGCACCGCCCGTCACCGCCCGCTCGCAGGCGCCGGCTGGGGGCGTGGTCACCCACGACCTCGGCAAGCGCTACGGAGACCTGTGGGCCCTTCGCCACCTCGACCTCACCGTCTCGCCGGGCACCGTCCTCGGCCTGCTGGGCCACAACGGGGCCGGCAAGACGACCGCCATCCGCATCCTGACCACGCTGTCGTCGCCCACCGAGGGCTCGGCCACCGTGGCCGGCCTCGACGTGGCTCATCGACCGGGCGCCGTCCAGCGACGCATCGGGGTGGCCGCTCAGCAGGCCACCGTCGACGGCCTCATGAGCGGCCGGGCCAACCTCGAGATGGTCGGGCGGCTCCACCGCCTGTCCAAGGCCAAGGCCCGCCAGCGGGCCGGCGAGCTGCTCGAGCGGCTCGACCTCGCCGATGCCGCCGACCAGCTGGCCAAGAACTACTCGGGGGGCATGCGCCGGCGCCTCGACCTGGCCGCCAGCCTGGTGTCGGCACCCGAGGTCCTGTTCCTGGACGAGCCCACCACCGGGCTCGATCCGCGCAGCCGCAACGAGCTGTGGGAGGTTCTGCGCGGGCTGGTGCGCGACGGCACCACCGTCCTGCTGACCACCCAGTACCTCGACGAGGCCGATCAGCTGGCCGACGACATCGTGGTGCTCGACCACGGGCTGACCGTGGCCCACGGCAGCCCCGACGAGCTGAAGGCGCGGATCGGCAACGACCGGGTCGACGTGCAGGTGGGGTCGGTCGCGGAGCTGACCAACGCCACCCGGGCGCTCGAGCGGTTCACCTCGGGCGCCCCGAGCTTCGACCACGACGCGCTGATCGTCACCGTCCCCATCGTCGAGGGTGCCTCCCTGATGGAGATCATGCGGGCGCTCGACGCGGCCGGGGTCGACGCCCTCGACCTGGACCGCCGCCAAGCCACCCTCGACGACGTGTTCCTGGCCCTCACCGCCCCGGGCTCGACGGGCGCCGACCCCAGCCCCGCCGGCCCGACCTCCGACGAAGAGGTGTCCCGATGACCGCCACCCTCACTGCCGAGCTCCAGCCCGGGCCCGTCGCCGAGCCCGACGACGACGGCTCGGGTCTGGCCCAGTTGTGGAGAGACACGCTGGTCTACGCCAGCCGCAACATCGCCCACATCCGCCAGATCCCCGAGAAGCTGCTCGACGTCACCGTGCAGCCGCTCATGTTCGTCCTGCTGTTCGCCTACGTGTTCGGTGGGGCCATCAGCGTGGGCAAGGGCGGGAGCTACCGCGAGTACATCATCGGCGGCATCCTCATCCAGTCCCTCACCTTCGGGCTGAACGGGCCGGCCACCGCCATCGCCACCGACCTGACCGAGGGGGTCATCGACCGGTTCCGGTCGCTGCCGGCCTCCCGGGCGTCCTACCTCATGGGCCACTTCCTGGCCGAGCTGGGCGGCATGGTGCTGTCGATCCTGGTGCTGCTGGGGGCCGGGTTGCTGGTCGGGTGGCGCACCCACGACGACATCGGCCACTTCGGCGGGGCCATCCTGCTGCTCCTGCTGTTCTCTTCGGCCATGATCTGGATCGGCACCTGGATCGGGTTGTCGGTCCGTTCGCCCGACGCGGTCATGGGCATCGCCTTCGTGGTGGTCTTCCCGCTCACCTTCCTGAGCAGCGCCTTCGTGCCCATCAACACCCTGCCGTCGGTGCTCGAGCACATCGCGGCCTGGAACCCGATCAGCGTGATCGTCAACGCCATCCGGTCCCTGTTCGGCAACCCGGTGCCCTACGCCGGGGTGCACGCCTGGCCGCTGGAGCACCCGGTCCCAGCCGCCTTCGTGTCGTGCTTCGTGATGCTGGCCGTGGCCGTGCCCATGTCGCTGCGGGCCTACCGGTCCCGCACGTCGGACTGACCCCCGGTGGCCGCGCTGGGCCAGCGGGTCGCCGAGGCGGCCTTCGGGCTGGTCCTGAAGGCAGCCGAGGTGTCGGCGGTGCGCGACCTCGGCCCGATGCGGCTCATCGAGCTGTCCGGTGCCGACCTGGTGGACCAGCGGTGGACGCCGGGGGACAAGCTGCGCATCCACACCGGCCGGTTCGACCTGCGCACCTACACGCCCATCTCGTCGGATGGCGCGTCCGGGCGGGCGGAGCTGCTGGCGTACGTCCACGGAGACGGTCCCGGCACCGCCGACCGCGGAGCTGTTCGAGCTGACCGACGTGTCCGCGAGTCGGCCGGTGCTCGCCGCGTATGGGCTGGGCGCGGCCACCCTGGTGGAGCGCCGAGCGGATGACGGCCACGTGGCCGAGCTGGTCGAGGTGGTGGCCGAACAGGTGCGTGCGCACCCCGACGCGCCGCTGTGCCTGACCGGTCGGGCGCCGACCATCGCCGCGGTGCGCCGCCACCTCAAGGACGTCGGGCTCAGCGACCGGCGCCACCGGGCCAAGGCCTACTGGGACCCGGGCCGCACCGGCCTCGACTGACGCTCGGTCGTCGTCAGCCGGCGACGGAACGAGCCCCGGTCGCCGGTCCAGATGCCTCGGGATCGGTCAGCCGAGCCCCACCTGAGGCACGGATGGAGCCGATCGCCGGGCCGGACCTCAGACAGGTGTGGGCTCTGGATCGGGGTCGGTCGAACCCGCCGTGGTCAGGTCGACCAGCTCGTCGACGTCGCCCTCGACGTCCAGCGACGGGATGATGCGATCCAGCCACTTGGGGAACCACCAGTTGACGTTGCCGAGCAGCTCCATGGTCGACGGCACCAGCACCAACCGCACGATGGTGGCGTCGATGAGCACGGCCACGGCCAGGCCCAACCCGAACACCTTCAACACCCGTAGGTCGCTCACCACGAACGACCCGAACACGCAGAACATGATGGCGGCGGCGGCGGTGATGACCCGAGCCGTCTGGGCCAGCCCGTCAGCCACGGCGTCGGCGTTGTCGCCGGTTCGGAGCCACTCCTCGCGGATCCGCGACAACAGGAAGACCTCGTAGTCCATGGACAGCCCGAACAGGATGGTGAACAACATGATCGGGATCCACGGGTCGATCGGCCCGGTCTTGCCGATGTGCAGCGGTCCGCCCAGCCAACCCCACTGGAACACGGCCACCATGACGCCGTACGCCGCCCCGATCGACAGCAGGTTCATGATGGCGGCCTTGATGGGCACGGCGATCGAGCGGAACACGGCCATCAGCAGCAGGAACGACAGCAGCACCACCACGCCGATCACCAGGGGCAGCCGCCCCGACAACGAGGTGGCCGAGTCGATGCCGGCGGCGGTGATCCCGCCCACCAGGGCGGTCACGCCCGTGCCCTGGGTGGCGGCGGGGATGACGTCGTTGCGCAGGTGGTGGACCAGCGAGGCCGTCTTCGTGCTCTCGGGCGAGGTCTTGGGGATGACGATGACCACCGAGGCCTGGCCCGAGGCGTTGAGCTGGGCCGGGGCGACCAGGGCCACGCCCGGCGCCGCCTTGAGCCCGGCCTCGAGCTTGGCCGTGGCTGCGGCCGCGTCGGCCTGGCTCAGGTGGCCCAGGTCGACGGCCACCACCAGGGGTCCGTTGCTGCCCGGGCCGAAGCCCTGAGCCAGCAGGTCGTAGGCCTGGCGGGTGGTGAAGGCGGTGGGATCGTTGCCCGAGTCGGTGAACAACAGGTTGAGCGACAGCATGGGGATGGCCAGCGCCAGCAGCACGACCAGGGCGATGATGGCCGCCGGCCAGGGGCGACGTTGGATGACCCGGCTCCAGCGGTACCAGGCCGAGTGGTGGTTGCGCATGGGATCAGCATCCACGTGCAGGAACGGGATCTTGAAACGGTCGATGTTGGTGCCCACGAAGCCCAGGAAGGCGGGCAGCAGCGTGAGCGCCGCGATCATCACGAACACGACGGCGGCGATGGCGCCGAAGGCCAGGCCGTAGACGAACGGCTGGTTCATCAACAGCATGCCCAGCAGCGAGATGACCACGGTGGTGCCGGCGAAGAGCACGGCACGGCCCGACGTGTCCAGGGCGCGCACGGCCGCGCCCCGGGGGTCACGGCCCTCGGCCAGGCCCTGGCGGTAGCGGGTGACGATGAACAGCGCGTAGTCGATGCCCACCCCGATGCCGATCATCGCCGCCAGCTCGGTTCCGAAGGTGGGCACGATCAGCACACGGCTGATGAGCCCGACCACAGCCACCCCCGCGCCGATGCCGAACAGGGCGGTGACGATGGGCAGGCCCATGGCGATGAACGAGCCGAAGGCCACCAGCAGGATGATGATGGCGGCCAGGATGCCGATGCCCTCGGAGGCGCCGAACGTGGGCTGCTCGGTGGCCGAGATCGGTTGGCCGCCCAGCTGCACGTCGAAGCCGTCGGCCCGGCCCGCCTCGGCCGTGTCCACGATCTTCTGGATGTCCGAGGTGGGGATGTCCTGGGCCAACCTGTCGAGCTGGACGGTGGCGTAGGCGATGTGGCCGTCGGGGCTCACCTGGAACTGGCCGGCCGGCGTGGTCGGGCTGGTCACCCCGCTCACGTGGGGAAGGGTCGCGACCTGCTTCACCACCTGGTCGATGCGGGCCTGGTTGGCCGCATCGCTGATGGGGGCGGTGGTGTGGAACACGATCTGGGCGGTGTCGCCGGCCTGGCTGGGGAACTGCTGCTTCAGGAAGGTCTGGGCCCGAGCCGACTCGGAGTTGCCCCCGCTGAACTTGTTCTGGAAGTCCGAGCCGACCACTTGGGAGACGACGGTCAGGAGGATCAGCACCGCGAACCACAGGAGCAGCACGCGCTTGCGGTGGTCGAAGCTCCAGCCCGACAGCCGAGCCAGCGCACCCGGGCCCGTTCGGCGGGTCGAGGTGGATGTCGGTTCCTCGATGACGTCCTGCCTGTTAGAATTCATCAGTGATGAGTTGTAACACGATGCGGCTGATCTGTGAACCACCTGTGGATGTGACACATGACCGCAGGGCCGGGCGAGGTCGTCGATGATGGTCGAGAAGGGGCGCCGCCCCGGCAAGCGCGACACCCGGACCGAGATCATCGAGGCCGCCCGGCGCGTGTTCGGCCAGGTGGGCTACGACCGGGCCAGCCTGCGCTCGATCGCGGCCGAGGCGGGGGTGGACCCGGCCCTGATCCACCACTACTTCGAGGGCGGAAAGCCGATCCTGTTCGCCGAGAGCATGCACCTGGGCCGCGACCCGCACCGGGTGGTCACCGAGGTCGCCGAGCTGGCGGGGCGGGAGCCCGGTCCCGGCTCGGCGGCGACGCTGGGCCAGCTCATCGTGGACGGGTTCCTGCACATGTGGGACTCGGCCGACGCCGATGCCGGCGTGGCCCCCGGCACCTCGTTCGTGACCTTCGTGCAGGCCGCCTCGGCCTCTCCGGCCGCAGCCGACGCCGTCCGCGAGTTCCTGGCCGAGCGCATCTGGTCCAAGGCCGCGACCGAGGGCATCCCCACCGAACACCGCCAGCGCAACCAGTCGCTGGTGGCCTCCCAGCTGATGGGTCTCGGGTTCGCGCGCTACGTGCTGCGCCTCGACGCCCTGGCGGACGCATCGGCCGACGACCTGGCCGCCTGGGTCGGGCCCACCCTCGACCGCTACATCACCAGCGACTGACGCTCCGGGCGGTCACGTCGGTCCTCCGACCGCGACGTCGGTCGTCAGGCGCCGTGGGCGGTCACGTCGGTCCTCCGACTGCGACGTCGGCCGTCAGGCGCCGTGGGCGGTCACGTCGGTGAGGGCGACGGTCGTGGGCAGTTCGGGATCGAGCGGCGTGTCGAGGGTGATCCCCAGACCTCGGCCGTCGTGCTCCCAATCCAGTGGGAGGCCGCTGGCGGTGGCCACGGTTGTGGTCGCAGTGGTGGCCACCTCGGCCAGCGTCACCGAGGTGATCCCCGGCTCGGCCGACCGCAGGTGGGCGAACAGCTGCCGGTCGCGGGCCGTGTATCGCACCTCGGCCGGTCCCGACCGGTCACCCGGCGTCACCCAGGGACGGGTGGCGGCCAGCGCCGATCCAGCGTGGGCGGTGAGCTCGGCCAACCAGTCGAGGCGCTGGGCCTGGGCGGGGGCGATCTGGGCGTCCACGCCACGAGGCCCGACGTTGAGCAGCAGGTTGCCGCCCTTGGCCACGATGTCCACCCACGACCACAGCAGGTCGCGGCGCGACAGGAAGTCGTTCTCGTCGGACTGCTCGTTGTGCCCGAAGCTGGCGTCGATGCCCCGCACGCACTCCCAGGGGGTCGACTGGATCTTGTCGAAGGTCGTGTACTCGGGGGTGCGGACGTCGAACAGCGGTGGCTTCGGAGGCACGATGCCCTTGTCGGCCTTGGCCGAGCGGGCCGCGGCCGCATCCAGCAGCCAGCGGGCCGGAGCGGTGCTGCCCACCACCCAGGCCGGTGAGCGAGGCATGAAGCGGTCGTTCACCACACCCTCGGGCACCGCCCGGTAGTAGTCGGCCAGCAGGGCGGCCAGCTTGGGCGTGGACGCCGGCCAGGAGATGTCGTTCCACAGCACGCTCGGTCGGTATCGGTCGATCAGCTCTCGCACCTGGGCCTCGGCATAGGCGGGGTAGTCGCCGCCGGGCTGGGCCAGCACCAGGTCGCTGAAGGTGCCGAGCGGGTGGTCGTTGAACGTCCAGTCCAGGCCGCCCGAGTAGTAGACGCCGAAGCGCATCCCCTGCCCCCGCACCGCCTCGGCCAGTTCGCCCACCACATCGCGCTCGGAGACCAACCCCGACACGTGCGGGTTGCGAACCTGGGTGGGCCACAGGCAGTAGCCGTCGTGGTGCTTGGTGACCAGCACCACGTAGCGGGCGCCGGTGGCCGCGAAGCGCCGGGCCCAGTCGTCGGGATCCCAGCTGGCCAGACCGTCCTCCCAGTCCCGGGCGAACAGGTTGTAGGGCCGGTCGCCGTAGGTGGCGCGGTGGTGCTCGGCCACCGGGCTCTGGGGGAAGGCCAGCGAGTTCTGGTACCACTCGGCGTAGGGCGACCAGGCCAGCGCGTCGGGCCGTCGTTCGGCCAGCAGCTCGGCCATGTCCACCCCGACAGGGGCGAAGGCGGGCACCGAGGCCGGAGTCCAGTGGATGAAGATGCCCAGCTTGGCGTCGGACCACCAGGCGGGGACGCGGTGGCGCCTGACTTGGCGCACGACGTTGGCCATCCCCCGACGCTAACGGACCCGCTCGTCTCGAAACCGACCCGTGAAATGCGCGAAACGGCACAGCCAAAGATGCCCAATTTGCGGGGCAATTTCCGAGCGGCCGGCGAGGTGGGCTCAGTCGGCGTCGAGGGCCTGTTCGCGGGCCCAGCGGTAGTCGGCCTTGCCGGCCGGGCTGCGCACCACCCGGTCCACGAACACGATGTGCTTGGGGAGCTTGTAGCGGGCCAGGTGCCGCTCGCTCTCGGCCAGCAGGTCCTCGGCGGTGGCGGTGGCCCCGTCGCGCAGCTGCACCACGGCTACCACCTCGTTGCCCCACCGCTCGCTGGGACGTCCGGCCACCACCGCGTCGTACACGGCCGGGTGGGCCATGAGGGCGGCCTCCACCTCCTCGGCGAAGATCTTCTCGCCGCCGGAGTTGATGGTCACCGAGTCGCGACCCTGCAGGTCGACCAGTCCCTCCGGGGTGTAGCGGGCCCGGTCACCGGGCACCGAGTAGCGCACGCCGTCGAGCACGGGGAAGGTGCGTGCCGTCTTGGCCTCGTCTCCCAGGTAGCCGAGGGGCACGCGGCCTCGTTGGGCCAGCCAGCCCAGCTCGTCCGAGCTCGGGTCGACCACCGCGGTCATGTCCTCGTCGACGATGCACATGCCCGGCCCGGGTGTGAAGGTGCCGGTCGACACCACCGAGGCGGCGCCCGAGATCTGGGTGGCCTGCTGGCCCGTCTCCGAGGCGCCCAGCCCGTCGAGCAGCCCCATGTCCGGGAGCAGCTCGAGGAAGCGCTGCTTGACCGGGGCGCTGAGGGCGGCCCCGCCGCTGACCATCATGATCATCGACCCCAGGTCGTAGTGGTGGCGCTCGAGCTCGTCGAGCAACGGCCGCCCGAAGGCGTCACCCACGATGAGCAGGATGTTCACCTTCTCGGCCTCGATGGTCGACCACACCAGCGCCGGGTCGAGGGTCTGGGTGCGAGCCGGAAGGACCAGGGTGTTGCCCGCGCTGAGCGCGTTGAGGGCCAGCCAGTGGGCGGCACCGTGCATGAACGGCGGAGCCGGCATCATGCGCACGCCGCCGTTGCGCGCGTTCTCCACGATCTCGTCCAGGCCGGACCACTCCCGGCCCGTCCCGATCTCCCGCCCGCCCAGAGCCGCCGGGTAGATGTCGCCCTGGCGCCACAGCACGCCCTTGGGCATGCCGGTGGTGCCGCCGGTGTAGAGCATGTAGAGGTCGTCGGGCCGCGGCGTCACCTCCGGAGGATCCGCCGACGCGCCGGCCAGGGCCTCCTCGTACCAGCGGGCGCCCGGCAGCAGGTCGTGCCCCGAGTCGTCCTGGACCTGCAGGAGCAGCTCCAGGTCGGGCAGGTCGGCACGCACCTCCTCGAGGACGGGCGCGAAGGTCGAGTGGTAGACGACCCCGCGGGCCCGGCTGTCGGCCAGCAGGTAGCGCAGCTCCTCGGACACGTAGCGGTAGTTGACGTTGAAGGGCGCGGCTCGGGCGCGGTAGGCGCCGAGCATGCCCTCCAGGTACTCGTTGCCGTTGTGGAGGTAGAGGGCCAGGTGGTCCTGGCCCGACTGCCAGCCCTGGAGCTGGTCGCGCTCGGCGCGCACCGTGAAGCCGGCGTCGAGCAGGACGTGGGCCAGCTGGCGGGTGCGCCGGGCCAGTTGGGCGTAGGTGATGCGCCGCTCGCCGAAGACGATGGCCTCGCGGTCGCCGACGGCCGCCGACACCGCGTCGTAGATGTCGGCCAGGTTGCGGTCCATCCCGCCGGGGACGCTACTCGTAGTAGCGGAAGATGATCTCGGCCACGCACGAGGGCTTGGGCGCCCCCTCGACCTCGAAGGTGAAGACCATCGTCACCTGCGCGCCGCCCGAGACGTCCTCGACCGAGGCCAGCTCGGCACCCAGGCGCAGCTTCGACCCGACCGGCACCGGCGACGGGAACCGCACCTTGCCCGCGCCGTAGTTGACGGCCATGGAGATGCCCTTGACCGACAGGATCTGGGGCATGAGCTGCGGGCCGAGCGACAGCGTCAGGTAGCCGTGGGCGATGGGTCCACCGAAGGGGCCGGACTTGGCCCGCTCAGGGTCGACGTGGATCCACTGGTGGTCACCGGTGGCATCCGCGAACAGGTTGACCTGCTCCTGGGTGATCTCGATCCAGTCGCTGTAGCCGAGGTGCTGGCCGACCTTCTCGCGCAGCCCTGCGATGCCCTGCACAGTGGTAGTCATGGCGCGATCATGCCCCGACCCCGACCCGTGGAACCAGCCCGAGGGCGACCGGCGCTAGCGGAACCAGATCTTCTGGTACTGCCGGCTCATGGGGTGCACCAGCAGTGCGACCAACACGACCGGGAACAAGAAGTTGAGGATCACCGTCAGGCTGAACAGCTGGCCCAGCCCGCTCGTGATGATGCGCAGCAACGGGTACAGGGCGATGGCCGAGGTGCCCACGGCCAGGTAGTAGCCCCACCGCTTCTCGTTGGCGATGCCCAGGCCGCCGGCCACCTGGCCTACGGCCACCAGGAGCAACAGCGGGTTGATGGTCAGGACGTTGAAGAAGGCCTCGATGTAGAGCAGGAACGTCGCCATGTAGAGGGTCTGGGGCTGCGACGGGTTCGTCCAGCGGCGAGTCTCCATGGCTGACAGTCTGTCAGGGAACCGGCCCGATCGGAACGCGCCGGACACGACCCGTGCCGATCCGGGCGGGGGGAGACCCCGGCTCGGGACGGACGCGGCCCCGGCCGAGGTGGCCGGGCTGGTGCTGGCCGCCGGGGAGGGCCGCCGGCTGCGGCCGCTGACCGACCTGCGACCCAAGGCGCTGTGCCCCATCGGGGGCGTGCCCCTCGTCGACCTGGCCCTGGAGCGGGTCGGTGCCGCGGTCGACGAGGTGGCCGTCAACGTGCACCACGGACGGGACCAGCTGCTGGCCCACCTCGAGGCCACCTGGCCCGGCGTGCACGCCTCGATCGAGGAGCCGGTCGCCCTGGGCACGGCCGGCGCCCTGAGCCAGCTGCGCCCGTGGCTCGCCGGGCGGGCCGTGCTGGTCCACAACGCCGACGCCTGGACCCAGGCGGACCTGGCCGCCTTCGTGGCCGGCTGGGACGGGTCGCGCGTCCGGGTCCTGCTGGCCGGTGCGGCCCAGCTCGGGCCACGGGTGGGGCTGGGGGCGACCCTGGTCCCGTGGTCCGAGGTGGCGACGCTGCCCGCCGTGCCCGCCGGGCTGTACGAGACCACCTTGGCCCCCGCCGCCGAGGAGGGACGGCTGGACGTCGTCGTCCACGCCGGGCCCTTCGTCGACTGCGGCACGCCGGCGCGCTACCTGGCGGCCAACCTGGCCGCGGTCGAACGAGCCCGAGTCGCCGGGGGCGGCTCGTCGATCATCGATCCCCGGGCCCGGATCGATGGCCAGGTGCAGGCCTCGGTGGTCGGTGCCGCCCACGTGGTGGGGCACGTCGACCGATGCGTCTTGTGGGACGGGGCGGTGGTGGAGGCCGACGAGCGGCTCAGCCAGGTGGTGCGGGCACCCGGGCTCAGGCGTGACGTGGACTGCCGCTGAGCTCGACCGGTGCCGGCATCGGCTCGGCGTGGGCTGGAACGTGGATGGCGCGGAGCTGGCCGCAGGCCGCGTCGATGTCGGTGCCCCGGTTGGCGCGCACGGTGGCGTTCACGCCCAGCACGCCCAGGCCGTCGCGGAAGGCCTGCACCCGCTCGGGGGACGAGCCGCGCGTGAGGTAACCCGGCGTGGGGTTGAGCGGGATCAGGTTCACGTGGGCCCGCAGGGGTTTGACGAAGCTGGCCAGCTCGCGGACGTCGGCGGGGCGGTCGTTCACCCCGTGGATCAGGGCCCACTCGAAGGAGAGCCGTCGGTTCTTGGCGGCCAGGTGGTCCCGGCAGGCGTCGGCCAGCTCGGCCAGCGGGTAGCGGGCGTTGATGGGGACGAGCCTGGTGCGCAGCTCGTCGTTGGCCGCGTGCAGGGAGACGGCCAGGTTCACCGGCAGGGCCTCGGCGGCCAGGCGGCGGATGCCGGGCACCAGCCCGACCGTCGAGATCGTGAGGTGGCGGGCCGAGATGGCCATGTCGTCGTGGATGCGTTCGACCGCGGCCCACGTCCGGTCGTAGTTGGCCAGCGGCTCGCCCATGCCCATGAACACGATGTTGGAGACGCGCCGGGGAGGGTCGGCGACCTGGGCGCGCTGGCGGGCCCGCGCCACCTGCTCCACGATCTCGCCCACCGTCAGGTGGCGCTCGAACCCGGCCTGGCCGGTGGCGCAGAAGGCACAGCCCATGGCGCACCCCGCCTGCGTGCTCACGCACACGGTCGTGCGCCGGTCGTAGTGCATGAGCACGGTCTCGATGCTCATGGCCGTGGCCCGTCGACCGCTCCCGGGGGTTCCCGTGGCCGGGCTCGGGGAGCCAGGGGCGTCTTGCGCGTCGGCGAGGCCCCACAGCCACTTGACCGTGTCGCCGTCCGCGCTGGTCGACTCGGCCAGCGGGGTCAGGGCGGCCGGCAGCTCGGCGTCGAGGCGCAGGCGCAGCGCCTTGGGCACGTCGGTGAGCTCGGCCAGCGACGCCCCGCGGGCGTAGAGGCCCTGCCACAGCTGATCCACGCGATACCGCGGCTGGTCGTCGAGCCGCGCCGCCAGCTCGGCCCGGGTCACGTCGTAGAGCGACGGCATCGGCTAAGGGTAAGAGCTGTCGAGCGGACGACGCCACCAACGGTGGGCGTGGTGCTCCACGAACCCGAGGCTGGCGTAGAGGTGGCGGGCCGGTTGGTTGTCGGCCTCCACGTAGAGCATCCCCACCGTGAGGCCCTGCGCCGCCAGCCAGTCGAGCCCGGCCAGGACCAGGGCGCGCCCCAGGCCGTGGCCGTGCCCGTCGGGGTCGACCCCGATGACGTAGATCTCGCCCAGCGGGGGATCGTGCTGGTCGTGGACCTTGGTCCAGCAGAAGCCGTCCAGGTGCCCGTCGGCGCCGTCGTGCACCAGGAACCCGTCGGCCCGGAACCACGGCTCGGCCTCCAGGGCGGCCAGGTCCTCGGGGCGGCGATCGGCCTGGTCGGGGTGCCAGGCGAACGCCCGGTTGTTGACCGCCAGCCAGTCCGACTCGTCGCGTCCGACCCGGAAGGCGCGGGTGGCGATGGATGGAGGGTCGCCCCGGCGTTCGGTCGCCAGGGGCAACGGCACCCGCAGCTGGAGGGTGGTGCGCACCAGCTCGAAGCCGGCGGCCTGCACGGCGGCGGTCAGCTCGGGGGTGGCGGGCTCGGCGTCGATCGCCACCTCGCGCTCGCCGGCGGCCCGGGCGGCGAGCGCCGCGGCGGCCACGGCCCGGGTCAGCGCCCGGTCGATCTGCGCCGGGTCGCGCGACCCGGACAGGTCGACGGGGACGGGGCGCATGGCTCGACCCTAGGTCGGTAGGGTGCGGGCCGTGGACCCCGCCGAGACCCATCCCGACACCCCGTCGCTGCGCCACACGTTCCCGGCGCTGCGCGAGGCCCAGAACGCCTACCTGGGCCAGATCGATTCGCTGCAATCGCCCGACCGCAAGACCCACGAGCTGGTGCGCCTGGCCTGCTCGGTCATCCTGCGCCATCCGCTGGGGGTCGAGCGCCACGCCATGTTGGCGGCCGAGTTCGGGGCCAGCTGGGAGGACGTGGTCGGCACCCTGGTGCTGACCCAGCCGGGGTTCGGGTTGGTGCCTTCGCTCGAGGCGCTGACCCCGGCCCGGGCCGGCTTCGAGCGTGGCCGGGCCGTGGCCGACGAGGAAGGTTCCTGAGTCGATGACCCAACCAGATGCCCCCAGGCCCTTCCGCGTCATGCCGGCGGTGACGCCGGACAACGAGCACTTCTGGTTGGGGGGCGCCGAGGGCGAGCTGCGCATGCTGCGCTGCCAGACCTGCGGCTGGTGGATCCATCCGCCGGTCAAGGTGTGCCCGATCGACCTGAGCCGTGACATCCGTCCCGAGGCCCTGTCGGGCCGGGGGACGCTGCACAGCTTCACCGTCAACTGGCAGCCGTGGTACCCGAACCTGGACCCGCCCTACGTGGTGGCGGTGGTCGAGCTGGCCGAGCAGGAGAACCTGCGCCTCACCACCAACCTGGTGGGCGCCGGCGTCGACGACTGGACCATCGGCCAGCCGGTGCGCGTCGTCTTCGAGCCCTACGACGACGTGTGGCTGCCCTTCTTCGAGCCCGACCCCGACGGACCGGCCGACATCGCGCCGGCCTCGGCCGCCGTCGATCCGGCGGTCAACCCCCTCCCACGACGGTCCAGCCCTCGGCTTCCCTCCAACGAGCGGGCCGCGGTCATCTCGGGGGTGGGGCAGTCCCAGATCGGGCGGCGCATCTACCGCGATCCCATCGAGCTGACCGTCGACGCCGCCCTGGCCGCCATCGAGGATGCCGGCCTGACCCGGGCCGACATCGACGGCCTGTCCACCTACCCGGGCAGCATGGGCACGCCGCCGGGGTTCTCGGGCGCGGGCATCACCGAGATCCACGATGCCCTGCGCCTCAACCTGAGCTGGTTCGCCGGTGGGCTGGAGCTGCCGGGCCAGCTCGGGTCCGTGGTCAACGCCATGGCCGCGGTGTCGGCCGGGCTGTGCAACCACGTGCTGTGCTTCCGCACCGTGTGGGAGGCGTCGGCCCAGGGCGACCAGGGTCGGGCGTCGGTCACCAGCGGCGGGGGCGGCGGCAGCTTCAAGGCCACCGGCTTCATGCAGTGGAACCTGCCCTTCGGGGCGCCGTCGGCCTCCAACTGGATCGGGATGATGGCGGCCCGCCACTTCCACGAGTTCGGCACCACCCGCGAGCAGCTGGGTCAGATCGCGCTCAACGCCCGGCGCAACGCGGCCCGCAACCCCAACGCCATCTACACCGCGCCGATGACCATGGACGACTACCTGTCGGTGCGCATGGTCTCGACCCCGCTGTGCCTGTACGACTGCGACGTCCCGGCCGACGGGTCGACCGCGGTGATCGTGTCGCGGGCCGATGCCGCCCCCGACCTGCGCAAGACCCCGGTGTCGGTCGAGGCGGTGGGCACCGCCCTGCACGGCCGACCCTCGTGGGACCAGTTCGACGACATGACCACCATGGCCGTGCGCGACGCCGGCGCCATGATGTGGGACCGCACCGACCTGACCCCGGCCGACGTGGACGTGGCCGAGCTCTACGACGGGTTCAGCTTCATCGCCCTGGCCTGGCTCGAAGCGCTGCGCTTCTGCGGCCACGGCGAGGCCGGTCCCTTCCTGGAGGGCGGGGCCAACATCGCCCCGGACGGCCTGATCCCCCTCAACACCCATGGCGGCCAGCTCTCGGCTGGGCGCCTGCACGGCTACGGCTTCCTGCACGAGGCCTGCATCCAGCTCTGGGGCGAGGGCGGGGCCCGTCAGGTGGTGCGACCGGGCGATCGCCGGCCCGAGGTGGCCGTGGCCGCCGCCGGGGGTGGCCCACTGGCCGCCAGCCTGCTGCTCACCCGCCGTTGATCAGCGGATCGCGCAGGTCGCGTAGAAGAACACGGGCTGGCGTCCGCCAAAGAGGTCGACCGTGATGCCGCGGGCCTGGAACGTGGCGCTCGGCGACCGATCGCCCAGGGACCCGGAGCGCTGGTGGATGATGTGAACGCGGCCGCGGATCGGGCCCGGGGCCCAGGCCTCGGGAACAGCCGAGATGGCCTGCCACGCGTAGCCGTGCCCGTTCTCGCCGAGCGCGACACCCCACTCTGCGGGACAGCTCTGGCTCTGAGCCAACGTGGCGGCGTGGGTGGTGCCGTCGCGGTAGGGGTAGAACGGGTTCTCGGCGTGCACCCACCAGGCCACGCCGGCCAGGACGAGGAGGGTGGCGCAGGCGATCCCCAGCCAGGGCCGTCGACGGGCTGGAGCCAGACGCTCGTCGTGGGCCGCCGTCCCCGAGCCCTCACCGTTGGGCTCCGAGCCGGATTCGTCAGCTGCCACGTCAGCCCCCACTCGCCAGGCTCCAGGGTAGCCATCGGCGGTGAAGGTGCCGGCCTGAGGATTGGACCGCAGCGCACGAAGGCTGGGCTTGCGGCGGTCCGAACGTGTCGCGGCGGGGCGCCAGAAGGCGTGGTCACCCGGGCGCCTGACCGAACTTCGGTGTAGAAATCCCCGCCCGGGCGTGGATCGCTGCGCCGATCTCGGAGAGGCAAGCCGACTTGGAGAAGTCCGCGGACAGGGGGAGCGGCTCGCGACCGGGACGGCGGGAGGCGGCCCGCGTCCGGATGCTGCAGGCCGGGCTCGACGCCTGGGTGGCGAACCCGCCGGCCACGCCCTTCGAGTCCATCGAGGTGCGCGACGTGGTGGCTGCGGCCGGGCGCACCACGGGCGCCTTCTACAACCTCTGGTCGTCGGTGGAGGAGTACCGGGCCGACCTGCTGACCTGGGCCCTGGACCCCTACCGTCCCCGGCAGGGTCGGGTGGGCGCCAACGAAGCGATCGTGGAGGTGGCACGCCTGATCGAGGCCAGCGCCGATCCGCTCCCGCTCATCCGGGGGATCGCGCAGGCCGTGGTCGGCGCCAACGTGGCCGACCAGCACTCGCGCAGCGTGGTGCTGGTGCAGTTCGGGGCCCTGATCGAGCGCGCAGGGCACCGGGGCCGAGGCCGAGCGGGCCCGCCAGGCCCTGGCCACCCACTACGAGTTCCTGTCCAACTTCTACGATCCGGCCTACGCCGAGATCCTCGCCGCCTGGCAGCGCCGGGTCCGCTCGCCGTGGACGATCAACTCGGCCAGCACCGCCATGACCGCCCTGGTGGACGGCTACGTCATGCGCTCGCTGTTCGACGACCCCACGCGGGTGGGGCCCGACGTGTTCGCCGACGCGCTGGTGGCCCTCATCACCTCGCTGACCACCACGACCCGACCGACCGCCGACGCCGACCTGGACGACTTCGACGACTGGAGCCGGGCCGAGCTGGGTGCCCCGGCCATGGCACACCGCGAGCTGGACGAGCGGATCGCCCGCGCCGCCGTCGAGGTCTACCGGGGGGCCGGTCGGTTCGAGGCGGTGGCCGTCGGCGCCGTCGCGGAGGAGGCCGGGGTGTCCCAGCGGGCGGTGCGCGAGGCCACCGGGCCGCGATGGCGGTTGTCGACCCCGATCTGGCAGCGCCTGCTCCTGCCCGAGATCGAGGCCACCGCGGCCCGGGCTCGGGCCGAGACGACCGAGGATCCGCTCCGACGCCTGGTCGCCATCATGTCGGTGGTGGCCGGGGTGTCGGCACGGGACCCTGCGGTGAGCAACGCCTTCCTGCACGTGGTGCACAGCGGGCCGAACGAGTGGTCCGACGCCGATCGCTCGACCCGTCGCTCGTTGACGCGGCTGGTGGTCCCGGAGCTGCGTGACGCCTCCGACGCGGGGATGCTCGACCGCACGGTGGTCGCCACCCTGGCGGACGTGGAGGACGCCGCCGAGTTGCTGGCCGTCAACCTGCTGCTGCGGGTGGTCCGGAGTCCGGCGCGGTCGGCGGGCGCCGCCGACTACGTGCTGGCCCGGCTGCTGCCCGCGCTCCGCGGAGGGCCATCCACTTCGTTGTAGATGGCGTTCGAACGTACGGAATCCGGGTGCTTGTGTCTGCTCGGGTGGCGTGCGACGTTTCGCTCACCGTGGCTCCGGGCATCGACTGCCGGGCCAGCGGGAGGGACGGAGAGGGAGGGCAGAGGGCTGATCCGGTGGCGGGTGGGGCGACTGGCGGTGGCGAGCGTGCTGACCGTCGCGTCGGCCGTGCTGGGGCTGGGGCTCCCGGCCCGAGCCGACGATTCGGGCGCCTCCATGAGCGCCACGGTCACCCTCGCCACCGCCCCTCTGCGGGAGGTGGAGGTCCAGGGCGGCGTCACCAACTACGACCAGTGCACGGGCGGCACCTCCGGCGGGCAGACCCTGGGCTTCCCCGACGGGCACTGCACGTTCTCCCAGCCGGTCAAGATCGTCAACTACGGCGTGCCCAGCCACATCTACATCTCGGCGACCTCCATGGTGCCGTCGGACGAGACGGGCACCCACTGGCAGCTCTGTGGCATCGACGACTCGGCGGCGAGCGGCAACCCCCCGGTCGATCCGGTGGATCCGGCCTGCAACGGTCCGGCCGGCACCGACCTCAACGGTCTGACCCGCAGCCTGCCCGGCGCCGACCAGGTGGCGCAGATGGTGCTCGGCGCGGCACCCAACGGTGCCTACGCCGAGCTGGCGGTCACCTCCGAGCCGGCCTGCGAGCTGGGCTTCACCGCCACCGACGGCCAGAGCGGCTGCGAGTTGGGCCAGTTCGAGCAGACCCCCCAGGCCCTGGCCATCATCGGCCCGGCGTCCTCCGCCGACGAGTCCATCGAGTTCTCGAACGTGATCACCTGGACGGCCATGCCATGACCACGCCGGCAGGCCGGCTGCGGCGGGCCTCGGTGGCGGTGGCCACGGGAGTGGCGGTGCTGGCCAACGTGGCCGGCGCGGCCTGGGCCGGCTCGTCGGCGCAGCTCACGCCGCAGGTGTTCGTGGCCCAGCCGGGCGTGCGCTACGTGGTCGTCTCCGTGCCCCAGGGGGACACGACCTTCGGCGACCAGGCCGGCTGCAGCGGCGACGGCGGCTTCACCGCCGTCGAGCTGCCCAATGGCACGTGCGGGCTCGACGGCGTCAGGATCACCAACGGGGACGCCGCCAGCTCGATCGAGGTGTCGGCCACCGACTTCGTCAACTGGGAGACCGGCGGACCCCCGGTGCCGGCCCAGAACGGCCTGTTCACCACCCTGCAGGTGGACGGCGTCGACGGCGGGGAGTCGGGCGACCTGGCTCCGTGGGTGCTGTGCTCGGTGGCGCCGGACGGCACGGCCGACGCGGCGGCCGGCGCCCCCGCCTGCGCTGGTCCGGACGCGCCGGGTGGGGGTCGGTACCCGGGATCGGACCAGGTGTGGTTCACCACGAACGGGGCCGGCTCGAGCAACGCGGACGTGAGCGCGGTCGGCCCGGACCCGGCCTGTGACCACGCCCTGATCGGCGCCCTCGGCGCCGGGACCTGTGACCTGGCACCCGACGTCACCGCCCTGGAGAACCTCCAGGTGATGGCTCCATCCGACACCAGCGACCAGAGCTACACGTACCAGTCGACCATCACCTGGACGGCGCTGCCTCCGCAATGAGCACGCCGTCGAATCGACCCACGAAGGAACATGCACCATGAACCTCGGCTCCTGGCAGGTCACCTGCGACCGACCGCGTCGCGGGCGACGATCCCACTCGGTGCGACCCCGCCTCGCGCTCGGCGTGGCGTGCACCGTCGGCGCGCTGGTGGCGCTGTCGGTACCGGCCGGGGCGGACAACGTGGCTACGGGCACGGTCACCCTGGCCGTGCGCAGCGTGACGGTGGCCAACTCGACCGGCGGCTCCACGTTCTCCTACGACGTCTGCCGCACCACGAGCAGCTTGACGCCGACGGCGGGTCTGCCCCTGCCCGATGGCTTCTGCAACAACTCGGACGACCCGGTGCAGGTGACCAACGGCCTGGTGCCCGACCAGATCCAGATCTCGGCCACCGACTTCGTCCCCAGCGACGGGACCGGCGCCCCGTGGACGTTGTGCGAGAACGTCGGCAGCGCACCCGGCCTGCCCGCCTGCACCGGCTCGATCGCCGCGCTCAACGGCTCGCTCCAGGCGATCCCGGCGACGCTCGGATCCGACGTGCCCGGGCTGGACGAGGCGTCTCTCCAGGTGCAGGGCTGGGCCGTGGGCATCGACCCCTCGCTCGACAAGGCGTTGGACACCACCACGAACCAGGACGCCCCCACCGGCGCCAGCGTCACCGAGGACATGACCTTGGAAGGTCCCTACACCTCCAGCGACTCGTCGCCCTCGTTCTCCAACACCGTCACCTGGACCGCCTTGCCGGCGGTGTGACCACGATCCGCCCCGTGACCACCGGACCCCGAGAGGAACGCACATGAAGATCGGACCCGTCACCGTCGAGATCGGAGGCCGGCGCCATCGAGCCCGACCGTCCCGCTCGCACCGACCTCGCCTGGCGCTCGGTGTCGTGCTGGCCAGCGCGGCCCTGCTGGCGCTGGCCGTCCCGGCCGGGGCCGACAACGCGGCGACCGGCACGGTGGCGGTGAACCCGAGCGCGGTGCGCTCGATCACGGTCAGCCCCACGACGTTCGACTACAGCGCCTGTTGGGCCACCAACGGCCAGCTGCCGGTGGGCAACACCATGGTCATGCCCAACGGGGTCTGCGCGGCGGCGCCGACCGACGGCATCACGATCACGAACGGCTCGGCACCGGCGACGATCGAGGTCCAGGCCACGGCCTTCGTGCCGTCGGACGGGTTGAACTACCCCTGGTCGCTGTGCACCCGGGATTCGACCCAGGCCACCGCCCTCGGCGTGCCGTACTGCTCGGTCCCCGGACTCGACCAGGCCCAGATGGCCCTGTGGGGCGCGCCGATCGCGACGGGTTCGGACATCGGGACCAGCGTGAGCGGGTACGGCACGATCGTCGGGCTGAACCCGGCGTGCGACACGTCGTTCAACTACCCCGAACCGGCCAGCTGCAGTGCCATCGGCGGCCAGAGCCAGACCGAGACCCCGTTCTTCCAGGCCCCGTTCTCCTCGTCGGACGCCTCGGCCAGCTTCTCCAACACCCTGACGTGGACGGCGGTGCCGACCTCATGATCGCCGTCGTCGTCACGCGTGAGGCCCCGGAGCGGGGACTCCACCGGATGCGCCCTGGCCTGCTGGCGGCTGCCTCGGCCTGGCTGCTGGTGGTGGTGGCCGCCGTCGGGGCCCTGGGGGCCCCGGCGGGCGCCGACGCGACCGTGCAGGGCACGGTCTCGATGGCCACGCGCAGCGTGACCGTGGACACCACGTCGGTCGCCTACGACGACTGCGAGATCTCGCCCTACGCCACGGCCGACGCCTCCCAGTCGACCGCGGGGCTGCCCACCCCCAACGGCGTGTGCTCGACCTCCGACACCTTCACGGTGACCAACGGGCAGATCCCCGACTGGATCGAGGTCAGCACGGGGCGCTTCGAACCCGACTCGACCGTCGGACCGCCCTGGGACATCTGCAACTTCACGGGGGGTTCGTTCACGACGGCGATCGGCGACCTGACCTGCTCCGGCACCGCCTTCTCGGGCGGCCAGCTGCCCGGGCAGAACCAGGCCGAGGTGCAGCTGGTGTCGTCGGGCGACAACGCTCCGATCGGCCCCTATCCCCGATGCGCGGGGACCATCGACCCCGCCGGGTGCACCACCACGCAAGGGGCGGCGGCCGGGGCCAGCGGCACCTTCGGCCTGGACATGACCGGCCCGCAGAGCGTGCAGTCGACCTCGCCCTCCTTCTCCGACGCCATCACCTGGACGGCGGTGCCGCCCTCGTGACCCCGATCCCACGTCCAGCCGCTCGCACTCTCCCTGGAGGAGCACCATGATGCGCTTCGGTCCGTTCACCTTCCGCCTCGAACGACGACCGGGTTCGGCACGTCGCTCACGACCGCTCGTGACCTCGTCGACGTGGCGCGCCCGTCCGGCCCGTCGAGCGTGGGCGGTGGTGGTGGTGCCCGTCCTGGTGCTGGCCACCGCGGCGGTCGGCCTCGCCCCTGCCGGGGCCGCCACCACGGCGACGGCCACCGGGACCATGGTGGTCGGCGTGCGGTCGGTGTCGGTCACCCCGACCACCTTCAGCTTCGGGGAGTGCACGCTCGATGGCACGCCCACGATCCTGCAGTTCCCCAACGACCACTGCACCGTCGGCTGGTTCGTCATCACCAACGGCACCGCCGCCTCGCACGTCGACATGGCCGTGTCCGCCTTCCGGCCCAGGGACCGCCGCCAGGCGTGGTACCCGTGCGGCTCGCCCGGGGGTGTCGCCTGCACGGGACCGGGCGGCGCGCCGGGCAAGGACCAGTTCCTGTGGCAGAGCAACTGGGGGGAGACCTTCGGGCTGACCGCCCAGTGCGACCAGCACGCCATGCCGATCGAGGCCACGTGCCCGCTGACCGGCAGCGGGGCGACCGGCCAGGACTACGACATCATGGAGGGTCCGACCTCGTCGACGGACCAGTCGTCCAGCTTCACCATCACGCTCACCTGGACGGCCCTGCCGTGACGGCGGCCGGCCGGGTGTGGACGGGGCCGTGAGGGCGGCGGCGCGCCCGCCGTCGTGGCCTACGCTCCGCCGATGACTCGACGACTGCTGCACGTCGCTGCCACCCTCGGGGTGGTCGTCCTCGCCGGGTGGGGCGCGGTGGCCGGCGTGGCCTCGGCCAACGTGGGGGTGGGGATCACGGCGGCAACCATCACGCTGGCCAAGCCCGTGGCCGCCGGCACCACGGCCAAGGCGCCGGGCGTCTACGTGGTCAACACCGGGACCCAGGGCGGGGTGGTGCACCTCAAGGTGTCCGACATGGAGCACACGAAGCACCATGTCGTCCCGGCCAGTTGGGTCAGGTTCGACCCGTCGTCGGTGAACCTCGACCCCAAGAAGGGGACCGTGGTGCCCTTCACCGTCTCGGTGCCCAAGGAAGCGGCGACCGGGGCGTACCAATCCGACCTGGTGGCCACCGCCACCTCGGCCGGGCAGGCCACGGGTACCGGGACCCAGGTGGGTGCAGCGGCGGCCACCCGCCTGACCTTCACGGTGGTGCCGGCGCCGGCGTCGAGCGACCCGCACATCCCGACCTGGGTGTGGATCGCGCTGGGCGCGGTGGTGCTGATCGGCCTGGTCGTGTGGGCCGTCCGCGCCAGCGGGGTGCGCCTGCACGTCGAGCGCACGCCGTCCTCCAAGGACTGACGATCGGCTGCTGACCACCCGTCCTCAGTCCTCCGTCGTCGAACTTGTCAGTTGAGCGACCTCGTAGGAGTCGCTCAGCTGACAGGTTGCCGACCTGGGGGCGACTACCAGCCCTTGAACTCGGTGGGGCGGCGCTCGCGGAAGGCGGCCATGCCCTCGGCCATGTCCTGGGTGGCCACGATCAGCTCCTGGAAGAACGCCTCGTCGTCGAAGCTCTGCTCGCGGCTCGACTCGAAGCTGCGGTTGGCCAGGCGCTTGGTCAGCGACACGGCCTTGGTGGGCAAGGCGAGGAACTTGGTGGCCAGCTCGTCGGCGGTGGCGTCCAGCTCGGCCGCCGGCACCACCCGGTTGACCAGCCCGATCCGGTCGGCTTGGGCGGCCGGGCAGTCCTCGCCCAGCAGGAGCAGCTCCTTGGCCCGGTGCAGGCCCACCAGCCGGGGCAGCAGGTAGCAGCCACCGGCGTCGGGCATGATGCCGCGCCGCACGAACACCTCGATGAACTTGGCCGTGTCGGCCATGACCACCAGGTCGCAGGCCAGGGCGAGCTGGGCACCCCCGCCGGCCGCCGTCCCGTTCACGGCGGCGATGACCGGCTTCTCGCAGTCGAGGATCGACCCCACCAGGCGCTGCCAACCGGTGCGGATCAGCCGGGCCGGGTCACCCAGGGCCTGGTCGGGCGCGCCCTCGGGGCGAGGTGGCCCCGGTCGCTGGGGCCCGCCCAGCGCCGCCCCCGTGCAGAAGTGGCGCTCGCCCGTCCCGCGCAGGACGACCACCCGCACGGCCAGGTCCTCGGACGCCTCGATGAAGCGATCCGCCAGGCGGTCGCGCATGTCGCCGGCCAGGGCGTTGCCCTGGTCCGGGCTGTTGATCGTGGCCCGGGCGATGCCGTCGGCCACCTCCCAACGGATCAGCTCGTCGACATCGCGGCGCTCAGCCATGCTCGGTGGATCTCCCGTGGGTTGGTCGGAGAAGATGGGCCAGCGTAGTGTGCAGGATCCGAACCTGACGCCCGTGTCAGGAACCGGCAGGCTGGCCGACCGACCTGGCGGTCAGTCGTCAACTCGACGTCAGGTCGATCTCCGAGTCGACAGTGAGGGAGGGCGAACCGTGGGCACCTTCGACGGCAAGGTGGCACTGGTCACCGGAGCAGGTCGTGGCATCGGCCGCGAGGAGGCGATGCTGCTCGCCGCCGAAGGTGCCCGCGTCGTCGTCAACGACGTGGGTGGGGCCGCCGACGGCAGCGGCACCGACAAGGGCCCGGCTCTCGAGGTGGTCGACGAGATCGTGGCCCAGGGCGGCCAGGCCGCGGCCAACACCGACGACATCTCGACCTGGGCCGGCGCGGCCGCCCTGGTCGACCAGGCGGTGGAGACCTTCGGCGGGCTCGACGTCGTCATCAACAACGCCGGCATCCTGCGCGACCGGCTGAGCTTCAACATGACCGAGGAGGAGTGGGACGCGGTCATCGCCGTGCACCTCAAGGGCCACTTCGCCGTGGCCCGCCACGCCGCCGCCTACTGGCGGGGCCGCTCCAAGGAGACCGGCGAGCCCACCGGGGCGGCCATGGTCAACACGGCCAGCGAGTCCGGGCTCTACGGCAACGCCGGGCAGGCCAACTACGCGGCGGCCAAGGCCGGCATCGCCGGCATGACCATCGTGCTGGCCCGCGAGCTCGAGCGCCTCGGGGTGCGGGTCAACGCCATCGCCCCCGTGGCCCGCACCCGTCTCACCGAGGAGCTGGCCGGCGACTACATGCAGGCCGACGAGACCGGATTCGACCGGTTCTCGCCGGCCAACGTGGCCGCCGTGGCCTGTTGGCTGGCCTCCGACCTGGCCGCGGGCATCTCGGGCCAGGTGGTCAAGGTGCAGGGCGGGCAGCTCCAGCTGCTCGAGGGCTGGCGCCCCCTCACCGAGGTGACCGACGACAAGGAGTGGTCGCTCGACTCGGTGGCCGTGCTGCGCGACGCCATCCTGGGTGACTCCGACGGCTCGATCCCGCCCTTCTTCTTCCCCTCTCCGCCGGCTGACCGCACGCCGTACCCCAGCGGCGCCTGAGCCCGGCCCCGGCATGAAGCTCGACCACGACCCGGCCGACGAGGCCTTCCGCCAGGAGCTCGTCGCCTTCCTGGACGGGCACACGCCAGCCGAGATCCGCGGCGGTCGCGACTGGATCGGCGACGACGCCGACACCGATGACGACGGGATCATGGTCATCCCCGACTGGGCCCGCCGGTGGCAGGCCGACCTGTTCGACCACGGTTGGATGATCCCGGGCTACGCCCCCGAGCTGGGCGGGCGCAACGCCACGCCGGTCCAGACCCTCATCTACCTCGAGGAGATGGCGCGCCGGGGCCTGCCCCGCTCGGTGCACTTCGGGGGCTACGCCATCGTGGGCCCGTCGCTGCTGGAGTTCGGCGACGACGCCCAGCGGGCGCTGGCCCCGGCCGCCATCCGGGGCGACACCGTCTGGTGCGTGGGCATGTCCGAGCCCGATGCCGGGTCGGACCTGGCCAACCTGTCCACCCGGGCAGTGGCCGACGGCGACGCCTTCGTGGTGAACGGCCAGAAGGTGTGGACCAGCTACGCGATGGTGGCGTCCAAGTGCTTCTGCTACGTGCGCACCGACCCCGACGTGCCCCGCCACAAGGGGATCTCGGCCCTGATCATCGACATGGACTCGCCGGGCATCGAGGTGCGGCCCCTGCACCAGATCTCGTATCGGGCCGAGTTCGCCGAGGTCTTCTTCTCGGATGTGATCGTGCCCCGGACCAACCTGGTGGGGGCGCTCAACGACGGGTGGCGCATCACCATGGGCGCCCTGGCCCACGAGCGCGGTGCGCTGTGGGTGGAGGGCGTCATGGGCGCCCAGCGGGGCATCGACGACCTGGTCGAGCTGGCCCGGCGGCTGGGCGTCGACCAGGACCCGGTGGTACGACGCCGGGTGGCCGAGCTCGCAGCCCGGGTGCGGGCCCTGCGGGCCATGGGCTACAAGGGCTTCGCCTCCTTCGCCCAGGGCAGCTCGGCTCCCGAGCACAGCTTCATGAAGATGGCCACCTCCGAGGTCCGCCAGTCCATCTACGAGCTGGCCATCGACCTCCAGGGCGCCAACCGGGCCGTGCTCGATCCGGCCCTGGCCGCCGAGGGCGGGCGTTGGCACCGGTCGTGGTTCACCTCGCTGGCCGCCACCATCGGCGGGGGCACGTCCGAGATCCAGCGCAACACGATCGCCACCCGGGTCCTGGGCCTGCCCCGAGACTGATCGACGAACGAGGACAGGATCCAGCCACGTGGACTTCAGCCTGAGCGAGGAGCAGGACCTGCTGGTGGACACGGCCCGCGCCATGTTCGCCAACGAGTGCCCCCCGGAGCTGGTGCGCGGCGTGGCCGCCGAGCCCGACCTGGCCCGCCAGCTGTTCGACCGCCACCTGCGCGACTGGGTGGCCCTGGCCGCCCCGGTGCCGGACGGCTCGATGGTCGACCTCAGCCTGTTCCTGATCGAGGCGGGCGCGGCGGTGGCGCCGGGACCGTTCCTGACCACCGCCGGCTGCTTCGTCCCCCTGCTGCGCGGCGCGGGCCACGAGCTGGCCGACGATGCCACCGCTGGCGCGGTGACCGGCACGGTGGCCCTGGCCGGGCCCGACGGGGTGTGGGTGTCGGTCGATGCCCCGGAGCGGACCCAGGTCATCGACGCCCACCTGGTCGACCGGGTGGCCGTGGTCACGCCCGGCCCGGGGCTGGTGGTGGTCGAGGCCAGCTCGTTGGCGCTCCAGCGGATCGAGACCCTGGACATGGCCCGGGAGTGGTTCACCCTCGTGGTGGACGACGAGCTGCTGGCCGGCGCCACGCCCCTCGACCCGACGGTCCTCGATGACGCGGTGGAGCGGGCCACGGTGGCGGTGGCCGCCGACGCGGTTGGGGCGGCGCGGTGGCTGATCGACTCGGCGGTGGCCTACGCCAAGGAGCGCATCCAGTTCGGCCGCCCCATCGGGTCCTTCCAGGCCGTGCAGCACAAGCTGGTCGACGCCGCCCTGGCCTACGAGGAGGCGGCGGCGGCGGTGGCCCACGCGGCCATGTGCATCGACGCCGACGACCCCGACCGCCACCGTGCCGTGCACGTGGCCAAGGCCCTGTCCGGGCTGGGGGCCCGGCGGGCGGCGCGCGATGCCCTGGCCACCTTCGGCGGCATCGGGTTCACCTGGGAGCACGACCTGCACCTGCACCTGCGCCGGGCCTACGGCGACGACGCCCTGTGCGGCACCCACGAGTGGCATCTGGATCGCCTGGCCGACCTGCTCCTGGCCTGACCCGCCAGTCGATCAGCCGGCCGGGGTGGTCAGGGCGGCCGCGGCGTCGGCGTCGTTGCCCGCCAGCACCACACCGGAGCCGAAGGGGGTGGCCGCATCCAGGTCGCTGGCCAGCGGATCGTCCAGGATCGCCACCGGTTCCTCGAGTCGATGCCAGGTGCGGCCGTCGGCCGAGGACCAGATCGCTGGGTCGGCCTCCGCCGGGTCCAGCTCACCGCTGTCGCCTCCCGCGAGGAACGTGCCCCCGCCCCAGGCCACGGCCCGGACGAGCTGTCCGTCGAACGGCGGCTCGCTCCCGTCCATCAGTGCCGTGGTCGGTCTGGCGGTGGGATCGGGCTGGGTGAGCGACATCGCCACCTCGTCGCCGTTGGCCTGGTCCGAGGTGCCCACCGCCACCAGCTGCGAGCCGGCCCCGAAGGTGCACGCGTTCAGCCGGCCTCCGTCCGAGCGGTCGGGCAAGGCCAGGTCCTGCGCCGGCGCCTGCCAGTGCTGGTCGTCCGAGCTGATCAGCAGGGCCGGCGCGTCCTGGCCGGCCGTGTCAGGGTCGGATTGGCCGTCATCGGGCTGGTCGGAGCCGGGCTCGACGCCCACCACCACCACCTCGCCCTGGGTGGCGCACAGGCCACGCCACTGGACCGAACCCTCGGCGGATGGGAGGGCCACCGGCGACCAGTTGGCGCCGTTGCTGGAGGTCCAGATGGTGGGTCCGCCCTGGAGGTCGGCGCCGGCCATGACCAGCCCGTCGGCTGTCGACGTGATGGCGGTCGGGATGAACCCGCCGAGCCCGGTCGACGCGCCCGAGGCCGCGCGGATCCAGGTCCGGCCGTCCACCGACCGCAGGACGACGGGCTCGGCACCGCTGGTGCCGGCACGCAGCAGGACCGTGCTGGGTGGTCTGTCGTCGGCGTCCTGGCCCACGGCCACGAAACCTGCTCCCGCGCGGGTGACGGCAGCCAGGTTGGCCACCCCGGGCGGCACGGTGGCCCGGTGCCAGGTCCGTCGGTCCGAGCTGTACCAGATGCGAGCCTGGCTGGGCGTGCCCGAGCCGCCCGAGTCGGGATCCCGTTCGACCGTGGCGCCCACCGCCACGGCCACGCGGCCGTCCGCGGCCAGGCCTTCGATGGAATCGGCTTGGTCGCGTCGAGGGCCTGGGATGGTGGAGGTGTCCATGGCGGTCCACGACCCGTCGGTATCGCCGACCCAGATGTCCCAGTGGTGGCGCTGACCATCGCCCACGATCAGCCGGTGGCCGTCCGTGCCGGCCAGCACCTGCGTCCCGTTCTGGCCGTCGCTCTGCAAGCCGTCGGGCAGTCCCACGTCGGAGCCGGTCACCGTCAGGCCGTCAGAGGCCTTCGATGGGTTGCCACTCTCGATGTCGACCTGGTCGTCACCCGATCCCCACGACGAGCTGTCGTAGTCCACGCCGACCACCGTCCCGTCGACCACCAGGAGCTGGCCCGTCGGCTCCTTGCCGTTGGCCGTTTGGACGCTGGACCAGTGGGTGCCGTCGAGGGAGGCGGCGTCGAAGGTGCCCGGCAGCGACACCACCAGGCCCGACGGGGTGGCCACCACCGATTGGGCCATGCCCGCGGTCCTTCCCAGCTCCTGGCGCCTCCAGTGGTCGCCGTCGGCCGAAGTCCAGATGGCCGGCACCACCCCCTGCACCTCTTCGGTGTCCGAGGTCACGATCGGGGTGGAGGATTCGACCGCGTAGTAGTGGCCCGCCGTCGCCACCACCGACACCAGGCTGGCCGGGGGCAGGCCGTGGGCGCCGGCCGCCAGCCGGGCCGGCTGGGTGGCCAGCCTCCAGGTGCGGCCGTCATCGGAACGCCAGACGGGGCTGGTGGTGCCCACGTGGTCGTGTGGGCCGCCGACGGCCACCCAACCGTGCGGCCCCGAGGTGATGGCGTTCACGGCCACGTCGTTGGCGTGGTCGGGCACGGGGAGGCGGACCGGGCCGCTCCAGCGCACCCCGTCGGTCGACCACCACATGACCGGCACCACCTGCGTGCCCTGGCCGATCGTGCCGCCGAGCACGTCGAGCCCGCGGGTCGACCCGACGGCGGTCACCGCCCCGCCGGCGGCCGCGCCGGCCACGGCGGAGGGCTCCCACGTGCGGGCGTTGGTCGACTCCCACACCGCGGGCGTCCACCGGCTGGTCGGGCCCGCCTGACGGGAGCCATAGGTCACCCACGAGCCATGGCCGGCGTCGAGGTGGGAGAGCCCGTCGAGGGTGACCGCCGGCTGGGCCCGGTTGTCGGTGCTGACGCGGTCGATCGACCATGAGCCGACGCGGACCGGGCCGAGCGAGGACGGGGGTGGCTGGGCGGACGGGCGGGCCGAGGGGGACGACGAGGCGCAGGCGCTCAGCACCATGGTGACGGCCAGCAGGGTCGCCAGCCGGCCACGTCGAGGACCGCGCCGAAAGGCCCCGCTCACCACCGTCATCCGTCTCCCATCGGCACGGTGGTCGCCCGCATGAGGGCCAACCGACAGGGCGGGTCGTCCGCTTCGACCTGACGTCGGCGTCAGGTATGCTCGGCCCGCCCGACCACGACGTGACCACGACCCGACGAACCAGGGGGGACCATGAGCGACCGGCTCGCCATCGCATCGGTGCAGGTGGGCGACGAGGCGCCCTCGCGCACCCACAAGCTGACCCGCTCCGATCTGGTCATGTACGCGGGCGCCTCGGGGGACTTCAACCCCATGCACACCGACGAGGTGTCGGCCCAGGCCGCCGGGCTGCCCAGCGTGTTCGGCCACGGCATGTTCACCATGGGTCTGCTGGGCACCGCCCTCACCGACTACGTCGGGGTGGGGAACCTGCGCAGCTACAAGGTGCGCTTCACCAAGCAGACCTGGCCCGACGAGGAGCTGACCACCAGGATCGTGGTCACCGGCACCCGCACGGACGGCGACGACCAGCTCGTCGACCTCGAGTGCTCCGTGGCCAACGCCGACGGCGAGGTCAAGGTGGCCGGCGAAGCCGTGGCCGTGGCCGGGTGAGCCAGCTCCGGTCCCGCCGCTGATCCGGTTCGACCCGCCACCGAGGCTCGCCATGCCCATCCACTACGACACACGCGACGACCACATCCTGGTCATCACCATCGATCGCCCCGAGGCCCGCAACTCCCTGGACCTCTACCACTTCCGCGACCTGGCCAAGGCGTGGAAGGACTTCCGCTACGACGACGATCTGTGGCTGGCCATCATCACCGGCGTCCCGGGCCAGTTCATGACCGGGGCCGACCTGAAGACCTACATCCCGCAGGTCACCGAGTTGGCCACCAAGATCGGGTCGGGTGAGGTCACCGAGATCGACGGGTGCAAGCTCAGCGACGGCACTCGCGCCGTGCTGCGCGACGTGAAGCTCTACAAGCCCATCGTGGCCGCCATCGACGGCCCGTGCGTGGCCGGGGGCATGGAGATGCTGGGCGGGGTCGACATCCGAATCGCCACCGACAACGCCACCTTCGGGGTCATGGAGCCCAAGCGGGGCCTGTTCGCCGGGGGTGGCACCACGGCCCGACTACCGCGCCAGCTCAACTACCCGGCGGCCATGGAGTTCCTGCTCACGGCCGAGGCCTTCCCCGCCTCGCGGGCCCTGGAGCTGGGCCTCATCAACGAGATCGTGGCGCCGGAGGACCTGATGGATCGCGCCCTGGAGTGGGCGCACCGCATCACGGCCAACGCCCCGGTGGCGGTGCAGGCCACCAAGGAGTCGGTGCTGCGCGGCCTGTCGGGCACCCTGGACGACGCCTACGAGATCGAACAGGAGCTGTCCTCGATGGTGTTCGCCACCGAGGACGCCAAGGAAGGACCCAGGGCGTTCAAGGAGAAGCGCGACCCCAACTGGGAAGGCCGGTGACGGCCGATGGGCCAGGTCGGCCGGTGAACGGCCCGCGGCAGGTCGTTCGTTGATCGATCCCCGCCAGCCCTGCCTGATCGGGGTGGGGCAGCGCACGTGGCACCTGAGCGGCGACGAGCAGGCGCCCGAGCCGCTGGCCATGCTGGTGGAGGTGGTGCGCCTGGCCGCCGAGGATGCCGGGGCCAGCGGCGACGTGCTGAGGGCGGTGCAACGCCTGGACGCCGTCTACTGCATGAGCTGGCCCTATGACGACCTGCCTGGCCGGCTGGCCGAGGCGCTGGGCATCGAGCCGGCCCAGCGCCGCTACTCGGGCATCGGCGGCACGATGCCCCAGCGCCTGCTGTCGGCGGCGGCCGCCGACATGGTGGTGGGCGACCTGGACGTGGCCCTGGTGTGCGGGGCCGAGGCGCTCGACACCAAGCGGCGGCTGAAGAAGGCGGGGGAGCGGCCGGGCTGGTCGTTCCGCCACCCCGAACCCCCACCGTTCCCGTTCGAGGCGCCCTTCCACCCGTCCGAGGTGGCCCACGAGGTGTTCCAGGCCTGGCTCACGTTCGCCAGCCGTGACGTGGCCCGCCGGGCACGGCTGGGCATGGCACCCGAGGAGTACCGCCGTCGGATCGGCGAGCTGCTGGCGCCCATGTCCGAGGTGGCGGCCACCAACCCCCACGCCTGGTTCCCGGTCGCCCACGACGTCGACGACCTGATCGTGGCCCGGCCCGACAACCGCATGGTCGGCTACCCCTACACCAAGACCATGATGTCGATCATGGACGTGGACATGGCCGGGGCCCTGGTCCTGGCCACCCACGAGGCCGCCGACCAGTTGGGCGTGCCCGCCGAGCGTCGGGTGTACCTGCGGGGATGGGCCGAGGCCCACGACGCCGTGTACGTGGCCGAGCACGTCGACCTGTCCCGGTCGCCGGCCATGGGGTGGAGCTTCGCCGGCGCCCTGGGGACGGCGGGGGTGGGATTCGACGACGTGGCCCACCTCGACCTGTACTCGTGCTTCTCGTCGTCGGTGCACTTCGCCGCCGACGCGTTGGGGTTCGACCCGGTGGCCGACGGGCGATCCGTGACCGTCACCGGCGGTCTGCCCTACGCGGGTGGGGCGGCCAGCAACTACCTGGCCCACGCCGTCGCCACCATGGTGGGCGCGCTGCGGGCCGACCCCGGATCGTTCGGCCTGGTGTCAGGCGTGGGCATGCACATGACCAAGCACAACGCGGTGGTGTACTCGACCGAGCCCGGTCCCTCGTTGCCGGCACCGGTCCCGGCGCAGCCCGACGGGTGGCCGGAGCCGGCGCGGATGCCAATCACCGACTCGTGGGTGGGGCCCGCCACGGTCGCCACCTACTCGGTGGTGCACGGCCGTGACGGCGAGCCGGAGTGGGGCCTGGTGGTGGTCGACCTGCCCGCCGGCGCGGGCGGTGAGCCCGGCGGCCGCGGCTACGGCCGGGTCGACGACGCGGATCTGCTGGCGGCCATGGAAGGCGAAGAATGGGTGGGCCGCACCGTCCAGGCCACGTCCGACGGTGCCGTCAACCGCGTGCACGTCTGACCGACAGAGGGTCAGCCGGTGTCGGCCACCCGGGCGTGCTCCCACTCGATCGTCTCGGACCCGTCCAAGCCGGCCATCACCCGACAGAGTCACCAGCGCCGAGATCTCCTTGGTCGGCTATCGGGCGCCTGTCACACGTTGTCACGCCGCTGTGACAGATCGTGACAGCCCTCCGACGGACCACAGGAGCCCGAGTTGGCCAGTACCGGCCACCCCCGGCGTCGGCCCGGGTGGGGTGGAGCTGCTGGCCGCCATGACCCCGCGGATCGAAGGCTCCGCGCCTCAGGTCGGCTTGGGATCGCGGGGGAGTCCCAGCACCCGCTCGGCCAGGATGTTCTTGTTGACCTCGGTGGTGCCCCCGGCGATGGTCAGCGAGCGGGAGTGGATGATCTGCGAGCCCCAGGCCGGGGTGCCGCCGACCGGTTCGGCGTCGCCGTCGGTGGCCCCGTCTGCCGTGGTGGGGCCCGCGTCGACGTCGATGGTGCCCATCCCCAGGGTGCGACTGGCCACCAGCGGGAGCTGCTGGCCCACCCGGCTCCACACCAACTTGATCAGGCTGCCCTCGGGCCCCGGGGGCAAGCCCTGCAGGGCACGGGTGGTGGCCTGCTCGGACAACAGGCGTTGCAGCTCGGCGTCGATGTAGAGGCCGGCCAGCTCCTGGCGCACCACCGGGTCATCGGCCCGGCCGGCCCGCCGCACCTCGTCGATCAGCTCGCGGATCTGGCGCCGGGTGTGGATGTGGAGGTTGGCCACCCCGCTGCGCTCGAAGGTGAGCGTGGCCATGGCCACCATCCAACCCTGTCCCTCCGGTCCCAGCCGGGCCGTGTCCGGGACGCGCACCTCGTCGAAGAAGAGCTCGCAGAAGTCGGCGTCGCCCGAGGCGGTGCGCAGCGGCCGCACCTCGATGCCGGGCGTGCGCATGTCCACCAGGAAGCAGGTGATGCCTCGGTGCTTGGACGCCGCCGGATCGGTGCGCACCAGCAGCTCGCACCAATCGGCCAGCTGGCCGTATGTGTTCCACACCTTCTGGCCGCTGATGATCCAGTCCTCGCCCTCGCGCCGGCCCCGGGTGGCCAGCGAGGCCAGGTCGCTGCCGGCGTCGGGCTCGCTGAAGCCCTGGCACCAGATCTCGTCGCCCCGCAGCATCGGTCGCAGGAACCGCTCGGTCTGCGCCTCGGTGCCGAACGACATGATCGACGGGGCGATGTTCGCCAGCCCGATCGGGTTCAACGGGCTCGGGGCCCGGGCCCGGTCCAGCTCCTCGGCCAGCACCACCTGGTGGGCCAGGCCCAGGCCGCGGCCGCCGTGCTCGATCGGCCAGTCGATGCCGGCCCACCCGGCGTCGGCCACCAGGTTGTTCCAGGCCCGCATCCGGGCCAGCCACACGTCGTCGGGGTCGCCTTCGAACTCCAGGCCCAGGTAGGGGGGCACGCAGTGCTCGGCCAGCCAGGCGCGCGCCTCGGCGCGGAAGGCCTCGAGGTCGGCCTGGCTCCGCAGGTCAGATCGGCCGGTCAGATCGTCCACGGCCGGATGCTAACCTGACGCCCGTGTCAGCTTCGGAGGGGACCAGCGGGCCGCGCTTCGACCTGCCCATGATCGAGCCCGAATCCGAGCCCTACTGGCGCGCGCTGGCCGAGGGGCGGCTGCTGATCAAGCACTGCCGGGCCTGCGATCGCCACCACTCCTATCCCCGTCCCTTCTGCCCGCACTGCTGGAGCGACGAGGTCGAGTGGGTCGAGGCCAGCGGGGGCGCCACGCTCTACACGCACTCGGTGGTGTTCGTGAACGACCTGCCGCCCTTCGGTCCCCAGGTGCCGTACATCGCCGCGGTGGTAGACCTGGATGAAGGTCCGCGGATGATGACCCGGGTGGTCGACTGCGAACCCGACACACTGGCCATCGGGATGCGACTCCGACTCCGCACCGAACCGGTGACCGACGAGGTCACCATGGCCGTCTTCGAGCCGGCTCCGTAAGCACCACCTCGGGTGAGTGGGGGCACCCACCCGAGGGCACGCCACACCACACGAGGGGGAACACCATGCACCAACCATCGCGTCTCCACCGCGGCCGCCTCCTGCTGGCCAGGGGCGCAAGCTCCACCGGTCGGCAGGTCTCTCGTCGGGCGCTGCGCCTCGGGGTGGTGTGGGCGTTGGTGGCCACGGCCACCCTGGGCCTGGCCTCGTCCACCACCTCGGCCGCCGACCTGCCGCCCATCGTCGGCCACGCCACCTGGCCGGCCACCGACACGTGGGAGAACAGCACCGCGCCGGTGGTGGGCTGCGACCCCATCGCCGTGCAGCCGGCGTCGGCCACCTCGTGCCTGCTGCCCTTCCCCGACGACTTCCTGACCGTCCACGACGCCACCACGCCCACCAGTCGCCGGGTCGACTTCCCGGCCGCCGACATGGGCCAGAACAACCAGGGCACCCGCATCGACCCCACGGCGTGGAACCTGCAGGACGGGTTCAGCCCGGGTTCGCCCATCGTGGTGCACGTGCCCGGCATCGACCTGGCCCGCAGCGGTGTGTCGCCCATCACCGCCATCGGTGGTTCGCTCAACACCAAC
The DNA here is from genome assembly GCA_963785815.1 of uncultured Microthrixaceae bacterium. GTDB lineage: Bacteria > Actinomycetota > Acidimicrobiia > Acidimicrobiales > Acidimicrobilacustridaceae > UBA4742. The sequence continues at coordinate 1,238,411 of CAWAWN010000003.1, forward strand.
AACCCGATCGTGCTGCTCGACGCCAGCACCGGCCTGCGCGTGCCCTACTGGGCCGAGCTGGATGCCAACGACAGCAACGCCGGCGAGCAGGCCCTGATCATCCACCCGGCCGTCAACTTCGGTGACGGCCACCACATCATCGTGGCCCTGCGTCGCTTCCAGGACGCCAGCGGCACCGTCATCCCGACCACCCAGGTGTTCCGGGACTACAAGCAGTCGATCACGCCACCCACGCCGGCCGAGCAGGCCCGCGTGCCCCACATGGCGGCCATCTTCTCCGAGCTGGCCCTCCACCACGTCGTGCGCAACGACCTCTACCTGGCCTGGGACTTCACCGTGGCCAGCACCCAGAGCCTGACCGGGCGGATGATCCACATCCGTGACGACGCCTTCGCCCAGCTGGGATCGGCCGCGCCGTCCTTCTCGGTGACCACCTCGACCGACTTCACCAGCACGCAGAACGCCAACGTGGCCCGCGAGGTGGTGGGCACGTTCGAGGTGCCCAACTACCTGAGCGGCACCGGCGGCCCGGGCTCGACCTTCACGCTGGATGCCAGCGGGTCGCCGATCCAGAACACGACCAACCCGATGCTGACGGCCAACTTCGACTGCATCATCCCCCGCGACGTGATCTCGGGAGGCAACCCGGCGTCGGGCGGTTCGGTGTACCCGGCCCACGCCATGCTCTACGGCCACGGGTTGCTCGGCGACGCGGGCGAGGTCGACTCGTCGCCCCAGGAGAGCCTGGCCAACGAGCACGACTTCGTCATCTGCGGCACCAACTGGCTGGGCCTGTCCCAGGACGACGTGGCCACCGATGCCGGCATCCTGCAGGACATCTCCCTGTTCCCGACGCTGCCCGACCGGGGCCAGCAGGGCATGCTCGACTTCCTGTACCTGGGTCGCCTGATGGACCTGACCAGCGGGTTCGACAGCTCGCCGGCGTTCCAGGCGGCCGGAGCCAAGCCGCTCATCGCCCCCCACGACCTGTCCTACGACGGCAACAGCCAGGGCGGCATCCAGGGCGGCGCCCTGACCGCGGTGGGCCAGGACTTCACCCGCTCCATCCTTGGCGTCCCCGGCATGGACTACTCGGTGCTGCTGACCCGCAGCGTCGACTTCGCCCCGTTCCTGAGCCTGCTCAACGTGACCTACCCCGACAAGCTCGACCAGGCCGTGGGCTACGCCGTCATGCAGATGCTGTGGGACCGGTCGGAGATGGACGGCTACGCCAACCACATCACCTCGAACCCGCTGCCGGGGACACCGGTCCACCAGGTGATCCTGGACGAGGCGTTCGGGGACCACCAAGTGGCGAACATCACCACCGAGACCGAGGCCCGCACCATCGGGGCGCGAGTCCACCGGCCGGCCCTGGCCGGCGGACGCTCGCCCGACACCACCCCTTTCTGGGGCATCGCCTCGCTGCCGCCCACCCCGTACGCCGGCTCGGCCCTGTTCATGTGGGACAGCGGCTCACCCGCGCCGCCCACCACCAACACGCCCCCCAGTGCGGGCGCCGATCCGCACGGCGTGCCTCGTGCCCAACCCATCGTGCGGGAGCAGGCGGCGGCCTTCCTGTTGAGCGGCTCCGTGCTCGATGTCTGCGGCACCACCCCCTGCACCGCCGTGCCCTAGAACCAGCCACGACCGGCGGCAACCAGTTGCCCACAGGGTACGTGGTTGCCGCCGCTCAGCTGGGTGAGCAAACCTGACACGCGTGTCAGGTCACTTGTAGGGTGAGCGCATGAACCGACGGGTCGCCATCGCCGGGGTCGCGCTGTCCGACATCGGTCGTGTCGACGACCTCACCCCCTATCACCTGCACGCGCAGGCCGTGCGCCGAGCGGTGGCCGACGCCGGTCTGACCAAGGACGACGTGGACGGGTTCGCCTCCCACGGCACGGGCACGCTGCCGCCGATCGAGGTGGCCGAGTACCTGGGGCTCAAGCCGTCCTGGATCGACTCCACCGGGGTGGGCGGGGGGACCTGGGAGATCATGGCGGCCCACGCCGTCGACGCCATCGCCGCCGGCCACGCCGACGTGGTGGTGCTGGCCTACGGGTCCACCACCCGGGCCGACCTCAAGAAGGGCCGGCGCACCGCCAACCTCAGCTTCGGGGCACGCGGTCCCATCCAGTACGAGGTGCCCTACGGGCACACGTTGATCGCCAAGTACGGCATGGCCACCAACCGCCACCGCCACGACTACGGCACCACCATGGAGCAGCTGGCCGAGATCGCCGTGTCGCACCGCTACAACGCCGGCTTCAACCCCGACGCCTACTACCGCGACCCGATCACCATCGACGAGGTGCAGTCCGGGCGGATGATCGCCGATCCCTTCACCAAGCTGCACTGCTGCATCCGCTCCGATGGCGGCTGCGCGGTGGTGCTGGTGGCCGAGGACCGGGTGGCCGACCTGCGCACCGCGCCGGTGTGGGTGCTGGGCTCGGGCCAGGCCGTGTCGCACACCACCATGTCGGAGTGGGACGACTTCACCACCGGGCCGGCCGCGGTGTCCGGTGCGCACGCCTTCGCCCGAGCCGGGGTGAGCCGCGACGACATCGACCTCTGCTGCATCTACGACGCCTTCACCTTCATGGTGCTCGAGACCCTCGAGGACCTCGGCTTCTGCCCGAAGGGCGAGGGCGGTCCCTTCGTGTCCGACGGCAGGCTGCGCCTGGGCGGCGCGCTGCCCACCAACCCCGACGGCGGTGGCCTGTCGGCCTGCCACCCGGGCATGCGGGGCCTGTTCCTGCTGGTGGAGGCCACCCGCCAGCTGCGCCAGCGAGTACGCGGCCACCGGCGCGCCGGAACGGCAGGTGGCCGATGCCGAGCTGGCCTGCGTGTCGGGCACCGGCGGCTGGTTCTGCGCCAACGGCACGATGATCCTGGGCCGCAACTGAGCCCAGCCCCGACGCTCGAGGTGAGCAGGGGGAACGGGCTCAGATCGAGAGCTTGGGGGCGACCTCGCCGATGAAGCGCCGCAGGGTCTCGTCGCTCGGGTAGTCGCGCAGCCAGACGATGAACTGGCGGCAGCCGGCGTCCACGTAGGCCTGCGCCTTCTCCGCCACCTGCTCGACGGTGCCCACCAGGCTGTCGCGCAGGTAGCCGTCCACGTCGTCGCTGCCCGAGAGGTGTCCGCCACCGGGTGTCTGGCACCAGGCCCGGGCCTCGGCGTCGGTGTCGAAGATCCGGCAGTCCGGGCCGTGGGTGCGCACGATCTCGTCGGGGTCTCGGCCGATGTCGTCGCAGTAGCCGGCCAGCAGCTGGGACTTGCGCCGGAAGGCCTCGATGTCGGCCTGCCAGTTGGTCAGGTCGGCGTGACGGGCGGCGATGCGCAGGGTCACCTGCTCCCCACCTCCGCCCACCAGGATGGGAGGCGGTTGCTGGATGGGCTTGGGGTCGCAGAAGGCGCCGTCGAGGTGCAGGTGCGCGCCGTCGAAGGACACCGTCTCCTCGGACCACAGGCGGGGGATGACCTCCAGGGCCTCATCCAGGATGCGCAGCCGCTCACGGGCGGTCGGGAACTCCCAGCCGTAGGCCTGGTACTCGCGCTCGTACCAACCGGCGCCGAGGCCGAACACCAACCGGCCGCCCGAGTAGACGTCCAGGCAGGCAGCCTCCTTGGCCAACAGGCCCACGTTGCGGTAGGCGGCACAGGTCACCAGCTGGCCCAGCCCCACCCGCGACGTCTGCTGGGACAGCGCCGAGAGCATGGTGAAGGCCTCGAACATGTGGGTGGGCTCGCGGCGGGGGACCGTCTCCACGTGGTCGTACACCCAGATGTGGTCGTAGCCCAGCTCCTCGGCCAGCCGGGCCAGCTCCACCGACCGGGCCCAGGCATCGGCCGCCGACCACCCCGTGTACTCGAGCTTCCAGCCCTGGGGCACGAACACCCCGAACTCGAGGTGGTCCTGGCCCGGGTGCGCCGGGCTCACTTGACGAACTCCCACCACTGGAACTCGCACATCATGGGCAGCAGGTACCTCACGTAGATGGAGTGGATCTTGATCATGCCCTGGTCGTCGCAGGCCAGGTCCACCAGGTCGACGCGGTCGTCGTGCTCGCGGAAGGCCACGGCCCGGTCCCGGATGCCGACGAGCTCGTCGAGGTTGCCCACGGCGAAGCCGAAGTGATCCATCCGCGGGCACGACATGGGCTCGTCCTCGGCGATCAGGAAGATGAACTGGTCCCAGTGCACGCACGACAGGATCAGGCGGTGTCGGTCCTCGGTCATGGTGGGCATCTCGGTGAAGCCCATGACGTCGCCCCAGAAGCGGCAGATGTCGCCCCGGCCGCTCTCGTCCAGCAGGTCGGCGGGCACGCTCATGGCCACGTGGTTGAACCGGGGGTTGCCGCTCGGGTAGTAGGCGTGGGTCACGATTCGCCTCCTTCGGGACGATCTGCTCGCTGCGGCACCACCATGGCCTTGGCCGCGATCCGGCCCTGGGCCAGGTCCTGGAGGGCCTCGAGCAGGTGGTCGATGGGGATGTCGTCGGGGGCGATCAGCTCGTCGGTGGGGAAGGCCTCGTCGGCCAGGAGCTCGAGCGCCCGGTCGAAGCCGTCCAGGTCGTAGACGAACGACCCGGTGACGGTCAGCTCGTTGAGCAGCATGCGGTTGGGGTCGAAGGTGGGGGCCTCGATGCCGGCGCCGACCATGACCATGCGCCCGCCCCGGCGCAGCTGGTTGAACCCGGTCTCCATGGCCACCTTCTTGCCCGAGCACTCCAGCACGACGTCATAGGCCGTGGGCGCGATCCGGTCCGGCTCCCACGGTGGGTAGATCTCCAGCTCGGCCGGATCGATGACCTGGTCGGCTCCCAGGCGCCGGGCCAGGTCCTGGCGCACCGCGCCGGGCTCGGCCACCGTGATGGGCCCGAGCCCGCGGGTCACCAGCGCCGCCACCGACAGGGCGCCGATGGGTCCGGCGCCGAGCACCAGCACCGAGTCGCCCGGTTCGATCTCACCGCGGGTGATGCCGTGCAGGGAGACGGCGAGCGGTTCGGCCAGAGCCGCAGCCCGGGGGTCGAGCCCGTCGGGCAGGCGCAACAGCGAGCGCTCGTCGACCACGATGTAGCCGGCGAAGGCGCCGTCGGTGTGGGTGTCCTCCGACATGGAGTGGGCCCGGTTCTCGCACTGGGACGGCTTGCCCTCCAGGCAGCGCTTGCACCGCCCGCACTTGGGGGACGGTCCGCCGACCACGCCGTCGCCCACCCTCCAGCGCTCGACGCCGTCCCCCACCGCGGCCACCACGCCGCTCCACTCGTGGCCCTCGACCGCCCCCGGCTTGCCCCAGCCCTCGAGGATGACGTGGATGTCCGAGCCGCAGATGCCGCAGTGGCCCACCTCCACCAGCACCTGCCCCGGGCCGGGTCGGGGCACGGGCCGCTCCTCGACGGTGATCTCGCCCTTGCCGGTGTGCACGGCGGCCGGCATGGTGGCAGGCAGCGCCTGGGGATCCGGCAGCGCCTCGGTGTTGGTCACGGCGTCTCCTCCAGCAGGACGACTCTCAGCGGAACGGCTCAGCGGAACGATTCGGCGGTGGCATCGATCTGGTCGGGCGAACCGCTCGAGGTGATCTGCCCGCGCTCGAGCACGATCACGTGGTCGGCCAGGGCCAGGGCGTGCTCGACCTGTTGCTCGATGACCAGAAGGGCCGTGCCCGCGGCCAGGATGCGGCGCAGCACGTCGTAGACCTCGTTGGTGACGATGGGGGCCAGGCCGAGCGAGAGCTCGTCGGCGATGAGCAGCTCGGGCTCGAGCACGAGCACCCGGGCCAGGGTGAGCATGCGCTGCTCGCCACCCGAGAGCGAGCCGGCTTCCTGCCGGCGTCGCTCGCCCAGGCGGGGGAACAGCTCGTAGGCCTTGTCCAGGGCCGGCCCCTGACCGGCGCGGCCGAACTGGCGTCGGAAGGGCAGCACCAGGTTCTCCTCGACCGACAGCGTGCCGAAGACCGAGCGGCCCTCGGGGGCGTGGGCGATGCCGGCCCGGGCGAACTCGTGCGCCTCGCGGCCGGTCAGGTCGTCGCCGCCGACCCGCACCCGCCCGGCGCTGGGCGCCACCAGCCCGGACGCCACGCGGGCCAGCGTGGTCTTGCCCACGCCGTTGGGCCCGATGACGGCGACGGCCTGCGCCGCCCCGATGGTCAACGAGATGCCGAACAGGGCCCGGAACTGGTTGTAGCCGGCATAGACGTCGTCGAGCTCCAGCACCGGGGCCTCGGTGCCCGGGTCACTCGGCGTGCCGGTGGTGCCCGGCTCGACCGCGGCCGTCACTCGGCCCCCAGGTAGGCCATGCGCACCGCCGGGTCGGCCAGGACCTCGCGGGTCAGGCCCTCGGCGATGAGCTTGCCGCAGTCGAGCACGTAGGTGCGCGCCGCCAACCGCTCGACGAAGGGCACGTCGTGCTCGCACAGCAGGATGGCCACCTCCCGCTCCGACTGCACCTGTTCGAGCACCTCGGCCATGGCCATGGTCTCGTGGCCGTCGAGGCCCGACGAGGGCTCGTCCAGGAACAGCAGGCGGGGTTGGCACACCAGGGCGCGGGCCAGCTCCACCAAGCGGCCCCGGCCCAGCGGCAGCGACTGGGCCGGCGCGTCGGCCTCCGCCTGCAGACCGACCAGCTCGAGCACGGCCTCGGCCCGGGCCTGCTCGTCGGCGCTGGGCTTGGACCGGGCGGTGAGGTCGCGCCACAGGCCGCCCCGCCGCCGCTGGGCCCGGTCGGCCACCAACAGGTGCTCGCGCACGGTGAGGCCGCCGAAGAGCTCGATGCGCTGGAAGGTTCGGGCCACACCCAGGCGGGCCCGCCGGAACGGCGCCATGCCCCGTAGGTCGCGCCCATCGAGGCGCACCCGCCCGCCGTCGGGGTCGATGACCCCGGCCAGGCAGTTGAACAGGGTGGTCTTGCCCGCCCCGTTCGGGCCGATCAGGCCGACCAGCTCGCCGGCCCCGACCTCGAGGGACACGTCGACCAGGGCGGCGATGCCGCTGAACCGCTTGGAGATGTCGGTCGCCTCCAGCATGGCCGTCATCCCGGGGCCTCGGCCGTCGTCGGCTGCCCGCTGGCCGGGCCCGCGCCGTTCGCCGCGCCCGGCGGGCCGGCGGACGCCGCCACCACGCCGGTGGGGCCGCCCGGGTTGGAGGCGGACGGGTCGCGTCGGAACCGCTCGAAGAAGCGGACGGTCTTCTGGATGCTGGCCGTCGTCTGCGCCTCGATGATGCCCTCGGGGTGCTTGGCGTAGGTGAAGGCGCCGAAGCCGAACAGGACGAAGGCCACCCCGTTGGCCCAGCTGGTGTTGACGAAGCTCCAGTAGCCGTTCAGCCACGTGAACAGCTTGATCAGCAAGGCGGGGAGGAGGAAGAAGGTGATGCCCGACGTGGTGGCCGACTGCACCAGACGCGAGCCGGCGGTGATGACCAGGACGACCCACACCAGGGCGGCGAAGAACTCGAAGTCGACGCTGTAGCTGGCCTGGCGGTGGAAGCTGGCCAGCAGACCGCCGCCGAACCCGGCCACCGCCGCGCCCACGGTGAACACGATGAGGCGTTGGCGGGTGGCGCTGATGCCCACCGCGGCGGCGGCCGACTCGCTGCCGCGCACGGCGTCGAGGAAGCGACCGGTCGTCCCCTGGCGGATGGCGATGGTGGCGATGCCGAACAGGGCCAGGATGATGGCGGCCAGGACCAGGAAGGCGCGGTCGGATTCGAAGCTGATGGGGCCCAGGGCGCTGGGCCGGGGCACGGTCAGGGGCAGGGTGCCGTTGCCCCCGCTCACCCAGGTGAGCGGCACCATCACCCCGGCGAAGAACAGGGCGAAGGCCAGGGTGGCCAGGGCCGCGTAGATGCCCGGCAGGCGGATGACGGCCAGGCCCAGCACCGCGCCGACCACCGCGGCCACCAGCGCGCCGATGACCATGGCGCCGAGCACCGGCACGTTGTGCTGGGCGGCGAGCTGGGCGGTGGCGAAGGCGCCGATGGCGGCGAACACGCCCTGGCACAGCGAGATGGTGCCGCCCACGCCGGTGGTCAGCACGATGGACAGCATGATGACGGCCAGGCACACGCCACCGACCACCTGGATCAACCAGTAGCCGTTGAGCACCCACAGGCACAGCGCCAGGCCGACCACGACCACGGTGCCGGCGAAGATGCGGGTGGCCAGGGTCATCCACGGCGGGCGCACCAAGGCGGCTGGCGGGGCGGCTGGGGGGTCGACACCGCCGAGCGGGTCGGTGGTCGGGCGCCGGCGCCGGATGCTGGGCTTGACCAGCAGCAACACGAACAGCACCACGAAGGGCAACGAGGGCCGCAGGCCGGTGGACAGCACGCTGCCGGTGGGCAGGAACCCGGCTAGCTCGGCCTGCAGGATGCCGAGGCCGAGGCCGCCCAGCACGGCGAAGGGGATGCTGGTCAGGTTGCCCAGCACCGAGGCGGCGATGGCGGCCACCAGCAGGGCGAAGAAGTCGTTCGAGTCGAGCTGGGCGAACAGCGGGGCGATGAGCACGCCGGCCAGCGCGGCCAGCATGCTCGACAGGATCCACGACGAGAGGGCCACCCGCTCGGCGTCGACCCCTTGGAGCTGGAGCAGCCGGGGGCTCTCCACCACGGCCCGCATGCGCAGGCCGAGCGTGCCCCGTCGGAACAGCACGATGAGGAACACCACCACCGCCACCGTGCAGATGATGGTGGCGATCTGGTTGGCGTCGAGCACGTACTGGCCGGACTTGGGCCACAGGAAGTCGATGGCGTCGCGGACCGGGGCCAGCGGCGGCGGGTCGATCTTGGCGGTGTTGCCGATGAAGAGCTGCACGATGGACGGCAGCGCCACCAGCAGGCCGAGCGAGGTGACCAGCTTGGCCAGGGGCGTGGCTGTGCGTTGGTGGCGGTAGAGGAACCGGTCGAGGCCCCAGGCGATGGCCGCCCCGAGCACCACGACGGCCAGCAGCGCGGCGGGGAGCAACGGCCAGTCGTGCTCCCGCCGCAGCACGTAGAAGAGTGCCGCCGAGGCGTACGCCTGGGCCGCGAAGGCCAGGTTGAACACGCCCGACGTCTTGTAGTTGAGGGTGAGCCCCACGGCCAGCAGCGCGAACACGCACCCCAGCGGGATGCCGCGCACGGCGTACTGCAAGAGGTTCGACAGGTTGCTCACGGAGCGCTGGGGAGCCTGGTCAGCCGGAGTACTCGGATGACAGCTTCCCGCCCTGGTACAGCACGCAGACGAACGGCTTGCCCGGCTTGGAGTAGTTCATCACGTACTTGCTGTTCTGGATGGTGGACAGGAACTGGCAGTACGTGCCGTCGGTTCCGGTGTGGGCCACCGTCCAGTTGACGCCGTTGAGCAGGCCGTTGGCCTGGTACCGGGTCATCTTGTTGATGGCGTTCATGAGCGCCTGGCGGCTGAAGTTGGGGCCGGCAGCCTTGAGGCCGTTGTAGAACAGGTCGGCGTTCAGCCAGCCGTTCATGGACTGCTCGTTGGGCGTGCTGGTCACGGTCTTGATCCACTTGAGGTAGTTGGCCAGGCCCGCCGGCTGGGGGGTCAGCTCGAACTGGGTGAAGTCGGTGCGCACCACCGAACCCTGGAACAGGCTGCCGTAGGCGTCGAGGAACTGCTGGTCGTAGCCGTCGGGCAGGTACTGGGTGGCGTCGACCTGCTGCTTGCGCATCTCCTTGGCCAGCGTCACCACCCCGGTGGTGTCCATGCAGGTGGCCACCATGTCGACGCCGGCCTGCTTCATCTTGGACACCTGCACCGACAGGTCGGCGACGCCGAAGGCCAGCGACTCGTCATCGAAGACGACCTTGGCGTCCGCTGCCGCCCCGTACTTGTTGAAGCTGTTCTTCACCCCGGTGGCGCAGTCGGACGATTGGGCCACCGAGTAGGCCAGCAGCCCGATCTTGTGGGCCTTCTTGGTCTGGGCCAGCCAGGGCAGCACGGGCGTGGCATCGGTGATGCCCAGATACGAGCCGCTCTCGCCGAACATGTTGAGCCGGGGCTCGGCGGCCGTGCCCTGCCACTCGCCGTTGATGGCCCAACCGAAGGTGGGGATGTTCTGGTCGACCAGGGTCTGGGCGCCGCTGAACAGCAGCACCGAGACCGGCAGCACCGCGAACACGTTGGACTGGACCAGCTGCTCGACCTGGGCCTGGTTCTGACCCAGCTGGTCGTCCAACTTCTGGGACAGCACCAGCTTGCGGCCGTAGATGCCGCCCTGGGCGTTGATCATGTTGAAGTAGGCCTGGACGCCTTTGAACGAGTCGCCGTACACGCTGCCCAGCGGGTTGTTGGAGATCGAGGCCACGCCACCCACCGAGATCTGCGTGGCGGACACGCCCGGCGCGTTGACGGCCGGCTCGTTGCCCGATGCCGTGCCGGTCGGTCCGGTGGTGGTGGAGCTGCTGGCCGTCTTCGTGCCCGAGCTGTTGCCGCAGGCCGCAGCCGCCAGGGCCAGGGCCGCGACCATGACCAGGGCGGCGGTGCCGGCGCGGCGACCTCGTCGCGGTGCGGCCATTGCATCGGTCGTGCTGGTCACTCGGACCTCCCCGTGGAACGACACATTCCCCCAAAACCTGACACGAGCGTCAGCATAGGACGCGCCGCGTGGTCGCGCTCGACCCTAGGTCGCTGCCGGTCGGATGTGGGCTCAGCTGAACAAGGCCGACGTGATGACCTCGACCAGGGTGTCGAGCAGCTCGTCGCGGGTGGCCACCACCTGCTTGGTGGTGGCGTAGTAGTTGAACCGCTCGACCATCATCATGAGGGCCAGGCCGGCGACGGTGGGGTCGAGCTTGGCGCGCCGCGGCGGGCGGATGTTTCGGGCCATGGCCGCCGTCATCACGCCGAGCACGGTGTCGCCCTGCTCGCCCACGGCGTCGCCCGACAGCTCGGTCTCGGTCCAGCTGCGGATCACCGGGCCGGACCGCTCGTACAGGTCGGCGAAGCGATCCAACCAGTCGCGCAGCTCGAGCCGACCCGCCGCCGAGTCGGTGATCACCGGCAGCTCCTCCACCAGCGCGGTCAGGTCGGCCCCGACCTGCGCCACCAGCTGGTCGAACAGGTCCTCCTTGGACGCGAAGTACAGGTAGAAGGTGCCGTGGCTGGAGTGGGCGGCGGCGACGATGTCGTCCACCCGGGCCGCGTGGTAGCCCTTGCGGGCCAGCACGGTGGCGCCGGCCTGGAGCAGCCGGGCACGCGTGCGCTGCCCCCGGGCCCGCAGCACCCGACCGTCGGCCATGCGGGCCGGCCCGGGCGCGAGGTCGTCGGCCGTGCTCATCCCCGTCACGCTAGTCGGGACGCGATTCCTGACACGGGCGTCACCTAGAGTGGCCGGCGATGTCGCCCACCGCTCCCGCCCCGGGTCAGGCCCCCATGCCGGCCCCCGATGCGCCCTCGATGCTGCGGCGCAACGCCACCGATCCTGATCGGGCCGACCGCCCCGCGCTGCGGTTCGGCGACCAGACCTGGACCCACCGCCAGTTCGTGGCCGAGTCCATGCGGTGGGGCAACCTCTGGCTGGCCCACCGCCCCACCGACGCCGCCTCCGTGGCCACCAGTCGGCCCACGCACGTGGGCGTGCTGTCGGACAACACGCCCGACTACCTGTTCGCCTTCGGGGGTGCCGCCTTCGCCGGGGCCACGGTGGTGGGGCTCAACCCGACGCGGGTGGGGGAGCACCTGCGGCGCGACATCGACCACACCGACGTGGACGTGATCCTCACCGAACCGTCCCACCTCGACGACCTCGCCGGGCTCGACCTGGGCGATCGCCCGGTGATCGTGTCGCACCGCTTCGCCGACGGCGCGAGCGCCGCGGGCGGGGCCCGGACCGGCGACCTCGACCTGGAGGCGGCCCTGTCCGGCGTGGCCGGCGACGACCCCCAGGTGGCCGTGTCGCCCGACGACCGGTGGGCCCTCATCTTCACCTCGGGCACCTCCGGCGCGCCCAAGGCCGTCATCTGCACCCAGCGGCGGTTGCTGGTCACCGGCAGCCGCATGGCCACCATGTTGGGCATCGGCCCCGACGACGTGGGCTACGTGGCCATGCCCCTGTTCCACTCCAACGCCGTGATGGTCGGGTGGGCCCCGTCCATCGTGGCCGGCGCCTCGGTGGGCCTGGCCCGCAAGTTCAGCGTGTCGGGTTGGCTCCCCGACATCCGCCGCTACGGCGCCACCTGGTTCAACTACACGGGCAAGCCCCTGTCGTACCTGGTCACGTCACCTGCCCGGCCCGACGACGCCGACAACACGCTGCGGGTGGCCTTCGGCAACGAGGGGGCCCCGCAGGTGCTGGACCAGTTCGCCCGGCGCTTCGGCGTCGAGGTGATCGACGCCTTCGGCTCCACCGAGGGAGGGATCGCCGTCGAACGCGAGGCCGCCACCCGGCCGGGGTCCATGGGTCGGGCCGGGCCCTCCATCCGGGTGGTCGACGAGCAGGGCCACGAGTGCCCTCCGGCCAGCTACGACGACCAGGGGGTGCTGGCCAACGCCGACACCTGCGTGGGGGAGATCGTCAACACGGCGGGCGCCGGGCCCTTCGAGGGCTACTACAACAACCCCGAGGCCACCGACAAGGCCACCCGCCAGGGGTGGTACTGGTCCGGCGACCTGGGCTACCTCGACGACGAGCGCAACCTCTTCTTCGCCGGTCGCACGGCCGAGTGGATCCGGGTGGACGGCGAGAACTTCCCGGCCGGGCCCATCGCCGACGCCATCAGCCAGCACCCGGACGTGGTGGTGGCGGTGGCCTACGGGGTGCCCGACGCGGAGGCCGGCGACCAGGTCATGGTGGCGGTGGTGCTGCGCTCGGGGGCAGCGTTCCATCCCGACGCGTTCGCCCGGTGGGTGGACGACCAGACCGGCATCGGGCCCAAGTGGCGGCCGCGGTGGGTGCGGGTGGCCGCCGAGTTGCCGACCACCGGCACCAACAAGGTGGTCACCCGCACCCTGGCCCGCCAGAAGTTCCGCCTCGACCAGGTGGGTCACGACCAGCTCTGGCATCGCGACAAGGGCGAGCCCTACCGTCGCCAGGAACCCGACGACGAGCGGGCCCTGCGCGCCCGGTTCGCCGAGCTGGGCCGCGAACGCTTCTGGGAGCTGTAGCCGCCGATGGACCTGTCGTTCAGCGCCGCCGAGCGCGACTTCGCCGACCAGGCCGCCGCCTGGTTCGAGACCAACCTGGCCGAGCTGGGCCTGCCCCCGCACTTCGACTCGCTCGACGAGGAGATCGCCTGGGGCGTGCGCTGGCAGGCACGGCTGGCCGAGGGCCGGTGGGTGGGCGTGCACTGGCCCGAGGCCTACGGCGGGCGCTCCGCCACCCCGGTGCAGGTGGCGCTCTACCACATGGCCTACGCCGCCTCCGGGGCGCCCCAGCCGGTGAACCGGGTGGGCATCAACCTGGCCGGTCCCACCCTGTTGGCCCACGGCACCGAGGCGCAGAAGCAGCGCTGGCTGCCCTCGATCCTCGACGCCAGCCAGCTGTGGTGCCAGCTGTTCAGCGAACCCGATGCCGGCAGCGACCTGGCCTCGTTGCGCACCCGGGCCGAGCCGGTGGACGACGACGGCTCCGGGCGCGGGCCGGGGTGGCTGGTGTCGGGCCAGAAGGTCTGGACCAGCTACGCCCGCCAGGCCCGGTGGGGCATCTGCCTGGTGCGCACCGACCCGGAGGCCCCCAAGCACCGCGGCATCTCGTATGTGGTGGTGGACATGACCCAGCCCGGCATCACCATCTCGCCCCTGCGCCAGATCACCGGTGAGGCCGAGTTCAACGAGGTGTTCCTCGACGAGGTGTACGTGCCGTCCGACCAGCTGGTGGGCCAGCTCGGGCAGGGCTGGGCGGTGGCCAACACCACGCTGGCCCACGAGCGGGGCACCAACTTCCCGTTCAAGGAGCAGGTGGTGCACGAGGGGTTCCTCGACCGGCTGTGGCGCGAGGCGGCCGACGCCGGACGGCTGGACGAGGTCGAGCTGAGCGACGACCTGGCCCAGGCCTTCGTGGAGCTGCGCCTGCTGCGGTTGCACAACTGGCGCACGCTGTCCCGGCTGGGTCGGGGCCTGGAGCCCGGCGCCGAGTCGAGCTGGGTCAAGCTGGCCTGGACGGACATGACCCAGCACCTGTCGGCCACCGCCCTCGACGTGGTGGGCGCGGGCGCGCCGCTTTGGGGCGAGTGGCCCCGCCAGTGGCTGTGGTCCAAGGCGGCGTCGATCGCCGGCGGCACCTCCGAGGTGCAGAAGACCATCATCGGTGAACGGCTCCTCGGTCTGCCGCGATGAGCGAGATGAGCGACGACCTGGTTGGCCCTCTGGTCGGCAAGCCTCCCGGCGGGCGCCTTCGGCATCCGGGTGTCATCGGTGGCGCGGCTGCGCCTGGCGGCTCCGCCGCATGAGCGAACCGATTGCGTCCGGGCCGTCGATCATGTCCACGTTCGGGTGGGTGACCGACGCCGAGCTCGAGCGGGTGGTGGTGCTGTCGCCGCACCTCGACGATGCCGTCATCTCCTGCGGCGCCTTCCTGTCGGCGCATCCCGGGGCGACGGTCGTCACCGTCTTCTGCGGCGTGCCGCCCTCCATCATCGATCCGCCCAACTGGTGGGCGCAGCTCTCGGGGTTCGGCCCCGGTGACGACGTGGTGGCGGCTCGCCGGGCCGAGGACGAGCGGGCCCTGGCCCGCCTGGGGGCCACGCCCGTGCACCTCGACGGCTTCCCCGAGCGCGACCTGCAGCCCGAGGAGCCCATCGCCACCGCCGACCAGGTGGCCGACGCCCTGGAGGCGGTTCTGGCTCCGCTCGATCCCACCCTGGTGCTGGTGCCCATGGGCCTGGCCAACCCCGAGCACGTGTGCGTGCACGACGCCGCCCTGCAGGTCCGGGCGCGCTGGGCGTCCACCGAGGCCGACGGCTCCGGGCCCGGGTGGATCGCCTACCAGGACATCGCCTACCACCAGATCCCGGGCCAGCTGGCGTGGCGGGTGGCCAAGCTGTTCAAGGCCGCCCTCTGGCCCACGCCGGTGGCCATGCCCACCACGGCCGACCTGGCGGCCAAGCGGGCCGCGGTGGCCGAGTACACCTCGCAGGTCAAGGCGCTGGAGGCGGACTGGATCCTCTGGGCCCGCCTCGACGCACCCACACCCGAGCAGTTCTGGCGCCTGGCCCCGCCGCCCCCGGGCTGGGAAGCGCTGATCGACCTGATCTGATGGTCTCAGGACCCGCGCGGATAGGCACGGGGGGTGCACGAGAGGCTTCGTCCGATCCTCGCTGCGGTGCGGTCGGACACCGACCGACCTCATGGGTCGGTGCGCCTATCGGCGCACCTCCTTCGCCCACGAGGCTCATCGCTCGGCGACGGGGACTCCAACCCCGTCGCCGGTTCTGACCTGATGCTCTTCGCCGCCGAGCTCAGGTGACGCAGTGGGGGCCCTCGGCCTGCTGGCCGGTGGTGTCGGTGCCGATGGGCGGACCCTGGATGATGTCGCCGGTGTTGACCGTCAGCGTGCCGCCCTCCACGGTCGTCGAGAAGCGGTCCATGCCTCTGGGCGCCGGACCGCCTCGCTTCTCGCCCACGCGGCTGTACTGCGATCCGTGGCACGGGCACTCGAACCACTGGGATGTGAGGCAGGCCGGCACCCGGCAGCCCAGGTGGGGGCAAACCTGGTACACCACCGTGACCCCCGCCTCGAGGGAGTTCAGCACCGGCGGGGAGTAGACCTTCCTCGCCTTCTCGATGTCGGCCAGCGGGTACTGCGTCATCCAGAGACGGCCCTGGGCGTAGTAGTAGAAGCCGTCCCCGGCGGCGATCTCGGAGAGGAGGTCGGTGATCTTGCCCACCTGGATGACCGAGCCGAAGCCACCCTGGGGTACGGGCCACAGGAACGCCAGCACCGATGCGCCGAACCCGGTGAGGCCGAGGGCGACGAAGGTGATCACGCCGCGGTTGAGGAACTGGCGCCGGGTGACGCCGGTGACCTCGGGGTCGGGCGGCAGGTAGACGGCCAGATCGGTGTCGGAGGTGCGGTCGATCGGCTGGGGGCGCCGATCCCGCCCGACCGAGCGCTCGAGGTCCCGCCCGGTCGGTGCGGTGCCGGCCAGGACCGGATGTTGCCGGTGGTCCCGCGACCGGGTCTCCCGGGAGAGGGCGCCCGTGACGGTCTCGGCGTCGCGTCGGCGCTGGGAGGCGAAGACGACGAGCGCGCCGAGCACCATGAGGGTCGGGACGGCGATGAGGAGGATGGTCATGGCGCACTCCGCTCAGCAGTCGGGGTTGACCCACGACCTCCGGAGTGGTCCCGCGGCGCCCGCCGGGGGTGGCGAGCCGACGATGGCAGTCGACGTCGATGCGGCGCCTGTCCGAGGAGGCAGTGCCTCCCGATGTCACCCTGACCGGGCGGTCCCATCGACGATTTCGACGGTAGCGCCGCCGCGGCCGGCGCGGACACCACCTCTACGGACCCTGATCGAGCGCCGAGCCAATGGGCCGTGAGGTGGGCTGGTCCCGGATGGCTCGTCGCTCGCTCCGGGCAACGTCGGTCACACGCCTCACCCCCATCCCACAGGGGCCGCTCACCTCTGGGTCTGGATCTGCACCTGGAGGCTGGCGGGGGCCACGGCGCGCCAGGCCCCCGAGCGGGGCGTCCACCGCTGGCCGTCGAAGGTGACCACCGTGATGCCGTAGACGCTGGCGTGGCCCACCATCCAGCTGGCCACCTGCCAGCCCCGGGCCACGGACACGGGCGCGTCGAGGTTCGGCGTCCCCAACTCGAGGGCGGTGGCCTGCGACAGGTCGGGGTGCACGGCCTCGGGAGTGGCCGAGGAGCTCAGGTGGAGGTGGCAGGTGAACCCCGCCGGCACCTCGCCGGTGAGCACCGAGGCGATGACCCGGGCCTCGGCCTCCCAGTCGGCATAGGCCGACGGGGCTGCGCTGTGCTGCACCGCCTGGGCCGCGTCGGTGACCGACATCGCCTCCCAGCCGTCCACCTCGGCCAGGTGCGTGTAGAACGACTGGGCCGCGATCCGTGGGGTCTGGATCTCGGCCGGCGTCCCCCAACCCTGAGATGGACGTTGCTGGAACAGACCTGACGAGTCGCGGTCGCCGCCGGCCAGGTTCACCAGCTCGGACTCCTGGAGGGCGGCGGCCAGGGCGATGGTCACGGCGTGGTCCGGCAGCCCCAGGCGCTCGCCCACCGCGGCGATGGTGGTGGCGTTGAGCGCCTGTTCGAGGCTCAGCCCGTAGGAGCCGGCGGGCGATGTCGCGTGACAAGGTGGACCCGGGACGGTGGCCGGGCGTCGGTGGATGATCACCAACACCAGGAGCACCGCGGTCAGTCCGATCACCACGCCGGGCAGGGGGATCCAGCGTCGGGGGCTTCGGGGCGTCACCTCGCTCCCGCCTGGGTCGGGGCCGGCGGCCCACTGCGTCCGAACATCTCGCTTCTCAGTCTGGGCCAGGCCGGGCCAGGATCGGCGTATGGCGGTCGACGACCACCGCGTGTTGGGCGGACGACGCCTAGCCTGCCAGGGTGACTCACGCGGATGATCAGCCCGGCGCGCCGGATCTCCCTTGAGCCTCCCGCCCCCTGACGAGGGCGGCGTGTGGACGCCCGGCCGTCGCCTGCTCACCACCGGGCTCATCCTGCTCGTCACCCTGGTCGCCTCCGAGGCCCTGGCCGTCGCCGTGGTCATGCCCCGGGTCGAGCGGAGCCTCGGCGACCTCGGCCTCTACGGCTGGGTGTTCAGCGCGTTCTTCCTGGGTCAGCTGGTGGGCATCGTGGTGGCCGGCCGGGCCTGTGACCGGGTGCCGCCCCTGTGGCCCTTCAGCGCCGGGGTGGCGCTGTTCGTCGCCGGGCTCACCGTCGGCGGGTTGGCCGGCTCGATGCCCGTGCTGGTGGCGGCCCGCGCCCTGCAGGGCCTGGGTGCCGGGGCGTTGCCGGCGGTGGCCTACGTCTGCATCGGACGGGAGTACCCGACCACCTCGCGCCCCCGGATGTTCGCCCTCCTGTCCACCGCCTGGGTGCTGCCCTCGCTGGCCGGGCCGGCGGCGGCCGCGGTGGTGGGCGAGCAGTTCGGGTGGCGGTGGGTCTTCCTGGGCCTGGTGCCGGTGGTGGGCATCTGCGCCGCGGTGGTGATCTCGTCGGTGGCGCGCATCCCGACCCCCGGCCGCGCCGCCGAGGCCGGGGGATCGAACCTGCGCGACGCGCTGCTGGTGGCCATCGGGGCCGGGCTCGCCCTGGCCGGGCTCGACCAGGGCCGCCTGGTGCTGGCCGCGCCCATGGTGGTCGTCGGCCTGGTGGTGTGCGCGGGGGCCTTCCGCCGCCTGACCCCGCCGGGCACCCTGCGGGCCCGTCCCGGTCTGCCGGCCACCGTGCTGGTGCGCGGCGTGCTGACCTTCTCGTTCTTCATGGCCGACGCCTACGTGACCTACCTGGTCAGCACCCAGCGGAGCGCGGCGGCCTTCGTGGCACCCGCGGCGTTGACCGCCTCGTCGGTGTTCTGGACGGTCGGTTCGTGGATCCAGGAGCGCTGGGTGGGACGGGTCGGCCCGCGCCCCCTGGTGGCGGTCGGGTTCGTCCTGGTGGGCGCCGGGGTGGCCCTGCTGACGGCCACGGTGTCGGACTCGGTGCCGGTCCTCCTCGGGGTGGCGGCGTGGGGGATCGGCGGGCTGGGCATCGGCATGGCCTACTCACCCCTGTCGGTCAGCGCCCTGGCCGAAGCCGAGCCGGGCCAGGAGGGCACCGCCACCTCGGCGTTGCAGCTCTCGGACGTCCTGGGCGTGGCGCTGGGGACCGGGCTGGGTGGCGTGATCATCGCCCACGGCGCCTCCGGTGCCAACGCCGCCGGCGGGGCGCTGGTCGGGGTGTTCGGCACGGCCCTGGCCATGAGCGCGGTCGGACTCGTGCTCAGCCGTCGCCTGCCACGGCGGGTCGACGGCCCTCACGGGCCTTCCGCCCCTGCCGACGGGGAAGCAGGCTCGGTGACGTCGACCGGTCATCTCGACGAGGTCGTCGCCGATGCCGCTCCCCAGCCCGTCCCCGCGGCGGACGCGCCCTCACAGAATCCTCATAGCTGACCCGAAGATCGCTCACGCCCCTTCGCGAAAGTTGGTCCCATGAACCCCTCGCCCACGACCCCGTCACCTCCGGGCCCCGAGTCGTCCAGCCGGCCGTCCAGCCGGACCTCCCGTCGGCGGAGCGCGGTGCTCATGGTCGCCGTGCTGCCGGTCTCGCTCGTCCTGCTGGTCGGGTGCGGTCGGCTGCGCCACCGGTTGGCCAGCCCGACCACGACCACGCCGGTGATCACCGTGGCCCCGGGTTCCTCGACGCCTGGCTCGGCGTCGCCCTCGACCACCACCACCACCGCCTCCGGCAGCGAGAGCCAGACGCTCGACAGCATCTCCCAGCAGCTCGCCACCGTCGACAGCAGCCTCAGCGCCGTCAACGGTGACCTCCAGACGGCCAACAGCGCCATCAACTCCCAAGAAGGAGACCCCTCGAAATGAGCACCTTCTCGAACCCCTCCCACCACCCGGGCCAGGCCCGAGCCGACCACCCCTCCCGACTGCGCCGGGCGCTGACCCCGCGGCGCCTGGCCGGCGGCGTGCTGGCCGCGGCCCTGACCCTGGCGGTGCCGGGCGTGGCCGGCGCCCTGCCCACCCGCAGCACGATCGTGGCGCCCAACGCCACGGTGTCGCAGGCAACGGTGAGCTCGGTGGCCCAGCGCTGCAACAACGCCATCGCCCAGCGCTTCACCCAGATCGACCAGCTGAACAACCAGATGACCGCGTCCAACGCGCTCACCCCTGCGCACCACTCGCAGCTCTCCAGTGAGCTGGCCAGCAGCCGCAGCGGCCTGGCCAACCTCCAGACCCAGATCACCGCCGCCACCACGCTGGCCCAGCTGCGCACCCTCTGCCCGCAGATCGTCGACAACTACCGCATCTACGTGTTGGAGACGCCCAAGGTCCACCTGACCGTCGCCGCAGACCGCGAGGCGGCCCTGGTCGCCAAGATGACCACCATCGGCACCAAGCTGCAGGCCGCCATCACGGCCGCCCAGGGCAAGGGCCAGGACGTGGGCAACGCGCCGGCGCTGCTGACCGACTTCAACGCCAAGGTGGCAGACGCCTCGTCGAAGGCGGGGGCGGCCGCCGCGGTGCTGCCGCTGACCCCGGCGCAGTACAACGCCGGCACGGCCAGGCCGGTGCTCGAGTCGGTGCACGACGGGCTCGTGCAGGGCGGAGGCGACCTGTTGGCGGCCAAGTCCGACGCCACCCAGATCGTGAGCATCCTGCGGGGCGCGGGCACCACGTCCACCACCCCGACCACGGCCTGATCCACGGGTCCGGCCGCTCCCAACCACCGGGAGCGCCCGCCACAACCGAAGCGGGACGGTCGCGAGGCCGGCAGCACCCCCTGCCGGCCTCGTCCCGCGCCCGGCCACAGACGACGAACCTGTCAGGTGAGCGACCTCATCCGGACCGGTGAGCTGACAGGTTCGAGACCGGCGGCGTTCCTGTCAGCTGAGCGACCTCATCCGGCCCGCTGAGCTGACAGGTTCGAGACCGGGGGCCCCGGGGCGATCGGGGTGGCGGCTCGCGCGTCCGGGCTACTCGGGGAGGTCGTCGAGGATGGCGCGGGTGGCCGAGCAGCCCAGGCGGGTGGCGCCGGCGTCGACCATGGCCACCGCCGCGGACCAGTCCCGGATGCCGCCCGCGGCCTTCACCCCGACCGGTCGTCCCCGCGGACCCGGGCCGGCTTCGGCCGCCAGGCGAGCCAGGGTGGCCACCGCGTCGACGGTGGCGCCGCCCGAGGGGTGGAACCCGGTCGACGTCTTCAGGTAGTCGGCCCCACCACGCAGGGCGGCGCGGGCCGCGGCCTCGAGCTGGTCGGGGTCGAGCGCGGCCGACTCGAGGATCACCTTGAGGATGACCGGCGTCTCTCGCCGCACCGCGGCCACGTCGGCCGACACGGCGTGCCAGTCACCGGCCGCGGCCGCCCCCAGGTCGATGACCATGTCCAGCTCGTCGGCCCCTTCGGCCACGGCCAGCCGAGCCTCCAGCGCCTTGATCTCGGGTCGGTGCGCACCCGAAGGAAACCCGATCACCGTCGCCACCCCCACCCGCCCGACCGCAGCCGCGGCCGTGGCCACCATGGACGGGGACACGCACACCGTGGCCGTACCCAGCTCGTCAGCCTCCTGACAGAGGGCCACCACCTGGGCTTCGGTGGCCTCCGGCTTCAGCAGGGTGTGGTCGATCATGGCCGCCAGCTCGCCCCGGCCGATCACGGCGCCACCTCGTCGGTGCGGGCGGACACGAAGGTGTGCAGGAAGGCCATCACGTCGGTGGCTTGCTTCATCGGGCCACCTCGTCGGTGAGGGCGGACACGAAGGTGTGCAGGAAGGCCATCACGTCGGTGGCTTGCTTCATCGGGCCACCTCGTCGGTGAGGGCGGACACGAAGGTGTGCAGGAAGGCCATCACGTCGGTGGCCGCGGCCTGGCCCACGGCGGTCACCTCCTCGTGCGACAGGGGCTCGCCCAGCCCGGCGGCCCGGTTGGTCACCAGGCTGAACCCGGCCACCCGCACCCCGAGGTGGCGCAGGGCGATGGTCTCGCAGGTGGTCGACATCCCCACCAGGCTCGCGCCGAGGGTGGCCAGCATGCGGATCTCGGCGGGGGTCTCGAAGGAGGGTCCGGCCAGGCCGGCGTACACCCCCTCAGCCATGTCGGGCGCCACCTGCCCGGCCAGCGCTCCCAGCCCGGTGTCGTAGGCGGCGCTGAGGTCCACGAACCCGGGCTGGGGCCCGTCGTGGGGGCCGGTCAGCGGGTTGGCCCCGCTCAGGTTGAGGTGGTCGGTGATGCGCACCAGCGACCCGACCCGGTAGCTGGGGTCGATGCCCCCCGCCGCGTTGGTCAGCACCGCGGTGTGCACGCCGGCGGCCGCCGCCATGCGCACCCCGTGGCACACCTGGTGCACGTCGTGGCCCTCGTAGAGGTGCACCCGACCGGCCAGCACCAGCACCGCCAGGTCACCGAGGCGTCCGGTCACCGCCGCGCCGGCGTGGCCCGGCACCGTGGGAGGGGCGAAACCGGGGAGCTCGTCAGTGGCCACCCGCTGCGCCCCGGTCAGGCTGTCGGCGAAGCTGCCCAGCCCGGACCCGAGGACCACGGCCACGTCGAAGGCGTCGACGCCGGTGCGTCGACGCAGCTCGTCGGCCGCCGCCGCGGCGCGCGCATACGGCATCGGCGCGGGCGCCGTCACCGGGGACCGCCGGGCTCGGCAGGGGATGCGGGGCGGCGGGCGCGCATCCGCCCAGCCTCGCGCGGGTTCACTACCGTTGGCGGGGTGTCACATCCGTTGCTCGACGCCGTCCAGCCGGTGGCCGACGCCATCGGGGCCACCGTGGTGGCGGCGTCGGACGTGACCACCACCGACATCCCGTTGCAGTGGGACGGCCGGCTGGTGGGCGGGTTGCGATTGGCCGAGGTGAGCCGCGACATCGACTGGCACCTGAGCGCGGTCGAGCGGGAGCTGGGCGGCTCGCTGGCCGGCCTCGGCCGCGAGGACAAGCAGCGGGCCGTCAAGCTGCTCAACGAGCGCGGCGCGTTCCAGCTGCGCAGATCGGTCGAGCAGGTGGCCGAGGTGCTGGGGGTCAGCCGGTTCACCGTCTACAACTACCTGAACCGGCCCGAGGTCGGATGAGCCACTCCGCGGCCTGCCGCCTCCGCCGTCCCGATCAGGACCGTGGCCTCGGCGTCGCTCGTCCTGATCAGGGCGTGGTCCCGGCGTCGGTCCGCGACACCTGGATCGACACGCGGGTGGCCCCGGCGGCCGTGGCCGCCTCGAGCAGGGCGGCCACCGCCGCGGTGATGGCGTCGACCGGCCCGGCGACCGAGCTGCCGAAGGGGCCGATGACCGGATCGAACCCGGCGGCTCGCACCGCGTCGAGCCCGGCGGCCACGTGCGGGCCCGGTGCGCCCTCCACGAACGGTTCGATGGTGAACTCGGCGACGACGGCCATCGACGGGTCCATGTCCGGCTCCGGATCAGGCCCGCGACTCGGGGGCCGTGAGCGGGGGATCGGCCGACCAGGGGAAGGTGATCCAGTCGTCGGTGCGCCGCCACACGTAGGTGGGGTCGATGACCGACCGCGACTTGGCGTAGAGCACCGCCGATCGGGCCTCGCGGACGTGGGGGTGGATGATCCGCTCCACCATCGACAGGGTGTCGCCGGTGTCGGCCACGTCGTCGGCGATGAGCACGTTGAGGTCTCGCACCGCCACCAGGTCGGGCATGGGCGGCAGGACCACGGGGACGTCGAGGCGTTCGTCGATGCCGGTGTAGTACTCGACGCTGATGGCGAAGCAGTTCTTGATGGCCAGGGCGTAGCCGAGGGCCCCGGCCACGGTGAGCCCGCCCCGGGCGATGGCCAGGATGATGTCGGGCTGGAAGCCGCTGGCGAGCACCTGGGCGGCCAGCTCACGCGCCGCGTCGCCGAAGTCCGGCCAGGTGAGCACCTCGCGCTCGGGGACAGCCCCGGAAACCTCGGGCCCCTCGGATCCGGCCGTGTAGACGTCGTCGACGTGGGCCGGATCAGGAGGTGGGGGCGCCATGATCGGCACCCTAGCGCCTGGCCGAAAAGCCGCTCGTGCTGATCCGGGGCGGCACCCTGGTCGACGCCGCCGGGGTGCGGCGCGCCGACCTGCGCACCGATCCCTACGGCCTCATCGCGGCCGTGGGACCCGACCTGGTGGTGGTCCCGGGCGAGGTGGTGGTCGACGCCACCGGCCGGTTGGTGATCCCCGGCGGGGTCGACGCCCACACCCACCTGCACCTCGACGTCGGGGCCGCCTCGGTCAGCGACGACTTCGGATCGGGCACGGCCGCCGCCGCCGTCGGGGGCACGACCACCGTCATCGAGTACGTCACCACCCGCCGGGGCCAGCCCCCGCTCGAGGCGGTGGCCGACTGGCAGCGCCGAGCCGAGGTGGCCGCCATCGACTACGGCTTCCACCTCACGCTGGTCGACCACACCGACGAGGCGGTGATCGCCGGCTGCATCGAGCAGGGGATCACCTCGTTCAAGCTGTACATGGCCTATCCCGAGACCCTCCAGGTGGACGACGAGGTGATCGCCGAGGTCCTCGGCGCCACGGGCCGCCACGGCGGCCTGGTCACCATCCACGCCGAGAACGGCCCGGCCATCACCCAGCTCGAACGCCAGGCGCTGGCCGCCGGCCACCGGCTCCCCATCGAGCACGCCCGCACCCGCCCACCCGAGGTGGAGGGCGGGGCCACGACCCGGGCGGCCGTGCTGGCCGAGCAGCTCGAAGCGCCCATCTACGTGGTGCACGTCAGCTCGGCGCCGGCGCTCACCGCGGTGCGCACCGCCCAGGAGCGGGGCGTGACGATCATGGCGGAGACCTGTCCCCAGTACCTCTACCTCGACGTCGACCGCCTCGAGGGGCCCGACGCCGAGAACTTCGTGTGCACGCCGCCGCTGCGCAGCCGCGACCACGCCGAGGAGTTGTGGCACGGTCTGGGCTCGGGATGGGTGCACACCGTGGCCACCGACCACTGCCCGTTCTGGATGCACGACCGCCGGGCCGGGACCGCCGGTCGGCCGGAGGGTTGGGCCGACTTCACCGAGATCCCCGGCGGCCTGCCCGGCATCGAGACCCGCCTGGCCCTCATCTGGGACGGGGTTCGGGCCGGGCACCTCACGGTGGCGGACTGGGTGCGGCTGTGCGCCGAGGCGCCGGCCCGCACGTTCGGGCTGTGGCCCCGCAAGGGGTCGCTGGCCGTGGGCGCCGACGCCGACGTGGTGGTGTGGGACCCGGCCCGGACCCAGTCGTTGTCGGCCGCCGCCCTGCACATGCGCACCGACCACTCGCCCTACGACGGCACGACCGTGACCGGCTGGCCCGCCCTGGTGCTGTCGCGCGGACGGCCTGTGGCCCGCGATGGTGCCTTCTGCGGGGAGCCGGGCGCCGGTCGGTACCTGGCCCGCGACCAGGTCCGGTTCGGCGCCTGATCCTGACATTACCCGCAAGTTCTGCGTCTGATTCTGATGACACCCGCCAGTTCGGCGTCGATTCTCACCCTCCCAGGGGTGAGAACCAACGCCAAAGGTCGTGGTGGCGGGCTGGCGGGCGACTGCGCCGCTAGCGTCGGCCGGCGTGGGGCGCGACGACCGTGAGGACACCGAGGTCGCGCTGGCGGACTTCCTGGCCGCGGCCCTGGGCCTCGAGGCGGCCGAGGTGCACGACCTGCGGCGGCTGTCGGGCGGGGCGTCGCGCCAGACCTGGTCGTTCGACCTGTTCGACGCCCTGGACGGCTCGACCCGTCCACTGATCCTGCAACAGGTGCGACCGGGAGCCTTGGGCTCGACCCCCACCATGGAGGGCGAGGCCGAACTGCTCCGCGCCGCCGCCGAGGTCGGGGTGCCGGTGGCGCCGGTGGTGGCGGCCACCGACGACCCCGCCGTGCTGGGGGGTGCCTTCGTGATCATGGGCCACGTGGCCGGCGAGACCATCGCCCGGCGCATCCTGCGCGACGAGGCCTACGCCGCGGCTCGGGGCCGCCTGGTCGGCCAGTGCGCTCGGGCTCTGGCCGGCATCCACGGGCTCTCGCCCGCGGTCGCGCCTCACCTCCGCCAGGACGATCCGCTCTCCCAGCTGCGGGGCCTGCTCGACCTGCTGGGCGAACCGCATCCCGCCTTCGAGCTGGGGCTGCGCTGGCTCGAGGCCAACCGGCCCCCGTCGGGCGAGCCGACGTTGGTCCACGGCGACTTCCGGCTGGGCAACCTCATGGTGGACACCGACGGTCTGGCCGCGGTGCTCGACTGGGAGCTGGCCCACGTGGGCGACCCGGTCGAGGACCTGGGGTGGCTGTGCGTGCGGGCCTGGCGGTTCGGTTCCGACCTGCCGGTGGCCGGACTGGGGGAGCGGGCCGAGCTCCTGGCCGCCTACCAGGAGGCGTCGGGCCGAGCGGTGGACGAGGCCGCGTTGCGCTGGTGGGAAGCGCTGGGCACCCTGCGCTGGGGGCTGATCTGCGTGCTCCAGGCCGCCGGGCACCGCTCGGGTGCGAGCCGGTCGGTGGAGCTGGCCGCCATCGGGCGTCGCGTGTGCGAGAACGAGTACGACCTGTTGGGGCTCATCGGGGCTCGCCCGTCCGACGCCGACGCCAGGCCCGGGCTGCCCGCCGCCCCAGCGGGCCCTCTGGCGCGGCTGCACGACGTGCCCACGGCCGGCGAGCTGGTGGAGGCGGTGCGCGAGTTCCTGGAGGGCGACGTCGCCGCGGCCACCGAGGGTCGGGTCCACTTCCACGCCCAGGTGGCGGCCCGCGTGCTGGCCACGGTGGGGCGGGAGCTGGCCGAGGGCTCGGCGCCGGTGGCGGCCCACGCCGAGGCGCTGGCCGCCCTCGGGTTCGCCGACGACGCGGCGCTGGCCGGAGCCATCCGGTCGCTCGACTCGGGGGCGCCCGTCCCCGAGGCGTGGGTCGAGGTCACCTGGGATGCGGTGGTGGCCAAGCTCCGCGTCGCCAACCCGTCCTACGTCTGATCACGCGCCGGTGGCGTGGAAGCCGCCGTCGACGTGGACGATCTCGCCGGTGGTGGACGGGAACCAGTCCGACAGCAGGGCCACGCAGGCCTTGGCCACGGCCGACGTGTCCGAGGCATCCCAGCCCAGGGGCGACCGGGGGTCCCACACGTCCTCGAACTGCGAGAACCCGGGGATCGACTTGGCGGCCAGGGTCTTGAGCGGGCCGGCGGCCACCAGGTTCACCCGGATGCCCTGGGGTCCGAGGTAGCGGGCCAGGTAGCGCGAGGTCGACTCGAACGCGGCCTTGGCCACACCCATCCAGTCGTAGGACGGCCACGACACCGAGGCGTCGAAGTCCAGCCCGACCAGGGCGCCGCCCTCGGTCATCAGCGGCGCCACCGCGTCGGCCAGGGCCTTGTAGGAGTAGGCCGAGATGTTCACCGCCACCGACACGTCGCTCCACTGGGCGTCGAGGAAGGTGCCGCCCAGGCACACCTCGGGGGCGAATCCGATGGCGTGCAGGGCGCCGTCGACCCGATCCCAGCGGTGCGCCAGGGCGGCGTGCAGCGCGCCCACCTGGGCCGGGTCGCTCACGTCGAACTCCAGGACCTCGGGCTCGGTCTCGAGCTTGCGAGCCGTGCGCCGGGTCAGCGACAGGCCCCGGCCGGCGCCGGTCAGGACGATCTCAGCCCCCTCCGCCTGGGCCAACCTGGCCACGCCGAAGGCGATGGAGGCATCCGTCAGGACGCCGGTGATCACGATGCGCTTGCCGTCGAGCAGACCCATGAACCCCTCCGACCGACGATGATCAGCCGACGTTACGCGAGCTGACGGCTCGTCAGGGTTTTGCGATGGCCTCGACGGCCGCCACTAGCCTGATCGGATGCAAATCGGAGTGTTGGGAGCCACCGGCCCCGCCGGCAGCGGTCTGGCCGCTCGCCTGGCCTCGGTCGGGTTCGAGGTCGTGGTCGGGTCGCGCTCGCGCTACAAGGCCATGGAGGTCCGCGACACCCTGCTCGAGCGCTGGGACGGGCTGGGGCTGGTGCTCGAGGCGGCCGACAACGCCGGGGCGGCCGCGGCCGACCTGGTCGTCATCGCCACCCCCTGGGACGCGGCCGCGGCCACCGCCCAGGCGGTGTCGCGCCAGCTGCACGGCAAGGTGGTCATCTCCATGGCCAACGCCCTGGCCAAGGTGGGCAACGAGTTCCAGCCGCTGGTGCCGCCCCGAGGTTCGGTGGCGGCCAGCGTGCAGGCCGCGGTGCCCCGCTCGAAGGTGGCGGCCGGGTTCCACCACGTGCCGGCCAAGGAGCTGGGCGACCTGTCCGAACCGGTGGAGAGCGACGTGCTCATCTGCTCCGACCACCGCGAGGCCACCGAGGCCACGTGCGAGATCGTGCGCAAGATCCCCAACATGCGCCCGCTGGATGCCGGCCAGCTGTCCAACGCCGCGCCCATCGAGGCCTTCGCCGCCGTGCTGCTGCAGCTCAACGTGCGCTACAAGACCCGCGCCGCGGTGAAGTTCACCGGCATCGACGAGGAGTGACCCCGATCGCCGTCTGAGCAGCCGCGGCCGTTAGCCTGCTCGACGTGATGCGCCTCCACGACACGGCCCGCCGCCAGATCGTGCCCTTCGAGCCGGGGCCGACCGTGTTGATGTACACGTGCGGCATCACGCCCTACGACGCCACCCACCTGGGTCATGCCGCGGCCTACGTCACCTACGACGTCCTCCAGCGCCGCCTGCGCGACCTGGGCCACGAGACCCGGTGCGTGCGCAACATCACCGACGTCGACGACGACCTGCTGCGCAAGGCCCGCGAGCTGGGCGTCCACTACCTCGACCTGGCCGCGGCCGAGGTGGCCCGCTTCGACGGCGACATGGCCGCCCTCAACGTCGTCGAGTGCTGGAGCGAACCCCGGGCCACCTCCGCCATCGCCGACATCCGCGGCTTCATCGGCATGGTCCTCGACCAGGGCTACGCCTACCAGAGCGGCGGCTCGGTGTACTTCGACGTCCACAAGTTCGAGCGGTTCGGCCAGATCAGCCACCTCGACCGCGACGAGATGCTGGTCCTGGCCGCCGAGCGCGGCGGCAACCCCGACGACCCCAACAAGCGCGATCCCCTCGACTTCGTGCTGTGGCAGCCCTCGGCCCCGGACGAGCCGTCCTGGGAGTCGCTCTGGGGCCCGGGCCGGCCCGGTTGGCACATCGAGTGCTCGGCGCTGGCCATGCGCGAGCTCGACAGCACCATCGACCTGCACGGCGGGGGCTCCGACCTGATCTTCCCCCACCACGAGTGCGAGGCGGCCCAGAGCGAGGCGGCCACCGGGCAGCTCTTCGTGCGCCACTGGATGCACCAGGCGATGGTCCGCATGGACGGCGAGAAGATGTCCAAGTCGTTGGGCAACCTGGTGTTCATCAGCGACCTGCTCAAGACGTGGGACGCCCGGGCCATCCGGCTGGCCATCGTCGAGCACCACTACCGCGACTCGTGGGAGTGGGACGACGACCTGATGCCCCGGGCGGCCGGGCGGCTGACCGCCTGGCTGGCCAGCGTCGGCGGCGCCGAGGGATCCGCCGTGCTCGACGCCACCCGGGCCCGCCTCGACGACGACCTGGACACCGCGGGCGCGGTCGAAGCCATCGACGCGGCGGCGGCCGCCGGGGCGGACGTGAGCCAGGCCAGCGCCCTGCTGGGCGTCTTCCTGGTGGGGGAGCCGACGGTCTGACCGTCGGCCCTCGCGACGGCCGCGCCGCCACGGGGGTCGCCCCGTAACCGGTCGAGGTCCTCGTCGTCGGACAGAGGAACGCCGCATCTCCTAGCGTGTCGACGTTCGCCGACCTCGAGGAGGGCGTGATGCGTGCTCGTGTGCTGGTGGCGGCCGTGGTCCTGGCTCTGGTGGCCGCCGCCTGCTCGAGCTCCGGCTCGCACCACGCCGCGAGCGCTGCCGAAGCCCTCCTCGAACGCGACCTCGAAGGTCTCCTACACCTCCCAGGCCCAACTGGTCTCCGACATCGAGACCAAGGGGCTGACCCCCCAGCGAGCCGAGCTGTACTTCAGCCTGATGTTCGGAGCGCTCCCGGGGGTGTCGACCAAGGGCATCGCTGCCGATCCCGGGGACTTCGACGGCACCGCGGCCGCCAACGACATCCAGCGCGAGTGGGGGTCGTTGACCTCGGCTCAGCGCCAGGCGGTCGCCCGCGACCTCAAGGCCCGAACCCTGCCGGCCAGCACGGCGCCGGTGCAGAGCCTGCAAGCGTTCATGGCCAGCGGGGGGACGGTGGCGGCCACGGGTTCGACCCCGACGACCACCGCGGCGCCGACCAACGCGCCGACGACCACCGCGTCCCCGACGACCACCGCGTCCCCGACGACCACCGCGTCCCCGCCGACCACCGCGTCCCCGCCGACCACCACGGCCACCACGGCGTCGGCTCGCCGGGGTCACCAGCCGACGTACCGCCTGGTGGTGGACACGCCGGCCTTCACCGACGAGCAGTACGAAGCCGGGGCTGCCGCCGCCGTCGGAGCCGTGGCCTCTCGGCTCAACCTGCCTCCCATCGCGTTCAAGGTGCTCTTCGACGACGACCCCGACGCCCACGCCTACGCCGAGACCCACCTCTACGGCGAGCCCTGGTACATGAACCACATCGTGCTCTGGCCTGACGGGTGCCACATCACCGTCTTCGACCAGGGGTCGTACATGCAGGCCATCGCCGGGGACACCGTGGAGTTGGCCGCGGTCCTGGTCCACGAGGCCACCCACTGCTACCAGCAGCAGGCGGCCGGGTCGGCCCAGGGCGCCATGTACATGCCCGACTGGATCAGCGAGGGCGAGGCCACCTGGGCCATGGCGCAGCAGGTGCCCGAAGCCACCGTGTACGCCGAGAAGTGGACCAAGTACCTCCAGACCCCCGACGTCCCCTACGCGCAGCGCAGCTACGACGGCATCGGGTTGTTCGGCCACGAGGGCGACCTGACCAGCCAGGACGCGATCTGGTCGAAGCTCCTGCCCGTGGTGGTCGCCCGGGCGGCAACGGGCGGCACCGACAGCGCGGCGTGGCAGGTGTTGTTGGGGGGCGGCTCCGACACGTACTACAGCACCTGGGGCGGGAGCTACTTCCTGGACGGCTCGAACGTCAACTGGGACGTGCAGGGCCCGGGGACCGTACCGTCCTCCGCTCCTGGGCCGACCGACGTGAGCATCGGCGTCGACGACGGCCAGCAGATCGGCACGGACGCGTCCGCGCCGTACCAGGCCTCGATGACCACCATCCAGAGCACGGCCGACATCCTGGTCGTCACCCTGGCATCGGGCTATGGCGAGGTCCACGACCAGGGGTACGGCGTGTCATCCACCCTGGACGACACCCAGCCGCTCAAGCTCTGCCTGAAGGAGGGCGGCTGCACCTGCCCGGATGGCAGCCCGGGGGCCTCCACCTTCACCCAGCAGGCCACCGGGCCCATCTCGGTGGGCCTCGACGGGGGAGACCACAGCCTGGCCGCCTACGCCGCCGGCCTGTCGCTCGACAAGTTCTGCCAGAAGCCCGACCCGCAACCACCGACCGGCCCTCAGCCCCCCGGCTCCGGTGGCGGTGGCGGGGGTGGGGGTGACGACCCGCCACCCGATCCCAAGGACCCGGGGGGCACGACCGAAGGCGATCCCCACCTGGCCTCGTTCGACGGCCGGTACTTCGACCTGCAGGTGGCCGGCGAGCTGACCCTGGTGAAGTCCACCACCGACGACCTCGACATCCAGGCCCGCATGGTGCCGGTGGCCGGGTCCCGGGCGGTGGCCGTGAACCAGGCCATCGCCGCCCGGGTGGACGGGCACCGGGTGACCTTCAGCCTGGAGAACGGGCTCCTGGTGGTGCGCCTCGACGGCGTGGCCGTGGACCAGGAGCGCACCCAGGTCGGCACGGGCACGCTGGACCGCCTGGGCACCGAGTCGGTGGTGCCCTGGGTGCTCGAGTGGCCCGACGGCACCACGCTGCACATCACCCAGCTCGGCATCCTGGGGGTGAACGCGGTGGTGAACCCGGCCCCGGATCGCAAGGGCAAGCTGGTGGGCCTGCTCGGCAACGACGACGGCCAGGCCGGCAACGACCTGGCCAGCCCCGATGGCACCTCGATCG
Source organism: uncultured Microthrixaceae bacterium (assembly GCA_963785815.1). Lineage (GTDB taxonomy): Bacteria > Actinomycetota > Acidimicrobiia > Acidimicrobiales > Acidimicrobilacustridaceae > UBA4742. The sequence goes on from CAWAWN010000003.1 coordinate 1,270,078, forward strand.
GCTCGGCGCCCTCGGCCGCCACCCTCGACGGCTCCTACGCCGACGCCTGGCGCATCAGCCAGGCCGACTCGCTGTTCGACTACGCCCCCGGCCAGACCACCGACACGTTCACCGACAAGACCTTCCCGGGTTCACGGCTCGACGCCTCCAACGCGCCGAACAAGGCGCAGCTGACCAAGGAGTGCCAGGCCGAGGGGATCACCGATCCCTACCTGCTGCAGTCGTGCATCGTCGACAACTCGGCCATCACGGATCCGGTCGGCTCGCAGGCGGTGCTCGGCCACTACGCCGCGGCCCAGACGGTGCACACCGTCCGCTACGACCTGGCCCACGACACCAAGCCGTTCAAGTCGTCGGCTTCGAGCAGCTCGTCGTCGACGACCCAGCCCAGCCCGTCGCCCACCGGCACCGAGGCGTCGGGGGCGGCCCTGAAGACGATCGTCGACGCCGGTCGCGTCAACGGCCCCAGCGAGGACAACAGCTTCGCCTTCCACGCCGACAAGGGCGACGTGATCTGGATCGGGCCGCCCGACTGCGATCCGGGCGGGATGACCTTCCTGCTGAAGGACCCACAGGGCAAGGTGGTCGACACCCCGGACGAGAGCGGCGAGGCCAACGGTTGCCTGATGACCTTCACGAGCCCGGGCGGTGGCGTCTCCGCCGGCCGCTACGTGGCGGCCACCAGTGGGACCTACCACCTGGTGGCCAACGCCGACCACAAGGGCCAGGGCTCCTTCGGCGTGGCCATCCGGTTCGAGCGACCCGACACGGTGAAGTCGACCTCCTACGGCAAGACGCTGTCGGGCAGCATCCCCATGCGGGCCGCCCACGACGTGTACACGTTCTCGGGCCACGCCGGCGACGTGGTCGAGATCAACGGGTCCGGGTGCTCCCTCGGCTTCACCGACCCGACGGTGGTGGGCCAGGAGGACAACGTCGACGTCCAGACCAGCTCGGGCAAGCCGGTGCTGCTGCTCGGGTGCGAGAAGGTCGGCAACGACCTGCCGCTGCCGGCGACGGGTACGTACAAGGTGATCGTCAACTGGGCCAACGAGGGTCCGTTCAGCTACCACTTCGTGCTGCGCAAGAAGTAGGCAGAACCGCCTGCCCGGTCGGCCGAGGTGAGGCAGACTCGGGGGATGGATCGCGAGGTCGGCCAGCTCTACACGGTGGCTCGCGCCGTGCTCGATCCGCTCTTCGCGTTCCTGTGGCGCATCGAGGTGGAGGGCCGCGAGAACGTGCCCGACCAAGGGGGCGCCATCCTGGCCCCCAACCACCTGTCGGTGCTCGACCACTTCGTGCTGGCCACCACGCTGCCGCGGCGCATCACCTACGTCGGCAAGGCCGAGTACATGGACGACTGGAAGACCAAGTACATCTTCCCGGCCCTGGGCATGATCCCCATCGACCGGGGCGGCGGCTCGGCCGCCAACCGGGCCCTCGAGGCCGCCGCCCGCGTGCTGCGCCAGGGTGAGCTGTTCGGCATCTACCCCGAGGGCACCCGCTCGCGCGACGGCAAGCTGCACAAGGGCCACACCGGCGTGGCCCGGCTGGCCATGCGCACGGGCTGCCCGATCATCCCGGTGGGGCTGCAAGGCACCCTCGAGGTGCAACAGCCCGACTCGGCGGTGCCCAAGCCCTTCAAGGTGATGCGCGTCCGCCTGGGCCGGCCCATCTCGATGGAGCGCTACGGCGACCAGACCCGCAACCGCCTGGTGCTGCGGGAGATCACCGACGAGCTCATGTACGAGATCCGCGAGCTCTCGGGCCAGGAGTACGTCGACACCTACGCCACCCGTCAGGCCGACGCGCTGCCGGCCGAGACCAGCCAGATACCCATGGCTGCGGCCGTCTGACCAGCCTCTAGAGTCGGATCCCATGTCCGACCAGATCGCCATCACGCTGCCCGACGGTTCCGAGCGCACGTTGCCGATCGGGTCCACTGCGGGCGACCTGGCCGCGGCCATCGGCCCGCGGCTGGCCAAGGCGGCGGTGATCGCCAGCGTGAACGGCACCGAGCGCGACCTCGACTGGGTGCTGGCCGACGGCGACGACGTGGCTGTCATCGTCGAGGAGAGCGACCGGGGTCTGTTCACGTTGCGCCACTCGACGGCCCACGTGCTGGCCCAGGCCGTGCTCGACGAGTTCCCCGGGGCCACCTTCGCCATCGGCCCGCCCATCGCCGACGGCTTCTACTACGACTTCGCCCTGCCCGGCGGCGAGACCTTCACGCCCGACGACCTCGAGCGCCTCGACGCCCGCATGCGCCAGATCATCGCCGAGCGCCAGCCCTTCGTGCGCGACGAGATCCCCGAGGCCGAGGCCCTCGAGCTGTTCCGCGACCACCCCTTCAAGGTGGAGATCATCCGGGGCCAGGCCGACGACCCCATGTCGGCCACCGAGACGGGCCTGGTGCGCACCTACGCCAACCCACCCCGCTTCATCGACCTGTGCCGCGGACCCCACGTGCCCCACACCGGCCGGCTGGGCCACTTCAAGCTCATGCGGGTGGCCGGCGCCTACTGGCGCGGCGACGAGCGCAACCCCATGCTCCAGCGCATCTACGGCACGGCGTGGGCGTCCAAGAAGGACCTGGCCGCCTACCTCGAGCGCCTGGTCGAGGCCGAGCGCCGCGACCACCGCAAGCTGGGCGCCGAGCTCGACCTGTTCTCCTTCCCCGACGAGATCGGCTCGGGCCTGGCCGTGTTCCACCCCAAGGGCGGGCTGATCCGCCGGCTGATGGAGGACTACAGCCGCCAGCGCCACGAGCGGGCCGGCTACGAGTTCGTCTACTCGCCCCACATCACCAAGTCGAACCTGTTCGAGACCTCCGGCCACCTCGACTGGTTCGCCGAGGGCATGTACCCGCCCATGGAGCTGGACGGGGGCACCGAGTACTACCTCAAGCCCATGAACTGCCCGTTCCACGTGCTCATCTACCGCAGCCAGCAGCGCAGCTACCGCGACCTGCCGCTCAGGCTCTTCGAGTTCGGCACCGTCTACCGCTACGAGAAGTCGGGCGTGGTCCACGGCCTGACCCGGGTCCGGGGCATGACCCAGGACGACGCCCACCTGTTCTGCACCAAGGAGCAGATGAGCGAGGAGCTGGCCCGCACGCTCGACTTCGTGCTCGACCTGCTGCGCGACTACGGCCTCGACGACTTCTACCTCGAGCTCTCCACGCGCCCGGAGGGCAAGGCGGTGGGCACCGACGTCGAGTGGGAGGAGGCCACCGAGACGCTGCGCCAGGTGGCCGAGGCCAAGGACCTCGAGCTCGTGCTCGACGAGGGCGGCGGCGCCTTCTACGGCCCCAAGATCTCGGTGCAGACCCGCGACGCCATCGGGCGCACCTGGCAGATGTCCACCATCCAGCTCGACTTCCAGACCCCGCAGCGCTTCGGCATCGAGTACGTGGGCGCCGACGGCGAGCGCCACACGCCGATCATGATCCACCGGGCCCTGTTCGGGTCGATCGAGCGGTTCTTCGGGGTGCTGGTCGAGCACTACGCCGGGGCTTTCCCGCCCTGGCTGGCGCCGGTCCAGGCTCGGCTGCTGCCGGTGAGCGACGACCACGACGTCTACGCCCGTCGGCTGGTCGACCGGCTGCGGGGCGAGGGCTTCCGGGCCGACCTGGTGACGGCCGAGGAGTCGCTGGGCAAGCGCATCCGGGCGGCCAAGCTCGAGAAGATCCCCTACGTCCTGGTGGTGGGCGACGACGACGTCGAGCACTCGACGGTCGGGGTCAACCCGCGGGGTGGCGAGGTCGAGCGGGGGGTGGCCGTGGACGACTTCGTCGATCGGTTGGCCACCGACGTGGTCGGTCACCTCCAGGTGGGCTGAGGCGGTCACATGGGCCAGCTCGATCACCTCTGGGCCGGGTGGCGCAGCGCGTACATGGACGCGGTGGTGGCCGCCGACGCCGTCGACGCCGTGGATGGCGCGGACGGCGCAGGATCGCGCGAGGGCCCGATTCCGGTGGCCGACGACGGGTCGACCCTGTTCGAGCGCATCCTGGCCCTGCCCGACGACGAGGGCATGGTGGTGCACCGGGGCGAGCGCTGCGCCACCCTGCTCAACGCCTACCCCTACACGAGCGGGCACGTGCTGGTGCTGCCGACGCGGGGCGCGGCCGAGCTCGACGAGCTGGACGAGGCCACCTACCAAGAGCTGTGGCGCGAGGTGCGCAGCGCGGTGGCGGCCATCCGGGCCGCCTATCGATGCGACGGGGTGAACGTGGGCATGAACCTGGGCCGGGCGGCCGGCGCCGGGGTGCCCGACCACCTGCACGTGCACGCCCTGCCGCGCTGGGCCGGGGACAGCAACTTCATGACGGCCACAGCGGTGACCCGGGTGATGCCCGAGACGCTCGACACCACCTGGGCCAAGCTGCGGGACGCCTGGCCCGGCTGAGCCCGCATCCTGTCGTACACACGGCCAGGCCAGGCGGCGGCATCTCCTTGCGCCTGGCGCAAGTGGTTGCCGCCGCATCGGGGAGGGCGGGCGGGGATCGGCGATTCGGGCCCCGGGGGAGTCGGGGGCTACCGTCGAAGTCCCATGTCCGACGACGCCGAGCCTCTGGAACGGGCCGAGCCTGCTGGTGCTGAGCCAGGCGATGCCCACCCCCCCGAGTCGGCCCCCGCAGACGACACCGTGACCCGACCCCTGTCGGCCGACGACATCGACGAGGCCCTCAAGGCCGCCGCCGCCGGGCCCGAGGCCAGCGACGCCGAGGTCCGCGATGCGTTGCCCGAGGACCTCGACGCCTCGGGCTACGTGGGGCCCTACATGTTCCCCAACAACAACCGCCGGCGCGTGCCGGGGGTCATCTACATGGTGTTCGCCGTGATCCTGTTCGGGCTGTGGGCCACCCACCGGTCCGGCCCGCAGATCCTGATCAACGACGGCTACCTGGCCGCGGCCATCGGCCTGGCCCTGTTCGGGGCGTACTCCTTCGTCACCGGCTGGGACCTCAAGGTCGACGAGCGCGACGCCCTGGTGGCGTCGGTGCGCCAGGTCGGGTTCCCGGTGGGCCATGCCTCGGCCCAGATGGGGTGGCGGGGCCTGCTCAGCCGACCCACCTGGCGCATCCTGCTCTACTCCGCCGAGGACCCGCCCACCCAGCGGGGCCTGGTGCTGGTCGACGGGGTCGACGGCGAGGTGCTCGAGTGGTTCGTGGAGGACAACCCCGAGGACTGGTCCCAGTACGACGAGGACTGAGCGCGTCCGGCGTCCCAGTCCCAGCCGATCACCGGGTCGCGCGTCGCTCGTCGAGCACCGGGTCGACGGGCGCGACCCGAGGCGCTCGGCGGCGGGGGATCAGCCGGGGCGGGGGGGCCAGGTAGGCGCGTGCGTCCCGGCCGGGCGGGGCGGCAGCGTCCAGTGGGGCGGGGTCTCGGACATGGCCAGCGCGGGTCGCAGGTATCGCAGGCGGCCGTAGTCGGGTGTGTCCACCTCGTCCTGGAGGTCGGCCACGTCCCCCAGGCCGCGCCCGACCGCATGGTCCACCGGCACGGTCTCGTCGGATGGCGCGGGCGGCGTGAGCTGGCCCAGGCGCAGGTACCACATGGCCGTCTCGCACAGGGAGACCTCGACCAGCCACGAGCCGCCCTCGGTGGCCCGTCGCCGCAGCGCTTCCATGGCGCCGTAGGCACCCAGGAACCCCGTCGTGTAGTCGTTCACCGCGGCCGGGGCCAGGTGGGGCGTGCCGTCGCCCCGGGCCAGACCCTCGAGGTGGCTCATGCCGGTGGCGGCCTGGGCCAGCTGCTCCCAACCGGGTCGCTCGGCCCACGGGCCCGCCGGGCCGTAGCAGTTCTCCGACACGCAGACGATGCCCGGGCGGAGCTCGGCCAGCTGCTCGGGGGCCAGCCCGCGGCGGGCCAGCGTCCCCAGCCGGTAGCCCTGGGAGAAGACGTCGCCCGTGCGGATCAGCTCGACCAGCTGGTCGGCCTGCGCCTCGACACGGAGGTCCAGGCTGACCTGGCGCTTGCCGATCCCGGTGTCCACGTCGAACAGGCCGGTGCCGGGCAGGTGGGGGGCGGTCACGTGGAGCACGTCGGCCCCGTGCTCGGCCAGCGTCTTGGCGCAGGTGGGACCGGCCAGCACCCGGGTGAGGTCGACCACCCGCACACCGGCCAGCGGCCGGTCGCCGTCCGGCAGGGGCTCGGCCGGCGCGTCGCCCAGGCGGGTCAGGGTGACCACGGCGCGGTCGGCCAGCGCCTGCCCCTGGGGATGGGTGGCCCACTCGGCGGCCGTGCGCACCACGCCGCCGCAGATCCGCCGGCGGATGCAGGCCTGCTCCAGCTCGAACGCGTCCCGCGAGGCCACCGCCGCGTCGATCTCGACCGCCGACGCGTCCGAGGGGACCCCGAGCTCGGCCAGCAGGGCCGGCCCGTCGTGGAAGGAGCCGTGCAGCTGCACGTCGCGGTCGCCGGCCGCGGCCACGATGCGGGTGAGGCGCCGTTGCGGCCGAGCCCAGTCCTGGCCGGCCCAGACGTCCGGGTCCGCGGGCTGGAGGTGGGTGAAGGACGCCAGCGCGGCTCCGGCGTGGCGGACGTCGACCGAGATCGCCTGGCGGCGGCCGGTGCGCAGCGCCCACAGGTCGCGGGCGGCCAGGCCGGTCAGGAGGCGGGCCACGGCCGCGCCTTCGCCCAGGCGGTGGGGCGAGGTGTACACGGGGTCGTGGCCGGCGATGGTGGCGCCGCCCAGGTCGAGCGGACCGAGCCCGGCCCGGGCGAGGGCGTCGGTGATGGCGGCGGGGTCCATCCTTGGCGCTCCTGGTGGGTGGGCTCGACGCGACGGGTCGGCCCCACGCTACGTGGCCGCCGCCCGCCTGGTCCTGGCCTCTGCCACCAGCCGGACCGGCATCCACACCCGCTCGGTGCGGGACCGCCGAGCCCGGCGGTCGTCGCCATTTGTAGTCGCGAACAGACAAAGGGTCGGGGGACCCATCCCGCGGGGCCGGTGGACCCATCTCCCTGCATCGATTTCACGCCGAAGCTCTGGATGTGAACCCACAAGCTGGCGCCCGTCGCAAGCCCCTCCGGTGGCAGGACGACGGCCGGACGCCCGACGCCGAGGCCGGCTACGCCGACGAGTGGGAGGTCATCTGCCAGTGCACCGGCGACGACGGCGGACCGGCCGAGCTGCAGACCCCCGAGGTGCAGCGGTTCCGTGGGCCCTACCGCTCCGAGGAGGCGGCTCGCATGGCGGCGCACCAGCACAACGTGGTGGCCCACTGGTGACCTGCGCCTGAGGTCGAGCGCGCACGGGCCCGGCCAGTGGAGTGATGGCCGGGCCCGATTGCCTCCTCGCTCCAGAGCAGCGCCGCCTCGGGATCCAATCTACCCGCGCTGCGTGGCCGGAAGACTACTCAGCGCAGCTTCCCGCCGAAGATCTGCACAGGTGACCACCGAGCGGGTGTGGCGCTGCACCGATTTCGGGATGGGATCAGCGGCGCACAGCGGTCAGCACCTCGGCGGCTCGGGCCAGGCTGTCGGCTCCGACCCGGATCGCCTCCCGCACCAGGTCCAGGGCGGTGACCTCGGCGCCCCCGACCACCTTGGCCCGTCGGGCCCAGTCCTGGGCGGTGGGGTAGGTGCGGATGGCGTCGGTCAGCTGGTCGGCCTCGTGGCCCAACAGCACCACCGCCTCGTCGATGGTGTCGGGCGCGGGGGCGTCCCAGTGGCGCTGGTCGGCGCGGGTGGCCGCCGCGTGCAGCATAGGGACGTCCTCGGTCAGCACCCGGCGCAGCTCGTGGCTGATCAGCCCCCACGTCCGGGTCACGTCGCTGACCACGTCCAGGGCGCTCACCCCGTCGGGTCCCACGCGCGCCGCCAGCTCGTCGGCCCGGTCGTCGTCCGGCACGGCACCCAGCTCGGCCCGGTAGCGGCGCGGGAACGAGGCCAACGCCACCAGGGCGTCCTCCGGGGTGAGGCGGGACAGGTCGAGGCCGGACACGGTCAGGCCGGGGTGCCGGCGCGGGCTCCGGCCCCGGAGGTGGCGTGCCCGTGGCCCTCGGCGGCCGCAGACACCGAGTCGACCAGGTGGCTGGGCAGCACGTCGTAGTGGTCGTGCTGGGCGCGGAAGCGGCCCCGGCCGCTGGTGCGGGAGCGCAGGTCGACCGCGTATCGCCGCAGCTCGGCGGTGGGCACCAGGGCCAGGATGACCTGCTCGCCCACGTCGGCCACCTCGGTGCCCTGCACCCGGGCGCGGCGGGCGTTCAGATCGCCCATCACGTCCCCCTGCAGCTCGGCCGGCACCACCACCTCCACCCGTGAGATGGGTTCGAGGATGATGGGCTCGGCCGCGGCCAGGGCTTCGCGGAACCCGAGTCGGCCCGCCATCTTGAAGCTCATCTCGGACGAGTCCACCGGGTGGTACTTGCCGTCCGTGCAGTAGACCCGGACGTCCACCACGGGGTAGCCGAACACGCCGCCCTCGGCCATCGCCTCCACGATGCCCTTCTCGACCGCGGGGATGAACTGGCGGGGGATGGCGCCGCCCACGATCCGGTCGACGAACTCGAAGCCGCCGCCGCGCTCGAGCGGCTCGATCCGCAGGTCGGCCACGCCGAACTGGCCGTGGCCGCCGCTCTGCTTCTTGTACTTGCCCTCGGCCGCCGCCGTCCCCAGGATCGTCTCGCGATAGGCCACCCGCACCTCCTGCTGGTCGACGGCCACGCCGAACTTGCGCTCGAGGCGCTCGAGGGTGATCTGCAGGTGGGTCTCGCCCATGCCTCGCAACAGGGTCTGGTGGGTTTCGTCGTCGCGCTCGACCACAAGCGCCGGATCTTCTTCGACCAGCCGGTGCAGGGCGTTGCCCAGCTTGTCGTCGTCGGCCTGGGAGCGGGCCACCACGGCCACGGCCAGGACCGGCTCGGTGGCCTCGGGGACCGGCAGCCGCACCGGCGTGCCCTTGGGGGCCAGGGTGTCGCCGGTGGTGGTGCCCGACAGCTTGGCCACGGCCACGATGTCACCGGCCGGCGCCGTGGCCAGCTCGAGGTGCTCACGGCCCCGGAGGGCGAACAGGCCGTGCAGGCGCTCGTCGATGCCCGACCGGGGGTTGACCAGGTGGTCGTCGGTGCGCAGCGTCCCCGAGAGCACCTTCAGCAGCGAGATCTGGCCGACGTGGCGGTCGGCGATGGTCTTGAACACCCAGGCCAGGGGTTGGCCGTCGGGGTCGGCGGCGATCTCCACCTCGGTGGTGCCGGCCTCCACCACCGTCGGCTCGCGGTCCTGCGGTGACGGGCCGACCTCGCACACCAGGTCGGCCAGGCGGTCGATGCCGACCCGGGCGGTGGCCGACCCGCACACCACCGGGAAGACCGTGGCCGCGTCGAGGCCGTGGGCCAGCGTGTGCTCCAGCTGCTCGAGCGTCGGGGTCTCGCCTTCCAAGAAGCGCTCCAGCAGGTCGTCGTCGGCCACCACGATGCCCTCCACCAGGTTGTCGTGTACCTGGTGCTCGAGGGCCTCCATGTCGTCGGGGATCGCCCCGGAGTGGCGCGCCGCGGTGCCCGCCGGACGGCTCGGGTCGAGGTCGTAGGTGTAGGCCGTGTCAGTGAGCAGGTCGGCCACGCCGCAGAACGAGGCCTCGGCCCCGATGGGCAGCTCGAGGGGCGCGACGCCGGCCCCGAAGGCCTCACGGATCTCCTCCAGGGTGCGCTCGAACGACGACCGCTCCCGATCGAGCTTGTTGATGAAGACCATGCGGGGCAGGCCGAGCTCGGTGGCCGTCCGCCACAGGGCCGCGGTCTGCACCTCCACGCCGTCCACCGCGCTGACCACGAACACGGCCAGGTCGGCCACGCGCATGCCGGCCCGCGCCTCGTGCTCGAAGTCGGCGTAGCCCGGGGTGTCGATGAGGTTGATCTTGTGGCCGTTCCACTCGAAGGGGGCCACGGCCAGCGACAGCGACTGGTGGCGGCGCTGCTCCTCGGGCTCGGAGTCGCACACGGTGGTGGCGTCCTCCACCCGCCCCATGCGGTTGACGGCGCCGGCCTCGTACAACAGGGCCTCGGCCAGGGTGGTCTTGCCCGACCCGCTGTGGCCCACCAGCACCACGTTGCGGATCTTGTCGGTCAGCACCTGCTTCACGAGGTGTCACCCCCCGGTTCGTCGCCGGATGCGTCGGTGTCCCGAGCGTAGGCCGGTCGGCCCCGTTCGTGCCGGGGTGCGAGGACACCCGAGACGGTCGCGCTAGCCTGGATGGGTTCTCATCGCTGGGGCGCCGCCCGAGCGACCTCGCGAGGGCGGCTCGTGCCGCACTGGAGTTTCGATGCTCGACGGTCGCTTCAAGGCGAACATCGAGAAGGGCCTCCGGCCGATCGGCGTCAACCTCCGCCGCACCGGCATCACCGCCGACCACCTCACCGCGCTGGGCGTGGTCATGGCCGCGGGCGCGGCCGTGGCCATCGGGGCCGGTCAGCTGCGCATCGGCCTGCTCCTGCTCATCCTGACCGGACTGCCCGACGCGCTCGACGGCGCGGTGGCCAAGGCCGCGGGCACGGCCGGGCCCCGGGGCGCCTTCTTCGACTCGGTGTCGGACCGGTTGTCCGACTCGCTGCTGCTGGGCGGCGTGGCCTGGTACCTGGCCAGCACCCACCCCGGGCACCTCTCGCTGCTGCCCATGGCCGTGCTGGCGGCGTCGCTGATCATCTCGTACCAGCGGGCCAAGGCCGAGTCGCTCGGCTTCGCGGCCAAGGGCGGCATCATGGAGCGCGCCGAGCGCATCATCCTGCTCGGCTTCGGCCTGCTCTTCGATTCGCTGCTGGTGGGCGTGCTGTGGGTCATGCTGGCCCTGACCCTGGTCACAGCCGTGCAGCGCTTCGTGAAGGTCTGGCGCCAGGCCAGCGTCGAGCGCCCGCAGGTGTCGCCCAAGCGGCTGGCCCGCCGGCGCGCCGCCCGGGCCACCCGCAGCGCCCGCCGGACCTCGCCCGTGTGGCAGCGCCGGTCGGGCAACCGTCGCACCCCCTGACCGGGCGTGCGACTCGGTCCGCTCGACATCGAGCCCGTCTCCACCGTCTACCGGGCCGGCTCCGCCTTCGTGCGCGCCGTGCCGCGCCCGGTGGCCGAGCTCGGTGGCGACCTGGCCAGCAGCATCGCCGCCGAGGTCTCGGCCGAGCGCCGGCTGCTGACCGAGCGGAACCTGCAGCGGGTGCACGGCCCGGGGTTCACGGGTGCCCCCCTGCGCCGGGCGGTCCACCAGACGTTCCGGTCCTACACCCGCTACTGGGTCGACTCGTTCCGTCTGCCCAAGCTCTCGCCGGCCCAGATCGATGCCGGCTTCTCGGTCGAGGGCTACGACCACATCGAGCGGGCGGTGGCCTCGGGCCTCGGTCCCATCCTGGCCCTGCCCCACCTGGGTGGCTGGGAGTGGGCGGCGTTCTGGCTCACCCAGGTGCTCGACCTCGAGGTCACGGCCGTGGTCGAGGCGGTCGAGCCCCCGGAGCTGTTCGACTTCTTCGTGGACTTCCGTCGCGAGCTGGGCATGCACGTGGTGCCCCTGGGCCCTCAGGCCGGCGCCCAGGTGATCGCGGCCATCAAGGCGGCCCACGTCGTGTGCCTGCTGTCGGACCGCGACATCGCCGGCGACGGCATCGAGGTGGACTTCTTCGGCGAGAAGACCACGCTGCCCCCCGGGCCGGTGACGGTGGCTCTGCGCACCGGGGCGCCGTTGATCCCCTCGGCCGTCTACTTCCGGGGCGGCGGCCACCACGCCGTGGTCGGCCCGCCGCTCGACCTGACCCGCCAGGGCCGCTTCCGCGACGACGTGACCCGCCTCACCCAGGACCTCGGCGCCCGGCTCGAGGAGCTGATCCGTCAGGCGCCCGAGCAGTGGCACCTGCAGTCGCCGAACTGGCCCAGCGACTACGACGCGCTGGAGGCCATCGGCCACCCCCACGCCCGGCCGGGCCAGACTGGGCCCTGATGCCCGCGGCCACGTTGGAACACGCGCTGGACCGTCTGCCCAAGGTCGAGCTGCACTGTCACATCGAAGGCACCATGCGCCCGGCCACCGTGCTGGAGCTGGCGGACAAGAACGGGGTGTCGTTGCCCACCACCGACCTCGACCAGCTCTACCGCTACGGCTCGCTGGACGAGTTCCTGGCCGTGTTCTGGCTGGTCCAGCGCTGCCTGGTGGATCGCTCGGACTGGGCTCGGCTGGCGTATGAGAGCGTGGCCGACGCCGCCGCGCACGGCCGGGTCTACGCCGAGAGCTTCTTCACCCCGGCGCGCCACCTGGCCGCCGGGACGTCCCTGGCCGACATCGTGGCCGGCCTCGACGAGGGTCTGGCCGCAGCCGAGTCCGAGACCGGCGCCCGCTGCCTGCTCATCGCCGACATCGACCGGGCCTTCGGGCCCGAGGCCGGGCGCGAGCTGGTCGAAGGGGTGGTCGAGCTGCGCCGGTCCGGGGCCGCTGGCGCGTCACGGATCCTGGGCATCGGGCTGGACTCGACCGAGATCGGCGTCGACCCTCGCTCGTTCGCACCGGCCTACGAGCGGGCCGCGCGCGCCGGGCTGCGCCTGACGGCCCACCAGGGCGAGGACACCGGCCCCGAGGCCATCGGCCAGTGCGTGGACGTGCTCGGGGCCGAGCGGATCGACCATGGGCTGTCCATCATGGGCGACGCCAGCCTGGTCGAGCGCTTCGTCCGGGAGGGGATCCCCCTCACGGTGTGCCCGACGTCCAACATCGTGATCGCGAACAAGGTGTCCCGGCTCGCCGACCACCCCTTCCGGGCCATGCGCGAGGCGGGCCTGCTGGCCACGCTCAACACCGACGACCCAGCCCTGACCGACCTCGACCTGGGCCGGGAGTACGCGGCGGTGGCGTCGGCCTACGCGTGGGGCTTCGACGAGATGGTGGCCGTGTCCCACGACGGCGTCGACGCCAGCTGGCTCGACGACGACGAGAAGCGGTCCCTGCACGTCGAGGTGGACGCCCAGGCGGCCCACCTGCGCCTCGACCTCGACCTCGTCTGACCGGTTCGGCGGTCGGGGGTCGCCTCCGCGTCGGGGTCGCTCGCCGTCGGGATCGGGGGCCGAAAAGGGTGGGGGACTAGCGTGGTGGGGTGCGCATCGGCATCATCAGCCCGTACAGCCTGACCCTGCCGGGCGGCGTGCAGGGCCAGATCCTGGGCCTGGCCCGGGCGTTGCGCGCTGCCGGCCACGACGTGCGGGTGCTGGGACCGTGTGATGGGCCGCCACCCGACGCCGGGGTCACGCCCCTGGGCAACAGCGTGCCCACCATGGCCAACGGCTCGGTGGCGCCCATCGCCCCCGATCCCTCCGCCCAGCTCCGCACCATCCGGGCGCTGCGCGACGAGGCCTTCGACGTGGTGCACGTGCACGAGCCCCTCTGCCCCGGACCCACGCAGACGGCCATGTTCTTCAAGACCGCGCCGCTGGTCGGCACCTTCCACGCCGCCGGCAGCTCCAAGGCCTACACCTGGTTCTCGCCGGGGGTGAAGTGGCTTTCCAAGAAGCTCGACCTGCGCCTGGCCGTGAGCGAGGACGCCGAGCGCATGGCCCGCGCCGCGCTGGGCGGCACCTACACGGTGCTGTTCAACGGGGTCGAGCTGGAGACCTTCTCCAAGGCCACCGCCTGGCCCACCGAGGGCCCGACCATCTTCTTCATCGGGCGCCACGAGCCCCGCAAGGGGCTGGCCGTGCTGCTCGAGGCCATGACCGACCTGCCCGCCCACGTCCGGTTGTGGATCGCGGGGGACGGACCGGAGACGGCCATGTTGGCCCAGCAGGTGGCGGGCGACGCCCGGATCGAGTGGCTGGGGCGCATCGGCGACGAGGAGAAGGCGGCCCGTCTGCGGGGGGCGGACGTGTTCTGCGCGCCATCCCTGCACGGGGAGTCGTTCGGGGTGGTGCTGCTCGAGGCCATGGCCGCCGACACCCCGATCGTGGCCAGCGACCTGCCCGGGTACTCCAACGTGGCCCGACTGGGGCGTGACGCCCTGCTGGTCCCGCCGGGCGACAGCGCGATGCTGGCCCAGGGCCTGCGCCGGCTGCTCACCGACGCCTCGTTGTCCGCCCAACTGGTGGCGTCGGGCAGCCAACGGGCCCAGGAGCTCTCGATGGAGCGCCTGGCCGAACGCCACCTGGCCCTGTACCGCACGATCATTTGAAAGACCCCGGACCTATGATGACCTCATGACCATCCTCATCATCGTGCTGGTCGTGATCATCGTGGTGGTGGTCGCCGTGTTCGTCGGCGGCTACAACGGCCTGGTCCGCCTGCGCAACAAGATCGACGCCGCCTGGGCGCAGATCGACGTGCAGCTCAAGCGCCGCTTCGACCTCATCCCCAACCTGGTCGAGACGGTCAAGGGCTACGCCGCCCACGAGAAGGAGACCTTCGAAGGGGTCACCCAGGCCCGCGCCAACGCCATCTCCGCCCAGAGCCAGGGCCCGGCCGCGGCCGCCCAGGCCGACAACGTGCTCACCGGCGCCCTCAAGTCGTTGTTCGCCGTGGCCGAGGCCTACCCCGACCTGAAGGCCAACCAGAACTTCCTCGAGCTGCAGGAGGAGCTGACCGCCACCGAGGACAAGGTGGCCTACGCCCGCCAGTTCTACAACGACACGGTTCGGGGCTACAACACCAAGATCCAGTCGATCCCGACCAACATCATCGCCGGAGCCTTCCACTTCGAGAAGCGGGAGTACTTCGAGGCCGACGACGACTCACGTGGTCCCGTCAAGGTCTCGTTCTCGTAGCACCCCGCTCCACTCGTCCCACTCCTCGCTCCACCTCTTCCGGAGGGTCCGGCCCTGTACGACCAGGTCAAGCAGAACAAGCGGCGTTCCGCGCTGCTCATGGCGGCGTTCACCGTGCTGGTGCTGGCGGTGGCCACCGCCTTCAGCCTGGTGTTCCGCCTGGGCACGGCCGGGTTCGCCATCGTGCTCGTCGTCGCCGTCCTCTTCAGCGGCATCGCGTCGTTCGTGTCCTACTGGAACTCGGACAAGATCGCGCTGGCCATGACCCACGCCGTCCCGGCGGACCCGCACACCTACGCCCGGCTCTACAACCTGGTCGAGGGGCTGTGCATCGCCAGCGGGTTGCCCCAGCCCAAGCTCTACGTGGTCGAGGACCCCGCTCCGAACGCCTTCGCCACCGGGCGCGATCCCAAGCACGCGTCGCTGGCCGTCACCTCGGGCCTGCTCGAGAAGATGAACCGGGTCGAGCTCGAGGGCGTGCTGGCCCACGAGCTCAGCCACGTCAAGAACTACGACATCATGGTGTCGTCCATCGCCGTGTGCCTGGTGGGGGTCATCGCCGCGCTGAGCGACTTCGGCCTGCGCTGGTTCGTGTTCGGCGGGATGATGGGCGGCCGGCGCAACAACAACCAGGGGGGCGGGGGCGGCAACGACCCGACCCAGCTGATCATGTTCGTGGCCGCCTTGGTGGTGATCATCCTGGCTCCGCTCATCGCCACCCTGATGCAGTTCGCGGTGAGCCGCCGGCGCGAGGCCCTGGCCGACGTGTCGGCCGTGGAGATGACCCGCTACCCGCCCGGCCTGATCTCGGCCCTCGAGAAGCTGCGCGACGACCACACCGTCATCAAGGAGAACAGCCGGGCCACCGCGCACCTGTGGATCGAGGAGCCGATGGACCACTACCAGGGCGACAACCAGCGCAAGAGCAAGTGGTCGCACCTGTTCGACACCCACCCTCCGATCGAGGACCGCATCGCCGCCCTCCGCGAGATGTGATGGGTGCCATGTGATGGCCGGGTCCTCCCCGCGTGATCCACGCCGCTCGCTGATCATCGGGTCGGTGATCGCCGGGGTGATCCTGCTCGGGTTGGCGGTGATGGTGATGGTCGGCGTCTACCTCGTGTTCGAGCCCCGCCGGGGCGATCGCGACTCCGCGGGTCGACCACCCACCGTGGTGGCGTTCGCGCCCATCCACCGGATGGCGACTCCCAGTTCCTAGGGTGCACGACGTGTGGCGCGCCCGACCGATCGTCGCCTCGCTGGCGCTGGTGAGCCTGCTGGCCGCGGCCTGCTCGACCAAGGTCGTGCCGCCCGTCCAGCCGGCTGGCCCGGCTCGGCCCTCGGCCACGAGCACCACGACCACCACGACCACCGTGGTCTCGGGGCCGCCCTACCCGTTGACCGGTCTGCCCATGGCCGACCCGGCGGTGGCCGACCACCCGGCGGTGGTGGTCAAGATGGACAACAGCCCCTGGGCCCGACCTCAGGTCGGCATCAACCAGGCCGACATCGTGATCGAGCTGCTGGTGGAGGGGATCACCCGCTTCGCGCTGGTCTACGGGTCCCAGACGCCGTCAACGGTCGGACCGGTGCGCTCGGCCCGCTCCAGCGACATCGACCTGCTGGCCGGGCTGGGCAAGCCGCTGCTGGCCTGGTCGGGGGCCAACCCGACGGTCATGAAGCAGGTGGCGACCGCCGCCAGCCAGGGTCTGCTGGTGGACGCCAGCCGGGGCGCCAACCCACCCGAGTACTGGCGCGACAGCAGCCGCCAGGCCCCGCACAACCTGTTCACCAGCATCCCCATGCTGCTCAGCAGGTTCGGTGCCGGGGACACCTCCCCGCCGCAGGCCATCATCCCCATCGGCCCGGTCGGGACGCCCACCCCGGCCTCCGCCGTGGCCGCACCCGGGGTGACCATCAACTTCGGTTCCGGGGTGGTCGTGTCCTACGCCTGGGACGACAAGGCCGCATCTCGACCGGGTGGCTGGGCCCGCTTCCAGGTCGACCAGCTGCACGACCAGGCCCACAGCGCCACCCTCGACTCGGCCGGCCAGCAGGTGGCCCCGCCCAACCTGGTGGTGCTGTTCACCCCCTATGGCGTGTCGGTGGCCGATCCCAAGTCACCCCAGGCCGAGTCGGTCGGGTCGGGCACCGGCCTGGTGCTGGTGGGGGGCCACGAGATCCCGATCAACTGGACCCGTCCGACAAACACCGCCCCCTACCGGTTCACGACCAGCGACGGGGCGCCGTACACGCTGCCCCCGGGTCGCACCTGGGTGGCCCTGCCCGAGGTGGGCTCGGCGGTCACGACCATGGACGCGGCCACCGCCGCCGGCCTGCTGGCCCTGCCGCGCTGAACCGCCGGAACGCCGGCGTCCGCGCCGGGTGGACGAATTCGGCTTCGGGGGAGAGCCCGTCACGCCTCTACACTGGCGTCCATGGCTGACCCATCGAACGACGCGGCGACCCGACTGACCGGCACCCACCTGGTCAAGCGAGGCCTGGCCGAGATGCTCAAGGGCGGGGTCATCATGGACGTGGTCCGGCCGGACGAGGCCAAGATCGCGGAGGATGCCGGGGCCACCGCGGTCATGGCCCTCGAGCGCGTGCCATCCGACATCCGCCGTGACGGTGGCGTGGCCCGCATGAGCGATCCCGAGATGATCGAGGGCATCCAGGCCGTGGTCAGCATCCCGGTCATGGCCAAGGCCCGCATCGGCCACTTCGCCGAGGCCCAGATCCTCCAGGCGCTCGGGGTCGACTACATCGACGAGAGCGAGGTGCTCACCCCGGCCGACGAGGCCCACCACATCGACAAGTGGGCCTTCGCCGTCCCCTTCGTGTGCGGCGCCACCAACCTGGGCGAGGCCCTGCGGCGCATCTCCGAGGGCGCCTGCCTGATCCGGTCCAAGGGCGAGGCCGGCACCGGCAACATCGTCGAGGCCGTCCGCCACCTGCGTTCGATCCGGGGTGACATCCGCAAGATCACCACCGCGGACGAGGCCGAGCTGTTCGATTGGGCCAAGCGCCTCCAAGCCCCGCTGGCCCTGGTGCAGGAGGTGGCCGAGACGGGCAAGCTGCCGGTGCCCCTGTTCTGCGCCGGCGGCATCGCCACCCCGGCCGACGCCTCGCTGGTCATGCAGCTGGGGGCCGAGGCCGTGTTCGTGGGCTCGGGCATCTTCAAGAGCGCGGATCCGGCCATCCGGGCCAAGGCCATCGTCGAGGCCACCACCAACTTCCGCGATCCCGAGATCGTGACCAAGGTCAGCCGTGGCCTGGGCCAGGCCATGCCCGGCCTCGAGATCGGCTCGCTCGAGACCAAGCTGGCCGACCGGGGCTGGTGACCGCCGTGCCGACCGCCAAGCCGAGCGAGCCCCCGGGTGCCGGTGACCACCTCACCGGTCGTGGGCCTGCTGGCCCTGCAGGGCGCCTCTGACCTGCACGCCCAGATGCTGGGCCAGCTGGGCGTGGCCACCCTCGAGGTGCGCACCCCGGCCGAGCTCGACCGGGTGGATGCGCTGGTCATCCCCGGCGGCGAGTCGACCACCATCTCCAAGCTCCTCGACGCCAACGACCTGTTCGATCCGCTGGCGGCGCGCCTGACCGCGGGCATGCCGGCCCTGGGGACGTGCGCGGGCATGATCCTGCTGGCCGACCGCGTGCTCGACGGGCGGCCCGACCAGCGCAGCTTCGGGTGCATACACCTGGCCGTGCGCCGCAACGGCTTCGGCCGCCAGATCGACTCGTTCGAGGCCGACCTGGACGTGGCCGGCCTCGCCCGCCCGGTGCACGCGGTGTTCATCCGGGCCCCGGTGGTGGAGTCGGTGGGTCCCGAGGTCGAGGTGCTGGCCCGCATCGACGGCCGACCGGTGTGCTGCCGGCAGGGCCCGGTGCTGGTCACCTCCTTCCACCCCGAGCTGTCGGGTGACACCGGACTGCACGAGCTCTTCCTGACCACGTTCGACGCCGACGCGTCCCATCGACCAAGCTGAGCGCGCCCGGCGCGCTCGGTCACGCCACGCACCAACGAGAGGTTCATCCCATGTCCGGTCATTCCAAGTGGGCCACGATCAAGCACAAGAAGGGCGCAGCCGACCAGGCGCGGGGCAAGCTCTTCGCCAAGATCATCCGCCAGGTGGAGGTGGCGGCCCGCCAGGGTGGCGGCGACATCGACATGAACCCGACGCTGCGCACCATGTACCAGAAGGCCCGCAGCGCCTCGGTGCCGCTGGACACGATCGAGAAGGCCATCAAGCGGGGCACCGGCGACCTCGAGGGCGTGATCTACGAGCAGATCACCTACGAGGGCTACGCCCCCCACGGGGTGGCCATCCTCATCGACGTGCTGACCGACAACCGCAACCGCACCGGCTCCGACGTGCGCACCGCCCTCAAGAAGAACGGCGGCACCATCGCCGAGCCCGGTGCGGTGGCCTGGCAGTTCGAGCGCAAGGGCATCATCACGGTGCCCGGCTCGGTGGACGAGGACGACGTGATGCTGGCCGCTCTCGACGCCGGCGCCGAGGACATCACCCGCGAGGGCGACACCTGGCGGGTGACCACCGCCCCCCACGACGTCACCACCGTGCACGAGGCGTTGGAGGCGGCCGGCATCGCCGTCGAGTCGGCCGACACCACCATGCTGCCCACCTCGACCATCGAGTTGGACAGCCCCGAGGCGGCCAAGTCCGTGCTGCGGGTGATCGACGCCCTCGACGAGAACGACGACGTGCAGGACGTCTACGCCAACTTCGACATCCCCGATGCGGTGATGGAAGCGGTCGAGGTCTAGTGCTGGTCGCGCCCCTGCCGGCGCGGCCTCACGACGACGGAACCGGGCCCACGCTGGCTTCGACGGTCAGCCGATCGTCGAGCGGCCCCTTGGTCGAGGTGTAGGTCACGTACCAGGTGCAGACCGAGTGGCAGATGGTGGGTGGGATGACGGTCTCGATCTGCAACCACTTGCCGTCGTAGGGCGTTGGCACCTTGGCCCCGGCCCGCCGGGTGGTGACCGTGCAGGTGGGCGACGAGATCATGGTGCCGCCGCCCAGGGCAGCCGAGGGCGTCGAGTAGTCGCAGCTCTGGGTCGCACCCGGGGTGGTGGTCAATCCCGGCTGGAACGGCGGCTGGAGCTGCATCGAGACCGTGCCCGACGGGCTGTCGCCCGGGTCGAACAGCTCGACGAGCAGCAGATGCCCGCTGTCGCCGGTGTGGGTCTGGGCCACGTCGACCACGCCGAACTTGCCCGTGGGCGTGAACACGCGGACCGAGTCGACCGGCGCTGGCGTCACGGTCAACGGGTCGAAGACCTGGTCCTGCGAGTTGGCCGAGACGAAGAAGTCGTTCTGGCCCTCGCCCACGTCGGCCACACCCGGGATGGCGCTGGTCTTCACCACCACCGGGTAGATGCCGGCCACCGTGGGGGTGAAGGTGCACAGCCGCGAGGGGGCGTCGTCGACCTTGCGGGTCGGGTTGAACACGGCATAGCCCGGCCCGCTGGTGCAGAGACCGAGGCTGTTCATGCCGTTGGACGGGGCGGTCGAGATGACCGTTGGATCGCCGGTGGTGTCGAAGAGCTGGAACGAGGTGGCGAAGCCGGTCTGGCCCGCGCTGCCGGCGTAGCCGTCACCCGCCGGTCCGTCCAGGTTGAAGGCGGGGTCGTCCAGCGTCACCGTCACCGGCACGCCCAGCGCTTCGGGAGGCACGTCGACTTGGTACGGCTCGCCCTGCGAGGTGTAGCTGGGGTTGCGGGCGCCACCCAAGCAGGTGGCCGGCCCCAGGTCGCGCCCGCCGCACTCGGTGCTGAACGGATCGCCTCCGCTGAGGTTCGAGAAGGGGCCGTTGATTGCCTGCCACCCACTCGTGACCGGAAGCCCGGGGCCGCCGGGAGAGCCGATCGGGATGGCCCCGGCCGGGGCGGGGAGGGCGGTGATGACGGCCAGGGCCAGCGCGAGGGTGCTGACCAGCACCACGACGGGGGGTGAGACCGGTCGGGTGCGGGTCATGGGGTCACCCCGTGGTGGTCGTGGTCGACGAGGTCGTGGTCGAGGTGGAGAGGTTCACGTTCCACACGGCGCGGTCGGTGGCGGGATAGGTGCTGGACACGTTGCCGAACTGCTCCTTCACCTGCCACCAGCAATTGGTGGTGCACGTGTAGGTGGCGGGGATCGGCACCTCGATGCGGATCCATCGGTCGCTGTAGGGCGCTGGGAACTGATCCTGGTTCTGGGTGGTGAAGGTGCAGGTGGGCTCGGCGTAGATGACCGGTGGCGCGATGGTCACGCTGGGGTCGGAGATCGAGCAGCTGACCGGCGTTCCGCCCGTGGGGATGGTGGTCACCGGGCCCGAATCGGGCGCCAGGATCTGGACGGTGTTGGGACCGAGGTTCGACCCCTCGCCCAGGTCGAACACGTCGAGGGCCAAGGTCTGGCCGGCCGACCCCGAGCCGATGTCGGCCAGGTAGAAGCGGGTCGAGAGCGTTTCGTGGCCGCCCACAGGGGTCGGGGTCGTGACGTACAGCGACATCGGGTCCAGCGAGGCCACGTGGGGCTGGGTGGCCGCCGTGCTGGTGGCCTTGATCGAGAACTGGTTCCAGCCGCCGCCGCTGTCGGCCACGCCAGGGATGCCGCTGCTCTTCACCTGGAGCGGGTAGATGCCGGCCTGGCTGGGCACGAAGGTGCACAGGGCGATCCAGCTCGTCGGGACGTTCAGCGACGCCGGGTAGACCTGGTAGCCGGTCGTCGCCCCGGTGCATCGGCCCAGCGTGTCCATGCCCAGCGAGGGATCGGTGGAGACGTCGAGGGCGTTGCCGGTGGTCTGGAACAGGTGGAACGACGTGGCGAAGCCGCCGGCCGTGTTGCCGGTGTAATCGCTGTCGCCCGCCTGGTCGTGGGGGTCGAGCTCCGGGTCGTACAACGAGACCATCACCGTCGTGCCCACGTCCGCAGCCGGCACGTCGATCGCCCAGTCGTACCCGTTGGTCGAGTAGTTGGGGTTGAGACCGCTGCCGTCACACGAGGTGACACCGGCCTGGTTGCCCACCCAGGTGGTCGTTCGACGGGATCCGCGCCTCGAATGGGCGCGGTCACACCACCCCGGTAGTGTCGACCCGGATGAGCATCGGCGTGGGGGACAAGGCCTCCGACTTCACCCTCGACGGCACCGACGGCACCCCCGAGGGGCGCCGCTCGTACTCGCTGGGCGAGCTGCGGGGCCAGCCCGCGGTGCTGGTCTTCTACCCGGCCGACCACTCGCCGGTGTGCACCACCCAGCTCACCACCTACAGCCACGACATCGGCCAGTTCGCCGATCTGGGCGCCCAGGTCCTGGCCCTCAGCCCCCAGAGCGTGGCCGAGCACGAGGCCTTCGCCGAGGGCAACGGCGGCTTCGCCTTCCCGTTGCTGGCCGACGTCGACAAGGCGGTGGGCGACGCGTACGACATCCTGGGGCCGCTCGGGTTCTACCGGCGCTCGATCTTCGTGGTCGACGCCGAGGGCGTCATCCGATACGCCCATCGGGCGACGGCGGGCCTCACCTTCCGGCCCACGGCCGAGATCGTGACCGCCCTGGCCGAGCTCTGACCCGCCACTCCGAAGCCTTGCGAGGGGTCAGGACTCGCTGGCCACGCCCAGGAGGCGTCCGCGGGTCAACGAGCGCATGCCGTTGATCAGCAGGGCGATGCCGATGGCCCAGGCCAGGGCACCCAGCACGAACGAGATGGTCACCGCCGATCCCCCGAACAGGGCACCGGTCGACTGGCCATAGGCGATGAGGATGAGGGGGAAGGTGATCAGCCCGGCGGCCTGCTGGGCCGCGGCCGTGCTCTTGACCCGGGCGGACAGGCGCAGCACCAGCGAGAGGGCGATCAGCAGGAACGGGGGCAGCACCCACAGGATGAGCAGCCACCACGACGGGGTGGGGAAGAACCAGCCGCCGGCCTTGGGTCCCACGATCAGGTTGACCATCAACGAGTAGAGCCCGAACCCGACCAGCGTGGTGAGGTACCCCGGGATGAGGCTGGCGATGAGCTTGCCCAGGTAGATCTCGCGCACCCCGGCCGGGGAGTGGGCCAGGAACTCACCCGTGCCCCGCTCGCGCTCGCCCACGATCGAGCTGGAGCCCACCGCGGTGGAGATGGTCAGCGGGACGATCACGGCGATGGGGGCCAGCAGGAACACGGCCAGCACGTAGGACACCTGCGTGCCCGGCGGGGCGTGCTGGGGGACGGCGTGCTGGGCGGTGCTCGGCAGCAGCTTGAGGGCCTGGGACACCTGCTTGACCGCCCCGTTGGAGCCGATGGTGTTGATCAGGCTGAGCAGCACCGCCGGCACGACCACGAAGAAGATGAGCCCGAGCCCGCCCATGGGCATCCAGAAGTCCTTCGACTGCCAGAGCTGGCGCAGGTCGGTGCGCATGACCGTGCGCATCCGCTGGAGGTTCACGACGCGGCTCCCTTGTGCTGGTCCTCGGCCAGGTGGTGCACCTCGGGGAAGTACACGCCGTCCGTGCCGCCATCACCCCGGCGTTCCCGGCGGATGGCGAAGTACAGGTCCTCGAGCGAGGGCGTGTGCGGGTCGACCCGGGTCAGGCGGACGCCGGCCGCGGCCAGCGTGGCCACCAGCTCGGGCACGCGGTCCACGTCGTCGAGCTGCACCTCGGTGACGTCGTCGATCCGCTCCAGGCTCACCACCCCCTCCATGCCGGTGAGCTGCTCCAGGCTGGCCGGGTCCTCGGCGTCGAAGCGCACCAGGTTCGCCGGCCAGTAGCGCCGGGTCAGCGCTTCCTGGGTGCCGTGGATCAGGTCGGTCCCGTTCTCCAGCACCACGATCTGGTCGGCCAGGCCCTCGGCCTCCACCAGCAGGTGGGTGCACATGACCACGGTGTGGCCGTCGCCCGTCATCTCCCGGATGAGCTCCAGCACGGCGTGGGACGACTCCGGATCGAGCCCGGAGGTGGGCTCGTCGAACAGCAGCAGCTCCGGGTCGTGCAGCACCGAGCGGGCCAGGGCCAGGCGGGTCTTCATGCCGGTGGAGTAACCGCCCACCCGCTGGTCGAGGGCGTCGAGGATGCCGAACCGGCCGGCCGCGGCCCGGATCGGCTTCACCGCGTTGCGGCCCAGGCCGTACAGCTCGGCGGAGTACTGCAGGTTGTCCCATCCCGAGAGCCGGTCGTAGAGGGCGGGCTTGGCCGACACCACGCCGCAGCGGCGCCGCACGTCCTCGCCGAAGCGGTCGGGGTCGAACCCGAAGGTGCGCACCCGGCCCTTGTCGGGGGTCAGGGCGCCGGTGACGACTCGGATGGCGGTGGTCTTGCCCGCGCCGTTGGGGCCGAGCAGCACCGTGATCCGCCCCTTCGGGGCCAGGATCGTCAGGTTGGACAGGGCCGGCACCCGGCCGAAGGACTTGCTCACGTCACGCAGGTCCACCACCAGGTCGGCCGGGTCGAGCTCGGCGGCCGGCTCGACCCCGGGCTCGGGCTCGGTGGGGGCACCCGGGTCGGCGGGGTCGGTGGGGTCGGGTTCGTCGGTGAGGTCGGCGGCGACCGTAGCGGCATCAGGGGTCACGCTGTTGCTCATCGGCATCAGTGTGCCCCCAGGTGAGGGTCCACCATCCGATTCGGGGCCCTGGCTAGGGTCGTACGAGTGTTCGTGCTCGGCCTCGATCCCGGTCTGTCTCGTTGCGGCTACGCGGTGGTCGAGGCTGGACGGCGCGGGTCGGCTCGGGCCCTCGCCCTGGGCGTGCTGACCACGTCCCCCGACCGATCCCTGCCCGACCGGCTGGCCGAGCTGCAACGCGACCTGCGAGCCCTGTTCGACGACCACGATCCCTCGGCGGTGGCCGTCGAGCGGGTCCTCTTCCAGGTCAACGTGCGCACGGCCATGGGGGTGGGGCAGGCCAGCGGGCTGGCCATGGCCGAGGCGGCCGGCCGGGGCTGCGAGGTGGCGCAGTACTCGCCCAACGAGGTCAAGCAGGCGGTCACCGGCTACGGAGCCGCCACCAAGAGACAGGTGCAACAGATGGTGCAAACCCTGCTCGGCCTGGCCGAGCTGCCCTCGCCCCCCGATGCGGCCGACGCCGCCGCCCTGGCCCTGTGCCACCTGGCCACCGCCCCGCTGCGGCAGGCCGCTGCGCTGGCCACGATCCGGGCCAGCGCCCGACCGGCTGCCGGGGTGCGGTCGTGATCGGCTCCCTGCGGGGCACCCTGCTCGACCGCTGGGGTGATGGCGAGCTGCTCATCGAGGTGGCCGGCGTGGGCTACCGGGTGACGGTCACCCCCACCACCGTCATCGAGGTGGGCGAGCTGGGGGCCGAGGTGTTCGTCCACGTCCACCACCACCTGCGCGACGACGCCCAGGTGCTCTACGGCTTCCGCACCCGGGCCGAGCGCGAGTGCTTCGAGAGCCTGCTGGCGGCTCACGGCGTGGGTCCGGCGCTGGCCCTGGCCATCCTGTCGGTCCACGGGCCCGACGCGCTGGCCATGGTGGTGGCCGACGACGACATCGACGCGCTGTGCCTGGTGCCCGGCGTGGGCAAGAAGACCGCGGCCCGCCTGCTCATCGAGCTCAAGTCGAGCCTCAGCGTGGCCGTGCTGGAGGTGGCCAGCGGGCCGGCGCCCGGGGCCGCCGGCGACCCGGGCCGCAGCGCGGCCCGCTCGGACGTGCGCGAGGCGCTCGCCAACCTCGGCTACGGCCCCGACGAGGTGGCCTCGGTGGTGCGCGAGCTGCCCGACGCCGACGACGTGTCCTTCCTGCTCAAGGAGGCCCTCCAGCGGCTGGCGGTGACCTGAGGTGCGCGACGAGCTCCTGCAGCCCGACGCCACCGATGACGAGCGCCGCCACGACCGCCTGCGCCCGCCGGCCGAGCTGGACGACCAGCTGGTCGAGCGCCTGGCCCCCGACGGGCTGGGTGACGAGGGCGGGCTGCGCCCGCGCCGACTCGACGAGTTCGTCGGCCAGGGCGAGCTCAAGGAGCACCTGACCATCATCCTGGAGGCCGCTCGCCGCCGCGGCCAGGCCGTCGACCACCTTCTGTTCGCCGGCCCGCCCGGCCTGGGCAAGACCACGCTGGCCGCCATCGTGGCCGTCGAGATGGGGGCGGGCCTGCACATCACCTCGGGGCCGGCCCTCGAACGGGCCGGCGACCTGGCCGCCATCCTGACCCGGCTCGACGAGGGCGACGTGCTGTTCATCGACGAGATCCACCGGCTGTCCCGATCGGTGGAAGAGGTCCTGTACCCGGCCATGGAGGACTTCCAGCTCGACATCGTCCTGGGCAAGGGGCCGGCGGCGCGCTCGATCCGCCTCGACCTGCCTCGCTTCACGCTGGTCGGCGCCACCACGCGCACCGGGCTGATCACCGGGCCGCTGCGCGACCGCTTCGGGCTGGTGGCGCGCCTCGACTACTACAGCCCCGCCGACCTGGAGACCATCGTGGTGCGCGCCGCCGGCATCCTGGGGGTGACCCTGGCCGACGCCGACGGCGATCGCTCGGGTGCCCGCGAGATCGCCCGGCGCGCCCGAGGCACCCCCCGCATCGCCAACCGGCTGCTGCGGCGGGTGCGCGACTACGCCGAGGTGCGCGGCACCGGTTCCATCGACCACGAGACCGCCCGCGACGGCCTGGCCGTGTTCGGGGTCGACGACCGCGGCCTGGACAAGGTCGACCGGGCCATCCTCTCCGCCATCTGCGAGCGCTTCGGTGGTGGACCCGTGGGGCTGTCCACCCTGGCCATCAGCGTGGGCGAGCCGACCGAGACGGTGGAGGACGTGTACGAGCCGTTCCTCATCACCCAGGGCCTGATCATGCGCACCCCGAGGGGTCGGGTCGTCACCCCGGCCGCCTGGGCCCACCTGGGCCTCATCGCACCCCCGAGCGCGGCCATGGCCGTGGCCGACGAGCCGCCCAACCTCTTCGGCTGAGCGGTACCGTCGCCGGCCGGATGACCGTCACGCTGACCAACGCGCAGGCTCGTCGGATCGCGCTCGGGGCCCAGGGCTTCGCCGAGCCGCGACCTGCCGGTCGGGTCGACCGGCGTCACCTGCGTCGGGCGCTCGACCGGATGGGGCTCATCCAGATCGACTCCGTCAACGTCCTGGCTCGCAGCCAGGAGCTCACCTTGTTCGCTCGGCTGGGGGCGCACCCGCGCACCCTCATCGACGACGCCAGTCGTGCCGGCGAGCTGTTCGAGTACTGGGTCCACGAGGCCAGCCTGGTGCCCACCGACCAGCACCCCCTCTTCGGTTGGCGGATGCGGGGATCGTTCCCATGGGTCGGCTTCCGTCGCCGGATGCACTCGTTGGCGCCCTACATCGAGGAGGTCTACCAGCGCGTGGTGGACGAGGGCCCGCTGGTGGCGGGGGACCTCAAGGCTCGGGTGGGCAGGAAGGGGACCTGGTGGGACCACGACGATGGCAAGATCGCGCTGGAAGCCCTCTTCTACCAAGGTCGGATCAGCGCCCGCCGTCGCCCGGCCGACTTCGCCCGGGTCTACGACCTGACCGAGCGACTGATCCCGGCCGAGGTGCTGGCCCGACCGGAGCCCAGCGAGCACGACGCCCGCAAGGAGCTGCTGGTGCTGGCCGCCCGGAGCCACGGCGTGGGGACGCTGGCCGACCTGGCCGACTACCACCGTCTCAAGCCCACCACGTGTCGGGCCGCGCTGGGCGAGCTGGTGGAAGAGGGTCGTCTGATCCCGGCCACGGTGCGCGAATGGGACCGCCCGGCCTACCTCCACCCCGACGCCCGACGTCCCCGGCGCATCGACGCCCGCGCTCTGCTCAGCCCGTTCGACCCGGTGGTGTGGCGGCGCGAGCGGGCCCTGCGCATGTTCGACTTCCACTACCGGATCGAGATCTACACACCGCGCGAGAAGCGGCGGCACGGCTACTACGTGATGCCCTTCCTGCTGGGCGATGCGCTGGTGGGCCGGGTCGACCTCAAGGCTGACCGGGCCGAGGGACGGCTGCTGGTGCAGCACGCCTGGCCCGAACCCGGGGTCGACGAGGCGCGGGTGGCCGCCGAGCTCTACCAGGAGCTGTCCGAGATGGCCGCCTGGTTGGAGCTCGACCGGGTCGAGGTCACCGGACGGGGCGACCTCGGACCGGTCCTGGCCCGCCTGGCGCGGTAGTCGAGCAGGGGGCTGACCCGATGGTCAGTCCAGGTCCTCGCTCAGGACGTCGAGGTTGACGAAGGTGGCCGGACCGTCGGCCAGCGCCATCATCTTCTCCGCGAACTGGCCGGTCTCGGGCAGGTCGGAGTTGGCCATCGCCTCCTCGTAGGAGTCGAAGAAGACCAGGTACACGTAGCGGTTCGGGTCGTCGTGGTCCTGGGCCACGATGCGTCGCCGGGTCTTGCGCTTGCCCTCGGTGGCCGCCGCCCACTGCTCGTCGAGCGCCTGCATCTCGGCGAACTTGGACGTGGTGAACGCGATGGTCTGGATGAACGCCATGGTCCCTCCCGATGGATCGGGCGGTGCACCCCAGCGGCACGCCGCCGAGGACCAGCCTAGGCACCCTCTACGCTCGCCGCCGGTGGACATCGCCGACTACGACTACGACCTGCCCGAGGCCCGCATCGCCCAGGTGCCGGTCGAGCCGCGCGACGCGGCGCGCCTGTTGGTCGACGGCGAGGACATGGTTCAGCACCGCCACGTGCACGACCTGCCCGACCTGTTGGCGCCCGAGGACGTGGTCGTGGTCAACCGCACACGCGTGTTGCCGGCCAGGCTGCACCTGGTCAAGGAGACCGGTGGCGCCGCCGAGGTGCTGCTGCTCGAGGAACGGCCCGACCTGGGGGTGTCCTGCTGGGAGGCGCTGGTGCGTCCCGGACGCCGACTCCCCCCGGGCACGGTGCTCACGCACCCGGCCACGCCATCGGTCTTGCGAGCGGAGGTCGGGGAGGACCTGGGCGAGGGCGTCCGGCTGGTGATGCTGTCCACGCACCACCAGATCGATCTCCTGGACGGGATCGAGGCAGCTGGCGAGATCCCGCTGCCGCCCTACATCCACACCGCGCTGGCCGACCCGGACCGCTACCAGACCGTCTACGCCGACCGGTACCGCGCCGAGTCGGTGGCGGCGCCGACCGCCGGGCTCCACCTCACCGCGTCGCTGCTCGACGCGGTGGTCGCCGCCGGCACGCAGGTGGCGGCAGTCGAGCTGGCCGTCGGGCTGGGCACCTTCCGGCCCATCAGCAGCGAACAGGTCGAGGACCACGTGATGCACGCCGAGCGCTACCACGTCCCCGAGGCGACGTTGGCCTCTTGCCTCGCCGCCCAGCGTCGAGGAGGTCGGGTGGTGGCCGTGGGCACCACGACGGTGCGGGCGCTGGAATCCGCGGCGGCCACGGGCGAGCTGGAGGGCCGGACGGAGCTCTTCATCCGGCCGGGCTTCGACTTCCAGCTGGTGGATCGGCTGCTGACCAACTTCCACCAGCCCCGGTCCTCGCTGCTGGTGATGATCGACGCCTTCCTGGGTCCCGCGTCCGACGGCTCCCGGCGCTGGCGCCAGGTCTACGCCGAGGCCCTGGCCGGCGACTACCGGTTCCTCTCCTTCGGCGACGCCACGCTGCTCGACCGGGCGGCGCGCCGGTGAGCGAACCGGCGAGCGAACCATGGAGTTGAGCGAGCGGGTCGTGGAGATGGAGATCGACGCCGTCGACGGGGCGGCCCGCACCGGTCGGGTCCACACCCCCCGCGGCTCGTTCGAGACGCCGGTGTTCATGCCGGTCGGCACCCGGGCGTCGGTGCGGGCCCTGTCGGCCCTCGACCTCGAGGCGCTCGGGGCCGAGATCATGTTGGGCAACACGTACCACCTCATGTTGCGTCCGGGCGCCGAGCTGATCGACGAGCTGGGCGGCCTGCACGGCTTCATGGCCTGGGACCGCCACGTGCTCACCGACTCGGGCGGGTACCAGATCTTCTCGCTGGAGCCCAAGGTGGGTGACGAGGGCGCCATCTTCCGGTCGACCTACGACGGGTCCACCCACCACCTGACCCCCGAGGGCGCGGTGGCGGTGCAACGCCAGCTGGGGGCCGACATCCAGATGGTGCTCGACGTGTGCCCGCCGCTGCCGTCGGAGCCGGCGGTGGTGCGCACCGCGGTCGAGCGCACCGCCGGTTGGGCGCGTCGGGGCCGGGCCGCGTTCCTGGCCGGGCGGGACGCCGGCCGCACCGAGGCGCAGCGGAGCCAGGCGCAGTTCGGCATCGTGCAGGGCGGAGTGGACCTGGAGCTGCGGCGCCAGAGCACCGAGGCGACCCTCGAGGTCGGCTTCGACGGCTACGGCATCGGCGGGCTGTCGGTGGGGGAGCCCCGCCACGAGATGCTGCCCGCCCTCGACGTGGTCACCGGCCTGCTGCCGGCGGACCAGCCTCGCTACCTCATGGGCGTGGGCGATCCGATCGGCTTCGTGGAGGGCATCGCCCGGGGAGTCGACATGTTCGACTGCGTGCTGGCCACCCGCCTGGCCCGTCACGGGACCATCCTGACCACCGCCGGGCGGCTCAACCTGCGCAACGCCGAGCATGCCCGCGATCCCGGGCCGCTCGACGAGGGGTGCGCCTGCCCGGTGTGCCAGCGGTGGTCGCGGGCCTACCTGCGCCACCTCCTGCGGGTGGGCGAACCCACCTCGGCCCGGTTGCTGACCATCCACAACCTGCACTGGTGCCTCGCCCTCATGGCCCAGGCCCGGGTCGCCATCCGCGAGGGCCGCTTCGACGCGCTGCGGGCAGCCACCGTGGCCACCTGGAGCTGATCGGGCCCCGCCCGGACCGTGGTCCACATGGTCGTCACCTGACCCGGAGATGACCTTCGGGTGACCGGGAGGTGACCGGGTGGGGCGTGCTTGCGCGGGCCCGGCCCTGGACTAACCTGCGTCGCGCTCCGGCCCACGCGGCCGATCGCGAGCTGTCGTCAGCCATCCATCCGGGATCCCATGGGCGCCGTCATCATCCTTGTCATAGGCGGGCTGCTGTCCGCTGCGCTGATCGTGCCGCGCCAGCGCGAGATGCGCCGCCACCAGGCGCTGGTGGCGGCGCTGGCCGTGGGCGACCCGGTGATGACCGGCTCGGGGATCTACGGCACCCTCACGGCCCTCGACGACGACCTGGCCTGGCTGGAGGTGGCACCGGGCACCGTCATCAAGGTGGCTCGCCGGGCCATCGCGGCCAAGGTCGACCCGGAGGCGGTCGACGGGTCCGGCGCCGGCTCGACCACGGCCACGCCGACCTCATCGGCCCTGGCCGCTCGGCGTTCGCCGGCCGAGCCGGCTGACCACGACACCGACGACCTGTCGAGCTGACCGGTGGCCACCGCCGCGCGGAAGCGCCCTTGGAGCCTGATCATCATCGTCATGGTGGCGGTGTTCTGCCTGGCGTACACGATCTTCACCTCCAACCGGCCGTTCCTGGGCCTCGACCTGCAGGGCGGCGTGTCCGTCGTGCTCGCGCCGCCCAAGGGCACCAACCCCTCGTCTGACTCGCTGAACGAGGCCATCAACATCATCAACGAGCGCATCAACTCCTTCGGCGTGGCCGAGGCCCAGGTGTCGCGCCAGGGCAACGACATCCTGGTGGAGATCCCGGGCGTGAAGGACAAGGACCGGGCCCTGCAACTGGTGGGCGAGACCGCCGAGCTCCAGTTCCGCCCGGTGCTCAACAGCGTGCCGGTGGCAGCCGACGGCACCATCCAGACCACGGCCACCACCACCCCTAGCGGGTCGACCAGCACCACCGCGGCCGGGGCGACCACGACGACGGCGGCCGGGGCCACCACGACCACGGCGGCCACGGCCACGACGACCGGCGCGACCTCGACCACGGCGAAGGCCTCCACCTCGACCAGCCAGAAGAGCCTGGGGCTGGGCGGCACGGGCCAGCAGGCCGGCGGGGCAGCCGTTCCGACCCCGACGGTGGACGAGGCCCAGCGGGCGGCCGGGACCACGACCTCGACCAGCACCTCGACCACCGCGGCGGGGGCGACGTCGACCACCGCCAAGGCGGCGGCCACCGCCGGGGCGACCAGCACCACGGCAAAGGGCGCCACCACGACCACGGCCAAGACGACATCGGTGAAGGCGTCGACGCTGATCACCTCCGACGCCAAGATGCGCCTGCCGGCCACCCGGAACCAGAGCGTGGTCCTGCCCGGGTACGACCCCAAGACCAAGAAGATGGACATGCTCTACGAGCTGGGACCCACCTTCGTCACCGGGTCGGGGCTCAGCTCGGCGTCGTCCGACCTCAACCAGTCGGGCCAGTGGGAGGTGCGTCCCGTCTTCAAGTCGGGGGCCAAGGGCATCGACCTGTTCAACGCCGGCGCGGCCAAGTGCTACGCCGGTGACCAGACGGTGTGCCCGACCAAGCAGATGGCCATCGTGCTGGACAACCGGGTGCTGACCGCCCCGACCATCGACAACCCGTCGTTCGCCGCCGACCAGATCACCATCAGCGGCAGCTTCACCGAGTCCGAGGTCCACGACATCGCCACCGCCCTGCGCTACGGCGCGCTGCCGGTGCCGCTGGTGGCCCAGACCAGCGAGATCGTGTCGGCCACCCTGGGCCGTGACGCCCTGCACGCCGGTCTGGTGGCCGGCGTGGTCGGCTTCCTCCTCGTCGGGCTCTACATGCTGGTCTTCTACCGGATCCTCGGGTTGCTGGCCATGGTCAAGCTGCTCATCGAGGGCTGCATCCTGTGGGGGTTCCTGTGCTGGGCCGGCCCCAACCTGGGCCTGGCCATCACCCTGGCCGGCATCACCGGCATCGTGGTGTCCATCGGCGTCTCGCTCGACTCCAACGTCGTGTACTACGAACACCTCAAGGAGGACGTGCGCGCCGGGCGTTCCATCCGGGCCTCGGTGGACAAGTCCTTCAGCAGCGCCTGGCGCACCATCTGGACCGCCGACGGCGCCTCGCTGCTGGGCGCGGTGATCCTCTACTGGTTCACGGTGGGCGCCGTGCGCGGCTTCGCCTTCTACCTGGGCCTGTCCACCGCCCTCGACCTCATCACGTCGTGGTGCTACATGCGACCGGCGGTGGCGTGGGCCACGCGCTCGTCCATGTGCGCCGAGCACCCGCACCGCTTCGGGCTGCCCGACGCGGCCGACGTGGAAGAGGCCTCCAAGATGGTGCGCAAGCTGGTCACCGAAGGAGCCAGCTGAGCGGTGAACCCCATCACGCGCCTCTACCGGGGCCAGAACGACATCAACTTCGTCAAGTGGTGGCGTCGCGGCCTGGCCCTGTCGGCCGTGCTCATCATCATCAGCATCGGCTCGTTCTTCACCCGCGGCCTGAACCTGGGCATCGACTTCGTGGGCGGCGTGTCGTGGCAGGTGTCGGCGCCAGGGGTGTCGGTCGACCAGGCCAAGGCGGCGCTGGGCAACGAGATCGGGTCAGGCACCAAGATCCAGACGATCGGCCAGGACATCCTGGTGGAGGCGCCCAAGGCCTCGTCCAGCAAGGTCGACGCGGTGCGCACCTCGCTGGCCAAGTTGGCCCACACCAGCACGTCCAACGTGAACGTGTCGACGGTGGGCCCGTCGTGGGGCAAGGACATCTCTCGCAAGGCCGAGCAGGCGCTGGTGGTCTTCCTCGCGTTCCTCCTCGTCTACCTGGCCATCTTCCTGGAGTGGAAGATGGCGGTCGCCGCCATCCTGGCCATGGTCCACGACGTGGTGATCAGCGTGGGCGTGTACTCGCTGTTCCAGCTGGAGGTCACGCCGGAGACGGTCGTGGCCTTCCTGACCATCCTGGGCTACTCCATCTACGACACCATCGTGGTGTTCGACAAGGTGAAGGAGAACCAGGCCCGGCCGGCGCTGGCCAGCCGCCTGACCTTCACCGACCTGACCAGCCTGTCCATGAACCAGGTGCTGACCCGGTCCATCAACACCTCGATCGTGGCCCTGCTGCCGGTGGTCTCGATGCTGGTGGTGGGCGCCGGCATCCTGGGGGCGGTCACCCTCGAGCAGTTCTCCATCGCCCTGCTGGTGGGCATGCTGTCGGGCGCCTACTCGTCGATCTTCGTGGCCGCCCCCATCGCCGTCGCCGTCAAGGAGCGCGAGCCTCGCAACCGGGCCCTGCGCCAGCGGCTCGATTCGGGGCGCCTGACCCCACCCACGGTGGCCGACATCGAGGCCGCCGAGCTCGAGGGCGACGACGACGAGGACGACACCCCCGCCGCCGTGGCGCGCCGCCGCGAACGCCAGACGCCGAGCGACGGCGGGACCAACGGCGACGCGCCGCCCGCCAAGGCGACGCGTCCGGGCCCGACCGCCACGCCGCCGGGGGCCATCCCGCCGCGGCCCCGCAAGAAGGGGAAGCGGCGCTGACCGAACGGCCATGACCATCGACGAGAACCGCATCCGCGGCTTGATCCGCGACATCCCCGACTGGCCCGAGCCCGGGGTGACCTTCAAGGACATCACGCCCCTGCTGAACCACTCGGGCGCGTTCGTGGACGCGGTCGACGCCCTGGCCGACGGCTTCCGCGACCGCCAGGTCGACCACGTGCTGGGCGTCGAGGCCCGCGGCTTCATCTTCGCCGCACCGGTGGCCTACCACCTCGAGGCGGGGTTCGTCCCGGTGCGCAAGGCCGGCAAGCTGCCGTGGGAGATCGAGCGCGAGGAGTACGCCCTCGAGTACGGCACCGACCTGCTGGAGATCCATCGCGACGCCCTTGGCGCCGGTGCCCGGGTGCTCGTCGTCGACGACGTCCTGGCCACCGGCGGCACCGCGTCGGCCACCGCCCGGCTGGTCGAGCGGCTGGGCGGCACGGTGGTCGGGTTCGGGTTCCTGGTCGAGCTGTCGTTCCTCGGCGGTCGGGGCAAGCTCGACGGCTACGACGTGGTCTCCCTGCTCGACTACACCTGACCCGTCCGAGCCGGTCGGCCGGCGCCCACGC
The DNA here is from genome assembly GCA_963785815.1 of uncultured Microthrixaceae bacterium. GTDB lineage: Bacteria > Actinomycetota > Acidimicrobiia > Acidimicrobiales > Acidimicrobilacustridaceae > UBA4742. The sequence continues at coordinate 1,304,698 of CAWAWN010000003.1, forward strand.
CGCTTCCCTGCCAAATCTGTGCACCTGTTGCGGTACAGCCGCGGCAGGTGCACAGATTTGGAGCGCGAGGCGGTGAGGGGCGACCCTCGTGCGCCGAACCGGGGTGCGGGTCGGGCACAATGGGTACGTGGCCACCGTCGATCGCGTCCTGCCCTGGCGACGGCACAGCGCGCCACCGTCCGAGGAGATCGCCCCGCTGGTGGCGGCCTTCCACGAGCACTACCCGCGGGCGTCCGACGCCATGATCACCCGGGCCTACGAGCGGGCCCGCGACGCCCACGCCGGTCAGACCCGCAAGTCGGGGGATCCCTACATCACCCACCCCGTCTCGGTGGCCAAGATCGTGGCCGAGCTGGGGCTCGACGACACCACCATCTCAGCCGCCCTGCTCCACGACGCGGTCGAGGACACCGGCATCACCCTGGCCGACCTGACCAACGAGTTCGGGGCCGATGTGGCCGCCATCGTCGACGGGGTGACCAAGCTCGACCGCATCAAGTTCGACTCCAAGGAGGCCCAGCAGGCCGCCACCATGCGCAAGATGCTGGTTGCTATGGCCAAGGACCTGCGCGTCCTGATGATCAAGCTGTCGGACCGGTTGCACAACATGCGCACCATCGCCGCCATGCCGGCCTGGAAGCAGGAGCGCACCGCCCAGGAGACGCTCGACATCTACGCCCCGCTGGCCCATCGCCTGGGCATGCAGGAGATGAAGCAGCAGCTGGAGGACCTGGCCTTCGCCGCCCTGCACCCCAAGCGCTTCGCCGAGATCGACCACATGGTGGCCACCCGCTCGCCCGAGCGCGAGATCTACCTGACCCAGGTGCTCGAGGACGTGCGCGAGCGGCTGGTCGAGCTGCGCATCACCGCCGAGGTCACGGGCCGACCGAAGCACATGTGGAGCATCTACGAGAAGATGGTGGTCAAGGGCCGCGAGTTCGACGAGATCTTCGACCTGGTGGGCATGCGGGTGGTGGTCCCCACGGTCAAGGACTGCTACGCCGCCCTTGGCTCGATCCACGCCACCTGGAAGCCGGTGCAGGGTCGCTTCAAGGACTACGTGGCCATGCCCAAGTTCAACCTCTACCAGTCCTTGCACACCACGGTGGTGGGGCCCCAGGGCAAGCCCCTGGAGGTGCAGATCCGCACGGGCGAGATGCACAGCCGGGCCGAGTTCGGTGTGGCCGCCCACTGGAACTACAAGGACGACCACACCTCCGAAGCCGACCTGGTCTGGCTGAACCGCATCGTCGACTGGCAGCAGGAGACCAGCGACCCCGGCCAGTTCATGGCCAACCTGAAGATCGACCTCGAACAGGACGAGGTTTTCGTCTTCACCCCCAAGGGCCGGGTCATCACCCTGCCGGTCGGGGCCACGCCCATCGACTTCGCCTACGCCATCCACACCGAGGTGGGCCACGCCTGCATCGGGGCCCGGGTCAACGGCCGCCTGGTGCCCCTCGACTCGCCGGTGTCGTCGGGCGACTCCATCGAGATCTTCACGTCCAAGGTCGAGGGCGCCGGCCCCTCGCAGGACTGGCTGAAGTTCGTCAAGACCCACCGGGCGGCCAACAAGATCCGCCAGTGGTACTCGCGTGAGCGCCGAGAGGACGCCATCGAGACGGGCACCGACGAGCTGGTCAAGGCGCTGCGCCGGGATGGCCTGCCGGTGCAGAAGATCCAGGCCTCCAAGACGCTCGACGAGGTGGCCGAGTCCCTCAACTACCTCGACCTCGACGCCCTCAAGGCGGCCATCGGCGAGAACCACGTGTCGGCCCAGTCGGTGGTCGAGCGGGTGCGGCGCCACCTCCAGGACGTCGACCCGACCCGCGAGGAGCAGCTGTCCATCTCGGTGCGCGAGCCGAGCCGCCGAGCCCGCCGCCACGGGGGCCACACGGCCGGCGTGCACGTCGAGGGCCTCGACGACGTGATGGTGCGCCTGTCGCGATGCTGCACGCCCGTGCCCGGCGACCCGATCATGGGGTTCGTGACCCGGGGTCGCGGGGTGTCGGTGCACCGGTCCGACTGCGCCAACGCCGTGTCGCTGGCCGTGGGCCAGGCCGATCGGCTCATCGAGGTCGAGTGGGACGAGGACCGCACCGGCACCTTCGTGGCCTCCATCGAGGTCAAGGCGCTCGACCGCTCGCGCCTGCTGCGCGACGTGAGCGCGGTGCTGGCCGACGCCCACGTGAACATCATCGCCTGCAACACGGTCACCGGCTCCGACCGCATCTCGAAGATGCGCTTCGACTTCGAGCTCGGGGACTCGAACCACCTCGACAACCTGATCCGCTCCATCAAGCAGATCGACAGCATCTACGACGCCTATCGGGTGCTGCCGGGCTCGGGTGAGTCCGGAAGAGCCCAACGGGTGCAAGGGATCGAGGCCGGTTCAGTCCCGGTCGACTGATCGAAGACGCTGCATCCGCCATACGAATGGAGAGAGGGCGGTCCGACAGGCCAGACAGAGCCCATCGCCGTCGCGGGTGACCACGTCCAGGGCGCGATGACGGCCGGGGCTCTCGCACGGGTCATGTCGGCGCGTCGACCAGGGTGGCGTTGGCGGTGCTCGGCGTGCCGAACTGGACGATGGGGAGACTAGCGGTCGCAGCTCAGCGGCCGGTGAGCCGGCGCACCTCTGTCTCGGCCGCCTGCAGCCGGGCCACCAGCCCAGCCCAGCTAGGCCGAGGTTGAAGTCGTCACCCTCGGCCTCCCGCGGAGCCACGAGGTGGACCGTCAGGCGCGTCGACGGGTCACCGTCAGGTGACGACCGAGCACCCGATCGTCGGACCGGGGCCACAGGTGGTAGGTGCCCGCCTCTCGCAGGGCCTGGTACCGGTCGCGGTCGCGGTAGCGGATGAGCTCGGCGGGGGATCCGCCCACGATGGCCAGCGGATCGACGTCTCGGGACACGACCGCCCCTCCCGCCAGAACGGCTCCCTCGCCCACCGTGACTCCCGGGACGATCAGGACGCTGTCGCCGATCCAGACGCAGTCGCCGATCACGACGTCACCGATCACCTTGGTGCTGTCATAGGGCAGCGCGGCGGACTGGTCGAAGTTGTGGTTGTCGGTGATGATGGGCACGTTCTGCCCGAAGTGGATGTGGGACCCGATGTGCAGCTCCCCCTCACCGATGACGGTCAGACCGGGGTTGATCGAGACGTCCTCGCCGATCCAGGTCAGCGACGGGTTCAGCGCGATGGGGCCGTTCACCATCAGGCCCGGGCCAAGCTCGCGCAGCTGCTCGAGCTGGCGCAGCACGACCCCTCGGCGGATCTTCGACCCCCTCCGCCTCCGCGACACCTTCTACTCCGCCACGTCCTACCCCCAGGCGGTCACGGCTCGCATGCCTGCCGGCTACTGGTACGTCGTGTCGCTCCCCGGTCCGGGACTTCAGCTGGGCCAGGACCAGCGCCAGGCGAGCGTCTCCTGGGCCCAGGGGGCCGGCGCGATCGTCAGCTCCCTCGAGGATCTGGCCCGATGGAACCGTGCCCTGCTCACCGGGCGCCTGCTGTCGCCGACACAACAACGAGAGCTGACGAGCCTGGTCTCCGCCGCGACCGGAGAGCCGATCCGAACGACGACCCTGGCCGATGACGCCGGGTACGGTCTGGGTGTCAGCCAGGTGACGAGCCCGGCATCGGGCACCGTCTGGTACTACGAGGGGGAGACCGACGGCTACCGGGTGGTCAACCTGTACGTGCCCCGGTCCGGCACCGAGATCGCCATCGGCGTGAACAGCGCCACGCTCGACGACCACACCGGCGAGCTCGCCACATCCGTCTACCAGACACTGCATGCCGCGGGTCTGAGCTAGTGCCCCGTCAGGTGACGTTCGGCGTGAAAGGGCACAGACGTTGCCTGACGGGGCACTAGGCGGGCGTGGTCCCGTTGCTCCGAGCCAGCCTCAGATCGTGGGACCCAGGACCCGGTGCACGCCAGGGCCGCGACCATGCTGTTGACGATGATCGGTCCTCGGCCCGACGCGTCTCGACCGGCGCCGAGACGTCAGCGTTCAGCCGTCAGCGCGAGCTCGGCGTCGGCCCAGGCAGAAGTAGGCCAGCGGGCCGAACGGCTGGACCACGAAGCTGACCAGCCAGAACAACTTGGGCCCGCGCACGGCGCCCCGGGACCGTCGTGCCAGGTCGCGCACGGCGCAGGCCGTGACTACGACCTCGGCGGCGCCGCCGATCACGATGGCGGTCTTCGCCGCCGGGGAGAAGTCGGACCAACGTCGTCGGCGCCCCGCTGGACCTGGTGCCGGTTCTGTCACCGCGTCGGAGAACGTCTCAGAGATCGCCATACCCCGAGTGTGCCCCGAGCCGCGCCGGATCGGGCATCGCCCCGCGCATCGACGCCGGCGCGACCCATCACGCCCCGGGTGACGCCGTGATCTTCTGGGCGTCGCAGCGGGCGTAGCCCGGCTGCGCCACCGCGCACGACGGCGTGAACACCACCGCCGGGACCCCGGCCGTCGCCGGCTCGGCCAGCGACGGCGCCGCGGTGGTGGCACAGGACGTGGTGGCGAAGGGGCCGGCGCCGAAGGCGGCGGTGCCGCAGGGCGTGCCCAGACCGGTGGGTCCGTCGTAGCCGACACCGGCGGTGCACAGGTAGCTCCCACTGCACGAGCCGTTGGAGCCCGAGGTCACGTCGAACAACGAGCTGGTGGACGCGTAGAGGGTCGTGATGGAGGAGTCGGGGTAGGCCAGGGCGTAGACGCTGGCGATGATGGGCGAGGCCAGGCTGGTGCCGCCGAAGTCCTCCCAGCCGGTGTCGCTGCCGTAGCTGTCGTAGATGGTCTCACCCGGTGAACCGGCGAGGGCGGACACATCGGCGGTGGTGCGGTTGGCGCAGCCCGAGTCGGTCTGCCACCCCGGCTTGGCCTCCTGGCTCGAGCAGCCGCTCTGGGCGCCGCTCCACGCCGTCTCGGTCCAGCCCCGGGCGCTCGAGTTGGTGGCCAGCTGGGTGCCGCCGACGGCTACCACGTCGGGTGAGCTGGACGGGTAGCTGGTGCCGTAGCCGGTGTCACCGGTGGAGAAGGTGGTCACCAGTCCGGCGTGGCTGAACTTGGTGTCGTCGCTCGACTCGCCGGTGAACTCGGGGCTGCCCCAGCTGTTGGAGATGGCGGTGGGCGCCTTGCCGGCGGCCACCCCCTCGGCCGTGGCCAGGTTGGCCAGGCTGGGGGACTTGGCCTCCACCAGCAGGATGTGGCAGTGCGGGCAGATGGCCGACACCGTGTCGAGGTCGAGGGAGATCTCCTCGCTCCAGCTGGCGCTGGCCGTCGGGTAGCTGCCGGCCACGCCCGACTGGTTCAGCTTGGAGAAGCAGCCGTTGGCCGTCGTGCAGGCCGGAAGCCCGTAGGCGGAGCGGTACACGGCCATGTCCGATTCGGCGTTGGGGTCGTTGTACGCGTCCACGATGGCGACGGTGCGCCCGTTGCCGGCCACCTGCGACGGCAGCTCGTAGGCGTCCTGGAGCTGACACGGGCTCAGCCCGGGCGCGTGGGGGTTGGTCGGGCACACCGGTCGGGCGAAGACCCACGGCTGGTAGGCGTACAGGTCGTCGTCGCGCGACCCCACGTACACCACACCGTTGGCCACCGCCGGTGACGACGCCACCTCGGCCCCGGTGGTGGCCGACCAGAGCGGGGTGCACACGGTGGGGGAGCCCGAGCAGTCCGTGGTTCCGGTGGCGTCGTAGGCGTAGAGCTGGTGGTCGTCGGAGCCGAGGAACACCATCTTGTTGGCCACCGCGGCCGACGATCGGATCACGCCACCGGTGGTGGCCGTCCACAAGGGGGTGCAGACCTTCGGCGAGCCGGAGCAGCCGGTAGCGCCGGTGGCATCGAGGGCGTAGAGCCGGTGATCCGACGACCCGATGTAGACCACGTTGGCGGCCACGGCCGGCGAGGCCACGATGGCGCCACCCGTCGACGCGGTCCACAGCGGCGCGCACACCACCGGGGAACCGCTGCAGCCGATCGACCCGGCTGCGTCGAAGGCCGACAGCACGCCGCCGGTGGACCCCACGAAGGCCACCCCACCGGACACGGCGGGCGACGAGAAGGTGATGGCCGACCCAGTGGGCGCGGTCCACAGCGGGCTGCACGCCACCGGGGCGCCGACGCACCCGGTCGTGCCCGTGGCGCTGAAGGCGTAGAGGCTGCCGTCGGTCGAGCCGACGTAGGCGGTCGAGCCCACCACCGTGGGGCTGTCGTCGATGGCGCCGCCGGTGGCGCCGGTCCACAGCGGGGCGCACACGGCGGCCACGCAGCCGGTCACCCCGCTCTGGTCGAAGGCGTAGAGCTGGTGGTCGGTCGAGCCCACGTACACCACGCCGCCCGACACCAGCGGGGATGACAGGATCGACCCGCCGGTGGTTCCGGTCCACAGCGGGCTGCACACCCTGGGGGAGCCGCTGCAGTTGGTCGTGCCGGTGACATCGAAGGCGTCGAGCGCACCGCCGGTCGTGCCCACGAACACGACGCCGCCCGACACCGCGGGCGACGAGGACACGGTGCCCGACGCGCCGATGGCGCCGGCCGGTTCGATGGTGGCCGTCCACAGCGGCTGGCACGTGTCGGGGCTGCCGCTGCAACCGGCGCCGGTGGTGGCCGGGAAGGCGTACAGCCGGCCGTCGTCGGAGGTCACGTAGGCCACGCCCGACGCCACCGCCGGGGACGAGTAGATGGGGCCGCCGGTCGGCGCGGTGAAGGTGGTGGCCAGGGCGGGCAGGGTGCTGGTCGCCACCCCGGCATCAGTGGTGCTGCGGGTGTTGCCGGCGTTGAAGCCGAACTGGGCCCAGTCGCAGCCCGAGGCGGTCAGCACCAGGGTCACCACCAGCACGCCGAGCAGCACCGCTCGCCGCATCGTCGATCGCACCTGTCGTGGCCTCCAGCCCTCGGATGGGCGGCATCATCCCACCGCTGCTCCTCGTGTCGGCATCGCGGCAGCTGACCTGTAGCCGGCGGGGTGGGACCCTCCGCACCACCCCGCCTAGTCTTCGCCCATGCCCGGCCAGATCCCCCCGCCGCCCGAGTCCTACGAGGCGCGCACCGAGGTGATCGACGTCAACGACGCCGACTGCGGGTTGAACTCACACGACACGCCCAGCCTCCAGGCCCTGATCGACCAGCTGCGGGCCCACGACGACCGGGGCTGGGAGGCCCTCGACGTCCACCGCTCGGTCTGGGTGACCGAGTTGCCCGAGCGCGACGGCAACGGCCAGCGCCGCCGCGAGCGCAAGGTGCGTCACGAGATCGCGCTGCGGGTCAGCCCGCCCCGCAAGCACTTCGAGTACAAGATCGACGCACTGTCCGACCCGGTGGACCCCCACACCGAGCACTACCTGTCCACCCGCATCCGCGAGGGGTGGGAGCTCATCGGGTGCTCCAGCTTCGACTTCCGGGCCATCACCACCAGCCTGGACGGGCACCCGATCGAGCACCACACCAAGGACGCGGTGCTGGTGTGGAAGCGCCCGCTGCGCAAGTTCCGCTGACCCGGGTGGTCGCGTCCGGGCTATGGGTTCGGGCCGGGACGACCCCCTCCGGTAACGTCCGGCCGTGGCTGGCTTCCAGGCCCCGAAGGGCACCCATGACGTGCTGCCGCCGGCGTCGGCCCGCTGGCAGCACCTGGTGGCCACCTTCGCGCGCCATGCCGGCCAGGCGGGCTACGGGCTCATCCAGAGCCCCATGTTCGAGGACGTCGGTGTCTTCCACCGCGTCGGCGATGGCACCGACGTGGTCCGCAAGGAGATGTACGACTTCACCGACAAGGGCGGCCGCCACCTGGCCCTGCGACCCGAGGGCACGGCGTCGGTGGCTCGGGCCTTCGTGGAGCACCGGCCGGCCACCCCTTGGAAGGTCTGGTACGCGGCGCCCAGCTTCCGCTACGAGCGGGCCCAGGCCAACCGCTACCGCCAGCACCACCAGCTGGGCGTGGAGGCCGTCGGCAGCACCGATGCCGACCTCGACGTCGAGGTCATCGCCCTGCTGGGCGACTTCTACGCCGCGCTCGGCCTGCGCCAGGTGGAGCTGGTGCTCAACTCGATCGGCACCCCCGCCGACCGGGTGGCCTACATCGACGAGCTGCGCACCTACCTGCGCGACCACCTGGGCGCCCTGCCGCCTGAGGACGCGGCCAAGGTCGACGACCACCCCATGCGGGTGCTCGACTCCAAGCTGGCCCCCACCGCCGCGGTGGTGGCCCACGCGCCGCTGCTGGTCGACTCGCTGTCGCCCGAGGCCGCCGACCACTTCTCCCGGGTGCAGGCCGGGCTGGTCGCGGCGGGTCGCGACTTCCGCATCGACCCACGCCTGGTGCGGGGGCTCGACTATTACACCCACACCGCCTTCGAGTTCCAGAGCGGCGCCCTGGGCGGGGCCCAGAACACCATCGGCGGCGGGGGTCGATACGACGGCCTCATCGCCGAGCTGGGGGGTCCGGCCACCCCGGGCATCGGCTTCGGCACCGGCATCGAGCGCATCCTGGCCACCTGCGACGCCGAGGGCGTGTTCGGCCCGCCGGCCTCGGACGTGCAGGTGTTCGTGATCGACACGGCCGGCGGCGACGGCGCCCGCGACCTGACCCTGGCCCTGCGCCGGGCCGGCATCGGGGCCGACCGGGCCTTCGGGGGCGGCGGCTACAAGTCCCAGCAGAAGCAGGCCGACCGGTCCGCGGCCCCCATACTCGTCACCCTCCGCCCCGACGGCTACCAGACCCGGACGGCCGACCTGGCCGCGGTGGGACTGGCCGACGTGGTCCAACAGGTGGCCGGACTGGTCGAGGAGCACCTCGGCCTCGAACCCCTCCCCAAGGAACGCTCGTGACCCCCGACCCCGCTGCCGCCGCCCCCGACCAGGCTCCCGACGCCGCCGGAGGTCCCATGCGCACCGACTACTGCGGTGATCTGCGGGCCGCCGACATCGGGCGCCAGGTGGCGGTCTGCGGCTGGGTGGCGCGCCGGCGCGAGCACGGGGAGCACCTGGCCTTCATCGACGTGCGCGACCGCAGCGGGATCGTCCAGTGCGTGGTGGACGGCGCCCACGACCTGCGCAGCGAGTACGTGGTACGGGTCACGGGGGCGGTGCGCCGACGCCCGGACGGCACGGCCAACCCGGCGTTGCCCACCGGCGAGGTGGAGATCGGTCCGGCCGAGGTCGAGATCCTCAGCGCGGCCGAGCCCCCGCCGTTCCAGATCGACGAGCGGGTGGACGTGGACGAGACCGTCCGCCTGCGCTACCGCTACATCGACCTGCGCTCCGAGCGCATGCAGCGGAACCTGCGGGTGCGGGCCACCGTGAACAGCGCCCTGCGCCGCTCCATGGAGGCCCAGGGCTTCACCGAGGTGGAGACCCCGATGCTCATCGCCTCCACCCCCGAAGGCGCCCGTGACTTCGTGGTGCCGTCGCGGTTGAGCCCGGGCAGCTTCTACGCCCTGCCCCAGAGCCCGCAGCTGTTCAAGCAGCTGTGCATGGTGGGCGGCGTCGACCGCTACTACCAGATCGCCCGCTGCCTGCGCGACGAGGACCTGCGGGCCGACCGCCAGTTCGAGTTCATGCAGCTCGACGCCGAGGCCAGCTTCGTCACCCAGGCCGACGTGCTGGCCTTCATCTCCGAGGCGGTGGCCGAGGCGGCCGAGGCGGTCACCGGTGCGCGCCCCGCCGACGTGCCGGTCATGACGTGGCACGAGGCCCAGGAGCGTTTCGGCTCCGACAAGCCCGACGTGCGGTTCGGCATGGAGCTGACCGAGCTGACCGAGCTCTTCGCCGAGACCGGGTTCAACGCCTTCAAGGCTCCGTGCATCAAGGGCATCCGGGTGCCCGGGGCCGGCGACCTGGGTCGCAACCGCCTCGACGCCCTCACCGACCAGGCCAAGCGCTGGGGGGCCAAGGGGCTGGTGTGGATGCGGGTGGAGGTGGCTGAGGGTGGTGCGGGCCTGGTGCTCAACTCGCCGGTGGCCAAGTTCCTCTCCGAGGCCGAGCGCGTCGCCCTGCTCCGCGCCATGGGGGCCGAGGCCGGTGACCTGCTCCTTCTGGTGGCCGACGAACGGTCGCGGGTCAACCACGTGCTGGGGCTGTTGCGACTCGAGCTGGGCCGCCCGCCGGTCAACCAGGGTGGGTTCCACTTCCTGTGGGTGGTCGACTTCCCCTTGTTCGAATCGATCGACGACCAGGGGCGACCGGTGTCGGCCCACCACCCGTTCACCATGCCCCACACCGAGGACTGGGCGCTGCTCGACGCGACCGACCCGACCGGCCTGCTCGCCATCCGCAGCCAGGCCTACGACCTGGTGCTCAACGGCTGGGAGCTCGGCTCGGGCAGCGTGCGGATCCACCGCCCGGACATCCAGTCGCGCATCTTCACCCTGCTGGGCATCTCCTCGCAGGAGGCACAGGCCAAGTTCGGGTTCCTGCTCGACGCCTTCCGCTACGGGGCGCCACCCCACGCCGGGTTCGCCTTCGGCATCGACCGCCTGGCTGCCCTGCTGGCGGGCGAGGAGAACATCCGCGAGATCATCGCCTTCCCCAAGACCCAGTCCGGGGCCGATCCGTTGACCTCGGCGCCGACGCCGCTCGACCCGGCCCAGCTGGCGGAGCTGGGCCTGCGCGCCCTTCCGCCCTCGACCTAGCCAGGCCGGGGTCAGGTGCTGAGCTCGACGCCGACCGCGCCGGGTCCGGCGGCCGGGAAGAGCTGTTCGAGGCCGCGTCGGGCGCTCGAGGCGGTGGGGTAGAGCACCACCCGCAGCTCGGTGCGATCCCGACGGCCCAGCAGCTCCGTGGCTGCGGCGGTCGACAGCGTGAAGCCCAGGCGCTGGAGCTCGTCGGCCAGCGCGCGGCCCACCTCGGCCGCGGTGGCCTGGTTGGTCAGGAAGGAGACCCGGAAGGGGTTGGGCAGCGCGCTCGACCCGTCCACCACCGGGCTCAGCCCGCAGGGCATGGCGATGCCGCGAAGGGCCTCGGCCACCGTGGCCCGGCCGCTGTTGGGCGAGGGCGCGTCGACGTCCCGGCTCGCGTCGGGTGCATCGTCCGCGGGGGCGAAGAAGCCACGCCGGCCGTCGCCCGCCGTCGCCGCCGGCGGCCCGGGCGGCGTGGTCGGCGGAGCGACGTCGGGAGAACCGGCCGGCAGACCGGCAGATGGGAAGGGCGAGGCGGCGGGGTCGGCCGGCAGCCGGGCGGGGGCGCCGAAGCTGGGCGGCGCGGCCTCGGTCGTGGAGGGGACCCCTGCCACCCCGGGCGGGGGCGTCGACGGGTGCGCGGCGTCCGACTTGTCGCGTGGCTTGCCTCGCATCGGGATGCCCTGGATGCGTCGCCAGATGAACGTGCCCGTGCACCCGATCACGATGGCCCAGACCAGGATGCGGCCCACCAGCGGCAGACCCGAGGCGATCATGGGGTCATCGTTGCATGTCCGACGCTCGCCGGTGCGAAGGAGGCCCCGGTCCGTGGGGCGGCGCGTGGGCGGCACCGGTCGGACACCGACGGATCGTCGACAGATCGGCCGGTAGCCTCCGGGCATGGCCACCGCGTCGCCGAGCGACCTGTTCTCCGCTGCGGCCGCTGACCGCCTGGCCCACCAGGCCCCGCTGGCGGCGCGGCTGCGGCCGGCCACGCTCGACGACCTGGTGGGCCAACAGCAGCTGGTCGGGCCCGGCCAGCCGCTGCGCGCCCTCATCGAGGCCGATCGGCTCTCCTCGGTCATCTTCTGGGGGCCGCCGGGCACGGGCAAGACCACGCTGGCGCAGCTGATCGCCCACACCACGTCCAAGGCCTTCGTGCAGCTGTCGGCCGTCAACGCCACGGTCAAGGACGTGCGGGAGGTGGCCCAGGCCGCCCAGGACCGCCTGGGCCAGCACGGCCAGGGCACGATCCTGTTCCTCGACGAGGTCCACCGGTTCAACAAGGCCCAGCAGGACGCCCTGCTGCCCTCGGTCGAGTCGGGCCTGCTCATCCTCATCGGCGCCACCACCGAGAACCCGTACTTCGAGGTGAACCCGCCGCTGCTGTCGCGCTCCACCCTGTTCCGCCTGGCCCCCCTCGACCCGGAGGCGCTGGCCACCCTCGTCGAGCACGGCCTGGCGGCCGAGGGAGCCACCGCCGAGCCCGACGCCGTCACCCACCTGGTGGAGCGGGCCGGTGGCGACGGGCGCCACGTGCTCACCAGCACCGAGGTGGCGGTGGCCCTGGCCCGGGGGCGCGCCCAGCCTCCCGTGGTGCAGCTGGCCGATGCCGAGGCGGCCCTGGGCACCAAGGCCCTGCGCTACGGGCGCGATGACCACTACGACGTCATCAGCGCCTTCATCAAGAGCATCCGGGGATCGGATCCCGATGCCGGGCTCTATTGGCTGGCCCGGATGCTCGAGTCGGGGGAGGACGCCCGGTTCATCGCCCGACGGCTGGTCATCCTGGCCTCCGAGGACATCGGCCGGGCCGACTCCACCAGCCTGCTGGTGGCCGACGCCGCGGCTCGGGCCGTGGAGTTCGTGGGCCTGCCCGAGGCCCAGCTCAACCTGGCCCACGCCGTGGTGCACCTGGCCACCGCCCCCAAGTCGAACCGGGTGACGGTGGCGCTGGGTCGCGCCCGGGCCGACGTGGCCGAGCGGGCGCCGGGCGAGGTGCCCGACCACCTGCGCGACGCCCACTACCGGGCTGCGGCCGGCCTGGGCCACGGGCAGGGCTACCAGTACCCCCACGACGACCCCCGGGGATGGGTGCCCCAGCAGTACCGCCCGCCCGAGTTGGACGCCAACGTGTACTACGAGCCGTCGAGCCACGGCGACGAGGCGGCGCTGCGACAGGTCGGCGACGAGGCGGGGCGGCGCGGGCGGGACGGGCGGGACGGGTCTTCGCCTGGGGCTGCGGGCGACGACGAGGTCCAGTCGTGACCGCAGGCGACCTGGCCGCCGTCATCCTCAGCGTGGTCCTGGTGGCCGTGGTGGCGACCATGGCGGTGGCCGCGGCCTCGCTGTTGCGCTCCCTGCGCGAGCTGCGGGCCACGCTGGAGCGGCTCCAGGCCGACACCGTGCCCCTCATGGGCGAGCTGCGCGACACCGTGTCGGCGGCCGGGGCCGAGGTCGACCGGGTCGACAGCCTGCTCGAGTCGGCCGAAGCCATCTCGGCCCGCGTCGACGGCGCCTCCCGACTCGGCTACCTGGCCTTCCGGGCGCCGGTCATCCGGGTCATGGCGTTCGGCCGGGGGGTGGGCCGAGCCGGGCGACGCCTGACCGGTCGCGACCCGGCTGCGGTCAAGGTCCGGGCCCGCTGATGCTGCGACGCGCCCGGTGGTTCGCGGTCGGCGTGGTGACCGGCGCCGGCACCACCATGTACAGCTACGTGCGTTGGCGCGAGAGCCGCAGCCGCCTGGCGCCCGACCAGCTGTCCGAGACGGTGGTGGGCGCGGCTCGGGTGGTCGGGCGCCGGGTCCGGGCCACCGGTGCGAGCGCCCGGGCCACCGGAGACTCGCTGTCCTCGGCGGTGCGCGACGCGGTGGCCGAGGGGCGCACCGCCATGGCCGAGGCCGAGACGCGCATCACCGCCGACCTGGACCGGCCCCGTCCGGGCCCGACCGGCCGGCCGGACGACTGAGCGCCGGTCGGTAGGCTGGCCCGGCCATGAACCCCATGACCGCCGACGAGCTCCGCCGCGCCTTCCTGCGCTTCTTCGCCGACCGCGGCCACACGGTGGTCCCGGCGGCCAGCCTCATCCCGCACGACCCGGACCTGCTGTTCACCGTGGCCGGCATGGTGCCCTTCAAGCCCTACTTCCTGGGGGCCGAGACGGCCCCGCACCCCCGCGTCACCACCGTGCAGACCTGCGTGCGGGTCGACGGCAAGGAGAACGACCTCGAGGAGGTGGGCCGCGACGCCAGCCACCTCAGCTTCTTCGAGATGCTGGGCAACTTCAGCTTCGGCGACTACTTCAAGGCCGACGCCATCCCCATGGCCTGGGACATGGTGACCGACCTGTTCGGCATCGATCCCGACCAGCTCTGGGTCACCGTCCACACCGACGACGACGAGGCCGAGCAGCTGTGGATCGACGCCGCCGGCGTGGCCCCGGATCGCATCCAGCGCCTGGAGGACAACTGGTGGGGGCCTCCGGGCGGCCCGCCGGGGCCGTGCGGGCCCAACTCCGAGATCTTCGTCGACCTGGGCGAGCGCTACGGCCGGGCCGGCGGCCCGGGCCACGGCAGCGAGGCCCGCTTCCTCGAGATCTGGAACCTGGTGTTCATGCAGTACAACCGCGACCGCGATGGGGTCGACACCGTGCTGCCCCGCAAGAACATCGACACGGGCGCGGGCCTCGAGCGCATCCTGGGCGTGCTCCAGGGCAAGGACTCGGTGTGGGAGATCGACGTCATGGTCCCGCTCATCGAAGCGGCCCAGTCGGTGACCGGCCGGTCCCTGGGTCGGTCCGAGGCCGGCGACGTGTCCCTGCGCATCCTGGCCGAGCACGCCCGCACCATGAGCTTCCTGGTCAGCGACGGGGTCTTCCCGTCCAACGAGGGTCGCGGGTACGTGGTGCGGCGCGTCATCCGCCGGGCCGTGCGCCACGCCTACCTGCTCGACGTCGACCACCTGGTCACCCCCAGCCTGGTGGACACCACCGTCGAGGTCATGGGCGAGGCCTACCCGGCGCTGGTCCGCAACCACGGCTTCCTGCGCGACGTGATGGCGCACGAGGAGGAGCGGTTCCGCCAGACCCTCAAGGCCGGCACGACCATCCTCGACGCCGAGCTGGACGCCCTCGACCCCGGGACCCGCCTGCCCGGAGCGGTGGCCTTCACCCTGCACGACACCCATGGGTTCCCCCTGGAGCTCACCCGCGAGATCACCCTCGAGCGTGGGGTCGACGTGGACGAGGCCGGCTTCGCCCAGGCCATGGCCGACCAGAAGCAGCGGGCCAAGGACGCCCGCCGACGCGACGGCGTGGCCGCCGACCTGTCCCAGTTCCAGGAGGTGCTCGACGAGTTCGGGCCCACCGAGTTCGTGGGTCGCGACCAGTTCGAGGTCGAGTCCCGGGTGCTGGCCCTGGTCGGCCCCGATGACGACGGCTCGGTGTCGGTCGTGCTCGACCGGTCGCCCTTCTACGCCGAGAGCGGCGGCCAGGTCGGCGACACCGGCAGCATCGTGACCGACACCGGCCGGGTCGAGGTGGACGACACCACCTATGTGCTGCCGACCCTGCACCGCCACCAGGGGCGCCTGGTGGCGGGCGAGATCGTCGTGGGTCAGCAGGCCACCGCCGCCATCGACGTCGAGCGCCGCGACGCCATCCGTCGCAACCACACGGCCACCCACCTGCTGCACTGGGCCCTGCGCCAGGTCCTGGGCGAGCACGTCAAGCAGCAGGGTTCGCTGGTGGCGCCCGACCGGCTCCGCTTCGACTTCAGCCACTACGAGGCGCTGGGGTCGGCCGAGATCGCCCAGGTCGAGGACCTGGCCAACCACGACATCCTGGGCAACTTCCCGGTCCGCCACTTCGAGACGACCAAGGACTTCGCCGAGCAGCTCGGCGCCATCGCCTTCTTCGGCGACAAGTACGGAGACATCGTGCGCGTGCTCGAAGCCGGGCCGCACTCCACCGAGCTCTGCGGTGGCACCCACGTGCGCGCCACCGGCGACATCGGGCCGCTGAAGATCGTCAGCGAGGGCTCCATCGGCTCCAACCAACGGCGCATCGAGGCGGTCACCGGCTTCGGTCCCATCGAGCGCATCCGCCGCGACGAGGCCCGCCTGGGCGCCCTGGCCGCCCAACTGGGGGTGGGCGACGACGAGGTGGTGGAGGCGGTGGCCCGCCGGGTGGCGGAGAACAAGGAGCTGCGCGACGAGGTCCGTGAGCTGCGACGCCAAGCCGCCCTCGCCCGCTCGGGGGAGCTGGTGGCGGCCGCGGTCGACGGGGTGGTGGTGGCCCGGGTCGACGGCATCCCCCGAGACGAGCTGCGGGCCCTGGCCGCGGCGGTGCGCGACCACGAGGGCGTGCGGGCGGTGGTCCTCGGCAGCGCCCCGGAGGGTGGGGGGGTGGCCCTGGCGGCCGCGGTGCGACCCGACAGCGGCCTGGCCGCGTCGGAGCTGATCGCCGAAGCGGCCCGCACGGTGGGTGGCGGCGCGGGCAAGGGCGCGGAGATGGCCATGGCCGGCGGCAAGGACGCCTCCCGGCTCGACGAGGCGCTCGACCAGGTGCGGGTCGGCGTCGGCATCGGATCCGGCTCGGGCGCGCCGACCACCTAGTGCGCGCCCTGGGCCTGGACCTGGGCTCGCGCCGGATCGGCGTGGCCGTCAGCGATCCCGGGGGTGTGCTGGCCACGCCCTGCGCGGTGATCGAGCGTTCGGGCGACGAGGCCGCCGACCACCACCGCATCCGGGAGCTGGCGGCCGAGTGGGAGGTGGGACGCATCGTCGTGGGGCTCCCGCTGTCGCTGGACGGGACGGTGGGCCCGGCGGCGGCCGCCGCCCTGGCCGAGGTCGAGCGCCTGGGTGCCACCACCGACCTACCGGTCGACACCTACGATGAACGCTTCACCACCGTCACCGCCGATCGCCACCTGCGAGCCCAGCGGCGGCGCGGCCCGGACCGCCGCCGGGTGATCGACCAGGCGGCCGCCGCCGTCATGCTCCAGTCGTGGCTCGACGGCCGGCGATCGAACCCCCCTCCCGAATGAGCGCTCCTTGACCGAAACCCTCCAGCCCGACGACGGCGTGCCGGCCGACGGCCAGTCCGATGCCCTGACGGGCGATTCGTCGGACGGACCGCCGATCGTCTACCTGCCGCCCGAGCGGTCGGTGTGGCGCCGGGCCGCTCCGGTGGTCGGCACCATCGTGGCGGTGGCCCTGCTCGTGCTGGCCCTGGCCGGCTGGTGGACCGCGCGCCAGGTCAACCCGCCCGACGCCCCCGGGAAGGCCGTCACGGTGGCCATCCCCGACGGCTCCAGCGACTCCCAGATCGCCTCGGTGCTGGCCGCCCACGGCGTGGTCGCCAACGCCTCGGTCTTCCGCTGGTACGTGAAGCTGACCGCCGCCGGCCCGTTCAAGGCCGGCACCTACGACGGGCTGCACGCCCCCGAATCCATGAGCGACGTGGTCAAGCGGCTCGACCGGGCGCCGCTGCCGCCCGCCACCCGCACCCTGGTCATCCCGGAAGGCCTGTGGCTGAGCGAGATCCGGGCCAAGATCCTGACCACCTTCCCCGAGATGAAGCCGGCCGACCTCGACCACGCCCTGGCCACGGTCCACTCGAAGTACCAGCCGGCCGGGTCCACCGACCTCGAGGGCTTCCTGTTCCCGGCCACCTACCAGGTGCTGCTCACCGACGTGGGCAACCCGCAGAAGTTGATCGCCCAGATGGTGACCAAGTTCGACCAGGAAGCGGACAGCCTGAACCTGAACGCCCAGGCCAAGGCGCTGGGTTACACGCCCTACCAGGTGTTGGCGGTGGCCTCCATGGTCGAGGAGGAGGCCAAGGTGCCCGGCGACCGCCCCAAGATCGCCCGGGTGATCTACAACCGGCTGGCCAAGGGGATGAGCCTGGGCCTGGACACCACGGTCGAGTACGCCCTACAGCAGCGCATCCTGAACATCACCAACTCGCAGCTGGCCACCCCGTCGCCCTACAACACCCGGCTGCACACCGGCCTGCCCCCCGGGCCCATCAGCTCGCCCGGCCTGGCCTCCTTGCAGGCCGCCCTGAACCCCACCCCGGGCGACTGGATCTACTTCGTGCTGGCCGCCCCCGACGGCAGCCAGTACTTCACCGCCAGCTACAGCGACTTCCAGCGGGCCACGGCCAAGGCCCGGGCCGAGGGCCTGTTCGGCAAGTGACGGCTCCGGGCACCACGCCAGGGCGACCGGGGGCGCCGTTGGGCTCGACCCGGGTGGCCGCCGTCATCGGCGATCCGATCCGCCACTCGCGCTCGCCCCAGATCCTCAACGCCGCCTTCGCCGCCGCCGGGCTCGACTGGGTGTTCGTGGCCTTCGAAGTGGCCGAGGGCCGGGCCGAGGCGGCCCTGGAGGCCATGCGCACCCTGGGTCTGGGTGGCCTGTCGGTCACCATGCCCCACAAGACGGCGGTGGCCGCCCACCTGGAGGCCGTGACCTGGGGCGAGCTCTCGTCGTCGGCCCGACGCCTGCGGGCGGTCAACTGCGTGGTGCCCGAGGGCGACGCCCTGGTGGGCCACAACACGGACGGGGCCGGGTTCGTGGCCTCGCTGGGGGCCGACGCCGGGTTCGCCGTGCCCGGCGCGCGCTGCGCCGTGCTCGGCGCCGGCGGCGCGGCCCGGGCCCTGGTGCTGGGCCTGGCCGAGGCCGGCGCCTCCGAAGTGGTGGTGGTCAACCGCACGGCGGCGCGGGCCGCGTCGGCGGCCGAGTTGGCCGGGTCGGTCGGTCGGGTGGGCGGGCCCGAGGACGTGGTCGGGGCCGATCTGGTGGTCAACGCCACGTCGGTGGGCATGGACGGACGTTCCCTGGCCATCGAGGAGCGCTGGCTGGCGCCCGGCCAGCTGGTGGCCGACATCGTCATGTCGCCCCTCGACACGCCCCTGCTGGTGGCGGCGCGCGCCAGGGGAGCCGAGACCCTCGACGGCCTGGGCATGTTGGTGCGCCAGGCCGCGGTGGCCTTCGAGCTGTGGACGGGACTGGCGCCGCCGGTCGACGACATGGTCCGCGCTGCCCACGGGGCACTGGACGCCCACGGGCACTAGATTCCCCAAAAGGCCCTCTATTCCGGGGCCCTGGCTGCCGATGGAGTGGCGTCCATCCCCTTTTCGGAGGTCATCGTGGCTCTTCAGGGCACACTCGAAACCTTTGCCCTTCCCGACGTCCTGCGCCTGCTGGCGTCGACCCACAAGACGGGCCGGCTGCGCCTGACCGGGAGCCACGGATCGGGCTCGCTGTGGCTCGACGGGGGAGCGATCGTGAGCAGCGAGGCGGCGGCCGCGCCCCTGGCCGACGGCCCTACCGACGTGCTGTTCGAGCTGCTGCGGTTCAAGGAGGGCGACTTCGTCTTCGACGACGACGCCGTGGCCGACGCCCCGGGCTCACCCACCGGGGTCGAGGATGCCCTGGCCGCCGCCGAGGCCATGCTCGAGGAGTGGAAGTCCATCGAGGCCGTGGTGCCGTCGCTCGCCGCCTGGGTGTCGCTGCGAGCCGAGCTGCCGGGCGACGAGGTCACCGTCGACGCCGCCCAATGGCGCCAGCTGGTGGCGGTCGGCGGAGGCACCACCGTGGCGGGGCTGGGTGATCACCTGGGCCTGGCCGAGCTCCCCATCTCCCGTGCCGTCAAGGAGCTCATCGAGGCGGGCCTGGTCGAGCTGGGCGAGGCGCCGGTGGCGTCGTACGAGCCCACCCCGGCCCCGGCGGCCGAGGGCATCGAGCCGGCGGTCGTCGATCCCGGTCCGGCCATCACCTTCGATGCCGGCACCCCGACGAGCGACACCCCGCTGCTCACGGTGGTGGGCGACGACGCCTTGGCCGACCCGAGCGTCGCCTCGGCCGAGGAGCGCTTCGACCCGTCGGCCCTGATCGTGGAGGACACCGCACCGCCGGCCGCGCCGATGGAGGTCGTGTCGGATGAGGACGACATGGCCGATGCGGCCGAGATCGCCCGCCAGCTGGCCAACCTGAGCCCCAAGGCGGCCAAGGCGGTGGCGGCCGCAGCCAAGGCCACCACGTCCGAGGAGCGGGAGGCCGCCCTGGCCGAGGTCGACGAGACCGAGGACCCGATCAACCGCGGGCTGCTGCTGAAGTTCCTCGGCTCCGTCAACGGCTGATCCGATCCCCAGCGCTGCCGGACGCGGCCGCTACCGTCGCCGCCCGTGAACGCCCTGCCCGTCATCTGCGCGCTCCTGGCCATCCCGGCCAGTTGGGCGGCGGGGGTGCTCGTGGATCGCGTGCCCGACCGCCTGGCCCTGTGGCCGCCACCCGGTCTGCGGGTCACCGGCCAGTACCTGTGGTGCGACCTGGTGATGCTGGGCTCGTTCATCGCCCTGGGCTACCGGTTCGAGTCGGCTCCGGCCCTGCTGGTGGTGGCCTACCTGGTCTATGCCGCCGCCCTCATCACGGTGTCCGTCGTCGACATCGCCTGCTTCCGGCTCCCGGATCGCATCGTGCTGCCGGCGTTGGGCCTGGTGCTGGCGTTGGTGGTGGCCGAGTCGCTGCACGCCGGCCACGCCCAGGACATCCTCTACGCCCTGGCCGGGGCCGCCATGTACTTCACCATGCTGCTGGTGGTCCACCTCATCTCGCCGGCCGGCATGGGCTTCGGCGACGTGAAGCTGGCCGCCCTGCTGGGTCTCGGTCTGGGCTGGCTGGGCGCCAGCTACGTCACCGCCTTCGTGCTGGTCGTGTGGGCCCTCGGCGTCGGCGCGCTGGCCGCGTCGGTGGTGGGCATGACCCTGATGGCCATCCAGGGCCTGCACCGGCGCACCCCCATCCCGTTCGGTCCGTACCTGGCCTTCGGGGCGCTGCTGGTGGTGCTGGTGAGCCCGCACCTCATCACGCTCAAGTTGAACGCGTGAGGCCGTCGGCCGCCGCCACGGCCCCGGATTCGGGTACGGGCCGCCCGCGGCGGGGCCGGTAGCCTGAGGCCATGCTGCGCTTCCTGACCGCCGGCGAGTCCCACGGGCAGGCCCTGGTGGTCGTGCTCGAAGGACTGCCGGCCGGGCTGTCGGTCACCGTCGAGGACATCCAGGCCGAGCTGGCCCGGCGGCGGCTGGGGTATGGCCGGGGCCCTCGCATGCGCTTCGAGCAGGACGAGGTGACGATCCTGGCCGGCGTGCGCCACGGCCGCACCCTGGGCTCGCCGGTGGCGGTCGAGATCGCCAACAGCGAGTGGGAGAAGAAGTGGACCGAGGAGATGTCGCCCGCTCCCGGTGCCACCGCCGCGCCGCTCACCGCGCCCCGGCCGGGTCACGCCGATCTGGCCGGCATGCAGAAGTACGACTTCGTCGACGCCCGCGACGTGCTCGAGCGCGCGTCGGCCCGCGAGACGGCCGCCCGGGTGGCGGCGGGGGCCGTGGCCAAGGCCCTGCTGCGCGCCATCGGCATCGAGGTGGTGTCCCACGTGGTGGCCCTGGGGCCGGTGCGGGCCCGCACCGATCAGCGCCCCACGCCCGCCGACCTCGACCGGGTCGACGACTCGCAGGTGCGGTGCTTCGACGAGCGGACCGAGGCGGCCATGGTGGCCGAGATCAAGGCGGCGGCGGCCCAGGGCGACTCGCTGGGTGGCGTGGTCGAGGTGCTGGCCTACGGCCTGCCCGTCGGCCTGGGCAGCCACGTGCACTGGGATCGCAAGCTCGACGCGCTGCTGGCGCAGGCGCTCATGAGCATCCAGGCCGTCAAGGGGGTCGAGTTGGGTGACGGGTTCGACGTGGCCGCCCGGCGGGGCAGCGAGGCCCACGATCCCATCCGTTGGGACGCCGACGACCGCACCTACCGCCGCGACACCACCCGGGCCGGGGGCGTCGAGGGCGGCATGAGCACTGGTGAGCTGCTGGTGGCGCATGTGGCCATGAAGCCCCTGGCCACCCTGAACCGGCCGTCGCTGGGCACCGTCGACACCGTGACCAAGGCGGAGACGGTGTCGTTCCGCGAGCGCACCGACGTCACCGCGGTGCCGGCCATGGGGGTGGTGGCCGAGACGATGGTGGCGCTGGTGCTGGCCGGCGAGGTGCTGCGCAAGTTCGGCGGCGACTCCATGGTCGAGCTGGTGCGCAACCACGCCGGCTTCCTGGCTCAGGTGCAGGCGGCCGCCGACCTGGAGGTGCCGGCCGACTTCCAGGACGCACCCGTCGAACGGGACGCGCCGCTCAACTGGGACGCCATCGAGGCCTTCGCCGACCTCGACGTGGCCCCCGCCGAGCTGGCCCGCCGGACGGCGGCCGACAGCCGGGTGCGATCCCATGTGGTGCTGGTGGGCATGATGGGGGCCGGCAAGACCTCGGTCGGTCAGCGCCTGGCCGACGCGCTCGGCCTGTCGTTCGTGGACAGCGATCAACAGGTCGAGGCCCGCACCGGGCGCACCGTGCGCGACATCTTCGAGGCCGACGGCGAGGCCGCCTTCCGCTTCGAGGAGCGGGCCGCGCTGCGCGACGCCCTGGCTCGGCCCGAGCCGACCGTCATCGCCGCGGCCGGCGGGGTCGTGCTCGACCCCGACAGCCGCGAGCTGCTGCGCGACCTGCCCCGTCGGGGCGGCCAGGTGGTGTGGCTCAAGGCCGAACCGGCCGTGCTGGCCGGCCGGGTCGGCACATCCGACCACCGGCCGTTGCTGGCCGAGGATCCCGCCGGCACCCTCGACCGGCTGAACTCCGAGCGCGAGGCGCTCTACCAGTCGGTGGCCACCATCGTCATCGACGAGCAGCGCGGCACCCGGGTGCTCGACGTGGACCAGGTGGCGGCGGCCGTGCACAGCCGGCTGGTCGATCCGGGCGGGGTGTGAGCGCCGTGCCCGGCCGGAGCGGGGAGGTCGGGGTGGCCGGCCTGGCCGCGGTCCCCGTGGAGCTGGCCGAGCGCAGCTACGACGTCCTGGTGGGCGCGGGTGCCATCGATGCTCTGGCCCAGGTCGTGCCCGTCCGGGCCCGGCGGGTGGCGGTGGTCACCCAGGCCGGCATCGACGTCGAGGTCGACCCGGGCGTCGAGCACCGCAGCTTCCTCATCCGCCAGGGCGAGGACGCCAAGGACCTGGCCGCCATCGAGGGGTTGTGCCGGGCCTGGTCGCAGTGGGGTCTGACCCGCAACGACGCGGTCGTGGCCGTGGGCGGCGGCATGGTGACCGACGTGGCCGGCTTCGCGGCCGCCGTCTACCACCGGGGGATCGACGTGATCCACGTGCCCACCACCCTGTTGGGCCAGGTGGACGCGGCCATCGGGGGCAAGACCGGGGTGAACCTGCCGGAGGGGAAGAACCTGGTGGGCGCCTACTGGCAGCCCCGGGCCGTGCTGTGCGACACGGCCGTGCTGGCCAGCCTGCCACCGCGCGAGATGCGCAGCGGGCAGGGCGAGGTGGCCAAGTACCACTTCCTCGACGACGGGCGCTTCGGGTCCACGCCGGTCGAGGCGCTGACCCTTGACGAGCAGGTGGTGCGCTGCGTGCAGATCAAAGCCTCGGTGGTGGCGGGCGACGAGCGCGAGGGCGGCGGGCGAGCCACCCTCAACTACGGCCACACGCTGGGCCACGCCCTCGAGATCGCCGGCGGGTTCGACCTGCGCCACGGCGAGGCGGTGGCCATCGGCCTCGTCTACGCGGCCGAGCTGGCCTTCGCCCTCGGGCGCATCGACTCGACCCGGGTGGCCGAGCACCGTCGGGTGGTGGGCGCCTACGACCTCCCCGCCGACCTGCCGGCCGACGCCGACCCCGACGAGCTGGTGGCGCTGTTCGCCCGCGACAAGAAGGCGCTCGACGGGGTCACGTTCGTGCTCGACGGGCCGGCGGGCGTCGAGCCGGTCACCGGCGTCGACCGAGCTGTCATCGACACCGCCTTCGCGGCGATGAGCAGGTCGTCGCGACCTTGAGCCAGACCCCTCCCTCTACGAAACTAGTGCAGAAGCGTGCCCCGGTGGCACGTTCGTGCACCATCTTGGCGGTGACCGATCTATGAGCGCGCCCATCGTGTTGCTGTTGAGCGGGCCCAACCTGGCGCTGCTCGGCCAGCGCCAGCCCGAGGTCTACGGCACCGACACGCTGGAGGACCACGTGGCCACGGCCCGGGCGGTGGCCGAGGCCGGCGGGGCCACGCTCGAGCACGTGCAGTCAGACCACGAGGGCACCCTCATCGAGGCGATCGCCGGGGCCCGCGGTCGTTGCGCAGCCATCGTGATCAACCCGGCCGCCTTCACGCACTACGCCTGGGGGATCCACGACGCCCTGGCCGCCTTCGACGGGCCGGTGGTCGAGCTGCACCTGTCCAACCCCAACGGCCGCGAGTCATGGCGCCACACCTCGGTGGTGGCCCCGGTGGCCACCGGCACCATCGCCGGCTTCGGGGGCCGCGGCTACGCCCTGGCGGTCGAGGCGGCGCTGGGTTGCCTGACGTGATCGACCTGGTCCCCATGGACGTAGCCGGGCGCCTGCCCCGGCTGCGGGGCGCGCTGGCCCAGCTGGGCACGGCCCAGGCGCTGATGGTCACCAAGCTGGTCAACATCCGCTACCTCACCGGCTTCACCGGCTCGGCGGCGTTGGTCCTGGTGCTGCCCGACGAGCTCGTGCTGGTCACCGACAGCCGCTACGGCCAGCAGGCCGCCGAGCAGCTGGCCGCGTCCGGCGTCACCGCCCGCGTCGAGGTGGCCGGCGTCGAGCAGCGCGAGGTGGTGGGCGCGGCCGTGCGGGATGCGGGGGTGCAGCGCCTGGGCCTCGAGGCCGACGCCGTCACCTGGGCCCAGCAGCGGGCCTACGCCGAGTCCTGGTTCGTCGGCCTCGACGTGGTGGCCACCCAGGGCCTGGTCGACGACCTGCGCCTGGTCAAGGACGAGGGCGAGGTGTCGCGCATCGCCGCGGCGGCGGCGGTGGCGGACCAGGCCCTGGCCAACGTGCGCCACCGCCTGGTCGGCGGCCTCACCGAGCAGGAGTTCGGCATCGAGCTCGACTTCGAGATCCGTCGCCTGGGGGCGTGGGGCAACTCGTTCGAGACCATCGTGGGCTCGGGCCCGAACGGGGCCAAGCCGCACCACCGGCCCTCGACCCGGACAATCGTGGAGGGCGACCTGGTGGTGCTCGACTTCGGCGCGGTGGTGGACGGGTACTGCTCCGACATGACCCGCACGATCATGGTGGGCGAACCCACACCCACCCAGGCCCGCATGCTCGAGGTGGTCACCACCGCCCAGCAGGCCGGGGTCGACGCCATCGGGGACGGCGTGGCCACCGCGGCCATCGACGCCGCCTGTCGCCAGGTGATCAACGACGCCGGTTGGGGCGACGCCTTCCTGCACGCCACCGGCCATGGCGTGGGGCTCGAGATCCACGAGGCCCCGCGGGTGGCGGCCACCGCCGCTGCTACGCTGGCCCCCGGCGTCGTCGTCACCGTCGAGCCCGGTGTCTACCTGCCCGACCACGGTGGGGTGCGCGTCGAGGACACCCTCGTCGTGACCGCCGACGGCAGCCGCCCCCTCACGCTCGCCCCCAAGACCACCGCGGTCTGACCGCGCAGGAGATCCACCACCATGCCCGCCATCACCACCAACGACCTGAAGAACGGGATGACCCTCAACCTCGACGACGGGTTGTTCCAGGTGGTCGAGTTCCAGCACGTGAAGCCGGGCAAGGGCGGCGCCTTCGTGCGCACCACCCTGAAGAACGTGCGCAACGGCGCCGTGGTCGATCGCACCTTCCGCGGTGGCGAGCGCGTCGACCGGGCCATGATCGACAAGCGCGAGATGCAGTTCCTCTACCGCTCGGGCGACGACTACGTGTTCATGGACAACACCTCCTACGAGCAGATCAACGTGGCCCCCGCCGCCCTGGGCGAGGCCGCGCAGTACCTGGTCGAGGGCGCGGCCGCCGTGCTGCAGATGTACGAGGACGAGATCGTGGGCATCGACCTGCCCGCCGCCGTCGAGCTGGCCATCAGCGAGACCGAGCCGGGAGTGCAGGGCGACCGGGTGTCGGGGGCCCGCAAGCCAGCCACGCTCGAGACCGGGCTGGTCGTGCAGGTGCCGCTGTTCGTCGAGCCCGGCGATCGCATCAAGGTCGACACGCGCAGCGGCGAATACCTGACCCGGGCGTGAGCCCGACGGGCGATCCCGGCCGCCCACGCGCCGGCGGGTCCGGGGGCGTCGGCAGCCGGCGGGAGGCCCGCGAGCGTGCCCTGGCCCTGCTGTACGAGGCCGAGGCCAAGTCGGTGCCACCGGCGCAGGTGGTCGACGAGCTGGTGGTGACGCCCGAGCCGTTCGCGGCCGAGCTGGTGGTGGGGGTCGGGGACCACCTGGACGAGATCGACGCGGTGATCCGGGCCTACGCCCAGGGCTGGACGCTCGAGCGGATGCCCAGCGTGGACCGGGCCCTGCTGCGCATCGGGGTGTTCGAGCTGCTGCACCGACCCGACGTGCCCACCGGCGCGATCATCGACGAAGCGGTGACGCTGGCCAAGGAGTTCAGCACCGACGACTCGGGCCGCTTCGTGAACGGCCTGCTGGCTGCGGTGGCCGCCACCGAACGCCCCTGACCGCTTCGCAAATCGGGCATCTTTGGCTGTCCGATTTCGCGCATTTTCGTACCCAGTTCCGGAGGGGGGAGCGAAATCGGGGATCAGCGACGGCCGGGACGGTGGTAGGGTGCCTGTCTGACCGTGAAGTGGGTCCTGTGAGGCCCACACGGACAGGAAGGCACGACCGCGATGGCCGAACGCGAACGCCGCATCACGCCCCCGTACGGGGGCGTTTTCCATGCCCGCACCCAGGTCATGAGCCCCGACGACATCGGTCGGGCCGTCTGGCGCATGGCCCACGAGATCATCGAGCGCAACCACGGGCTCGACGACGTGGTCATCATCGGGCTCCAGACCGGCGGGGTGGACCTGGCCGGCCTGCTGGTGGACGACCTGAACCAGATCGAGTCGGTCGAGCTGCCGCTGGGCACCCTGGACGTGGCCTTCTACCGCGACGACATCGGCCTGCGCCCGGTGCTGCCCGAGGCGGTCACCGACATCCCGGTCGACCTCGCCGGCAAGATCGTGGTGCTGGTCGACGACGTCCTCTTCACCGGCCGCACCATCCGGGCCGCGCTCGACGCCCTCACCGACTTCGGCCGACCCCGGGCCGTGCAGCTGGCGGTGATGATCGACCGCGGCCACCGCGAGCTGCCCATCCGGCCCGACTACGTGGGCAAGAACCTGCCCACCCGCCGCGACGAGGTGGTCGACGTCGGGCCGGAAGGGGTGCAACTGGGGGAGATGCGAAAGTGAGGCACCTGCTCGACATCGCCGACCTGGGGGCCGACGGCATCGACGAGGTGCTCGACCTCACCGACAAGTTCGTGGAGGTCAGCGCCCGGGCCATCCCCAAGGTGCCCACCCTGCGGGGCAAGACCGTGGTCTCGGTCTTCTTCGAGGACTCGACCCGCACCCGCCTCAGCTTCGACACCGCAGCCAAGCGCCTCGGTGCGGACACCATGACCTTCACCGCCGGCTCCTCCTCGCTCAAGAAGGGTGAGTCGATCCGCGACACGGTCCAGACCATCGAGGCCATGGGCGTCGACGCCCTGGTGGTGCGCCATGCCTCGTCGGGGGTGCCGGCCCAGATCGCCCGTTGGGCCACCTCGTCGGTCATCAACGCCGGCGACGGCTGGCACCAGCACCCGACCCAGGCCCTGCTCGACTGCTACACCATCCGCCAGCGCCTGGGCTCGCTCGAGGGCCGGCGCATCGCCATCGTGGGCGACGTCAAGCACAGCCGGGTGGCCCGCTCGGACGTGTCGGCCTTCACCCTGCTCGGGGCCGAGGTCACCCTGGTGGCGCCGCCCACGCTGCTGCCGCCCAGCCTGGAAGGCTGGCCCGTGGCGGTCAGTCACCACCTCGACGAGGTGCTCGCCGACCACGACGTCATCTACCTGCTGCGCATGCAGCGCGAGCGGATGACCGAGGCCCTGGTGCCCAGCCTGCGCGAGTACACCGCTCGGTTCGGCCTGACCCCCGCCCGGGCCGATCGGGCCGAGGCCGGTGGCGCCCTGGTCATGCACCCCGGCCCCATGAACCGGGGGGTGGAGATCGCGGCGGAGGTGGCCGACCGACCCAACGTGGCCGTCGTGGACCAGGTCCGCAACGGCGTGCCGGTGCGCATGGCCGTGCTCTTCCTGATGCTCGGGTCGGGGCGCGAAGCCTTCGGTGCCGCGTCACGCGACGAACAGGTCGAACCCACCGGCGACGGCGATGACGAGCCCGCGCCGTCCGAACCCATCGGAGCGTCCGCCCGTGGCTGAGCGCGGCCGGAGGGACTACCTGATCAAGGGCGGCAGGGTCATCGACCGCGACGGCGAGCGCTCGGCCGACGTGCTCATCGAGGGGCACTACATCCGCGCCGTCGAGCCCGGGATCGAGCCCACCTCGACCACCCGGGTGCTCGAGGCCGACGGGTGTGTGGTGGCTCCCGCCCTGGTCGACATCCACACCCACCTGCGCGAACCGGGCCGCGAAGAGGCGGAGACGATCGAGACCGGGAGCCGGGCCGCGGCGCTGGGCGGGTACGGGCTGGTGGTGGCCATGCCCAACACCGATCCCTGCATCGACTCGGTCGAGGTGGCCACCTGGGTGCGGAACCAGGCCAACGGCGCGCTCTGCACCGTCGAACCGGCCGCGGCCGTCACGGTGGGTCGTCAGGGCGAGGCGCTCGCTCCCATCCACGAACTGGCGAGGGACCGTGAGAGCCGAGTGTGCGTGTTCACCGACGACGGCAGCGGCGTGCAGGACGACCTGCTCATGCGCCGCGCCATGGAGTACGCGTCGGACCTCGCTCCCCGGCTGCCCGTCGTGCTGGCCCAGCACTGCGAGATCGACCGGCTGGCCGCGGCCGGCTGCATGAACGAGGGGGAATGGTCTTCGCGGCTGGGGGTGCCCGGCATCCCCGCCGAGGCCGAGGAGCTGATGGTCACCCGCGATCTGGCCCTGGCCCGGCTGACAGGCTGTCGCATCCACTTCCAGCACCTATCCACCGCCGGGTCGGTCGAGCTGGTGCGGGCGGCCAAGGCCGCCAGCCTGCCGGTCACCGCCGAGGCCACCACCCACCACTTCACCCTGACCGAAGCCGAGCTGGCCGGCTACGACCCGGTGTTCAAGGTCAACCCACCCCTGCGCACCCAGGCCGACGTGGACGCCATCAAGGCGGGCCTGGCTGACGGCACCATCGACGCCATCGCCACCGATCACGCTCCGCACACCCAGGACAGCAAGGAGCTCCCGTTGGACCAGGCCCCACCCGGCATGCTCGGACTGGAGACGGCGCTGGCGTTGGCCCTGACCGAGCTCGATCTGCCGATCCAGCGGATCCTGGCGCTGATGTCCTGGCAGCCGGCGGCCATCGCCGGCGTGAGCTCGATGTGGAAGGACCGGGTGGCCGTCGACCAGCACGGCACGTCCTGCCTGGTGGTGATCGATCCGACCGCGACCTGGACGGTCGACCCGGGCTCGCTGGCCAGCCGCAGTCGCAACACCCCCTACGCCGGACGGACCCTGACCGGTCGTGTCCGACACACGCTGCACTGGGGCGAGCCCGTGGTGATCGACGGCGAGGCCCAACGATGAGCGACATCACCCACGCCCACCTCGTGCTGGCCGACGGCACCACCTTCGCCGGCGAGGCCATTGGCGCGCCCCACCCCATCTCGGCCGGCGAGGTGGTGTTCAACACGGTGCTGACCGGCTACCAGGAGGTGCTCACCGACCCCTCCTACGCCGGCCAGATCATCACCTTCACCTACCCCCACATCGGCAACTACGGGGTCACCCCCGACGACGACGAGAGCGCAGGGCCGGCCGCCCGGGGGGTCATCATCCGCGACCTGGCCCGGCGCCGCAGCAACTGGCGCAGCACCGACGACCTGGACGGGTTCCTGCGCCGCCACGACCTGGCCGGCATCGCCGGGGTCGACACCCGCCGCCTGACCCGCCACCTGCGCAGCGCCGGCGCCATGCCCGGCGCCTTGGGCACCGCCCCGGCCGACGAGCTGGCCGCCGCAGCCCGGGCCGAGCCTGGCACCGAGGGCATCGACCTGGTGGCCACGGTCACCACCGCCCAGCCCTACACGGTGGGGCGAGGCCCCCGGCGGGTGGTGGCCTACGACTTCGGCATCAAGCGGGCCATCCTGGCCCAGCTGGGCCAGATCGCCACCGTCGAGGTGGTGCCGGCCTCCACGCCGGCCGCCGAGGTGCTGGCCCGCGAGCCCGACGGGGTGTTCCTGTCCAACGGACCCGGCGACCCGGGCACCGTGCCCTACGCCTCGGCCGCCATCGGCGAGCTGTTGGGCCAGGTGCCCATCTTCGGCATCTGCCTGGGCCACCAGCTGCTGGCCGGCGCCTTGGGGGCGTCCATCTTCAAGCTGCCCTTCGGCCACCACGGCGGCAACCACCCGGTCCGCCGCCTCGACACGGGGACGATCGAGATCACCAGCCAGAACCACAACTTCTCCGTGCTCGACGACCTGTCGAGCGACGTCGAGATCACGCATCGCAACCTCAACGACGGCACCATCGAGGGTCTGCGCAGCCGGGAGGTGCCGGCCTTCAGCGTGCAGCACCACCCCGAGGCGGGGCCCGGCCCCCATGACGCCCGGTACCTGTTCGCCCGCTTCGACGAGCTCATGGCCGACTTCGGCCGGGG
The DNA here is from genome assembly GCA_963785815.1 of uncultured Microthrixaceae bacterium. GTDB lineage: Bacteria > Actinomycetota > Acidimicrobiia > Acidimicrobiales > Acidimicrobilacustridaceae > UBA4742. The sequence continues at coordinate 1,334,995 of CAWAWN010000003.1, forward strand.
CGGCCCGCAGGCGGTGACGGCCTGATGCCGCGGCGCGACGACATCAGTTCGATCCTGCTCATCGGGTCGGGCCCCATCGTCATCGGCCAGGCCTGCGAGTTCGACTACTCGGGGACGCAGGCCTGCCGGGTGCTGCGCGAAGAGGGCTACCGGGTCATCCTGGCCAACTCCAACCCGGCCACGATCATGACCGACCCCGACTTCGCCGACGCCACCTACGTGGAGCCCCTCGACATCGAGGTGCTGACCAAGATCATCGAGCGCGAGCACCCTGACGCCCTGCTGCCCACCCTCGGCGGCCAGACGGCGCTCAACCTGGCCATGGAGCTGGTCGAGGCCGGCGTGCTCGAGCGCGAAGGGGTCGAGCTGATCGGGGCCGACGCCACCGCCATCGCCACCGCCGAGGACCGCGAGCAGTTCAAGGTGGCCATGGCCGAGATCGGCCTGGGCGCCCCGGCCTCGGGCACGGCCCACACCCTCGAGGAGGCCCACCAGGTCATCGCCCGCATCGGGCTGCCCGTGGTCATCCGTCCGGCCTACATCCTGGGTGGGCGCGGCACCGGGATCGCCTCCACCCCCGAGGAGTTCGCGGCCGCCGCGGCCACCGGCCTCGAGGCCAGCCCCATCTCGGAGATCCTGATCGAGACCTCCATCGCCGGGTGGAAGGAGTACGAGCTCGAGGTCATGCGCGACCACGCCGACAACTGCGTGGTCATCTGCTCCATCGAGAACCTCGACCCCATGGGCGTGCACACCGGCGACTCGGTCACCGTCGCCCCGGCCCAGACGCTCAGCGACGTCGAGTACCAGCGCATGCGCGACGCCGCCTTCGCCTGCATGCGCCGCGTGGGCGTCGAGACCGGCGGGTCCAACGTGCAGTTCGCCCTCAACCCGGCCAACGGCGACATGGTCATCATCGAGATGAACCCGCGGGTGAGCCGCTCGTCGGCCCTGGCCTCCAAGGCCACCGGGTTCCCCATCGCCAAGATCGCCGCCCGCCTGGCCGTGGGCTACACGCTCGACGAGATCCTCAACGACATCACCGGCAAGACCCCGGCCAGCTTCGAGCCGGTCATCGACTACGTGGTGACCAAGATCCCGCGCTGGGCCTTCGAGAAGTTCCCGGGCACGCCCGACGTGCTGGGCACCCAGATGCAGTCGGTGGGCGAGGCCATGGCCATCGGTCGCACCTTCCCCGAGTCGCTCCAGAAGGGGCTGCGCTCCCTCGAGCACGGCCGCCTGGGACTCAACGCGGACCCGGGCGAGGCCCTCTACGACGAGTGGGACGACGACGAGCTGGTCCGCCGGGCCGCCATCGCCACCCCCGATCGGCCCTACCAGCTCGAGGCCGCCCTGCGCCGGGGCATCTCGGTGGACGACCTGTACGCGGCCACCAAGGTCGACCCGTGGTTCCTCGACCAGATCCTGGCCATCGTCGAGGAGCGGGCCCACCTCACCCACTTGTGGGCCGACCACCACCTCGATGATCTCGGCGCCGCGGGATGGAAGCGGGCCAAGCGCCTGGGCTTCTCTGATCCGCAGCTGGCGTGGATCCACAACCAGGCCATCGCGCAGCACGTCGGCCGTGAGCCGGTGACCGAGCTGGAGGTGCGGACCGCCCGGCTGGCGGCGGGCGTGGTGCCCACCTTCAAGACGGTCGACACCTGCGCGGCCGAGTTCGAGGCCGACACGCCCTACCACTATTCGAGCTGGGAGGACGAGGACGAGGTCCGTCCCGGCGACCGGCCCAAGATCGTGATCCTGGGGTCGGGTCCCAACCGCATCGGCCAGGGCATCGAGTTCGACTACTGCTGCGTGCACGCCAGCTTCGCCCTCCACGCCGCCGGCTACGAGACCATCATGGTCAACTGCAACCCCGAGACGGTGTCCACCGACTACGACACCAGCGACCGGCTCTACTTCGAGCCGCTCACCTACGAGGACGTCATGAACGTCATCGAGGCCGAGCAGCCGGTCGGGGTGGTGGTGGCCCTAGGTGGGCAGACCCCGCTCAAGCTGGCCGCGCAGCTGCCCCGCGACCTGGTGCTGGGCACCAGCCCCGAGTCGATCGACCTGGCCGAGGACCGCGAGCGGTGGAACGGCTTGTGCGCCCGGCTCGAGATCCCCCAGCCCGCCGGGGGCACGGCCACCGAGCTGGCCGAGGCCATGGCCGTGGTCGAGCGGGTGGGCTACCCCGTGCTCATGCGCCCCTCCTACGTGCTGGGCGGGCGGGCCATGGAGATCGTCTACGACGATGCCGGCCTGACCCGGGCCATGTCCGAGCTGGCCGGGTTCGGCAGCCTGGGCAAGGAGGGCGGGCTGTCGGCCGAACGACCGGTGCTGGTCGACCGCTTCCTGGAGGACGCCATCGAGGTGGATGTGGACGCCATCCGCGATGCCACCGGCGAGGTGGTCATCGGTGGCGTGATGGAGCACGTGGAGGAGGCCGGTGTCCACTCGGGCGACAGCGCCTGCGTGCTGCCGCCCCCGCACCTGTCGGCCGAGACCATCGCCGTGATCGAGGACCACACCCGCTCCATCGCCGCCGAGCTCGACGTGCGCGGCCTGATCAACGTGCAGTACGCGGTGAAGGCCAACCAGGTGTTCGTCATCGAGGCCAACCCGCGGGCGTCGCGCACGGTCCCGTTCGTGGCCAAGGCCACCGGGGTGCCCCTGGCCAAGGTGGCGGCCCGGGTCATGGCCGGCGCCACCCTGGCCGATCTGCGCACCGAGGGCCTCCTGGTGGCGCCGGTGGTGGGCGACCACGTGGCCATCAAGGAGGCGGTGCTGCCCTTCGGCCGCTTCCCGGAGGCGGACGCCGTGCTGGGGCCCGAGATGCGTTCCACCGGCGAGGTCATGGGCATCGATCTGACCGTCGGGCTGGCCTTCGTGAAGAGCCAGCTGGCGGCGGGCAACCGCCTGCCCACCAGTGGCACCGTCTTCCTCTCCCTGGCCGACCGGGACAAGGCGGTGGGCGTGGCCGCGGCCCAGCAGTTCGTCGAGCTGGGGTTCACCATCGCCGCCACCACGGGCACGGCCCGGCACCTGGGCGAGCACGGGGTGCCGGTGGCCACGGTGGTGGCCAAGCTGGGTGAGCCCACGGGCACCGACGCGGTGGAGCTGATCGCCGGGGGCCACGTGCAGCTCGTGGTGAACAGCCCGCGCGGTCGCGGTCCGAGGGCTGACGGCGCCCACATCCGGGCCGCGGCCGGGGCCAACCGGGTGCCGTTGTTGACCACCGCGGCCGCCGGGCTGGCCGCGGCCAAGGGCCTGGCCGACTGGGCCCGCCACCCCCTCCAGGTCCGCTCGCTGCAGGAGTACCAGCAGGGCGTCCGCGACGACCAGCTGAGGTTGGAGCTCTGAGCTCGATGTCGACCCGGGTGGGGAGCCTCGAGCTCCGGCACCCGGTGATGACCGCATCGGGCACGTCGGGTCACGGCGACGAGCTGGCCCGCCACGTCGATCTGGGCGCGCTGGGGGCGGTCGTGGTCAAGTCGTTGTCGGCCGAGCCCTGGCCCGGCAACCCGCCGCCCCGGGTGCACGAGACGCCGGCCGGGATGCTCAACTCGGTCGGGCTGCAGGGACCGGGCGTGGCCTGCTGGCTCCGTGACGAGCTACCGCCCCTGCTGGACACCGGGGCCACCGTGGTGGCCAGCATCTGGGGCCACACCCTCGCCGAGTACCGCGCCGCCGCCGAGCTGCTGGCCGACGCGCCGGCGCAGGTGGTGGCGGTCGAGGTGAACCTGTCGTGCCCCAACCGCCAGCACCCGGGCGCGGGCGGACAGGTCGAGATGTTCGCCCAGCGGGCGCAGGACGCGGCCGAGGTCGTGGATGCCTGCCGGGTGGCCGGACGGCCGCGGTGGGCCAAGCTCACCCCGGCGGTGACCGACCTGGTCGAGGTGGCCCGGGCGGTGGCCGACGTGGGCGCGGAGGCGGTCACCCTGATCAACACCGTGCCCGGCCTGGCCATCGACCCCGAGACCCGCCGGCCCCGCCTGGGGGGCGTGGGTGGCGGCCTCTCGGGCCCGGCGATCCACCCGGTGGCCGTTCGGGCGGTGCACGATGTGCACGGTGCCCTGCCCGAGCTCTCCATCGTCGGGGTCGGGGGTGTCACCCGCGCCACCGACGCCGTCGAGCTCCTGCTGGCCGGTGCCTCGGCGGTGCAGGTGGGCACCGCCACCTTCGCAGATCCCCGCGCCCCCGGGCGCATCGCCCGTGACCTGGATCACTGGTGCCGCAACCATGGTGTCCACGCCGTCGTCGACCTGATCGGAGCCGCACATGCCCCCTGATGCCGCCACCACGGTGTCACCCGACATCCGATCGAAGCTGGTCCTGGTCCTCGACACCGACGACCTGGTGCCCGCGCTGCGCCTGGCCCGCGAGCTGCACCCGTACTTCGGGGTGGCCAAGGTCGGACTCGAGCTCTACTCGGCGTCGGGGCCCGACGCCATCACCAGCCTGACGGAGCAGGGCTACGACGTGTTCGTCGACCTGAAGCTGCTCGACATCCCCACCACCGTGAACAAGGCCGCCCGGGTGCTCGGATCGCTGGGGGCGCGCTACCTCACCATGCACGCCCGAGGTGACGCGCCCATGTTGACCGCCGGCGTCGAGGGCCTGCGCGACGGGGCCGAGCGGGCCGGTCTGGACGAGCCCTACGCCCTGGCCGTGACCGTGCTGACCAGCGACGCCGGGGCGCCGCCGCACATCTTCGGCCACCGCGTGGCCCTCGCCGCCGAGTCGGGGTGCGGCGGCATCGTGTGCGCAGCCGCCGACCTGGTGGAGGCCCGGCAGCTGGCGCCGCGGCTGCTGCGGGTGGTCCCGGGCATCCGGCGGGCCGGCACCGACGTGCACGACCAGGCCCGGGCGGCCACGCCCCGCGCCGCCCTCGACGGCGGCGCCGACCTGCTGGTGGTCGGCCGCACCGTCACCCAGGCCGACGACCCGGTGGCGGCCGCCGCCGAGTTGGTGGCCGAGCTGACCGCCTGACCTCTAAGTTGTCCACTTCACGCGAGAGGGAGAGCCATGCGTCCGTCACGGAATCACCTGAGTCAGCTCGTGGGTCTGGGAGCCCTGCTGGTGGTGGCGGTTGCGCCGGCCACCGTCGGAACCGCTCAGCCCGCAGCCGCCACCACCACCTGCAACGGCGGCGACATCGTCGTGTCCAGCGCGGCCGACTCCGGCGCCGGCTCGCTGCGAGCGGCGCTGGCCACCGCTGACAGCAGCGGAACGAACGTGACCGTGTGCATCGACCCGTCGACGGTCACCACCCCCATCCTGATCAGCAGCGTGCTCGGCTACACCGGCGCCCACGAGCTCGACATCGACGGCAACGGTGCCACGGTGCGTTCGAATGGCAGCTCCGGGATCCTGGACGTGTCCTCGGGGGCGGACCTCGTGGTCAACGATCTGACCCTCACCGGTGGGCACGCCAGCTCGGGGGCGGGCATCTACTCGGGCGAGGGCGGCCTGGTGACCGTCGTGCGGTCGACGATCGAGGACAACGTGGCCACCGAGGACGGCGGGGGCATCTCCGCCAGCGACACCGTCGTGATGGACTCGACCATCGCCGACAACCAGGCGGGCGAGGGGGGTGGCGGAGGGTTCTCGACCGGCACCTTGCAGGCGGTCAACTCCACCATCACCGGCAACTCCGACGGCGTGGACGTGGGCGGCGGGGCCAGCGTCTACTCCTCGATCTCCCTCCTGTACACCACGGTGACCGACAACACCGGCACCCAGGGCGCCAACCTCCAGCTCAACAGCGACGCCGGCGTCCTGACCAGCTACGCGTCGGTGGTGGCTGATCCGCACGGCTCGGCCAACTGCCACCAGGCGTCGACCACGTCGGAGGGCTACAACTACAGCGACGACGCCTCCTGCGGCTTCACCGACACGGCCCAGGGCGATCGCCAGAGCGCCGGCTCGCCCATGCTCGGCACCCTCGCCGACAACGGTGGACCCACCGAGACGCTGCTGCCGGCGACGGGGTCCCCGCTGATCGACGCCATCCCCACGAACGCCTGCCCGCCTCCTGACGTGGCCTCCGCTGTCACCGCGCGGCTGGTCAACACGGCCTGGCAGGCGGACCAGCGCGGAGTGACCCGGCCCCAGCAGGGCGGCTGCGACATCGGCTCGGTCGAGGTGGAGCCGGCCGCGCCCACCACGACCACGACCGCCGCCACCAGTTCCACCGCCGCGCCGGCCACCCCGGTCACCGTGGCACCCACCTTCACCGGCTGAACCGCGTCGCGGTCTGCCACCGGGGTCGGGGGCGGCGGGCACCCGGCCGCGCCCGCAGCTCAGGTCGCAGGGAGGCTGCGCCGACCGAAGGGCCAATCCAGTTCGGCTAGCGTGACCGCCATGCCGCTTCCGCCAACGCTCTCGGCCGAGCAACGTCAGGCCGCCCTCGAGAAGGCGGCGCAGGCCCGGAAGGCCCGCGCCGAGCTGAAGGAACGCCTGAAGATGGGCTCGATCAACCTGGCCGAGTTGCTCGACCGGGCCGCCGACGACGACGTGGTGGCCAAGATGAAGGTCGTGGCCGTGCTCGAGTCGCTCCCCGGCGTGGGCAAGGTCAAGGCCCATCGCACCATGGAAGAGGTCGGCATCAGCATGACCCGCCGGGTGCGCGGGCTGGGGGCCCAACAGCGCGAGGCGTTGCTGAAGGCCTTCCCGGGCTGACGCCCGCCCTCCGTCGATGGTCGTGGTCGTCTCCGGTCCCGGCGGCGTGGGCAAGGGGACGGTCGTGGCCCGACTGGTCGAACGGGATCCGCAGCTGTGGCTGAGCCGGTCCTGGACCACGCGCCAGCGCCGACCGGGTGAGCCGGCCGACGCCTACCGGTTCGTGACCCGCGACGAGTTCGAGGCCAACGTCGCGGCCGACGGCTTCCTGGAGTGGACCGACTTCCTGGGCCAGTTGTACGGCACCCCGCTGCCGGCTCCGCCACCGGGGCGCGACGTGGTGCTCGAGATCGACGTGGACGGTGCCCGCCAGGTCAAGGAGCGGGGCATCGACGCCCTGCTGGTGTTCCTGGAGGCACCTTCGCGGGCCGCCCAGGAGGAGCGCCTCCGGGGGCGGGGCGATCCGCCCGACCGCCTGGCCGAAAGGCTGGCCAAGGCCGACCAGGAGATCGACGCCGGCCGTCGGCTGGGGGCGCACGTGGTGGTCAACGACCACCTCGAGGACACCGTGGACGCGGTGGCGGCCCTGATCGACGACGCCCGCCAGGTGCGCGCCGGCTGATCGACCGGCCTTCGTGCCCGCCCGTGGCGGCCGGGTGACCTGGTTGGTCGGACCCGGCCCCTGCTAGCATGGAGGGCCGCTCGGATGGGGAACGACCTCACGGGCGCGAACCGGAGGTTGCTGTGGCGCAGGTCCATGACTCGATGATGAACCCCAAGATCGAGACGCTCCTGGACAAGGTCGACTCCCGGTTCACCCTCGTCACCCTGGGCTCGCTGCGGGCGCGCCAGATCAACTCGTACTTCGGCCAGCTGGGCGACGGGCTGGGCTCCAACGTCCCACCCCAGGTGACCTCGGTGGCTCGCAAGCCCCTGTCGATCGCCTTCGAGGAGATCGCGGCCGACAAGATCGTTGCCATCCCCGTCGAGGCGCCGGCTGCTTCCGACGAGGGCGAGTCGGCCTAGCTCTGCGTCCGGACGATGCTGGCCGGCCGCACCATCGTCCTCGGCGTGTCCGGCGGCATCGCCGCCTACAAGGCGATCGAGGTGTGCCGCCGCTTGGTCGACGCCGGCGCGCACGTCGTGCCCGTGATGACGACCGGTGCCACCCGCTTCGTGGGCGAGGTCACCTTCTCGGCCCTGGCCTCGGAGCCGGTGCAGACCTCGCTGTGGACCGAGCGCGACCCCATCCCGCACACCCGCCTGGGCCAGCGGGCCGACCTGGTGGTGGTGTGCCCGGCCACGGCCCGGCTCATCGGCGACTACGCGGCCGGCATCTCCCACGACCTGCTCACCGCCACCCTGCTGGCCACCCGGGCCCCGGTGGTGGTGTGCCCGGCCATGCACACCGAGATGTGGGAGCACCCGGCGGTGCAGGAGAACCTGGCCACCCTGCGTCGCCGCGGGGTGACGGTGGTCGACCCGGCCGAGGGGCGCCTGGCCGGCGGTGATGTGGGAGCCGGCCGCCTGGCCGACCCCGACGTGATCGTGGCCGCCCTGGACGAGCGACTGTCGGTCCCATCCGGCGGCGGCGACCTCGACGGCCTGCGCGTGCTGGTGACCGCCGGCGGCACCCGCGAGGCCATCGATCCGGTGCGGGTCATCACCAACCGCTCCTCGGGCAAGCAGGGCTACGCCCTGGCCGAGCGGGCCCAGGCCCGGGGGGCCAAGGTCACGCTGGTGACCACCGTCTCGCGTCCGGCCCCGCCCGGGATCGAGGTCATCGAGGTGGCCAGCGCGGCCGACATGGAGGCGGCGGTGATGCCCCGCCGCGATGCGGACGTGATCATCATGGCCGCGGCGGTGGCCGACTTCCGGCCGATGTCGCCCGCCACCAGCAAGATCAAGAAGGGCGACGCCGTCCCCCACATCGTGCTCGAGCCCACCCACGACTTCCTGGTCGACCTGGGCCGCGACAAGCCCGAGGGCCAGACCCTGGTCGGCTTCGCGGCCGAGACCGACGACGTCGTGGCCAACGCCCGCGCCAAGCTCGAGCGCAAGCACCTCGATCTCATCGTGGCCAACGACGTGTCGGTGCCCGGCGCCGGCTTCGAGCACGACACGAACCAGGTGGTGATCATGAACGCCGCCGGGTTCGACCATGATGTTGCCCTCTGCGACAAGCGATCGATCGCCGACGCCGTGCTCGATGCGGTCGTCGCCTGGCGGACGACGCCGGCCCCCGTGGCCGACACCGAAGCTTGACCCCCCGCGACCGGCCGTCCGGCCGATCCCGAACAGGAGACACCCCGTGAGCACCTGGACCTTCACCTCGGAATCCGTGACCGAGGGACATCCCGACAAGATGGCCGATCAGATCTCCGACGCCATCCTCGATGCCCTGCTCGAGCAGGATCCGATGAGCCGGGTGGCGTGCGAGACCTTCGTGACCACCGGCCTGGCCATCGTGGGCGGCGAGATCACCACCCAGGGCTACGTCGACATCCCCAAGGTGGTGCGCCGCACCATCAACGAGATCGGCTACAACCGCGAGTCCTACGGCTACGACGGCTCCACCGTGGGCGTGCTGGTGTCGCTCGACGAGCAGTCGCCCGACATCGCTCAGGGTGTGGACGACTCCGAGGAGGTCCGGTCGGGCACCTCGGGCGAGGACCTGCTCAACAAGCAGGGCGCGGGCGACCAGGGGATGATGTTCGGCTACGCCTGCGACGAGACCGACGTGCTCATGCCGCTGCCGATCCACCTGGCCCACCGCATGGCCGAGCGCCTGGCCGAGGTCCGCCGGGCCGGCACCGTGCCCTACCTGCGGCCCGACGGCAAGACCCAGGTCACCTTCGACTACACCGACGGCAAGCCGACCCGCCTGCGCACCGTGCTCATCTCGACCCAGCACAACGACGGGATCGACCGCGACGAGGTCATCCGCCCCGACCTCATCGAGCACGTCATCCGCCCGGTGGTCCCGGCCCAGTTCGCCGACGACGACTACGACGTCTACGTCAACCCGACCGGCCGCTTCGTCATCGGCGGTCCGGTGGGTGACGCCGGGTTGACCGGTCGCAAGATCATCGTGGACACCTACGGAGGCATGGGCCGCCACGGCGGCGGCGCCTTCTCGGGCAAGGACCCGTCCAAGGTCGATCGCTCGGCCGCCTACGCGGCCCGCTGGGTGGCCAAGAACGTGGTGGCGTCGGGCGCGGCCAGCCGGTGCGAGGTGCAGGTGGCCTACGCCATCGGCGTGGCCCGGCCCATCTCGGTGCTGGTCGAGACCTTCGGCACCGAGCAGGTCGACAACGCCAAGATCGTGGGGGCCATCGAGCAGATCTTCGATCTGCGCCCGGCCGCCATCCTGCGCGACCTCGACCTGCGGCGTCCCATCTACAAGCGCACGGCGGCCTACGGCCACTTCGGCCGTCCGTCCGACGACGGGGCCTTCACCTGGGAGCGAACCGACAAGGTCGACGAGCTCCGCTCGGCGTTGGGGCTCTGACCCTCCCGTTCCCACCCGCCCGACCCGAGCCGGCTCCGCGGCGCGCCCCGATCGACGAGGCCGCCGGGGCCGGTCCGGCGGGCGATGCTCCCCGCGACCAGCTGGTGGTGCGGGTGCTGCCCGACCCGCCGGCCATCGCCAAGACCTTCGACTACCTCGTGCCCGAGCCGCTGGTGGGCCAGGTGCGGGTGGGATCGATGGTGCGCGTGGCGTTGCACGGTCGCCGGGTCGGCGCCTGGGTGGTGGCGCTGGACGTGGAGCCGCCACCCGGGGTGGCCCTGGCGCCCATCGCCAAGGTGACCGGCTGGGGCCCGGCCCCCGAGTTGGTGTCGTTGGCCGACTGGGCCGGGTGGCGCTGGGCTGGTCGCCCGGCCCAGCTCCTGCGCACGGCCTCACCGGACACGGCGGTGCGGGTGCTGCCACCGGCGCGGCCCCGACGCGGCGCGCCGGCCGGTCCGGCCGATCCGCTGGCCGACGAGGCCCTGGCCCTGGACCGGGCGGTGCTGCGCCTGCCCCCGGCCGCCGATCCCTACGGCGTCGCCCTGGCTGCCGCCGGTCGCGGCGACGCCCTCATCCTGGCCCCGTCGGCCGCGGTGGCCCGACACCTGGCCCTGCGCCTGGGTCGAGCCGGGGTGGCCGCGGCCCTGATGCCCCGCGACTGGGCCCAGGCCCGGGCCGGGGCGACCGTGATCGGGACCCGGGCGGCGGCGTGGGCACCGGTGGCCGACCTGTCCGCCGTGGTGGTGCTCGACGAGCACGACGAGCGGTGGCAGCAGGAGCGCGCCCCCACCTGGCACGCCCGCGACGTGGTCGTCGAACGGGCCCGCCGGGCGGGGGTGCCCTGCGTGCTGGTGTCGCCGGCCCCGTCGCTCGAGGCCCTGGCCTGGGGACGGCTGGTGGCTCCGTCGCGCGCGGCCGAGCGGGACGGCTGGCCGGTGGTGGAGGTGGTCGATCGGCGCCAGGAGGACATCGGGCGGGCGGGCCTGTTCTCGCCCCCGCTGGTCCGGGCCCTGCGTGGTGGCGGACGGGTGGTCTGCGTGCTGAACCGCAAGGGCCGGGCCGGGCTGCTGGCCTGTGTGCGGTGCGGCCAGACCGCCGGTTGCGAGCGCTGCGAGGCCGCCGTCGCCATCGACGCCGAGGCCCATGCCGACCTCGACGCCGGCGGCGAGCGGCTGGTGTGCCGGCGCTGCGGGACCGTCCGCCCGGTGGTGTGCCTGAGCTGCGGGGGTACGGCCTTCAAGAACCTGCGGCCGGGGGTGGCCCGGGTGCGAGAGGAGCTCGAGGCGCTGGCTCGCCGGCCGGTGATCGAGATCAGTGCCGAGTCCGACGAGCCGGTGGTGGACGGGACCGGACCGGGTCCGGCGGCGCCGGCCGAGGTCTACGTGGGGACCGAGGCCGCCCTGCACCGGGTGGCGTCCGCCGACGTGGTGGCCTTCCTGGACTTCGACCAGGAGCTGCTGGCGCCGCGGTACCGGGCGGCGGAGGAGGCGCTGGGCTTGCTGGTGCTGGCCGGGCGGCTGCTGGGTGGGCGGCGGGGGACGGGCCGGCTCCTGCTCCAGACCCGTCTGCCCCACCACGAGGTCGTGCAGGCGGCGCGGCTGGGAGATCCCGCCCGCGTGGCCGACGCCGAGCTGGCCCGGCGTCGCCTGCTCGGCTACCCGCCCCTGGGCGTCCTGGCCACGGTGTCGGGAGCCGGCGCCGCTGAGTTCATGGTCCGGCTGGGGGCCCCGTCCGGGGTCGAGGTGCTCGGTCCCAGCGATGGCCAGTGGTTGTTGCGGGCCGACGAGCACGCGCCGCTGCTCGACGCCCTGGCCGCCACCCCGCGCCCGCCGGGCCGGCTGCGCATCGCCGTCGACCCGCTCCGCCCCTGACCGTCGGCCTCCCGAACCTCGTCCCGCCCTCCGCCCCCGCGTCGAACCTGTCAGTGCAGCGGACTCTCTGGGGTCGCTCAGCTGACAGGTTCCCCGGGTGGCGGCTGAGCTAGGAGGTCCAGCTGCGGCGGCGGAGCTCGTAGATCCCGATGGAGGCAGCCACGGCCACGTTCAGCGAGCCGATGGCGCCGAGCTGGGGCAGGTAGCCCACCGCCTCGCAGCGGGCCAGCCCGGCCTTGGACAGGCCCCGGTCCTCGTGGCCCACGGCCAGGCACACGTCGGGGCCCAGGGCCAGCTCGTGCAGGGGGCGCGCCCCCTCGGCCAGCTCCAAGCCGACCAGCTGGTACCCCTCGGCGAGCACCTGGTCGGCGGCCTGGTCCACATCGGCGGCGTCGGTCCAGGTCAGGAAGCGCTGGGAGCCCAGCGCCGTCTTGCCCGTCTTGGGGTGGTCGGGCGACTCGGTGGGCGGCACCAGCCACAGGTGGTCGACGCGGTAGGCGGCCGCCGTGCGCAGGATGGTGCCCACGTTGTAGGGCGTCTGGACGCCGTCGAGCAGCAGGGCCACCCGACCATGGGTGCGCCGGCGCCAGTCGCGGTGCAGCCGCTTGAGCTCGGTGCCGGTGAGGTTGCGTGCCGTCACCCGGGCGCCCGCGTGACCTGCAGGATGCGGTAGCCGCCCCGGGAGCCGAACCGGGTGGTGGGCCAGCCCGACCGGTTCAACCACGTGGTCAACGAGTCGGCCCCCAGGTGCTTGTGCACCACCAGGCAGGCCTCGCCCCGCGCGCTCAGCCGCCCCAGCCAGTGCGACAGCAGCGCGTGCAGGACCGGCTTGCCCACCCGGATGGGCGGGTTGGACCACAGGGCGTCGATGGCGAGGTCGTCGGGCATCCCGGGCACGGGCGTGGTCGGGTCGGGCGCCACCTGCACGGCCGTCACGTTGTCGAGGTGGGCGGCGGCGGCGTTGGCCCGGGTCAGCTCCACGGCCCGGGCGTTCACGTCGATGGCCCACACCCGCGCCGTCGGGGCACGCCGGGCCAGCGTGAGGGCGATGGGGCCGTAGCCGCAGCCCAGGTCGACCACCTCGGTGGCGCCCGCGGGCAGCGGGGGACCGGCGCCGAGCAGGTAGCGGGTGCCCTCGTCCACCGCGTCGACCGAGAACACGCCCCGATCCGCGGTCAGGTCGAAGGTGAGGTCCGGCAGGGTGAGGCGCAGGGTGTGCGGCCGGGAGGCCACCGCCGGTCGCGGCTCGAAGTACTGCCCGGCGTGCGCTGGCTCCATCGCCGCGACGCTACCCTTGAAAGCATGGCCCCCTACACCATCCGCGTGTTCGGCGACCCCGTCCTCAAGCAACGGGCGAAGGAGATCACCGACATCGACGGCGCCGTCGCCCGCCTGGCCGACGACATGCTCGAGACCCTCTACGACGCCCACGGCGCCGGCCTGGCGGCCACCCAGGTCGGGGTGCAGAAGCGCCTGTTCGTCTACGACATCGACGACGATCCCATCGTCATCGTGAACCCGGTCATCACCGAGACCCGAGGCGAGTGGACCCACCTCGAGGGGTGCCTGTCGGTGCCGGGCCTCAGCTGGGAGATCGTGCGCCCCAAAGAGGTGCTGCTCACCGGCTACGACCTCGACGGCAACGAGCTGCAGATCGAGGCCGACGAGCTCGAGGCCCGGGTCTTCCTGCACGAGCTCGACCACCTCGACGGCGTCCTGTTGCTCGAGCACCTCGACGAGGACCAGCGCAAGGAGGCCCGCAAGGCCCTGCGCGAGATGGCCTTGGCCGTCCCCGAGACCGTCGCCCCCCACCTGGGGCTCGGGACGCGCTGAGCGCTCCTGCGCCGGCGGTGGCGCACCGCCTGGTGTTCCTGGGGACCCCCGAGGCGGCTGTGCCGCCGCTGCGCGCCCTGCATGCCGACGGGTTCGAGGTGGCGCTGGTGGTGACCCGCGCCGATGCCCGTCGAGGCCGGGGCACGGCGCTGTCGCCCAGCCCGGTCAAGGCCGCCGCCCTCGAGCTCGGCCTGCCCGTCAGCCACCGGGTCGACGACGTGCTGGACGTCAAGGCCGACCTGGGCGTGGTGGTGGCCTTCGGCCGGATCATCAAGCCCCACGTCCTCGACGTGTTGCCCATGGTCAACCTGCACTTCTCGCTGCTGCCGCGTTGGCGGGGGGCGGCGCCGGTGGAGCGGGCCATCCTGGCCGGCGATGCCTGGACCGGTGTGTGCCTGATGGATGTCGAGGAGGGCCTCGACACCGGCGGCGTGCGGGCCGAGGCCGAGCTCGAGATCGGCCTCGACGAGACGGCCGACGAGCTGCGGGCCCGCCTGGTCGAAGCCGGGACCAGCCTGCTGCGCCACGCCCTGCGCACCGGCCTGTACCCGGCCGAGCCCCAGATCGGCGAGCCCACGTACGCGGCCAAGATCGAACCCAGCGAGCTGCGCCTGGACTGGACCCGCTCGGCGGTGGAGCTGCACCGGGTGGTGCGGGTCGGTGGCGCCTTCACCACCTTCCGCGGCAAGCGGCTCAAGGTGTGGCGCACGCGCCTGGCCGACCACCGAGCCGGTCCGGCCGGCAGCTTCGACGAGCTCACCGTCAGGACCGGCAGCGGTGGTGGTCTCGAGCTGGTCGAGGTGCAGCCGGAGGGGAAGGGCCGCATGGACGCGGGAGCCTGGTGGCGGGGCCTCAACCCGCGACCGGCGCCCGACGAGCAGTTGGGCCCGTGACCCCGTCGCGGCCGAGCCGATCGCCTCGCTCGTCCCGGGGGCCGGGATCGGCGGGATCTGAGAGCGCGTCGGCCCGGCCCGCGACCGACGACCCCCGCCGCCTGGCCCGCGACGTGCTCGTGCGCATCGAGCGCGACCGGGCCTACGCCAACCTGGCCCTGCCGGCTGCCCTGGAGCGCAGCCACCTGGAGCCGCGGGACCGAGGCCTGGTGACCGAGCTGGTGTACGGCGTGACGCGCATGCGCCGGGCCCTCGACTGGCTCGTCGACCGCTTCTTGTCCCACGATCCAGACCCGACCACCCGGGCGGCGCTGCGCCTGGGGGCCTACCAGCTCACCTTCCTGGACACCCCGGCGCACGCCGCGGTGAGCACCGCGGTGGCGGTGGCCCCCGCCCGGACCAAGGGGATGGTCAACGCCGTGCTGCGCCGGGTGAGCCAGGCCGATCGGGAGTGGCCCGACGAGCCCACCCGGCTGAGCTACCCCGACTGGATCGTCGACCGCCTGACCGCCGACCTCGGCGCCGACGTGGCCACCGCGGCCATGGCGTCGATGAACGCGGCGGCGTCGGTGGTCACGCGCGAGGACGGCTATCGCCAGGACACGGCCTCGCAGTGGGTCGCCGAGGCCGTCGACGCCCAGGCTGGCCAGCGGGTGGTCGACCTGTGCGCCGGTCCCGGCGGCAAGGCCACCGGGATGGCCGCGTCGGGCGCGGCGGTCACCGCCCTGGAGCTGCACCCGGCCCGGGCCGGGCTGGTGGCCGCCAACGCCCGACGGGTGGGATCGGCCCACCTGTCGACCGTCGCCGGCGACGGTTGTCGGCCGCCGCTGCGCCCGGGGCGCGCCGATCGGGTGCTGGTCGACGCCCCCTGCTCGGGCCTGGGTTCACTGCGCCGACGCCCCGACGCCCGCTGGCGCATCGAACCCGGTGACGTGGGACGCCTGGTCGAGCTGCAGCGGGACCTGCTCGACGCGGCCGTGCCGCTGCTGTGCCCGGGTGGCGAGCTCGTCTACTCCGTGTGCACCCTCACCCGGCTGGAGACCCTGGGGATCGACGGGTGGCTGGCCGACACCCACCCCGACCTCGAAGCCCTGCCGGTCGGTGGTCCGGATCTGGCCGACCACGGTGTGGCTCACGGACGGGGCGTGCTGGTGCTGCCCCAGGCGGCCGGCACCGACGGCATGTTCGTGCTGCGCCTGCGTCGGTAACCTCCGGCCATGCCCGACGCCCACGCCGAGTCGTCCCACCACGACCACGACCAGCACGACCACGACCAGCACGACCACGACCAGCACGACCACGACCACCACGACCACCACGACCGTGGCGGGTCCGACCAGGATTCGGATCGGCTGGCGGCCAAGGTGCTGACCGTGTCCGACGGCGTGGCCGCCGGCACCCGAGCCGACACCGGCGGCGCCGGGCTGGCGGCCCGGCTGTCGGCCGCCGACTTCGACGTGGTGGAAGCCCGGGTGGTGGCCGACGGGCGCGAGGCGGTGGGCGAGGCGCTGGTCGAGCTGTCCGAGGGCTTCGCCGGTCTGGTGGTGACCACCGGCGGGACCGGGTTCGGGCCTCGGGACCTCACCCCCGAAGGCACCTTGGTGGTGCTCGACCGCCAGGCGCCGGGCCTGGCCGAAGCCATGCGCCTGGTGTCGCCGCTCGGGCGCCTGTCACGGGCGGTGGCCGGCACCCGGGGTCGCACGCTCATCCTCAACACCCCGGGGTCCCCCGCCGGCGCGGTCGAGTGCCTGGAGGCCGTGCTCGACGTGGTGCCCCACGTCCTGCGCCTGCTGGCCGACCAGACCACGGCCCATCCCCGCTGACCTCGGATCCCTCACCGAGAATTGAAACGCGTTCTTGTTTGGGACTTCCCCCTCGGGGGACCGTCGGATACAGTGGTCGCAACGTCACACGGCCGTGTGACATTCGACCATCCGACGAGGTCCGACCGGTCCGGCACCGGGCGACCGCCGAGGCGACCTTGACCAGCCCCAACCCGACCGACCCCCTTCCCACCACCCCGCGTGGCCGCCACGTCGACGCCAGACGGCTCCTCCAGGCCGTGGCGGTGGCTGCCGCGGCGCGGCGAGCCGTGTCCCCCCGGCCGTGGGTCGGCGCCGTGGTGGTGCCGGCCGGGGCGCCAGCCGACCACCCGGGATTCGCGGGGGCCACGCGGGGTCGCGCCGGCAGCGACGGCCCGCACGCCGAGGTGGCCGCCCTCGACGCCGCCGGGTCGGCGGCCCGAGGCGCCACGCTCTACGTCACCCTCGAGCCCTGCACCCACGCCGGGCAGCGAGAACGGTCGTGCGCCGACGCCGCCATCGGTGCCCGGGTGGCGCGGGTGGTGGTGGGGGTGGTCGATCCCGATCCCCGGGTGGCCGGGCGCGGCATCGCGCACCTGCGCGCCGCCGGGCTCACCGTCGAGGTGGCTGGTGAGGTCGCCGGTCTCGAGGACGCCGCCACCGCGGTGGCCGAGCAGCTGGCGCCCTACCTGCACCACCGCCGCACCGGGCGCCCGCTGGTCATCCTCAAGCTGGCGGCCAGCCTGGACGGCGGCACCGCCGCCCCGGACGGCTCCAGCCAGTGGATCACCGGGGACGAGGCCCGCCTCGATGCGCACCGCCTCCGCGCCGACTGCGACGCCATCGCCGTGGGTGCGGGCACCGTGCGCCTCGACGACCCGGCGTTGACCGTGCGGCTGCCCGACGGCGAGCTGCCCGACGGGTTCGTGCCGCCGCTCCGGGTGGTGCTCGGCCAGGCCCCACCCGAGGCCCGGGTGCATCCAGCCCTCGAGCTGTCCGGTGAGCTCGACCAGGTGCTGGACGAGCTGGGGGAGCGGGGCGTGCTGCAGCTGCTGGTGGAGGGCGGTGCCGGGCTGGCCCACGACCTGCACCACGCGGGCCTGGTCGACCGCTACGTCCTCTACCTGGCCCCGCTGCTGTTCGGGGGCGACGACGCCCGAGGCCTGTTCGCCGGCGCCGGGGCGGCCACGCTGGCCGATGCCTGGCGAGGTCGGCTGCTCGGCATCACCCGGTTGGGCGACGACCTGCGCGTCGACCTGGCGCCGCGAGCTACCGCCGGACGATCCCGGACCGATACCGTCGCCCCCGGAGGCTGACCATGTTCACCGGGATCGTCGAGGAGTTGGGCACCGTGGGCGGGCGCGACGGCTCGCGTCTGCGCATCCAGGCCCGGGCCGTGCTCGACGGCGTGCACCGGGGTGACTCCACCGCGGTCAACGGGTGCTGCCTGACCGTGGTCGACTTCGACGTGGCGGCCGGGTGGTGGGAGGCCGACGTCACCGCCGAGACCTTCGCCCGCACCAGCCTGGGGGCCCTGCGCCCCGGCGACCCGGTCAACCTGGAGCGCCCGGTTCGCCTCGAGGACCGCCTGGGCGGCCACCTGGTGCAGGGCCACGTCGACGGCGTGGGCCAGATCGTGTCGCCGGCCCCCGACCTGGCCGTGCGCGCGCCCGTCGAGCTGCTGCGCTACGTGGTCGAGAAGGGCTCGATCACCGTCGACGGCATCAGCCTCACCGTGGTGGACGTGCTGGCCGACGGCTTCACCGTGGCCGTCATCCCCCACACCGCGGCGGTCACCACCCTCGGCCGCAACGGGGTCGGTGATCCGGTGAACCTCGAGGTCGACGTGATGGCCAAGTACGCCGAACGCCTGCTGTCGGCCCAGCTCGAATCGCTCGGCGCCGCGCCCGCCCCCACCCCCGGAGGTCAGCGATGACCGTCCAGCAGGAGCGTCAGCGATGACCGTCCAGCAGGAGCGTCAGCTATGACCGTCCAGCAGGAGCGTCAGCGATGACCGTCCTCCAGGAGCGTCAGCCATGACCGTCAAGAACGAGGCCCGCGAGGGGTTCGCCACCATCCCCGACGCCATCGCCGCCATCGCCCAGGGCGACATCGTGGTGGTGGTCGACGACGAGGACCGCGAGAACGAGGGCGACCTCATCATGGCGGCCGAGTCGGCCACCCCGGAGAAGATCGCCTTCTTCGTGCGCCACACCTCCGGGGTCATCTGCGCCCCGCTCACCGGCGAACGCCTCGATGAGCTCGACATCCCGCTCATGGTGCGCGACAACACCGAGGCCCAGCGGACGGCCTTCACCTACAGCGTCGACTTCCGCCACGGCACCTCCACCGGCATCTCAGCCGGCGACCGGGCCGCCACCATCCAGAGCCTGATCGACCCGGCCACCCGCCCCGGCGACCTGGCTCGGCCAGGCCACATCTTCCCGCTGCGCTACTCCGACGGCGGGGTGCTCAAGCGCGCCGGGCACACCGAGGCAGCGGTCGACCTGGCCCGCATGGCCGGCCTCTACCCGGCGGGCGTGCTGTGCGAGATCGTCAACGACGACGGCACCATGGCCCGGGTGCCCGACCTGATCGACTTCTGCGCCACCCACGGGTTGCTGATGATCTCGATCGCCGAGCTCATCCGCTACCGCCGCCAGAACGAGAAGCTGGTCAAGCGGGTGGCCGAGGCCCGCATCCCCACCGACTGGGGCGAGTTCACCTGCTACGTCTACGAGTCGGTGCTCAACGGGGAGCAGCACATCGCCATGGTCAAGGGCGCGGTGCAGGGCGAGGACGACGTGCTGGTGCGGGTGCACAGCGAGTGCCTGACCGGTGACGTCTTCGGCTCGTTGCGCTGCGACTGCGGCATCCAGCTCGACCAGGCGATGCGCCTGATCTCCGAGGAGGGCCTGGGCGCGCTGGTGTACCTGCGGGGCCACGAGGGACGGGGCATCGGCATCGGCCACAAGATCCGCGCCTACAACCTCCAGGACCAGGGCCGCGACACCGTGGACGCCAACCTCGAGCTGGGCCTGCCGGTGGACAGCCGCGAGTACGGCATCGGAGCCCAGATCCTGGTCGACCTGGGCATCACCACGATGCGCCTGCTGACCAACAACCCGGCCAAGTTCGGGGGGCTCGACGGATTCGGGCTCGAGGTCACGGGTCGGGTGCCGGTCGAGACCGTCCCCAACCCCGAGAACCTGGCCTACCTACGCACCAAGCGGGAGCGGATGGGCCATCTCCTCGACGGGCTCGACGACCCCAGCTGAGGGCCCGTCCGCCGGCGGGGGCGGCAGCATCGACGAGCGGGGCGGCGCCGGCTCGGAGGCCCGAGGCTTGACCAGGCGCATGGCCCGCTTCTCGACCAGGTGCCAGGAGGCGTAGCCGAAGGCGGTGGCCAGCACCGCACCCTCCACGAACGACAGCCACGGCTGGTGCACGTGCACCAGGCCGGCCCACACCAGGAACTGCTGCACCACGAAGCCGCTCAGGTACATGCCGTAGGACGGATCCCCCAGGCGGTGCAGCCGCTCGGCCGGCCGGCAGGGCAGCGTGCCCAGGTAGATGATCAGGCAGGCCAGCGCCGGGATGGCCACGGCCGCCTGGTGGGTCCAGATGCCCACCGTGGCCAGGACCAGCGCCCCGAGCGCCACCAGGTGGCGGCGAACGACCAGGTGGCTGATCTCGGAGATGAGCACGCCGGCCACGAACCACACGCCCAGGCGCACGGCGTCGTTGAGCCACAGGCCGTTCCAGTGCTGGTGCATGACGATCGTGGGGTTGGCCACCGAGGTGTCGTAGAAGACCAGGCCCACGACCAGCACCAACCCCAGCAACCACCAGCGCACCAGGCGCAGCAGGCCCAGCAGCAGCAGCCCCAGGTAGGCGCCGATCTCGTAGGGCAGGGTCCAGAAGCTGCCGTTGACGCCGCTGAGGGGCTGGTGGCCGAAGACGCCGGGCAGGCGGAACGTGATCGGCGACATCACCGCGTTGTGCAGCAGGTAGTCCCACGTCTGGCCGCTGGTCAGGTACGAGCGCAGCGACCAGTCGGTGGCGATGGGCCCGACCACCAGGACGCTCAGCGCGATGGTGACCAGGAAGGCCGGCCATATGCGCATGGCCCGCTTGGCCAGGAACCACAGGCCCTCGGGTTGGCGTCGCCAGCTCTGGGCCACCAGGTAGCCGCTGGTGGTGAAGAAGATGGCCACCCCGATGTGGCCCCAGGTGACCCCCAGCGACTGGCCGAAGTGGATGGGCTGGGGTTCGTGGGTGCCGGTGGTGGTGAAGGCGTGGCTGAACACCACCATGAGGGCCGCGATGATGCGGATCACGTCGAAGAGGGGCTGACGGGTCGGCCGGACGGCCGTGCTGGCCGGTGCGGCGGACACCCCAGCTCTGTACCCGGTTGTGGTGGCAGCCATGACGTCGATCCTCGCTGCGGACGCTCCGCGGCAGATGAGCTGGCGATGAGAATAGGCTGTGATCGGGGTTGGCTACGATCGCGGCGATGTCCTCCAACTTCCGGGCTAAGTCCGTCGAGGCGCAATCGGTGACCGGCTCGGTCGAGGGGGCCGGGGTGCGGGTGGCCGTGGTGTGCGCCCGGTTCAACGACCTGATCACCCGGCGGCTGCTGGAGGGCGCCCTGGCCGGCCTGGGCAGCCACGGGGTGCACGAGGGCGACGTGACCGTCGCCTGGGTGCCCGGTGCGTTCGAGATCCCCCTGGTGGCCAAGCAGTGCGCGGCGTCGGGACGGTTCGACGCCGTCATCTGCCTCGGGGCGGTCATCCGGGGGGACACCGCCCACTTCGAGTACGTGGCCGGCCCGTGCGCCGAGGGCATCCAGCGGGCTGCGCTCGACACCGGGGTGCCCATCGTCTTCGGCGTCCTCACCACCGAGAACCTCGATCAGGCCCTGAGCCGCAGCGACGTCGACGGCGACGACAAGGGGGCCGAGGCCGCCCGCACCGCCCTCGAGATGGTGGACGTCCTGCGCCGACTCTCCTAGCCGACCTGCTTGGCCCTTCGGTCGGCGGGGCCTCCCTGCGGGCGGGCTTCGCCCATGCGGGTGTCATCGGTCCAGCGGCTCCGGCCTGGCGGCCTGCGCCTTCTTGCCTGGCCCTTCGGTCGGCGGGGCCTCCCTGCGGGCGGGCTTCGCCCATGCGGGTGTCATCGGTCCAGCGGCTCCGGCCTGGCGGCCTGCGCCTTCTTGCTTGGCCCTTCGGTCGGCGGGGCCTCCCTGCGGGCGGGCTTCGCCCATGCGGGTGTCATCGGTCCAGCGGCTCCGGCCTGGCGGCCTGCGCCTTCTAGCCCGTGGCCACGCCCAGGAGGTGGCCGATCAGGGCCACGACCGTCATGGCCACCGCCCCCAGGCCCAGCATGCGCAGCGTCGGGCGGCCGAACGGGGCGCCGCCGGCCGCCGCCCCGGCGGCCCCCACCGCGGCCAGGCCCACCAGGGATGCCGCGGCGGTGGCCAGGACCCGGGTGGCCGGGGTGGAGGTGCCGATCATCACCAGCAGCACGGCGGCCAGGGGGAGCAGGCCACCGATGGTGAAGGCCAGCGCCGAGGCCCAGGCGGCCTGGATCGGTCGAGCCAGCGTGTCCTCGGTGAGGCCCAGCTCCTCGGCCATGTGCACGGCCAGCACGTCGCCGCGGGACAGCTCGACCGCCACCTCGTGGGCCAGGTCGTGCGACAGCCCCTTGTCGATGTAGATGCGGGTCAGCTCCCGCAGCTCGCGCTCGGGCGTCTCGGTCAGCTCCCGCCGCTCCTTGGCGATGTCGGCCTGCTCGGCGTCGCGCTGCGAGCTGACCGAGGTGTACTCGCCGATGGCCATCGAGCAGGCGCCGGCCACCACCGCGGCGACGCCGGCCAGCACCACCGCGTGGCGTGACGCGTCGGAGGCGGCCACGGCGATGATCAGGCAGGCGGTGGACACGATGCCGTCGTTGGCCCCCAGGACCGAGGCTCGCAACCAGCCCGAGCGGTTGGAGACGTGGCGCTCGGCGTGCAGCGAAGGCGGGGCCATCAACTCATCAAACCCCCTCGGGCCGGCCCTGACAACAGAGGCCACCAACACGTCGACCGTTCGGGAGACCTGACGCGGGACCCGCGGGACGCCTGGCGCGGGGCGCCGGTTCGCCGGTTCGCCGGCCCTCCGGGGCGGCCTCGCGGTAGGATGCGCGGCTGCCTGAACGACCGGGTGGCCCCCGACTGCTCCGACGGCGGGGCGGGGCCGTCAGGGAGCGAGCGATGAGGGCGACATCGACCAAGGGGTGGATCCGGGCTCGGCGTGGGGCGGCGGTCGTGGCCGGACTCGTGCTGGTGGGCGCCGCGGTCGGCTGCGCCCCCGACAACCCAGACCAGACCGGTGCCACCGGCACCTCCGCCTCGGCCAAGCCGGCGACCGTCGCCCTGCTCACCGCGGCGGCCACCTCCACGGGCGACCAGCACACGGCTCGACTCACCCTGGATGAATCGATGTCGGCGTCGCTGCTGCCCGCGCCCATCACCGTGAAGGGCGCGGGTGCCGTCGACCTGGACCTCAAGTCGGCGCAGCTCGATGTGGATCTGTCCGGCCCCAGCTCGGATGGCGGGTCCGGTTCCACCGGCGGAGATCTGCACGAGATCGTGGTGGGAGGCAAGCTCTACCTGTCCGGGTCGTCGGTGTCCTCGCTCATCCCGGCCGGCAAGACGTGGGTCGAGGTCGACGCGCCCTCCCAGCTGTCGGGCTCGGCCGCCAACTCGTTCGCTTCGGCGCCCCAGGCCTCCAGCCTGCTGGCCATGCTGCAGGGGATCAGCGGCGGGGTGAGCACGGTCGGCACCGAGGCGATCGGTGGCGTCCCGACCACGCACTACCGGGCCGATCTCGATCTGGCCAAGGTCGCGGCCAAGGCGCCCGGGGGAGTGCCGGCCGACGTGAAGCCACTGGTGGGTGAGCTGGGGGAAGCGGCCATCCCAGTGGACGTGTGGGTGGGCGCCGACGGCCTCGTCCACCAGATGGTCATGAAGCTGACCCTGGGTTCGCTGATGGGCAAGGCGCTCGGGCTGGACATGACCCTGCGCATGACGCTCGACCACTTCGGCGATCCGGTGGTCATCACGGCGCCGCCGCTGGCCGAGGTGGCTCCCGTGCCCGGTCCGTCCGCCACGTCGCACTGACGGGCATCACAACGGGTTCGTGACCCGTCGGGGCGCTTGAGTACCGTGTCACGCCATGCTCAAGCTGGTGCTGCCCAAGGGGTCGCTGGAGAAGGCCACCGTCGACCTGTTCGAGGCCGCCGACCTCCGGGTGCACCGCAGCTCGGACGTGAACTACCAGGCCTCGATCAACGACCCGCGGGTCGACGACGTGCGCATCCTGCGACCCCAGGAGATCCCCACCTACCTGGCCGACGGGCTGTTCGACCTGGGCATCGCCGGACGCGACTGGATCGAGGAGACCTCGGCCGAGGTGGTCACCATCGGACGTCTCGAGTACTCCAAGGCCACGGCCAACCCGGTTCGGATCGTGGTGGCCGTGGGGGCGGACTCGCCGTGGCGTGACGCCCATGACCTGCCCCAGGGCGTGCGGGTGTCGACCGAGTACCCGCGCCTCACCCGGCGCTACTTCGAGGGCCTGGGCATCGAAGCCGACGTGCGCCTCTCCTACGGGGCCACCGAGGCCAAGGTGCCCGACATCGTGGACTGCATCGTCGAGCTGACCGAGACCGGCCGGGCTCTGCGGGCCGCCGGCCTGCAGATCATCGACACGGTGATGACCTCCTACACCGAGCTCATCGCCAACCCGGCGGCGGCCGCCGACCCGGCCAAGTCCCACGCCATGGGTCAGCTGCACACCCTCCTCGAAGGGGTCCTCGAGGCCCGCGGCAAGGTGCTGGTCAAGCTGAACGTGCAGTCGGGCCAGCTCGACGCGGTGATCGCCCTGCTCCCGGCCATGAAGACGCCGACGGTCAACGAGCTGTACGCCGGCCAGGGCTACGCGGTCGAGACGGTCGTGCCCAAGTCCGACATCAACACCTTGATCCCTGCGCTGCGCGACCAGGGAGCGACCGACATCATCGAGCTCCCCATCGCCAAGATCGTCCATTGAAGGCGGACTGCTGATGGGCGCGGCGCACCCGGTCGGGGAGCTGGCCGACGGTGTGGTGCACGGCCGGGTGGCCAGCTTCGACGACCCCGGCGGCTACGGCACCGTGGTGGCCGACGACGGCCGGGGACCCTGGTTCTTCCACTGCACGGCCATCGCCGACGGGACCCGCACCATCGAGGACGGCGCGGCCGTCACCTTCGAGGTGGTGGCCGGCCACCAGGGCCGCTACGAGGCCCGGGACATCCGCCCAGCCTGAGCCGCACCTCGTCGGAGGCGCAGCTCTGGCCCGGGATCGCCGGGCCGGGCGCTCAGCTCGGGTCCGCGTCGGCCGACTCGTAGCGCTGGCGGAGCTGGACGAAGGCCATCTGGAGCTGGGTCTGCGCCTCGCGCAGGGCCACGCCGTCGGGGCCCAGGCGGTCTTCCACCGCATCGAGCACGGCGGCCAGGGCGTCGATGGCCAGGGCGGCCTCGTCGAAGTGGGGCGGATCCTGGCTGAGGTGGATGCGGGCCAGCTCGTAGAAGCCCCCCAGGTGGTTCATCAGCACCTCGGCGGCGGGGGCGGCGGCCAGGCGGGCCTGGGCCTCGGCCATCTCCAGGAGCATGGCCTCGAGCTGCACACGCTCCTCGGCCGAGAGCGTCTCCAGGTCGATGCCGGCCGCGGCCGCCGCCTCGGCCAGGACCTCGTCGGACAGGGCGGCCCGATCGATCGGCGCCCCGGAGGCGCCCGGGCCCGGCCGGCCCGCCCCACCTCGGGGTGGGCCGCTGGCCGCGGGTTGCCCGGAGCCGCCCCGATCACGGTTGACGGGGACTTCGCCGCCGGGGGTCCACAGGCTCATGGGTGGGTGCTCGACTTTCTGAGGTGGTCCGCGTCGCGGGCGTGACGCGGGGTTCGGCTGCCCGATGGGGCTCGGTGTCGTGTTCGACGGACCGCCCTGGTACTCTATGCGGGCTACAACTCAGGAAAGCGGGGTTCGCCCCCACCCGTCCACCGAACGCCTTCGTGGCACCGAGTGCGCCGGGTCGACTCGTCAGCCGACTGCGCAGGCCGTCGGCTCATGGCGGATGTCGGCGTTCCGACATCCGCCATCGTCGTTCCTGGTGGCGGGTGTGCCCAACCCACGCGACAGAGAGGACCTGCGCATTGATGAGGAGTGACCGGCAATAGCTGCCGCCCCGAACGACGAGCCCCGGATCAACGATCGGATCCGAGCCCGCGAGGTGCGCCTGGTGGCGCCCGACGGGGAGCAGATCGGCATCAGACCGTTGCCCGAGGCGTTGGCCATGGCCCGTGAGCTCGAGCTGGATCTGGTCGAGGTGGCCGACAAGGCCAACCCGCCGGTCTGTCGGATCATGGACTACGGGAAGTACAAGTACGAGGCCGCCCAACGAGCCAAGGAATCCCGGCGCAAGAGCACGAACGTGGTGGTCAAGGAGATGAAGTACCGGCCCAAGATCGGGCACGGCGACTTCGACACCAAGACCAAGAAGGTCGAGAAGTTCCTGGGTGAGGGGCACAAGGTCAAGGTGACCATCATGTTCCGAGGCCGGGAGATGCAGCACCCGGAGCTGGGCAAGCGCATCCTCGACGAGGTGGCCACCGACGTGGCCCACATGGGCCGGGTCGAGGTCTACCCCAAGCTCGACGGGCGCAACATGACCATGGTCCTCGCCCCCGACAAGCGGGCGCAGGCGGCCCGAGCGGCCGAGCGCAAGCGGGAGACCGAAGGCCAGTCCACCAACGGCACCGAACCGGCCACCACCCCTGCCGCCGAGGCCGGGGGCACCACCGAACCAACCGCAGCCGGCCCCGACTCGCTCGCCGAGCCCGAGGCCACCCTCGACCCGGCCACGGTCGAGGTCACCACCGAGGCCGGTGCCGCCGAGGCGCCGAGCTCCGGCGACTGATCCAGGCCCCGCCTGGGTCCCGACGAAGGACTCCACGACATGCCGAAGATGAAGACCCACCGGGGCGCGGCCAAGCGCTTCAAGCAGACCGGGTCAGGCAAGATCATGCGCCGCAAGGCCAACCTGAACCACATCCTCGAGAAGAAGAGCCCGGAGCGCAAGCGCCGGCTCGGCAAGTCCACCGAGGTCACCGGGGGCGACCTCGCCCACGTCAAGCGCCAGCTCGGCATCTGAGCCGTCGCCTGCGCACCGGTCGGCCCGCCCAGTCGGGGCGCGGCCGCCGTCCTTCTCGAACCCACTCTGAAAGGAGCCCCCGATGGCCAGAGTCAAGCGAGCTGTCGCCAGCAAGAAGCACCGTCGCACGACGCTCGAGCGCGCCAAGGGCTACTACGGCAACAAGAGCCGCTCGTACCGGGCGGCCAACGAGCAGGTCATGCACTCGGGGCAGTACGCCTTCCGCGACCGCCGGGCCCGCAAGGGCGAGTTCCGCAAGCTGTGGATCCAGCGCATCAACGCCGCCTGCCGCCTCAACGGCATCAGCTACAGCCGGTTCATCAACGGGCTGAACCTGGCCGGCGTCGAGGTCGATCGCAAGGTCCTGGCCGATCTGGCCGTGGCGGAACCCGAGGCGTTCGCGGCGCTGGTCGAGGTGGCGAGCGCCGCCAACGAGGCCAACACCAGCGAGGCCAAGGCCTCCTGATCCATCCCGGCCGTGTCGAGCGATCCCGATCCGTGGTCGTCGTTCGACAGCGTCGGGGCCAAGCACCCGCTGGTCGGCCAGCTCCGCCGGCTGTCGCGCCGCCGGCGTGAACGCCTCGACCAGGGCCAGTACCTGGTCGAGGGACCCACGCTGCTCGGGGTCGCGCTCGATGCCGGCGCTCCCGTCGAGCTGGTGGTGCTCGACGGCGGCGCCGGCGACGACCCGACCGCCGCGGCGCTGGCCACCCGGGCGGCGGCTGCCGGTGCCCGGGTGGTCGTCCTGGCGCCCGGCGCCATGGCCCGCATCACCGACGCCGTGACCCCCCAGCCGCTCGCCGCGGTGGTGCAGCGGCCGACGGCGTCGCTCGACTCGCTGCTGGACGGGGCCGCCGACCTCGACCGCCCGTTGGTGGTGCTGGCCGAGGTGTCCGATCCGGGCAACGCCGGCACGCTGCTGCGCTCGGCCGAGGCGTCGGGCTGCGCCGGGGTCATCTCCTGCGGCGGCGTGGACCCCTACGGTCCCAAGACGGTGCGCGCCTCCGCTGGTGCCGTCTTCCTGGTGCCCATCGTGGAGCAGCCCAGCCTGCGCTGGACGCTGGCCGCCCTGGGCGACGCGGGGGTGCGGCGGATCGGCCTGGTGGCCCACGGCGGCCAACCCCTGGGCGAGGCCGACGTCACCGGACCTGTCGCCTTCGTGCTCGGCAGCGAGTCCCACGGGCTTCCCGACGGGCTGGACCGGGCGCTCGATCAGGTGGTCACCATCGCCACCGAGGGCCGGGGGGAGAGCCTCAACGTTGCCATGGCCGGCACCCTGGCCGTGTTCGAGGCGGCGCGTCAGCGTCGCGCCACCCGGTGAGCGGCCCGCGTCGGCGCCCCTCGCTGCGCCTGCCCGGCGGTGCTCAGCGTCGCTCGATGCGCCGCACGCCCTGGCCCGGTCGCCACCACTCGATCACCAGGTGGTCCCCGCCCGGCATCAGCATGGACACCCGCTCGGGCTCGACCCGGAACAGGTCGAAGGGCACCGGGACCTGCTGGCCGGTGGCCTGCTCGAAGGCCGCCGCGTACCGACGCCGGGTGTCGTCGTCGGTCACCTCCACCGCCCGCCCGCTGATGGTGGCATCGCCCTGGCTGGCGTCCTTGTCGACGGTGGCGTTGTGCAGCGTCAGCCGTGGGTCCCGGCGCACGTCGACGCCCTTGCGCGAGCCCGGCATGGTGCCCAACCACAGCTGGCCGTCGGCGAACAACGGCTCCCAGCCGCTGACGCGGGGCGACCCATCGGCCTGGAGGGTGGCCACCAGGGCCAGGCCGGTGTCGTCGAAGCGGCGCTGCACCCGCTCGGCCAGCGCCGGCGCCTCGCGGGCGAAGCCCTCCCAGGCGGTCATGGCCCCCAGTGTTGCCCATCCCCGCCGTCGTCCAACCGGCGGCCGGCTGGTTCCGGTCGGCCCAACTGGCAGTCGGCCGGTTCCGGTCGGCCCAACTGGCAGTCGGCCGGTTCCGGTCGGCCCAACTGGCAGTCGGCTGGTTCGGGTCGGCCCAACTGGCAGTCGGCTGGTTCGGGTCGGCCCAACTGGCAGTCGGCTGGTTCGGGTCGGCCCAACTGGCAGTCGGCCGGTTCCGGTCGGCCCAACTGGCAGTCGGCCGGTTCCGGTCGGCCCAACTGATTGGACGTCGACGAGGACCGGCGGCAAGGCTCCCGGTCGATGATCGACGAGATCCATCGCATCGCATCCGAGGCCGTCGGCCGGGCAGGTGCGGCCGCGACCCTCGACGACCTGCACGCGGTCGAGCTCGAGGTGCTCGGCAAGGCCGGCCCCCTGGCGGAGTTCAAGAAGCAGGTGGGCGGCCTCGAACCGGACGAGCGGCGCACGGTGGGCCAGGCCCTCAACCAGTCCCGCCACGACATCGAGTCGGCCGTGGCTCAGCGCCGCGGCGCCCTCGAGGCCGACGTCCGCCGCCGCACCCTGGCCGCCGAGCACCTCGACCTGACCGAGATCGAGGTCCAGCGCCGCCGGGGCCACCTCCACCTGGTCACCCAGACCCGCGATGCCCTCGAGGACATCTTCGTGGGCATGGGGTTCTCGGTGGCCGAGGGCCCCGAGGCCGAGAGCGACTGGTACAACTTCGAGGCGCTCAACCTGCCGGCCGCCCACCCGGCGCGCAGCATGTACGACACGCTCTACCTCGACTTGAACGAGCCCGAGACCACCCTGTTGCGCACCCACACGTCGCCGGTGCAGATCCGGGTCATGGAGTCGCAGTCGCCCCCCATCTACTCGGTCATGCCCGGGCGGACCTATCGGCGCGACACCGCCGATGCCAGCCACATGCCGGTGTTCCACCAGATCGAGGGCCTGGTGGTCGACCGGGACATCACCCTGGGCGACCTGGCCGGCACCCTCGAGGCCTTCACGTCGGCCTACTTCGGCGGCTCGATCCGCTCGCGCCTGCGGCCCTCCTACTTCCCCTTCACCGAGCCCTCGGCCGAGTACGACATCAACTGCCTGGTGTGCGAGGGCGCCGGCTGTCGCACCTGCGGCCAGACCGGGTGGCTCGAGCTGGGCGGCTGCGGGATGGTGCACCCCAACGTGTTCGCGGCCGTGGGCTACGACCCCGAGCAGTGGTCCGGCTTCGCCTTCGGCTTCGGCATCGAGCGCCTGGCCCTCATGCGCTACGGCATCGACGACATCCGCGACCTCTTCACCAACGACGTGCGCTTCCTGGGTCAGTTCTGATGCGCGTCCTCCTGTCGTGGCTGCGGGATTTCGCGCCCATCGAGGGCGACCCGGTCGAGTTGGGGGAGAACCTGAGCGACCTGGGCATGGCCGTCGAGTCCATCGAGTACCCCGGCGCCGGGCTGGACGGGATCGTGGTGGCCCGGGTGCTCGAGCTGCGGGCGCACCCCAACGCTGACCGCATGCAGCTGGTGGACGTCGACGCCGGCGACGGCCAGGCGCTGCAGATCTGCTGTGGGGCCTTCAACATGGCGGTGGGCGACCTGGTGCCGCTGGCCACCATCGGCACGGTCATGCCCAACGGCATGAAGATCGAGCGCAGCAAGAAGCGGGGGGAGTGGTCCAACGGGATGCTGTGCTCTGGTCGGGAGCTGGGCCTGGGCGACGACCACGCCGGCATCTGGATCCTGTCGGTCGACGAGCCGCCCGGCACCGATCTGCGGGCCGCCCTGGGCATCGAGGCCGACGTCCTCTACGACCTGGAGATCAACCCCAACCGACCAGACGCCATGTCCGTCGCTGGCGTGGCCCGCGACCTGGCTGCCCGCCTGGGGGTGCCCTTCCACCTGCCCGAGCCCGGGGTGCCGTCGGCCGGCGACGGCCCCCCGAGTCGACCGGCTTCGGTGGAGATCCTCGACCCCGACATCTGCGGTCGCTTCTACACGCGGGTGCTCGAAGGCGTGCAGATCGGGCCCTCGCCGGCATGGATCGCCGACCGGCTGGTGGCGCTGGGCATGCGCCCGATCAACTGCGTGGTCGACGCCTCGAACTACGTGATGCTCGAGTTGGGCCAGCCCACCCACACCTACGACCTGGACCGGTTGGCGGTCGGTGCCGACGGGACCGCCGGGCTGCGGGTGCGTCGGGGTCGCGACGGCGAGACCCTCGAGACGCTCGACGGCGTGGTCCGCACGGTGGGCCCGGGCGACGCGGTGATCACCGACGCCGACGACGTGGCCGTCGGGCTGGCCGGGGTGATGGGCGGCGCCTCGACCGAGATCTCCGACACGACCACATCGGTCCTGCTCGAGCTGGCCTGGTGGGATCCCATGACCGTGGCCCGCACGTCCAAGCGGCTCAACCTGCGCAGCGAGGCGTCCGCCCGCTTCGAGCGCGGCACCGATCCCGAGGTCGCCGAGCTGGCGGCGCGCCGCTTCGCCGAGCTGCTGGCCCCGACCGGGGCCCGGCTGACCGACGACGTGGTGGACGCGCGGGGCGAGCTGGCCGGTCCGGCCCGGGTGCAGCTGCGCACGGCCCGGGTCAACGCCGTGCTGGGCACCGACCTGTCCGGTGAGCGGATCGCCGAGCTGCTGCGGCCCATCGGTTTCGAGGTGGCGCCGGCCGGCGAGGACGCGCAGCAGGTGACCGTGCCCAGCTTCCGGCCCGACACCACCACCGAGATCGACGTGATCGAGGAGGTGGCCCGCCACTTCGGCTACGCCAACATCACCCCCACCGTGCCCCGCTCGTTGCGGGCCGGCCGCCTGACGCCCCGCCAGCGGGACCGCCGGTTCGTGCGCGACGTCCTGGTGGGGCTGGGCTACGACGAGGCCATGCCGCTGGCCTTCCTGGCTCCCGACGACCTGGACCGGGCCGGGGTGCCCCAGCCGTCGATCCGCCTGACCAACCCGCTGGCCGCCGAGGAGTCGGTGCTGCGGCCCTCGCTGCGTCCCGGCCTGCTCAAGAGCATCCGGTACAACCAGTCGCACCGCCAACGCGACGTGGCGCTGTTCGAGATCGGCAAGGCCTTCGGGCTCCCGGCCGGTCCGGGGCTGCCCGACGAGCGCGAGGTGCTGGCCGTGGTGCGCGCCGATGCCGACGTCAGCGCCGTGGTGGAGGTCTGGAGCGTCCTGCGCGACAGCCTGCGCCTCGACGGCGTCACCCTGGACCAGCGGCCGGTCGACGGTCTGCACCCGGGGCGCTCGGCGCGCCTGGTCGTCGGCGACCGGGGGCTGGGCGCTCTCGGCGAGGTCGATCCGGCCGTGCTGTCGGCCCTGGACATCGACGGTCGGGTGGCGTGGCTGGAGGTCGACCTCGACGCCGCCCTCGACCTGCCCCACGGGGTCGAGTCCTACACGCCGGTGAGCCGCTACCCCTCGAGCGACATCGATGTGGCCTTCGTGGTGGCCGAGGACGTGACCGCCGGGTCGGTCCGGGCCACCATCGCCGCGGCGGGTGCGCCCCTGGTGCGGGCGGTGCGGCTGTTCGACGTGTTCCGCAGCGAGGCGCTCGGGCCCGATCGACGCAGCCTCGCCTTCGCCCTGCGCCTCCAGGCCGACGACCGCACGCTCACCGACGACGAGGTGGCCGACGTGCGGGCCGCGGTGATCGCGGCGGTGGCCGACGCCCACCACGGCGAGCTGCGCGGCTGATCCCCGTTCCCCGCGAGCGGTGATCGCCGAGCGGCGGCAGCCAGTCGTGTCTGGCGCGTGCAGGTGCCGCCGCGTTGATCAGCGGGTCTTGAGCAGGTACTCGCTCATGGCCGACGAGCGGATCTGGTCGAGGTCCATCATGGCGGTGACGCTGTCGACCATGGTGGCCAGGTTGGCGTCCAGCCGGGCCTGGTCGCCGTCCGCGCAGTAGAAGCGCATGGGGTCGTTGACGTCGGTGGCCGAGGGCCACGCCTCCTCCACGATGCCCCGGTAGGGCGGGGCCCCCGGGGTCAGGGCCCGGGCCACGGCGTTGCGCACGTAGCGGGTCCGGGGCTGGATGGCCGTCGACATCGGGGTCTGCGTGCCGTACCAGTGGGCGTACCAGGCCTCGTCGTCGAGCCGGTCCGGCTTGGGGAACACGGTGAGCATGACCACACCGCGCGACCGCTCGCCGTCGGCCCAGTCGCGGGGTGCCGACCAGGGGTTGCGGCCGTAGTCGGTGGGCAGCGACTCGGTCACCAGGTAGCCGGCCAGCCGATCCGCCGCCTCGGTCAGGACGGACTCGTAGGGCCCGCGATCGTCGTGGCAGCCCAGCCAGACCGACACCAGGGCCACCGGCGAGGGGTCGTCGGGGGGAGCGGGGAGGGGGACCTTGGCGGCGCTGGCCTCGGCGTCGGCCACGCTGATCGACAGGCCGGCCGGGTCGAGGGCCAGGAGCGCATCCGCGGTCGGCCCGAGCAACCGGTCGACCCACTCGGGGGCGGCGGGCCCCACGCCGTTCCACAGCAGGTAGACCAGCTTCTCCATCGTCCCCTCCGACCGGCTCGACTCGCGACCGGTCGACCGTATCCGCCGGGCGCGGTCGACCACTGGATCGGTGGCCCGGGTCTGCTCGTCGCCCCTTCCAAATTGCATGTTTATGCGAATCTTCGTATCATCGTGCGATGATCTCCGTGGGTGTCATCGGGGCGTCGGGCTTCACCGGCGCCGAGCTGCTGCGGATCTGCGCCGGCCATCCCGAGCTGCAGGTCCAGCTCGCCACGGGCGAGACGCAGGCCGGCACCCGCGTGGCCGAGCTCTATCCCAGCCTGGCCGCCTCGTACCCCGACCTGGTCTTCGCTCCCTACCAGCCCGGGGCGGCCGCCGGGGTCGACCTGTGCTTCCTGGGCCTGCCCCACGGGGCCTCGCAGGCCATCGTGGCCGAGCTGCGGGGGCAGGTGAAGTGGGTGGTCGACCTGGCCGCCGACTTCCGGCTCCACGACCCGGACCTCTACCCGACGTGGTACGGCGAGGCCCACACCGCCCCCGACCTGCTGGGTGAGCTGGTGTACGGCCTGCCCGAGCTGTTCCGGGCCCAGATCGCCGGTGCCAGCGGGGTGGCCGCGCCCGGCTGCTATCCCACCGCCGCCACCCTGGCCCTGGCTCCCTTGGTGCGGAGCGGCGCCATCGAGCCCCAGGGAATCGTGGTGGACGCGGCCAGCGGGGTGTCGGGCGCCGGCCGCGGCCTCAAGCCGGCCAACTCGTTCTGCACGGTCGACGAGGACTTCAGCGCCTACGGCCTGCTCACCCATCGCCACACACCCGAGATCGAGCAGGCGGTGGGGGAGGCCGCCGGCCTGGCCCCCGGTGCCGTGCAGGTGCTGTTCACCCCCCACCTGGCGCCCATGAACCGGGGCATCCTGGCCACCTGCTACGCCCGGCCCACGGCCGCCACCTCGACCGGTGCCCTGCTCGACCTCTACCGGCAGGCCTACGCCGAGGAGCCCTTCGTGGTGGTGACCGAGGGCTCGCCCTCCACCAAGGCCACGTTCGGGTCCAACAGCGCCCACCTGACTGCCCGCTTCGACCCCCGCACCGGCTACGTGGTGGCCATCGCCGCCATCGACAACCTGGTCAAGGGCGCCTCGGGCCAGGCCGTGCAGTGCGCCAACCTGCTGGCCGGCCTGGACGAGTCGGCCGGGCTCAGCGCCGTGGGCGTGTACCCGTGAGCGCGCCGGCCGAGCCGACGGGGGCAGAACGGCTGGCCGCGGCCAGCGAGCGGGCCGGGTTGCTGGTCGAGGCGCTGCCCTACATCCGGCGGTTCCTGGGCTCGACCATCGTCATCAAGTACGGCGGCAACGCCATGGTCGACGCCGAGGCCGCGGCCCGCTTCGCCGAGGACGTGGTGCTGATCCAGGCGGTCGGGATCCGGGTGGTCGTCGTGCACGGGGGCGGCCCGCAGATCGGTGAGCTCATGGCCCGGCTGGGCAAGGAGCCGGAGTTCCGCGACGGGCTTCGGGTGACCGACGCCGAGACGCTCGACATCGCCCGCATGGTGCTGGTGGGCAAGGTCAACCGCGACATCGTGTCGTCGATCAACGTGCACGGTCCGCTGGCCGTGGGCCTGTCGGGCGAGGATGCCGGGCTCATCACCGCCCACGTGCGCAACCCCGAGCTCGGGTTCGTGGGGGACGTGGCCGCCGTCAACCCCGCCATCCTCGACCGCCTGCTGGCCGAGAACATCATCCCGGTGCTGTCCACCATCGGCGCCGACCTCGAAGGCCAGGCCTACAACATCAACGCCGACAGCGTGGCCGGGTCGGTGGCAGCCGCCCTGGGCGCCGAGAAGGTCATATACCTCACCGACGTCCCGGGCCTGCTGCGCGACGTCGAGGATCCCGGCAGCCTGATCACCCGCATCTCGGCTCCCGAGCTGCGCGCCCTGATCGCCGACGGGTCGCTCACCGGCGGGATGATCCCCAAGGTCTCCGCCTGCCTCGACGCCCTCGACCGCGGCGTCGGCTCGGCCCACCTGCTCGACGGCCGGGTGGCCCACGTGGTGCTGCTCGAGCTGTTCACCGACCAGGGCATCGGCACCATGATCACCCGCGCCATCGGAGCTGCCTCGTGAACCCGCCCACGACGCCGGCGGCGCCGGTGCACCCACCCGTCCCGAGTGTGCCCGAGGGCCGGGACCACTGCCCGTTCTGGCCGACCTACGGCCCGCCGCCGCGCCAGTTCGTGCGGGGCCGGGGCACCGAGATCTGGGACAGCGCCGGGCAGCGCTACCTCGACTTCCTGGGGGGCCTGGCCGTGGTGGCACTGGGCCACGCCCACCCGGAGGTGGCCGAGGCCATCGCCGCCCAGGCGTCCACCCTGCTGCACACCTCCAACCTGTTCGCCACGGTGCCCGGCGCCGAGGTGGCGGTGACCATCGACGAGCTGCTCGGGGGCGGCGGCCAGGTCTTCCTGTGCAACTCGGGGGCCGAGGCCAACGAGGCGGCCATCAAGCTGGCCCGGCGCTGGGGCGGGCGGGGCCGCCACGTGGTGGTCAGCGCCTACGGCTCGTTCCACGGCCGCACGCTGGCCACCCTGCACGCCACCGGCCAGCCGGCCAAGCACGAGGCCTTCCAACCCCTGCCCGAGGGCTTCCGCCACGTGGCCTGGGACGATCTGGACGCCCTGGAGGCCGCCCTCGATCCTTCGGTGGCGGCCGTGCTGCTCGAACCCATCCAGGGCGAGGGCGGGGTCAACCCGGCCACCGTGGCCTACTTCCAGGGGGTGGCCCGGCTGTGCGCGGAGCGCGGCGCCCTGCTCATGGTCGACGAGGTCCAGACGGGCCTGGGTCGCACCGGCCGCTGGTTCGGCTTCGAGCACTACGGCATCACGCCCGACGTGGTGACCCTGGCCAAGGCCCTGGGCAACGGCGTGCCAATCGGGGCCTGCTGGGCCCGCCGCGACATCGCCGCGGTGATGCAGCCCGGTGACCACGGCAGCACCTTCGGCGGCCAGCCCCTGGCCGCGGCCGCGGCTCGGGCCGTGCTGGCCGTCATGGCCCGCGAGGACGCGCCTGGTCGGGCGGCCCGGGCCGGGGCCCGCCTGCAGGCCGCCATCGAGGCGCTGCCCGAGGTCGTGTCGGTGCGGGGCGCGGGCCTGCTGCTGGGCGCCGAGCTGACCGAGGGCCTCGATGCCCGGCGGGTGGCCGCCGCCGCCCTGGACGCCGGGCTCATCGTGAACGCGGTGACCCCGACCACCATCCGGGTGGCCCCGCCGCTGCTGGTGTCCGATGACGAGATCGACGAGGCGGTGGCCATCCTGGCCGGCGTGCTCGGCCAAGCCCGGGAGGACGAGCTGTGAGGCATCTGCTCGAGATCGACGACCTCGGCCCCGACGAGGTGGTGGAGGTGCTGGACCGGGCCGAGGCCGCGTCGTCGGCCCCGGTCCTGGCCGGGCGGGGCATGGCCCTGATCTTCGAGAAGCCCTCGGCCCGCACCCGCAACTCGATGGAGATGGCCGTGGTGCAGCTGGGCGGCCACCCCGTCACCATCCGGGGCGAGGAGGTCGGCCTGGACGTGCGCGAGAGCGTCGAGGACGTCACCCGCACCCTGGCCTGCTACCACGCGGCCATCGGGGCCCGGGTGTTCGAGCACGCCAAGGTCGAGCGCATGGCCGCCCTCGATGCGGTCCCGGTGGTGAACCTCCTCTCCGACGCCGGCCACCCCATGCAGGCCCTGGCCGACCTGCTCACCATCCGCCAGGAGCTGGGCGCGTGCGAAGGCCGGGTGGTCACCTACGTGGGCGACGGCAACAACGTGTGCCGGTCGCTGGTGCTGGGCGCCGGCGCCGTGGGCATGCAGGTGCGGGTGGCGAGCCCGCCCGGCTTCGAGCTGTCGGCCACCGACCTCGATCGGATCCGCCTGGCCGGGGTCGAGGTCGAGCTGTTCGACCGGGCGGTCGAGGCCGTGGCCGGCGCCGACGTGGTCTACACCGACGTGTGGACGTCCATGGGCCAGGAGGCGGAGGCCGAGTCGCGCCGACGGGCGTTCGAGGGCTTCGGCGTCGACGACCGCCTGCTGGCCGGGGCCCAGCCGAAGGCCATCTTCCTGCACTGCCTGCCCGCCCACCGGGGCGAGGAGGTCGCCGCCTCGGTGGTCGACGGGCCCCAGAGCCGGGTCTGGCTCCAGGCCGCCAACCGCATGCACGCCGCTCGCGGGCTGCTCAGCTGGCTGCTGGAGCAGCCATGACCGAGACCAAGCCGCCGAGCAGCAAGCCGTCGGCGGTGACGCCGAGCAGCAAGTCGTCGGCGGTGACGCCGAGCAGCAAGTCGTCGGCGGTGACGCCGAGCAGCAAGTCGTCGGCGGTGACGCCGAGCAGCAAGTCGTCGGCGGTGACGCCGAGCAGCAAGTTGGGCAAGCCGCAGCGACAGCACCTCATCGGCAAGCTCATCGAGCAGGGCGCGGTCGAGAACCAGGGCCAGCTGGTCGAGCTGCTGGCCGAGCACGGCTGTCTGGCCACCCAGGCCACGGTCTCGCGCGACCTCGACGACCTGGGGGCCATCAAGGTCCGGGTGCCGGGCGGCGAGAGCGCCTATGCCATCCCGGCGCTGCCCAAGCAGCAGCTGGCCCCGGAGGATCACCTCCGGCGGGTGTGCGGCGACTGGGTGGTCGAGGTGGCGCACTCGGGCAACCTGGTGGTGCTGCGCACGCCGCCGGGATCGGCCCATGTGGTGGCGTCCGCCCTGGACCGGGCCGGGCTGCCCGAGATGCTGGGCACCGTGGCCGGCGACGACACCCTCATCGTGGTGGTCGCCGAGGACGTGGGCGGTGCTCACGTGGCCGAGGTGCTCGCCGACCTGGCGGGGCTCTCGGCCTGATGTCCCGCCTGTCCCCAACCTGCGACGAGAGCTGAGGAGTTCCATGCCGAACCGAGTGGTCCTGGCCTACAGCGGAGGCCTGGACACGTCCGTGGCCGTGCGCTGGATGATCGAGGAGATGGGCGTCGAGGTGGTGGCCGTGGCCTGCGACGTGGGCCAGGGCGGCGACTGGGAGGCCCTGGCCTCCCGGGCGGTGGCCGCCGGGGCCATCGACGCCGTGGTGGTCGACTGCCGGGAGGAGTTCGCCTGCGACTTCGTGGGCCCGGCCCTGAGAGCCAACGCCCTGTACGAGAACCGCTACCCGCTGGTGTCGGCCCTGTCGCGGCCGGTCATCGTGCGCCACCTGGTCGAGGTGGCCCGGCGCTTCGACGCCGACGCCGTGGCCCACGGTTGCACGGGCAAGGGCAACGACCAGGTGCGCTTCGAGGTGGCCACCCGCTCGCTGGCCCCCGACCTCGAGGTGGTGGCCCCGGTGCGCAACTGGGGGATGACCCGGGCGGACTCCATCGAGTACGCGGCCCGCTTCGACATCCCCGTCCGGGCCACCAGGGAGCAGCTCTACTCCATCGACGACAACCTCTGGGGCCGGGCCATCGAGTGCGGCGAGATGGAGGATCCCTGGGCCCGCCCGCCCGAGGGCGTCTGGTCCATGACCACGGTGCGCGCCGGTGAGGCCCGCGAGATCACCGTCGGCTTCGAGCAGGGCACGCCCGTCTCGCTCGACGGGCGCGACCTGCCGCTGCACGAGCTGATCGTCGAGCTGAACGACCTGGTGGGGGCGTACGGCTGGGGTCGGCTCGACATGGTGGAGAACCGACGGGTGGGCATCAAGAGCCGTGAGACCTACGAGGCGCCGGCCGCCCTGGCGCTGATCATGGCCCACGTGGACCTGGAGAGCGTCTGCCTCGAGCGTGACCTGTTCCACGAGAAGCAGCGGCTGGAGGGCCGCTACGCCGACCTGGTGTACGACGGGCAGTGGTACTCGCCCCTCAAGGCCGCCTACGACGCGTTCATCGACGAGAGCCAGCGCTTCGTGACCGGCGACGTGCGCCTGCGCCTCGAACCGGGCCGCTGCTTCGTGGTGGGACGGCGCAGCCCCCACTCGCTCTACGACTACGGGCTGGCCACCTATGAGGCCGCCGACTCGTTCAACCACGCCGACTCCGAGGGCTTCGTGCGGTTGTGGGGCCTCGGGCTCCAGACCTGGTCGGCCCAGCAGGGACCGGGCCACGCCCACGCCACCGCGGCCGGCGAGCCTGCCGACGGGGGCGCGGCGTGAGCACCCTGTGGCACGGCCGCTTCGAGGGCGGCCCGTCTGAGGCGCTGCTGGGCTACACGGTGAGCCTGCCCTACGACCAGGTGCTGGCCGTCGACGACCTGGCCGGCTCCCGCGCCCACGTGCGGGGCCTGGTGCGGGCGGGCGTGCTCAGCCTGGTCGAGGCCGACGCCGTGCTGGCTGCCCTCGACCAGGTGGGCGCGGAGCTCGACCACGGCACCTTCGCCTTCGTGCCGTCCGACGAGGACATCCACACCGCGGTCGAGCGGCGGGTCACCGAGATCGCCGGCCCGGCCGGGGCCAAGCTGCACACCGGCCGCAGCCGCAACGACCAGGTGGCCACCGACCTGCGCCTGTTCACCAAGCGCGAGCTGGTGACCACGGCCGGGCGGGTGCTGGCCCTCCAGCAGGTGCTGGTCGAGCGGGCCCGGGGTGCGGGCGACGCCTACCTGCCCGGCTACACCCACCTCCAACGGGCGCAGCCGGTGCTGCTGGCCCACCACCTGCTGGCCCACGGGTGGGCCCTGGCCCGCGACGTCGACCGGCTGCTCGACTGCCGGCGGCGTCTGGACGTGTCACCCCTGGGCGCCGGCGCGCTGGCCGGTTCGTCGCTGCCCCTGGATCCGGCCGGGGTGGCCACCGACCTGGGGTTCGCCGCCGTGTTCGACAACTCGCTCGACGCCGTGTCCGACCGGGACTTCGTGGCCGAGGCCCTGTTCGTGCTCACCCTGGTCGGGGTGCACCTGTCCCGCCTGGGTGAGGAGGTCGTGCTGTGGTCCTCGGCCGAGTTCGGGTTCCTGGGCCTGGCCGACGAGTACGCCACCGGCAGCTCGATGCTGCCGCAGAAGAAGAACCCGGACATCGCCGAGCTGGCCCGGGGCAAGAGCGGGAGGCTCATCGGCGACCTGGCCGGCCTGCTGGCCACGCTGAAGGGCCTGCCCCTGGCCTACAACCGCGACCTGCAGGAGGACAAGGAGCCGCTCTTCGACGCCCTGTCCCAGGTCAACCTGGGTCTGGTGGCCATGGCCGGCCTGCTGGACACGGCCACCTTCCACCTCGAGGCCATGGCCGCGGCGGCGGACGGCCCGGAGGTGGCCGCCACCGATCTGGCCGAGCACCTGGTGGCCGGTGGTGTGCCGTTCCGTGAGGCCCACGCCCTGGTGGGGACGCTGGTCCGGCGGTCGCTCACCGAGGGCGTCGACCTGGCCGAGCTGGTGTCGGCCGAGCCCCAGCTCGGCCCCGACGCGGTCGACCTGCTCGGTCCTGGGGTGGCCGTGCGACGACGCACGACCCACGGTGGAGCTGGACCTGGTCCGGTGGCCGAGCAGCTGGTGGCCTTCGAGGCCCGCCTGGCCACGGACGCGGCCCGGGTGGGCGGGGCCGGGACGCCGGCCGGCGACTGAGCCCGGTGTGAGCGCGTGACGGGCTTCCACCACCAGCTCCAGGTGCGCTACGGCGAGGTGGACCAGCAGGGCGTGGTGTTCAACGCCCACCACCTGGCCTGGATCGACGACGCCATGGATCGGTGGATGCGCACCCTCGAGCGCGACTTCGAGACCCAGGGCTGGGACTTCATGGTGCGCCACGCCGAGATCGACTGGTTGGCGGGCGCCACCGTGGGCGATGTCGTCGACCTGGCCCTCGAGGTGGTGCGGTGGGGTCGCACCTCGTTCGTCGTCCAGGTGGTCGCCACGGTGGGGCCGCAGCGGATCATGCAGGCGGAGATGACCTACGTCGGGATCGAGACGGGCCGCTCCCGGCCGGCGCCGCCCCCGGCGGAGGTGCGGGCCCACCTGGGCGGGCCCGACGCCGGATGAGCGGACGGGGACGACGCCTGCCCCGCTCGTTCTACGCCCGATCCAGCCTCGAGGTGGCGCCCGAGCTGTTGAACAAGGTGCTGGTGCGGGGCGATCTCCGCATGCGGATCGTCGAGGTCGAGGCCTACGCCGGGGCCGACGATCCGGCCAGCCACGCCTACGGCGGCCTGACGCCTCGCAACGCCGTCATGTTCGGCCCGGCCGGTCACCTCTACGTGTACTTCACCTACGGGATGCACTGGTGCGCCAACGTGGTCTGCGGCCGGCCCGGGGTGCCCACCGCCGTGCTGCTGCGCGCCGGCGCCCCGCTGCAGGGGCTGGACCAGATGCGCCAGGCGCGCGGAGCCGGACGCTCGGTGGCTCGGCGCGACCGCGACCTGGGTGCCGGCCCGGCCCGGCTGGCCCAGGCCCTGGGCATCGACCGGGCCCTGGACGGCGTCGACCTGGTGGCGCCCGGCTCGCCGGTGCGGATCGTCGACGACGGGGTGGCACCGCCGGACCGCCCCGGCCGCAGCCCGCGCATCGGCATCCGGGTGGCGGCCGCTCGCCCGTGGCGCTGGTACGTTCCCGGCGACCCGAACCTGTCACGTCCCGGCTGATCGCAGGAGCCCACCGATGTCGCCGGATCCGAGCTACGAGCTGCTGGAGGCCGGAGATCGTCGGCTGGCACCGAGCCGGTCGTTGGCCGAGGCCCGGGCGCAGCTCGCCGCCTACCGGCCGCCCGATGCCGACCAGGCGGCCGCCCGGGAGCGCATGCTGGCCTTCGTCGACCGTCACCCCGACGCCCTGTCCCGGTCCTGCGCCGAAGGCCACCTGACCGGCTCGGCGCTGGTGGTCGACCACACGGGCGGGCGCGTCCTCATGCTGCTGCACGCCAAGGCGCACCGGTGGTTCCAGCCCGGCGGCCATGCTGACGGCGACGCCAACCTGGCCGCCGTGGCCCGGCGCGAGGCGGCCGAGGAGTCGGGCATCGCCGACCTGGCCGTGGTCGTCCCCGCCATCGACCTGGACATCCACCAGGTGGACTTCGGCGGCGACCCGCCGCACCTGCACCTCGACGTCCGCCACCTGGTGCTGGCTCCTCCCGGCGCCGAGGCGGTCGGCAACCACGAGTCCGACGCCCTGCGCTGGGTCACCCTCGAGGAGCTCGCCACCCTCGACGTCGACCCGGGCATCCACCGCCTGGCCACCCGGGGGTTCTCCTTGCTCAGAAGTGCGTGACGCACCAGGGGGGTTGGTGCCAGCGGAACATGGCGTCGGCCACGGCCAGCGCGCCCGGACGGCGCTCGTCGATCCGTCCGCCCCGGGCCAGGTCGGCCAGGGCGTACCCGCCCAGGTAGGCGCTGGACAGGGTCGACACGGACAGGTCCAGGTCGGCCGCCTCGGTGGTCACGGCGCACTCGGCTCCGTCCGGACCGGCCTCGAGCACGAACCGTCCACCGGCCAGACCCATGCCGTCGTCCACCTCGAGCACGACCCGGCCCGGGCACAGGTAGCGGCGCCCGGCCAGGGCGGCGGGGACGTCCAGCAGCCGGACCCACAGCAGGTCCGTGCGTTCGTGTTCGGCCATGGCCCGGGCGTCGCCCAGGCTCCAGCGCAGGGGATCGCTCACGCAGTGGTCGCCGGAGGACACCGTGGTCACCCAGTCGATCTCGAGGCAGTAGCGCCAGAGGCGGTTGCTGGCCGCGGTGTCGAGCCCGACCAGGTCGTGCACCTCCACCGTGTTGCGCGGGCGCTGGCCCTCCCAGTGGTCCTTGACCCGGTAGCTCAGGAACCCGTCGGGACGTCCCTCGTCGTCACGACCGATCACGTGGAAGGCGGGCGTCGTGCGCCCCGCGATCTCGGCCCGGCCCTGGGTGACGTCCCACCACCAGTTCGGGCGTCCGATGGCACCGGGCTGGGTGGGCTGGAACCGCTCGTAGATCTCGCCGGCCACCTCGACGAAGGTGTCGCGGTCGACCAGATCCACCGATCCGCGGCGGTCGCCGAGGATGACCAGGCCGCGGGCGTCGACCTCGAGGCGCACCGACTCGGTCGCCGGGCCGTACCCGAACCGTCCGTAGATCGGCCATTCGGCGGCCACCAGCGCGCCCACCGCGTCGCCTCGCTCGGCGCAGCGGCGCAGGTCGCTGGTGATCATCTGGGAGAGCAGGCCCCGGCGGCGATGGCTGGGCGACACCGTGACGTGGGTCAACGCCGCGGCCGAGACCACCCGATCACCGGGGACGGCCAGGGTGGTGTCGAAGCTGCGCAACGTGCCGACGATGCGTTCGCCGTCGACCGCGGCCCACACGTGATCGAGGTCGAAGTGGGTCGCCCGGAAGGCGGCTTCGGTGTCGTCCGGCGCTGGCAGGTCGAGGAACCCGGTGCGCATGGCGTCGACCCAGCGGGCGACCTCGTCGACCTCGATGGTGCGGATCCCGGCGGACATGCCGGTCAAGCTAGGGGAGTGGCGACCTGCCGGCCTCGCCGATTTCGCCTCGGGATCCGCGGCCCGCGTGCCGGCGCCTCAGGACAGGTCTTCGGGGGCCACGCAGTCGTCCATGTGGTTGGCCGTGGCCAGGCTGTCGATGGGGATGCTGATCTGCTCGCCCGCCACCTTCTGGTCCTCGTAGAAGCGGGCCGCGGGGTCGGTGCGCAACCGCCGGGCGTAGTCCTCCCGGTTGCCCACGTAGACCCGGTAGTCGCTCAGCCACTCGGACACGATGCGTCCGTCCTTGCCCGATGGGGTGATGGCTGCGAGCCGGGTCAGCATGGTGCGCAGGTCGCGGTTGGTCTGGTCGACGACGTCGGCCCGGGCCACGTTGTCGGGGGACTTCTGGGCGGGCGGCAGGGCAGCCAGCTGGCCGGCGGTGACCTTGCAGATGGGTTCGGCCTGCTGGGCGAAGGTGGGGCTCGAGAGCTTGTCCACCGTCGGTGCCACCGCCGTCCAGACGTAGGCCAGCACCCACATCCCCCCGATGAGGACGCAGGTGGCGATGACCGCCAGGCGGCTCGGGCGGAGCCAGCGCCGGTGCCCCACCTCGGGGGGCTCGGCTCCCAGATCGGACAGGTCGGGTGGATCGACGGACCCGGGGGCGGAGACGGCCATGGACCCTCCAGTGTGGCCGTCGCGCCACCCCGGCTGCCAGCCGGGCCAGCTCCGGCC